>JAMYWG010000002.1:0-11942 GCA_038070435.1 Micromonospora sp. M12 | reverse complement strand
GCCGCCGTGGCCGTGGTCCGCTCTCGGTCTTCCAGCTCCCGAGCGTGTACGTGGACTCATCGACGCGCATCCGGCCCAGCTCCCCGTGACCGAGGAAAACGCCGTGTCCGCCACGATCGCCACCGGTTCAGCGCTGGCCTTGCCGATCCCGCGCACGGCGTTCATGCGCGCCCTGGCGATCACCTGGTGAGCCCAGTCGACCCGCAGCGAGGCGGTTCGGTTGTGGTCCGGGGAGCGCAGCCACCCGCCGAGGAACGCGTTCGTGACGGACTTGACCGCAGCCAGCGCGTACACCGCCGCGAGGTCATCCGGCCCGGCCTCGATCAGTGCAGTCCGGGCGTCCCGCCAGAACCGCTGCCAGTCACCGAGCCAGCGCCGCGAGGACTCCCAGACCCACCCGCCGGCCAGCTCGACCGGCAACCGCAGGTCGTCGGCGAGCATCCGCACGGTCGGCATCGCCACTGTGTCCCCGGCCTTGAGGTCCCGCAGGATGCCCGGCACTGCCGTCACGTCCCCGGCGGTCACGTCCAGGTCGTGAGCGAGTACCCGTACCCGGGCAGCCGCATCAACGGCACCTCGCGGGACTTCCGCCCGCCGTCACCGTGACCGCCTGGTCGGCCCCGGTGCCTGGCTTGATCGGCACCGGAACCCGGTGCCCAGCTCGTCCCCGCCGCGCCGAGGAACTGCCCGGAGACGTCCATGCCGACGATCTCCGCCCCGGCTCGATCACCCGGTTCCGGTTGACCCACCGAGGATCGAGCATCCGCACCTTCGTCCCGCCCGGGCACCGAGCGCGGTCACCTCCTCCGGCATGTCGACCCGCTCCAGCTCCGGCGTGGACCCGCTGCGCGCGGTCAGCCGATGCAAGACCAGGTTGCCCAGCATCCCCGGGGTCTTCGTCTCGATCGCCGTCCAGTCGGTGACCCGGTGGAACCGGTCGACCGCCTCCAGCAACGCCTCGCGGTCCGGCTCGGGGAACTTCTGCCGGATGATCGCAGCGAGGTTGCCCGCCTCGATCGACGGATCAAGCCTCATCGCCCGGTCCGGCGGGGTGGCCCGTCCGATCGGCCGCTGCGCCCGCTGTGCGACCCGCTGAGCGCCCTTACCCACGCTGGGGTATCCGAGGTCCCCGGCCCGACCGATGATTGTGTGGCCCGCTCAGCGGGTTTGCCGTGGCACACCCGGTACGTGCCGCGCCGCACGCGGCCCGGGTGTACGTCGGCACCCGCAGCACACGCACGGTGCCTTCACCCCGGACGCGCCGCCTTGCCCGCAGAACTCGCCCGGCTCAGGACAGATCACGCACGGTGACTGAGTGGACGAGTCCCTATAGGGCTGACCCCGGTTTTACTACCCTCACTACCCTCACCGCAGGTCAGAGCCGCTTTTCTACTACCCTCAGCACTACCCTCACGGCCGGTTTCACTGCCCTCAGCACTACCCTCACCTACCCTCGCACCCCGATGGGGTCCGAAAGATCCCCAATCGCGCCGCCGTACTCGGTGCTCGCGTAGTCCACCCGCCGGCATCTCCGTAACGCTCTGCGATCAGGTGCCAGACGTCCCGCTGCACGCCACCGATGCGCGGCCGAACCGTGGCCGCGTCCCGGTTCGCCGCCCGCGCCCCATCGGCCAGCGCGAGGAACCCGCCGCCCTTGAGCGCCGACCCGAGCGCCTTCGTTCCGCCGGTCCATGAGTCCCCGGCCCGCTCCGCCATGGTGCGGACGGCACCGGTCACCACTGAGGGCATCAGGAACAGATCCCCGGTGTCCCGGTCTTGCCACCCGCCGACCGTGTTGGACGCCGGACGCCAGAACGCCACCGCGTCGGCGCTGGCCGCCTCGATGCGATCCCACCCGTACCGGTCCCGCGACGGCCCCGAGCCATCGGTCTTGTCATCGAGCCGCAGCGCCCCGGCCCCGAGCGCCTGCCGCAGGTAGGTCATGGCCCGGTGCCCCGATCGGACCCACCGATGACGACCAGGTGAGCCCGCCACGCCTCGCGCAGCTCCGCCACGATCGCCGTCCAGTGCCCCGCGCGTCCGCCGCCGGCATCCCTGCGTCGACCAGCACCCGAGCGCCACCCGCAGGGTTGCGCTCAGCTCAGCGAACGTGTCCGCGCCCGCTGCACTGGCCCCGGCGCGTCTCCGGCCACGTACATCGGCCGCAGCGCCACCCGCGCCGCCGCGAGCCGCGCCCGGTACGCCTGGCGGTCACCGGCGAGCACCTTCACCAGCCCGGCCCCGAACGCCGCCCGCGCCAACCGGGCCTCGACGGTGGTGTGGTCCTGAGCGCGGGCAACCTCACGTCACCCTCACCGATCACCACGTTCACGGCCCGGTTCTCGGCGCTGGCTTCCGCGTCGAGCGGCTCCCGGTGCCGAGCACCCCGGCCCGGCACGGCATTGCCGCCCGGTTGTCCCCGGTCTTCTGCTGAGCCAGCAGCCGCCCGTACTGCCCGGCCGCACGCCGGATCAGGTCCGACTGCCACGCGGCGCGCACCGCGTCCGGCTCGGACGGGTCAAGGTCGTCGAACGGCACGCACAGGTCCCGCGCCCGGAACAGCAGCCGCTCCAGCCCTGGCCCGGACGCCCCGCCGTTCTTCGCGGTGCCGGCCTTGACCGGGAACGTGTTGTACGTCAGCCCTGGATACAGCACGTTCAGCGCCGCCGCCGTGCTGCCGGACTTGATCGCGCCGGTCCCGCCGGATACCCACGCCGTGACCGTGCTCGACGTTTCATCGAGCGATCGCGGATCGCGGTACTGCCCGAAGATCGGCCGCAGCGCTGCGGCCACGAGCGGCCAGAGCACCCGCCCCGGCATCGCGCCGGAGTCGACCAGGGCGAGCACAGCGCTGAACGCGTCGACCAGCTCCGCGCCGGCCGCTGGCTCCCCGAGCCGCAGCGCCGTCATGTGATCGCCGAGCCGGGTGTCGACGTCGACCAGGCCGCGAGCGTCGATCGCCCCGCCCCCATGGACGAACATCTCACCGCGCTGAGCAGGGGCAACGTCAGCAGCACGTGCTCCCGGGTGCCACCCGGTCACGGTGTAGAACTCGGTGCACGGCACCCCGACCTCTTGGCTCAGGTCGTTGAACGCCCGGAACAGCTTCGCCCGCGCGTCCCCGTCGAGTCGGCGCTGCGCCACGCGGACGGCCCGAACCGGTCGAGCGGCACGCACTTCCGAAGATCACTGGTCTTGACGTTGCGGTAGACCTTCTCCGCCGCCGGCCGCCCGGACCACCGCGACCGAGACGTCGGCCCCGGCCTCCCGCGAGTCGTCGGCTGCGTCCTCGTCCCGCTCCGGGAAGTCAGGGTCAACAGCGGCGACCCGCTCCGCCAGGAGCTGTACGTGAACGTCCGCGAGGATCTTCCATCCGGTCTGCTCCAGGCGGTACGTCCGGTCACCATCGGTGCCGAACCCGCCGGCCTGCCTCCACCGCTTCGGGTCGACCCGGCAGGCAGCTCGATCTTCTCCGCCGTGCCGTCCGGCTCGGGGACGCTGGCGAGGTGCCGGTTCTGAGCCGGCACGGGGCGAGTCACGCCACACCCGGGACATGAGTAGAGCCGGCACTGTTGGCCGGCTAAGGTGTGCACAGAACAAACGCATACGCGTTCCTCTCCAGTCCAGAGGGCGCGGAACCCGGACTACCGGGTAGGTGAGGGTCGGTGTTGACGCACCGGCCCTTTCCGCTTGTTGGGGACCGTACGCCCCGTGGATCACCACCAGGGTCACCAACGGGCGTGTCGCTAGGTGATCAGTTGCTCTCGGTCGGTTCGGCCGCGATGCGGTCCAGCTCAGCGGCGAGGTGCGGCAGTCCTGCCCCGGATCTCGGCACGGATCTCAGCGTGCGCGGTCGGGTCACCCTTGGCCGCAATCAGCTTGCGCTCCAGGTCCGCCAGGCGTGTCTGACCCATTGGTGCCTCCCTGCGTGCGGTGTGATGTTCGTGTCAGGACACACTAGTCCCGCGCGTTACTTGTGTACAAGATGACACGCATGGTTGTCTGTGCTCTCACACGTTGACGTGTAGATCGGATCTGGAGGCGGTTGCTCATGCCGGTTGTCGCCGTGATGTCGTTCAAGGGCGGAGTAGGCAAGACAGCGGTCACAGTGAACCTGGCCGCCGCGCTGGCCATCCGGGGTCACCGAGTGCTCGTGATCGACATGGACCCCAGAGCAACGCCACCCGCCGACTCGGCTACCCCACCGAGGTCGTCAACACCGTCCCCACGCTGACCGAGGCGCTGCGCTCTGGCGTGCCTGGTTGTGCGGCTGACATCCTCCTGCCGGCCCGCTGGCCCGATGGCTTTGCCGTCGACCTGCTCCCGTCCCGGTTCGACCTGGAGGCGCGTACGGCCGAGGCGAACCAGCGAGGTTCGCTGCGTCGACTGGTCACCGTCACCGATGGAGTGCTCACCCCGTACCGATGGGTCTTGATCGACTGCCCACCATCCCTGGGTCACCTGACCCAGATGTCCATGGTCCTGGCCGGCAACCGCCCGGCCGCCGCCGCGCCGGGGCGCGCTGATCGTGACCGAGCCGGAGTACGACGCGATGTTGGGCGCTCAGCAGACCGCCGCCTTTATCAAAGACGCCGCCGGTCCGCTGCTGGGCGTGCCTGACCTGCGACTACTCGGCATGATCGTCAACAGACTCCGGCCGATCGAGTTGCACACGTCGTCGGTCAACCAGCTTCGCGAGGTCTTCGGCGACCGACTGGTGTGGTTCCCACCGCTCCCGCTCTGGTCGGTCATGGCCGAGGCTCTGACATCCGCCGTCCCTGTTCACACGCTGCCCGGACCACGGGCAGCGGACTTCGCTGCGCGTGTGGACGCGCTAGCCGATCGATTGGAGTCCGCGTCATGACGCGCCGCCGCCCGACCGCCCCTCGCTCGCTTCACAACGCGAGTCGATCGCGTCTCCCGCCGCAGCGGCCGAACCGGTCGACCCACCGGCCGAGACGACCATGACTCTGTCGGTACGCGTCCCGACGAGCGTGCACGAGCACGTCAGTCGAGAGCTGCGCCGGTTGCACTTCGAGACGGGCAGGCAGAAAGGCGAGATCGCCGCCGCCATGTTCGAAGAGGCGCTGAGCAGGATCGACCAGGTAAAAGCCCGCCTGTCGTGACACGCCGCAAACCTGTCACGACGCCTACGTATAGACAGTGACTCAAGCCGTCCCGTAGTCTTGTAAACAAGTCCGCTAGTTGTCGTCGTTCGGGGCGTGACATGAGACCCCGCTCCGGCCGACACGACGAAAGGATCTCCAGAGTGACCATCTCCGCAGACCCGTCCCGACGCGTCGAGACGCCTACCCGGTCGAGATCGACCCGGACCACGCCGCCGCGCTGGCCGGCATCAAGGCCCAGAGTGACAAAGTTCGGTACGCCTGCCAGGTCGTCGGCCCGAACACCGATGACGTCCGAACCTGGCTCGCCGCGTACGGCCACCCACCCGCCGGTCGTACGTCTCGACCCTGGTGACCGCCTACCGCAGCAACCGCAGCGCCACCGACACGAGTGACCTACCCCGCTCACCCCGGACGTGCTCGCGGAGCTGGACGCCGTCCGAGCCGACGACGCCGCTCCCACCGAGACGCCCGACCTCGCCGAGACGGCCGGCCCGGCACCGGCCCCGTCGTGACGGCCGACCCGCCCCGGCCCCGTGGCACCCACCCCACCGGAGCGCCTGTCTCGTGGCGCGTGGGGAATGTTCCCGCTCACCCCGGGCGTCCGAGCCGACGACGCCGCTCCCACCGAGACGCCCGACCTCGCCGAGACGGCCGGCCCGGCACCGGCCCCGTCGTGACGGCCGACCCGCCCCGGCCCCGTGGCACCTGCCTCGCCGCCTCGCCTGGCCCGTGGCGCGTGGGGATGCTGATCGTGCTGACGGCGTTGATCGCTCCCGCCGTTGCCCTGGTGCCCATGCAGGCGGTGACGAAGGCGCTAGCCGGTCCGTGGAACGAGGTCGTGCCGGTCGCCATGACCGCCGCCATGGTCGGCGCGATGTGGCTGCTCTGCGCTGTCTCCGTCGTCTTCAACGCGGTCGGCTGATTTTGGGCGCCGCCCGACGTGATCGTGGACGCACCGGAAACGAGTTGTTCTATCTCGCCGCAGCCGTGGGCACGCTGGTCAGCGTCGACACGAGTTGGCGCTACTTCGGCGAGCGTCTGCACATCACCAATGAGATCGAGCGCGGCGTCCTGTTCGGCGTCCTGGAGCTAGCCCTGATCGCCTGTGGTGTGAGCATGCGTGCCGCAGCTCGACGGGCCGGGGAAGATCCCCGGCGGCGTGCGGCTGGTCGCTTGGGCGCTGTGCGCCTTCGCCGCGTACATGGCGTTCTCCCTCTCCGGCCCGGCTGCCGGACTGACCCGGTTGTTCTCGGCCCGGTGCTGGCCCTGGTGTGCTTGCACCTGGCGCTCGGGATTGACCTGCACGTCCGGCGCGGCGGTTCAGCCGGCACTCCGTGGGCTCGGGTCTTCGGCGAGTTGCGTGAGCGAGCGATGTCTCGTCTCGGCCTGGCCGACGACGACCGGACCGCCATCACCCGGACCCGCGACCGTGCGATCGACCGAGCCGCGCGCCTGGCTACCTCAAGCGGGGATTGGCTCGCAAGGCCCGGTTGGCGCGGGCAGTACGGGCCTCCGGTGCCCTGACCGACCCGGCTCGCCGCGAGCGACTGACGGTGTCCGTGGCTGGTTTGCGGCACCTGGATGACCTGGTGAACGCCAACCGGCCTTCGCCCTGGCAGTAACACCCAGCTCAACAACTGAATAGCCCTGATGATGCGCCCGGTCGGGACGTGACTTGAGACCCCGTCCCGACCGGACTTCACCGGATTGGACCCGGCGCATGTTCATCATCCCTGCCGCCTTGCGCGGCCCCGTCACCGAGTCGGCCCCGTGGTCGACCACGCCGCCGGCCGTGCCCGCCGGCCCCTCGATCACCTCGACGTCCTGGCCGTGCTCGCCGCCGACATGGACCCGGCCCCGGCGGAGCTGGACGCCGCCGGCGTGAACCGGGTTGACCACGTCCCTACCCCGCCGACGTTGCCGCCGCCTTGACGGCGGTCAACGCGGTCCGACTCGGCCCCGGCCGCTGGCTCGGCACCCTCTCCAGCGGCCGACAGGTACTCATCTCCGCCCCGGGTGGGTGCGCCGTGGCTGACCAGCTCCGCCCCGTGCGTACCTGCCTGATCGGCCAGCCGTCCGAAGTGGCGAACGTGCTCCGCTCCGCTCAGCAGCGCGGCCACCTGGTCGAGTACGGCACTCCGCGGCCGATGTCCGGCTATCGGGTGGCGGTCGACGTCACCCTGATGCAACCCGCCAAAGCGGCCCCTACCCCGACCGACCACGCGGCCCGCTGAGCGGCCCGCACAGCGCCTAACGGTGTCTGGCCGTACCTGCGCCAGGGTCGGCGCGGTCACGTCCGCTGCGGGCGTTCTGAGCGGCCTCACGTACGGGGCGTGGGTGGTCGTCCAGTGGATCGCCGCTCACTGGCTCCAGGTCGTCGGCGTGGCCGCCGCCGTGCTCATGCTCGCCGCGTTCCTGTTCCTGCGCTCCCGTGGTGGGTGCGCCGGGCTGCACTGCGACGGGTGTGGTCACTGATGGCCGCCCGCGAACTCAAGGCCGGCGAGTACGTCTACCTCGTACCCACCCTGCCCACCGCCCCGAGCGCGGCCTACCGCCGACCGCTCTGCGAGGTGGTGACCACCTACGGCGAACGCGTCCGGGTGGCCCTGGGCGACGGGACCGAGATCGAAACCGACACGCGCAACGTGGTCCGGACCCTGCCGGACCTCGCCCCGCGCGACCCCGCCCTGCCCCGCCGGCCCTGCCGGACGGATTCGAAGAGGTGCCGCTGTGGTGACCCTGACTGACCACTCCGTATCAACATCGACACCAGTTGTGATCAACGCTCACAATGGATCTACCCGGGGAGGGACTGACATGGCACGCCGAGTGATGGGATTTCAGCTTCCGTTCTGGCTCACCTGGCTGTGGCTGCTCTGCCGCGCCGCCGCGTTCCTCGCCCGGATGACCTTCCGGTACGTCTCCGGCCGTCCGCTCGACGGAGTGGCCCGTACGGACGCCTCGCTGCACTGGTTCCGCAAGGGCACCCGTGTTCTGACCAGTGACGGAGTGGCCTCCCGGTGGGCGCTCATGCCCGGTTGGAAGCGTTCAGCCTGGCGCATCGGCGCACCGTTCACGGCCATGTCGACCGGGTGGGCGTACGCGGAGGCACCCGTGCTGACCGGCTCGACCCTCGCCACGATCGCGTCGGCCGCTGGCATCCAGACCGGCCGCCGCGCCGCCGGCGCTGCGTACCCGGCACGTGCGCCGGGAGTACATCGCCCCGACCGCCGCCGCCATGGCGAAGCTGCTCGACCAGGACCCGGCCCGCGCCCATGAGTGGCTGCACATCCCGGCGGAGCTGGTCGACGCGAACCGGCCCGGCCTACTCGACCGGGTCAGCCTCCCGTCGTGGGTCCGCACGCCTATGCCGATCATCCGTGCGGTCCGCCTGGCGCACCGTGCAGAGGCGGTTGTCGCCGCCCGGTGGGCCAAGATGCGCGGGAAAATGGACCGCCCGACCGACCAGGCGCTTATCCGGTTCCCGGTCGACCTGGTCGTGACCGACGTTCTGAGCAAGCAGGTAACCACCACCCTGAACATGAAACTCGGCGGTGAGGACTGGACGATCACTTGGCACGGCAAGGGCTCCGCTCCGTACATCGCCGTCAAGGCAACCCCGCGCCCCCGACCCTGGTCACCTGGGCAGAGGTGGAAAACCTCGTGATGGAGCGAGGAAACGACTCCTCACCGTTCCTCGGAATGACCGCACACGGCCCGCTGCGCATCGACCTTGACACCGACGCGCCGCACCTGGCCGCATCCTGCGGCACCGGCTCGGGAAAGAGCATCCTGTTCCGGTTCATCCTCGCGCAGCTACTTCACCACGGCGTCCAGGTCGTCATTCTCGACGCTAAGCGAACCTCTCAGCGTTGGTGTAAGGATCTGCCCGGCGTCCGCTACTGCCGCACGGGCGAGGAAATGCACAACGTCCTCCTTGAATTGCGGGTGGAAGCCGAGCGCCGATTCACCCTCATTGACTCCGTCCCTGCCGATTCCGACGAAAAGCCGAACGTGGGCGCTCGGGTGGTGGTTCTGTTCGAAGAGCAGAACGTGGGAATGCAGCAACTCACCGAATACTGGCAGGAAATCAAGGTCAGGGCGACCCGAACCGGTCCCCGGCAATGAGCGCTCTCGATCAGCTTTGCTGACCGGCCGTGAGGCGTTGATGCACGTGCTGTCGGTGGCGCAGCTCTTCACCGTTCAGGCGACCGGCGGCAACCCGGCGGCCCGCGCCAGCTACGGCCCGCGAATCCTTGCCCGCGCCGACCGAAATGGCTGGCTCATGCTCGCCCGGAATACGCGCCGTTCCCCAA
The DNA here is from genome assembly GCA_038070435.1 of Micromonospora sp. M12. GTDB lineage: Bacteria > Actinomycetota > Actinomycetes > Mycobacteriales > Micromonosporaceae > Micromonospora. The sequence continues at coordinate 2,497 of JAMYWG010000002.1, read as the reverse complement.
GCAAAGCAAGCGCAGGGGCCGGATGCACCTCGCATTCGACGGCAACCTGACCGAATTCCAGGTGCCTCTCCTGTCCGTCTCAGAGGCGCGCGAGCTGGCGACGACCGGCGCGGCGGTGACAGTCCCGGCGGAGTGGTCCGCTACGGCTGACCTCCGTCACCGGGGCGAGGCTGTCACCGGAGAGCGACTGATGACCCTCGCGGACCTGGCCCGGGAGAAGGTCGTCCCCTGGCCTACGGGTCACTGCGCAACGCAAAGCTGAGGGTGACCCGCCATTCCCGAGGCAGTGATGGTCAACGGTCAGGCAAAGTACCGCCCCGCAGACGTCAAAGCGTGGTACGCCGCACGCGAGGAAGCGAAGTCCGCCGGCACCAAGTGACAAAGACAAAACCATTCAGGAGGGCAGTGAAATGGGCTGGATCAATAAAGCGCTCAACACAGGAAAAGACCTGAATAAAGTTGAATCGGAGTTGGCGGAAATGGGTCCGCGTGACCCGCGCCGCGCAAAGCTGAACCAGCAGGCCGCAAAGTTGCAGCGGCAGCAGACCACCGAAGTTTCAAAGGCGCTGCGCAATGGGGCCGACGAAAAGACACTGCGTTTCGCGCTGGGCCTTCACGGCCAGGGGCCGACCGCGCCGACTACCGAGGCCGCCCCACCCCGGCGGATGAGCTGCAACGGCTGATCGCCCGGCACGGCATCGAGGCCGTGACCGAGCACCTGCGGGTGGTCACTGATGAGCGCGTGGACGGTAGCCCGCCGGCTGGTGGCAGAGCTTGACGCCCTGGCCGACGAGCAGTGCAAGGCCGGCATCCATGACGAGACGCCGGAGTACCTTGACCTGAACTCCCGGACCGATGCTGCGGTGACCGCTCTGCCCTGGTGGCAGCGCTTCCGCGCACCGATGGACCTGGCGAACACCTTCCGACCCTGACAGCAAGACCCCGGCCCACCTGGTCTCCCCGTTGACCAGGTGGGCCGGTTGCTGTCGGCTGGCTGACAGCCCAGTCCCTTGCTTCCGTATGCATCCGCGTACAGACTGAGTGTACGCAACCGCATACAGCAAAGGGGTTAGGATCATGGGTAAGAAGAACGTGGCCAGCGGAAACGACCGGGTGGCAATCCAGGTTGGACAGGTCGTCAGCAAGGGCGGCAAGCCGGAACCCGCCACCACCCCGAACCGGCCGAGGTCACCAACACCAACGTCCGGTCGGGCAATGCCCGCGTCGGTCGCCAGGCAGACACCATCACCGGCGATCTTCACATCGGGCTCTGACCCGCCATGCTGACCTACCGATCCGGCGCTCAAGCTGTCCGCAAGGGCCTTGACCTGGTCATCAGCCTTACGCCCGACCAGGCCGCCGCGCTCGATGTGGACGCCGCAGAGCTGGCCGAAGCGCTTGACACCGTGCTGGTCGGCCTGGCCGCCCTGCGCTCCGGCGTTGATCCCGTTAACCCGATCAGGTGCAGCCTCAAAGACCAGCCGGTCAGCGCGGGTGCCACCTGGGACGAGTGGCTGATCCGCGACCTGGCCACCTTGCGTGACCGCGTCTCCAGCCTTACCGCCGCCGCCATCCGTGCGCACGCCAACCACGGCGGAAGCTACGGCGCGCTTGCCACAGCACAGGGCGTTCCCCGCGCCACTGCACAGCGCCGCCGCGACACCGTCCTGGAGTCCACCCGAAGAGCGGAGGCGGTGGGCAACCACGCTTCCCGCCCCGTCCCGAGTGAGGAAACGCAGCCGTGACCTACGTCGACACCGCCCGCACCTACACCGACCCGAGCGTCCTGGCTGGCATCGCGGCCGGGGCGAGCTGGGCTGATCCCGAGATGGACCCGACCCGCATCGACTGGCCCGAGCGCCAGGCCCGAGCCGTGATCCCGTTCGAGGTGGTCAACGGCCGACCGGTCGCACCGGCCCCGCCGACCGGTATCCGGTACGGCCGGGGCGAGCTGGGGCACTGGGGCGAGGCTCTGTGCGCTGACGCCGTGGTGATCGCCACCGACCCGACCGGTCGCCGCTGGGTTGCCATGGTCGAGCGCGACGATGATCACGGGTGGGCGCTGCCTGGCGGTCACGTCGACCAGGGCGAGACTCCGGCCGCCGCTGCGGTGCGTGAGTTGGGCGAGGAACCGGTCTGTTGCTCTACCCGGAAGACGGGGTGACCTGGCAGTCCATGCCGGCCCGGTTGGTGCCCGACCCGCGCGCCAGCGATGAGGCGTGGATGGTCACCGTTCCTGCCCTGGCTCGGCTTGCCACCTGCCCCGGTCCGACTTCCCGACCCTGGTCGGTGCCGACGATGCCCGCCGCGCTGAGTGGGTGCCTGCCGACACGTACGCCGCCCTGGTCGACCACCTGGCCGCCACCTACCGGGGCGAGGTGTTCGCCGCTCACCGCTCCCTGTTGCTCGACCTGTTCGGCTGACCGGCTCAGAGCCACGCAGCGCCACGATCCGGCGGGGTAGACCTACCTCAGCGAGGTCACCTGGCGGTTTGCCC
>JAMYWG010000001.1:6445000-7625557 GCA_038070435.1 Micromonospora sp. M12 | reverse complement strand
TTCACGCTGACCAGGCCCTCCCCGTACCTGCCGAAGCCGTCGACGTAGTGCGGGATCACCGCGAAGTTGGCGTACGTCATCCCGGGATACAGGCTGACATTGTTGCCGACGCCCACCTCGACAATGATCGGCCGGGTTCCGTCGGCGCCGTTCATCGCCGCGTACAGATCCTTCTCGAACTGTTCGGAATCCTGGCCGCTCTGGTTCGGCTCGTTGTTCTGACTCCAGCGGATGATCGCGGGTGGTTGCGGTCGCGCAGGACCAGCGCACGGGCGTGGTTGACCATGTTGTCGCGCCCGACGGAGTTCTGCCACTCCTGCGAGGATTGGGAGCCGCGGATCGCGACCTCGTCGATGATCATCAGGCCCATCTCGTCGGCGACGTCCAACATGTACGGGCTCCCAGGCTCCTGGTGGATGCGCACCACGTTGTAGTTCAGCCGCTGGTAGTTGTCCACCGCCTGCGGCCAGCCGCCGTTGCCGGACGACGGGGCAGGAAGCCGGGCAGGGTGTGGTACGCGTCGCCCTTGCCGCCGTTGTTGATCCGGTCATAGTCGGCACCCTGGAGGTTGTCGCCGCGGAAGTTCACGCGCACGCCGTTGAGGTAGTAGTAGTCACCGTTCTGGGTAGCCTCCGGAACCCGAACCGGTACTCGGCGTCGCTCGTCCGGCCGTCGTCGGTGACGGCATGCACCGCCAGCCCGTGCAGCTGCGCCGGTACCCCGACCGGTACGGCACGTTGGGCCACCAGTACGAGGTGCTGTCGAGGTTCCACGCGACCGGCCCGACGGTCACGGTCACGGTTGAGCGGGCCGCCACGGTGACCGTACGGCTCGGCAGTGCCGGGTAGCTGAAAGCCGTTCCGTTGTTGGACGACAGCGACCCGGTCAACGTCACCGACCGGGAACTGCCCGACGTGTTACGCACCGACACGTCGTAGGTCAGCGTCTTGTTCGCCACCGACGTACGCACGAATGTGTCGCTGACGTACACCGCCGGGTACACCCGCAGGAACGCGGACCGAAGATCCCCTGCGGGATCGCCTCGGACCACGTGGCGGCGTCGGGCACCAGGTACCGGCCGTTGGATGCCTTCAACGCGCCGCGGCCCTTCACGTTCACGGTGATCGTGTGGTGGTGCCGGGCGCCGCGTATGCGCTGATGTCGAAGTTCGACGGGTGAACGCCGTCGTCTGGGTGGCGACCACGCGGCCGTCGACCGACAGTGTCGCCTGGTGGTTGACGGCGCCGAACTCGATCCAGGTCGACTGCGGCTGTCCCGAGTCCGGCACGGTGATGCTGCGCGAGTACACCGCCTCGTTCACGTCGGTGAAGCCCTGCTTGTACCAGCCGCCACCGGGTACCGCGATCGTGGTCGCCCCCGACCCGAAGGCGTGAAGGTCCACGTCCCGGCCAGGTCGACCGAGGCGACCGCGGCGTTCCCGGCCGCCACACCGTCAACACCGGCGGCCGCGACACTCTGCGTCGCGACCGGCTCGGCCAGGGCCGACCCGGGGGCGCCAGGGTCAGGCCACCCAGCGTCAGGGCAGAGCGAGCGCCACGGTCGCGGCCAGGCCTCTAGCCGACGCCGACAATCGGCCACCCCAGTGGACGTTCGTACGATGCACGGTTACCTCCTGTGACTCATCCGCCAGCTCCGCAACACCGGTTCAGGCACAGCCTCAAGGCCGATATTCGAATCGATTCGACAAAACAGCCGGCGTCGCCGACCACCCGGAAGGGTGGTTGCGGCCCAGATACATAGATATGCATTAATGGGTATATCGAGCGTGAAGTCAAGACGTCGAGACGGTTACTTCCTGCTCCTGACGCCTCGCAAGCTTCGAGTGGCCACCGATAAGCACGGTCTTTCCGGAGTACTAAGGCCTCGCGCTCAGGCATTCCGTGTCGCCGGCCCACCGACGCGGCACCGCTGGACGAGCGAACCGATTCGCCTCTGCGGCGCCCGGCCGCGTGACACGCTGAAGGCGTGGACAGCACTGTGGTCCTCGGCGAAGTCGGCGGGCGGCGCGGCCCGACTTGTTCGGTTCGAAACTGGAGTTAGGGTGTTGGAAAGGAACGTGCTTCGCCAGCGTCAGGGGCGGGTTGCGGGCTCTTGATGGCGAGTCTGTGACTGCGTCGACATGACTGCGCAATCATACAGGACTATGGCCGGCGATGGGAGGTGCCATGACGCGACTGGCGAGGCCGGGCGGAAGCCCTCCGACGCCGCGCAGCGTGGACGTCGCGCGGCTGGCCGGCGTCTCCCAGAAGACGGTGTCCAGGGTCCTCAACGACGAGCCGTATGTCTCGGCCGACGTGCGCCGGCGGGTCCTGGACGCCGCCGCGGAGCTCGGCTACCGGCGCAACCAGGCGGCCGGGCGCTGGCCTCCGGCGGACCCGGTCGATCGGCGTGGTGACGCTCGGCAGCGCCTTGTACGGGCCGGCGTCGTGGCTCATGGGCATCGAGCGGGCGGTCCGGAAGGTGGGCTACACGCTGCAGGTGGCCACCACGATCGAGGGCGACCCGGGCGGCATCGCGAGCGCCCTGGCGTCGCTGCTGGACCAGGGCGTGGACGGCGTCGTCATCTCCGAGCCGATCGACGAAGGCGTCGGCCTCATCAGCGTGGACGTGCCGGTCCTGGTCCTCGGCGCGCCGCCCACCTTCACCGCGCCGCAGGTGGTGACCGCCAGGGTCGGCGCGGGCCGGCTCGCGCGGGCCGCGACCGAGCACCTGCTGGAGTTGGGGCACGCGACCGTCCACCACCTGGCCGGCCCGCAGCGGTGGTATTCGGCACGGGACCGTCTCGCCGGCTGGCGCGAGGCGCTGCGAGCCCACGGCGCGGACGAGCCGCCGGTCGTCGAGGGCGACTGGTCGGCCGCGTCCGGCTACGCGGCGGGCCGGGAACTGGCCGGCGACGGCACCGTGACCGCGGTGTTCGCCGCGAACGACGACATGGCGATCGGTCTCATCCGCGCGCAGCTCGAGGCCGGGCGCCGCGTGCCCGAGGACATCAGCGTCGTCGGGTTCGACGACATCCCGGTCGCCGCCTACGTCACTCCCCGCTCACCACCGTGCGGCAGCCGTTCGACGCGGTCGCGCGGCAGGGCCTCGCGCTGCTGGTACAGGTCATCGAGAGCCGGACGTCGAGCTTCCACCGGCGGCCGACCAACCGGTCGAGCTCGTCATCCGCGCCTCGACGGCGCCACCACCGCCCCGACCGATCCGGGACGTGGCCGCCGAGCGATCCCCATGCCCACGGTGGCCCGCACGGTCAGCCCGCCGGCAGCGAAGTCCCATCCACCCAGCCCTGATCAGCGTCGATCTGTCCACCTACGACGGCACGTCACCCGAGGCCCGCACCGGTCGTCGCTGACGAGCCTCGGTAGCACCCGCGTGCGGGCGAAGATGGAATCTCATTGGATCAATCGACGCCCCGGCTTTCGATGCCGCCACGGCCACACCAGCACCCAACAGTCCCCTAGTCACCGGCGCAAGATCCTCTACCTCAGGGAAGACCACATCGTCGCAAGACTCGCCGACCATCCCCGCCTTCCCCAGCGGGATCCAGACTCCACATGCCCTGGTCGCACTCCTGCACAAGAGGAGGATCACCATCGTCTGCGACCAGGAGCATTGCACACCAACCACAGAAAGATCCGCGCAGGTCAACCTGCGCGGATCTTGACCACGCCGTACGGGTCGCCGCGCGGATCAGGGCCTGACGTTCGCGCCAGGTGGTGATCATCGGAGCGAGCGGTGTGCGCGAGGCCGTACACGATCGCGGCAGTGACGGTGGCGATTCCCATCCGCGTGGATCGGAATCGCCACCGTCAGAATACCGGTTCGGCTGGTCCTGCCTGGGTTTCTACCGCCCACCTGCCGGGCACTGCCACCGCACTGGCATGCGCCCGCTTGCGCCGGCGGCCTGCGTACCGCCCGCGTTGACGGCAGTGGCATACGTTCTGTCCGTACCGGGGAGACGAGGCAGCTTACGGGACGTACCGTCCGCAGCGCGCAGCGAAGCGGTCAGGTCGTCGTGATTGATCACGATCTCGCCGCCGGAGCTGACGGCCCCGATGTCGCCCCCGACACGGTCGTCGCCTGGCCCGTCCGGAGGTCCCACGCCACGGCCACCGTCTGGCTTTCCGTCGTCTGACCGGCGGGGTTCGGCGAGGGCTCGACCCGGCCGCCGCGGCGCGAGTCACCCTCGGCATCGCGGAGTTGGCAGTCCTCCGGCTGAGCACGCCGTACGCCCATTCACCCTGAGCACCGCTGATGCGCGGACTGAAGAACCCGTCCGGAACGATCGGGCGGCTGCCCAGTCCATGCGCGTCCCACAGGTAGGCCGAGCCACCCTTGTCGTCGTCCAGCCCGCCAACCACGACCCGCTGTCCGAGATGCCGAAACCCGTCGCCCGACCCGGCGCGGGAAGGACGTCCACCTGAGCGTTCGCGCTCGTGTCGCGCCACCGGGCCGCCGCCGTCCCTCCGCCACCGAACAGCACCCCGGCCACCTCCCGCGAGCGTTGATCCCCGTCGCCTCCGCGCTGCTGTAGCCCGGCGGGATCGGCAGTGTGATCACCTTCCCGCTGACGTACGCCCAGGCGATCGAGCGGCCACTCACGTCCTGACCGCCGCCCACCGTGACCCGCTGTCGTTGACACCCTTGGCCTCGGCGGGCCCGTTGACCCTGATGGCCTGGGCCCGCGTGCCGTCCCAGCGAACCGGAGTGGCTAGCCCGTTCCCGACCGAGGAGAAGCCCGCCAGGAAGCGGCCGCTGGGTGAGCCCGCGTTGACATTCGCCGATGTCACCGACGGTGGCAGGTCCAACATCGCCACCGCGCAGGGGACGAGCCACTTCCGGGCCGCAGCCGGGGCCAGGCCGCGCTGCCGCTACCGCTGCCGTCCCGGCTCTGGCCGAGCGCACTCATCCCAGCAACACTCGCGAGGCTGAGCACGAGAACCCCGCGACCGCCGCGGACCGTCGCCGGCGGCGAGCCGCCGGCCAACGGCGAGCAGGTTGTCCGCCCCGACTCGGCCCGGCGGCGGCGCTACCGCGGACAGAAGGACGCGGAGTACCTCAGCGTCACGGTCTTCACCACCATGCATCACACATACCCCGCTTCCTGAAGGCGACTTTGATCAATTCCAGGCCACTGCTCGCTGAGAAGGCGACGCATCGTGGCGAGCCCACGGGAGGTCTGGCTCTTGACGCTGCCGGTGGAGCAGCCCAACGCCACCGCGGTCTCCTGCACCGACATGTCGCAGAAGAAGCGCAGGACCAGCACACTGCGCTGGCCTCGACTCAACGCCGCGAGCGCCGAGCGCACGGCATCGGCATCCTCGACGCTCGGTCCCGCCGCTGACGGCAGGTCGGCCGTCCGCCACGACAACAGCACCTTCGCCCAGGACCGGCGCGCCTCATCAAGGTAGCGACGCACCAGGATGCGGTGCACGTACCCGTCGAGGTTCTCCACCGTTCTGATCTTCGACCAGCGCAGATAGACAGTGACCAGGGCGGACTGCACGATGTCGTCAGCACGATGCACGTCACCGCACAGTAGGTACGCGGAGCGCCGTAACCGAGTCAGTGCTACCGAGACGTACTCGACATATTCTTCGTCCTCTTCTGCCGACAACGAATCCCTCTCTCCGACATCACTCCTATCGGCGCCGCATCAGGCTTCGGTTGTCAGACATCGCCGAATTTCCCCGATCGGGCGTGCGCTCTCCGCTGCCGTCGCCAACCGGAGTAGCAACGACCTGTTGGGATCTCGCAGGCCACGACGCGGGTCGAGCCGCACCGCCAGGTCCAGCCGATGGTCGAGGAGCGGCACGGGTGCTGTACCGGCGCTGTAGCTGCTTCTGGAGGTGGCGTCCGTAACCTATCGCCATGATCAGCATTGCCCGGGCAACGCCGGCGTCCTGCCGGTGCTTCGGCGAGACCGTCGCGGCCCCGTTCGGCCTGCACCACCTCGCCCGCAACGTCGTGCTGACGGCGGTCGCCGGGATCGGCGCGTACGCGTCACTCGGCGACCCTGCGGTGACCACCCGGACGGTCGTGCTGGCCGTACCGCTCAGCATGGTGAGCGCGCTCATCGTCGTCCGCCTGGACGATCTCGCCGTCCTCTTCGCACCGGTCACCCCGGCAGGAAGCTCCGTCCATCGAGATACCGCCCAGCGGGCCGGCCCGTCCGGCAGCTGACGGGACACACACCCACTACCACGTCAACTTCTCGACCGCTTCTTTGGGAGAACAAAGCATGAACGGGACGAATGTCAGCAGGCGCGCCTTCGGCAAACTGGTGGGCGCGGCGAGCGCGGGGACCCTTGCCAGCGCCGCGCTCGGCGGTTCGCCTGGCCGGGCGGCACCGCCGCCCTTCCTGGTGACGACCGGAACGACGGCGGCCGCTCTGTCGCCCTTCGACAGTGCCATGAAGACCTTCATGCAGGCCCGGCACATCTCGGCCGGGCAGCTCGCCGTGACCTACAAGGGCCGGCTGGTGCTGGCCTGCGGCTACAGCGACCAATCCGCGTTGATCCAGCCAACGTCGCTGTTCCGGGTGGCCAGCCTGTCGAAGTCCCTGACCGCGGCGGCGCTGCTCCGGCTCGTCCAGGACGGTAAGCTCAGCCTCGGCGACCCGGTCGGCAAGTACGTCGATCTGACCCCGCCGTCCGGCCAGGCGGTGGATCCGCGGCTGGCCAACGTCACCCTGTGGCGGATTCTGCAGCACACCGGCGGCTGGGACCGGGACGCGACGAACTTCGACCCCTGTTCAGGACCTGGTCATCGCCCGGTCGCTCGGCGTGCCGCTGGGGCTCACCCACGCCGACGTCATCCGGTTCATGTCCGGCCAGCCACTCCTGCACGATCCCGGCTCGTACGTGTCCTACAGCAACTACGGCTACCTCCTCGCCGGCAGAGTGATCGAGGCCGTGACCGGACAGCCGTACGAGACGTACGTCCGGCAGAAACTGCTGGCCCCGGTGGGCATCACCCGGATGGTGACCGGCGACTCGATCACCCGGCGCAGCGGTGAGGTCGGGTACGCGTCGCAGTACGAGGGCACCACCGTGCTGGACAACTCGGGCGCCATCGTCGACTCCCCGTACGGCACGTTCAACATGCGACTGCACGACGCCAACGGCGGGTGGATCGCCTCGGCCGTGGACCTGGTGCGCTGGGCGTCGGCATTCGACACCGGCAGCCCCATCCTGAACAGCACCTCACTGGGCCGGGCCTGGGCGGTGCCGAACCCGACCGGCGTGAACGCCAACGGCTGGTACTACGGCCTCGGTTGGCTGGTGCGTCCGGTGACGACCGGCGGTACCGGGCGGAACACCTGGCACGTCGGCAGCCTGCCGGGCACGTACAGCATCGTGGCCCGCACCTACCACGGACTGAGCTGGGCGGCCGTGTTCAATCGGCGCGACGACGAGTCCGGGCTCACCTACGGCGACATCGACCCGCGCTCTGGGCCGCCTCCCGCGCGGTGACCAGTTGGCCGACGCACAACCTCTGGTCGACGTACCTCGCGTGACGCCCGCCGCGCTGCGGGCATCCGCCCGCAGCGCGGACCACGATCCGGTCGGGGTCACCGGCCAGGTCGGCGAGCTTGCGGATACTCCAAACCGAGTGAACGGTCGCCCGAGCGAGCTGCTCCGGATCGTGTCACTGGGCGGGTGCGGCCTCCGAGCCGACCTTGTCTCCGAGGAGTTGCGTCGTCGCGAGTTCGCGGTACAACTCGTCGGTGGCGATCAGAGTGCGGTGCCGACCACGGGCCCGGATGACGCCGTTTTCGAGCACGAGGATCTGGTCGGCGTCCGTGACCGTCGAGAGTCGGTGCGCGATAACGATCACGGTGCAGTGCTCCGCCACCCCGGCGATGACGTCGCGGAGGGCCTGCTCGTTCCGGGCGTCGAGCTGGGCGGTCGCCTCGTCCAGCAGCAGCATCTGCGGGCGACGTAGCAACGCCGGGCTATCGCCAGTCGTTGCCGCTCACCGCCGGAGAGTGTGATGCCGCGCAGGCCGACGGTGGTGTCCAGACCGTTGGCAAGTCCGTGGACGAACCGCTCCAGGCGGGTCGCTCGCAGTGTCCGGGCGATCTCGACCGGCGTGGCGTCAGGAGCTGCGTACAGCAGGTTGTCCCGGATCGTGCCAGCCAGCACGGGCGCGTCCTGCTCCACGTACGCAATGCGGCGGCGCAGCTCCGCGCGGGAAAGGGTGGTGATCTCCACACCGTCCACCCTGATGCTGCCGCCATCCAGATCGTAGAAGCGTTGCAGCAGCGAGAAGAGGGTGGTCATGCCGGCGCCGGAGAGCCCGACGATCGCCGTCTGGCAGCCCGCCGGCACCGTGAACGAGACACCGCGCAGCGCCGATGACCGGTCGGGGTACGAGAAGGTCAGGTCGCGTACATCGATCCGTGGCGGCGTACCGGCGGGCTGCGCGTTGGCCACGGCACCGTCCACGTCCTCCTCGATCGGCATTGACCTGATCTCCTCGATCCGCCCGGCCGCGCCGAGTCCCTGTTGCAGGACGCGGGCCCCGCTGATCAGGAAGTTGATCGGGGTTGCCAGGTAGAAGACGTAGAGCAGGAACGCGATCAGGCTGGAGAGACTGAGCGCGCCGGAGGCGGCCAGCATGCCGCCCACCCCAACACAAGCCGTCGGAGCCGGACCTGGTCGATCCCGAGACCTGCGGACCGGACGTCGTCGACGCGGTACCCAGTGGCACCGTGATCAGGTCCGCCGGCCGGTCCGGCGTCGTGTATGCCAGCCGGAGTACCTCCACCCCGTCGGGATCGATGTCGAAGCGCACCGAGCCACAGTGGATACCGAGGGTAGGGCCACGGTCTCGGACCGGTCGTCGCGGAGGTGGTGGACGACCGTCCGATGCTCGACCCCATGGCTGACCCGTAGTCCCAGTCGCCGCCCGTCCTGGTCGAAGCCGAATGGCAGCACCGCGCCGTCGAGGCTGTTCAGTCCCGGCGGGAAGTGGCGGCTGGCCGGACGATCGACGGCCTCGACCGCCAGGCGGAACTCCCCGAGCAGTCGCTTGCCAGCAGCATCAGGCGCTGTGTCGGACTCGTGCATTGGAGGATCTCGTTGCTTTCCCGTCCGGTGGCGGCGAGTGGTACGACGGTCCTGCTCCGAACGTCAACTGCGACCGGGCGGATCCGGCCGTCGGCCTGCCGCTGGTTCACCGCGAAACGGTGGCCGTGGACGTCCAGCCACCCGCCGCCGATGAGCTGGAGGTCGCGCAGCATGACCACCTGCTCGACGCCGAGCGTTTCGGCGCTCACCCGCCACACCGTCCCGTTCGACGGACCGTCACGGCCGACGATGAGCGCGAGTGTCTTCGCGGCTGGGCAGGATCGGATCCGGAGCTTCTGGCATCGGATCCGGCCGAGGGTCCGCTCCTCGGCGAACGGCGCACCGGTCTGCGTGAGCAGCACCAGCTCGTGATCGACGGCGGTCGTTGACCGAACCAGCAACACCCGCCCATCGGGCAGCGGCAGCACGGCGGAGGGTGCTCCGCGCGCCGGATCCACCGGCAGAACGGACGGCCCGCCCTCTCGCCGAACGTCCAGAGCTGCACCATGACCTGACGCCGGGAGTCCATTGCCAGGCAACCGGCCCGTCGCCCCGAGCATCCAGTCCGAACTGCTGACCGCACAGCCCAGCCGGAGGGCAGCCGGGCCATGTACCGGTATCGTCGGCGCTCGATCGGGACGGATCACTGGCGAAAGGGACCGCGGGTATGAGCACTCCGCTGAGGCCGCATGATCCACGCGAGGTCGGGCCGTATGAGCTACTCGGCCGGCTCGGCGCGGGCGGCATGGGCACCGTCTACCTCGGCCGAGCCCACGACGGCCGGCTGGTCGCCATCAAGGTCATCCAAACGGCCCTCGCCGACGATCCCGACTTCCGCGCCCGATTCCGCAGCGAGGTCAATCGGGCCCGGCAGGTTCCGCCGTTCTGTACCGCCGAGGTGCTGGACGCCGACGTCGACGGCGACCAGCCCTACCTCGTCGTCGAATACGTCGACGGGCCGACCTTGACGCAGGTCGTCCAGGAGAACGGCCCGCTCTCCGCAGGCGGCCTGCAGGGTGTCGCGCTCGGCGTGGCCACCGCTCTGGCCGCCATCCACTCGGCCGGGGTCATCCACCGCGATCTGAAACCGCAGAACGTGCTCTTCGCGCTCGGCAACCCCAAGGTCATCGACTTCGGGATCGCCCGCGCCTACGAGGCGACCAGCCAGCACACCCGCACCGGCGAGATGGTCGGCACGGTGGCGTACATGGCGCCGGAGCGGCTCGACCCGCAGGACCATGAGGTGAGCTATCCGGCCGACATCTTCCCTGGGCCGTCGTGGTCGCCTACGCCGCGACCGGACACACGCCATTCGACGCCGGCTCTCCGACCGGGACAGCCATGCGGATCCTCACTCAACCGCCTGATCTCGACGGCATCCCGGCGGCGCTGCGGGACATCGTCGCGCGGGCGCTGTCGAAGCAACCGGACGAGCGGCCGACCGCGCGCGAGCTGGTGGACTTACTGGTCGGCAGCGGTCCAACTCCTCCGTCCGGCGGTGACCACGCCCGGCGCACCCGAGCCATGGCGTCCGCGCCGGTGCCGACCGACCGGTCCGGCAGGGCCGGTGTCCGAGTCGGTCGTCGCCGCGTGCTCGGCACGAGCCGCAGAATCAGGACAGCGGCCAGCTTGGTCGTGCTGGTGGCATTGGGGTCGGTAGGGCTGTACCTGGGCAACATCGCCGGCAACGGCCGCGACGGGCCGACCCGTGCGGGCGACACCCTCGCCGCAGCCGTCGGAGCTTCCACGCCCGCCGGCCCGAGGACGATCATCCAGGACTCGCTGTCGCCGCCCCAGGTCTGGAAGAACTACGCCGGCAAGACGCTGGAGTGCACCTTCGACACCGACGTGAAGCTGTTCATCGTCGGCACCGACAAGAACACCTCTCAGCGGTGCCTGGCCCGGCCGTCGCGGTGCCCGCCGACCAGGTCATCAGCCTGGAAGTCGGAATGCAATCCGCCGATTCGTGCGCCTCGATCTGGTGGCTGGACGCCGGCACCGAGAACTACCAGCTGGTGCTCTGTCCCGACAGTTTTTGTGCAACGCAACTTCGGCCCCGACAAAGGCGCCCAGCCTTTGGCCGGCGCCCAGCTCAAGACTGCGATCACTCTGGGCACGGCGAACCGCGTCGTGATCACCATCAAGGACTACATCGCTGAGGTCAACGTCAACGGCACCCTGATCGGCCGCGCGGTCCTCAGCGACCGATCTCGGACCAGCGGGACGATCTCCCTGGGCATCAACGGGCGCGGCGACGGCAAGGCGGCGGGCGGCTTCGGAGTGACGTTCGGCAACGTCAAGGTAGCCACTCCTAGCTGATCTACCCGAGCGGCCGGGCGTGGGTGTGCCGGTAGCTTCCGGCGAACACAACGCTGACATGACGCAGCAGGCATTACCCATGTCCGCCGCAGGGATGGACCACGGGGCGGCCTGATTGCTGGATCTCACAATCAAGCCACCCCGTCGTAGTGGTTAGCTGGCGCCGGCCTGCAGCTGGGTCATGAGGTCGAGGGTTTCTGCGTTGAGGCAGTATTCGACGACCTGGTCAGGTTGCCCGCTCGGCGGTCATCTGGCGTGGGATGACGATCGGTGGTGGCCATCGTGTGCTGACCCGGCTGCGGCCGGGACGGCCACCAGGTCCAGCGGTCGAGCAGTGTCAGTGCGGCCGGGAGCACCAGCGCCCGGATGATCAGCGCGTCGATCAGGACCGCAGTGGAGAGGCCGACGCCGAGCTGTTTGAACTCCACTCCGTGGCCGAGGATGAAGATGCTGAACACGGAGACCATGATGACGGCGGCGCTGGTAACGGTTCCGGCGGATTCGGTGATGCCGCGGGCAACGGCGGCGCGGGTCGGTAGCCCGTCGGCGACCAGTTCCCGGATCCGGGTGAGCACGAAGACGTGGTAGTCCATCGACAGCCCGGAGAGCACCGCGAAGGCGAACAGCGGTACGAATGAGACGACCGCACCGCCGGCCAGGGTTTGGAAGACCAGGGTGATGACGCCGAACGCGGCCGCGGCGGAGAGCAGGTTACTGACCGCGGTGACCAGCGCCAGGACCACCGACCGGAACGCGACGACGATCACGGCGGCGGTGGCGATCAGGATGAAGCCGATGACCCAGGGCAGGGACCGGTTCAGCATGGCGGCGTAGTCCACGTCGGCGGCGGTCGCACCGCCCACGGCCGAGGTGGCGTCGAGCCCGCGCAGTGTCTCGGGCAGCCGCTCGCGCAGCGTCGTGACCTGTGCCTTGGCCTGGGACGATTCGGCGCCGTGCGCGGTGGTGATGGTCAGCTCGTGGACGCGCCGGTCGGCGGAGGTGCGGATGGTGGCGCCGGCGTCCAGGCTCCGCAGGCGCTGTTCCACAGTCGTCGCCTGCGCGGCGTCCGCTTGCACGACGACCTGGTGGGTGGACTGGTCACTGGGAAAGGCGTCGGTCATGCGGTGCAGGGTGACGACCTCAGGGACGGCGCGGGGCAGAGCGTCCAGGTCGGGGTGCTCAACCGCATGCCGAGCGCGGGGCGGCCACGGCGAGCAGGACCAGGGTCGAGACGATCAGCGTGCGCATCGGGTGCCGCAGGGACGGCTGCAACAGGGCGGGCCAGAGCCGGGGTGGGCGGGTGGTCGCCGTCAGGCGCCACAGCACCGGGACAGGGAGTAGTCCACGCCGACGGCCATGCCCATCAGCAGCACCATGGCCGAGGTCGTGCCGGTGCTCGGCAAGACGTGCGAGATCAGCGCGGAGAGGCCGAGCGCCGCGGCGACCGCGGAGAGGCCGAGCAGGACCGGCACACCAGCGGCGAGCAGTGCGCCGAACACCACGAGCAGGATCACCAGCGTCACCGGCAGGCTGACCACCCCGGCGAGCTCAAGGTCCTCGGTGCTCAGCTCGGCGAGACCCTCAGTCAACGACGCGTCGCCGGCCTGTTCTACGCGCAGGTTCGGAAAGTCGGCGGCGACCGCCCGGGTGGCCGCCTGCAATGGGGCGATCCGCTCGCCGGCGGTGTCCGGGTCGCCGGCTATCACGACGGGCAGCAGCACCGCGCCGTTGTCCTCCGCGACGACTGGGACACCGACCTGCGCCACTTCGGCAAGACCGCCCATCCGCGAGGTGGCGGCCGCTGCGGCGGCTTGGGCAGCATCCAGGTCCAGCGGCCGCCGCGCGCCGTGATCAGTACGTTCTCGATGGC
Source organism: Micromonospora sp. M12 (assembly GCA_038070435.1). GTDB lineage: Bacteria > Actinomycetota > Actinomycetes > Mycobacteriales > Micromonosporaceae > Micromonospora. Next base: position 7,612,273 of record JAMYWG010000001.1, on the reverse strand, counting down.
GCCGCCGGTGAGCCCGGCGTCACGTAGGAGGACCGCGGCGCGCGCCGACTCGCCGGTGCCGGTCTCCACCGAAGTCGCGGCCCGTGCGGGTACGAGTGCGCTGATCGCCAGGCAGGCGACGACGAAGGCAAGCCACAAGCTGACAGCCGTCCACGGACGACGGATGCTCCACCGGGCGACGGCTCGGTTCAGGGATTCCTTGGGATTCACCGCCTCAGCCTGTCGATATCGAGGCTGCGAATCGTCACCCCGAGGAAGGTCAGCGTCTCACCCGGAGGAGTGAGGAGCCACTCCGCCGTCGATGGACGACGTGGCCGCCGCACGCGCCGAGAATTGATCTCGTCAAGTCGACAGCACACATCGGACGCAGAGGATCCTCATGAAGAAGACACGATTAGCCGCTACCCTGGCCGCGGTGACCGCAGCGACCGCGGTGACCGCCGTCGTCACCGGAGGCGCCGCCGTGCCCATGGCCACGGCCGGTGTCCAGCCCACGCTGACGGCCACCACCGAAACCGTGCGGACCCTGGCCGAGTGCCCGGAGCTGCCCAGCCTGCCGACCGCGCGCTGCGGACAGATCACCGTGCCCGCGACCGCGCCAACCCCGCAAAGGGCACGATCGACATCGGGTTCGCGCTGGTGCCGCACACCGACACGTCGCAGCCGGGACTGGGCACGATCGTGCCGAACCGGGCGGCCCCGGCTCGTCCACCATCGACCTGGCCGGGCAATCGTTCGCCGAGGCCGTCGAGCCCCTGCTCGATCGTCGTGATCTGCTGCTGATCGACACCCGCGGGTCGGCCGTTCGACCCCGCTGACCTGCGCGGCGCTCGACGGCCCGGCCCGGTGTTCGCGTCCCTGCCGAAGCAGCGTCAGATGATCGGTGAGTGCGGTGAACAGCTCGGCGACAAAGTATCCGACTACACCAGCAACGCCGTCGCCGACGACGTCGACGCCGTACGGGCGACGCTGGGCCTGAGCCGCCTCGACCTGCTCGGTGTCTCCTACGGCACGTATCTGATGGCCGTCTACGCTCACCGGTACCCGCAGCACGTGCGCACGATCAGCATGGCCGGCGCCTACGCGATCAATGTCGACACCACCGGGGAGGTCAACGCGGCCGCGTTCCGCCGAGCGGTACGCCTGGTCTGCGAGCGGACCGGCGAATGCGACGGCGACCGAGTGATCTCCGACCTCGCCGCACTGATGAAGCGACTGCGGACGAACCCGGAGAAGCTCACCGTCACCTACGACGGCGTCACGCACCGGGTCACCCTGGACGAGTGGCAGATGACCTCGGTGGCCGGGCGGGTCTACGCCAACCGGCCCGACACCAAGGCCGAGCTCGCCCTGGCGAACGCCGCCGCCGCCGCACGTCGCGGCGATCTCACCCGGCACGCGCTCTGGTCCGCAAGAGCCTGCTCAAGTCGGCCGAGGACGCCTCCTACGGCGCCCTGGCCTCCGACCCGCAGTCCTGGGCCGTGACCTGCCACGACTACCTGCGCGACTTCGACTACGCCGACCCGATCGCGAAGCGCACCCGGCAGTACAACGCAGCAGTGGCAAAGCTCAAGAACTCCGACTTCGCGCCGTTCTCCCCGAAGCGTGGGTCTCCCGGGCCGACTATGACACCGGGGCCTGCCTGCGCTGGCCGGGCGATGCCTCCGCGCAGCCCCGTTCAAGCCGGGCGCCACGATGCCCGACGTGCCGGTCCTGGTACTCAGTGGTGACCTCGACGCCAACACCCCGATCGAATCCGGTGACGCCGCCGCCGCGCAGTTCCGCACGCCACCCACAAGGTGATCGAAGGCGCGGGACACACCCGGCCACCACCCCGAGGGCGTCACCGAAATCATCACGTTCATCCGCGACGCAGGGCCTGAACCACCGATGTGGAGGAAAGGGGACGTCATGCGCGACGAACACGACGAGAACGCCGCACTGCGCCGGCAGTCGCTGCTGATCGCGATCGGCTGCGTGATCGCCGACGGCGCCCCTTCCTGCTCAATGTGTCGCAGCACCCGCCGCACCCGGCCATCTGGATCGCCGGACTGGCGATCCTGCTGGCCGACCTGGCGTTGCGCTGCCGGCCCGGACAGCCGGGCCGGTGGCGGTGGTCACGCCGTCGTCCGGGTGGCGGCCGCCGCCCTGCTGCTAGCCGTCATCGGCGACGTCGACAGCATCGGCAACGCGACAGGTCTGGTCGTCGCCGGGTACCGGGCCGGAGCCTGGGTTCCAGGTCGGCGCTCCTGGGCTGCGCTCGCCACCCTCGTCACGGGCATGACCGCGACCCAGGTAATCAAGGCTTCGACGGGACCGCCGAAGGTGTCTTAGTCACCGTCTCCAACACCGTCCTGCCGTGGATGATCGGCCGGCACACCACCGGTCGCAGCGGTTACATCGCAGAAGTTCGCCGCAGGGCCGAGCACATCCATCGGGAAGCAGAAGAACAGCGCCGTGACGCCGAGCTCGCACTGACCCAGGCGGTCGAGACCGAACGCGCGGCGATCGCCCGCGACCTGCACGACACGATCTCGCACCACGTCAGCGCGGTCGGTGTGCACGCAGCCGCGGCCCGCCTCGGCATGAAGTCGGGTCTACCGGCCACCAAGGACCGCACGGTGACGTCACTGGAACAGGTCGAGACGTCGAGCCGGGCCGCGCTCGGCGACCTGCGCCGCATGCTCGACCTGTTGCACGGCAACGACTCCGACGGTGTACGACAGCCCGGTCTCGACGCCCTCGACGACCTCATCGACGGCAGCCGCCGCGCCGGTCTCACCGTGAACCTGACCATGGACGATGAGGCACCCCGAGCCCTGCCGAAGTCGCTGAACCTCGCTGCCTACCGCATCGTCCAGGAAATTCTCACCAACGCCCTGCGCCACGGCGGCGGCACCCTGGACCTCACCCTCACCCACACCGCCGACGAACTCCTGATCACCGGAAGCAACACCACCGGCCCGCCGGCCGGCACGACCTCCGGCACCGGACGAGGCCTGGATGGCATCCGCCACCGGGTCGGCATATTCGGTGGATCCGTCACGATCGGCCACCCACCTGACGCGCCCGACACCTGGCGCACCGGCATAACCATCCCGCTCCAGGAGTCCCGTTGACCGCGATCCGCGTCCTGCTCGCCGACGACCACGAGTTCTTCCGCTCCGGATTCCGCAATGCCCTGGAGACCCAGCCCGACCTCGAATGCGTCGGCGACGTCGGCGACGGGCAAGCAGCCGTGACCGAGATCGAACGGCTACGCCCGGACGTCGCCGTCCTGGACGTACGCATGCCCCGGATGGACGGCCTCACGGCGGCCGAAACCGTCCTGTCGCGCGGCACCGAAACCCGCATCATGCTGCTCACCACCTATGACGACGACAGCTACGTCTACCGGGCCCTCCGCGCCGGAACCAGCGGCTTCTGCCTCAAGAGCATGCCCGTCGAGGAACTGCTCGGCGCCATCCGGGTCGTGGCCCGCGGAGACGCGCTCATCGACCCGTCGGTGACGCGCCGCCTGGTAACCCGATTCGCCGACGGCCTCGCCCCGGCAACCGTGGGCCAGCCCCTGGCACTCGACCGGCTGACCACGCGCGAGCGGGAGATTCTCCTGGAGGTGGCCCGCGGCTACTCCAACGCCGAGATCGCGAAACGCCTGTACGTCGGGGAACAGACGGTCAAGACGCACGTGTCGCACCTGCTGACGAAGCTGGGGCTGCGCGACCGGGTCCAGGCCGTCATCTTCGCCTACGAGAACGCGCTGCTCTGACCCGAGGCAGCGGTAGCGGGCGAGTCAGTGGCCCCAGCTCAGGACGAACCGGATGCCAACCCTGGCGTGCTCCGCGTCAAGTCTGAAACCAGGAGGACACGACCCGTGAAGGTGGAAGATCTGTTGTGGCGCCTGGTCGACAAGTACGCGCCAGCTCCGCCGGCGTACTCCATGCTGGTCAGGCCCACGTGGTTCGACCACGCCGGTGATCTCGTCGTGGTGGACGGTCCGATCACCTGGGCGACCCCATGGCTCACTGAAGGAGGGTTCAGTCATCAACTCCCGGCGGGTACTCACCCGGTGTACGCGGGAACCTGCGCCTTTCCCCGCAAGACGAGGACCCCGAGGCGTTCTGGCACACCGTCACCATGGTCGTGATCCCACTGACCGAGCCCGATCGGATCGAGAGGGCAAACTGGGACGTCGCGGGTTACCACGACGTCCACCTGATCGAGGACTTCGCCGTCTTGTGGGGTGAAGAGGCCATGCGTCGCTCGCTCCCGCACGTGGACGACGCGTCCTCGTTCGTCCGTGACGCACGGGACGGCATCCTGGCCAAAGGGCCACGCCACCGCAAGGACAACTGGACGAACGTCGTCGTGGACCGGGAGACCGGCGCCAACGCCCTCGTCTTCCCCGTCCACGACTCGGAGTACGTCACCGGCTACGAGATCGTCGACGACGAGGGAGAACTACTCTGCCTTGTCTTGGCGGCGTGCGGATAGAGCGGACGCGGGGCGATGAACCCGACACCAGCCTCGATCATCGCCGACACGTTGCCGTAGGACACCAGTTTGGAGTCGCCGATCAGCAGGAAGTCCCGTGGTGCGGTCATCTTCGTCAACTCGGTCATCGCCGCGACCACTTGGGCGACCTCTCCGGCGCCGCCGTCGTAGTCGCGGTGGAAGACCGGTATGCCGCCGTCTCCGGCGACCGCGAGCCCGGCCTGGATTTGGTTGAGGTCCACCCGGCGGTCCTTGGGGTGGCCGAACTTCGGTGCGGCGTACTCGTCGTCGGTCTGGTCGTAGGCCCCGTACAGCGAGATCGAGGTCATGTCCCAGTGCAGCCGGGACGTGTCCAGCCCGAACGCGGTGATCGCTTGCGCGCCCACGGTTCCGATGATGTGGTCGAGTTCGAGGGCGATCGCGTCCAGTGCCCGTCCGAGTCGGTCGTCGTTGAGCAGGGCCGGGTCGATGCCGAAGACCTCCTCGACCGCCGACTCGCGGGCCAGTCGGCCACTCGGACCAGCGGTGTAGGTGAGGTCAACCGGTTCGCGATCAGTGTTTCGATCACCTGTCCGTGGGTGAAGTCCGCGAGATCGGTGCGGAACGCCGTTCAAACCAGAGGTGGGCGAGCACAATCAGGGCCAGGCACAACAGCCAGCGGCCTTCACCGGACAGCGGATCGGCGCCCTGATGGACCACCAGCGACAGCGACACGGCCACGGTGGCGACGACGCCAGTAACCAGACAGTGCAGGCCGAGGGCGGCGCGGATGGGATTGCGGCCGGCACGCAGGTGCGGCAAGCCTGCATACCCGAAGACAACCGACAGGCCGAACATGCCGGCGAGAAGCACGAACGACGCTATTCCGGTGGTCAACAGGCCAAGGGTGTACCGCGCTTCGGCCGCGGCGTCGACGACCTGTACCACCGACTCACCCAGCACGATGATGACGAAGAGTCCGAGCCGCTCAGAGAGGTGAGCCGGATCAACCGTCACCTCGCGGACGATCGGTTCCGTGCGCCCCAAAGGCCGCCCGGCCCCGACCGGCGCCTCGCAACGACACGACTGGTCACGTCGGCCTCGATCCGCCTGAGGATCCGGTTACCGGACAGGACCAAAATCAGCAGCAGGTCGAGGCCCAGCCCCACCGCCCAGAGTCCGGCCTTCCACTGCCCGTCGGCCCAGATCGACACCAACCACGGCACCAGCCCTACCGAGATCTGCGCCACCGGAAGTCCAGCAACAGATGGCCTTATTGCCACAACGTAGACCCGAAGATGCGCGTGGAGATGTACGCGATCGCGAACACTGTGAGCGGACGCTCGTTGTCGCTGTCCCCGAGCACACTGTCGGCCACGCCGGGCACGGATGCCGCCATCACACCGAGTCCGAACATTCCGATCAGCAGTCGCACCACCCGGGTCTGCCCAGCGGCGACGTTGCCGTACAGCATGAACGTTGTCCAGATGAGCCAGAAGGCAAAACAGCAGCGCATAAAGGCCGAGCGCGGCGGCGTCCGTTGCGGGCATGAGCACATGCGCCAGGACTGCCACCCCGCCACCGCCACGAGGTCGAAGAAAAGCTCAGTCCAAGTCGCTGACCGCTCGGTCCTTGTGTCTGCGGGTTCGTCGGCGGTGTTCAGGTGCATCAGGAACCCCGAACTCAAGGATGAAATCGGTCTGGCTTGCCGTCACAGTCGGGTTCGCCGGTTGCCGGCCGCCACTTTCGAGTCGTCAACGATGGGCTCAGGGTGAGGGTGACAGCTCGAACGGTCTGCGCCTCGGACAGCTCCACATGCGATCGCCGCGCAGAGCACGACTGCTAAGGAGCGTCCGGCAGGGTCACGTCAGATGCGACTTTCCACCCATTGCTTGAGGCCCCTGTTGAAGGTGGCGTACCCGTCGTTCTTGGGCGTCGGGAGCATGGGCCCGATCAGGGTGACGAGTACGCCGGAGAACTCCTCGTGGTTGGTGAAGCGGGTGGTGCCGTCCGGGTTGGCCGTGAGGGTGAAGGAATGCTGGCCGTGGAACAGCTTTTTCCCGCCGAGTGTGCCTTCCCACCGCAGTTGCTGGCCGGGCGTGGCGACGGTGACTGTGGGCCGGAAGGTCATGCCCGGCATGCGCATGGTGAGCCTGATGTGTGAGATGAGCCAGGCGAACGCCGCCACTCGTCGCGAAACCGTCGCGCTCATGAACGCCGCCGTGCACTCGACCAACCTGCTCACACGCTCGGATCTCTGAGGAAGTGAGTCGCTTCATCGCGCACGCCCGCAGAATCGGCGAAGTGGACGCGAAAATCGACCCGACGCTCGTTGGGATGCTCGTGGTGTCCGCCTACCTGACGGTGCTGATCGCCTGGATCAGCGATGATCCCGCACCCTTTGTACTGAGCGAGCAGGTCGCCGCCACGATCGATCTCATGCTCGGGGATCATGCTGCACCAGCCTGAGCGCCCTGATTCCTGATACGCCCAAAGCCTAACTTGATCTTTAACCTGGGGTTGGTTTGTATCGACCTTGGCTGATCATGACCGCAGCCCTTGAATGATCAACTCTTGGGCTACCTAACCTGGCGCGATACCAAGGCCGCGTTATTGCTGTTCTATCGCCGTTGCCAAGACGGAACCCTGGGGACCCGGCTGAGGTATCGAGCTCAGTTCGGTGGGCGTCGTTCACCGGTCGTCGAGTTGCTCGCGTACCAGAGCGGCGATGCGGGAGAGCGCGGCGCCGAGGTGGCGTTGCTGTGCGGCGCTGAGTGGGTCGAACACCAGTTGCCTGACTCGCTCGACGTGAGCTGGGGCGCTGTCCTCGACTTTATGCAGTCCGGCGTCAGTCAGGGTCGCGAGGTGTACCGGCCGTTGTTTGGGTCAGGGCACCGGGTGACCCACCCTGTTGCTCGAAACGAACCATCAGCTTGGACAGCCGTGGTTGCGTGCTGTCGCACTGCGCGGCCAGGTCGCTGAGCCGGATCGTGTGCGTCTCGGTCATGGACAGCCGAGCCATCACGCTGTACTCGAAGTTCGAGATGCCCTCGTCCCGCTGCAACTGGCGGTCTAGCAGCGTGGGCAGCGCGATGACGACGGTGCGCAAGTCCTGCCACAGCTTTTGCTGCTCGTCGTCGAGCCATTGGGGTGCCGGTCATTCGCGCAGCTTACTTGACTGGGCAACCCTGGCGCCAGATGCCTTTCGCTGCTCAGAGGCAGGCACTGACCCGGCCGGCCTCTGAGATGCCGCGCACCTTGACTTGCCTAGGCAAGTGAAGCGAACTCGTTCACAGTTGCCCAGGCAACTGCGGCGGCGTCGCGGCGTCTGGAGATTCCCCTGTTCGCCACGGATCCGACACCGCGAAACCATGAGGAGAGTGCAGTGAAGGCTATTCGCTACCACGAGTTCGGCAGCACCGAGGTCCTGCGCCAGGAGGAGGTGGAGCGTCCGGTCCCCGGCGCCGGCCAAGTGCTGGTGAAGGTGGTGGCCACCTCGTTCAACCCCGTCGACGACCACATCCGGCTGGGTGTCCTCGCTGAGATGATCCCCACCCGCTGCCGATCACCCCGGCCTCGACGTCGCGGGCACCGTTGCCGAGCTCGGCGACCAAGTCAGCGGACTGCAGGTCGGCGACCCGATCATCGCCATGTTCCCGCTGCATGAGCACGGCGGAGCCGCCGAGTACGCGGTCGTGGCGGCCGACCTGGTGACCGCCGCGCCTCGCAGCATCCCTCTGACCGACGCCGCCTCACTTCCCTGACCGGGCTGGCCGCTCGCCAAGCGGCCGTCGAGCTCGCCGGGATCAAGACCGGCCAGACCGTTCTCGTCAACGGGGCAGGCGGTGCGGTGGGAAGCATCGTGGTCCAGCTCGCCGTCGAAGCCGGCGCTAAGGTGACCGCCGTCGACGGCCCCAGCATGCCGACCGCCTGAACGGCTACGGTGCGGAGAAGGTCGTCGACCCGCTGGACCTCGACGCAGGCCCGGCCCCTGTCGGTGGTCCCTTCGAGGTGGTGGTGAACCACGTACGCCTGGCTCCCGAGGACCTCGCGAAGCTGACCCCTACGTGACCGACGGCGGCATCGTCGTCAGCTCCGCCGGCCCGGTGCCGGCCGACGAGGCACGCTCGGTACGCACAGCCGGCGTGTGGGTCGGCCCCGACGCCTCACGCCTAGCCGACCTCGTCTCCCGCATCGACAACGGCGTACTCAAGCTGCACATCGCCGACCGCCGACCGCTGGAGGAACTGCCGACCATCCACCAAGATGCAAGCAACGGCAAGCTGCTCGGCAAAACAGTCATCGTCGTCGCCTGACGCTACGTCCACGTCCACCATCAAAGCCCCTCTTTGGTGGTGGACGCCGACGTACACGGAGCAGCTCGGCCGGCTGGTCGGAGCCGCGGCCAACTCGGCGTCGTTTGTAGTCGTCATGGGCGCGGTGCTCGCAGCCGCCCGGCGACCGGCACTCCGTCTTTCCCGTTCGGAGGGCTGCCATCGGTGACTGCGCGGAAATCACGTAGCGCCAGTCGCCACCATCGGGAATGTTGCCGTACTTGGTGACGTCGAGATGCAGCATCGCGCCTGAATGCGAGTGTTCATAGCGGCGCACGAGTTCACAGGTGACCCGGTCGATCGCCCTGTCGGTGTGGGCGTGTGGCTATCTCCGTGGGTCTAGGCACCGTTTGAACGCCTCTTTCGACACCGCTTGATCATCGGCGGATCTCGTGTCCACGACTTTCGACACCGCTGCGCCTATGCCGGTCCCGAGCGCAGGGTGTCATCTAGCGATGAGCGGGGCTTGCGGTGATGTTGTGGCTACCGGTGACTCGGAGCAGGTCGAGTTTGCCGGCGTCTGTTCCGCCCGTCGTGGTGGTGTAGGTGACCAAGCGCAGGTCGGCGCCGGGAACGGTGAGGACGTCGCAGTCAAGGGTCAGTTCGCCGACCATGGGGTGGTGGATGATCTTGCGTTCGCTGGCGTGGGCGGCCGCGGATACCGACGTCCACAGGTCGGCGAAGAGTTCCGAGGTATTCCGCAGGCCGGTTACCAGGGCGTTGAGTCCAGCGTCGGAGGGGTAGCGGGAGACGACGTCCTTGAGGTCGGCCACGATGGCGGCGGGGAATGCTTCCGGGCCGTTGGCAGAGTGGGTGTTGTGCAGTGCCGCGTGCGCCGGGCCATCGCCGAACAGGGCACGGGCCAGGTTGCGCTCGGATAGGGGTAGCGCGGCCGGGTCGCCGTTCAGGGCGCGCCACATGTCGTTGCACCACAGCAGGGTCCAGTCGGCGGCGAACACCGCGATGGGGAAATCACCCAGCCGCGCCGCGAGCCGCTGGACGCCTGGAGGCACGTGGGTGCTGACCGTGCCGTCCTGCGGTGGTAACAGCCCGGCTGTCCGGTACAGCTGGTCTCGTTCGGTGCGCGTCAGTTGCAAAGTCCGAGCGAGGGCGCCGACCACCTGTGAGGAGGGTTGACGGCCCGGCCTTGCTCCAGCCGGAGGACATAGTCGACCGACAGGCCGGTCAGCTGCGCCAGCTCTTCTCGCCGCAAGCCTGGGGCGCGGCGTCCGGTGCCGGCGGCGATGCCGGCGTCGCCGGGCGGCAGCCGGTCACGCCACTGGCGCAGAAGGGCACCGAAACTCGCATCGTTCATCCCCTCATGGTCGCTGAAGACGAGCTCAAGAGCATGGGTACTGCTGGTCCCACTGTCGGACCGGGCACTGGTTGCCGCAGGGTCGCTGACCCAATCTGGTGTTGCGCCAGAGCGGCGCAGCCACCAAATGAGGGAGCGACCATGAAGCACACGATCGTCATGACCGGGGCCAGCCGCGGTATCGGCAACTTCGCCGCGGAGCTCATGCTGCGCGATGACGCCGACCTGCACCTGGTCGTGACCACCCGAGGACACGGCGACGATCTGGTCGCCCAGCTCGGGCGGGACAGCGGCAACCGCAACGTCAGCTGGGTCGACGCCGAACTGTCGTCGCTGGCCTCGGTCCGGGCGGCCACCGGCGAGATCATCAGCCGGCTCGCCAGTGGCGCGCTGCCCCCGTTGAACGGATTCGTCGGTAACGCGGGTCTGCAGATGACCAGCGCCAACCGGTCCACCGGCGACGGCATCGAGACCACGTTCGCGGTGAACGTGCTGGCCAACCAGCTGTTCCTGCGGCTGCTCGCCGACCAGTTCACTGCGCCCGCCCGGATCGTGATCACCACCTCCGACACGCACTTCGGCGACTTCCGGCACAACATGGGCATGGTCCCGGCACCGCAGTGGCGCTCGCCCCGCGACTTGATGACACCCGGCACCACGGCGGCCACCGACACCCTCACCGCGGGCCGCACCGCCTACTCCACCAGCAAACTCGCGGTCATCCACCTGGTCCACGAATTCGCCCGGCACCTGCCGGCCGGAGTCGACATCTACTCCTGGAACCCTGGCTTCGTCCCCGGCACCGGCTTGGCCCGCGACGCCAGCGCCGTTCAGCGCTTCGCCATGAAGCACGTCATGCCCTTGATGACTCTCACCCCGCTGTCGGTCAGCGCCAAAACCGCCGGGCAGCATCTCGCACAGCTCATGCGGCACAAAAGCCGGCGGAAAGCGGTGCTTACATCAGCCTGGCCAAGGCGGAGCCATCCTCCGCCGAGTCCTACGACCCCGACCGCGAACGGGAACTCTGGCAGGCGTGCGACCAACTGTCCGCCCTCGCCTGAGCCCCGTTGATCGAAAGGATCACGCTTCGTGAATGACCGTACGCTGGCCACCTGGACCGAGGTGGAGCAGATGATCCCGGACGCGCCGGTCACCGCGTCGAGGTCGGTCACCATCAACGCACGCATCGATCGGGTCTGGCAGATCCCGACGAACGTCAAGGACTGGCCACAATGGCACCCCTATCTCAAGAACGCCGGGCCGCCGGCGCGCTGTCGCCGCTGGCGACGCTCCTGATCGTCGCGTTGACCCCTGTTCGGGGTGCTGCCGATGTACCGGCGGGTGGCTCGCGAGAGCCCCACGGGCAGGGGTCGGTGGCGATGCTGGAGAAGCTGCTGCCGTTCTGGCGGGGCAAGGTGTTCGTGCTGGTCCTGCTGGGGTTCGTGGCGACGTCGTGGATCATCACGATCACCCTGTCGTCAGCGGACGCGACGGTACACCTGCTGGAAAATCCGATCCTGCCGCAGGGCTTCCCCACGGGCAGGGCGCCGCAGTGCTCGTCACGGTGGTGTTGCTGCTGATCCTGGGCGCGGTGTTCCTACTCGGCTTCAGCGAGGCAGTCGGAGTCGCCATCCCTCTGGTGGCGGTGTTCCTGCTGCTGAACGCGGTGATCGTGGCCGTCGGACTGGTCGAGGTGATTGGCGACCCGGCGCTGCTATCGGGCTGGACCGACGCACTGACCGCCGGCAGCGGTGGCGTCGGCGACGTGCTCGGCCCCGCGGTGCTGGCGTTCCCGCTGCTGGTGCTGGGCCTGTCCGGCTTCCAGACCGGCGTGAGCATGATGCCGCTGGTCGAAAGTGGCGGCGGCGATGCCAAGGCACGTCTCGACGCCCGGATCCGCAATACCCGAAAGCTGCTCACCACCGCCGCGCTGATCATGTCCGGCTACCTGCTGACCACCACGTTCGTCACGACGGTATTGATCCCCGCCGAGGAGTTCAAGCCCGGCGGCGAGGCCAACGGGCGGGCTTTGGCCTACGTGGCCCACCAGTACCTCGGTGAGGGCTTCGGCACCGTCTACGACATCAGCAGTGTGCTGATCCTGTGGTTCGCCGGCGCCTCCGCGATGGCCGGCCTGATCAACATCGTGCCGCGTTACCTGCCCTCCTACGGCATGGCACCCGAATGGGGCCGGGCGGTGCGGCCAGTGGTGATCGTTTACACGGTGATCAGCATCGGCATCACCGTGGCGTTCGGGGCCGACGTCAACGCCAAGCCGGCGCCTACGCCACCGGGATCCTGGCGATGATGGTCTCCGGCGCGGTCGCGGTGACGATCTCGGCGTTGCGCGGCCGCCAACGCTGGGCCACCACCGGGTTCGCCGCGCTGACGCTGGTGCGTGAAGACGAGTCAGGACGGTGTGTCTATGAGGTCGCGGCCGCTTGTAGTTGCGGTGTGTCGTGCACGATGGTGACCGGGCAGGCCGCGTGGTGCAGGACGGCGTGGCTGACCGAGCCGACGCGGCGACCACGAAGCCCCGCGTCCGCGGGCCCCGAGTACGACGAGTTGGGCGCGGTCGCTGGCGGTGACGAGCGCGTGTGCCGCTCCGCCGGTCGCCAGTTGCCGCTTCACGATTACCTGTGGGTACTTCTGCGACCATCCCGACAGCGCTTCGGTCAGGACCTGGTCGTGGTCGACGTGTTCGGACCCGGGTTGTTCTCGAGCGTTGAAGCGTGGTCCGCGCTGTTCGATTCTTGCCGAGTGTGCAGAGCCCGCAGGTCAGCCTTGCGAAGCACGGCCTCGTGGAATGCGAAGCCGATGGCGGCGTAGTTGCCCGATGAGCCGTCCACACCGATCAGGATCTCACCTCCGGTCGTCGACGTGCCGCGTGTGATCAGGACGGGCAGGCAGCGTGCGCGGCCACCGTCACCGCGACCGAGCCGAGCAGCAACTCGGGAAAGCCGCCCCGGCCTCGGTGCCCGAGCACGAGGAGATCCGCGTCGGCTGACTCGCGGATCAGGACGGTGGTCGGGTTCCCGGCCAGCACCTCGCCGGTCACCGGCACCCGCCGGTGTTCGCTTGGTCGGTAGCGGCCCGGATGGCCTGCTGCGGGTCGGACAGGAGGCCGCCGGCCAGTTCGCCGGCCGGGTCGTTGTGCGCCCAGGCGGGGTGGTCGGCCCAAGGGTCGCAGTAGACGATCCGTACCTGACGTCGGCGTAGTGCGGCCTCGCGGACGGCAAGGTCGACCGCGACGAGGCTGCAGTCAGACCCATCGACTCCAACAAGGATGGGTGGGCCGGTCATGGTTTACCTCCGGTGGACGCTGACGAATGGTCGGTAGGTCCTGCGCTACGGCGGTGAGATGGGCGGTGAAGCGGGCCGGTCATGGGTGCTTGGTAACGGTAAGCAGCACCGCGGTGTCTTCGAGCGCTTCCAGGGTGTGCCGGCGGTCCGGCACGATCAGCAGGTCGCCAGGTGCGCCGTCCCAGGACGTTTCGCCAGCGCCGAGCCGGACCCGGCCGTGCAGGACGTGGACCGAGGCCTCGCCGGGTTCTCGTGTTCGCTGAGCATCTGACCGGCGGTCAGCGCGATCATCGTCTGGCGCAGTTGGTGCTCATGACCGCCGTAAACGGTGGAACTGCTGCGGCCGCTGGGAGCGCTTTGCGCAAGCAAGAGCTGCTGGCGGGCCAGTGCGGTCAGGGAGAACCTCTGCATGACAGCTCCTGTCAGTCTCGTCGTTAGCCGCCCGGCCAGGTCAGGTCGACGCCGGAAGCGGCCGACTATCCTCCGCCTGTGGCGGGGTCGAGTGGATGCGGCGGTCGAGGCGGACGGCGGCGTAGCCAAGGCGGACACGGCCGTCACGATCAGCAGGTCGATGGCGGCGACCGGTTCGGTGCCGAGCAACTCACGCAGCGGTGGGGCGTAGATGGCGGCGAGTTGCAGCAGTAGAGCGCCGACGGCGGCGAACAGCATGGGGTTGGCCGTGGTGCCGGGGCGGGCGCGTGAACCCAGGGCCACGGCGAGTTGGGTGAGGCCCAGGGCGAGGAACGTCAGGGTCTGCCAGGGCCGGTCGGTGGTGTGCGCCCACACGCCGACGCCGATCGTGACGGCGGCGATGACCGCCGCGACGCGCAGGACGCGTTGCCACAGTCCGGCGCCGAGGACGGTTTCAGCCGGCGGGCGTGGGGCTTGCGCATGGCGTCGGGGTCGGCGGGTTCGCTGCCCATTGCCAGGCCGGGCAGGCCGTGGGTGAGCAGGTTGATCCAGAGGATCTGGGCCGGGAGCAGAGGCAGGGGCAGGCCGACGAACGGCCCGATGAGCATCACGGCGATCTCGGCGGCGCCGCCGGACAGGGCGTAGAGCAGGAACCGGCGGATGTTGGCATAGACACGCCGGCCCTCCTGCGCGGCGGCAACGACGGTGGCGAGCTCGTCGTCGGCGAGGACCAGGTCAGCGGCTTGGCGGGCGACTTCGGTGCCGCGCTTGCCCATGGCCACGCCGATGTCGGCGCGATGCAGTGCCGGGCCGTCGTTGACGCCGTCGCCGGTCATCGCGACGACGTGCCCGGCGGCACGCAGGGCGTCGATGATGGCGACCTTCTGCTGCGGAGTGGCGCGGGCGAAGACCCGCACGCCGCGGGTGGCCGCCGGGCCGGGATTGGTGGTACGACAGTCGACGGCCGTCTGACCGGCGTCGATGATGTGCAGTTCGGTGGCGATCGCGGTGGCGGTGGCGGGGTGGTCGCCGGTGATCAGGACCGGGGTGATTCCGGCGTCGCGGCACGCGGCGATGGTGGCTGCGGCGGACGCGCGCGGCGGGTCGAGGATCGCCACGAGGCCCAGTAGTCGCAGGCCGTGCTCGTACCCTGCGGCGTCGCCAGGCACGGTGTCGCGTTCGGTTTGGGCCACGGCGAGGACCCGGTATCCCTCGCGGGCGAGCGTGTCGGCGCGGTCGGTGGCCTGACGCAGCACGTCGGGGTGCTCGGTGATGATCGCCGGCAGCAGCAGCGACTCCGGGGCACCTTTGCAGATGACCCGTACGCGGCCGTCGGCCAACCGGTGAGCGGTGCTCATCCGTTTGCGGTCGCTGTCAAGGGTGCCTCACCATGTCGGGGCGACGCCTGGTGCAGCGCGTCGACGTCGATGCCGAGCTTGCCGCCGGCGGTCAGCAGCGCCGCCTCCGTGGGATCACCGACGGCCATCCAGTCGTCGTTGTCGGGGCTGGGCGCGCGCAGCGACGCATCGCTGCAGAGCACGGCCGCCCGCATCAGCTCCACGAGGTCGGGAGCCTGGTCGCCGGCCTGGCCGGCGACGATGTTCTCGCCGTCTCGGTGGATCTGCCCGTCCGGGGCGAAGCCAGACCCGCTGACCGAGGCGTCCCCGTGTGGGGTCCACAACTGCCGGACGACCATGGTGCCTTCGGTGAGGGTGCCGGTCTTGTCGGTGGCCAGGATCGTCACCGATCCGAGGGTCTCCACCGCCGGCAGCCTGCGGATCACGGCGTGGCGGGCGGTCATCCGTCGTGCGCCCAGCGCCAGGCTGAGGGTGACCACGGCCGGCAGTGACTCCGGTACGGCGGCCACCACCAGGCTGATCGCGGTGACGATCATCAGCTGCAACGGTTGTCCGCGCACCAGGCCGAGGGCCAGGACCAACCCGCAGAGCAACAGCGCGCCGACAGCGAGCTGGCGGCCCACGCCGGCCAGGCGACGCTGCAGGGGCGTCAGGCCGGGGCTGGTGACCATCATCGCGGCGATGCGGCCCATCGCGCTGGCCGCGCCGGTCGCGGTGATGACGGCGCGTCCGCGGCCCCGGACGACGACCGTGCCGGCCGATACGACTGCTGACGCGGCTGGCGTCGAGTCTGCACCGGTGGCGGCGAGGGATTTGTTGACGGGCTCGGATTCGCCGGTCAGCGCCGCCTCGTCGACGAGCAGCGCGACCGACTCCACGAGGCGGCCGTCCGCGGGTACGACGTCGCCTTCGGCCAGGATCAGCAGATCGTCCCTGACGAGGTCCGCGGCGGGGACTTCGCGTTGCCTGCCGTCGCGGACCACCCGGGCGGCCGGTGCGGTCAGGGCGGACAGGGCGGTGATGGCCCGCTCCGCCTTGATCTCCTGGAGCACGCCGACGGTGGTGTTGACGGCGATGACCAACAGGATGACGGCCGCGTCGGTGAAGTCGGCAGTCGCCAGGGTGAACCCTGCCGCGGCGAGCAGGACCAGCACCAGCGGGTCGCGCAACTGCGTGAGGATCCTTCTCCACAGCGGTGTGGGTTGCGGCGTCGGCAGCACGTTGCCGCCGTCACGCGCCAACCGCGTCGCGGCGTCGCGCGACGACAGGCCACCGGCACCGGCGGAGGCGGTGCGCAGGTCGCCGTTCGGCCGGGGCTCCGAGCCCACCTCCGGTGCGGCCTGCGTCCTCGATACGGTCATTGTGGTTCGCCGCCTCTTTCGATCGTGGTGACAGCCTCGCGGGGCCGGTGGTGCGTGACGGCTGGTCAGGCCCGCTCGATGACCTGATCGGCGGGAATTCGTGGGGTGTGCGGAGCGGCGGTGCCGGCCGGGTCCGCGGTGGTGAAGCGCAGCACGAGCTGCGGGTGACCGAGGTCGGCCAGCAGGCGCCGCAGATGCTCACGGGTCACGGCCACCTCGATCGTGGCGCTCAACGGCACGACGGATACTCCGAGTTCGGTGGCGGTGAGCCAGGCGGCGGAGAGCGTCTCGCCGGCGCGGAGCCAGTCGAGCTTGCCGTCCTCAAGCCCGTAGAGGATCGCGAATGTGGCGGCGTTCTCGTGCGCCTCGGAAATGGGCAGGTCCCCGTAGTGGCCGAAGTCGCGACCGGGCACTGTCGTCTGCGTGGTGCGATCACCGATGGCGGAGTCTGGAATGCCGGTGCCCAGCGGCCGGGTGCCGCCGGTCCAGTAGGCGAGTTCGGCCTGCCAGTCGACCTCATCGGCCTCGGTGCGCTGAGCGTGATCGACGGCGCTGGCCAGGTCGTACACCTGGTCGGGTTGGAGCAGGTGCAGGTGAGCGCCGGCGGATTCGACGGCCGTGGCGATGGAGTGCAGCTTGTCGGCAGTGACCGGGTCACTCACGACGGGCCTGCGGTCGGTGTGCCGTAGAGCGATGGTTTGCCGGTGGCGTACCGCAGCCGGGGTGACCGGGATTTTGTGGTCGAGGCGCACCTGCGCGAGGTGGTCGGGGTGCGCGGGGTTCGGCATGCGGGTGACGAGCGTGTGCCAGCCGGCTGCGGCCAGACTGACCAGCGCATGGTGCAACGCGGCACCACAGCTCAGGACGGCGAGGCGCGAGTCGGGGTCGGTGATCTCCAGGCCCCGGCTGTGATCGAGGAAGAGGTCCAGCTCGTTGCCGGTCACCCGCCACCGCCAGGGTTGCGTGTTGTGAATCGACGGGCGTGCCCCGCCTCCGCGGCAGCGGCGGACAGCGCCGGGCCTCAGCGCCGGTGTCGGCGGCCAGGGTGTCGGCCCGGGTGTCAGCGGCTCGGAGGGAAGCGTCAGTGCTCATGGTCGGATCTCCTTCTGCTGTCGGGACGTCCGGTCGGTCAGGGCGTGCGCGGCCACGCCCAGTCACGGATCTCGGGCAGGTCCTCACCGGTACGCCGCACGTAGGCCCGGTGCTCGGCGCGCTTGTCGACCATCTGCTGACGCAGGACGGCTGCTTTGCGGCCGAGGCCGGGCACCCGATCGATGACGTCCATGACGAGGTGGAAACGATCCATGTCGTTGACGACGAGCATGTCGAAGGGCGTCGTCGTGGTGCCTTCCTCCTTGTAGCCGCGCACTGCAGGTTGTGGTGGTTGGTGCGGCGGTAGGTCAGCCGGTGGATCAGCCACGGGTAGCCGTGGTAGGCCAGGATGACCGGCCGGTCGGTGGTGAAGATGGCGTCGAACTCCGGGTCCGGCAAGCCGTGCGGGTGCTCGGAGTCGGGTTGCAGGCGCATCAGGTCGACGACGTTGACCACCCGCACCCTGAGGTCGGGCAGGTGGTGGCGAAGCAGGTCGGTCGCGGCGAGGATCTCGTAGGTCGGTACGTCGCCGGCGGCGGCGAGGACCACGTCGGGGTCGCCGTCGTCGTTGCTCGCCCAGTCCCAGATGCCGAGTCCGCGGGCGCAGTGCAGGGCGGCGTCGTCCATGTCGAGCCAGGTGGGGCGGGTTGCTTGCCGGCGACGATGACGTTGACGTAGTCGCGGCTGCGCAGGCAGTGGTCGGCCACCGAGAGCAGCGTGTTGGCGTCCGGCGGCAGGTAGACCCGAACGACTTCGGCCTTCTTGTTGACGACGTGGTCGATGAAGCCGGGGTCCTGGTGGGAGGTGCCGTTGTGATCCTGCCGCCAGACGTGCGAGGTAAGCAGGTAGTTCAGCGACGGCACGGGCTTGCGCCAGCCGAGGTGTCGGGTGGTCTTGAGCCATTTGGCGTGCTGGTTGAACATCGAGTCAACGATGTGGATGAATGCTTCGTAGCAGGAGAACAGCCCGTGCCTGCCGGTCAGCAGATATCCCTCCAGCCAGCCCTGGCAGGTGGTCTCGGACAGGATCTCCATGACCCGGCCGTGCCGGTCCAGGTGCTGATCCACGTCGTCGACCCGGGCCTGCCAGGCCTTGCCGGTGGTGTCGAGGACGGCGCCGAGCCGGTTCGATTCGGTCTCGTCCGGGCCGACGAGGCGGAAGTTTCGGTATTCGACGTTGGCTGCCATGACGTCGCGCAGCCAGGCGCCCAGCACCCGCGTCGCCTCGGCGGTCTCGCCGGCCTTGACCGCGTAGTCACGGAAGTCGGGTAGCTCCAGGTCCCGGGGAACCGGCCGCCGTTGGTGTGCGGGTTCGCCGACATGCGCAACTCACCCGGGGCAGCCAGTCGACGACCCAGGACTGCGGCGCGCCGTCGACGTCGAACAGTTCCTCCGGCCGGTAGGAACGCATCCACGCTGTGAGGGCGTCGAGGTGGGCGGCATCGTTGCGGGCCGCGGTCAGCGGGACCTGGTGGGCACGCCACGTCCCCTCAACCTGGAGCCCGTCGACGACCCGCGGACCGGTCCACCCCTTGGGGTACGCAGTA
This sequence comes from Micromonospora sp. M12, assembly GCA_038070435.1. Classification (GTDB taxonomy): domain Bacteria; phylum Actinomycetota; class Actinomycetes; order Mycobacteriales; family Micromonosporaceae; genus Micromonospora. The sequence continues at coordinate 7,593,080 of JAMYWG010000001.1, read as the reverse complement.
CGATCATCGGCCAGTGGGGCCGGTCGGTGACCCCATCCTCACGGGCGGCCCGCTGAATTTCGGTGATCTCGTCGAAGGCGACGTCGAGGGTGGCGGCGAGGAGCTGGTGGACGGTGGTGGGATCGTCGCCGGCGACGAGGTAAGGCTTGTGTCCGTACCCTCGAGAAGTTTGCTGAGTTCGTCGTCGCCGATGCGGGCCAAAACGGTCGGGTTGGCGATCTTGTAGCCGTTGAGATGCAGGATCGGCAGCACGGCACCGTCACCGACCGGGTCAAGGAACTTGTTCGAGTGCCACGACGCGGCCAGCGGGCCGGTCTCGGCCTCACCGTCGCCGATGACGCACGCCACGACCAGGTCAGGGTTGTCCAGCGCCGCGCCGTAGGCGTGCGACAGCGAGTAGCCCAGTTCACCGCCCTCGTGAATCGACCCAGGCGTCTCCGGCGCGACATGTGACGGCACGCCGCCGGGGAAGGAGAACTGGGTGAACAACCGCTGCATACCGATCGCGTCCCGCGATATTCGCGGGTAGATCTCCGAGTAGGTGCCTTCCAGCCAGGTGTTCGCAACCAGCCCGGGGCCGCCGTGGCCGGGCCCGGTCACGTAGATGACCTCCCGGCCGCGGGCGGCAACGATCCGTGACAGGTGGGCGTAGAGCAGGTTCAGACCGGGAGTGGTGCCCCAGTGCCCGAGCAGCCGCGGCTTGACCTGCGCCGGTTGCAGCGGCTCGCGCAGCAACGGGTCGCCCATCAGATAGATCTGCCCAACCGACAGGTAGTTCGCCGCCCGCCAGTACCCGTCGATGCGCTGCAGCTCGTCGGAACCCAACGGCTCACCCGCCGCCACACGGAAAGTCGATACGGTGTCCAGAAGTGCGGTGCGGGTCGCGGTCATCAGGACCGCCGCCTTTCCTATCGGTAGTGGAGATATTGCGGTACAACTCGCGCATGACGACGGTCGGCCGAGGGCGCAAGGCGGTCACGCGGACAGCCGTCAGAAGCCCGTCGTGGCCACACGGTCTGTCATTGGCGACCGGCGCGATGTCCACGACTGATCGGTGCGGCGGGGACGTGAGCGCCGCGCTGCTCTCAAGGGAGAGGAATGCGCCACGTTCGCCGATGTGCTCAGTCTGCGTTCACCGCCGCACGATGGTCAGGGCCAGAAGACCCTTGATGTGGGCCTGTCTCCTCCGGCTGCTACCCAGGGCCCCGGCAAAGTCATGAGCGTGTCCAGCTTGGGCGGTTCGAAGTAGAAGCGCCGGTGTTGGTAACAGCAAGACGGGCATGACCAGTTCAGAAGATCATCAAGGTTCTCTACGCCACGATGATCTATCCGAAGTGAGCCATGCCCGCACTGCCATCATCGCTGACCTCGTCTCTGTCCTGCGCACCGGCTCTGACCGTTCCCGAAACCGCTGGTGGGCTGCCCGCAGTACTCGCCGGTCTGCCGGATCCGCGAGCCCGGCGGGTGTCCGGCACAGGCTGCCGGTCGTGGTGACCGCGGCGGTCTGCGCCGTGGTTGCCGGCTACCGCTCGTATACCGCGGTCGCTGAATGGGTCGCCGACGCTCCGGACGCGACCGTCTTGGCCCTCGGCATCGCTCCGGATCGGCGGCCGTCCGAAGCGATGATCCGCCGACTGTTGCAGGCCCTGGATCCGCAGTTGCTGACTACGGCGATCGGTCTCTGGCTCGACGGGCGTGCCGCGCCCAGCGCCGCGACGGGCCGGCGGGCGATCGCGGTCGACGGAAAGTCGCTGCGGGGATCCCGCACCACCGACGCTGCCGCCCGCCACGTGATGGCTGCTTGCGACCAGGTCAGCAGCGTGGTCCTGGCCGACACCGACGTGGACGGCAAGACCAACGAGATCACCCGGTTCCAGCCGCTACTCGACCAAATCGGCGACCTACACGACACCGTGATCACCGCCGACGCGCTGCACTGTCAGCGTGAGCACGTCACCTACCTCGCCGAACATGGCGCCGACTGGATCCTGACTGTCAAAGGCAACCAGCCTCACCTGCATCAGCAACTCGCCGCTCTGCCCTGGCGGGCCGTCCCGAACGCCACCCGCGACACCGACCGCGGACACGGTCGCCGCGAGATCCGCACGCTCAAAATCCTGACGATCTCCACCGGCATCGACTTCCCGCACGCGGCCCAGGCCATCCAGATCCGCCGCCGTCGACACCGACTCGACCAGCCGAAACTCTTCACCACCGAAACGGTCTACGCCATCACCGACCTACGCGTGCACCAAGCGAAACCCGCGCAACTGGCCGCCTGGATCCGGGGGCACTGGCACATCGAAAACAAGATCCACTGGGTCCGCGACGTCACCTACGACGAAGACCGCAGCCAGATCCGCACCCGCAACGGACCCGAGGTCATGGCCGCCTTACGCAACGCCGCCATCGGCGCGCTCCGCACCGCCGGAATCACCAACATCGCAGCCGGCACCCGCCATCACGCCCGCGACAGCACCCGCCCGCTGGCACTCCTCGGCGTCACCTGACGACTTGCCGGGCCCTGCCCTCGCCGGGGATCTGCGCCACGGCAGCGTCGAGACGTTATTCGTTCTTGCGCCCGGGCCGCGGCAGCCTGAAAGGGCGCGTCGAAAGACCTTCGGCGCGATCGTTTGCCGGCTTTCGGACGACGACGCCCAGGCTATCGCCATCCGTTATGCCGAGCGGCGGTGGAGCCGCCCATGCCCCGAGCCGACCGTGTACGCGGTCACCAACCTGATCGCCTACCAGCCCAGCCCATCTGGCCGCGTACGTCCGCAGACACCGGGCCATAGAAGCGTTGCATCACATCCGCGACGTCACCTTCGGCGAGGACGGCTCGCAGGTTCGGACCGGCAACGCGCCCGCGTCATGGCCTGCCTGCGCAACCTGGCTATCGGCATCCTGCGCGCCACCAGGCTGGACCAACATCGCCAAAGCCTTACGTGGCGTCGATCGTTTGCCGTGCGCGTCCGGGCCGCACGGTTACGCTATCGCTGCCGGTCTGGTGCCGGGAGCGAAGCGGAACTGTACTGCCTCCATCAGTGAGCGCCGGCGGGTGTTGTGGAAGGCCGCGACCCGCCAGCCCTCTGGTTGGCGTACCAGGGTGTAGGTCTGGATTTTGGAAAGGGCAGGTTGGTGGCGGCCCTGTAGGTGTCGCCCGGCCGACCACGACCGCGATGTCAGGGCCGAGGAACGTGGTGCTGAGAGTTTCCGAGGCCATCCGGGTGCCCTTGGTGAAGGCATGGAACAGGGCACGGTGGCCCTCGGTGATGTCGGCCCGGCCGCGGTAGAGGGTGCCGACGAAGGTCACGTACGACGCGTCCTCGGTGAAGGAGCGCCCGAACGCGTCGGCGTCGGCGGCGTCCCAGGCGCGCGCGATCGCGTTCATGACCTCGGCGATCGCCGCCAGGTCGGCGGTGCGTTCGGAGTGGCTCACGGATCTTCCTTCCAGGTCGTCGGCTGCCGACGCCTATATTAGCTTCGTACAAACAGAGGTTGCATGCATGCAATATCTGCATGCGTGCAGAGATTAGCGCAGAAGGAGTCGTCACGCTATGACCGACGCCACGCCACCGCCCGGTCTGCCCGAGGGTGCCCATGAGTCCTTCCGGCGCTATCTCGACGCGGTCACCGCGCATACGCAGGCTGCGGCGGATGCGGCGGGGCTGCACGCTACCGACTGGGCGGCACTCAGCGTCCTGAATCTTGCCGGCCGGCTGGCCTCAGGCGAGCTGGCCGAGCGCACCGGGCTGACCACCGGCGCGACTACCCGGCTGATCGACCGGCTGGAACGGGCAGGGCACGTACGGCGAACCGCCGACCCGGCCGACCGGCGACGGGTGCTGGTGGAGCCCGTGCCCAAGCTCGACGTGGATACCATCGTCGGCCCGGCCCGGCAGCGGCTGGGCGAGCTGTTCCAGCAATACCGGCCAGAGGAGTTGGCGGTGCTGTTCGACTATTTCGACCGCGCTGCTGATGCGCTGCTCACCGCCACCCGCGAGGTGCGCGCGCATGAGGCCCACCGCAGCGGCCTTCCGTCCTGACGCGTGTGATCACCGCGGCGACCAGCAACATCACCGCGAACAGGTCGGTGAACTGGGCCACGAACCGGCGAAGCACCGACGGGCCACGGGCTATCGGCAGTTCGTTGGGCCCGTCGCGGGTCAGCCGCGCCGCGGCGTCGCCGGCCGAGAGCCCGCGCGAACTGACTCCCAATCGGTCCAGTCTTCCCGTCACATCCAACGATGCGGACCCAACTCCGCTTTGTGGGAGGGACGTCTGCGGACCGGATTGCACCGTGGCTCCCTTTCAACCGCTCAGGGCGGCTCTGTTGGCGAACACGCAGGCGGGGGCTTCAGGAGAGTTCCGCCGCGTCGAAGGGCGATGAGAACTGCCGGCCGGCGCTGTGCAATCCAGCCGCGTGTCCCTGCCAGTCGCGGTATTGCCAGCCGTGCGCTACAGCCAGTCCTTGCGTTTGAAGACCCGTACAGGCCGGCGGAGAGCGCGGCGATCAGGGCTGTGGATGCCAGCACTCCCCATTGGGAGCCGAATCCGGGTAGGGCAGGTTCTGGCCGTAGAAGCCGGTTACCGCGGTCGGGACGGCGATGATCGCCGCCCAACTGGTCACCTTCTTCATGATCAGGTTCATCTGGTTCGCCTGGATCGTCAGGTTCGTCTCAACTGTCGTCGCGACGAGATCGCGCAGAGACTCGGTCCACTCGGTCACCCGCAGGACGTGGTCGTAGACGTCCTGGTAGTACGGCGTCATCACCTCGTCGACGACGTGCAGGTCCCGACGCAGCAGGCTGTTGAGGACCTCCCGCATCGGTAGCACCACCCGACGCAGCACGACGAGGTCGCGACGCAGCTCGAAGGAGCGCCGTTGCACGGCCTGGATCTGCGCCCGGCGCTCGCCGAACAGCAACTCCTCCAGCCTCTCGATGCCCTCGTCGAGTTGCTCGACCGCCCGGAAGTGCCCGTCGACGACATGGTCGAGCAGGCCGTGGAGCAGGAACGCGACGCCGTGACTTGCGAGATCGGCCGAGGAGTCCCAGCGGGCAAGGACCGGCGCCATGTCGAAGCCCTCGTCCTTGCGAACGGTGATCAGTGCCTGGTCGGTGAGGAACACGGCTATCTCAGTGGTGCGCAGCCGGATGCCCGGAGACTCGATCTTGACCGCGTAGGCACTGATGAACAGGTGTGTGGCGTACCGGTCGAGCTTCGGGCGCTGCGACTCCTGGAGGGCGTCCTCGATGGCGAGCTCGTGCAACCCGAACTGCGTGTCGACCATCTCGAAGTCGATGGCGGTGGGCCGACACAGATCGAGCCACACCACGGAGTTCGGGTCATGGAGGTGTGCGGAGATCTCCGCGACCGGGAAGTCTCGCGCGACGCAGACGCCGTTGTCGTACAACCGGGTTCGGACGCGGGACTCTGGTCCGGTCAGTTCGCCCGCCTCTTCGGGCACGGCCTCGGCAACCGCCGTCATCGCAGCGGGCTCCGGGATGTCCGGACCCTGTCCCTGCGATCGCGCCGGAGAACTCCCACGACGGTCGTCCGCTGTGTGCGTGTCACCACGTCGCCGCCTCCTGTCCTCGTGCTCGACTCAACCGTGCCTCGGGAGGCGGCGTGTCGGACAGGGCCACAAGACCCGAACGTTTTGACCGGTCTCCGCGGCCCTCCAGGGCTTTGGCCCTGACGTCGGCTGCTCGCGCACCGACGGTGGCGCTGAAGCGCTGCCGCCCGTCCCGCTGATTTCGGGTCCTGCTGGGTCACCCGCACCAGCTGCGGCACCCGGTCGCGGTCTGAGACGGCGCGCTTCAGGTAACGCTCGACCACCGGCGGAAGCGCGCCAGATGACGCCAATCCGGGCGACCGACTATCGGGGTGAACGGTCACGGGTGAGCTCCGTGGTGAGATAGCGACGCACCGGCATGAGCATGGGGAGCACGGTGAGAGCGGCACCGAGGGAGCGTTCGGGGTGGTGACCGGTCCCCGTGGTGTCACCCATGCAGCTGTCAGGCCGTACAGGCCGGCGGCGACGACTGCCTCGCCGACGCCGAAACGCCGGTCCCACCACCCGGGCACGACTACAGAAGGCTCATGCTGGAATTGGTCGCTCATGATGGGACCTCGTTCAGCGAGAAGGTCGGTAACGGCGCCTGATCAGTCGCCCGGGCCGGAGCAACACTGTGAGCCTCCGCCCGAAGCGCTGCCGCCGGGCGCCGGAGGCAGGGCGCTGCGGGCCACCGCGACATCGGGTGACCCGCAGCGGGTCTGGCTACTTGAGCCAGGTGGCGTTGCGGACCAGCGGGTGGCCGACCACGCCTTGCCGAGCCCGAACGTGTTCCCGGCGTTGAGCAGGGCCAGGACGATCAGGATGGCCGCGTAGATGAGGTGGTCGTCCATGAACGGGTTGCTCGACGGCGGCAGCACCGCTGCCCACATCATGACGACCAGGATCGCGCCGCCGATAGCGGCGAGCCGCATCCCGATGCCGAGGATCAGCGCCGTGCCGATGGCCAGCAGCGCACCCATGAACAGCACGTTGGTGACGGTGTTGCCGGCGATGGCGGTGAAGAAGCCGCTGAACGGGCCCTCGGAGCCGCCGAGGAAGCCTGCTGTGGGGCTGCCGCCGTTGAGCCAGGACCGCGCCGACGGGTGGCGAATCCCCACCCGAACAGCTTGTCCAGGAAAGCCCAGAGGAAGACCCAGCCCAGCGCGATCCGGATGCCCGCGAGTAGGTAACGGGCCGCGACAGCCGAGTGGCTTTCGGCGCTGGGAGTGCCGCTGACGACTCACGACCGGTGGCCCGGGCGTCGACGTCTACGGCGTGCCGGTCGTCGGCGGTCCGGCGGGCCGCGGTGTCGGGCACGGCGACGGCCAGGGTGCCGTCGGTGGCATCGTGCGGCCGGCTGCGGTGGCGGTTGCGGCGTTGTGGTTCCGGGCGATGTCGACCATCGCACTCACGTTCCTTCTTGGGCTTTGGTGCGGTGTCCCGTCGAGCGTGCGCCCGATGGGTCGGCTGGTTGAGCCCGGCCGCCGTCCGTCCTTACCAGAGACGACGACCAGACGCTCGATCTTCTATGTGGTGGCCTCGGCGAGCGGGGCCTTGCCGTTGGGTGCGGGCTGAGCAGGCCGCGGCTGGTCAGGAGCTGGCGTGGCTGTCGCGTCCGGCGGGTTGCGGCGGCGGCCGCGTTCTCCGGGCCAGGAACGAGCCCAGCTCGCCGATGGTGGACATCAGCGGGGCGGGGAAGACGACTGTGGAGTTCTTGTCGACGCCGAGCTCGACGAGGCTCTGCAGGTTGCGGAGCTGCAGGGCGAGCGGGTGGGCCATCATGATGTCGGCGGCGGCGCCGAGGGCGTCGGCGGCAAGCGCCTCACCTTCCGCGGCGATGATCTTGGCGCGCTTCTCCCGCTCGGCTTCGGCTTGGCGGGCCATCGCCCGTTTCATGCTCTCGGGCAGTTGGATGTCCTTGAGTTCGACCAGGGTGACCGCGACGCCCCATTCTTCGGTGGCGACGTCGAGGATCTCGCGGATGTTGAGGTTGATGCGGTCGGTCTCGGACAGTGTCTCGTCGAGGGTGTGCTGGCCGACGACCTTGCGCAGGGTGGTCTGGGCGATCTGGTTGATGGCGGCTTCGACATTCTCGATCGCCACCACTGACTTGACCGCGTCGGTGACCCGGTAGTACGCGACGGCGGAGACGTCGACGCTGACGTTGTCGCGGGTGATGATGCCCTGCGACTGGATCGGCATCGTGATGATGCGCAGGCTCACCCGGTGCAGCACGTCGACGAACGGAATGATCGCGGTCAGCCCGGCCTTCTTGACGCCGATGACCCGCCCGAGCCGGAACAGCACTCCCTGCTCGTACTGCTTGACGACCTTGAGGGACAGCGCCAGCAGCAGCACCGCCAGCGTCGCGCCGATGATCCAGATGGTGGTGGTCATGATGGGTTTCCCTTGCTGGCGCCGGGCACCCGGGCCGTCTGCGTGCCGGGATGAGCTGGTGATCAGTGCTTGCCGGCGTGGATGACGGCAACCGGTCCGTGGGCGTGGTGGACGAGCGCGCCGCTGACCGAGCCGAGCATCAGCCCGGCGAAGCCACCGTGGCCACGACAGCCGACAACGGTCAACGCCACGTCACGGGACGCGTCGATCATGCTGTGCTCGGCGTTAAGGCCGCGGATCGGCCGAGATTGCACGTCCACGTGCGGGTGGCTGGCCTGCACGATCGCGGCGGCATCGGCGAGGATCTGCCGAGCTGCCTGCTCGGCGGCGCGCTCCGCGGCGGCCTGCGCGTCGACATCGTTGCCGGCGAAGCGCTCCCACGGGCCGGGCCAGTAGACATGCGCGAGGATCAGAGGCACCTGCCGCTGGCCGGCTTCGGTGGCCGCGAAGTCCGGGCCGCGTCCCTGCCGGTGAGCCGTCGATGCCGACCAGCACCGGACCGAGGGCAGGCGCCGGCAGGTCCGGCTGCTCGGGGCCACGCTCGATGACGGTGTCGGCGACCGGGGCCGGACCACGATGACCGGGCCGTGGGCGTGCGCGGCGAGCTGCGCGGAGACGGAGCCGAGCAGCAGTTCGGCGAAGCCGCCGACGCCACGGGCGCCCACCACGGTCACCGCGGCGGTGCGCGACTGCTCAACGAGCACCGACGCGGCGCCGCCGGCGATCCGCTGGCACCGCACCTCCCCAACTCCGGGTGCTGCTTGTGCAGCCGCTCGGAAGTGTCGCGCAGCAGCACGTTGCCGGCCTCCTCCTCGCCCTGATCCACGCCGCCCAGGTAGGGATCGGACATCATGTCGGTCCGAAACCGTAGAACGGGGTGAGGTAACCCGACACCAGCCGCAGCTCGGCTCCCCGGCGAAGCGCGAGTGTGGCGGCGTACTCAGCGGCAGCCATGCTGGATGGTGAACCGTCCAGCCCTGCCACGACGAGCGGAATCTGGGACATGAGAGTTCCTGTCTGGTCGACGTTCACGGGCGCTTCGGGAGGTGCGTGCTCAGGTTGTTGCCGGTGCGCCGGGGCGCTATTGCCGGCTGCCCGGCGGGCGCGTGTCCGACCCGGAACGCCTCGCGGTCGGCGTACAGGTCAGACCTGACTCATCGACATCTCCGCCCCCGGCTGGTGTCGACGATCGACGGCGCGGCACCAGCGGTGCGGAACACCTGCTCCCGGACGGCTGCCGTCTTCGCCGTGGTGCTGTCGGTCTGCATACGCTCAGCCTGCGCCTGCATTGTTGTGCGGGGCAGAGGCGGTGGGCCCTGCCGGTGGGGCCGTTGTACCCGCGCTGGCACGTGCCGAACGCTGGATCCCCAGGTCGAACCCGCCCGACGAGGCTCCCGTCGAGCGGGACGGCGGCCGGCGGACATCAGCTGGCGCGGCTGATGACCACCTTGAGCGCGCCGGTGTCGGCGGCATTGGCGAACACGTCGTAGGCGTGCATGAACTCGTCGAAGCCGTACCGGTGTGTCACGAAGCGCTGCGCGCCGATCCGCCGGCTCGTTAGCAGGCGCAGCAGAGTGGGCGTCGAGTAGGTGTCGACGAGACCGGTCGTGATCGTGACGTCACGGGTCCACAGCCGCTCGAGGTGCAGGGTGACCGGCTTGCCGTGGACACCGATGTTCGCGATCCGCCCCACCGGTCGCACCAGATCGGCGGCGAGCTCGAACGTCGCGGGCAGGCCGACAGCCTCGATCGCGACATCAGCTCCGAGCCCACCGGTGAGTTCCCGGACCGCGGCGATCGGATCGTGCTCCGCGTTGCTGATCATGACGTCGGCGCCGAACTGCTTGGCCGCCTCCAGCCGCGATGGCACCTTGTCGATCGCGATGACCAGGCTGGGGCTGAACAGCCGGGCGCCGGTGATCGCCGACAGTCCGAGATCGGTCCGGCACCCACCACGGCCACTACGTCACCAGGCCGGACCTGCCCGTTGAGAACTCCGACCTCGTACCCGGTGGGCAGGATGTCGGCCAGCATCAGCAGTTCCTCGTCGCTGACGCCCGCCGGCACCGGGTAGGTGGAATTGTCGGCGAACGGAACTCGCACGAACTCGGCCTGGGTGCCGTCGATCTCGTTGCCGAGAATCCAGCCGCCACCACCGGTGCACTGCCCGTAGCGACTTTCCCGGCAGAACCGGCATACCCCACACGCGCTGACGCAGGACACCAGCACCCGATCGCCGACCTTCAGGTTCTTGACGCCGGGGCCGATCTCAGTGACGGTGCCGACGGCTTCGTGGCCGATGATCCGTCCGTCGACCATGGCGGGCACGTCGCCCTTGAGAATGTGTGCAGGTCGGTGCCGCAGATCGTGGTCGTGTCCACGGAGATGACGGCGTCGGAGTCAGCGGCCAGTCGGGGTCGGTCGACCTCTTCCCATGCCTTGACGCCGGGTCCGTGATAGACGAGTGCCTTCATGACGACCTCCGTGGTCGAGAGGTTGGAACCGAACTGGATCGACGTCGTGCAGCGCCGTCAGGGTCAGGCGGCAGGGCCGGCCAAAACTGCCTGTGCGCGCAGGCTGTGAGTGGCGGAGACCAAGACGTCGAAGTGGCTGGGGATGGTGGCGCTGCGGGAGGTGAAGTCGCGACGTCCTCGGGTCATCGCGTAACCGACAGCGGCGAACACGAGCCCGAATGCGACACCCCAGAGGATCCCGAGAACCATCGCCCGCGCGAATCCGACGGCCCGAGCAGGTTGATGAGCAGGCCGACGAAGACTCCAAACCAGGCGCCGCTCGCCGCACCCGACAGCAGAGCACGCGGCCACGTCAACCGGCCGGTGATCTGCTCGACCATCCGTAGTTCGGTGCCGACGATCTGGGTGGTGGCGACCTCGAAATCGAGCGAGAGTTGTCGCTGACGCGGCTTCCGCCGTAGATGGCAGCGTTCGCCGGATGGGGAGCGGACGGGCAGGGCCATAAGACCTGAAACCTTCGTGTGTCTCAGTGAGGAACTGCCAGGAAGGGCCGTTGGACCCTGCTCAACCAGGCCGTTGAGGAGTACAACGGAAAGATGATCCGTGTCTTTCTGCTCGATGACCATGAGGTTGTCCGTCGCGGCATCTGCGAGCTGCTGACTCAGGACGGTGACATCGAGGTCGTCGGGGAATCCGGATCGGCGGTCGAGGCGGCACACCGCATACCGGCGCTGCGGCCGGACGTGGCGATCCTCGACGCCCGCCTGCCAGACGGCAACGGGATCGACGTCTGCCGGGACGTGCGCGCGATCGACCCCACCATTCACGGACTGATCCTGACGTCGTACGACGATGACGAGGCGCTCTTCGCGGCGATCATGGCCGGGGCCGCCGGCTATGTGTTGAAACAGATTCGTGGTGTCGATCTGCTTGACGCGGTACGCCGGGTTGCCGCTGGGCAGTCGCTGCTCGATCCGGCGGTCACCGCCAGAGTGCTGTCGCGTATCCGCGATGGCGTGGAGGCGCCCGATGAGCTCAAGTCGCTGACCGACCAGGAGCTGAAGATCCTTCGGCACATCGCGCAGGGCATGACGAACAAGGAAATCGCGCAGGAGATGTTCCTGGCCGACAAGACGGTGAAGAACTATGTCTCGAGCGTCCTGACGAAACTCGGCCTCGAGCGGCGCACCCAGGCGGCAGTCCTCGCCACCAACCTGATGCGGGGCAGCTCCCGCTGATCGGACGAGACGTGGCAGGCCCCGCGACGTACGGCGGGCCTGCCACGTCGTGCGGTCCGGGATGCGACTAGCGCTTGGCAACCTTCGCGGTCTTGGCGGGCTTGGCAGCTGGCGCTCCGGTGCCGACCGTGATCGGAATGGCGCGGTGCTGCTGCTCCGGCGCGGTCACCTTCGCGTGAATCTCCAGGATCCCGTTGAGGTACGACACCCGGATGCTCTGCTCGTCGATCCCGTGCGACAACCGCACGGTGCGATCGAAGGTGCCGTAAGCGAACTCGGTGTGTGACTTGTCCTTGCGGGCGTCGCTGCGACGGATCTTCAGCCGCAGCGCGCCATCGTGATAGGTCACGCTGATGTCGTTCGCCGGATCGACACCAGGGACCTCGGCCCGCAGCGTGTATCTCTTGTCGTCGACGTGCTCTTCGATCCGCAGAGTGCTTGACAGCTGCGACATAAGCGACAGTGCCGACATCTCCAGCGGTGCGAGGCCGGCCGATAGCCATTTCGATACGGTGGCGCTTGTCATGGCGCTTTCTCTCATCGGACTTCAGTACATCCCGATCTCCCGCGCAGCCTCAGGGCCAACGGACCCGCCGATCGCGGGCCGTTCGGCCCGGTCACGTGATCGTCCATCTCGGACGACGGCGACGGCGCGAGTGGCGTACCGCAGCAGACCGTCGCTGATCGAACCGAGCAGCAGGCTGCCGAAACCACCACCACCGCGGGCGCCGACGACGACGAGGGCGGCATCATCGACGGCGTTGTTGAGGGCACGTACCGGGTTGTCGCCGTACAACACCTTCCGCACCACTGTGACGTCTGGGTACGCGGTCTCCCCATCGACGGTCGCTTCGCGGAGCATCTGGTCTGCTGCCGTGTCCAGTGGCCCGGCCGTGAACGCGGGCATAAGGTTCGGTTTGAGGCCATGCCAGGTCGGCGACTCCCACACGTGGATCGCGTGCAGTTGTGCGGAACGCGCCCGGGCCTGCAGGAACGCGAACGCGACTGCCTCGGCGCTGCCACGGGAGCCGTCAATGCCCACCACCACCTTCGCCGGCCTAGCCGGCCGGGAGCGTTCAAACGTGGGCACAACGATGACCGACGTACGGGCATGCGCGGCCACCTGCGTGCTGACTGGCCCGGCGAGCAGGCCGCCGTACCGGATCCGGGCGTCGGCCCCGACCAGGATGAGCTCCGCGTTGGCGGCGGCAGCGAGCAGCGCGCCCGCTGGACTGCCGCTGTGCAGGATGCCGTGCACGACGATGGCGGGGTGGGCAGCTGCTGTCTTCTCGACCATCTGATCGAGCAGCTGTTGGGCCAACTGCGGCTCACCACCGGCACGCGGTGGCACGAGGCCGACCATCCATGGCGGCGATGCCGCGAGCGGGTAGACCAGCAGCAGGCCGACGTGGAGGCGGGTGGCCTCTCGGGCTCCGGCGGCGATGACGGCGGTGGTGGTGGCATCGGCGTCGACGCCGACCACGACCTGCCCCTTGACTCTGCCATCGATGGCCTCCTGTTTGCGGCCGGCATTGCCGGACTCGACCGGGCGATGGGTGGCCGTGTCTCCAGGATCGCGGACGGCAGCAGGTGCGCGAAGTGCCGAAAGACCTGGTAGGACCGGGACTCTCGGGAGGCGGAGGAGGATTGGCGAAGCGGTCAGCTCTTGAGGGGTACGTCCCACACCAGCATGGCGCCATGGGGGTGGACGTCGGTGACGACGAAGGTGCCGCCGCGCTCCTCGGCGCGGCTGCGGAGATTGCCGAGCCCGTTGCCGCCCGCCGCTGCCCTGATGCCGACGCCGTCGTCGGCCACCCGCAGGATGAGGCGACCTGCGTCAACCGCGACAGCGATCGTGACAGTTGTCGCGCGCGCGTGCTGGACGATGTTCGACAGCGCTTCCCCAGGACCGCAATCAGGTCGGCGCGCAGCGAATCTGGGACGGCGAGGTCAACAGCCCCGGCGATGCTCAGGTGCGGTCGGAAACCCAAACTCTTCGTCGCATCGTCAGCGGCAGCTGTCAGCGCGGCGCGCACCGATCCGGCAGCTGGCTTGTGCAGGCCAAAGATGGCGTTGCGGATGTCGCGAATGGTCGCGTCGAGTTCGTCGATGGACTGGTCCACGCGCTCCCGGACGTCAATGGGTACGGCTCGGCGCGTCAGCCCTGCAGTCCGAGACCAGTGGCGAACAACCGCTGGATCACCACGTCATGCAGGTCCCGCGCGATGCGCTCACGATCGGCAAGCACCACCATCATCTCGCGTTCCTCCTGCACCCGTGCCCGCTCGACGGCGAGGGCAGCCTGGGAGGCAAACGTGGTGATCATGTTGATGTCAGACTCGCCGTCGAAGCCCACGCTGCTCGTCGGCAGGATCACCACGAGCACCCCTGCACCGCTCCGGTCATCGCCAACGGCGCCAGCAGCGCCGGTCCTGGCGGCAACGGTGCGGGCCAGACCGCAGCGACGTCCAGATTGTCGATCAGGACATGGCCGCCGGTGGCAATGATCTGCTCGAACGGCGTGTCGTCGAGCGGGATCGACGCCAGGTCCAGCGCCGCGTTCGGCGGCGCGGTGACCTCGACGCGCAGCTCCCCGGTCGTCTCGTTGTGGAGCAGGATCGCGACGAGCGCGGCGTCGGCGACCTCGCGGGCGTGATCCACCACCAGCCGCAGCACATCGGTGCGATCGACCTGGCCGACGAGAGTGTCGGTGATCTCCGCAGTCGCCTGGAGCCAGCGTTGGCGCCGGCCCGCCGCCGCGTAGAGCCGGGCGTTGTCGAGAGCGATCCCGGCGGCCGCGGCGAGGGCGATGACGATCTCCTCGTCGGCTTCGCTGAACTCGGCAGCGCCCGTTTCTCCGTCAGGTAGAGATTGCCGTAAAGCTGGTCGCGGATGCGCACCGGAACCCCGAGAAAGGAGCGCATCACCGGATGGCCGGGCGGGAAGCCCAGCGAACGAGGATGACTGCTGATATCCGGCAACCGGATCGGCAGCGGCTCATCAATGAGCAGACCCAGCACGCCACGGCCGGTGGGAAGGTCACCAATATGGTCCTGCTCGGTGACGGTCATCCCGTCGGTGATGAACTCGACGAGGCTGCGGTCAGGTCCGATGACGCCCAGGGCACCGTAACGGGCGCCAGCTACCTGACAGGCTGCCAGGACGATCCGCGACAGTGTGCTGCGCAAGTCGAGATCGCTGCCGATGCCGACGACAGCCTGCAGTAGCGGCGACAACCGTTCCCGGCCAGCCATTCATGCCACCGGCCCGGTGGAATTGTGGCGAGATTCGGCGGCCGTGCTCCGCCACCGGGTTAGCGTGCCGTGAACGGACGTCGATAACGCCCAATTCGGCGCGATTGGAGCTTCGGGGCGATTCGAGCCTGATGGGGCCATTGGCGCGGTGCCGACGCTGCGGCCCCGCCCAGGCTGGCGGCCTGCGCTGACTCGCCCAGTGCGCTCACCCTCCTCACATTAGCCCTGTTGCCAGCCGGAACGGGTTCGGCGGTGACGCATCTTCCAGGGATGAGGTCCAACCAGCGTGGGCCTCATCCCCGCACATCGGGATTGTGAGCGGATTCAGAACGTGGCGTTCAGGCGTCTCGCCGATCGAGTGCGAGGAACGCTGCCGCGAGCGCGACCGCCACGAACAGGGTCATGATGCCGAATCCGGCCCACGGTGCCAGCGAGTCGGGGCCTCGAATCACAACGGTCACCTGTTGACCTGCCTGGGTAGGCCAGAACTTCTGCACCGGGCGTTGGATGGCCGCCGGTAGCGCCAGCGAGATGCCTGGCAGCACGTACAGCACAGCTACCAGAACGGTGATGGCCGCAGCCGCCTGACGCAGCAGCGCTCCGAGAGCCAACCCCAGCAAACCGATGAGCGCGCCGTAGAGCCCGCAACCGATCAGGGCCCGCAGCACGTGGGGCTGGTCCAGGCTGGCAGTCGGGGCATGACCGGAGATCAGTGCCTGCCCGAGGAAGAACGCACCCACCGCGGTGATCTCAGTGGCCAGGAAGGTCAAGCCGAGCACCACAAGAGCTTTGCGGCCAGGAACCTGTTGCGTTTCGGTACGGCAGTCAGGCCACTACGAATCGAGCCGGTGGAGTACTCCGATGTGATGAGAAGGACCCCGAGCACGCCGATGGCAAGCTGGGCGATGGCCAGTCCGGAGCCGCTGATCGAGGTCGGATCCGTCCCTGCCGGTCGACAAGAGCACCGGGGTGGCCGCGGCCGGGACCGCGCTCGCGGACGAAAACTCATGCGCGCTGATGGGCACAGTGGTGCACAGCGGCGCCGGCGTCGGCGTGGTGGTCAGCACCGCCGGCAACACCGAGTTCGGCCGGATCGCGGTCGGCCTGGGCGAACGGCCACCCGAGACAGCATTCCAGGCCGGCCTGCGCCGCTTCTCCGTGCTGCTGCTCGAAGTCGCGGTCGTCCTGACCATCGCAATTTTCGTGATCAACCTGCTGCTGCACCGCTCGCTGCTCGACTCGGCTCTGTTCTCCTGGCCATCGCCGTCGGCATCACTCCGCAACTGCTGCCCGCAGTCGTCAGCACCAGCCTCGCCACCGGCTCCCGGCAACTCGCCCGCCGCCAAGTCCTCGTCAAACGACTGGTCTGCATCGAAGACGTGGCGTGACCGCGGTCGCGGACGAGATCGAGGTGAAGAACGTGGGCGCCCGCGAGGACTCCGACATCGCCCGGGAGGCATCCGACGCACTCGATCGGATGGTGTACGTCCCGGCCGGAGCGGTCAAGGCGAAGGTCCACAACCACGTGATCACCCTGTCTGGCACGCTCAACTGGGAGTACCAGCGTGAAGCAGCGCGAACGGCGATGGCCGTCCTGCGGGGCGTACGGGGCGTGGTCAACACCATCTCTTTGAAGCCGAAGGCCGCGATCACCCCGACCGAAGCCAAGGCGAAGATCACCGCGGCCCTGGTCCGCAAGGCCCGGTTCGACGGCCAGCACATCACGGTCCACGTCAACGGCACTGAGATCGAACTCAGCGGGACCGTGGCCTCCTGGGCGGAGGTCCGCCAGGCCGGTTCCGCGGCGTGGCCGCCCGGGCGTGACCAATGTCAAGAACCGGCTCCTGATCAGTTACTGATCTTCCGCCGGGGTGACAATTGGTGGGTGCTGGCGATTCAATTCGCCGGCACCCGCAGGCTGCGCCGCTCCTGGCGACGACGTCACGTCGACGGCGAGCAGCAAGCCATGCCAGGTCGACGTGGACCGGAATAGTCGGACGGCTTGCTGGAGCAAACAACGTAACCCTCGCTATGAGCAGTCGCAGAACGCGGTCGCCTGGACGATGCCCGCGACTTTCACGGTGACCGTCGGCGTCTCCGCGACGAGTCCGACGGCCTTCGCCATGTCGTCGGACCAGACGATGAGGTCATCGGCTCCGGGCGTCGGCCGGACGGCGGAGGTCGTGAGAATCGCCTTGATCTGGAACGTAGCGTTGACGGGCGGCTTTAGGACGTAGGCCAGAGCGACCCAGTCTCCACCGGGGACCTCTTTCGTGGAATCCCACTGGACGTAGTACCGCGGCGCGTCTCCGGGGCAGCATTCGCGCGCGATCAGCACATACGGATGCAGCCCAGTCGCAGCGCGCGTCCTGCCGCGCACCTCGACGGCGCAGGCGTCTTTCACACACTTCACGGTTGCGCCATCTGTTGACGTTGGCGTGAGGATCATGACAGGCGGTGGAGGGCTGGGCGACGGCGCCGGCGCCGGGGCGACGCCGGGGCGCGGACGCCGGGAGGCGGTCGGACTCGGCAGACCTGTCCGACAGAAGACTCGGCAGGCCGACGGCGAGCGCCACGATCACCCCGGCAGCGGTAGAGACTCCGGCCACGGCTTCCCACAGCCGCGACGGAGATCGGGGTTGCCGCCCTTCGCTACCTCCTATGGCCGGGGCGACGCGTCTTTGTCGGAGACACCATCTGAGCTGCCAGGTGGAGTAACCTCCTGGGCCTCTTCCTCGTTCACCCATATCCCCATACCATCTCAACGGTCCTCGCCAGAATATCGTGAATTCCACTATCGGCGATGGCGTCAATTGTCGGCTCGTCGAAGCAGAGCAGGGTTCGTGGCTGAGGCCGACCGGAGTGTGAAGAGCTCTGTGGCCCATGGTGATCATTTGAGTGTCTAGGTCGGATAGTCACAAGTGATCAGCTGCGGGCATGGTCAACGATACGACCCGGCTGCTGGGCCTGGCGGGGTCTGGTCGCCGTGAAGGTCGAACTGGACGCCGTGAGCGTCCCGGTGAGGCTGCGCTGGTGTAAACGACGCGGGTACTGCCCGACGAGCCTGCCGCCACCGCGGGCACCTCAACCCCGCTTAACTTCGAAGAGCCCTTATGACACACGGCCTAGCGCGCATCGATCCATCGGCGAACCATGCGCTCGACCAGGATCACCACGAAGTTGCGAACCCGGGCGCTGTCGAACTCGCTGTAGAACCCAGCCACCCGCTCCCGCAGATCAGAACTCGAGATCTGCTCGCGCGGGTACCTGCGCCGAATCCGGTCGACAATGTCATTGATCTCAGCATCAGCGGATCGCCCCGGCATGTCGACATTCGCCAAGGCAGGCGCCTGCAGGCTTGGCGTAAACGGTCGAGGCATGGACACTCCGAGCAGTGGTGTCGACATTTACCTACCCTCTTCCCATCGATTCCATGCGTTGCACGCCGACTGGGCGTCGAAGCAAATTTCGTCATGAACAGTGGAAGTCGGAGCGAGACAACTGGCATTTTTCTCGTCGACAGATATCTGGAGGCGCAGGCCGATCTGAAACGGGGACTCTTTCCGAAGTGCCCGTATTCCTAGTCCATTCAGCCCTGTCGCCACTCCCACTGTCCATGCCGATGCGCTGGGCGGATCGAGACCGCCGGCCCTTCTCAGCGGCGTTCGAACAGGTCTCGCACCTCACCGCCGACGCGAGTGACAGTCGGGTGGATGGCCTCGCCCAAAGCCGCCCGACGTCGCGGATGTCCTGGCGGACGGCGTCGTCGCGGAACGCATTACCGGCGGCTTCGAAAGCCTCGTTCATGACCGCTCGCAGTCGATCCAGCGCTGCTTCGCTCTGTCCGTCGTCGCTGGCCTGCTCGACATGCATTTTCAGCTTGAGGGCCAGCGCCTCGGCCCGGCTTGCTACTTCCTGCCACTGTGCCGATGACTCACTGGACATCTTCCTGCAGCGTGACATCACCGAGGGCACCCTGACCGAGACCGGCGCCCAGGAACTCATCGATGACCTCGTCATCAAGCTGCGCATCATCCGGTTCCTGCGCACCCCGAGTACGACGATCTGTTCTCCGGCGACCCCACCTGGATCACCGAGGCGATCGGCGGTATCGACGCCGATGGCCGCCCGCTGGTCACCCGAACCAGCTTCCGGTTCCTGCAGACCCTCTACAACCTCGGCCCGGCACCCGAACCGAACCTGACCGTGCTGTGGTCGCCGGCTCTGCCGCAAGGTTTCAAACATTTCTGCGCTCAGGTGTCGCTGGAAACCAGCGCCATCCAGTACGAGAACGACGACCTGCTGCGCTCCGCGTACGGTGACGACACCGCCATCGCCTGCTGTGTGTCAGGCATGCGGGTCGGCAAGGATATGCAGTTCTTCGGCGCCCGCGCCAATCTTGCCAAGGCCCTGCTCTACGCCGTCAACGGCGGCCGGGACGAGATCACCGGCGACCAGATCGCCCCGGCCGACACACCAGTCGGCGGGGAGATCCTCGACTATGCCGAGGTCGTCGCCGCCTTCGACCGGATGCTGGACTGGCTCGCCGAAACGTATGTCGACGCGCTCAACGTCATCCACTACATGCACGACCGCTACGCCTATGAGCGCCTCGAAATGGCCCTGCACGACTATCCCGTGCACCGTTCTCGCCACCGGCATCGCCGGTCTGTCCGTCGCCGTAGACAGCTTGTCGGCGCTGAAGTACGCCCAGGTCAAGGTGCTGCGCGACGCTACCGGCCTGGCCGTCGACTACGTCGTCGACGGCGACTACCCCGCCTATGGCAACAACGACGACCGCGCCGACACCATCGCGGTCGAGCTGGTCGAGAAGTTCATGACGAAGGTACGGCGTCAGCCCACCTACCGCGGCGCCGAACCGAGCCTGTCCGTCCTCACCATCACGTCGAACGTGGTCTACGGCCGCAACACCGGCAACACCCCGACGGCCGGCGCGCCGGGAACCCTTCGCACCCGGCGCCAACCCGATGAACGGTCGCGACCGGCACGGCTTGTCGCCTCAGCGCTGTCGGTGGCGAAACTGCCGTATGCCAGCGCCCGGGACGCCATCTCGTTGACCAGCACCGTCACCCCGGGCGGGCTCGGGCGCACCCGCGACGAGCAGATCGGCAACCTGGCTGGTGTCCTGGACGGCTTCGTCGACGCGGGCGGATTCCACCTCAACGTCAACGTTCTCGACCGAGCGACACTGCAGGACGCCATGGTCCACCCTGAGAACTACCCCAGCTGACGATCCGGGTTTCCGGGTACGCCGTCAACTTCGTCCGGCTCACCCCGAGCAGCAGCGCGACGTCATCTCGCGCACCTTTCACGGCTCACTGTGACCACGGTGGCGGACGCCGCCCTGACCGGATCCGTCCACTCCTTCGACATCTCGATCGGGGTCGATGGTCCCGGCACCCGCTTCGTCGCCTTCCTGGCCGGGTGCCCGCTGCGGTGTCTCTACTGCCACAGCCCGGACACCTGGTACCGGCGAAGCGGCTTGCCGACGACCGTTGACGAGCTGATGACGGAGATCCGCAGGTACGAGCGGTTCATCAAGGTCGCCGGCGGCGGCGTCACGATCAGCGGCGGCGAACCCTGCAACAACCCGCCTTCACGGCGGCGGTCCTGCGGCGTTGCCAGGACCTCGGACTGCACACCGCCCTGGACACCAGCGGCTTCCTCGGCGGCCGCGCCGACGAGGCGCTGCTGAACGCCACGGACCTGGTCCTACTCGACATCAAAGCCGCCCAGGAAGACCTGTACCGCCGCGTCACCGGGACCGGGCGCCTGTCCCCACGGTGACCTTCGCCCACCGGCTGGCCGAACGAGGCACCCCGATGTGGATCAGGTTCGTGCTGGTGCCAGGGCTGACCGACAGCCCCGACAACGTCGCCGACATCGTGGCGGCCCTGCCGACCGTTCAACGGGTCGAAGTGCTGCCCTTCCACCGACTCGGCGCCGGCAAGTACGCCAAGCTCGGCCTGTCGTTCCCGCTCGCGGACACGGCGCCACCCGACCCCGAACTGCTTGACCGGGTACGAACACAGTTCCGTGCTCGCGGACTGGTCGTGTATTGACGCACGTCGGCGAGAAGCTGGCCCACTGCCGCCCGCGGGTCAGGCCGTACCCCTGCGGGTTTCCTCATCGACTCTCACACCCGCAGGCCACAGCCGGTGCGGAACGCGCGCGTCGACGTCAGATCGCGCCGGCTCGCGCTCGAGGCTTAAGACGATGGTTCAGGCGAGCTGGTCTCAGCCGCCGACGTGGATGCCCGGTCGGCGAGCCGGATCGGGTTCGACCTTGCGGATGATCTCCCGGACGACAGGTGGGGTGTCGCCGCGGCCGAGCAGGAGGTAACGCAGTAGGTGCGCCACCGGGTTGCCTTCGGACCATTCGAAGTGGGCGTGGGGTCGGACGCCGGTGGCGTCGCGCAGGGCGAGCAGGATCGCGGCGATGGCGTTCGGGGCGGCGGGAGCGGTGGTGCGCAGGACCCGGTGGCCGCCGACGTCGACGCCGGTGACGTGCAGGACGCCGCTGAACTCCGACGGGTCAGCCACGTCGATTTCGAGGAAGAGCACGTCGGCGGCGCCGGGGACCGGGTTGAGGCCTCGTTGGGCGCGTTCCTTGAGGCGGTACTCCTTCGCGTCGCCGCTCTGACGGCGGTTGGCGATCAGGTGCAGCCGACCGTCGTGGGCGATCGAGTCGGCGATGAACCGGCGAGCGGCGTCGTCGAACTCGATGCGCTCGGCGCGCAGCTCCGTGGTGCGCGAGATCCGGGAGATGAGGGAGACGGTGATGATGCCGGCGATGAACAGCCCGGAGATGGCGATGCCGTCGGGCTCTCGATGACGTTCTCGACCAGCGCGTACAGCAGCACCGCCGTCAGGGCCGCGAACCCGGCGGTGGCGGCGCGTTGCCGGCGGCGCAGCGCGGAGATGGTGACCGCGACGCCCCGGACACCATCATCGCCAGGATCCCGGTGGCGTACGCCCCGGCCTGGGCGTCCACGTCCGCGGCGAACGCGACGGTGATCGCGACGCTGATCAGGGTGTAGACGATGACCACGGGCCGTACGGCGCGTCCCCACTCGGGGCCATGCCGTAGGAGGGCAGATAGCGGGGCACGATGTTGATCAGACCGGCCATCGCCGACGCGCCGGCGAACCACAGGATCAGCACGCTGCTGACGTCGTAGACCGTGCCGAACGCTTCGCCGAGGCGTTCGTGGGCCAGGTAGGCCAGCGCACGGCCGTTGGCCGCTCCGCCGGGCTGGAACTCCTCGGCGGGGATCAGCACGGTGGTGACGAGCGTGGTGGCGACCAGGTAGCCGGACATGACCAGCGCGGCGGTGGTGAGTAGCTTGCGGGTGTTGCGGATCCGGGCGGCGAGTCGCTGCTCGGCGTCGAGACCGTCACCGCGCACGAGGGGCATCATGCTCACCCCGGTCTCGAAGCCGGACAACCCGAGCACGAAGCGGGAAGGCCAGCACCGCGGGCCGATGACATCCCGACGCCGCCGGTGCCGGCGGTGAGCGCGTCGGTCCACCCGGACAGCAGCGCCGGATCCTGCGCGATCGCCACGAGACCGGCCACGACAATGGCAGCGTTCAACGCGAGGAACACCGCGACCAGGGGATGGCCACGCCGACGGCCTCGTTGAAGCCGAGCAGGAACACCCACCCAAGACCAGCAGCAACACCACCGTCACCACCACGGCCGCGGTCGTGCCGTGCGGAAAGCTGTCGGGCAGGACCGGGTTCTCCAACAGGTGCACCGTGGCGTCCGCCGACGACAGGGTGATCGTGATGATCCACGACGTCGCCACGAACCCCAACAGGACCAGGACGAACAGCTTGCCCTTCCAGAACGGCAGGAGACGCTCCAGCATCGCCACCGACCCCTGCCCGTTCGGGCTCTCCCCGGCCACCCGCCGGTACATCGGCAGCACCCGAACAGCGTCAGCGCCACGATCAGCAGCGTCGCCAGCGGTGAGAGCGCCCCGCAGCGAGGGCCGCGATGCCAGGCAAATAGGACAGGGTAGAGAAGTAGTCCACCCGGTCAGGCACATCACCTTCCACCAAGGATGCGGCGTGGTGCGCGACTCGCCGCTCTCCGGACCCGCCGGCTGCACCCGGTGCTTGAGCAGCCACCGCGTCACCGTCTTCGACGGCGGGCGCATCGCGCTGGCCACGTTCACGCGAGCGGGCATCGTCGCCTCGCCGGCTGGACTCGGGTCGGTGTCACGGTCGGCGGCAGAGGCTTGTGAGGCGACCGGCCGACGCGACCGCGCGTTTGTGTCCTGCCCACTGCCCATGTCGGCTCCGTCCCCTGCGTCGGCCACCTCGTCACGCGAACGTCGCATGATCACGAGTGCGGCAAGCAGCGGACAGCGTACCCAGCCAACGCATCGTTCATCCCGGCTGAGCACCGTGATCGACACCGAGCCAGCGCAGCCGGGCGGCGTCGGCGGTGGAGACGGGTTCGACGGTGCGGGAGCGCAACCCGCGAGCCTGTATCTTCCGACCAGGTTGCGGTCGATCGCTGGTCTGTGCCCACGCGAGGCAAGCCAGGCGTTGGCCGATGCCGTACGTGAGGTCAGCGGACCGGACCTGGCCGATGACCCCACGTTGCTCATCCTCGACTGGCACGGCGGACGCAGCGCGGACCGGTATACCAGCGCTGGCGCCAACCAGACGCGTGCCAGCACGGCACTGCCCGACTGACTACCGGCCTGTCGCGTCGTCCGTTGACGGCACACCAGAGCTGATTCACGCAGTTGCTGACTACCGACGAGGGGCCTCCGGGTGCGGGGATCGTGGCGCCGGTCCTCAACGGTGACGTTCAGCGGATCCTTTTCGTCGTCAGGGGACTGTGGATCTAAAGGTGTTTCCGGCCTGACCCGCCAGGCGTTGTGCCTGGTGAGGAGGGTGCCGTGATGACCGCGACACAGAACGATCAGACCGGGCGGAAGAAAGCGGGCGGAGCCGTCGGCTGAGGCGAAGGCCGCCGTCGAGTCGGCGCGCGTTTGTCGCGGTCATGAGTGGCTGCCCTTCGCTCAGGGGTGGTTGAGGGCGTGCGGGTTCTGCCGGCCGCTGTTCGGGGCGGTCGGCGGTGCGATGGCGCGACTGTTAGGGTGGGTGGGGTGTTCGTGGTCGGCGTGGCTGGCCGGTTCGAGTTGGAAGGTGCTGTGTTCGACGTCGAAGTGCCCGGCCAGGCAGGTTTGCAGGGCGTCGAGTAGTTGTGGGGCGTGGCCGTCGTGGAAGCAGGAGTCGTCGACCACGACGTGCGCGGTGAGGACGGGCAGTCCTGAGGTGACGGTGTGCACGTGTAGGTCGTGCACGCTGAGGACGTGGTCGACGTCGGTGATGTGCTGGCGGATCTGTTCGAGGTCGGCTTCGGCTGGGGCGGCTTCGAGGAGGATGTTGACCGCGTCGCGGAGCAGGCGCAGTGCGCGTGGGGCGATGACGAGGCCGATGAGGAGGGACACCATTGCGTCGGCGCGGGTGAAGCCGGTCAGCGCGATGACCGCGGCGGCGGCGAGGACGCCGACGGAGGTGGCGGTGTCGGTGGCGACCTCGAGGAACGCGCCGCGCATGTTGAGGCTCGCGTCGCGGGCGCGGTAGAGCAACGCCACCCCGATGAGGTTGCCGACCAAACCGATTGCGGCGAAGACGGCCATGCCACCGGGGTCGACGTCGACCGGTTCGAACAGACGCCGGACGCCTTCGACGAAGACGTAGACGCCCATCCCGGCCAGGATCAGGCCGTTGACGGCGGCGGCGAGGATCTCTGCCCGCGCCCAACCGAAGGTCCGTCGCCCGGTCGCCGGTCGGGCGGCGAGCATGGCCGCGCCGAGAGCGAGGGCGACACCGCCGGCGTCGGCGAGGACATGCCCGGCGTCAGCGAGCAGCGCGAGGCTGCCGGTGATGACCGCACCGACGACTTCGACAGCGAAGATCACCACCGACACCATGAGCACGCCGGCCAAGGCTCGGCGGTGCTGCCCGGTCGCCGTCACCTGATGGCTGTGGCCGTGATCGTGGCCCATCAGTGGGTCTCCTTCACCGTGTTCGCCGCGCCGTCGGCGGCGTGCTGGCTGACCAGCCTCAGAGTCATGCTCACATGCGCATACTAAGATGAGTCGATCCTGCTGAGTCAAGACTTCTCGACGAAATAGTTCAGCGATGCGTTTATTCACGCCTTGATGTACGGTCGGTGGGTGGAGACGCTCACGCATGGGCAGGTTCTGGCTCGCTTCGGTCACGCCCTGTCCGACCCGGTCCGCGCCCGGCTCCTGCTCGCTCTGCGCGAAGGGCCCGGCTACCCGGCCGATCTGGCCGTCCTGTTGGGCACGAGTCGACAGAACTTGTCCAACCATCTGGCGTGCCTGCGGGGCTGCGGCTTGGTGATCGCCGCGCCGGAGGGCCGCCGTAGCCGCTACGAGCTGGCCGACGCGCGCCTCGCGCACGCCCTCGGGGATCTGCTCGGCCTGGTGCTGGCCGTCGATCCGGCGGCCTGCCCGGCCGCCGAGGCCGAGGGTGCTGCTGATGGGCACGCCCTGCCGTTGGTGGCGCTCGGCCCGTCACCGGCCCGACAGTCGGTCTTGATTCGGCGGGTGCGTTTGTTCGTCGCCGCGACGATCACCTACAACGTCGTCGAGGCGGTCATCGCCATCACGGCCGGAAGAATGGCGTCCTCGACCGCGCTGATCGGGTTCGGGCTCGACTCGGTCATCGAGGTGGCCTCCGCCGCAGCGGTCGCCTGGCAGTTCTCCGGCCCCGACCACAAACGCCGAGAACGCACCGCGCTGCGCGTCATCGCGCTGTCGTTCTTCGCCCTGGCCGCGTACGTGTCCGTCGAGTCGGTGCGCGCGCTCGTCGGCGCCGACCGCGCGGAGCACTCCACGATCGGCCTGGTCCTGGCCGCGGTGTCCCTGGCGGTGATGCCGGTCCTGTCGGCCGCACAACGCCGCGCGGGAGGCGAACTCGGGTCGGCCTCGGCCGTCGCTGACTCAAGCAGACCCTGCTGTGTACGTACCTCTCTGCGGTGTTGTTGGTCGGGTTGGCGGTCAACTCGCTGTTCGGCTGGTGGTGGGCCGACCCGCCGCCGCGTTGGTCATCGCCGCGGTCGCGGTGAAGGAAGGCCGCGAAGCCTGGCGCGGCGACAGTTGCTGCGCGCCGGCGCCGCCTTGCACTCCCTACCCGGGCGACGCCAGCGGATGCACCGACGGGTGCTGCGCCACCGACACCCGCTGAGCGGGACCTGCGGGCGCGTTCGCTTCCTTCGGTGCCGCCGCCCTGCTGTGCGGCGAGCCCGAGAGCAGCGGACGGGCTAGGTGAGGGTGATCCAGTAGTCCCAGAAGCGGTTCAGGATCGCGAGCAGGATGATCGCGTACCAGCCGGTCAGGATGAGGCTGTGGTAGGTCCCAGCCATGGCGGCAGCCCGCCGCACGGGCCGGAAGCCCACCACCGTGCTGGTGCAGGGTGCGCAGGGTGACGTAGAGGAAGATCGGAATGGTGACGGCCCAGACGAGCATGCAGTACGGGCACAGGGCGCCGATGACGTAGAGGCTCTGGTAGATCAGCCAGTGCACGAAGACCACGCCGAACGTCGCGCCGGCCTGTAGCCCCAGCCACAACCAGCAGGGCAGTCGCGCACCGGTCAGCAGGACGACGCCGATCGTGGCGACCACGGCGAAACCCGCCACGCCGATCAGGGGTTGGGGATCCCGAACGCCTCGGCCTGGGGTGTGGTCATGACCGATCCGCAGGACAGGATGGGGTTGATGCTGCAGCTCGGCACGTAGTCGGGATCGGCGAGCAGGTTGATTTTCTCGACGATGAGGATCACGGCGGCGAGCAACCCGACACCGCCACCGACAACGCAGATCCAGGCGGTGGCCCGGGACAGGAAACTCTGCTCGGGTGAGGCCCGCTCGGCTTGCTGGTCGACGGCGGCGCTCATTCGGCCAGCGCGGCGTCGATGGCGGCAACGAGGTCGTCCTGGCCGCGCAGGTCGGTCAGCTGCCGGCCGTTGAGGAAGAACGTCGGGGTGCCCTGCACACCAGCGGCTGCGCCGTCGGCCTTGTCCTGGCGATCCGCGTGGCAGTGGCGGGTCGTCGAGGTCACGCTGGAAGCGCGCCATGTCCAGGCCCAGGGTGCGGGCGTAGCCGAGGAACACCTCCGTCTGTGGCTGCTCCTTGTGACTCCAACTGGTCTGGTTCTCGAACAGCTGGACGTACATCTCGGAGAAACGGCTCTGGTTCGCGGCAGCCTGGGCGCTGCGGGCGGCCAGGTCGGCATTCGGATGGCTCGGGATCGGGAAGTACCTGACCACGAAGGTGATGCGGTCCTGATAGGTGGCCAGGATCTGCTTGACCGCCGGGTACGCGGCGGCGCAGGACTCGCACTCGAAGTCAAGGAACTCCACCAGAGTCACCTTGCCGTCCGCCGCGGTGGACAGCCGGTGACTGTCCTCGCGTACCAGCACCGTCGACTCGACCACGCCAGCATCGGTGGTCGCAGCAGAAGGAGGCTGATCGGGACGGTTGACGGCCAGCAGACCACCGACCACGAGCACCACCACCGCGATCAACGCCACAGTCAAGCGAGTGTTCCTCGTCATTATCCCGTCCTCGTCCGCGGTATGGCACAACGTGATCAGCCCGCCCGACAGCGGGCGGCGGTGTCCGCTCGGGACGATACAGAGACGGCTGTACCGACTTGCTGTCAGCTTCCTGAGACTGGCGGGCGTCGCTGCCAGCCGGACCGACCCGATACTACGGTGAGTAGTAGCGACATGAGACGATCGGTCGGGTCCGGATCGAGCAGCACCTGAGGAGGGTGGCATGCCAATTCTGGTCGACCAGAGCGTGATGGCGAGCACGACCACCGGGGCACGCTGAGGTGGGCGAACAGTTCGCGGCCATCGCTGCGTCCGGGCCCTTTGGCCGCGATGGCCGTCGCGGCAGCGGCGGGTTTGGTGAGTTTCCTGTCGCCATGTGTCCTGCCCCTGGTACCGGGCTACCTGTCCTACGTCACCGGACTGGCCGGCGCCGATCTCGACGCCGCGGCACAGCCCGCCCGCACCCGGGGAGCGGCGCTGTTGCCGTTGCGACCGGCGGCGCGCGCGTACTCGGGTCGTGGCCGGCACGCTCGGGTTCATCGCCGGGTTCGCCGTCGTGTTCGTGACCGTCGCCGTGGCGTTCAACGCCGCCGGCCGGGCCCTGGTGACCAACGCCCGCACCATCGAGATCGCCGCGGGGCGCTCACCGTGCTGCTCGGCGTCGGGTACCTCGGAGCGTTCCCGTTGCTGCAACGGCAGGTCCGCGCCACCCGACTGCCCTCGGCCGGGCTGGCAAGCGCACCCGTACTTGGCGCCACGTTCGGCCTGTCCTGGACGCCGTGTGTGTCCCCACCCTCGGTGCGGTACTCGGGCTGGCCGCGGTGGAATCCACCACCACCCGGGCCCCGTCCTCGCGCTGGCCTACTGCACCGGTCTGGGCCTGCCGTTCCTGCTCGTCGGCCTCGGCTGCGCCGCGCTGACCGTCACCCGCTTCGTGCGCCGCCACCACCGGTGGGTCACCCGCGTGGGCGGGCGCTGCTCGTCGCCATCGGGCTCGCGCTGCTCACCGGAGCATGGGTGGCCTGATGATCTGGCTGCGCAGCTCGGTCGAGCCAGGGCAGATCGGCATCTGACCCGGCACCCCATGGGCGTGCCGTCGGGGCCACCCTGGCGGCGTGGACGTGAGCCGACCAGCGCGGCGAAGGCAATGATGATTCAGTCCCCGGGGTGCAGTCCTGCCTCACCTCCGCTGGTGTTGTGGGCCTGCCCGCGACAACCGCTGCCGCCAACGCGACGGGCCCGCACACCCACGTACTGATCGAGGGCGCGCGGCGCGGCGTCGGCTGATGCGGTCAGGACGTGGCGAGTTGGTTGCCTGCGCTCCTACGGCGGGGAGGCCAGAGCGGGCCGTAGCGCCGGCGCGACAACGCGTCCGCCAGCGCCTCAGTCGGTGGGCGCATCGGTGGGGGCGCTCGCGTGCAGCCGGTTGCGCAGCGTTTCTAAGGCGGTGATCTCGGCCTGTTGGCCGGCACGCATCCGGGTGGCGAGGTCGCGTACCTCCGGACGGGGATCGGCGGACAGGATCGCGTCGACCATGGTGATCCCGCCCGGTGGTGGCGGACCATCAGATCGGCGAACCTGATGTTCAGGTTCGCGCCGGTACTCTCGCGTAGCTGGCTGATCTCGGCCTTGCTGGCCAGGCCGGGCATCGTGCCTGTTGCGGGGCCAACTGCCCGTCCCCGTGGTCCATGCCGGCCATGTCGCGCATCCAGGTCATGGCCGGTTGGCTGCCGGTCGGTGGCGAGACCCCATTGGGTCAGCCAGGTCCTCATGATGCCGATCTGCGCCTGCTGAGTCAGGGCGATGTCCATGGCGAGGGTGGCGACTTCGGGATCGTCGGTTCGGGCGTGCGCGATCATCGACATCTCCACGGCTTGGGCGTGGTGGGTCGCCATGTCTCGGGCGAAGCCGGCGTCGGCGGACGCATCACCCGGTGTTCTTACGGTCGGGGCGAGCAGCCCACCGCCAGTCCCAGGACGAACACGAGAAGAGCAGCTCCGGCGAGCGGCCACCACCGGCGACGCGGTGGATCGGGCTGCGGTGGCGGGGTGTCTGAGGACTGTTCATCGCTGCTACTGGCCCTGCTGGGCAGTTCGCGGGGCGACGTGCCGGTGGCGGTGATCCCACCGGAGCAGGTCGCGCCCTGCTCGGGTCCGGCGTTGAGGCGGGCGCCCCGGATGAACTCGTCGATCTGCTCATCGTCGGCGGAGGTGACGGTGAGGCGGTATCCCACGCCTGCAGCGAGATCGGCGCGTCGAGCGCGTCGTGAGGCTGAGCATCATGTAGTCGACGCCGCGGACCCGCTCGGCCAGGCGCTGCACCTGCTCGGCGGGGAGGTCGGGCCGGTGCGTGATCCACACGGCGCCGTGTTCCATGCTGTGGGTGGCGTGCTCGGCGGCGATCGGCGCGTCGTAGACGTCGCCGGTGCAGTTCTGCCAGGCAGTGTTGTGGCTGCCACCAACCGAGGAGTCACCTCGTAGGTCAACGGGCCGCTCTTGTGTTCGCTGGTCAGCCACGCCGGCTTATTCGACGCGTAATCAGTCACGCCGGACAGGGCAGTCAGGCGGTCGGACCACGGTCGGGTGCCCAGCCAGGTGCTGACCGCGGCGTAGCCGATAATGGACACGACCAGGACACTCACCGCCGCCACGACGGCGATCGCCCCCAGGGCTGGCCGGGGCGAACCGGGAGAACCTTGGCGGGCCGGGTGCGGGCTGAGGACTTCGAGCGTTTCATCGCGGTGTCTCTCCAATGGCGTAGTCAGTACGAAGGGGCGGTAGCCGAGGTGTGAATGTCGTCCTCGGGTTGGCGGTGTCACGGCCGGACCTGCTGGCAGGGAGCCCAACTCGGCGGACCGCACTGCAACGGCTGTCGGGATGCGGCTGGGTGCTTCGAGGTGGACCGGCACGAGCGACCCGTCCCGGAGACGACGCTGCTTCGGTCGTGGGACCCGGGCGTGTGCCTGCACCATTCCCGCGGGCCTGGACCAGGTTGCGGGGTGCGATGACCATGACGCGACGACGCGGGGTCCAGACGTGCGGATCGGTGCACGGCGCGGCTGCCCGTCGCCGGGCATCGGGTGGGACGGGCTCAGCCGTCTGACCGCGGGCGTGTCGCCAGTGTCGAGCGGTCTACGTTCGCCAGAGGGCGAGCTGTGCCAGGCGGGGACGCAGGTGGGTGCCCGTCTGGGTGGTACCGCCCCGGGGACGGGGTCGGGGTGAGGTGGAAGGTCACCGGCGCGACCGATGGCATGACGGTGACCGTCACTGGCGCGGTGCTCGACGACAGGGCCGGGCACGCCTGGTCAGCATGAGAACGACGCTCCCCGGGGCAGTCACGGCCGTCGTGCGCGACACTCGCCCGCCGGCCGTGACAGACGGCGCGTGGCCCGAGGTATCGGTGATGTCGGTGCGGGGATGGGCGAGGACAAGCCCGACGAGGACGACCACCAGCAGGCAGAGCCGCCGACTGAGCCGGACGGCTCGCCGCGTCGTTGCTGACCCCACCGTGTCATCGTGGGAGATCTTAGCCGCCGTATCCGGGGCCGCTGCGGGCGTTCCGGTCGATGCCAGTCCGAGCGGTCCGCGAGGGTGCGCCTGTCACGGCTGGCGGCGGCGCTGCCGGAGATAGAGCGCCGCCCACGGCGGCGAGGACTGCCAGCAAACTCCCGCACCTATCCAGAGTCCACCATTGCCCGCGGCCGGCTCGTCGCTGGCCGAGGGGAACGCGGTGACGGCGGCGTCGGTGGCAGGGGCGTCGGTGGCGGTGCTACTGGGGGCCGCGCTCGGGGTGGCAGGGGCCGTGGTGGGCGCCGCGCTGGCCGGGGTGCCGCGGCGGCGAGCTTGACGGTGGGTGCGGGGTTGGCGGGTTCGGGATTCCCGGCGCTGGGGACCTCGATCCACCTGTCGACGCGGGCGTCGCTGTAGGTCTGCAGGATCTTGAACGACACCTGCGGCGCGTTGGGTAGTTGCCGGACCCGCACCTGGTGCTCGGCGTCCGTACCGACGGGCACGGCCGGCCCGCCGACGGTGTAGCTGTCGGCGGCCGTGCTGCTCAGCTTCCATCTTTGGGGGCTTTGAGCAGGGTGACGTCCGGGCGGTGATGCCGTCGGGCAGGAACACCTGCACCGAGGTGACGCCTGCGGTGTCGGATTCGGCCTCGGCGTTGACCGTCACGACGGCGTTGCTCGCGCCGGCTCGGGCTGGGCTGACCTTGACGCCGGTGTGCGCCGAGGCCGGCGTGCCGATGGCCACCGCGGACGCGGCGCCGGCGAGCATCGTGACTGCGAGAGCGAAGTACCGACGCCTCATGACTGTCCTCGTCCTTCGGTTGCTCGGGCTGATCTTCGATGGTCCTGGGTGCTGTTTGCTGGTATTCGCTTGCGCGCGTCCGCCAGTTCCCGCGGTGACGGAGCCTGCTTGACGGCGGCGACCGCCTCCTGGCCCAGTTTCATGGGGTTATCCGCGGACCTGGCGGTCGCGTTCGGCGAGGTCGGCCAGCATGCGGTTGTAGGCGGCCAATTCGCTGTCCTCGCGCCCGTTGGCCTCGGCGCGGTCGGCGGCGCGGTTACGGCGGCGGGCTTCGCGTTCGTCGGCGCGGATCCACTGCCGCACCAGTGCGCCCATGACGATGATTGTGGGTAGCTCGCCGAAGGACCAGGCGATTCCCCGGCGGTGCGCTGGTCCGCCAGGGTGGGGCCCCATGGCCGGGCTAGTGCTGTCCACCAGTCGGCGGCCAGCAGGGTGGTGGACTGCATGAGGGCGACGCCGAGGAAGGCGTGCAGGACCATGCTGATCAGCACCAGGATCAGTTTCAGGGGTGCGGGACACGGCGGGGGCCGGGTCGATGCCGATGACCACCCAGAAGAACAGGTACCCGACGACGAGGAAGTGTCCGACCATGGCCAGGTGCGCGGCGTGCGAGCGGACCGCCAGCTCGTACAGGCCGGTGAAGTACAGCACGTACAGGCTGACGACGTAGAGGGTCAGCGCCACCACCGGGTGGGTCACCGCCCGGGAGATCCGCGAGTGCAGGGCGCTCTGCAGCCATTCGCGGGGCCCCGGCCACCGCGGGTCCGCTGACGGGGCAGGGCGCGCAGGGCGAGGGTGACGGGTCCGGCGAGCACGAGCAGGATCGGCGCGACCATCATCAGCAGCAGGTGCTGGGCCATGTGGATGGAGAACAGCACCGGTCCGTAGCGGGCCAGCCCGCTGGAGGTGGCTACGACGATCACGGCGCAGCCGGCCAGCCAGGTCACGGTCCGGGGCACCGGCCAGGTGTCACCGCGGCGGCGCAGCCGCCACACCCACCACATACAGTCCAGCGGCGACCGCGACGGCGGCGATGATCAGCGGCTCGGGCAGCCACGCGCTCGCCAGCGTGTCGATAGTCAACGGCGGGGCATCGGGAAGCCCAAGAGGCTCGTGACCGGGTCTTCCTCACCGCCGCCGGCGAGAGTGGGGTGCGTGACAGCGCGACGGCGGTGCCGACGGCGGCGGCGAACAGCAGCGTCTCCACACCAGCGATCCGCAGGAACGGAAGCCGCCGCCCGGCGTTCAGCGCGAGGATCGCCCGGCGGCGGTGCACCAGGCCCGCGACCGCGATGGCGGCCAGCGCGGCGGTCTTGACCAGCAGGAGCTGCCCGTAGCGGGTGTCGACAAGGTCGGTCAGGGCGGTGAGGCGCACCGAGGCCGACAGCAGCCCGGAGGCGCCGACGGCCACCAGGCAGGCCAGCGCGAGCGGAGAACCGGCGGACCGCGACGGTGAGGTCGGCGGTGGCGCCGCGGGCGGTGATGGCGAGGGCGAACAGGCCGCCGGCCCACACGGTCACCGGCACGACGTGCAGGAGCAGCCCGGACACCGCGAGTTGGTGGTTGTTCGCCGAAGCGGCGTGGCCGGTGAACACCGGCGGGATGACCGCTGCGAGGGCCAGCGGTAGCGCCACCACCGCGCCGCGTGGTCGTAGGCTCCTCGCCGCGATGATCATCACGGTGAGGGACAGGGTGCCGCTGAGCGCCAACGCCTGACCCAGCGGCACGGTGGTCGCGAAGTTGAGTACCGCGCGGACCGAGAGGACCTGGGAGGCGGGCAGGCCGAACAGGTCGACCAGGGTGTAGCAGAGCGCCACCGCGGCCGCGATCGACCACAGGCCGGCGCTGATCGCCGCGGCGCGCAGCCGCCGGTAGCCCAGCGCGGACAGGCTCCCGCCGTCTTCCTGCGGGGATAGCAGTACGACGGCGAGTAGCAGCCCGACCGTGGTGACCGCGCCGACCTGCATCCCGAGACGCGCCGTCGGCAGCAACCAGGCGGTGGTGGCGCCGGGGTCGGCAGCCAGGCGCGGTCTGAGCGACCGCGCCGCCGCCCCAGCGCAGCAGCGCCGCGCCGACACCGGCCGCGACCAGCACTCCCCGACCGGAACCAGGACCGGCCGGCGCAGGACAGCTACGAGGTTCATCGCCGTCCTGCCCTCAACCGCCACACCAGCAGCCCCAGCCCTACCGTGAGCGCGGCCAGCAGCACCACAACGACCCCGATACCCGGGCCGCCGCCGTCATCGTCGCTGAGGGCACCAGCGGCGGGCGACGGTACGGCCGCCGACGGGGCGGAGTCCGGTGTCGGAGTCGAGGTGGGGGCCTGCGACCCGGCGAGGCGGCGACCGACGGGGTGGTGACAGACGATGCCATGACGGTGAACGTGTACGAGCCTTGTACCGGGTGCCCGTCGACGGAGACCACCCGGTACGCCACCGTGTACAGGCCCGCGGCCAGCCCGGGGTCAGGGGCCGGGTGGAACCCCAGACACTGTTGGCTTACCGGTGGACACCGGCTGCTTGTCGGCGTTGGTGACCGCGATCGTGGTGAACTGCGCGTCGAGGCGTTCGGCGAAGGCCAGCTCCACGTGCGGGCGCCGACGCGACCGCGCGTCTCGCGTGGGGCTGGACTCCCGCAACGCGTTGTGCGCCCACGCCGGCGCGGCGGGCGCCAGCAGGACTGCGATCGTGGCACACAGCGCCGCCGCGAAGCGGCCGAAGCTCCGAAGGGTGTGGGCGGTTCAACGGGACTCCCTGGATTGCCGACAGTTCGTCAGGTAGTCGCCACCACCTGCCGGATAGTTCCTCATGAAATGTCACCATTCGCTGCCATCGCAGACACCGTCGGCGCCCTTTGGCTCCGTCGGCAGGGTGGCGTGTTTGATGGAGAAGCGCTCCGGCGCCCATCCCTCATCCCTCTCCTGAGTCCTGCGCCACCATGTGCTGACATTGCAAACAGGTCCGAGCGTGCTGTGTTCGTGGCCGCCCTCCTCCCGGTCGAGCCGCTCGGCAGCG
The DNA here is from genome assembly GCA_038070435.1 of Micromonospora sp. M12. Classification (GTDB taxonomy): domain Bacteria; phylum Actinomycetota; class Actinomycetes; order Mycobacteriales; family Micromonosporaceae; genus Micromonospora. The sequence goes on along the minus strand of JAMYWG010000001.1, from coordinate 7,558,205 downwards.
GTAGTCCGACCGACCTGACCGGCATTGCTCGGGGCCAGGTCGCGGCACCGGGCCGGATCAGCTGAGCACTCATGACGGGTCGCCCGCCGCAGCCGGGCCGGAGCCGGCATGCTGGGCGCGGCCGACTGCGTGGAGTTGCCGCAGGTGTCGCACCGCTGCCACCGCCTCGTCGCCGTCGATGACCTGCACCGCGAACAGGGCAGCGGTTCGCCGTTGGCCAGCTCCAGTGACGCCCACAGGGCCGTGCGGTCGAAGCGCACCCGGTCCACCAGGGCCCAGGCGACGGTGTGGTCACCAAGCACGTTGCGCACCCGAACGTGGTCGGCGTCCGCCTCTACCCGCAGCCGCCAGGGCACCAGGGCCAGCGCGGCGAAGAACACCCGATGCCGGCCACCGCCCACCTGTCGGCCGGGAACAGGGTCCCGCCGTTGGAGGTCGTGCCGCTGAGCGTCACTCCCGCGAACACGTTGATCCCGAGGATCACCGCGGCGGCGGCGAGGCTGATCCACCTGAGCCGGCGTGGACGCAGCACCACCACCTCCCCGGTCGCGCCCCTGCCCGGCGCTGGTGTCCGCGCGGCGCTATGTCTCGCATGTGTCCTCCGAAGTCCTTGCGTTCACACCGGTGGCGCGGGTGCCGTCACACGTTCGCGCTGCCCGTGGCTTGCGGGTCCAGGCGACGCCTGGCCGCACCGGGCGCGCCGAGGGTTGCGGCGGCGGTGGCACGAGCCGCGGCGGCGCGGGGTCGTCGCTGTCGTGCAGGCGAAGCTGCCACCGTTGTCCGGCCTGCCGCCGGGACGCCAGCGGCCCGTCGCCGTGCCACCCGCGCCACGCCAGGAGCAGGGTGATGGCGTAGCCGGCGAGCAGGAACGCGTGGCTGGCCAGGCGCGGCACCGCCGCCGTCGAGGTGAGCAGGTCGTTGATCGACAGCAGGCCGAGCATGGCGACGAAGACCGTCAGCAGGGCACCAGGTCCGCCGCCGCGGACCGCCGCACCGCGACGACGACGAACCCGGCGCCGACAGCGATGGTCCAGGCCGCGGACTCGTGCCACAGATGGTGCCCGCCGGGCAGGTGCCCGTCGGCGGCGCCGCGCCCGACCTGGGCGAGCCCGAGCATCACCTGCACGGCCCCGAGCGTTCCCAGCGCGGCGCGCAGCACCGCCACCATGCGTCGTCGCGCCGGGCCGTCCTCGCGGCGCCGTGGTGTCGCAGGCGCGGACCCCAGGACCACATCGGTCAGCTCGACAGGTGACGCGACCAATCGTGTTCGGGCCCGCTGGGTGATCTCGGCCGCAAGGTCGTGCCAGCGCCGGCAGTTCGGGCACGCGCCGAGGTGCCTGCGCACAGCGGCCCCTGCGCGCGTGTCTCCTCGCCGTCGAACTGCGCCGACAGGATCTCGCGCCACCGCTCACACCCCATGAACGGGTGGTCGCCTCCCGGCCCGAGCCGGTGGCGCGGCTCCTGCACGTCGGTCCGATGCACGCTACCGGTGGGCGAAATGACGCCCCGGCTCGCGTCGGGCACACCGATGCCGTGGTGGCGCCGGCGCGCGTCGGCGATCACGGCGTGCCCGGCAGCGTCGCCGCCGTCGCGTCGGCGACCTGCCCGCCACGGCTGGCCGGTCGCCGGCGTCGGGGTCAGTGGCCGTCGAAGCCGGGATAGTCCGACAGACGCCGGCGCGGGTCGGCGTTGAGCCACCGCATTCTGTGCATGTACGCGGCGGCGTCCGGGTCGTGCTCGTCCTGGCGGGTGATCTCGACGCTCGGCGTCAGCAGCAGCACCGGGCCCGCGTCGGTGTCGTCCCGACGAAACGACCAGGACTGCCCGACGCGCACCGGGGCGCCGTGGTGGGCGGCTGCCCAGACGTGTGGGCGACGCGGCTCAGGCGCTCTCGCACCACCGGGTCCAGAAGAACACACCGAACGCGGCGAACAGCGGCCACTGCAACGCGTACCGAGACTGCGCCCGTCGCCGCGCAGCGCGTGCTCCCACTGCCACCAGCCCAGACGCAGGCACACCGCGGCGATCACACCGATGACCAGGTGACCGAGCAGCCACCGCGGTCTGAGCCAAGCCGACATGTCGCCACAATAGCCGTCCAAACCGGCCGGCCGGCGGCTCGCCCGACCGGTGATGACATACCGTGGCGGGGTGAAGGTGTTCCCCGTCGCCCTGGACTCGGGCCAGACCGTCAGCCTGCGCCTGGACGCCGGGACAGTGTTCATCACCCCAGCGCGTCACGGTGGCGGCGACTGCTGCGCTTCTCTGCCGGGTCGGTGTTGCTCGGGCTGGGCCTCGCGGCGGTCGCCAACGGCGTCACCCACGCCGTGAACGAACGCGTGGGCCTCGGGCTGCTGGTCGCCGCCGTGGCACTCGTCGTCGCCGGGGCTGGAGGCGCCGCGGCCGCAGGAGTTTTCATCTGGCGCGCCGAGCGACTCCCGACGGACAGCATCAGCGCCGACGAGGTGAGCTTCGCTCGCAGTGACGCCACCGACGGTCGGGTCACCGTGACCGTCGAGCGCGCCGACGGCACCACCCGCCACTTCAGCGCGACCGGCACGGCCGGCCCCGTACGGCGCAGCTGTTCGCACGGATGCTCGCTGTGGCGGCCTCGACCAACAAGACTCCCACTCCGATCCCGTAGCGCCTCACATCCCAGGGTGCCGCCACCGTGGCCGGCCTTCCCAGCACCACACGGGCGCTCCGTCTCGCACGTTCGGCAGGGTGGGTCGCGGCTCTCGCCTGACTGACAAGCCGCCCTGCGCAGCGCTTGCTGTGCTCGGCATCCGTCACGCTCCCGCGTAGAGTGCAGTCCGGAGATGACCAGGTTCACGGCGAAGAGGTTGAAGACCATCGTCGCCCACCCGGCCACCGCCAGCCATGCCCCGGTGGTGGCCCGAACGCTGGCCGTGGCCTGGGCGTGCAGATAGGCGGCGTAGACCACCCAGGAGATGAACGCCCACGTCTCCTTCGGGTCCCACCCCCAGTAGCGGCCCCACGAGGCTTCCGCCCACACCGCGCCGGCCATCACCGCGAAGGTCCACACCAGGAACCCGGTCGCGTGCAACCGGAACGACATGCGCCGCAACGGCTGCAAGGCCGGCAACCGCATGGCCAGGGTGTCGCGCAGATCGGTTGGTCGCCCGGCGCCCGGGCGTCGTAGCGGGCCCGCAGCAACAGCGCCACCGCGGCGAGGAACCCGAGCAGGAACAGCCCGGAGGCGATCGCGGCGGCGCTGACGTGCACGGCCAGCCACACGGACTGCAACGCCGGCACCAGTGGACCCGCCGGGTGTAGACCCGCAAGCCCGCCACGCCCAGCAGGACCACCGCGCCCACCGCCACGTACAGGCCCAGCGGCCGTACCTCGCGACGGCGGGCGGCCAGCGCCAGCCAGGCGGTCGTGCCGACCAGGGTGAGCGCGACGATGAACTCGTACATGTTGCCCCACGGCACCCGCCCGCAGCTGCCGCGCGGGTGACGAGGCAGCCGGTCTGCGCGAGCGCGGCCACGACCATGGCCGCCACCGCACTCCAACCGGCCCTGCGATGGTTCTCCAGGCGCGCTGTGGATGGTGCCTCGGGACGTGACGGCGTTGAGGACGGACCGGCAATGACCAGGTTTGGCCGGCGCGACCGGCCGACCCTCCGTAGGCGTGCGCGGCGGCGAACGCGATCACCGCGGCCAGGTACGCCACAACGGAAACAACGAACAGGTGGTTCGACAGAGCAGCCATGAGCCTTCCAGGCGAATCCGGGGAAGATGTCCGCCACGCCCCTGCGGCGCGGCTTTCACGTGCCGTCGGAAGCGGTGGGCGGTAGGGGTCAGAGAACGTCGAGGTGGGCGGGATAACCGGCAGCTACCAGGGCCACTGCCAGCACCGATGCGGTGACGACAGCCGGGTCGGCGTCGACGACAGCCCGGCCGGCGACAACGGACACATGGGCCCGATGGACACCCGGAAGCGCTTCCAGAATTCGCCGCACCGCGCTTTCCGCACGGTCGCAACACAACCCGCGGACACTGAGCATGTAGGTGACGGTCTCGTTCATGAGGTCCTCTGGGACGACGTGAGAAGCCGTACCGCCGCCGCCGGCCGAGAGCGCGCAAGCCGCGCCGGCCGCGGGCACCGGCAGAACGGCACCGAGGGGACATCGACGACGCCAACCGCCGCTGTCAGTCGAACCACCCTGCACGGGTGTGTCAGCTGGCGGCGTCGTCGGTCGGGAACCTCAGGCCTGAATCACGTTCGCAGGACGCACAGCAGCGTCAAAGTAGAGCCACCCACGAACCGTCCCCTAAGCCGCCCGGTCACGTTCCGACCTGGGGCACCTCGACCGACCCGGCGCCACAGGGCGCCCAGCACGATTACGCCGACGGCGACCAACATGATCAGGCACGCGGTGACGGCGATGTCCGTGCCGTCCATCGGCCCGTGGTGCCCGTGGACCAGGACGAAGCAGGCACATCTGTGGCGTCGACGAGGGCTAGGGCCGTGTCGCCCGGGTTGGTATGCACGAGCGCCTGCATCAACGCGGTCGTCGGAGAGGCCGCCACGGAACGGGCTGCGTCCGATCCGGTGGCGCACTGCAGGGCGTGCAGCACGACGAGCAACGCGACCATGACCACCACCGCAACGACGCGGGAACGAACCCGCGTCGCCTCAGTTAGGCCGGCCCACCTCACCATCGCAGACTACGTCACCCCGCCGTCACCACGAACAGCGGTGCAGGGCCGAGAGGCGGTCTGATTCACGCGTGCACCACGGTGTAAGGACTCGCCAGGGTGGGACGTTTCGGAGGCAGGCACATCGGTGGGGCGATCAGCGGGTCGGTCCTCCCGACGGTGGTCGGGAACAGCTCAGGTTAGCCGCGCCAGGTGGCGTTCGGCGTCGAGGGCGGCGGCGGGTCTTGACGTCCCCGGTGAGGTCGACGCGGGTGACGTCGTCGGTGAGGAACTGGGCGCCGAAGCGGTCGGCCTGCTTGCGCAGGTTGTCCATCACGTCGGGGCCGGTGATGCCGTCAGGGAAGCCGGGGAAGTTCTCCACCTCGGTAGTGGTCATCAGCGCGCCGCCGGACTGGCTGCCCTCGATGAGCAGGGGTGCGAGGTTGGCGCGGGCGGCGTAGACGGCGGCGGTGTATCCGGCGGGTCCGGAGCCGATGATGATCAGGCGGTGCGGATCGGACACGAAGGGCTCCTGCTCAGGACAGCCGCCCGCCGGCGGCGGGTCGGCCGGCGGGGTGGTGACAGGTCAGGCCGCGGTGCGCAGCTCGCCGAGGAGTTTCTCCACCCGGGTACGGATCTCGTCACGGATGGGGCGGACGGACTCGACGCCCTTACCGGCGGGTCTTCGAGCTTCCAGTCCTCGTAGCGCTTGCCGGGAAAGACCGGGCAGGCGTCGCCGCAGCCCATGGTGACGATGACGTCCGAGGATTCCGCGGTGGCGTACTCGAGGAGCTTCGGGGTCTGATCGGTGATGTCGATGCCCACCTCACGCATCGCATCGACGGCGGCAGGGTTGATGGTTTCTGCGGGGCGGAGCCGGCGGAGCGGACCTCGACGGTGTCGCCGGCGAGGTGGCGTAGCCAACCGGCGGCCATCTGGGAGCGGCCGGCGTTGTGGACGCAGACGAACAGGACGCTGGGCTTGTCAGACATCAGGAGCCTTTCTGGCAGTGCGGTTCGCGGAGCCGGTTGACCGGCGCCTGGTCGGGAATCGAGGGCTGGTAGCCCTTGGGGTCGGTGTTGCGGTCGAGCAGCCGGTACCGACCGACGTGACGAGCCGGGTTGAGGAGCTCCGGTGGGGCCCGTCTCCGCGACGGTGCTCGCTGGTGACGGTCATGGGCGGTGATCGAGTGCCGGGTCGCGGTCGTCAGCGGGCACGACGACCTGGTCGGCGGCCTTCCCGGCGTCGGGGTAGAGCGCGGCCAGCAGGCCGATGCCCACGACGAGGCCACCGAGTTGGGCGATGACGAAGCCGGGAACGGAGGCGGGGCGATGCCGGCGAACGTGTCGGTGAACGCCCGTCCGATCGTCACCGCCGGGTTGGCGAACGACGTGGACGAGGTGAACCAGTACGCGGCTCCGATGTACGCGCCGACGGCGGCCGGGGCGACGGGGCGCGGCCGGAGCGTGCCAGGGCGAAGACCAGCAGGATCAGGCCGGTGGTGGCGATGACCTCACCGAGCCACAGGTGGCCGGCGGCCCGGTCTTTGGCGGAGAAGTCGACCGCGGCGAGGTCGAACATCAGGTTCGCCAGCACCGACCCGGCGATCGCCCCGGCGGCCTGGGCGCCCACGTAGCCGCCGAGGTCGCGGACGGTGAGCCCGGTGCCGGCGCGACGGCCGAGGAACCAGTCGGCCGCGGAGACCACCGGGTTGAAGTGCGCGCCGGAGACCGGGCCGAAGATCAGGATCAGCGCGCCGAGGGCGAACGCGGTAGCGATCGAGTTCTGCAGCAACTGCAGGCCGACGTCGTCCGGGGAGAGCGTGGTGGCCATGATGCCGGAGCCCACCACGGCGGTGACCAGCAGCGCGGTGCCGGTGAACTCAGCCAACAGGCGTCGCCACAGTGCGATGGTCATCAGTTTGTTCTCTCCAGTGTGGTCAGGTCGCCGGCTGCGGGTCGGCCGGCGGGGCTCTAGCGGGCGGCGGGGACGCGCAGGTCGTCGAGGAGCTGGCGGACGCGGCGTTCGATCTCGTCGCGGACCGGCCGCACGTCGGTGAGGTCCAGGCCGGCGGGTCGTCGAGGTCCCAGTTCTCGTAGCGGGTGCCGGGGAAGACCGGGCAGGCGTCGCCGCAGCCCATGGTGACCACCACGTCCGCGGCGCGCACGACCTCATCAGTCCAGGGCTTGGGGAACTCCTCGGAAATGTCGATGCCACGCTCAGTCATCGCCGCGATCGCCGCTGGGTTGACCTCGATGCCGGGCTCGCTGCCGCCGGACCACGCCACGGCGTGCTCGCCGGCGAGAAAGGTGAAGAAGCCCAACGCCATCTGCGACCGGCCGGCGTTGTGGGTGCAGAGGAACAGCACCACCGGTCGGCCATCGCGGTGATGGCCCTCGACGCGGGCGAGGGCACGCAGGCGCTGCCGGGCGAAACGCTCGGCGAGCAGCGGCAGGAAGTTGGGGATGCTGCCGGCGGTGGCGAACTGGTCGTAGCTGGAGTGCAGGAACGCCTCGATGGTCTCGGCGCCGTAGATGCCGGTGAACCCGGCGGCGAGCCGGGTGGCGGCGGTGCGCAGGGCGACCTGCTGGTCGATGGAGATGTCGGGCATCGGGTGGGGCTGGTGTCAGTCACGGTGCTCTCCCGAGCTCATGGCGGGCTGATGACGGGGCGACCCGGTCGATGCGGGCGGCGAGGTCGGCGAACGCCTTCTCGAACGCGTCGTCGGTGTCGAGGCGGACGGGTCGGGCACCGACCAGTGCAGCCGGGGCCGGACCGGGCCGGTGAGTTCCTCGTGGGCGTTGTCGCAGACCGCGATGACCAGATCGTCGTCGCGCACGATGTCAGCGACGTGGGAGGTGCCGACCGGGTTGAGCGTCAGCCCGTGCCGCTGGGCCACCGCGACCGCGCGGGGTGAACCCTGTCGGCGGGCTTCGTCCCCGCCGACGCCGCCGGGGTGTGCGCGCGATCGGACCACAGGGCGGCGGCGAGCTGCGAGCGGGCGGAGTTGCGGGTGCATACGAACACCACCCGGCCCACCCCGCCAGCGGCGCGGTGTCAGCGCGGCCAGGGCTTCGGGGCGCAGCCGCAGGTAGGTCCGGCGGCGGTCACCCTCGGATCGGTCTCGGACGACCAGGCCCGCCTCGGTGAGGACCTTGACGTGGTGAGCGATGAGGTTCGTCGGCATGTCCAGGTCGTGGGCGATCTCGCCGGGGACGCGTCGCCGAGGGTGAGCGCGTCCACGATCGCCAGGCGCGCCGGGTCGCCGAGCGCGGCGTGGATCCGGGCGCGCCCGACAGGGAAGCAAGCTCAATAGTCATTGACTCAATGATTGTTGAGCCTTTGATCCTGTCAAGCGGAAGTGCGGAGCCTCATCGGGAGGCGGACGCGCAGGTCCTGCGGCCCGCAAGGCGGGCGGCCGGCGGAGGGATGGAGCGGTTGCCGATGCTGGGGCGGGCGGCGCGGTCAGCAGCAGGTGTTCAGGTACGACTGCAATTCGGCCAGCGCGGCGAGCGCGCCGTCGCGGTCGGCCCGGTAGTACACGGTCTTGCCCTCGCGGCGGGAGGTCACCACCCGTCCGCGGCTCGGTTCCGGCTCAGGCGACGGGCGTCGGCTGCACGCTGAGCAGCGCGGCGAGCTGGCGCAGGATGGCCGGGCGGGCGCGGTAGTACACCCAGGTGCCGCGCCGCTCGGCGTCGACGAGGCCCGCTTCGCGCAGCGCCTTGAGGTGGTGCGAGATCGTCGGCCCGCTCAGGTCGAACGCCGGGTCAGGTCGCACGCACGCCTCCCGCTGTCGGCGGAGGCGATCATCGACAGCAGCTGCAGTCGCACCGGGTCGCCGAGGGCCTTGAACGCCGGCGCCAGCACCGCCGCGGCCTCGGCCGGCACCCGCCGCTGCGCCAGTGGCGGGCAGCACGGCGTCTCGGCAGTCAGGTCGATCAGGGCGAGCGGAGCGGCTTGCTTCGACATTCCTCTAGATTGACACTTCCTAATCAGTGTGCAACTCTCTGATTCGACGAACGTCAAGACAGGCGTTCGGAGGAAGGAGAAGACCATGCTTCGGTTCGCCCGTCGATCCGCGCCACCGGCCGCCGGTGTCCGGTTCTGCGACTCGTGCGCGCGGGTCAGCACCACCGAGCAGCGCGCCCAGCGCCGCTACGACGCCACCCGCACCCTCGCCTACGCGGCGTACGGCCGGTGGTGACGGAACCCGCTTGCTAAACTTCATCGTTGATCGGCGATAGACGATAGAGGAGTAGCGGTGGATGACCTGCTCGACCGGGCGACCGCGGAGACCTACGCCTCCTGGTTCCGGGCCCTGGCGGATGCGACGCGGGTGCAGATCGTGGAATACCTGGCCCGCCAGGCGCGCCCGATGAGCGTGGGCGAGATCGTCGCCGCCGTCGGCCTGGCGCAGTCCACGGTCTCGCAGCACCTAAAGATCCTCACCGAGGTGCGCTTCGTCCTCGTCGAGGCGGTCGGCACCGCCCGGCACTACCGGATCAACGACGCCTGCGTCGGCTGCTTCCGTCGGCCGCCGACGTGGTCATGGGCCGCCCGCCCCCACCCCGATCGGAGCCTGCTGATGGCCGAGATCACCGTCCGCCCGATGAGCGTCGACGACGCCGACCGGGTCCTCGCGATCTACCAAGCCGGTCTCGACGGCGGCGACGCCAGCTTCGAAACCACCGCACCGACCTGGGCCGCGTTCGACGCCGCCCGGCTGCCGCAGCACCGCTTTGTGGCCGACGACGGCGACGGCGCCGTGATCGGTGGGTCGCGGTCTCACCAACATCGCCCGCCCGGTCTACGCCGGGGTGGTCGAGCACTCCGTCTACGTCGACCCGCCGCGCGCGGACAGGGCGTGGCCCGACTGCTGCTGGACACGCTGATCACCTCCACCGAGGCGGCCGGCATCTGGACCATCCAGTCCGGCGTCTTCGGCGAGAACACCGCCAGCCTCACCCTGCACCAACGGGCCGGATTCCGCGTGATCGGCGTCCGCGAACGGGTGGGACGCCACCACGGCCGGTGGCGCGACGTGATCCTGCTGGAGCGCCGCAGCCGCAGCATCTGAACCCCTCCCAGGCCCTGCCACCACCGCACCACCACACCCTCTTGATTCGACAATTCTCAACACAGAGGAGTCACCTGATGAGCACCCTGAACGAGTTGCCCGTCGTAGTCATCGGCGCCGGCCCGGTCGGCCTGGCCGCCGCCGCGCACCTGCACGAGCGTGACCTACCGTTCCTCGTCCTGGAGGCCGGCGACACCCCGCAGCCGCCGTACGGCAGTGGGGACACGTCCGGTGTTCTCCCCTGGCGCTACAACGTCGATCCGCCGCCCGCCGCCTGCTCGACGAGGCCGGCTGGATCGCTCCCGATTGGAGGTCCTGCCCACCGGCGCCGAGTTGGCCGACGACTACCTCCAGCCCTTGGCGGAGGTGCCGCAGCTCAAGCCGCACCTGCGCTACGGCGCCCGCGTCGAGGCGATCAGCCGCCTCGGCCTGGACCGGCTGCGCACCGCCGGCCGTGAGTCCACGCCGTTCCTGATCCGCCTCGCCGACGGCCAGGAGGTGCTCGCCCGTGCCGTCATCGACGCCTGCGGCACGTGGGACACCCAAATGTCCTCGGCGCGTCCGGTTGCCCGCCCGAGGGGAGCGCGACGTCGCCGGGTATTTGAGCACGCGCTGCCCGACGTCCTCGGCGTCGACCGGGACCGCTTCGCCGGCCGGCACACCCTCGTCGTCGGTGCCGGCCACTCCGCCGCCAACACCCTGCTCTCCCTCGCCGAGTTGGCCGAATCCACGCCGGGCACCAAGGTGACCTGGGCGATCCGGACCGTCTCACCTTCGCGCACCTACGGCGGCGGGGACGCCGACGCGCTGCCCGCCCGCGGTGCCCTGGGCTCCCGACTGCGCGCGCACGTCGACGCCGGACGGATCCGGCTGCTCACCGGCTTCTCCGTGCACGCCCTCACCCCACCGACGGCCGGGTGAGTGTGGTGGTGCGCCACGCCGACGGCAGCGAAGACTCCGTCACCGTGGACCGGATCGTCGCGGCCACCGGCTTCCGCCCGGACCACTCGATCGCCGCCGAACTACGCCTCGACTTGGACCCGGTCATGGGCGCCACCCGCGCCCTCGCGCCGCTGATCGACCCCAACGAGCACTCCTGCGGCACCGTGCCCCGCACGGCGTGAACGAACTCGCCCACCCCGAGCCGGGCTACTACGCCGTCGGCATGAAGTCCTACGGGCGGGCGCCGACGTTCCTGATGGCCACCGGATACGAGCAGGTCCGCTCCGTCGTCGCCGCCCTCGCCGGCGACTGCCGCCGCCCGCGACGTCCAACTCGACCTACCCGAGACCGGGTGTGCAACAGCAACCCGGACGACTCCGCCACCGCCGACAGCTGCTGCGGGCCGCCCCGGCCGCCCAGAGCTCCGGACGGGCCTGGCCACCGGCATCTCCGGCGGCCTACTCGCCGCACCTGAGCCTGCTCACCCTCGACGCCGCACCCGCCGACGCGCAGACCGGCGGCTGCTGCGCCAGCTGATGCCCACCACCGTCACGGTGCCCGCCGACCTGTTGTCGGCGGGCACCACGGTGGCGCATCGTCGCCGCCCTCGCCGTCACCTCCACCATCGGCTACGGCACCTCTACTACGCCTACGCAGTCCTGCTCACCCGATGGCCGCCACCCTCGGCACCTCCACCACCGCCGTCACCGGCGCGCTCACCGCCTCGGTCCTCGCCGGCGCCCTCGCGGCGATCCCCGTCGGACGGTGGCTCGACCACCACGGCGGACGCGCTGATGACCACCGGCTCGATCACCGCCACGGCCCTGCTCGTGGCGTGGTCACAGGTCCACACCATCGGTCAGCTGTACGCGGTGATGATCGGCGTCGGGATCACCGGCGCGATGGTCCTTTACGAACCCGCGTTCGCCGTCATCGTCGCCTGGTTCACCCTGACCGGCGCGCCACTGCCCTGCTGGTCGTCACGATCGTGGCCGGGTTCGCCAGCACCATCTTCATGCCCCTGACCGGGCTGCTGAGCGAACACCTCGGCTGGCGCGGCGCTGCTCGTCCTCGCCGCCATCCACGGCCTGATCACCGTGCCCCTGCACGCCCTCACCATCCGCCGCCCCGACTGGTAACGACGACGGCACCCGCCGACACCGAGCGGTCGGGCACGCCCAGCGGCGCGCCGTCGCCCAGGCCGCGATGCGCGACACCCGGTTCTGGATCCTCGCCGCGACCTTTGATCGCCCACGGCGCGGCAACCAGCACTATGACCGTGCACCTCATCGGCTACCTCACCAGCCGCGGCCACCCCGCCACCGTCGCCGCCACTATGACCGGCTGCTCGGCGTCCTGTCCGTCACCGGACGACTTCGTCCTCACCGCCACCCGCCGACATCTGCGCGTCACCACCATCCTCGCCGCCGTCTTCGCCACCAGGCTGCCGCCGTGCTCGCATGCCGCTGCTTGCCGGCACCGCGCCGGCGCGATCATCACCGTCATCGGCTTCGACTCGGCTTCGGCATTACCAGCCTGCCACCCCGCCCTGCTCAGCGACCGGTACGGCACCACCGCCTACGCCACCATCGCCGGCCGACTCGCCGCCCCGTCACCATCGCCAAAGCCGCCGCGCCTCGCCGCCGCCGGCCTCCTACACCACCGCCGGATACACCCCTGCTCACCGCCGTCGCCGCATGCTGCGCCCTCGCCGCCACCGGCATGCTCATCCGCGCCACCACCACGGCGCCAACCCCAGTGTCTGACCTGGCCCGCAGAGGCGAGGCACTACCGCCGGGGCAGGCGGATCGGTGGCGCTCCGAGGAATGGCTGCGGTGCCACAGCGGCTTCGTCGAGCGTTGGGCTTGCATCCGGTACCCAGGTACAGGCTTACCGTCATCGGGTATGAGCAGCGATGACCAGACGTGGGTGCCCGAGGCGTGCACCCTGCCGAGCGTGCAACAGCCACTGCGGGTGGCCGAATTCGACGACCTGTTCGCCACCGCCCTGCTCGCGCAGCAGCGGCTGTCCCCATCGAGCTGCGGTGGCGTCTCGATCCGGGCGCCGAGACGACCGCCCGGGACCTGACCGGCCGGGAAAGTTCCTGCTGCTCGTTTTCACCATCACCGGCGACACCGACGCGCTGCGCCTCGACGTGCAGGTGCCGGCCGCGCACGTCGACGTCCTCGACGCCCTCGCACAACGGGCCGCCGCCAGGATGACGGCGTGAACGGGCTGCGCAGCAGCCAGGTCGCCGCCGCGGCCGGGTGAACCCGCAGACGCTGCGCTACTACGAACGCCGCGGACTGCTCGCCGAACCAGACCGAACCCTGGGCGGGCACCGCCTCTACCCGCCGAAGCGGTCACCGTGCTGAAAGTGATCAAGGCGGCGCAGGGGCTCGGGTTCACTCTCGACGAGGTCGCCGACCTGCTCGATGCGGGCCAGCACCGCCACGGCCGCCACCCGACGCCGGCCTGCGGTTCCGCGCCCACGCCAAGCTCGCCGAGGTCGAGGCGAAAATCGCCGACCTGCACGTCATCGCCGGCACCCTGCGGGCCGCGGTGAACGCTGGCTGCGACGACCTCATCGCGTGCGCCAGAGAGCCGTGCTGCCCCATCCCGTTCGCCACCATCGCCGTCAGAGGAGTCCCCGATGCCGAAGACCGTTGACCAGATCACTGCCCGGTCCCGCCGAGGTGCCCTTCGGCCTGACCGGCCTGGCTGGGCTGACCTACGCGGCGTACTGCGCCATCCCGCTGCGCTCCAGCGGCATCGGGCCTAGCCGGATTTAGGTAGGGTCGCGTCGGTGCTGGCGGGTTCGTGTCAGTACGCCGAGAAGCATGAGCAGGGCGACGGCCTGGGCAAGCGCCACGGCGATGATCAGGCTTGGCACCGAGCGGTCGTAGAGCAACCCGCCGCGGCACCGCCGGCCAGGGCCCCGGTGCCCTGCACAGCGGCGAAGATGCCGTACGCGGTGGCCCGCCGGTCTCGTGGCACGAGATCGGCGACCATGGCTTTGACGGTGGAGTCCTGCAGCCCGACAGCAGCGCCCCAGACCACGACCCCGAACACCGCCGCCGGCAGGTCGCCACCAAACGCCAGCGGCGGCACGACGGCAATCATGGCGGGTAGCCCCACCAGAACCCACGGGCCGACCCTGTCGTACAGCACCCCGGTCAGCAGCGCGGCGAGCGCACCAGCGGCCATCGCCATCGCGTACATCAGCGGCACCGCCGCGGTCGCGACCACGCCCGCGCGCACCAGATGGAAACCGATCAGCCCGAAGGTCACCAGACCCGCGGTGCACACCGCCATCGCCGCAGCGAACCAGTGGAACCTGCCCGGCAACGGTTCCCGACCGGTATTCGCCGCAGCCCCTGACCGTGTGCTGGCGTCGCGCTCTGCCAGAGAGGCACCGGCCCGCGCCCGAAGCGTGATCAGCAGGAGCATCGCCGCCACGGCCGGCACGGTCAGCACCGCCAGCCCGGCCACAGCGCGCCGGCGGTCACCGCGACGACCGCGGCGACCAGCAGCGGACCGGCGAACGCGCCGATCTGGTCGAGGGCTTTGTGCACGCCCAGCCCGCGGCCCATCCCGACCCGGCTCGCGGCGTCAGCGAGCAGTGCCGACTTGGCCGGGCTGCGGATGGCCTTACCGCGCCCGTTCGGCGAGGATCAGCACCGCGGCCACTGCCAGGCCGGCACCGCCCAGAATCGGGGTTACCGCAAGTAGCGCGCGTCGACATCACCGAGGCCGGGCCTCCCGTGGCCTCGCGGTCACTCGAGCCGAGCGGCCGGCTTGCCGTGCGGCCGGGCCGCCCTACGCCGGGCGCCCGGTCTGAGCCACGACCGGTTGGCCATCGGCGTCGGAGTGTTGCGGGTCGATGTGGTCGACGTGATGCAGTGCCTGCGCCAGCAGCTTACGGACGTGGTCGTTGGCGGCCGAGTAGTACATGAACGTGCCCTGCCGGCGGGCCGTCACGAGCCGTGACATGCGTAGCTTCGCCAGGTGCTGACTCACTGCCGTCGGAGAGGTTCCGGCGAGGTCAGCCAGGCAGGCGACGGACGACTCACCCTGCAGCAGTGCCCACAGGATCTTGATCCGTGTCGGGTCGGCGAGCAGCCGGAACGTTTCGGCCGCGAGGTCCACCTGCTCGTCGTCGGGCATGATGGTCGTCGCGGCGGTCGGGGCGGCCTCGATCGGCCAGGTCCTCGACGGGCGCTGCTGATCGTCATTTTCGCCACCTCTGGCGCATTGAGGCGGTCGCGACCCGCCGCACCGAGGATTCCGTGCGCCGGCTGCTCGACCTCGCCCCGAGCACGCCAGCCGGCTCACCGCCGACGGCGAGCAGACCATCGCGACCGCCGATCTGGACGTCGGGGACGTGATCCTGGTCCGGCCCGGTGAACGGATCGGTGCCGACGGCTACGTCCAGGACGGCATCAGCGAGGTCGACCAGGCCAGCATCACCGGCGAGCCGCTGCCAGCGGACAAACAAACGGGCGACGATGTGTTTGCCGGCACCGTCAACGGCACCGGCGCCCTGCGCGTCCGGGTCACCCGGCCCGCCGCTGACAGCGTCGTCGCCCGCATCGTCACGCTGGTCGAGCAGGCCAGCGCCACGAAAGCCCGCACCCAACTGTTCATCGAGAAGATCGAACAGCGTTATTCGATCGCCATGGTCAGCGCAACGATCGCCCTGTTCGTCATCCCGCTGCTGTTCGGAGCGGAGTTGCAGGCGACCCTGCTGCGCGCCATGACCTTCATGATCGTGGCGTCACCCTGTGCCGTGGTCCTGGCGACCATGCCACCGCTGCTGTCGGCGATCGCCAACGCCGGCCGCCACGGAGTCCTGGTCAAGTCGGCCGTCGTGATGGAGCAACTCGGCGCCACCACCCGCGTCGCCTTCGACAAGACCGGCACCCTCACCGAAGGCCACCCCACCTGAGCACCATCCGGCCCATGCCCGACACGAGCATCGACGAACACGAGCTCTCGCTCTGGCGGCCTCTGCCGAAGACCCATCCGAACACCCTCGCGCGCCATCGTCGCCGCCGCACGCGACCGCCACCTGACACTGCGACCCGCCCTGTCGTTCACGTCCTCACCCGGCTTCGGCATCACCGCCGACATCGACGGCCGCACCGTCCAGATCGGCAACCCACACCGTCTACTCGACATCGAACTGCCAAACGCGGACCGGCAGGCCTGGCGGCGCGCACGCGACGCCGTTGCCGCACTCGAGCACGACGGCGAATCCGTGGTACTGGTTCTCTCCGAAAACAGACCCCTGGGAGTTCTCGGCCTCACCGACCGTCTGCGCCCGCAAGCGCGATCCACCGTCGCTGCGTTGACCGCCTCTACGACGCCCCACCGATGCTGCTGACCGGCGACAACGCCACCGCAGCCGCCCGCATCGCCGCCGACACCGGCATTGGCGAATTTCACGCCGAACTGCTGCCGGAGCAGAAGGTCGACCACGTCCGCGCACAGGCCACCGCCGGGCACCGGCTGCTGCTGATCGGCGACGGCGTCCACGACGCGCCTGCGCTCGCCGCCGCCCACACCGGCATCGCCATGGGCCGCTCCGGCCGACCTGAGCGTCGCCACCGCCGACGCCGTCATCGTCCGCGACGACCTGACCACCATCCCCACGGTGATCGACCTCTCCGGCGCGCCCGCCGCCTGGTCACCGCCAACCTGATCATCGCCGCCACGTCCATCGTCGTCCTGGCCGGCTGGGACCTCCTCGGCCACCTCCCACTGCCGCTCGGCGTCGCCGGCCACGAAGGCTCCACCGTCATCGTCGGACTCGACGGCCTGCGCCTACTCCGCAACGCCGCCTGGCGCCCCGCGCGTCCCCACTAACCCGGGTCGTTCCGCAGGAGTGCCATGAAGTCACCGGCGTCCCACGCCGGGCACGCATAGGCGCAAATGCCGGCCAGACCCGGTCCGCCAGCGTCCTCGAACACGTCGCCGCGGTACGACCGTGGACCCACACCTACCTGTCAAGCCCCCGTTCATCCGGCCGGCACCCGGAAGCGCGCAAACGGCCAGGGCCATCTCGGCGACGACATTCGGCGCGTCCACCGGATCGAGCCGTCCGGCTGCGACGTCGCCTGCCGCCCCGTGCAGGATGTGGTGCAGGACGCTGGACAGCAGGTCGGCGGCAATGTCGGCCCGGAACACGCCTTCGGCCTGACCGCGACGGATCAGGCAATGAACCCGTTGCTCCGGTTTCGCGTGCAGCTCCTGCACCCGGCCTGGGGACAGGGCCTCCTCCGCCGCCTGCAGGACCGACGACGCCTGGGCGATCAGCAGCCATCCCGACTCCATGAGCGCGCGAAGCCCGTCGCGGGATCACCGCCGAGATCGACGGTTTCCAACACCTCGTCGCCTCGGGCCAACAGTCGAACCAACGCCGCTTCGATGAGCGCCTCTCGGGACGGAAGTGTCCGTACAGGGTGACCCTGCCGACTCCCGCCTCCTGAGCGATGTCGTTCATGCTCGCCTGCGGGTTGCGTCCGAGGCAGGCGACGGCCGCTTGCACGATCTTCTCGGCGTTCTGCCGTGCGTCCGCCCGGCGGGCCGGCGTGGTGTCGGAGCGGGGCATGCGACGTCCTTAAGTCAAACAGTGCGTGTATGAGTTACAGTACCGGACGCAAGTTGAACACAGCTTGTACAACTTAGCTCCGGAGGCGCTCACCGTGTCCGAGTCCACGCCCGCAGCCACCCTTCCAGCCCATCCGACCCGCACCCCGGATCCCCGACGCTGGCGCATCCTCGGGCTGGTGGGCGTCGCGCAGCTCATGCTCATCCTCGACGTCACCGTCGTCGCGATCGCCCTGCCACACATGGGCGCGGACCTTGACCTGCGGCGGGAAACCCTCACCTGGGTGGTCAGCGGCTACACCCTCGCGTTCGGTGGACTGCTGCTGCTCGGCGGTCGCGCCGCCGACCTGTTCGGCCCTCGCCGGCTCATCCTGACCGGTCTGGTGCTGTTCGCCCTCGCCTCCCTGACCGCTGGACTGGCTACCTCCGGGCCCATGCTTCTCACCGGCCGAGTGGCGCAGGGACTGGCCGCCGCCATGCTGTCCCCGGCAGCCCTCTCCCTCATCGTCACCATTTTCGACGGCGACGAACGCAACCGGGCGCTCGGCATCTGGTCCGCGCTGGGCGGCAGCGGCGCCGCACTCGGCGTCCTGCTCGGCGGGCTCCTCACCGCCGGACCGGGCTGGGCGTGGATCTTCTTCATCAACGTCCCCGTCGCAGTGGTGCTGCTGTTCACGCTGCGCTCGCATCTACCAGCGCAGCGCGCACTCGCACCGCACGCCACGCTCGACGTTGCCGGCGCCGCCCTCGTCACGACCGCGACCGCGACCTTGATCTACGCGTTGATCAGGGCGGGAGAGCACGGCTGGGCCACCTGGAGCACCGCGCTCCTGCTGCTGGTGTCGGCGCTTGTCTACACCGCCTTCGTGGCCCGCCAGCGCCTCGCCGCCAGCCCACTGATGGACGTACGGCTCCTGGCCCGCAGGCCCGTGGCGACCGGCAGCCTGCTGATCCTCGTCGCCACCGCAATCATGATCATGATGTTCTTCCTCGGCACGTTCGCACTGCAGCAGCAGTACGGCTACGGCGCACTGACCACCGGCCTGCTCTTCCTCCCCAGCGCGCTGTCCACCATGCTCGGCGCACAGGTGGCCGGACGCGTCATCGGCCGCACCGGACCCCGCACCCTGGCGGTGGCCGGGCTGACCGTTGCCGCCGCCGGCCTGGCCGTCCCGGCGATCTGGACCGGCGCCGCCCCTGGTGGCCGGTATGGCGGTCGCGGCGGCCGGTACCGGAGCGCTTTCGTGGTGTCGGCCGCCACCGCGCTGGGACAGGTCGCGGCCCACGAAGCAGGCCTGGCCTCGGGAATCGTCAGCACCTTCCACGAATTCGGGGCCTCCGTCGGCGCAGCCGTCGTCTCGAGCGTGGCCGCCGTCAGCATCGCCGGCACTGGCACCGGCGGCTTCTCGCGCGGCTTCACCACCGCCGCGATCGTCGCCATCGTCACTGCCGTCGCCGCGCTGGCCATCACCCCGAGTCCCCGCTCCCGGTGAACGGCCGATAGGCGGCTCGCCAGCGACGACAACCCGTGGCGTGCCGCTGGACTCGACCGACACCAGCCAGCCCGGTCACCGCATCGCTCATCCGCGGTGGCGCACGCCGCTGATGCTGAGCCCGCAGGGACGAAATCCTGGCCCGAACGGTCAGAACCCACGCTAGGAGACACGGCATGACACGGGAGAACGACCGTTACGTGGTGCGGCCGGGCCGGCTTTCCGACGCCACCGTGCTCGCTCGCCTCCACGCGTCGGTTCAGCTTCAATCGGTAACCGGTGGGCAACCGCACCCCGGCATCGCCGCCTGGGTCGAAGACCTGTTGGACGGTCATCCTCGGTCGTGCCCGACGACTTCCTAGTCGCCGAGGACACCGCCACCGGCCGCCCGGTCGCCAGCCTGGTCGGGCTGCGGCAGAACTGGAGCCTGGCCGGTGTCCAGTTGCCGGTAGCCCAGGTCGAGTTGGTCGGTACGGCGCCGGAGCACCGCGGCAACCGGCTCACCGAGCACCTGTTCGCCGCACTGCACCAGCGATACGCGCTCGACGGTGTGCCGGTCCAGGTGATCGAGGGGATTCCGTACTTCTACCGGCGGCTCGGCTACGACTACGCCCTGGCCAACGACGGCGCCTGCTCGATGCCCTCGTCCGCGCTGCCGGACGCCGCCCAGGACCGGCCGGACAACCCTGTTGGCGACATGACGGTGCGCCGGCCACCGTCGCCGACGCGGACGCCCTCGCCGACATCGACCGACGCCTCGCCGATGGCAACGCCCTTGTCTGCCCGAGGGACGCGGCGGTGTGGCGGTACGAGATCGCCGGGCGCCGTCCGGCCGATATCGCCCGGCGCGTCGTCGCCGTCCTGGTGCACGACGCCGACGTACTCGGATACCTGGCCCACGGTGCCCGGCTCTCCGCTACCGGCGAGTTGATGGTGGTCGCGGCCGCGTGTCAGCGACCGGCCGACTGGCCGCAGGCCGCCGCCGTGATGCACGCACACCTGGGCCACGTCGGCCGGCAGTACGAGGCGTCGGCCGGTCAGCCGTTCACCGCGGTGCGTCCCATCCTCGACCCGGAGCACCCCTGGCCCGACTCGGCCCGCCCGGTGTACCGAGGCGACCCAGGGTTGGTACGTCCGCACCGGCGACCCGGTCGAGCTGCTCGCCCGACTGCTACCGCTGCTGCGTGAGCGTTGGCGCACCGCCGACCTGCGGTGGCACGAGCCGGCCTTGACCATCGACACCTACGGCCGCGCCGCCCGGCTGGAGTTCAGCGACGGCGAGCTGAGCGCAGTGACGACCTGCGGGCGCCGTCAGTCCCGCCACCGACCCCGAGACCCACGCCGCCATCCCGCCCGGGGCCTGCTTCACCTGGCCCTCGGGCACCGCACCCTGCCCGACGTGCTCGACGCCTGGCCGGACTGCCTCCTGCGCGACCGCGTCACCGAACGGTTCCTGACGGCGGCGTTTCCCGAGTGCCCGTGCGGGTCTGGCCCCGCAACTGACCAGCGGGCCGACTCGACACCATACGGCGGGGCACCAGCGGCTTGTCGCGAACATCAAGGTCTGGCGCCCGCGACTTCTCCCGGAGGGCAATAAAGCTCCAAGCAGTGCTCCAGGGACGGCTGAGCGAGTGCGGCGGCCGAGCCGAACGCCGTTGCCGGCCTCGGGCCTGGCGCTCGCGGAGATTAGCCAGATGATGAAGTGTGCCCGGGCGTCGAGAAACGCCCGGGCACACACTGCAGCGCTCAGAGGCGGGCGAGGATCCTGTTCATGGTGTCGATCTCGGCCTGCTGGACGTCGGCGATCTGCTGGGCGAGGGCTTTGGCGTCGGTGTTGGCGCCAGTGCCGATCTCGTTCCTGGCCATGCTGATGGCACCCGGTGGTGGGCGATCATCATCGTGAGGAACTGCCGGTCGAAGCCCGCGCCGGCCGTGGCGGCGAGTGCGGTCATGTCGGCGTCGGTCATCATGCCCGGCATGCCGTGGTCCTGGTCCATGCCGGGTGAGGCGTTGGCGCTTTCGCCATGATGCTGGCCGGGCTCGCCGGAGGCGGTGGCCGTTGGCGCCGGTGCCCCAGGCGGCCAGCCACCGGGTCATGGTGGTGATCTCTGGCCCTTGGGCGGCCTTGATCTGGGTGGCAAGTTGCTTGACGTCCGTGTCGGTGGCGCGCGTGACGGCGAGGTCGGCCATCTGCACGGCCTGCTGATGATGCGGGATCATCGCCTGGGCGAACGAGACGTCGGCGGCGTTAGCGGCGCCAGGGCTGCTCGGGGCAGCGCTGAGCGTCGGGCTGGCCATGCTGTCGCTGTTGTGACTTCCGGCGGCGGAGCCGTGCTGGTCGGTGCCGCAGCCGGTGAGCGCGACGGCGGTGGTGAGACTGGCCGCGGTCAGGACGGCGCGGCGTAGGCGGGTGCGAGTCATCGCGGAATGTGCCTTTCGGTGTCGAGGAAACTGCGGGAACAGGTGCGTGCGAGCCGGCGGACGTGTCCGCCGCAGGTCGCAGCGCCTATACGCGCAGCACCGACACCGAGCTCAGGTGCAATCCGATGCGGGCGCTGGTGGCGCCCGGGAACTCGCGGCACGCCGGCGGGGCGCTGCCGTAGGCGGGCGTGACTCGTGCGGGCGAGCAGGAGTACGCCGAGGGCCACCGCGAGGCCGACAGCCGCCACGAGGGCCAGGCACACCTGCCAACCGGGCAGGTGCCCAGTGCCGTGGCCCAGCGGGGAAGCCGATGGGTGATCGCAGCTGTCGCTGCCGCAACCGTGGGCCGCGGGCGGGCCGGCTGCCCGGCAGCGTGATCGGCGTGCCCGGCGGCGGATCGCATCGACATGACGGGGTCGTGGCCGAGGCTGTGCATGGCGGCCAGCCCGACAGGTGCAGGCCAGCAGCACGAACCGGACGAGGAGCCCGGTTCGTGCTGCCGGCGGTGTCATGCGCTTCACGCTAACGGACCGGCGCCGGGTCCTTCGAGGCGAACCCGCGATCCAGAGCTGAATCGTCCGGTGGCGTAGCTGCACGCGGCGCAGCAGTTGGGCGTTGAGCGCGACCACGATGGTGGACACGGACATCAGCACCGCAGCGACCGCGGGACTCAGGCTCACTCCGGCCCAGGCCAGAGCCCCGGCGGCCAACGGCAGGGCGACGACGTTGTAGCCGGCGGCCCAGGCCAAATTCTGGATCATCTTGCGGTACGAGGCGCGCGAGAGCCGGATGACTCCGGTGACCCCACGCGGGTCGGAGGAGGCGAGCACGACGCCCGCGGATTCGATCGCGACGTCCGTGCCGGCGCCGATGGCGATACCAACGTCGGCGCGGGCCAGCGCGGGAGCGTCGTTCACGCCGTCACCGACCATCGCCACCCGCAGCCCCCGGCGTTGCAGCTCACCGACCGCCTCGTCCTTGTCAGCGGGCAACACCTCGGCGAACACCTCGTCCTCACCGGGCCGGAAGCCCAGATCGGCGGCGACCGCCTCAGCCACCGGGCGCGCGTCCCCAGTGATCATGACGATCTTGCGGATGCCTTGCTGACGAAGGTCGGCGATGGCTTGGCGCGCCTCCGGGCGGATCTGGTCCTCGAGGGCGAGGGCGCCGATGACGCGTGCCTGGTCGCCGTCGAGACGCAGCAGGTGCAGCACCGCCGCGCCCCGCCGGGACCACTCGGCCCGATGCTCGTCGAGGTCGCCGGGCGCCGTGGCGTCGAGTTCGCGCAGCAGAGCGGGTCCGCCGACGACATAGCTGACGCCGTCGACGTCGGCGCGGACCCCGCGACCGGTCAGCGACTGGAAACCGGTCGCGGTGCGGCGGGTGCCCTGCTGGGCGGCGGCGGTGACGATGGCCCGTGCGAGGGGGTGTTCGCTGTCGGCCTCCACCGCCGCCGCGACGGCCAGCACGTCGGTCTCGCTGACGCCACCGGTGGCGGCGACACCGGCGACGACGTGCTCGCCGCGGGTCAGGGTGCCGGTCTTGTCGAACAGCACCGTGTCGATGGTGCGCATCCGCTCCAGGGCGAGGCGGTCCTGACCAGGATGCCGCCCTTCGCGGCCACGGCGGTGGACAGGGCGATCACCAACGGGATGGCCAGGCCCAGCGCGTGCGGGCAGGCGATCACCAGAACCGTGACGGTGCGGACGACGGCCTCGTCGAGGTTGCCGATCAGTGTCCAGATCAGCAGCGTCGCGGCGGCGGTGACGGTGGCGATGTAGAACAGCCAGGCCGCGAACCGGTCAGCGAGGACCTGCGCCCTACCGCTGGACTGCTGGGCCTGCGCGACCAGGCGTTGGATGCCGGCCAGGGCGGTGTCCTCGCCGACGGCCTCGACGCGCACCCGGATGGCCGCGTCGGTGGCGACCGTGCCCGCCACCACCCGATCGCCGCGCTCGCGGCCGACCGGCCGCGACTCACCCGTGATCATGGACTCGTCCAACTCCGCGCGGCCGTCGGTGATGCGCCCGTCGGCCGGCACCCGCCCACCGGGGCGCACCAGGACCACGTCACCGACTCCCAGTCGCTGACCCGCACCCGTTCGGGCTGACCGTCACCGCTGAGGCGTTCGGCGTCGTCGGGCAGCAGCGCGGCCAGGGCCGACAGCGCGCCCTGCGCCTGCCCGATGGCCTTCATCTCCTGCCAGTGCCCGAGCAGCATAATCGTGACCAGAGCCGCCAGCTCCCACCAGAAGTCCAGGTCGAACACGCCCAGCGCGGTCGCCGCCGAGGCCACGTACGCGACGGTGATGGCCATCGCGATCAACAGCATCATCCCCGGCGCCCGGTCACGGACCTCCCGCACCGCGCCCTGCAGGAACGGCCACCCGCCGTAAACGAACACCACCGTGCCCAGCACCGGTCCCACCCAGTCCACGCCCGGAAAGTCCAGCCGATAGCCGAACCAGTCCATCACCATGTGACTGGTCACCACGATCGGAACCGTCAAGACCAGACTCAGCCAAAACTTACGGCGGAACATCTCCGGGTCATGCCCGGCGTGCTTGTCATGCCCGCCGTGCCCGGCATGGCCGTCATGGTCGTCGTGGGTGCCGGCTCAACGGGCTGCCCGCCCTGACCCTCTCGGCTTCTTCGGTGATCACCGTGGCCGCCGTGTGGGTCGACGGTCTCACCCGGGGTCCGCGTCCGGTGGTGCTCGTTCTCGTGCGACATCCTCATCGCCTCCTCACCCTCAAGATACCCCGGGGTATAGCCGTCCAGGTGTGTCGATGTTCCGCACGTCACCCACGTGAACTCAGCATTTGTCAGCGACGCAGGACAGGAGAGCGCAGTCGGCCACTTCGCCACTAAAGGAGCAGCGGCCGGCATCACGGCAGACGTGATCGCCCATCAACAGCATCGGTGCGACACGGCCGCAGCGTGAAGGGCCCGTGGGGTGGCGAAGCGGATTGGTCAACCAGGCTGAGTCAGTGTGAGAGAGATGCGCCGGCGAGGACGGTGATAACGCCGATGGCGGCGGCGGCGGTGAGTGTCAGTACCGGCCGCGGCGCAGTGCGAGCATGAGTACCGCGGCGCCGGCAAGGATGGCGTACTGCCAGGGTTGGGTGAGGGCCTGGTGAGAGGGACGGCCGAGCCGAGGATGGCGCCGATGGCGGCCGGGCCGGCGCCGTCGAGGAAGGCTCGCACGTGGCGGTTTCCGCGAAGCCGGTCGAAGCGGTGGGCGCCGAGCAGGATGAACGCGAAGGATGGGCTGAACGCTACGGCGGAGGCGAGTAGTCCGCCGCCGAGTCCTGCGGCGGCGTAACCGACGACCGCGACGGTATGCACGACGGGGCCGGGGTGACCTGGCCTAGGGCGACCGCGTTGAGGAACTGCCCGGAGGTCATCCAGTGGTGGTGATCGACGGCGTCGGCCTGCATGAGCGGGATGATGACGAAGCCGCCGCCGTAGGAGAGGGCGCCGACTTTGAGGGCGACCCAGGCGATCGACAGCAGTACCCGCCGCCGAACCCGGCCGCTGCCAGCACCGGAACCGCTGGGGCCGGGCCGCGACGCCGTGGCATCGGCAGGCGTTGCGCGATCCGCTCGACGATGCCGCAGGCGATGAGCACGAGTACGAGCCAGGGGCCGATCGTGACGGCGGCGACCGCGCCGAGCAAAGGTAGAGCGTCCAGCGGTGTCGGCTGCTGTGTTGCGTCGCTCGTTGCCAACTGGCGGGGACGAGGCTGGTCCCGGCGTGCACGGCGACGGCGGCGACGGCAGCTCCGGCTCCGGCTGCCTTGACCCATAGCGGCGGATTGCCGAGGAACAGCACCGCGAGGGCGAGGATGAGGATCAGGCCGGGGACGACGAACGCGGCTCCGCCAACGAGGGCACCAGCTCGTCCTCGCACCCGCCAGCACAGAAGATCGCGAGCTGGGTGGAGGCCGGACCGGGCAGCAGGTTGCAGGCGACGACGGCGTCTTCGAATTCCTGCGCGTTCAGCCATTTGCGGTCCTCGACGCAGAGCTTGCGCAGCAGCGCGATGTGCGCGGGCGGTCCGCCGAAGCCGATGCAGCCGATCCGCGCCCACTCCTTGAGTACGGTGCTGAGACGGACCGGCGGCGGTGCGGTGGTGGTGTCGCGGGTCATTCAGGCGGCTGCCGGCTGGAAGAGTTCGACGGGATTGCCGGCCGGGTCGTCCAGGACGATCTGCTGGCCACCGGGTCCTTCGACGACGTCGCTGCGGAATTCGACTCCGGCGGCCCGCAGCTTCGCGACTTCGGCGGCGATGTCGTCGACGAGGAGATGGATGCGGTTCCAGCCGCCGGGGCGCGGCGTGCGGCCGTCTGGCATCGCCCGTCCGGCGGAGCTGGCCGGTCCGGACAACAGCAGGCGAAGGTTGCCGCGACGCACGTCGGCGAACGCGGGCAGGAAGGCGGTGTTGCGGATGAAGCCGAGGTGGGTGGTGTAGAAGTCGACGGCGGCCTGGACGTCGTCGACGAGGTAGCGGACGTGGACGGTGCTGTCGGCCGAACTGCTCATGATGCCTCCGCAGGTTGGTGAGCGGCGATGCGGTGCAGCAGGAACCCGATGCGCTCATCGAGTTCGGCGGCGGTGCGCACGAAGGCGGGCAGACCCACCGGGTCGCGGGCAGGGTCCGGCATGCTCCAGTGCGTGGCCTGCGGGTTGCCCGGAAGCTCGGGGCAGATCTCTCGGACCCGATCGCACAGGGTGATGACATGGTCGAAGTGTCGGCCGGTGTATTCGTCGAAATGCTTCGAGTGGGCGTCTCCGAGCTCGGGGAACAGCCGCATCGCGGACGGATGCACAGGTTTGGGTGGCTGCCGGCGCTGCGGACCTCGACGGTGCTGCCGGCGGCGCGCCGCAGCAGGATTTCGGCCATCTGGGAACGGGAGCTGTTGCCGGTGCACAGGAACAGCACGTTCGCCCGCACATGGGGCGGTGGGGACGGCCGGGTCATCCGCAGCGCGGGTGCAGCGCCGCGCCGGTCGCGGTGAGCAGGTCGCCGCAGCGGACGAGGTCGAGACGGTAGTAGATGTCGCGACCGTCGGCGGTGCTGCGCCGCGTGCCGACCAGTTCCGCCTTGCGCAGCAGTCCCAGGTGGTACGAGACGAGGTTCTGTGGCTGATTGAGTAGTGCGGTCAACTCATGCACCTGTCGGTCGCTGGCGGCGAGTTCACTCAACAGCTGCCAGCGGACCGGATGACCGGCGGCGTGCAGGAACGCTGTCGGGTCTACCGCGTCGCGGTGCTGGTGACGTGCCACGCCCCGCAGAATACATCAAAATTATTTGATGGTGTTCCGGGTGGTCGTGGTCAGGACCCATAGCCTCGGCCGGACGTGGGCAGGGTGCGCGGCGACATGAGCATGCGCGGTGCCAGGATCGGCCGGTCGGTGTTAGCGGTTGCGGGGCATCACCAGGCCGGACTCGTAGGCGAGCACGACCAGTTGGGCTCGGTCGCGGGCGTGCAGTTTGGTCATGGCTCGGTTGACGTGGGTCTTCGCGGTCACCGGGCTGATTCCCATCCGTGCGGCGATCTCGTCGTTGGACAAGCCGTGCGCGGCCAGGGCGACGGCTTCGCGTTCGCGGGTGGTCAGGTGTGCCAGCTCGGCGTTGTTGGAGGGTGGAGGCTGGGTGACGTACCGATCGATCAGTTTGCGGGTGATCGAGGGCGCGAGCAGGCGTCGCCGCGCGGCGACGCGGATGGAGTGCAGGAAGTCTTCCGGCAGGATGTCCTTGACGAGGAAGCCAGCCGCGCCTGCCCGCAGGGCGTTGAAGACATACTCGTCCAGGCCGTAGTTGGTCAGGATGACGACGTGGACCGCGGCCAGGGCCGGGTCCGCCGCGATCCGGCGGGTCACCTCGATCCCGCCGAGGACGGGCATCTGGACGTCGATGAGCGCGACGTCGGGCAGGTGCTCTCTGGCCAGCGCCACCCCTCACGGCCGTCGGCGGCCTCGGCCACCACCGTGATGTCGTCCTCGGCGTCGAGCAGGGCGCGAAACCCGCTGCGGATGAGCGGCTGGTCGTCGACCAGCAGAACCCGGATCACGACGCCCGTTCCACGGGTAGTTCGGCGTGCACCCTGAAGCCGCCCTCGCTGCGCGACCCGGCACGGAGCCGGCCGCCCAGAGCGGTCACCCGTTCCCGCATCCCGAGCAGCCCAACCCCAGGCACGAGCCGGACTCCGGCGCGGCCATGCCGTCGTCATCGACCTGGACGACGACCGCGTCGGGCGATACTCGACACGGACCGAGGCGGTGACGGCCGCGGCGTGCCGGGTGATGTTGGTCAGCGACTCCTGCACTATCCGGTACGCGGTCCGGTCCACCGTGACCGGCACACCCGTGCGGTGCCCCTCGATCGTCAACGACGTGGCCAGACCGGTCGTCCGCGCCCGCTGCACCAGGTCCGGGATCTGGTCGAGCCCGTGCGGCGCGGTGCTGCCGTCCTCGCGCAGCGCTTCCAGGGCCGCGCGTAGTTCCGGGACGCCTCACGACCGGCGTCCCGGATCGCCAGCAGCGCGTCCGGCACCGGTTCGCCCCGCTTCTGGGCCAGGTGCACGACGGCTTCGGCCTGCACCTTGATCACCGAGATTTGGTGGGTGAGGGTGTCGTGCAGCTCCCGCGCGATGTGCAGCCGCTCTTCGTCGGCGCGGCGCAGCGCGATCTCCTCGCGGGTGCGTTCGGCCTCGTCCGCCCGTCGCTCGGCTTGGCGCAGCGCTCGCCCGCCGCCCCGGCGGCGATCAGCCAGGCCAGCTCAAGGACGCCCCTGGCCTGTGCGAACGCCTCGCCCGCGGACAGACCCGAGGTCATCGCCGCCACGGGAGAGCGGCCAGCATGAGCACGCTCGTCACCACGGTCACGGTCCGGTGCCCGGCCCGCACCGCCGCGTAGACCGCGACCAGATACGCGACCGCGAACACATCAAACCCGGCCGCCTGATAGCCCGTCGCGCACACCCCGGCCACGACCAGGACAACGACCGGAGCCCGCCGCCGCGCGACCAGCGCCAGACCGCCGACGCCCAACAGGACGACGCCGAGCGGATCGAGGCCGGTGGCCGAGCGTTCCCCGACAGCCCGCTGATCAACAGGATCGCCGCCACCCCGGCCGCGATCAGCCAGTCCCGACACCGATCCGTGCACTGCTCATGCGCGCACCCTAGCCGGCCACCCGCCCACGGCGACTCGTGCGAGAGAGGAGCCAGCCCTACCGCGTACGCAGTACCGTCCCGGCTCGCACCCACATCCGCAGCAGCATGACATGACCACGCCGGCACGACGCCAGACGGCGAACCACCGGACAGGATCAGGCGACAGCCAGTTCAAGCCGGACAAGGAGCACCTCATGCCCATCAGCGACCTGCTCGCCGCGTCCACCGTCGACGCATCCACCCTGACCAGCGACCGCATCGTGGCCACCGCAGCCGTCGTCGTGGCGCTGGCCGGCGCGATCATCGGCGGACTAGCGCTGGGCCGCCCCACCAGCCACAGCCCGAAGCGGAGATCAGCCGTGGCCCTGGCCGCAGGAGTGACCGGCGTGCTCGTCGGCGGGCTGGTGGTGGCCACCGCCGACGGAGGACCCGGCACCGGCAACGGCATCGTCGGCGGCTACGCAGCCCTGGTCCTCGGCCTGCTCGCCGCACTGCTCGGCGGACTCGCCTTCGCCCGGATCCGCCGCACCTCCTGAAACCAAACCACCGCACCTTGGGAAGAGCCGCCCCGTTTGACGGGAGAGAGCCCGGGCAGGTTGACCGCGCGTTTTCACGCACGGGCCGGGGTGCGCAGCAGCGTGTCGGTGGGCGTGACGGCCCACGGGCCTGGGCATGCTCGATCAGACGGGCGGCGAGCATCGGCGTGATGGGTTGGCAGCGCTGCGGGCCCTGCCCACTGTCCGTTGGCATCAACGCGCTCGCCTGCGAGCCACCGCCGTGCGCCTGTCCTCGGCGCGGGAAATCACTCGTTGCGAGGAGTTGGGGTTTGCGGTGGAGCCGACGCGCCGGGGTTCGTCGCCGCGGCGGAGGTCCGGTAGCGGTCCGGCCGGATCGGAGGAGCTGGACTCCGATCGGTAGGACGGAGACCACGACGATGCCGATCAGGATGATTTCGATGTTGGCCTTGACGAACCCGATCTGCCCGAGGAAGTAGCCCAGGACGGTGACGCCGACGCCCCAGAGGGCCCCGCCGATGATGTTGTAGAGGAGGAACGTCCGGTAGTGCATCCGGCTGACGCCGGCGATGATCGGGG
This sequence comes from Micromonospora sp. M12, assembly GCA_038070435.1. GTDB lineage: Bacteria > Actinomycetota > Actinomycetes > Mycobacteriales > Micromonosporaceae > Micromonospora. The sequence continues at coordinate 7,528,724 of JAMYWG010000001.1, read as the reverse complement.
TGAACGTCCGCACGATCGGCACGAACCGGGCCAGCACCACCGACCGGGCTCCATGGCGGTCGAAGAAGGCGTTGGCCCGGTGCACGTTCTCCTGTTTGAACAGGCGTGAGTTGGGTCGGCGGAACAGGCTCGGGCCGATTCGCTTGCCGAACAGGTAGCCCACCTGATCCCCGGCGATCGCGGCCACGGCCACCAGCAGGCAGAGCAGCCAGAGCGGTTGGTGCAGGTAGTGGCCGTCGGCGACGAGCAACCCGGCGGTGAACAGCAGCGAGTCACCCGGCAGGAAGAACCCGATCAGCAGCCCTGACTCGGCGAAGACGATCGCGAGGATGCCGATCAGCCCGAAGGTGGAGATCAACCACCCGGGTCGAGGAAGCTGGGACCCGCAGCCGCCAAGGCGAGGGACGCTGACACGAGAAGACCTCCAGGAGAGGGTGTGTGAGTAAACGGGCGGTGCGGGCGGGCAAAAGAGTGCTCAATGGTTGCTGGCGGCGGCCCGTGGACGCTGTTGGTGGGCACGCCGATTAAGAACGCGTGCGGCGAGCGCGATGGTCAGGACAGCTCCCCGCCGATGACCGCGCCGACGAGGATGTCGGCTGGGTTGTGCACGCCCGCCCAGACTCGGGCGAAGCCGATGACAGCGGCCAGCACCGAGAGCAGTAGTCCCCAGCGCCAGGACAGGAACACCCCGACGGCGAAGGCCACCGCGAAAGCCGCAGTGGCGTGGTCGCTGGGCAGCGACCTCCTGGGTCGTGTGGGATCAGCTGATGCACGGGATGCGTCTGAAACGGGCGGACCTCGGTGCTGGCAAATGCAACGACCTGACCGGCGGCGAACGCCAGGGCCAGCGACGCCGCGACGCGGACGAGTAGCGGCCAACCACGCGACCTCAGGCCGAGCAGCAGCGCGACCGTCGCCAGGGCGCCGAGAAGGTAGATCAGCCAGACGGCGCACCACTCCAACACGTCGTCAACCGGATCATGATGTCCGGCAGCTGCGTTGATGAGGTGAAACAGGTGGTAGTTCATCGGGCGTCCGATCCCGTTGCCGACCCGGCTCCCGTCGACCGGCTGAGCCCAGCCAATCTGTTCGCTACTGAGAGGACCCTGAAAGCGAGGACACCGGCAGTCGCACACGCCCTGGGATCAGTCGCCCGGGTCGCTGACGCCGGTCAACGGCAGTCGGACCTGGATCGTCATTCCGGGCCAGGCAGCACCCGCACCGTCCGCCGTGCGCCGCGACGATCTCCCGGGTGATCGGCAGGCCGAGACCACTTCCGCCGTCGGCGCGCGCTCTGCTCTCGTCGAGCCGGACGAACCGTTCGAAGATTCGTTCCCGCTCGGCCGCCGGCACGCCCGGCCCGTCGTCGGTGACCTCCAGGCAACCCCACCCGTCCTCGGCCCGGACCCTAGGAGGACCTCGTGGCGTGCGTGATGGGCGGCATTGTCAGCGAGGTTGCGCAACGCCCGCCCGAGGTCGTGGGCGTCGCCGGTCACCCGCACCGGGGTGAGCTGGGTGCGGACGGTCAGGTCCGGTCGGCGGGCGCAGAGGTGCTCCCGCTCGGTGTAGGCCAGGTCGTCGAGGTCGACGTCCTCGCGACGCAGGATGAGGCCGTGTTCGTCGATGCGGGCGAGGCAGCAGGTCGGCGATCAGCCGACCCAGTCGCTGCGACTCGTGGCGCATCAGTCGGACCAGGTCGTCGTTCGCGCCGGGCAGGGGTGTCATCGTGAGGCGGTCGAGGCCGGCCTGCAGGGTTGCCAGCGGGCTGCGCAGTTCGTGGCTGGCGTCGGCGACGAACCGCCGTTGGCTGGTCGCCGCCGTCTGCAGCCGGTCGAGCATGCCGTTCATCGTCTGCGCGAGTGCTGCCACCTCGTCGTGTGCCTGGGGCACCGGCACCCGGCGTGCAGGTCGCGGGCGGTGATGCCCGCTACCCGACGGCGGATCGCCTCCACCGGGCGCAGCGACCGGCCGACGAACAGGAACACGGCCGCGCCGATCAGCAGCAGCATCGCCGGCAACCCGATGACCAGGATCGCGGCGATCACCTCGGTGCTCTCGTGTACCGGTCGCAACGACTGGGCCACCAGCACCGTCCGGGTGCCCGAGCTGGTGCCGACACCAATCGCGACCACCCGATTGGGGTCATCGTCGGCGAAGGGCAGCGTCCGCTGTTCCCGCAGCGTCTGACCGGCGGCCGGGCGCAGCCGGGACAGCGGCACGGCACCGTCGAGCGTCGGCGACGCCGCCTGCACCGCACCCGAGGGCGCCAGTACCTGCACCAGGCTCTGCTCCCCGGGCTGGACTTCAACGTCTGGGCGATGGCGTCGGAGTCGCCGCCAGCCACCGCCGTGGCCACCTCGGCGGCGCGTTGCCGGGCAGCCGCGTCCACGGTGCGGACCAGGTTGGCCCGGGCCAGGTAGACGAAGACGGCCGCGCCAATCCCGAAGACCACCGCCACCACCATGGTGGCGGCCAGCGCCGAACGCATCCGCACGCCCAGGCGGCGGCGCCCACCGGGCCGGGGCCCGCAACGAGGTGAGCGACGTGGCCATATCCGCAGCCTAGGGTCCTCAGGGCTGAGAAGGCCCTGAGACGGCCGGGGAGGCGCGGCTCCCCGCCGCCTGTCTCGATCATCCGCTGCGTGCGGTCTCCGGGCCGGTGTCCGGGCTCCCCGCACCGCGATGAGCACCACTCCGGCGACGAACACCACGCCGGCGCAGAGTGCGCCGCCGAGGTCGTGTGGCGGTCGAGCGGGCCACAGCCACGGCGTGGTCAGCGCCGGCCCGTGCCACTGCGTGTACAGCGCGTAGAGGGCGATCATGAGGTAGGTGGTAGGGCCGGCCCATGCCTGTGCGCCGCCGAGCAGGGCAGCGCACAGCAGGCCGATGCCGACCAGCCCGACGGTGTTGCGCAGTACCTCAATCGTGCCGCCGGCCAGGTGTGCACCGGCTCCAGCGGCGGCCAGGGCAGTGACGGCGGCGACGGTCAGCGCCAGCGTGGTGGCCAGCCGCAGGAACGGTAACCAGCGTCCAGTGATGCGTTCCGGCTCGCCGAGCAGACTGGTGGCGGTGACGGCGATGACACGGCGCACCCGGTCTCGAAGATCAGCGGCAACTGCAACGCACCGTATGCCTCCCACTGCCACTGCAGGGCGACCCGCAGTCCGGCGGCGCAGGCCGCCACCGCCGCCAGGGCCGCCGGGACGCGGCGGCTGGCCAGGTGCAGGCAGGCCAGCCGCAGCGCGGCGCGCATCGCCCCGCCCGGTGCTACGGCGTGCGGGCGGTGACGGGTTTCGGCCCCGGTCATGGCAGCTGCTCCAGGGTGAGCTGCCCGCTCGCAGCGCCGCTACGTGCTCCATGAGCCAGGCGTGCCGAACGGCAGCCGGCAGCGCGGCCAGCCGCTGTGCCGCGGCGGCAGTGGGACTACCGGGCGCGAGGGTGGAGGTGCCGAGGATGGCGTCCGTGACCGCCTGCTGCGCGGGACTCGCGTTGCGCCCCCGCCGACGACGCTGTTCACGATGCTGTGGGTGGCGTCCACGCGTAGCTCGGCAACAAGTTCGTTGGTGGCCGTCTGCTGGGGCAGGAGCAGGTGGAACACCGGTGGTGAGCCGCTCGTAGGAGGGCCAACCCGACTGATGCTGACACGATTGTCGGGCCCCTGTTCATATCTCGCGACGGCCTGGCTGATCCGCACCGGCGCGCCGGGCAGGCCCGCCAGCTCGGTGAGCACCGGTTCGAGAGCTTGCGTCACGGCAGGCAGGTAGCCGATGTAGCCGGGGTGCAGGCAGACCGGAATCGTGGTCTGGCTGCAGACGGGCGTGTAGCGCACGGACGGTCGTTGCCCGCGTTGTGCAGTAGCGGGATGGCGATCATGCCGTGGGCGTCGAGCCGGCCGGTGCCGGCCAACCCAACCGCGGTTCCGGCCGCCAGCAAACCGACCGTGGTGATGGCCGCCGCGCAGCGCGTAGCCGCCGGCCGCCGGCGTCGGCGGGTAGGCCGAGGGTGCCCAGCAGCGCCGCGGTCAGGCCGGCGAGGAACAGCACCTGCGCGATGGGAAGGTCGGGCAGGTAGCGGTAGAAGGTCGCCACGCCGGGTCAGGGCCGATCTCCCAGGGGCGGCCACCAGCGGCGAGATCTGCCAGTACGAGTCATCGCCGTGAATGAACTGCAGGCTGATCTGCAGCGCGAGGAACACGCCGATCGCGACCAACGGGGCGGTGAACCGGCTGGGACGAAGCACCCCGGCCGCGAACCCGAGCGCGGCGAACGCCGGCATGCTCACGACGCCCACCACGGCCGGCCACCACAACGGCCCGCCCCAGGCGCCCTGCCACGCGGTCACCCGTACAGGACACCCACGCATCCCAGGTAGGCGATGATCGCCCAGCAGGTGGTCGCGGCCCAGGTGGTGAGGTGGCGAGCCCATTGCGCCCGGGCCGTGCCGGTCACCAGGTCGGCCATGCCGTGGCGACGCTCCCGCCAGCCGAGCCACGCGGCGGCGCGACCACCGTCGGCGCGAAGACCGCCAGGGCGGTCGTTTGCATGGCCATGGCCCGCACGTTCCACAACGGCGGGGAGACCATGCTCGGCCGGTAGGTGATGAACCAGAACAGCGCGGCGAGCAGCGGCAGCATCCACAGCATCGCGCTGCGGCGCATCTCAAGCCGCAGCAGCCCTCCGTCACCGTGAGCGCCCGGCGCGAACGACGGGCCGTTGCGTCCGGCGCAGGCACTACCAAAGCGGCGGTCACGAGCGCACCTGCGCCAGCACCGCGCTGTATCCGCGTTCCAGCGGAGCATCGCCGGCCGCGGCGGTTCCCTCGGCGCGCGCGGTCAGCTCCTGCGGCGTGCCCTGGAAGACGATCTTCCCTCGATCCATCAGGGCGACCTGGTGCAGGCGGCGCCGACATCCTCGACGAGGTGCGTGCTGACCATGACGGTCGCGCGCTGCCCCAGGTCGCGGAGCAGAGCGCGGAACGCCACCCGCTGCTCGGGGTCCAGGCCGGCGGTCGGCTCGTCGAGCAGGAGTAGTTCGGGTTCGTTGACGATGGCCTGCGCGATGCCCACCCGGCGCAGCATCCCACCGAGAGCGTGCGTAGCTTCGCCGTCGCCTTGTCGCCCAGGCCCACGCGTTCGACCGCGGCAGCGACCGCGTGGTGCACCCGCGCTGGCGGCATCTCCTGAGCAGCGCAAAGTACTCGACGAACTCCACAACGGTGAAGCGCGGGTAGTAGCCGAGGTTCTGTGGCACGTAGCCGAGCCGGCGCCGGATCTGCCGGCGCTGCCCGTACTGGCCGGGATCTCGGCCGAGCAGACGGATCCGACCCGACGTCGGTGGAATCACCGTGGCCATCATCCGCAACAGCGATGTCTTACCCGCCCCGTTCGGGCCCAACAGACCGAACACTCCAGGGCCGGTCTGCATCGTCACCCCGTCACAGCCTCGGTGCGGCCGAAGCGCCGGGTGAGATCACTGATCTCGACGTTCATGACGTTCCTCTCGGGGTCCGGGTCGAGTAGACGACGATCGCCGCGCAGCAGGCGGCGAACGCCAAGTAGGAAGGCCAGAGGACGGAATCGGTGACCACGGCGGTGAGGCGACCGGCGGCCACCTGCCCAGACAGCACAGTGATCGTCCAGCCGAGCAGGCCCGCCATCACGCCCACGTTGGCCGACCGGGCGAGCGTCGCGGCCGCCAGGGCCAGCGCGCACACCGCGGTCATCGGGACCAGCCAGCCGAGCGTGACCGCCGTGGCCGATCCCGAGGCGACCGAAGCGGCCAGCCCGAGCGCCGCGTTCACACCGAACACCGCCAGCGCCCGGACCAGCAGCACCATGCGATCGCTGACCGCCATGCTGCACGACAACTCCCATGCTGGGTCAGTCCCCGGGCCATAGGCGTACGCGATGCCCACGGCGGCGACCGCGGGCGCGAGGAGCGCCACGTACGGCGTCCCGGTGCTCAGCGTGGCGAGCAGTCCGGCCAGCAGCACCACCGCGGTCGCGATGACCCACCAAGTACCAGCGACGGCGTCGTCACCAACGCACGGGCCAGGCCCGGCGAGCGCAGCAGGTGCCCCGCCAGCCGCTCCATCGCCCCGGGACGGCGACGCCACACCTGCGCGGCCACCCCGATCCAAACCCGACCAAGATCGACGTCTTCTGGCCCAGGGCCGCGTTCCTGGGGCTCGTGGGCCTGGCGCGTCCCGTCACCGCTGGTCATTGCCCACCTCCATCGCGCGCCGGCTCGTGCCGCCGCAGAGCAGCACGCATCAACCGGCGAATCTGGTACGCGCGGCTCTTCACCGTCCCCGCGGGAACACCCATCAGCTCCGCCACCTCAGCCACGGATTTGTCCTCGACGTACATCAGCCGCCAGGTTTCGCGTTGCAGGCTGCCCTCCGGCCCCAACACCTTCACCGCATCGGCAAGCTCCGCCCTGGACAGCGCCGCGTCAGCCGGGTCTGCGACATGCCGGTCGTCGGTGTCGGCCAGGGCGGAGAGCAGCAGTGCGGGTTGCCCGCGTCGGCGCAGCCACAGCGCGGCCTGGCGACGGGCTATCCCCACAGCCAACCGCCGGCCCCTCACGTCGGTACGCCGCAGCGCCCGCCAGGCGGCCAGAAAGGTCTCCTGCAGGACGTCCTCCACGTCCGGGGCGGCAGCGCCGCGCGCAGCCGAACAGCCAGCCACGGGGCGTGCCGCGAGAACAGTTCCGCAGCGCGCTCTCGTCACCGCCAGCCATCGCAGCGATCAGATCTTCGTTGTCCATCGCCACTACTGTTGCGTTCCAGAGCGGATCGGTTCACTGCTCACAACCGCAATCTGGAAACCGAGGCCCGACACCACCGAGGGCGCTGTCACCCGCCGTCGGCGGCCAGCCGGTAGCCCATGCCCCGTTCCGTCTGGATCGCCCGCCGGCCAAACGGCTGGTCGATCTTGCGGCGTAGGTAGCCGACATACACCTCGACGATGTTGGGGTCGCCGTCGAAGTGGGCGTCCCAGACGTTGTCGATGATCTGCCGCTTGGACACCACGTCGCCGCGATGGCGCATGAGGAACTCCAGCAGCGCGAACTCCCGGGCGGTCACCCGGATCGGTTGCCCAGCGCGGGTCACCTGCCGCCGGGCCGGGTCCACGGCCAGGTCACCGGCGGTCAGGATCACCGGTCGGACGGGAGCGCCGCGGCGGATCAGGCCCGCAGGCGGGCCACCAGCACCACGAACGAGAACGGTTTGATCAGGTAGTCGTCGGCGCCGAGGTCGAACGCGTCGGCCTGGTCGTACTCGCCGTCCTTGGCGGTCAGCATCAGCACCGGCGTCCACACGTCCCGCGAGCGAAGCTGGCGGCACACCTCGTAGCCGTTCAGACCGGGCAGCATGATGTCGAGCACCACGACGTCGTACGGGTTCTCGGTGGCCGCCCACAGCCCGTCAGTACCGTTGTGCTGCACATCGACGGCGAATCCCTCGTCGGTCAGGCCGGTGCGGATCACCTCCGCCAGGGCGGTGTCGTCTTCGACGACCAGCACGCGCAAGCCGCTCGTTCCTTCCCGCCCGTTGTCCCCGGCGGGCCGTCCGGTCCGCGTCACCTTCGATCATCGCGCGCGAGGGCGGGGCGGGCCTACTACCCCGATGGTGGGGTCCGTCTTCGTGCCGGGCCACGGTGCTGACCCGGTCCGAGCACGCCCAGCGGTGCGCCGTCACCCCGGCTGCGATGCGCGAAACCCGGTTCTGGATCCTCGCCGCGACCCTGATCGCCCACGGCGCGGCCACCAGCACCATGACCCGCACCTCATCGATGACCTCATCAGCCGAGCGCACGAGGTTCACCGCCCTCGTCGAATTCTGAAATTCACCACAACCGCGCGCAGCGCCAGAGCATTCAGCGCCGATCAGCGCGATGCAACGCGGCGTTCCTGCAACGCGCGGATCTGCGCTCGCACCGCCACGGCGAGGGTCTGGATCCGGATGAGTTGCCCGACCGCCGCGGTGTCGGAGCTGCGGTAAACAGTCATGGCGACGTCATAAGCCCCGACGAGCAGGCTGGCGTACCAGGCCAGGGCGGGCTCGAGGCCACCCGCACCTGCTTCGCGCAGAGCATCACTCTACTTGACCCTGCGCACTCTGATCGATACTTCCGTGCATGACTCAACATGCGTTGTCCCTGAGTAGAGGGACCTCGATCGAGCCTCGGGCAGCATCCGCTCATGGCTCCCCGCGCATCAGCCCTGAAGCGTCACAGCGAATGCAGTGGCAAATCCCTCTGGACGCCGATCGGTGCCGGGAGCGTCCGCCACGGGAGGTCGCTACCCTTGGCCCACTGTGACGCCTGTTGTCTGCGTCTGAAGCTCACGAAGATCAAGACTTTGCCGAAGCATTACGGTGAAGAGACGTACGGATTGTTCAGCTACGGCGCCCAGAAGGAATGCAATGGCTCGGGAACGACTCGTCACACTGCGGATCGTGATATCCCAAGACAGTGCAGGCGCCCACGCAGCCGTCAGATCTGCCCATCCTGCCGTCGCACGTCCCTGACGCTGAACAGGAACGGCAGATTCCCGAAGCACCTCTCCCCGACGGCACCAGCTGTTCCATGTCCGAGCGAACAACCGCCGATAGGACTCTGAGCAAGCGCCCGCATGACGGTCACGTTTCACGTGCTTTCGGCGGTCAGGTAAGAATCCCGCTCAGAGGCCTGAGCCATAGCAAGTGATCAGGTTGACCCCGCGCTGCATGTGTATCCGAATCATCCGAAAGTTCGCGGATAACTCCCATTGCTCGTGGCGAGATCGCTTCGTCGGGGTAAAAGTCGCTGCACAGACGTACAGCGTCGTCCACCGTCGTTACCTTGGCCAGCGCCGCCAGGGCGCGAAGGTCGTCCACGTCGCGGGTTCGCGCCGCGAGCGCTTTCATCGCGAAGATGTGCTCCGGCGAGGCGGCCATCACGCGCAGGCCAGGGTGGTCGAAGACTCGCCGCTTGCCCGGTCGTCCTTGCCGGAGACATACACGCTGGCCTGCTCGTTGAGCCACCACGGCGGTAGGCCCAGTTCGTCGGCCTTTGCACGCCCTCATCGAGGACGACTCCGTGCGGGACGTACATTGCGTCGACGTCCCTGGTCACCCGTTTCGCGTCGTAGGCGAGCGCCATCGCGGCACCACCCACAATAAAGATGTCAGCGACGACTCCGCGGCGGACAAGCCGGACGCCAGGTGAGCGAACCCGCGTTCGAGGTCCACGCGCCCATGAGGACGCCGTCTGATCCGCTCACGCCGCAGCCAGGTCATGAACGGACAGGTACACACCGTGCTTCCGGAATGCAGCCGGGGCCCACGCCAGGGCGTCGGCCCGGTGGATGGCCAGTTCGGCCGGGAACCATGCCCGGCGCAGAACACGTGCGTCGACCCATGCGGGCGGAGCAAGATCTGCCTGAGCTAGCAGGTGCTCCGCGAGCGCGGCAAGCAGCGCGTCCCACCGTGGGTCTCCGGTTAGCCCGGGCTCATCCCTTAACAGGTCGACCCCGGTTTCGGCGGGTTCCCAGCGGTACTCCTCCAGAAACTCCCATACGAGCTTCCAGCGAGTCTGGTCGGTGTCCGCGGATACCAGATGGGTGGCCAACCTGGCCAGACTCATCGGTTCGTAGCTGGTACCCATCGGGCAAGCCTCACCTTCGAGCCGACGGCTTCATCCGTTGCAGACTATCGCGGCGCCGCCCGCGAACCCCGCAGAGGTGAGGTGGCGGCGGGTGCCCGACTTTGGGCCGCGCCCTGCTCGGAGGGTTCACTCATGCTGCGCGGCACGGCATCACCCTTGTGATCTTGGTTGCAGGCAGCGCAGTCTGTGACGTTGCCTGTCAACTAACAGGGGCTGCATGCGAGCGTGACTCTCAGTCAGGATGCGATCGAGAAAACGACGACGTTGGTCGAGTTTCTCGCTGAGGTGACGGCCGCAGTCGAGCGGGACCCAGTGTGCGACATTCTGGAAGACCCGGACGCGCCTGATCCCGCCATCCGGCTCGATGCCCTACCGCGGGGCGTTCAGTAGATGGCCAGCCCTGCCGATGATGTGATCATGCGGCTGCGTCCGTCTCGGCCACCGACGGAGCCGGCGCCACCGGAGTTGCTACACGAGTGAATCGACATGGAGCCCGTGGGCGGGTTCGCTGGTTCTGCGCCGCGCGTGTCGGCGAGGTCGATGAGGTCGGCGAGCAGCCGAGCACCAGCATGACCGACCACGCCCCGCCCGTCCCCGGTTACCCTGATCTTCGGACGCGTTGCGGTAGTCATCACCCAGCAAATACCTTTCGTGACGGGTTGCATAGGTCTCTCGACAAGCCCCATCTCCCATGATCAGAAGACACTTCTTCCTTCCGGTCGGCTCCTTGGTCAGCCCTTAACGGACGGCCGAGGCGCTTAAGAGGACGTCTAATTCACGTATTTTGCGTGTGTTGTGGTTTTAGTCGTCTCGCCAGGTTGGGGTGGTTTCGGCGGTGAGGCGTTTGGCGAGGTTGTCGATCATGGCGATGGTGATCATGCTGGCGGAGTTGTCGGGTCGGGTTTCGTAGTCGCGGACGAGTCGGCGGTGGTGCATGAGCCAGCCGATGGTGCGTTCGACGACCCATCGGCGTTTGACGACGCTGAAGCCTTTGACCTGCGGGTCTTTGGTGACGATCTCGACGTCGACGCCGAGTGTGGCGCCGTGTTCGACGACGCGGTTCTTGAATCCGGCGTCGACCCAGGTCTTGGTCACGGTGGGGTAGGCGGCGGTGGCCCGGTCGAGTAGGTCGATGCCGATGGTGTTGTCGCTGGCGCTGGCGGCGGTGACGATCACGGCGAGGAGCAGGCCGAGGGTGTCGGTGATGATGCCGCGTTTGCGGCCGACGATCTTCTTGCCGGCGTCGGTGCCCTGTGTGGACAGTGGGACGTTGGTGGAGGTCTTCACGCTTTGGCTGTCCATGATGGAGGCTGTGGGTTGGATGGTGCGGCCGTGGTGGTCGCGGACGAGGCCGGTGAGCTGGTAGTTGAGTTCGGTGAAGATGCCTTCCTTGCTCCAGGCGACGAAGTAGCCGTAGACCGTCGCGTGGGGCGGGAAGTCGTGGGCAGGTAGCGCCAGGCGATGCCGGTGCGGTTGACGTACAGGATGGCGTTGAAGATCTCGCGCAGGTCGTGGGTGGGGTGCGTCCGCTGACGCCGGCGTCGGTGCGGGCCTGTCGCCAGGCGGTGAGGCGGGGTGCGATCAGGGCCCATCGGGCGTCGGACAGGTCGGACGGATAGGGTCGCCGTGCGATCATGACTCAGGCGTACGGCGCGAGGACGCGAGCGTGACGGACTTCATGTCCGTCGATGTTGGGTAAAAGTGAATCAGACACGATCACGGGACGGAATGCTCTGATTCCGGTCAGGGCCCCATCGACCGAGATGCGCCCTTTCCGGTCAGGTCGGACACCTCGCGCCATCGAAGCCCGAGACGCAAACCGCCCGTTACAGGCGCGAAGGCGAAGCAAACGTCCAGTAAGAGCGCGTTTGGTTTGTGGGTTGGTCGGGTGTGTCGCACAGTGGGTCCGGTCGGTGAGGGTGACTCGGTCGGTAGACAGGCGTGGATTGAGTGCGGCGGTTTCCGTCTGGCCTGACCGACGCCGAGTGGGAGATCATCGAGCCGATGCTGCCGTTCCCGCAGTGGATGGGCAGACCAGAGGAGCACGCCTGCGGGGCCAACATCGTCGCCATCTTGTACGTGGTGCGTAGCGGTGGCACAGCATGTGGGTGCATCCTCTGCATTCGGATTCGCGCCGAGTGGAGGAGGTGCTTGAGCCGGCGATGGCGGCGTACAGGACATCTCGGTAGACCGCAGTTCGCAGCGGAACGAGGACGACCTGCCGTCCTTGCCGCGCACGCGCCGTAACCAGTGGCAATGCCGTTGGCGGCCCCGCGTAGAGGGTTCCGGAAGCGGTAATTAGCGTGGACCTGTGGTGTTCGAGGATCGTTTGAAGCGCACCGGGTCGAATTGACCGGCTACTGCTACCGCATGCTCGGCTGCGCCGCCGAGGCCGAGGACGCCGTCCAGGAGACCCTGTACCGCGCTTGGAAAACGCCGACCGATTCGACGAGCGCAAAGCTGGTCTGCGCACCTGGCTGCACCGGATCGCTACCAACGTCTGCCTCGACATGACCCGTAGCGTCCAGCGGCGCGCGCTCGCGATGGACCTCGGCCCGTCCTCGCCCGCCGGGGAACCTCGGTGCGCCGTTGGTGCCGCCACCTTCGTACAACCAATTCCTGACCGGCTTGTGCTGTCCATCGACAGCGACCCGGCCGAGCTGGCTGTGCAACGCGAGACGATCCGGCTGGCGTTCGTCGCTGCCCTGCAGTACCTGCCGCCACGCCAGCGGGCGGTGCTCATTCTGCGTGAGGTGCTCTGCTGGTCGGCAGAAGAGGTAGCCGGACTTCTCGACAGCAGCCCGTCTGCGATTAACAGCGCCCTGCAACGCGCGCGGGCCACCATATCCACGCGGCGCCCACCGGGCGGGAGCGGCGAGATCGACGAGAATCTACTCAAGCGGTACGTCCGGGCGTTCACCACTTCCGACGTCGACGGCCTGGTGGCGCTGCTCCGCGAGGACGCGACGATGTCGATGCCGCCGTTCGCGTGGTGGCTCGAAGGACGCGACGCGATCCGGGCTGCCCTACTGGGCGCTGCCGGTGTGTGCCGATGACCGGCTGGTCCGTTCTGCGGCCAACGGGTCACCAACGGTCGCGCAGTACCGCGACGGGGAGGCGTTTGGCCTGGTCATCTTGGATTGTCGCGACGGACTGATCGCGGGCGTGACGACGTACCTCGACCCGTCCCTGTTCCCGGTGTTCGGCCTGCCGATGAGTCTGGAGCCGTCGTCCCGTATGTAGTGCATGAACGACATCGCTGACATGTGGCATGACGAGCGCGGCGCGGGTGACCCAGTAGTGCTGCTACACGGCGGGATGACCGACAGCCGCTGCTTCACCGGCAACCTCGACGGGCTCGCCGACACGTTCAAGACTTACCTGCCCGACCGGCGCGGCCACGGCCGCACACCGGACGCGCCCGGCCCGCTCACCATCGAGCTGATGGCACAGGACACCATCGCGTTCCTGGAAAAACGGTCGGCGGTCCAGCCCGGCTGGTGGGTTACAGCGCCGGCGGCACAGTAGCGCTGCGGGTAGCGATGCGCCGCCCTGACCTGGTCGAGCGCCTCGTCCTCATCAGCACCGCCTACGACCTTGACGGACTGATCTTCAAGCCACAAGCGGGTGGTGCGATGCCCGCCGAAATCGTGGACGCCTACGCCGAGGTGTCGCCAGACGGCCGTGACCACTTCCCGGTTGTCATCGACAAAATCGTCCATGCCGTCGCGACCGAGCCGAGCCCAGACCCGGACGACCTGCACGCCGTTACGGCCGGACCCTCGTCCTGGCCGGCGACGACGACCTGGTCACGCTCGATCACACGGTGACGCTCTACCGGACGCTACCGACTGCCGAGCTGGCCGTGCTGCCGAACGCCAGCCACCTGCTGCTGCTGGAACACGCCGAGACGGTGCGCACCATGGTCCTGACGTTCCTGAGCACGGACGCCGTCCCTACGTACATGCCCATCGCACGTGCCTAGCTGGGGTCTGCGGATCTAAAGGTGTTTCCGGCCTGGGTCAGCCCGACTGTGCCCGCCCCCAGCCCGACGCAATCAACACCGACCTTCCCACCGCAACCATCACCGCCCGCGCCGACGCAACCCCCGCTGCCCGTGACCGGTCCAGCAAGCCTGCCCCTGGCCGGCCCAGTCCTGACCGGAGTCGGACTCACCTGCTGCTACTCGCAACCAACCGACGTCGCGCCCGACGCTGACTCGGGGTGAGCAGGTGCCGCCCAATGCGGGATAGCCGTCTTGGGGTGACACCTGCTTGCCGCACAGCGCGTCCGGGCGGCAGCTACTGCGGCTCGTCGCAGTCGATCGCCAGCCGACCGAACGGAATCCGTCCGCTCCAGCCGCGCCCGAACGACAGCAGGCCCGTGCTGACAGCAGCCGAGGCCGGGCGACGTCACGGCAGCGCCGAAGGTGCCCAAGCAACACTTCCGTCCAGTTAGACGACCGACCGGGGCCTGCGCCTTACCCGCTGGCCAAGATACAGCGGCAGCTTGACGCTCCGCACCAATTGACTGCGAAGACGATTCGAAGTCTGCTGACTCCAGGAATGGTCGTCGGTAACCCCAAAGTCGAGCCCAACCATCGGGCCCCGAGAGCGGTCAAGCGGGTAGGCCCGGTGCCGGCTGCCGGTCGATGTCGGGTTCGAGGTAGACAACCTTCGCGGTCGGCAACGCCTGACGCAGGCGCGCCTCGGCGTCGTCGATGGTCGCGGCGATGCTGGCGCCGTTGTCGCTCGCGGATACGGCGATCTTCGCGGCGACCAGGAGTTCCTCGGGGCCGAGGTGCATCGTGCGCAGGTGGATGATCCGGTCCACGCCCGGGTGGACAGCAGCACGGTGTGCACGGCCGTGACCTCCTCGGGCAGCGCCGACTCACCGATGAGCAGGCTCTTGATCTCGGTGGCCAGGATGATCGCGATGCTGACCAGCAGCACACCGATGCATCCGGTGGCGATGCCGTCGAAGACGCCGTTGCCGGTGAGCACGGTCAAGCCGACGCCGAGCAGTGCGAAGACGAGGCCGAGCAGCGCGCCAGCGTCCTCAAGGAGGATCACCGGCAGCTCCGGGGAGCGCGAGCGGCGCACGAACGCCACCCAGCTACGGCCACCGCGGACCTTGTTGGCCTCCCCACCGCGGTACGCAGCGCGTAGCCCTCGAGGGCCATGGCGATCACCAGGACGCCGACCGCGATCAGCGGTGAGGTCAGTTCGTGCGGGTGGGTGATCTTCTGGTAGCTCTCGTAGAGCGCGTAGAGCCCGCCGAGGGTGAACAGGATGATCGCGACGAGGAACGCGTAGATGTAGCGCTCCCGGGCGTACCCGAAGGGATGCAGAGGCGACGGGGCGCGGCGGGCACGTTTCGCCCCGACCAGCAGCAGCGCCTGGTTTGTCGAGTCGGCGACCGAGTGCACGCCCTCGGCCAGCATCGACGCGGAACCGGTGATCGCGGCGGCGACGAACTTACTCACCGCGATTCCCAGGTTCGCGATCAGCGCCGTCACCACGGCCTTGGTACTGCCCTCAGCCGCCATCGGCCCGTTCTCCCTCGTCACAGCTGCCGTATCGAAGCGATCAGTGTGCCAGCGACGTCAGATCCGCCCACCCGGGAGGTGCCCCTGGCTCGCTCTCAGCAGCAGCGGGCCCGCCCGGGAAGGGCGGGCCCCACGCGCGAGTGTCAGGTCAGCCAACGCGACGGCGGCCCCACACCGGCGACGACCGCGACACCGATCGCGGCGAACACGACCTGGATAAGCAACTCGATCCAGTCGGGGCCGCTGGTCTCGGCCACGTCGAGGGCACCGGCGACGAGCGTGCCGAGGATCGCGGCGAGCACACCGATCGCGAGGGTGAGCCAGATCGAGATGTTCTGCTTACCCGGTACGACCAGCCGGCCCAACGCGCCGATGATCAGACCGATGACAATGGCGGCGAAGAAGCCAGAGATTTCCACGAGAGCCGTCCCTCCAGAGGGTTGTCGTCGGCCCGATCATTGCCCCACGCTGCCAGTGGCAAAACCACCAGCGCGGTGACCGACGCGGTGGCTCGTGTTCTGAGAGGCAGATGCCCGACGGCCGGAAGCTTGCGTGGCCGACGGCCATCCGGTGTCGGGTGTTACTTCGCGCCTCCGGTCAGCGCGACCAGTGCGCTGGCGGTGCGGAAGTACGGGTTGCGTCCGAGGTCACCGACGGTGGTGATGTTGAAGGCGTCCTTGAGCAGCTTGGCGTCGCCGTCGCTGACCCGGCGAGGGCCGCCACCGGGGCGTCGACCAGCTCGCCGAGGGATTTGTCCTGGTAGGCCTTGTCGACCAGTTTGCTGAAGTCGGCGGTGACGGGCATGCACACCTTCTCGATCCCGGTCGGACAATCCGACCGGAGATGGACGATCCTCGCGAATTAGATCATTGCCGAGACGGCTATCTCCATTGTGGAGGATTAGCCGTCGTCGTCGCCGCCTTCGTCGTCACCGCCGAAGGAGTCGAAAACCTCTTCGGCGACCATCCCCGGCGAAGCCGAGGGCGGCGCCGCCGACCACACCGGCGGCCATACCGCCGATGCCGGAACCACGGCGCTCATGGTGATCCTCGTAGTGCCCGCCGCCGTGCTGGCCGTAGGCGGCGTGACCATAGCCGGGCGGCGGGGGCGGCGGCGGGTAGCCGCCGGCGCGCCGTAGCCGCCGGCGCGCCGTAGCCGTGGGCGGGCTGGCCGTAGGCGGGCTGGCCGTAGCCGTGGTTGGCGCGCAGACCCTGGTACTGGTCGAGGGCCTGACGAACCCAGGCGTCCACCTGCGCGGCCCAGTTTGGATTGGCGAAGGGCGCTTGAGACGACGAGCTGGTGTTGCTCTACGTCGATTCCACCGTTGCGTAACGCGACGACGAAAGCGGGCTTCCACCTGGCTAACGAGATGGCCGCTCTTCACGGTCACCCCTCGTGCACCCTGCAAGACCCGGTTACCCGAGCAGGGGCGCGAGATAACCGCCCTCGGCGTCGAGTAGGTCCGTGAGCAGGCGGCACGGGCGCCAGTCCTCGACCCGCTCTTCGGTGCTGTCATGGCCGAGCCAGATATCAAGGTCGCGGAGCTGGTCGAGAGCCGCGGCGCCGTGGATAAGCGCGCGACCATGCATCGGATCCATGTGACAAGCGGCGATCTCCAGCGCGGCTGCTCCTGCTTCCGAATCAACGTGCTGGCCTTCCTCGGATACACGGGCCTCACATACCAGTCGGCATAGGTCGATCTCGACCGGACCGAGCACGGCGAACTCAAAGTCCAACAGGGCGATGACCTCGCCGTCCCATAGGGCGTTCATCAAGGCGAGGTCGCCGTGGTTGACAGACTGCTGGACCAGGGGCGCAGCCCGGAAGTAGCCCTCGATGACTTCGTGTAGCCGCGACTGCTGGGCACTGGACAGTCCTAGCGCAACATCGGCGCGTCCAGCTGCCGCGATGGCATCGCCGAGCGTGGCCGGTACGAAACCCCGTGCGATGCGACATGCGCCCTGAGAGACGGGCTCGCATCGTGCACGATACGGGCCCGAGCCCACAGCTGACGAACCGCCTGTTGCTGCTCCGCAGGTGTCAGCGTCGTCCAGGCCTCGTGCAGGTTCTGGCCTCGAACCTCCGCGGTCACGATCCAGCCGTGTCCTTCGGCAGTGCCCTCCCGAGAATCGCGGGATGCCCAACCCTCTTGGTAGAGCACGCACGAGCGCTGCCTCGCGGGCCATGTCGACGGGTGTGTGCGCGACCCGCACGGCGACGCCGTCACCGACCCACGTCGCGTTCGAGTACCCGTTTGCTCGCCGCATCCTCGTGAGTGCGCCGCCGTACTGGGCTGCCACGTCGGCAGCCAAGTCTCGAACGAAGGCTGCGTCGGACGGGTCGCGATACTGGTCGAGCGGATGGGTGTCCGCGCTGGGCTCTGGCGTCATGTGAGCATTTTCCGGCACTTCACAGTTGAGGGGCTATATCCCAGTCGTGGCCAGACGGCGCGTCGGTGAGCGATAGACGTCGAGGTCTTCTAAGGGATGGAGTTTCCCAGGCCGTCCATCTGAAAGACCTCGACGCGTCCGACGCTACCGTCGGCGCGAGCCCCGATGCAGGCTTCGCGCGCCCTGACCTGTCCGCCTTCTGTCGACTCGACGAGCTCGGCCTCGTCGTCACCGTGCAACGACTCGATCCCGGACGTGCTGTGCTGGCCTGTCGGGTGGTCGAGCCTGACCAGTGGTGCCGGCTGTCACCAACTACATCGCCAGATCGCTGCTCGAGTCCGGAGGCTTCAGGCCGCAGCTACGCCTGGATTGTGAAGAGCCGGATTACGCGACAGACCTGGAATCGCTGCAACTTGTACTTGCCCTGTGGGCTGTCCGGGACATTCGCTTCATCATGCTCACGGCGTCCGCCGACGATGCGAAGAAAGCCCTGTTCCAGACAGCCCCACCGGGCCTGCTGTTTGGCAGGATGCTTCCGTCACCGGCACGTCGGTCCAATACACCTCCTGACCTGACGTCAAGCAACGCTGGGATCCCGGATGGCGCTGCGGGCGCTACAGTAGCTACGCGCCAAGGGCCATCACTCCGGTCGGCGGCGAATTCCTCGGCGGGAACGGCCATCCAGGCGGTCCCATCATTCGCCCCGCACATTTGTCGGTGGAGTCAGGTTCCCGACCGCACGAGCGTGCGGTATTGGATGGGCGCGAGATGAGACTGAAACCGTGAGCGTTGCCGAAGAAGCAGAGAACCGCCGGGTCGCGCTGATCCGGGAGCTGGTCGTGGGCACGGTCGGTGTCGTGGTGGCCGCGTTCGCCGCGGTGGTGGTTTTCCCGCCGAGGAGCCGGTGGGCGCGTGATGGTGATGGCGGTCGCGTGCGGCCTGCTGGCCGCGTCGCTGAGCGACTGGCGCGCAACACTGGTCACGGCGGCGATGGCCGCTGGCGTGTTCGTCGGCGTCCTCGCTGACGGCGCGCCACCGACTCCCGCTCCGCACGGTTTCACGCCAATCTTCGTGGTGGCGGTAGTGCTGGGTGTGGGGAACAGACGCCTGCGACTGATGCGCAGTGACGAGGGGCACCGCCGGCAGTAGGCGGTCGAGGCCGCGACAGCCGTAGGCGCCGGTACGATGGGTTCCGGTGCGCCGGGAAGTCTGGTCGGCAAATGGCTCCGACCCGTCTTCTGAAAGTTGGCCCGCTTGTGACGTCGAACCCCAGTCGCCCCTCGTGTCCTCGGCCGTGGTTCCTGGGCCGAGGCACGTCGCATCGCCGACGTGCTGCGCAAGGAGACGATCGGTGGGGCGCTGCTGCTGATCGGTGCCGTCGTGGCGCTGGTCTGGGCGAACTCGCCGTGGGCGCACCGCTACCAGGCAATGACGGCGCTCACCGTCGGGCCCCACGCTCTGCACCTTGACCTGTCGCTGGCGATGTGGGCGGCCGACGGGCTGCTGGCGATCTTCTTCTTCGTCGCTGGCCTCGAACTCAAGCGCGAGTTCGTCGCCGGTGACCTGCGCGATCCCCGCCGGGCCGCGGTCCCGGTCGCCGCCGCGATCGGCGGCGTACTCGTGCCGGCCTTGCTGTACGCGGTGGTGAACTGGGGTGACGCGGTCAAGGGTTGGGCGATTCCGACCGCCACCGACATCGCGTTCGCCCTTGCCGTACTGGCGGTGATCGGCCGGCATCTGCCGAGCGCGCTGCGTACCTTCCTGCTGACCCTGGCCGTGGTGGACGACCTGCTGGCGATCGTCATCATCGCGGTCTTCTACACCGCCCACCTGTCGGTGCTGCCGCTGCTGGCCGCAGCGGTGCCGCTGGCCTGTTCGCGCTGCTGGTGCAGCGTCGGGTCCGCTCATGGTGGCTGCTCCTGCCGCTGGCGTTCGCCACCTGGGCGCTCGTGCACGCATCCGGCGTGCACGCCACAGTCGCCGGAGTGCTGCTCGCCTTCGCCGTCCCGGTGCTGCGCTCCACGGGCGCCGGCCCAGGCTGGGCCTGGCCGAGCACTTCGAGCACCGGTTCCGGCCGATCTCCGCAGGCGTCGCGGTGCCGGTGTTCGCGCTGATGTCCGCCGGAGTTGCGGTCGGCGGGCTCGACGGCCTGGTGCAGGCGATGACCGACCCCATCGCGGTGGGCATCATGCTCGGCCTGGTCGTCGGCAAGCCGATCGGCATCCTGCTAGCGACCTGGCTCGTCGCCCGGTTCACCCGGGCCCGGCTGGACGCGGGCTGGCCTGGATCGACGTGGCCGGGCTGTCCGTGCTGGCCGGCATCGGTTTCACCGTCTCCCTGCTGATCGGCGAACTCGCCTTCGGAATCGGCAGCGACGCCGACGGCCGGGTCAAGATCGCCGTACTGGCGGGCTCCCTGATCGCCGCCGCACTCGCCATGATCATCTTGCGGATACGCAATCGCGTGTACCGGCAGATTTACGAGGCCGAGCAGGTCGATCGTGACCGTGACGACGTTCCCGACGTCTACCAGCAGTAGGTCGACCGCGGGCGGACTGACACGCGGCATCAGCGCGGTCGGGACGGCGGCCCAGGCGTATCGTCGGTGCATGCGCGCGAGCGACGTGGCCATCCAGATGGAAACCGTTACCGAGGACATGCCGGCCCGGGAGGCCGCGCGGATCTTGGCGGCGCAGGACCTGCCCGGCCTGATCGTGGTGGACA
Source organism: Micromonospora sp. M12 (assembly GCA_038070435.1). Lineage (GTDB taxonomy): Bacteria > Actinomycetota > Actinomycetes > Mycobacteriales > Micromonosporaceae > Micromonospora. The sequence continues at coordinate 7,508,415 of JAMYWG010000001.1, read as the reverse complement.
CCATGGGCCGCCCGTCGACGGTGCTGGCCGGCACGCAGGTGCTGCGGATGGCGCTGCCGTCCTACTGCCAGGACGATCCCGCGCTCGCCCGGGTGATCGACGAGGCCGCTGCCGACGTGATCCTGGAGGGTATCGGTAACCGCACCGTCGCGGACCTGCTGCCCCGCAACCGTCCGGGTCTGCCGGCGGTGAGCGCCGACGCCACCCTGCTCGAGGTCGCCTCGGTGATGGCTCGATCGAATGTGCCGCTGGTCGCTGTCGTCGACCACGATCGGGTGATGACCGGCGCGATCACCCTGGACGGGCTGCTCGACCGGATGCTTGGCACCTGAGCGTCAGAAGAATCGCAGCCACAGATACGGCACCGAGATTGCCACCGAGATCACGGTGACGATGAGGCCGTACTTGGTGAACCCCAGAACGTGATCTTGTGCCCGGCCCGGTCGGCGATGCCGAGCACCACCACGTTCGCCGACGCGCCGACGGCGGTGGCGTTGCCACCGAAGTCAGCCCCGATGGCGAGCGCCCACCACAGCACCTGAGCCTTACCGATCCCGCCTTCGGCGTTCACCAACTCGCTGACGATCGGGCTCATCGTCGCCACGTACGGGATGTTGTCCACGATCGCCGACAACCCGGCCGACGCCCACAGCAGCAACATGGTGGCCGGCCACAGCTTGCCCTCGACGGCCTCCGTCGCCGACCGGGCGATGCTGTCGATCACCCCGGTGGCGACCAGAGCTCCGACCATGATGAACAGGCCGGCGAAGAACACCAGCGTCGGCCACTCAACGTCCTTGGCCACGTCCTCCGCGTCCAGGCGAGACAACGCCAACAGCAGCAGGCCGCCGAGTATGGCCACCACCGATGGCTCCAGGTGCAGCACCGTGTGCAGGCTGAACGCGAGCAGCACCGCGCCGAGGACCACCAGGCTGATCACGACGAGGCGGCGGTCGCGAATCGCGTCCGCCTCCCGCAGCGCCATCACGCGGGCGGCGCGCTCGGCGTCGTAGCGGAACGACTTGCGGAACATGATCCGGCACAGGCCGATGAACACGACCATCACGATCAGCACCAACGGGGCCATGACGTTCAGGAAGTCAGTGAAAGTCAACCCCGACCGGCTGGCGATGATGATGTTCGGTGGTCGCCGACCAGGGTGGCCGCACCACCGATGTTGGACGCCATGACCTCGGCGATCAGGAACGGGATCGGCGGCACGTCGAGCCGCTCGCACACCAGCAGCGTCACCGGCGCCACCAGCAGCACCGTGGTGACATTGTCCAGCGCCGCCGACACCACGGCGGTCACCACGACCAGGATGACCATGATCGGGAACGGGCGGCCTCGGGCCTTCTTGGCGCTCCAGATCGCCAGGTACTCGAACAGGCCTGTGCGTTTCAGCACGCCGACGATCAGCATCATCCCCAACAGCAGGAAGATGACGTTCCAGTCGATGCCCGCCTCTTCGGAGAAGAACGCGTGCTCGGCGTCGGTGGCACCGATCGCCAGCATGATCGATGCGCCACCCAGGGCCACCGCCACCCGGTTGATCTTCTCGGTGGCGATCAGGACGTAGGCGGCGGCGAACACGGCCACCGCGATCCAGGCCAGGGTGCTCATTCAGCGCCTCTCCTGTTCTGGTCAGCGGTCGTCGCAACGCCGACCAGGCTTCCCGGCACACCTGAGATCAACCTATCAGCCTGGTCGGTCGGCAACGGTCGTGCCGACCCTGGACGAAGGGGCAAGCCCGGCGGTGACATCGTCACTGCCGGCCACGGACCTACGGGAAGCGTCCCGGCCGGGCCAGCAACGCCCGGTACGGCCGTCGTCGCACCTGCGTGCTGAGCGATGGCACGCAGTAGTAGGTCCTGCGTGAACGGCCTTCGTCGGCCGCCATCAGCAGTGGCCGGCTCACCGTGGGGTGATCAGTGGGGCGTAGTCGGTGCGGCTGAGCGGCTGTTCGGACAGTGAACCGTCGGCGCGGGGCACACCAACGGTCTGCCGTCGCGCAGGAACGTCACGCTGGTGACGTCATCGCGGCTGGTGAGGGTGCAGACGATCTGCCCGAAGGCGAGGACCTCGTCGCTGCGCCCGGCGTCATCACCGGGTTCGTCGACCGCGACTCGGGCCTGGGTGCCGGTCACTGTCGCACCGGCGGCATTGACCGCCCCGGCAGTGCGCTGGTCAGGTCGCTGTCGCGTTCAGCTCCGGTGGGTCCGGCGAGCAGGTGCCGCAGGTGGTCCTCGATGGTGGGTGGGCGGTCCACGCGCCGGGGCACCGGGACGATCCGATTGTCGCGGACCAGGCAGAGGGTCTCGGTGGCCGGGCCGACCGGCGCGGTCTCCGCCGGGGCGGCGGTCGGGAACGGCCCGCGCGGCGGTTGCACGGCGCGGGTGCGTCGTCGGTGGGGATGCCACAGCCGCTCAGCAGCGCGACGAGCCCCACGGCGAGGAGACGGCGACGGTTCACGTCAGGCCCTCCGGCAGCGTGACGCGGAAGCGGGCGCCCCGCCGGGCGGTCGGTGACCGTAACGTGCCCGCCGTGGGCGGCGGCGTGCTGGGCGACCAGCGCGAGGCCGAGCCCGGTGCCGTCGCCGGTACCGCGGGCGTGGGCGGCTCGCCCGCGGACGAAGCGGTCGAAGATCACCTCTCGGTCCTCGACGGGCACGCCCGGGCCCTCGTCCTCGACCTCGATGACGCCCGCGCTGCCGTCGCGGTCGAGAGCACGCCCGTCGGCCCGCCCCCGTAGGTCACGGCGTTGTCCAACAGGTTCGCCAGCACCTGCGCGACACGCCGCGGCTCGACCAGCCACGTCGCGGACACCTCCGGTGCGAGGCGGACGATTGACGCGGGCAGATCCAGGGCATGGCACGCGTCCGGGCCAGCGCCACCACGTCCACGGGGGCACGGTGGGCAGGCTGGTCGCTGCGGGCCAGGTCGATCAGATCGTTGACGAGCCGCTGGAAACGGTCGATCTCGTCCGCGACCAGCCCTGCCGCGATCGCCGTCCGTTCGTCCTGCTGTTCGCGACGACGGGCCAGGACGCTGGCCGCCGCGGCGAGGGTCTGCAACGGGGAGCGCAGCTCGTGGCTGACGTCGGCGGCGAAACGACGATCCCGCTCGATGCGGTGGGCGAGGCGGTCGACCATCTGGTTGAACGACGAGGACAGCCGGGTCAGGTCCGGTCGCTGGCCGTGTCGAGGCGGGCGGTGAAATCGCCGCCGGCGATCTTCTCGGCGGCATCAGCGACGGCCGTCAGCGGACGCAGCCCGTGCCGGGTGGCGTACCAGCCGAGGGCCGCGCCGGACCCGGCGACCATGATCGCGACGGTGGTCAGCGCGAGCGCTAGGACCTGGAAAGTCTGCTCCAGCTCCCGCAGCGAGTTGACCTCGAAGTACGTCGCCGTCGCCGAGAGGGCACACCGACGACCAGGGCGGATTGTCCGTCAACGCGGATCCGCTGCACCGCCGGCTTCCCGGACGCCACAAGACGTCGCAAGTCGGCGGGAATGGCCGCGGTGGGGCCGGGATCCGCGGTGCGGGCGTACCACTCGCCGTTGAGGTGCAGCACCGGGCGGCGGCGCCACCGGTGTCCAGCGACCGGAGCACCTGTACGACGTCGGGGGTGTCGGTGTCGATCCGGCACGAACGACGGTCGCGTCGAAGTACGCGGCGCGCAGAGCCGTGCGTTCCCGCTCGTCGATCAGGGAGCGCCGGGTCAGCTCGTACGAGACCAGGGCCATCGACGCGGCGAGCAGGAGCGCCCGACGGCGAACGCGGCGGTGACCCGGGTACGCAGTCCGAGGCGTCTCATCGCTGCAACTTGAGCCCAGGCCCGCAGGTGACCAGATGTCGCGGGTTCGCCGGGTCGCCTCGATCTTCTGCCGCAGCCGGCCCACGTGCACGTCGACCAGCCGTTCGTCGCCGCTGTCGTACCCCAGACCCGTTCGAGCAGTTGCTGGCGGGACAGCACCCGGCCGGTGTGTTCGGCCAACTCACACAACAGCCGGAATTCGGTGCGGGTGACCGATACGGGCTGGCCGGCTCGGCGAACCTCTCCCCGTCCGGGCTGATCTCCAGCTCGCCGACGACGAGCACGGGCACGGCCTCCGGCGCGTGCCCAACGACGCCGCTGCGGGCCCGGCGGCGCAGGGCGCGCAGCCGAGCGGTCAGTTCCTTGATCGCCACCGGCTTGACGACGTAGTCGTCGGCGCCGGCCTCCAGGGCGGCGACGATGTCGTGCGTGTCGTCGCGGGCACTGACCACCACGATCGGGACGTCGTCGTCACGACGCAGCTGCCGGATGCACTCGAAGCCGTCGAGGCCGGGCAGCATCAGGTCGACAAGCACGTAGTCGGCGGGGTCGCGGCGCTGCGCGCGCAGACCCTCCTCGGCCGTGGCCGCGCCCACCGCGTCGTAGCCTTCCTCCTCGAGTGCGAGCAACAACGCCAAGCGGATGCGGTCGTCGTCCTCGATCACCAGTACGGAGGTCATACCCGGCATCATCCCCAGCCGACCGGCCCGGCGGCCAACCGTGGCGGGCGGCTGGCTGATTTGTCACGGAACTGTCACAGATCTGCGCGGTGACCGCCAAACCCGCCCGGCAGGGTGACAGGCGACCGGATCCGCGAGGGAGAGGGGTATTCCTGTGACCGGGCCACTGGCATCCACGCCGTGCACGCTGCCGCTGGTCGAGGTGTGCCTCACCCAGTTCGACCTGGCCTGTCTGCCGGCGACCGGAGCAGTGTTCGACCGCCTGCTCGCCCTACATCCCGCACAGGTGGTGGTCGACCTGTCCGGGTGCCGGCACATCGACGCCGCTGCCATCGGCCTGCTGCTCGATGTGCACCGGCGGCTGGCCCGCGCCGACGGGGTCCTCACCGTCCGCGATCCGAACCCACGCATCCGGCGCATCCTGCACACCGCCCGTGTGGACCAGGTCCTGCCGGTCGTCGACACGGCCCCATCGTCGCCGCCCGGCACCCCGCCGACCGGGCACGAACCCACCGCCATACCGCCGACGCTTGTCGCTCATGGTCGCGCCTCGGTGAAGATCGCTCACTGACGATCGCCAGCGAGACTCACCTTGCCCACCATCGGGCGCAACGGCCCATCAGCGCCGAAAACGTCAAGCTCGAGCCCGCCTCCGCTTCGGCTCTGCACGATTGCCGTGTCGCACCGCCTGGAGACACGGACCCAGGAAGGACCAGCAGAATGACCGTTGTCCCGGACGACCACCTGATGACCCTGATCTGCGACACCTGCGGCGACACCGTCAAGGCCACCGCGTGCGTGCTCCCCGACGCGGAGGTCGTCTGGACCCTGGTGGCAGAACAGGGCTGGAGCGGTTCCCCGTTCGCCACCGGTCCGCACCGCTGCCCGCACTGCAGCCTGCTGCCGCTCCCCGGCGGCGGCCACGCGTCGTGCGGCGGTCACGGTCCTGGCGGCATCCTCGGCATCGACCACCTCGACGACGTGACAGTCGTCGCCGCGACCGGTGACGTCGATCTCGACACCGGTGACACCCTGCGCACCGCTCTGCGACACGCGGCCGACATGGGCGGACATGTCGTAGTCGACCTGAGCCGAGTGCACCTCATCGACTCCACCGGCCTCGGGCACCTCGTCCGCGCCCACCGCGAAGCCGAGATCGTGGGGCCACGCTCTGCCTGGCCGCGCCGTCTCGGTTCATCCGCACCGTCCTGCACACGATGCGCCTGGACGGAGCCTTCCCCATCTTCGACAGCCGCGAAGACGCCCTCGCCCAACTGCCCAGGGGTCGGTATCGAAGCGGCCAACCGCCGCCACGGCCACGCGTTCCTGATTGAACTCGGTCCCGGACCGAGGGCAGCCTCGCCACCGGTAGGAACAACCGGCACCCAGGGACCGGATCGCAAGGAGCCAAGGCCATTCGAATGGCCGCTGGTGCGGGCGAACCTTCAGAACCGTCCCCCACTTGTCGTAGCACTCGTACTCGAAGGGGATCCGAGGGAGCCCATGAGCATCGCTGGTCTCGTCACCGCGCTCCTCGTCGGCGTCGCTATCGGCCTGCTCGGCAGGCTCGTCGTCCCAGGACGCCAGGGGCCCCGATCTGGCTGACCGTGTCCGTCGGGGTGGTCGCCGCGCTGGCGGGCAGCATCGTCGCCCGTCTCGCGGGCGTCGAGACCAGCACCCTCAACCTCCTGACCCTGGTCATCCAGGTCGGTCTCGCCGGCATCGGCGTCGTGCTCGTCGTGGCCACCGCCAGGCCCGACCCATCCGAGTCCCCCTGAACTGGAGACGACGCAGCACCAGCACCAGAAGGCCAGCCACAAGCACGGTTAGGTCGGTTTCCGTTCAAGGTGGACGAGGAGCAGGAGTGAAGCCCCATGAGTCCCACCCGATCGCGCTCCTGACCGCCGTGAGGACGTCACCAGCTCACCGTCCGCTATCCCGCCCGGCCTCGTCACAATCAAGGAGCTGACCGTGTACCTGCCATGGCCGTTACCGGATGAGAACTGGTTCACCGACGCCTCTCACCAGCCCGAGCCGGACCATGAGGACCTAAGACTTGAGGCGCTGGTCGCGCAGCGATTGAGCATCGAGTGGACCACGCGGCGTCAGCAGATCACCGTCTCCGTGCAGAACCGGGTCGTCATCCTCGCCGGCGTGGTGAGTGACGCTAACGCGCGGCAGGTCGCGGTGGAACTCGCCTACGACCTGCCAGGCGTCTTCGACATCTGCAACATACTGCGGGTCAGTGGCCGGCGGCGTAGCCACTGGTGACCGATAGCCATCGGTGACTCCGGCTCAGGGCCGCCACATCGAAGGCGCGAATGACCTCTCAGGCTGCACGCTATGAGGAGCAGCCGACCAGGACGACGCCGTCCTGATCCGGCGCTCCCGGGCTATGGGCTATGGCGGCCAGCCGAGCAGTCGAGCGCCGAGTACGGCTGTTTGCAGGGTGAAGCGTTGGGTCGGCTCGCCGGGGTGGTAGCCGGTCAGGTCCCGGATGCGGTCGAGTCGGTAGGTGATCGCGCGGACGGACAGGTGCATCTGCCGGGCGGTCGCGGTGTGGTTGCCCTGGTTGTCGAAGAGCACGGTCAGGGTCTCCAGGTACGGCTCCGCACCGCCGCGCGCCGTGGTCAGTGGCCCGAGGACCGTGGTCACCAGGTCGGTCATGGCGTCGCGGTCACGCAGGAGCACGGGGAACACCAGCAGGTCGGCAGCGTTGAGTACGGGCGTGGTGAAGCCGAGCCTGACGGCGTAGTCGAGGTGTGGCGGGCCTCGTCGAGGACGTGGCCAGGCCGTGGACGCCGGGTTGGGTGCGGCCGACCGCGATCTGCCAGTTGCCCGCGCCGAGTTCGGTGAGGAGCAGGTGGGCGAGTTCGGCCGCGATGCCGCGTAGGCCGCCGGCGCTGATGCAGACCACGTCGCCGTCGCGCAGGGTGGTGAGGGTGTTGCCTTCGCCGAACCTGGAGGCCAGTGCGGCGTCGATGCGGTGCGTGATGCCGTGGGTCAGGCCGGCCGCACGGGCGATCAGGACGGTGTGGGTGGCCGACAGGCGGATGCCGTATCGGTGTGCGCGCTCGGCCAGATCGCCCGGGTCGGCGCGGCCGGTGAGCAGGTCGTTGACGAACGCGGCTCGTTCGTTGTCGTGGCGATCCAGCTCGGCGCGGTTCTGCCGGGTGTATCCGTCGACGGCGTCGGTGAGCAGGCTCCGGGCGGTGTCCAGCAGTGTCTCGGCGCGGGAGTGCACGGCGACGGCGGTGTCGGCCGGCTCGATCGGGGTGGCGCTCCATTGAGCGGTGGTGGCATTCAGCAGACCGGTGACAAGCTGGCGCAGCGTCAGCCCTCGTCCGCTGCGCGGGCACCCAGGTTGACCGCTGCCTGACGCCGGGCAGTGGCCGGGACGTACAGCAGGTCCTGGCAGTTGGCCGGCAGCCAGTTGGCGTCGCTCATGGGCTGTTCCTTGTCGGCGTGCTGGTGGCCGCCGGTCACCGGAGGCCACCAGCCTCAGGCTTACACACCGATGTCGCGGCGGTCGAACACGATGACTCCGGCGGTCGTGGTTGCGGCACCGAGGAGCACGAGGGTGAGTAGCTCGGCCGGGTGCCAGCCGGTGTGCAGCGGGTCGGTGCCGATGAAGTAGTGGAACGGTGACAGCCAGCGCACCCAGTGCCACCCGTCGAGCATGCCGCCGATGGCGTTGGCCATGTAGGTGGCCACGGCAAGGCCACCGGTGATCGCGAGGACGGCAGCCCGCTTTCCGGTGGCGGCGCCAACGAGGAAGGCGATGCCGGTGAAGCTCCACACCAGGGCGACCAGGCCGGCGGATGCGGCAGCGACGTTGGACAGGGGATGTCCATGCCGATCCAGGGAACAATGATCATCAGCAGGATCCGGGGATGGCGGCGATCCCGGTGAGCACGCTGCCGGCGGCGGCCACCCGTTGCCAGGCGAAAGCGGCGCGCGAGACAGGGTTGGCCAGCATCAGCTCCATGCCACCGTCCTCCTCCGGCCGAGCGATCGTGCGGGCAGCCAGCGTGATGGCGCACATCAGGACCAGCAGTGGGCCGACCAGGCTGAAGATGGTCGCCTGCAGATAGCCGGCGGGCGACAGCATGTCGGCGATGCCGAGGAAGTCCAGCATGCCCTGGGGCAGCGCGTCCTGCTTCAGCTCCGCGGCACCCTGGAACTGGCTGTAGAACGAGGTGTAGATGGCGGTGAAAGCGGCGACGCCACCGGCCCAACCAATCAGTGCCAGGCGGTCGTCCCGCCAGGTCTTACGCACCAGCGCGGGAAGCATCGCCGGCTCCTTCCCGTGGTAGTAGAACGACAGGAACGTCTCTTCCAGGTCGGGTTCGGCCGACAACATGTCCACCACCTCGTGCCGTGCCGCTGCCTTGATCAGTGAGTCGATTCGCCCGTCGACAGTGCATTTCAGCACCGGCCCGGACACCACCACGTCACGTACTCCGGGCAGGACACTGAACTCTGCCGGGTCCACCGGGTCATCAAAGTGGATCTCGACGGCGCGGACCGCCCGCTTTCCCAGTGACTCGACCCGCTCGACCGCGGCCAACTGGCCGTCGCGGACGATGGCGACCCGGTCGGCCGCCTGCTGCACCTCGGCCAGGACATGAGAGGACATGAAGACGGTCTGCCCAGCAACACTGGCGTCGCGGACCATGGCCAGGAACTCCTGCTGCATGAGTGGATCCAGCCCACTGGTCGGCTCGTCCAGGATCAGCACCGCCGGCTGGTGCATGAACGCCTGCACCAAGCCGACCTTCTGTTTGTTGCCCTTACTCATCGTCCGTACCGAGCGCGAGAGGTCCAGGTCGAGCCGCTCCGCGAGCTTCGTCACCTGTGACCAGGCCACGCCGCCGCGTGCCGCGGCGAAGAAGCGCAGCAGGTCTTCCGCCTTGTCCCGCCCGGGAAACACGAGTTCGCCGGGCAGGTAGCCGATCTGGCGGTGCAGTGCGGCCTTGTCCCTGCGCGGGTCGAGCCCGAGCACGGTCGCGTGTCCACGGCTGGGGCGCAGGAAGTCCAGCAGCAGCCGGATCGTGGTTGTCTTCCCGGCTCCGTTCGGTCCCAGGAATCCCACCACCTCCCCGGCCCGAACCTCCAGGCTGAGCCCCTCGATGCCGCGGCGCTGACCATAGAACTTGGTCAGGTCCTCGGTGAGTAGGGCGATGTCGCTTGGCATGCCCACATCCTCGCCGGCCCTCCTACGCGGCATCCAGGTCGGCATCCGGCCGGAATAACGCTGAGTCCGTTGCCGAACATCGGAAGGCAGTACCCGAACGCCGGCCGGGCGGCCTCCGCGCCGTGCCCGCCGGGAGTACTCTCCCATCAGGTGCGCCGGGAAGTCTGGTCGGCAGGTCATGTCGTGCTGCGGCTCCTGGAGGCTTTCATGGGCGTCTCTGCCCTACGCACCGAACATCTGTCCAAGCGGTACGGGCGGCTGCTCGCCCTCAATGACCTCACCCTCGACGTCGCGGCGGGTGAGGTGTTCGGGTTCTCGGCCCCAACGGCGCCGGAAAGTCAACGACGATCCGGCTGTTGCTCGGCCTTGCCCGACCCACCTCCGGGCGGGCGTGGATCTTCGACACCGACGCCGCCGATGTCGCCGCCGCCCATCGCATGCTCGCCTACGTGCCGGCGGATGTGGCGCTGTGGCCGCGGATGACCGGCGCCGAGGTGCTGGACCTGCTCGCCCGCATCGGCCCCGGTACCGACACCGCCTACCGCGACGAGCTCATCCACCGATTCGCGCTGGATGTGTCCAAACCGGCCGGCACCTACTCGACGGGCAACCGGCAGAAGGTTGCTCTGATCGCGCGTTCGCCACCCGGGCGCCTCTGCTGGTGCTGGACGAGCCGACCAGCGGCCTGGACCCGCTCATGGAACTGCAGTTCCGGCAGGCGGTCGGGGTGGCCCGCGACAACGGGCAGACGGTGTTCCTCAGCTCGCACCAGCTCGCCGAGGTCGAGGCTGTCTGCGACCGCGTCGGCATCCTGCGCGCAGGTGAACTGGTGGAGGTGGCGTCCGTCGCACAGTTGCGCCGGCTGCACCACACCGAGGTGGCCGCGACGTTCACCGGCACGCCACCGGACCTCACCGGCGTCCTCGGTGTCGATGGCCTGCACACAGACGGCGCCGCTACCGTCCGGTTCACCCTGAACGGCTCCCCGCCGCGGCGCTGCGCGCCCTGGCCGACGCTGACGTGGCGACGATCGTCGTCCGGGAACAGAGCCTGGAGGAGATTTTCCTCGCCTACTACGGGCAGAACGCCCGATGATCGCGACCACGACGACAGCAGCCCGCCCGCAGCGTGTACTCCGAGGGCTCGCGGTGCGCCAGGTGCGCCTCGGCGCTCTGGTCGTGACCGCTGTGTGCGCGGGCATGTCCGCGATTGTCGTCATCACCTATCGCGCGGGGCACTGGATCCGGCCGCCTTGGCGGCGCTGGCCCGCAACCCGGCGATCCGCACCCTGTTCGGCGAGCCCGTCGCACTCGACCAGCCGGGCGGGTTCACCGTGTGGCGCACGGGCACCGTCCTGGCGGTCCTACTCGGGTGTGGGCGATGCTCGCCGCCACCCGGATCACCCGCGGGGAGGAGGACGCTGGCCGGTGGAGTCTGTTGCTGTCCGGCCGCATCACCCTCGCCGAGGCTGTCCGCCAGCACCTCGGTGTCCTGGCCGTGGTTCCGGTTCTCGTTGGAGCGGCGACCGCCGCGGCGATGATCGCTGCGGGAGTGGACGCCACAGGTTCGTTGTTACACGGCACCGGCCTCGCGGTCGTCGGGCTCTTCTTCGTCGCCGTCGGGGGCGTCACCGCTCAGATGTTCGTCAGCCGGTCGGCGGCCAACGGTGTCGCGGCAGCCGTCCTCGTCGTCGGGCTCCTCACGCGGATGGTCGGCGACGGTGTGCCCGCGCTGGCCTGGCTTCGGTGGCTGTCCCCGTTCGGGCTCTTGGCGCTGAACCGCCCATTCGACGTCAATCGTGGGCTGCCGGTGTCGGTGCTGGCGTTCGTCGCGGTGCTGCTACTGGCCCTCGCGGGTCGGCTCGCGGCACGGCGTGACGTCGGCGCGGCGATCCTTGCTACGGCCGGCAGCCGGCCGGCGCGTACCGCGTTGCTCGGTTCGGTAGCCGCCTTCGCGGTACGGCGCACGATGCGGCCGTTGGCCGCATGGTCGGCCGGGATCGGTGCGTACTTCCTGTTCCTGGGCCTGCTCGCCCGGTCCATGACCGAGTTCCTGACCGGCAACCCTGAGTTCGCGGCGATGGCGGCCCGGGCCGGTTTTCCGGCGCTCGGCACGGTCGAGGGTTACGCGGCCACCCTGTACGCGCTGCTGGCCGTTCCGGCGGGGTGTTCGTCGCCGTGCGGCTCGCCGCCGTCGCCGCGGACGAAAATGCGCGGCGTCTCACCCTGCTACTGGCCGCACCGGTCACCCGGGTACAGCTGCTGGCCGCTGAAGCGGCAGTCGCTGGCTGCGCCGCGCTGGTCCTGATCACGGTTGCGGGCATGGCCATGTGGGCCGGCACGGCCACCGTCCATGCCGGCCTCTCGGCCGGCGACGCCTCGCCGGGGCCTGGAACGTCGTGCCGGTCGTCCTGCTCTGTCTGGGAGTTGCCGTCCTGGCGCTCGGATGGACACCCGCGCCGTCGCAGAGATCGGCGCTCTTCCGGCCGCTGGCGGGTTTCTGTGGCAGGTCATTGCCGACAGCATCGACGCGCCCTCCTGGATCCGCGCGCTGTCCCCGTTCGCACACCTGGCCGCGGTGCCGGCCACCGCAGCGGCCTGGGTCGCGGCGTCGGTGATGGTCGGCATCGCCGCGGCTGGCGCGGTGGCCGGCACGATCGGCTACCGCCGCCGTGACCTGTGTGCCTGAGCGGGGCCGCCGTCTAAACCGCCGCTCACCGCTCCAACGGGCGCAGCCGGTTGTTGACGTCATGCACTCCCGGAGTGCTCCAGGCAGGGCGTGGGCCTCCGTGCTCACATCAGCGGACGTGACCACTCCCTCCAGGATGACGACGCGGTTCTGCACTTCGATGCAGATGCGTTCGTGACGCAACCGGGGATCGCCCTGCATGCGCTCAAGCAGTTGGCAGGCCAGGCGGGCATCAGCAGAGGCCGGGCTGGTCTGGAACAGCGATGCTGGGTCGTCGGGAAAGAACCAGGGGACGTAGGTCATCGTGCCTCCTTGCGGGTGCTTCGGTGTTCCTCGCGTCCGGCCGCCGGAAGACAGGTCGGGGTAGCCGGAACTCAGCGTTGGCTTGGGGCACCGGGTACGGCGGGCGACCCCTCGGGCCGAAGAACGGCGCGTAGCCGTAGTACCAGTACACGTCCTCGTAGTAGCCGGTCTCCTCGACGACCTCCGGGTCGTACGTCGGGGCCTGCTCGATCTTTTGCCGGGTCAGGTCGACCCGTACGGTCTCGTCGGTGACGTCGCTGACCGCCTCGACGGGAATGAAGGTGGCGGTCGCGCCGATACCGAGGATTCCTCCGTGCTCGACGCGCAGGAACCGCACCTTCTGCTCGTCACGGTCGATCAGCAGGTCGTCCACCTTGCCCAGGTCATTGCCGTCGGCGTCGAGGACGTGCCGGCCGCGCACGTCCTGCTCGGCAGCCGCGATCGTCTGCCCGGAGTCACCGAGCTTGATGAGAATCGCCGTCGTGTCGTGTGGCATGAGCTGCTCCTTCCGTAGCGTCTGTTCCCTTTGCGCTACCCACAGGGCGTCCCGGACTAGACGACGAAACGATGACGGTTCCTGCCCACTTTCGTGACGGCTGGCGGCGGTATCCTTGATCGAGTACGACCTGCACCCATATGTCCACTAGCTGAGGAGGGACCGTGCCCGATCAGATCGACGTCGCTCGCCTGCGGGACGTGCTCGACGGACCGTGGGCCGCAGTCCGCAACGCCCACCGGGACCACCTCGACGCGCGTTTCCTCCCGGTGTACGGCGAGAACGGTGACCAGGCACGGGCGCGGATCTCCCGGCTACTCACCGAACTTCCCGCCGAGCTGGGTATGGCGTCGGCCTTCCCCACCGAGTACGGCGGCAGCTCCGACGTCGGCGGCTCGATCATCGCCAGTGAGATGCTGGCGCAGGTCGACCTGTCGCTGATGGTCAAGGCGGGCGTGCAGTGGGGTCTGTTCGGTGGCGCTGTCGCGGCCCTCGGCACCCGCCGGCACCACGACGCCTATCTCCGGGACATCATCTCGGGCACGATTTTCGGCTGCTTCGCAATGACCGAGACCGGGCACGGCTCCGACGTCCAGCAGCTGCGCACCACCTGCACGTACGACCCGCGGACACAGACGTTCGACCTGCACACCCCGCACGAGGCGGCCCGCAAGGACTACATCGGCAACGCCGCCCGGGACGGGCGGATGGCGGTGGTCTTCGCGCAGCTGATCACCAATGGGCGCCGGCACGGCGTACACGCGTGGTTGGTCCCGATCCGCGACGCGCAGGGCAACCCTCTGCCCGGCGTGCGCATCGGCGACGCCGGGCCCAAGGCCGGCCTACTCGGCGTCGACAACGGGCGGCTCGCCTTCGACCACGTACAGGTGCCGCGGGACATGCTGCTGGACCGCTACGGTCAGGTCGCGCAGGACGGGACGTACTCCAGCCCGATCGAGAACGACTTGCGGCGCTTCTTCACCATGCTCGGCACACTGGTCCGCGGCCGGGTGAGCGTGGGCGGCGCCGCGTCGGCGGCCACCAAGTCGGCGCTGACCATCGCGGTGCGCTACGGCGACATCCGCCGCCAGTTCGGCACACCCGACGCGGAGCGGGAGGTGCTGCTCAACGACTACCTGGCCCACCAACGCAAGCTGCTGCCCGCCCTGGCCACCACGTACGCGCTGCACTTCGCCCAGACCGAGCTGGTCGTCGCGCTTAGTGAGGTGCAGGGCGGCGACGGCCGGTCGACGAACACCGGCAACGGGAGCTGGAGTCCCGGGCCGCCGGCCTCAAGGCCGCGCAGACCTGGCACGCCACCCGCACCATCCAGATGTGCCGCGAGGCGTGCGGCGGCGCCGGCTACCTCGCCGAAAACCGGCTACCCAGCCTCAAGGCCGACACCGACGTCTTCACCACCTTCGAGGGCGACAACACGGTGCTGCTACAACTGGTGGCCAGGGACTGCTCACCGGCCACCGGGACGAGTTCGGTTCGCTGGACGGCTGGGGCGCGCCTCCTTCGTCGCCGAGCAGGTCCGCGAGATGATGCTCGAACGCACCGCCGCGCGCTCGCTCATCGAGCGGCTGATCAGCGCCGTGCCCGGTCGCGACGACGAGGTCGCCGTCACCGACCGCGGCTGGCAGCTCAAGGCCTTCGAGGACCGCGAGAGGCACCTGCTCGACGGCGCGGTCCGCCGCCTACGCAACGGCGCGGCCACGAAGAAGGACCATCCCTTCGACATCTTCAACGACGTCCAGGACCACGTCCTGACCCTCGCCGCCGCGCATATCGACCGGATAACCCTGGAGGCGTTCGTCGCCGGCATCGACGACACCGCTGACCCGGCGGTCCGGGCGCTGCTCTCCCGCGTCTGCGACCTGTACGCGCTCACCGTCATCGAGGCCAACAAGGGATGGTTCCTGGAGCACGGCCGGCTCACACCGGCCCGCTCGAAGGCGATCACCGGCGTCGTGAACGGGTTACTCAAAGAGCTACGCCCGCACCTGCGAACGCTCGTCGACGGTTTCGCCATCCCGGAGAAGTGGCTGCACTGTGCCATCCTGCGCGAGGAACCCGCCGGCAGGAGACCATGACCGCCCACGACGCCGCCGGTGATCCGCAGGCAGTCCCGGCCTAGGCCGGGTGACGCCGGTAAGGCTTTCGAAGCTAATTGCTGGCCGGAGTCGCGGACGGCGCAGCCGGATTCACTGGCGGTGTGCCGTCGACCACCTTGCGGTTGAGGCTCACCTGCGCGGTGCCGGCGCCGCCGACCTGGATGTCGTCGTACGCCTGGAGACGGTGATCCGCGCCGAGGTAGAGCACCGACATGACCAGAGGCATCGGTTCGTCACCTTCGAGTCCGCGCAACCCCGCCCCGCCGGTGGAGCCCTGCACTGCCAGCCGCGTGGTGACCGCGCCGGTCGGCTCCAGCGTCGTCACCTTTCGCTGGTGTGTGTGCCCTGCCAGGACGAGCGGCGTGGCACCGTTGAGCGCGGACGCTGACGCGGGTCGTGCACCAGGGCGATGTCCACCGGCAGGTCCCGCGAGCGGATCGTCGCGGCGAGCTGCTTCCCAGTGCCCTCGACCGTCGCCGCTGGCTCCTCCCAGGGCCCGGCCTCGGTCTCCTGCTTGTCGGGCGTGAACCGGGGTCGCCGATGCCGGCGATCGTCACTCCGGCGACCGTCGTGACGGAGCCGTCCAGGACGACCGCGTTCGGCTGGCTGGCCACCGCAGCGGCGGTTCGGGGTGAGTCGTGGTTGCCCCGGATGTAGACGTAGGGCGCGTTGAGCTGGCCGATCATGGAAACGTACGAGGTCTCGGGTTCGCTGCCCCAGTCGGTGATGTCTCCGGTGTCGATGACGAGGTCGATGTCGTACTGCTCGACCACGGTTTTGATCATCGGCCAGGCGGCGGGTTCAGGTGCAGGTCCGAGACGTGCAGGATCCGCGTGGCGTCGGGCGCCGCCTGGTAGATCGGCAGGGTCGACACGGTGGCGTACAGCTCGCCGACGTTGCCGACGAGGCGTTGGAGTTGCTCGGCGTAGCGGTTGTAGTCGTCGGCGATCCGTTGCGCGTCGCCAATCAGCGCCGGGGCGTTCACCAGCAGGCCCTCGTATCGGGGTTCGGCCAGCGCCTGCGGTCGTACCGTCAGGACGGCCGTGCCGAGGTGCCGCCGGTGACCAGCAGCGCGAGACCACCCGACCAGGCGACACGGCGCACGGACCGGAACGTCAACCCGGCGAGCAGCATGGACGCGAGGACCGACACGCCGAGCGTCCGCAGCCCGAGGCGGACCAGGGCGTCGCGGATGTCCTCAGGTGCCGTGGCGCCGGCGTGAGCGAGGCCGGCGGGTCGTCGAGCAGCGCCTCGGTGCGTCGCTGGTCGAGTGAGTCGAGGCGGACGGTCAGGCGCGCGGGCCGTCGTGGCTGTCGAGGAAGAGCGACCCCAGCGGGGAATGGCGATCTCCGTGCCGCCGTCCGTCGACGGGGTCAGCTGGAAAGCGACTCGGAAGGGCCCGACGTCACTGGCGCCTCGGGCGCCGAGGAGGGTGCCGATCGTGATGCCCGTGGCGGTGACGGCGACCAGCGCGACCGCCGCCAGGACACGGCCTGCCCACCGCGAGCGCATGATCTGGCGCGGCCGAACGGCCGCGTGTCTGAGGCGTTCGGCCAGGGCGGTGCGACGCGGAGGTGCCGCGTCCGGGGGCGGAGTCACGGGGATCCGATCTGTGGGGTAACCGAGGGGACGGCGGGGGTCAGTTCGAGGGGCGGCCCGGTCTTCGGCCCCTGCGCCCAGCAGGCCGAGCAGTCCGGCGGCGAAGAGCTGCCGCCGGACGACAGGCGTGAGGTTCTCCAACCGCAGGGCACCGCCGCGCACGGAGACCGCGCGTTGGCACGCCACGAGCGTTGCCATGCCGGTGGAGTCGATGAAGGTGAGGTCAGCCACGTCGAGGATGACGTCTCGCACCGAATCGGACGCCAACAGCGCAATGACCGCGTCGTGCACGAGTCCGCTGGTGGCGAGGTCCATCTCCCGCCCAGCCGGATGCGGGTCACGGCCCCGACCTGGCTCGTGTCGACTGTCAACTCCAACGCACGACTCCTAACCGTGGCGGTGCCAGGTGAAACATGCATGGATGCAATGAATTATTTTCGCAGGCCAGCCTATCCGCTGCGGGAGCCGTGTCCAGGATCGCCAAGCGTAAGGCGTTTTCGTCGCTCACTGGGCCGCGGGCTGCGCTCGGCCAGCAGAAGTGCGATGTCGTCGTGCGGTTCGCCGCCCACGTGCCGGTGCACAGCGTCCCAGACCGCGTCGAGACACCTGCCCACCGACGGCTCGGCCAGACACGCCCTCAGCGCGGGCATCGGAAAGAAGCGCCGTTCGCTGTCACGTGCCTCAAGCAGCCCGTCGGTAAGCAACAAAAGCCGGTCACCGACGTCCCAACAGCCCACCTTCTCCGGCGCCCGAGGCCCACCCAGACCCAGGGGCCGATCCGGCGCAGACACCATCAACTCCTCCAGTTCTCCGGAGCGGTGCCGCAGGATCGGCGCGGGGTGACCGCAGTTGACGGTCCGGATCTCGCCGCCGCGCAGCTCGACCAGGATGGCAGTGACGAACGTCGCGCCACGGGCGGGGTCGGCTCCCGAGCGACGAGATCGTCCAGGTCGCGCGCCACCTGTGTCAGGTTGGGCCGAACGATTGCCGACTGCCGGAATGCCCCGGCCACCGCCGAGGCCAGCCGCACCGCGGCGAGCCCCTTGCCGCAGACGTCACCGACGATGATCCGCAGCCGGTCCTGGTCGGCCACCACCTCGTACAGGTCGCCGCCCACGCCGGCCTCCTCGTAGGCCGAGACGTACCGGGCGGCCAACTCGACTCCGGCCGCGTGCTGCGGCGGCTCGCGCAGGATCGCCGCCTGGGTGATCCGCACGATCTCGGCCATCCGGCGCAGACGCTCCTCCCGTCCCGTTCGGGCCCGCGCGACGTACACCGCCATCAGGCTGACCGTGATGACCACCGCCACCCGCAGCAGGTGATCGAGGCTGCCGAGCATCCCGCTGGGCAGCCCTGCACCCACCGCTGCCGCGGTTGCCGTGGCCGAGACCACGGCGGTGCGGCGGGGCTTTCGACGGCGGCGGCGAACAGCGGGCAAGGGCCAGAAAGCCGATGAGTACGGCATGGGTGCCCGCCGCGACGTCGATCAGCAGGACCACCGCGATGAATCCGATGGCCAGCCGCACCCCGAGCCAGCGAGTCCAGCGGCCCGGCTGCGCGTCAGCGACGGAGGAACGGGTGGCCGGCATCCTGCCCTCGCCGCGCTCAGCCGGAGGGTTGGGCCGCATGGCTCCGCCGATCCGGATCGTCACCGGCCGGCGATGTCTCCGGGCGAGCTGTCGACGTAGCGCCGCGATCTCCGCGCGCAGGGCGGCGATGTCGTCGGCGGTCGCCGCAGCGGTGCCGCCCTTCTGGGAGACCCGATCCACGATCCAGGTCGCCAGGGAGCCGGTGACGAAACCGATCAGGCCGATGCCGCCGATCATGAGCCCCAGGGCGACGAACCGCCCCGTCCCGGTGACCGGAAGTGATCACCGTAGCCGACGGTCGTGATGGTCACCGTCGCCCACCACAGGGCGTCATCGAACGACGTGATGTTGCTTTCGGCAGCCGAGCGTTCCGCGTCCAGGACCGCCAGCGCGGATACCAGCACCAGCAGCATGGTGGTGGCGCCCACGTAGACGGCGAGCCGGCCACGTGCCCACGACTCCGCGCGTCTGCTCAGGCTCAGCACCACGGTGATCAGCCGCAGGGCACGCAGCGGGCGCAGGACGGGGAGCGCCAGAACCGCGAGGTCGAAGAGGTGATCCCGCAGGAAACGCCGCCGGGCTCTGGTCAGGCTCAACCGCACTACGAAGTCGACCCAGAATGTCAGCCAGATGAGGATGGTCGTCGACTCGCACACCCGGAGCCAGGATTCCGCCAGGTCGGGCCGCAGGATCGGTGCCGCGTAGACCACGAGGAACAGGACCGACAGGCCGGTCAGCGGGAGTGCCGTCAGCCGCTCCCACCGCGCGGCCCGATCGGCGGGCAGCGCTTCGGTCCTCATCTGCATGAACGGCCCACCCGACGATTATGCTTGCACCCGTGCAATCATTTCTGGGTGAAACTGTACGGGGAAGGCGGCACTGCGTCGACCGTGGCCGAGGATCAGCTGGTTGACGGCCTGTCTGCGCTGGCCCGCACCCTGGTGGGGATCACCGCCCGAACGCTGGGGTCGGTGGACGCCGAGGTCACCCTGCCGCAGTACCGACACTTGTCGTTCTCGCCTCGCGCGCTCCGCTGCGCACCGTGGATCTCGCGTCCCTGTTGAGGTGCACCCGTCGACGGCGACGAGAACGTGCAATCGGCTGGTACGGCGGGAATTGGTGGCCCGACGTCAGCAACCCGATGACCGGCGGGTCGCCTGGTTGAGCCTCACCGAGGGCGGCAAAACGCTCGTGGGCGATGTCATGCGACGCCGGACCGCCGAAATCCGGCGCCTGCTGAGCGTCGCCGACGCCGAACGTCGGCGGACACCCGCCGAGCTGATCAATTCTCTGGTGATCGCCGCCGGAGAGCCGACCGAAGAGCTGTGGTGGCGGCACTGGGAGCAGTCAGCGTCGGCACCTGACGACGGAGCCATCGAGCAGGTACCGTTTAGCCCTGATGTTACCTGCAGCCATGCAGGTATCGTGGCGTGCCGTAGAGGCGTTGGCTCAGGAAGGTGGCAGAGGCCCGTGTTCAGCATCCGGTCCTCCGGTACGGGGCTCGCGCCGAGGACCCTCCACCTCTCCGGAGAACTGGACATGGCCGTTTCCGGCCATCTGCGCGACGCGGTCGAGCGCACGCTCGCGGCGACCTCAACGCAGTGGCTGATCGTCGATCTTCAGGACACCACGCTGATCGACTCCGGTGCGGTGAAGGAGTTTGTCGATGTCCACCGGTTCGCCGCCCGGCAGGGACGGGTCCTGATCCTGCGCAACGCCAACGGAATCGTCGCCGAGGTGCTCCGGGTCACCGGGTGGCGGCGACGCTCGGGCATCCCGCCGACCGGCCGACCGGCACGATCTACGGCTCGCCGACGGGCAGATGACATTCCCGTGGCACGAATGAGATGGACCATCCTGCGCGACTTCGAGAGTGGTAGCACCCGGATCACCCTCGCCGGCGGCCTCACCCCGGAAGCGGAACCACACCTTGCCGCCCTGCTGCTCGCGGGTGCCCTGGACGCCCGCTGAGCCTCGTGGTCGACCTCGACGCGCTCACGACGGCGGACGTCGCCCCGATCGGCACGTTCCTCGCCCGGTGGGCCACCGGGCGCTCCGACGGGCCGGAGCTGACGGTGTCGGCCAATCCGCTGACTCCCCGGGACGCCTGCTGCGCGCCACACTCGGTCAACACGCGATCCTCGGGCGAGCTCTGCTCGAACACCCCGCCGAACGTGCGCCGAACTCTGCGTACCGCGCGCACCTGCGACTGCCCGCCGACGCGCAGTCGCCCGCCGCTGCCCGCAGGCTCGTCGCCCGGCAGTGTGACGCCTGGGGCATGCGCGCGGTGGCCGACCGAGCGATGGTCATCGCCTCGGAACTGGTCAGCAACGTCGTCCAACACGCCGGAACCGACATGGATATCACCGTCGCCGACGTGGCAGGATCGTTGAGGATCAGCGTCCGGGACCGCGAGGGCGAAACACCCGACTCCACCACCCCGACGCTCCCTCGTCAGGTCACCGAAGGTGGTCGCGGCCTGCCGATCATCGCCGCCTTCACCACGAACTGGGGCTTCTTTCCCTTCGGCGACGGCAAGACCGTCTGGGCCTCGATTGACGGCCCCAACGCATCACCCGTCAGCGGAGGAGCTGTCCCGATCTCGCCGTCTCGGCCGCAACGGCCGGTGGACCCGGTGTAGCACGCCGAACCAGGCGGGCGCCTCCTGCGACTCGTCGAACGCTCGCGCGATGACCACGTCGGTCGACGAGTGCAACAAGATGGAGATCACGATGGTCAGGGCGACGAGGTGGAACACCTCGTCGCCGGCGGCGATGCCGGACTCTAGGACCAGCAGCCCGTAGACGACGGAGGCGAAGCCCTTCGGTCCGAACCACATCGCGGCGGCCTGCTCTCTGGCGCCAAGTCCGGAGCGTAGGAACGAGATCCACAACGCGATCGGGCGGGCCACGAAGATGGCCAGCACCGCGAAGGCCCATCCGGTCCACGAGATCTCGCCCAGGAACCGCACCGAGATCAGCGCACCGAAGACCAGCAGCGCGGCGAGTTTCAACAGCTCGGCGATGTTCTCCCCGAAATGTTCGAACGCAGCCCGTTCCCTCGGCCCGAACGTGGCCACGGTGATCCCGGCGGCGAACGCGCTAGGAATAGGTTGCCGTGCGTGATCTTGCCCAACGCCAACACCAGCAGCCCGATCGCCACTCCGTTCAGCGGCGCGTACGCCGCGGACGCCGCAAGCCAGCGGGTCCGCTCCAGGGCGATCGCCAGCAGCGGCACCAGCACACCGATGAGCAGGCCCACCGCCAGTTCGCTGGCGATCTTTCCCAGGTGCAGGTCGTCCGAGCCGGCGGCCAGAGCCAGCAGCAGCACCACGAACGGCAGGGCCAGCCCGTCGTTGACCCCGGACTCCACGTTGAGCAGATGCCGCAGCCGGGCCGGGACCTTGTCATTGCCCACCAGCGCCGCCGCGAACACCGGGTCGGTGGGGGCCAGGATAGCGCCGATCAGCAGCGCCTCCGGCCAGCCCAGTCCAGCGACGAAGTGCGCCAGCAATGCGGTGATCAGCAGGGTGAGTGGCAGGCCCCAACCCAGCGCCCGGCCGGGCAGCCGCCACGCCGAACGCAGGTCCGCCCACCCGACCCGCATCCCGTCGGTGAACAGCACCGCGAACAGGGCAAGCTCCGCGAGTTGCGCCACGATGGGGAATCGGAGTGCAGGTGCAGCAGCCCGGTGGTGTCCTCGCCGAGGATGAATCCGGCAACCAGGAACAGCGCCGCGGTGGACAGGATGGTGCGGTGAGCCAGAGCCGAGAGCAGCACCGCCACCAGAAGGACAACGGCGAACGACAACAACAGCATCGGTCACGCTCCACAGACGTGCGTCATCACGATGCCGGCCAGACCTCGCGGTGCCCACTGGTTCCGAGTGATCATAGCGTCGGAGGTGCACGGCCCCGGCGGCCATCAGGAGCGGTGTCCAGCGCCCGTGGGCTCACCTAGCCGGCGTGGTCGAGCACGTCGTCGAGGCTGCTGGCGTCACCAAGCCTGTCGCGGGGATGACGCTGAGGCTTCCGTCCGATTCCAGCACCACCGCGGCCAGCTCAGTGAGGTCTCCGGCGCCGTGGCTGCGGGCCGCCTGTCGGATCTCACTCTCCGCGACCCGGGCCCGCCGCAGGGGCGTGCCGCACCTGACCGTCGCGCAGCAGCATCGTGGGACGCGCCTTGAGCAGGCGTTGCGACGGCGGCCAGCGTACGACCAGCAGTGCGGCCAGGTATTGCAACGTCACCAGCAGGCCCAGCGCGAGGATCCCCTCCACCAGTGACACGTCCCGCGACAGGAGGATCGTCGCCAGCGTGGATCCCAGCGCCACCGTGACCACGAAGTCGAACGCGTTGAGCTTGGACAACGTGCGTTTCCCGGACAGCCGCAGGATGAGTACGAGTGCCGGGTAGACGATCGCAGCGACGACAAGCAGCCGGAGCAGGTCAGCCGGGTTCTTCAGCACCATCCGGTTGACGTACCCCGGGGTTCGGCTCGTACCCAAAGGCTTGTGGTGTGGTTCGAACGGTCAGCGGTTGACCCACGGGTTGGTGGGCTGCAGGACGGACTCCCGCAGCGCCGGAGGCGGCGGACCAGGCGATCCGGTTCCCGTCGTACCAACTGATCGGGGTCGTCTGCTCAAGGCGCTCTCCTGGACGGCGGCGATCGTCACATAACCGTGACGGTTTTGCGGTCTTGCCGCCACATCCCAGGAACCCGTTGTGTAGGCGGCACGACGGAGAGGAGGAACCGCGATGAGCAGAAGGTACGGCCGGGTGCGCCCAGCAGCGGCAATGCTCTCGGTGGTGGTCCTGCTCGTTGGGGCTGCACCGGCGAGCCCGCAGCGCCGCGGCCCAGTCCCGTGCCGACGCCCACCACCGCACCGGGCACGGTTGCGCGGGCGGAGGTGGGTGACCAGCTCACCGTGACCGCGAGCGTCGAGCGGGTCATCACCGACGGCGCGTTCGTCGTCCGCGACGTGGACCTGACCGACGGGACCCTGCTCGTGCTGTCGACGGGCCTGTCGGTGCCCGCCGCGCCGCAGTTGGTGACCGTCGAGGGCACCGTGATCCGGTTCTCCCACCGCGACCTCACCGGCCGCTACCACCTCGGGCCGCCGGGACCGTACCGGGCCTTCGAGGGCGGGCGCGCGCTCGTCGCCCGGGAGCTGACCGTCTGGTGACGATCCTCGCGCGCCGCGCAGAGGTGCGCCGCCCATCGCCGAGCCGGGCGTGTCCGGCCGACCCAGCCCGCACCGGCCGTTTCCGAGAATCCGCTGACAACGGCTGCCTATGGTGAAGCGGACGCGACAGCAACGCACCGACCGGTCGCCGTCGAGGACGATGGGCAAGCAACATGGAGCGGTTCCTGGAGGCACTCTGGGACACGAGCAGCGTGAGCGGTCGCCTCGTGACCAGCGTCGTCCTGATCGTGTTGGCCTTCGTCATCGCCGCTCTGGCCGGGCGCCTGTCGACCCTGCGGGTGAAGGACACCACCAACCGTTACTACCTGCGCAAGGCGACGCACTACCTGACTGTCGTGGTGTTGCTGTTCGCGCTGGCACTGCTGTGGAAGCCGTTCGCCGGCCGGCTCGGTCTGGTCGTCGGGCTGGTCGGCGTCGGTCTCGCGCTGGCCCTGCAGGAGGTCATCGGCGCGTTCGCCGGATGGATCAGCATCATCACTGGCCGGCAGTTCCGCGTCGGTGACCGGATCCAGATGTGCGACGTACGCGGTGACGTTCTCGAAATCACCCCTGCGGACCCGCATCCTGGAGAGTGGCTCGTCCACCGACCCGGAATCCTGGATCCGTGGCCGCCAGTACACCGGCCGGGTGGTCTCGCTGTCGAACCGCTTCGTGTTCTGCACGCCGGTCTACAACAGCAGCATGGTCCTGGACCATCTGTGGGAGGAGTTGACCCTGCCCATCCCCTACGAGGCCGACTGGCACCTCGCGGAGCGCATCCTGTGCGAGGAGGCGCAGAACGTTTCTTCGACGGCCGAAGCGCGCAGCGCCATCGACGCGATGCGCCACCGCTACCCCACCGCCGAGGCGGAGGTCGATCCCCGCGTGTTCGTCCGCGCCACCTCGAACTGGATCGAGCTGTCGGCACGGTTCGTGGTGCCGGTGCGCGGCGCCCGTCAGGTCAGGACCAGGTCACCCGGCGGGTGCTGGGTCGCTTCGCCGAAAGCGGCATCCGGGTGGCGTCGGAGACCCAGGACATCACCATCCACACACCCCACCCGATGAAACCAGCCTCCGTCACCTCGGCCGACCACCGGTAGCGGCCGCCGCCGGTCCGCCGCTGTCAGCGACCGACGACCGCCGCGCGTACCAGGAACGACCGGGCATGGCGGTAACGCCGTACACCACCGTGCTCGCCGCCACCACCAGACTGCCGGCAGCCCACAGCCGAGGATCCCGTACCCCTCGTCCTGGCTGTAGGTGAGATAGAACAGCGCCGACACGCCGACCGGCCCGAACCACCCCAGGAACACCACGCCCCGCCAGGGCAGCCCCAGCGCCGGCTTCAACGCGAGCACCACCGGCAGTCGACGCAGCACCAGCACCGCGACCACGAACGCCACCAGCGGCCAGCCCAACTCGCGCCACGCACGCCACGGCACCTCGATTCCGAGCAGGAAGAACAGCGGCAACACCAGATAGCGGGTCAACGCGTCGTCGAGTTTCTGCTCCGACGCCCGCGACCGGCCGCCGATGACCGCGTTGTACGCCAGGCCGGCGACGAACACCGCGAGGATCGCGTCGGTACGCGCCAGTCTGGCCACTCCCAGTGCCGCGACACCGAGCACCACCGTGAAGATCAGCAACGAACCCGGATCAACATCCTCCCGAGCCTGGGAGGCGATGACGGCACGCCCGCGGCGTAACCGATCGCCGCGCCGATGGCCACGGCCCCCAGCACCCCACACCGCCTCTCGAAGGTGACCACCAACAGATCCCGACGTCGCGGTGCTCAGGGCGAGCACGACGAAGATGAAGGCAAGCCCGTCGTTGGCGCCCGACTCACCGCTGATCACCTGGCGCAGACGCGCCGGTAGCTGCCGCTCGGCGGGACCGCCCGACACGACGCTGGATGCCAGGACCGGGTCCGTCGGCGTCATGCAGGCGCCAGCAGCGCCGCCAAGGCGAGGGTAGGCCGAGGACAAGCCAGGCCAGGCCGGCGCTGACCACTGCCATACCCACCATCGCGACGGTGAGCAGCAGGCTGACCGGACGGATCACCGACCGGTACGCCGACAGCGGGAAACGCAACGCCACCGCCATCAGCGAGATGGCCAACAGGATCCGGCTCACCTCCAACGTCACCACCGATGCCTCGTGCGCAGGCAGGTTGATCAGCCCGAGAACCGGACCGGCCAGTACGCCCACCAGCAGCGCGAGCAGCGGCTCACTGACCGGTGCCCGGCGAATGGCGCTGCCCCAGAAGGCCAACAGCACCCCAGGACCCCGACCAGGGCGTAACTGAGGTGCAGCCGATACATCCCCGCCGCTACCCGCTCATCCCCACTTCACACCCTGACGTACCAGCCCACTCGTCGACATCGGCGGACAGCGCGCCTGGCATTCGGGCATGCGCCACGATGACCATGTGACGACGATGAACTGCGCGCCGTGAGCCGGCCCGTACCGCCGCCGCGCGCTGGCCGAGATACGGGAGAGCTTCTGGCTGGTGCCGGCCCTCTTCTCCGTCGGCGCGGTGGTGGCGGCGATCGGCCTGTCGGCGCTGGAGCTGCAGTTGGATCTTCCCTTCGGAGGGTCGTGCCCAGCGGCCCCGCCGGCGCGCGGTCGCTGTTGTCCTCGATCATCACGGCGATGATCTCCTTCACCGCGCTGGTCTTCTCCATCACGGTCGTGGCCCTGCAGTTGGCCAGCAGCCAGTACTCCCCGCGTCCTGCGGACCTTCCTGCAGGACCGGATCATCCAGGCGACGCTCGGCACCTTCGTCGCGACGTTCCTGTTCGCCATGGTGGTGCTGGCCGCGCTACCGGACCAGGCGAACCAGGGGCTGCCCGAGCTGTCCCTGGCGGTGTCGATAGCGCTCGTCCTGGTCAGCAGCGCCACCTTCATCTACTACCTGCACCACATCACCACGGTGATGCGGGTGTCGCACATCATCGGCTCCATCGGCGCGCAGACCCGACGGTCCATCGCCGGCCTCCCTCCGCCCGACGAACCCAAGGTCGTTGCCCTCGGTGAGGCGACACAGACCGTGCCGACCTCCGAACCCGGCATGATCAGCCACGTCGATCTCCCCTGCTCGCGCGGCTGGCCCGCGAGCACGACTGCGCCATCACCGTCGTGCCCACGCCTGGCGACTTCGTCGTCGCGGGAGCACCGCTGCTGCGCATCCACCAGGCCGCCGGCGCCACGCCTCGCCCGGTGCCGGTCGAGGCGGCCGAACAGGGCGTGACCATCGGCGTGGAACGCACCCCGGCCAGGACCTCGGTTTCGGCTTCCGCCAGCTCGCCGACATCGCCGAACGTGCGCTGTCCCCGGCATCAACGACGTCACCACCGCCGTACGCGCGGTGCAGGAAGCACACGACCTGCTGCGCCGGCTCGCCACCCGCCCCGACCCGACCCACGCCGTCCGCGACGACGACGGTACTGTCCGCGCCCAGATGAGAAGCATCTCGTACGACACCATCCTGGCGATGATCATCGACGACGTTCGACTCGTCTCCCGGCAGCAGCCCCGCGTCCAACGCCTGCTGGACTCCGTCGTTCGTGACGTGGCCGCCGTCGCGCTCCCCGTCCACCAGGTGGCGATCGGACGTCGGCTACCAACGCCAGCCGCTGACCACCTGCCCTGACGACTCCGGAGCCAACCTCCGTGCGTAGCAGCGAGAGGTTCGACTCGGTCGACCGGTCAGGTGCGCAGCACGTTGGCGTAGATCAGCCAGGCCAGCGCGGACTTGGCCGCAAGGCTGAGCACGATGTACGAAACCTCGCCGTAACGGTAGTCGCGCCATCGACCGCGCTGGGTGTACTGCAGGGCCATGTTGACCGCGAAGCTCGCGAAGAGCAGGAGCTGGACGATGATGATCGCCCACACGAAGCCGGGGATATCCGGCGGCTGGGCGACGTAGACGGCGATCGCGAGCCAGGGGCCAGGCCGACCAGCGAACCGAACCAGAAGGCGCTCCAGTCGGCCCGTCCCGGCGTCTGCTGCCGCTCCATCAGCAGGCCGAACAGGATCATCGCGGTGTTCGCCGCGAAGATCCCGATGACCGCCGCGAGGTCGCGGATCCCGACGAGCAGTCCGATCAGCACAATCATTATCGATGCGCTGACCGAGTACTCGATCCAGCGGGCGTAGTTGGTGCGGCGGTCGAGGTTGCGCTCGTACCAACGATGCACGCCCGGGGCGGCGGTGACGAAGTGATCGAGGGCGGCGAGGAGGAGGAAGACCGCCACGGCCGGGCCGATGGCGACCCGGAAGGCCACCTCCGGAAGCGTGGCGTCGCGGAGCGTCACCGGATCTGCCGTAGGTACGACCCGGTGACCGGCAACGAGAGGTTGCTGCTCGCCGCCCACATCCAGATGCCCTCGAGCGTCAGCACCAGACCGACGAGCACATTCAACCCGCGCAACCGCCGGTAGCGGTTGCGGTCCTTGCCGCCCGGTACCTTGGGGTGTCGGCGAAGCCATCAGGCGGCCCTCGCAGGTCAGGCCGCCGCGCGGCTGGGCCACATCATCGTCGATCGCAGGCTGGAAGTTCTCGGCGGCGCTGACCTTCCGGGCGATCACCCGAGCAGCACCCGTAGATCACCTTCGAGGTGATGTCGGCCAGCGTGTAGGTGATCTGCCGGGCCACCACCCCGTCGGCGGAATCCCACATGGCCGGCATGAGGTACGCCCGGGATAGAGCATCCAGGAGACGAGGAGCAGCCACCACACGGACTTCGCCAGGCCCGGGCGGCGTTGGGCAGCCGGCGCAGGCTGCCGAAGATCAGACGGGCGACCAGAACGAGCAGGAAGAGGAAGAAGACCGTGCTGACCAAACCCCAGATCCAGAACGGCCAGGACCGGTCCGACTCGTAGAACTGGCCCGCATAGCCCGTGTAGATCATGGCCAGGCCGGCGACGACGAACATCACCCAGGTTCGGTGGAAGCGCCGGCCGGTGACACCCAGTACCACCAGCAGCTGGATCAACAGGACGGGCACGTCGATGGACCAGTTCATGTACCGGTAGCCGTTGGAGAACAGCGTGTCGGTGTTGACGAACGCGCTTCCGTTCCAGGTGAACGCCTGGGACCAGCGCTGCGACAACACCCAGAGTTCGAGGATCGCCGAGACCATGACCACTGCGGAGAGGACCGAGGCGAGCCGGTACCGCGGGCGATGTTCGACATGGTGGCCAGGAAGTAGACCAGGCCGGCCGCCATGACGGCGTACCCGAGGGTCAACACGTGGGACACCAGCGTGTACTGGATGACGTTGTAGCTGAACTCGTTCTCGAAGTTCATCCCCGTTGGTCCGCCCTTCCGGCCCAGGACCGCCCGCCGCTGCGGGACATGGCACCGGCCCGTCCGCGATCATCGGCTAACACTCTTTATTCCCGAAAACCCCATAGTGATCCTAAGGTTGCTTTAGCGGACATTCCTGAAATTCGGGATACCCAGCGATCACCAAGGAGTTGCCGTGGAGTTCTGGCTGTGGTTCTACGTCGCCGCCATGGCGGCCGGCGTCGTACTCTTCGGCTTCTGGCGGGCCAACCCCAAAGGCATCCCGCCCATCGAGTACGCGATCGCTGTGGCCATTCCGCTCTGGTCGGGATTCTGGTACCTCGTCATGGCACTCGGCGGCGGTCGGGCCGACGTCGGCGACCAGACGACGTTCTGGGCCCGGTACGCCGACTGGGTGGTCACCACCCGCTGCTGCTGGTGGCCCTCTCGCTCACCGCGATGCAAGCGTTACCCGACAAGCGTTGGGGAGTGGTGCGCGCGCTCGTCGCCGCCGACATCCTCATGATCACTATGGGTTTCCTGGCCGATGTGATGGAGAACCGGGCCGCGCGATACGGCCTCTACGCCGTCGGCGTGGTGGCGCTGCTGGTGGTCTTCGGGCTGATCTGGGGACCGCTGCGCGCCACGGCAGCCCGTCAACCGGCCCCCATGTCACGGACCTTCACGCGGGTGGCGCTCCTGCTCAGCGTGCTGTGGGTCGGCTATCCGCTTATCTGGATCCTGGGGCCGTCCGGGCTCGAACTGTTCGGGAACACCACCGACACAGCCCTGTTCGTGATCCTGCCGATCCTGTCCAAGGTCGGGTGGAGTGCAGTCGACCTGGGCCTGCTACGGCGTCTGTCAGACCGCCGCCTGCTGACCGTCGCGTGACCTCATTCCGTCGGGAGGTCGGCCGAGCGGTTCACCGTCGGCGTGGCACCTGGCGTCCGCCCGACACCTGGCTACTGCGCCGATTCGGCCTGGCCGGCCCCATCGTACTGACCGGTCTCACCTGTCTGAGCCTGCCGAATCGCGATACGGCGGCGGATGCCGGGACTCTCCGCTGCTCGTCGGCCTGTTGATCGGCCTGCCGCACGGCGCCGTCGATCACCTCGTGCCGGCCTGGCAATGCGCCACGGCCCGGCCGTTGCGGGCCACCGTCGGGCAGCTGCTGGCGTACGCCGGCACGGCCGCCGCCACGGTTGCGCTGTTCCTCTGGACGCCGATACCCGTCCTGACCGGATTCCTGATCCTCACGGTGCTGCACTTCGGCGCCGGCGACGTCGCCTACCAAGCCGAGCGGGACGGGCAGCCACCGGCCCGTTCCGTGCTCGCCATCCTCGCGTACGGCGGCCCTCCGGTGGTGCTGCCCGCCGCGCTCTGGCCCCGGACGGTCGATCCTTTGCTGGACGCGGTCGCCCCTGGCGCCTCGGCCGCGTTCACCCCGCCGGCCGGCTGGTGGCGTTGTCCGCCGTGCTCCTGGCGGCCCTGGTGACCGGACTGCGCGAGCTGGCCGCTCACCGTGGCGACAAGGTGGCCGCACTCGGGATCCTCGTAGCCGCCTTCACGCTGGTGCCGCCGCCGCTGGCCTTCGGCGCGTACTTCGCAGCCTGGCACTCCGCACGGCACGTCGCCCGACTACTGCACGCCGACCCGGGCAACAAACACCACTTGGCGGCGGGGCGGCTGGCTGAGCCGCTGCGCAGGTTCGCCCGACAGGCAGCGTTGCCCACCATCGCCGCCTGCGCCGGCCTGCTCGCCCTGCTGTACAGCAGCGGCAAAACGTCAACCGTCAGCGCAACGGCCGCAGGCCCGTTCGCAGCCGACTCGCTGCAGGTGGTCTTCGCGGTGCTCGCCGGGCTCACCGTGCCGCACGCGGCAGTGGTCGCCCGGCTCGACAAACGGACGGCCGCGCGGCCTCAGTGTCCAGCCGCGTGGCCGGGCAGCGGCCCGTAGATGTCCGGCCGGGCCGGCGCGGTGTAGGGGTCAGCGGGGCGGGCCGACGATGACGTTTCCGTATTCCGCGGCGACTGCCGGGTTCGGCGTGATCTTGAAGTCCGGCGGGCGAGGGTGGACTTGTCCCGCCCGGATGCGCGGAACATGCCCTCGATGCCGGCCGGCGTATTGATCATCAGCAAGTCGGCCCGGTCGGACGTGATGCGGTAAGCATGTGGGACGCCTTTGGGTAGGAACACCACGCCGCCCTCGGCCACCTCGTATTCTTGGTCGTCGTACCAGACCAGGGCGGTGCCCTTGATCAGCATGAAGACCTCGTCCTCGCGGGTGTGCGTGTGGTATGGCGGCGCCTCACCTTGCTGACATCGAAGCGGCCCATCATCAACTGGCCGTCGGTGGCCTTGCCGTCGAGCAACATGGCGAGCGTTCCGCCGTCGAGCCACTCGAGTTGTTGCTGCTGTTCGGGCTGCGCCAGGTAGAGCATGCTCATGTCGGTCTCCTTAGCTGAAGCGCCGGACCGGCGCGGCAAGTCGCTAGCCTAGACGGAGGAAACCGTCCGGATAAATCTAGCGTGGGAATCGGCGGAGGATCGGATCCGGTATGGAAAAATGATCTAGACCCTAGACACGGCGGCACTGCTCAACGAACGTACGATTCGTCATTCCGGGGCCGCATGCCGGCCAGATAGATGTCTGCCGTCCGTCGTGCGACGAGGTCCCAGTCCGCGATGTTGGGCAGCGGCTGGGCCAGCATCGTCGCCATCAGGATGAGGTCGAGGGAGTCAAACCGCTCTGGATCGTGGCATCCGCGACCCCTCGGCGCAGGATGTCCTCGAGTTCTCGGCGGACGTCTTCGCGAAGTCCGGCCGCTTCGGCGCTGGCCACCGCAGGCCGCCACGCAGTGGGAGGATCAACTGGTCGCGGTGGTCGATCATGCGGTAGAAGTAATCCCGCACCGCGTCGAGCGCGGTCGCGGCGTCGCCGACCGCGTCTCGGATCGCCTCGAGGACAATCCGCAGAGACCGCGTGACCAGTCCGTCCAGCAGTGCCGCACGGTTCGGGAAGTGGCGGTAGAGGGTGCCGATCCCGACCTCAGCCTCGGCCGCCACCGTCGCCAGGGGCACCTGCAGGCCGTCGCGGGCAACGACCACCGTCGCCACGGCGAGAATCCGCTGCCGGTTCTCCACGCCGTCGCTGCGCTCGGCGCGCAGCCTCGACCGTTCTCGCCTGTCATCGGGCACGGCAGGAAAATACCGCAGAAACCCCTGATGAGCAGACACGAACCGGACATCGCCAACCGGCGCCGGACTGACGAGGATCCCGGATGTGACCGGTGGGGTCATGATGGTCTCGTACTCGGTGGGTCAACCGGGCTACGAAACAGGAGCTAGTGCCTCGTCTTTGAACGTTGGCCGTGTAATCCGTCAGTTCTGAGTGTGTTTCGGGCAGGCTGTCTCTCGCTGTTGATGTGGGAGGTGATGCCGGGTGGGCCGACGCCCGGAAGTGTTCGTCAGGGCTCTGTCGATGGCCGAAGGCCAGCGGCTGCAGAAGGTCACCCGGACGGCCAAGGATCCTGTTCGGTTGCGCCGCGCGATCGTGGTGCTGATGTCCGCTCAAGGGCAGCCGGCCCCGGACATCGCGCACCTGCTCAAGGCCACCGACGACTACGTCCGTGACGTGATCCACGCGTTCAACGATCGGGGTTCGAGGCGCTGAACCCAAAATGGAGCGGGGAACACCGAACAAGATCGATGATCAGACCCGAGCCTGGATCTGCGCGATCGCCCGGTGTGACCCCCGTTTCCTCGGCCGGCCCTTCTCGGGCTGGTCGCTGAGCAAGCTGCGCGACTACCTGATCGAAACCGGCCGGGTCGCCACGATCAGCATCGAAACCGTCCGGCGGATCCTGCACGAACGCGGCGTCTCCTGGCAGACGTCGAAGACGTGGAAGTCCAGCACCGACCCCGAGTTCACCACCAAGATGCGCCGGATCCTCGATCTCTACGACCACCCGCCCGCTGACGGCCGAGTCATCTGCGTCGACGAGTTCGGACCCTGAACCTGCAACCACGACCCGGCAAAGCCTGGAAACCACACGGCCAACCCGTCAGGCTGCGAGCCACCTACCACCGTCACCACGGTGTCCGGCACATGATCGCCAGCCTCGACCTGGCCACCGGCCGGATCCACTACCGCATCCGAGACCGCAAACGCGCGATCGAGTTCCTCGACTTCCTCAAGACCCTGCGCCAACGTTGGCCTGGCCAGCGGTTGTATCTGATCCTGGACAACTTCTCGCCCCACAAACACCCGACCGTGACCGCCTGGTGCCACGCAAACCGAGTCGAGTTGGTGTTCCTGCTGACCTACAGCTCATGGCTGAACTGGATCGAAGCCGAGTTCGCCGCCCTACGCTACTTCGCCCTCAACGGCACCGATCACCGCTCACATGACGAGCAAGACACCGCGATCGGCGACTACATCCGCTGGCACAACCAACGCGCCAAACCGAAAACCGGATACGCCACCAACTCCAAGATCCGCCACCCGGATTACCCTTCAAGGCCGCATGACGAGGCACTAGGCGATCAAGCTGCGGTCGACGCTGCCCGATCCTGGCACAGAAGCGCTTGGGAACTCGCCTACATTATCCGAGGAATCAATCCGGGTGGTGGCCCAGAATGGCAGATCGCTATGGAGAAAGTTTGGGTGGCCCGAGCCAAGTTCTACGAATGCGCCAGATTGAGTCTCGGGGTTCAGAACGTTCTTCGGCAGCCGGATTGATCGACAGCGTGATCCAACTGGCTCCGCAGCTACTCGACACCCTTGTCGGTGGCCGCCGACCGGCCGGCGGGAATGCCGGTCCGCAAGGATCCCGCCAGGTGGTTGACCACGTCGCCGAGCCGGCGTACCAACCCGGCACTGGGCCGCGCTGCTCCCGGTCGACGGACCGGGCGAGGATCGCAGCCCGGACGGGGACCATCATGCGGGGCGAGATGTGGAGGCTGCGCCCGGCCGACGGACCGGTCGAGGATCGCAACCTGTTGCTGTACGACGTCCACGACACCGACGCGGTGCTGCGCCCGGCCGACGGACCGGGCGAGGATCGCAACGGGTTGTGGGGTGCCGCAGGTTTGGGTGTGGACGACCGCATCCGACACGACCCGGTACTCCGCCACCAGCAAACCCACACTGCGCATCCGCCCAGGTGGGAACACCTTAGCGGATCCTGACGGCGGCCACAGGAGTGCCAACTGTCGGGGTTGTCGAGGTTCACCGGCCCGTAGGTTGGGTCGAGCGGACCCGACCCGAGCGGTCAATCGGAGGCGCGGGCGTAGCGCAAAGTATGGAGCCGTAAGAGGCTATGGCGGTCATTCGCCCGTCTGGGGCATTGAACCCGTAATACGAGCGCAATTCAGTTATCTACCAGAAAGATCGGGGTGAGAACTTCTTTCCGAGAGAGGGCAGCATGCGAAAACTAATCACCGTCGCGGGCGCCGCAGGCGCCGGCCTGGTACTCACCATGATCGCGACCACGCCCCTGATGGCCCAGGACACCCAGCGGCGAGGCACGGCAGTCGAAGCGGCGCTGAGGACGACGGCCCACCTGAGGGACATGCGCCGGACGATCGAACGCTTGTCAGGTTCGAGGGCGGAATCGGGGTCGAGCCAGTCTCCACTGGCAACGGGCAGGACCTTGTCGCGGAGACCGTAAATCGCAACATCGTCAGAGGGTTCAACCCGCCGCCCAGCCCTGGCGGATCGCCAACTTTCAGGCGAAGGTGAAGGCGGACGGTCACATCGTGGCCCGTGGAAAGGGTCTGGTGTTCGCCGGAGGCGCACCGTCGGAACCGCGCTGACGATCACGCCTGCCGGCGGAACAGCCGGCCTCAACGTCTTCGCGACTCTCGTCTGCGAGAACATCGCCCGTTCGTGGAACGCAACACGGAAGCTGTTCCCCTCGACGAGAACGGCGAATTCACCATCGACGGCGTGCTGTCGCCTGCACCGTCCGACTCCTGCGAGACGCCCGTTCTGCTCATCCGGAACGAGGCCAACCAGGCCTGGTTCGCCGCCGGGATCCGGGAGTTCGTCGAAGACTGAGCGACCGTTCCACCCGGGCACGGGGACGCGGTTCGTCCGCCTACCGGCGCGGCACACTGGACAGATCGCGAAGCGCTGCTACTTCCGATCTCCAGGGACCGCGCCGGTACGTCACCGTCCCCGGCCCGGATCCCGGTCCGGGCCGGACGTGGCCGATCATGTCTCCGCATTCTGCCGAAGGCGGGCGACGGCGGCGGGCACGAGATCGATCGGCACGATCAGCGGGAGGCGGTGGTGCCGACCGGCTCCGCATGCTCGTGATCATCGAGATCCGTAGTGTCCAACGTCGGATATGGGAACTGACGATCGCTGGGTCCGAGCATAGATGCCTGCGCGCCGCGCCCGCCCGTCAAGGCGGTGAGGGCGCAGTAGACGGGCGCAAGAGTCCTGGGCGTCGCCTTGCCCGCTGAGCGGCGGTGGAACAGAGTCCGGTGTACGGCTACGAGCTCTGCGCCGGGACATTTGTCACGGCGGACCGGGTATTCTTGGCTCTGCGCGCATTCTCCCGCGTTCCTAGTAGTGCTTTGTTAGGTCGTTGTGGCGTGTCGCTTGTGCGGGGATCGTGGCGGTGTTTGGCTGCGGTGCGTGGATGAGCGGGAACTGGTTCGGGTGCGGGGCGGTTGGAGGACTTCGCGGCGGGGATCTTCGCGGGGTTGCGGCGCTCGGATCAGCGGGCGACCGGTCTGCGGTATCTGCGGGGCTGATGCTGGACGGTCGGCGGAAGTCGATGCAGCCGATGGCGCAGCGGCTCGGGGTGGATCACCAGCAGTTGCAGCAGTTCCTGACCTCGTCCACGTGGGACGTGGGTGGTGTGCGGCGGCGGTTGGCCACGGCTGCGGTAGATCTGGTGACGCCTCAGGTGTGGGTGGTCGATGACACGGGGTTTCCCAAGGACGGCAAGGCTTCGGCGTGTGTGGCCCGGCAGTATTCCGGCACCCTGGGCAAGGTCGCCAACTGCCAGATCGCCGTCAGCGTCCATGCGGCGACCGACGCCGCGTCGGCGGTGCTGAGCTGGCGGTTGTTCGTGCCGGAGTCCTGGGACGACACCTGCGTCCCGGGCCCGGACGGCAAACCGACCAACGTCCACGCTCGCAGGCTGCGCCAGCGCCGGTCACCCTCGATGCGGCCGGGGCGAAGAAACCACACTCGCGTGTGCGGGTGCCGCCGGCGAGCAGATCGAGCAGATCCGTCGGCGGCGGGCAGCGTCAAAGGTTCCCGACACCGAGCGGTATCGGCCGAAGTGGCTGATGGCCCTGGAGATGCTCGACGAGTTGGCCGAGTGGGGCTGCGTCCGCCGCTGTTGACCGCCGACGCCGGCTACGGGCAGGTCGCCGAGTTCCGTCAGGGCCTGACCGAACGCGGCATCGGCTACATCGTGGCAACCACGTCGTCCACCACAGCGCAACCCGGCAACGCCCAGCCGGTCGAGGTGCCCTACGCCGGAGTTGGCCCGCATCCCACACCGCGCTACCCCAGCCGGCCCGCAGCCTGAAAGACCTCGCCCTGAACCACGGCGCTGACGCGGCGCGTCTGGTGCGCTGGCGTGCCCGACTACCCACACCCGACCGCGACCCGGACCGGCCTGTCGGTGAGCTGTCCGGGCACTTCATCGCCCTACGGATCCGGCCCGCAGGCCGAGCCATCCGACGCGGACCCGAGTGCGGCGATGACGGTGTCCTACCCGAATGCTGGCTGCTCGTGCAATGGCCTCCCGGCCACGACGAACCCAGCGACTACTGGCTGTCCGACCTGCCCACCGACACACCCTTGACCGAACTGGTCCGCCTGGCCAGAGCCGCTGGCGCATCGAGCACGACTACCGCGAACTCAAAACCGCCCTCGGACTCGACCACTTCGAAGGCCGCTCCTGGATCGGCTGGCACCGCCACGTCACCCTCACCGCAGCCGCCCAACTGTTCCTCACCCAACTACGGACCGCCCGCCCAAAAGCAACGGGGCAGACCTGAGCCTCTACGCCGTCCTGCGCGAACTGCAGTACCTACTCGCGACCTGGCTCGGATTCTGCCCCTCTGCCGCCAACTCGTCCCAACCTAACAAAGCACTACTAGTACTCCAGCCGGGGATGTTGACCATGGCTGAGCTGCGGCTTGATGTGATGCGGGAACGAAGGCAGCCACCGTTGATCATGGACGGTTGTGTGGACTGACCATGATGCAGCGGTGGCTGCCGGATACAGGGTAGACGCCCAGCGATGGCGGGTGTTGTTCGACGACCTGATGCTGACTGTTGGGCAACGTTTCCGCAGGCCCGAGCCTCGCCGCAGGGTGCGGGACTTCGTTCGGGGCTTGCTGGCACCGCTACCGTCGAAGAATTGCTGGACGATCGCCGAGCATGTCGGGGACACGAGCCGGACGGGATGCAGGACCTGCTGACCCGGGTGAAGTGGGACGATGCCGCGGTCCGCGCCGATGTCCGCGAGTTCGTCGGGGAGTATCTCGGTGACGGCGAGGCGGTGCTGGTCATCGACGAGACGGGTGATCTGAAGAAGGGCCGGCACACCGTCGGTGTCCAGCGGCAGTACTCGGGCACGGCAGGGAAGATCGAGAACTGCCAGCTCGCCGTGCACCTCGTCTATGCCACCGAGGCGGGTCACGCGATGCTCGACGCGGCCCTTTACCTGCCGAAATCCTGGTGCGACGACGCCGAGCGCCGGACTGAGGCCGGTGTCCCTGAGCAGGTGCGGTTCGCGACCAAGCCGCAGTTGGCGTCCCGGATGATCCGCGAGGCTGCCGCCACCGGGCTGCCCTGCCGGTGGGTGGCCGGCGACGAGGCCTACGGCAACGATCCACGCCTGGCCACCCAACTGCGTCAGCTGCGGCTGGGTTACGTCCTGGCCGTGGCCTGTTCACATCAAGTGAGCACCGGCCTCGGCGTCTACCGCGTCGACGCGCTCGCCGCCGACCTTCCCGCCACCGCCTGGCAGCGCATGTCCGCAGGCCAAGGCGCGAAAGGCCATCGCTTCTACGACTGGTCCTACACCGCCCTGCCACACGCCGTCGACGGCCACGGCGGGCACCACTGGCTGCTGATCCGCCGCAACCGACGCACCGGTGAGCTGGCCTTCTACCGCTGCTGGTCGGCCGAACCCGTCCGCTACACACCCTCGTCGCGGTGGCCGGCCGCCGCTGGACGTCCTGGCACCGCTGGACCACCCTCGTGATCCTCGCCCATGCGTTCCTCGCCGCCGCGACCACCGCCCACCGCCGCCGCCCCGAACCAACCGGGCTGATCCGTTGACCGTCAACGAGCTACGCCACCTGTTCAACATCCTGATCATCGAACCCACCCGCCGACACACCGACCCACTGCTCTGGCCAATCCGCCGACGCCGACACCAAACACGAGCCAAACCCAGCCACTACGCCCGACAAGCCCTCACCGAGCTGTGATCACAATCCCCGGCTGGAGTACTAGGCGGCGCCCAGCCAGTGGGTGGCGAGGTACGGCGCGCGCACGTGCACGGCGAGGGTGTGGTCGATGTCTTGCAGCGACATGTCCTCGATTGGGCCGTACGGGAACACGCCTGCGTTGTTGACCAGGATGTCCAGACCGCCGAGCTCGGCAACGGTGTGCGCGACGGACGTGGCCATAGCTCGCGAATCGGCACTGTCCGCGGCGATCGCGATGCCGCGGCGGCCGAGCGCCTCGATCTGCGTGACTATTGCCTCGGCCTTCTGCTGTCCGTTGAGGTAGGTGAGTGCGACGTCCGCCCCGTCACCGGCCAGGCGGAGGGCGATCGCCGCGCCGATGCCGCGACTGCCTCCCGTGACCAGCGCGATCTTGCCCGTGAGTGGTGGCATCGTGCTGACGGCCTCATTTCTGGGTCGAGCGATACAGAAGTGAGACTACGGACGACGCCCCACGTTGGCAATGACGAAGTTGTCGCAGATGATCGCGGCGGCGCTCAGTAAGCCCGGCGCGCCTGTCGATTGGGCCTTGCGGCTTCGTCCTGCTCACCGGCCGCCCGGCGAAGGTCTTGGGCTATGGGATGAGGAGCCAGCGACCGCGCTGGCCGCCGCTGGCGACCTTGGCGTATGCCACCGCCGCGTCTGCGAGGGGACGGTGCCGGCCATGCGGAGCTGGAGCAGTCCGTCGGCAGCGAGCTGGAGCAGTTCGCCGAGTGCGGCACCGTCGGGCTGGGTGACGACTGACTTGATCTGGATCCGCCGTACGGCCTCGGCCGACTGTCCGGGATAACCGACGTACACGCCACCGTCGCGCACCGCCGGGATCGCGTCGTTCTGCAGCGCGGCGGCGTCGAGCACGACGTCGTATGCCGGCCCGGGAGCTCGTTGACGACCTGCTCGGCGCCGGCGTCGCTGACGAAGTCCACGTCACCTGCCCGGGCGAGCCCGGTGACCCGCCAGCCGGCCCGGGACGCCAGGGCGACGGCATATCCGCCCACGGCACCGGCCGCGCCGGTCACCAGCAGGCTCCGCCCCTCGGACGGGCCGAGGAGATCGAGCCCCTGGCGTGCGGCGAGTGCGTTGAGCGGTATCGATGCCGCGGCCAGAGGATCGAGACCGACGGGCACGCGGGCCGCATCGGCAGCCGCGACGACAATGCTCTCCGCGTGCGCCCGGCTCGGGGCGGCGGGGTCGCGATCGAGGGCAGCTACCCGATCGCCGACGGCGAAGCCGTCGACCTGGGCGCCGGCTTCGATGACGGTCCCGGTGAGGTCCGAGCCGAGGCCGGTCCCGCCAGGCAGGCCGAACACGGCCCGGCCCCGCTCGGTTGCCAGGAAGACGTCGATCGGGTTGACGGCGGCCGCACTGACGCGGATCCGCAGGTCCGCGGGGCCGAGCGGTGCGGGCTCGACGTCGGTGAGCACCGGCGTGTCGGCCCCGGCACGAGTGATGAGTGCGCGCATTGGGTTCCTCCTGCATTTTGTTTGCCACACCACCTTCGGTGACCTACATTCTTTGGGAAGTAGGCACTTTGGAGTGTGGTGCGCACCTGGAGGTACGTCGTGGCGGCATCCGCCCAGCAGCCGAAGCCGCAGTTCAACGCCTTCGCAGCGAGCTGCCCCAGTAGGCGCCTGCTCGATACGATCGGCGACAAGTGGGTGAGCCTGCTGATAGTCGCGCTCGGCCTACACGGTCCGCTGCGCTACTCCGAGCTGTCCTCGCAGATCGCCGGGGTGAGCCAGAAGATGCTCACCCAGTCCCTGCGCCGGATGGAGCGCGACGGCCTGGTGACGCGCACGCTGACGCCGTCGGTGCCCGTCCGAGTCGACTACGAACTGACCTCGCTCGGCCAATCGCTGCTCGGAGTGATGAGTCACCTCAAGGAGTGGGCCGAGGTACACATGCCCCAGGTGGAGGCGGCCCGGTCAACATACGACGCGGCCAACCGTTGATTCGAGCCCTCTCGACGTAGCCGCCCGGTGTATCGAGGCCGCCCCAGGCGAATACCAAGGACGCCAGCGATGCGCGCATGCATCGCTGGTCGCTGAGCCCTCCGAAGGTGTCGGTGGACACCAGCACGCGGCCCACGCCGAGCGCCCCGGCGGCGGCCATCAGCCGGACCACCATGCTGACCTTCTCTGCGTTGGGGACACGGACACCTACGACGAGCGGCCGGCGGTCACGGCCCGAATCGGGTTGGCGATGACGCCGACCGTCACGGGACACGCGTTTCCTCAGCCGCTAACACGGTGTCATGCACTAACGCACGCGGGTACACCGCAAGGCCCTCAAACTTCCGTCCGGGAAGTGGCCGCGCCCGCCCTCAGAAGTGGCTTGGGACGAAACTCGTCTCATTGATAGGTCCGCTCCGAGGTGGGCCCGGCCGCCGTCGGGCATTCCACCTTGCCGCCGGGAACCGCTGGCCAGCGCGCGGACCATCACCTCGCTGGCTCCCGGCACGGCCCGGTACGTGGACCGCAACCCTGATACTGACCGGCTACCCTGACCCCGTCAAGGCCCTGACCTGCGACGTCCAGGAGGAGCCACTCGCTCTGCGCGGCGTGCTCCGCGACACCGATCAGCCCTGTGTACCGAACGCCGGCGACACGGCAGCGCAGGCCGCTGATCCAGATGGAACGGCGTGGAGACCGCAGGGGCGAGCCGGCTGGCTGCCGCTTCGGCAACTCGATGAAAGGCATCCTCGACCTATGGCAGCCAGCGGTAGGTCAATCTCGCGACCGATCGGTGCGACTCGATCTTTGTCGCGAGTCGATCTAGTGTCCATTCCGGTGATCATCGATCAGCGGCTGGTCGGGCCATGCCCATTGTGATCCCGGGCCACCGAGCCCTCAAGCGAGACCGTGCGCCCGACCAGCACTACCGCGCTCCTTTGCTGAACTAGACGATCATGAAGTACTACGCGGGCCTGGACTGGGGCGAGAGCCACCACGACGTGGCCGTGATCGACGACGATGGTCAGCTCATCAGCCACCTACGCCTGACAGACGACGCAGACGGTCCAGCCCAACTCCTGGCAGCCCTCGCCGCCGTGCGACCCAACCGGCGCTCGATCCCGACCGGAATCGAGACCGGCCGCGGCCTGATGGTCGCCGGCCTGCGTAAGGCGGGCCAGCCAGTCGTCGTGCTCAACCCCACCCAGGTGGCCAACTACCGCAGCCGCCTCGCCCGCAGCGGAAGAAGTCCGACCGGGGCGACGCCCGCCTGCTCGCGCACCTCCTGCGCGTCGACGGCGACGCCCACCGTCCCGTACCGGCATCATCGCCCCAGGCCGCCGCCCTGCGAGATGACCCGCGCCACCGCCAGGCGCTGCACACCCTGGCCTGCTTGCCCGACGACTCCGGTCGATGCTGCGCGACTACTACCCCAGCGCGGCGACCGCATGGGCGCACCTGCCCGGCGGCCTCACCAGACCGGAAGCCCGCATCATCCTCACCGCTGCCCCACCCCGACCCGTGCGGCCAGGCTCACCGACGTCTGGAAACGCTGCTGACTGCTGCCGGACGCACCCGCCTGATCACCGCCGAAGCCACCCGACTACACGAACTGTTCCACGCCCGCGCGCTCCGCCAACCCACCGAGGTCGAAGCCGCAATGGGACACCACGCCACCGCCCTACTCACTCAACTCGACGCGACCATCGCCTCCGCGCAAGCCCTGTGGACCCACATCGACGCACAGGCAGAGCAGCACCCGCACACCGCGATCTACCGCAGCTTCCCAGGCATGGGCCCGCTCCTAGCCGCCCGACTGCTCGCCGAACTCGGCGACGACCCACACCGATTCCCCACCTCACGGAACCTGCGAGCGTTCTGCGCGGCAGCACCGATCACCTGGGCCAGCGGCACCTCCCACAAGGTCAGCCACCGCCGCAAAGCCAACCCGATCCTCGCCGAAACCGGCCACCTTTGGGCCTTCGCCACGCTGACCCGCTCCCCAGGGACCCGAGCTCTCTACGACCACCGCCGCGCCACCGGTGACCGCCACCCGCGGCCCTGCGCCGCATCTACGCCCGTGTCCTCGGCAGCCTGCATCACTGCCTGCGTACCGGCATCCTCTACAACGAGGACCGCGCCTTCCTGCACCAACCGGCTCCGAAGCGGAGAACGGGGGCTGTCTCGGGACTGTGGATCTAAAGGTGTTTCCGGCCTGACCCGCCAGGCGTTGTGCCTGGTGAGGAGGGTGCCGTGATGACCGCGACACAGAACGATCAGACCGGACGGAAGAAGCGGGCGGAGCCGTCGGCTGAGGCGAAGGCCGCCGTCGACCTGGTCCGGGCGGCCAAGGAACAGGGCTTGTCGCTGACCGGCCGGACGGGCTGCTGAGGCAGTTGACCAAGACGGTCCTGGAGACCGCGTTGAACGAGGAGATGACCGATCACCTCGGCTATGCCAAACACGAACCCGACGGCACCGGCTCGGGCAACATCCGTAACGGCAGCCGGTCGAAGACGGTGCTGACCGACAGCACCGGCCCGGTGCAGATCGATGTGCCACGCGACCGGGCTGGCACGTTCGAGCCCAGATCGTCAGAAGCGGCAGCGCCGGTTGTCGGGGTCGACGAGGTGGTGTTGTCGTTGTATGCCAAGGGTTTGACCACGGGTGAGATCAGCGCGCATTTCGCTGAGATCTACGGCGCCTCGGTCAGTAAGGAGACGATCTCCCGGATCACCGACAAGGTGATCGAGGAGATGACCGACTGGTCACACCGCCCGTTGGATGAGATTTACGCGGCGGTGTTCATCGACGCGATCGTGGTCAAGGTCCGCGATGGGCAGGTCGCGAACCGGCCGTTCTACGCCGCGATCGGGGTGACCCTCGACGGTGAGAGGACATCCTCGGGTTGTGGGCCGGCACCGGTGGTGAGGGCGCGAAGTTCTGGATGAGCGTGTTGACCGACCTGCGTAACCGGGGTGTGAAGGACGTGTTCTTCCTCGTCTGCGACGGCCTGAAAGGCCTGCCCGAGGTCGTCACGAACGTATGGCCCGCACGATCGTGCAGACCTGCATCATCCATCTGATCCGCAACACGTTCCGGCTCACCTCACGCCGGTACTGGGACGAGATCAAACACGACATCAAACCGATCTACACCGCCGTCAACGCGGCTGCGGCCAGGGCCGCGTTCGACGACCTGGCCGACAAGTGGGGCGGGCGGTATCCGGCGGTGATCCGGCTGTGGGACAACGCCTGGGCGGAGTTCATCCCGTTCCTCGACTACGACGTGGAGATCCGCACCGTCATCTGCTCCACGAACGCGATCGAGTCGTTGAACGCCCGCTACCGGCGGGCGGTCAAGCCGCGGCCACTTCCCGAACGAGCAGGCCGCGTTGAAGTGTCTGTACCTCGTGACCCGATCCCTGGACCCCACCGGAGCAGGCCGAACCCGATGGACGACGCGCTGGAAACCCGCGTTGAACGCCTTCGCCATCACCTTCAGCGACCGCTTCCCAGCCGCTGAAACCTACTAACCAAGATCGCCGGAAACACCTTTAGCGAGACAGCCCCGAGTCGTCTTCCAAAGCGCACATGTTCTCGCGAATGTGCGTGTTAGGCCTCGCCGAAAGTGGACAGGTTCGTCGGTCCGGCGGTTGCGGGTCTGCCTTTCCACGCTTTTGAGGGGAAGGCTAAGGTCAGCGAGCCTTTCCGAGTAACGGTTGGTGGCGTTGGGTGATCATGTTGTCCGGCCGTGGTGGATGTGGAGTAGGACCAAGGCGGCGGCGGTGATCCGGCCGATGCTCCAGGGACAGAGGCTGACGTTGCACAACGCTTTGAAGGTGGTCTTGAGCAGGGAGTTCCCGCGTTCGCCGATGGCGCGGACCGCGTTGTGGGCCTTTGAACTGCTGCTGCACGCCGGTGCAGGCCTCGTTGTGTGGCCTTTGAACGCCACTGTGATCGTGTCGGCCTCGCCTTCGTAACCGAGATCACCGAGGACCCGTAGGTGGGCATCGGTCCAGGTGTTCAGCAGCGGCAGGATGCCGTGCTCGCGCAGCGGTGGTGTCGTGTTCACGGCCGGGGCGTACCGGCGATGTCCATAATGGACAGGCGCCCGGAGTGGTGATGACCTGCACGTTACCGCCGTGGTTGTCGTGCTTTCCGACCACCACGGATCCACCCGGGTGTCGGGCCGGGGTGCGGCACCGGTCCGTCTCGATCAGTGTGCCGTCAATGTTGACGTGGGCGTAGCCGGCCATCTTCGCGGCCAGCAACACCGAGTGCAGGCCCGGTGCCTGGGCGACCAGCACGGTGATGCCCTCATGCAGATACGCGTACCCGGTCGACCGGCTGATCTTGTTGTCGGCGACCAGCTGCGAGACGCGAGTGCCGTCGACCAACCAGCGGATCACCAGGACCGCCTGCTTGAAGC
This sequence comes from Micromonospora sp. M12, assembly GCA_038070435.1. Lineage (GTDB taxonomy): Bacteria > Actinomycetota > Actinomycetes > Mycobacteriales > Micromonosporaceae > Micromonospora. The sequence goes on along the minus strand of JAMYWG010000001.1, from coordinate 7,463,590 downwards.
AGCTCAACGACCGGGTACCGAGCCGCTGCCGTTGCGCGTGCAGGAGGCCGGACAGGAACGACACGGCCGCCTCGCGTACAGGCAGGACGGCGGTGTATGTGACGCTCATAGCGACGCAGAACCTCGATGACGGTGATCCGGGAAGAACCACCTTCATACCGGGGTCCTGCGTCTTCTCGTTGCACCGCAACGGATCCGGGCGCGTCCGGACGACCGACCGCGCCAGCTACCCGCCACCACGTTCACGCGAACCGAGGACAGAGACGGGTTTTGAAACAACGCGATCTGCCGCCGGCGAGAGTCGGCTGTCCAAGCCCAACCACCTGGCGATGATAGCTGACGGAGACTCCAGAAGCTTCCTCATTTGCCGCCGGCTGGTGCGTGCCAGCCGGCGGCAATGGTCAATTGGCGATGCCTCATCCTCGATGGCACAGGACAAAATCGCCCACTTCGTCCTGACCCTTGACACCGTACGGAGCTTACACCTCTCATTGAGGTGATCCAGTTCGTGCACGAACTGCGGTGGTGGTGACAGATGCTTCTGGCCGGGGTAACGTGCCGCACCTATCAAGTCGACAGTGGAGGTACCACGCCGTCGTGGACCCTGGGAGATCTCCGCAACGCTGGATCTGGACGCTAGCCGCGAGCATTTTCGCCGTCTTCGTCGGCGTCGCGATCAATCAGGTCATGACTGAGGGACGGATCAGCTGGTCATGGTTGGTATTCGCGCTAGCCGCAGTGATCGCGTCCAACGTTGTCCTACTGCTCGGCGGAACCCGGAGACCACGCCAGAAAAGCGCGGTTCGCCCAACGATAGATCCGAAACCCTCGCTGCGCTGGCCACCGTGGTCGAGCGCGTTTGGGAGCCCGAGCAACGACATCGGCGGCTGGTCAATCCCCACCCGCTGCCGACGGCGTGGGTTACTGTCGGACCACCGGTCGCCGACTACTGGGGCAACATACGGGCCGACGGATTGGACGAGCCATTGGACCTCGATGGCGTCGTAGACCTTGCCCATCCGGACGGCCTGCATCGTGTCCTGCTCGACGGCCGGCTACGCCGCCGCCTGGTGGTCCTCGGTGACGCGGGTGCAGGAAAGACTGTCCTGTTGATTCGCCTCGCTTTGTCCATACTTGAGTTTCGTCGACACCTGCCCGATGCGGAGCGGATTGAGGGGCCGCACGGAGACGCAAGCGGTTGGGTACCAGTGTTGCTGCGCTTGCCGACCTGGAACCCGGAAAGCCAAACACTGCAGGAGTGGATCGCAAGCAGGCTCGTGGCGGACTACGGCCATCGACGGCCGGTCTCGCCGAACCGTCTGCTCCCGTTGCTTGACGGGCTGGACGAGATGCCGCGTGAAGCGCGGGCCCGGGCTCTGGTGGCCATCGGTGCCGCCCTCGGACCAAGCTCCCCGCTGGTGTTGACCTGCCGCACCAGCGAGTACATCGATGCGTTGATCGAGCTGCGGGAAGCCGGCTCGCGGCGGCCGCGGTTCTCGAACTGGCCGCTCTGTCGCCTGACACCGTCCGAGGCTATCTCGCGGACGGAGGTTCCCGAAGGTCCTCACGATTGGCGGACCGTGTTCGGCCGTGATGCGGTCGAACACGGCGGTCGCTTGGTCGCTGCCTTGAACGCGCCGCTGTGGGTAGATCTTGCACGGGTCACCTATTTAGATCCCGGTCGACCCGACGACGATCCCGCCGAACTGTTGGTACTGCCCGACCGGCAGGCCGTGCACGGCCTGCTTCTCGATCGGCTCGTCCCTTCCGTATATCCTGATCCGCCCGAGGCCGATGCCCGAGGCGGCAAGTGGCGGCGCCGCGACGCCCACCGGTGGCTGGCCAGGCTGGCGATCGAGATGCGCGTCCGGGGCACCCAGGACATAGCCTGGTGGGAGTTTGTTGACGGCGTTCCGCAGTGGGTTAGGTTCCTGGAGGGATAGCGTTCGGGCTCGCTGTGGGGCTGGCGGCAGGAGGTCTCCTGAGCCTGGCGATCGGCGCCGGATCCGCTCTCGCTATCGGTGGCTCCGTGGGTCTCATCGGCGGCATCGCACTAGCGCGTAGCTCGCCGCCGGTGCCGGTCGCCCGGCGAATCGGGTTTCGCCACACTCAACAGCCGCTGCGCCGTCGGATGGCCTCGGGCCTTGGCTACGGCATTGCGTACGGCCTGGTCGGGGCGTGGTTGATGGTGTTCTGGGCGGCTTGGCGTTCGGATTGACCGCCGGCATTGTCTTCGGGCTGACGTTCGGGCTCGCCGTGGGTTGGGGTTCGGGCTGACCTCCGAGTTCACGACACTCTTCCAGGACGACGACGACCCTCGACCCATCGTGGTGGACCCCGTCGGCCTGTTGCGCGCCGACCGCCGTCGGACGCTACAGGCCGGGCTCGGAGCTGGCCTGGGGTTGGCCCTGGTCGGCGGTTGTGTCATGAGTGTGGTCATCGGCCCAGTGCCCGGATTCGGGCTCGGTTTGGCCGGCGGTTTCGCGGTCAGCCTCGCCACCGGGTTCGGCGCGTTCGGCCGGCTGCAGATGGCGCGCCTGTGGTGGTGTACACGGGGAACGTTGCCGTGGTCGATGATCACCTTCCTTGACGATGCCTATCATCGTGGAGTGCTCCGTCAATCCGGCGGCGTCTATCAATTCCGCCATGCCCTGTTGCGTGATCGCTTGGCAACCAACTTCCCGTCCACGGAGACCGACATCGATGATCGGGCAACGTAGTGGTCTGAGAGCACGTCTGATTGGCGCATTTTACGGTGTTATGCGATTTGGGGCTTCGCCAGGTTGGGGTTGTTTCGTCGGTGAGGCGTTGGGCGAGGTTGTCGATCATGGCCAGGGTGATCATGTTGGCAGAGTTGGCGGGCAGGGCTTCGTAGTCGCGGGTGAGCCGGCGGTGCTGCATGAGCCAGCCGATGGTACGCCGCAGCTTGCCGAACATGATCGGATGCGCGGTTCTCGGCAGATCCGGACACCGCCGTCCCCGCTTGCGGTGACTTAGTAGTCGACGAATGCTCGCGGCCTGCCCTCGCGGACGTACCGACGTCAATGGCTGCTGTGCACTTCATGGCGTGCGCGGCTCTGCAGTTCAAGGCGTACGCCGACACGAGGGATACCGTTCCGTGGTGCACATACGCCGGAGGCCACGTAACGGATGGTCGCGCGATCAACGTCGCGCGGCCACCGCAGTGTTGCTGTCAGCCGCGATGGTCGAGATCCGGCGCTGGCATCGAGCCCAGACCGGTCGAAGAATCCAGATGGGCACCTTGCCGAGATCCGGCTCATCGCTGACGTCTGCCACAACCTGCCCGGCGCCGACCAACCCCAGCCAATCGGCGAGTACGACGGACTCGTCTACACCTGGCAGACCGCCAACGACTTCCAGCGCTCCTGGCTCCGCAGGCACTTCGCCCAGCTGGTATCGACACCGCGTTCCTGGAGCAAGCACCGCGCCTGCCACGGCCCGCGACGTCACCTGACACGGCCCACCTGGGAGCAATGGCAGTTGCCCCGTGATCCGACGACGTTCCTCGCGGTCGACTCAAGGACCCTTGCCGACCTCGTGCGCCGGGCCCGGGCAGTCGACCGCCACGACCCCACATACGGGCCAGTACGCACCGCCTTCATCGAATGGTTCGTCGATCACCTCCACCCGGACGGGCGACACATCCTCCGTCTTAGCCGCCACGACGAGACCCAGTTCCAGCCCGACGGCCCAAGCGACCTTTGCCAGTACCGTGCCCTGGTGACCATGAGCGACGGGACACTCATCGTCGACCACCCTCGCCTCCGTTCAACAGACGTCGCAGCGTTGCCCACCAAACCTTCACCTGTTGCGTCGCCTGCAACTCGCCGCCGTTCCGCCTCGCCGACGAGAACTCGATGCCAGCCTCTGGGCACGCCAGCATCGCGCCACACACCCGAACTGCCGCGACTGGACCGTTCTCGACACATCGAGCGACCTTTGACGCCTCGCCTGGACGATGAATCCTTGAGGTTGGAAACCTATTGCGGGACATGCAAGGTCATCAAAGTTCGGAGAATGTGCTGTGGAGCCTCGTCCTCTATGTCGTCGTCAGCCTCGCCTTCGCCCTGGTCAGCGGAGTCGTCGTGCGGCAGTTGTACGCCGACACGCCAGTGCCCTCGACCTTCGACCCGATCTCCACCGGGTTCAGCGGGTTGCGGCTCGGACTGATCGCTGTCGTAGTCTTCGGTGTGCTGATCGTGACGACCGAATACCCTCTGGGTCGATCCGCAGTTCGCTCGCCGCCGTGCCCCGGCGCGGTGTGTTCTACGCCGCCAAACTGCTCACCGGCGGAGTGACAGCTCGCGTTGTCGATCATCGCCGTGGTCGCCAGCTTCTTCACCACGCAGGCGACCATGGGCGGCGCGCAGCGGGTGTCCCTGACCGACGGTGGCGTGCTGCCGGCGTTGGCCGGAGCGGCGCTGTACACGACGATGCTGTGCCTGTTCTCGATGGGACTCGCCACCGTCCTACGCAGTGCTGCACTCACCATGGGCATCCTGGTGCCGCTCTTCTTCACGATCTCGACCATTCTCACCAACCTTCCAGGGGTGGGAAGGCCGCGCAGTTCCTCCCCGACGTGGCGGGCGGGCTCGTCCTCTACCGGCGCCCGCCAGAGGGGAGCCTGCTCGACGCGCGCACCGGGATGGCCGTTCTAGCGGCGTGGACCGCGGCATCCGCGATCGCGGGATACCTCGCGATCCGGCGCCGGGACGCCTGACAGGGCCGCCCAGCGGGCACCCGCGCCTCGACATAGCGGAGATCCCACCCACCGCCGCGATGTCGAGGGCGCGGGACAGTCAGACCATGGCGCGGCTGGCTCTGGTGGTGCCGGTGGTCGGCCCAGCAGGGGCGGTGCGGCGATGGCACCTGGCATGGTCGGCACGGGTGGTCGGGGTGCGTCCGGCGGGGCCGGGGCGGCAGCACGGGCGCCCGGGCGGTTGGCGGTGGTGTCCGGGCGGTCTGGCTGCGCAATGGCTCCCTTGGCCTGTTCGATGACGATGCGGCTGTTCAGCGCGCCCTGTAGTTGCTCGGTCAAGACTTCGCCGCGGCCGATGGAACGGTCCTGCAGCAGGCTGATCGCGGCGACGTCCGCGAGGGCCTGCACGATCTGCACGTCGCTGTCGTCGACGTCCCCGACGGTCCTGCCGAAGACCCGCTAGAACTCCGCCGTATCATGCACGTCATCACCCATGCCCTGCCTCGGCACGACGCCCGCCAACTCCGCCGACGCCTCGCCGAGCTAGTGCCCTGACCACAAACGTTCGCCGGGTTGGTTAGGCGGCGGCCTTGGCTGTGGGTGGCCCCAGCGGTGTTGTCGTTCGCTGCGGACGCGTGCGCGTTCGCGGCGTTGGGCGGTCAGGACGTCGGGTGGCGGGCGTTGGCGTTGCGCCAGCGTAGGTATCGGTGCAGGTGACGGCCCAGTGCGATGTGGTTGTGGTGGTCGGATCCGGCGATCACGAAGGTGCGTAGCGGGCCGAAGTGGGCCTCGATCGGGTTGGCCCAGGATGCGTAGGTCGGGGTGAAGCAGAGTTCGACCTTGTTCCGGGTCGCCCACTGCCGGATAGCGGTGCCTTTGTGCGCGGACAGGTTGTCGAGGATGACGTAGATCGGGCGCCGTCCGGCCGTTTCGCGCGGATCGATTTCAGGGCGGCGAGGGTGTTGACCGCGGATTTCTGCTGGTGGATGACGCCGAAGATGGTGTCGTCACCGATGGAGTAGCAGCCGTGGAACTGTCGGACGCCGTGCAGTTTGTGGTAGTTCGCAGGCAGCCGGTCCGGATGGTTTTGCGCTGCCATCCGGTCCCGGCCTGCGGTCGGATCGTCAGCGGACCGAACTCGTCGAACGCGAACACCCGGTGCGGGAAGTGGTGCATGACGTGCTCGATGCGGGCCAGTTTCGCCTCACGTTGCGGGTCGTTCGACTCCTTCCACGTCTTCGTGCGCTGGAAGGTGATCTCGTGTTTGCGTAGGAGTTGCCGCAGCCGTTCGCGGCCCACCAGGACGCTGCGGTCGGGTTGGTGGCCAGGTACTCGGCGAGTTTGCGGATACTCCAGCGGGTGAACGGGCGCCGGAGTGTGGTCGGGCGGGTGTTGGCCGTCGAGACGATGAACCGCTCGTCGTCAGGACTGATCTGGCGGGGACGGCCACCCGCCCACCGAGGGTCCAGGCTGGGCATGCCCATCTCATTGAACCGGTGAATGACACCACGAACGGAGTCCTCGTCGGCCTGAACCAGCCGGGCGATGACCGGCACGCTGTTGCCGCCAGCGGAGGCCAACACGACCATCGCCCGGCGCAACCGGACCGCTGAACCGGTCCCGCGACGCACGAGGCGTTGCAGCTTCTGACCTTCTGGATCGCTTAATCGGCGTACTCGAACAGGTTCTGCCACCGACACAGCCTTGACCGACCCCGGGTCCACGCAGCGGACCCGGCCCGGCGTGTCACCCAACCCGGCCAACGTTTGTGGTCAGGGCACTAGACGCACAGTGGTGAACCCCTTGACGAAACCCATAGGGACACCCCGGCCGCCCGGAACTGGCCACCCTGCCCGCACCGGACGGCGACGTCATCGGGACGTGGCTGAGAGGTAGAGCCCGAGACCAGCCAGCATCAGGCTGATCAGGCTGGCACCGGCGCGTACCGAGTTCCACCACGTCCAGGCGGACGAGTAGGAAGCCCACACCCGGACCGCCTCCGCAGGATCGGTCGGCACGCCTGCGGCGTCGAGCGTCTCGTTCATCGGCACGTTGACGACCACCGTCGGGATAAACGCGCCCACCAGGTAAACCCCGCGGCCACCAAAAACAGCACACCCGCCGACCGCTTCCCGAGGATCAACAGGAGCACACCGGTCACCGTGGCGGCGACGAGCGGGCCGAAGAACGTGACGAAGAACAGCGGATTCTGGATCCTCTGGTTGATGCTCGTCATGGCCCGGATCGCGGTGCCGGCGTCGGCAGCGTTCAGACCGGGCATCACCGCCACCGAAAAGGCGTAGTAGACACCGGTGATCGCACCCGTCACCGCCAGGGTCACCGCCGCCGACCAGGCAGCCAGGGTGGCGTTCATGCCCAGTCTCCACCGGGCGACGTGTCCCATGCACCAGCGGCGGCGGCGTCGCGGGCATAGTCGGTGAAGTCGCGCGGCCTGCGGCCCAGCGCCCGTTGCACACCATCGGCGAGCTGTGCGTTGCGGCCGTCCAACACCTTGCCGAACAGCTCGGTCAGCACCGCCGCGAGCTCCGCCGGCACGTCGTACCCGGCCATCACGGCGGCGTACTCCTCGGGCGAAACCGATCGGTAGCGGATCTCCCGCCCGAGCGCGTTGCCGATCTCCGAAGTCGCCTCGGCGAAGGTGAGAAGCCGCGGGCCGGTCACCTCGTAGAGCTGCCCGCGTGCCCGTCGTCGGTCAGCGCCGCGACCACGATGTCGGCGATGTCGAGGGCGTCGACGAACGGCTCCGGCACGTTCCCGGCCGGGAGGATGACCTCGCCGCCGCGTATCGAGTCGGTCAGGAAGTCCTCGCTGAAGTTCTGGCTGAACCAGCTCGCCCGCACGATCGTCCAGGCCACTCCGGAGTCCTGGACCACCCGCTCGCTGAGTTTGGCCTCCTCCTCGCCCCGGCCGGAAAGCAGAACCAACCGTTCGATCCGCCGGACACCGCCTGTTCGGTGAACGAGCGGATCGTCGCGAGGGCGTCCGGCGCGACCAGGTCCGGGTAGTACACCAGGTAGACCGACGAAACCCCGTCCAGTACGGGTGCCCAGGTGCGCTGGTCGGTCCAGTCGAACGGCGGCTCGCCGGAGCGGGAGCCGACCCCTACCGGCCGGTCGAGTTTGGCGAGCCGGTCCACCACCCGGCGGCCGGTCTTGCCGGTGCCGCCCAGTACGAGGATTGGCTGCTCATCAACGGTCTTCGTCATGCCAACCAGTCAAGTCGAGGGCGAGCGCACCGGGAATGGGCGAGACTCTCGATCGCATGTCCCGGCGTCTCGACCGCCCACGTCACAGGGCTAACCTGAGCGCATGGATGCGCTCGCGGGCTGCTGGACGGGCCGAGGCGCGCGGTGCGTTCCTGATGCGGTCGGTGTTCGACCCGCCCTGGTCGGTACGGATCCAGGATCGCGCGCCCTCACCCTGGTCACCATGCTGCGCGGCACGGCGTGGTGGTGCCGGACCGGGTGCTCCGGTGCCGCTGCGCCCCGGCGATGTCGCGATCATCCGTGGCCCGGAGCCGTACACGATCGCCGACAACCCGGCCACGGCGCCGCAGGCAGTGATCCATCCCGGTGAGCACAGCACCACGCCCACCGGGGACGAGTTGTGCGAAGTGATGGACCTGGGTATCCGGACTTGGGGCGAACGCGCTGACGGGCGGCGGTGTTGCTCAGTGGCACGTACCAGTTGCAGGGCGAGGTCAGCCAACGGCTGCTGCGGGTCCTGCCCCATCTCCTGGTGCTGCCGGCCGGTGCACTGGACAGCCCGCTCATCCCGTTGCTCAGCGACGAGATGACGAAGGACGAGCCGGGGCAGGAGGTGGTTTTGGACCGGCTGCTCGACCTCCTGCTCATCGCCGTACTCCGGGCCTGGTTCTCCCGGCCGGAGGCGGCGGCGCCGCCTGGTACCGGGCGCACGGCGATCCGGTGGTCGGAAGGGCGTTGCGGCTGCTGCATGGCTCTGGCACACATTCTGTGATTGATCTTGGTAGTGGCTCACGGACTGGTCAGGACGCGTTTGCGTAAGAGGTCGAGGTTTGCGCGGCCGTACATCTGTCGTTTGATGGTTTTGATGCGGTTGACGTGGCCTTCGACGGGGCCTGAGCTCCAGGGTTGGGTGAGGCCGGCGACGACCGCGTCGCGGTCGCTGACCAGACCGGCGGCGAAGCCGCGCAGTTCGGGTATCCGGCGTGCCGGGCACGTTCGATCCAGGCGTCGAGGTGCTGTCCGGTGCCCTGGTGGCGGACCAGCGCGGTGAACCCTCGGGCGAGGTCGGCGACGGTGTCGAGGTCCGGGCAGCGGCTGCGGGCTTCGGCGAGGTTGTCGCGGTCGTCGTCGGTGAGTTTGTGGCCGGGGCGCATGATCCAGGCGGTGATCCGCCGGCGGACGGCACCCGGACGGCCACAGGGTGGGTCTGGTGCGGTTGGTGGCGAGCCAATCTTTCAGTACACGCGGGCTGCCCTAATAGCCGCGGGCCAGAATCTCGGCATGCAGGGCAACTGTCTCGTGGGTGCCGTCGGTGAGGCGTTGCCGCAGGTAGGTGGAACGGTGCGAGGACGCTGGGTCGGCTGCTGGCGTTCGGCCGATCAACGCCTCGGCGGTGGCGGCGTGGGCGTATTTGCGGGCGGTTCTGACGTTCATGTCGAGTCGGCGGGCGGTCGCGCTGATCGAGAGTCCTTCGGCTCGCTGGCGTGCACGGCCGCGTGGCGTTGTCGGGTGTTCGCCGCGCGGCGTCCCGTCGTTGGCTCGGCCGTGATCGGCCCAACCAGGGCGGGCGACGGTTCGGTGTGTTCCTGTAGGCATCGGCGGTGCCCACGGACGACCTTCTCGACGACATCGCTGAGGTTCTGAGCAGGTGCCGCCGGTCGGCGACCTGAATCGCGTCGGGTGCGCCTTTGCGGGCGCCGTCGGCGTAGCTGCTCCACACGCGGCCCGCACCGTCTTCGTCGCCGCGTCGATCCTGACCCCGACGCCGCGGACCACCACCGCTTCCAGCCGCAGGCCAACCAGATGCGGAAGCAACGCCACGATGATCTCCACCCAGGCACCCAACCCGAGCCCTCAGCGAGCACGACTCACAAAATGTGTGCCAGAGCCGTGTACCGAGCGGTCGACCAGTACGGGCAGGTCATCGACGTGCTCGTCTCCACTCGACGGGACGCCGACGCGGCACGCCGGTTCTTCCGCCGGGCGCTGTCGACGTTGAAGGTGACACCGAGCGAGGTCGTCACCGACCGCCGCGCCGGTCTACCCAGAGTGCTCGACGAGCTGATGCCGCAGGCCTGGCACCACGTCGAGCGGTACGCGAACAATCCGATCGAGGCCGACCACAGCCAGCTCAAACACCGGTTGAGACCGATGCGCGGACTACGAACCGACAGGACAACGCAGGTGATCATCACTGGACACGCCTTTATGCAGAACCTACGACGTGGCCACCAGGAACTCGCCGTCGATGCCCCGCCGGCAACGCGGTTGTCGGCGGCGTTTGCTGAGCTCGCCCAGGCGATCTGACCTGGCCCCCACCCGGGTACAACGCGTTCATCGATCCGGCAACGCAACAGGACCTGGGGGTCTGCTGTTCAGGCAGCAGTGGACGAAGTCTTGAACAATGGGGTTGCTGTCGGCGGCAGGTAGCCATGCGACGCCGACCTGGCTGGGGCTGATGTCGGTGACGGGCCGGTAGGTGACGCCCGGGCGTGCGTAGAAGCGGGCGGAGGACTCGGGGCGAAGGCGATGCCGTAACCGTTGGCGATCGCGCTGAGCCAGTCGTCGGGTTGGTCGGTGACGGCGCCGATGCGGACGGGTGGCCGTCGCGTTCGTCGGTGGCCAGCCAGTAGTCCCGCCACCAGCCTGCTTCGGGTGGGCTGCCACGAATGGCTCGTCCCACAGGTCCCGGAGGGGATCTCGTCGCGTGTGGCGAGTCGGTGTGCGGTGGGGAGCGCAACCCAGCGGGGTTCGGTGAACAACACCTCAACTCGCAGGGTGTCCTGCCCTGGGAAAGGCAGTCGGACCAGGGCGGCGTCGGCTTCTCCGTCGGCAAGTCCAGCGGTCGGGTTCGACCAGGCGGCCTGCCGCATGTCGACCCTCCAGCCGGGCCTGCGACGGGTGAACGCGGCGATGATCTGCGGGTGGCCTCGCTGGCGGCGCTGGCTACGAAGCCCACCCGCAGCACGCGGGCTGTCCGGCTGGCCGTACCTTTGATGTCCCGCAGTAGCTGGTCCCAGCCTGCCAGCAGGGCGGCACCTCGCCCGCCAGAGCCTGGCCCGGTTCGGTGAGGGTCATGCCGGCGCGGGATCGCACGAACAGCTGGATCTCGCCGAGCCTCGAGTTGCTTGATCTGTTTGGTCAGCGCCGGCTGGGACACGAACAGTCGTTCTGCGGCGCGGGTGAGGTTCCTTCCTCGGCCACGGCAACGAAGTAGCGCAACAGCCGCGTATCAACATCCATGCCATCAGGTTATCGATGCAGGTATTGACGTGCATCCTGTGCTCGGCAAGGCTTCAGCAAGCGAGCGCCGGCTCGCCAACGCTGACGATTGACCAGGAGGTGCCATGCCTGTCCTGATGGTTCGTTACCAGGTAGCCGACGAGGGCGTCGCGGAGGTTGTCGACGCGATCGAGACGGCCTTCGCGGCCGTGAAGGCGCAACAGCCGGAAGGGATTCGGTATGCGTACTTGCGCCGGACCGGCACCACAGAGTTTGTTGCCCTTCTGATATTGGCCGAGGGCGTCGAAACCCTCTGCTCGGTATCGCGGCGGCGCGACAGTTGCAAGCAACCGTGGCCAGTGGGCCGTAGGTTGCGCCCCGAAGCCGCAACCACTCGACATCCTCGGCGCCTACCGCATGCTCGGCTGAGAGGAAGGCATGCGAATTTTCAGTGCTTACGTAGTCGTCACCGTCGTCACGATCGTGGCCAATGGCGGATCGCCATCGCTGACTTCGCGAGGGCCAGTTCGTCCTCGCCAACTCATCTGAAGTGGGCGTCCCACAGTCCTGGCTCCCGCTGCTTGCCACGCTGAGCCGCCGGAGCCGTCGGGCTCCTACTTGGGCTGTTGGGCGCTCACTTCATCGGTATTGCCGCCGCGGTCGGCCTTGTCCTGTTCTTCGTCGGGGCAGTCGGGGCCCACCTCCGAGCCCGCGTGTACCACAACATCACCTTCCCCGGAGGCTACCTGGTGCTGGCCATCGCCGCTCTTGTCCTTTCCCTTTCCCGGTGAACGCCAGAAACGATCGCATCACATAGGTCTCCTACGGGCGTCGCGCTGTACTCGATAATTCGCCTGTCCTGCCCAGCATGCTCACTGAAGCATGCGACGTAGACGAGGACCTGGCCCACCGTATCGGCGACGACGTGTTGCAGCGGGCTGAGGCGCTGGCAGCCCTGCCGCAACGTGAGCAGGACGTGTTGATCGCGCCGTTCGTCGAGGAGGTGTTCGACCACAAGCCGCTGGCGTCACCGCTGGACCTGAGGGCCAAGGTCACCCTCGTGGTGCGAAACAGTCTGCTCGAGCAGGCACACCACGACGGCCCGCTTGACAGCGGGATCATCCCGGCGACGGAGTACGCGGCCCGCCCGCTGTCGCATCTGCTGGCCGCGCGCCGCCGCCAGCCCATCGCCGATCAAGATCCGAACCCCTTAGCCGGGCTGGTCGGGCGCTATCCGCGTGCGTGGGCGTGTCTGGACGCGCTGACCGACACCTTCGCCGACGGCGGCCGCAGTCCACTGCGCCTACCTTCGGCGGCCACGCCCAGCCTGCCTTCCGGCGAGGAGGTAGTCACGGCACCACCGTCCGACGACGACACGGTGACCGTGTTCAGCGCGATCGACCCGCGCTTCGACCAGGGCCTGGTGGACCTGCTCAGGAAGGCCGCCGAAGGCGATTTCGTACTGTGTACGTCGGCGCTGAGCCGGTACTCGCGCAACAGCGAGAAGCTGCACCGCATCCTCGAATTCCTTCTCGCGCACAGGGCCACAATCCTGACCACCAACTATTTGATCCGCCACACCGATGTCTGGTCCGCCGTGGCGCGCTCGTCAAACCAGACAGCAGCAAGCCCTTCGCCGGCGTGCTCGATACCCAGGGACTGGCCGGCACTCACCGGAAGATAGCCGAGAGCGTCGCCGCGCAGCGGGTCTGCGCTGACTCCATCAGGCGCGCGAAGTTTCTGCCCGTGATGACCGATCGCCATAGGACGTCTCCCTTGAGTGAGTCGCTGACGATTGCGAGCCGGCCGCCTGACGGGCCGGCGCCGACCAACCGGCATGCGTTGTCTCGCTACGTGGCCCGCTCTCCATCCCACGGAGAACACAACGGCACTCGCCGGTGCCGGCGCGGCGCTCGACGCTGTTCCGCCAGCTCGGGTGGGATTCGCCGGGATCGGATCCGTAGGAGGATCTGCTGGATGCGGCCGTGACGTACGTCGGCAACCGCCAGGGCGAAGCGGCGATTACCAACATGGTGACCAGCCAGGTCACGGTGCGGCAGGGCTACTGCTTCGTGATCAGGGAGGTGGATCTGCGTTCATCAAGACGGTGGACGGCCGCAGTGGATGACAACGATGTCAGTGCGGCGAGCATAGGGTTAACATCGCTGGTCGTCAATAATTCATGTCCAAGTCTCCCGGGACCGCTGATATGGCGCGGAGATATTGACTCCGTTAACCACCCATGACAACGATGTCACGGTCGTCTTCCGCCGTTGACTCGGAGGTAACCCCGTGGCATCGCGACTCCCCGGCTGGCCGCCGCCGTGCTGCTGACAGCCGCCACCTTGGTCGCCGGTGGCAGCCCTGCCGAGGCCGACCCGGCGCCGGTCGATCTGGTGCGGCCATTCGTCGGCACCCAAAATTTTGGTAACACCTTCCTGGTGCGAGCGCGCCGTTCGGGATGGTCCAGGTCAGTCCGGACACCGGCGGGCAGGGCGGGTACGACTATCAGCAGACGACCATCTACGGCTTCAGCCAGACCCACCTGTCCGGGGTCGGATGCGGCGTCGCCGGCGAGCTGCCGATCATGCCGACGACCGGCGCCGTCAGCAGCGTCGACCCACAGGCCTACGGCTCGGCGTACAGCCATGCCGACGAACAGGCGACACCGGGCTACTACCGGGTCGGCCTGGCGAAATACGGCGTGAACGCCGAAGTGACCGCCACCGCGCGCACCGGCTGGCAGCGGTACACCTTCCCGGGTCCGGTGCCAGGAACGTCCTGTTCAACACCGGCAAGGCCAACCAGAGCGTGTTCGACTCCGAAGTGCACATCGTCGGTGACCGCACGGTCGAGGGCCGGGTGCGCGCGGGCAACTTCTGCGCCGGCAAGGACGATCACACCGTCTACTTCTCGGCCAGCTTCGACCGGCCTTTCGCCTCGTTCGGCACCTGGCGCGGCTCGACCCGCAGCGCAGGCGCCCGGGACGCGGCGGGCACCGGCGGGAACGGGGGCTGGGTCACCTTCGACCCGAGCGCCGACCGGGACGTCGTGGTGAAGGTGGCGCTCTCCTACACCGGCCTGGACGGGGCGCGGAAAATCTCGCGGCTGAGACCGGCGGCTCGTACGACTTCGATGCCACCCGCGCCGCCCTGCGCGCGAGTTGGGCGCAGCAACTCGACGCCGTACGGATCACCGGCGGCTCGGCCGACCGGCAGAGCGCCTTCTACACAGCGCTCTATCACTCGTTGCTGCACCCCAATCTCGCCGGGGACGTCGACGGGCGGTACATCGGATTCGACGACAAGGTGCACACGGCGAGTGGCTACACGCCGTACCAGAACTTCGCTGTGGGACACCTACCGACCGCAGAACCAGTTGCTCGAGATGCTGACGCCGCAGGTCGCCCGCGACGTGGCGCTGTCGGTGCTGGCGATCGGGCGCGACGGCGGCTGGCTGCCGCGCTGGGCTCTGGCCAACAGCGAGACCAACATCATGACCGGCGACCCGGTCACCCGTTCCTGGTCGAGGCGTGGTCCAAGGGCCTGCTGGCCGGTCACGAGCAGGAGGCGTACACGCTGCTGCGGTCCAACGCGCTGGGACGGCCGCCGGCCGGCTCGCCGTACAACGGACGCAGCGGCAACGGGTACTACAGCGACCGCGGCTTCATCCCGTCGGGCTGACGCTCGCCACGGACTGCGCGCACCAAGGCGGCGACAACGACTGCGCCCACCCGCCTCGGCCACTCTCGAGTACGCCGCGGCGGACGCGTCGCTCGCCCTGATGGCCAACGCGCTGGGCCGAACCGACGACGCCCGGACGTTCACCGAACGCGGCCAGTGGTACCGCAATCTGTGGGACACCTCGATCAAACACTTCCGGCCGCGGACCACCTCTGGGTCCTGGGTCACGCCGTACAACCCGGTCGACGCGGGCCACCAGTTCCACGAGGGCGGTGCCTACCAGTACCAGTGGCTGGTACCGCAGGATCCGGCCGGGCTGCTGTCGCTGATGGGCGGCCGACAGCCGGCACGAGCAGCGGCTCGACGACTTCTTCGCGTACCCGAAGCTGCTGACCGATCCGGCCGGCACCGCCCGCACCGACTGGATCGCCAGCCCGTACGACTACTACAGCAAGGCAACCTACAACCCGAACAACGAGCCGGACCTGCTGGCCCCATACGTCTACCACTGGGCCGGCGCCCGGCGAAAACCGCCACGGTGGTCCGCGCGGCGATGACCCTGTTCACCACGGGTCCGGACGGCATGACCGGCAACGACGACCTGGGCACGATGAGCGCATGGTACGTCTTTTTCGTCCCTCGGCCTTTACCCGACCATGAGCGGCGCGAACTTCCTGACCGTGAACAGCCCGCAGTTCCCTCGGCCACCGTGCGGATCGGTGGATACGCCGACCGGCAGGGCGGCACCCTGACGATCACCGCGCCGGAAGTCAGTGATGCCCGCCGGTACGTGCAGTCCGTCCAGGTCAACGGACAGACGCACACCCCGAACTGGCTCACCTGGCAGACCATCGCACGAGGCGGCACCATCGCGCATACCGTCGGCACGTCACCGTCGACCTGGGGCACCGCCGTGGCCGACCAACCGCCTTCGATCAACACCGCAGCGTCGCAGACCTGCGCCGTGACATCCGGCGCACAGTGCGGCGTCGACCTATCCGCCGCCCGCACCACGGACGGCACCGCCACAGTCGCGGCCACCGGAGAAGGTAACTTCGACGGCGGCGGGTGGAGCTACGACGCCGCGCTCCTGCCGTCGCCCGGCGCAGTGACCTGGGGCGGCGTGGTCTACAGCACGCCGCCGTCCGGGGCACTGCTAAGAACTTCGTCCAAGCCGCCCGGCAAACCCTGCCGCTACCCACCGCCCGGCGCAGCAGCCTGCGGCTCGTCGCCGCCGCCCACCACGGCCCCGTGACCGGCACGGTGACCATCCGGTACACCGACGGCAGTACGGCCGCGGCCACGGTGACCGTCCCAGACTGGTGCGGCCCCGCCGGCAACACCACGACGGTGCTCGCCATGCCGCACCGAATCAAGGCCGGTCAAGGCCTCGACGGGCCACCGGTCAACCTGTTCGGTGTGTCCGTCGCGCTGAACCCGGGCAAGGAACTGCGTTCGGTAACCCTGCCCGACGACCCACGGATCCAGTTGTACGCCCTCACCCTCCATTGACCGCCGGAGCCTCCATGCGATCACGAGAAGGCCTGAGCCGGCATCCGCGGCACCACTAAAGATCGTCCCGTAGCTGACCGACCTCGGGTTCAACCGAACCACCGGGCGAGGAACGCCGTGCATCCCCGCCGGCGTTTCTCGCCCACTCGACCGGCACCTGATCGGCACCGACTCGAGTCGCTCATTTCCAGGACGAGACGGGAGGGATCGGCTACCCGGTGGAACCCCAAGCGGCTCAACCTGCCTCGGCTCGCCCTGACCACCGGCCTGGTAGTCGTCGGACAGAACCATAGAAGTAGCCGATCCCTTGCCGGCGCTCGAGACCAGTGGCGAAGATTGCCGGGATTTTCCGGCGGCCCACCGAGCGCGGCCGAACATGGAAGTACAGCACTTTGATTCGAATCGTCATTGAAGGTCAGAGATGTGATGTGACAGCGGGGCCGTCGTCGAGAGTGAGCCGGACCCCGGCGAGCAAGCCGCCGCTGTAGCGCAGTGCGACGGCGAGGTTAGCGCGACGTCCGCCTCGGACGTCGAAAGCCAATGGTCACGCTCCCAGGCACTTCGGCACATCTTTGCTGGTCGGCAGCGGGAAGCCGATCAGGTACGTTGATTCCATCACTGCTTCGATCATCGCCTCTCGATGTTTTGGCCGCCGTGGTCGCTGCACCGAAGACGGCTGAAGATCAGACATTTCGCCCCATCACCGAGGAGACTGCGAGATGCCAAGGCGACCCGACCAGGCCACCGAGGCCATCGCACTGGTGATTGAGGATCCGGCGAATCCCTTCTGGTTGGCCATCACGCGGGGGTGGAGGAGATCGCCCGGCGGCATCAGCACGTGCTGGTCGTCGGCAGTACCGGGCTGAGCTTCGAGCAGGAACGCGACCTCCTGCGAGACCTGGTGCGCCGGCAGGTCGACGGACTGCTGGTAACGCCGACCGCTGAGGACCATGCTGAGCTGCACAGGGAACTGGCTTACCGGGCACCGATGGTCTTCATCGACCGGGCACCGGCCGGGGTTCTGACGGACTCGGTGATTCTGGATAACGTCGGTGGTGCGCACCAGGCGGTGAGTTACCTGTTGTCGCGCGGACACCGCCGGATCGGCTACATCGGCGGCGACCCGGCCGTGGGGACCGGGGCCGGACGCCGAGCCGGCTACCGTCGGGCGCTGGAGGACGCAGGCCTGCCCTACGACCCAGCTCTGGTCAGTCTGAACGTCCACGGCGTAGCGGGGCCCGGGACGCAGCAGCCAGATTGCTGGCCGGACCGGTGCCCGCGACCGCGATCTTCGCCGACAACAACCAGATCTGCCTCGGCGTCCTACAGATCGTCGACCAGTACGGGCCCGGATCGACGTGGCGGGCTTCGACGATGTGGAGCTTGCCGACCTGCTGCCGCGCCCGGTGGCGATGGTCACCTACGACGGCGTCGAGCTGGCCGGCAAGCAGCCGAGCTGCTGTTTCGGCGGATCCGTGGCAGCACCGAGCCCGTTGCCCAGGTGCTGCTGCCGACGACGCTGGAACTGCGCGGAGGACGATAGGCGCCTCCCGCGCATTCGACCGCCCGCGCTTGCCGCGCATGGCGCCGGTGACTCCGCCGGCCCGCGAGGGACCGACCGCCAGGTGCAGCATCGATGCGATAATCCCTGCCATGAACGACGATCGATCGCCCGCCAGGCCGAGCCTCATACAGGTTGCCGCGCTGTCGGGGTTTCGGTAAAGACCGCGTCCAGGGCGTTGGGCGGTGAGCCCCGCGTGGCCGCCGAAACCCGCGCGCGGTGCAGCAGGCCGCCGACCAGCTCGGCTACCGACTCAACGGCGTCGCCCGCGAATTGCGTCGCGGCGCCAACACCTCCACGCTGGTGGGTTTGCTCACCGGCGACCTGGCCAACCCGTTCTACTCCCGGTTGGCCAGCGGGCTGGAACGCGAACTGCGCATTCACAGCTTTCAGGTGATCACCGCCAGCACGGACGAGGACCCGGAGTGGGAAAGCCTGCTGGTCGACACCCTGCTCGAGCGGCGGGTCCGGGCACTCGTGATCGCCTCGGCCGCGGCCGAGCACGGTCACCTCGCCTCCGAACACCGCCACGGGATCCCGTTCATCTTCGTGGACCGTCCTCCGGTCAACCTGACCGCGGACGCGGTCCTGCTGGACAACCACGACGGCGCGCGGCAAGCCGGCGCGCACCTGGTAGCGGCCGGGCACCGCGCATCGGCGTGGTCGGGGACCTGTCCCGGCTGAGCACCAACCGCGATCGCGTGGCAGGGTTCGCCGAGGCGATGACAACCGCAGGCATAACAAACTGGGCTGAATACCTGGTCGAGAACGCGCACGACATCACGGCAGCAGAACGGGCGGTACGCGAGCTGCTCGGCCGCACCCTCCCCGACCGCCTTGTTCACCACGAACAACCGGATCACCAACGGCGCGCTCCGGGCACTACGCGGCCACCGGGCACCGCCGGCACTAATCGGCTTCGACGACCTGGATCTCGGCGAGCTGCTGGGGGTCAGCGTCATCGCGCACGACACGGAGCAGATGGGACAGCGGGCGGCTCAGCTGCTGTTGGACCGGATCAACGGCGATGTCGGCCCGGCTCGGCGCGCGGTGATCCCGACCCGGCTGCTGGCACGCGGTTCGGGCGAGCGTGCGCCGGCCGACCGGTTGGGCTGAGCAGCCCCGGCCGGCGGGGTGCGTTCGAGTAACCCGCCATGCATTGACACACGCCTCCGGAGGACTACACATCAGTTCGACGTTGTTCGATGACAACGTTGTCGCGGGAGTTGCCATCGCGCCCCCAAGCGAGGACCCCCACCATGCTCCGAACAGGCCCGTCCCGTCTGCTCAGCCTGCTGGTCACCGCCGTCACCGGCACGTCCCTGCTCGTCGCCGTCGCCTCGCCCGCCGCGGCCGCACCCTCAACCTGACCGGCTACGTCAACCCGTTCATCGGCACCGACGACAGCAACGCCCCCAACCCGTCGGGGCGGCGCCGGCGGCAGCACCGTCCCCGGCCCGGTGCAGCCCTTCGGCATGGTCCAGCTCAGCCCGGACACGCCCACCGCCTCACCCTCGGGATACCGGTTCAGCGACACACAGATCGAGGAGTTCAGCCTCACCCATTTCAACGGTGCCGGCTGCTCCAACAACGAGGACCTCGGCATCCTGCCGATCACCGGGGCTATCGGCGCCTCGCCGGGCACCTCGTGGACGTCCTACCGTGCCACCCAGAACAAGAGTCAGGAGCAGGCCCGACCCGGCTTCTACCAGGCCGTGCTCAGCAACTACGGCAACACGAGGGTCGAGGCGTCGGCCCCAAACGTACGGCTGCCCTGCGGTTGACCTACCCGTCCACCAATACGGCGCGCGTACTGGTCAACACCAGCCGCAGTGCGACCGGCAGCCGGAACGGCTCGATCTCGATCAACGGCTCCACCGTGACCGGCAGCGTCACCGGTGGTGGCTTCTGCGGCAACAGCAGGACCTACCAGATCTTCTATCGGATGGAGTTCGACCGCGCGCCCACCGGAGTCGGCACCTGGCTCGGCGGCACCGTCAGCGCAGGCTCCGCCAGTGCCAGCGGCACCAACTCCGGCGGATATCTGACCTTCGAAACCGCCAACAACCCGGTGGTGCAGGTCAAGGTCGGCATCTCGTTCGTCAGCCAGGCGGGCGCCCAGGCCAACCTCGCCAGCGAGCAGTCCGGCTTCGGGTTCGACACCGTCCGTGCCAACGCCGACGCGCAGTGGAACGCGATCCTCAACCGGGTGCAGGCCACCGGTGGCACCGCCACCGACCTGCAGAAGTTCTACACCGCGCTCTACCGCGTCTTCATCAACCCCAACGTGTCCAACGACGTCAACGGGCAGTACCGCGGCTTCGACAATGCCATCCACACGGCCAGTCACCCCGTGTACCAGAACTACTCCGGGTGGGACATCTACCGGTCATGGTCGGCGCTGATCGCGTTCATCGCACCCGTGGAGGCCGCCGACATCGCCAAGTCGATGGTGCTCGACGGCCAGCAGGGCGGCCTGCTGCCCAAGTGGTCACACAACACCAACGAGACCTTCGTGATGAACGGCGATCCCGGCCCGATCATCGTGGACAGCCTCTACCAGTTCGGCGCTCGTGACTTCGACACCGCGGCGGCGCTGGCCCTGATGGAGAAGAGCTCCAACGGCGGGACCACCCAGGGCAACCCGATCCGCGGTCGGCAGAGTGGGTACGTGCAGCGGCAGTACATCGACGGTGACCCGTCCGATTCGCTGGAGTACTGGCGAGTGACTTCGCCGTCGCCCAGTTTGCCCGGGCCTTGGGCGACACCGCGAAGTACAACACCCACATGACGCGTGCGCAGTGGTGGCGCAACGTCTTCAACACCGAGTCCGGCTACGTCCACCGGCGCAACGCCGACGGCACCTGGCCATGGCCGCTCGACCCGGCCAGCCAGTCCGGCTACACCGAGGGCAACGCGTCGCAGTACACCTGGATGGTCCCGTACAACTTCGCCGGCCTGATCAACCTGATGGGCGGCCGGCAGACAGCCATCCAGCGGTTGGACCACCATTTCACGCAGACGAACGGCGGGCAGTCGCAGCCGTTCTTCTATATCGGCAACGAGCCGGAGCACGGCGTGCCGTGGGCCTACCACTTCGCGGCGGCGCCGGCCGGCACCAGTGCGGCGGTCCGCCGGGTGATGAACGAGTCGTTCACCACCGGCGCGGGCGGCCTGCCCGGCAACGACGACCTCGGCGCCACCTCCGCGTGGTACGTCTGGTCGGCGCTGGGCATGTATCCCCACCCGGGGCGGACACGCTCGCGCTGCACGGTCCGCTCTTCCCTCGATCCTGGTGGATCGACCGACCGGCGACGTCCAGATCAACGGCACCAACGCTGGGCAGGGCAACCAGTACGTGCAGAGTGTGTCGGTCAACGGCACGTCGACGCAGCGCACCTGGCTGCGGTACGGCGACATCGCCGGTGGGGCCATTCTCTCGTACAGCATGGGCAACTCGCCGTCGTCCTGGGGCACGAACCCGGCCAACGTGCCGCCGTCATTCACCGACGGTCCACCCGCCGCCCGCCGCACCGGACTTGGGCGCCAACCTGGCCGCCGGCAAGCCGGCCACCGGATCGGCACCGTGCGGCGCGACGGAGGGCCCGGAGAAGGCGTTCGACGGCAAGCTCGGCAGCACCAGCAAGTGGTGCTCCTCGCGGCCGGCACCAAGTTCCTCCAGGTGGACCTGGGGTCCAACCAGAACATCGGGTCCTTCGTGGTGAAACACGCGGGCTCGGCGGAGAGAACACCGGATGGAACACCAGTGCGTTCACCATCCAGACCAGCACCGACGGCACCACCTGGACGACGCGGACCACGGTGTCCGGCAACCGCTCCAGCCGCACGTACCACCCGATCTCGGCGGTGGCCGCCCGCTACGTTCGGCTCAACGCCACGACGCCGGCCAACGACGGGAACGGCGCGGCCCGAATCGACGAGTTCGAGGTATACGGCGGTAGCGGCCCGACCAACCTGGCGCTCAACCGGCCGGCCACCGCCGACTCCCAGTGCTCCAGCACGGAGGGACCCGAAGGCCGTCAACGGCAGCACCTCCGGCGGCGCCTCCGACAAATGGTGCTCGCTGGGCGGCACCAAGTTCCTCCGCATCGACCTGGGCGCCAGCCGCTCCATCCAGTCCGTCACGGTGCACCACGCGGGGCGGGCGGCGAGGACAGCGCCTGGAACACCCGGGACTTCGATCTCCAGGTGTCGGCCGACGGCTCCGCCTGGACGACCGCGGCGCAGGTACGGGGCAACACGACCAACGTCAGCAACCACCGCTGGCCGTCATCGGCAGGTATGTGCGACTGAACGTCCTCACCCCGACGCAGACCACCGATCAGGCGGCCCGTGTCTACGAGATCGAGGTCTACGGCAGCTGACGCATCCGGGCGGCCGTCCGAGTCGGACGGCCGCCCAACCTTCAGCTTCGTCAGCGGGAGCCTGAATGCCGTTGCGAACCGCACGGCGCGCAGCTCACCGCGCACAGTAAACCTTGTGATTAGATTGACAGATTTCTATCACGAGTCCAGACTCTGGCTCAGAGAGCGCTCTCTCACCCGTCCCCGATACCCCTCGCCACCGCCGATCCGCGGTCGACGCGTGGCTGGGAGCATGGAAGGAATCCCATGAAACGCGCACCAAAGATGCTGGGCGTCGCCGCCGCAGCAATCACTCTGCTCGGGCTCACACCGACCATCGGCCACGCCGACGCGCGGCCGGCTCCCAACCGCGCCAAGCGCGACGCCCGCTCTGGACATGGCACCAGGAATGGTCGCCGCCATGCGGCGGGATCTGCACCTCACCGACGCCCAGATCGCCAAGCGGGTGCGGACCGAGGCGGCAGCGCCGACGGTCGAGAGTGGGTTGCGCGAACGGCTCGGCTCGTCGTTCGCCGGCGCCTGGATCCCAGATGGCGGCGACCGCCTGACGGTCGCGGTCACCGACCCTCGGCCATCGCCACGGTACGCGCCGCGGGCGCCGATGCCACGGTGGTCCCTCACGGCGAGCGGCAGCTCAACGTCACGATGAAGGCCCTCGACCGGCGTAGCGCCAAGGCCGGCAGGGATATCTACGGCTGGCGCGTCGACGTCATGAGCAACCGCGTCGTCGTGCTGGCGGAGACGGCGGCGCGCCGGCCGCCAGGGCATTCGCCAGAGACAGCGGCGTCGCTGTCGACGCCATCGCGGTCGTCGAGTCCCCGAGGCGCCACGGCCCTGTACGACATTCGTGGCGGCGACCAGTACGTCATCAACGGCAACACGCTCTGCTCCGTCGGTTTCGCGGTCGTCGGCGGCTTCGTCAGCGCCGGGCACTGTGGTGGCACCGGCAGCCCAACGCTCGGCTACAACAACGTCTCCCAGGGCAGTTTCGCCGGCTCGTCCTTCCCCGGCAACGACTACGCGTGGATCCGTACCAACAGCTCGTGGACCCCGCAGCCGTGGGTCAACAACTACTCCGGCGGCAACGTCACCGTGGCGGGTTCGCAGGACGCCGCGATCGGCAGCTCGGTGTGCCGCTCGGGTCGTACCACCGGCTGGCGCTGCGGCACGATCCTGGGCCGCGACGAGACGATCAATTACGCACAGGGCGCCGTCTCCGGCCTGAGCCGCAGCAACGCCTGCGCCGAAGGCGCGACTCGGGCGGCTCGTGGATCTCCGGGAACCAGGCGCAGGGGTCACCTCGGGTGGGACCGGCAACTGCAGCTCGGGCGGCACGATGTGGTTCCAGCCGGTCAACGAGATTCTCAACGCGTACGGGCTCAACCTGGTCACCAGTGGCGGTGGCGGTGGCGGAGCACCCGGTTGATCAGTAACTGGAACAACAAGTGCATCGACGTACCCGGGCTCAACTTCTCCGACGGTGTGCCGTTGCAGACCTGGTCCTGCAACGGGACCGCCGCGCAGGCCTGGACGTTCACCGGCGGAACGCTGCGGGCTCAGAACAACAAGTGCATGGACGTCAACGGCGGTTCCACCGCCAACGGTGCGACGATCCAGCTCTGGTCCTGCAACGGAACCGGCGCCCAGCAGTTCGTTCTCTCGGCCGCCGGCGATCTGGTGAACCCGCAGGCCAACAAGTGCGTCGACATCGACGGCTGGAACGGCAACGACGGGGCGCGGTTGGTCCTCTGGGACTGCGCCGGCACCGCAAACCAGAAATGGCACGTCGGCTGAGCCGACCGGCGGCACCGCCGGGGCCGGTCCTCACCCGTGCCCTGACACCAGGATCCGCAGGGAGCCCGCTCGTGCTCGGTGACAACGTTGACATCCCGCGCGGGCGGGCTCCCACCACCACCACCCTGAAGGAGTAACACCTGATGTCCCCTGCGCAACACAGACCGAGACTCCGCCGTCTCAGCGTCCTGGCCGCATCCCTGCTGCTCGTGACGATGGCCTACGTCATCAGCGCGACACCGGCGAGCGCCGCCACCACGACGGTCAACGTGAACGGAAGCATCGTCGGCCGGACGTTCGACGGGTCGGTGCGATCAGCGGCGGAGGCGGCAACTCCCGGCTGCTGATCGACTATCCGGAACCCCAGCGTTCGCAGATCCTCGACTACCTGTTCAAGCCGAACTACGGCGCCGCAGTGCAGCTGCTCAAGCTGGAGATCGGCGGCGATGCAACTCCACCGACGGCGCGGAGCCGAGTCACCAGCACGTACGCGGTGACATCAACTGCAACGTCGGCTACGAGTTCTGGCTCGGCGAGCAGGCGGTCGCGCGTAACCCCAACATCAAACTGGTCGCGCTGCCGTGGACGGCACCCGGCTGGATCGGAAACCACAATTTCTGGTCCCAAGACATGATCGACTACGACATCTCGTGGCTGAACTGCGCCCGGCAGCACGGACTCAATATCAACTATCTCGGCGGCTGGAACGAGCGCGGCCACGACAGCGGCTGGTACAAGAACCTGCGCTCGTCGCTGAACGCGGCCGGGTACGGCTCGGTGCAGATCGTCGGGGACGACAGCGGCTGGGGTATGGCCGACGAGTTCGCGAACGACCCGACGCTGCGCAACGCGGTGGGCGTGCTCGGTAACCACTACGTGTGCGGCTATCTGTCGCAGGCGGAGTCCTGCTCCACCACACAGAACGCACGAAATTCGGGAAACCCCTGTGAGTCCAGCGAGTTCGGCTCACAGGACGACAACGACGGAGTCGTCCCGTACATCCGCACGGTCAACCGCGGCTACCTGGACGCGGAAATCACCGGCTACATGAACTGGCCGCTGATCGCCGCCATCACCCCCAACCTGCCCTACGCGACAGTGGGTCTGATGGACGCCGGCTCACCGTGGTCCGGGTCGTACCGGGTGGGCAAGAACCTGTGGGCCAACGCCCACTACGCCCAGTTCACGCAGCCCGGCTGGCGCTACCTGAACAGCTCGGCCAGCGGGTACCTCGGCGGCAACCGGGCCAACGGCAGCTACGTGAGCCTGAAGTCCCCGAACAACACCGACTACTCCACCATCTACGAGACCAGCGGCACGACCTCCACCCAGACGGTGAACGTGACCGTCTCCGGTGGACTGAGCACCGGAACCGTGCGCGTCTGGTCCACCGACATGGGCTCGTCGAACCCGGCAAGCCACTTCGCCAGGCAGGCCGACATCACCCCGTCGAACGGGTCCTACT
This sequence comes from Micromonospora sp. M12, assembly GCA_038070435.1. GTDB lineage: Bacteria > Actinomycetota > Actinomycetes > Mycobacteriales > Micromonosporaceae > Micromonospora. The sequence continues at coordinate 7,438,022 of JAMYWG010000001.1, read as the reverse complement.
CGCTCACCATGCAGCCCAACCGGATCTACACGCTCACCACCACCACCGGCCAGGGCAGGGAACGGCTACCAGCCCGGCGACCAGGGCGCTGGCCCTGCCGTACACGGACAACTTCGACAGCTACTCCAACCGCGGCATGGCGAAGTACTTCCAAACCATGCAGGGCGCCTACGAGGTACGCGACTGCGCGGCCGGCCGCTCCGGCCGGTGCCTGCAGCAGGTGGCGCCGGTCCAGCCGATCAACTGGCAGGACGACAGTGACGCCTTCGGCCTGGTCGGCGACACGTCCTGGAGCAACTACACCGTCAGCACCGACGTCAACATGCAGCAGGCAGGTACGGTCACCCTGCTCGGGCGGGCCAACACCCAACTCCGCCCGCAGAACCGGCAGGCGGCCTACCAGTTGCGGATCAGCAACACCGGCAGCTGGTCCATCGCCAAGCACACCACCAGCAACACGACGACCACGTTGGCCTCGGGCACCGTAGCGCGTTGGGCCTGAACACCTGGCACAACATCAGCTCGGCTTCTCCGGCACCCAAATCACCGCCACCCTCGACGGCGCCACCCTCGGCACCGTCAACGACGCCTCGTACGGCGCCGGACAGGTCGGCATCGGCGTCGTGGGTTACCAGACCAACCAGTTCGACAACCTGACGGTCACCCCAACGGCCCCGGCGACGGCAACGTTGGCGGTGTCCTGCGGGTCAGGAGTCGGGCGGTGCGTCGACGTACCCGGCGCAAGCCAGACCAACGGCACCGTGGTCGCGCTCTGGGACTGCAACGGCGGCACCAACCAATCCTGGACCGCCACCCCGTCGAGGCAACTGACCGTCTACGGCAACAAGTGCCTCGACGTCAACGGCGCAGGCACCACCGACGGCACCGCCGTGCAGATCTACGACTGCAGCGGCGGCACCAACCAACAATGGAACATCAACCCCGACGGCACCATCGTGGGCGTCGGCTCCGGTAAATGCCTGGACGCCACCGCCCACGGCACAACCAACGGCACGCTGCTGCAAATCTGGACCTGCACCGGCGGCCCAACCAGAAATGGTCACGAAGCTGACCAACCCCGAATAGCAACCGCACCCCAACCGCCGGCTGGTCCGCTACCCGCCCACACGCGACACCTAGCGGACCAGCCCGCGGTGGCACGTCGGCACGATCCTGAACCGCCATCCCGTGAACGTCCCATCACGGCAGGGTCACCGCCGGTCTCGTGCCGGGTGGGCTAACCATCCATCACACCGCAACCACCTCCCGACGATCAAAGGAATCGAGATGGGCAATTCGTTCTTCACACGTTGTCTGACCGGCGCAGCAGCCACAGTCATCGGGCTGGGATTGTGGGTGGGAGTAGCGGACCGCACACCGGCAGCGGCCGCTGCCCCGCCCGACCCTGCCTCCGCCAGCATCGCGACCCTGATGAAGTCCTACGACTCCACCTCCGGACGCATCGGCGGTGGTTGGTGGACCGGCGCAGTGGCGCTGAGCACGGTGATGACGTATCGGCAGGCGACCGGCGACTCGTCGTACGACTATGCGATCTCCGAGGGGTTCAACAAGAACAGGTCCGGGAACTTCATCAACGAATACCTGGACGACATCGGATGGTGGGCGCTGGCCTGGATCCAGGCGTACGACATCACCGGGAACACCGCCTACCTGCAGATGGCGCAGACCGACGCCAACTTCATGCACACCTACTGGGATTCCAAGTGTGGTGGCGGTATCTACTGGAGCACCCAGAAGGCCTACAAGGCCTCGATCGCCAACGAACTCTTCCTGCAGGTGACGGCCGCTCTGCACAATCGGATACCGGGTGACACCACCTACCTTGGCTGGGCGAACGCCGAGTGGAACTGGCTCAACGGCAGCGGCCTCATCAACGGCTCCCGTCTGGTCATTGACGGGATCAACGTCAACAACTGCAGTTTCAACAATTCGACGTTCACCTACAACCAGGGCGTCGTACTGGCTGGACTGGCCGAGCTGTCCCGTGCGACCGGCAACACTGGCCTGCTCACCACCGCCCGGTCGATCGCCGACGCGGCGACCACCCGGATGGTCAGGAATGGCATCCTGACTGAGAACTGTGAGCCGAGCAGCTGCGGGGCCGACGGGCCAGCGTTCAGGGCATCTTCATGCGCGGGCTGCGGACGCTGGCCACGGCGGCGAACACCACCGCCTACGACGGGTTCATCCAAACCCAGGCCAACTCGATCGTCACCCGCAACACCAACAGCGCGGGACAGCACGGCCTGGTGTGGGCGGGGCCAGTCAAGGGTCAACTACAACACGCAGGCGAGTGCCGCGGCAGCCTGGTTGCCGCCCTGAGCGGTAGCACGCCGCCAACGCAGCCGGGTGTCCTGCGGGGTCAGGAGTCGGGGCGGTGCGTCGACGTACCGGCGCAAGCCAGACCAACGGCACCGTAGTGGCGCTCTGGGACTGCAACGGCGGCACCAACCAATCCTGGACCGCCACCCCGTCGAGGCAACTGACCGTCTACGGCAACAAGTGCCTCGACGTCAACGGCGCAGGCACCACCGACGGCACCGCCGTGCAGATCTACGACTGCAGCGGCGGCACCAATAACAATGGAACATCAACCCCGACGGCACCATCGTGGGCGTCGGCTCCGGTAAATGCCTGGACGCCACCGCCCACGGCACAACCAACGGCACGCTGCTGCAAATCTGGACCTGCACCGGCGGCCCCAGCAAAGATGGTCACGAACCTGACCAACCCGAATAACACCCGCACCCCAACCGCGCGGGCTGGTCCGCTACCCGCCCACACACGCGACACCTAGCGGACCAGCCTCGCGGAGTACCTGGCATTGATCTCTCCAGGATTCGGACAACTGGCGCCACCCCGGACCTCGGGGTGGTTTCGGTCAACTATTGGCTTGATGCCCCGGCTCTTGGCTCTACCCGGCACTCGACGTCGGCGCGGGCGGATCTGGCGATTACGGCTTGCGGATCAGTAGCCCGCACTGCGGCTGTCGCGCCGAACGGTGCCGCCTTGGCGGAGACCCGGCACGGTCACGATCGCCGAGGAGCCGGCCGGCGCGGGCAGCACCTGCGCACACCTAGCCTCACCTCACTCCGCCGGCGTTGTTTCATCGGGCCAGCATCCAGAGCGGCGCCCGCCGCGCCGACCGTCAGGTGGCCTCCGCGTCGTGCCAGGCCGTCTGCCTACGGGCTGCGCCCGTCGTCGCGCTGATGAAGACGTCGAACGACGGGCTGTGGCCCAGCCCGGGATCCCCGGCGACCTCCGATGGAATTCACCCTGCGGATTCTGAACGTCCTGACCGGCGGGCCGCTGGTCCACCATCGACCATGAACCAGCGGTGGTCAGGCGAGGAGTCTCCGTCGACGTTACGACAGGGACACAGAAGACGAGGGTTGATTGACAGTCATGGCTCCACGTAGGAGGTCGTCCGGCAGGTGCGACAACGATGTCATCAACTCAATACTGGAGGAACCATGAGCTTTACCCGACGGGCCGCGGTGGCCTCGTTGGCGTCGCCGCCCTGCTGTCGGCAGCAGCCTGCGGCGGTGACGACGGCGGCGGCGCCGATTCGAAGAACGTCGAGGTGTTCACCTGGTGGTCCGACGGCGGCGAGAGGCCGGGCTGGACGGTCTGGTGAGCCGGTTCAACACCGACTGTGCGGGTCAGACGTTCCAGAACGGTGCCGTCGCCGGCGGTGCCGGCCTAACGCGAAGTCGGTACTCGCCTCGCGGCTGCAGCAGGGCGATCCGCCGGACACCTTCCAGGCGCACGCCGGTGCCGAACTGCTCGACTACATCGACGCCGGGCAGATCGAGGACCTCAGTGCCAACTACGACACGTGGGGCCTCAAGGCGGCCTTCCCGCCCGGCCTGATCAGCAACCTCACCGTCGACGGCAAGATCTACTCGGTGCCAGCGAATACTCACCGAGCCAACGTGGTGTGGTCCAACAAGAAGGTCCTCGCGGAAGCCGGCGTTACCACCGACCCCAAGACCCTGGTCGAGTTCTTCGCCGCTCTGGACAAGGTCAGAGGCGCTGGCGTCAAGGCGCCGCTCGCCGTCGGTAAGGACTGGACTCAGCTCATGCTCTTCGAGTCGGTTCTGATCAGTAACCTGGGCGCGGAAAAGTTCACCGGGCTGTGGAATGGCAGCACCGACTGGAACGGCGCCGACGTCACCACGTCGATCAACGACTTCAAGCGGCTGCTGACCTATACCAACGCCGACCGCGACGCCCTCGACTGGACCGACGCGGAAAAGCTGGTCATGGACGGCAAAGCTGCCTACCAGTTGATGGGTGACTGGGAGGCCGCCGACCTCGACGCCAAGGGGTTCACCGACTACGGCTACCTCACCTTCCCCGGCAACGGCAGCACGTTCCAGTGGCTGGCCGACTCGTTCGTACTGCCCAAGGGCGCCAGAACGCGGGCGGCACCGAGTGCTGGCTCAAGACGGTCGGCAGCGCTGAGGGACAGAAGGCTTTCAACACCAAGAAGGGTCCATCCCGGCGCGTACGGACGCCGTTCCTGCCGACTACCCGAAGTACCAGCAGTCCGCCATGGCCGACTGGAAGTCGGCCACCCAGGTTCCGTCCTGCGCCCATGGCGCGGCCTGCTCCCAGGGTTGGCAGGGTGCGGCCAACTCCGCTCTCGGTGCGTTCTCCACGAAGCAGGACGTCGCCAGCCTCCAGAAGGCTCTGGCATCCGCCGCTGGTCAGTTCACCAAAGTAAGCCATCGCTCAAGGGCGGGACGACTGAAGTCGTCCCGCCCTAGCTCGCTGCGGAAGGATCTGATGCGTAAACTCCGGCAATGGGGACCAGGCCTGCTGCTGATCTCCCCTTCACTGATCCTGCTCGCCGTCTTCGTCTACGGGTTGATCGCCTGGACCATCAGGTGTCGGTCTCCGACGAGCACAACGCCCGTGGGTCGAAGGGTTTCGTCGGGCTGCAGAATTACACGGACCTGTTCACCAATGACATCAACGGCCGGTTCATGCACTCACTGAAGAACCTGCTGATTTTCACCGCAGTGTTCATGGTCGGAACGATGCTGCTTGGTCTGCTGTGGGCGTTCCTGCTGGAGCGCGGCGTCCGCGGCGAGGATTCTTCCGGACCGTCTATCTCTTTCCCATGGCGGTCTCGTTCATCGCCTCCGGGGTGGTGTGGCGGTGGCTGATGAACCCCGGCACCGGTGACAACGCAGGCGGCCTCAACCGTGTCTTCGGCGGGCTGCACCTGAGCTTCCTGGAGAACACCTGGTGGACCAACCCGGACTGGGGCATGGCGGCGATGGCCCTGCCGGCCATCTGGCAGCTCTCCGGGTACGTGATGGCGCTGTTCCTGGCCGGTTTCCGCGGCATCCCCAAGAGCTGCGGGAGGCCGCAGCGATGGACGGCGCGAGTAACTACCGGCTCTACCGCCACGTGATCTTCCCGCAGCTAACCCCGGTAGCCCTGTCCGCGCTGATCATCGTCGGGCACATGTCGATGAAGATGTTCGACCTGATCATGAGCGTATCCGGCGCGCAATGGCTCACCGAGGTGCCCGCCGTCTACGTCTGGCAGGCACTACTGACCAGCGACTACGCCAAGAGCGCGGCGATCTCCGTGATCCTGCTGGTGCTCGTGGCGCTCGTCATTGTCCCGTACCTCATCTACACCAACCGGGTGGAGCGCCGAGCGTGACCGCGACTCGTATTCCCGCATCACCGGCAACGATCGGCCGGGTCTCCCCACCGCCTGCACGGCGGCGGCCAAACACCGCGGCTCCATCGCGGGCCGTCTGATCAAGTACTCTCTGGCATTCTTCTTCCTGGCGGTCGTGCTGATGCCGGCCTACGTACTGATCGTTACGAGCTTCAAGTCCGGCTCGGAGATCGGTGTGACCGGCCAGTGGAATCTGCCGGAGCACTGGACGGTCGCCTCCTGGGGAAGGCATGGACGGCGTTGCGACCGTCGTTCATCCGAACACTGGAGCTGGCCATCCCCGTCGCGGTGATCTCGTCGATCGTTGGAGCCGCCAACGGGTTCGTGCTGTCCCGCTGGCGATTCCGGGCGCCGACGTCATCTTCACCTTCATCCTGTTCGGAATGTTCATTCCGTACCAGGCGGTCATGATCCGCTGCGGGAGATCGTCACGACGATCGGCATCCAGCCGGGCATCCCGACCCTGATCTTCGTGCACTGCGTCTACGGCATCCCGATCTGCACGCTGATTTTTCGGAACTACTACGCCACCACGGTCCCGGAGGAGCTCATCGAGGCCGGGAGGGTGGACGGCGCCGACCTGCTGCGCACATTCTGGTCGATCATCCTCCCGATCTCGATCCCCGGCTTCGTGGTGACGGTCATTTGGCAATTCACCTCGGCGTGGAACGACTACCTCTTCGCGATCTTCCTGTCCAACACCCGCAACGGCCCGATCACCATCGCGTTGAACGCGCTGGCCGGAGCCCAGTCGCCGGACTACGCCGCCTCGATGGCCGGCGCCCTCATCACGTCGCTGCCCACCCTGCTGGTCTACGTGCTGCTCGGCCGATGGTTCATCAGTGGCCTGATGGCGGGCTCCGTCAAGAGCTGAAGGCCAGCTCCCGGCGCGGTGGCACGGGACCGAGACAGGCGGTGCGGACCAGTTCACTCAGAGGCTGTGCGATGACGACGTTGCCAACGCGTCTCTCACCCGCTCCTCCGTACGAGATCTTGCCGTGCCTGTTGAACGGCTCGCCGCGCTCTGGGCCCAGCCGAACCAGCTGCGCGGATCCGCCGTAGCCGACTTTTGCTCGATGGAGCAGAAGTTGACTCCGTTTCCCAAAACATCTAGACATTTAGATAAAACAATCATAGATTTGCCTCGCCGGGCAGCGGCGTGCCAGGCCAACTACCCCAAGGTGACATCGTTGTCATCGGTTGCCCAGACACGTCGTTGGCGGATGCCGTGTCGGCGATCGTGCGTCGTTGTCCCGCGTCCACTGGAGGCAAAGTGTTCGCACCGTCCCGACGAGCGCGCCTACCCATGGCGGGTGCGCTCATCGCTGCACTCGCCAGTGCCAGCCTGTGGTTGCCCACTGCGGCCACGGCCGCACCCGCAGCTCCACCACCCAGGAGCCCGGCGTCACACTTCGGATCTTCGACCTGCAGACCTCTCTGAGCAGCCTCTGCACGCTGAAGGCGGCACAGACGCCGAACATCGACAAGCTCATGTCAACGGTCAACTGGACGACGGCAGCCGAGTTCGGACTGGAAGACAACTTCCTGGCCCAGGTCCTCGGCAACGTCAACATCCCACAGGCCGGTAGCTACCGTTCCGGTTGACCAGCGACGACGGCTCACGTCTGCTGATCGATGACACGCTGGTGATCAACCACGACGGCCTGCACGGACCGACCCCGAAGACGGCTCCATCAACCTGACCACCGGCTATCACTCGTTGCGCATCGAGCACTTCGAGGCGACCGCCGGACAGCAACTGACCCTGCAGTGGCAGACACCCGGCTCGACGTCGTTCGTGAACGTGCCCAACTCGGTGCTGAGCACCGACGCCGGCGTCGTGCGGGTGACCGCTCCGGGCCGCAAGGAGTGCGAAGCCACCGGCGACTCGCCGGGCGACGGGCTGCCGTTGACCTCGGTGCACCCAAATTTCTCGCTGACCAATCTGCGACCTAACGGCTTCCAACCGAAGGTCACCGGGATGGACTGGCTGCCCGACGGCCGGCTGGTCGTCTCCACCTGGGGCGGCAACGACCAGTCGGGCTCCTGCAGGCCGGTGAGGTCTACATCCTCTCCAACACGGGTGGCAGCACCTCACCCGGGAACGTGACGACCAAGCGCATCGGCAGCAACCTCAAGGAGCCGATGGGCCTCAAGGTCGTTGACGGCGTCGTCTACGTCACGGAGAAGGCGCGGCTGACCAGACTGGCCGACACCAACGGCGACGAGGTCGCCGACCAGTACCAAACCGTCGCGACCTGGCCCTACGGCGGCGGCTTCCACGAGTTCGCCTTCGGCCTGCTCTACCAGGATGGGTTCTTCTACGCGAACCTGTCGGTGGGCATCGACTACGGAGGCAACACCACGAATCCGCAGACAGCCCCAACCGTGGCACCACTATCAAGGTGAACAAGGACACCGGTGCGGTGTCGTACGTGGCGGGTGGACTGCGGACGCCGCACGGCATTGGTTGGGGGCCGGAGAACGGCATCTTCGTCACCGACAACCAGGGTGGTTGGCAGCCGGCGTCAAAGCTGGTGCATATCAAGCAGGGCCGATTCTTCAACCACTACCTCAACCCGGCGGGACCGTTCGACAACGCGCCGGTGACTCAGCCGGTGCTCTGGATGCCTCAGAACGAGATCGGCAACTCGCCTAGCACGCCGCTGCTGATGCCGAGCGGCACCTACGCCGGGCAGTTCGTGATCGGTGACGTCACCTACGGCGGCCTGCAGCGGGCTTCGTCGAGAAGGTCAACGGTGAGTACCAGGGTGCGCTGTTCCGTCTCACCCAGGGCCTGGAGGCCGGTGTCTCGGAGGTCAACCGCGGACCGGACGGCGCCATCTACGTCGGCGGGCTCGGGGCCGGCGGTAACTGGGGCCAGTCCGGCAAGTTGAACTACGGGTTGCGAAGCTGACCCCGAACGGCGGTAACGCCTTCGACATGCTGGCCATGCGGGCCCTGCCCAACGGGTTCGAGATCGAGTACACCCAGCCGCTGTCCGCGGCGACCGCCACCGCTCTCGCGACCAAGTACCGGGTAAAGCAGTGGCGCTACGTCCCGACGGCGGCCTACGGCGGGCCGAAGATCGACGAGGAGACCCTATCGGTGTCCTCGGCGACCCTGTCGGCCGACGGTAAGAAGGTCACGCTCGCGATCAACGGCCTGAAGCCCGGCCGGGTGGTGCACATCCGCTCACCGAAGCCGTTCGCGGCGAGCAACGGTCAGTCGCTCTGGAGCACCGAGGTCTGGTACACGCTGAACGCGATCCCCGGTCAGACCGTCGCCACCAACCTCGCCCTCGGCAAACCGGCGACCGCCGACAGCTCCTGTGCCACCGCGGAAGGCCCGGCCAAGGCGGTCAACGGCACCATCAACGCCGGCAACACCGACAAATGGTGTTCGCTCGGCACCAACAAGTGGCTGCAGGTGGACCTCGGCTCCACGCAGAACATCAACAGGTTGGTGGTCCAGCACGCCGGCGCTGGCGGTGAAGACGCCGCCTGGAACACCCGCGACTTCAACCTCCAGGTCAGCACCAACGGCACCTCCTGGACAACGGTCGCGAACGTCACCGGCAACACGGCCAACACCACCACGCACACCATCGCCACCACCCAGGCCCGCTACGTCCGGATCAACGTCACCAACGGTGGCACCTCCGGCAACGGCGCGGCCCGGATCTACGAGTTCGAGGTCTACGGGGTTCCGCCCCACCGGCCGGCAACATCGCCCTGAACAGACCGGCAACCGCGGACAGCTCCTGCTCGGCCGCCGAGGGTCCTGCCCAGGCGGTCAACGGCAGCGTCAGCGGGGTAACACCGACAAGTGGTGTTCCTGGGCGCCACCAAGTGGCTACAGGTCGACCTCGGCTCCAGCCAGAGCGTGAGCCGCTTCGTCGTCAAGCACGCCGGCGCCGGCGGCGAGGACGCCGCCTGGAACACCCGCGACTTCAACCTCCAGGTCAGCACCAACGGCACCTCCTGGACAACGGTCGCGAACGTCGCCGGCAACACCGCCAGCACCACCACCCACGACATCACCACCACGCAGGCCAGGTACGCCCGGATCAACGTCACGGCGGGCACGAGCACCACTGACACCGCCGCCCGAATCTACGAGTTCGAGGTGTACGGCGCAGCCGGCCGGGTGACCTTGTTCGACGGGTCCAACCTGAACAACTTCCAGCAGGCCAACGGCAGCCCGGCCACCTGGCCGCTCGCCGGCGGCGGAATGGAGGTTCTGGGCGGGGACATCAAGAGCAAGCAGGCATTCGGCGACTTTAAGCTGCACGTCGAGTTCTGGCTGCCGAACCTGCCGCCCGAGATCACCGGCCAGGCCCGCGCCAACAGCGGGATCTATCTGCAGGACCGCTACGAGCTGCAGGTCCTGGACTCCTTCGGAGACACCACCGCCAACAACGAGGGCGGTGCCATCTACGAGAAACTGGCCCCGTCGGTGAACGCCGCCACTGCCCCGCAGACCTGGCAGACCTACGATGTCACCTTCCGCGCCGCCCGGTTCAACGCCTCCGGAGCCAAGACGGAGAACGCCCGAGTCACGGTCGTGTGGAACGGCGTCACCATCCACAACAACGCCCAGATCAACGGGTCCACCGGCAACGGCGCGGCGGAGGGCCTCCGCGGGACCGATCCGTCTGCAGGACCACGGTGATCCTGGCGCCAACATCGTCTACCGCAACATCTGGGTTGAACCGATCATCTGATCCATCGAGGGCGGGAGGAGCGGGCGGCGCTCCTCCCGCCCGCTAGTCCGGATGCGGCACGGGCAGAGCGAGCGTGGTCGCCAAGGTGTGGAGGTAGGTCGCGTGCGCCGCCAGGGCCGGTGCCGGCCCTACCCGCGCCTGGGGATCCTTGCCCTGATTCCCGAACAACAACAAACGGCGTCATGTGCGGTCCTGGTCAACGGCCAAGCGGCTACGGTTCAAGACCGAGCCGAAGCATGCGGTGGTGCAGGCGCACCACCTCCTCGGTCGGTGATCTGACGCAATGCGAGCCAGGCGGCCCCGACCGCCGCGTCCCTGGCGGTCGCAATCGGACCGGCAGGTGGCCAGGACCGCCGCTCGCACCGACGTGGTCTCGGTCAGGAGGCTGCCGGCGAGCACGACGGAGCCGTCCGGCGGGCCCAACTTTCGAGCGTGGCGACCAGGCGAGCGGCGGCCTCGGCGGTCAGACGCTCGGCGAGGGCGTCGCCGGCCATGGCGCCCGCACAGACCAGGGTGCCAGCGCGGCGAATGCCGCGGGCTGCTGGCGGCCGGCCCAGCGCACGAGCTCGTCGCAGCTGGTCACGCCGGCCTGCGCCGCGATCGTGGCTGCCAGCCCGGGGTCCACGGTAGGACCCGACCAGGCCCGGGCGATCGAGCGAACCGCCTGCAGGCCCAGCCACATGCCCGAGCTTCGTCGCCCAGCAGCCAGCCGAGGCCGTCGGCGGTACGGCTGACGCGCCGGTCGTCGATTCGGGCGGCGACCGCGCCGGTGCCGGCGATGAGCACCGCTCCCGAGGGCGCCGACGTGCCTGCCGCGAAGGCGGTCACCGCGTCTCCGACCATGGTGACCGGGCAGGTCAGTCCGCATTGGGCCCACTCGACGGTGAAGGCCGTCGTGATCCCTGGGTCCGCCATGATGCCCGCGCCGGCGATGCCTGCGACGCCGCTGCGCACGGATGCAGGGTCGTGCTCCCCAGGGCCTCGCGCACCGCCGCGCCGATCGAGCGAGCAGCCGCCGGCCCGCGGCCGTCGGGTTGCCGGACCTGCCGAGCCGCGTCCCACCACGGTGCCGTCCCGGGTCGCCACGACCGCCCGGGACGCCGTGCCGCGGCGTCAACACCCAGTACCAGCATCATGACGCTGATCGAAGCATAGAAACTTTTGTTGACTAGACGTCTGCGCGGTCGTAATTTTCATGTCCACAGCTATTCGATGAAAAGGATGATCACTGGTGACGGGTGAGAGTGGCGGGCTGCTGGTGCGGCTGCGCATGGAGGGGCCGACCATGCCGGAGGTCTGGCGAAGATCGCCGAGGCCATCCTCGACGATCCGGAGACGGCGGCGCACGCCAGCATCGTCGACTTGGCCGAACGATCCGGGACCTCCACCGCGACGGTCACCCGCTTCAGCAGGGCGCTCGGCTTCAGGGGTACGCCAACCTGCGCGTGGCCGTCGCCACCGAGACCGGGCGGGCCGAGCAGGCACGCTGGGAGACCGACATCTCCGGAGACATCGCACCGGACGATCCGCTCGGCAGCGTCCTCGACGTGATCACCGCCGCGGACACCCGGGCCATCCAGGCGACCGCGTCCGGCCTGGACACCTCCACGGTCGAACGGGTGGCGGCCGCGATCGCCACCGCCGGCCGGGTGGAGATCTTCGGGCTGGGCAGCAGCGGCACCGCGGGCAGTGAGATGGCCTTCCGGCTCGAACGCATCCGCATTCCGGTGCGCTACCGCGCCGATACGCACACCGCCCTCACCAACGCCGCGCTGCTCGGGCCGGGGACGTCGCGATCAGCCTGTCGCACTCCGGTCGGACCCGGGAGGCGATCGAGATGCTCGCCGAGGCCGCCGATCACGGTGCCCTGACCGTGGCGGTCACCTCCTTCGCCCGCTCACCGCTGGCCGAGGTGGCCGACGTCGTCTTCACCACCTCGGTGCACGAGACCACGTTTCGGCTCGCGGCCCTCTCCGCGCTGCATTCGCAGCTGCTGATCCTCGACCTCATCTACGTCGCTGTCGCACAGCGCACCTACGAACGGACTACCGAGGCGCTCGAACTCACCGTGCGTGCCGTCGACGCGCACCGGATGCCGGACACCAATGCGAACCGCAAGCGAGCACGGAGGGAAAAGCCGCTGTGACGATAACTAGCGCCGACTACGTCGAGGTCATCACCAAGGCCATCGAACGCGTCGGCACCACCCAGGGCGACCGGGTGGCGCGGGCCGCCGATCTGCTGACCGCGACGCTTCAGGCCGGCGGGGTGATCCAGGCGTTCGGCTGCGGACATTCCGAGGCACTCGCCATGGAGATCGCCGGTCGGGCCGGCGGCCTCGTGCCCATCAACAAGATCGCCCTACGCGACATCGTCCTGTACGGCGGTGAGCCGACGAGCGTGCTCAGCGACCCGCAACTTGAGCGCACCCCGGTGTCGCGCATCGCCTCTACGAACTCGCACCGATCAAGCCCGACGACGCGTTCGTGATCGCCTCCAACTCCGGCGTCAACGGCGCAGTGGTGGAAATGGCACACCTGGTGAAACAGCGCGGGCACGCACTGATCGCGATCACCTCGGTCGAGCACTCCGCCCGAGTCGAATCGCGACACGACAGCGGGCTCAAGCTCGCCGACCTCGCCGACGTGGTGCTCGACAACGGCGCGCCGTACGGCGACGCGTCCATCGACTACGGCAACGGCGCGGTCGGGGCCGCTCCTCGATCACCGCAGCACTGCTGGCCCAGCAGATCGTCACCGAGGTGGTGGCACGACTGCTGGCGCTCAACGTCACCCGCCGGTCTACCTGTCCGACAACGTGCCGGGCGGGCGGGAGCACAACAAACACATCGAAGAGCGGTACGCCGGTCGCATCCGGCGTACCGCATAGGAAAAGGCCCAGCTGATGAACCGTTCACCCCGATCCGGACCGTACCCCACAAGACGAACCGTGCTGCGCGCGGCGGTGACCACCGGTGTCGCGCTACCCCTGCTGAGCGCCTGTGTCACCGGTGGCAACGACGACCAGGATCCGGCCGCCGGCAACACCGGCGCCAAGAGTGCCGACAACCCGCTGGGGTCAAGGCGGACGCACCGCTCGAGGTCGTGATCTTCAGGGCGGGTACGGCGACGAGTACGCCAAGCACGCCGAGACGCTCTACACCCAGAAGTACACAGGCGCGAAGATCGACCACCAGGGCATCCAGAAGATCGGCGAGGCACTGCAGCCCCGATTCGTCGCGAACACGCCGCCGGACGTTGTGGACAACACCGGTGCCAGCCGCCTCGACATCGCCACGCTGGTCACCGCCAAGCAGGTCAGCGACCTGAGCCAGTTGCTCGACGCTCCCGCCTACGACGTCCCGGGCAAGACGGTACGCGACACGCTGCTACCCGGCGTGGTCGACGACGGCATCGTTCGACACGGCGCCGTTGACGCTCAACTTCACCTACACCGCCTGGGGCCTCTGGTACTCCCAGCCACTCTTCGCCAGCAAGGGCTGGGCCTTCCCGAAGAACTGGGACGAGATGCTCACGCTCTGCGCGACGATCAAGGCGTCCGGCATCGCGCCCTGGACCTACCAGGGCAAGTACCCGGAGTACATGAACGATCCGTTGCTCAGCATGGCCGCCAAGACCGGCGGATTCCCGCTGATCAAGTCGGTGGACAACCTGGAGCCGAACGCCTGGAAGGCGCCGGGCTTGGTCGGCGCGGCCGAGGCCTTCGCCGAACTCGCCAGCAAGGGCTACCTCATGTCCGGCTCCGAGGCGCTGTCCCACACCGAGGCGCAGGCAGCCTGGTCGCAGGGCAAGGCGGCGTTCATCCCGTGTGGCTCCTGGCTGGAGAGCGAACAGAAGGGCGTGACCCCACCGAACTTCGGCATGGTGATGGGCCCGGTGCCCTCGCGAACCTCGGCGGACGCCCTGAAGCACACCGCGCTTCAGGCGGCCAGCAGCGAGTCGTTCCTCGTTCCAGCGAAGGCGAAGAACCCTGCCGGCGGCATGGAGTACCTACGGATCCTGTTCTCCCAGCAGTCGGCCAAGGCATTCGCCCAGACCGCCGGCACGCTGCCCGCCGTGGCCGGAGCCACCGACGGCCTGACGCTGAGCAGCGGCCTCGGCTCGGTCCGCGACGCGGTCAAGGCGGCCGGTACCGAGACCTTCACCTACCGGTTCCGCACCTGGTACGCCCCGCTCGCCAAGGCCGTCGACGACGCCACCGGCGAGTTGGTGAACAGACGCATCACCGCGGCGCAGTGGTCGGACCGCATTCAGAAGGCGTCCGACGCGCTGGCGAAGGACTCCACGGTGAAGAAGTACGTCCGCTGATGAGACACGGTCGGTGGCGGTTCCTCGTCGGCGCGCTGGTACCCGCGCTGGTGCTGCACGCGGTCTTCGTGCTGTCGCCGTACGTGCAGGCCTTCTACCTGTCACTGACCGACTGGACCGGCGTTGCCGGCGAGGCGCGATTCGTCGGGTGGGCAACTATGCCCGCCTCGGCGGCGACTCCCTGTTCCTCGATGCGGTCCGCAACAACGCGGTGATGCTGGTCGTGGTGCCGCTGGTGACCATCGGCATCGGGCTGTTCCTGGCGAGCATGATGCACCTCGGCGGACGCGGTGGAGGCGGGCATCGCGGGCTCAGGCGCGTACCAGATTGTCTATTTCTTTCCGCAGCTGTTGTCCCTCGTGGTCATCGCGGTGCTGTGGGGATTCGTCTACAACCCCAACACCGGCCTGCTGAACGGGGCGCTGCGGTCACTCGGCCTGGACGGGCTGACCCGAAGTTGGCTCGCGTCGCCGTCCCTGGCGCTGATCGCGGTGATGGCGGTGCTGGTCTGGTCGTCGGTGGGCTTCTACGTGGTGCTGTTCAGCGCGGCGATCGACAGTATCCCGCAAGAACTGTTCGAGGCGGCGTTGCTCGACGGAGCCGGCGGCTGGGCGACCTTCCGCACCGTGACGTTGCCGCTGGTTCGGGAGAGCGTGCAGGTCGCGTTCGTATATCTCGGCATAGCGGCACTGGATGCCTTCGCCGTCGTCCAGGTGATGACCGTTGGCCCCGGTGGCCGGACGGTGCGACCGAGGTGATCGGTCTGTCGCTTTACCGCAACGCCTTCCAGTACGGAAGTTCGGCTACGCCTCGGCCATGGGAGTCGCCCTGTTCTTCGCCACGCTGACCCTGGCCGTGCTCGCGCTGCGGGTGGGCCGCAAGGAAAGACTGGAGTTGGCATGACCGCGACACAAGAGCGAACGGTCACCGCCACCCGGCCTGCCCGCTACGCCGACCCCGACGCTCCGGAGCGGCTTTCCCGGTGCACCTCGCGATGCTGGCCTGGGCCGTCGTCACCGCGATGCCACTGCTCTGGGCGGTAGTCAGTTCCTTCAAGACCGACAACGAGATCCTCAACGAACCGTGGTCCCTGCCGGCCTCGCCGCAATTCGACAACTGGTCGCGGGCGTGGACCCAGGCCAGCATCGGCCGCTACTTCCTCAACAGCGTCATCGTGGTGGGTGCGCGCTGCTGCTGACCATGCTGCTGGGTTCGTTGGTCGCCTACGCCCTGGCGCGCTACGAGTTCCGCGGTAATCGGCTCATCTACTACACCTTCGTCGCGGCGATGTTCTTCCCGGTGTTCCTGGCGCTGGTGCCCCTCTTCTTCGTCGTGCAGCAGTTGGGGCTGCTGGGCACGTACCCGGTCTGATCCTGGTCTATGCGGCGTACGCCGTGCCCTTCACGGTCTTCTTCCTGCACGCCTTCTTCCGCACGCTGCCCGGTGAGGTGGCGGAGGCGGCATTCATCGACGGCTGTTCGCACAGCGCGGTCTTCTTCCGCGTGATGCTCCCCATGGCCCGGCCGGGCCTGGTTGCCGTCGGCATCTTCAATTTCCTCGGGCTCTGGAACCAGTACCTGCTGCCACTGGTTCTCAATCCCGACCCGGACCGGTACGTCCTGGCGCAGGGTCTGGCCGCCCTGTCGGTCAGCCAGGGTATCGCAGCGACTGGAGCGGTCTGTTCGCCGGCTTGACCATCGCCATGCTGCCGGTGCTCATCGCCTACGTCGCGTTCCAACGGCACATCCGTGCCGGAATGACCGCCGGCGCGGTCAAGTAGGTCCCTCTCCATCCCTCATCATTGGAGGACCCCACTCATGCACATCGACAGACGTAGATTACTGGGCTCGCGGGAGCAGTCACCCTGCTCGGCACGCTCGCGGTCTTCGCCAGCGCCCCGAGTGCCTCCGCCGCCGAATGCGGCTACCTGTTCGACGACTTCTCCTACAGCTCGTCGAGCGACAGCGCCTGACCGCGCACGGCTGGACGCCGCGCAGCTACGCCGGCGGCCCAGGCGTGCCCGGAGCGACCTGGTCCCCGAACAGCATCACCTTCCCACCGTGAGCGGTCAGAAGGTTATGCAGCTCACCGCCTCGACCGACGGCACCGGTGCCGGCACGAACCAGGCGGAGCTCTACAGCACCCAGAAGCGCTACCTCGAGGGCACGTACGCCAGTCGAGTGCGCTTCACCGACACGCCGGTCAGCGGGAATGACGGCGACCACATCAACCAGACCTTCTTCACGATCAGCCCGCTCAGCGGCGACCTCGACCCCACCTACAGCGAACTGGACATCTCCGAGTACCTCCCCAACGGCGGGTGGGGTGAGACCGGCCCGATCAACTACCAGACCACCTGGTACACGTACCGCAACGAACCCTGGTACGCGGACAACCTGCACTCCGAGCAGCGCAGCAGCCTCAACGGCTGGCACGACCTGGTGGCGACGGTCGCGAACGGACACGTCATCTACTACATCGACGGAGTGCAGGTAGGCGACCACTCGGGCAAGTTCTACCCCCGGCAGACGATGACGATCAACTGGAACCTCTGGTTCATCGACACGGCGGCCCACTCGGGTGGGCTGAGCACCTACATCCAGCAGGTCGACTGGTGTTGTTCGCGAAAAACCAGGCGCTCACCCCGCCCAGGTTTCGTCGAGAACGGCGGCGTACCGCTCGGCGGGCAGCACGTTCGCCGACACGGTCGCTTCCACGGGCACCTGCTCGAACCCGACGAACCCACCGACCACGCCGCCAACGACCCGCCCACCACGCCGCCGCCAGCCGGCAATTGCTCAACCGCACCGGAGTGGGCCTTCGGCACCGCCTCACCGGCGGCCAGACCGTGAAGCACGAGAAGAGCAGGTACGGCGACCCAGGCGGTCCGTCGTCGGGTGACGGCAAGCACCTGTGGCGGGCGCGGTACTGGACGCAGGGATCCGAGCCAGGCTGGACCCAGCAGTGGGAGGATCTCGGCCGCTGCTGAGCGGCATTTGACCACATACCCAGACACAGGTACGGGCGGCCGCTCGCGAGTCACGGCGAGCGGCCGCCCGGCCGCAGACATCGATGGGCCGCGACACCACGGACGGTGGTGAACTGCCCGACGGGGCGTTCGAGCGCACCGTTGGTTCTACAGTCCCGGACGGTCGTCCGCCGCGTCGAGGTCGGCCGCGGCGAGCAGCGTGTCCAGCAGGCAGGCGATGCGCACGTTGAGGTCCGCACGGCGCGGTGAGAGAAGGTTCTCGCGGCCGTACGGGCGCTGCCAGCTGACTTCACTGTCCTGCAGGACCTGCCAATAGCGAGTCAAGGCGGATGTGGAGACGCCGTCCAGGACGGTTTCGCACAGCCACCCGCGGCCCCGCAACGGCTCAGGCCGGTGTCGAGCAGCGAAATGGGCAGTGTTCCCCGGTCGTAGATCGCTGGGGACGGCGCCTCGGTACGTGCTCCTCCGGGCGCCCGCCCCAGCGGGTTGGTCAGCCCGTCGCCATTTCTGGTTGGCACCGCCGTTGCAGGTCCACAGCTGCAGGACGGCGTCGTTGTTCGGATTCCAGTCCTTGATGTCGACGCACTTGTTGGCCTGTGGATTGACAAGGTCACCGGCGCCGCTGAGGACGAACTGCTGAGCGGAACTGCCGGAGCAGGTAGCGATCTGGATGGCAGCGCCGTCGGCAGTGGAGCCCCAGGCGACGTCCATGCACTTGTTGTTCTGAGTGCGCAAGGTGCCGTCGACGAACTCCCACCGCTGGTTGGTGCCGCCGGTGCAGTTCCAGACGATCAGGCGTTGGCCGTCGTTGAAGTTCAGGTTCGGCACGTCGATGCACTTGCTGTGCCAGTTGCTGACGATGGCACTGCCGACCGTCGGGGCGGGTTGGTCGGCGGCGGGTTGCCACCGGTGAACGGTGAGAGGATGATCGCCGCCGAGCGGGGTCACCGTGGTGCACCAGCGACTCGAAGCCGCCGACGTCGTCGTAGGCGAAGCCGTACGCCTTGCCGTCGGCCATGTTGGCGTGGACGATCCGCGAGTAGTGGTTGGGTGCGCTGTTGCGGTAGAACTGATTCGCGTCCAGCACCGGTTCCTGCGACGAGGTGCCCAGGGTGCCTCGGTTCAGCGCGGTGCACAGCGTGCGTTTGATCTCCGGCTCGATGAACGGCGGTGTGTTCGGGCGTTGAACACGCCGTCGCAGCCCCAGACGTTGGCGGTGCTGGGCTTGGCGACCGTGGCGACCTGGCGCCTGCCGAGTCGGTGAAGACCATGGTGTTGCCGTTGGTTCGGCCAAAGAACCGTCGGTTCGGCTCGTTGACCCGGGGCACGACGGTGAGCGTTCGGCCTGTGTAGGCGTTCCACGCTGAGGTGATGTACCCGTCGAGGTAGTTCGGGCTCATCAGGCCGGCGTCCATCGCCTTGCCGGGCGCGAGGACCCGCAGGACGGTTCCGTCGGAGCGGGTGTACACGGAGCGGGCGAAGTCCGGGTTGGCCGGACCTGGTTGATCACGTTCTCCCGGCCGTTGGCGACCGGGTCACCGCTGCGGATCGTTTGTCCGTCGGCACCGGTGACGCTCACCGCGTGCGGGACGGCGAACATGTCCACCTGGGAACTGTTGAGCCACAGGCCTGAGTCGTTGTAGGTGAACTCCGACCAGTCGAACAGAATGTCCCGGTTCGGGTCACCGCCGGCCCACGGCGCGGGTTGGACAAGGCCATCGGGGCTGAGGCGGAAGTCCAGCTTCCGGCCGAAGGAGAAGTACATCCGGGCCGAGATGAACCGCGGGAAGCGTACGGTGACGCTGCTTCCGTTGCCAGGGCCGGGGATCGCCACGTCCGGAGCCGGAGTCGGCGGCAGACCACCGGCCGGCCAGGCCGAGAACTGTCCGGCAGCGTTGACGTAGCCGAGTCGGCCACCGGGGCGGATGTCCTGTCCAAGGATGTAGAGGAACACGGCCTCGCCGCGGCCGGAGTTGTTGGTAACGGTGACGGGCAGTAGGTCGGGCCCGACCGCATGGGCCGGCTGCGGCATGGCGGTGAGCATCGGGACAGCGGTGACAAGGACCGCCGCGGTAGTGACGAGAGCCACCCTGAGGCGGCCTAGCATCGACAAACTCTTCTTCACCGAAACCTCCTAACATCGGCTTGGCCATCCTGACGGATCAATCAGGACGAGGTCGAGAGCGCTCTCACAGGGTGATAGTCATCGATGGCAAAGTCAACGACAATCGTTAACCTTGTTTCCTAATGTTGCGGCCACGGTGAGGATCACGTCAGACGCGCAGCCGACGTCCGTTAGGTGCAGCTGATCGCGGACGTGGGCGCCAGCCAGCCGCTTGCGGCGGTCGAGCACCACCCGGTCGTCCGTGGCCAGGGACGGGAAACTTGATCCCCTACCTCGGTCGCGGCGGCTGGAGCCGAGCGGGAAACATTGCCGTAGCACCCTTGACACATAGGTCAGGAGCGATCCATGCTGATCGCGGTACGCAATGACAACGTTGACACAAACGAAGCAAAGGCTCCTCGCAGGAGTTCCGGGAGTCTGAACGCGCCTGCCGCCGACGTCGGAGTTCGTGACGGCCCCGGCAAACGTCACTCAGAGTTCGGCGGGACCGCTGCGTCGCGCTGACTCCCGCCGCAACGAGGACATGCACTTCTAGCTGCGAAAGCTCTGGCGGAGTCGGCCGCTCTCAGCAATCGATTTCACCATCCCCGCAATCGGCGGCGGGTAGTCCATTGACGACCGATCTGGAGGGTTACATGTTCATGTCGACCAAACGAAAGCGGCCGCGCTCACGCACGGTCGCTCTTCTGGCCGTGGCTGGCTTGGTGGCTGCCATGACAACATTGCCGGCAGGGCCAGCTTCGGCGGCGGTGTCCACCGTCGTCGGAGTCGGCTCTGGCCGTTGCCTGGACGTGGTCGGAAACACTGACGCGCTCGGCTCCCGAGTCAACATCTACGACTGCAACGGCCAGGCCAACCAGGCATGGAACCTCACCCCGGCTGGCGAGTTCCGGATCTTCAACGACACCCGCTGCCTGGACGTGAAGGGCAGGACACCACCGCCCTGCCGAGCTGCAGATCTACACCTGCAACGGCGGCCCCAACCAGAAGTGGCGAATCAACGCCGACGGCACGATCGTCGGCACCCAATCGAACCTGTGCCTGGACGTCACCGGTGCTGGCACGGCCAACAGCACCCTGGTCGACCTGTGGACCTGCAACGGGCAGAGCAACCAGCGCTGGACGACGTCCGCCGGGGCTCCGACACCCAGCCGCCGACAGTGCCCGGCAACGCCGGGTCAGCAACCTGCTCTGCGACTCGGTGACCTTCGCCTGGAACGCCTCGACCGACAACGTGGGCGTCGCGTTCTACGACATCTACCACGACGGCCAGCAGATGAAGACGGTCAGCGGCAGCACGCTGTCGACCAGCCTCACCGTCGTCCGGGCGCCACCTGGGGCCTGTACGTCAACGCGCGGGACGCCGCCGGCAACGTCTCGCAGGCCAGCACCACCGTGTCGATCACCCCGCCGCAGTGCCAGGTCGACACGACGCCGCCGACCACACCGCAGCAGCTCGCCGGTTCGGCGTCGGGCACCACCGTCTCGCTGACCTGGACGGCGTCGACAGACAACATTGGCGTCCGTAGCTACGACATCTTCCGTAACGGATCCAAGGTGGGCACGGTCAGCGGGACCGGAGCCGTGCCGCCCGCCACCAGCTTCATCGACAGTGGGCTGTCGGCGAGCACCAGCTACCAGTACTACGTCCGCGCGCAGGACGGCCAGGCGAACGTATCGCCGGCCAGCAACACCGTGACGGTGACCACCGGTGCGTCCTGCGGCAGTTCGGTCTGCACGGTGCGGCAGGTCGCGACCGACAACGACATTCCGTGGGGCATGGTTACGCTCCCGGACGGCGCCATCCTGTACGGCCGTCGCGACGCGAAGGACATCATCCGGCTCAACCCCACCACCGGCGCGAAGGCCACCGTCGGCACGGTGCCGAACGTGCAGAGCACCGACGGCGAGGGCGGCCTGCTCGGCCTGGCGATCTCGCCCAACTTCGCCAGCGACCAGTGGCTGTACATCATGCACACCTCACCTAACGACAACCGAATCGTACGGATCAAGGTTCAGAACAACGTCCTCAACACCAGCACGGAGCAGGTGCTGGTCAGCGGGATCCTGCGCAACAAGTTCCACGACGGCGGCCGGCTGCGGTTCGGTCCGGACGGCAAGCTTTACGCGAGCACCGGCGACGCGCAGAACGGCGACAACGCGCAGAACATCAACAACCTCGCCGGCAAGATCCTGCGGCTGAACGCCGACGGAGCGTGCCCTCGGACAACCCGTTCGGCAACTACGTGTGGAGCTACGGCCACCGCAACCCGCAGGGCCTGGCCTTCGACTCGCAGGGACGGCTCTGGGAGCAGGAGTTCGGCAACGGGATCATGGACGAGACGAACCTCATCACCAGGGTGGCAACTACGGCTGGCCGGCTCGTGAAGGCACCTCCGGTAGCTGTGGCACCTCCGGCTTCATCGCGCCCAAACGGACCTACCCACCTCGGACGGCTCCTGCTCCGGCATCGCCATCGTTCGGGACGTGCTCTACGTCGCCTGCCTGCGGGGAACCCGCATGTACCGCGCGGTGATCAGCGGCGGCAACCTGACCAACGTGCAGACGTATTTCAACGGCACCTACGGCCGGCTGCGCACCGTGGAGCCGGCGCCGGACGGCGGTCTGTGGCTGACCACCTCCAACAACGGCGACAAGGACAGCACCCCAACAACAGCAACGAGAAGATCTTCCACGTCACCCTGGGCAGCTAACGGCCAGCCGCGACGGCTACGAACTTCCTTCGTAGCCGTCGCGGCCACAAGCATCCAGCAATAGGCAGCAGTCACAAGGACGGGAGGCGCGCACATGAGGATCAAACGTCGCGATCTGCTGGCGATGGGAGCCGCCAGCGCCGGAGCAGCGGGACTGTCAGCTGTCGGTCTGGGAACTGCCGTGCCGGCACACGCGGCACTCGCAGGTCCGGTGACCGAGACGATGGTTCTGACCGGCACCGATGCCGACACCACAGTCAACTGGGACTTTCAAGTAACGAGTGGACGCCGCAGCGGGGTGTGGAGCACGATCCCCACTCCCTCGAACTGGGAGTTTCACGGCTTCGGCAGTTATAACTACGGCCACAACCTCGTCCCCAACGAGCGGGGCAACTACCGCCACACCTTCACCCCGCCGAGCTCATGGGCCGGCCGGCGGATCTACCTCGTCTTCGAGGCCGCGATGACGGACGCCGAGGTGTGGGTCAACGGAACCTCGGCCGGGCCGCGGCACCGCGGTGGCTTCTACGAATTTCGGTACGACGTGACGGCTTTGGTCCGCTTGGGACAGCCCAACCTTCTCGAGGCGACGGTCAGCAAAGAATCGTCTGACAACTCGGTCAATGATGCCGAACGCCGGGGCGACTACTGGAACTTCGGCGGGATCTTCCGGCCGGTTTCGCTACGCGCCTTCCTGCCGTACACATCGATCGGGTCGCGGTGAACGCGCAGGCCAGCGGCGCCTTCGCCGTCGACGTGATGCTGGCCGGCGTCAGCGCCGCCGGGCGGGTGACCGGGCAGATCAGGCGCCTGGACGGCACCGCCGTCGGTGGGGCCTTCTCGGTGGCGATCCCGGCCAGCGCGACCAAGGCGACGTTGACCACGACCGTGCCGTCGCCGCAGCAGTGGAGCGCCGAGACCCCGAACCTGTACCAGGTGGAGCTATCGGTCACGACCAGCTCCGGAGCGCTGCTGCACAGCACCGTCACCCGGTTCGGCTTCCGAACGATCGAGGTCCGCTCCGGCGACGGCATCTACGTCAACGGCAGGAAGATCGTGCTCAAGGGGCCAACCGGCACACCTTCTGGCCGACCCTGGGCCGCGCCTCCAGCCCGCGGTTGGCACGGCAGGACATCGCACTGATGAAAGACATGAACATGAACGCCGTCCGAATGTCGCACTATCCGCCGGACGCGTTCTTCCTCGATTTGTGCGACGAGCTGGGGCTCTACGTCATCGACGAGCTGGCCGGCTGGCAGAAGCGCTACGACGAGGGCGTCGGCGCGCCCTTGGTCGCCGCGATGGTGAGCCGTGACGTCAACCACCCGTCCATCCTGTTCTGGGCCAACGGCAATGAGGGCGGCTGGAACACCGGTCTCGACGATGACTACGCGCAGTACGACATCCAGAAGCGCAAGGTCCTGCACCCGTGGAGCACGTTCAGCAACATCGACACTAGCCACTATCAGACGTACAGCAGCACCGTCAGCAAGGCGGCAGGGGCACGGTGTTCATGCCCACCGAGTTCCTGCACGGGCTCTACGACGGCGGCGCAGGCGCAGGGCTCAATGACTACTGGAAGGTCATGGGCGGTGGGCAGCGTGCCGCCGGCGGCTTCATCTGGGCGCTGGTCGACGAGACCATCGTCCGCGACGACCGGGTGGTGCCCTCGACACCGCCGGCAATCTGGCCCCGACGGCATCGTCGGCCCATTCCGGAGAAGGAGGGCAGCTTCTTCACGATCCGCGACATCTGGTCGCCGATCCAGCTCAGCAGCCCTTCCTACTACGCCACGACCTTCCCCGCCTCATTCGACAAGACAGTGAAGATCGTCAACCAGTACAACTTCACCAACCTCAACCAGTGTCGTTTCGACTGGCAGCTGGTGCGCTTCGCGCGCCCGGCGGCGGCACGGGACACACGGCTACCGCGCAGGGCACTCTCATCGGCCCCAACACCGCTCCCGGCGCCGTCGGTGGGTTGCCACTCGACCTGCCCGCCAACTGGCTGGACTCCGACGCGCTGGCGCTGACCGCGACGGATCCGACCGGACGCGTCGTCACCAGCTGGATGTGGCGGATCAAGAAGGCCACGGACTTCACCAGGCGGCTGGTGGTCCCGATTGCTGGCAGCGTCACCGCCACCGAGACCTCGACGAGCATCACGATGACGGCCGGCACGACCAAGGTCACCATCGGCAAGTCGAACGGCCGGCTGACCGGCGTAACGCGTGCCGGGGCGACGGTGTCGCTGACCAACGGCCCGGCACCGGCCGACGGCACGGCGACCTTCACCGGCCTCAGCCACTTCCGCGACGGCACCGGATGGGTGGTACAGGCCAACTACACCGGCGATCTGACCTCGGCGCGGTGGCGGCTGGATTCCAACGGCTGGCTGCAACTGGAATACAGCTACCGTCGCACCGGCAACCACGACTATTTCGGGTGGGCTTCGACTACCCCGAGGCGAACGTGCGCGGCCTGACCTGGCTCGGAGACGGGCCTCACCGGGTCTACAAGAATCGGCTGCGGGGCGTGTCGACGGATGTCTGGACGAAGCAGTACAACAACACGGCCACCGGCGCCAGCGGCTTTCAGTACCCGGAGTTCAAGGGTTACCACGCCCGCACCTACTGGGCGGCGCTGAGCACCACCGAGGGCACGATCACCATGGTAGCCGCCGAGGAAAACCTCTTCCTGCGCCTGTTCACTCCCGCTGTCGGCGTGGACCCGAAGAACGCGACGGCACCCTACCCTCCAAGAGTTTGTCATTCCTCGATGGCATTCCGCCGATCGGGAACAAGTTCCACAGTGTCAGCGCACTCGGACCCGAGAGCTAACCGAACGTCGCCACAGGCGACTACCACCGCAGCATCTACTTCCGTTTCGGCACCTGAAATGCGTCACATCGTCAGCGGTTGAAGTGCGCGAGACCATCTCCTAACTGACCATCAGAAGACGACTCGCGAGGGCGCAGGCTACCTGCGCTGCGCCATCAGCGCGCTCCAAGCTGCCTAAACGCCTGTGAGAAGCATGTCAAGAGGTCGCCTCGCCGACCTCTTGACAAGTTCGAATTGTCAGAGGAGTGCCATGCCGGTCACCATCCACGACGTTGCGCGGCGGGCGGCGGTGTCGACCTCCACGGTGTCGCGCGCGCTGAGCGCATCGCACCTGGTGCGCCCGGATACTCGTGAACGGGTACTGGCTGCCGCCAAGGAACTCAGCTACCAACCGAATCCGGCCGCCCGGAGCCTCATCACGGGCGTACTGGAAACCTGGGCATCGTCGTGTCCGACCTGAGTAACCCTTTCTACACGGGCGTGCTACGGGGAGTTCAGGCCAGGGCCCGGCGGAGCGGCTATGCGGTCTTCTTCGTCGACGCCGAGGAGGACTCGGCTTCCGAGCAGGCCCTGGTCCGAACCATGGCCCGTCAAGTGGACGGCGTGATCATGTGTGCCCCGATCGCGTCGGATCCGCAGTTGTACGCGCTGGCCGAAGTAACGTCACTGGTGCTGCTCAACCGTCGGCTAGGTGACATCCCCGCGGTCCTGATGGCCAGTGCGAACGGCATCCGGCAGGTGCTGGACCACCTGGGCGCGCTCGGTCACCGGCGCTGCGCATATCTCAACGGGCCGAGCAAGTCGTGGTCCAACCGGGAGCGCCGGCGGGCCTGCGCTCTGCCGCCGTGCGAAACAACATCGACGTTATCCAGTTCGGTCCGTTCGAGCCGACTTTCGACGGTGGCATACAGGCCGCGGACCTCGCGCTGGCCGGTGGCGTCACGGCCATCATGGCCTACAACGATCTCATGGCCTTGGGCGTCCTGTCCCGGCTGGCTCACCGAGGCGTCCGGGTGCCGAGGACATGAGCGTCGTGGGTTTCGACGACCTGCTCTTCGCGGCGGTGTGCTCTCCCCGCTGACCACGGTGGCGATGCCCATGGAGGCCGGCGGCCGAGCAGCCGTCGACCTTCTCCTGGCGGAATCGACGGCGCCGACGACGCCGACGCCCCCATCGCGAACTCAGCACCAACCTGATCGTGCGGGCGACGACCACGGTCCCTCCGATCCGCTAACGCCTGACTACCTCCCGCTTGCATCCACGGTGACGCGCACGCGCCGCCGCCCATCCCGCAAAGGGCTACCTATGGGTACCTTCACCAGATTCAGATCCGGATCCTCTCATTGCACGTCCTTCCACGACCGTCCGTCGAGCCGGCCGGCGGCTCGGCCTGGGGCTGGTAGCCGTCATCACGCTTACCGCGCTCGCGACGGCCTGTGGCGCGCCAACCGCCGATACGACCGCGCCCACCTCGGCAGATGCCGTCCCCGACAAGCCGTCCCGCCCGGTGACGCTCAACATTCTTGACGTCGCCGGCAACCTGCAGCTGACCCAGGGCATGCTGGACAACTTCGTCAAGGAACACCCTGACATCGTCAGCCGTGTCACCACGTCGACCGGTAAGGCGCCGGACATGGCGGGGAAACTCAAGGCCCAGCAGGACGCGGGCCGACTCGACATCGACCTGGTGCTCACCGGCACCGACGGGTTGTCGGCCGGCATCTCCCAGAACCTGTTCGCGAAGATGACGCCGGACTTCGACTCGCGGCTGTCCAACATGAAGAACTACACCGACCCGGCCATGAAGATGCAGGAGCTGGCCCAGGGGTACGGGGTGGAGTTGGTGGAGTATCCGTCGGGCCCGCTTTTCGCGTACAACCCGGCCAAGGTACCCAACCCGCCGACGACAGCTGAGGAGCTGCTGGCCTGGGCCAAGGCGAATCCCGGCCGATTCCAGTACGCGGTGCCGAAGAACTCCGGCCCCGGTCGCACGTTCCTGATGGGCCTGCCCTACATCCTGGGTGACGCCGACCCGAAGAACCCGACCACCGGTTGGGACAAGACCTGGGCGTACCTCAAAGAGCTGGGCCAGTACACCGCGCCGTACGAGGCAGGAACGACGAACACCATGACAAACCTCGGCAAGGGCACCGTCGACATGGTCGCCAGCACCACGGGCTGGGACATCAACCCTCGCGTGCTCGGTACCGTGCCGAACACCACGAAGATCACCACCCTGAAGGGCTTCCACTGGGTCACCGATGCCCAGTACGCGGTGGTCCCCAAGGGTGTCAACAGCGACAAGCTGGCGATCCTGAGCCTTCTGCAGGACATGCTGACCCCCAGCAGCAGGCGATCGCGTTCGACAAGGGCTACTTCTACCCGGCCCAGCCGTCAAGGGCGTCACCCTGGACATGGCCCCCAGGCCAGCCAGGACGCCATCGCGAAATTCGGCCGCCCTGAGTACGACGCCCTCATCGCCAACAATCCGCAGGAGTCGTCTCTGCCCGCGGAGCAGCAGGTGATCGCGTTCTCCAGTGGGACCTGGAGATCGGCGCGGCGAAGAAATGAGTTCCTGGCACCTGGGTGAGGTATCCAATGACTGAGCAACGGTTCGACCAGTTGCGGCTGGAACAGGTCAGCCGGCGGTTCGGCGAGAAGACCGTGCTGGACACGCTGAACCTGACCATCACCGGCGGCGAGTTCGTGGCGCTGCTCGGCCCGTCCGGCTGCGGAAAGTCGACGGCGTTGAACTGCCTGGCCGGGCTGCTTCCGCTGACCCAGGGCAGTATCTGGTTGGACGACCAGCGGGTCGACACGCTCCGCCGGAGCGCCGTGGATTCGGCATGGTCTTCCAGAACTACGCCTTGTTTCCGCACCTGACAGTTCGGGGCAACGTCGGGTTCGGGCTGCAGATGCGCGGCGTCGGTCGCGTGGAGAGCCGCCGCCGGGTTGACGAGGCGCTGCGGTTGGTGCAGTTGACCGACTACGCCGATCGACTGCCCGGCCAGCTCTCCGGCGGCCAGCAGCAACGGGTCGCCATCGCCCGGGCCATCGTGATCGAGCCGCGGCTCGTGCTGATGGACGAGCCGTTGTCTAACCTGGACGCCGCGCTGCGGTTGGACATGCGGACCGAGATCCGGCGACTACACCAGTCGCTGGGCCTCACCACCGTGTACGTGACGCACGACCAGGAGGAGGCCCTGTCGCTGGCCGACCGCCTGGTCGTACTCCGCGAAGGCGTGGTTCAGCAGGTGGGCACGCCCCAGCAGCTCTACGGATCGCCGGCCAACGCCTACGTGGCCGGGTTCATGGGCTACCGCAACCTGCTGTCGATGACGGTGACCGCTGGCGTCGGCGCCTCCGTCACCGCCAGCGGTCACGGCGCCGAACTGACCGGACTCGCGGTGGGTGATCTCAGCCCGGGTCCGGCCATTGTCGCGATCCGGCCGGACGACATCCTGGTCGGGGAACCGCCTGCCGGATCCAATGGGAACCGGATCGAGGTCAGCGTCGAGGTCACCGAGTACCACGGCCGTCAGATCTCCGTCCAAGCCCGGCTGCCGCACGGCCAGGCGCTACAACTACGCACCGACGTCCCCGTCGAACGCGGCGAGGTTGTGCCGGTCTGGATTCCTACCGAGCAGGTTCTGGTCTTTCCCGGCTCCCAGGCCGCTGGCGGTGAGCAGGCCGACGTGCCCGCCGACCGGACGGAGGTTGGTGTGACGACCCCGCCTCTGCCACCGACGACCGCCACCGGGTGGCTCTGTCTCACCGGCTGGCCGAACGCGGCGTCGACCGGTCGTTGTTGCTGCTGTTGCCCGGCGTGCTGTTCCTGATCGCGTTCTTCATCTATCCGTTCCTCTACGGCCTGAACCTGTCGCTACACCCCTGCCCAAGCACGGCACCGGTGTCCTGGCCAACTACGTCAACTTTTTCACCGACCCGTACCAGCGCGCCACCATCTGGATCACGCTCAAGATCGGGCTGCCTGCTGCGTTGATCAACGTACTGGCGTCGGTGCCCATCGCGTATCGACTACGCGGCAAGGTGCGCGGCAAACGGCTACTCACCACCGCCCTGGTCATCCCGATCACGCTTGGAACCGTCCTGACCGCGGCCGGGATGATTGAATATTTCAGCGGAACGGGATGGCTCAACCGCGTCCTCATGGTCGCGGGTCTGACCGACGTCGATCACCCGGTCCCGCTGCTGCACAACTACTGGGGCGTCATGCTCTCCTGGTCGTGAGCGGGTTCCCGTTCGCGTTCCTGCTGACTCTGTCCTACCTGTCGGGGATCGACCCGAGCCTCGAAGCGGCCGCGGCGACCCTTGGCGCAGGCTGGTGGCAGCGCTTCCGGTCGATCAGTTTCCGCTGCTGGTACCGGGCCTGGCCATGACGTTCTGCCTCAACTTCGTGCTCGCGTTCTCGGTGTTCCCGTCAGCCGTAATGCTCGGCGACCCTCAAGACACCACCCACGTTATTTCAATCGCCGCCTACGACGCCGCATACCAGGAATACGACTATTCCGGCTTCTGCCATCGCCATGATCATGGCGGTCGTCATGCTGGTGGTCATCTCCACCGTGCTGCTTGGCCGCGGACGGCTCTATCGCGGATCCTCGGGAGGTAAGGGATGACCGATCTGTCGCCGGCCCCACCGCGGCGCCGGCTGACCGGCAGGCCGGCCTCCTGGCTCGTCTGGGGCGTAATCGCGTTCTTCTTCGTGAACCTGGCCGGATCGTCGGCTCCGTCGTGGTCAAATCGTTCTCCACCCAGTGGTTCGACACCTGGTTGCCCACGGGATTGACAACGCAGTACTGGGTCGAGTCGTGGCACGACTTCGATCTCGCCAATGTGCTGCTGGTAACCCTCAAGGCGTCCCTGACCGTAGTCGTGATCGCAGCCGCGATCGGAGTGCCAGCGGCCTTCGTGCTTGCCCGTCGGCACTTCCCTTCAGCGTCTCGTCATGCTCGTCTTCCTGCTGCCGGTGATCGTCCCCCGATCGCCTACGGCATCCCCTGGCCACCGTCCTCTACAAATACGACCTCGCCAACTCCCTCACCGGCGTCATCCTGGCAAACCTCGTGCCCTCGATTCCGTTCGTCGTGCTCACCATGACGCCTTTCATTGAACAAATCGATCCCAAATCGAATCGGCGGCCCGAATGTGCGGCGCCGGGACCTGGAGCGTCTTCCGACGCATTCTGCTGCCGCTGCTCGTCCCCGGTGTCCCGCCGCCTCCGTCCTGGTCCTCGTACGAACCGTCGGCATGTTCGAACTGACCTACCTGACCGCCGGCGTCGACAGCCAAACGCTCGTCGTCGTCCTCTACAACTCGTACTACGGTGCCGGGATCCGAGCGCCGCAGGCCAGCCACGCGATGGCTGTCATCTACATGCTCACCATGCTGACCCTCCTCGTCATCGCGCTGCGGTTCGTCAACCCCACCCAGTTGGTCACCCGGGTCGCGGACGAACGTGGCCGCTGACACCTGGTCCGATCCACCCCACCGCTCGACCTCATCCCCTGACAGTTTCGGAGGAGCCCTGGTGTTCGCACCGGCGTCGGACACACTGTTGTTCCCGACCGAGCCCACGGTCCGACAGCTCGCACGCGAGCTGTATGAACACGTCCGCGACCTGCCGCTGATAAGCCCACACGGCCACGTCGATCCTGGCTTGCTGGCCGAGGACCAGCCGTTCCCGGACCCGGCCCGGCTGCTCATCGTGCCCGACCACTACCTCACCCGGATGCTGCTGAGCCAGGGCATCACGCCAGACCGTCTGGGGTGCCCAGAATCGACGGCGGTCCATCCGAGACGGACGGACGCGCGATCTGGCGGCTCTTCGCCGATCACTGGCACCTGTTCCGCGGGACACCAACGAGGCTGTGGTTCGAGCAGACCCTCACCGAGGTGTTCGGCGTCGACACCCCGTTTGGCCCGTCAACCGCCGACGCGGTATTCGACACCCTGGCGGAGCGGCTGGGACGGACCGAGTTCCGGCCTCGGTCATTGTTCGAACAGTTCAACATCGAGGTGCTGGCGACGACCGAATCGCCTCTGGACGACCTGGCCGCACACGCGAAGCTGGCCGCCGACGGGTGGGTGGGCCCGGCGGTCGGGTGATCACGACGTTCCGGCCGGACGATGTCGTCGATCAGGATCGGCCGGACTGGTCGGACCGGGTCGTCCGACTCGGCAGCGTGACGGGCGAGGACACCACCACCTATTCCGGATTCATTCGGGCACTCGAGCGCCGTCGTGCCGACTTCCGCGCGGCCGGCGCCACCAGCACCGATCACGGCCACCCCACCGCCCTCACCCTCGATCTCACACCTGCACAGGCCTCGTCGCTGTACGAGCGAGGACTGCGCGGTAAGGCCACGCCGGCGGACGCTGAGCGATTCCGGGCCCACATGCTGGTCGAGTTCGCCAGGATGTCGGTCGAGGACGGGCTTGTCATGCAGCTGCACCCGGGTGCTGTCCGCAATCACAACGCCTGGCTGCACGACCGGCACGGGCGGGACGTCGGCGGTGATGTGCCGCGAAGGACCTCCTACGTGGACGCGCTGTCCCCGTTGTTGAACCGCTTCGGCAACGACCCGCGGCTGCGATTGGTGGTCTTCACCCTGACGAGTCGACCTTCAGTCGCGAACTCGCCCCGCTGGCCGGTGGCTACCCCGCGGTCTACCTCGGCGCTCCCTGGTGGTTCCTCGACAGCCCGGAGGGACTGCGCCGCTTCCGGGAGGCCGTGACCGAGACCGCAGGCTTCTACAACACGGCCGGCTTCGTCGACGACACCCGCGCGTTCTGCTCGATCCCGGTGCGTCACGACGTCGCCCGGAGGGTCGACGCCGCGTTCCTCGGCGCTCTGGTCGCCCAGCGGCGACTGCCCTGGACGAGGCCGCGGAGACGATCGCCGACCTCGCCTACCACCTGCCCAAACGAGTATTCCGGCTGGAGAGTTGATGACCACCACGATCGTCGGCCTTGATGTGCACGACGTCCGCTTCCCGACCGCCGCCACCGGTGACGGCTCGGACGCCATCAATCGTGGTGACTACTCCGCCACCTACGTGGAGTTGCGCACCGACGGTCCCCATGTCGGGGCCGGGTTGACTTTCACCAACGGGCGCGGCAATGAGATCACCTGCGCCGCCGCACGGGCGCTGTCACACCACGTCGTCGGACGGACCGTCGAGGACATCTTCGCCGCACCGGTCACCTTCTGGCGGTCGCTGGCCGCCGACGCCCAGCTCCGGTGGCTCGGACCCGAAAAGGGCGTCATCCACATGGCGACCGGCACACTCGTGAATGCTGTGTGGGATCTGCGCGCCCGGCTGGCCAGTGTGCCCTGTGGCGGCTGCTGGCCGAGATGCCGGCCGCCGAACTGGTGGCCTGCGTCGACTTCCGCCACATCAGCGACGCGATCACCCCAGACGAGGCGATCGAACTGCTGACGAAGGCCGAGCCCGGTTACGCCGAGCGGCTCGCGCTGCTTGATCGCGAGGGATTCCCGGCCTACACGACCTCTGTGGGTTGGCTCGGGTATCCCGACGACAAGGTGCGGACCCTGACCCGAGCGGCGGTCGACGAGGGCTGGCGGGCGGTGAAGATGAAGGTCGGCGGGAACATCACCGACGACGTCCGACGGCCGGCATCATCCGGTCCGAGATCGGCCCGACGCGCTGCTGATGATGGACGCCAACCAGGTGTGGGACGTCGACGAGGCGATCGCCAACATGACCCGCCTCGCCGTCGCCGATCCCTACTGGATCGAGGAACCGACGCACGCCGACGACATACTCGGCCACGCCCGTATCGCCCGGGCCGTCGAACAGCTTCCGGGTGGCAGGTGCCACGTGGCGACCGGGGAGGTGGCCGCCAACCGGGTCATCTTCAAGCAACTGCTCCAGGCTCGCGCGATCGGCATCTGCCAGGTCGATTCGTGCCGCATCGGTGGTGTCAACGAGGTCCTCTCCGTGCTCCTCATGGCGGCCAAGTTCGGCGTGCCCGTGTGCCCACACGCGGGTGGAGTCGGCCTCTGTGAGTATGTGCAGCACCTGTCGATCTTCGACTTTCTTCGCGTCGGCACGTCGCTGGACGGTCGAATGATCGAATATGTGGACCACCTTCACGAGCACTTCGTCGATCCTGTCGAGGTTCGCGACGGTCGCTACCGTCTCCCCACTCACCGGGCTACAGCGTGGCGATGAAGCCCGAGTCGGTCGCCGAGTTCACGTTTCCGGATGGATCGGCATGGCGATGAGGCTCGCCGGCGCGGCTCAGCCGCGCCACCATTTCGGTCCTGCCGCCAGCCGCCCGTCCCCTGATTGTCCCCGGTGACGCCACGTCTGGAGTGCTTCATATCGGAGTCGGAGCGTTCCACCGTGCCCACCAGGCCGTCTACACCGAGGAGGCGATGGCAGCGGCCGGCGGCGACTGGGGCATCGTCGCGGTGGCTCCCCGATCGGCGGACCTGGTCGCGCAGCTGCGGGCCCAAGACCACCTCTACAGCGTCACGAGCCGATCCGGCGACTCGTCGCGAACCAGAGTCGTCGGAGCGCTCACCGGCACTCGCCACCTGCCCACCGAGGCCGACGACGTGCTCCGACTCTTCGCCGACCCGGCGATCAAGGTAGTCACTCTCACGGTTACCGAGAAGGCGTACCGTCTCGACCCCGCCACGGGAACGCTACGCATGGACGAGGAGGTCCGGGCCGACCTGGCCGCACAACGAGCGCCGGTCACCATCCCCGGCCTGCTCGTACGGGGCCTGCGAGCCCGAGCCGCCGCCGGTTCACCGCCCATCGCGATCGTCTGCTGTGACAACCTGCCGGGCAACGGCGCCGGGTCCGTGGGCTGGTCGAGTTCGCCACCGACGGCGGCTTCGGTGATTGGGTCTCCTATCCCAGCACGATGGTGGACCGCATCGTTCCGGCCAGCACACCATCCACGCTGCAGCGTGCCGCGACCACACTCGGGGTCCGCGACCTCGCGGCCGTCGACACCGAAACCTATCGGCAGTGGGTGCTGACCGACGACTTCCCCGGTGGTCGACCCACCTGGGAAGCCGCCGGCGCGATCCTGACCACCGACGTCACACCCTGGGAGCAACTCAAGCTGCGGATACTCAACGGGGTCCACTCAACGGCGGCCTACCTCGGAGCGCTGGCCGGCTGCGAAACCATCGCCGAGACCCTTGCGCTGCCGGGAATGGCGGATCTGCTGCAGCGTCTCATCATCGAGGACATCACACCCACTCTCGACCCGCCCGCCGGCGTGCAGGTGAGCACCTATGGGGCAACGGTGCTGTCGCGGTTCGCCAACCCGCTATCGAACACCGGACCATGCAGGTGGCCATGGACGGATCGCAGAAGCTTCCCCAACGTCTTGTCGGAACAGTACGCGACCGGCGTCGCCAGGGCGATCTTCCCGCGTATGCGGCCCTGGCCATCGCAGCCTGGATGAGGTTCACGATGGGCGTCGCCGACGACGGTCAGCCTCTACCACTGCAGGATCCCCTGGCCGATGTCATCCGGGCCGCACTTCCGCATTCGATCGACCCGTCCCGGCCCCTGACCGGCTCGGCGGGCGGCGCAGTGCGCGCCCTCCTGCGCCTCGACGCGATCTTCCCCACCGAACTGGCCGAGGACGCCGAACTCGTCGCCGCCATCACTGGGTGGCTGGACGCGCTGAGCACAAACGGCGCCGCAGCCACGGTCAAGGCTTGCAC
Source organism: Micromonospora sp. M12 (assembly GCA_038070435.1). Taxonomy (GTDB): domain Bacteria; phylum Actinomycetota; class Actinomycetes; order Mycobacteriales; family Micromonosporaceae; genus Micromonospora. The sequence continues at coordinate 7,402,838 of JAMYWG010000001.1, read as the reverse complement.
GTGGTGAACAGCGCCCACACGGGCAAACACCGCCACGATCTCAAGCGCAATGGCCGGACAATCTGATCTTCGGCATCGGGCCACGCGCCCCGCACCCCATCTACGACCCCGACCGACCCGGCGACGAATCCATCGCCGACGGCCACTACCACTACCCGCCGAACCACTGACCACCTGACCGCACTTCCTCGGCGCCCCGTCTGGCCGGCCGAGGCTTCGGCGACGGTCAACACCGACGCGGCGTTCGCCGCGTTGAACAAGGACTACTTCGGGCGCGAGGCGCTGGATATCCAAGCCGCCGAGGACGTATACGACAGTAACCAAAACCCGCGAACTGATCGGCCGCCTCCTGGATACCTTTTGTGCAGCAAAATCAGGGTCAGGCGGACTCAGCGACTGGAACTGGAGCGCGTACAACGACGACTTGCTCTGGTGCACGCTGACACCTCGCCACAGCAACGCCGAATGACGGGCCCGCGTGACGGGTCGAGTCAGGACAGCCGGGCCAGGCCGCCAGGTAGCCGGAGCCTCCGTCGGGTAGGCCGCCAGACTGCACGCTTCGGGTCCGCCAGAACCGACCCTTGTCCACCGGGCCGCGGCGGCCGCGATCCGGAGCCCGCGGCCAGCCGCGTACCGCACCGGCACCGCCGTCGGTGAAGACCGTCCAGGTGGTACGCCGCTTGAGGTCCGCCGAGACACCAGCACCCAGGCATCCCCGCCGGCGTACGGGGCGAGCCGATCGCCACCGAGGGTGGCCCGGCTCCGGCCGGCGATCTGGTACGCCGAGACGCCCCCGCGTACACCCGGCCGGACTCGTCGGCGGTGATCGCATACGGCTGATGGTGTTCCCCTGGTCGCCCTTGGTGTCGATCCGGGCCAGCAGCATCTGCCCGGCAAGTTGCCGGCCGGTGGCCGGGTCGAACCGGGCCAGGTAGGTGAGGTGCGCGTTCGACGTGTTGGACGCCTCGGTGAATGAGTCGATCACCACGTTCGGTGCCGGTCGGGACGGGTCGGTGGCGGACCGGTTGAAGATGGTGTTCCCGCCTGCGGTCTCCCCGGCCAGGTAAAGACGGCCGTCACGGCCCAGCGTGATCCGGTCGGCGCGGCTGTCCGCGCAGAGATCGCCGAGCCGGTCAGCCGCGTGGTCGTACGCCCGCCAGCGCAGCTGCCCCGCTGGTCGTAGGCGTGCACGTAGGCGATCTGCACCGGCACACAGCGGCCCGCATTGACCTGCCTGAACCCGCTCACGAAAACGAGGCCGGCGCGGTCGTCGACTGCCACGTCGCTCACGGTGCGGTCGGCCGGGCGGATGCTCGTGAGGGTGGCGCCCTTCAGGTCGTACACCTTGATGGTGCCGCCGAAAGGGCTGCGACGGTGCCCGCGCTGCCGACCGCGACCCGGGTCGCTGCACCGCCGCGCTGCCAGCGGGCGGCCGTGGCGCGCGCGTCGAGCAGGAACACGCCCCGGTCGGTGGCGACCGCGATTTCGCCGCCGCCGCGGCGTACCTCCAGGTCCTCCACCGCACCGGCGAGCCGGGTGGTGCCGAGCAGCTTGCGGCCGGTGGGGTCCAGCCGGAGCACCGCACCGGCGCCGCCCTTGCCCAGCGTCGTGGCGGTGCCGCCGGAGAGACCGGTGAACCGGCCGCCGACCACGATCTCACAGCCGGCGGAGATGTCGACCGCGTTGGCTATGTCCGCTCCGTCCCGCCCGAGGTAGGTGGCTGCCGTCGGGTCCAGTGCGGTGGCCGAGCGCGGGGCCGGACCGGAGTTGGGACAATTCACGGTGGACGCGGTGGGCGTACCGGCGGCGGACGGAGGGCGGCTGACGGCGGTGCAGCGGCCGTCGGTGTCGCCGACGCCGCGTCGGACCAGATCGGACCCTCGGCCGATGTCCCGTCGCCACAACCGGCGAGGGCGACGGTGAGCAGCGCCGCGGTCAGCGACAGCAGCCGACGGTTCGGGAACTGGTGCACGAGCCTGCCCTCTCGAATATGCCGCAGCGGATCGTACGCGCCGTCCCGGCTGGGCATCGGCGTCCCCGCCAGCCCTGCCTGCACCGGTCGACGGCGTTTACCCTGGCCGGGCCAGGGACTCTGATCAGCAGTGACCGATTTGAGGAGGACCGCCCTGGCTGACTTCACGGACAGGGCCGGCCGGAGGCCAATGCTGCTTGTCGCGGAGCTCGCGCAACCGAGGTCGGCCGGCCGCGAAGACACGGACGGTGCTCCTGACTTTAGATGGGGGTGGCGGGCGGGACCCCGGGACCGGGCGGGCGGTGGGTGGCGGGGGTCATCCGAGGATCTCCCGGAGATAGCGCAGGCCGTCCGTGGCGAGACGGTCCTGTGAGGGGCCAGCGGACGCCAGATCGCCGCGGCGGTCGCGATGGTCTCGTTCTCGGCCGTGAACGACTCGATGCAGATCGCACCCTGGTAGCCGGTGTTCTCCAGGACGGTGAAGAAGCGGGCCAGTCGAAGTGGTCCCCGCCGGGAGCGCCCGGTTGCTGCCGCTGACCTGCACGTGTTTGATGTGCGGGCCAGCGGCGGCGAGAGCCGCGTAGGGTCGGCCTCCTCGATGTTCATGTGATACGTATCGATCATGATGCCGACGTTCGGCGGAAGACCGTCGATCAACTCGATGGTCTGCTCGATCGTGTTGACGACGCTCGTCTCGTAGCGGTTCAACGCCTCGACACCGATGCTCACGCCCAACTCGCCGGCCTGCTCGGCCACCGGCGCCAGGGCCCGCCGGAACTCCGCGTAGCAGGCCGCGCGAGCCGCCGGCGACATCCGCCAGGTGCGGCCGACCGAGGCGTACGCGGGCCGCCGACGCATCCAGCGCCGACGGCCGCCGCGCTCGCCACGCAGCCCATCAGGTACGCCACCGTCGACTCGACCACGGCCGGTGCGGCATTCACCAGGTCCCGCCCCGGCGAGTGACCGCGCAGACGCCGGCGGCGACGAGGCCGTGCTCCGCCAGCAGGTCCCGGGTGCGCGCCGGGTCCCAGTCACCGGGCTGCTCGATCGGCAGTTCGACAGCGTCGAAGCCGAACGCGGCGATCCGCGGGATCAGCTCGGCCAGGGCCTTGTCGTCGACCGGCGAGGCCCACACCAGGGTTGACGCCGATGGCGTACATCGGGACCTACTTCCAGCGCTGCGGGTAACCGGGCAGGTCGGTGCAGCCGCACATCGCGTAGTGCAGCGGCGGCATGTCCGCGTCGAGATACCGGTCCAGGTTGTCCTGGGTGACGGTCGGCTGCGGCAGCTTCCAGGGCTGGACACCTGCTCGCCGTCGAGGATCCGCAGCGCCGCGATGATCGGCGTACGCCACTGGTAGGTCGGGTAGGTCGGCGCGATCGCGGTGAGCTGCTTGTCCTTCCAGATCTTCAGGAAGTCCAGCTGGTCCTCGCCGTTCATCGGCGGAACGGGCTTGCCCGCGTCCTGGAACGCCTCGACCGCCGCGACGGCCACCGCTCCGGCGTCCATCCAGACACCGTCGATCGTGCCGTACCGCTGGATGTAGTCGTCGACGATCTTCTTGGTCTTGGCCGGGTCGCCGTCGGTGAACTCGACGCCGACAACGTCGACCTTCGCCTTGTCGAACGCCACCTTCGCCGCCGACCAGCGGGTCTCCAGGACGTCGACACCGGGCAGGATCCGCAGGGCGAGGACCTTCCACCGGGCTTCATCTTCTGGCTGACGAACTCGGCGCCGACGTGGCCGAACCCGTAACCACCGATGGGGTTGATGAACGTCACCGGGCACTTCGTGTCGACGCCGCGGTCGAAGACGATGACCGGCAGCCCGCCGCGCAGGCCGCCTCGACGGCCGGAGTGAGCGTGGCGGTGGTGTTCGGCGAGACGATCAGCGCGTCGCAGTCCTTGCCGAGCAGGTCGTTGATGTCCGCGATCTGCTTCTGGTCCTTGCCCTCGGCGTCAACGTGCACGAACTCCTTGATACGGCTCTTCTGCGCCTCGACCTCGGCCTGCATCGTCTTGAACCCGACCTGCCGCCACGGATTGTTCAACGCCGCGTTGGAGAAGCAAATCTTGTGCGGACCGCTCTTCTTGAACTTGGCGGTGTCCACCAACTTCGGATTGAGCACCTGCTCCCACGGCTTATCAGCCGGACCAGTCGGCGCGGCGTCGAGCAACGCCAACTCCGCGTCGTAGTCGGCCTGGACAAAGAACTTCGACTGCTCACCAGTGCCGGACCCGGCGGCGGAGGCACTACCGGAGGGACCGGCAGCCGGCTCGTCGGTGGCACAGCCGGCGAGCACCAGCAAGGCGGTGACAGCGGCCGCGGCAGCGACGTGCGGGGTTCGTCTCATGCGATCTCCTAAGGAGTGAGGGTGCATCAGCGGCGGCGCAGTGCTCCGACTGCGACCGCGAGGAGGATGATCAGGCCCTGGACGGTCGATCTGAGAGCGCCGGAGACGCCGTAGAAATTCATCAGGGCGAACAGGGTTTCGAGGGTGAGTGCGCCGAGCATGGCGCCGACGACGGAGCCGCGACCGCCGCCGAGCACGACGCCGCCGAGCACGACGGCGGTGATCGCGCCGAACTCCAGGCCGGCGCCGGCCTGGAACGAGACGCCGCTGTAGCCACCAGGAGGATCGCCGCGACGGTAGCGAGGACGCCGCTCAGCACGAACGCGATCGTCTTCGTGCGCCAGACCGGATGCCGGTGAGCTCCGAGGTTCGCATGTTGTCGCCGACGGCGACCAGGGTGCGGCCGAAGTCGGCGCGGGTGATGGCTACGGCGACAGCGGCGACGCCGAGCAGGATCAGCAGCGCGTAGGGCACCCGGCCGAGCAGCGGCGTCCTCGAACGCCCGCCGGCCAAAGCGCCGGAACTCCTCGGACAGCCCGCCCTTCAGGGCGCCGTCGGACCACAGATAGACCGCGCCGACCAGGATGAGGTACATGCCGAGGGTGGTGATGAACGACGGCACCTTCAGCAGCGTGGTGACGAGGCCGTTGACGAGCCCGACCACGACGCCGAAGGCGAGCACGACGAGCACGACGGGCCAGGTGCGGTCCGGGTCGCTGTCGATGAGCCGGGCCGCGACGACGACCTGCGCGGTGACCAGCGAGCCGACGGAGAGGTCGAACTCGCCGGCGACGATGACGAAGTACTGTCCGGCGGCGAGCAGGATGAGCGGCGCGGACCGCCCGATGAACGACAGCAGCGACGCCGGCTGGAAGAAGTCCGGCTGCTGGAACGCCACGAGGACCAGCAGGATCGCAAGGATGCCGATGATCGGCGTAATGCCGCCAGCCTTCAACGGGTTGAACTGCCGGCGCGTCGGCCGCTCCAGTGCCTCGGTGGTCACGCTGCCGCCTTCCGGGTCGCGCGGCGACGCTGCAGCCGCCGGGCGTAGATAGCCACCGCCGCGATGATGATCACACCGCGGATGACCTGCTTGAAGAACGCGTCGACCTCAAGCTGGTTGAAGATGCTGTCGATGCTCGCCAGCAGCAGCACACCGCCGACGGTGCCGAGCACGCCGCCGCGGCCACCGGCGAGGGCGGTGCCACCGAGGACAACGGCGGCGATGGACTCGAGATCGTAGAGGCCCTCGACGCCGACCCGTGGTGCGCCGGAGCCGAGCCGACTGGCGAGGTAGATGCCGGCGAGGCCGGAGCACAGCGCGCACAGCACATGGGCGAGGATCAGGACCCGGCTGTTGCGGACACCGGAGAGCCGGGCCACTTCGGGGTCGCCGCCGACGGCGATGAGGTGGTGGCCCCACCGGGTGCCGCGTACCGCGAACCAGGCCGCGGCGGCCACCGCCAGCAGCAGCAGGAACGCGACCGGAACCGGCCCGATGCGCTGGTAGCCGAGGCTTTGCACGAACGCGGGGCGGTCTTGCCGGCCGGGCCGTCGTAGCCGTTGTCAAGGTAGCCCTTGAGCAGCAGCCCGACGCCGACGGTGGCGATGAAGGCGTTGATCTGCAGCTTCGCCACCAGCAGCCCGTTGAGCAGCCCGATCGCGGCGGCGACCAACAGGACCAGCCAAGGGCCGGCAGGATGTTGCCGTCGCTGCCCGCCATCGTCTCGGCCGCGACGAGCGTGCTGAGGCTGATGACGTACCCGACGGAGAGGTCGAGCGAGCCGGCCAGAATGACGAGGGTCTGCCCGACGGCCACCAGACCGAGGCCGGTGGCCACGTGCAGCAGACTGACCACCGTGGACTGGTTGAACAGCGAGCCGCCGTCGATCGCGACGATGACCCAGCCGATCAACAGCGTGAGCGCCAGGGCGATGTAAACGCCGCGGGCGGGTCCGGCGGCGGACGCCTCGAGCCGCACCGCGGTGGTGCGGGCCGGACTGGCGGGGCCACGGTCATGCGGACACCTCTTTGACGAGAGCACCGTTCGGTGCGGCGTGCAGTGCGCCGGTCGCGAGCCCGACGACCTCTTCTTCGCTCGCGCCGGCGGGCAGCTCCCGGCGATCGCACCGTCGCGCATGACCACGATCCGGTCGCTCATGCCGAGCAGCTCTGGCAGTTCGGAAGAGATCATCAGTACGGCGGCGCCCTCACGGGCAAGTTTGCGGACGAGGTCGTGGATGGCGGATTTGGCGCCGACGTCGATGCCGCGGGTCGGCTCGTCGAAGAGCATGATCTTCGGGCCGAGCGCGAGCCAGCGTGCCAGCACGACCTTCTGCTGGTTGCCGCCGGACAGGAAGCGGATCTCCTGGTCCTCTCCGGCGGCGTGCACCTCGACCGCGGTGAGCAGCTCGCGGACCTTGACCGCCGGGCGTTGCGCCCGCTCCACGAGGGGAAGACGGCCCTGCCGGCGAGTAGGGCGTTGTCGAGGACCGACTGGCCGGCGACTATGCCTTCGCCCTTGCGGTCCTCGGTGACATAGGCGATGCCGGCCCGGATGGCGGCACGGGTGAGCGCAGTCGGACCGGCCGGTCGTCGAGCGTGACGTCGCCGGTCGTGAACGGTGACACCCCGAAGATCGCACGGGCCAGCGCGGAGCGCCCGGAGCCTGCAGGCCGCCGATGCCGAGCACCTCGCCGGCGCGCAACTGGAGGTTGATGTCCCGCAGCTTCCGGTTACCCGCGTCGCGAGGTTGAGCCGCACCGGGCCCCGGTCCTCCGGGTTGGCCCGGTCCGGGTAGTAGCTGGACAGTTCCCGACCGACCATGTGCCGCACGAGCTGCTCGCCGGTGGTGTCGGCGGTGGTGAGGGTGGTGACCCGCCGGCCGTCCTGAGCACCGTGATGCGGTTGGACAGGTCGAAGACCTCGGTGAGCCGGTGCGAGACGTAGAGCAGGCCGATCCCGCGCTCCTGGAGCCGGCGTACGAGGGCGTAGAGCAGCTCGACCTCGTGGTCGGCGAGCGCGGCAGTGGGCTCGTCCATGATGAGCAGGCGCGCGTCCAGAGCGAGGGCCTTGACGATCTCGACGACCTGCTGCTGGGCGACGCCGAGGCGACCGACCTTCACACCGGGGTCGAAGGACGTCTCACCGGCGGCGGCGAGGAGCTCGGCGGTGCGGGTGTGCATCGTCCGGCGGTCCACCAGGCCTCGGCGGGACGGTTCGTGGCCGAGGAAGACGTTCTCCGCGACGGTCCGCTCCGGCAGCAGGTTGAACTCCTGGTGGATGATGCCGATCCCGGCCTGTTGCGCGTCGCGTGGGCTGCGGAAGGTCGTGGTGGCGCCGTCGAGTCCGATGGTGCCGCTGTCAGGCATGTACACCCCAGAAATGATTTTCATGAGGGTCGATTTGCCTGCGCCGTTCTCGCCGACAATGGCATGGACCTCGCCGGGCAGCACGTCCAGGTCGACATCGTCGAGGACCTGGACACCGAGAACGACTTGCCGATCTTACGGAGTTGGAGCAGCGGATCAGGCATGGCAAACCCTAACTGACCGTAACCATCGAAGGCGGCCGAGATCGTGGTCGAGCATCGTTGGAGCACGTAGCGGGGCTTTCGCCGAGATGACGCAGACTTTCGTAGAATTCAGCGAAAGCTCGGCGTTCAGCAGAGTAAATGTTTCGATGATCGGTCGCAATGGTGTCTAGCGACCGAAACAAAGTCGTTGCTCAACCTCCGCCGATCGCCGGTATTCGACCAGCCAAACGGATGAGGCGAGATGAGCGCCGATTCCCGTGATCACTTCGGAAAGTGCCGTTGAGCTGCCGATACGCCGACAATATTGACTTCTGGGGATGTGTCGAGCACCCTGGGCATCTCAGACCACGGCTCGGGTAACTCCTGTAGGTGACTGTCCGTCACGGCGGACGGCAGTCGACCCGCCGGCACCTCACGCACCGCATCAGCCCTGCACAGGCGCAGGGCCGCTTCCGTGCGCCCGTGGTCGGGCCCCGTTGTCCCGCCGAGAGGAAGCGGCATGCGAAAGCGCGTTAATCATGGGCACGATCGTCGGGATGATCCTGGCGATGGCGCTCGTCAAGCCCGCGTCAGCGGCCCCAGCCTTCCGGGCCCTGGTGTTCACCAAGACCGTCGGTTATCGACACGACTCGATTCCGGCCGGCATCTCGATGTTCCAGCAGCAGGCCGCGGCCAACAACTTCGAGGTGGTGCAGACCGAGGACAGTGCCGTCTTCACCCCGGCCAACCTCGCCACCTTCGACGTCCTCATCATGCTGCAGACCTCGGGCATGGTGTTCTCCACCACCGCCCAGCGTCAGGCCGTCGAAGGCTTTCTCGCCAGCGGCAAGGGCATCGTGGCAATCCACAACGCCACGGACATGGGCATCGACACGGAGTACCCGTGGTGGGACCAGACGGTCAACGCCGGAGCCCACATGCCCGAGCACTCCCCGGCGTCCTGCCCGGCACGGCGATCGTCGCGGACAAGAGCCACCCGTCGACCGCCGGGCTGCCCGACCGCTGGAACCGCAGCGAGGTGGTACAACTTCGACCGCAACCCGCGCGGCGACGTCCATGTGCTCGTCACCGCCGACGAGCGGACGTACAACCCGGGCGGCAGGGCCATGGGTGCCGACCATCCGATCTCCTGGTGCCGCAACACCGGCGGCGGCGGGTCTGGACCACCGCCATGGGCCACGCCATTGCCTCCTACAGCGAGGCCGACTTCCGCAACCACGTCCTCGGCGGCGTGCGCTGGGCCGCCGGCAACGTGGCCGGGGACTGCGGCGGCACTGTCTGGGGCAACTTTGAGAAGCGCAGCCTGGATGACAACACCGCCGACCCGATGGCCCTGGCGGTCGCCCCGACGGGCGCGTCATCTACGTCCAGCGCGCCGGCCAGGTGAAGATCTTCAAGCCCAGCACCAACAGCACCGTCACCGCCGGCACCCTGAGCGTCTACACCGGCGGCGAGGACGGCCTCACCGGGCTGGCCCTGGACCCCAACTTCGCCAGCAACGGCTACGTGTACCTGTACCACTCGCCGGCCTCCAGCACCACGGACGTCAACCGGGTGTCGCGCTACACGCTGACCGGTGACACGCTGAACCTGTCCAGCGGCGCCACCATCATCGACATCCCCGCCACCCGGGACCGCACATCCCCGGAGCCAGGCCACACCGGCGGCTACATCGCCTTCGGCCCGGACGGCAACCTCTTCATCGGCACCGGCGACGACGTCGCCCCGAACCTCGACAGCAACTGGCAGGGCTACGCCCGCTGGACTGGCGGGCCGGCAAGTCCCACCTCGACGCGGCACGCACCGCGGGCAACACCAACGACCTGCGCGGCAAGCTGCTGCGCATCCGCCCGGCGCAACCGGCGGCTACACCATCCCCGCCGGTAACCTCTACCCGCAGGGCACCGCACAGACGCGGGCCGAGGTCTACGCGATGGGCTTCCGCAACCGTTCCGGTTCTCGATCGACCCTGCGAACGGCTGGGTCTACCTGGCCGACTACGGGCCGGACCGCGGCCTGCCGACCACCAACCGCGGGCCCGAGGGCCTCGTCGAGCTCAACGTCGTCAAGGCCGCCGGCAACTACGGATGGCCGTTCTGCCACGGCGACAACCAGCCCTACGCGCCGTTCAACCCGGACACCGGTGTGGTCGGCTCCAAGTTCAACTGCTCGGCACCGGTCAACAACTCGCCCAACAACACCGGCCTGGTGAACCTGAAGCCAGTTGTCGCCCCCAACATCTGGTACGGCTACGGCGCATCGCCCAACTTCCCGAGCTGGGCTCCGGCGGGTCCGCGCCGATGGGCGGGCCGTCTACCGGTACAACGCCGCCAGCACCTCGGCGACGAAGTTCCCGCAGTACTACGACGGCGTGCACTTCTTCTACGAATGGTCGCGCAGCTACGTCAAGGAGGTCCACCTCGACGGCAACAGCGCCGTGACCCGGACCAACACCTTCCTGCCGGGCGGCAACTTCAACAAACCGATGGACATGGAGTTCGGCCCCGACGGGTCCCTGTACCTGCTCGAGTGGGGCTCCAGCTTCGGCGGCGGCAACAACGACTCCGGCCTTTACCGCATCGACTACGTCCAAGGCGGACGGTCACCGATCGCGAAGGCGGCGGCGAACGTGACGAACGGCCTCGCGCCGCTGAACGTACAGTTCTCCAGCGCCGGGACGATCGACCCCGACCCGGGCAACACGATCAGCTACCTGTGGACGTTCGGTGACGGCACCACGTCGACGTCGCCCAACCCGGCCAAGACGTACACCACCAACGGCAACTACACCGCCCAGCTGAGAGTAACCGACAACACCGGCAAGACCGGCTTCGCCAACGTGCAGATCACGGTCGGCAACACGGCCCCGGTCGTCACGGTGAGCACCCCGTCAACGGCGGCATGCTCAACTTTGGCGACCAGGTCTCCTCACGGTGACCGTCACCGACCCGGGCGGTGCGGCGATCGACTGCTCGAAGGTGTACGTCAACCCAGCCCTCGGCCACGACGACCACCTGCACGAGACCACCGAGTACCCGGGCTGCTCCGGGACCATCTCCACGGACCTGCTCGGCGGGCACCCCGATGGCGCCAACCTGTTCTACGCGCTCATCGCGAAGTACACCGACAACGGCGGTGCGGGCGGCGCGGCCCCGCTGACCGGCTACGGGCAGGCGATCCTGCAGCCCAAGCACAAGCAGGCGGAGTACTTCACCGCACAGTCCGGCATCCGGATCATCGACCAGGCCGCCGCGGAAAGCACCAAGCGCATCGGGGACATCTCCAACAACGACTGGATCTCGTTCAACCCGATGAGCCTGCAGGGCATCACCAACGTCAGCTACCGGGTGTCGTCGCCGACCGGCGGAGGCTCGATCGAGCTGCGCGCCGACTCGCCGACCGGCACCCTGCTTGCCACCACCACCGTGCCGAACACCGGCGGCTGGGACACCTATCAGTCGACGGCACCAGTCAACACGGCGGCCCTGTCCGGCACGCACACCCTGTACATGGTGTTCAAGAACGGCGCTGACAACGGCTTCGACGTCGACTCGTTCACCTTCGGAGGAGGTGGCGTCGGCACACCGGGCGGACCCATCGGTAAGACATGGACGCTGACCGCCCAGCACAGCGGCAAGAACATTGACGTCAACGGCGTCTCCACCGCCGACAACGCCCAGATCATCCAGTGGGCACCCACCGGCGGCAACAACCAGAAATGGCAGGCAGTCAACGCCGGAAGCAACACCTTCACCCTGCAGGCCGTCCACAGTGGCAAATGTCTGGACGTGACCGGCGCCTCCACCGCCGATGGTGCCTTCCTACAGCAGCTCACCTGCAACAGCAGTAGCAACGCCCAGAGGTTCACGGTTATCCCGACGGCCACCCCGAACGTCTACGCGATCCGCAACGTCGGAAGCGGAAAATGCGTCGACGTCAACGGTGCGGGTACCGCTGACGGGCCCGCCTGCTGCAGTGGACCTGCCACAGCGGCACCAACCAGCAGTGGCGGTTCACCCTGGCGTAACCGCAACAGCGAGACCCCGTCCCCGCGCGGCATCCGGTCGCGCGGGGACGGGCCGCGCGAGACAACCTGTACCCGATGCGCTCACCCATTCGAAGCGCCGCCGCGTCGAGAGTCTCGTCCGACACCTCGCCGGACAGCGGTTGTGGTCGATGCTTCCGATCGGTGGATTGGCACGGTAAAGTGCCAGGAAAGCGCTTTCTCTGACTTGTTGACGAGTCTGTCGGCTCTTTGTCCCGGTGGTGGTGGCGGCGATGGTTGATGCACGACGGACGACTCGGTTGCCAGGGTATCTCCTGGCCATCTCCACCACGGTCCTGATCCTGCTGGCACCTGCCCGGCCGCCCCGCCGGCCGCCGCCGACCCGCGGCGACGGCCGCCGCCAGTTCCGCCCCCGCACCGAATTGTCGGCCAGCGGCGCCTGGTGCTGGTTCGCCGACCCCGTGGCGTCTACTACGACGGCGACCACCGGCGGACGTACCTCGGCCTCATCACTGCCAACGGCGAGATCCGCGTGACGATGTACGACCACGAGACCGAGCGCCGTACGACCTCAGTGGTGACGACCGGCTTCCAGATCGACGACCACAACAACCCGGCCATCGTCATCCGCCCCGACCGTCGCGTTGTCGTCTTCTGGTCCGGTCACGGCGGTTCGGCGATGTACTACCGGCGTTCGGCCCGGCCCGAGGACGTCACCGCGTGGGAGCCGATCAAGCAGGTGCCTACCAACACCACTGGTGGCTACGGATACACCTACCCCAACCCGGTGCAACTGTCCGGGAGAACAACCGGTTGTACCTGTTCTGGCGCGGCGGAGACTTCAACCCGGCCTACTCCACCACCAACGGCGGGGACCAGTGGACCACGGCCACCCGGCTGATCTCCGCACCCGGTCAACGGCCGTACGTGAAGGTGGCCTCCAACGGCACCGACACCATCCACTTCGCCTTCACCGAGGCGCACCCGCGCAACCTCAGGACCAGCATCTACTACATGTACTACCGGGCGGGCACCTCTACCGGGCCGACGGCAGCCGCATCGGGCCGATGGGCACCGCCGTGACGGCGGCGCAGGCGAGCAAGGTGTACGACGCCGCGGCACAGGGTGCGAAGGCATGGGTCCATGACATCGCCGTCGACTCCTCCGGGCGCCCGGTCATCACGTACGCCACGTTCCCCACCGACGCCGACCACCGCTACCACTACGCCCGCTGGACCGGCAGCGGTTGGTTCGACCGCGAACTGACCGCAGCCGGCAGCACCATCAGCGGCGATCCCGCCGAGCCGAACTACTCCGGCGGCATCACCCTCGACCACGACGATCCGTCGGTGGTGCTCCTGTCCCGGCAGGTCAACGGGATGTTCGAGATCGAACGATGGACCACCCGGACCTCGGCACCACCTGGAGCACCGAGGCGATCACCTCCGGGTCGACCGAACCGAACATGCGCCCTTTCGCCATGGGGCCTGCCGCATGGCAGCGCCCTCGACGTGGTCTGGATGGCCGGCGACTACCCCAGCTACACCCGCTTCCGCACCCGGCTCCTACGCACGGGAACCGCATTGAGCGGCAATGCCGCACCCACCGCGTCGTTCACCGCCACCAGCAGCAGTCAACCGCGATCCGTCGGCTTCGATGCCCGAGCATCCGCCGACGCCGGCGGCACCGTCGCCTCCTGGTCGTGGACCTTCGGTGACGGCACCACCGGCACCGGCGCAACGTCCAGCCACCGCTACGCCCAGCCCGGCCGCTACTTCGTCACGCTACGCGTCACCGACGCCCACCTCCGGCGTCCGCCGAGGATGTCCTCGTCCGCGAGGTCGTCGTGCCCGCGATCCCCTGATGTCGACGCATTTGTTGGCCTGCGGGTTGACCAGGTCACCGGCTGCGTACAGGTCACGAATTCTGTGCTAAACATCGACGGAGCAGCTCCTCGCGTCGACCGTGGCCTTTGCGGAACGTGCTGCGGTAACGTGCCGCTGGCGGGTGGCTTCCGACCTGGTCTACCGCGTGGCCCAGAACTGGGCTCCGGTGCCGTTGCATTCCCAGAGCTGGACCAGCGTCCCGTTCGCGGTGCCGTTCGCATTGACGTCGATGCACTTGCCGGAGGCGGTGTTGACGATCGTTCCGGCGGCGGTGAAGGTGAACTTCTGTGCCGCGGTGCCGTTGCAGGTCCAGCTCTGCACCTTGGTGCCGTTGGCGGTGCCACCGCCGTTGACGTCGAGGCAGCGGTCTCCGAAAACCCTCAACTCGCCGGCGGTGGTGCGGGTCCAGCTTGATTGGCCTGGCCGTGGCAGTCCCAGATCAGCGCCTGGCCACCGTCGGCGGTGCCGCCGGACACATCAAGGCAGCGGGTGGACTGAGGGTTGGAGAGCAGCGCAGCCGATCCGGTCGGTGGGTGGTGATCGTGTCGAGGCTGCCCGGCACGGACTGCAGCGCGGACCACCACCGTGCCGCCATCTTGTCGTAGCCACCCGCGTTCGGGTGCAGGCCGTCGGCCAGGTCGGCGGTAGTGAGGGCGGAGTGCATGTCGACCAGGTGGGTCCTCGGGCCCTTCTGCGCGACGATCCCGGGCAGGGCGGCATTGAATGTCTGGGTCTTGGCCTCGTTGCCCGCGTTGGCGGTGGGGATGATCTGCGCGACGAAGAGTTCCACGTTGGGTTCGATCGCCCGTATGTGGTCGATCAGCATGGACAGCCGGGCCGGGGCGTTGGCCACGTCGTAGTTCTGGCCGATGTCGTTGGTGCCGATGTGCAGCAGGATCGTGCGTGGGTTGGCCGTTCGCAGCCAGCCGGTAATGCTCCGGTCGATGTCGTCGATGCGCCAGCCCGAGTGACCCTCGTGGTCGTGGTCACCCAGGTTCGACGGCCCGTTGTACGCGCTGCCGACGAAATCGGTGAGCCGGCCGGCGTTCGCCAGCCGCTGCCACAGTCCGATCCGGTAGCCACCGGGGTGTTGAGCCCGTCGGTGATGGAGTCGCCGAGCGGCATAATCCGTACGCCGCCGTTCGACTCGGCCTGCGCCGGCGTGCCGCCTGTGACCACCACCGAGGCGGCCAGGGCGATCCCGAGGGCCGCCGATGCCAGGCGCTTGAAATTCCATCGCATAGCTGGTCCTTTCGTGTCTTGCTGGGGTGTCGACCGAGGGAAGGAGAGGAACGCCGACCGGGGGCGCTCCTCCCACGTCGGATATGCGTCCACTTTTGGTTGGTTGCGACATCGCAGGTAGAGGTCCGGTGCGGTGGCGTTGGCGGTGCCGTGCGCGACGGCGTCGAGGCACTTGCCAGATTCCACGCCGAAGACCGTGCGGTAACCATTGAGTCGACCTGCCGCCAGCCGAACGGCCTGTCCGACGACACGCGAGGGCGCGCGCGTACGAGTGTTGGCGCGAGTGAGGCTCCGGACTCACTCGGGACCGGAGCCTCACTCCGCGGATCTGTTGTCGCTGACGGCTATTGGAGGACCCAGCGCTGTTGCGGTTCGCCGTTCCAGCCGTACTGGATCAGCGGCGCGCCGTTGGTGACCGACGAGGCGCCGTCCAGCGCTTTCCCGCTGGCCTGGTTCCAGATTTTGTAAGTTCCGTCCGGCTGCTGGTCGACCCACCAGCGCTGGTTTGAGTCGCGGTTGGGTTGCCACTGGACCATCGCCAGGCCATCCGCGGTCGAGCCGCCAGGAGAGTCCAGGGCCTCCCAGGTCGACAGGTTGACGATGTTCCACGAGGTGTCCGAGTTCTGGGTGAACAGCCATCGCTGGTTCTGCCCGGAGTTCGGACCCCACTGCAAGACGCTTTTGCCGTTGCCGAAGGTACCGGCACTGTCAATGGCGAGGCCGGTCTTCTGGTTGGTGATGACATGGATGCCACCGATGCTGTTCGGTCGACTGGCGGGGTGAACTGCAGCCACGCCATCGCGCTGACGAACTGGTTGGCCGACAGCGTATTGTCGTTGGGAGTCTTCTTGTCCCACACGTTCCAGGTGATGCCGAGGTCGGTGCGTCGGTTGGCCTGAATGGCGTCGGCGTTCTGCACCATCCACGAGTAGTACCCGTCCCACTGCCGGTTGTCCCGCACGAAATGCCCGGCACCGCGAGCCATCTCGTCCGCCCAGGTGTTGAGCCAAGGCGCGCCGTTCGCGAACACGCCGTTCCACGTCAGATTATTCCGGGCGTAGTCGATCGCCCGCTTCGCATCGTTGTAGATGTTGACGTTGCCGGTGATCTCCCAGAGCAGATTGGCGTAGTCCGCGAAAGTCCCCTGGTTGTAGGCTGCCGTATCCTTGTTCAGGGTGCCGTCCATCTCGATCCTCGCGTAGACCGCGCCGGTGCTGGGGTTGTAGAGGTGGCTCCACACCCAGTCGTAGATCTGCTGGCACTTGTTCAGGTAGCCCACGTCGTGAGTGCTCTGGTAAATCATGCACGCGACCTTGCCGAGGCTGTCGTTCGCCAGGGATCCTTGTTCGGGACCTTCGGAGGGTTGTACCGGGCCGTGTACTCCGGGTTCTCCTCCCAGATGCCACCGCCGTTGTACTGGTGTCCCATCCGCGGCCGAACGCATAGTCGAAGCCGTACTTCGCCTGCGTGAGGAAGGTGGGTTGCCCGTCATCTGGTAGCCGCGGATGAGCGCCAACGTGAACCAGCCGATGTCGTCATTCCAGCCGTCCCAGCTCCACGGCGGAGGCGTGTTCTTCAGCCAGGTGTTCAACAGGTCGTTGACCAGAGCCTTCTTTGCGGGGTCGCCGGTCCGCTCGTAGGCGTCTTCGGCCCCGAGGATGTCAAGCGAAGCTGACCACGTTCCGTCCGGTTGTCCGTCATTCAACGCCCTCTTGTAGAAGACATCGCTGCCGGAGCGCACCAGAAAGGCGCTGTTGAACGCGGTGTACATGGCCTCTGCGTCGCGTGTCCCAACCGCAGACGCATTCTGTGGCACGGCGACGATACCTCCGACCACCAGGGCCAGCAGCGCTGAGCACGCGGTGACAACGGCGCCTCGGCGCTTCCATCCGAACTGGACAACACAATCATCGAAATGTCTCCGATCGATCAGGGATGGCCGCTGGAGGATCAGCCGCGGTGCCACTTCTGGTTGGCGCCGCCGTTGCAGTCCCAGAGGGCGAGGGTGGCGCCGTTGGCGTTGCTGTAGCCGGTGATGTCGACGCATTTGTTGGCTTGGGGTTGACCAGGTCGCCGGCTGCGGAGAGGACGAATTGCTGGTTGGCGCCGCCGTTGCAGTTCCAGATCTCGATCGGGGTGTCGTTGGCGGTGCTGTTGCCCGTGACGTCGAGGCATTTGTTGTTCTGGGTACGGACGGTGCCGGCGGTGAAGTCCCAGTTCTGGTTGACGCCGTTGTTGCAGTCCCACACGTCGACCGGCTGACCGTCGGCGAAGTTGTAGCCGGGCACGTCTAGGCACTTGTTGTTGAAGTCGCTGATCAGCCGGCTGCCGGAGGTAGCGCCGGTGGTGGCCAGGACAGGCCGTACCTGCTGAGGATTTCGCTGACCGGCTGGAACCAGGTGGTGCCGCCGGTGGTGCAGTTGCCGGTGACGCCTGAGGTCACGCCCTGGGCCTGGTCTCCGGAGATCACCGAGCCGCCGGAGTCGCCGGGTTCCGCGCACGCGCTCATCCGGCTGAGGCCCTGGACCGCGCCGGCCGAGTAGTTCACCGTTTCGTCGCGGCCCTGCAGAGTGCCGCAGCGCCATCCGGTCGTTCGCCCGGAGCGGCAGATCGAGCTGCCGATCATCGCGTCCCGCGACCCGGCGACGAGTGCGTTGCCACCGGAGGCGTCCTTCACCCAGGGACGTGATGTCCAGTCGCCGTTGGTCCGGATCCAGGAGTAGTCGTTGCCCGGGAACGACGATCCGGCGAAGGTGCCCTGGGCGATGTTGTTGTAGCCCAGGGTTGCGCTGCCGACGCCGCCACAGTGTCCGGCACTGACGAAGCCGCCCTGGACCGGGAACCCGATTGAACACAGGGTGTTGCCGTTGATGACGTACTGGTCGCCACCGCGGGTGTCGTAGACCGGTTGAGGTGCCGCCGCTGACGCGACGATCCGTACCGTGCCAGCGCTGATGCCGCTGGCCTTGATGAACGCCTCGGCCGCCGCCTTCCCACCCGGTTCGGCGGATATCACGACGGTGTTCGTGGCGACATCGACGTACCAGCTGTGAATGTCGCGTGTGGCCCTCGAGCGGTGCTTGTCGAGTGCGACTTTGGTGGTTTCGAGTTGAGCGGCGCTACGGGCGACGATCTTGACATCGGCTCCCTCGCCGCGAACAACGGCCGCGGCGGCCGCTGTGGTCACAGCGACCATGAGTGTGGGGAGCCGGCGGGGATCCACGCCCGGCGAAGCTCGTGCCGAGGTTCGCCCGCAGCCGTCCTCGACGGTTGGTGCGGAGGCCTCGGTACGCAGCCGCCCGGCAATCTGGGCGTCGCTGAGTTTCAGGTCGCGCCGCATCGCCGCGTTCATACCAGGTTCGAGGCCGAGACCAGGGCGATAGTAGCTGCGGTGGCCGGGGTCGGGCGGTCTCCGGCGAAGCTGAGTAACGGCGTCAGCCCGACGGCGTCGCCGCAACCGCGGCGACACCAACACTTTGAACGTACGTGACATCCGAAATCCTTCTCGGCTGCCCGACGCCGCGCCCACCCCGGACGGGGCACGGGCAGGCAAACCGGGAGAGGCGGTGGGGAGAGAGCGCTCTCTGCATCGAAGTTTGCAGATAGGTTTCTTAACTGTCAAGCCCCAAAATAACTAGCAGCACATAATCCAACATCTATTGACAGGCGTCGTTCGGCGCCCGATCCTCGTGAGAGCGCTTCCTGGGCCGACCCCGTTCACCGAGGGTCGGCGGTGCGACCTTCCTGCTGCGGGCCCCATCCCAGCGGGCACCTTGGCTCGTCCCCATCCGCGCCCTCTTAGGAGTCCCGTGCGTATTCGAAGGAAGCTGTTAGCCGTCCTCGCGACGTTCGCGGTGGTCGTGCCTGACACTGTCTGGGCGGCGGTGTCACCCGCGTCGGCCGCTGGCCCGGCAGTGCTGCCGGCGCAGGTCACGAACAACACCGGCCGCGGCGAGGCGGTCTACCTGTACGTGCTGGCACAAATCTGAGCACCGGCCGGCTCGGCTATGTCAACGCGGGCGGCACATTCACCAACTGGCCGGCCGGCTCCAACCCGCCCTCCCCGCCCCGGACGTGTCGATCGCCGGCCCGGGCAACAGCGGCGCCGCCACCCTGCAGATACCGCTCGGCCTCTCCGGGCGCAGCTACTTTCCTGGGCGAACGGCTCAGTTGCCGCAGGGTGGC
This sequence comes from Micromonospora sp. M12, assembly GCA_038070435.1. Lineage (GTDB taxonomy): Bacteria > Actinomycetota > Actinomycetes > Mycobacteriales > Micromonosporaceae > Micromonospora. The sequence continues at coordinate 7,383,658 of JAMYWG010000001.1, read as the reverse complement.
CAGGGCTTCCTCAAACACGAAGTGCCAGGGCACGCTCGATTCCGGGATCGAAGCATCATGCGGCACAGTGGCATCGACGATGTCGTGGATGAATTGGTCGATCTGGGTTCGGCTGACCCCTGGCATGCAGATCACATGGCTCCACCCACCATTGGTCAGAAGCGGCCACCCCTTCAGGGCCGCTTGCGGAGGGTAGGCAGGACGACTGTCATGGCCTCGAGGTTGCGCCAGCTCGGCCAGCCGATCTCTTTCAGGCGGCGGCAGGTGTAGGCGGCCAACTCGCGGCCGTCGTACGTTCGTGCTCGCAACCCTTGCCGGCCGGCGAGCAGGCGTACGACGGTGCTGACGGGAAGCACGACGAGCAGGTCGTGCGTGACGATAGCGGCGAGCACCACGGGTTGGCCGGGCTCGATGCGGCACATGTGCCGGGAATTCGCCGGCAAGGCGGCGTCCCGACTGGCTGGCCAACGGCGAACCAGAGACACCACTGCTCGTCCGAGCCTCCATGGCCCACCTGAACCTCGTCAAGATCCATCCTTGGCGGGACGGAAACGGCCGGATGTCGCGCTGCCTACACACCCTCGTACTCGCCCGCGACGTGTCTCGCCCAGAGTTCTCCTCGACCGAGGAGAACTCTGGCGGCGTCGGCACGCAGGTGCCGTTCTGTCGGTGGGTCGCAAGATGGCGCGGCCATAGATGGGCTCGTTTCGTGCCGTTCTGCGCGACGCACAGTTCTGCGGTTGCCTGTAGGGATGCTGGTAGGGGTGGGTGCCGTGGTGCGGCGCAAGCATGAGTGCGTAGTGGGCGGGGCTGAGGTCCGTCGTGGCGAGCCACGACAGGACGGGCGAGTTCGCCGAGCGCATCGCCGAGTCCCTCGGACCCGTTGCGGACTCCTCCGCTCCCGACGCCCTACGCCGAGGGTGACCCGACCCGTACCGGCCGGCGGACCCGGCCGGCGGGCGGGCAGAGCCCTGCGGTCGACCTTGCCGTTGGCGGTGGCGGGCAACTCGGGCAGCACCACGTGGCGCAGCGGCACCATGTGGTCGGGAAGCTGCTCGGCCAGGAACGCCCGCAGCGCGGCCTCGCTCACGTCGCCCGCGTCGGCGTGCCGCTCGGTCACCACGTACGCCACCAGGGTCGGGGCCGCACCCAGGTCGTCGCGGAGCAGCACCACGCTGTTCGCGACGAGCGGGTGACTGTTCAGCACCGACTCGATCTCGCCGAGTTCTACCCGCTGCCCACGGATCTTCACCTGCGTGTCGATGCGCCCGCCGTAGTTCAGGTAACCCTGCGGTGACCACCAGGCCAGGTCGCCGGTGCGGTACACCCGCTGGGGACGCCCGGCGACGTGCACGGTGCCGAACCGCTCGGCGGTCAGGTCGGGCCGTCCGGCGTACCCTGGGCCAGGCAGTCGCCGCCGACCACCAGTTCCCGGGTACGCCCAGCGGGGCCAGCGCACCGTCGTCGTCCAGCACGTATGCCGTGACGTTGGTGATTGGCCTGCCGATCGGGACGGTGGGGTCCGGTTCGGGTCGGCGGCACGGCCAGGCGGTGACGTCGATGGCGGCCTCGGTGGGGCCGTACAGGTTGTCCACCCGCACCGTCGGCAGGGTGGCGGTGAGCTTGTTGACGAGCTTCGGCGGCAGGGCCTCCCGCTACAGATCACCCGGCGCAGGACTGCGCACGCGGCGACTTCGGCCCTCGACGAACAGGGCGAGCATCGACGGCACGAAGTGCACTGTGGTCACCGCCTCGCGCGCGATGACGGCGGCCATCTCCTGCGGGTCGCGGTGCGCTTGGGCCTCGGCCGTGACCAGCGTCGCGCCGGCCAGGAAGGCCCAGAGCAGTTCCCACACCGACACGTCGAAGGTGTACGGCGTCTTCTGCAGCACCACGTCGCCGGGCCCGAGGCGGTACTCCTCCTGCATCCACGCCAGCCGATTGGCCAGCGACAGATGGGTCATCTGCACACCTTCGGCACCCCGGTCGACCCGGAGGTGAAGATGACGTACGACAGCCCGTCCACCACCTCCTCCGGCGCGCGGTAGCCACGCCAGTCGACGGGCAAGCCGGGCAGGTCGGCGCCGGCCAGTGGTCGCACCGGAACGGCCGGGCTCCGCCGGTGCCGAGCGCGGCCCGTCCCTCCTCGTCGGCGACGCCAGCGCGGCGTCGGCGGTGGTGAGCATCAGGTCCAGCCGGGCCCTCGGGTGGACGGGTCCAGCGGCAGGTACGCCGCTCCGGCCAGCAGGACACCGAGCACCGCGACGACCATCTCCGGCTCCGCTCGGTGCACAGTGCGACGACCGAGCCGGGGCCCATGCCCTCGGCGCGCAGTCGCCCGGCCAGCGCCGCTGCCTCGTCGAGCAGTTCCCGGTAGCTGCGGTCGCGTCCCCGCCGCGCAGCGCGACGGCGTCCGGGTGCGCTCCGCCTGCCGGCAGATCACCTCGTGCACGGGTGTTCGGGGGCCGGGGTCGGCGCGGGGTTGAAGCCGAGCAGCGTGGCCCGCTCCCGGGGACCGACGAGCACCGCCTCGCGCACCGGGCGGTCGGGTTGGGCGGTGAGCCATCCGCTCAGGGTGTCCAGTCGTTCCTGGAGGTGGGTGGGATGACAGTGGTCGCCGGCGAGCCAGACCGGCACCGGCCCCACCGTTCCCGCCGCCCGCCCGGTGGGCCGGGTGTCACCAGCACCACGTCCACTGGGGACAGCCCGGGTGACGGCGTCCGCGTCTGCGCGCGTACCTCGGTCATTGTCTGGTCCGGTGCACGCGCAGCGTGTGGTCGCCGTGGGCCGCGCACCGTCACGGACGTCGCGGCGGAGAGGCGGTGAGCGAGCACGGCCGCCACCGCTGCCGCGTGTGCCAGGTCGGTGGTCGGTCATGCCGTCACCAGTTCGGCCAGGACGCGCGGCGTGGTCGCGCGGACAGTTTCTCCATCGGGATGCGGACGGCGAAGCGGCGCTGCACCTGGTTGACCATGCGGATGAACAGCAGGGACTCGCCGCCGACGGTGAAGAAGTCGGTGTCCGGCCCGATGTCGGGCGAGCCGAGCAACCGACCCCACAGCTCCACGATCTCGCCCACCACCGTGCTCTCCCCGGCAGCCGCGGAAGGTGGCGCCGGTTCGGCCGTGTCCGGGCTGGTGGCGGTGTCGCCTCCAGCCAGTGCCGGGTGCGGGCGAACGGGTACGTCGGCAGCGCCACCCGCCGCGCCGGGAGGTCGCCGCGCACCGCCGCCCAGTCCACCGTCACCCCGGCCGTCCACAGTCCACCGAGCCCGGCGAGGACGTCGGCGGCGTCGGCCCGCGGCGTCGGTCGCGGCTGTATGGCGAACCCGGCACCCCCGTCCCTGCGGCGTCTGCCGTGCCATGCTCGTCAGCGCGGTGCCGGGACCGACCTCGACGAGCACGGGTCGGGCAGCTCCAGCGCCGTCAGCAGGGCGTCGTGGTAGCGCACCGGGCTGCGCAACTGTGCCGCCCAGTAGCCCTCGGCACGCGCCTGGCCGGTGTCGAGCAGCGTGCCGTCGACGCTGCTGACGACCGGGAGGGTGCGGGTCGATGGGGCACCCGGTCGGCCTCGACGCCGAGCAGCCGGGCCGCGTCGGCCATCATCCGGGTGTGGAAGGCGCGCTCCGCGGGCAGCGCCCGACAGGGCACCGGCCGCGTCCAGGCGTTCGCGGAACGCGGCGAGCGGGCCGGCGGCCCTGCCACGACGGTAACGTCCGGCGCGTTGCGCGCGGCGATGTCAAGGTCGTCCAGGCCCGCGAGGTGTTCCTCCACGGTGCGCGGCCCGGCCAGCACGACCAGCAGGTGACCCTCCGGGGCGTCCTGCATGAGCCGCCCGGGTGGCGACCAGGCGCAGCATGTCGTCGTCGGCCAGCTCACCGGCGAGCGCGGCGGCCGGGAACTCACCAACCGAGTGGCCGATCATCGCCGCCGGACGGACGCCCCACGACAGCAGCAGCCGGCCGAGCGCCACCTCGTACAGGGCCAGGGCCGGCTGGGTGACGTCCGTGCGGTGCACGACACCGTGCGGGTCGTCGTCGACGAGGACGTCCCGCAGGTCCAGCCGAGAACCGGGGCCAGCAGCTCCGCCCCGTGGTCGAGGTTGGCCCGCACCGACGGGTAGTGGTCGTAGAGGCCCCGCGCCATGGCGGAAACTCGGCGCCCTGCCCGGGGAACAGGAAGACCACCCGGGTCGGCGGGCCGCCGCGCACCGCGCCCGGCGCAGCCCGGCGAGCGCCGCCGGGACGTCCCGCGCGGCCACCGCCAACCGGTGCGGGAAGTGCCGGCGGTACGTCTGCGCCGTCACCGCGACGTCCCGCACGGACAGGTCGGGCGCTGCCGCACGTACTCGTGCACCTGCTCGGCGGCCTCGCGGACCGCCTCCGGGTCCGTGCGGACAGCACGATCAGCTCGGCGGGGCCGTCGGCGGCCGATGGCTCCGGCGGGATCGGGCCGTCGGCCTCCTCGAGCACCACGTGCGCGTTGGTGCCACCAGACCGAAGGCGCTGACCGCAGCGCGGCGCGGACCACCGGCGGCCTCCCACCGACGGGCGATGGTGTCCACTGTGAATGGTGTCGACCCGTCCAGCAGCTCGGGCCGGGCCTGCTTCAGGCCGGCTAGCGGCGGGATCTGCCGGAAGTGCAGGGCCAGCGCTGCCTTGATGAGACCGGCGACACCGGCGGCGGCGTCGAGGTGCCCGACGTTGGCCTTGACCGAGCCGATCGAGCACTGTCGCTCGCCGCGACGGAACACCTCGGTCAGCGCGGCCAGCTCGATGGCGTCGCCGACCTCGGTCGCAGTGCCGTGCGCCTCGAGGTAGCCCACGGTCGCCGGGTCGACGGCGGCGGAGGCGTACGCGCGGGTCAGCACGTCGACCTGCCCGGCGATGCCCGGCGCGGTGTAGCCGACCTTCATCCCACCGTCGTTGTTCACCGCCGACCCTTGATCACCGCGTACACGGTGTCCCCGTCCCGGCGGGCGTCCGCGACGCGTTTGAGCACCACCAGGGCGACCCCGTTGCCGGGCACGGTGCCGTCGGCCGCGGCGTCGAAGGGCCGGCACGTGCCGTCCGGCGACATGATGCCCTTCGTCTCGTAGAGGTACCCGGCCTGCTGCGGCACGGCCACGCAGGCGCCACCGGCGAGCGCCACGTCCGAGTCGCCGCCGCGCAGGCTCTGGCAGGCCAGGTGCACCGCCACCAGCGACGTCGAGCAGGCGGTCTGCACGGTGATGGCGGGTCCGCCCAGGTCCAGCCGGTACGCGATCTTCGTGGCCAGGTGGTCCTTCTCGTTGCCCAGCACGACCGACAGCAGCCCTGCGACTCGACGACGTCGGGCTGGGCGAATACGTGGTGCAGCGCGTAGTAGTTGAACCCGGCCCCGGCGAAGACGCCGACCCGACCGAACGGCCGCTCGGTGGCGAGCCCCGCCGACTCCAGCGCGGCCCACGCCGTCTGCATCAGCAGCCGGTGCTGCGGGTCCATCGTCTCCGCCTCCTTCGGAGTGATGCCGAAGAAGCCGCGTCGAACAGGTCCGGGTCGGCCAGGACGCCGCGCGCCGGCACGTACGCCGGGTCGTCGAGCCGGTCGGCGGGCACCCGGCGGCCAGCAGCTCGCCCCGGGTCAGCGCACTGACAGTGGTCTTCCCGGCGACCAGGTTCGACCAGTACTCCCAGACGTCGGCGGCGCCGGGGAACCGACCGGCCAGGCCGACGATCGCGATGTCGTCGTTCATGAGGGTGCGCCTGCTCTCTCGGTCTGCGCGTGCAGATGCTGAGCCAGCGTCTGGACGGTCGGGAAGCGGTAGAGGTCGGTGAGCGGGATGCTGTGGCCGGCCAGCCGCTCCTGGAGCAGCCGGCGCACGATCGCCAGGCGCAGCGACTCACCGCCGACGTCGAAGAACGCCTCGTCGACGTCGAAGTCGTCGGTGCCCAGCGCCTCCACCCAGGCGCCCGTCACCAGCTCCTCGAACTCGGCCAGCGACGCCGCGCGCTGGGCGGGAACCGGCCGGCGCGGCCGAGGTCTCCGGCGGCGCGGCCGAGGTCTCCGGCGGCGCTGTCGGTTGGGTCAGCGCGCCCAGCGCCCGCAGATCGACCTTGCCGTTGCGGTCCAGCGGGAACTCGGTCACCGTCACCCACTGCTGCGGCCGGGCGTACGGGGCCAGGTCGGGCTCCACCGCGCGGCGCACGGCGGCCACGTCGACGCCGTCCGGGTCGGGCTTGAGCGCCGCGCAGAGGCGTACACCGCTCGCCGGGTCACCGGTGGGGAAGACCACGGCGTCGCGGACGCCCGGCTGCGCCGCAACCGGCGCTCGACGTCGACCGGCTCCACCCGGTGTCCGGCGATCTTCACCTGGCGGTCGTTGCGGCCCAGGAAGCGCAGTTGGCCGTCGGTGCCCCAGCGCACCAGGTCCCCGGTGCGGTAACGGCGTTCCCCGTCGTGGCGCACGAAGGAGGCGTCCGTCCTCGTCGGGTCGCCCAGGTACCCGTCGGCCAGACCGGTGCCGCCGGCCAGCAGTTCGCCGACGGCGCCCGGTGGGACGAGACGACCCGACGCGTCGACGACGGACAGGTCGGTGCCGTACACCGGAGCACCGATCGGCAGCGGGTCGGGCGTCGCGTCGGCGTGCTCGACGGAGTACGTGGTGGTGAAGGTGGTGTTCTCGGTGGGGCCGTACCCGTTGGTCAGGCGCAGGCCCCGGCAGGCCCGCAACACCTGGCGCACGTGCGGCGGTGACACCACTCCCCGCCGGTGAACAGCTGCCGCAACCCGGCGAACGCGTCCGGACGGTGGTCGGCGACCAGGTGGAACACGCCCGAGGTGAGCCAGGCGTGGGTGACCCCGGCGGTGCTCAGGACGTCGGCCAGCCCGCGTGGCGTCGGGTCCTCCGGCGGGAAGACCACCACCGTTTCGCCGGTGGCCAGGGCACCAGCAGCTCCAGGGTGGACGCGTCGAACGCCAGCGGGGACAGCCGCAGCATCCGCATACCCAGCCGCTCGGCGAACATCCCCGGGTCGTCGGCCAGTCGCAGCACCGCCCGGTGCGGCACGACGACGCCTTGGCCACGCCCGTCGAACCGGACGTGAAGGAGACGTACGCGGTGCGCGCCGGTCGCCCGGCGCCGCCTCGACCGGGTCTGCCCGACGGGTGTCCGCGGATCGACGAGCGGGCAGTCGACGACTCCCGGCCAGGGCTCGCCCACACCGAGGCGGGCCCGCGCCGCGACGGTCGCCGCCAGATGGGTACGCCACTCGGCGGTGGCGTGCTGGTCCACGGCCACGTAGTGCGCGCCGAGTCGCAGCACGCCCAGCACCGCTACCGCCTCGGCGGCCGAGCGGGGCACCTCCAGGAGAACCGCGTCGCCGGCACGCACCCCGTGGCCGTGCAGGAGACGGGACTGCTCGACCGCGGCGTCGTGCAGGTCCCGGTAGGTGAGCGTCAGCCCGGTGTGCGCGTCGACGAGCGCGGACCGCTCGCCCGCCGACTCCGCGTACGCCGCGAACCGGTGCCACACGTCGTCGGCGGTGTCGTACGTCCCGCCCGCGCCCAGCTCGCGCAACCGGGCGCGCTGACCCGCCGAGAGCGTGGTGACGTCCCGCACCGTCGCGTCCGGGTCGGCGGCCAGCTCCCGCACCGCCGCCTGGAACGACTCGACCAGTTCCCCGGCGTCGGCGGCGGTCAACAGGGCTGTCGCGTACTCCAGCGCGAACCGGGGACGATCCGACCACGACTGGAGGTAGAGCAGGGCGTCGAACACCGCGCCGGCGCAGTGGCTCTCGTGCACCCGCCAGGTACGGTCGCCCACCACCAGCTCGTCGGGCACCAGCTCGTGGTGGGCGGCGAAGCCGAGCTGGGCCAGCGGGTTCCGTCCGGGTCGGTGCCGGCGCCCAGCGCGGAGACGACCTTCTCGAACGGCACGTCGGCGTCGGCGACCGCCGCGGCCAGGGCGTCGGCGATCCCGCGGACGAACTCCCGGACGGTGCTGTCGTCGTTCGCCGCGCAGCGACCGGGACGACCGGGTGCAGAGGCCCACCAGGCGGTCCATGCCCGCCTCGAACCGGCCCGCCGCCGGCACCCGAGCACCAGGTCGTCCAGACCGGCGCGGCGGGACACTGTCAACGCCCAGGCTGCCAGAGCCACCGACGTGACGGTCACCCGCACTCCCGGGCCAACCCGGTCGTCGCCTCCGCCGCCGTCTCGTCCAGGTGGAAGCGCAGCCGGACGCCTCGCCCGTCGGCCTCGGCGACCGGCGGCAGGTCGGTGGGGAGCGTCACCGTCCACGGTGCCCCGTCCAGCCGCGCGGTGACCCGGGTCAGAGCGGCCTCCAGCGCGCCGGACGACTCCTGCGCGGCGAGCCGGGTGCCGACCCAGTCCGGCGACGGGCCGCCTCGGCCGGGCCGTCCCCGGCGTAGAACTCGGCGAACTCCCGCGCGAACAGTCCGACGCTCCAGCCGTCGCTGACCGTGTGGTGCACCAGCATGGTGAGCAGGTCGCGCCGGCCGGTTCGGGTCAGTACGAACACCACGGGTGGCTGCGCGAAGGGCGCAGCAGACGCGCGGCGGCCGGGCCGTACAGGTCGTGCACGGCGCGTACCGCGTCGTCGTCGGGCAGCGTCTGGTGCAGTAGGCGCGGCTCGTAGGGCGCGGCAGCACGATCCGGGCCTGGCGGGGTCGCGCACGAAGCGTGTCCGCAGCGCCTCGTGTCGGGTTGCCAGCTCGCGCAGCGCCCACCGGACCCGGGCCGGGTCGAGGGGCCCGTCCGCCTCCACCGTGAACATCAGGTGGTACGGCGCGTCCTGGTCCAGCAGGTGCGCGGCCAGCATGGACCGCTGACCCGGCAGCAGCTCCCGCTCTGCCGGCCGCCGCGCGACGACGGGTGGCGCGGTGTCGACGAAGTCCACGGCGCCGGCGAGGGCCTGGGCCAGCGGCAGCGCCGACAGCAGGCGGGCGCCGTCCACGTCCGCCCGCAGCTCGCGTTGGCCCAGCGCGACGAGGGCGATGGCCTGGAGCGAGGTGCCGCCCAGGGCGACGAACGACTCGGTGGCGGCCACCGCGCGGACCTGCTCGGGGTGCCGCCGAGCACCGTGCGGCGAGCGGCGCCCAGGCGGCGAGGTCGGGGCGACCATCAGGCGGTCTCCGCCGCCGGACGCTCCAGCGGCACCTCGCCGGCGACTGTGCGCAGGTCGGCGAGGCGGGGTTTTCCAGCACGTGGCCGAACATGACCGCGAGGTTGAGTTCCTGGCGGATCAGGGTGCTCAGGCGCAGCGCGCTGAGCGAGTGGCCGCCGAGGTCGAAGAAGTCGTCGTCGTCGTCGACAGTGTCGACGCCGAGCACCTCCATCCACAGCTCTTCGAACTCGGCCACCCAGGTCCGGTCTTGTACGTCGCGCATCAGTGTCGCCTCTCTGTGGTCGGGTCGGCTCCGGGTGCGTCCAGGTAGTGCCGGGTGGCCGCGAAGGGGTAGGTGGGGCGGGCAGCCGGCGGCGGCCGGTGTCGTGCACGGGGTCCCAGGCGTCGGTGAGACCCAGCTGCCACAGCGCGCCGACGGTCGCCAGCAGGCGGGCATGCCGGTTGGCGGAGGTGCCGGCTGATCGGCGTCCAGGTGCGCGGTGACGCTGGTGCCGACCTCGATCCAGAGCACCGGGTCGGGCACGTCGGGGCGGCGTCGACGTCGGGGCGGAGGCCGCGGCCCGCCAGAAGGCGCTGTCGTCGGGCCGCCCGTCGATGAGCAGGGCAAAGCGGCGGGGTGCAGGCGTACCCGGGGTCGTCGTTGTCGCGCAGCAGCGCCAGCGCGTCCGCGAGCGACATCACCCCGGCCACGACGGCGGCGGCCACCGCGCCGACGCCGTCACCGGCCAGGGCGCGCGGGTGACGCCCCGGCTGCGCAGCGACCGGGTCAGGCCGACGCAGGCCAGCAGCCGGTCGCCGCGTTCCCGGACCGAATCGTCCAGGTCGTGGCCACGCAGCAGCGCGACCCCTCGTCGACGGTCCGCCGGTACACCGGGTCGGCGTCGTAGTTGGGTCGGTTGCCGGTCACCGCACCGGCCCCGGTGAGGTGCAGCGCCACCCGCGCGCCCGAGCCGTCGCGTCGACCTTGCGCAGCCGGGCGACCCCGTCGGTCACGCCGGTCAGGACGGCGGCCCGCCAGGGCAGCTCGGCGCGGCCGGTCCGCAGTGTACGCGAGGTCGGCCAGGTCCCCGGGGCGGTTCCCGCCGCGAACGCGGTGACCCGGTCCAGGCTGTCCTGCGCCACCGCGGCGGTCTTCGCAGAGACCAGGACGAGCTGCGGGACGTGCCGGCGGGTCGGGCCGGGATTGGCGGGCCTCCTCCAGCACTACGTGGGCGTTGGTGCCGCCGATGCCGAAGGCGCTCACCCCGGCCCGGCGTACGCCGTCGACAGGCGCCCAGGGTCGGGCGGTCGTCGGCAGCTCGAACACCGAGCCGTCCAGTCGGATCGCCGGGTTGGGCGTACGGAGGTGGGCGATCGGAGGAATCGTCCGGTGCGTCAGGGCCAGGACTGTCTTGATCATGCCGACCACCCCGGCGGCGGTGTCCAGGTGTCCGACGACTGACTTGACGGCGCCCAGCGCGCAGGGCGCCCGGTCGGGCCGGGCGGAGTCGAACACCTGCCGCAGCGCCGCCACCTCGATCGGGTCGCCGAGCGCGGTGCCGGTGCCGTGCGTCTCGACCAGGCCCACGGTGTCCGGGTCGACGTCGGCCACCTCCAACGCCGCCGCGATGACGGCGGCCTGACCGGTCGGGCCGGGCGCGGTGAAGCCGGCCTTGCGGGCGCCGTCGTTGTTGACCGCGGAGCCACGGATCACCGCGTGCACCGTGTCGCCGTCACGCAGCGCGTCGGTGAGGCGCTTGAGCACCACCACGCCCGCTCCGTCGCCCGGCACCGTCCCGTCGGCGGCGGCGTCGAAGCGCGGCAGCGACCGTCGGCGGAGAAGATGCCGCCGGGCTCGTGCAGGTGTCCGCGCCGGGTCGGCGGGCGACGGTGGCCGCACCGGCCAGTGCCACGTCGGCGTCGTAGGTGAGCAGCGCCTGCGTCGCCTGGTGCACCGCGACCAGCGACGTCGAGCAGGCGGTCTGCACTGTCAGCGCCGCCCTGAAGGTTCAGCTTGTAGGCGATCCGGGTGGCGGCGAAGTCCTTGTCGCTGCCGATGATCACGCCCAGGCCACCGGCCGCCTCGACCGCGCGCTCGTTGGGCCACACGTTGTCCAGCAGGTAGACGTTGAGCCCGGTGCCGACGTACACCCGACCCGGTTGCCGTCGGCGGCGACCGGCGGGTGGCCGGCGTGCTCCAGGGCCGCCCAGGCGCACTCCAGCAGGATCCGCTGCTGGGGTCCATCAGGGCGCTGTCCGACGGTGAGTAGCTGAACAGCCGGTGGTCGAAGCGGTCCGCGTCGGTGAGCACCGCGCGGGCCGGCACGAAGCCCGACCGTTCCACCAGATCCTGGGTACGCCCCAACCGTCGAGCTGCTCGGGCGTGAAGACGCTGACGGCGTCGACGCCGTCGTGGACGTGTCGCCAGAACCGGTCCAGGTCGCGTCCGGCGCCGGGGACCCGGATGGCCATGCCGACCACCGCCACCGCGGCGCTGTCGTCCAGCTCAGCCACGGCCGGCTCCCACGCTGCGCCGCCGGTCGGCCAGCAGGGCGCGGCCCTGGCGGCGCTGCGCCGCGTTGGGGTCCGCGACGACGGGCGCGGTGTGCTGGAGCGCCGCCGCGCAGCCGGCGATCGTGCCGCAGCGGAAGAGGTCGGTCACCGAGACGTCCAGACCCTCCTCGGACATCCGCTGCTGGAGCGCGATCAGCGCGAAACTGTGGCCGCCCAGGTCGAAGAAGTTGTCGTGCAGCCCGACGTCGGGCCGCCGGAGCACCTCGACCCAGCAGGCCCGGATCCGTTCCTCCAACCCGGTGCCGACCACTGCGCCCGTTGGCCGCGACGGCGCGGTGGCCGTCCGTGCCGCGCGGCTGTCGGCCAGCAGGCGGGATAGGTCCACCTTGCCGTGCGCGGTGAGCGGGATGGTCGCCACGGTCAGGATCCGCGACGGCACCATGTACGCCGGCAGTGTCTCGCGCAGGTGCGCCCGCAGGTCGTGCTCGGCGTCCGGGCCGGACCCGTGGACCACGAACGCGACGAGTTCGTCGTCCTCGGCGGCCACGGCGCACGACCGCACCGCGGGTGGGTGAGCAGGGCGCCCTCCACCTCGGCCAGCTCGACGCGGTAACCGCGCAACTGCACCTGCGTGTCGTTGCGACCGAGGTACACCATGCTCCCGTCAAGACCCCACTTCACCACGTCGCCGGTGCGGTACATGGCCCCGCCGCCGTACGGGTCGGGCGGGAACCGCGCCTCGGTCAGCTCCGGGTTGTCCAGGTAGCCGCGCGCCACGAGCGCGCCGCCGCAGTACAGCTCGCCGGGCACGTTGAGGCCGGTCGGCCGCAGGTCCTCGTCGAGGACGTAGCAGCGCGCCGACGGCAACGGCACGCCGATGGCACCTCGCGGACCCGGGGCACGTCGGCGGCCGACGCCCGGAAGATCGTGACGTGGATGGTGCCCTCGGTGATGCCGTACATGTTGACGAACACCGTCGGCAGACCCGGCGCGTCCGCGATCAGCGACGCCAGCCGCGACCAGCTCAGTGCCTCGCCGCCGAGGACGACGTAGCGGATGCGGGAGGTCTCGCCGGCGTCGAGCGCCCGCAGGTACGGCGGCAGCAGGCGGTAGAGCGCGCCCGGGGTCTGGAACAGCACTGTGACGGCCTCGCGACGCACCAGCCGGGCCAGCCGCTCCCGGTCCACCAGGTCGACCCGGTCGGCGATGACCAGCCGGGCGCCGGTGGTCAACGCGCCCCACATCTCCCACACCGACGCGTCGAACGAGAACGAGCTGGCCGCCAGCCACACGTCGGCGGCCGTGACGTCCAGGCCCGCCGGGTCGGGCTGTTCAGCGCGTCCAGGCCGCCGTGCCCGACCAGGACCCTTGGGTACGCCGGTCGAGCCGGAGGTGTAGATGACGTACGCCGGGTCGTCCGGCCCGGGAAGGTCTCCTCGATCACGGAGATTCCGTCGAGGGTGTGCGCGTCGGCCAGGGGTCCCGCTGTCGCGGGTGAGCGCCGCGGCCGCCTCGGCGGTCTCCGGGTCCACCACAAGCACCGCCATCCCGGCGTTCGCGGCGATCAGTTCGAGGCGCTGGCGCGGATAGTCCGGGTCCAGCGGCACGTAGACGCCGCCGAGCTTCCACACGCCCAGGATCGCCGCGACGACCGCCGGTGAACGGCCGAGCAGCAGCCCCACCCGGACGCCGGGGCGGACACCACGGTCGGCCAGGCCCGCCGCGATCCGCCCGGCCCACCGGTCCAGCTCGGCGTAGGTGATCTCGACGTCCCGGTGGCGTACGGCCACCGCGTCCGGAGTCGCCGCGACGTGGTCGGCGAAGCGACGCAGCACCGACGGGTGCCTGACCCGCGCCGACGCGAGCGGCGGGTTCACCCTCGGTGAGCTGCGCCCGCTCGGCCTCGTCCACCATGGACGGCTCCCGCTGCTCCTCGTCGACGATCGACCGCAGAAACGTCAGGTAGTGCGTGAGCAGCGTGCCGACGGTCTCCGCCGTGAACAGCTCGGTGCTGTACTCGGCGCGCAGGAACGGCACGCCGGTGGAGACGTCGAGAGTCAGGCCCAGGTCGAACTTGGTGACGTCGATCTCGACGTCGACCTCGGTCAGCCGTACCCCGGCGAACTCGGGGAACGCGAACGGGAAGTTCTGCACCGTCAGCGAGGTCTGGAACAGTGGCGCGTGGCTGAGCTGCCGCTCCCCACGGTGGCCCGCACGATCTGCTCGAACGGCACGTCCTGGTTGGCGAAGGCCGCCATGCTGGTCCGTCGTGCCCGGTCCACCAGCTCGGTGAAGCTCGGCCGGCCGGATACGTCGAGCCGGATCGGCAGCGTGTTGACCAGACAGCCGACCAGCCGCTCTCGGCCTCGTCCATCCGGTTCGCAACCGGAACGCCGACCACCACCTCGTCCTGGCGCGCGTACCGGGACAGCACCGAGGCGTACGCGGCAAGCGTCACCGCGAACAACGTCGCGCCCGCGCCCGCCCCCACTCCCCAGCCGCCGCACCAGGTCCGGCTCGACCGGCGGCGCAGCACCGCCGGTGGTGCCGAGCACGCTCGGGCGGGGAAGTCGGTGGCAGCGCCAGTTGTGGCACGTCGACCAGCGCCGCACGCCAGAAGTCGAGGCCCGAGCTGTCCCGCCGCCACGTCTCGTGCTGCCGCTCGGCGTACGCCAGGTAGGACTCGGCCGGTCGTCGTAGGCGGCCACCGACCCGTCGACGGTGGCGTCGTACTCGGCGGCCAGGTTGCGCAGGAGCAGCCCCACCGACCACCCGTCGCAGGCGATGTGGTGCACGAGCACCGCGAGGCCGTGCTCGTCCGGGCCCCAGGAGCGCAGGAAGGCCCGTACCACCGGCCCGTCGGCGAGGTCGAAGGGCTGCCGGGCCTGCTCGGCGACGAGCGTCCGCAGGTGGGCCTCCTGGGTGGCGCGATCGACCCACCCGTCGGCGGTGATGTCGACGTCCACAGCGGGCGTCGACGACACCCGCTGGGTGAGGACACCGTCGACCACCGCGAACGTGGTGCGCAGCGCGTCGTGCCGGGCGACCACCCGGGTCAGGGCCGTGCGGAGGGCCTCGGGTCGCAGCGCACCGCGCAGGTGCACCGCGAAGGCCACCACGTACGCCGGGTTTCCGGGCTGGAGCTGATCGAGGAAATAGAGGCGTTCCTGGGCGAAGGAAGCACGACCGGTACGAACCATGCACCGATCGTGCGGCTCGGCACGTCCCGCGCGGCAGAGCACGTTCTCCTGCTCCACCAGGAAAGCTCCCGGTCGCGTCGGCGACACGTCGACGCGGGTCCCCGGCATGGCGCGGCCCCGGCCCGACGCGGGTTGCCGTCGGACCGGGCGGTGGTCGGCCGGTCAGTACTCGCCGCGCCCGAAGGCCGCCAGCTCGGCGGAGTGCACGGGATTGCTGACGTACGTGGCGCCGATCGGGGCCGTCACCCGGCACCAGGCGTCGAGCCGGCCCACGTCGATGCCGGCGGCGCTCGCCAGCTGTCGCGGCGGCGCACCATCTCCGCGCGGTCCAGACCCTCCAGCACGTAGTCCACGGCGTCGAAGCAGGGTCACCGGCGCACGCCATCGGGTCGATCGCCACCAGGCCCCTGCCTCCGCCGCTGAGCACGTTGCCGAGGTGCAGGTCCCCGTGCAGCAGCACGGGGTCGGTGGGCACCGCGAACAGGTCGTCGCGCAGCCGCTTGGACCCGCTCAGGTCGGCGCCCCGGCGCGTCGCCGAGTTGAACAGCACGTCGATCCAGTCCGCCAGTTGACGGGGAGCGGCAGCCGGGTCGCCCGCGCCGTGCAGATCGGTGAGGAAGGCGGCGTACTCCCGCGGTGAGGGCGGCTGCGGCATCTTCTCCACGAGGGTGCCGGGGTGGATCGCTTCGAGCAGGACGGCGCCCTTGGCCGACTCCGCACCGCCGGCACCCGCCCGCTGGAGGCGAACTGGCGCAGCATGTCCACCTCCTCCCGCACGGCGTAGCTGTCGGGGACAGCTTGAGCACCGCGTCGCCGAGCGGGCCCACGCACCGGAACACCACCGAGGAGTTGCCGGACTTGAGCGGGTCACCGAGAGTTAACTCCCACTGCTCGACGAGGTCGTCGAGCCGCTGGCGCAGCGTGCCCACCCAGCGGTGCGCGGCCCGGCCGAACCGTGGCTCCAGTCGGTTGGCGGTCGCGTCCAGGTCCAGGCTCATCCCGCTCACCCCGCACCGACCGGGCGCCGGCGTACGCGGCCGCGCCCGGCGCCACGACACCACGCCTGCCGGCCAGCAGAACGCTGCCACCAGGCACCAGTGGTGAATGGGAGCCGGGCGGCCCGGGCGCCCTAACCAGCCCGGCGGGCGACCTCGATCGCCTCGTACCGGTCAGAAACGTTCAATTTGCTGAAGATGGTGGAAATATGATTGCTGACCGTTTTCGGGGACAGATTCAGCTTCGCGGCGATCGCCACGTTGCGCATACCCGAGGCAATCAGTTCCAGCACCTCCCGCTCGCGGGCTGTCAGCTCCGGGAAGAGCTGCTGGTTGCCGGGCTCCCGGCTCAGTTGCCCAACGAGCTTGTCGGCCACCCGGGGCCGAGGATGACCTCACCCGTCGCGAGGCCCGGATCGTCCGGACGATGCCGTCGCCCGGGCAGCTCTTGAGCACGTAGCCCCGGGCGCCCGCCCACATCGCCGCGAGGATCGCGTGTTCGTCCTCGACCGCGGTGAAGACCAGCACCGCTGTCGAGGGCGACACCCGGTTGATCTCCTGGATCGTCACCCCGCCTGGAACCCCGGCAGCTCGACGTCGAGAACGAGCACGTCCGGACGTGTTGCGGTGGCCAGCGCCAACGCCTCCCGCGCGGACGCCGCCTCACCTGTCACGGCGACCTCAGCCGACGGCGACAGCAGGGCATGCAGGCCCTGCGCACCACCGGTTGAGCGTCGGCCAGGACCACCGTCACCGCGTCGGGTTGTGCCTCCGCCGTGACTTCCTCCGGATACCGCCTCATGTTCCGAGTCAGTTCCGAGGCCGAGCCAACGCTGACCATTTATCCACCTCACCCCGTCCGAACGGCCCGCGGTGTCTTAGTTGCGCGGGAAACGCCGCGGTAGCGCCGACCCCGCGTCGTGATGAACATCTACTCACGGCCAACAGAACAACACAAGAAGTGATCCGGGAACGGGCTCGGTCAGCCTTTTGACGAATCGAAAACCGAACCAAACTTTCCGTTTTGGCCCTGACGAAGCCGTCCACAGCGGACCTTTCACGGGCGGTCGACGTGCCGCCGACCCGGGAGTCCACGGGGAATTTCCGGCCGATCCGGGACGTCGTCCCGTACGCGCTACACCTGTCACCCTGTCCGCCGGACACCGCCGTCGCCAGGATTGGCCCATGCCCTTGTCACGAGTGACGGACGTTGTCGCCGGCCTGGTACCGACCGACCCGCTCCGCAGGAAGCTGATCGCGATCCGACTGGCCGAGTCCATCGGCAAGGGAGTCTTCCTCAGCGGCAGCGTCGTCTACTTCACGCTGCGTGTCGGACTCGACGCCCGGCAGGTGGGCCTGGGCCTGTCGGCCGCCGGCCTGTCCGCCTTCCTCTCGTCGGTCCTGTTCGGTGTGATCGCCGACCGGGTGGGCGCCCGCCGCCTGCTCGTCATCCTGTTTGCCGCGCTGGCGGTCGGATTCGGCTCTACAGCCTTGTCGACAGCGCGACCGCCTTCTTCGCGCTGGTGGTCACCGTCGGCTTCCTCGAGTACGGCACCGGCCCGACCAACGGGGCCCTCATCGGCAACCTCGTGCCCGCCGAGGAGCGGGTGAAGCTCAAGGCCATGATGCGGTCGGTGTTCAACATCGGATTCAGCATCGGTATCGGCGTGGCGGCCGTCGCCGCCCTCAGCCAACGGCTGCTCGTGCTGATCCCCTCACCACTGCCGCGTTGATGGCCGGCGCCGCGCTGCTCGTCACCCGCCTGCCCGACGTGCCGCCGCGTCCCGCACCGGTGGGCTTCAAGCGTTTCGCAGCAGTCCGCGACCCACGCTTCCTCGCGGTGATCGGCGTCTCGGCGATCCTCGCCTCGCACGTCAGCATCATCCTGGTGACGATGCCGCTCTGGGCGCTCAACCGCACCGACCTGCCGCACTTCCTGATTCCTCTGCTGCTGATCGTCAACACCGCGTTCGTCATCCTGTTCCAGGTACGGGCCAGCCGGGGCGCGGACACCGTGCACGGCGCCGGTCGGCTCGCCCGGCGCTCCGGCTACTGGCTGGCCGGCGGCTGCGCGATCCTGGCGGTGACCGCGCTCGACGACAACGTGGTCCTGGCGTCCGTGGCGATCGTCGCCGCCGTGCTGATCCTCTCCGTGGCCGAGGTGATGCAGGCCGCCTCCGGTTGGGGCTCGCGTTCGGCCTCGCCCCCGAGCACGCTCAGGGCGAGTACCTGGGGCGTTCGACCTACACGTGATCACGCAGAACATCATCGGCCCGGCGGCGCTCTCCGGCCTGGTCATCGCCTTCGGCTTCTGGGGATGGCTGGGCATCGCCGTCGCCGCGCTCGTCGCATCGGCGCTGATCATTCCGGCCGCCAACCGCAGCGCTGTCACGCTGGTCCGCGAGACGGCCCCGGCCTCCACGACCTGACGCCGCCGAGGCCGAGGTCAATCTCCAACCGCAGGTCCCCGGAGGCGGGTCCCAAACACGCACCACTGAGTCATAGTGATCCGCCCAGCCCAACCCACCCCAGGTCACCATCAGGTCACCGAGGGGTCCGATGCGGAGATGCGCCGCACCGGAATAGCCATCGCCCTGCAGCCGATGGCGTCTGGTGCCTGTGGTCGCATCCCAGATCCGGAGAAACGGGTCGAAAAGGGAACCGGCGTGCCCAGTCGTCGCCAACCACGTCCCGTCGGGGAGAGATCGACAGTGTCTACCCCAGCGGATGGTCCGTCTCGACTTCGAGGCGGAGCCGGCCGGTCGCCGGATCCCAGATCCGCACTACAGGATCGACGTAGGAGTGCTCGTCTGGCCTTCGGTGTGGCCGACGGTGAGAATCGAACGGCCGTCCTCGGCAATGAGCAGCTGTCCGATTCCGTTGGGGTGGCCTGCATCGATCTCGTGGTTGAGCGATTCAGTTGCGGGATTCCAAATCCGCAAGATGTGATCAGGGAGACGCCCGCGGTCGTCCGATCCGGATCGGGC
The DNA here is from genome assembly GCA_038070435.1 of Micromonospora sp. M12. Classification (GTDB taxonomy): domain Bacteria; phylum Actinomycetota; class Actinomycetes; order Mycobacteriales; family Micromonosporaceae; genus Micromonospora. Next base: position 7,364,858 of record JAMYWG010000001.1, on the reverse strand, counting down.
AAGCGCCCACGCTCGCGACCGCACCACCGGTCAATACTGCCCGTCGCCTCATCGGTGTCCCCGGTACAACCGTCGATGTCTAAACAGTCGGAGGTAGAGGAGGAAAGTTCCTGGTCCCGGCGACCTGTCACGACAGAGAACCATGAGTCGCTGTTGAGGTAGAAGATGGCGTCGACCGCGTCCTCGAGCAGGTCCCACGCCTCAATCGATTCGGCGTGACGCGCGATTTGCAGCAGCCATAGGGTGAGGTTATGGACGTCCCCGGCGTCGAGCGTCATCACGAACCCACCCGTGGGTAGCTCCTGAATGCCTTGAACCACGGCGCGGACGGTCGTGAGGTCGGCGGACACCGCTTTGTTCGATCTGGGTGTTGTTGAGGTAGACCAGCACTCCCGTATACAGCTCGTAGTCGCCGGTCATGTCTGCGGCAAGCCGGAAAAGGGCAGGTGGCGCTGAGGTGTCTCCATCGCGGGCGGGCCGCGCACGAATTCGGCGGCCCTCCGCCGCACGGGTCACTGGAGGCGCCTGGCACTGGCGACGGCGTAGCGGACGCTGCTCTACACCGACGGGATCACCGAGCCCGCGACGCCGACGCCGACATGTTAGTCATCCGGCGCCTGATCGAGCACGCCGTTCGATACGCGGCCGACGGCTTGCCCACGCCGGAACACTGCACCGGCTTGCGACCGCCGTGGCCACCCACTACGCGTGTCACCGCGACCCGCACAATCCCGAGCAATCGGAAGCTATCTCTCGAGTCACCTGTCAGCTGGCAATGTACCGGCAACACGGCGTTCATCGGCCATTGACATTGATTGAGCCGTGTGGTTAGCGTGAGAGCGCTCTCACGCATTGATGGCTCGCATTGCTTGTCCAGGAAGAGCACTCTCGGTCGCCCGGGCGGGAGTGTCCGCCGTCCACTCGCCGTGTCCGGCCGCGGGTCGCCCGGGCATGGCGTCGATCCGTCATCCCCAATGGAAGGCGAGGCTCCCCGACATGAAGATCAGGAATCCAGGTTTCGCGGACCGAGCGCTGTCAGGCAGCCGCCGGCGCCTCATGGTCCTCCTCACCGCGGCCGTCACTGCGCTGGTCGGCAGCGTGGTCATCCAGCAGCAGCCCGCACACGCCGCATGGAACCTCGTGTGGGCCGACGAGTTCAACGGGTCCGGCGCGCCCAGCAGCGCCAACTGGAACTACAACGTCGGCAACGGCCTCAACCCCGGCCTCAATACTTTCGACGGCTGGGGCAACGGCGAGTGGGAGTGGTACCGCCCCGAGAACTGCACGCAGTCCGGCGGCAACCTCGTGATGCGCGCCAACTGGCTCACGACGCCCATCACGGTCAACGGCCGCAACTTCTACCAGACGTCGTGCCGCATGACGACGGACACGAAGAGGTCCTTCCAGTACGGCCGCATCGAGGCGCGCATGGCGCTCCCGACCGCCGCCGGCTCGTGGCCGGCTTTCTGGATGCTCGGTGACTCGTGCGACGAGACGTCCACGAGCGCCTACAACCCAGCGCAGACCTACTACGACCGCCTGCCCACCAACTGGGCCAGTTGCGGCGAGGTCGACATCATGGAACACGCGAACGCGAACGCGACCGTGACGAACAACATCTTCTGGGATCTCCGGACCGGCGTGTTCCCCTGGACAGCGGGTCAGAACGCCAACTACGTCGCGAACCCCGCCGTCAACAACGCCGCGGCCTTCCACGTCTATGCGATCGAGTGGACGGCCGCGCAGATCCGCTGGTACATCGACGGTGTACAAACCCACGTGATCGACACGACACCGGCGACCTTGGAGGAGTTCCGCAAGCCGTTCCACGTCATCTTCAACCTGGCGCTGGGCGGCACGTACCCCGGACAGAACCCGTGCAGAGCCAGTTCCCGCTCACCGCATCGATCGACTACGTGCGCTACTACCAGGACGGCGGGGCACGACACCGCCTTCCACGGGCGGACCCGCGACGCAGATCAACGGGCCGGGCGGCAAATGCGTGGACGTGGGCGGAAACGACACGGGCGGCAATGGCGCGGCCGTGCAGCTGTGGACGTGCCAGGGCCTTCTGTTTCGAGGGACCAGCAGTGGAGTTGGGACGGCCAGACCCTGCGGACGTTGGGCCGGTGCCTCGACGTCACCGGCGCGGGTACGGCCAACGGCACGAGGGTGCAGCTCTGGGACTGCAACGGCAGCGGCGCACAGAACTGGGTCCAGGAAGGTAACCGGTTGCGCAACCCGAACTCCAACAGGTGCCTGGACTCCCCGGAAGGCTCGACAGCGGACGGCGTGCGACTGCAGATCTGGGACTGCAACGGATCGGCCGCACAGTCCTTCGTGAAGGCCGCGTGACGGCCGGCCGAGGGGCACGCTGACGGTCAGGGCGCGGGAGCGGACAGGATCCCGCGCCCTTTCCGCGCGTTCCGGGATACGACCAGCGCCGGGTTTGCCCGGCGCGCTTCGGCCGGCACACCACGGTGTCCTTCCTGACCGCCGACGAGGTCGACGCTCTGCTCGCCGCCCCGAACGCCAGCCGCCGCTGAAAAGGCCGCCGAGACCGCGCCCCGATAACCCTGGCCGTCCAGACCGGTCTGCGCCTGTCCGAACTCATCGGCCTCAACAACAGCGACGTTCAACTCAACGCCGGCGCACACGTGAGTTTCCCCGCTTTCGGCATTACGCCGTCCGCCGCTAGAGCGTATCCCTACTCGACTACTACCGGGCAGCGGTCCGGCGTAGGGCCGTGACAGGATGGGTGCTGTGCGTCTCGTGCGTACTGCACCTTTGCTCTTAACTGGTGCGGCGGCCTGCGCCATAGCCCATGTCGTTGGAATCCTGACGGGTCATCCGGTCTGGCGCTACGCCGAGGTGTTGAGCGTCGGCGTGCTCCTTGCCTTCGCTGTGGTCACCGGATTGCCTGCCCCACGATGGTCGGTGCCCGCCGCCGTAACGGCGCTGCTTGTCGACGCGGTCCGACGCATCCCAAGCGACGCAAACGCTGCGGGCTGGCAGGTGTTCGAGCCGGGTGCCGGCGCCGACACCCTGTCCGGGTTCAACATGGGCCTCAGCCTCTGCGCATCTTCATTGACGGCGGTGACGGTGCTGCTGGTGGTATGGCGTCGCGGCGCCTCACTCGGGCGAACGGCGGTAGTTGCAGCATTGGTGGCGGCTTCGTTGCTTGGGTACGCGGTTGTCCGGGCGGTCGATATCTGGCTCGCGGTGCGTGCCGAACAGGGCAGCACTTGACCGGCACCGGCCTGGCCGAGACTGTGATCGCCGTGGGTCTGGCTGCTCTTCCGCCACTGGTGCTTGGGATCACCGCGCTGGCGCTCGCTGCAGCGTTGGCTGGGCACAAGAGGAGACTTGCCTCGTCAGGTGCGGTGTTGCTCGCCCTGATCGCCGTGCCGCTGGTGGAAGCGAGCATTGGGGCGGTGCCTTTGCCCTTTGAAGCAGGCCACCGCACCGCCTTGTTCGCCTGGCAGGTCGCCGCGTCTAGGCCTTCCATGCCGCACCTCGTCTCGGCGATGACGACGACGGCGCAGCTGACCGCATACACGCTGATCGTCGTGGGTCTGAGCAGCCGCAATCATCGGACGCAGGACGCGCCGCCGGAGGCAGCCACCGGCTGAGGGATGTCTCGTAACCCTGGCGTTTGTCCGTTGAGGATCATCGGGCAGGATGCCGGGGTGCAGGTGATCACGGCAGTTCGCTCGGAGTGGATTCTCCCGTTCACCGGGCTGCAGCCCGCTCAGTTCCGCACGCTGGTCCGGCTGGTCGGCGAGCGTGGTGGTGACGGCATCGCCGATGGCCGGCCGGGCCGGCAGTGGGCTCTTGACCTCGCCGATCGGGTGTTGCTGGTCGCCGCGTACTGGCGTACGAACCTGACGATGCGCCAGATCGGTCCGCTGTTCGGGTGTCGCACTCCGCGGCGCATCGGGTCATCGACACCCTCGGCCCGCTGCTGGCCCTGGCGCCGGTGCGTAAGCGGCCGGTCGAGCAGATCGCGATCGTCGACGGGGCGCTGGTCCCGACCCGCGATCACCGGCTGGCCGCCCAGAGCAAGACCTACCGGTACTCCACGAACCTGCAGGTCGCCATCGACGCCTCCACCCGCCTGGTCATCGCCGTCGGCGACCCGCAGCCGGGCAACCGCAACGACACGATCGTCTACCGCACCTCGGGGATCGCCGAGACGTTGGACGGGCGGCCGGTGATGGCCGACGGCGGCTACCGGGGCAACCCGGAGGTGATCATGCCGTACCGCAAGCCCTCCGACGGCAGCTCCCTGCCGCACCGGAAGCAAGCCCTCAACGTTGAGCACCGCACCGTCCGAGCAGGAGTAGAACACGCCCTGGCCAGGATGAAGAACTTCAAGATCCTGCGCGACTACCGACGCGCCGCCCACATTGGCCGACGCCGCTTCCGGCATCGCCAACCTCCACAACATCATCCTCGCCGGCTGACCACCGGCCCGGTCCCGAGCAACGCCTTCACCCAGTTACGAGACACGTCCCTGAGTCCACGCACCACCCACAACCAAGCCGCGCTGCTCGCGCAGCAGCGCTACAGAGGTTGAAAGGTGGCGTGGGACTGTGGATCTAAAGGTGTTTCCGGCCTGACCCGCCAGGCGTTGTGCCTGGTGAGGAGGGTGCCGTGATGACCGCGACACAGAACGATCAGACCGGACGGAAGAAGCGGGCGGAGCCGTCGGCTGAGGCGAGGGCCGCCGTCGAGCTGGTCCGGGCGGCCAAGGAACAGGGCTTGTCGCTGACCGGCCCGGACGGGCTGCTGAGGCAGTTGACCAAGACGGTCCTGGAGACCGCGTTGAACGAGGAGATGACCGATCACCTCGGCTATGCCAAACACGAACCCGACGGCACCGGCTCGGGCAACATCCGTAACGGCAGCCGGTCGAAGACGGTGCTGACCGACAGCACCGGCCCGGTGCAGATCGATGTGCCACGCGACCGGGCTGGCACGTTCGAGCCCAGATCGTCAGAAGCGGCAGCGCCGGTTGTCGGGGTCGACGAGGTGGTGTTGTCGTTGTATGCCAAGGGTTTGACCACGGGTGAGATCAGCGCGCATTTCGCTGAGATCTACGGCGCCTCGGTCAGTAAGGAGACGATCTCCCGGATCACCGACAAGGTGATCGAGGAGATGACCGACTGGTCACACCGGCCCCTGGATGAGATTTACGCGGCGGTGTTCATCGACGCGATCGTGGTCAAGGTCCGCGATGGGCAGGTCGCGAACCGGCCGTTCTACGCCGCGATCGGGGTGACCCTCGACGGTGAGAAGGACATCCTCGGGTTGTGGGCCGGCACCGGTGGTGAGGGCGCGAAGTTCTGGATGAGCGTGTTGACCGACCTGCGTAACCGGGGTGTGAAGGACGTGTTCTTCCTCGTCTGCGACGGCCTGAAAGGCCTGCCCGAGGTCGTCACGAACGTATGGCCCCGCACGATCGTGCAGACCTGCATCATCCATCTGATCCGCAACACGTTCCGGCTCACCTCACGCCGGTACTGGGACGAGATCAAACACGACATCAAACCGATCTACACCGCCGTCAACGCGGCTGCGGCCAGGGCCGCGTTCGACGACCTGGCCGACAAGTGGGGCGGGCGGTATCCGGCGGTGATCCGGCTGTGGGACAACGCCTGGGCGGAGTTCATCCCGTTCCTCGACTACGACGTGGAGATCCGCACCGTCATCTGCTCCACGAACGCGATCGAGTCGTTGAACGCCCGCTACCGGCGGGCGGTCAAGGCCCGCGGCCACTTCCCGAACGAGCAGGCCGCGTTGAAGTGTCTGTACCTCGTGACCCGATCCCTGGACCCCACCGGAGCAGGCCGAACCCGATGGACGACGCGCTGGAAACCCGCGTTGAACGCCTTCGCCATCACCTTCAGCGACCGCTTCCCAGCCGCTGAAACCTACTAACCAAGATCGCCGGAAACACCTTTAGCGAGACAGCCCCTCGAGTAGCTCCTCGGGGTAGGAGGAGGCGGGGCTCGCCGTGGTTCAGATCTGCTGCCGTGGCCATGTCCCCAGTGCCGTCGCGGCACCGGCTGCCTGGAATGCAAACGACGCCAGTTTACCGGGCGGGAGGGGCCTTAGAGCGGAGCAGGATCGCGCTCTCGTAGCGGGCCGCCCAGTAAGATAGAGGCAGCCGTCGAAGCAGTGCTACTGGGACGAGAGCATCCCGCGTCGTCCGGCCAATGAGGGAGTCGGTCGTCTCGTGGAGCGCCCGGAAGTAGGGATCCTGCTCGCTGTGCCACGTCCTTTGCCTTGTCTACCCGTCTTAGCTCACTCGCGTCGGCGTATCTGACCGGCATTGGTGCTGGGTGAGAACACAAGTCCCTAAGGCCCCGACGGCGTCGACACAGTCCGTGGTTGCCGAGTAATCCCGCCGGCGTCGTCCTATGTCCGCTCAACATGGGCGTTGACATCGGCGGCCTTCGCGTCTGCATCGTGATGGCCCCAAGATGGCCTGCCCCGCGTTTGAGGGTCTCGCGCTGGGCGCTGCGGGTGCTGACGCCCCACTCGCCGCGCATGAGCCGCACCACGGGCGGTGCAGCCTCCGCGAGACTCGCGGAGGCGGCACCGCCGATCGGGTGGTGGTACGGATCAGCTGCGGGTGGACCAGCGCTGGTTCTGTTGCCCGTTGCAGGCCCAGAGGAGGAGCTTGGTGCCGTTGGCGGTCCCGGCGCCGGTGGCGTCGAGGCAGAGCCCGGACTGGACGCCGGTGATGGTGCCGTTGGAGTTGATGTTCCATTGCTGGTTGGTGCCACCGTGGCAGTCCCAGATGATGGCCTGGGTGCCGTTGGTGGTGCCCTGGCCGCTGGCGTCGAGGCACTTGTTGCCCAGCACCTGCAGTTGTTTGCCGGCGGTGTGGGTCCAGCGTTGGGCGGTGTTGCCGACGCAGTCCCAGAGTTGGACCTGGGTGCCGTTTGTGGTGGTGCCGTTGGGCACGTCGACGCAGCGGTTGGACTGGGCGCCGACGAGTTGGACGCCCTGTTGCGGGTTACCGTCACCGGACGGCGCGTACGCGGCAGCGGCGATGTTGGCCTGTACCGCGTCCTCGGTCGCCGCGGTCGGGTAGCCGGAGGTCATCACGCCCTCGTAGAAGGTGCCTCGGCCGGTGTTGCTGTTGTCGCCGCCGATGCCGAGCAGGATGGCGCCTTCCTTCTTCATCGGGTGGTAGCCGTTGGGGCGGCGTCCGTCGAAGTAGGTCGTCAGGCCGCCGGACTGCGCGTTGCCGCCGCGGACCGCCCAGTGGTTGGGCTCGCCCTGACGATGGCCGTCACGAAGCGGTGGCTGATGGGGGCATGGGGTTGTACCGCGCGTTCACCCCGGAGAACAGTCCCCACTCCATGTCCATCATGATCCAGGGGCCGTTGCCGTCCCCGTAGCCCCACACCTTGTTGTTGCCGAAGTAGATGGTCTCCATGATGCCGATGTCGTCGGCCATGGCGTTCGTCTGCGCGTTGCCGTAGTCGAAGCAGCACCCGTTGTTGTAGTGCGTGCCGTCGAGGACGGCGTAGATGCCCTCGGGCTGGTCGCCGGTCGCGATGCCGTTGGTGTTGTTGTTGCGGTAGCCGGTGCCGGGAGCGATGTAGACGCCGTAGGCTTCTGGCCGCCGATCGTGATCGGCGCCGCCTTCGCGTCGGCAAGGTTGTCCGACCCGCCAGGGCCGGGGCCCGGCACGCCGCCACCCATGGCCTGGGTGAGGCGGTTGTTGCGGCCGGTCTGGTCGTAGATGATCGTGATGACGCAGTTGGTGTTGGTGCAGAACGTGTCCTGCGTGGCGGCGTCGGCGTAGCCGCCCGCACTCAGCACGCCGACGTCGCGGGTGGTGTTGTCCGACGAGCGGCGAACCTGGTAGAGCGGGCCGTTGTACGCGCCGTACAGCGCGCGGGTGGTGCTGTGCGCGGCGACGCACGGGTGCCGCCCGAGGCGTAGATGTCGCACGGTCCCGTGCCGGCGGCGCGGGCGACACCCGGCGCGTCCGAGACCACGTAGATGCTGGCGCCGACAGCGAGAACCAGCAGGGTTCCCGTCGCGGCGAGCAGACGACTCAGTCGTCTCTTCACATTCATCGGATCCTCTCGGCGGTGTGGTGGAGCGTGGTGGTGGCGGGTTGAGCCTGTGTTGCCGGACTGATCCAGTTCGATACGGTTGGTGCCGTGGGCGGCGGTGGTTCGAGCCTCGCTACCGGCCCAGACCGACGTCACACGTCATACCTGTTTACATTAATGCCCGTCCATTCGTCGCGCTACCGGGCGCGGGCCGTCGCATCCGACCCGGTCGACGCCCCGCTGGCCGGGGAACTTGCTGACTCGGGGCTTGGGTTTCCGGACGGATATGCTCGGCAGGGAAGAGGGTGCGTGCCCGTTTCGGGGCAAGAATCGATTCGAGGGCGCGGCATGAACATCGGGGAGATCGCCCGCTGGGCGGGGTGTCCCGCAGCACCGTCTCCTACGTCCTGAGCGGGAAACGGACCGTGTCGGAGGGGACCCGGCAGCGGATCCAGGCGGTCATCGACGAACTGGACTACCGACCGAACGCCAGCGCCCGCGCGCTCAGGAGGGACGCACCCGCACCCTCGGGCTGGTGATCCCCCGGCCAGCCAGCGGTTGACCGACATGCAGTTGGGCTTCGTCGCCAGCGTCGTCGAGGCGGCCGCCCGCCACGACTCCGACGTGCTGCTGTCCCCGTCCGGGGCGACCACGACCGGTCGTTCGAGCCGGCCGGCGTGACGCGCCGGTCATCGAGTTCAGCGGCCTCGTTTGTGACGCGGATCGGTGGCGTTCGACCTGATCACGTTCACCGGATCGGCGGCTCGACAGGCTGCGCCGAAGGCCGTGGGCGCTCGCTGTTCGACGGCCAGTGGGTGTGGCTGACCGGTAAGAGCTGCCAGGGCGGTAGCGACGGCTTGGAGGTCAGCCTTGATGTAGGTGGTGGTGGCGGGTCCCTGGCGGTCGGTATGTCCGGCGTAGGCGCGGGCCACACCGTAGCCGAAGTGGCGTTCGACCCAGGTCAGGGTGGTGTGGCGCAGCCAATGCGCGGTGATTCCCTGGGCGGCGACCCACGGTAGCTGTCGGCCGATGCGTCTCCACGGCAGGTCGTAGCGCCGATAGGTGGCGGTTGGCCGTTGCGGTAGCGCAGCAGCGCATCGGTCGGTGCGACGGCGCCGCAGGCTCGGGCGTGATCGTTTAGTCGGCTGGCGAGCATCGGTGTGATGGGCTGCCAGCGTTGCGTGCCGCCCTTCTCGCGCAGCCTGATGAGCGCGTGGTCGGTGTCCAGGTCGGTCAGGCGTAGCGCGAGGGCGCCGCCGCGTCGACAGGCCGTTTCGGTGTGCAGGCGCAGCAGTAGGGCGTCGAGCACGATGTCGTGGCCGCCGCTGCGAGCGGCAGCGTTGATGTCGGACAGTTCGTCGGGGTGAGGGCGCGGCGGGTGTTGGGCAGCCGGCGGGTTTGCGGACCCGGTGGGCGGGGCTGTCCGCGATGGTCAGGTAGCCGTCGGCGATGGCGCGGTTGTAGAAGGCGCGGGCGGCGGCGATGAGGTGCTCGCCGGCGTGCCGGCCGTGTCGGGAGTTGCGGCGAGGGCGGAGCGCCTGCGGCGGCCTGTCGCATGAGGGCTTCGATGTCGCTGGCGCGCACCGCGTCAATACGCAAATCGCCGAAGGCTGCGGCCATTCGTCTCCAGGAACTGCCGTAGGTGCGTCGGGTGCCCGGCTCGCCGCGGCGACCACAACAGGAAGGTACTCGGCGACTGTCGGCACGGCAGGCCGGTTACTGCCGGTGAGGTCGGCCGCGGTGAGGCCGAGGTGCTCGAGCATCGCTCGGGCGGCGGCGACACGATCGGGATCCATGGTCATGAGGGCTCTCCAAGGATGCGGGCGTGCAGGTCGGCCAGGACCGCCGTGATGGTGTTTGAGGGTGCACGACGATGCGGTTCTGGCGGGGCAGGGCGGCCAGGAGCACGGGTTCGCCGGTGGCGATGCCGCACAGGTGTCGGGCGGCGGCCGGTAGGGCAGCTCCTCGCGGGTGCCCACGGTGTGCGCGCCTTCGGCGGCCGGGGTGATCAGGATTGCGCCGGTCACGACGTCGGCGTGCAGCGTGAGGCCCGGTGTCCAGTCCAAGGCCCGCAGCAGTGCACGAGCGGTGACGCGGCCGGCGGCGTCGGGTCGGGCCACGTCGAACAGCACGCCATCACTCGTGCGGGCGGCGGGCGCCGGCAATGTCGGCAGCGGTGCCGGCTCCGGCAATGCGACCGGCAGTGGGGTGGCTATGAGCGCCTCGACCAGCTGCTCGTCGGGCCGGCGAGGGCGCGGCCTGCCGGGGCTCACCTAGGCCCCCGCCAGCAGGAGGGCGAGGGTGTCAGCGCAGGTGGCGCCGGCTCCCTGGGGTCGGTGCGCACATATGAGTCGTCGCGGCTCGCGTCCCCACGCGAGAGGAAGTTGATCTCGCGTGGATATCCACGAACTTTGGTGTCCGAGGGGGACTTGAACCCCACGCCCTATACGGGCACTAGCACCTCAAGCTAGCGCGTCTGCCATTCCGCCACCCGGACCTACACGTTTCAGCTTACCTCGCCGACCAGATGATCTTTCATCCGGTGGTCGGCACGGCGAGCCGCACGGGGAGTTACTGTACACGCCGCTCGTGGATCATGCACATCGCCTTCCGGCCCTCCGTCTCGGCGGCTCCGCCGCTGCTCAAAGCACCTCAAACGATCCAGGTGACGCACCATCGAGGCGTGTCCGGGTAGCGTCCGGCGGCCCTCTGCCGGCAGCATTGCCACGTGTCCCATCCCTCCCTCTGGCAGCCGCCCAGCACCGAGCGCTCGCCCTGCGCGCCGCGGGCGACCTCGGCGCCGCCCGGCACCTGCTCGCGGAGGCCGTCGAGTCCGCTCCCCGCCCTACGGCGACGACCACCCGAGATGCTGCACACCGCCCATCTGTTGGCACGGTTGCACCGGGAGGGGACGACCCGCTCGCCGCCCGCCGGGTGTTGGAGGAGGCGTTCGCGGCGGGCGAGCGTCGGTGGGAGCACTCCGACCCGGTGATGCTCGGGCTCGCGTTCGAGCTCGCCGAGGTGGCCGAGGAACTGGGCAACCGACACGAGGCCCGCCGCAACTACACCCGCGTCGCCACGGCCGGGCCCGCCGTGCTCGGGGAGGACCACCCGGCGGTACGCGCCGCCCGCGACTACCTCGGCCCACCCGCGTCGACGTCGAGTGAGCAGCACGCCGCACCCTCGACGCCCGGTCCGGCCCCGGTCGCCATGGGGACGGAGCCCTCTGCCCGATCGGCGCTGACCGGCCCGACGCTGTCCCTGGCGACCCTGGCCGCGATGCGACCCTCCGCTGAGGGCCCGCCGGCCGCCGTCTCACCCTGGGCACCGCCGCAACCGCCGGCCCGCCCCGGTCGACCCCTCCGGCGGTACGCGCACCAGCCGCACCCACGCCGCCTCGGAACGCCGCGGCGCCGGCTCCGGTCCCTCGGATGAGGCCCCGGCTTCCGCGATCACGCCGACGCATCCCGGCGCGCCGACGGCCGCACCCGCACCCGTGCCGCCGCCGCGTCCACGCGCCGCCGAGCCACCGTCCGAGACTGCGAGGTCGCTCGGCCCACATGTCGGCGAGCGGCCCTTCGTGGAGGGCTCGCCGCCGTTGCCGCACGCCGCCGAGCCACCGCCCGAGCATGCGATGCCGCCCCGGCAACGCGCCTACGAGCAGCCGCCGGGTCTCCCCGGCGGCGGTCGGCCGGTGCCCCGGCCGACGGTTGGCGATCCACCGACCCCGCCCGAGCACTGGCCACCACACCAGCCACCGTCCGGGCCAGCAGTGGCACCACGTCAGCGGGAGGCGACCAGGCGAACTCACCGGCGCTCGAGGTGCCACCCCGGCCGTCGACCCCGGCCGCCACGCCGCCGGCACCCGAGGTGCCGGCACGTCGTTGGGACAACCCCACGATCCAGGTACGCCAGATCGAGCCACTGCTCGCTGAGGAGGCTGCGCGAGCCGCAGCCGGACCGAGTGGATCGCACAACGTGTCCGGCGCCGAGGCGGCATCCCCGGCTACACCTTTCCCGGCCGGTGACCATCCAGGGCCGGCGTACCCGGTCAGCGGGCCACCGGCGCACCCCGTCTCCGCGCCGCCCGCCAGCCCCTATCCGGTCTCGGCACCGCCGGGCTACGACCAGCCCGTCTCCGGACCGCCGGCCCACCCGTACCCGGTCTCCGCACCGCCCGGCTACCACCAACCCGTCTCCGGACCGCCGTATGGGCAGCCCGTCTCCGCGCCGCCGGTGAGCGCGCCACCCGTACCACCGTGGGGTTGACCGCACCCCGTGGAGCAGCAGTGCCCCGCCGCAACCACTGCCGATTTCCGGTCCCGACCCGCTGCCCCGACCACGATGGACGGGGCGGCACCGGCTCGGACGGTGACTCCGGGTTGGGCGTCCTCGACGCGACGGCGGTGCCGGCACGGCAGCCCGCCTCGCCGCGTCCGACCAGACCGAGGTGTTCCCGGCCATCACGACAGGCGTTGGCCCGACCGAGGTCGAGGCCGGTCCGGGTCGGCCCGCCGCCGCGCAACCCGCCCCGATCACCAGGCCGACGAGCCCCAGCACCTCACCGGTGAACCCGACCGCGGCACCGGCGAACCCGACCGCCGCGCAGACCGGCCCCGTCCCGGCGCAGAGGAGTCCGCACACCTCGTCGGCCTGGTCCCCGGAGGGCGGCGCCGGCCCGACGATGGCACCGCCAACCGCGCCGCGACCGGTCCAGCAGTACCCCAGCAGCAGCCCCAGGGCAGCATCCGGTCCAGACGCCGTACCCGGGTCAGCAGTACGCTCCACTGCCGGACCCGTACCGGCCGGCGTACGCCGATGAGGGTGGTCGCAGCCGTGCGGCGCTGATCGGTGCGGTCGTGGCGGCCGGGGTGGCCGTCGTCGCGGTGGCCGGCCTGGGTGCGGTGGTCTTGACCCGTGACGACCCGCCGCCGAGCCAGACCGCGCCGACGGCGACGGCGGCACCGACGGCGGCCCAGCCTCCACCGGGTGACCTCAAGCTGCGGGACACGTCGACCACGATCACGTTGACCTGGACGGACCCGACCGGTGGTGCGGTGCCGTTCATGGTCGCCGCCGGTCGGTCCGGGCAGGCTCTGGGCGTGATAGCCACCGTGGACCCGGGCAGGACCAGCCACACGGTCAACGGGTTGAATTCGCGAGTGGACTACTGCTTCACCGTGTTGGCGGTCTATTCCACTGACAGCTTCGCGACATCGGGACAGGTCTGTACGACGCGGGGCGTGCCACTCCGTCGAGCGGAGGGCCCTCGGGCCGACCGTCGCCACGCTGAGCGGGACCGAGTCGGCGCTGAGCTGGGCCTCCACAATGCGCACGCTCGGTATCCACAGGGGTGACGGTGCGGGTTCCCCGTCACCAGCAGCGCCATATGATGGCACCCGGCTCAGGGAGGGGTTGCCGCGAGGCGCGCCACCTGCCACGACTCAGGGAGGCAGCCGGCTGTGGCCAGCATCGACGACGCCATTCGGACCGACGCCCCCGCTCCCGGTCCCGGCTGCGCGGTGGGCTGGTGACCGTCGGCACCGTGACCGCGCTGCTGGCCGCCATGGGATTGACAGTTCTCGGGTTGGGTGCGGCGGACAACGCGGTGGCCAACTACGACGCGAGTTCCTGGCTGTGGAGTTCGGTGCGCAGCGAGCTGGCCCGGGTCAACGGGGTCACCGCCCGGGTGGACACCCGCACCGAGATTCCCGGTGCCCAGAAGCACCCGATGCAGGTCACCCAGACCGACCGGCTACTGCTCCTGCGTGACCTGCAGACCGGGCAGATCAGCTCTCTGGACCTGGCCACCCTGCAACTCAGCGCGACCACCCGGACCACTCCTGGCCTGGGCGTGAGCGTCGCCCTGCACGAGGATGCGGCGTTCGTCATCGACGCCGTGCAGGGCATCGTGCGGCAGCTCGACCCGCGATCGCTGACCCCGGTCGGCGAGCCGGTGCGCTATCCGCCGGGCATCGCGGGCGGGACCTTCGACGGTGAGGGCCGACTCTGGATCGCGGTGCCCAGCGAGGGCACCGTCTCGGAGATCACCGCCGCCAAGCTGCCGTCCGCGCCGGCCTCGGCCGCGCCCGCGGGCGCCGGGCTCAGCCCGGAGCGGGTCGCGTCGTACGACGTCGCCGAGCCCAGCCACGATCTGGCGGTCTCCACCCTGGACGACGGTGTGGCGGTGCTCGACCGCACGGCCGGCAAGCTGGTGCGGGTGCAGGGCGGCAAGGTTCACCCGACACCGTTGACGCTGTCCGGCCCGGCGGAGTTGCCCACGCGCACCAGCGGGTCCCGGGTTCCGGTCACCGTGTCCGCCGATCGGCAGGTGCTGTTGGTGGGTGACGGTGGGCAGCAGAGCGCGTTCACCGTGCCGGGCGAGGGGCTCGGCTGAGTCCGGCGGTGGCCTGGGCGGACCGGTTCTACTGTGCCGACGAGGCCACCGGCACCATCTACTCCTTCGACGCGGGTGGTCAGCTGGTCGAGACCATCCGCGGGCGGCCAACGGGCCGCTGGAGTTGGAGGTCCGGGAGAATCACCTGTTCATCAACTCCCCGACGCGGCGACAGCCCGGGTGGTGGACGACAAGCACCAGGTGCGCGAGGTCAACAAGTACGCCAACGACGTGCTCGGTGGCGACCCGCCGCCGGTGCCCCGCCGCCGCCCCCGCCGAAGAAGCCCCGGTGGGCAAGCCGAGCGCGCCGCGCAGTGTCACCGCGTCCGCCGGCAACGCTCAGGCCGGGTGAGCTGGCGGCCGGCCGCCGCTAACGGTGCCGAGATCATCAAGTACGTGGTGGAGGGTGCCGGGCAGCGCCTACAGGTGGGCGCCAACCAGCGTGCGGTGGAGGTCAAGGGCCTGACCAACGGCGAGACGTACCGGTTCGCGGTGCACGCCGTCAACGCCAAGGGCGACGGTCCGCCGCGCAACAGCAACCCGGTGACCCCGACGGCAGCGGTGCCCGACCCGCCGGCCAGCGTGACCGCGCAGGAGCGGCCGGACGGCACGGTGCTGGTGAAGTGGCCGGCGGCGAACGGGCAGGGCAACACCATCACGAAGTACGCGGTGACGGCCAGTTCGGCGGGCACGAACGCGCCGGCCGGCGAGTCGACCAAGACCGAGCTGGTGGTGCCCGCCGGTGAGCTGGAGTACGGCACCCAGTACGCGTTCACGGTGGTGGCGGTCAACAGCAAGGGCGCCGGGTCGGCGGCCTCCCCGGTCAGCAACACTGTGGTGCCCTTCGCGGCGCCCGGACGACCACTCGACCTGCGGGCCGGCACGGTCGCCAGCCAGCCGGGCGCGGTGACGGTGCAGTGGGCGCCGGCCGAGGCCAACGGTCGGCCGGTGACGAAGTACCTGGTGGACGTCGGCGGACGGGTCAGTGAGGTGACCGAGACCCGCACGACAGTCACCGGGCTGGGCAACGGCCAGAACGTCACGGTGAAGGTGAAGGCGGTCAACGAGGCGGGCCGGGCCGGAGGCCACCGCCACCGCCCGTACGGTCGCCGAACCACGGGTCACGGTCACCGGCTCGTCGTCGACGGCCACCGCGGCGACTGTCACGTTCACAGTGGACGCGGGCGGCGGCCAGGCCACCTGCTCGGTGACCACGTCGGGTGAGCCGGCGAAGGCCGGGGCGTGCTCCAGCATCACGATGACGGGCCTGACGCCGGGCACCAACTACTCGTTCACGGTGACCGCCACCAACGCCGCCGGCAAGGGCACGGCGACGAAGGCCCAGGCAACCCAACCGCTGTACGGCATCGCCACCTGCCGCAACGGCGCATCGGGCCCCGAGGCGAGCTACTGCACCCGCGAGATTCCCGGCGACCGCAACGGCAACGAGATCTTCGAGGTCACTCGACAGGACAACGACCGGCAGGCCGGCTGGGTGCCCAACGGCGAGCGGTTGCAGGCGTACTGCAAGAAGTCGGGCGAAGAGGTCTACGCCTACATCTACAACAAGAACAAGCGCAGCACCTGGTGGGTGCAGGTCAACTACAAGGGAAAGAACTACATCCCCTGGGCCTGGCTCAACCTGGAGGGCGGCGACAACATCAACGTCCTGCCCACCTGCTGAACCCAGCCGAGGAGCACCGCCGATCGTGAACACCCACGAGCCGCTCACCCAGCCGGAGGTCCAGGGCTTCGCCGCCCTGGCCGCCCGGCTGGCCAGAACGTCAACGCGGTGGTGCTCGGCAAGCCGCAGGTGGTTCGGCTGGCGCTGACCGCGCTCTTCGCGCAGGGTCACGTGCTCCTGGAGGACGTCCCCGGGTCGGTAAGACCACCCTGGCGCGGGCGATCGCGGCCACGGTGAAGGGGAGTGGCGGCGCATCCAGTTCACGCCCGACCTGCTCCCCTCGGACGTGTCCGGCGTGACGATCTTCAACCAGGCGACCCGGGACTTCGAGTTCCATCCGGGGCCGGTCTTCGCCAACATCGTCATCGCCGACGAGATCAACCGGGCGTCGCCGAAGCCCAGTCGGCGCTGCTGGAGGTGATGGAGGAACGCACGGTCACCGTGGACGGTGTCCGGCACCCGGTGCCGTCGCCGTTCCTGGTGGTGGCCACCCAGAACCCGGTGGAGATGGACGGCACCTACCGGCTGCCCGAGGCGCAGTTGGACCGTTTCCTGGTGAAGCTGTCCGTCGGCTATCCGGACGAGGCGGTGGAGGTGGAGGTGCTGCGCGGCGCGACGGTGCGCTCCCCGAGGCGCTCGCCCCGGTCACCGACACCGCCACCGTCGGGGAGATGGTCCGGATGGCTCGGCGGGTGCACATCGCCGAGCCGCTCTACGCGTACGCGGTCCGGCTGGCCGCCGCCACCCGCACCCACCCGCAGGTGCGGGTCGGGGTCAGTCCCCGAGGCGTGATCGCGTTGACCCGGGCGGCGTGCTCGTACGCGCTGATCGACGGGCGGGGTTGGATCATGCCGGAGGATCTGAAGGCGCTCGTCGAGGCGGTGTTCGCGCACCGGTTGCTGCTGACGCCGGACGCCCAGGTACGCGGGATGACCGGCGCGGAGGTGCTGCGCCAGGCCGTCGCCTCGGTGCCGGTGCCCCTGCCGTCGGGGCAGCCCGCTCCGGTGCAGGGCTGACCGGCAGCAGCGCGATGGGGATCACCGCCCGTGGCATCGGGCTGCTCGTCGCCGCCGTGGTGCTGCTGGGGGCGGGTTTCCGGTTCGCGTACCCCGAGTTGACAGTGCTCGGCGCGGCGGCCGGCGCGGCCGTCGGCTATGCCGCGCTGGTCGCGGCCTGGCGCCCTCGGCTGACGGTGACCCGCCGGGCCGACCCGGATCGGGTGGCGCGCGGCGAGCCGGCGAGCATGACGTTGACGGTGCGCAACACCGGCCGGGTGCGGTCGGCGAACCTGCTGGCCGAGGACCGGTGCGGGGAGCGGACGGTGCCGGTGCCGGTGCTGCGCCTGCGACCGGGTCGGGACACCGAGGTCAGCTACGACGTGCCGACCCACCGTCGTGGTGTGGTGCCGGTCGGGCCGCTGCGGGTGACGCGGCGCGACCCGCTGGGGTTGGTGGCGCTGGCCCGCCCGTACGGTGCGGCGGTGCCGGTGTGGTGTATCCCGGATCCATCCGCTGACGGCGGTGCCGACCGGCGCCGGGCGCAGCCTCGACGGCCGGGTGGACGGGGTCCCGCACGGCTCGATCACGTTCGACTCGTTGCGGGAGTACGTGGTCGGTGACGAGTTGCGCCGGGTGCACTGGCGGACCAGCGCGCGGGTGGGTGAGCTGATGGTGCGGGAGAACGTGGACACCAGCCTGCCGCGCCTGGTCGTCCTGCTGGACAACCGTGTCGCCGGGCACCCGCGGCGGGTCGGCGGGTGGCCGAGTCGTTCGAGTCGGCCTGTGAGGCGGCGGCGTCGATCGTCACCGCCGCGCACCGCGCCGACCTGCCGGTGCTGTTGCTGATGGTCGCCGCAGAGCCGGTCGACGCGGAGCCCATTGGCGGGGAGACCGCGCTCGGGCCGCTGGACCGGCTCGCCGCCGCCGAACTGTCCGACGATGGTGACGCGGTACGCGACGCCACCACCCGGCTGCGGCAGGACCGGCTCGGTGACACGTTGATCTTCCTGACCGGCCCGGGTGGTCGGGACGAGCTGGGGCACCTCGGCGCGCTGCGCGGGCGTACCCGTCGGTGGTGGTCGGGGTGTTCGGTGCGGCCGAGCCGACGCCGCCGGGCGCGGCCGGGCTGGTCGTCGTCGACGCGGCGGACGGCGCGCAGTTCGCCGCCGAGTGGGACGGGGTCCGCCGGTGGTGACGGGGCCCTGCGGGTGGCGCGGCGGCGGTTCTTCCGCTGACGCTGATCGGGCTGACGGCGCTCGCCGGGGTGGTGCTCGGCCGGGTGTACGCGGGCGGCCTGCTGACCTGGCTGGTCGTCGGCGCGGCGGCCGGGTCGGTGCTGGTCAGTGTGGCCGCCTGGCGGCTGCCGTCCTGGCTGGTGGCGCCGGTGTCGGTGGCCGCGATGGCCGGCTGGACACTGTGGTCGCTGCGGCTGGCCGCCACCCACGCCGACCTTCCGGGCGGCCTGCTGGAGGTCACCGCGGACGCCGCGCGCAACGGCATCCCCGGCTGCTCACCGCGATGATCCCGGTGGAGCCCACACCGGACACGGTGCTGGTGCCCGTCGTCGCCGCCTGGCTGGCCGGGTTGGCCGGCGCGGAGGTGGCGCTGCGCACCGGTCGGGTGCTGCTGGGTTATCTGCCGGCGGCGGGGTCTACGCCGCCGCCCTCTACGTGGTCGGTCCGAATGCCGCGCCGGCGGTCGGGGTGACGCTGGCGTTCGTCGCGGTCGCGGCGGTCGGCCTGGCGACGACCACCGGCACGGCACCGGCCGGCGGCGACTCGACAGCGGATCTGGCTCCCCGGGTACGCGCGGCGGTGCGGCTGCGGCTGGCCACCAGCGCGGCGCTCGGGGTGGCCCTGGTGGTCGGGCTGGTCGCACTGCTCGGCCCGGTCGTCGTGGACCAGGTCGACGGCCGGCCGGTCGACCCGCGCCGGTACGTGGAGCCGCCGCAGGTGCAGACGCTCGACGAGAACCCGTTGGTCCGGATCTCCGGCTGGGCGCTGCACCCGGAGCAGAAGCTGCTCGACGTGAGCACTGAACGCTCCGGCGCCCGCTGCCCCCGCCGCCGCCGGTGACTCGCCGGAGCCGGAGCCGGACCCGGAGTCGGAGTCGAAGCCGGAGGCCGGGTCCGGAGTGGACACCGACCGCGATGTGCGGATCCGGTTGGCGGTGCTCAGTGACTACGACGGGGTGACCTGGCGGGTCGGCGCGACGTACCGCAACGCCGGTCGGATCCTGCCGGCCGCGACGCCGGCCCGCGACAGCACGGTACGGACGGTCCGCCAGCAGATCAGCGTGGCGGAGCTGAGCGGTCGGCTCCTGCCCGCCGTGGCGACGCCCGGGAGGTCAGTGGCGCACGGGTGGCGTACGACCCGGCGAGCGGGACCCTGATCCGGCCGGAGGGTTGACGCCGGGGCTGCGGTACACGGTGACCTCAGCCGAGGAGAGCCCGGAGCTCAACCTGTTGACGAGCGCGAACGTGCCCGCCGGCGAGGAGGTGGCCGGGTGCTCCGAGTCGCCGACGGGGTGCCCGACCCGATGCGCCGGCTGGCCACGCAACTGGCCGAGGAGAACGGCGCGCCGTTCGCGCGGGCCCTGGCGATCGAGGAGTTCCTGGCCGAGCACTACCGGGTGGTGGCGGACGCGCCGAGCGGGCACGCGTACCCGAATCTGGGTTTTCTCTTCGGGCCCCGCAACGGCGGCGGCCAGGAGGGCACCTCCGAGCAGTTCGCGGCGGCGTTCGCGGTGCTCGGCCGGCTCTCCGGGCTGCCGACCCGGGTGGTGGTGGGTTTCCGGGCCAAGGGCAGGGGCCGGTGCTGGCCGGCGACGCCTACGCCTGGCCGGAGGTGCTCTTCGACGGGTTGGGTTGGGTGCCGTTCGACCCGATGCCCCGCGCGAACGAGGAGCCGAGACCGGTGGAGGAGGATTTCCGCCCGACGCCGGAGGAACCTCCGCCCTCGGAGGCGCCGGCGCCCACCACCGAGCCGAGCGCCTCGCCGGAGCCGGTGGCTGCCGCCGACGGTCCGCCCAGCCCGGGCGGGGTTTCCACGCCGGTGCTCGTCGCCGGCGGCAGCGGCGGCCTGCTGCTGCTGGTGGGGCACTGCTGCTCACGCTGTTGGCGATGCGCCGCTCACTCAGCCGCGCCCGGCTTGGTCGGGGCGACCCCGGCCAGCGCATCGCCGGTGCCTGGCGGGAGGTCACCGACGCGCTCCGGCTGGCTGGCCGACCGGTCGGCGACGACCTGGCCGCGACCGAGGTCGCCGGGCACGCCCGCCAGGCCCTGGCCGAAGCCCGCAAAGCCGCAAGCAGCAGCGCCGGCGCGACCCCGGCGGAGGCCCGGCCCCGGCCCCGGACGCGACAGTCGACGACCTGGCGGCCCTGCTGAATCAGGTGGGCTTCGCCCCGGCGCCGCGACAGCCGACCAGGCGACCCGCGCCGCCGAGGTGGCGACGCACTACGTCACGACGCTACGAGCGGCCCGCCCGTGGTGGCGCCGCCTGCTCTGGTCCATCCACCCCGGCCCCTGAACCGCGCCCGCACCCCGCTCCCCGGTGACCAAGAGGTTTGCGTCAGGAATGGGGCCGAATCTGACGCGAACCTCTTGATCACCGAGGAGGGCCGGGGCAGCGCGCTTGTGGTAGTTCGTGGCTGCGGCGATGACCAGGGGCCCCAGGCGAGCAGTGGGGCGTAGTAGCGCAGGACCTCCCAGCCTGGCGGCGGATGGACCGGCTCGTCCGCACCGATCCCCACCCAGCCGGACTGCACCAGGTGGAACCTCTGGTTCAGCAGGAAGTACACGCAGATGGCGACCAGCAGCCAGCCTCCGGTCAGCGCGACGAGCACGACCGGGCGCGCCGGATCGGACGACCCCGAGCAGCGGGACCACTGCGGCACCCGCTGTCCCCAGCGGTGCACCAGCCCGAGCGTCGCCAGTGCCAGCCCCATCGACAGGGCGGAAAGGAAGATCATGTACCACGAGGTGGCGGCATCGTCGGTGAACACGAGGGACAGTCGCCAGGCCGCGGACGGCAGGACACAGAGCGGGACGGCGTAGGCGGCCCAGACGGCCCCAGTGGCGGGGCGGCGGCCCACTGTGGCGGGGCGGGCGGGGCGGCGGCCAGGCAGGGCCAGAGTCAGTGGTGCCCACGGATGCTCCGATCGTCGCGGGCCGGAGCGGTCGAGGTCCTGGTGGTGGAACCCGGCGACCCGGGGCCGGATGCCGAGGTGGCGAGGGCGTAGCCGGTGGTGGTGACGCCCAGCGCCACTCCCCAGCCGAGGAACACCAGCAGCGTGGCGGACACCGCCCACCCGTCCCACACGTCCGACCAGGGCAGGTCGCCCGCGAGCAGTTGGCCGACGAACACCGTCACGCTCAGCACGCCGTACGTGACCAGCGCGAGCGCCACCACCCCGCCGGGATCATCGCCAGCAGCCGGGGAACCCGTCGACCGCCCAGGACCGGCACCCAGCGGGAAACTGCTGCCCCACCGCTGCACCAGGCCGAGGACGAGCAGACCCGCGAGCGGCGGAACGACTGTGATCGCGACGCCGGTCAGCGTCGAGAGACTCTGGTGGATCTCATCCAGCTTCCGCTCGGAGATGCCGAACGGAAGGCCGAGCACCAGAGGGCGTGCGGCACGGCCCAGCCGACCACCGGCAGGGCGACGGCGGCGTACGCCCAGAGGCGCGTCCACCGCGGCACCGGCCGGTAGCCGGCCGGCACCGGTCCGCGCTGGGGACCGGACGCGTTCGCGAGCCCGGCGAACAGGAGGCCACCGGCCACCAGCGCGAGGCGGGCGCCGAGGTCACGCCAGTCCGAGGGGCGCCCGCCAACGCGGCCGGGACCTCGAAGATCAGGTGCAGTGGGAACGCGACGACCAGGAGCAGAGCGCTCGCCGCCCAGACGCCGACGGTCGCGGGCGGCCGGGGAACCGCAACGCGTACCCGAGCAGCACCGTGAGGACAACAGCGACGGCCACCGCTCCCCAACCGGCCCAGAACGGCAGGGCCTCCACGCGATCCGCGCCGCAGCCTCCCGCCGGGTCGCCCAGGTCGGTGCGGTCGCAGGCGGTGTACCCCACCGGCCGCCCGCGATCCAGTACAGCCGCAGAACCACCTCACCGACGACGAAGACGACACAGGCCACCGCCCACCGGCTACGCGGGCCGGCCGCGGCGGAGGGGTGCGGCCGAACGGATCGGTCTGACACGTCGCCCCGAGGGCACACCGACATTCATGACCTCATGGTCTGCGGTGACGGGCGCATTCGTCCTCCCCGGCAGAGGTGAAGGCACTCCCGCAGCTGGGGATCGCCCCGGTTTGGCGGGCGCGAGAACGCGCTGGCGGTGTGCGCCCGCAACGGTGACCATCGGGGGTGGATCACCATACGAGCGAGATCGTCGACTACTACACGCTGCGCTACCGCGAGGACCAGCGTCTGTCCGCCCGGCCGCAGGCTCGACTGGAGTGGATCCGCACTGTGCAACTCCTGCGGGACATGCTGCCCGGCCCGGGTGCCCGGGTGCTGGACATCGGTGGGGCACCGGCGAGTACGCGCGGGCTCTCGTGGGCGCCGGCTACCAGGTCCGCCTCGTCGACCTGGTGCCGAGTCACGTCGCGCAGGCCCGCGCCGGGAGCCTCCGGTCGAGGCGGAGGTCGCCGACGCGCGGGCGCTGCCCGATGCCGACGACGAGTACGACGCCGCGCTGCTCCTGGGTCCCCTGTACCACCTGGTGCGCCGTGCCGACCGACTACAGGCTCTACGGGAGGCGGTCCGGGTCACGCGCCCGGCGGTCGCGTCGTGGCCGCTGCCATCTCGCGTTTCGCCGGACCGCTGGACTTCGCGGCCACCGGACGGCTGAACGAGAGAGTGCTCGACGAGGCCGGGAAGCTGCTGACCGACGGCGTCAACGATCCGGAGATCGGTTTCACCCACGCCTACTTCCATCGGGTCGAGGAGATCACCGACGAGTGCGCGGCCGCGGGCTGACCGATGTCGTCGTACACGGCGTCGAAGGTCCGGCATGGACGGCGGCGGAGGCGGCGGCAGGTGGGCCGGCGCAGGACACGGTCTTCGCCGGAGCGTTGGACCTCGCCCGGCTCTACAGCAGCGAGCCGGCGCTGATCGGATCGAGCGCCCACCTCCTGGCCGTCGGGCGCGTTCCGGTGCGGTAGCGGGAAACCGTCAGGCGGTCAGGCGGCGGATCAGCTTGCGCATGCCGGCCTGCCAGCCGTCCGGGTCCTCGGCGCGGCGGCGGGCGTAGTCGGCGACCTCCGGGTGCGGCAGGATCAGGAACCGCTCCTCGGCCAGCCCGGCGACTGCCGCGTCGGCGACCTGGTCCGGGTGAGCACCGCACCGGACGCGGCGACCACCCGGGACCCGAGGTGGCCGTCGGCGAGCCCTCGGTGAGCATCGGAGTGTCCACCCCTGCGGGCAGAGAGCGCTGACCCGGATGCCCCGGTCCCGGTAGGTGATCGCCAACCACTCCGCGAAGCCCACCGAGGCGTGTTTCGTCGCGGTGTACGCGGCGTCCCCACGGCGGTCAGCACGCCCGCCGCCGAGCAGGTGTGCAGCAGGTGCCCGCCACCCCGGGTGAGCATTCCGGGCAGCACCGCGCGGGCCGAGTAGACGTGGGCGAGCACGTTGACCCGCCACGCCCGGTCCCAGCCGGCGTCGTCGACCTCCACTCCCGCCGGTGGTCACCCCGGCGTTGGCACAGAACAGGTCGATCCGGCCGTACCGCTCCTCGGTGTCTGCGACCAGCGCGCGGACCTGCTCCTCGTCGGTGACGTCGAGGGCGCTGGCGTGCGCGACCGGACCGATGCCCTCGGCCACCGCACGGGCCGCGTCGGCGTCCAGGTCGGCGACCACCACGGCCGCGGCCCCTCGGTGGCGAACCTGCGGGACAGCGCCGCGCCGATGCCGCCGGCGCCGCCGGTGACCACCACGATCCGGTCGGTGAGGTTCATGCGGACGCCTCCACGGGGTTGGTGCCCAACCGGGCGATGAGGCTGAGCAGCGTGGTCGCGCCGCCGGCGGCGACCTCGGGGTCGGCAACAGCGCGAGCACGGGTACGTCGACACCGGCGTCGGCGTAGCGGAGCACCTCGGCACGGCACCGCTCCGGCGAGCCGTGCAGCACCAACGCGTCGACCACCTCGTCCGGCACCGCCGCGCTGGCGCCCCGCCGGTCACCGGAAGCCCAGGCGTCCCACATGGGCGCGAGCACCTCGTCGCGGCCGAGCCAGCGGTGGAACTCGGCGTACGCCGGGACGGTGAGGTAGCTGGTGATCAGCCGGCGGCCCAGCGCGCGGGCGTACGCGGCGTCCTCGGTGGGGCAGACGAAGATCCGGGCGGCGACCTCGAAGCCGGCGCGTCGCTCGCCCAGCTCGGCGACGGCACGCGGCACGTCGTCGGCACTGAGCCAGTTGAGGATGACCCCGTCGGCCTCGGCGGCGGCCAGCCGGAGCATCCCCGGCGCAGCGCGGCGAGCAGGATCGACGGCGGCACCTCCGGCGGCCGTTCCAGCGTGAACCGGCGGACGGTGAACGTGTCGTAGGCCTCGTCGACGGTCTTCCCGGCCAGCGCGGCGCGCAGGAAGCGCAGGACGTCGCGGGTGCGCCGGAACGGCTCGTCGAACGGCACCGCGTTCCAGTCCCCGACGACCACTGGCGAGGACGCGCCGATGCCGAGCGAGAACCGGCCCGGCGCGGCCTCGGCCAATGCCGCCGCGCTCATCGCCAACAGCGCGGGACCCGGGTGAAGACCGGCGTGATCGCGGTGCCGAGCCGCAGCCGGGCTGCCACGCCGCGGCGAGCGCCAACGGAGTGAACGCGTCGGTCCCGGCCACCTCGGACGACCACACGTCGGTGAACCCGGCCCGGTCGAGGGCGGCGTACGCCGCGTCGTGGTGGGCCAGCGCGATGTCGCCCAGCGGGACCGTCATGCCCCATCGATTCGTCACCGGTCGATCGTGCCGGTTGACGGGGCACCCGAGCAAGATCCCCGGACTGGGCAGAATCGCCGGTTTCCGGCCGCCCGTGCCGGCCGGAGTGCTACGACTTCGGGTGGACCGGACCGACGGCGCAGGCCGCTGACCATGAGTTCCAGGGCAGCGGGACACCTGGAGCCGGTCCGGCGGCGCCCGCCCCGGCCGGGCGACCTTCCTGGAACTTTTCTTCGACCTGGTGTACGTCTTCGCGCTCACCCGGATCTCGGCCCGCGCGTTCGAGGACCTGACCCAGGAATCGGGGCGGGCGCACGGCTGGGGAACGATCACCGGCGCGGGCAAGACGCTGCTGTTGCTGCTCGCCCTCTGGGCGGTCTGGCAGGGCACCGCGTGGACGACCAGCCGGTACGACCCGTACCGGGTGCCACTGCAGACCGTGGTGATCACCGCGTTGGTGTGCAGCATGCTGATGGGGTGGCGATTCCCGGGCGTTCAGCGAGACGTCGCTGATGTTCGCGGTGGCGTACGTGATCGCGCAGTTGGCCCGGCCGTTGATCCTCTCGATCGCGTTGGGCGCGCACCCGTACCGCCGGTTGAAGGTGCGGATGGCCGTGGTGTTCGCGTTCAGCGGGTGTTCTGGATCAGTGGTGCGATGTTGTCGACCAACGCGCAGGTGGTGCTCTGGTCGGCGGCGCTGGCCATCGAGTACCTGGCCGCCCGGTGTGGCTGGCCGGTGCCGGGGCTGGGTCGTTCGAGGGTCTCCAAGTGGGAGATCGCCGGGGAACACCTGGCCGAGCGGTACCAGCAGTTCTTCCTCGTCGCGCTGGGCGAGACGATCCTGGTGGCGGGTTTCGCGTACAGCGCGGGGCCGTTCGAGGCGGGGCACGTGTGGGCGTTCGCGTTCGCGGTGGCGACCTCGATCCTGCTGTGGCGGATCTACGTGCAGCGGGCCGGGCGGATCCTGGGCCAGGCGGTGGTGAAGGCTCGGCATCCCGCCACCATCGGCCGTTCGGCCGCCGACACCCACCTGCTGATGGTGATCGGTCTCGCCGCCACCGCGATCGGCTACGAGCTGATCATCGAGCATCCGTTGGAGCGGATCCCGGGTGCGTGGCTGGCCATGGTGCTCGGTGGTCCGGCCCTGTTCCTGGCCGGCCGGGCCCGCATGGAGTACGAGGTGTTCGCGCGGGTCTCCCTCCCGGTGGATCGCCCTCACGGTGCTGGTGGCGTCGTCGGTGCCGCTGCTGTACCTGCCCGGTGTGGTCGCGACCGGCGTCGGGTGCTGGTGTTGGCCACCGTCGCGGTGGTCGACGCCCGTCGGGCGCACGGCGCTGCACCGGAGCCTGCCGCGCCACCCTTCTGAGCCGGCGGCAGGACGAGGTCCGGCCGGCGCGGACGGTTAGTCTCGCCGGGTGACCTTCGCTCGTCGCCCGCTCCGCCGACGGCCGCCTGCACGGCGTGGCCGTCGCCAGCAAGTTCCTCGCCGCCGGTGCGCTGGTGCCGGCCGCCGCCGCCGAGGTGGGCGCGCTGGCCACCCAGGCGCACGTCAACCTCGCCTACCGTCCGCAGGGCCTCACCCTGCTGCGGACCGGGTGGCTGCCGCCGACGTGGTCGCCGGGCTGATCGCCGCCGACCCGGAGCGCGAGCACCGGCAGCTGGGCGTCGGGGGCCAGCGGTCCGGGCGCCAACTGGACCGGGCCGGCCTGCCATCCGTGGGCCGGTGGGCGGACCGGCGACGGCTGGGCCGCCCAGGGCAACGTGCTCACCGGCCCGGAAGTCGTGGACGCGCTCGGCGACGCGTGGCTGGGCGGGTCGGCGTTGCCGTTCGCCGAGCGGCTGGTCGCCGCGCTCCGCGCCGGGGACGAGGCGGGCGGCGACCGCCGCGGTCGACAGAGCGCCGGCCTCCTGGTGGTCGAGCGCGGCGGCGGGTACGGCGGCACCAGCGACGTGGTGGTCGACCTGCGCGTGGACGACCACGCGGACCCGATCGCCGAGCTGGGGCGGCTGCTGGCCACGCACACCATGCTGTTCGGCCGTCCCGACCCGGCCACCCTGCTGGACCTGAGTGGGGCGGTCGCCGCGGAGGTGGCGGCGTTGCTCGGCGCGCTGGGCCATCCCGCGGACGAGAACGGGACGGAGGCGGCGTTGATCTCCTGGGCGGGCTGGAGAACCTGGAGGAACGGCTGGTGCCCGGGCGGATCGACCCGGTGGTGCTGACGCACCTGCGGGCGTCGCCCCGCACGTCCCCGCGCCTCGCTCCCCGCGCTGACCCGGCCGGGTTCAGCGGCCGAAGGCCAGCCAGCGGAAGTCGGCGGCGTCGATCGCGGCCCGTTCCGGGCGGTCAGCGCCGCCCGGCCGGTGGTCTTGCGGATCAGGGTGAGCCGGTCCCAGCCCAACCCGGCCGGTGTCGGTCGCCCGCCGGTGAGCAGGTCGGCGATCACGACAGCGGCCGGTGTGGTGAGCCACGGGGCCGGCCCAGCGCGGCGGCCAGATCGAGACCGTGCACACCCACCTCGACGACCCGGGTCCGCAGGAACTCGGTGAGGCTCATCGCGTCGCCGTGCGGGTGCGCACCACCCGTTCGGGCGGTGCGGCGGCGACCGCTGCCTCGGTGGCGCGCCAGGCCCGGTCCACCTCGCTCGCCAGCGCCGCCCGGTCCACCGTCAGCGCGTCCCGCTGGCCGGCGGCGATCCGGTCGGCATCCACCCCGGTGGTGAACTTCGCCGCGCCGAAGTAGCCGGCGGCGTCCACAGCGGCGCGCGGCGGTGCCGGCGCGGCGAGCATGCCCGGAAGCCGGCCGACCCCGGTGCGGATGTGCGCGATCAGGTCCCGGACGGTCCACGGAGGGCAGTCGGTGGGCCGGTCGAGGTCGGCGTCGACCACCTCGGCGACGATCGTGGTGAGCTGCGCGCACTCGGTGGAGAACGCCGCGAGGACCGGCCCGCTCAACCCTTGACCCGGGGCACCAGCCGGTGCACGACGGTGAGCACCAGCGCCATCACCACCGCCATCGTGCCGGCGATCCGGCGGCGCTGCCGGCGTAGCCGACGAACAGCGGGCGGCGGCTCAGCTCCTCCGGCCCGGTGTCGCGCAGATCGACCAACCAGGCCAGGGACAGCCCGCAGGCGATCAGGGCGAGCACACCGCCCACCCCGAGCACCAGCGCCACGATCCGGTGCGCGTCGCCGGGGCGACCTCGGCCTGCTCGCGCTGGGTGATCAGCAGGACCAGCCCGGCCAGCGCCGCCCAGACGCCCACCACCAGGTACGCGGCCACGGCGTCGCTGGGCCGGTGCCAGCCGGCGGAGAGCGTGGCGACTCCGGCGATGGCGGCGTAGGCGGCACCGATGAAGGCACCCACCGACCGCACCTTGGGCGGCAGCACGAGCACCAGCGCGACCGCCACCGAGGCGGCGACCGTGGTGTGCCCGCTGGGCAGGCTGTTGCCCACCGCGGCACGTGCCGGGTCGAGACCGAAGTCGGGTCGGCTCAGCCCGTGCTTGAGCAGTTGGGTCGTGACGTTGGCGCCGGCGATCAGCAGGGTCGCGGTGATGGCGAGGGCGATCCGGCCCCGGATCAACGCGATGAACCCGATCATCGCGGTGGCGGCCAGCAGCGACACCACCGACATCGCGTTGAGGATCCGGTCGACAGGGCCGTCGATGGTGTCCTGCCCGATCCGGTTGCCGGTGAGGGCGACCGTGTCCACCCACTGACCGATCTCAAGGTGCACGGCCACCCGCCACACGGCGAGGAAGGCAGCCGCCTGGACAAGGGCCAGTACGACCAACCAGACCGCGGTCCAACCCCGTGCCGTCGCGCGCATCCGCACACCGTAGCGGCAGGTGTCGGCAGTCGGACCGGGGCCCGCCGCCAATCGCCGGTTAGGTTGTGCCGGGAGCGAGGAGGTGGCGGTGGGCGGAACACCGGGAAGCGAGAGTGGGCAGGCCGAGCCCGGCCCGGACCGGTTGGCGGGCGACGATCCGGGCCCGGGAGGGCCGGTGCGGGCGGAGTCGCTGACGGATCTGCTGGGCGGGCGAGGCGGCGCCATCGACGCCACCCTGCCGCCGCTGGCGTTCGCGGCGGGCTGGCTGCTGGGCGGTGAGTCACTGTGGGCCGGGGTCGGCGCGGCGTTGGCCGTGGGCACGGTGGTGGCCGGCGTACGGCTGCGTCGGGGTGACCGGCCGCGCTCGGTGCTGATCGGGCTGCTGGCCGTCTGCGTCGCGGCGTTGATCGCGGTGCGCACCGGCCGGGCCGAGAACTTCTTTCTGATCCAGGTGTTGTCCAACGCCGCCAGCGCTCTGGCGTGGACGGTCAGCGTCGCGGTGCGCTGGCCACTGCTGGGCGTGTTGGTCGGCGGCGTACTGGGTCAGCGCACCCGCTGGCGGCGCGATCCGGCGCTGCTGCGCGCGTACGGCCGGGCCAGTTGGTGTGGACGGCGACCTACCTGCTGCGGCTCGCGGTGTTCGTGCCGCTCTACCTGGGTGGGCAGGTGCTCGCGCTGGTGGTGGCCCGGGTGGCTCTGACCTGGCCGCTGGTCGCCGCGGCGCTGGCCCTGAGCTGGGTGGTGCTGCGGCGGTCGTTGCCGGCCGGGCACCCGGGGCCGCGTCACCCGGTCGACGGAGGCCCGGTCGCGCCGCCCCGCTGAACCAGGGGCCACGGGCGGTGTCGGGGCAAATAAGTGGAGAGGCCGCCACGGGGAGCGGCCTCCGGTGACGTACGTTACTCCGTCACAGACTTCGGTGTGATCCCACGACGGCCCGAATTTCTGGGCTTTTTCGCGACTAGCTTCAGTCCGGGCGGTGGGGTGGGCCAGCCGATCCGCTGCGTTGGCCAGATGGCTGGCCCACCCCGGCCTGACCGTGGGTGTCAGGCCGTCCCGCCGGCCCGGGTCCGTCGTTCCTGCGGACCCGGGCCGAAGCCCGGGTGGGCGGTCCACGCCACCCACCCGGGTCGTCTCAGCCGTTCGGGAACAGGCTGCCGTAGTCGGCGTACGCCATGGCGACGTCAGCCTGTGCCCAGAACCGGTGGTAGTTGAAGCTGGGCTCAGCGCCACCGTCCAGGTACGCCTGCACCTTGGGCCAGTCCGGGTCGTTCTTGTAGAAGGACCGCAGGTCGAGGAAGCTCTTGCCGGCGGCGATGGTGT
This sequence comes from Micromonospora sp. M12, assembly GCA_038070435.1. GTDB lineage: Bacteria > Actinomycetota > Actinomycetes > Mycobacteriales > Micromonosporaceae > Micromonospora. The sequence goes on along the minus strand of JAMYWG010000001.1, from coordinate 7,334,605 downwards.
CGCCGTTCGGCATCTTCCCGGTCCAGCCCGGCGGGACGTAGACGCCCTGCCCGGTGGACGCGTTGTAGGTGTCGTCGAAGCGCCGGTAGTCGCCACGCTTCGGTGGTGGAGACACCCTTGGCGTCGCTGGCGGCCGACAGGCCGTCAAGCAGACCCTTGGCGGTCGTCTTGGCGGCCGCGTTGCCCGACTTGGCCGCGTACGCGATCAGGATCCGGGCGTAGGCGGCGGCGACGCCGACGTCCTGGCCCTTGCTGATCACCTCGACGTGCAGGTTGGTGTTGGGTTGCGGGCTGGACGGGTTCCAGGTCGTCGGCTGACCGGTCCACGCCATGTCCGACGGGATCGACCAGTTGGTGCCGACAGTGGTGTTGGCGATCGCCCACGGCACCCACTTGTCCAGCAGCGCCTTGGCCTTCGCGTTGCCGGTCTGCAGGTACAGCTCGGCGATGCGCTGCATCGACCAGGCCTGCATGCCGAACCACTGGTTCGACGGCGGGTCGTTGTAGACCGGGTCGACGTCGTAGAACATGCCGTAGAAGGTGCTGGTGCCGGACGGCGGCTGGGCGTAGCTGCCGTCCCAGCTGTTGGTGGCGCCACCGGCGATGCCGCCCTCGGCGGACTGCAACCAGGTGTAGAACTCCAGCTGCCGCTCGAAGCTCTTGGTCCAGTCGGCGACCGCGGTCGCGGACTGCGGCTTGAGCTCCGGGTGTTGGTCAGCGCCCAGGCCGCGAACGGGTTCTGGTAGCCGAAGTGGTTGTGGCTGGAGCCGATCCGCCAGGACCAGTTCTGGCTGGCGTCGTACGCGCCACCCCAGGCGTAGTACCAGGAGAGCAGGTAGTGCGCCGAGTCCTTGCCGCTGCCGGCGGGGCAGGTGCTGGCCCCGACGCAGTTGCCGATCTTCTTGAAGTACTTGTCGAACATCGCGTACCGCAGATAGTCACCCATCTTGGCGGCCTTCGTGATGGTGGCCGCAACGTCGGCCTGCTTGTTCTGCGCCTTGGCCCAGGTCAGCGCCCAGTACGCGGCCTGCACGGCGCGGGCGTCGGCGTCCGGGGCGTTCGTGTACTTCCACTGCTTGGCGGGAGCGCCGGTGTCCTTGACGAACAGGTCGAGGTAGCCGTACTGACCGCCGTGCTTGAAGGTGTCGCAGGACGGCTGCGGGATGGTCTCCCACACCGACTCCTGGCGCCCCGCTGGAAGGTGTTGATGTAGGCCGGCTTGGTGGTGCCGTCGCCGCAGCGACCGAAGCCGTAGGTGTTGTCGACGTCCATCAGCCAGTGCATGCCGTAGATGTCGCCGGTGCCGTAGGTGGACTGCAGCTCCGAGCGGAGCGGGTCCTGTCCGACGGGGACGTTCGGGTTCAGCGCCGAAGGGTACTGGCTGGGCAGGTTGTACTCCGCGGCGTACTGCGGGGTGCCGGCGGAGCCCGCGGTCGGCTGGTCCGCGTGCGTCGGGATGATGTACTTCTCCATGACCGTCCAGGCGTTGTTGAACGGGGCCCAGTTCTGGGTGACCCGCCCGTAGTTCGCCTCCAGCCACAGCCAGAAGCTGAACGCCTCCGAGGTGGTCTCGTGCCCGTGGTCGGGCGCCTCGACGATCAGCGTCTCCACCGAGTGGTACGGCACGCCCTCGGGGCTGAAGTAGCCCGAGTTCTTGATCTTGCCGTACTGCTCGAGAAACTTCGCGATGTAGGTGTTGTCGCCGCCGGGGTGTCGTTGTCGATCTCGGTGGCGGTGACCGCCAGCGAGGCGAGACCGGTGGCGGAGGCGGTGATGGTGGCGGCGCCCCCGAGGGTGTCGGTGTCCTCCGCCGCGGCGACCGTGACGGTGACCCCGGTGTTCCAGTTGCTCGGGGTCAGCGTGGCGGTGGTCGGCGAGACCGTGACGTCGGCGTCACCGGTGGGGTGAGGGTGACCGGCACGTTGCCGTCGGCGCGGCGCTGAGCTTGAGGTTGAAGGTGGAGGTGCCACCCTCACTGACGCTCACCGCGGACGGCGTGGCGACGAGTGTCGGCCGCTGGCGGCACCGACGGTGAACGCCTCTCGTCGACCCCGATGCCGTTGGCGTTGTCGTACGCCTTGGCCTGGACGGTGTAGCTGCCGGCCGGCAGGTCCTCCTGCGTGTACGCGTACGGGGCCGAGGTGTCGGTGTTGATCAGCAGGCCGTTGCGGTAGAACTCGACCTGCTGATCGTCCCGTCCGGGTCACTGGCGGTGGCGGTCAGCGGCACGTCGGCCGGCGCGGTGAACGGCCCGGTCGGCAGGCCGAGGGAGACCGTCGGCGGCTGGTTGGCCGGGTGCCGTTGCAGGGGTGCCGTTGAGGGTGAACGAGGTGGGCTTCGGGTTGCTGCCCGAGTGGGTGCCGTTGAAGCCGATGGTGGTGGAGGCCCCGGTGCCGAGGTTGCCGTTGTACGACTCGTTGGTCGCCGTGACCTCGCTGCCGGACTGGCTGAACTTCGCCGACCAGCCCTGCGTGACGCGCTGGCTGCTGTTCGGGAAGGTCCACTTGAGTGTCCAACTGCTGACCGGGTCACCCAGGTTCTTGATGGTGACGTTGGCGGTGAAGCCGGTGTTCCAGTCGTTGGTCGCGTAGACCACGTCGCAGGCGGGCGCGGCCTGTGCGGCGCCCGCGGGCAGGGTCACCCGCCGATGGCGAGCAGCGCGGCGGCGGCGAGCGCCACGCGGCGGCGTATTGCCAGTTGTCTCATGTGCGCGGTGTCTCCTCGGACCGGGCCGGGATGGTCCCCGGCGAGGCGCCTGCCCCGCGAGGGTGGTGGTCCGCGGGGAATTCGAGGCGCCGGGAAGGTGGTCTCCCCGGCCCGGCCGGGACGGCGGTGCGGCCCGCACGGGAGGGGTCCCGCCGGCTGATCGGGTGACCGTGACCGGATGTGGTGCTGCCGGCTGCCCTCGGTGGACCCGCACTCACGCGATGTGGCTCCTGTCGCGTCGAATCGACAGTGTGCCATGGAAGCGCTCCCACAACAAGCGCAGGGAGCGTTGGATCAGCTCCTTGTTTCGATCTCGTTTTGGGTCTTTCACAAAGGCGTGACGGGCGTTACAGTCGCAACATCGGTCGATGGGAGCGCTTCCATCGACAAGGTTCCAAGAAGAAGATCACCGGGACCGTCTCTGACGGACCCGGGAACCCGACCGAAGGCCGACGACGGGCCAGCCCGGACGCCGTCGTCAGCCATCGTCCCGCCAGATGGAGGGAGGTGGAACCACAGCCACTCGCGTGGCCCGGCTCCCGCGCGACACGCACGGCAGGACCCAAATCTCGCCCGTGTGTGTGCAGTTACGGTGGGGACGGGGTTGCCCTCCCCGTCCCCACACTAAACCCCGTACACGATAGGAAAAGAGGCCGACGGGACAGGCGCGCCGCGCCGCCCGGACGGCCTCGTTCGCTGCTCGGGGCCTTACCCGTCTCCAGCCCGCCAGTGCCCGGCCATCATGACGGTCGGCTGACCGGCCGGCAGCGCCTGCCCTATCATGGGAGCGCTCCCGAATCTTCGGCGGTGGCCCCGTATCCATGAGGAGAATCCATGTCGATACCTATCGGGCCCGCCGGCCCGCTGCGCTTCCCGGACAACTTCGGTTGGGGCGCGGCCACCTCCGCGTACCAGATCGAGGGCGCCGCCAAGGAGGACGGGCGCGGCGAGTCGGTCTGGGACACCTTCAGCCGCGTCCCAGGGCGCACCCGCAACGGCGACACCGGCGACGTGGCCATCGACCACTACCACCGCTACGCCGAGGACCTCGACCTCATGCGCGACCTCGGGTTGCGCAGCTACCGCTTTCCATCTCCTGGCCACGGATCCAGCCCGACGGCGCCGGCGTGCCCAACCAGCGAGGGCTCGACTTCTACCGCCGACTCCTCGACGGCCTGCACGAGCGGGGATCACCCCGATGGCCACCCTGTTCCACTGGGACCTCCCACAGGCGCTACAGGACGCCGGCGGCTGGGAGTCCCGCGACGCCGCCCACCGCTTCGCCGACTACGCCGACGTGCTCTTCCGCGAGCTCGGCGACCTGGTCCCGGCCTGGCTCACCATCAACGAACCCAAGACGGTGGTGCAGAACGGCTATCTCACCGGTCACCACGCCCCCGGCCGAAAGGACCCGGACGCCGCCTACCTGGTCGCCCACCACCTGCAGCTCGCGCACGGGCTCGCGGTCGGCGCGCTGCGGGCCACCGGCAGCGACAGCCGAATCGGGCCCGCGCTCAACCTGCACCCCTGCTACCCGGCCGACGACTCCGCAGAGTCCGCGGCGGCCGCACCTCTACGACGGTTACGAGAACCGTCTCTACCTCGACTCCCTGCTCAAGGGCAGTTACCCGGAGGACCTGCTGGCCGACCTGGGCCCGCAGAGCCGGATGGTCCAGGGCATCCGCGACGGCGACCTCAAGATCATCTCGGCGCCGGTCGACCTGCTGGCCGTGCAGTACTACACGCCGATCTACGTCACCGCCGACGGCGGCACCGCACACCGCTGGGCGACCTCCGAGGCCGAGTGGCAGCAGATCTACCCGAGGGGATCTACGACCTGCTGACCCGGATCACCCGCGACTACGGCCCGATCCCGCTCACCATCACCGAGAACGGGCTGCCCACGCCGGACACGCTGGGCGCCGACGACACCGTCCAGGACACGGGTCGGATCAGCTTCCTGCGCGACCACCTCACCGCCGCGCACCGGGCCATCGCCGACGGGGTGCCGCTGGAGAGCTTCCACGTCTGGTCACTGCTCGACAACTTCGAGTGGGACCAGGGTACGACCAGCGCTGGGGCCTGGTCTACGTGGACTACCCGACCCAGCGGCGGGTGCTCAAGAGCAGCGCGACCTGGTACCGCTCCGTCATCGCCGACGGCGGCTTCTGAACGCGCCGCACCCGGAGGACCGGGCCCGGACGGCTCGGCTCCGGCGAGCCGGTGACCGTCCGGGCATCGGCCAACTCGGTCAGCGGGGCAGCGCCTGCTGCAACTCCGCCCGCAACGCCGGGGTGAGCATCTCCCGGCCTGCTTCGCCAGCCGGGCCATCTCGTAACCCACCACACCGATGTCCGCGTCACCCGCCGCCAACGTGGCCAGGATCGAACCGTCGCGGATCTGCATCACCAGGAAGTAGCCACGGCCCATCTCGACCACCGTCTGCTTGACGATGTCGCCGTCGAACATCTGGGCCGCGCCCGCGGTGATGCTCATCAGCCCGGAGGTCACCGCGGCGAGCTTGTCCGCGTTGTCGCGCGGCAGGTGATCGGAGATCGCCACCAGCAGCCCGTCGGAGGAGACCACCACCGCGTGCGCCACGCCCGGCACCCGCTCGGCGAACGCGCTCACCAGCCAGCTCAGGTCACGTGCCTCCTGGCTCAACGTCGTCACTGTCGTCGTCCCCTTCGTCGTGCCCCGGACGGTGGCACGGGTATCTCGGTGGTGTCCTCGGCCTCGGCGCGCCGTACCCCGCTGTAGAGCCGCGAGAGCATGCCGCCGACCGCCTCCGGGTCCGGGTCTGTGCGATGTGGTGTCGCGGTCGGTTGTGCCGAACGGGTGACAGCGCTCAACTGCGCCATCGGAACACGCATCGGCAGCCCCGCTCGTTCGTGCCGGCGGTCACCGGGATGGTCGGCGGTGCCGCCGGTGCGGGCACCGTCGAGGTGGGCGGCCCCTGCCGCGACCACCAGCCCCGCCGTCGTCGCGGACCCCGGCCGGGTCAGCACGTCCTCGGCGCGTACCGGCACCGGACGGCCCTGGCGTGGCACGGCGACGCCCGGCGGCCGACCGGCCACCGGAGCTCCCGTGCCGCGACGCCCGGGCCGGCGGCACCTGCCTGCCGGCTGGCCCGGGCTTCGCGGCGGCCACTCCCGGGCCGCGCTCGTCGCCAGCATCCGCGCCGGGGCCGGTGGGTCCAGCTCCACCCGGCCGACGGGGCCAGCATCGTCTCGGGCATGGCAAGCCGGGCGACCAGGCCGCCCTCGCCGCCGTCCAGCCGCACCTGTACGCCCAGTCGGGCGGCCAGGTGGCTGACCACGAAGAGGCCCATCCGCTCCACCGCCGCCACGTCCGCGGCCGGAGGGCTGGCGAGCACCGCGTTCGCCTCGACCAGCGCGTCCGGGCTCATGCCCAGGCCACGGTCGACGATCTCGATCAGCGTCACGGACCCCTCGGCCCGGGCGGTCACCACCACGACGGTGTCCGGACGGGAGAAGGCCGTGGCATTTTCCAGCAGCTCGGCCAACAGGTGCACCAACTCGCCGACGGCGTGCCCGACCACGTACACGTCGGCCACCGACTCGATGCGGATCCGCTGGTACTGCTCGATCTCGGCGGCGGCTGCCAGCAGCACCGCGCCGAGGCGGACCGGCCGGTTCCACCGACGGGTGGAATCGGTGCCGGCGAGCACCAGCAGACTCTCGTCGTTGCGGCGCATGCGGGCGGCCAGGTGATCGAGCTTGAACAGGTTCTCCAGCTGGTCGGGGTCGCTCTCCTCGCGCTCCAGGTCGTCCAGCAGCTCCAGTTGGCGCTCCACCAGCACCTGGCTGCGACGGGCCAGGTTGACGAACATCGCGTTGACGTTGCGCCGCATGAGCGCCTGCTCGACGGCGACCGTGACCGCGCTGCGGTGCACCGCCACGAACGCCTCGGCCAGTTCACCGATCTCGTCCAGCGAGCGGACCACCGCCGGCGAGACGTCGATGGTGGGCACCCACCTCGGACGGTCTTCAGGCGGTCCAGCGCGTCCGGCAGCTCGACCTGGGCGATCCGCAGCGCCTGACTGCGCAGCAACCGCATCGACCGGGCGACCGACCGGCCGACGAGCAGCGAGATCAGCAGGGCGACCAGCAGGACGGTGACGACCCGCCGACGACCAGCAGGGTGTCCCGCAGCTGGTCGTCGCTGGCGTCGTCGGCCTGCCGCACGGCGTCGTCGAGCACGCCCGCCTCAAGCTGACGCAGCAGCTCCTGGCGTTGCTCGCTGGACTCCCACCACTGCTCCGCCGGCAGCACCTCCGGCGACACCCGCTGGCCGGCAGGCTCCGTTCCTCCAGGTGGGTGGCGACCAGGAACGCCGCGGACACCGAGGTCTCGTCGTACCGGCGGATCTGATCGCTGGTCGCGGCCACCCGGAACGCGCCGAGTGCGGTGAGCTGCTGGCCGCGCAGGTCGGCGAGGACCACCCGGTCGTCGGTGCCGTACCGGCCGGCGCGGGCGGCGGCGTAGAGCTGGGCGCGCACCCGGGAGGAGAGTTCCTTCACCCGGGCCAGCTGGACGTAGCGCAGCACCGAGTCGTTCAACGCAGGCTGGTTCTGACCGGGGTCGGCTCGGCCAGCAGGTCGAGCAACGCGTTGACGGCCCGGTGGTAGTTGCTCAGGATGGTGTCGTTGCTGAGCACCGCCGGCGGGATCGCCGGGCGGATGTCGATCACCTGGTCGTACGCCTCCAGTGCCTCGGAGAAGGCGACCCGCCACGAGGCGTCGGCGTCGGCCAGTGGCTCGGCGGCCCGACTGAGGTCCACGATGGCCTTGTCGGTGGCCGCCTGCAGCGGCTTCAGGTTGGCCGACGCGGCCTGCCGGTCGCCACCCCGGCGCAGCTCACCCAGCTCGCCCGCCGAGCGGTCGCGCTCCTGCTGGAGTTGGTGCACCACGGCGGTGATCTGTCGGCCGATGCCGACCTGGCTGGAGAAGTCGTTCAACGTCGTCGTCCGCCCGACCAGCGCGTTGGTCTGCACGCCGGCGAGCAGGAGGAAGGCCATCGACGGCACCACCAGCACGGTGGCGAGCTTCGTGCTCATCCGCCAGTCGCGCAGCCGGAACGGCGACCGCCGCCGGTGCGGAACGACTCGGACGTCGAAGCGGCGTCGGCGATGGTTCGACACCGCGCCGTTCGCCGGGTCGGGACCTGCCGCCACCCTGTCTCCTCCGTCCTACCGCGTCCACCGCGGTACGGGGAGCGCAGTCCATCCAACCAGGCCGGGTAGCCCTGTCAACGGCCCGGGCGAGGCTGGGGCTCAGGAAGGATACTGCGGGTGGGAACGTCCTGCCGTGGTCGGTAAAACCAGCTCGTCCGTCCGGCCGATGTCGGCGAGCTCGATCGCGTCACCGAACCGACCCAGCGCCACCAACGCGGCACCGGTGGCGCCGATCTCCGGGTTGCGTTGGTGCGACACCGGGCGCGGTGCGAGCGCGGTCGCGAAAGCCTGCCGCCACCACACCGATGCCGCCACCGCTCCCCGCCCAGCACCACACCGACCGGCTTGTCGATAGTGGACTCCAGGACCTCGAGGTCATCGGCGACCAGCTCACAGAGCCCCTGCATAAGCCCTGCCAGGATGTCGACGGCAGTGGTGCCGAAGCTGAGGCCACGCAGCTGACCGCTGCCCGCCGGCGCGAGGCCGGAGGCCGGTCGCCGCCGAAGCGGGGTCTGCCGGTCGACCACCGCCGGCCGGCACCAGCGCGAGCGCCGCGTCCAGCTCCGCGCCCGGGGCAGCCGCAGCTCCCGGTCCGCCCAGGCGAAGAGGTTGCCGCCGTTGGCGTACGCGGCCCCGGTCACCACGTGCTCGTGGTCGACCCGGTAACGCCACAGCCGCTCGGGGAGGCGGGGCATCGGTTCGCCGGCCGGGATCCGCTGCATCAGCCGTACGGCCGCGGAGGTGCCCACGGTGACGGCGGCCCGGCTCGGGTCGACGCAGCCCGACCCGACGTTCGACGCGCCACCGTCGCCCACCGGCGCTGACCAGCGGGCCTGCGCCAACTGCGGCCATCGACGGGCCATGTCGACCCGGAGCCGGCCGTGCCAGCCCAGCTCGCCGAGGGGCGGCAGCTCCGATGACCGCGCCCCGGCCAGGAGAGCGCCTCCCGTCCCAGCCCAGGGTGCGCAGGTCCAGCAGCCCGGTCCCGGAGGCCTGGGAGATCGACATGGGCGCGTCGTCGAGCAGCTCGCCCAGCACGTACTCGGGCAGGCCGACGAACCGGGCGATCGGCGTGCCGGACTGCTCGCGCAACCAGGGCAGTCGCATCGACCAGTACGAGCGGTGCCACCAGCAGCCGGTGCGCTGGTGGAAGTCGTCCGGGCGGCCGGTCCGGCCGTGCCGCCGACCGGGCGGGCCGGGTGTCCAGCCAGGTGATCACCGGGCCGATCGGGGCGCCGTGGCGGTCCAGCGGGAGCACCGAGTGCCACTGGGCGGAGACCGCCACCAGGTCGACGTCGTGCAGGTGCCCGCCGTCGGCCAGCTCGTCCAGGCACTCGACCAGGGACGCGAGGTAGTCGGGACCGGACAGCGTCCCGGTGCCGTCGTCGCCGATGGCGAGGTCGACCTTGCGCCGGGCCAGGGCGCCGGGCAGCGGCTGGGTGCCCGCGTCCAGCACCAGCCCACGAACCGAGGAGGTGCCCAGATCGAGCGCGAGAATGTTCATCGCCGGTCAAGTTACCCCGTGTCAGCCGGGCGGAGGGCGCGTAGGGTGGATCACATGCTCGCGCACCCGACCTGTTGGTGGCCCGCCGACCCGGCGGCCATCTCCCGCGCGTAGCTCCATCCACGCGGCCGCCATCGAGGCGGTCGCCGGATCTCCGGCCGGATGGCCGCCTTGACGCGGCGCCCGGCACGACGGAGACCCCGATGACCCATCTGACCGACCTGCTCGCCGCCGTCGCACGCGGCGTCGATCCTGGTCCCTTCGCGCTCCTACGCCGCGACGGCGCGGACGACCTGGAGCTGTTCACCGGCCCGGTCGACACCGTCGAACGGCTCGCCGACATCCCGCTGACCCCGGGCGTGCCCGGGCACGGACGCTGGCCCTGGTGCCGTACCGGCAGATCACCGAGCGGGGCTTCGCCTGCGTCGACGACGGCGCCCGCTGGAGTGCCTCCAGGTCCGCGAGCACCGGCGGATCGCCCTGGCCGACGTCCTCGCCCTGCTGCCCGACGAACCGGTCCGCACCGTCGACGCCGCCTTCGACGTGACCGACGAGGAGTATGCGCGGACCGTGCAGCGGGTGCTCTCCGAGGAGATCGGCCGCGGTGAGGGCGCGAACTTCGTCATCCACCGCACCCTGCACGCCACCGTGCAGGGTCCACCGCTGACGGCCGCGCTGGCCGCGCTGCGCGACTGCTGGTCGCCGAGCGCGGCGCGTACTGGACGTTCGTGGTGCACACCGGCACGCGGACGCTCGTCGGCGCGAGCCCGGAACGGCACGTCAGCGTCGACGACGGGCTGGTGATGATGAACCCGATCAGCGGCACCTTCCGGGTCGGCGACGGCACCCGGACCGGGCGGCCCTGCTGCGCTTCCTCGCCGACCCGAAAGAGGTCGAGGAGTTGTACATGGTGCTCGACGAGGAGCTGAAGATGATGGCGACCGTCGCCGAGCACGGTGGGCAGGTGATCGGCCCGTACCTGAAGGAGATGTCGCACCTGGCGCACACCGAGTACCTGCTCGCCGGGCGGGGCACCCGGGACGTGCGGGAGGTGCTGCGCGAGACGATGTTCGCCCCACCGTCACCGGCAGCCCGATGGAGAACGCCTGCCGGGTGATCGCCCGGCACGAGCGCCGGGGCCGGGGTTACTACGCGGGCGTACTGGCCCTGCTCGGCCACGACGACGCCGGGCGGCAGACGCTCGACGCCCCGATCCTGATCCGTACCGCCGAGATCTCCCCACCGGCGGGCTGCGGGTGTCGGTCGGCGCCACCCTGGTCCGGCACTCGACGGCGGCCGGTGAGGTGGCCGAGACGTACGCCAAGGCCGCCGGTGTGCTGGCCGCGCTCGGTCTCGGGCCGGCGGCGCCCGTCGGCGACCGCGGGCCGGTCGCGCGGCTGGCCGACGACCCGGCGGTACGCGACGCGCTGGCCGCGCGCAACGCACCGCTGGCGCGGTTCTGGCTGGACCAACGGTCACCGGGCACGTCCGGGCTGCCCGGGCTGGTCGGCCGCCGGGCGTTGATCGTGGACGCCGAGGACACCTTTACCGGGATGCTGGCCCACCAACTGGGCGCGTTGGGTCTCGCGGTGACCCTGCGCCCGTGGCACGAGGCTGGCCCGGTCGACGCCTACGACCTGGTGGTGGCCGGTCCCGGCCCGGGAGACCCGGGCAGCGTGGACGAGCCGAAGATGCGGGCACTGCGGGCGCTGCTGGCCGAGCTGCTGGCGACCGGCCGTCCCACCCTCGCGGTCTGCCTCGGCCATCAGGTGCTGGCCGGGCTGCTGGGGCTGGAACTGCACCGCCGGGAGGCGCCCTACCAGGGGTTGCAGCGGGAGGTGTCGCTGTTCGGCCGGACCCGCCGGGTCGGGTTCTACTCGACGTTCACCGCCCGCGCCGGGTCGGACCGGCTGACCACCGCGTACGGGCCGGTGGAACTGGCCCGGGACGCGGGCGACGGTTCCGTGCACGCCCTGCGGGCAGGGCTTCGCCGGGGTGCAGTTCCACCCGGAGTCGGTGCTCAGCCCGGACGGGCTCGCGGTGCTGACCGAGTTGGTGACCGATCTGCTGCCGGCACCCTTGTCCGCGGCCGGCGAGCGCGCATAGTCACCACGCCCGAGGGTAGGGCTGGATCGACCGGTGGCGCGGACGGGCCGAGAGCCCCGCCCGCGCCACCGGTCGCCGTCGGCCGGTCAGCCGCTCAGGCCCGCCTTCAGCGCGGCCCCATCAGCACCGCCCGCCGTGCGGTGAGCGCGCAGGCTCCGAGCGCCACGGCGTCTGGAGCGATCTCCCCGTTGTTGCTGGTGTGCGACGCGCCGTACGGGTTGCCGGCGATGAACTGGCTGGTGTCGGTGTATCCGGGGTGACCACGACCCCGCCCCAGTGGTAGAAGACGTTGAAGAGCGAGGTCAGCGTCGTCTCCTGCCCTCCGTGCGAGGTGGCCGTCGAGGTGAAGGCGGCGTAGACCTTGTCGGCCAGCGCACCCTGGGACCAGAGCGGGCCGGTGGTGTCGATGAACTGCTTCAGCTGGGCGGCGATCATGCCGTACCGGGTCGGCGCGCCGAGGATCACCACGTCGGCCCAGGCCAGGTCGTCGATCATCGCCTCGGGCACGTCCTGGGTCTCCAACCGGTGCGCCTGCCAACCGGGTTGGAGCGGATCGCCTCGTCCGGAGCCAGCTCGTGCACCTTGCGCAGGCGCACGTCGGCACCGGCATCCCCGGCGGCCTCACACACGGCCTGTGCCATCTGGTACGTAATCCCGGTGGCGCTGTAGTAGATCACCGCTACCTTGGTCTGGGCAGCCATCAGATGTCCCCTTCTCGTCTCGGGTCAGCTCCGCGACTACCCGCTGCGCGCGTGCCCTAACGACGGGCCTCGGCCCCGGCGCCAGATGCCCCGGCTCAATTTTTCCGCAACTTCCCGATAGTTGCGGTCACACGCCTCGCCCGGACGGCCATCCTGATGCCATCGGTGTCGGCGGTTTCCAGCCGCCGCCCGCACCGGGCGTCTGAACGGGGATCGCGCTCCGCCGGCAACGTCGCTGGCGTAGCGCGATCAGGGCTCGCCCGCGCGCCCGGCCGCCGACTGTCAGGGCTCAGCGGACCAGGGCCGCCATGAGCCGGTCCAGCTCGGCGGCCGGGTCGGCGGTGAGCCCGGTGTGCACCGGCCCGGTCTGGACCATCGTGCTGCGAGGCGCGGCCAGCCAGTGGAACCGCTCACCGAGCCGCATCCGGGTCGCCGGCCCGGCACCGGAGCAGGTCCGGTCCCACGAGTCGAGCACCGCGGCCACCGCCGGCAGGTCGACGTCGGGCGCCAGCGCGCGGACCCGGTCGGCGTCCAGGTGTGTCCGGGCGGCCAGGAAGTCGCGCTGCTGGCAGTAGAGCAGCACGCCGACGTTGATCTGCTCGCCGCGCTCGATGCGGGGCACCAGCCGGATCAGCGCGTACTCGAAGGGTGCCTCATGCCGTGCTCCCCGATGGCAGCCAGTCGGCCGTGCGGTCGACGCGGGCGGACAGGTGCCGGAGGTACGCGACCCGCGCGTCGTCGGCCGTCTCGAAGTCGGCGGCGGTCAGCCACTCCGCCGGCACCAGGGCCAGCACCTCGGTGAGCAGTTCGGGGTGACCCGGGGGCCAGCTCGGCGTCGGCCTCGGCCAGCCGCGACGCGTACGGCGCCAGCACGTGGTCCTCGACGCGGTAGGCCCGGTGCACCGCGGCCTCGGCGCGCGGCCAGTTGTGGTGGAAGTACAGCGACGCGCCGTGGTCGATCAGCCACAGCTCCCGATGCCACACGAGCAGGTTGGGGTTGCGCCAGCTCCGGTCGACGTTCTCCACGTACGCGTCGAACCACAGCACCCGCGAGGCGAGCACCGGGTCGACGGGTGCGCCAGCGGGTCGAAGCCCAGCGCCCCGGGCAGGAAGTCCATCCCCAGGTTGGCGCCGCCGCTGTTGCCCAGTAGCTCCTGCACCTCCTGGTCGGGCTCGGCCCGCCCGATCACCGGGTCGATGTCGAGCACCACCAGTGGCGGCACGCGCAGCTCCAGCCGACGGGCCAGCTCGCCGCAGATCACCTCGGCGATCAGCGCCTTGGGCCCCTGCCCGCGCCCGGAACTTCGCCACGTACGTGCCCAGGTCGTCGGCCTCCACCACGCCCGGCAGCGACCCACCCTCGCGCAGCGGGGTGACGTAGCGGATCGCGGTGACCTGGCGGAGCACGCCGCCCACCCTACTGGGACCGGCCGTGACGGGCGGCGGCCCCGCCTCTGGCACTCAGTCGATCTTGTCGCGCAGCTTGTCGACCTGGGTCTGGAGGCGGTCCACCGCGTTCTCGTTGTTGACGAAGGTGGTGATGCCGCGGCCAGTCCGAGGCCGATCAGCACGGCCAGGATGCTGAGCACCAGGCCGCCGATCGACACGCCCCGGCCGGTGACCCCGGTCGGCGTGCCATCTTGAGGCCGACGATGCCGAGGATGATCCCGATGATGCCGAGCACAAGCCCCAGCCAGGCGAGGATCGCCGTCAACACGCTGAAGAAACCGGCCACCCCGAACACCAGGGCGAAGGTGGCGGCGGCGCTGGTCTTGGCCCCGGTCCCCGCGCGGTCCGACCGTGACCTCATCCCGGCGTTCCGCGCCGGTTCGCTTGCGGCAGTCATGACGCTCCTTCCGCACGCGCGACGCGCGCACTTCCGGTCGGCGCATCCCGGTGCGCGGCCCGTTAAGCCCCGTCGACCAGGTGTTCTTCCGGCACGGGCTGGTGCCACGGATCGCCGGAAGCGCCGGCGGTGAGGTGTCGTTCGTAGCTGGCCACCTTGACGTCGATGAGGTCGAGGCAGTCACGCAGCTGCGCGAGCTGCTCGGTGATGTGGCGCTGGTGTGCGCGGAGCAGTTCGAGCCGTTCGGCCTCGTTGCCGCTACCCTCGCGGACGAGCTGGGCCAGTCGGCTGATCGTCGCGAGCGGCATCCCGGAGGCCCGGAACTTGACGCAGTTCGCCAGCCACTCGACGTCCCAGGCGCTGTAGACGCGTCTGCCGGACCCGTCGCGCCGCACCTCGCCGGCCAACAGACCCGCACGCTCGTAGAGCCGCAGGGTGTGCACACTCAGCCCGATGCGCTGCGCCACCTGCCCGATGCTCAAGCCCCTGTCCGCCATGGCGTCGACGGTAACCCGTTGACCTAGACCTCGGTCTAGCATCTAGCGTCCGCCTCATGACCAGCGACACGACCAACACCATGTTCGGTGCCCACAGCACGACCGGAGACGTCCTCACCGGAATCGACCTCACCGGCAGGACCGCTGTCGTCACGGGCGGCTACTCCGGCCTCGGTCTCGCCACCACTCTCGCGCTCACCGGGCCGGGGCCCGGTTGTCGTCCCCGCTCGTCGGCCGGACGTGGCGCAGCGGGCGCTCGCCGACGCGGGCGGAGTCGGGATCGAGGTCGACCAGCTCGATCTCGGCGACCTCGCCTCCGTCCACGCGTTCACCGAGCGGTTCCTCATCCGCCATCCCACCCTCGACATCCTGATCGCGAGTGCCGGCGTCATGGCCTGCCCGGAGACACGGGTGGGACCCGGCTGGGAGGCGCAGTTCGCGATCAACCACCTCGGCCACTACGCGCTGGCGAACCTGCTGTGGCCCGCGCTCGCCGCTGCCGGCACGGCTCGTGTCGTCGCGGTCGCCTCCGGGCGCGACCCGGCGTGGCGAATCCGGTGGGACGACGTGCAGTTCGAGCGCGGCTACGACAAGTGGGAGGCCTACACCCAGTCCAAGCTCGCGAACGTCCTGTTCGCCCGCCACCTCGACCTGCTCGGCAGACCGCGCGGCGTCCGGGCCTTCTCCGTCAACCCCGGTTGGATCCGCACTCCCTGCAACGACACCTCGCGGTCGAGGAGATGGTCGCCGCCGGCTGGATCGACGCGGACGGGACCTCGACGCCGGGCCTGTTCAAGACCGTCGAGCAGGGCGCGGCCACCCAGGTGTGGGCCGCCACGTCACCCCACCTCGACGCGAACGGCGGCGACTACTGCGTGGACTGCCGCCGCACCGAGGCAACCCCACCGACAGCAGCACGGCGGCCCGCCTCTGGGCGGTGTCCGCCGACCTGACCGGCCTCGACCGCATCAGCTGAACCCGCGCCCAGCTGGGCGACGTGCCTGCCCGACCGGGGTGCCCGGGTGACGTGGACGGCTTCTAGGCTGGGCCTTCTCCTCGGAAGGGGCTGCCGATGCCTGTCGACCTCACCGCCACCGACGCGTTGGCGCTGCGGATGACCAGCCTGCTGCTGCGTCCGCATCCGAGCATCCGGCCCGGCAGCGCCGCCGAGGTGGTCGAGTGGTTCGGCGCGATGCAGGCACAGGATCTGGCCAGCGGGCTGTGGTCGCTGGGTGCCCGACTGCCGGGGCGGACCGTCGCCGACGTGCAGGCGGCACTGGAGCGGCGCGAGGCTCTGCGCACCTGGCCGATGCGGGGCACCGTGCACCTCGTCCCGCCCGCCGACGCCCGCTGGATGTTGGAGCTGACCGGCGTACGCTCGCTGGCCGGCGTGGCGACCAGGCGGACGCAGCTCGGGCTCACCGAGGCCGACGCGGACCGGGCGGTGGACGTCCTCGGTGCCGCGTTGGCCGGCGGTGGCCGGCTCAGCCGCGCGCAGTGCCTGGCCACCCTGCGCGCGGCGGGCCTGGGCACCGACGGGCAGCGGGTTACCACCTGCTCTGGTACGCGAGTGTGCGCGGGTGACCTGCGTGGCACCGAACGTCGGCACCGAGCAGACCTTCGCCCTGCTCGACGAGTGGGCGCCCGAGTCCCGCCGGTTGGAGCGGGACGAGGCACTGCCCTGCTCGCGCACCGCTACGTCCGAGGGCACGGGCCGGTCACCGCCCGTGAGTTCGCCGGCTGGAGCGGCCTCACAGTGACCGACGCGCGGCGCGGGCTGGCCGAGGCCGGCGACAGGCTCGTCACGGTACGGGTCGACGGCGAGCCCCTGCACGTCGACGCGGCGCTGGCCGACGCGCCACGCGCCCCGCTGGACGACGTGCGCGTGCTGCCGGGCTTCGACGAGTACCTGCTCGGCTACCGGGATCGCACGTTGATGCTCGATCCCGCGCACCAGGCGGCCGTGGTGCCGGGAAACAACGGCATCTTCCAGGCCACCGTGGTCCGCGCCGGTCGGGTCGTGGGCGTCTGGAAGCGCAGGATTGGCCGCAGCGCGGTCACCATCACGATCCAGCCACTCACGACGCTCGACACGGCGGCGCGGGCCCGGGTGGAGCAGGCGTTGGGGAGCTACGCCGACTTCCTCGGGTTGCCTCCCCGCCTCGACTGGCTGACCTGAGCGGGCCCCGTCACTCTCGGCCGGTGCCGGGTCGGCCCGTCGTGGACGGGCGGTGCTGAGCAGGTCGACGATCCGGGTCACCCGGGGATCCGCCTGGATCTGCTCCACGCTGGCCGGCAGCGGCAGCCGCCAGTTCGGGTACTCGTCGACAGTGCCCGGCATGTTGGGTTGGCGCACCTCGCCCAGCACGTCGTAGAGGGAAACGCCGAGCAGTCGGGTCGGGCTGGCCGCGAGGGCGGCGTGCATCGCCACCACCACCTCGCCGTCGTCGGGCGTCTTCGCCGCCGGCTCGGGCCCCGCGCCCGGCTCGGACCCGCGGCCAGCTCGGGCCCGCAGCCGGCTCGGGCAGCAGGTTCTCGGCAGCAAGCATGGCGAGCAGCCGGTCCCGATCCGCGGCGGCTCGGGCCCGCTCCACCGCCACGTCGGTGCCGAGCAACTTCAGCTCGTCGCGTACCCGCACGTGCTCGCCATTCAGGAAGCCCGGTGCGGTGGGCAGGTCGTGGGTGGAGATCGTGGCGAGGGCGTTGCGCGGCCACCGGGCCGGTGGCACGAAGTCACCCTGGTCGTCACGGGCGAACCACAGCACCGTCGAGCCGAGCATGTTGCGCCCGCGCAGTCCACGGGTCACCGCCGGTTGGACCGTACCCAGATCCTCACCGACCACCACGGCACCGGCACGGTGGGCTTCCAGCGCGAGGATGCCGAGCATGGCCTCGGCGTCGTAGCGCACGTAGGTGCCCTCGGCCGCCCCACCACCCGGCGGCACCCACCACAGCCGCCACAGGCCGGCGACGTGGTCGACTCGCAGGCCACCCGCGTGCCGCAGGGTGCGGCGCAGCATGTCCCGGTAGGCGGCGTAGCCGGTGGCCGCGAGTCGGTCCGGACGCCAGGCGGCAAGGCCCCAGTCCTGGCCGAGCTGGTTGAAGTCGTCCGGCGGCGCGCCGACCCGGACGCCCTGCGCCAGCACGTCGGCGAGCTGCCACCCGTCCGCGCCGCCCGGGTCGATGCCGACCGCCAGGTCGTGCACGACACCGACCGGCATCCCCGCCGAGCGCGCCGCCGCCGTGACGGCGTCGAGCTGCTCGTCGCACAGGTGTTGCAGCCAAGCGTGGAAGGCCACCCGGTCGGCGAGCTGCCGACGCTGCTCCGCGACCGCCGGCGCGTCGGGGTGGTGCAGCTCCACCGGCCAGGCTCGCCAGTCGTTGCCGTGCCGTTCGGCCAGCGCGCACCAGGTGGCGAAGCTCGCCAGCGCCGGGTCCGCGACAAGATCCACCGGCTGGGCGTACGGGTGCAGCAGCTCCAGGGCGTGCCGCTTGGCGGTCCACACCTCGTCGTAGTCGATCAGTGGACCCCGGTCGGGACGCAGCGCGTCGACCACCGCACGGGTCGCCGGATCCGCCGCACGGTACGCGGCCGTGTCGCTGACCCGCAGGTAGAGCGGGTTGACGAAGCGTCGGCTGGCCGGCGAATAGGGTGAGGCAGCGACCGGGTGCGCCGGCCCGACCGCGTGCAGCGGGTTGAGCAGCACCAGCCCGCGCCGGTGGCACCGGCCCACCCGGTGAAGTCGGCCAGGTCGCCGAGATCGCCCATGCCCCAGGAGCGTTCCGAGGTGAGCGAGTAGAGCTGGAGCATCCACCCCCAGGTGCGCGGTGGCACCGGCAGACGGCGAGGCACCACCACCACTGTCACCTCCCGGTCGGCGCAGGCCAGCCGGTGCCAACCCAGCGGCAGGTCCGGCGGCAGCTCGCCGTCGACCGCGCGGCGGCCACCGTCCTCCAGGGTCACCACACCGGGCCGGGCAGCGCTCGGGTGACGCCCTCGGTGAGCACGACGGTCTCCGGCAGTGCGTCGCGGTCGACCGCGCGGGCCGTGGCGAGCGCGTCGGCGATGGCCGTCGGGCTGGTGGCGTCCACCCGAGCAGGCCGAGCACGCCGACCACTGTCTCCGGTGCGACCTCGACGCGGCGGTGCCGCCAATCCTCATACCAGGTGGAAACACCGTGCGCGTTGGCCAGCGCGGCCAGTCGTCGATTCATCCCGTCCCCGCCTCCACGACGCGACCTGCGACCTGCGACCACCTTCCCACGCCCGAGCCCACCCCGCCGCGCGCCCTGCCCCACCGCCGCGCGCCTGCCCCACCCGCCGCGCGCCCTGCCCCACCCGCGCGCGCCGATCTTGCACTTTCTGTCCCGGCATAAGAGGCGTTCCCACCTATGTCGACGACCGAGACTGCAAGATCGGCGCGAGCGGGTGCAAGATCAGCGGGAGCGGGCCGCGAGCGGGCCGTCAGTCGGCGAGCGCGCCGGCCGCCCGACCCTCGTGCAGGGTCAGGTTGCGGCCGGTCGCCGGGTCGAACAGGTGGATCTTCTCCAGGTTGAACCAGACCCGGCGGGACTCCCCTCGGCGACCGCGGACTCGGCGGACAGCCGGGTCACCAGATTGCCGCCGGCCCCGGCGAAGTCGGCGGCGCCCGCGTCTACGGCCAACTCCTCCAGCTCGGCGGCGCTTGCCTTCTCGCCCTCCACGGTGAAGTAGACGTACTTGTCCGAGCCCATCGACTCGACGATGTCCACCGGCGCCTCGAACTCCATACCCCGCCGACGGGTGTCGTCATCGACCAGCTCGGCGTCCTCGAAGTGCTCGGGCCGGATGCCGAGAATCAGCTCGCGCGGCGCGTCGGCCGCCTCCAGCTCCCGGCGGATGCGGTCACCCAGCGGGACGTCACCCAGGGCGGTACGCAGCCCGCCGTCCTGCACCGCGGCGTGCAGGAAGTTCATCGACGGCGAACCGATGAACCCGGCCACGAAGAGGTTGCGCGGGTGGTCGTACAACTCCTGCGGAGGACCGACCTGCTGCACCGCGCCCCGCGCATGATCACCACGCGGTCGCCGAGAGTCATCGCCTCGGTCTGGTCGTGAGTGACGTAGACGGTGGTGGTGCCGAGCTGCTTCTGCAGGCGCGACACCACAGTGCGCATCTGCACCCGCAGCTTGGCGTCGAGGTTGGACAGCGGCTCGTCCATCAGGAATGCCTTCGGCTGCCGGACGATCGCCCGACCCATCGCCACCCGCTGGCGCTGCCCACCGGAGAGGTTGGCGGGCTTGCGGTCCAGCAACGAGGTCAGCTCCAGCACCTTCGCCGCCTCGTCGACCTTGCGGTTGATGGTCTCCTTGTCGAGCTTTGCCAGCCGCAGCGGAAACGCCATGTTCTCCCGTACGGTCATGTTCGGGTACAGCGCGTACGACTGGAACACCATCGCGATGTCCCGGTCCCGGGAGCCTTGTCGTTGACCCGCTGACCGGCGATGCGCAGCTCACCGGAGCTGATGTCCTCCAGGCCCGCGATCATGTTGAGGGTGGTGGACTTACCGCAGCCCGAGGGCCCGACCAGGATCACGAACTCGCCGTCGGCGATCTCCAGGTCGACGTCCTGCACGGCGACAGTCCCGTCCGGGAAGCTCTTGCTCACCTTGTCCAGCACGATGTCAGCCATGACTACCCACCTATCCCTTGACTGCGCCGGAGGTCAGACCGGACACGATGCGACGCTGGAAGAAGAGGACGAACAGAATGATCGGTACGGTGATCACCACGGCGGCGGCGCAGATCGCCCCGGTGGGATCCTCGAACTGCGACTCGCCGGTGAAGAACGACAGGGCGACCGGCACCGTACGGGCGCGTTCGGTGGAGGTCAGCGTGATGGCGAACAGGAAGTCGTTCCAGCAGAAGATGAAGACCAGGATCGCCGTGGTGAACAACCCCGGCGCGGCCAGCGGGCGATGACCCGCCGGAACGCCTGCCCCTGGGTGGCGCCGTCCATCTTCGCCGCCTTCTCCAGGTCCCAGGGATCTGCTTGAAGAACGCCGACAGCGTGTAGATCGCCAGCGGCAACGCGAAGGTGATGTACGGCAGGATCAGACCCGGCCAGGTGTCGAAGATCTTGAGCTGCCGCTCGATCTCGAACAGCGGCGACACCAGTGACACCTGGGGAACATCGCGATCAACAGGGAGACGCCGACCAGCAGCTTCTTGCCGGGAAAGTCCAGCCGGCTGATCGCGTACGCGGCCATCGCGCCGAGCACCACCGCGATCAGGGTGGCGATCAGGGCGATGCCGATGGAGTTGATCAACGCCCGGACGAACTGGTCGGTGTCGAAGATCGTCTTGTAGTTGTCCAACGTCCACTCGCGGGGATGAAGTTCCCGTCGGTGAGGGTGGCCGGCGTCTTGAACGACAACGACGCGATCCACAGGACGGGGATCAGTGCGAAGACGACCACGAGGACGTCCAGCAGGCCCCAGCGCAGCTTTGCCCTGGCGGTGGTTTCGACAGCCATGTCAGCGCCTCTCCCCGTCGTCGCTGCCCGGAGCAGCGGTGCCGAACAGCTTCACGAAGACGAAGGCGATGATCGCCACGGTGATGAAGATCAGCACCGACATCGTCGAGCCGATGCCGAGGTTGAGACCCCGGATCAGGTTGTTGTAGGCGAGCATCGACACCGACGACGTGTCGTTGCCACCAGCGGTCAACACGAAGATGTTGTCGAAGACCCGGAACGCGTCCAGGGTGCGGAACAGCAACGCGACGAGGATCGCCGGCTTCATCACCGGCAGCATCACCTTCGTGAACTTCTGCCACGCGGTGGCACCGTCGGTGGAGGCGGCCTTGAGCAGGTCCTCCGGCACCAGCGCCAGCCCGGCCATCAGCAGCAACGCCATGAACGGAGTGGTCTTCCAGATCTCGGCGAGCATGATGATCGCCAGCGAGCTGGCTCGCTCGGTGAGCGGTGCGCCCTCACTGAACAGGTTGGCCAGGTAGCCCGTGCCGGGCGTCCAGGCGTACCGCCAGGAGAACGCGGCGACCACCGTGACGATCCCGTACGGAATGAGGGCCGAGGTCCGGACCAGGCCGCGACCGATCAGGGTGCGGTGCATGATGATCGCCAGGCCCATGCCGAGCACCAGCTCGACGGCCACGGTGACCACCGTGATCAGCATGGTCACCCCGAACGCGGTCCACCAGAACTCGTTGCTAAGCACGGTGACGTAGTTCTCCAGCCCGATGAACTTACGCTCGTCGGGAAAGCGCAGGTCGAAACGCTGCAACGACAACCAGACCGAATAGATGATCGGGTACGCGGTCACCAGGATCATGACCAGCGCGGCGGGCGCGCAGAGCAGCAGACCCAGCCGGCGTTCGGCCTTCTTGTTCTCGCTCAACGGCGGCTTACCACGGCCGCCGCGTTGCTTCGGTACTGTGGCGGGGCGGCGGGTCTCCTCGGCGGCGACGTCGGCGCCGGTCGGCGTGGCGTTGATACTCATGGCAGCACCCTTCGACTGCAGGGCATCGGCGATCGCACCGCGCAGCTCGTCGGCCGTCTTCTGTGGGTTGATCGCCGACGGCGGCGACAGGATCGCCGACATCACGGTGGAGATGCTCTGGTAGGCGGGGTCAGAGGCCGCGTCGCCGGCTCCTTCAACTCCTCAAGGATGGTGTCCTTCATCGGGTACGCCTCGGTCATCTCCGGGTCGTCGAAGACCGCCTCGATCGTGGGCGGCACGCCGTCGTTGATCGCGGAGAACTTCTGGTGCTCGGCGCTGCGGATGCACCGGGCCGCCTCGAACGACATCTCCGGGTGCTTCGAGTAGGAGCTGACCGCCAGGTTGACCCCACCGATGGTGACCTTGCTGGGGTGCCCCGTCGATGCCGGGGATGCGGGCCCAGCCGACCTGCTTGGCCAGGTCCGGGTTGGCCTCCTGAAGAGCCGGGTAGACGAACGGCCAGTTCACCTGGAACGCGCCCGAGCCAGACTGGAACTCCAGCCGGACCGGGTCCTCTGTGGCGTTGGTGAACGACGGGGAGGTCACGCCCGAGGTGCTGAACTTCTTCAACTGCTCCAACGCGCGCACCGTGCCGTCGTCCATCACGGCCTTCTTGCCATCGTCGCTGAGGATCTTCCCGCCGGCGCTCTCCGCCAGGGTGTTGTAGAGGACGACCAGGCCCTCGTACTGGGCACCCATGGTGAGCACCTGGTACGGCTTACCCTGCTCCTTGAGCTGCTGGGCCGCGCTGATCATCTGGTCCCAGGTGGTCGGCGGCTGCGGCACCAGATCCTTGCGGTACCAGAGCAGTTGGACGTTCGTGTTCTTCGGTGCCGCGTACAGCTTGTCCTCGTAGCGGGCGGTCTCCAGCGGCCCGGCGAGAGTGCCCTGCTCGACCTCGGCCTTGTCCTGGCCGGTCCACTCGCGGATCCAGTCGGCGCTGGCGAACTCCTGCGTCCAGGTGACGTCCAACCCGAGCAGGTCCATCCCATCGTCCTCGGCCGCCAGCCGGCGCACCATCTGGACCCGCTGGTCGTCGGCCTGCCGGGGCAGCACCCGGTAGGCGATCTCGTACCTGCCCTGCGCCTGCGCGTTGCAGTCGTCGACGACCTTCTGCAGGTTCTGCTCGGGCGGGTAGTACAGGTTGATCGTCGGTGGGCCACCATCGTCACCCGCGCCGCACGCGGCCAACGGTGCGACCAGCGCCAGCGCAGCAGCCGCCGCCCCAGCCGACCAATCGGCCGGCGTCGGTGTCGAGCCGTATCGGGGTCCGTCATCGCCCTCCCCTCTCCTCGGCGAAAGACCGGGGAGGGCATCCGTGCCCGGCGCACGGCGAGACCTTCCGGGCCAGAGAGCTGCGCAAACATTCCGACCCAGATGCTCTGTGCGGCTACTCTGCCCCGCCGCCAAGTCGCGAAACCTGGCCGACACATCGAGCGCCCGCGCAGCACCAGCCGCCCCGAGCCCGCGCCGAAGCCCGCGCGCCCGCGCCGCGCGCCCGCGCGCCCGCGCGCCCGCGTGATCAACTCGTCTTCCTGGAAGTCGGGCTATCACCGCGCCGGAAATCCCGCCTTCCAGGAAACCGAGTGAGGAAGCGCTCGGTTATCCGGGCCGGCGGGTGATCCGGTAGAGCTGGATGAGCTGGGCCGGTGCTCGACCAGCCGGGGCTCATGGTGGAGCAGTGCGAGCACCTGGCCCAGTTGACGACTTCTGTAAAGATGACATGACCCGACCGGCCAGGCCTTGAACCACGCTCACGGTCGCGCCTTCGACAATGAGTGATGGCTGAAGATGACCAAGCTGGGATCTGGAGATCTTGGACACTTTTCGTCTGGGCAGAACGGAAAGTGTCCAAGATCTAGCGGAGAAGTCCCCTGCCCCGCCGGCAGTCAACCGAGCTGATCAAGGAAGTGACGAAGTCATGGACATGCTGACCCCACAGTGGCGAAAGTCGACCAGGTCCGGCGGCAACGGCGGAGCCTGCGTCGAGGTCGCCGACAACCTGCCGAGTGTCGTGCTGGTGCGCGACACCAGGACCGCGACGGCGGCACCCTGCGCGTCGAGCCGGCGGCCTGGAAGGCGTTCGTCGGGTACGCCAAGCAGCACTGAGCCCTCACCGACCATGATCGCGCGCTTCAAGGACCTCTGTCTGGACGCCGCCGACCCGCTCGCCCTGGGTGCCTTCTGGGCCCGAATGCTGGACGGTGACGTGGCCGATGCTGGCGCCCCTGACACCCGGGTGGACCTGCGCTCGGCACGCTCGAACGCCGAGTCGATCTGGGTCAACCGGGTGCCCGAGCCGCGGGTCGGCAAGACTCGCGTACACCTGGATCTGCGGTTGGCCGACGCGGACCCGGCTGCGCTGCTCGCGGACGGCGCCCGACTGGTCCGCGAGCCGGCCGGCGAGGCGACCTGGTGGGTGCTCGACGACCCGGAGGGCAACGAATTCTGCGCGTTTGCGGCCCGCGAGGGTGCCCGGCCGGGCCCGTTCGAGCTGGTCGTCGACTCGACCGACCCGGTGGCGCAGGCGACCTGGTGGGCCGGGGCGGTCGGCGGCACCGTCGAGGACGAGTCGACCCACGCATCGGTGGTCGGCGCGGCCGGGTTCCCCTGGGACTACTGGGTGTTCGCCGGGTGCCCGAGCCCAAGACGGTCAAGAACCGGCTGCACTGGGACGTCGACCTGGTCGACCGGAGCCGACCGCGCTGCTCGACGCGGGCGCGACAGTGCTGCGGGAGCCACAGGACCGCGCCCGCTGGTGGGTGCTGGCCGACCCGGAGGGCAACGAGTTCTGCGCCTTCGCACCACGCGCCACCGGGTGAACGACCGACTACCCAGCGCGGCCGGCGTCAGCTAGCGTTTTCCTAGCGCCGTAGCCAGCGCGTTCGCCACCGCCGTCGACACGCCTCCGGCCGACCCCAGCCTGCCCGATCGGTTGGTAATCGCGAGAACGTGCACCGCCGTTCCCCGTTTCGGCAGGATCGTCCCAACGAGGAGGTGCCGACGTGCAGGACACCCGCGCTCTCGCCCTGACATTCGAGGTGAGCGGCCTGCCACCGGTCAAGACCGAAGCGTTGTCCATCTTCGCCGCCGGGCATCGGCAGGCGACGAGGGTCCGCACTCTGCTCCAGGCCGCCCTCACCGCGGCCCAGCGCACCGGCTGGACGCCGTTGCCCGGGCCGGTGGAGGTGGATCTGGTCCTGCGCTGTCCGCCCGGGCACCGTACGGCCGACGCCAGCACCCTGCTCGGCGGCGTCTGCGCGGTGCTCCAGGACAAGAGGCGGGTGTCGGCCATCGGCCTCACCCACCTGGGTGTCCTGGTGGACGTTGCGCTCTACGACGACGACCGGCAGATCCGCCGACTGTCGTACCACGAGGAGCCGGCGGAGGACTTCTCGTACCAGGTGCGGGTGTCCGCCGTACCGGCCGGGGTTTGACCGACGTCCGCGGTGGGGTACCGCGGACGCCGACGAAGGAGCACCGATGTCGGAGCCACATGTCACGCTCGACCCCGCGGGCTCGACCCTGTGCAGCAGAAGCTGCGCGGTCCGCTGGAGCAGCAGCTGACCTCGGCGCTTCAGGCGGCCACCGATCGGATCCGGGCCGACTACGCCGGCGAACCGGTCGAGCAGGTCTGCCAGCGCCTGTTGGAGGAGACCCGCTCCGGGTTGCATCCCGACATCGCCGCCGGGTTCAACCCGGACATGGACGAGTTCTGCCGGGTGGCGGTGTCGATCGTCCGGCGCGAGGCCTGAGCCGCAGCGGTTTCAGTACCGGTCGAGCTGGGCGTACGGGGTGAGCACGATGCGTGGCGAGAGCTTCGGGTCGAGCCACGTGAGCACGTCGACCAGATGGTTACGGGCCAGCGAGACGCAGCCGGCGGTGGCGTTGCCAGAGCTGGTGCCGAACTGGTGCAGGAAGATCCCGCTGCCCGCGTTCGGCACCGGCTTCGGCACGTTCGGCGTCATGTTGTAGGTGATCACCGCGAAGTACGTGTACGCGGGCGTCTCCTTCCACAGTGCCTCGCTGGCCCCGCCCGGTTGGTCGCGCTCTGCTGGAAGGTGTTGTACCGCGTGGACGACGGGTTCTCGTTCCACCAGTCCCCGCTGACCAGCCGGTGGTACGGGTACCGCACGCCCGGGTTCGCGGCGATGCCGTAGATGGTGGGGCCGATCGAGTAGACCCCGGTGGGGTGGTCGGCACGCCCTCCACGTGGTTGTCGCTGAAACCCTTCGAGCCGATCCGGGCGGGCATCGACGCCGAGGCCGGCTGCCAGCGATCCGCACCCGCACGTACGCCTCCAGGGTCGCGTACGTGGTGGTGGCGGAGGCGGCGGTGACGATCACGACCTGCCTGGTCTGCGTCGACAGGGTGGTCAGCCGGGCGGCCAGGTTGCGGCGCGGCAGCGTCGGGCGGGTGGACCGGGGCACCGGGACCGTGGCCCACGCCGGTGTCGGCGGCCTGGTCGCGCCGAGCGCGGGCGCCGCCGGAGTGAGCACGGCCGGCACGGCGAGACCCGCGGCCGCACCGAGCAGGAGCTGTCTGCGCTTCATGCCGCCCATCCTGACAGTCGAACCGGCGCGCCGTCTGTCCCCACGCCGGCGTGGCGCGTGCGCCGGCCAGGGCACGCGCACCGGGCAGGGCGCACACGGGCACGGCGCGTGCGCGGGCGCGCCCGTGCCCTGTCCGCAAAATCTGCGCCCCGCGCCGCGCGCCCTGCCCTCAAGATCCGCGCAAGTTCCCGAAAGTGCTGCCTCGACGCGTGATGAGGCAGCACTTTCCTGATGTTGCGCGGATCTTGTGCACGCGAGGCAAGGCGCAAGGCGCGGCGCGGGCCGTGATGCCCGAGCGGGTCGTCACCGGACACTGATTCGACCTGACGACCCGACAGGGCGGACCACCAGCGTGATCCACTCGGGTTCCTTGAAGTCGCGGTGTCCCAGCAAGGGGATACCGCGACTTCAAGGAACCGAGATGGAATCGCGCTCAAGTGGAATGCGCGCTCAAGTGGAATGCGCGCGCCGCGTGTAGCGCCTGCGGGTCGGGATGCGCCGGGCGGGTCAGGACCGGGTCCGCAACTACCCGGCCCTGACCCCGGCCGTCCAGCCGGTGAGCGGACAGCTCCGGCACCCCGTCGCGCGGGCGTCACGGGACGCCGTACGCGTGCACGAGGCGAGCCGCCGCTCTGCACTCAGCTCCACGGTGCCCACCGACCGGACGCCGGTGCGCTCCGGCAGACCGCGAGGGCCAGAAGCGGCACACGCGAGGGGCCGGAAGCGCCGGCCCAGGCTAGGCGGGCCGCGACCAGCCGAACAAGCCACGCCGGACCGCCGGCGGCAGGTATCCCCTAAGGGGAAAAGCGGCATCTCGACGTAACATGATCACGATCGCCAGCGCTGTTGGGGTTCGGCGATCAGAAGTGCCGCAGCAGGTCGGGGAAGGCGGCGAGGCGCAGCACTCCGCTGTCGGTCGGGTCCAGTTCATCCTCCTCCAGCACCCAGGTGTTCGCGTTGGGAATGAACACCGCGTTCAGCCCGGCGGCCCGCGCCGGCAGGATGTCGGACTTCGGGGAGTTGCCGATCATCCACGCGTAGGCCGGCTCGAAGCCGTGCTCCCGGACCAGCCACCGGTACGTGTCGACGTTCTTCTCGGCGACGATGTGCGCGGCCCGAAGTGGTGCAGCAGGCCGCAGGCGTCCAGCTTTCGCTGCTGCTCCTCCTGGTCGCCCTTGGTCAGCAGCAGCAGCTCGTGCCGGCTGGCCAACTCGTCGAGCGCGTCGGCCACCCCGGCATCAACTCCACCCGGTGCTCGACGAGGGCCACCGCCAACCGGTCGATCTCCTGCCGTTCGGCGTCGGTGGCCGGCCGCTCACGCAGCCGCTCCAGGCACTCCCCAGGCTGCGCAGGAAGACCTTGCTGCCGTACCCGTGCGCCACCGCGTTGGCCCGCTCGACGTCGTCGAGGACGGCCCGCAGCTCGGCCCGGTCCAGGGTCGGGTGGTCCAGCCAGCCCAGGAAGTCCTCGATCACCCGCTCGAAGACGACGTTGTTCTCCCACAACGTGTCGTCCGCGTCGAAGATCAGCACCTGCGCCTGCCGCCGCACCACCGCGCCGCCCGTCACGCCATCGCCGCCCGTCACGCCATCGCCACCGGTCACGCCATCGCCACCGGTCATTACGCCGCCGCCCGTCATTCCGTCGCCTCCCCGTGCCACTGCCCGAAACGCCGAGGGGACAGGATAGGCGGCAACCGGACGCCACATTTCTTCGGCAATCCCCGAACCAAAGCGCCGCCGCCGTCGTCATTCCTCCACGAAGAGGCGGTCGTCGCGGATGCGAACGCCCATCTGATCCCGCCCGACCGGTTCGGGACGGCACCTGAGGAGTACGGCATGTTCACCATGAAGTGGGTCGCCGGCGCGGCGATGCTGGCCTGCACCGGCGCGCTCGTGGCGTGTGGCGACGGTGCGGACAGGGCGGGCACCGCAGCGGGCACGCCGACGCCGACGGGTGCCGTGACGAGCACGCCGACGCCCACCGCTGGCGCGCCGGCACCGTCGTCCACGCCGACGACGGTGGCGGACCGGCTGCTCGCCGGCAAGCGCGAGGTCACGATCACGCGGGTGCAGGGCTCCGGGAGCGCACTGGAACTCAGCGGGCGACTGGAGGAGGGCGGCGACACCGGGGGCGCGTGCTGTTCGTGCCGACGCCGATCGGCGGGAACCAGTACGTGATCAAGGCATTCGGCACGAAGGACGATCACCCAGCCAACGACGATCCGTCCTGCTGGCAGGTCAACGGCCTGGACATCGAGCCCGAGCTGACCGTCGAGGCCGCCGTCTGCGACGAGGACAACCCGATCCAGCGGTTCACGATCGTCGCCAAGGGCAACGGCACGTACGCGATCGGCAGTGAGACCCGTTACCTACAGCACAAGGCCGGCAACGGTCTGATCCTCAGGAACTGGGCAACGCCAAGCTGGCCACCACGTTCCGGTTCGCCGACAGGGCCCGTTCAACCGCGAGCCCCTCAACTGAGTATGCGTGCGCACGGCGGCGGCGTGGTCACGGCCACCGCAGCAACCGTTGCGCGATCAACGCCTCGCGTGCCTCCTGGCCCTCGGGTCGGAGCCGGCCACCACGGGTGAGCATCACCACGCCGTGCAGCAGGCTCCAACCCACCTCGGCGAGGCTGTCCGGGTCCCGGCCCTCGGCCAGCGGGGTCAGGGCCGCCCGCAGCTCCGCGAAGACCGCCGCGGCGCGGCCGGCACACCATCCACGCCGAGGGCCAGGTCGGGGTCAGCGCGAGCATCGCGTCATAGACCTCCGGATTCGTGTACGCGAAGTCGAGGTACGCGCTCGCGACCGCCGACCACACCTCCTCGGGGCTGTCGGCGGTCTCCGCGTGCGCCTCGGCGAGATCGGCGGCCAGGTCGGCGAAGGCGCACACGGCGACGGCGGCGAGCAGCGCCTCCAGGTCGGCGAAGTGGCGGTAGACCTCGCCCATGTCGATCTCGGTGCGTTCGGCGAGCCGTCGGGTGCTGACGCCCGACCAGCCCTCCACCTCGGCCAACTCACGCGCGGCGATGACGATGAGGTCACGCCGGGCTTGGTCGGTGGCCTTCTCGTCGGGTCCGGGCACGCACCCGAGCGTAGGTGCGCACGCCCGCCGTAGCGGCCGGGTGACGGATTGGTGACTGTACGACGCCGACGTGCCACCGCCGCCCCGGCTCGTTAGGTGAGGGATCACCAGGACGGGAGGGCGCGTGGTCGTTCGGCGACACCGGCCCGGAGAGGCCCGATGAGCGAGAACCGCGGCGTACGGCTGGTGCGCGGCGAGGCCAGTTTCCAGCGGGCGACCTTCCTGGAACTCTTCCTCGACCTGGTCTTCGTGTTCGCCCTCACCCGGATCTCGGCGCGGGTGATCGACGACTTCACCGACGGCCAGCGGGGCGTGCTGGCGGGGCTCGGTCAGGCCCTGCTGCTGTTCCTGGCGCTGTGGGCCGTCTGGTCGCTGACCGTCTGGTCCACCAGTTGGCTGGACCCGGAGACGTCGATCGTCCAGACCGTCATCGTCCTGACGATGGTCGGCGCGATGACGATGGCCGTCGCGGTGCCCGACGGTTTCGGTGCGCGGGCCGCCTCTTCGCCATCACGTACGTCGGCCTCCAGATCGGCCGCGTGGTCTACTTCCACATCGCCGGGCACGGCCGACCGGATCCTCGGCAGACCGGCCGGGTCCTGGTCTGGTTCGGTCTGAGCGCGCCGTTCTGGGTCATCGGTGGCCTGGCCAGCACGGGCACGCTCCGCGGGACGCTCTGGACCGTCGCCGTGCTGATCGACTACACCGGGCTGTTCCTCGGCTGGCCGACCCCGCATCGGCGCGCAACGGATCGGCGGCCAGGTGATCGCCGCCGAACACCTGGCCGAGCGGTACCAACAGTTCCTCCTCATCGCGATCGGTGAGGCGGTCTTCGTCATCGGGCTGGCGTTCAGCGGCAGCGAGTTCGACGCCGCCCAGACCGGTGGCTTCCTGCTGGCACTGACGACGACGGTCCTGCTCTGGCGGATCTACTTCCACGTAGCGGGACGGGTGCTGGATGCCGCCATCGACCGCTCCGCGGACGCCGCCCGACTCGCGACCGACATGGCGTTCGCCCACCTGATCATGATCGCGGGGATCGTCCTGACCGGCGTGGGCTTCGAACTCTTCATCACCGAGCCGCTCGATCACCTTCCGGCGGCCTGGCTCATCGCCATCCTCGGCGGGCCCGCGCTCTTCCTGGCCGGTCGATCGCTTCTCGAGTTCCAGGTCTTCGGCCGGGTCTCCCGATCCCGGTTAGCCGGCCTGCTGGCACTCGGTCTGCTGGTGCCGGTGGCCATCCACCTCGTACCGTTCACCGCCGGGGCCGCAGCCGCCGTGGTGCTGCTCGGCGTCGCCGGCACGGACACCCGACGGTCCCGCAGGCACCCGCCGGAGACGCCCGCGCCCCGTTGTAGCTCGCTCACTGCCCGTCACCGACGCAGGCTGGTCTCGCGCCGCATGTGCGACAACTTCGGGATTACGCACCGCGTAGATCGCGCTGACCAGCCCGTCGTCGATCCGCAACGCCACGATCGTGTCGATCTCGCCGTCGAAGCGAAGCACCAGCGCCGGATAGCCGTTGACCTCGGCGGGCTGCGACGACAGGGCCGCGACCTGGGCGTCCCTGCTGGCCAACAGACGAGCCACCTTGTCCGCCCCGCAGACGGGCCGCAGCACAGCCTGCCTGATCCCGCCGCCATCGCCGAGGAAGACGACCTCCGGCGCGAGGACGTCAAGCAGACCCTGTACATCGCCGGTCTCGACGGCCCGCTGGAACGCCGCGAGCGCACGACGGGTGTCGGCCGGAGAAACCAGGCCCCGGGCGACGCGCGGCGACGTGAGCCCGTGCCCGATGGGCGATCTGACGGACGGCGGCCGGACTCTTGTCGACCGCCTCGGCGATCTCGTCGTACGACAGGGCGAAGACCTCACGCAGGACGAACACCGCGCGCTCGGTCGGCGCGAGCGTCTCCAGCACCAGCAACATCGCCATCGAGACGCTCTCGGCCAGCTCGACGTCGTCGGCGACGTCGGGCGCGGTCAGCAGCGGTTCGGGTAACCAGGGACCGACATAGGACTCCCGGCGTCGACCCACCGTACGCAGCCGGTTGAGCGCCTGTCGGGTGGTGATCCGCACCAGGTAGGCGCGCTGGTCCCGCACCGCTGCGAGGTCGGCGTCCGCCCACCGCAGCCAGGTCTCCTGGAGTACGTCCTCAGCGTCGGCAGCCGAGCCGAGCATCTCGTAGGCGACGGTGAAGAGCAGGTTCCGGTGGGTGACAAACGCCTCGACGGCGACGTCCACCCGACCGTTCCCACTCATGGCGTCGTTCCCACCGTCCGAGGGTGTGCCCATCACGCGCCGCTCCATTCTCGTCGATGTCGACCGTCTCGCCCACCAGACACCGGCCGGCCGCCTTCTGTGACGCCAGTCGCAGCCCTGTCACAGCGGGCGGGCCGGCGGTGTCTCGTGTCCGACCGATACGAAGGGAAACTCATGAACCTGGCTCTGTGGATCGCGGCCGGACTACTGGCCGCAGTCGCGCTACTCGCCGGCAGCACCAAGACATTCGTACCCAAGGAGAAGTTGGCCGCGACCACCGGCGGAGGGTGGACCGGCGACGCGAGCGTCGGGTTCGTCAAGACGCTCGGGGTCCTCGAACTCCTCGCGGCGGCGGGCCTGATCCTGCCCGCGGTGCTGGACATCGCACCGGTGCTGGTGCCGGTGACCGCCATCTGCTGGGTCCTACTGATGGTCGGCGCGGTGATCACCCACCTGCGCCACAACGAGGCGAAGTTCATCGTGCTGAATCTGCTCTACCTCGCGCTGGCCGCCTTCGTGGCCTGGGGCGCCTCGGACCCGAGCCCTTCTGACGCTCGGTTCGCGCCTTCCTGCCGGTGCGGTTGCAAGCCTGCCTGCCGGCTCGGATATCAGACCTTTGCCGGCCGATCGGTTCTGGTGGCTCGATTCGGCCGGGTGCCATGATCGGTTGGTGTCTGCCTGGGAGGCTCTCTTGCGCATCGGCGCGCCGGTGCTGGTTGTCGGCGGCGCGGTGGTCCTTGTGTTCGGCGCAATCACCGACTCACCGGAAAGGTTCTCCCGACCGCGGGCTGGCAGTGGGCGTGGGTGGGCCTCTGGCTGATGGCGGCCGGCGAGGCGGCGTTCGGCGAGAACCGACCGTGGTTCGAGCGTTCCTGGAAGGGCGCCGCCGCGCTGCTCATCGCAATGGCAGTCGCAATCGCGGTCGTTCGCCGCCACCGGTGGAAGGCGGGCGGGCTGAGGGCGACAACTAGTACTGCAACGGCAGTAGGCGAATCGAGTTTGGTTCGCGTTCGTTGGTCTGCCTGTGACGGACGTTGATGTTGATCAGTGGCATGGGGAGTTGGACCGGCTGCATGCCCGTATCGGGCCCAGGTTTCGGCGGTCGGAGCCGCGGCGGCGGGCGCGGCAGTACCTATGCGGCCTGGTGTCGGGTCTGGGGCGGAAGAACGGCTGGACCCTCGCGGAGCAGGCCGGTGAGCTGTCGCCGGACGGGATGCAAAGGTTGCTGCGGTGGGCGGATTGGGACGTCGACGCGGTCCGCGACGACGTGCGGGACTACGTCGTTGAGCACCTCGGCGATCCGGGTGGTGTGTTGATCGTCGACGACACCGGGTTCCTGAAGAAGGGCACCCGGTCGGCCGGGTGCAGCGCCAGTATTCGGGCACCGCCGGGCGGACGGAGAACTGCCAGGTCGGGACGTTCCTGGCCTACCGCTCTACGAAGGGCCACGCGCTGATCGACCGGC
This sequence comes from Micromonospora sp. M12, assembly GCA_038070435.1. Taxonomy (GTDB): domain Bacteria; phylum Actinomycetota; class Actinomycetes; order Mycobacteriales; family Micromonosporaceae; genus Micromonospora. Next base: position 7,301,183 of record JAMYWG010000001.1, on the reverse strand, counting down.
AGCTCTACCTTCCGGCGTCGTGGACCGATGACCGGGATCGGTGCAGGGCAGCGGGGATCCCGGACGAGGTGCAGTTCGCCACGAAGGTGCAGATGGCCCGGACATGCTGGCCCGAGCGTTGGACGCCGGGGTGCCGGTCGGGTGGGTGACGATGGACGAGGCCTACGGGCAGTCGAAATCCCTGCGGGTCTGGTTGGAACACCGGGATGTGGGTTATGTGGTCGCGACCCGCCGCAACGACGACATGATCACCACCGGCATGGGCACCGCCCGCGCCGACCAACTCATCGCCGCGCTGCCTGCCCGCGCGTGGTGTCGACTGTCCGCCGGCGCCGGCGCGCACGGACCGCGCGAGTACTGGTGGGCGCGGGTGCCGGTGCGTATCTGCTGGCAGCCCGGCCGGGGTATTGGCTGCTCGCGCGGCGCAGCATGACGACCGGGAGATCGCCTACTACGTCTGCTACGGACCCCGCCGCACCCGACTGCTCGACCTGGCCCGCATCGCCGGAGCACGGTGGGCGATCGAGGAGTGCTTCCAGCAGGCCAAGAACGAAGCCGGCCTCGACGAATACCAGGTCCGCGACTGGCGAGCCTGGTACGCCCACATCACCCTGTCCATGGCCGCCCACGCCTGGCTGTCCGTGGCCCGATCCCTTACCGCAAAGGGGAACCAGCCCTGACAACGACATGATGATCGGCTACACCGTACCGGAGATCCGAAGACTGCTCACCGCACTCATAGTGCGATCAACCCACCACCCGAGCACGTCTGGGCCTGGTCCGCTGGCGCCGACGACGCCAACACCAAGCCCGAACCTGCCACTACCGACGACACGGCTACCCTGAACAACTGCCGTTGCAGTACTAGCGCATGAGCAGCCGAGCGCGGCGGACCTCAGTGGTCGGTCAGTGTCTTGACACCATGGATCTTGAGCAGCTCGGGCAAGGGGTCCGCGGAGCGTCGACGGCCCGAACGCCAGATGTGCCCACGTTGGTGGACGCATTGGGCCCCGGACGTCGTAGGGGCCGCCCGGGGATTGACCGCCAGGCTGCTCCCCACATCCCTGATCAACCCAGCTCATCCGCTCGATCTCGTCCCAGGCGTACGAGCGCCGCAAGCCTCGCTTGTCGCGAACGAGCAGCCCGAGGTCGTCCGCGAAGACGGCGTTTCGCCGCCGTCTCAGCGCGAGGATGATCGAGGCCGTGCCGAACAGCACGGCGGTCCAGCTGACGTAGTCGAGGAGCACCCGACAACGACCACCGCCACCACGACCACTCCGGGTATCGCGATGGTGGGCCACACTCGGGACTGCCCGAGCACAACGAGCTCCCACCGGCCTCGCCGACTCCCCATGAGCGTCCACGATAGTGAACGATCTCCATGTTGTTGTCGGGCGAGGGCCTCGGTGCCGTCTCGGGTGGGAGTGTCGCTGGTGAGCGGCATACCTCAGAGCAGGTGGCGGCGCGTGCTCGGGCGTCGCAGCAAGATCCGCACACTTTCCCCGATGTTGCTGTCTCGGCGGCCTCTGAGGCAGCAACATCGGGAAGTGCGCGGATCTTGAGGGCAGGGTGGGCGGCGCAGGACGGGCACGCGGACAAGGCGCGGGCGCACCGGGGCGGGCGCGCCGGGGCGGCGCGCCGGGGCGGGCGCGCCGGGCGGGCGCGCCGGGGCGGGCGCGTATCGGGGGCGGTCAGCGGCGCAGGGTGAGGATCAGGTCGGCTACCAGGGCCGTCCAGCCGGTCTGGTGCCAGGCGCCCAGGCCCGCCCGTTGTCGCCGTGGAAGTACTCGGGGAACGCGACCAGGTCCCGCCAGTCGGGGTGGGTCTGGAAGAGCTGGCACGCCCCGTAGATCGGTCGTCGACCCCAGTCGTCCTGCGTGAAGAGTGAGATCAGCCGGGCGGAGAGGTCGTCGGCGATCTCGTCCAGGGTGCACTTCACCCCGGAGCGGGTCGGATATTCCACCTGGAGGTCGTCGCCGAAGAACGCCGCGTAGTCGCGTAGAGCGCTGATCAGCAGGTAGTTCGTCGGCATCCAGATGGGGCCGCGCCAGTTCGAGTTGCCGCCGAACAGCCCGCTTGTCGACTCGGCCGGCTCGTAGCCGACGGAGAACTCCTGCCCACCGAGGGTGACCGAGAACGGTTTGTCCAGGTGTGCGCGTGACAGCGTCCGCAGGCCGTAGTCGGAGAGGAACTCGTCGGGGTCGAGCATCCGGGCGAGCAGGCGGACCACCTGTTCCGGGCCGACCATGGACAGCAGACGCTGTTGCCGGCCGTCCGGGCCGAGGCGACGGGTGCCGATCACCTGGGCGTACTCGGGGCGGTTGGTCAGGAACCAGCGCAGCCGGGCGCCAACTCCGGTAGGTGGTGCAGGGTCCTGGCGGTGAGCCGGGTGGTGGCGGCCAACGGCAGCAGCCCGACGACGGAGCGGACCTTCAGCGGCACCTTCGTGCCGTCGGCGAGGCGCAGCACGTCGTAGAAGAAGGCGTCCTCCTCGTCCCACAGCCCCTGTTCGTACGCGGCGGCGGCGATGTACGCGAAGTGCTCGAAGAACTTGGTGGCGGTGTCCACCCAGGTCCGGTCATGTTCGGCCAGCACGATCGCCATGTCCAGCAGGTTGAGGGCGTACATGCCCATCCAGCCGGTGCCGTCGGACTGCTCCAGCACACCGGCCACCGGCAGCGCCGCCGAGCGGTCGAACGGCCCGACGTTGTCCAGCCCGAGGAAACCGCCCTCGAAGACGTTGTTGCCGCCGGTGTCCTTGCGGTTGACCCACCAGGTGAAGTTGAGCAGCAGCTTGTGCATCACCCGGGCCAGGAACTCGTAGTCCCGGCCGCCGTCGATCTCGAACACCTTCAGCGCCGCCCAGGCGTGCACCGGCGGGTTGACGTCGCCGAACGCCCATTCGTACGCCGGAATCTGCCCGTTGGGGTGCAGGTACCACTCGCGGAGCAGGAGCAGCAGTTGCTCCTTGGCGAAGCCCGGGTCGACCGGGCGATGCTCACGCAGTGGAAGGCCAGGTCCCAGGCCGCGTACCAGGGGTATTCCCAGGGGTCGGGCATGGAGATGACGTCGAAGCTGGTCATGTGCCACCAGGCGCTGTTGCGCCCGTGCCGACGCCCGGCCGGCGGTGGGGTGGAGCCGGGTCGCCTTCGAGCCAGCGTTTGACGTCGAAGTGGTAGAACTGCTTGCCCCACATCAGCCCGGCGATCGCCTGCCGTGCCACCAGCGCCTCGTCGGGGGTGGCCGCCGGCGGGATCACCCCGGCGAAGAACCGGTTCGCCTCGGCCCGCCGCGCCCACACCACGGCCTCGAAGCCGTCGCTGAGGTCGGCCGGGGCGGCGGCGCGGCGGCCGGCGGCGAGGCGGTGCGGGTCAGCCGCAACCGGATCTGGCGTTGCCCGCCGGCCGGCACGTCGAGGACGTAGTGCAGCGCGCCCTTGGTGCCCTCGCGTGCCGGGTTGACAGTGGCCGCGCCGTTGACGACGTGGTCGTTGATGCCGTCCTTCGGGTACGGCGAGCGGCCGGGCAGTCCCCAGAGCCGTTCGGCGTTCGTGTCGTTGTCGCAGAGCAGCGGCACCGGCCCACCGTCGCCCTCCAGCAGCAGTTGGCCGAACACCCGGTGCTCGCCGACGAGCCGGGTGCCCTGGCCGGTCAGCTTCGGGATCCGGTCACCACCGGGCAGGCCCCAGGACCAGGTGTTACGGAACCACAGGGTGGGCAGCACGTGCAGGGTCGCCGCCCGGTCGCCACGGTTGGCGACGGTCACCACCATGCAGAGGTCGGTCGGGGACGCCTTGGCGTAGTCGACGGTCACCGCCAGTACCTGTCGTCGTCGAAGATGCCGGTGTCCACCAGCTCGTACTCGGTGTCGTCGCGGCCGCGCAACGCGTTCACCGCGACGAGTTGGTCGTACGGAAAGGCGGCCTGCGGGTAGTGGTAGCGCCACCGCATCCAGGAGTGCGTCGGCGTGGAGTCCTCGTACCACCAGTACTCCTTGACGTCCTCGCCGTGGTTGCCGCTGTCGCCGCCGAGGCCGAACATCCGCTCCTTGAGGATCGGGTCCTTGCCGTTCCACAGGGCGAGGGCGAACGCGAAGGTCTGCCGTTCGTCGCAGACGCCGGCCATCCCGTCTTCGTTCCACCGGTAAGCTCTGGACCGCGCGTGGTCATGTGGGAAGTAGTCCCAGGCCGTACCGTGCTCGCTGTAGTCCTCCCGTACCGTCCCCACGCCCGCTCGGACAGATAGGGACCCCATGCGCGCCAGTCCTGCTCCCCGAGTCGGCCTGGGCGAGCCGGAGCCGCTCAGCGTCGGGTGGCGAGGCGTCGGAGGACGATCGGTCAGTGATCACGTGCACATCTTTGACGTCGCCGCGGTGCTTGACCACAGCGGCCATTCTCGTCGTGGCGTGTTACACCCGCCGTCGTGGAGGAAAGTTGATTGACATTCACTTCGGTCCGCAGGTCTGCGGCGATCTGACCAGTGCGGCCAGCCGTGAGTGGCTGGTTCCCGACGGCCTCGGCGGGTACGCGATGGGCACCGTCGGAGGGTTACGGACGCGTCGCTACCACGGTCTGCTGGTGGTGCCGGGCGAAACCCGGCGTCTCGTCAAGTGGGACTGGCGAGTCTCGACCCGGCGGTTACCCTGCCGTCCGGCGCGCGGGTGCGTCTCGGCGCTCACGAGTGGGCCTCCGGCGATGTGGACCCTCGCGGCTTCGAGCTGCTGGAACGCTTCGACCTGGTCGACGGGCTACCCCGGTGGCGGTGGCGGATCGGCGGGGTGGTGATCGAGCGGGAGGTGGCCATGCTGCCCGGCCGCTCGTGTGTCGCGGTGGTGCACCGGCTGGTCGCCGGCGGACCGGTCCGGCTGGAGCTGTCGGCCGCCTGCACCTGGCGTGACGCCCACGGCGAGCGGCGGGCCGACGGGCCGGTCCCGCAGGTCGAGCCGGTGGCCGACGGGGCGGTGGTCGAGGGCGCGTACCGGCTCGCCGGGCCGGGCTGGTCGCCCGAGGGGCAGTGGTGGCTGGGTGTGCACCACCGCGAGGAGGCCAACCGTGGTCTGAACGCGGACGAGGATCTCTGGTACGCGGGGCGTTTCGTCGGCGAGCTGGACCGCCCCGGCGACACGGTGGCGGTGCGGGCCTGGGCCGGTCGACTCGACGAGGAGCCGCCGGCGTCACGGAGATCGTGGCAGCGGCGCGGCAGCGCAACCGGCGGGTGGTGGCGGCGGCGAAGCCGGCGGACCCGGTCGAGGCGACGCTCACGCTGGCCGCCGACGCGTTCGTGGTGCGTACCGACCAGGCGGCGGTCGACGTGGTCGCCGGGTACCCGTGGTTCGGGGCGTGGTCGCGGGACACGATGATCTCGTACGAGGGTTGTTCCTCTGCACCGGTCGCGCCGACGAGGGCGGAGCTGCTGCGGGCGTACGCGGCGACGCTGTCCGAGGGATGCTCGCCAACACGGCCGACACCGGTCGGGTGGAGTACAACACCGTCGACGGCACGCTGTGGTTCCTGCACGCGGTGAGCCGGCACGTCACCGTCACCGGTGACACCGACCTCGGCGACGAGTTGCTGCCCGCCCTGCGCGCGGTGGTCGACGCCCACGCGGAGGGCACCCGGTACGGGATCCGCGTCGACCCGGTCGACGGGCTGCTCACCAGGGCGCCCGGGCACTGCGCTGACCTGGATGGATGCCCGGGTGTACGGGTGCCGGTCACCCGCGTACCGGCAAGCCGGTCGAGGTCAACGCGCTGTGGATCAACGGGCTGGCCGGGCTGGCGGAGCTGACCGAGTTGGCCGGGCAGGACGCGGACGAGCTGTGGCGACGGCACGGGCAGGCCACCGCCTCGTTCCGGGAGCGGTTCCCGGCACCGACCGGCTGGCTGCACGACGTGCTGGACGCGCCCGCGCCGGCGTACCCGTTGGTGGCGCCGCCCTGCACGACGACGACGCGCTGCGTCCCAACCAGTTGCTGGCCTGGTCGCTGCCGTACGCGCCGATGGAGCCGGACGAGGTGACGCTGCGGCGTATCGCGGACGGTCTGTTCACCCGCTCGGGCCGCGCAGCCTCGCCCCGGATTCGGCAGAGTTCGTGGGCCGGCACCGGGTGGTCCGGCCGACCGGGACGGGGGCTACCACCAGGGCACGGTGTGGCCGTGGTTGCTCGGACCGTACGTGGACGCGGCCCGCCGGGGAAAGATGTCGGTCGATGACCTGTTCGTCGGTATTGAAGCCCATTTGATGGAATACGGGATAGGATCGGTAAGCGAGACGGCCGATGGCCTCGCGCCGCACACCGCGACCGGTTGCCCGTTCCAGGCATGGTCGGTGGCCGAGCTGCTGCGGGTGCGTCGAAAGGGTCGGTAGCGCTTTACACGACCGCAACGGTGGTGTCGCCGCTGGTTATCGCGATCCCGGCAGGATTGGCCTCGATCCAGACGCGGCGGCGACATCGATTCGGTGTCGGTCGGCGCGCGCCTGGGGACAACTCAAAGGGGCCGCATGTCACCCGATGCCCACGTGATCGACATCCACCCCGCCCGACAGCTGCGGGTGCTGATGCTGTCCTGGGAATACCCGCCGGTGCTGGTCGGCGGTCTCGGCCGACACGTGCACGCCCTCTCCGTCGCCCTCGCCGCCGCCGGCCACGAGGTCACCGTCGTCACCCGCCACTGCGAAGGCGCACCCTGGAGGAGTACGCCGACGGCGTCCGCATCCTGCGCGCACCCGAGGACCCGGTCGCATTCCCCTCGCCACCGGCTCCTCCTCGCCTGGACGATGGCCTTCAACCACACCTCACCCGCACCGCCCTGCGCGCCACCCAGGCCGGCGCGTACGACGTCATCCACGCCCACGACTGGCTCGTCGCCCACACCGCCGTCACCCTGGCCGAGCACCTGGACCTGCCCCTGGTCACCACCATCCACGCCACCGAGGCCGGGCGGCACCAGGGCTGGCTGCCGGAGGAGATGAACCGCACCATCCACGGCGTCGAGCACTGGCTCAGCGGGTCCTCCATCCGGGTGATCACCTGCTCGGGTTACATGCGCGACCAGGTGACCTCGCTGTTCGACGTGCCGGCCGCACAGGTCGACGTGGTGCCCAACGGGTCGACGACCGGGCCTGGCGGGCCCGACCGCGAGCGGTCGCGTCGGCCCGGCCCGGTTCGCCGGGGACGCCCCTGGTCGGGTACGCCGGGCGACTGGTCTACGAGAAGGGCGTCCAGCACCTCATGCACGCCGTTCCCCGTCTGCGCGAGCGGCACCCGGGCTACGCGTGGTGATCGCCGGCGACGGCCCGTACCGCGCCGAGTTGGAGGCGCAGGCCCGCCGGCTGGCACTCAGCTCGACCGTCCGCTTCACCGGCTTCCTCGACTCCACCCAGCTGCCGGCGATGCTCGGTGCCACCGACGCGACGGTGGTCCCCAGCCTCTACGAGCCGTTCGGCATGGTGGCGTTGGAGGCGGCGGCCGCCGGAGCACCGCTGGCGGTGGCCCGCACCGGTGGTCTCGCCGAGATCGTCGAGTCCGGCGTGACCGGCGTGACGTTTCCGCACAGCGACCCGGACGCGCTCGCCGGCGCGGTCGACCAACTGCTCGGTGACGAGGTCTTCGCCCGGCGACTGGCCCGCCGGGCGCGCACGATGGTCGGCGAACGGTATGGCTGGGGCACCATCGCGGCCCGCACCGCCGCCAGCTACGCCAGCGCGCGCCGCGAACACGGCCCCGTTCAGGCCCGTCGCGCCGCCGCCCGACTGGCCGGCGGACGGGCCCGGATCGCCATCCCGGAGGGGAATCTCTTCGCCGCCGCCGACCACGCTGCCTGCTGAACCGAGGCGGACTACCGATAGGTGACTTCCGATCCGCTGGTTAGGGTGTAGCCCGGACAGCGGCTGAGGAGGAGCGTGCACAGGTGCTGATCGCCGGTCGGTACCGGCTGCTCGACCTGGTGGGTCGCGGGGCATGGGTCGGGTGTGGCGTGCCCGCGACGATGCTGCACCGCGAGGTCGCGGTCAAGGAGGTCGTTCCGCCGACGTGGTTGGCCGATCGCGAACGGGACGAGGTGCGCTCCGCACCCTGCGCGAGGCGCGCGCCGCGGCCGGCTCAACCATCCCGCCGTGGTCCGGCTCTACGACGTGATCGCGGTCGAGGGCAGCCCGTGGATCGTGATGGAGTACGTCCCGTCCCGCACGCTGCAGGACGTCGTGGACGCCGAGGGGCCACTGGAGCCGTCCCGCGCCGCCCGGATCGGCCTAGCCGTGCTCGACGCGTTGCAGGCCGCGCACGCCGCCGGGGTGCTGCACCGCGACATCAAACCGCAGAACGTGCTCGTCGCGCACGACGGTCGGGTGATGCTCACCGACTTCGGGTTGGCCACCTTCGACGGCGGCGACGGCACGATGACCCGCCCCGGCATGGTCTTCGGCTCCCCAGTACGTGGCACCGGAGCGGGCCGCCGAGGGTGTCCACGGTGGCCGCCGATCTGTGGTCGCTCGGTGCGACCCTGCACGCCGCCGTGGAGGGTCAGTCGCCGTACGCCCGCAGCACCGCCATGGCCACGCTGAGCGCGCTGGCCGCCGGGCCGCCGGACCCGGCCCGCACGCCGGGCGCTCGCGCCGGTGCTCGCCGGACTGCTGTGCCGCGACCCGGACGACCGCCTCGATCACGAAGCCGCCCGCCGACTGCTCACGACGGCCGCGACCGGCCGCGCCGAACCGCCGCCGGTGACCGACCAGCCCTCGACCGCCGGGCCGACGCCGGGCCTGGTTGGGCACCCGTCGTCGCGCGGGACGGCGAGGACCAGGACCCCACCGTCCCGCTACCCGATCCGTCCGCCGATCCGCGCCCCGGCACGGGCGACCCGGCCTCGGCTGGCACGGCCGCCACCGCGCCGAGCCGGGATCGGCCGACGGCGGGCGTACCGCACGTCGGGTCGCGGTGGTCGCCGTGGCGCTGTTGGTGGCCGTCGTGACCGGCGTCGCCACCGCGCTGACCGTCGGCAGCGACAAGCCCACCGACACCACCGGCTGGTCATCGGCACCGCCGCCGTACCGTTCGCCCGACGGGCCGTTCGGCCCTGGCCCGCCACCCGGCCCACCGCCCGGCGGGCGGGACGTCCCACCACCCCGTTCGCCTGCGTCCGGCCGAACATCGCCGGTGCGCCGGTGCGGGCCGGCGCACCGACCTCGGGCGAGGCGTTCCGGCCGCCGCCCGGCTGGGTCTGGTACGCCGACGCCAGCGGCTTCCGGATCTCCGTACCGGCGACGTGGTACTTCTCCCGCGACGGTGAGGTGACGTGCTTCCAGGACCCGGCGACCGGCCGGGCCCTCAGCGTCGCCGAGGTCGGCGCCACCGATCCTCTGAAGCTGCTGCGGGCCGCCCGCGACGCGGCAGCCGGGATGGGGTCGTTACCGGAGTACGACGAGATTCGGCTCGCCGCGGGCGACGACGGAGCCGAGTGGGAGTGCCGATGGAGGACACCGCACGGAGGACCGTTGCTGCGCGCCCGGCACCAGATCGCGCCACCGAACCGCTGGACGCTGGGCTGGATCACCCAGGACCCGGACTGGGCCAGGGCCGCCGCTGACTGGGAGTTGGTCCGAAAGAGTTTCCGACCACCCGCTGACCTGCACCGTATGGCCATGATCCGGACCACCGTCCGTCGTGGATCGAGGCCGCTCAGTGGATGAGAAAGACGGCACCGGTGGCTATCGTGGAACCCGGGTGACCAAGGGGAGCGACCGTGCATCAGTTGCTGATCGCGGGTCGGTACCGGCTGCTCGACCTGGTCGGCACCGGCGGGATGGGTCGGGTGTGGCTTGCTCGCGACGAGATGCTGCACCGCGACGTCGCGGTGAAGGAGGTCGTGCCACCGTCCTGGCTGGCCGAGACCGAACGCGAGGAGTTGCGGCTCCGGACCCTGCGGGAGGCACGCACCGCCGCCCGACTCAACCACCCCAACGTGGTCCGCATCTACGACGTCGTGCACGACCGGGAGAACCCTGGATCGTGATGGAGTACGTGGCGTCCCGGTCGGTGCAGCAGATCATCAGCGCCGAGGGGCCACTGAGCCCGCAGCGGACCGCCCGGATCGGGCTGGCGGTGCTCGCCGCGTTGCGGGCCGCGCACGCTGCCGGCGTGCTGCACCGCGACGTGAAGCCGCACAACGTGCTGGTGGCCGACGACGGGCGGGTGGTGCTCACCGACTTCGGGCTGGCCACCTTCGACGGTGGCGAGGGCGCGATGACCGGGCCCGGCACGGTGCTCGGCTCACCACAGTTCGTCGCACCCGAGCGAGCCCGCGAGGGAGTGTCGGATCCACGGACGGACATGTGGTCGCTGGGCGCGACGCTCTACGCGACGGTCGAGGGCAGTCGCCGTACGCCCGATCCAGCGCGATGGCGACGCTCAGCGCGCTGGCCACCGAACCACCAGCTCCGATGCGTCGGGCCGGGTCGATGCGTCCGGTCCTCACCGGCCTGTTGCAGCGCGACCCTGGCGTCGGCTGACCGCCGCCGAGGCGGAGCCGCTGCTGAGCAACGCCGCGGCGAGCGACGACGCGCCGGCCGGAACGGTCCGGTCCTCGGCGATCGAGGCGGTCCGCAGTGCCGGCCGTGCCATCGCGTCCCACCCGGTCGGCCCGGTGGCCCGCCCGGCGAACCGGCGGCGCCGACCCGAGCCCGCCGCGCCGACGCCGCCGACTGCGTCTGATCGGCCTGACCGCGGCGGCCACCGCCCTGCTCGTCGCGGGCGGCGTCACGCTGACGCTGGTCAACCGGCCCGACGAGCGGACCCCACCGTCCGGCTCCGGCGGCGGCGCCGACCCCGCCCGGCCGCGTTCGCCTGCGCGACGTCCCGCCACCGACGGCGACCCCGGTGGTGTCGGTGTCACCGCCAGCCGACGTGAAATACGGGCTGCGTGAGGGTGGACCTGGTACGACGACCCGAGCGGGTTCCGGATCGCCGCACCCGTGGGCTGGGCGCGCTGGACCGAGGGCGCGGTGACCTGCTTCCGGAAAATCGGCGCGAGTCGGGTGCTCAGCGTCGAGGCGGGCCCGCACGCCCCGACCCGGTGGCGCACTGGAAGACCGAGGAGGCCCGGCTGACCGCGGGCGAGGCACTGCCGGGCTACCGCAGGGTGGACATCTCCGAGTTGAACATCTTCGAGGGCGGCGCGTCGTGGGAGTGCGGCTGGCAGAACGCCCTCGGTGTTCCGGTGCACAGCTTCCGGCTGCTGACCAACACCTCGGCCGGCCGCTCGTACACCGTCTCGTGGTTGACAGAAGAGTTCGACTGGCAGGTCAACGCGGCATACTTGCCGATGATTCGGCAGAGCTTCAGCCCCGCCCTGTGACCCTGTCCGATGTGGATTATCCGGGTGATGCCCTGCGGCACTGGCGCTGACTACAGTGGCGTAGTTTTGGGCGCTCAAGATCCCTGGGGAGGGTGAGCGAGATGATGGGACCGCAACACGCGCTGTCCGGCGCGGCGGCGTGGTTGGCCGGGTCCTGGGCACTGGACCAGTTCGCCGACTACCACCAGTCGCCGCTCGCGTTGGCGGTGGGCACCGCGGTGTGCGCCGGTGGCGCGCTCTTTCCCGACCTCGACATGTCGGGCAAGGTCACCAAGAACCAGGGCGGGGCCACCGTGGCCCGTACCTTCGGTGTCTTCTCGCTCTTCGCCGCCGAGGTGATGGAGAAGATCTCCCTCGGGGTCTACTACGCCACCAAGCTCAGCAGGGACCCCCGCCGCAACAACGGGCACCGGACGCTCACCCACACGCTGCCGTTCACCCTGCTGGTCGGCTGGGGCACCACAGCGCTCTGCGCCGCGTACGGCAAGTGGGCGGTCATCACCATCCTGTTCTTCATGTTCGGCCTGGCGCTGCGCGGGCTGTTCGACGAGTGGGCCGAACGCGCCGGCTGGGTGATCATCACGCTCGCGTCGGCCGGGGCGGCCTGGTTCACCTTCGCCAACCTGCCGGGTGGTCGCGGTTATCCGCTGATCGGCACGGCCCTGGGCGTGGGCTGCTTCGTGCACATCCTCGGTGACATGATCACCAGAGCGGGCGTGCCGATCCTCTGGCCGATCCCGATCAAGCGGCGGATGTGGATGATGATCGGCCTACCGAACAAGATCGCCCTGCGGGTCGGCAGCAAGGCCGAGGTGGTCGGGATGCGCATCGCACTGACCGTCATCTCCGCGCTCGCCACCGTCGGCCTGATCGCGCCCTCCGTGCTGAGCCGGTTCGACATCGACATATGAGCGATCCCGCTCCCGACTCACCACCGGCCGCAGACGCCCAGGTCCCGGAGTTCTGGCGCGCACTGGGTCTGCCTGGCCTCGCCGACGTGCACGTGCACTTCCTGCCGCCGCGACTGCTGCGCCGGGTGTGGGCGTACTTCGACGCCGCCGGACCCTTGGTCGGCACCGAGTGGCCCATCCTCTACCGCTGGAGTGACGCCGACCGGGTCGCGTACCTGCGGGTCTCGGGTGCGGGCGTTCAGCGCCTGGCGTACGCCCACCGACCGGGCATGGCGGCGGAACTCAACCGCTGGACGCTGGACTTCGCCCGCGACACCCCGGGCTGCCTGCCCTCGGCCACCTTCTACCCCGAGCCGGACGCCCCGGCGTACGTCGAGGCGGCCCTGCCGAAGGCACCCGGCTGTTCAAGCTGCACCTACAGGTCGGCGGCTTCGCACCGACGGACCCGGCGCTGGACCCGGTGTGGGAATGCTCTCCGACGCGCAGGTGCCGGTGGTGGTGCACGCTGGACACGCCCCGGTGGGGACCGCGCACACCGGCCCCGACCCGTTCGCCGCCCTGCTCGCCCGCCACCCTCGGCTGACCGCCGTGGTGGCACACCTCGGCGCCCCGACTACCGGGCCTTCCTGGACCTGGCCGAGGCGTACGAGGGGTTCGGTTGGACACCACAATGGCCTTCACGGCGTTCTTCGACCAGTTCATCCCCTTCCCCGCCGACGAGCTGCCCCGGCTACGCGAGCTGGGCCTGGCCGGCAAGGTGCTGCTCGGCAGCGACTTCCCGAACATCCCTACCCGTACGCCGACCAGGTGACCGGCCTGGCCCGACTCGACCTGGGCGACGACTGGCTCCGCGCGGTCTGCTGGGACAGCGCCGCCGAGCTGTTCGACCTGACCTGACCTGCCCGGCGCGGCCCGGCGCGGCCCTTTCAAGATCGTGCTCGATCCTTGTTGTAGTGGCCTCCGTGACCGCTCGAAGGGACTACGTCCAGGATCGAGCACGATCTTGGGGAGCGCCCTCCGGGATGCACGCGCGGGCGCCCGGGCACGGGCGAAAGCGCGGGGCGAGTCTTTCGACATCTCCTATTGACGTCGCCGTAACAGGTGGCCTAGCGTCCTGTCGAACCGCTTCGTCGAAACGCTTCGACGCGGGTTCGGGAGCGATCCCACGCCAGGCCGAAGGAGGTACGCGGTGGCCACCATGCACGACGTCGCCCGCCTCGCGCAGGTTTCGGTCAGCACCGTCTCGTACGTGCTCACCGGCACCGGCCGATCTCGCAGGCCACCCGCAACAAGGTGCTCGCCGCGATGGCCGAGCTCGACTACCAGCCCAACGCGATGGCCCGTGGTCTGGCCAGCCGCCGCAGCCGGATCCTCGGCCTGCTGATGCCGATGGACGAACGCGGCCTCGGTGCCACCGAGACCGCCTTCGTCACCGGTGCCGCCGCCGCGGCCAGCGCGGCCGGCTATCACCTGGTGCTGTCTCCGGTCGGTGGGGCAACCTCGACGACCTGCGTCGGCTGGCCAGTCAGCGGATGCTCGACGGCGTCGTGCTGATGGAGGTCCAGTTGGCCGACGAGCGGGTCACCGTGCTCCAGGAGGCGGGTGTGCCGCTGGTGCTGATCGGGCGCACCGGTGACACCAGCACGCTCTCGTACGTCGACATCGATTTTGACCAGACGGTCCGGGAGGCCGTCGCGCACCTGGTCGGCCTCGGGCACCGGCAGATCGTCTACGTCAACCACTCGGCCGCCACGCTGGCCAGCGGTTACGGGCCGGCGCTGCGTACCCGTGACGCCTTTGCCGCGGCGATGACCACGCACGGCCTGGACCCGGTGATGATCGCGGCCGAGGACAGCGCCGCCGGCGGGCGGGCGGCCCTGGCCGCCGCGTTCGCCCGCGCCCGGGGTTGACCGCGGTGCTGGCCATGAACGAGACCGCGATTTTCGGCATCCTCGGTGAGCTGACCGGCCGTGGGTTGTCGGTGCCCGGCGACGTCTCGGTCGTCTCGATGGTCACCTCGCCGCAGGTCGCCGAACTGGCCACCCGGCACTGACCGCGATGACGTCACCCGGTTCGGCGCTCGGGCGGATCGCTATCGAGGCGTTGATCCGCCACCTGGATGGCCCGGGCGACCACCGTCACCAGCAACTGCTGCCGTGCGCGTTGGAGATCCGGGGCTCGACTGCCGCACCACGAAGCCGCCAGTTCCTGGGGGCTGACCAGTAGAAGCCCGTCGCCGCGCTGCAACGCGACGACGGGCCCAGTGAAGTACCGGCTAGATACTCAACGAGGAGGATAGTAATGCAGCGATTCCGCCGGCTCGTCGCCGCGATCGCCCTGGCCGCGACCGCGACGACCACCGTGGCCGCCTGCGGCGGTGGTGACAACGGGGACGACAGCGACGCCAAGGTTCTCAAGCTCTGGCACTACGAGAGCGAGAACAGCGCCATGGGGTTGGTTGGGACCGGGCGATCGAGATCTTCAAGAGCGAGCACCCGGGTGTCGAGGTGCGCTTCGAGCGCAAGGCGTTCGAGCAGATCCAGCAGAACGCCGGCATGATCATCAACTCGTCCGAGGGCCGGACATCATGGAGTACAACAAGGGCAACGCGACCGCCGGCCTGCTCTCCTCCCAGGGCCTGCTCGCCGACCTGAGCAGCGAGGCCGACAAGCGCGGCTGGGCCGGCAAGCTCAGCTCCAGCCTGCAGACCACCGCCCGCTACAGCGACAAGGGTGTAATGGGATCCGGCAAGTGGTTCGGTGTACCGAACTACGGCGAGTACGTCACTGTCTACTACAACAAGGACCTCTTCCAGCGCAACGGCGTCAAGGTGCCGACCAGCATGGCCGAGATGACCGCCGCGATGGACACCTTCGTCGGTAAGGGCGTCACCCCGCTGGGCATGGCCGGCGCCGAGTACCGGCCGGGCAACTGTTCTACCAGCTCGCCCTGTCGAAGGGCGACCGGCAGTTCGTCGACAACTACCAGCTCTACAAGAACCCGGTCGACTTCAAGGCCGACCCGCTCAGGTACGGCGCGGACACCTTCGCCGAGTGGGTGCGGAAGGGCTACGTCGCCAAGAACTCGGCAAGCCTCAAGGCCGAGGACATGGGCACCGCCTTCATCGGCGGCAAGGTTCCGATGATCGTCTCCGGCAGCTGGTGGTACGGCCGGTTCAAGACCGAGATGAAGGCCAACTGGGACACCTTCCTCTTCCCCGGCAACACCCTGCAGGCCGGCTCCTCCGGCAACCTCTGGGTCGTCCCGGAGAACAGCAAGGCCAAGAGCCTGGCGTACGACTTCATCGACATCACCCTGCGTCCGGAGATCCAGGACCTGATCGGCAACAACGGTGGCGTTCCGGTCGCCGCCGACCGTCGAAGATCACCGACCCGAAGGACCGCAAGCTGATCGAGGACTTCAACACGGTCAGCAAGCAGGACGGGCTCGCCTTCTACCCGGACTGGCCGGTCCCCGGCTTCTACGACGTGCTGGTCTCCGGCTTCCAGGGCCTGATCAACGGCTCGAAGACGCCCGACCAGGTCCTCGACGCGATCGCCAAGCCGTACGCCGATGGCGTCAAGGAGATCACCGGCAAGTGACACGGCGAGCGGCGGGCGCGACCGGCACCACCGGAGCGCCCGCCCGCCCGCTCGGAAGGATCCTCCATGGCAGTCTCCGAGACGGTCGCCGCCACACCGCCGGCCGCGACTCCCACCCGCCGCGCCCAGCCGCCGACGCCGCGGCCGCAACGCGACGTACTGGCTCTACCTGCTCCCCGGAGCGGTGCTCTTCGTGCTGGTCATCGGCGTACCGCTGGTCGGCACCCTCTACCTGTCGCTGACAAAGTGGTCCGGCATCGGCGATCCCCGGTGGGTCGGCCTGGACAACTACCAGCAGTTGCTGCACGACGACGTGTTCTGGGCGTCGTTCCGCAACACCGTCTGGATGCTCGTCGCGATGGTCGTGGTGCCCACAGTGCTCGGGCTGCTGCTCGCCGCGGTGCTCTTCGACGTCATCGGCCGCCGGTTCAAGCCCCGCACCGCCGCCGCGCTCCGGGCCGCGTTCTACCTCCGCAGGTGCTGCCCGTCGTGGTGGCCGGCATCGTCTGGGGCTGGATCCTCCGTCCCGACGGAGCGTTCAACAGTCTCCTCGACGCGGTCGGTCTCGGCGCGCTCCGCCACGACTGGCTCGGCGACCCGGGCACCGCTCTGCCGGCCGTGATGGCGGTGATGATCTGGGTGCAGATCGGCTATCCGGTGGTCGTCTTCATGGCGGCGTTGCAACGGGTCGACCCCGAGCTGTACGAGGCGGCCGAGGTCGACGGCGCGAACTGGCTGCACCGGTTCCGGGCGATCACCCTCCCGCAGATCCGGCCGGAGACCTTCGTGGTGGCTCTGACCTGCACCATCGCCGCCCTGAAGGTGTTCGGCCCGATCTTCGCCCTGACCCGGGCGGCCCGGACAACGCGACGAACGTGCCGTCCTACTTCGCCTACTACACGTTCTTCAAGAAACTGCAGGTCGGCTACGGCTCCGCGATCTCCACGGTGCTGACACTGATCATCGTCATCGTCGCCGTGGTCTTCATCGCGATGCAGGCCCGCAGCGAGCGCCGGGACCGGGGTTCTGAGATGGCCGTCATCACTCCGACCGCCGCGCCGGTGACGCCCGCCGGCCCGTACCCGACCGGCACCACCGCGGCGTCAGCCGCTGGGTCGTGCTCACCCTGGTCGTCCTCGGCGCGCTCGTCATGCTGGTGCCGTTCGCGTTCATGCTGCTCAACGCGTTCAAGTCGCCGGGGACTACTCGTCGGGTGGCCCGCTGAGCTGGCCGACGGAGTTCTACACCAAGGGTCTGCGGACGTACTGGACCGCTGTGAACTTCCCGCTCAGCTCTGGAACTCGGCGCTCATCGCCGGGTCCGTGGCCGTGCTCGGCGTCGCCGTGTCGCTGCTCAACGCGTACGCCCTGGGGATCGGCCGGGTGCGCGGCCGGCTGTGGATCGTCGGTCTCTTCCTGCTGGCCAACATGTTGCCGCAGGAGGCGCTGATCTACCCGCTGTACTACGTGGCCAAGGAGGTCGGGCTCTACAACACCCGACTCGCGGTGATCATCATCTTCACCGTGATCCAGAGCGCGTTCGGCACCTACCTGCTCGCCTCGGTCATGGGGACGTTCCCGCGCTCGCTGCTGGAGGCCGCGGCGCTGGACGGCGCCGGCAAGTGGACGGTGCTGTGGCGGGTGGTCTTCCCCAACCTGCGGCCCACCCTCGCGGTGCTGCTCATCTTCTTCTTCATCTGGACGTGGAACGAGTTCCTCATCCCGCTGGTCATGCTGATCGACAACCAGACGCAGACCATCCCGGTCGCGCTCGCGTCGTTGCAGGGCGACCGGCTGATGGACGCCCGACCACGAACGCCGGCGCGCTGATCAGCCTGGTGCCGGCCATCCTCTTCTTCCTCATCTTCCAGCGCACCCTGGCGCGCGGCATCACGGCAGGAGCCGAGAAGTGAAGTTCACCGACGGGTACTGGCAGCTGCGCCCGGCGTCAGCGTCCTGCGCCCGGCACCGTGGAGTCGGTCGAGCCGGACGAGCGCGGCTTCACCGTCTTCGCGCCGACCGGTCAGATCACCGGACGCGGCGACACCCTCAACCGGCCCGTGGTCACCGTCCGGTTCTTCTCCCCGCCCCGGTGTCATCGGGGTGACCATCGCCCACCACACCGGCGGGCTGCCCCGTGAGCCGCACTTCGGGCTGAGCACCGACGAGACGCACCCGGTCACCGTCGACGTCACCGGGATCAGCGCGACGCTGACCACCGGCGAACTGACCGCGCGGGTCGCGCTCATCGACGGGTGGCGGGTCGACTTCCTGCACGGCGACCGGCTGGTCACCGCGTCCACCGCGCGCAGCATCGGCGTCGTGACCGACGCCGAGGGCCGCCCGCACGTGCACGAGCGGCTCGCGCTCGGTGTCGGCGAGACGGTGTACGGGTTGGGCGAGCGCTTCGGCCCGTTCGTCAGAACGGGCAGACCGTCGACATCTGGAACGCCGACGGGGCACCGCCAGCGAGCAGGCGTACAAGAACGTGCCGTTCTATCTGAGCAGCGCCGGCTACGGGTCTTCGTGGACCACCCGGAGCACGTGTCGTTCGAGGTCGGCTCCGAGGTCGTCGCGCAGACCCAGTTCAGCGTCGAGGGGCAGTCGCTCACCTACTACGTCATCGACGGGCCCCACCCCAAGGACGTGCTGCGCCGGTACACCGCGCTCACCGGCCGTCCGGCCCGGATCCCCGCGTGGTCGTACGGGCTGTGGCTGTCCACCTCGTTCACCACCTCGTACGACGAGAGACGGTGACCGAGTTCGTCGACGGGATGGCCGAGCGCGGGCTGCCGCTGTCGGTCTTCCACTTCGACTGCTTCTGGATGCGCCAGTTCCACTGGGTCGACTTCGTCTGGGACCCGGCGACCTTCCCCGACCCGGAGGGATGCTGCGCCGGCTGCGCGAGCGCGACCTGAAGGTGTGCGTCTGGATCAACCCGTACGTCGCGCAGCGTCGTACCTCTTCGAGGAGGGCCGGCAGGCCGGCTACCTGGTGCGCAACCCGACGGCTCGGTCTGGCAGTGGGACAAGTGGCAGGCCGGCATGGCGCTCGTCGACTTCACCAACCGGACGCGGTCCGCTGGTTCACCGGCAAGCTCAAGGCACTGCTGGACATGGGCGTCGACTGCTTCAAGACCGACTTCGGCGAGCGCATCCCGACCGACGTGGTGTGGCACGACGGCTCGGACCCGCAGCGGATGCACAACTACTACTCCTACCTCTACAACAAGGCGGTCTTCGAGCTGCTGGAGACCGAACGCGGCAAGGGCGAGGCGGTGCTGTTCGCCCGTTCGGCCACCGCCGGCGGGCAGCAGTTCCCGGTGCACTGGGGCGGCGACTGCGAGTCGACGTTCGTCGCGATGGCCGAGTCGCTGCGCGGCGGGTTGTCGCTGGCGGCGTCCGGCTTCGGCTACTGGAGCCACGACATCGGCGGCTTCGAGGGCACCCCGACCCGACGGTGTTCAAGCGGTGGGTGGCCTTCGGGCTGCTCTCCTCGCACTCCCGGCTGCACGGTTCCGGCTCGTACCGGGTGCCGTGGGCGTACGACGACGAGGCCGTCGACGTGCTGCGGCACTTCACGCGGCTCAAGCTCAGCCTGATGCCGTACCTGGCTGCCGCCGCGCAGGACGCGCACCGCGACGGGACGCCGGTGATGCGGCCGATGTTCCTGGAGTTCCCGGACGACCCGGCCACGGCGTATCTGGACCGGCAGTACATGCTCGGCCCGGACGTGCTGGTCGCCCGGTGCTCAGCCCGGACGGCGACGTCACGTACTACGTACCCGCCGGCACCTGGACGCACCTGGTCACCGGCGCGCAGGTCACCGGTCCGGGCTGGATGACCGAGAAGCACGGCTTCGACAGCCTGCCGGTGCTGGCCCGACCGGCTCGGTCATCCCGTTCGGCTCGCGCACCGACCGACCGGACTACGAGTGGGCCGACGATGTGCGGCTGCGGTTGTACGCACCGACCGAGGGCAGCGGGTCCGGGTACGGGTACCGTCACCGGGCGACGGACCGGGTGCCGAGTTCGACGTGCGCTACGAGGGCGGGACGGCCAGTGCCGAACTGGTCGCCGGCACCTCGACGGGCTACATCTGCGAGATCAGGGGACTGAACGATGACGCAACACCACTTCCCGGAGAGCTTCGTCTGGGGATCGGCGACGGCGGCGTACCAGATCGAGGGCGCGGTCACCGAGGACGGGCGCGGACCGTCCATCTGGGACACCTACAGCCACACACCGGCCGGACGCTCAACGGCGACACCGGTGACGTGGCCGCCGACCACTACCACCGGTGGGCCGACGACCTGGGGCACATCGCCGACCTCGGGCTGAGCGCGTACCGGTTCTCCATCTCCTGGCCCCGGGTGCAGCCGGGCGGCTCGAGCCGGTTCAACCAGGCCGGCATCGACTTCTACTCGCGGCTGGTGGACGGTCTGCTGGAGCGGGGCGTCCGCCCGGTCGCCACCATGTACCACTGGGACCTTCCGCAGGAGCTGGAGGACGCCGGCGGGTGGGCGGCGCGGAGACCGCGTTGCGCTTCCAGGAGTACGCGGCGGGCATCGTCGGCGCGCTGGGCGACCGGGTGCACACCTGGACGACGCTCAACGAGCCGTGGTGCTCGGCGTACCTGGGCTATGCCTCCGGCGTGCACGCCCGGGTCGGACCGAGCCGGCGGCCGCACTGGCCGCGGTGCACCACCTCAACCTCGCGCACGGCCTGGCCGGCCGGGTGGTGCGCGAGCTGGCCCGGCCGCCGAGCTGTCGGTGACGCTGAACCTGCACGTCATCCGGGGTGCGTCCGACTCGGCCGAGGACCAGGACGCGGTACGGCGGATCGACGCGTTGGCCAACCGGGCGTTCCTCGGCCCGATGATGGACGGGGAGTACCCGGCCGACCTGCTCGCCGACACCGCGTCCGTCACCGACTGGTCGTTCGTCCGGGAGGGCGACGAAGCTGATCGCGGTGCCGCTGGACGTGCTCGGGGTCAACTACTACTCCAGCACCCTGGTCCGGGCCTGGGACGGGGTGTCGGCCCGCTCGGACGCCGACGGGCACGGTGCGTCGACCTCGACGCCGTGGGTCGCCGCGGACACCGTCGACTTCCTGCCGCAGCCTGGCCCGTACACGGCGATGGGGTGGAACATCGACCCGCCGGCCCTGACCGAGCTGCTGCTGCGCCTGCACCGGGAGTACCCGAGCCAGCCGATGATGATCACCGAGAACGGCGCGGCGTTCGACGACAGGTGTCGGCCGACGGCCGGATCCACGACGACCGACGGATCGACTACCTGCGCCGGCACATCGGCGCGATGGCCGACGCCCGCGCGCAGGGCTCGGACGTGCGCGGATACTTCGTCTGGTCGCTGCTGGACAACTTCGAGTGGGGCTACGGCTACGACCGTCGCTTCGGCATCATCCGGGTCGACTACGACACCCAGGTACGCACCTGGAAGGACAGCGCCCACTGGTACCAGCGGCTCGCCGCCACGGGCGAGTTGGACCGGATCTCGGAGTAGATCGGCCCGGGTCTCCCGGCCGGAGGCGAGGTGTGTTCGGCCCCTTTGCTCTGCTTCAACGGAGGCAACAGCTGGTGTCCGGATAACGGACGCGCGCTGTTGCGCGGGTTGAAGCAGAGCAAAGTCGATGAGTGGGTGCTGCCCCGCCGAGGTCAGGCGTGCGGCCAGACGCCCACGCGCTGCGGCGGACCTCCGCGACGACATTTGTCCAAGACAGACGACCGGCGGCCCGTGCATCGTCGTTCCCATGAGCGAGTACGACGGTGCGCGGTCGCAGGGCATGCACGTGGTCCACGACGGTCCGCGGGAGGCGCCGCCACTGTTGCTGATCCACGGATCGGGCTTCTCGGGCGGCTCCTGGAAGCCGGTGGTGCCGGCGCTCGCCGGTGACCACCACGTCATCGGGTGGACCTCCGGGCTGCGGCCGGTCACCGGTGCCGCCGTCCTACGACGTGCCCGACCAGGCGGACCGGGTGGCGGCGGTGCTCGACAACCTCGGCGTCCGGTCCGTTGTCACGATCGGGCACTCCAGCGGCGGATACATCGCCACCGCGCTCGCCGAACGACGACCGGATCTGGTGCGCTCGCTCGTCCTGGTCAGCACCGGGCCGAGTCCCGATGCCCTGCTTCCACAGCCGGTCCTGCTCCGGGCCCTGCTGGCTCCGCCGCTCGGTCCGCTCCTCTGGGCGAGACGATCGGACGCCATGACCGCCGCTGGGATCCGTCGTCGGCGCACCGGTACGACGCGGTGCCGAAGGCGCGGGTCGAGCTGCTGCCCGGGGTCGGACACGTACCCATGCTGGAAGCGCCCGAGGCAACCGGCAGGCTGCTGCTGGATTTCGCAGCAACCGCTGGGGACACCCCACCGGCGCCCCGACTGCCTAGACTCGACCGATGGGGACGACCCCGCTCGACTGGTCGCTGGTGGAGGTGGCGGTCCCGCGCCCGTCGGCCCGGTTGCCGGGGTCCGCATGGCCGGATTCCGGCACCGCGCCCGCGCACCGGTGGACATCGCCATGGTCGCGCACCCGTCGATCACCCTGCTCGTCGACCTCAGCGAGGACACGGGCCTCACCTACACCAGGACGGCCGGCACCGAAGCGGCAGTGCCGTCGTCGGCCTGCTTCCCGGCGATCTCCGGGCGACGGGCCGAGGGTTCGGCGAGTGCCTCCAGATCCGCCTGGAGCCGGTCGCCGCGGCGGCCGTGCTCGGCGCGCCGACGGACATCTGCGGAGCGGTGGTGTCCCTCAACGACGTCTGGGGCTGCGCCGCCGAACGCGCGGAGGCCAGGCTACGCGCCAGCGCTTCCTGGGATGAACGGTTCGCCGTCGCCGTGGAGATCCTCGGCCGGCGGCTGGACACCGTCGACCGACCGATCCGGAGGTCGCCCACGCCTGGCAGCGGACCCGCACCAGCCGAGGCCGGGTCCGGGTCGGAAGCCTGGCCGACGAGGTCGGCTGGAGCCGCAAGCGCCCGCTGGCCGCTTCCGCTCCCAGCTCGGCATCACACCGAAACGCGCCGCCCGCCTGGTGCGGTTCGACCACGCCGCGCATCTTCTCGCCGCAGGTCACTCCGCCGCCACGGTTGCCGCCGAGGCGGCTACGTCGACCAGTCACACCTGCACCGCGACGTGGTGGAGCTCGCCGGGCAGACGCCCACGGCGGTGGCCGCCGCGCCGTGGCTCGCGATCGACGACCTCGCGTGGCCCGCCCCTCGCTCGCCTAGACCCCGACCCGTTGCGTCGGGACGGTCAGCCCGTAGAGCTCCATCAGCTCGGGGTGTCGACCCGACTGCCGTCGGCCACCGAGTCGCAGGCGATGTCGACGATCTGGTCCTTGTGCGCCAACAGGTACGGCCGGGCGCCCACGTCGGCGCTGGCCAAGGTGGCGATGCCGGGCCAGTGCCGGCGGCCGAAGAGCATCGGGTAACCGCGCAACCCGTCGTAGGTGGCGCAGACCAGCACATCCGGGTACGGCAGCGCGGCCACCCGGCTGACCGCCTCGGCGGTCAGGCCCGGCATGTCGACCGGGACCACCACCACCGCCTCGATCCCCGCGTCGTCCATGGCGGCCAGGCCGGCCCGGATGGACGAGCCGACCCCGGTGCCCCACGCCTTGTTGATCACAACGGTGGCCTTGCCCAGGTCGGCGGTCTCCTGGACCTGCTCCGCGGCAGCACCCAGCACGACCACGATCTGCTCGCAGCCCGCCTCGGTCATCGTGTCGATCATCTGGTTGACCAGGGGCCTGTCACCCTGGTGGAGCAGTGCCTCGGGACCACCGATCCGTCGTCCCCGCCTGCGGCGATGATCATTCCTGCGATCCGGTTCAGCTGCGCCCCTCCAGCACGGGACCGACCGTTACCGATCCGCCCCTCCTACGGACACTGCAACGAGGACGGCCAGCCAGGGGTGGCGGGGCGAAAGGAGAAATAGCACAACCGTTACACGCCCGGCATCTCCCGGTTCGGGCGATCCGTCGGTCAGACGGCGTCGGCATAGCAGTCGACGATGGACACATCAAGCGGAAACCGGACCGGTGTCGCGCCGAAGAGCAGTGCCGAAGCCCGCTCACCGGAACGCGTCACCGCCTCGACCACGGCAGCCGCCTCATCGGCGGGAGCGTGCACGACCACCTCGTCGTGCTGGAAGAAGACCAGCTCGGCATCGGTGCCGGCCAGCTCGGTCCGCAACGTGGCCAGCAACGTGTTGGCCCACTCGGCGGCGGTGGCCTGGATGACGAAGTTACGGGTGAAGCGCCCCGGGACCGCGCGGCCCGCGCTCGCGGACTGTGCGGGTCGGCCACCCCTCCGGATCGGAGGACGCGTCGTCCAGATCACCGAACCCGGCCGAGTCGGGCGGGCACGTCCGCCCCAGCCACGATCGCACCAGCCCGCCCGCCTCGCCGGTGCGCGCCGCCGCCTCGACGTAACCGAACGCCGTCGGGTAACTGCGCTTCAACACCGCCAGGGCGGGCACCGCGGCACCGCCGGTCTGCCCGTACATCGCGCCGAGCAGGGCCACCTTGGCCTTGGCCCGGTCGCCACCGAACGAGTCCCGAGCCAGGGCGGCATAGAGGTCGCCAGCACCGCCGGCCGCCGCCAGCCGCGCGTCGCCGGACACCGCGGCGAGCACCCGGGCTCCAACTGGCCGGCGTCGGCGACCACCAGACATCGGCCCGGATCGGCCACCACCGCCCGCCGGATCACCTTCGGGATCTGCAACGCGCCGCCGCCCGGGTGGCCCAGCGGCCGGACACGACCCCGGCCGGCACGTACTCCGGCTGGAACCGGCCGCCCCGCACCCACTGGTCGAGCCAGGCCCAGCCGTGCGCCGTCCAGATCCGGTACAGCTCCTTGTATTCCAGTACCAGCGGCACCGCCG
Organism: Micromonospora sp. M12; assembly: GCA_038070435.1. Lineage (GTDB taxonomy): Bacteria > Actinomycetota > Actinomycetes > Mycobacteriales > Micromonosporaceae > Micromonospora. The sequence continues at coordinate 7,276,418 of JAMYWG010000001.1, read as the reverse complement.
GATGGTCCACCCGCGCAACACCCAGGCCCGGGTGCTGGGCAGCTCCACCCGACCCGGGCGAACGCCTTCAACAGCTCCGCCGGAGAGTCGGTGTGCAGGCGGCGTACGCCGAGCGCGTCGGCGATCCGGGCGGCCAGCTCGGCGAGTCGACGTGGCGGGCCACCCATCGGGGACGCCTCGCCGAGCAGCTCGCGCAGGATCTCCTCGTGCACGTCGGCACGCCAGGGCAGCCCGGCGACGCCCATCTCCACAGCGATCAGCGCGCCGGCCGACTCGGCGGCCACCAGCAACCGGAACCGGCCGGGTGCTCGGTCGCGGCGACCCGGGCAAGCTGGTCCGCGTACACCTGGGTCAGTGCCTCGATGCCCGGGCCCGACGGGCCGGGCAGGGTGTCGAAGAGCGCGCCCTGGCCGTGCCGGGCGGCGCGGCGGCCCGCGGCGGTGGGTCGGGCGGCACCGCCGTGCCGGTCAGCCGGGCCCAGGCGGCGGCCAGGGATCGGGGCTCACCCAGCGGCCCGCGTGCCCGAGCAACAGTGCCTCGGTCAGCTCGACGTCGTGACACCTGTCGACCCGGACGCCGGCGCGCAGCAGCGTCGGGTAGATCGCCGGGCGCTCGACCAGACCCAGCGCGGATGCTCGGCGGCCTCGCGTGCGGCGACCGCCGCGACCAGATCGGCGACGACCTCGGCCGGGCCGGTCGGCTGGCCGGTGGCTGCCAGCGGGCACAGCACGCCCCGCCCGCTCGTCGGACACCACCGCCACCAGCACGAACGCGATTCTGCCTCTCCCTCCGACAGGAAGGGAGGTGCACCCACAGTTGTCAGGTCGGTGGCGTGTCGGAGCCGACCGGTAGCGTGACCTGGTGCCTCCGCAGATCCCGCATTCCGATCCCGGCACTCCGGACACCCGTGGTCCGATGCGATACCTGTGGTGGCTGGTCCGTCGTCAACCCTGGCGGGTGCTGCGCGGCAGCCTGATCGGCACGGCCTGGATGATCGGGCTGTCGGCCCGGCCCTACCTGATCGCCCGCGCGGTCGACGACGGGTTGCGCGAGGGCAACACCCGCGACCTGGTTTTCTGGGTCGCGGCGATCATCGTCGCGGGCGTGGGCCTGTCCTACCTGGGCATCATGCGGCACCGCACGATGACCTTCATCCGGGAGGACGCGAAGGCGCGCTCGGCGGAGGTCCTGCTCCGCCACCTGTCCCGGATCGGCGCGGTGCTGCCGCGCCGGGTCGGGCGGGCGAGGTGTCCACCATCGGCGGCTCCGACATCGACTGGACGGCGCAGGTGCTGACGCTGACCGGGCCGGGCGTCGGCGCGATCGTCGCGTACGGGGTCATCGCCGTGGTGCTCTGGTCGATCGACCCGATGCTCGCGCTCTGCGTGCTGGTGGGAGTGCCGGTGGTCGGCCTGGTCGTCGGGCCCCTGCTGCGCCGCCTGGAGCGGGCCGAGTCGGTCTACCGCGGGCAGCAGGGCGCGCTCACCGCCCGATCCGGCGACATCGTGGCCGGGCTGCGAGTTCTTGCCGGGGTGGGTGGCCGGGACCTGTTCGCCCAGCGGTACGCGGTCCGCTCCCAGGAGTTGCGCGCCGAGGGTTACCGGGTCGGCGCGGTCAACAGCTGGATCGACGCGGCCACGGTCGCCATCCCGGGCTGTTCCTGGCGGCGGTGGTGTGGTTGACGGCCCGGATGGCGGTGACCGGCGACGTCTCGATCGGCGAGTTGGTCGCCGTCTACGGCTACGTGGCGACCCTGATCGTGCCGGTCTGGTTCCTGCTCGAGGGCAGCCACCAGCTGATCCGTGGTCGGGTTGCCGCCCGACGGATCGCCGACCTGCTCAACGTGACACCCGACGATGTCGGCGGCCGGGTCGCCGGTGGCCGGGCTCGGTGCCTGACGCACGACGGTCGGGTCACCTGGCCGCGCCGGACGCCTCCGCCGACCTGCACGACCCGGTGACCGGGCTGACCGTGCGCGCCGGGCGGCTGACCGCGGTGGCGGCGGACGACCCGGCAGCGGCCGTGGCGCTGGCCGACCGGCTCGGCCGGTACGTTGTCAGCGGGGCCACCTGGGGTGGCGTGCCGCTGGCCGAGGTCGCCCTGGACGAGGTCCGCGCCCGGATCCTCGTCGCCGACCACGACTCGTACCTCTTCGCCGGCACCCTGCGCGACACCCTGCGCGCCGGGGCCGACGACGGCGAGCGGGTCGGCGCGGCGCTGCGGACCGCCTCGGCCGAGGACGTCGTCGACGCCCTGCCGGCCGGGCTGGAAACCCCGATCGACGCCCGAGCCCGGACGCTCTCCGGCGGTCAGCGTCAACGCATCCGCCTGGCCGGGCGCTGGGCAGCGAGCCGGAGGTGCTCATCCTCATCGACCCGACCTCGGCGGTGGACGCGCACACCGAGGCGCGGATCGCCGAGCGGCTGCGGGCCGCGCGGGCCGGTCGGACGACAGTGCTGATCGCCACGTCGCCACTGCTGCTCGGCCGGGCCGATCTGGTCGCACACCTGAGCGGCGGCCGGATCACCGCCACCGGCAGCCACGCCGAGCTGCTCGACCAGGACGCCGACTACCGGCACCTGGTGGCCCGGGGCAGCGACGATCCCGACGTCGAGGCCGCCGACACCGAGGAGGCGTACCGGTGAGCCGGCTGCCGGTGGCCGACCGCGGCACCGTACGCCGCGCGTTGCGGGACATGATCAGCCGACATCGGCGCGCGGTCGGGGTCGTGTTGGCGCTGCACAGTGCCGCCGCGGTCGCCGGGCTCGCCCGCCGTGGCTGCTGGGCACCATCGTCGACCGGGTCACCGCGGGCGCGGGCGTGGCCACGGTGGACCGCCTGGCGCTCACCATCGCCGGCTGTGTCCTGGTCAGCGCGTTGCTCTCCCGATACGCCCAGTACGCCGGCCACCGCTTCGGGGAACGGGCCGTCGCCGAGCTACGCGAGCAGTTCGTCTCCCGGACTCTCGGGCTGCCGGTCTCGGTCGTCGAGCGGGCCGGCTCCGGGGACCTGGCCACCCGCAGCTCGGTGGACGTGTCGACGGTCGGCACCACCGTCCGGGACGTGGTGCCCACCATCGTCATCGCCACGGTGCAGTTGACGTTGTTGTTCGGGGCGGTCTTCCTGCTGCATCCGCTGCTCGGCCTGGCGGCGCTGGCCGGGCTCCCGTCGATCGTGGCGGTGACCCGGTGGTACCTGCGTCGGGCCAGCTCCGCGTACCTCACCGAGGCGCGGCGGCGGCCGAGCTGACCGACACGCTGACCACCACCGCCGAGGGCGCCCGCACGGTGGAGGCGCTGCGGCTGACCGACGACCGGATCCGGCACGGCACCACCCGCATCAGCCACGTGTGGCAGGCCCGCCGCGTGACCCTCGCGCTGCGGACCGTGTACTTCTCGGTCGTCGAGGCCAGCTACCCGCTGCCGGTGGCCATGGTCCTGCTCGTCGGTGGCTACCTGCTCTCCCGGGACACGGTGTCGCTCGGCGCGGTGGTCGCCGCCGCTCTCTACCTGCAACAGGCGATCGACCCGATGGACCGGCTGCTGCAGTGGACCGAGCAGGCGCAGCGGGCTTCGCGTCGTACGCCCGGATACTCGGCGTCGGACTGGTCCCGCCGGAGCCGCCCGGCACGACGGCCTCGTCCGGGTGAGCGGCTCGTCGTCCGTGGGCGCGGTTCTCCTACTCCGACGGGCCGGACGTGCTGCACGGCATCGACCTGGAGGTGCAGCCCGGCGAGCGGCTCGCCGTCGTCGGCCCGTCCGGCGCCGGCAAGTCCACGCTGGCCCGGCTGCTGGCCGGCATCGACGCACCCCGGCAGGGCGTCGTCAGCATCGGCGGTTGCCCGGTCACCGACCTCGACCCGCCGAGCGGCGCCGCCGGATCGCCCTGGTCACCCAGGAGCACCACGTCTTCATCGGCTCGGTACGCGACAACCTCGCCTTCGCCGCGCCGGACGCCACTGACGAGCAGATGCGTGCCGCGCTGGCCACGGTCGGTGCCGACTGGTTCGCCGACCTGTCCGACGACCTGGACACTCCGCTCGGCGACGGGGCCCGTCAACTCGGTGCGGCCGAGGCCCAGCAGCTCGCGCTGGCCCGGTTGGTGCTCGCCGACCCGCACACGCTGATCCTGGACGAGGCGACCGCCGCGCTCGACCCGACCACCGCCCGGCGGACCGAACGCGCGCTGGCCGCCGTGCTGGTCGGGCGGACCGTCATCGCGATCGCGCACCGGCTCAACACGGCGCACGACGCCGACCGGGTCGCCGTGCTGGCGGACGGCCGGATCACCGAGATCGGCAGCCATGACGAGCTGGTCGCGGCCGGCGGGGCGTACGCCGATCTGTGGCGCTCCTGGCACACCCGGATCGACGAGCGGTGACCGGCCCTACTTCACCGCGCCGGAGGTGAGGCCGGCCTGGATCTGGCGTTGGAAGACCGCGTACACGATGATCATCGGGAGGATGGCGATGGTCAGCGCGGCGAACAACCCGGACCAGTCGGCCTCGTAGCCGGCGTTGACCGAGATGTCGGCGATGCCCTGGGTGAGCACCCACTTGTCCTTCGCGTTGGAGAGCAGCACCAACGGGAGTTGATACTGCGCCCACTGACCGATGATGTTGAAGATCGCCACGCTGATCAGGCCCGGCTTCGCCATCGGCATCATGACCTGGAAGAACAGCCGGGAGTGCCCGCAGCCGTCGATCATGCCCGCCTCGGCCACCGACGACGGCAGCGTCTTGAAGAACGCGGCCAGGAAGAACACCGTGAACGGCAACGAGTACGCCGTGTAGACCAGCACCACACCGGTGTGCGTGCCGAGCAGGCCAGGTTCTTCACCACGAAGAAGAGCGGCACCAGGGCCAGGAAGACCGGGAAGGCCAGGCCGGAGACGAAGAGGTAGTAGACCGCCCGGTTGCCCCAGAACCGGTAGCGGGCCAGCACGTACGCGGCCATCGAGCCGAGCAGCATGGTGAGGAAGGTGCTGCACGACACCACGATCACGCTGTTCAGGAAGTACCGGCCGACGTTCGCCTTGGTCCAGGCCCGCCCGAAGTTCTCCCAGCGCAGCTCCGCCGGGAGCGTCCACGGGCTGCTGAAGATCTCGGTGGTGTTCTTGAACGCGGCGAGGAAGGTCCAGAGGATCGGCACGATCACGATCACCGCCCACACGGCGAGCGCGATGTGCCCCAGGCCGGCGAACAGGCGTGCCTCCGAGCGGGGCCCTTGCGCCCCGGCCCGGCGGGGCGGACGGGTCACCGGTCTTCGGCGGTAGCGCCGCCGGGGTGGGCGGCAGCGTCGACTGGGGATTCATCAGTACTCCACGCTTTCCCGCTTGGTGAGCCGCAGCGTCAGCGCCGCGAAGGTGAGGGTGAGGAAGAACAGCGCCACGCCCATCGCCGAGGCGTAGCCGTACTTCGAGTAGACGAACGCGTTGCGGTAGATCTCCATCGCCAGCACGGTGGTGGCGCCGTCCGGGCCGCCACTGTCCACCGAGAGCACCGCCACGATGGCGAACGCGTCGAACGCCGCGATACCGAGGTAGACCCAGGCCACCTGGAGGGTGTCCCAGAGCAGCGGCAGGGTGACCCGGAAGAAGAGTCACCCTGGTCGCCCCGTCCATCTCGGCGGCCTCGTAGATCTCGCCGGGAATGGAGGCCATCCCGGCCGAGAAGAGCACCACGTAGAAGCCGACTGCCTGCCAGACGAGCACCGCGATGATCGACCACAGGGCCAGATTGGGCTGGACCAGGAACAGGATCGGCTCCAGGCCCAGCTTCATCAGCACGCCGTTGATCAGGCCGGACTCGTTCGGCCGGTACACCATCTGGAACAGCACCGCGATGATGGCCACCGCGAGGACCTGGGGAAGAAGAACACCACCCGGTAGAACTTCGCCCCCAGACCCTGGCGCTGCCGCCGCTGCTCTTGCCGCCCACGTTGAGCAGGAAGGCGAAGAACAACGCGATGGCAACGGTGATCAGCGGCAGGGCAAGCAGCAGTACGCCGTGGTGCTGGACCGCCTTCCAGAAGGCGCCGTCGTCGAGCAGCCTCCGGTAGTTGTCGAAGCCCACCCACTGCGGGCGGACAGCCCCGCCAGTTGGTCATCGAGATCTGGAACGCCTGCGCGTACGGCCAGATCACGAATGTCACGTACAGCGCGACCGGGGCGAAGAGGAACCCGATCACGAATGGATACTTGCCGTGCCGCATGACCCTAGCTCCGATCGATCAACGCTTGAACTTGGCGACCGAGGTGTCCTTCTTGATCGCGTCGGCGCGCTTCTGGATCCGCTCCACGAAGGCGTCCGCGTTGATCCGGCCGAACATCAGCTCGTTGGTGGCGGTACGCGCCTCCGTGTCGAGCTCCTTGTACCAGCCGTCGAAGTACAGGTTGAACACGTCCTGACCGGCCGCCTTGAGCGCGGCCTGCGAGCTGGCCACACCGGGCGGGAAGGCGAAGCCCTCCGAACCGGCGGTGACCACGGTCGGGGCCTTGACCACCTCGGTGAAGCCCTTCGCGCCCGCCTTGGACAGCATCTGACGCATGTACTCCAGGCCGCCCTTGGGGTTCTTGCTCTTCGCCGAGACGAAGTAACCCTCACCGGCGGTCGCGCGCAGGGCGGTGGCCGGCAGCTTGTCCGAGGCGGTCAGGCTCGGCACCGGCATCAGCTGGTACTCGAAGCCGGCCGGCGTGTCCTTCTTCTGCTCGCCCTCCAGCCAGTCACCACTGGGGTACATGGCCACCTTGTACTGGTTCTGCCGCAGCTGCACGTCGGTGTGCTTGAGGCCCTCGAAGCTCTTGTCGCTGAACTTCGCCCCGACCTCGGCCCACGCCGTGGCCGCCTGCTTGATGGCGTCCTGCTTCCAGGCACCGTCCTCCAGGTTGTCGATGTTCTTCAGCACGTCCGTGCCGCCGATCTTGGCGGCCTGGGTGAGGATCACGTTCCACTGGTAGTAGGCCGCGTTCGCCCCGGCGTACCCGTAGGGGTGATGCCCTTGGCCTTGATGGCGGTGAGCAGCGCGATGAAGTCGTCCCAGGTCTTCGCCGGCGCCCAGCCGTTGTCCTTGAACAGCTTGCCGGAGTACCAGACGCCGAAGACGGTGGAGACGTAGTACAGGACGTACGGCTTGCCGTTGAACGAGCCGGCCTCGACGGTGCCCGGCACCACGGTGTCGCGGACCTTCTGGCCGGGTCGTCGACCGACGGGCGTCCCACAGCTCGGTGAGGTCCTGGAGCTGGCCGTCGTTGACCAGCGCGCCGAAGTCCATCAGCTTCTCGCCCGAGTTGTTCACGAACTCCGGCGGGTTGCCGGACGCGAACCGCGGCTGGAGGATCGTGGAGACGGCCTGGGTGGCCTGGTGCTTGATCTCGGCCTGGGGAACGCCGTCTTGTACAGCGGCTCGTGCACGTCGGTGGCGTACTTCTCGCCGTAGCCACCGTTGAAGATGACCACCTCGATCGGGGCGTCCTCCTGACACCCAGCGGGTTCTTCTCGCTCTTGGTGCCTCCGGCGACCTGCTCGTTGTCACCGTCGCTGCCGCTGGTGGCGCAGGCGCTGAGCAGGCCGATGGCCGGAGTGGCGAGCATGCCCACAGCGGCGGCGCGACGCAGCACCGTGCGACGGTCGAGTGCGGCCGGGTGTTCGGGGTAATCGACATCGTCGTGTCTCCTTGTGGATTTCGGGTCATGCGGTACGCCGGAGACGTCCGGCGTACCGCGACTCGAGGGCGAGTTGTGCTCGTCCCCGCCGGGGACGTTGGCGGAGAGGTAGATAGGGTACCTCTCCGGCCTGGTGGAACCGTCGTACGACCTCCGCGGTCAACAACTGCGCCAGCAGCGCCGTGGTGACCGAGGAGACCGCACAGACCGCGCCGCCGCCCTCGAGCGGCAGCAGTGCATCGCCGTACGGCGCGCCGTTGTCCAGCACGACGTCGGCGAGGTCGGCGAGCCGATGCCCGGACGGGTGCCGTGGAGCGACCCGTGCGGTGTGCTCGACCGAGGTGACCGCGATCAACGGGTGACCGCGCTCGGTGACCAGCGCCGCCAGCTCGACCACCGAGCCGTTGATGCCGGACTGGGACGCCACCACGAACACGTCACGCGGCTGGGGCGCCGCGAGCGCGTAGATCTGGTGGGCGATGGAGGATCGCGTTCCAGCTTGGGTCGGCGAGCACGTCGCGCGGGCGTCACCGTGCAGCACCAGGTCCCGTACCGAGAGCCGGTTGGTGGGGACCAGCCCGCCGGCCCGGGCGACCAGTTCGGCGGCGAACGCCTCGGAGTGCCCGGCGCCGAACGCCTGGAGCACACCACCGTCGCGGAGACTGTCGGCGATCAGGTCGGCGGCCCGGGTGATCCCGTCGGCCTCCGAGTCGAGCAGCCGGTCGAGCACCGGGCGGACGGCGTCCGCGTACCCCTGGGCGCTGATCATGAATGGGCTCCCTTCGCTGCCTTGTGCCCGTCGACGGCCTGCGCGGTACGCCGGAATGCCGCGTGCGCGCGGTCGTGCGTGCGCTGGGCGACGGCGATGTAGAGCAGGTCGAGCACCACCAGTTGGGGTGGCGGGCGGAGAGCGCGTCCGGCCGGAAGGTGGTCGCCTGACTGGCCGTGAGCAGCACGATGTCGGCCAGCTCGGCCAGCGGTGAACGGGGAAAGCCGGTGAGCGCGAGCGTGGTGGCGCCCGGCTGCCCGCCTCGGCGAGCATCTCGATCGTCTCCCGGGTCTGCCCGGTGTGCGAATGCCCAGCGCCACGTCCCCGGCGCGCAGCAACGCGGCGCTGGCCAGACCCTCGTGCACGTCGTTCCACGCCCACGCGGCCACACCGATGCGGTGCAGGCTGAACTGCATCTCCTCACCGACCAGAGCGCTTCCGCTGGCGCCGAAGATGTTCACCCGGCTCGCGCCGGCGATCGCCACCGCGGCCCGCTCCACCTCGCCGAGGTCGAGCAGGGTGGCGGTGTCGTGCATGGCCCGGTGTCGGCGGCCATGATCTGGTCGAGCACCCGGGCGAGCGGGTCGCTCGGCTGGATCTCCCGTCCGATGTCGATGGTCCAGCCGGCCGAGCGCGCCCGGCCGGTCTCGGAGGCGATGCCCAGCCGCAGGTCGGCGTACCCTCGAAGCCCATCGCCCGGCAGAAGCGGGTGATGGTCGCCGGCGAGGTGCCGCTGCGCTCGGCCAACTCGACGATTGTCGAACGGGCGGCGGCCTCCGGGTCGCTGAGCACGTGCTCGGCGACCGGCGCAGGGCGCCGGTCAACTCGCCGAGCCCGTTGCGGACGCGGGCCAGCACGCCGTCGGAGGCCGAGCCGCGTCGATCGATCACGTCAGCGTCGACCACCGCGGTCCCCGCGGCGGTGTCCACCTCGTGATCAACCATGGGTCGCCTCACCTTTCCGAAAAGCTTGTTAACTGTTAGTGGTAAAGTTCTTACTGAACGGCCCTCTGTGTCAAGACTGTGGGAGAAGTTTTCAAACTGTTACCTGTCGCACAGGCTCTCCGCCCGCCGCAACTTGCCAGTCGCGAGCACGCCGACCAGCATGAACAGGCCCGCCACCGCCCAACGCGAGGAGTTCCCTGCCGATGTCCGACACCGTCGTGCTCGGCCTCGATGTCGGCGGCACGTCCACCGGGCGACCGCCCTCACCCTCACCGGGCAACGCCTCGGCACCGGCCGCGCCGGCGGAGCAACCCACCAGTCACGGTGCGGAACGCGCCGCCGCCGAGGTGCTGACCGCGCTCCGCGCCGCGCTCACCGACCTCGACCCGACGCGGGTGGCCGCCGGCACGATCGGGCTGGCCGGAGCGGGCCGGCTGCTCGCCGACCCGCCGGGCGGGCCGCCTTCGACCAGGCCTGGCACGACGCCGGCCTGCGCTGCCCGTACGAGGTGCACGGCGACGCCCTGGTCGCGTACGCCTCCGGCACCGCCGCCCGGACGGAACCATCCTCATCGCCGGCACCGGGGCGATCACCGCGCAGGTCCACGATCTGCGACTCGACCGGATCGCCGACGGACACGGTTGGCTCCTCGGCGACGCCGGCTCGGGCTTCTGGCTCGGCCGGGAATCGGTACGCCGACTGCTCGCCGACCTCGACGCCGGGCGCACGCCCGGCGCGCTGCCACCACGGTGCTCACCAGGCTGCTGGGCGGCCCCGAGATCGCCGCCCGCCCCGGGACACCGTCGACGCCACCATCCAGGCCGTGACCCGCCGACCCCCATCGACCTGGCCCAGCTGGCGCCACTAGTCGTCGACGCCGCCGACCACGGCGACCCGGTCGCCACCGCGCTGATCACCGAAGCCGCCGCGCACCTGGCCGAGGCGTGAGCCGCATCCGCCCGCCGGGCGGTGACACCTCGTGCTCGGCGGCGGGCTGCTCACGGCGGACACGCCCTCGCCGCCGCCGTCCGGGTCGAGATCACGCGGCACTGGCCGGACGCGCCGCTACGGATCGCCGGAGACGGAGCCGCCGCCGCAGCCTGGCTCGCCGCCCGCAACCTGCCCGAGATGACGACCCGGCGGCCCTCACGCCCGCCTCTTCCCGAACCCTGACGCACGCCGCGGCCGCCCGCGGCTGCCGTCGACCCGCCCGCCCCACGGTCCGCCGCGCCACGCCACCACGCGCCACGCCACCACGCGCCGCGCCACCACGCGCTGCGCCACCCGCCGCCGCGCACCTACGCGCCGCGCCACTCGCGCCACCACGCGCACGCCACGCCGCCGCGCCGCACGCGGCCTCACGGATCACCGTTGCCCTGGTGTCGCCACCTGCACCGCCACCGCCGCCTACCCACCCTCCCCACCGTCAAGATCCGCACTTTCGGTGAAACTGCTGCCTCAGCGGCTCGTCAGGCAGCAGTTTCACCGAAGTCGCGGATCTGGGACTCGTGGTGAGGGCAGGGCGGGCGCGGGAGCGACGGGTGACGGGCGAGGGTGATGCGGCGGCGGCTGGGACGCGCAGCAGCAGCAGCAGCAGCAACAGCAACTGCTGCTGCTGCTGCTGCTGTGGCAACAAAATCCCCACCAGCCGGGGAAGTTGAAGATCGCAACACTGATCAATATCGGTCGTGTCATCGGCCGCGTCCCCGTGAAGGAAGGCCGAAGCCGACCGTCACGGCCTCCGCGCAGTCAGGGAGATCACCGTGCACGACGGGAGGTAGGCGGGCCTACACGTGGATCCGCGTAACCCGAGGCGCCGACTAACGGCTACCGCTGGTGGACGTGCGTAGCGCTCGCCGCACTGCCCGGCAGATGCCGCACTGCCCGGGCGCCATCCAACCGGCGTTCGTCTGTCAATCTTGGACACTTTCCGTTCTGCGCTAACGGAAACTGTCCAAGATCTACGATCCGGGTCGGCCAGCACACCCGCCGACCTGAAGGACCGTCGCCGGAACCGCCACGCAGACCGCCGGACCACCGCGCAGAGCGCGGCACACCACCGGAACCACCGCGTAGAGCGCGCCCAGAGCAGCAGGAAGCCCTGCCATACTGAGCTCCCGTCGCATCGGGCGGTGCCGGCGGGCAGCAGACGGCGGCGCGACGGCGGATTGGATGGCCTGATCCAAAGTGGTCACGCAACCCCGATCCGATCGCTCCCCGACAGCGCCGCACGACGCTTCCCGACACCACCGCACAGACGCTCCCCGACACCGCCGCACCGATCAGCTCCCCGACACCGCCGCACAGAAACTCCTCCGCGGCGCCGTACCAACAGACGCTCCTCCGCGGCGCCGCACCGCACAAACCCTCCTCGGCAGCGCCGCAACGAACAGACGCTCCTCCGCGGCGCCGCACCGAACAGCACCACGAAAACAGACCGACGCTGCGCCAGACCATCGCCGTGAGCACGCGCCGGAACGCGGTCGCCGAGCCACGTCGGGGCGGGCAGCAGCCTGGCCTGGCACGGCTACCCTGGGTCGGTCCACTGGCGCCGAGGAGGCCACGGTGCACATCGAACAGACCATCGCCGAGCTGGAGCGCGTCGCCGCGCGGGAGGTGGGTCGGGGCAGCGAAGCGTTGGCCGAGCCCGCCGCCGGAGGACTGCTGGCCGCCGCCCGGTCGCTCGCCTCGGCCGGCTCGCCGGACGCCGCGGTGTTCACCGGATTCTTCATTCCCGGTGCCGAACCGCCGGCCGCGGAGACCGACGGCCCGCTCGGCGCGGTCCAGATCGCCGCCGCGGTGCGCCTTCTCGGCGGTCGGTGCCGGCTCGTCACCGACGAGCCGTGCGCCCGGTGGTCGAGGCGGCCGTCGCCGCGGCCGCGCCGGGTCTGCCGGTGGACATCGCGCCACTGCGGGGTACGAGGTGGGCCGCCGCCCTGCTCCCCGGTACGCCCGAATGACGCACCTCATCGCCTGTGAACGCGTCGGCCCCGGGTGGACGGTCGACCCGCAACATGCGCGGCGAGGACATCGGCGCGCACACCGCACCACTGGAGCGGCTCTACGCCACCGGGTCGGCCTTCCGGATCGGCATCGGCGACGGCGGCAACGAACTGGGCATGGGCCGCCTGCCTGCGGAGCTGGTCGGACGGGTGGTCGCCTCGGGCGAGCGGATCCGGTGTGTGGTGGGCGCGGACGCGCTGCTCGTCGGCGGCACCTCGAACTGGGCCGCCGCCGCCCTCGTCGGCGCGTTGTCGCTGCTCCGGCCCGAGGTGCCCGAGCTTCGTACGCTGCTGGGGCCCACCTGGTCGTACGACCTGCTGGCCGCGATCGTGCGGGCGGGCGCGGTGGACGGAGTCCGCCGCCGCCCACGCTCAGCGTGGACGGTCTCGACTGGCCCGCGTACGCCGAAACTCTCGCCCGCGTCGCCGAGCTGGTCAGGGCAGGCCGGTAGGTGTGGGTGGCTCCGCCGTCGGCCGCAGTGACCTCGGCGGACGGCTCACCGAGCGTGCTTGCGCGGCAGTGCGGGTGCGCGACGGCAGGTGCAGGGCGGCCGCGACCACCGCGAAGGCCCCAGCCGGCGCCGAGTGCCACGGTCGGGGAGACGTCCTGAACGTAGTGGTACGCGGTGAGGAAGCCGACGAGTCCGAGGCTGTTGCGGGCGAAGTGCCAGCTGAACTCCGGCAGCTGACGACGGGCCTCGACGGCGACCAGCACTCCGGAGTACGGGAAGGTCACCACCATGCCGCGCAACCGGCACCGAGCAGCGTGGTGAGGACCGCCCGAGGAAGATCACTACCAACTTGAGCAGCACCGGCAGCCCGTCCGGACGCGCATCGGCGGAGGCACCGGCAGAGGCGGAGGCACCGGCGGAGGCGACGCGCACGCCGGCAGCACGGCGGCGCAGCAGCAGCATGGCCGCCAGCCAGAGCGTGAGCGTGCCGGCGAGCGCCGCCTCGAACGGAACGGTGACGGCCAGCAGCCCGGCGCTGAGCGCCACGTAGACGGCGATCCCGCGCCGTCGGCGAGCAGGATCGGCCAGCGCAGCCGGTGGTGGGTCACCGCCACCGTGACGAAGAAGAGGTTGAGCCCGAGCACACCGAGCAGCTGCGCGCCGTCCACCCGGTGGTCGGTGCTGACCAGGGCGAGCGTCATCGGCAACGGCAGGCTGTAGACCAGCGCCCGGAGCCGGACCGAGCGGATCACGCTGACGGCCCAAACGACGGCCGTCACCAGCAGGACCCGCTCACCGTCATGGCTCACCCGTCTCCGCCCGGGGTGGGGCGTCAGTCCTGGAAGGTCGCGGCGTTCGCGCAGAGGTCGAACACGCGGGTGAGCCGGGCGACGTCCGTACGGTTGACCGAGAACTGATTCTCGCCGATCTCGCCGTGCGCGGTCATGTGGGCCTCCCAACAACTCGACCCGTCCCACAGTGTCAAATTGACGTGCAGGTGCGGACTGACCACACCGAGAGGCAACAGGCCCACCCGCGCACCGGCCGCGCGCTGCCGCTGCACGAGGGCGGACAGCTCGTCGCTCAGCGTCGCGTAGACGAAGACCCGAGTGATCTTGACACCCCGCTCCAGCGCCTCCAGGTTGGCCTCCCAGTAGCGCCGGCCGATCTCACTGCGCCACCAGCTGAGCTCACCGCTCACCCGGGGCATCACATTGGTCAGGGCGTCCAGCCGGCGCTCGCAGGTGCGGGTCGCGCCGACCAGGTCCTCGTCCTCGTCGCCGCGCCGGATGATCCGACCGTCCGCGAGCTGCTCGGCCTCCAGCCGGAACTGCTCGTACCGCCGCTCTGCCTCCGCCGCGACCCGGGTGCCGGCGTGCTGCTCGGCCGCGACCCGCATGGCTCCGGCCAGCTCCGTGGTGGTGCGGACCAGCCAGGGCGGGCCGTCCAGCAGGGTGCGCAGGTGAAAGCGTCGCTCCGCGCGGGCCAGTGAGTCGACCAGCAGCGAGATGGTGATGCCCATCAGGCCGGCCAGCAGCGACTCCACCCCGGAGGCGGCGTCGCTGAGGTCGAGCGCGATGCTCAGGGTGATCGACAGCGTGATGCCGACCAGTGCCACCGGGTCGGTGTGCGCCACCAGACGGAGGAAGCCTCCACCGGAGCTGCCGCCCTGGTCCCGTAACCGCTGACGGGCCACGTCACGGGTCATCGAGATCCCCAATCGACCGCTGCCGCCAGCGTAGACAGCAGCCACAACCAGCTGCCCCACCGCAGCCGGCCGGTAGCATCCGGCAGGTGCAGAGAGGCGACGCGGCCAGGTCGACCGGAGTGGATGCCAAACGGATCACGGCGGAGATTCGGGCCTGGGTGTGCTCCGCCCGCTCCGCGACCTGGTCCGCCGCTTCGGCGGCAACTGGCCGGCCAGCGACCTCGGCGAGGCCGGGGACCTCGGCGAGGTGCTCCGGTTCCTGGACGACTTCTCCGCCCGACACTGGGACTTCCGGGGCGGCCGGGAGCGGCCCGAGGCCCGGGAGCCCGACCTCGATCCGGCCACCGCGGAGTTGGTGCTGGAGTCGGCTGCCGCGCTCGGCTTGATCCACCCGATGCCGCCGACCCGGCCGGCGTACGCCCACCTGGTGGTGCTCGGCGGCCTGGCACACGCCTGCGTACGCCGCGTCGGGTACGCCGCGCACCTGCTCCGCGCCGGCCTTCCGGTGAGTGGCGAGGTGGCCGTCCTGGGCAGCTTCCGGCAGCTGTCGGAGTGGGAACGCCGGACGCTCGCCGACGCGGGCCTCCCGGCCGACGACACCGAGGTGGACGTGCTGGACACCGCCGTCCGGCGGGTGTTCGGGCTTGCCACCCCGGCGGAGCAGGACGGTGTCGACGCCGGCCACCCGCACCACTCCTGGTCGTCGCGGACCTACCGGCCGGACGGGTTGCCGCCGATCCGGGTGCTGGCCGCGCCGTCCAGCGAGCCGGACCGGCGGCGGGCACACCGCCGACACCCAGCGGTTCTGGGCCGGTCACGTCCGGCTCGCCCCGGGCGACGAGGTGCTGATGGTCACCGCGCCGATCTACGTGCCGTTCCAGCACTCCGACGCGTTGCGCACCCTGGCCCTGCCGTACGGATGCGACATCGACACGGTGGGGTGGACCCGACGCTCGCCGACCTGGCGGTGCTACCCGAGCAGACGCTCACGCCCGGCCGCTACCTCCAGGAGATCCGCTCGGCGATCCGCTCGATGCGCGCCCTGCACACCCGCTGAGCCGGGCTCAGCCGGCGGTGTCGGCGACCGCCTGGGCGAAGACCTCGGAGCGGTGCTCGAAGTTGCGGAACCGCCCGTAACTCGGTGCGGCCGGCGACAGCAGCACCACGCCGCCGGCCGGGGTCAGCTCCGGGACAGCCGCACCGCGTCCACCAGGTCGTCGACCAGTTCGGTACGCACCTTCGGCAGGCCGGCGAGCACCTCGACGATGCGCGGCCCGCTGTCCGGGATACCGATGACTGTCAACTCCCGCTCGGCCAGGTGCTCGGCCAACGGGTGTAGTCCAGACCCCGGTCGTTGCCCCCGACGATCACCGTCAACGGCCTCCCGTCGTACGCGTCGATCGCGTGCATGGCCGCGTACGGGCTGGTGGCCAGGGTGTCGTCGACGAACGTCAACCCGGACGGGTCGGTGATCTCGGTGAGCCGGTGGGCCAGGCCCTGGAACTCGGCGACCGCGACGGCGAGGTGGTCCCTACCGGCCACCACGTCCACGCCGAGCGCGTCGAGCACGGCGAGCGCCACGCAGAGGTTGCCCTCGTTGTGCCGGCCGACGAGTGGCAGCACGGCGCGCGGGAAGAGCGGCTGGTCACCGATGTGGAACCACTGCGTACCGTCGATGCCGGCCGCGACGTGGGTGGTGTCGGGCCGACCGGCCCGGACCGCCGGCAGCTCCCCAGCTCGGCGGCGAGCCGGGGTCGCCGCCGTTGACCACGATCGTCCGCGGGTCGTGGGCGAGCAGGTTGAGCTTGTCCCGGTAGTACTCCCGCTCCCGCCGTGCGCGTCCAGGTGCTCGGGGAACAGCGCGGTGACCACCGCCACCCGGGGTGAGTCGGTGAGGTCGCTGCACTGGTAGCTGGACAGCTCCAGCACGTACAGCTCCGCGTCCGGCAGGTCCAGGGTCGGCACCCGATGTTGCCGCCGAAGACGTTCGGCCGGCCCATCGCGGTGAGCAGGTGACTGATCAGGCTGGAGGTGGTGCTCTTGCCCTGCTGCCGGTGACCCCGACGGTGCGCGCCGCGTGGTCGGCCATCCACAGCGCGGTGCCCTGGGTCACCGGGACCCCGCGTCGGCGCAGCTCGACGAGCCACGGGTGCGTCTGGGGCACCCCGGGGAGCGGACCACCACGTCGGCGGCGGCCAGCCGCTCGAAGCCCGCCTCACCGGTGACCAGCGGCGCCGCCTCGGCCAGCGGGCCGTCCCAGGGCAGCGACAGGAAGTTGGCACTGTCGTCGACGGCGACCAGCTCGGCCGGGCCGTGCGCGGCGATCGCGGTCACAGCGGCCCGGCCCTCCCGGCCGGTGCCCCAGACGGCGACGGTACGTCCGCGCAGGTCAGACAGGCGCACTGAGCTCTCCTCGGGGAAGACGGCGGCGGCAGGGCGGGCCCGGTCCGGACACGGCCGGACGAACCAGGGCCTAGTATGGCGTGTGCCCAACGAGCAGCTCCGGCGGATGGACGCCTTCACCTTTCCGTCCTACTCGATCGACTTCGCCACCGGCGAGGTGTTGTTCGACTACGCCCTGACCGGCCCGGCCGGTGAGCAGCGGTTCACCGAGGTGATCACCCTCCCGCTGCCGGCCGAGCCGCCCTCGGACGAGACGGTGGCGACCCTCGGCCGGGTGCTGGAGGTGCTGCACCTCGTCGCCGGGGTCAGCTACTACAAGGCCGCCGCGCCGCCCGGCTCGTACTGCCGGCGCCGCTGGGCGCGGCCACCGTCGACTACGTCACGGCCGTCTACACCAAGGGCCTCGCGGAGTACGCGTACCGCAACCAGCTGCCGCACGTGCTCCAGCTGCGCCCGGAGGTGCCGGCCGGTGCACCGGATTCACCCCGGGTTCACGACGACTCGGACCGACGCCCCTCTCGGCCGTTGGCGGCGGCAAGGACTCGATCGTCAGCCTGGAGGCGCTGCGCCGTGCCGAGATGGACCCGGTGCCGTTCTCGGTCAACCCGAACCACGTGATCGTCGCGGTCAACGAGGCGTCCGGGCTGGTCCCGCTGGCCGCCCGGCGACGCCTCGACCCGGTGCTGTTCGACCTGAACGCCGCCGGCGCGCTGAACGGGCACATTCCGGTCACCGCCATCAACTCGCTGATCGCGGTGGCCACCGCGGTGCTGCACGGGCTGGGCCCGGTGGTGATGTCCAACGAGCGGTCGGCGTCCGACCCGAACCTGGTCTGGAACGGCCACGAGATCAACCACCAGTGGTCCAAGGGCATCGAGGCGGAGGGGCTGCTGCGGGCGTCACTGGCCGAGCACGCCGGCCTCACCGAGCCGTACTTCTCGCTGTTGCGCTCGTTGTCCGAGCTGCACATCGCCCGGCTGTTCGCCGAGTTCACCAGGTACGACGACGTGGTGACCAGCTGCAACGCCGCGTTCAAGCTGCGCGACGCGAGCGAGCGCTGGTGCCGGGACTGCCCGAAGTGCCGATTCGTCTTCCTGGCCATGGCCCCGTTCATGCCGCGTGAGCGGGTCACCCACATCTTCGGCGGTGATCTGCTGGCCGACGAGTCGCAGATCCCCGGCTACCGGGAGCTGCTGGGCGTGGACGGCCACAAGCCGTTCGAGTGCGTGGGCGAGGTCGAGGAGTCGGTGGTGGCCCTCGGCCTGCTCGCCGAGCAGGACCAGTGGCGCGACGCCCCGGTGATCCAGGCCCTGGTCGACGCCGTCCCAGAAACGGCCTGGTCCGCGGTGGCGTCGTCGGACGTCTTCACCCCGGGCGGCCCCAACCACATCCCCCACCTACGCCAAAGCCCTAACCTCCCTCACCTAACCCCGCAGGCCCGTCCCTCCGCCTCCCCTCCCGCCGCCCGGCTCCGTTGATCATGAAGTTGTGCCACTCGCATCGGCGTGTCGTGGCAATAACTTCATGATCAACGCGGCTAGCCGAGGCGGGGTGGGTGGGAGTGGGTTAGGGGTACGGACTGCTTCCAGGGCTAGTAGGGCCACATGGAGGAGAGGCTGGCCTCTACCGAATCCAGGTCCACGTCGAGGATGCGGGCGATGCGGGCCAGACGTTCGTAGAAGGCTGGCCGGGACAGGTGGGCGGCGGCTGCGCCAGCGGACTTGTTGCGCCCCTGCTCCAGGTACGCGCGCAGGGTGTCGAGCAGCTGTTCCCGGGGATGCCGGGCGTCGTAGTCCAGCAAAGCGCCGAGTTCGCGCTCCACGAAGGTCTGCAGGCGGGGCTCGTCACGCAGCAGGTGCAGCAGCCCGGCCAGGCCCACGTGCGGCAGCCGGAAGATCGGTAGGTCACGCCGGTCGCGTCGGGCCGCCTCGGCGATCTGCCGCGCCTCGACCAGCGACCGCCGCGCCTCCCGCAACGTGCTCACCCCGGACCCGGCGGCCACGATCACCGCACCGGGACCGACACCCGGGACGGATCCGCGCCGGATGGCGTCCGGCCGGAGCCGGCGTCGAGGCGTACCCGGCGAAGTGCGCTGGCGAACGCGGACAGCGCGCGGTCCTCGGCGGCCGGGTCGGGCAGGGCCAGCAGCGCGCCCACCGAGTTGTCGTCGACGGCGCTGGTCAGCGCGGTCAGCTTCGCCTCCCGCAGCGCCTGGCCGACCGCCTCCGAGAGGTCCCGCAGTCGGGCCTGGCCGACCTCGGGGCCGACGTCCCCGGTGGGATCGTCGGCGCGGTGCCGGACCATCACGCCGACCAGGTGCCGCCGGTCGAGCTGCACGCCGAGCACCTTGGCCCGCAGCGCGATCTCGTCGACCGGCCGGGAGTGGTCGAGCAGCGCGGTGAGCAGGGTGCGGTGGATCTGCCGTTCCAGACCCTCGGCGTCGCGGCGGATCAGCCGGCCCAGCGCGAGGGTGGACGCGGCCCGCTCGATCAGGATGGTGAGCCGGGTGGGCGGGCCGGCGGTCGGCTCGGCGGCCCGGGCGCTGGGTATGTCTCCGCTGGCCGGCCAGCGCAGCAGCAACCGACCCCAGTCCTGGCCCCGGGCGCCGACGGCGGTCACCAGCCAGCCGTTGTCCGGGTCGTACGCGGTCCGTCCGGCCGGCCGGATCCGCCGGGAGTGCTGCTCCCAGCCGTCCAGCAGCGGTTCGGCGCTCTCCCCGCCGGGTCGTACCCGAGCACCTGTCGGGAGAGGTTCTCCAGCACCACGGGGCAACCGGACAGCTCGGCGGCCTGCCGGATGACCTCGGCCGCCTCGGCGCCCTCGACCGACAGGTCGTTGAACCGCTGGTGGATCTCCTCGGTGGCACGCAGCTCGGTGAGCTGCGCGTCGACGATCAGGGCGTGCACCGCCTCGGTGATCCGGACGAACGGGGTGGCCCGGCGCAGCTCCACCAGCGGCAGCCCGCGTCGCTCGGCGGCGGCGGCCATCACCGGGGCACCCGCTGACGTACCGGCGGCCCAGCTCGACGACGAGCCCGGAGACGCCGACGTCGGCGAGGTCGCCGATGAACGCGCGCAGCCCGCGTCGTCCCCGGGCAGACCGATGCCGGTGGTGAGCACCAGCTCGCCACCCCGAGCAGGGTGGCGATGTCCGGTACCTCGGCGACGTGCACCCAGCGGACCGGTCGGTCCAGCCCGGCGTCTCCGGCGACCACGCGCGGCGCGCCGTGGCGGACCGGGTCCAGGCCGAGGACCTCACGGACGGTAGGGAACACGGCCGACACGCTACCGTCCGTGACGCCGGAACTCGACTTGCCGCCTGCGACGACGGCCGGGACGGGGCTCAGTCGACGCCGAACTCCATCGCGGCGCGGTCGAGCGCCTCGTCCTCGGCGGAGGCGACGCCCGGGAGGCGATGGCTTCCGCGCCGCCCTCGGGCATGGCACCGATCAGCCCGGTGGAGGCGGCCTGCGCGGCGCCGATCATCCGCTGGGAGGCCGCGCCGCCGACCATGCCGAGGAAGGCATACTGCTCCAGCTTGGCCCGCGAGTCGGCGATGTCCAGGTTGCGCATGGTGAGCTGGCCGATCCGGTCCGACGGGCCGAACGCCGAGTCCTCGGTACGCTCCATCGACAGCTTGTCCGGGTGGTAGCTGAACGCGGGGCCGGTGGTGTCCAGGATCGAGTAGTCCTCACCCCGGCGCAGCCGCAACGTCACCTCGCCGGTGACCGCAGTGCCGACCCAGCGCTGCAACGACTCGCGCAGCATCAGCGCCTGCGGGTCCAGCCAGCGTCCCTCGTACATCAGCCGACCGAGGCGGCGACCCTCGCTGTGGTAGTTGGCCAGGGTGTCCTCGTTGTGGATCGCGTTGACCAGCCGCTCGTACGCGGCGTGCAGCAGTGCCATTCCGGGCGCCTCGTAGATGCCCCGGCTCTTGGCCTCGATGATCCGGTTCTCGATCTGGTCGGACATGCCCAGGCCGTGCCGGCCGCCGATGGCGTTGGCCTCCAGCACCAGGTCGACGGGCTGCCGAACTCCTTGCCGTTGATCGTGACCGGGCGGCCCTGGTCGAAGCCGATGGTGACGTCCTCGGTCGGGATCTCCACCGACGGGTCCCAGAACCGGACTCCCATGATCGGGCTGACCGTCTCGATGCCGGTGTCGAGGTGCTCCAGGGTCTTGGCCTCGTGCGTGGCGCCCCAGATGTTGGCGTCGGTGGAGTAGGCCTTCTCGGTGCTGTCCCGGTAGGGCAGGTCACGGTCGAGCAGCCACTCCGACATCTCCTTGCGCCCACCCAACTCGGTGACGAAGTCGGTGTCGAGCCACGGCTTGTAGATCCGCAGCATCGGGTTGGCCAGCAGGCCGTACCGGTAGAACCGCTCGATGTCGTTGCCCTTGAAGGTCGAGCCGTCGCCCCAGATCTGGACGTTGTCGGCGACCATCGCCCGCACCAGCAGGGTCCCGGTCACGGCTCGACCCAGCGGGGTGGTGTTGAAGTACGCCCGGCCGCCGGTGCGGATGTGGAAGGCACCGCAGGTCAGGGCCGCGAGGCCCTCTTCGACCAGGGCGGCACGGCAGTCGACCAGGCGGGCGAGCTCGGCGCCGTAGCTGAGCGCGCGACCCGGCACCGAGCCGATGTCGGGCTCGTCGTACTGGCCGATGTCGGCGGTGTAGGCGCAGGGAATGGCGCCCTTGTCGCGCATCCACGCGACCGCGACCGAGGTGTCGAGGCCGCCGGAGAAGGCGATGCCGACACGTTCGCCGGAGGGCAGGGAAGTGAGAACCTGGACACGGGGAAAATTATGCAATAGAACGCATGGCCATGCAAGCTGAAGCGATCTACTCGCCGTCCAACGCCGGATCGTCGCGGCTCAGCTCCCAGAACGCCACCGCGGCGGCGGCCACGTTCAACGAGTCGACGCCCCGCCGCATCGGAACGACCACCCGGACGTCGCTGGCGGCCTGGGCCGCCGCGGTGAGGCCGGGCCCTCGGCACCGAGCAGCAGCGCCGGCCGTTCGCGCTGCGCCGGCGTCAACCGCTGGATGGGTACGGCGTCCGGCGCCAGCGTCATGGCGAGGACGGTGAAGCCCGCCTCCCGCACCTGGTCCAGACCGTCGGGCCAGCGGTCGAGCTTCGCGTACGGCATCGCGAAGACCTCACCCATGCTGACCCGCACGCTGCGCCGGTAGAGCGGATCGGCGCAGGACGGCGACAGCAGCACCGCGTCGACACCGAGCGCGGCGGCACCCCGGAAGATCGCTCCGAGGTTGGTGTGGTTGTTGACGTCCTCCAGGATCACCACCGGCGCGCGGCGGCGAGCACCTCGGCCGCCGTCGGCAGCGGCCGGCGGTGGAACGACGCCAACACCCCGGTGTACGTGGAAGCCGGTGGCCCGTTGCAGCACGTCCTGCGTCGCGGCGTAGACGGGGCGTCACCGGTGTCCAGGTCGGCGAGCTGGTCGGCCCGCTTGGCGTCGACGAGGTACGACCGGGCCGGGTAGCCCGCGCGCAGCGCCCGGCGCAGCACCAGCTCCCCTCGGCGATGAACAGGCCGTGCGGCGGCTCCCAGCGGGTGCGCAGCTCGACGTCGGTGAGCGCCCGGTAGTCGGCGATCCGGTCGTCGTCGGGGTCGGTGATCTGGTGGACGGGCACCAGACGATTCTGCCGGACGCGCAGCCGTGCGTTCCGAGGCCGGCAGTGCCGGGTGTTTTGTCCGGAGAAGAAGGGAATGACCGCCGGAGTATCGGACCTGACGGGAAGGACCAGCCAGGTGAGCGCAGACCACACGGCACCGGGCGAAGAGGGCGCTCTGCCCCGGCGACCGACCGTCGCGGACCACATCGTGTCCCGCCTGGCCAGCTGGGGCGTGCACCGCTACTTCGGCTATCCCGGTGACGGCATCAACGGCCTCACCTCGGCGCTGCAACGCACCGACGAACGGGCCCAGTTCATCCAGGTACGCCACGAGGAGACCGCTGGCTTCGCCGCCTCGGGGCACGTGAAGTACGGCGGAGGCCCGCTCGGCTGCGCTCTGGTGACCAGTGGGCCGGGCGCCATCCACCTGCTCAACGGCCTGTACGACGCGAAGCTCGACCACCAACCGGTGATCGCCCTGGTCGGGCACACCGCGACCACCGCCGAGGGCGGCGGCTACTACCAGGAGGTCGACCTGCTCGCCCTCTACAAGGACGTGGCCGCAGCGTTCCTGGCCCAGCTCGACCACCCGGCGCAGGTACGTCACCTGGTCGACCGGGCGTGTCGTACGGCGTTGGCCCGGCGTACGGTCACCGCCCTGATTCTGCCTCTGGACATCCAGGACGAGCCTGCCGTCCTCGAACCGCCGCACGCGCACGGCTACTACCGGACCAGCAACGCGCCGAGCAGCACGCCGACGGTGCCACCGGAGACGGACGTACGCCGGGCGGCCGACGTGCTGCGCGGCGGACAACGGGTGGCGATGCTGGTCGGGCAGGGCGCCCTCGGTGCGCGCGACGAGGTCCGCGAGATCGCCGAACGGCTCGGCGCCGGGGTGGCCACCGCACTGCTTGGCTTCACCGCCGTCGACCACCGCGAGCCGTGGGTGACCGGCGCGATCGGGCTGCTCGGCACCCGGCCCAGCTGGCAGCTGATGACCGGCTGCGACCGGCTGCTGATAGTGGGCAGCAACATGCCGTACTCGGAGTTCTACCCGCCACCCGGTCAGGCCCGCGCGGTGCAGATCGACCTGGACGGCACCCAACTCGGGCTGCGCTACCCGACCGAGGTGAACCTGACCGGCGACGCGCGCCCCACGTTGCGGGCGCTGCTGGACGAGCTGGGCCCCGGCCCGGGCCGACCGCCTGGCGGGCGGAGATCGCCGAGACCACCTCGGCCTGGCGGCGGGTGCAGCACGACCTGGCCGAGCAGCCCGCCGAACCACTCAACCCGCAGTTGCTCTTCCACGCCCTCAACGAGCGGCTGCCCGACGACGTGCTGCTCGCTGTCGACTGCGGCACCACCACCGCCTGGTACGCCCGACACATCCAGGTGCGCCCCGGATGCTGGCCAGCCTGTCCGGCACGCTGCTGTCCATGGGCGGCGCCATGCCGTACGCGCTGAGCGCCAAGTTCGCCCACCCGGACCGGCCACTGGTCGCGCTGATCGGCGACGGCGCCATGCAGATGAACGGCGTCAACGAGCTGATCACCGTGGCCAAGTACTGGCGCGGTTGGCCGACCCCGGTTCGTGGTGCTGGTGCTCAACAACCGGGATCTGGCGTTCGTCAGCTGGGAACAGCGCTCCAGCGAGGGCACGCCGATGTTCCCGGACAGCCAGCAGTTGCCGGACATCGCGTACCACCGGTGGGCCGAGGTGCTCGGGCTGCACGGCGAGTTGGTCGACTCGCCGGAGCAGGTGCCGGACGTCTGGGACCGCGCGCTCGCCGCCGACCGACCGGTGGTCATCAACGCCCTGGTCGATCCGGCCGAGCTGATGCTGCCGCCGCACTTCACCGTCGAGCAGGCCCGCAAGACCGCGGCGGCGGTGCTGCGGGGAGACACCGACTGGGCCGGGATCGTCCGACGTGGCCTACCGGCGACGCTGGCCAGCTACCGTCCTCGTCGCCGCAAGGGCTGACCCGCCGAACTCTGCCACAGATCGAGGGATTGCCCGAGATCGATCATGGGTACTTGGCTGTCTGCTCACCCACGGGGTGGCACAAGGGAGCCGACGATGACATTGACGACAATCAGACGAGGCATGGTCGCCGTGGTGGCGATGGCGCTGCTGGCCGGATGCGGCAGCGACGGTGACGGCGAGAAGCCGGCATCGAACGCCCCGCCGACAACGGTGTCGCCGCGCTCGCACCGGACGAGGCGCTTCAGCGCGCCACCACGGCGGTGAAGAACGCGAAGTCCTACCGCCTGGCGGGTGACCTCGACAACGACGGCCAGAAGATGACCCTGGACTTCAAGATGACCGGCAGCGACCTGGCCGGTCAGGTGTCCACGAACGACGGCACCGTGGAGCTGCTCTCGGTGGCCGGCCAGCAGTACATCCGGCCGGACGAGAAGTTCTGGGCGAAGAACGCCGGTGCCCAGGCATCGGGCGAGATCGTGAAGCTGATGGGCGACAAGTGGGCAAAGGTCTCCGAGAAGGACGACTTCACCCAGCTGTTCGACGTCGCCAACGCCGACAAGCTGCTCAGCCGGACGGCACCATGACCAAGGGTGAGGCCAGGGAGATCGACGGCGTCAAGACCGTCGGCCTCGTCGACGGCGACAAGGACGGCACGCTCTTCATCGCCACCACCGGCGAGCCGTACCCGGTCCGGATGGAAGGCGGCGCGGACTCGCCCGGCCAGATCACGTTCAGCGATTTCGGCGCGACCTTCGACGAGCTGAAGGCGCCGCCGGCGAACCAGGTCATCGACTTCGACCAGTTGAAGCGCGCGTAGCGCACCGCATCACTCGACCGGCGCCTCCGCACCATCGGTGCGGAGGCGCCGGCACGTTGCGGGTCAGCCGCGGCGGTCGAGCCACCGTTGCAGGGCCGAGCGCGGGTCCTCGGTGGTGGGCTGCTGCTGCCGACGCTCCGGAACGGCGGGCGCTCCACCGGGCGGTGCGGATCGCCGGCCATCTCGTGGCTGGGTGCGGCGAACGCCTCTCCGGCTGGCCCTTGACTGCGGTGGCGATGACCCGGGCGACCGCGTCGATCACCTTGGTCTGCACCGCCGACCCCACCGAGTCAGCCGGGTCGTCCGGGTTGGCGGCGATGCCGGCCACCGCGACCTGCGGGTGAAACCGACGAACGTCTCGGTGGAGTTCTGCTCCGAGCTACCCGTCTTACCGGCCACCGGTCGACCGTCGAGAATGCCGTCCACACCGGTGGCGGTGCCGCCGTTGCACTGCCCGTACGCCGACTGCTGGCCGACCGGGCAGCGAGCCGCGTCGGTCGCGGCACGGGCGACGTCGGCGTCGAGGACGCGCTTGCAGGACGGCTGCCCGACCGGCACCTTCTCCCCGTCCGCACCGGTCACCGACACCACCGGCACCGGCGTGCAGTAGGTGCCCTCGGCGGCCACCGTGGCGTACGCGTTGGCCAGGTCCAACGGGGTCGTGGCCGCCACGCCGAGGGTGAAGGAACCCCAGTTCGCGGGTCGTTCTTCGCGAAGGAGGCGTCGGAGTCGGCGCGGAACGTGATGCCGAGCCGCTGCGCCATCTCCACGACCTTGTCCTGGCCGACCTGCTCGGCCAGCCAGACAAAGTAGGTGTTCACCGAACGGCCGAAGCCGTCCCACATCATCCGGTACCCGTCCATCCAGTCCGGATTGGCGTTCGCCGGGCACCAGTGACCGTCGCAGCTGCCCGGCCCTCGGCGGCGTACCGGGTGGGCAGCTTGGCGGGCGCGTCGAACCCGGTGGAGAGGGTACGGCCCGACTCCAGCGCGGCGAGCATGGTGAACAGCTTGAACGTCGAACCCGCCTGGTACCCGTCGACGCTGGAGCCGCCAGAGATCAGGGGTTGACCGTGTTCGGGTAGTTCGCCTGCCCGGCCGGGTTGTCGGCCAGGCTGTAGTGCCGGTTGACCGCCATCGCCAACACCCGCCCGGTGCCCGGCTGGACCGCGGCGATCGGCAGGGCGCGCTTGTTGTCGTAGGAGTAGACCTTGGTCGCCTGCTGCTGCGCGGTGGCCTGGACCTTCGGGTCCAGCGAGGTGACCACGGTGTAGCCACCCGAGCGCAGGGCCTGCTCGCGCTCCGCCGCCGTGGCCCCGAACGCCGGCTGGGTCAACCACCACTGGCGCAGGTAGTCGCAGAAGTAGCCCCAGTCGTCGTGACCCTGGGAAACGGCGGTGCAGCCGGTGGGCTGGGCGGTGGGTGCAGGGCCAGCGGCTCCGCCTTGGCCTGGGCGGCCTGCGCGGCGGTGATCGCGTTGGTGGCGACCATCGAGTCGAGCACGTACGACCGGCGGGCGGTTGCCTCGTCCTTGTCGCCGTTGATCGGGCTGTACGCGTCCGGGGACTGCACCAGGCCGGCGAGCAGGGCCGACTCACCGAGGGTCAGCCGCGCCGGAGGCTTGCCGAAGTAGCGCTGGCTGGCCGCCGCGATCCCGTACGCGCCCGCGCCGAAGTAGGCGATGTTCAGGTACCTGTCGAGGATCTCGTCCTTGCCGAGGCTCTTGTCCAGCGCACTCGCGTACCGGATCTCCTGGATCTTGCGACCGACGGTGGGGTCGGTGGCGGCGGCGCGCTCCTCGGCGCTGCGGCTGGGGTCGGTCTTGAGGACGTTACGGACGTACTGCATGGTCAGCGTCGAGCCGCCCTGCTCGGTGCCGCCGCCCTGACGTTGGCCACCAGCGCCCGGGCGAGGCCGCGCAGGTCCGCGCCACCGTGGTCGTAGAAGCGCCGGTCCTCGGCCGCCACGATCGCCTGCCGCATCACCGGGGCGATCTCCGACAACAGGACGTCCGTGCGGTTCACGTCGTAGAACGTCGTGATCAGCGTCTTGCCGTCGTTGGCGTAGAGGTACGAGCGCTGCGGAGTGGCCGGGGTCTTGAGCGAGGCCGGCAACGCGGCGTACGACCCGAGCGCGGAGCGGGCGCCGAACCCGAGCAGCAGGTTGCCCGGCAGCGCGGCGACTGCCAGGGCGAGCCCAGCCAACAAGCCTGCGAGCAGCACGGTGAACAGCCGCGACAGCGGCGAGCGAGAGGCGGCCATGCTCCCCAGGATTGCCACAAAAACGCCAACCGACCACCCGCCAAGCCCAACTGTCAGCAACTTCACGGCCCCAACCCAGCCCTCCCCACCCGAACCCCGCCCCCAGCCCCCACCCCGCCCCGGGCCTCCCACCCCGGCGATCATGGGGTTAGCGGGAGGTTTGATCACGGAACCACCCGTCAACCTCATGATCACCGGATTCGGGCCGAAGGTCGGGCGCGGCCGGCGATTGACCCGCGTTGATCATGGAGTTATTGCCATGACACGCCGAGGCCGAGCGCAATAACTTCATGATCAACCGGCGCGAGGCGGGCCGGGGCCGGGGGCGAGGCCAGGTCGGGTGGTTAGGGTTTGGGGTACTCAGGCTGGCGCTGGCGGCGTCTCTTGCGGTTTCGCGGGGCATCAGGCGGCCGGAGCGGTAGCCGATGCCGATGCCGGCGATCAGTACGAAGATCGCGCCGAAGGTCTGCAACGAGCCGATCAGCGCACCGCCGAGGCCGAGCAGCGGCGCGGCGATGATCAGCATGACGCCGTCGCCGAGGCTGAACGTGCCCGAGCGGGCCACCGCCCAGCCGGTGAGGAACCAGCCCGCGCTGTAGAACGTCGCGCCGAGCAGGACCAGCGACCGCGCGGTGGTGCCGAAGACCGGCGTCTGCTCGGCGAGCCCCGCGAACGGCAGCATCAGCACTGTGCCGGCGATGCTGACCAGCAGTCCGGCGGCGGCCACCCGACGACTGCGGGTCGCGGCCAGCAGCCCGGTGAGGGCCAGCAAAGCGAGCAGGCCGAGCCAGACCGCTGCCACCCAACCGATCAGGTACACCGCCTGACCGTCGGCCGGATAGGGTCGTTGCCCACCCCTCCGTCGCTGGCCATCGCCACCGCGCCGTAGAGGATGGCGTACGCGGGCAGCAGCCACACCGCCGCCCGCGCGAACCGACGTACCGAGAAGGCCCAACTGGCGTTCGTGGCCGGGCGCCCGGGGTCGGCTCACCGACGAAGGGCAGTACGCCGAACCCACCACCGCTTGCGCGGGAGCCCAGCGGGGCGACCGGGTCGTGCGCGCCGGGCACCGGGGCCGAGGACCACATCCGATTCGCCGGATCCTTCATGCGTCACCTCGCTCGTCGTCGAGCGGTGCACCGACGCGCCGGGGCGCCCGATTGCCTGGTCACCACCCGTCCTAGGACCGATCGTGGCAGGCGTCGGAGCGCCCCATGAGCATTCTCGCATTAAGGCCGAACGCCGAGGCGTCGACACACCCGGCCCGGCCGGGCGGCGGGCGACGGGATCAGCCGCGCTCGCGCTGGTCGGTCGGGTCCTCGACGAGGCTGGCCGGGGACACCGGCTCCGGCGCCGGCAGCCCTGCGGCTTGTTGCCACCGGTGGCTCTGCGCCTCGGCGACGCGTACCTCGTCGTGGATCTTCTGGCGGCGTCCGCCGCGGCCTGGGCCGCCTCCGCGGCCTCGCGCTCCACCTGGCTCGCGTGGTCGGCGCCTCCGGCGAGGGAAGGTCCCCACCATCTGGCTCAGCCCACCGAGCGCGCCGCCCATCCCCTCCAGGGCCTTGGTCAGCTCGGCCGGGATGATCCAGACCTTGTTGGCGCTGCCCTGGGCGATCTGCGGCAGAGCCTGGAGGTACTGGTAGGCGAGCACCTTCTGGCTCGGGTTGGCCGTGTGGATCGCGTCGAAGACCGTCCGGATCGCCTTCGCCTGACCCTCGGCCTGCAGGATGCGGGCCTGCCGGTCACCGTCGGCCCGCAACACCGCCGACTGCTTGTCACCCTCGGCGGTGAGGATCACCGACTGCTTGTGGCCCTCCGCGGTGAGGATCGCGGCGCGGCGGTCCCGCTCGGCGCGCATCTGCTTCTCCATCGAGTCGCGGATGCTGGCCGGCGGCTCGATCGCCTTGATCTCGACCCGGGTGACCTTGATGCCCCAGCGGCCGGTGGTCTCGTCCAGCACGCCGGAGAGGTGCCGGTTGATCTCGTCCCGGCTGGTCAGCGCCCGCTCCAGGTCGAGCGAACCGATCACGTTACGCAACGTGGTGACCGTCAACTGCTCGATCGCCTGGAGGAAGCTGGAGATCTCGTAGGTCGCCCGGACCGAGTCGACCACCTTGAAGTAGAGGACGGTGTCGATCGAGACCACCAGGTTGTCCGAGGTGATCACCGGCTGCGGCGGGAAGCTGACCACCTGCTCCCGCATGTCGACCTTGGTGCGTACCGCGTCGACGAACGGCACCAGCAGGTTGAGGCCGGGGCTGAGGGTGCGCTTGTACTTGCCGAGCCGTTCCACCACGTCCTGGCGTTGCTGCGGCACGATCCGCACCGCCTTGGCCAGCGTTATCACGGCGATCAACGCCACCGCGATCACCACCACCCCGATTAAGGTCATCCCGTTCACCCTCTCGATTCCGGCAGCTCGCCGGCGGAAGAAACATCGTCCTGCCAGACCAGGGCGGTCGCGCCCGGACCTTTATCACCCGAACCCGTTGATCAGGGTCGTAGACCTGCGTCGTGTCGTACGACCGGGCGCTCCACAGCTCACCGTCGATCTTGACGAGACCATGCTCGGCGTCCACCCGTTCCAGCACCAGGGCCGTGGAGCCCTCGATCGCCTCCACGCCGAACGGCTGCTCGCCGTTCTCCAGCGCGGACCGACTGTGCCGCCGGATGACCGGTCTGACCACCACCAAACTCAACGCCGACACCACCGCGAAGACAAGTGCCTGCACAGCGACCGACGCGCCCAGGGCGGCCGCACCGGCAGCGGCGAACGCACCGACCCCGAACATGATCAGAAATAGCGTCGTCGTGAAGATCTCCGCGACGACCAGCAGCACACCCAGAACAATCCACACCACGGCGTCCACCCCCGATCGTGACACGCAAACGCACGCGCGGCCTCCCCGCGAAGATCAGTAGGCTCCGAAACACGACAAACAGGCGGCCCGACCCGAGGAGATCCCGTTGACCCTGCTACCCGAGACCGCCCGACAGATCGACATCCGGGTCGCCAAGGCACAGGCCGACGGTCGCGCCCCTCACTGATCCTGGGCGTGGTCCGCGACGGCACCCTGGCGCACCTGGCCGTGGCCGGCGAACATCCCGCCCCGACGTCGACCTGCAGTTCCGGCTGGGCTCGATCAGCAAGACGATGACCGCCACCCTGATCATGCAGTTGCGCGACGCCGGCCGACTGGCCGTGGACGACCCGCTGGAACAGCACCTCCCCGGCACCGGCCTGGGCGCGCTCACCCTGCGCCAACTGCTCAGCCACGCCAGCGGCATGCAGCGCGAACCCGAGGGAGACTGGTGGGAGCGGACGGCGGGCGTCGACCTGACCACCCTCCTCGCCGGGCTGACCGCCGACAAGATCGCCTACCCGCCGCACCACACGTACCACTACTCCAACCTGGCGTACGGCCTGCTCGGCGGGATGCTCGAACGGCTCGGCGGGAAGCCGTGGACCGACCTGCTCGACGAGCGGATCCTCACCCCGCTGGGCCTGGGTCGCACCACCTACGCGGCCACCGAGCCGTACGCCCGCGGCTACGTCGTCCACCCTGGCACGACACGCTGCGCGAGGAACCCGTACCGACACCGGCGCGATGGCCCCGGCCGGGCAACTCTGGTCGACCATCGAGGACCTGGGTCGCTGGGCCGCCTTCCTCGCCGACCCCGACCCGTCGGTGCTGGCCGCCGAGACACTGACCGAGATGTGCTCCCCGTGGTGATCAGCGACCGGGAAGCCTGGACCCACGGCCACGGTCTCGGGCTGGAACTCTTCCGGGAAGGCAACCGGGTGTACGTCGGGCACGGCGGCTCGATGCCCGGCTACGGCGCCTCGCTGGCCGTACACCGCCCCAGCCGCACCGCGGTGGTCGGCCTGGTCAACGCGTACACCCTGCGGGTGTGCACCTCGGCGCCCTCGGACGGCAACTGCTCACCCTGGTCCTGGACGCCGAACCCACGCCGGTCACCCCTGGCGGCGGCGGCCGCCCGCCGCCCGCCGAACTGGCCGAGCTGACCGGCCGCTGGTGGTGGATGGGCACGACGATCGAGGTGTACGCGGACGCCGACGGCGACCTGCGCGCCGGCCCGATCGGCGCACCGACCCTCCGATTCGTCGCCGAGGGCCCGGACCGCTGGCGAGGTCGGGCTGGTGTCCAGGACGGCGAGATCCTGACGGTACGCCGAGACGAGCAGGGCCGAGCGGTGGCGCTGGACATCGCCACCTTCGTCTACACCCGGCACCCGGATGAGATTGGGTGAGGTTCACTCCGCGTGGAGCGCCGAATCCAGGGCGAGAATGGTGTCGACGACGTTGCCGACGGTGCGCACGCTGCTGATCTCTGCCGACGCGGCAGGTACGTCGAAGCGGTTCTCGAGCGCGGAGACCAGGTCGATCAGGTCGAGTGAGTCCATGCCGACGTCGTCGCGCAGGCTGGCGCTCTCGACGATCCCGTCGGCGGGATATCCGAACTCGTCGCACATGACGTCCTTGAGACAGGCGAGGGCTTGCTGACGGTCCACGGAAACTCCTTCAGAGCAGAGTGGTCTGGTCGAGCGAACGGCAGACGAGACCGACGGCCTCGACGAACCGGTCCGCCTCGTCCTCGGTGAGCACCAGGGTGGCTGGATCCGTACCACCTGGTTGCGGTTGGCGGTGACGAAGGTGAGCATCCGGTGGTCCCGCGCGAGGTTCGCGACGAACCGCAGGCACAGCAGGTCGCCCAGGGCGCCCTCGACAGCGCTGGCGGCCCGGCGCAGCGCCGTCCGCACGTCGTCGGGGAGGGTCTCCGCCAGGGCGTGCAGGTCGCCGGGCGCCCGGGTGAGCACCTCGTCGGCCAGGGCGGTCATCGCCCCGCGTACCCGCCGTCGAACTCGATCGCGTTCATCAGCCCGACGCCACGGACGTCGGCCACGAAATCGTGCTCGGCGCGCACCTCGGCCAGTCCCGCGCGCAGCCGCGCACCGACGGTCGCCGCCCGGGCCGGCAGGTCCTCGGCCAGCAGGACGTCCAGGGTCGCCAGCGCGGCGGCCGAGGCGAGATTTCCGCCGCCGAAGGTGGACGTGTGCAGCAGCGACCGGCTGGCGCTGCCGTAGGCGGCGTCCCACACCTCACTGGTCGCCAGGGTCGCCCCGATCGGCACAAGGCCGCCGGAGAGGGACTTCGCCAGGCAGAGCACATCCGGACGGACCCCTCGCGTTCGCAGGCGAAGAGCGTCCCGGTCCGGCCGAGACCCGTCTGGATCTCGTCGACGATCAACACTGCGCCGGCCGCTTCGCAGATGCGCGCCGCGGCGGCGAGGTAGCCGGGCGGCGGCAGAACCACGCCCCTCACCCTGTACCGGCTCGACGATGAATGCGGCAGCCCCGACCACCGCCCGCGCAGTGCCGCCTCGTCGCCGTACGGGACAGCCACGCACTCCGGCAGCAGCGGCGCGAAGGCTCCTGGTACGACTCCCGACCGCTTACCGACAGCGCCCCGAAGGTCTTGCCGTGGTAGCTGTTCGCCGTGTGAACCAACCGGGTGCGACCGGTCGCCGCCGGGCCACCTTGAGCGCGGCCTCGACGGCCTCCGCGCCCGAGTTGCTGAAGAAGACCCGCCCCATCTCCCCGGGGCGAGCTCACACAGCCGCTCCGCCAGTCGCGCCGTCATCGCGGGCACGGACGTGTACTGCACGAAGGTGGGCACCGCCGAGTCCAGGAACCGGCGGACCGCGCCGACCACCGCGGGATGGTTATGGCCCAGGTTGAGGCTGCCGAAGCCGGCGACGAAGTCGAGGTAATCCCTCCCTTCGGCATCGGTGAGGCGCGATCCACGCCCGCTCACGAAGACCCGGTCCAGGCCGTGCGCGGCGTAGAGCCCGGCCAGCGGCGGATTGACCCAGGACCGGAACTGACGGCGGGCCCGGTTCGCGGCATCCTCGGTCGACCGCCGGCGGCCCGTGCCAGCGGGCCAGCCACTCGATCCGCTCCAGGGCACCTCACGCCCCTGGCGGGCCGGTGGGGCCGCCGAGAAACCGTGTCGCCGGGCCATCTCCCCGATCTCCGCCACCGCCCGGGCTCAAGGTGCCGGCCGAGCGACCAGGACTCGGCCCTCCCGTCCAGAGCGAGCACCACCGTTTCCGCCAGGCAGCCGTTCAGCTGGGTGGTCGGTCCGAGGTTGCTGCCGTC
The DNA here is from genome assembly GCA_038070435.1 of Micromonospora sp. M12. Taxonomy (GTDB): domain Bacteria; phylum Actinomycetota; class Actinomycetes; order Mycobacteriales; family Micromonosporaceae; genus Micromonospora. Next base: position 7,242,605 of record JAMYWG010000001.1, on the reverse strand, counting down.
GAAACGGATCCGCTCGTCGGTCCGGACCAGCCCTCCGTCCAGGACGAGGATGTCCGAGCGGTGTCCGGCGCCGGGTGCGACGTCGCGGGGCAGGGCCACGTCCACCACCACGGTGCCGGGAGCAGCACCGCCGGATCGATCAGCCCGCCCGCCGAGGAGGCGGCGACCACCAGCCGGGTCCGAGCGAGGCTGCCGGCCAGGTCCTCGGTGACCGTGGTCCGCCCGCCAGCCGGCAGCCGCTCCCGCTCGGACCCCGGGGGCGGCCAGGGCGGGTCACCAGCACCAGCCGGCAGCCGTCGGCGAGCAGCCGGTTCGCGATCGCCCCGGCCACCGTCCCGGGCCAGCCCACCACGCAGATCTCCGCCTCCTCCGCAGGCACCGCGAGTCGTGCCAACACGGTCGTGACCAGGGCATGCGCGGCGTACGCGGTGAGCGAGTTGCCGCTGGTGACGGCGACCCGGCTCGCCGGGCCGTGGCGACACCCGGCTGCCCACAATCGACGTCGCACCGCCCAGGCCGACCAGTTCGGCGCCGGCGTCGGCGAGGCGACGGACCTGCGTGACGACGAAACGGGACGCCGCGGCGGGCCGGCCCAACAGTTCGGCGGCGCTGTGCGGTAGGTACCTGACGTCGCCGGTGCAGCGGCCTCCGGCGTCCGACTCCACTGTGGTGAAGGCCGGCAGCCGTACCGGCCCGAGACGTGCCGGCCGACCCGCACGGTCGGCCCACACGTCACTTACCAACGCCATGGCGCGCACCTGAGCCCGCTGCTCCTGGTCACCGCGTGCGCGAGAAACCGAACCTCATCCGCTGTCCTTCGTCGAGCGACCAGCCGGGCGGGCGCCGGCCAGGGTGGGACGCTGCCAGCTGAGGGCGGCGAGGCGGCTCAGACCGTCGCCCTCGTTGTTGTGCCCGAGCAGCACCGAGTACAGGTCGATGACCCCGGGGCGGTCAGCCGATCCGCCAGCGCCACGTCCGCGACGTCCAGCACCACCCGGTGCCGTACGGTCTGCCCGCCGATCCGGCGGACCCAGTCGCCGTCCAGCAGGCTCAGCACCCCGGTCTGTCCGCTGACGCCCGCCGGCTGGAGCCCTCCGGTACGTCCGGATCACCGAGTGGGCGCCGTTGACGCACCGGAAGATGCTCACGTTGCCGCGCAGTGGGCGCCCGTCGACGACGACCTGCCGGACCAGCGTCGGGACGATGTCCGGGACCAGCGCCGCCGCGCCGTCCCCGACCACGGCCAGCACATTGTCGGGCCGGTGGCACAGCACACCGGGCAGCGCCTGGAGCGCGTCGCCCATCAGCGCCCGCCCGAACCAGCCGGAGAACCCGGGACCGGTGCGCGGCAGGTTACACACCGCGCTCAGCCCCGCACGACCGACGTCGAAGACGCCTGTGTAGCGATACTCCCGGTCTTCGATCAGGTGCTCCAACACGCCACCCAGTTGCCGGAAGAAGTAGTTCGGTGACATCGGTCGGACCGGGAGCGCCCCGATCACGTCGGCCGCGCGGTCCCGCCCGCGTCGATGGCCGCCCTGCGCCGCGCCAGCAGGTCGTCCGGTACGTCGAGGCGGTCGAGGACGATCCGCAGCACCTCCTCGGCCCTGCCCCGCAGGCCGGTGGCGATGAACGGCGCCCGGTCCTCGGCCCGCTCGTACACCTGGATCGGGCGGCTGCGACGCAACAGGAGCGGCGAGTACGGGGTGTCGATCTCGGCTATCCGGGTGTTCAGGAAGATCAGCGCCTGCTCCGAAGGGGCGGAGTCGGCCGTCGGAGTGCAGGAAGTCGTACACCCGCGCCGAGTGCCCGTAGAGGCTCAGCGTGCCGAGGTACTCCGGCACCGGCACGCCGTCGACATATCGGGAGACGGTGCCGGGATGGTGAGGCTGTCGGCCAGCGCCAGCCCGGCCCGGCGTGCGAGCGTCAGCAACAGCTGCCGTCCGGTCGGGCTGAGCGGTCCGGCCTGACACAGGATCCGTACCGGCCCCTGGTTGACCATCCGTACCAGCTCGTCGACATCCCCTCGATGAGCGCCGGAGTCGGTCGGGCCGCCGGCGTCGGCCGGGCCGTGGCCGTTCCGGGCGTCTCCAGGACCTCCCGGGTGGCGAGCAGGACGACAGGCCCCTCGTCCCGCTCGTACGCGGCGATGGCCCGGTCCACTGCCGCCTCGACGGTCGCCGGATCGTCCAGGTACGCCACCTGGAGGCCACGCGCCCGAAGGACCGCGCGGGTGTCCTCGGTGGTGTGCATGGTGCCCTGGAACGGGTGCCACCTGGCGGCGCGCGACTCCGCGCAGAGGATGAATCCACGGGCGCGGGCCGAACGGAGGTTCGCCAGGGTGCCCCGGAACTCGTCGGACATCCCGCTGGTCACCACGATCAGGAACGGGTGGCCGCCGAGCTGCCAGCGGGCCAGGGCGGAGCACGCCAGGCTGTGCTCGCTCGGGCCGGGCACCACCGGGTTGCCGTGGCGGGCCGCGTACCTCTCCAGGGTGTCGATGACCGGAGACACCACCGACCCGGTGTAGCTGTGCAGGCCCCAGCCGGTGCCGGCCCGCCCGGTCAGGAATCCGGCGAGTGCCTCGGCGAGAAGCCGGCGGGGGCGTGCCATGGAATCGGCTGAACCCGGCCAGTTGCAGCGCGTCGGTGAACGAGCAGACCAGGTCGGCCGCCACCACCCACGGCCGCGCCGGTCGCCACCGGATCGTGCACAGCCCGGCGGCGAAAGCCACCTGGTCGTCCGCGTCGACATAGCGGTGGACCGTTCCCGGTGAGGGCGGAATTCAACCGCGTCGAGGTCGGCGGCAGCGGTAACCAACCGTCGGTCCAGGTCGTCGCCGCTGATGGCGGGCCGGCGGTGCTCGGCATGATCGATAACGAGCAGCGCGAGCAGCGGACGCCCGGCGCCCTCGGTGCGCAGCGTCGCCAGGTCGGCCGCCGAGTCCAGTACGCACAACCGCAGCTCCGCGGCCGGGAACACCTGGTCGAGGTAGCGGCGCGCCCGATCCACCGCCAGCCGGTAGCCCGGCTCGTCGGGTGACGGCGGAACCGGCCGGGTGACGTCGGTGCGCGCCACCGGGACGATCCGTCGGCCAGGTCCCGCAATGCGATCCGCGCAGCGTCCACCAGTGCCGGTCGGTCGGTGACCAACACCAGCAGAAGCCGCTGCGCGTCCGCGGCCGAACGGCTGCCGCCGCGCTCACCGAGCCATCCGCCACTGCCGCACCCGCGACGCGGTGGCGGCGTAGGCGATCACGAAGAACATCGCCCCGACCAGCACGATGGTGGTGCCGCTGGGGACGTCGGCGTGGTAGCTGGCGTTCATGCCGATAAAGCCGGTGACGGAACCGATGCCGATCGCCAGCGGCACCATGTGGCCAAAGGTCCGCGCCAGCATCCGCGCCGTGACGGCCGGCACGACCAGGGTGGCCGCGACCAACGTCACCCCGATGACAGTCAACGTGGACAGGATCGCGAGCGACAGGACCGCCATCAGCATCGCGTCCATGCGGCCGACCCGCACACCTGTCGCGCTGGCCACCTCTGGGTCGAAGGTGGTGAACAGCAGCGCCCGGTAGCGGGCGGTGATGAACGCGCCGGTCAGCACGGTCACCCCGACGACCACCCAGACGTCGACCGCGCGGACGCCGATGATCGAGCCGAAGAGCGCGGCGTCGAAGGACGGCCCTCGGCTGCCGAAGGCGGTCAGCAGAGCCACGCCGAGGGCGAACGAGGCGGTGGTGACCACCCCGATCGCCGCGTCCGAGCCGATCCCGCGTCCCCGGGCCACTCGGTTGATCATCACAGCGCTGACCAGACCCCAGACCCCCGCGCCGATGTAGTAGTTGAACTGGATGATCGAGGCGGCGGCGAACCCGCCGAATACCGCGTGCGACAGGCCGTGACCGATGTAGGACATCCCCGCAGGGTGATGAAGACGCCTGTCATCCCGCAGAGCGCACCGGCCACGGTCGCGACGATGCACCATTGACGAAGAACTGGTACCGGAAGGGGTCGAGGAGGGCTTCGAGGGCGTTCACGAGATGGTGACCTCCTGACCGTCGGGCCTCGGCGGCCTCGTCGATCACGACCAGCATGCCGAGGTGTTCGAGCACCTCCATCCGCGCCCCGAACGTGCGCTCCAGCACCCGCGGCGTCATCACCTCCACCGGAGAGCCGGCAGCGATCACGGTCTTGTTGACGCAGACCACCCGGGAAGGTGGTTGGCGATGCCATTCAGGTCGTGCGTGGTGAGCAGGATGGCGAGGCCATCCCGGTTCAGGGTCGCCAGCAGGTGCAGGATGTCGTGCCGGGTGACCACGTCCACGCCGCTGGTCGGCTCGTCGAGCAGGATCAGGTGGGGATCCTGTAGCAGCGCGCGGGCCAGGAACATCCGTTGCTGCTGACCGCCGGAGAGCTCCCGGATCTTGCGGTGCGCCACGTGGTCGATGGAGAGGCGCTCCAACACCTCGCGGACCGCGTTGCGCTCCTGTCGGGTCGGCCGTGGCCACCACCGGGACTGGCGCCGGGCCATCAGCACGCACTCGCCCACGGTGACCGGGAAGTTCCAGTTCACGTTCTCCAGCTGTGGCACGTAGCCAACGGTGAGCCCGGGTGCGCGGAAGAGTTCGCCACGGGTGGGCCGGACGGCACCCAGCAGCAGCCGCAGCAGCGTCGTCTTGCCGGAGCCGGACGGGCCGACCAGACCGATGAAGGCGTCCGCGGACACCGTCAGGTTCAGGTCGGTGAGGACCGGCCGACCGTCGTACCGGCGTCCACGCCGCGTAGGGCGGCGAGCACGGGCGATGCCGGCGGACTACTGGGCGTAGCGGGCATGGTCCGCCCTGCCTGGTTCACGTCGAGGGTCCGCAGCCGGGGCGGAGCCACCCAGCGCCTCGATCATGGTGAGGTAGTCGAAGCGCATCAGCCCGAGCCAGGAGTGCTCCGGCTCACCGGGCTTGCCGGGTAGATCGTCGTCGCGCAGCACGTCGACGTAGCGGGCGCCGGTGGCCTTGCCGATCTGTTCGAGTACGCGGGACGGGAACACCTCCGACCCGAAGATCACCTTTACCTCCTCCCGCCGCACCTGGTCGATGAGGCCGACGATCTCGCGGGGGTGGGGTCCTCGAAGTTCCGGGGCTGGATCGCGCCGACCACCCGCCACCCGAACGTCCGGGCGAAGTAGGCGTACGCGTCGTGGTACGTCAGCAGCTCGCGCTGGTCGGCGGGGAGCGACTCCTGGTCGGCCGGATCGCCTCGGTCAGGGCGTTGGCCTGGGCCACGAAGGTGGCGGTGGATTCGCGATAGACCGTCGCCCCGTCCGGGTCCAGCTCGGTCAACACGTCCCGGACCTTCTCGGCGTACTTGACCGCGTACGTGGGGTCGGTCCACAGGTGCGGGTTCGGCTTGCCGTCCTCCTTGGGGAACGAGAAGTCGAAGATGTAATCCGACTCGGGGAGCGCGCTCGTGCCCAACTCGACCACCGACACATCCGAGCGCTTGGTCCGGTCGGCCAGCTCCCGGGTGGGATCCTCCAGCTTGAGGCCGTTGATGAAGATCACGTCCGCGTTGGCGAAGGACCGGCTGGCGCTCGGCGGCGGTTCGAAGGTGTGGCTGTTGACCCCTCCGGCACCAGGCCGTCGACCTCGATCCGGCCCCCGCCGACGCTGGCGATGATGCTGGTCAGGGGCGCCACCGTGGTGACCACCTGGAGCTTCTCGCCATTCTTGTGGGCCGGCTCCTCGGAACAGCCGCCGAGAGCCAGCGAGACAGCCGTCGCCGCCGCCACCCAACATGACGCCCGCGAGCGCTTCCGGTCAACAGTGGTACGAGACATGAACTCCCCATGGTCCTGGTTATGGTCGGACCTGTCCGCTTGAGCAGGTCGGCAGCGATGGCGTGCGGCACCGCCCCGCGGCGTCGTGCACGAAGAAGTGACCCCGTCGAAGAGCCGGACCGAGGTGTGGAGACTCGACTGGTGTCTCCAGGCCGCCAGCTCCTCGTCGTTCACCGACTCGTCCACGGTGCCGCCGTAGACCGAGATCGGTAGGCGCAACGGACGCTCCGGCCGGTAGGTGTGGTTCTCGGCGATAGCGAAGTCGGCCCGGAGCATCGGTATCAGCGGCATGAGCATGGGCAGCTCGTCGAGTACCGCGGCCGTCGTCCCGTTCAGCTCCCGCAGGCGACCGAGCAGGTCACCCACCGGGGCGTCGTGGACCGGCGGCTCGCGACGCGGCAACTGCGGCGCCGGCGCCGCCGCGACGATCAGGCGCTCCGCGGGCGGCAGGTCGAGACGGCGCATCAGCCGGCACACCTCGAACGCCACCCGGCGCCCATGCTGTGACCGAACCAGGCGTGCCGCTTGTAGAGCCACGGCTCGAGGTCTCGCACCAGGGCTGGCACGAGCTGGTCGATGCGCTGACAGGGTCGCTCGGCGAGCCGCGACTCCCGGCCCGGCAAGCGGATCGCCACCACCTCGATGTCGGGGGCGAGTAGCTGGGCCCACCGCCGGAAGGTGGTCGCCCCACCACCGGCGTGCGGCAGGCAGAACAGCCGCATCGCCGCGCGCGGGCCGGCCGCCATCGGACGGCCCACCGCTCTGGACGCGGGCAAGCCCGCGTTGATCACGCCATCCATGCGGCCACCCGTTCCGCGAGGCAGATGCAGATGAGATTTGGCGGGACGCCGGGTACCGCGGGCATCACCGACGCGTCAACCACCCGCAGCCCGCCCACCCCGTGCACCCGGCAGTACTGGTCGACGACCGCCGTCCGGTCCTCGGCCGGCCCCATCCTGGCCGTGCCCACCGGGTGCCAGGTCGGCGACACGAACGTCTCCACCGCCGGCCGCAGCAGCGTCGTCACCGACCATCCGATCGGTCCAGGCGATGACGCGGTCCACCAACGGCGACATCGCCGGGCCGGTCAACGTCGCCCACGCCAGCCGCACCCCGGCCATCAGCCGGTCGACGTCCTCCGGCCGGGCCGCCAGGCCCAACCGGATGTCCGGGGGCGCCTGCGGGTCCGGCCCGACGACCCGTACCGAGCCACGGGACGTCGGGCGCATCAGCATCGTCGACACCCCGACCGCCAGTCCGCCGCCGATGGCCTGCCCCACCAGGGGCAACCCCTCGGCGGGTACGTTGCCGAGCAGGAACAGCGAGACGTCGCACGAGCCACCGGTGGTGGACGCCCGGGCCATCACCTCGTGCCACTCCCGCCGTTGCGGCACACGCCCGGGCGCGGCCGGGCCCAGACGGCGACGGCCGGGTGGTCGGCGAGGTTCGCCCCGACGCCCGGGCTGTCCACCGTGGTCTCGATGCCACACTCGTCGAGTACCGCACGAGGGCCGATACCGGAGCGTTGCAGGATGGCTGGGGTGTGCACGGCACCGGCGCACAGTGTCACCCGCCGCGCGCCCACCAGGTGCGCACTCCGTCGGAGACGACCCGCACCCCACCGCCCGACCGTCGGCGAGCAGCACCCGATCCACGGTGCTCTCGGTCCGCACGGTCAGGCCGGGTCGACCACCGGCCGCCAGCAGGTGACTGTCCAACACCGAAACCCGCCGGCCGGCCGGAGGTTGCGCGGCACCACGCCCACGCCCGGCTCGTCACCGGCGTTGAGGTCCTCGACCCGGGCAACCCCAGTGCCGCGCAGGACCGGAGGAACGCCGACGACACCGGGCTCAGCTGCTCCCGCGGTGGGCGCACCGCCGGGACCCGGCCGTATCCGTGCCCCCGTCCGCGAGCAGTCGGGCGAAGTAGGGCTCGACCCGGTCCCAGCTCCACTCGGAGTTACCCGCGCCGGCCCACCCGTCGAAGTCCGCGGCGGACCCACGGAACGCCATGGCGCCGTTGACAGTCGACGAGCCGCCCAGTCCACGCCCCAGCGGGTAGGGCACCTGCCGTCCTCCCGCCTCCCGCTGCCAGGCCGAGTGCTCCCAGTTGGCACCGCTGAGTACGGGGTGTCCGGTCTGGTCCACGGGGCCCGCCGGGCCGGCCTCCAGCAACAGGACCCGTCGTCCGGCGTCCTCGGAGAGGCGGGCGGCGAGCACCGCGCCCGCGCTGCCGGCCCCGACCACGACGTCGTCCCACTCCGCCTCCTGCATGGCCATCGTCGTCATCGGACCGAGCGCCCATCCAGGGCCGCGGCGAACGCAGCCACTGTGGGGTTCTCGAACAACACCTGAAGGCCCGCCTCCGTCCCGGGCGGCAGGGCGAAGGCGTCCCGCACCCGGGTGAGGATGTGCACCGCGTGCAGCGAGTCCCCGCCCAACTCGAAGAAGTTGTCCTCGACGCCGAAGTCCGCCCGCCCGAGCACGTCCCGCCAGATCTCCACCAAGGTCGCCTCCGTGCCGGTACGCGGTGGCGTCGCCGTCGTCGGCTCCACCACGTTCCACGGGTCCGGCAGAGCGGCGAGGTCGGTCTTGCCGTTGGCGCTCAGCGGGATGTGGTCGATGGGCAGGTAGTGGTGCGGGACCATGTAGTCGGGCAGCAGCTCCTCGATCCCGGCGCGCAGCTTCGCCGCGTCGACCCCGCCACCGGGCGGTGCCACGGCGACCAGGACGTGCTGGGCCAGGGCCGCGGTCACCGCCCGGTCGCCGGGGATGGCCGCCGCCCGGGCGAAGCCGGCCGCGATCAGCTCCTCCCGCCACTCGGGGGCGGTGAGCAGCGGAAGATCCCGCTGCCCGGCATGCCGGGAGAACCCCTCCAGAAAACCGACGGTGATGGTCTGGAGGAGGGTGTTCTCGGTCCCTTCCAGCAGCACCAGAACACCGCCGGGTGAGAGGACACCCGCAGGTGACGCAGCGTCACCGAGAGGTCTCGCGCGTCATGCAGCACATTGGCGGCGACGACGACGTCCATCGTGCCCGGCGCGACACCCTGCCCCGACGGGTCGCGGTCCACGTCGTACGGGGTGAAGTCGACGAACGGGTAGTCGGCGAACGCGCGCCGGGCACGCTCGGTGAAGAACGTCGAGACATCCGTGAACCGGTACCGCACGCCCTCCGCCGCTAGCGCCGGAAGCACCTGGGCCGTGGTCGCCCCGGTGCCGGCCCCGACCTCCAGGACACGGGCCGCACCGGCGGCGCATGCCTGAGCCACCACGGCGGCGACGACGGCGTTCTGCACCTGGGAGACCGGGTTGTCGGCGTAGAGCATCCCGGTGACGTGGAAGCCGCCCTCCGGCATCAACAGCTCCAGTGGGCTGACCCGCCCCTGGAGCAGGTCCAGTTGCCGCTCGGCGCAGGCCGCCAGGTAGTCGGCGAGGATGCGGCCGGGCCCGGTGGCGGCGAGGTCGGCGAAGCCCGCACGAACCTTCTCGTCCAGGGCGGCCAGGTCGAACGGTTCCCGGCAGCGGTACCGTCCGGGCCCCGTCCGGTCGAGCAGCCCTTCGCCGGCCAACGCCTCGAGCCAGTGACACACCAGGCCCGGGTGCTCGGCCCGGACGCCGGCGCCCGTCACGATCTCCTCGGCCGTCACCTCCGCGCCGGCCCGGTTGAACGCCCCGAGCTGAGCGAAGGTCCGCGCGACCACGGGCAGGCAGAGCGACGTCAGCGACGCCCAGACCCCGTCGAACTCCACCAGATCCGTCTTGCGCAGCTCCGACTCGTTCGCCAGCGCATCCCGTCCACCATCCAGCAGCTGCTGCCAGGCGTACGGGTCGAGCGCGCCGGTCACCTGCACCTCGCCCTCCGCCGGCACCACGTACGCCACCAGGTGCCGTCGCCCGGTCGCCGGGTTGGTGTCGACGCGGACCAGCGCCTTGCCCACCCGGGCTGCTTCTCCACGGCGGCCGTCACCTCGCCGAGCTCGATGCGGAATCCGTTGATCTTTACTTGGAAGTCCTCCCGGCCGAGGAACTCGATGTCGCCGCCGGGCAGGTACCGCCCGAGGTCGCCGGTCCGGTAGAGGCGTTCACCGGTGCGCGGATGCGTGATGAAGCGCTCCGCGGTCCGAACGGCGTCGTCCCGATAGCCGCGGGCGAGGCCGACGCCGGCGATGAAGATCTCGCCCACCGCCCAGGTCGGCCGCTCAGCGAGCCGGTGGTCGTAGACGTGCAGCTTCTGGTTGCGCAGGGGCGGCCGTAGGGGATCCGCACCCAGTCCTCGGGTACCGCCGCGACCGGGTAGCAGACGGACCAGATGGATGCCTCCGTCGCACCGCCCAGGCTGACCACCTGCGCCTGCGGAAGTGCGCCCGTACGGCGTCGGGCAGGCCCACCGGGATCCAGTCGCCGCTCAACATCGCCAGCCGCAGCGGACCGGCCGCGGCGGCGCCCGACTCCAGCCAGAGCCGCATCAACGCCGGCACCGAGTTCCAGACCGTGACCTGGAACCGGGCCACCAGCTCGGACCAGTGGACGGGATCGTGAGCCGCCGAGGCGGTCAGCACGACCACGGCACCACCGGCGGCCAGTGGTCCGAAGATGTCGTAGACGGACAGGTCGAAACTGAGGGCGGACACCGCGAGCACCCGGTCCTGCCCGGTGACCGAGAACCGGTCGTTGATGTCGAGGACGGTGTTGACCGCACCCCGATGGTCGATCATCACGCCCTTCGGCGTGCCCGTCGAACCGGAGGTGTAGATGACATACGCCAGGTCGGAGACGGCCGGTCCGGGGCAACGTGCCAGCCCGTGCGAACCCGGGCCCGAGGTCGTCCACCGCCACGACCGTCACTCCCTCAGGCCAGTCGAGGTCGTCACGGTGTCGACGGTCCGTCACCACGACCCGCACCCCAGCCGACTTCACCAGCTGGTGCCGGCGGGCCGTGGGCCACTGCGGGTCCACCGGCAGATAGGGCGCGCCGGCGGCGACCACGCCGAGGACCGCGCAGACCTGGTCGGGGTGCCGGGGCAGGACCACCGCGACCGGTTGGTCCCGGGTGGCGTCCAGCGCCACCAGTCGCCACGCCAGCTCCTCCGTCCGCCGGAGCAGGGCGCCGTAGGTGAGGCAGCCGTTGTCCGAGAGGACGGCACTCCGCTCCGGGTCCTGCTGGGCCCGCGCCACGAAGAGGTCGACCAGGGTCCGGTCGGAGAGCGGAACGCCCGTCTCGTTGGCCACGCGCCGCTCGACGAGGTGCGCGTCGGGTGGCGCGGGCGCGAGGTCGGGGTCCTCCCAGACGCCGCCCGGTCCGGCCAGCCGCTCCAGCAACGCCGAGTAGATGGCGAACATGTCGTCGAGCAGGCCCGGGGAAGAGCCCCTCCACCGCGTCCCAGTTGTAGACGAGTTGCCCCGCCTCCTCGGTCACCTGGTGGTCCAACCAGACCTGGGGGTCTGGCTGATGCCGTAGGTGTAGGCACCGAACCAGGCCATGTTGTTCGGCGCGTCCGACTCGCCGTTGAGCCCGAGCGCACTGGTGAAGACCACAGGCATCGAGGAGCCCGGACCCGGGCCGTTACGCCGCAGTCGCTCCCGCAACACCCGGACGCCGCTGAACGACAGGTGCTCCAGATCCCGCATGAGCTGGTCCTGCACGGCCGTGGCCCGATGGGCGAACGGCAGGTCGGACGTGTCCTGCACCTCCAGCAGAGTGAGCGAGGTGAAGTCGCCGATGACCTGCGCGAGGTCCGGGTGGGTCTCCGGCGGTTGAACAGGGTCACGTTGACGGTGAAGTCGGGCTGCTTGGACCAGAGCCGCAGGACGTCGGCGAAGGCGGCCAGGAGGACGGCGGACGGCGTCACGCCGCGCTCGCGGGCACGCTGCTTGATGGCGCGCCACCGGTCCGCGGGCAGGGCCGCCCGCCGGCGGGTGAACTCCGTGCGGTCCAGCTGGGCCGGTTGCCGCAGCAGCGGCAGCTCCGGTGCGGGCGGAAGGGCGTCCACCCGGGACAGCCAGTACGTCTCGGCTGCCCGGTAGCGCGGTCCCTCGCGTTCGGCCCGCTCGGCCAGGACGTGGTCGCGGTAGCTGATGGCCAGCGGCGGCGGCACGTGGTCCGGGTTCTCGTAGCAGGCGCGCCAGTCCCGGAAGAACAGCTCGAAGCTGAAGGCGTCCATGATCAGCAGGTCGAGGCTGATGTGCAGCCGGACCCTCGATTCGTGCCGCGAGGCACGGATCTCGAACAGGGGCCATCGATCCGGTGGAAGGACCTGGTGCGCCATCTCGGCCCGTACCCCGCGACGTGCGCCCGTACGCCTCGGCGGAAGTCGAGGCGAAGTCGTCGAAGCGGATCCGGTAGGCCGGCGTGTCACTGAGCACCCGCTGGGTGCCGTCGGAATCGATCACCGCGCGCAACATGTCGTGTCGCCGGATCACCGTGGCGAGGGCGGTCTCCAGCCGCGCCACGTCGAGGCCCTCGCGTTCGAGTTCGAAGTAGAAGTGGGTCGCCACACCGCCGAGGTCGAACGCCCGGTTGTGCCCGACCCAGTAGGCGTGCTGGATGTCGGTGAGCGGGAAGGGCCGGTACCGATCCTCCGGACGGGGCACCAGAACGTGCTCCTCGGCGGCGCCGGCCACTCGCAGCAAAGACACCAGCTCGTCGCGGCGACCGCTGATCTGCTCGCGCAACTCGGCGGTGAGTGCGCCCGGGGCGCCTGCACCTGGATCCGGTCGTCCACCAGTTGCAGCCGAATACGCCGCCGGTGCAACTCGACCAACAGGTCCTGTTCCATGGATGATTCCCTCCTTTCATCGGTCGACCGGTCGGGGCGGTGAGCGCGTTGGCGACCGCCCGTACGCACGAGCCGGTGAGCACGCCCCGGTGATCGGCGTCGAGCACCTGTTCGGTTATCCGGCCGGTCGTCCGGGCTGCCCACCCCAGTGGGCGGCGGGGCTCGCCCGGTACTCGGGGAACTCGCTGACTCGTCCCTGCCCCGCCCGCAGCAGCACCAGGTCGGCGGAGACCACCGGTGCCGAGTAGGCATGGCAGGCCACCACAACCCCGGAACACCTCCCAGGTCGCGGCGAGGTCCGCCGGGCAGACGCCGAGGTCCCTGCCCAGCCTCTGCCGCGCAATGGTGAGCGCCCGGTCGAGCTGCTCGGCGGCCGGCAGCGCCGCCAACCGGCGCCGCTCCTCGACGTCGACGCCGGCCGGGTCGAACCCCAGGCCCAGGTCCTCGACGAACCAGAGGACCAGGGTGGCGTCGTCCGGCACGGACGGAGCGCCGGGCGCCGGCGCGTCGATCACCGCCAGCCGTTCCACCGTCTCGCCCCGCTGCTCGATGCGGTGCGCCAACTCCAGGGCGATGGCGCTGCCCGAGGACCAGCCCCGAGCCGGTACGGCCCGTGCGGCCGGACCTTCACCAGGGCGTCGAGGTAGGCGTCCACGAACGCGTCGATCGCCCGCAGTGGCGCTCGTCCGACGGCCGGCCCGGGGCCTGGAAGGCGTGGCACGGACCGTCGAGGTGAGCGGCCAACTCCCGGTAACACAGCACGTCACCGCCGGCCGGGTGCACCAGGAACCAGGGCTCGCCGACGTCCCGGCCGGGCAATCGCACCAACGGGGACCAGCCGATCTGCCCGGCGTCCACGAACTCCGCCAACCCGGCCACGGTGCGCCGTTCCAACAGCGCGCCGAGCGGCACCGCCGCGCCCAACCGCTGGCGGATCAGGTTCAGCGCTCGGAGGGCGACGAAGGACTGCCCACCAAGATCGAAGAAGTCGTCGTGCACGCTCACCGACTCCAGGTCGAGCAGTGCGCACCAGATCTGAGCCAGCGCCGCTTCGGTGGCGGTGCGTGGCCCGGTGTGCGGGCGGCGGGCCGTTTCCGCACGCGGCGTCAAGCCTGCCAGTGCCGCACGGTCGACCTTCCCGTTCGCAGACAGCGGCAGGTCGGCCAGCACGGTGACGACGCTCGGCACCAGGTAACCGGGGAGCAGGCCCGCCAGGTGGGCGAGCAGGCTCGCCGGCTCCGGCGTACAGCCCTGCTCGGCCACCACGTACGCGACAAGTTGCTGCGCCGAGCCGACCCGTCGTGCGATGACAGCGGCCTGCCGAACCTCATCGTGCGCGGCGAGCACGTGCTCGACCTCTCCGGGTTCGACCCGGAAACCCTGGATCTTGACCTGCAGATCGGCGCGGCCGAGGAACTCGATCTCCCCGTTCGGCAGGTAGCGCCCGAGGTCGCCGGTGCGGTAAAAGCGCGTCCCGGTCGTGGGATCGGTGCAGAAGGCGGCGGCGGTACGGTCGGGTCGCCCAGGTAACCGCGGGCGACACCGACGCCGCCGACGAGGAGTTCTCCGGTGACCCAGTCGGGAAGGTCGCGAGTGAAGGCGTCGACGACCCGCCAGGGCTGGTGGCTCAGCGGCCGACCGTAGGGAATGCTCGCCCATGACGGGTCCACCTCGTCGACCGGATGGTGGATCGACCAGATCGACGCCTCGGTCGCGCCGCCCAGGCTGACCACCCGGCCGACGGCGCGACCCGGCGGATCTGGTCGGGCAGGAAACCGGAACCCAGTCCCCACTGAGCAGCACCGTTCGCAGCCGCGGCAGCGTACGCCCGGCGGAGAGCGCCGCCTCGACGAAGAGCTGCATGATCGCCGGTACCGAGTTCCACACCGTGACGCCGTGCGCGATCACGTGCTCGACCCACGCCGCCGGGTCGGTGCCCGAGCCGGGCGGCAGCACCAGCGTGCCCCGGCGGCGCAGGTGCCGAAGATGTCGTAGACGGACAGGTCGAAGCAGAGCGACGAGACGCCGAACACGATCGCGTCGGCGTCGACGCCGAACCGGCGGTTGACGTCCAGGACGGTGTTGAGTGGCCCGCGATGGTCCAGCACCGCGCCCTTCGGCGCACCGCTGGACCCGGACGTGTAGATGACGTACGCGGTGTCCGTCGAGGCCCGCCGGACGACGTGCGGAGCCGGGGAGTCGGTCGCCGTCGGGGCCGGTCGGCCGCGATCACCGGGCGGTCAGTGAGGTCGGCGGTGGCGGACCGCCCGCCGCTGGTGGTCAGCGCGGCCCTCGCCCCGGCCTGTTCCAGCAGGTACCGAATGCGGTCCGCCGGCCACCCGGGGTCGATCGGCAGGTAGCTCCCACCCGCGGCGAGGACACCGTACACCGCTGCCACCTGGGCGACGCTCCTGGTCATGACGACCGCCACCATGTCGCCTTCCCGGACACCGACCTCGGCGAGCTGGCCAGCCACGGCCGTCGCCCGCTCGGCCAGTTCGCGATAGCTGAGGGCGCCGTCAGGCCGACCACGGCCGGTGGTCCGGCCGCTCCGCGGCCCGGCGCGTCAGGGCGTCGTGCAGCAGTCCCTCCGGGACGACCGAGTCGCTGTGGTTCACCCGATCACGCCGCTCGCGCTGCGCCGTCGGAAGTAGCTCCAGGTGCTCCCGTTCCCACTCCTGGTCGTCCCCGCCAGCAGCTCGATCGCGGTACGCAGGGCCGCGGCCATGGCGTCGACGAGGCCAGCCGGGAACATCTCCTCGATCAGGTCCCAGACGATCCAGAGGGAGCCGTCGCCCTGCTGCCAGAACTGGTTGTCGAGGAGCACCTGGGGTGTCTCCAGATGGCTGACGACCGGGCGGTCCAGCTCACCCATGAACAGGCCGCTGCCGACCACGAACGGGCACACTGCCCGGCCCGGGTACGACGGACCTGATTCAACGCCTGGAGCACCTTGACCCCGCTCCAGTAGACGTGGTCCAGGTCGGACATCACCTGCTCCTGGAGGCGCAGCGCGCGCTGGGCGAAGCTCTCCCGGTGCCGCCAGTCCACCTCCAGCGGGTACAGGGACGCGAAGTTGCCGACCACCTCGCCAATCTGGGGATGCATCGGTAGGCGGTGGGTGACCATGTTGTTGAGCAGGAAGTGCCGCGACCCGGACCACTGGGCGACCACCTCCGCGTACGTGCCGTAAAGCGCGTTCGTGGGGTCAGCCCCGGCACTCGCCCGCTGCTTGAACGCGTCCCAGGTGACGGTGTCGATGACGAACTCCCGCCGGCTCAGCCGAGCCCTGGTGCGCGTCTCCACCCCGGACACCAGCGGAACGGCCGGGGCGTCCGGCCAGGCGGCCATCCGATCGCACCAGTAGGTCTTGGACTTCTCGCCCAGCGGTGACCGCTCCAGTTCGGCCAACGCCAGCACACAGTCGCGATATCCGATCTCCAGCTCGGGCAGGACGAGCCCGGGATCGCGGTAGCGGCGCAGCACGGTCTCCAGGAATCGGCCCGTTCCCGGACCGTCGCTGAAGAAGTTGTTGTTGTTGTAGTGCAGCCGGACGCGGTCCGTGCCGTAGCGGGTGAGCCGCACGTCCATCCAGGGCCACCGGTCCAGTGGCAGTTCCGCCCGACGCATCTGCTCCCGTACCCGGGCGATGACCTCGGCGCTGTGCGCCTCATCGAGGTGTCGGCTGTCCTCGATGGTCACCCGCAACGGCGCGGGGTCGCTCACCGTGCGCAGCTCGAAGTCGTCGCCGACCACCACGATGCTCTTACGCTGGCGGCGCAGTTCCGCGTTGAGGGCGGCCTCGAACCGATCCGGGTCGAGGTCGGCGAAGTCCAACTCCAGGTACTGGTGCGGGCGGACGTGGAACTCCAGCTCCTCCCGCCCACCCAACAGGAAGGAGATCTGTAGGTCGGACGGGGTGAAGGGCTCGTGGAGCCGGTCAGGTTGCGGCACGATCGCAGGCAACGCCTCGGCGTCCTGGACGACGTCTCCGGCGGAGGCCAGCCACCGCATGAGGTCCGCCTTGTGCCGGACGAGTTCGGCGCGTAGCTCCGTGCTCATCCCTCCGGCCGGCACCACCACCTCCAACCGTTCGTCCGGCAGCAGGCGGAGCCGGACACCGTCGCGGGCGAGACGGGCCAGCAGGGCGGGGTCGCCGCCGGGACGTCCAACGTGTTGCCGGACGGCCGGTCGGGCGCGGTCGCGACCGCTTCCTCCCGTTCCGCGTCGGCGGAGTCATGGTCATCTCAGCGCCACCGGCAGGCTGGTGAAGCCCCGCACGTGCGGGTTGGTCCGGCGCTGCGGCTCACCGGCAGGACGTAGCCCGGAGAACCGACGGACCAGCTCGCCGATGGCGGTGGCGCCCTCGATCCGGCCAGCGGCGCACCCAGGCAGAAGTGGAGGCCGCGGCCGAAGGCGACGTGGTTGTTCGGCGACCGCCCCAGGTCGAGTTCGTGCGGATCGGTGAACGCCCGTTCGTCGCGGTTCGCCGCGCCGAGCACCACGCCCACCATCTGTCCCTTGCGCAGGGTCTGCCCGTCGATCTCGATGTCCTCCATCGGTACGCGTCCGGAGAGCTGGATGGGTGCGTCGTAGCGCAGCAGCTCCTCGATCGCGGTGTTCAGCAAGCCCGGCTCGGCGCGCAGCCGGGCCAGCTGCGCCGGTGTGCCAGCAACGCGCCGACCCCGTTGCCGATCAGGTTGACGCTGGTTTCGAGGCCCGCCACGGTCAGCAGGATGCACATCTCCAGCAGCTCGATCCCGGTCAGCCGCTGCCCGGACTCCTCGGCGGCGAGCAGCGCCGAGATCAGATCTGGTCGTGGGTCCCTGCGGCGCAATGCGATGATCTCGCCCAGGTACGCGGTCAGCTCGTCGTCCGCCTGCTGCCCAGCCGCTGCCTGCTCCGGTGAGGTCGCGTGCGAGACCGGGTCGATGGCCCCATCATGGTCGTCGCCCACCGGCGGTAGCGGTGCTGTCCCTCGGACGGGATGCCGAGCAGTTCGGCGAGCACGATCGCCGGCAACGGCCCGGCGAAGTCGGCGATGAGGTCGATCTCCCGCGTTTCTCGGCGGTGTCCAGGAATTCGGTGACGAGCTGCTGGACCCGGGGACGCAGTCCTTCCAGGACCCGGGCGGTGAAGGCGCGCTGGACCAGGCCGCGCAGTCGGGTGTGGCCCGGCGGGTCCATGGTGAACATGCCCGCGCTGCGGTCGTACCCCGGCGAGGGCCGGTATCCGTCCCACCGGGACCTGTCGCTGGACATCCGCGGGTGCCGGAGCACCGCCAGCGTCTCCTCGTGACCGGTCACCAGCCACCGCTGCGCGCCGTCGAGCCAGAGCACCCGCCCCTTGTTCCGGAGCACGTCGTACAGCGGGTAGGGGTCCTCGGGCAGGTGCGTCAGGAGCGCGTCCAGGTCGCTCATGCCGGTGCCTGCCGGGCCGGCCGGCCACCGACGACCGCATGTGCGTGAGGTGTTCGCCCTGATGGCCGATCATCATGTCGACGATCTGGTAGAGGGACCGGGTGCCGTCCGTGATGCCCGGCGCGGCCGGGGCACGATGTCCAACTGCTCGTCGGTCAGCTTCCGCAGTACGTCGACAGCCCCGCCGAGGACTCCCGCATGCCGGCCAGCAGGTCCCCGTCGGTGGCGCCGTCCACGTGCTGGCCCGCCCGTGCGGGTGCGGGTGCGGGTGCGGGTGCGGGTGGGAGTGGAGGTGATGGGGTGCCGGTGCGCCGGTGTCGGTCGTGCGGACCAGCCAACCGAGGACCTCCGGGGCACCCTTGGCGAGGTGCGCGAGTTCGTCACCGACAGTCGATCCGTCGCCGTTCGCGCTCGGCGCGGACAGGCCTTCGGCCGACAGGTCACTGACGAACGCGACGAGGTCGGCGTTCAACTGCTCAAACCGGTCGATCAGCAGCTCGTTTCGCGTGCTCATGGCAACTCCTCGCGGTAGGGTGGGGCGGATCTTGTGGTCGTGGGGCAGCGGTCAGAGGGTCAGCACCTCGACGTTGCCGTCCTCCGTGCCGGTCGGCTCGTCGGCCAGCGCCATCACGTGGCGTACGACGATCTGTCGGCAGATCAGGCCGGCGACCTCCGCCACGGATCCGCCACCCAGCAGCAGTCGGGCGGCACATCCGTGGCGAAGTCGGCTCGGAGGCGGTTGCGCAGTCGGACGGCCATCAGCGAATCCAGGCCGAGGGAGTTCAGCCGGGTGGCGGGGAACGTGGGCCGAAGGTCGGCGCGGTCCCGTTCGCTCATGCCGACCAGCTCGGCGACCAGGTCGAGGAGCGCGGCCAGCACGGCGTCCTGGGCCGCAGCGGGTTGCTCGACGGCCAGTTCGGCGAGCTGCCGGCGGGCCATGGCGGCCGTCCGGGCCCGAGGGGCTCCTGTTCGCCGGGAGTCGCGGAGGCCGCCGGCACCAGCCCGGCCAGCAGGGTGTCACGACCGGGATGGCCGGCCGCGCCGACGAAGCGTGACCAGTCGACCGAGGCCACCGCCACCGTCGGGGTGTCCGCCGTGCCGAGCAACGCATCGAGCGCCCTGAGCGCGTCCGCGTCGTCGAGTGCGAAGACCCTCGGTCCCCAGGCCCGCCAGGACGTCGGTACGGGCGGCAAGCCCCGCTCCGCCACGGCCCCAGCCGATGCTGAGGGCGGGTAGGCCACGGGCGTGGCGCCACCGGGCGAGGCCGTCGAGGAACGCGTTCGCGACGACGTAGTTGGCCTGCCCGACCGAGCCGGTCACCGCGGCGAACGAGGAGAACGTCACGAAGAGGTCGAGCGGGTCCGCGGTGGTCGCGAGGTGCAGGTTCCAGGCCCCCGCACCTTGGCCGGCAGCACCGAGCGGAAGCGATCCGTCCCCATCGCGTGCAGCAGCGCGTCTGCCGTCGAGCCAGCCGCATGCACGACCCCACGGACCGGGGCAGGGCCCGCCGCACCTCGTCGAGCAGCGCCACCACGGCCGGCCCGTCCGCGACGTCCAGCCGACGCAGCTCGACCCGTACCCCGGCGCGCCGCAGCCGCTCCACCTCCGCCGGCACCGTGGCGGGCAGCGTCCGCCCGGCAAGCACCAGACACCGCGCGCCCCACGAGGCGAATCGACAGGCCGCGGCGAGGCCGAGCCCACCCAAACCACCGATGATCAGGTACGTGGCGTCGACCCGCAGCCTGGTGGGCGCGCCGTCGGGCAGGGGCGAACGGACGAGGGCGGCGCGGAACCAGCGGCCGTCCCGCAGGGCGAGGTGCCCGGATTCGCCGTCGCCCAGCAGGGACAGCACGGTCGTCACGGCAGGTACCGGACCGGCCTGCGGCAGGTCCACGTGGACACAGGCCAGGTCGGGGTACTCCACGACAACGGACCGGGCCAGGGCGGCGACCGCAGTGCCCGGCAGGTCGGGGCGACCGGACCGGTGGGGCCGGTCGCACCGACCGAGCAGAGCACCAGCCGCGGCTGGTCTGCGGCCAACTCGGAGAGGACTGCCCGGACGAAGAGGAAGGTCCGGTCGGCCAGCTCCTCGGTCCGCTCCGGCTCGTCACCGGGCAGGCCGGCGCCGTCCGCGTGCAGGACCACCCCAGCGATGCGGCCCTGGCGTGCCCGGACCAGCCCGGCCAGTCGCGACAGCGCGCTCGCCGTCGCCTCGTCCGCCGGCTCGCCGTCGAGGCGGGAGCGACCGTCGGCGTTCAACACCAGGCCCGTGGCGTCCCCGCCCAGCGCGCAGCTGCGTGCCCCAGATGCTGACGATGTCGGCGTCGAGGCTGGCGACCAGCCAGGTGCCGGAAGCCACCGCGATCTCGGCGGTGTCGGGCACCGGGCCGATGCTGGCCTTCCCGTCCACCGGCGCGACGGGCTGCCAGGTGATGTCGTACCGCTCGGGGCTCCGCCCGCCGGGCCGCTCGGTGACCGGCCGCAACACCAGGCCGGTGACCGTCACGAGGACCGTCCCGTCGGAATGTCGCACGGTGAGGTCGACCCGGGCGTTCCCGCCGTCGTCGACACCGTGCCAGCGAGCCCGGCACCAGACAGCGGCGGGCAGCCGGCCGGACACGTCCAGTCGTTGGATCGCGACCGGCAGCATCAGCGGTGCGTCCGGGCCGACGAACGCGCCGGCGACGTGCAGGCAGGCGTCCAGCAGGATGGGGTGCAGGCCGTACCCGTCGTCCACCACCGACGGCGCCAGCTCGACCAGGCCGAGTGCCTCGTCCCCGTGTCGCCAGAGGCGGCGCAGGGCCTGGTAGTCAGGTCCGTAGCTCAGGCCCGCCTGGTCCAACCGGGTGTAGAGGGCGGCGACGTTCTGCTCCGGCCACCCGGCGCCCCGGTGGTCCGGGGCGGCCCCGTCGGCGACCGGTTCGAGCAGCGGGCGGCCCGCAACCTGGAATGTTCCGTCCAGCTGTCCTCACCGTCGCCGCGACCGAAGCAGCGGACCGTGTAGCCGTCGGACGTCGGCTCCACCATCGCCTGCAACTCGACCGGATGCCCCTCGGGGACCGACCGGACGGCGACGAACTCCACCTCGTCGAGGCGCCAGGACGTGGTTCGGTCACACGTCTCGAGCGCGGAGCGGGCCCATTCGACAATCGCCGCGGCGGGCAGCACCGGCCCCCGGCAGCCGGTGCTGACCCAGGAGAGCACTGCCTCCGGGTGCAGCGTCGCCGCGAACCGACGTTGCCGGGTCCCGGGCAACTCGATGGGGCGGCCGAGCAACGGATGATGCTCCGGGCGTTGCGTCGTGAACCAGTGCCGACCGGGAGTGAACGGGTGGCCGGGCAGGTCCACCGGAGCGGGTTCGGGGGCGTCGGGGCCGAGGCGGGCCTGGCGCAGCCCGGTCCAGTCCACATCGCCGGCGTGCGTGTACCAGTACGCCAGCCCACGCTGGAACCGCTTGTCGTCGACGTCGCCCTGCTGCCCGCTGGGCAGGCAGATCGCGTCCGGCATCGCCCGTTCCACAAGCGGGCTCAGCGCCGGTCGGCTGCCGCACTCCACCACCACCCGGCAGCCGAGCCCGGCCAGCGTCGCCAGCCCGTCGCCGAACCGCACCGGGGACAGCGCGTGCCGGACGAGGGCATCGGCGCTCACCTCCGTCGTGAGCTGACCGGTCAGGTTCGCGACCAGCGGTATACCCGGCGGCCGGTAGGTGACCGTCCGCGCCGTCTCCGCGAACTCCTCGGCGCCCGCCGCCATGAGCGGCGAGTGGAACGCCCGGTTGCCGGTGAGCCG
This sequence comes from Micromonospora sp. M12, assembly GCA_038070435.1. Taxonomy (GTDB): domain Bacteria; phylum Actinomycetota; class Actinomycetes; order Mycobacteriales; family Micromonosporaceae; genus Micromonospora. The sequence continues at coordinate 7,220,781 of JAMYWG010000001.1, read as the reverse complement.
GGTGAGCCGGACCCCAGGACGGGACCAGTCGGCTGCCAACTCGGCCAGGCGACCCGGCTCGCCGGACACGACGACATCCTCTGGGCCGTTGTACGCCGCCAGCGACACCTCGTCGGTGTCCGCCAGCTCCTTCAGCAGGGGCGCCAGCGTCTCCGGGCTGCCGTGCACGGCGTACATCGCCCGGGGGCGCCGTCTGCATCCAACGGGCCCGAGCGATGACCAGCCGAAGCGCGTCCGACAGGTCCAGCACACCTGCCACACACGCCGCCACGTACTCGCCGAGGCTGTGCCCCAGCAGCGCGCTCGGACGCACGCCGCAGGCCTGCCAGAGGCTGGCGAGCGCGTGATCGACGGCGAAGACGGCGGGCTGGGCGTACAGGGTCTCGGCCAGGTCGACCCGGTCCCCGGGCACGTCGCAGAGGGTGGGCAGCAGCGACACCCCAGTTCGGCCCGGACCACCGCGTCGCTTCGATCCAGCGCCGCCCGGAACGCCGCGTAGCGGAAGTACCAGGCACCGGCCATGCCGGCGTACTGCGATCCCTGACCGGTGAAGACGAAGGCGACCGGCGGCGGGACCGACGGGGCGACGCCGCTGAGGGTCCGTGCCGGAGTCGGCGAAACGGGTGAGGCGGCGGCGGCCTCCTGCGGTGCGTGCCGGCACGGCAAGCGGTGCGGGTACCGGGTCCGGCGGGTACCGGCGACGTGCGCGACATCGGCGAGTGTCCGGCCTGGACCGGGTCGGTGAGCAGCTCCGCGTACCTTCGCGCGGACTGCCGCAGGGCGTCCCGCGTCTTCGCGGAGACCGGAAGCACCGACCAGCTCTGCCCGTCGTCGACCGGCGAGACGGGCGCCGGCGGGCGCCGCGGAGAGCACCACGTGGGCGTTGGTACCGCCGAAGCCGAAGGAACTGACCGCTGCGACGCGCTGGGTCGGGTCGCCCGGCCACCAGGTCGGCTCGGTCGCGACCGAGCAGCGCGACCCCGCCAGGTCGATATACGGGTTGAGTCGGGTGAAGTGCAGAGACGGCGGCACCAGCCCGCGCTCCAGGGAGAGCACGGTCTTCACCAAGCCGATCACCCCGGCCGCCGCCTCCAGGTGACCGATGTTCGTCTTGACCGATCCCACCAGAAGCGGCTGGGACGCGGGACCGCCGTACACCGCCCGGATCGCCCCCATCTCGATCGGGTCGCCGAGGGTGTGCCGGTGCCGTGCGCCTCGACGTAACCGACCTGCCCGGGCTGACCCCGGCGTCCGTCAGGGCCGCGCGCAGCACCGCCTCCTGGGCGGGTCCGTTCGGTGCGGTGAGGGTGCTGCTGCGGCCGTCGGAGTTGACGGCGGAGCCGCGGACCAACGCCCGGATCCGGTCGTTGGCCCGGACCGCGTCCGTGGTCCGGCGCAGCACCACGACGGCGCAGCCCTCACCCCGGACGTACCCGTCGGCGGCGGCGTCGAAGGTCCGGCAGAGGCCCTCGGGAGACAACATCCCCGCGGCGGTGAAGCCCGTCGTCAGGGCGGGGTCGAGCAGGAGGTTGACCCCGCCGACGATGGCGATGTCACTCGCCCCGGCGCAGACTCGCGCTGGCGGCGTGCAGGGCGACCAGGGACGAGGAGCACGCGGTGTCCACCGCCTGGCTCGGCCCGCGCAGGTCGAGCAGGTGCGAGATTCGGTTGGCGGCGACAGTCAGCGCGTTTCCGGTGCCGTCGTACGCCGTCGCGCCGGTGCCCGCCCGCGTCTGGAGTTGCCGGTAGTCGGTGCCGCTGATGCCGACGAAGACACCCGTTCGGCTGCCCGCCAGGGTGTCCGTCGGTATTCCGGCGTCCTCCAGTGCCCGCCAGACCACACCGAGCAGTACCCGCTGCTGGGGGTCCATCCGGTCGGCCTCCGTCCGGGAGATGCCGAAGAAGATCGGGTCGAACGCGTCGACGCCGTCGATGAATCCGCCGTGGACGACGGTCCCCTCGTCGAAGCGGTAACCCAGCGCCGAACGCTCGGCGGGCACGGCGCGGATGGCGTGCTGACCGTCGGCCAGCAGCTCCCACAACTCCTCGATCGAGTCGGCCCCGGGCACCCGGCAGGCCATCCCGATCACGGCGACCGAGGTGGCGTCGGCCGGCGCGGTCGATCCGGACCGGGACGAAGCGACCTCGGGCGGAGCGGATTCCGAGGTGAGCGCGCCGGCCAGGCGCGCGACGGTGGGGTGGTCGTAGAGGTCCTGTGGGGAGAGCCGGATGCCGAGTTCGACGCCGAGTTCGCCGGAGAGGCGGACCAGGGCGGCCGAGTCGAGGCCGAGACCGCCGAAGGGTTCGTCCACGGAGATGGTGGCGGGTCCGTCCGGCGCGCCGCCGCGATCCAACGCACGAGCCACGCGACGACGTCGGCTCGGCCACGGCTGGTCCGCCCGGGGCCCGCCCGGGAACGGAGGGCTCCGCCTCCGGGTCTGCCAGGTCGCGCGCACCCGGCCAGCTCACCGGCGAGGTATCGCCGCCGGCACTCCGCCGCCGCACCTTGCCGCTCGATGTCAGCGGCAGCTGACCGGGTCGTAGCAGCACCATCGCGTCGACGGTGATGTCGTGTGCCTCGACCACGGCCCGCTGAAGCCTGGTGAACACCTCGTCCGGGTCGGCGGTCGTCCAGGTCGCCCGGGTGAGTTCACCGACCAGGGCGAGCCGTTCCACGCCGTCGATCTCGACGGCGAAGGCGACCACCCGGTCGGTGGCGACGGCCGGGTGCGCGTCGGCGGCGGTGAGTTCGAGGTCCTGGGGTAGTGGTTGACGCCCGGATGATGATGACGTCCTTGCGCCGGCCCGTGACGTACGTGCGCCCGCCCAGCCGAGCACCGAGGTCACCGGTGCGCAGGTACCGCCCACGCCCGTCGGCGAGTTGGCCGCCGAACACGGCCTCCGTCTCGTCCGGGCGTTGCCAGTACCCGGCGGCCACCGTCCGCCCGGCCACCCAGATCTCGCCGATCCGCCCGTCCGGGCAGCGTTGGAGGTGTCCGGGTCGACGATCAGCAGCTCGGTGTCGAGCACCCCGTCGCCGTTGTCGGGCAGCTCCCGGCCTCGCCGGCGTCGGGCACCTCGACCAACCGCCCGCGGCCGAGCTCGACCGGGTCGAACCGGTGACCGTCGGCTCCTGCCCCGCCGGCGAGAGCGCGACAGCGAGGGTCGCCTCGGCCAGGCCGTACCCGATGTTGAAGCTGTCGGCGCGGAACCCGCCGCGCCGAACCGCGCGGCGAAGCGGCGCAGGGAGCGGGCCGCACGGGCTCGGCACCGACGACAAGCAGGCGGAGGCTGGTGAGATCCAGCGTCTGGAGCGCGTCGTCATCGACCCGGTCGCAGGACATGTCGAGGGCGAAGTTGGGTCCGAAGGTCACGGCGGCGCGGTAGCGGCTGATCGCGTCGAGCCACCGGAACGGGTGCTGGACGAACGCGACAGGTGCCATCATCACGTTCGTCGCCCCGGAGACCAGCGAGTACATCGTCGCGGCCACCAACCCGAAGTCGTGGAACATGGGCAGCCACGACACCACCACCTCGTCGTTCGACAGCCGCCACGCGCGGGCGAGGAGCCGCATCTGCTGCGCCAGGGCGTCCTGGGTGACCATCACCCCGAGGGTCGAGGTTGATCCGGAGGTGTACTGCAGGTAGGCGACGTCGTCCGCGGCCGGCGCCACCGGTCTCAGCGGCGGCAGACCCTCGGCGAGCACGTCCGTGGGGACGAGCGTCCGGCAGGATTCGGGAAGTTGTCGGCGGATCGCCGCCTCCTGACGGGCGGTGACCACCGCCAGGGCGGGCTGGCAGTCCGCGACGACGGAATTCACCCGCTCACCGTTGCGACTGCCGCTCGGAGGAAATACCGGAACGGCGATCGCGCCAGCGTAAAGGCAGCCGATGAAGGCGATGACGTATTCGACACCCTGCGGCAACATGATCAGCACTCGTTCGCCGCTCAGGTGTTGTTCCTGCAGGTACCGGGCGAAATCGCGGGAGCGTTCGTCCAATTCTGTGTAGCTCAGTCGAGCAACCTCGTCCTCGCCGTCGGCAAGCATGACAAGTGCCGGCTTGTCCGGACTTTGCGCAACGCGTCGGCCAATTTCAGCGAGCGCGAAAAGTCGCACTCCCGACTGCCGGAAGTAGACACTATTCCCCATGATTCTTGCGGTATCCGGTGAGGACGTACGGGTCACCGTCGCTCACTGGCGACAATCAGCAAGGTGCGTCTGAAAAGGGTGCCGTCGGCTGATCAATGAATGACGAGCGACAACTGCTACGAGCCGCACCGCACCCGCACCCGCATCCGTCGCCGCGCTGACACGTGGAGCAGCAGCGGGAACCGGGCTGCATTAAGACTGAACCAGCAGCTCACAGGCGTGCCGGAACCAGCTCAGGTGGCCCGCTTCGACAGCGCGGTCCGAGCGTGGCTCGCACGAGCGGCAAAGATTTTGATGATGATCCTTGTCCATCGCTGGATCTCCTCCCCGAGGATCACTTGTCTGCACCAGATTGCCAGAGCATTCAATCCGGCGTCAAGAAGTGAAACCTGTAAACAAGGGGTCAACAACCTTAATGCAAATAGTTTGCAATTGCGAGGCACCCGACGCCGGGGCAAACCGGACGAATTTCGGCGCTCAAACTCCGTACTGGAAGCGCCCGCATTTCACCCCTGAGACACGTCGCATATCAGTCTCCGACGCTCGCTAGCCAAAGAAGCCGAGGCCCACGGAGTTGGAACAACCCGTGGGCCTCGGCCTCAGCAGATTTCAGACAATATCCGAGCGAGAATTTCTCAAATAAGCGAAGACAAAGATCAATACGATCCATCCACCGAAGACCGCAGCGCCGGTATCCATGGAAGCAGTCCGTCCTGCGGGATGCGCCGCAGGGACTGCGCCGCCGCGCCGGTAGCCAACGGCCGACAGTGGTGGAGGCCTCGAAGACGATCGGCTCGAAGACGATCAGCCAGGCCAGGGCGGCCACGATCGCGACGACCTGGTTCCTGGTGACAGCCCGAGGCACACCCGAGTGCCCCGAACAGCGCTGCCGAGGCGACTGCCCCACCGAGGGTCGTCCAGATGAACGACTGGCCGAGCTGGAGCGTGAGCCCTTCGCTGCTGATGGCGACCCACATGGTGCCGAGCGTGGCAGCGCCCGCGATCACCCCGAAGACAGCCCCGAGCACCGTGTAGAGCATCAGCTTGGCGGCCAGCACGACCCCGCCGTGGTTCGGAGACGAATGTCTGGTCGGCCTGCCGAACCGGAACTCGCCCGCCATGCCGATGATCCCGGCGATCGCGACGAGGATCGACCCGCTGCCCACCGAGTGCAGGTCCCCACGGAGGGCCTCCTCGCTGACCAGGAGACGTCCCTGGCGTTGGCAAGCACTATCGCCCCGATGGTGGAGGCGACGGCCAGCAACGTCGTGCCGACGAGCAGCCACCAGATCGTGGGCGTCGCCCAGAGCTTCCTCAGCTCACTGCCGAGCAGACGTTTCACCTGACACGCTCCAGGGCCTGCTCCTCGGCCGACGCGGTCAGCTCGAGGAAGATGTCCTCCAGCTCCGCCCGCTCCTCACTGAGGTGATGCACCGCGACGCCACCGGCCAGGCAAGCTCGCCGACCTCGGGAGCGGTCAACCCGACCACCCGCAGCCCACCGTCCGGATCCACGCTGCTGCTGCCACCCCGACCACAAACCAACTGTTCGAGTACGCCGTTGTGCGCGGTGCGGACCACTACCGCCCGGCCCCGCCGGCTCATCAGCTCGCTCAGGCCGCCCTTGGCGATCAACCGTCCCTTGTGCAGCACCACCACGTGATCGGCGATCGCGTCGAGCTCGGCCAGATGGTGGCTCGACAGGAAGACGCAGCGTCCCTCCGCCGCGAGGTCACGCAACAGCCCGCGCAACCACAGCATCCCGGGCGGGTCCAGACCCTTGGTTGGCTCGTCAAGCATGATGATCCGCGGATCCCCGAGCAGACCGGCCGCGAGAGCAGGCGCTGCTTCATTCCCAACGAGAACGCACCGACCCGACGCTGCGCCGAGTCCCCAGACCGACCATTTCCAACACCTCAGCGATCCGACGCTGGGGACGCCGCCGGCACGGGCGAGGATGCCAGGTACGCCCGGGCCGTGTGACCCGGTGGGCGCCGGGCTGTCCAGGACGGTGCCGACCGTCAGCCGTGGGTTCGGGATGTCCCGCAGCCACCGGCCGTCGATCAGTGCCTCCCCGACGTCGGCTGCACCAGGCCCAGCAGCATCCGCATCGTCGTGGTCTTGCCCGCGCCGTTGGCCCCGACGAAACCGGTGACCGCGCCCATCGGGGCATCGAACGACAGGTCGTCGACGGCGACGACGTCGCCGAAACGTTTGCTGAGTCGGACGCACCGGATCCCGTCGCGGGCCTCCGCGGTGCCGTCGCCATGCACTGTGCTCATCGCTTGCGTGCCACGCCTCTCTGTATCAACCGTGAAGTTTGAAGCCGTGCCCGCCGTGCAGACCCGCCGCGGATCCGGCGACGGGACGGCCGGCCGGCATGGTCAGCGCCGCGACGATCGCGAAGCCGGCGGTCACGGCCGCCGCCACGAGGAAGCCCCGCTGCTGACCTGCCAGAACCATCAGGCTGCCGCCCGAGACGGCACCCGCGGCGGACGAGAGGATGGCCACGCCGAAGGCGCCACCGATGTCGTGCGAGGTCATGTAGAGACCGGACGCACTGCCCGCCCGGTCGCCCTCGATGCCCGACAACGCGGTGACCGAGAAGACGACGAAGCTGAGCCCCAGGCCGAAGCCGAGCAGTACGAGCCCGGCAAGGATGTCGGCCGGATAGCTGACAGGTGTCGCGGCGCGGCTCAGCAGCAGGGCACCGACCGCCGCCACCGCGAGGCCCGAGGCGCTGGCCCAACGGGGCCGAGATGCCGAGCAGCGCGCCCCGAGGTGCGCCGCCAGGGCGATCGCCAGCACCATCGGGAGCAGCGCGAAGCCGGTCTCCAGGGCGGAGGCCCGCAGCGTCGTCTGCAGCATGAACGCGCCGAGGAACAGGGCGCCGACCAGGGTGATGGTCGCGCCGAAGATGCCGACGGTGCTGGCCGCGAGGCTCCGTTGCCGCCAGAGCGCCGGCGGCACGAGCGGACGCCGGACGTGTCGTTCGACCCGGCGAAGACACCGAGCAGCGCGACTCCACGACGAGCAGGAGCACCGTACCGGGGCGCCCCAGCCGTGTCGGTCGGCGTCACTGATGCCGTAGATGGTGACCGCGAACGCGGCGGTGCCGATGACGGCACCGATCAGGTCGAGCTGCCCTGCGGCGGCGACGCGGGGCGACCGGGAGATCAGTCGTGGCACCAGCATCAGGACCAGCAGCCCGACGGGCAGGTTGATGAAGAACGCCCAGCGCCAATCGAGCCAGGTGGTCAACGCGCCGCCCACCAGCAGCCGGCCGCGGCTCCGCCACTGGCGATCGCGCCCACGCGCCGAGCGCCTTGGCCCGCCGTTCACCGTCGTAGACGAGCGCGATGATGGACAGGGCCGCCGGAGAGCAGCGCGGCGCCTGCGCCCTGCAACGCCGGGCCGCGACCAGCAGCGCCGAGGTGTTACTCAGGCCGCTCACGGCCGACGCCGCGGTGAACAGAATCAGCCCGGCCAGGAACACCCGTCGGGCGCCGAACAGATCCGCCAACCGGCCACCCAGGAGGAGCAGACCGCCGGTAGCCAGCACGTAGACGGAGACCACCCACTGCACGTCCCCGGACCGAAACGCAGATCGGCGTCGATGGCGGGAAGCGCGACGTTGACCACTGTCACGTCCAGCGCGACCATGGCCTGCGCGCAGGCCAGGACGACCAGGACGGTCCACGGGGCCGGGCTCACGGCGGCCGGCCCAGCATGCGTCGCCGCGTCCGGCCGGGCGACGCCCGGCTGATCGTCGCGCAGCGTCACGGCCTGGTCCCCGAGCCACGCGAACCGCCGGCCCTCCGTTGCGACGCCGGCGGACGACGTGGAAGGCGCCGAGACGAGCAGGGCTACGAGGCCAAGGATCGCGATGACCAGGTGAAAGGTCTGCTGCACGGGTGAGCCCCGGGTAGAATGAACGGGCGCTCATTAGGCTATGAGCGGGTGTTCATACCTGTCAAGCGCGGCACGCCCGGACGGGTCACGGTTCACCCACTGCGTTAGGCTTCCGGCGTGCCCCGCGGAATCGCCATCCCCGAGCTGCGTGAACAGCTCTTCGACGCCGCCGAGCGGGTGCTGCTGCGAGACGGGCCACAAGCCCTCACCGGGCGGGCGATCACCCGCGAGGCGAACTGCGCCACCGGGCTCCTGCACAGCCATTTCGGTGACCTGGAGGGCTTCCTCACCGCGCTGATCGTGCGACGCTTCCGCGAGCAGGCGGAGCTGGCCGCAGCCCTACCGCCACTGGCGGGCACGGGTGACGTGATCGGCAATCTGACTCGCGCCGGGCTCACCCTGTTCGAGCCCCGCACGCTGGGCATCGCGAACCTGGTCATCGCCCGCCCACCCTGCGCGCCCGGGTCGAAGCCGTGATGTCCGAGGGTGCCCCGGGCTTCCCGAGGTCACCACCTCCATCACCGACTACCTCGACCGGGAGCGACAGCTCGGGCGGCTACCCTCGGCACCGACAGCGGCGCCGTCGCGCTCGCCCTCGTGGGGACGGTGCACCACCTGCTGCTCACCGGCGACGTGACCGACCCGGAGGCGGTCGTCACCCGACTGGTCCGCGCGCTGGTGACCCAGGGCACGCCGGGGCCCGACCCGGTCAGCCCAGCGGCTCGGTGACGAAGTCGATCAGGCGTTCCATCGCGTTGATCAGGGGCGTCTCCACGTCGGCGAAGCTGTCCACCCGGGAGAGGATGTGCCGCCACATCGCCGCCGGCTCGGCCACCCGAGGGCCGCGCAGACCCCTCCTTCCACGGCTGCCCCGGTGGCACCACCGGCCACGCCGCGATGCCCAGCGCCGCCGGCTTCACGGCCTGCCAGACGTCCACGTAGGGGTGACCGGTCACCAGCACGTACGGCGAGTTCACCCGGGCGACGATCCGGCTCTCCTTGCTGCCCGGCACCAGGTGGTCGACCAGCACGCCGAGGCGTCGGGTCGGACCGGGGTCGAAGCCGCGTACCTCGGCGTCGAGGGCGTCGATGCCGTCCAACGGCTCCACGACCACACCCTCGATCCGCAGGTCGTCGCCCCAGATCCGCTCGACCAACGCGGCATCGTGGATGCCCTCCACCCAGATCCGGCTTGCCTTCGCCACCTGGGCGCGGACGTTGTCCAACGCCACCGAACCGGACGCCGTCCGTCGACGGCCGCCGGCACAGGCGCGCGGCTCGGGCGGCGCAGCGTCACCGGGCGGCCGTCGAGCAGGAACGCCGCCGGCAGCAGCGGGAAGTTGCGTCGTCGGCCGTGCCGATCCTCCAGGACCACGGCGCCGGCCTCGAAACCCACCACCGCCCCGCAGAACCCGGAGTCGGCATCCTCGACGACGAGATCGGGTTCGGCGTCCACCTCGGGGTGACCTTCCGCCGCCGCCAGTCTCCCGCCAACACGTCCTCGCCGTATCGCCCCGCCATGTCGATCACGCTAACCCCGCGGTTCCGCACCCCGCCCCGACACACCGGCCCACTCGCCGGGCGCGCACGGACCTGGCGTCGGGGCAGAGATACGGGCGAACAGGGCAGTTCGGGGCAGGCCGGGCGACCGGAGCGGCAGTCGAGACAGGGCCGGTCGTGACCACGTACCCTTTCGGCATGTCCACCCCGCAACGGGCGCGGCCACCCTCGCGCCGCGCCGGTCAAGCCGGTTCGTTGCCTGGGTGCGCGCGTGGCGCGCCGGGTTGGTGCCGTACGACGAGGTCGCCGACGCCATCGCCGGCGACGAGGAGCATCTCGTCGCGGATGCCCCGGCACCTGGACCGACGTCCCGCTGGGTGCCGCGCTGCCCACTCTGGCCAAGCTCTCCCGGACGACATCCGCCTGGTGCTGCCCGCGCCAGGTGATCCCCGAGGCTGCCCGGCCCTGGCGACTTCGCCGGTGCGGCGCTGATCACGGGCGAGGCGGTGGTCGCCGGCGGGCTCGGGTTGATTCCGCAGGTGCGGCTGCACACCTCCGGCTCGGGGACTGTTTCGAGACGGTGCTCTGGCGGGTGTACCCGTTGCCGGCCAACGCGCCCGCCGCCTCACTCTCGCTGCCCGGCGCCGCCGAGGCGGAGGCCGAGTTGGCCGCCGCGCTGGCCGAGACGACCGCCGCGTTGACCCGTCTCGACGTGGCCCAGTGGCGGCCCGAGCTGGCCGGTGCGTTGGCCGCGCTGCGCCGCCCGGACGGCACCACCGACCTGCCACCGGGCTTCGACCCGCGAGCCCGTCGCCTCTTCGCCCGCCGCGGTGCTCGACCGGGTGCTCGCGTTGGCCGGCACGCCGCGCCCGGTGGCGCGATCAACAACTACGAGGCGCAGCAACGGGACGCGGCGCTGCGCCCGCTCACCACGGCCTGCCGTCAGGCGCTGGTGGCCGCCTGCAACGCCCCCTGCGCCCCTGACCAGACCGCCCAACGTCCCGAGCGCCCCGACACGACCGCATCACCCCAGTGATCGCGCTCGATCCAGGATGTCGCGCCTTCCATCGGACGATGATCACGACATCTTGGTCACCGACACCGTGCGCTCACCCACGGCACGCGCCGCGCGCGGGATCCGGGCACAAGATCCGCACAGTTTCCCTGATGTTGCTGTCTCCGGGCGACTTGAGGCAGCAACATCAGGAAGTTCGCGGATCTTGGCCGCCGCAGCACGTCAGCACCGCGCGACCACGCAGACCCGGCGCCGGTCAGACCTCGTCGAGCAGGTCCGCGACCGAGTTGATGATCCGGGACGGACGGTACGGGTAGCGCTCCGCCTCGGTACGGCTGCTGATGCCGGTGAGCACCAGGATGGTCTCCAGCCCGGCCTCCAGGCCGCACAGGATGTCGGTGTCCATCCGGTCGCCGATCATCGCGGTGCTCTCCGAGTGCGCGTTGATGGTGTTGAGCGCCGAGCGCATCATCATCGGGTTCGGTTTGCCGACGAAGTACGGCTCAACGCCGGTCGCCTTGGAGATCATGGCGGCGACCGAGCCCGCTGCGGGGAGCGCGCCTTCCACGGACGGGCCGGTCACGTCGGGTTGGTGCAGATGAACCGGGCCCCGTCGTTGATCAGGCGGACGGCCTTGGTGATCGCCTCGAAGCTGTAGGTGCGGGTCTCGCCGAGCACCACGTAGTCCGGGGCGAAGTCGGTCAGCACGTAGCCGACCGCGTGCAGCGCCGTGGTCAGGCCGGCCTCACCGATGACGTACGCGGTGCCGCCCGGCCGCTGGTCGGCGAGGAACTGGCCGGTGGCCAGGGCGGACGACCAGATCGACTCCTCCGGCACGTCCAGCCCCATCCGGCTGAGTCGGGCCGTCAGGTCCCGCGGGGTGTAGATCGAGTTGTTGGTCAGCACCAGGAACGGCTTGCCGGAGGCCCGCAACCGGTTGACGAACTCGGGTGCGCCGGGCACCGGCTGGCCCTCGTGCACCAGCACGCCGTCCATGTCGGTCAGCCAACTCTGCACGGGCTTACGGTCCTGCATGATGATCCTCAGAGGTCAGGAGAAGGTCAGGGGCGACGGGTCGGCACACAGCAGACGGTGGCGCAGGTGTCCCACATCGGCAGTTCGCCCAGGCGGCGGCGCAGCTGCGCACCGTCCGGGTCGGTCCGCTCGGTGACCAGCTCACGCACCATGGTCACGAAGCGCGGGTCGGTGCCCGGCGTGCCGGCCCGGACGAAGTCCAGCCGAGCTGCTTGGCCGTCTCCAGCGCCTCGGTGTCCAGGTCCCACACGACCTCCAGGTGATCGGAGACGAACCCGATCGGGCTGACCACCACGGAGGTGGTGCCGCCCTGCGCGAGGGTGGCGAGGTGGTCGTTGATGTCCGGTTCCAGCCACGGCATCTGCGGCGGGCCGGAGCGGCTCTGCCAGACCAGGTCGTACGCCAGGTCGGGCGCGGCGGCCGCGGCGACGAGCCGGGCGGTCTCGTGCAGTTGCGCCTCGTACCGGCCGCCGTGCGGCCGGCGTTGGCGGCCATCGAGCTGGGGATGGAGTGGGCGGTGAAGACCAGCCGGGTGGTGTCCCGTCTCGCCGGGTCGAGCTGACCCAGGGCCGCCCGGACGGCGTCGACGTGCGGTTCGACGAACCCGGGTGGTCCCAGAACTGGCGGAGCTTCTCGATCACCGGGCGTCCGAGCCGACCGCGGCCCGCGCCGCGGCGATGTCCTCCTGGTACTGCCGGCAGGACGAGTAGCCGCCGTACGCGCTCGTGACGAAGGCCAGCGCCCGGGTGACCCCGTCGTCGCGCATCTGGGTCACGGTGTCGGCGAGCATCGGGTCCCAGTTGCGGTTGCCCCAGTAGATCGGCAGGTCGAGACCGTGCGCGGCGAAGTCGGCGCGGACGGCGGCCAGCAGGTCCCGGCACTGCTGGTTGATCGGGGACACGCCACCGAAGTGCTGGTAGTGCTCGGCGACCTCGGCCAGCCGCTCGGGCGGCACGCCTCGGCCGCGGGTCACGTTCTGCAGGAACGGCATCACGTCCTCGGGCCGCTCGGGGCCACCGAAGGACACCAGCACCACCGCGTCGTACGACATGGGGTCATTCTTGCCCTCGGCCGGGACGTCCCGGCGACGCCCCTGATCCGGATGCGTGGGTCACGCGAACGGTGGCGGGAGCGTCGCCGGGAGAAGCCCGAGGGAACGTCAGGAACCGATGGCGTGGTAGCCGCCGTCGACGTGGACGATCTCACCGGTGGTGGCGGGGAACCAGTCGGAGAGCAACGCCAGGCAGGCCCGCGCGGCGGGCTCCTGGTCGGTGAGGCTCCAGCCCAGCGGCGCCCGCCCGGCCCAGGCGTCCTCGAACTGGTCGAAGCCGGGGATCGACTTCGCAGCGATGGTCCGCAGCGGCCCGGCGGCGACCAGGTTGCTGCGGATGCCCTGCTTGCCGAGGTGCATCGCCAGGTAGCGGGACGCGGACTCCAGGCCGGCCTTGGCGACGCCCATCCAGTCGTAGACCGGCCACGCCTTGCTGGCGTCGAAGGTCAGGCCGACCACGGCGCCGCCGGGCGACATCAGCGGCAGGGCCGCCATGGCGAGCGACTTGTACGAGAACGTGGAGACGTGCAGGGCGGTCGCCACGTCCTCCCAGGGCGCGTCGAGGAAGCCGCCACCCAGGCAGCTCTGCGGCGCGAAGCCGATCGAGTGCACGACGCCGTCGAGGCCGTCGACGTGCTCACGCACCCGGTCGGCCAGCCCGGCGAGGTGCTCGTTGTTGGTGACGTCCACCTCGATGACCGGGGCCGGCTCGGGCAGCCGCTTGGCGATCCGCTCGACCAGGGAGAGCCGGCCGTAGCCGGTGAGCACGACCTGCGCGCCGTTCTCCTGGGCGAGCTTCGCCACCGAGAAGGCGATCGAGGCGTCGGTGATGACACCGGTGACGAGCAGCCGCTTACCGGCGAGCAGTCCGGACATCGCAGATTTCCTCCGTAGTCAAAATAGTTAGTGGCCCATGCCGAGGCCGCCGTCGACCGGGATGACGGCGCCGGAGACGTACCCGGCGCTGTCCGAGGCCAGCCAGGTGACCACGGCGGCGACCTCGTCCGGGCTGGCCATCCGGCCGGCCGGGATGGACTTGAGGATCTCCGCCTTGCGGTCTCCGGAGAGGCCGGCGGTCATGTCGGTGTCGATGAAGCCGGGCGCCACCACGTTCGCGGTGATGTTGCGGCTGCCCAGCTCCCGGGTGATCGAGCGGGCGACGCCGACCAGGCCGGCCTTGCTGGCGGCGTAGTTGACCTGCCCGAGCCGCCGGCGAGGCCGACCACCGAGGAGATGAAGATCATGCGGCCCCACTTGGCGCGGAGCATCTTGCCGGAGGCCCGCTTCGCGACCCGGAACGCGCCGGTGAGGTTGGTGTCCACCACGTCGGTGAACTGCTCCTCGGACATCCGCAGCAGCAGCGTGTCGGCGGTCATGCCGGCGTTGGCGACCAGCACCTCGACCGGCCCCAACTCGGCCTCGACGGCGGCGAACGCGGCGTCGATCGAGGCGGCGTCGGTGACGTCGGCGCGGACGCCGAACAGCCCGTCCGGTGCCTCGCCGCTGCGGTGCGTGACCGCCACCCGGTCGCCCTGCTTGGCGAAGGCCTGCGCGATGGCCAGGCCGATCCCCGGTTACCCCCGGTCACCAGCACGGTACGGGCCACTGTTCCCCTTGCGAATGGTCAGCACGGACGCGTCGGAGCCTAGGCGTTACCGGTAGGTAAGCGCTAACGGGAGTCGCGTCACACCGGGGTACGACACCGGGATCAACCCCTGGTGGCACGCCTGGTGGCGGGGTTGGCCCGTAGCCTCCCGATGGTGAACCGGCAACCCGTCACCGTGGCTCTGCGAGCCCTGCGGCAGACCCTGCTGGGCCGGGACGCCCCGGCCGGCCGACCGCTGCTGGCCCGCTGGCCCCGGCCGGCTCCCTACGCCGCGCCGGTCGGTCTGCTCGCCGCGCTCGGCCTCTTCCTGATCACGCTGACGGTGGAGAGCGACTGGGGCCTGCCGCCGCCGATCGCGCTCCTGTTCGCGGCGATGACAGTGGCGCTGCTGCTGGCGCTGCCCGGCGTCCGCTGCTGGCCTGGCGGCTGACGGTGCTGGCCCTGCTGATCTGCACGTTCAACGCGCCAGCCGACCAGGCCTGGCCGTGGACCCGCCGCTGGCGCTCGGGTCGATCGCGGTGGTGGCGGTGGTCGTCGCGCGGGTCGACCGGCCGGTGCTGGCCTGGGTGGTGGCGATCAGCACGGTGCCGGTGCTCACCCTGGTCCATCCCGAGAACCGGGTTCCCGTCCTGCTGCTGCTCGGCGCGCTGGCGATCGTCGGCGACCTGATCCGCCGCAACCGGCTGTCCCGGCACTTGCTGGCCGCGCAGACCGAGCTGAGCGAGCGGGAGCACGAGCGCCGCGCGGTGCTGGAGGAACGCACCCGGATCGCCCGGGAGCTGCACGACGTGGTGGCCCACCACATGTCGCTGATCGCGGTGCAGGCGGAGACCGCCCCGTACCGGCTGACGGACGTGCCGGCGTCGGCAGCCACGGAGTTCGTCGCCATCGCCGCCTCGGCCCGCGACGCGTTGACCGACATGCGGCGACTGTTGGGTGCTGCGCAGCGAGACGACCGGGCCGGAGACCGCACCCCAGCCGGACCTGACCGATCTGGGCGCGATGGTGGACGCGGCACGCCGGGCCGGCCTGCCGGTCACCCTGGACGCCGCGCCGGTGGACGACGGGCAGGTGCCCGCACCGGTCGGGCTGGCCGCGTACCGCATCGTGCAGGAGGGGCTGGCCAACGCGGCCCGGCACGCGGCCGGCGCCACCGTGCGGGTCACCGTCCGCGCCGGTCGTTCCAGCCTGGGAGTACGCGTACAGAACGCGCCACCCGCCGAGGCGGGCTCCCGGCGGACGAGGTGGACGCCGGACACGGGCTGACCGGTATGCGGGAGCGGGCCACCTCGCTGGGCGGTACGTTCACCGCCGGACCGCTGCCCGACGGGGTTACGCGGTGGCGGCCGAGCTGCCGTACGACGCGGAGGGCGGGGACCGATGATCCGGGTGCTGATCGCCGACGACCAGGCGATGGTCCGGCAGGGTTTCGGCGCGCTGCTCGCCGCCCAACCGGATCTGCTGGTGGTGGTGACGCCGCCGACGGCGCGCAGGCCGTCGCCGCCGCCCGCCACCTCGACCCGGACGTGGTGCTGATGGACGTGCGCATGCCGGTCATGGACGGGCTGGAGGCCACCCGCAAGCTGCTCGGTGACCGGTCGGCGCAACGACCCCGGGTGCTCATCCTCACCACCTTCGACCTGGACGACTACGTGTACGAGGCGCTGCGCGCCGGGGCCAGCGGCTTCCTGCTCAAGGACGCCCCGGCGGCGGATCTGGTGCAGGCGGTGCGGGTGGTGGCCGCCGGGGACGCGTTGCTCGCCCCGGCGGTCACCCGCCGGCTGATCGCCGAGTTCGCGGCCCGCCCGGACCGCCGCCGTCCGCGCCCCACCGACCTGGCCGGGCTCACTCCGCGCGAGACCGAGGTGCTGCGGTTGATCGCCCGGGGCCGCAACAACCAGGAGATCGCGGAGGACCTGGTGGTCGCCGAGCAGACCGTGAAGACCCACGTCGGGCGGATCCTGGCCAAACTGGGTCTGCGCGACCGGGCCCAGGCCGTGGTGCTGGCGTACGAGACGGGTCTGGTGGCCGCCGGGGAGTAGCCCCGTGGAGCCAGCCCGCGAACGGCTCCGCAGGACGACGACCCGGCCCCACCCATCCGCGCACTCTGCCTCCGGACGACATTCCGGAGGAGAACGTGATGCGACGACGAGGTGCCAGCCGGCTGGCGATGGCCGCGCTGCTCGGCGTGAACCTGGTCCTGCCGACCCGACCCGAACCGGCCACGGCGGCGGGTTCGTCGAGGCGTACCCGGTGATGGCGGCGGCGATGCGCGCGGCCGGCCCCGTACGCGGACTGGCCGCCGGCGGACGCCGGTTCCTGCTGTTCGACAGGCGTGGCGACGGCCGCGCGGTCGAGGTGCTCGGCGACCTGGCCGGCGCGGATCGGATCGCGGTGCTGGTGCCGGGGTCGGCAGCACGCTCGCCGACTTCGACCGGGGCTGGGCGGGTGGCCCGCCGGGCGCCGTCGGTGCAGGCCGGGCAGCTCTACCGGGAGCTGCGGGCGGCCGACCCGGCGGCGCGAGTCGCGGTGCTGGCCTGGCTCGGCTACGACCCGCCGGACGGGTGTTGACCGCCGCCGGTGGCGTCAGCGCCGGCAGGGCGCGGCCGGGCTGACCGTGCTGCTGCGGGAGTTGGCCGCGCGCCGGCCGGGAGCGGCGATCACGCTGGTCGGGCACAGCTACGGGGCGCTGGTGGTGTCGCTGGCGGCGGCGGACGCCCCGGCCCAGGTCACCGACGTGGTCAGTCTCGGCGGCGTGGGCGCCGGGTGCAGCGCGCCGACGACCTGCCCGGCGGGCGGCGGTTCTGGGCAGCCGAGGCGCCGACCGACTGGGTTCGTCGGGTGCCGCCGGTGCGGCTGCCCGGCCTGGGCTTCGGTCGTCGTCCCGGCGATCCGGCGTTCGGCGCCCGCCCTGCCGGTGGGCGGGTGGCGGGCACGACGGCTATCTCGCCCGGGCAGCGCCGCGCTGGTCGCGGTGGCGGCGGTCGTGCTGGGCGGCGTCGACACCGACCGGTTCGGGGACGCCCGGTGAGCCGGGACCGCGCTATCGACGCGCTGCGGGCGTACGCCATCGGCGGGGTGGTGCTCGGGCACTGGCTGGTCACCGGGCTGGTGCTGAACGGCGACGGTGGGTTGCACCAGGCCAGCCCACTGACCGCCCGACCCGGTCTGGCCCCGGTCACCTGGGTGTTGCAGACGCTCGGGTTGTTCTTCTTCACCGCTGGCTTCGGCTCGACCCGGTCACTGGCTCGTTCCGGCGAACGCGCGGGCGGTTGGCTGGCCCGTCGACTCCGTCGGCTGCTGCTGCCATGCTGGCGCTGCTCGGGTGGGCGCCGCCGTACTGCTCGCCGCCACCGTGGTCGGCACCCTGACGACACGCTCACCGTCGCGCTACGGCTCGCGGTCAGCCCGTTGTGGTTCCTGTTGCCGCTGGTGATCCTGGTCGCGATGACCGGCCCGCTGCGCGCCGCCGTACGCCGGTGGGGTGGTGCGATGCGCGACACCGGCGGTGGCCGCGGTCGCGTTCGTCGACCTGGCCGCCCGCCTGCTGCCGGCCGGCACCGACCTGCCACCGGTCACCGTGGTGGCGGCCTGGTCGGTGCCGTACCTGCTGGCGTGGCGCACGCCGACGGGCGACTGGTCGGCCGACGTGCGGGCGGCATTCTCGCGGCCGGTGGCGCGGTCGCGCTGGTGGCGCTGCTGGCGCTGGGCTATCCGGTGAGCGCGGTCGGAGTGCCCGGCGCCGGGGTGTCCAACCTGAACCCGCCATCGCTGCTGGTCGTGGCGCTGGCGGTCACCCAGGTCGGCCTCGGTCTGCTCGCGCGGCCGGCGGTGGAACGGCTCCTGACCCGTCCGGTTCCGGGTCGGGCGGTCGTCGAGGTGAACCGGTCCGCGGTCCGGATCTACCTGTGGCACCAGCCGGTGCTGGTGGCGGTGACCACACTGACCGCCCGCAGCGGGCTCGCCCTGCCCGGGTTGCACACCGATCCGGGCAACCCGGGGTGGGTGGTGGCACGCTTCTGCTGGCTGCCGCTGCTCGCCGCGGTGCTGGTCACCGCCGTGCGGGCGGGCCAGCCGAGATCACCACGCCAACCGGGCGGTGGAGGGTCGCCGGCCGGTCGGCCGAGTGCGTCCGGTCGGCAACGCCGGTGTACGATCATCGACGTTCCGGCCCGCCCGACCTGCAGGAGGTGATCGCTGTGCGAGATAGCGATCCTCCCAGTCGTGGCCGGGCCGATGGTCAGCCCCGCTGAGCCACGACTCAGTCTGGTGAGCTGACCCGCTCTGCTCCCCACCGCTTCGGCCCTGCCGAGGTGAGTGCCGCGCCGCCCGATCCCGGGCGGTCGCCGGGAGCCGCCCGGTCACGACTTCGTGTGCGCGTCCCCACCCCTGCGGTCCGCCCCCGCACGCGGACCGTCCAGCCGCCACCCGGAGCCGTCCATGAGCCGCTACGTCGCCCCGCTGGGCTTCACCCTCGCCGCCGTCTGCGTGGCCATCGCTTCGTGCTCGCCGGCGGCGGTCACTGACTGCCGTCCGCCGGCAGCGGGTGCCGACCGATGCCGGCCGGTGCCGCCGGCGGCGGCGCTGACCGCCGCCGGCGCACCGCTCAGAGCATTCGTGACGACCAGAGCAGACTGAACGCCCCGGCGCAGAGCGCCAACAGCAGCGCCACCCCGCGTACCACTGGGTCACCTCACGCGGCTCGGTGCGGAACCCTATCGAGCTGCCCATGTCCTGGTAGACCTGCTTCAGCTCGCTCACCGAGGCGGCCTCGTAGAAGTAGCCCTCGGTGGTCTCGGCCAGCTCGGCCAGCGCCAACCGGTCCACCGGCACCCGCTGCAACTGCCCGCCGATGTCGACCTGGCCGGTGTCGGTGCCGAACGCGATGGTGGAGACCGGGACGTTGGCGG
The DNA here is from genome assembly GCA_038070435.1 of Micromonospora sp. M12. Lineage (GTDB taxonomy): Bacteria > Actinomycetota > Actinomycetes > Mycobacteriales > Micromonosporaceae > Micromonospora. The sequence continues at coordinate 7,201,602 of JAMYWG010000001.1, read as the reverse complement.
CCTGCGCGGCCGCCGCCGCCTCCTCCACCGCCCGACCGGAGGTGCGGAAACCGTCGGAGAGCAGCACGATCCGTGCCGGCGGAATGCCCGCCGCGCCGTCGGCCGGCACCGATCGGATCGCCTCCAGGCAGGTGAACACCGCCTCGCCGGTCGCGGTCGCCTCGGCCAACACCAGCCCGTCGATGGCACTGGTCACCGCGTCCGGTCCTGCCCGGCGGCACCAGCACGCTCGCCGCCTTGGCGAAGGACACCAGGCCGAGGTTGTAACTCTCCGGCAGCTCACTGACGAACTGCTTCGCCGCCTCCTGGGCCGCCTCCAGCCGGTTCGGTGCCACGTCGTCGGCCTGCATCGACAACGACACGTCGATGGCGAGCATCACTGTGGCCCGCTCCAGCGGCTCCTTGGTGTCCACCGCCGGTCGGGCCAGCGCGGTGGCCAGCACCAGCAGGCAGAGCAGGAACGCGGTCGCCGACACGTGCCGACGCCAGCCCAGGCCCTTCGGCGCCACCGTACGCAGCAGGTCCACATTGGTGAACCGCATCGCGTACGCCCGGCGGTGCAGCTGCCGCCAGACGTAGAACCCGGCAAGTGCGAGCACCGGCAGCACAGCCAGCAGCCACCACGGTTGCATGAAACGGATCATCGTGTCGTCCCCGGGTACGCGCGCGTAGCTGCGCGGCCACGAAGCGCACCATGTCCAGCAGCCAGTCTCGGTCGGTACGCAGACGCAGGTGGGCCGCCCCGGCACCGCGCACAGCGGCGGCGATGGTGGCCCGTTGGCGGTGGCGGCATCGGCGTAGCGCTGCCGCAGCCGCGGGTCGGCGGTCTGCACCTCGTGCAGCTCGCCGCTCTCCGGGTCGACCACCGGCAACACGCCAACGTCGGGCAGCTCCAGCTCGCGCGGGTCGACCACCTCGATCGCCAGCACGTCGTGGCGGACCCGCAGCTTGCGCAACGGTCGGGCCCACTGCTCGGCCGGCGCGAGGAAGTCCGAGATCACCACGGCCACCCGCGCCGACGGGGCGGACGGTTGAGCATCTCGATCAGGGCACCCAGGTCACTGCGACCGGGCTGGCTGGTGGTGCCGGCGACGGCGCGGAGCAGGCCCTGCGCCTCCTTCCGGCCGGAGCGGGCCGGCAGCCGGTGAACACCCGGGCCCGGCCGGCGGTGGTGTGCCACGCCAGCGCCGGACCGGCGCGGACCCGCCGCCGCCGGTACCGATCACGGCGCCGATCCGGTTGCCGCCGCGCACTGTCAGGTGGGTGATGGCGGCCGCGGCGGCCACCACGACCTCCCGCTTGAGCCACTGCCCGGTGCCGAAGTCCAGACTGGCGGACAGATCCAGCGCGAGCCAGGTCTCCAGCTCCCGGTCGGCGGCAGTACGCCGCACGTGCGGCGTCGTGGTCCGTGCCGTGACCGGCCAGTCCATCCGGCGTACGTCGTCGCCGGGCGGTACTGCGGGACTCCCCGCCTCGCTGCCCGGACCGGGCAGCAGGCCGGCGTAGTCGCCCTGGAGCAGACCGTCGAGCTTGCGCGTGACGAGCAGTTGAAGCCGGGACAGCACGGCCTCGCTACGGTCGGGGGCGGACGAGGGTGGGTGAGGTCACGGCCGCTGCCCGGCCAGCCAGCGCCCGGCGGCGGCACGGTCGACGGGTGGCCTGCTGCCGGGGAGCGACCGCCGGGAGCGGGATCGTCGACATCACCCGATGCACGATGTGGTCGGCGGGCACGTCGTCGGCGAGCGCGTCGTAACTGAGCACCAACCGGTGCCGCAGGATGTCCGGCGCGATGTCCTGCACGTCCTGCGGCAGCGCGTAGTCACGTCCGCGCAGCAACGCCAGGGCGCGGGTCGCCCGGACCAGACCCAGCGAGGCGCGCGGGCTGGCCCCGTACTGGATCAGTTGCGCGACGTCCGGCATGCCGTGCTCGGCCGGCGCCGGGTGGCCAACACCAGTCGGACCGCGTAGTCGACCAGGGCGTTGTGGACGAAGACCTGGTCCGCCTTGCGTTGCAGGGCGACCAGCTCGGGGTGTCGAACACCGCGCTCGGCTCGGGAGCGGACACGCCCATCCGGTAGACGATCTCCCGTTCCTCCGCGTCGGTCGGGTAACCCACCACGATCTTCATGAGGAACCGGTCGCGCTGCGCCTCCGGCAGCGGGTAGACGCCCTCCTGCTCGATCGGGTTCTGGGTGGCCATCACGAGGAACGGGTCGGGCACCCGGTGGCTCTCCCCGCCGATGGACACCTGCCGCTCGCTCATCACCTCCAGCAGTGCGGACTGCACCTTCGCCGGAGCCCGGTTGATCTCGTCGGCGAGCAGGAAGTTGACGAAGACCGGACCCAGCTCCACGTCGAACTTCTCGCTCGACTGCCGGTAGATCCGGGTGCCCATGATGTCGGACGGCACCAGGTCCGGGGTGAACTGCACCCGGGCGAAGGAACCTCCGACGACCTTGGCGAGGGTCTCCACCGCCAGGGTCTTGGCGACCCGGGCACCCCTTCCAGCAGGCAGTGACCACGGGCGAGCAGCGCGACGAACATCCGCTCCACCATCCGGTCCTGCCCGACGATCACACGTTTGATCTCGAACAGCGCCTTCTCCAGCAGGGTGGCGTCCTGCGCGGGTGTCGTCACCGGCGGGGTGCCTGCGGTGCCGCCCCGTTCGGTGTCGGGGCGTCGGGCATGGTCGGCTGGGCCACCGGTCCTCCACAGCGTTTGTCGGTCGTCGCGGCGCGTGCGGTATCAAGACTCGCACGCCTTGCTGAGTGTCGAGGTGGGGAGAAGCCGATTTTCGCCGCGCCGTCCTCAGCAGCCGAATCGCGAATCGTGGGGTGTGCAACGACCGCCCCGCCGCTGTACGATTCACCCCGTCGCCGGGCGGCTCCCCGTGGTCGCCCGGCGCTCAGCTCTCCGTTCCGCCGCCCTAGACTGGCCGGGATGAGCATCCCTCTCCCGCCACCGAGGCCCTGGTCTGCTCGGCCGGGGCTGCCGCGCCACCGCGATCTGGGCGCTGGAGTGGAACAATCCGCGCCTGCACGACGCCGATCGGCGCAAGACCTGGTTGGCCTGCGGTGAGCACCGAGGCAGCCTCGGTGACTTCCTGGACGCTCGAGGCTTCCTTCGAGCCATCAATCCGGTGCCTGGATCGCCTACGCTCGACACGTGAGCGGCGACCAACCGGCTTCCCCGGCCCCACCTCCCCGTCCTGGCCGCCCACCCCGGCCCCACCACCACCCGGCGTCGAGCCGCCACCCGGCGCGTTCCCGGCACCCGGCACGCTGGGCCCGGAGCCCGCCGCGCCCGATCTTCGTCACCCGCCCCGCTGCCGCCGGGCGCGCTGCCACCACCCGGCCACCGGCCGGCGCCCACCTCCGACCAGCGCGCACCCGACCTGCCGGCGCCCGGCCTCCTGCCGTCCGGCCCCGGCGCGTCCGGCTCTCTGCTGGCTGCCGCGCCGGGTGGCCGGGGCCGCTGGAGCCCTGGCCGGACACGGTTCACTGGCAGCCGATCTCCACCGACCTGATCTGGGTGGAGCTGATCCGGCTGGCGGTCGTGGTCGCCATCGGGCTGGCCGTGACGGCGGTGGGCTGGGCGTTGACCGGGCACTGGCTGTTCGGGCTCGCCGTCGCCCTCGTGCTGGTGCTCGGGCGTGGCGGGCCGTCGCGATCGTCCGCGCGGTCCGGGCCTGGGGCTACGCCGAGCGGGAGAACGACCTGCTGGTCCGGCACGGGCTGCTGGTCCGCCGGCTCTCCATCGTTCCGTATTCACGGATGCAGTTCGTCGACGTGAGCGCCGGGCCGTTGGAACGCGCCTTCGACCTGGCCACTGTGCAGTTGCACACCGCCGCGGCGGCGAGCGACGCCGGGTGCCCGGGCTTCGCCCGGCGGAGGCGTCCCGGCTTCGCGATCGGCTCACCGCGCTCGGCGAGGACCGGGCGGAGGGCTGTGAGCACCCGGGCGGGCAACCGCCGACCGCCCCGGGGCCGGCCCGATGAGCGACAGCCCGCCGAGCCGAGCACCGTGCCGCCACCCCGGCCCGGTGCCACCCGCCGGCCCGGCTTACGGGCCGGCTGGCCCGCCTCACGGGCCGGTGCCGCCGGGGTGGCTGCTCCTGGCCGGCACCGCCGGGCGGCACCGGGGCGAGCCCCGGCAGCGACTGCATCCGCTCAGCCCGGTGCTGCACGGCGCCAAGTCACTCGTCGTGGTGATCGCCGGCTGTCCTGGTCGACGCTGTCCCGGGTGGGTTTCGGCTGGTTCGCCGCCATGGTGGCGGTGCTGGCGCTCGGCGCCACCGTGCTGTCGGTGATCAGCTGGTACAACACCGGCTACCACGTGGTCGGCCGCGAACTGCGGGTGTACGAGGGGTTGCTCTGGCGGCGTACCCGGGCCATCCCGTTGGAACGACTACAGGCCGTGGAGGTGGTCCGGCCGCTGCTCGCCCAGCTCACCGGCCTGGCCGAGCTGCGCCTGGAGGTCGTCGGTGGGGGCAAGACCGAGGCGCCACTGGCGTACCTCGGGGTGGCCGACGCGCCCTGCTGCGCGAGCGTCTGCTGGCGCTGGCCGGGCGGGTGGCGCAGGCGGCCCTGCCGGGCCAGCCGGCGGCCCCGGCGGCCCGGGAGCGGCGACGCCACCGACGGCCGCGCCGGGCCGGCCACTGCACGCGGTACGCAACCAGAACCTGCTGATCAGCCAACTGCTCACCCCGCAGGCATTCCTGCTCCCGTTCGGTGTGGCCTTCGTGGTGGTGCAGTTCCTCACCGCGGGTCCTGGTCGTTCGTCGCGGTGGCGAGCACGCTGACCGCGATGGCCGGTGTGCTGCTGCAACCGATCCGCCGGGTCCTCGACGACTGGAACTTCCGGCTGGCCCGTGACGACGGCACGCTGCGGGTGCACAACGGCCTGCTGGAGACGCGGGCGCAGACCGTGCCACTGGACCGGTGCAGACCGTCCGGCCACCTGGCCGCTGCTCTGGCGGATGAAGGGCTGGCTGCGGCTGCGCCTGGAGGTCGCCGGCTACTCCGTCGTGGAGGCCGACGACCGCAACCGGCCCGACCGGCTGCTGCCGGTCGGCGACCTGCCGACCGCGACGATGATCGTCGCCGAGGTGCTTCCGGGTACGCCTCGACGCGCTCACCCTGAGCCCTCCACCGCGTCGGACCCGTTGGCTGCACCCGCTGGGCCGGAGCGCGTTCGGCGCGGGCTGTTCGAGCGGGTGTTCGCCACCCGGTCCGGGCGACTCACCCGACAACTGGTGATCGTGCCGTACGCCCGGATCCAGAGCGTGCGAGTCGTCCAGGGGCCCGTCCAGCGTCGTCTGGGATTGGCCTCCGTACACGCGGACACCGCAGGCGGTTCCGGTGCCACAGCCCAGGACCGCGACCTAACCGAAGCCTGGGCCCTGGCAGCCGAACTAACCACGAGAGCGAACCAAGCCCGAACCCAACCCTGACCCACCTCAGCCCCACCCCTCCGCGTCGACCCCGCGCCCTCGCGCCGGCCCGCGCCATCCCGCGTCGATCAAGGAGTTGTGGTGCCTCGCAAAGGGCGTAGCCACATCGATTGCCCACCACAACTCCAAGATCGAGCGGCGCGGGCGGGGCGGGGCGGGCGGGGGTTAGTGGTCGGCGGGGATTGGGGGTGGTTGGTCGTGGTGTCTGGTTCGCGTGGTGTCGGGGGCTCGGGTTGGTCGGCCGGCGGGTCGGCGGACTGCTCTCTCGGGTGGCGGACGCGCCACGCCGCCCAGCCCGCTCCGCCAGGCCGACCGCCAGGAAGGTCAGCCCCACGTACGCCCAGCCGACCAGCACGTCGATCACGTAGTGCTCCCGGAGTAGACCAGGGTGAAGGTCATCGCCAGCGGGTACGCGAGCAGGAGCGGCCACCAGCGGCGGCGGGTGCCGGTCAGGAAGAACAGCACCACGAACAGCGCCCACGCGGTGTGCAGCGACGGCATCGCGGCGACCGGGTTGGAGGCGATCTGGCCGGCGTTGAGGACGTTGCCGGCACCGTGCATGCCGAACGCCTTCCAACCCGGGTCGAGATCCGGGCGACCTCGGTGAGCAGCCCGTTCTGCGCCGCCCACCAGGGCGGGGCGGCCGGGTAGATGAAGTAGGTGACCAGGCCGGCGGCGCAGAGGAAGCCCCAGCGCCGCATGTACGCGGCCCAGCGGTGCCGGTCGCGGAGCCAGAGCACCGCGGCGGCGGTCAGCGCCACCACGAAGTGCGAGAAGTACACCCAGCTCGCCGCGACGTCCCACCAGTGCACCTGCGGGTGGTAGAGAGTGCTGCTGCAACCAGACGGTGGGCACCTCGCCGCCGGTGGCCCAGCCGAACATGAACCGGTCGGCGACGATCAGCTCCATCGCGTGCGGGTGGCCCCGTTGTCGGCGAACCCGCGCGAGGTTGTAGACGACGAACAGCAGCACCACCGGCACCCAGTCCGGGCGAAGCGCAGGTGGCTGCGCCACGACCGGTCGCTGTTCCAGGCGACGGTGGCGGCCCAGATCCAGACGAAGGCGTACGCCGGGTCGGTGGGCAGCCCGATGGCGAACCACGCGCCGACGAAGGCGACAGCCCAGACGGTCATGGCGACGACGCGCCGACGACCCCGTCCGGGGACGCGGGCGGGTCGGTCCGGGCGGGGGCTGGGGTCAGTCACGACGGCCATCGTCGTCAAGGTTAGCGACGGGGGCGGCATCGACCGACGGGGACCACCCGGAAGGCCGACGGGGACCACCGGGAAGGCCGTGCACAGGTGGGAGGACGGGTGGTGCCGGGATCCCCGGGCCCTGCTCGGCGGCTCGGCGAGCCCCTAGGCTGACGACCATGCAGGAGCAGCCCGAGCCGGCCTTCGCGCCGGGTCTGACCGCCAGGTCGAGTTGACGAGTCACCGACGCGGACACCGCCCAGGCGGTCGGTTCCGAGGACGTACCGGTGCTGGGCACTCCCCGGGTGGTCGCGCTGGTCGAGGCGGCCACCGTCGCGGCGACGGCGACCGGGATGCCGCCGGGTTCGACGACCGTGGGGACCCGGGTCGACGTGGAGCACCTGGCACCGACAGTGGTCGGCCGGACGGTCCGGGCGCAGGCGCTGCTGGCGACCGTCGACGGCCGCCGGTTGTCGTTCGAGGTGACGGTGAGCGACGGTGACCAGACGGTGGCCCGGGTCGGGTGGACCGGATCCTGGTGGACCGGCAACGCTTCGTCGAGCGCGCCGGACGGGCGTCGTGACCGCCGGCTTCGTCGAGATCGCCGACCGGGTGCACGTGCTGGTCGAGCCGCTGCTGCGGGTCAACGTCACGTTGGTCGTCGGCGACGACGAGGCACTACTCGTGGACACGCTCTCGTCGGCCGCCCAGGCCACCGCGCTGCCACCGCCGTCCGGGCGGTCACCGACCGTCCGTTGACGCTCGTCAACACCATCACCACTACGACCACTGCTTCGGCAACGCCATCCTGGCCGGCGATCCACCCGCCCGGTGTACGCGCACGAGTTGGCCGCCACGGCCCTGCGGGACGACCCGGAGCGGTTGCGCCGGGAGGCGTACGAGGAGTTGCGCACGGAGCACCCGGCGCTCGCCGCCGAGCTGGCCGACACCCGCTGCTCGCCCCGACGCACAGTGCACATCGAGACGACTCTCGACCTGGGCGGCCGGCAGGTGCTGCTGCGGCACCGGGGCGCGGGCACCGACGCCGACCTGGTGGTGCACGTGCCGGACGCCGACGTGTTGATCGCCGGGGACCTGGTGGAGCAGAGCGGCGCCGCCTTCGAGGACTCGTACCCTGCGGTGGCCGGACGCGGTCGCGGACCTGCTGCGGCTGACCACCGCGCGCACGGTGGTGGTGCCGGGCCACGGCGACCCGGTGGACGTCGACTTCGTCCGCGCCCAGCACGCCGAGCTGGCGAAGCTGGCCTGGCTGATCCGGGCCGGGCACACCGGCAGCGCGCCTCCGGAGGGTGGCGCCGAGGCCCCTTCGGCGCTCGCCCGCCCTGATCGCCGCCCACCGCGGCTACCTCGAACTCACCGGCGAGGGCTGACCCGGTCGGCCCGACCTACGCCGCGGTACGCCGCCACTGCTGGTGGGTGCCGGTCCCGCACGTCCACTGCGCCAAACGGGCGCCGTCGGTGGTGGCGGCGTTGAGCACCTCGAGACACTTGCCGCTGTGCCGGGCGACGACCTGCACGTACCCGTGCCGAGATCCTGTACGCGCCACTGCTGGTTGGTGCCGCCGTTGCACGTCCACTGGATCACGCGGACCCGTCGGCGGTCGCGGTAGCGCCACCGTTCACGTCGAGACACTTGCCGCTGTGCACGCTGACCACGTTCTGGTAACCCCCACCCGCGTCCTGGAACCGCCACCGCTGGTTGGGCTGACCGTTCGCGGCCCACTGCACCATCTCGGCGCCGTCGGTGGTCGCGTTGTTGTACACGTCCAGCAGCTTGCCGCTGTGCCGTGCGGCGAGGGTGTACGTGGTCGGCACCGGCACTGTGGTGTCGGGGCCAGCCGGTACAGCCCGGACCCGTGGGCCGGGAGCGACCGGTGAAGGTGCCGGTCACCGTGCCGAGGGCCGCGCCGGACCAGAGGTCGGTCACGGCGGCGACCCGATCCCGAGGTCGGCGAGGTTCACCGACACCTGCGCCGCGCTGCTGTTGCGGTTGAAGAGGGCGACGTAGCGGTGGTTACTGCCCGGCACGTCGGCGGTCCACACCTGCTGGCTGCCACCGTAGAGCTGACGGTTGTTCGCGCTGTTCTGGTTGACCCCGGTGACAGCGGCGTTGGTCATCAACGCCAGCTCCGCGGCGCGGTTCTCGACCAGGTTGCCGCCCACATCAGCGGCGCCCGGTTGATCGCCCAGAGTGACATCAGTGTGCGTTGCTCGTCGGAGGTCAGGTTGGAGTAGCGCGGCGATCCCACCGGCCCGTACTTGGAGAGCCGCCCGATCGGGATCATGTCGGCGTCGGGCCAGGCGCCGGTGGTGCGGTACGGGGCCCAGTTGCGCAGTTGGTCGAAGAGCGCGTCCACGGACGACCAGTTGTCCCACAGGTCGTTGACGATCCGCCACATGTGCGCGTTTGCCTGGACGTGCCCGCCGTTGGCGACCGAGGTCGGGCCGGGTGACAGGCTCAGCACCATGGGACGGCCACTCCGCTCGATGGCCGTTCGGTACCCCTCGATCTCGGACTGCCGGTACGTCGGCGCGGCGATGTCGTCCACCTTCACGTAGTCGACGCCCCAGGAGGCCAGCAACTGGAACACCGAGTCCAGGTAGGCCTGCGCGCAGGGTTGGACATGTTCAGGCCCCACATCAGGTTGAGCCAGTTCGCGGTGGTGGTGTTGTTGACCTGGTTGGCGCGACAGGTGGTGCCGAGGATCGGGACGTTGTCGGCGACCGCCTGGCGGGAATGCCGCGCATCAGGTGGACGCCGAACTTCAGCCTGCCCATGGACGTGGTCGGCCAGCGGCTTGAACCCGTTCTCGCCGGCGGCGGAGGGAACCGGTGGTGTCCGGCAGCAGCCGCCCGTTGGCGTCCATCCGCAGCCGGGGTTGCAGACTCCGTCCTGGTTGGGGCTGTGTTGTGCCGACCGGGTAGTACCAGGCCCAGTCGATCACCACGTACTCCCAGCCGAACTGCCGCAGGTTCGTGGCCATGTAGTCGGCGTTGGCCCGGACGTCGGCCTCGGTGACGCTCCAGTTGAACGAGTCGTAGCTGTTCCACCCCATCGGCGGGTGTCGGCCACACCGTTGTCCCACGCGACCGCCCGTTCCGGCGGGTCGGCGACGACCATCCCCGCGGCGACGAGAAGCATGGCCAGCAGGGCCGCGACGCGGCGAAACGCCGGAGGTACGAGAACCACGCATCAGAGCCTCCGACAACGACCACGTTTCCATCGCGCGTCATCGATGTTAACGCTCACAAATCCGTGCGGTCAGCCCAGACTCGAGCCCTCACCCCACCCTCGCCGCGATCTTGCAGTTTGTGCCGCACCAAAATGAGCAAGCCGGACCAAACGTCGACCGAAAGTGCAAGATCGACGCGCGGGCGGGCGGCGCGGGGCCGGTTCGGGGCACCTAGGCCTTGAAGCGGTTCTGCACCGCTGCCCGGGTGGGCATGGCGGTGGCGCCGCCCGGATTCGCAGACCAGGCCCGCCACCCGCAGCGCGAAGGCGACCCGCTCGGTCCAGCCCTGCGGGTCGGTCGGTTCGCCACTGACGAGCAGGTCGGCGACCAGCGCGGCCATCACCGAGTCACCGGCACCGGTGGCGTCGATCGCGTTGACCTTGGGGCCGGCACCCGGACCGGGTCGGCCTCGGCGGCGGCCAGCACCGCGCCGGCCGCGCCGAGCGTCACCACCACCGTGGCCGCCCCCAACTCGCGCAGGTACGCCGCCACCCCTCGACCGGCTCGCCCGGATAGAGCAGCAGGGCGTCGGCGGCGCTCAACTTGACCAGATGCGCCCCGGCGGCGAACTCGGCCACCACCTCCCGCAACCCCTCCAGCGCCTCCGGCCCGTTCAGCAGTCGGGGACGCACGTTCGGGTCGAAGACCCGCAGACCGCTGGCGAGCGACCAGGCACGTCGGGCGGCGGCCAGTGTGGCGGGTTGGAGCAGCACGATCGAGCCGCAGTAGAGCACGTCGGCGCCCTCCAGCAGCGCGAGGTCCAGATCGTCGGGACCGAGCAGGCCGTAGGAGGGCGGCTCGCCGTAGAAGCGGAAGTCCGGTTCCGGCCCGGCGTACGTGACCACCGCGAGCGTGGTCGGCACCGGCACCGTGACCGTGCCGGCCACCCCGACATCGGCCGCGCTCAGGAAGGTGCGGATCCGGCCACCAGGACGTCGTCGCCGAGCGAGCCGACGAACTGTGCCGCACCGCCGAGCCGGGCCACCCCGACGGCGACGTTGAGTGGCCCGCCGCCGATGGCCTGCCGGTAGACCCGCTCCCCGTCGAGGTCGCTGTCGAGCAGGTCGACGAGCGCCTCGCCGAGCACCACCGCGTATCCCATGCCGATCCTCTCCTCGTCGCCACCGGCCCGTGCCCGCCGGGCCGATCGCCGTGGCACCAGGCTGGCACAGTGCGCGGCCCGGTGGGCGTCGATGCGCGCTACCCCGGCTGGTGGATCGGCCCGTCGAGCGCCGCCAACGGGCGGCCGGTGCCGCCCACCGGGCCGCGACGATCTGCGCGGCCACACTCACCGCGGTCTCCTCCGGTGTACGACCACCGAGATCCAACCCGATCGGGGAGGCGAGCCGGGCGAGTTGCGCGCGCTGAGCCCGCCTCGCGGAGCAGCTTGTGCCGCTCGTCGTGGGTACGCCGGGAGCCCATCGCGCCGACGTATGCCAGTGGGTGGCGCAGCGCCAACTCCAGCAACGGCACGTCGAACCTCGGGTCGTGGGTGAGCACACACCACTGTCCGTTCGTCGAGCCGATCGGCCTCCAGCTCGGTACGCAGGTAGCGGTGTGGCCACCGGACCACCACCTCGTGGGCCTCGGGAAGCGCCGCGCGGTGGCGAAGACCGGTCGGGCGTCGCACACGGTGACCCGGTAGCCGAGGAACGCCCCGATCCGGGCAACGGCGGCGGCGAAGTCGATGGCTCCGAAGACGATCATCCGGGCGCTGTCGCGTACGTGGTCACGAAGAGGCTGAGACCGCTGCCTCGGCGCTCCCGTGGTAGCCGTACCGGAGCATCCCGCTGTGTCCGGTGGCGATCAGCCCGAGGGCGTCGGCGCGGGCGGCGTCGTCGAGCCGGTCGTCGCCGAGCGAGCCGACGGACCGCTCGCCGGTCAGCACCAGCCGCCGGCCCAACCGCCGGGCCGGGTCGGTCGCTCGGAGGCCGGCGGGTCCGCGGCGTTGGCCGACACGCAGGTGACGATCGCCGACGGTTGGCCACGGCGGCGGGCGGCGGCGACCGCGTCCAGCTCCAGCAGGGCGCTGGCGTCGACGCGCTCCACGAACACGTCGAGGATCCCGCCGCAGGTCAGACCCACTGTGTACGCGTCGTCGTCGCTGATCCCGTAGCGACACAGCTCGGGTTGGCCGGTGTCGAGCACGCGGCGGGCCCGTTCGTAGAGATCCGCCTCGACACAGCCACCGGAGACACTGCCGACGACAGTGCCGTCGGTCGCGACCATCATGGCGGCCCCGGGTGGCTGCGGGGCGGAGTGCCAGGTCGCCACGACGGTGGCCAGCGCGACGGACTCGCCGTCGCGGCACCGGCGGTGCACCTCGTCGAACACGTCCGGCACCGGCTGCCGCCTCTCCGTTCTTACTCCCCGTACGCAGGATATGGCGTCCACCGGCGACCGGCGGGTCTCTCATGCATCGAGGAAGGCCTATTGCGCTCGGCCGTGGGCGTGGTGGGATGACGCATACCGGGCGGTGCGAGGGCTGCGGCGCCACCGGTTGCCGGGTTGGTTAGACGCGAGGGCACCGGTCCAGGACAGGACCGTCGACGGCGCACGTCCACTGGCTGTTTTCCGCCGGGGCACGTCGCCGTGATCGTCGCACCGCTCACGACAGCGGGGCGATCACGCCACAACCCACCCGATTGCGGCGGGCGGCTCGGCAGCGCCCCTCGCGAGTCAGGAGAACCCGTGAACCGTTCCCGGATGGCCGCGTTACTCACCGCGGCCATGACCTCGCGCTGGGCGCTGTCGCCCTGGCGTCCAATCTCAGCCGGCCGCGCGCACGGCGCGGCGATGACGCCGGGCAGCCGCACCTACCTGTGCTGGCAGGACGGCCGCAGCCAGACCGGTGAGATCAGGCCGAACAACCCCGCGTGCTCCGCGGCCGTGGCGCAGAGCGGGGCTAACTCGCTGTACAACTGGTTCAGCGTGCTTCGTTCCGATGCCGGCGGCCGGACCACCGGTTTCATCCCGGACGGCAACTGTGCAGCGGCGGCAACACCGGCTACCGCGGCTACGACCTGCCCCGCACCGACTGGCCGCTGACCCACCTGACCGCCGGCGCTCGGTTGGACTTCAAGTACAGCAACTGGGCGCACCACCCGGGCACGTTCTACTTCTACGTCACGAAGAACAGCTGGAGCCCGACCCGGGCGCTGGCCTGGAGTGACCTGGAGGAGCCGTTCCTCACGGTGACCAACCCGCGCAGCGCGGCTCGGTCGGCAGCAACGACGGGCACTACTACTTCAGCGGCAACCTGCCGTCGGGCAAGAGCGGGAAGCACATCATCTACTCCCGCTGGGTCCGCTCGGACTCGCAGGAGAACTTCTTCGGCTGCTCCGACGTGACCTTCGACGGCGGCAGCGGCCAGGTCACCGGCGTGGGTCCGGGTGGCACGCCGACCGACCCGACCGATCCGCCGACCGACCCGACCGATCCGCCGACGACCACCCCACCGCCGGCCGGCGGTGACCGCATGGCCGTCTACAGGTGAGTAGCGCCTGGCAGGGCGGCTTCCAGGGCGAGGTCACGATCATGAATCACGGCAGTACGCCGTTCGCAGGCTGGACGGCGAACTGGACCTGGCCCAACGGGCAGGCGATCAGTCAGATCTGGGGTGCCACCCAGACGTCGTCCGGATCGACGGTGACGGCGACGAACGTCGGCTACAACGGCACTGTCGCACCGGAGGGCACCGCGACGTTCGGCTTCCTGGCGAGTACGTCAGGAACCAACGGGCTCCCCACGGTCACCTGCGCCCGAAAGTAACCACCACCTGAATGATCAGAGGTTTGCGTCATCCGGAGCCATTCCGGTGACGCAAACCTCTGATCAACAGGGTGGTCAGCGGTCAGCGGACCATGCTGCCCACCACCGGCTTCGTGAGCAGTGCCGACTGGTTGCGCTGGATGCCCGGGTCGAGCGTCTTCGCCACGAAGATGGCGTGCCAGATGCAGAAGATCAACACCGTCCACACCTTGCGGGAGTGGTCGGCCTCCTCCCGCTTGTGCTCGTCGAGCAGCCGCAGCGCGTACGACAGGTCGAGCAGGTCGCCCGCGCCCGAGGTGCTCAGCACGTGCCGCGCCCACTCGTACATCTCGCCGCGCAGCCAGACCCGGGTGGGGTCGGGAAGCCAGCTTCTTGCGGTTGACGATGGCCGGCGGCACGACACCCTGCAACGCCTGACGCATCGCGTACTTGGTGGCGTCGGAGCGCGGCGGCAGCTTCAGGTCGACCGGGATCTTCGCCGCCACGTCGAAGACCTCACGGTCGAGGAACGGCACCCGTACCTCCAGCGAGTGCGACATCGAGATCCGGTCGGCCTTGACCAGGATGTCGCCGCGCAGCCAGGTGTACAGGTCGACGTACTGCATCTTGGTGACGTCGTCCAGCTCCGTGCACTCGGCGTAGATCGGGGCGGTGACGTCGGTGTAGCGCACCGAGGGTCGTAGCGGCGCATCAGGTGCTGCTTCTCCTCCTCGGTGAACATCCGCGCGTTGCCGTAGTAGCGCTCCTCGATCGGCGTGGTGCCGCGTTCCAGGAAGCTCTTGCCCTTGACCCCTGCGGGATCGCCTTGGAGACCGCGCGCAGCCCCTTCTGCACACCACCGGGCAGGCCGTTGACGGTGCCGAGCGACAGCGGCTCGCGGTAGATCGTGTAGCCGCCGAAGAACTCGTCCGCGCCCTCACCGGAGAGCACGACAGTGACGTGCTCGGCAGCCTTCTGGCCACGAAGTAGAGCGGCACCAGCGCCGGGTCGGCCACCGGGTCGTCCAGGTGCCAGACGATCTTCGGCAGCGCGTCGATCATGTCCTGCGGACCGATCTTGGTGGGGATCGTCGTGACGTCGAGGTGACGAGCCGACTCCTGGGCGACGTCGATCTCCGAGTAACCCGGCACGTCGTAACCGACGGTGAAGGTCAGGATGTTCGGGTTGAACTCCGCGCCAGCGCGACCACCGCTGTCGAGTCGATGCCGCTGGACAGGAACGAGCCGACCGGCACGTCGGAGCGCATGTGCATGCGCACGCCTCGCGCAGCGTCTCCCGGATCTCATGGTAGAGCTTCTGCTCGTCGTCGACCGGCGCCGGCTTGAACACCGGCCGGTACCACCGGCGTACGTCGATCCGCCCGCCCGGCGTCCAGTTCAGGTACTCCCCGAGCCGATCCGGCTGATGCCCTTGTGCAGGGTGCCGGGCTCAGGGACGTACTGCAGGGTCAGGTAGTGGCTGAGGCTGGCTCCGTCGACGCCCGCGTCACCCTGGTAGCTGCTGTGCGCGAACGGCAACAGCGCCTTCTTCTCCGACGCCAGGTAGAGGCCGTCGGCCGTCTCCAGGTAGTGCATCGGCTTGATACCGAAGTAGTCGCGGGCACCGAACGCCCGCCGCTCCTGGCGGTCCCAGATGACGAAGGCGAACATGCCCCGTAGCCGGGTGAGCACCTGCTCGCCCCAGAAGTGGTAGCCCGCGACGATCACCTCACCGTCGCCGGCGGTGGCGAACTGGGCGCCGAAGTTCCTGATCAACTCCTCGCGCAACTCGATGTAGTTGTAGATCTCGCCATTGAAGGTCAGCAGGTAACGGCCGTTCGCGTACGGCAGTGGCTCGTGACTCGACGCGACGTCGATGATGGCCAGCCGCTTGTGGGCGAACACGCCGTCCGCGTACCGGCCGGAGGCGTCGCCGACCACCTCGACCCCGGTCTCGTCGGGGCCGCGGTGGTGCAGGGATTCCAACGCTCCGGCGATGTGGTCGCGATGCGCGGCGGCGTTGCCGTTCGCGCTGAAGAAGGCCAGAAGTCCGCACATGGTGGCCATCTTTCCACGCGCCCTGTCGGGCCTCGCAGCCGTCCGTCGATCCACCCGACTCCCGGGGGCGTCATCGTGAACCGGACGCGCGGTACCGTCGGGACCAGCAACGAAGCGGAGGGAGCGGCGCAATGACCGAGGGACGCACCGACGGTACGCCGACGGACGGTACGGAATCGCATGATCCGGACTACCCGGAGGCGTTCCTGTCCTTCATGCGGCAGGGTTGGCGTGACACCACGCTCCCGTGACGCCCCGCCCGGAGACCCCAACTACGCCAAGCGGCGGGCGGCGCTTCGGCGGCCTTCCCCGGCGAGACGCTGGTGATCCCCACCGGCACCGAGAAGGTCCGGGCCAACGACACCGACTACCCGTTCCGGCCGGGCAGCGACTTCGCCTACCTGACCGGCGACCACGACGCGGACAGCGTGCTGGTGCTGCGCCCCAACGGCTCCGGGCACGACGCGACGCTGTACATGCGGCCCCGGTCGTCCCGGGAGACCGACGAGTTCTTCCGCAACCGCAACGGCGAGCTGTGGGTCGGCCGGCGGCACACGCTCGGCGAGAAGTCGACCGAGCTGGGCCTGCCCACCGCCGACCTGACCGGCCTGGAGGCGACCCTCGCCGACCTGGCGCCGGGCGTACCCGGGTGCTCCGCGGTTTCGACACCCAGGTGGACGCGGCCGTGCGCCCTACGACGGGCCCCGCACCGACGGGCAGCCGGCCTGGGACCGGAGCTGGCGATCGCCATCTCGGAGATGAAGCTGGTCAAGGACGAGTGGGAGATCAGCCAACTGCAGGATGCGATCGACGCCACCGTCCGCGGCTTCGAGGACGTGGCCCGGATCCTTCCGGCCGACCGGGCGGTCTCCGAGCGGCTGCTGGAGGGTGTCTTCGCGCTGCGGGCCCGCCATGACGGCAACGACGTCGGGTACAGCTCGATCGTCGGCGCCGGCGAGCACGCCACGATCCTGCACTGGGTGCACAACCACGGCGCCACCCGGCCGGGCGACCTCCTGCTGATGGACATGGGTGTCGAGGGCCGCAACCTCTATACCGCCGACGTGACCCGGGTCCTGCCGGTGAGCGGCCGGTTCACCGCGCTCCAGCGCCAGGTCTACGACATCGTGTACGCCTCACAGCAGGCCGGCATCGAGGCCATCCGCCCCGGGGTGAAGTTCAAGGACGTCCATCTGACCTGCATGCGGGTGCTCGCCGAAGGGCTGGCCGAGCTGGGCCTGCTGCCGGTGAGCGTGGACGAGGCGATGGACGAGAAGTCGACGATCTACCGGCGATGGACGCTGCACGGCTTCGGGCACATGCTCGGCATCGACGTGCACGACTGCTCGAACGCCCGCAAGGAGACGTACCGGGACGGCGCACTGGGCGAGGGCTACGTGCTCACGGTCGAGCCGGGCTGTACTTCCAGCCGGAGGACGAGCTGGTCCCCGCCGAGCTGCGCGGTGTCGGCATCCGGATCGAGGACGACGTCCTGGTCACCTCGACCGGCGCGGTGAACCTGTCGGCCGGGCTGCCGCGTACCTCCGACGAGGTGGAGACCTGGCTGGCCGAGCAGCGCGAAGCCGCCCCGCCTACCCGGCTGACCACACTCCAGCACCAGACAACCGCGCCGGCGGGCTGCCCAGTTGGGCAGCCCGCCGGCGCCGTCTGTAGCGGGTGGCCAACCCGCCGACGCCCACCCCGACCCGACCGGAACCGGCGGGCGTTTGTGCTGCTCACGCCCCTTTGCGCCCGGTCCGCCCCGACCGCACCGGCCCGCACTGGTTGGCCGCCGTCACCTGACGTGAGTTGAATGCGTGGTTATCTCGGATACGTCCGCATCGCGAAGATGGCTCTCATACGGTGGAGATCAGAGGCTGCAACCTATTTGTAGCTGGTCGTGGCGCCTCGGGCGGTGCGATCCCGTCTGGTAGCAGGAAAGGGCGGAAGGCTCTGATGTCCAACGACGTAACGAGTACCGACGGCGGGCCTCGACAGCTCCGCCGACACGACGACGGCGAGCGCTCTGGGTCGCCGGCGTGGCCGGGCTGACCGGCGTGGTTGGCCTGGCGGCCCTCGGCGCGTTGCCGCTCGGGACGACAAGCCCAGCTCCAACCGGTGTCCGACGCGCAGCCGTCGACCAACCAGCAGAAGGTCAGCGACGGCGGCGCGGACAAGACCGGTGCCGAGGCGGACGGCGGTCGGGACGACGACTGGGGCGGCGACGACTGGGGCGGCGTCGACGACCAGTCCGGCAGGGACGGCAAGGACGGCAAGGACGGCAAGGACAGCAAGAACGGCAAGGACGGCGACGAGAAGGACCGCACCCGGCAGGTGCCGTGCGACACCGACAGGTTGATCCAGGCGATCACCTTCGCCAACAACGAGGACGGCGGCGTGCTCGAACTGGCCAGGGGCTGCACCTACACCCTGACCCGTAATCAGGACGGCAACGGCCTCCCGGTGATCACCGAGAACATCACCCTCAAGGGCGAGCACACCACCATCGGCCGTGAGGCCACCGCGGACTACTTCCGCATCCTCAACGTCGGTGCCGGTGGACACCTCACCCTGAAAGGCCTGAGCATCCGTGGTGGCCAGACCCTTCAGTCCCCGATAACGGTCGACCCGGCGACGGTCTGGGCGCCGTACTCGGCCCTGGCCGCCCGATCCACCCTGGCTACGCCGGTACCCGGCACCGAGCCAGGCTCGACCCCGGCGAGGCCCCGGCAGCATCGGCGGCGAAGCCCGCAACCAAGGCAGCCACCCCGGCAGCAAAGCCCACAGCAAAGGCAACGAAGGCAACGAAGGCGGCCAAGCCCGCAACAACGGCAGCCAAGCCCGCAGCGAAGGCGGCCAAGCCGAGCAAGGCGACAACCATGGCCGCAGCGGACGCAGCGGCGGCCGCCAAGCCGGTAGCCGTCAGGCCGATAGCCGCGGTGGCGGGTCCGGCGGGGACCGGGCCGGCGGTGGCTCCGCTGGTCGAGCAGCCCGGGTTCACTGACGGGGCCGGGTGCTGGTGCAGCCCGGTGGTCGGGCGGAGATCCTGGACAGCGAGTTGCTCTACAACCAGGCCGGCGGCAACGGCGGTGGACTGGCCAACTTCGGCAGCACCAGGCTCAGCAAGACGACGGTCGCGCACAACACCGCCTTCTTCGTCGGCGGCGGCATCCTCAACGCCGGCGTACTCCAGGTCGACGAGTCGAAGATCAAGGACAACACCGGAATCATCGGTGGCGGTGGCATCTCCAACGGCGCGCCGGCGATTCGCAGCGAGGGCGTTGTGGGCGGTGCGGTCTGGGTCTACAAGAGCGAGGTCACCGACAACGAGACGCTCGGCTTCGGCGGCGGCGTGCTGGATGTCGAGGGCACCACGACGCTGCACCAGACGACGGTCGGTGACAACACCGCGGTGCTCGAGGGTGGTGGCGTCGCGGTGGCGGACAGCCAGCTCACCCTCAAGGACGCCACGGTGGTCGAGAACAGCGCCGCTCGCGAGGGTGGCGGCCTGTTCGTGAGCTCCGACAGCGTCGCGACGATCGAGAGCAGCAGGATCACTGACAACACCTCGGGCTTGTCCGGCGCCGGCCTCTACAACGACGACGGCGTCACGACGCTGCGCGACAGCGAGGTGGTGGGCAACCGGGCCGTCGGTCCGTTCGCCCGCGGCGGCGGCATCGTCAACGCCGAGGGGAGCGAGGTCAGACTCCACCGGACGCTGGTGGCCTACAACTCTCCACCCTCGAGCCGGGGCATCTTCAACAGCATCGGCGGCACGGTGACGCTGGACGACGAGTCCGCCGTCACTGCCAACCGCCCGACCAACTGCTTCAACGTTACGGACTGCTTCGCCTGATCGGGTGGGGCTGAACCACTAGGGTGCGCCCTCCGAGCCGGTGACGGCGCGGAGGGCGCACCCGTTTTGGCAGCTCAAGTAGGTGCACGGCCGCGTTGGGCGGCAGTGGACCCGGCGGGTGTCCCGGCCCTTCCCGGCAGGACATGAACCGAATGCGGGTTGTTTCGGATAAGCCCGCGAGGCGAGGAACCTTCTCATACGGTGGTTTTGGGAGCTACAACCGATTTGTAGCAGGGGACACCCGTCTGACGGCGGCGACCCTGTCTGGTACGAGGAGAGGGCAGAGAGCTCCGATGTCCAACTACCTAACGAACAACGAAGCCTCCGGGCGTGCGACGGCCAAGCGCCGCCGCAAGCTCTGGCTCGCCAGTGGCGTGGCCGGTTTGACGGGCGTGATCAGTCTCGCGGCGGTTGGCGTCGCGGGCAGCGCCGGAGCGGTCGGCCTGAACTGGAACACCGCGCAGGTCAGCAAGGACGGTGACCAGCGGGGTGACGAGGCGCGCGACTGGGACAAGGACGAGAACAAGGACCGGGACAAGGACAAGGACCGGGACAAGGACGAGAACAAGGACCACGAGCGCGGGAAGGAGGTGCCCTGCGACACCGACAAGCTGATCCAGGCGATCGTGTTCGCCAACAACAAGCACGGCGGTGTGCTGGAACTGGCCAAGGGCTGCACCTACAACCTCACCCGCAACGACTACCAGGGCAACGGCCTGCCGGTGATCACCGAGCGGATCACGCTCAGGGCGAGCACACCACGATCAGCCGGGAAGCCACCGCGGACTACTTCCGGATCCTCAACGTCGGCGCGGGCGGTCACCTCACGATCAAGGGCCTGACCATCAAGGGTGGTCAGACTCTCGAACTGGAGAACAGCGTCGAGCCGGCGGCGGTCTGGGCGGCCTACTCGGACTCCGAGGCGCTCGCGGCGCAGGTCAAGGCCGGTACGCCGTTGACCCAGGTGCTCACCGCGCGGCAGGCCAACCCGAAGGCCGGCCTGAAGGCCGCGCCGAAGGCCACGCCGAAGGCCACGCCGGGCGTCGTCACGCCGCTCGTCCAGCAGCCGGAGGAGAACGACGGTGCCGGCGTCCTGGTTCAGCCGGGCGGCACCGCCGAGATCCTGGAGTCCGAGGTCGTCCTGAACCAGTCGGGCGGCAACGGTGGTGGTGTGGCCAACTTCGGCACCACGAAGATCTGGCACAGCACCGTCACCCGTAACACGGCCTTCTTCTTCGGTGGCGGTGTCTTCAACGCCGGCCTGCTCAAGGTCGAGGAGTCGAAGATCACCGACAACACCGCCGTCATCGGTGGTGGCGGTATCTCCAACGGCGCCGCGGAGATCTTCACCGACGACGTCGACGGCGGCACTGTCGAACTCAAGAGTCCGAGATCACCGACAACGAGACGCTGGGCTTCGGCGGTGGCTACCTCGACATCGAGGGCAACACCACCGCGTACGAGACCACGTTCAGCTCGAACACCGCGGTTCTCGCCGGTGGCGGTCTCGCGGCGGCGGACAGCCAGCTGAACCTGCACCACGTCGTCATCGAGAAGAACAGCACCGCCGGTGTCGGTGGCGGTGTGGCCATCGCCTTCGACAGCGTGGCCACGTTCGAGAACAGCAGGATCAGGACAACACCGCCGGCTTCTTCGGCGGCGGGCTCTTCAACGCCGACAGCGTCACCACGCTGCGTGACAGCGAGGTCGTCGGCAACCGGGCCATCGGTCCGATCGGGGTCGGTGGCGGCATCTTCAACATCTTCGGCGAGGTCAACCTGTCGAAGACGAAGGTCGCCAGAACTTCTCCACCTTCGAGCCGGGCGGTGTCTTCAGCTTCTTCGGCCAGGTGACCGTGGATGACAAGTCCGCGATCACGGCCAACCGTCCGACCAACTGCCTGGCAATCCCGGGCGGCACCATCGAGAACTGCTTCGCCTGAGCAACGGCGTAGCGCCAGCACACGGCCGGCCCTTCCGCACCACGCGGAAGGGGCCGGTTCACGTCACTTCTGGACGAAGACCGCCACGCTGCGCGCCGGTACGGTGAACGTGCCGGCCGCCCGGTCGAACGAGGCGGTACGCAGCACCGCGTCGGCGGAGTCGGCAAGCACCGGGTGCAGTGCCACGTCCGCTCCGCGCAGATCGGTGACCGTCTGCGTGGCCGCCGACGGGTGGCGTTGAAGACGACAGTCAGCGATTTCCACGGTCCGCCCAGCCCACGGGCGTCCAGCGTCATCGTCAGCACACCGGGCGTCTCCTGCGCCCCGGACAGCGGGAACGCCACCCGCTGCTGCACCTGCTCGGCGGTGGCCAGCCCGAACACCGGTGACGAGGCCCGGATGCGCAGCAACTCGGCGTACCGGGCGTCGGTGGTGGTGATCGCCGCGCAGTCCGGCACCAGCGCCGGGTCGGCCAGCAACGGCTTCGCGTACGACCACTTGTCCTCGTTGTCCGGCGCGGGCGGAAGACCGGCGCCGAACCCGTTGCCCTGTTCGCAGTTCCAGCGGATCTGGTTGAACCAGTCACCGGAGTTGAACGAGTTGCGGTCCAGCGACTTCGACCGCAGCCGTTCGGTGCCTGCGGTCACGAACCCGGTGCCCTGCCCGAGCACCACGGTGCCCAGCGCCAGCACCTGCATCCGGGAGCGGTCCGCCGCCGTGGTGGCCTGCGGCAGTTTGTACGCCAGCGCGTCGTACAGGATCTCGTTGTCGTGCGCGTCGGCGTAGGTGACGGCCTCCCCGGTGCTGCCGTGTAGCCGGCCGGGGAGCCGTTGTAGTCCACCTGCGCCCCGGTGACCTGCTGTCCGGCGGTGTCGGTGAACCGGTACCCGCGCAGGTTGCCGGTGAGCCCCACCTTGATCAGGTCGTGGGCGTGCAACAGCCGGGCCTTCTGCTCCTCCGGCGACCCGTTGACCGCGTCGCCGTTCGGGTCGGTGTAGAGGCCGGAGGCGAAACCCTGCACCCTGGGGTTCGCGTCGAACGGTCCGCCGCCACGTACGGCGTCGCGCAGCCGGTCGTTGAAGGTGCCGATTCCGGTGCCGGCCATGTTGGCCTGGGTGGCCTGGACGAATCGGGCGTCGTTGGCGACCTCGCCGAAGTTCCAGCCCTCGCCGTAGAGCAGGATCGACCTGCCGTCCACGCCGTCCCGGGCGACGGTCAGCCGGTCCAGCGCGGCGCGGACGGCCAGGATGTTCGCCTTCGGGTGGTGGCCCATCAGGTCGAACCGGAAGCCGTCCACCCTGTACTGCTTCGCCCAGGTGACAAGGGAGTCGACGACCAGCTTGCCCATCATGGCCTGCTCGGGCGCGGTGTTGGCGCAGCAGGTGGAGTTGGCCACCGTGCCGTCGTCCAGCAGCCGGTGGTAGTAGCCGGGCACGATCTGGTCGAGCACCGACTTCGGGTCGGTGCCGGCGGCGGCCGTGGTTGTAGACCACGTCCATGACCACCCGCAGGCCGGCGTCGTTCACCCCGGCGACCATCCGCCGGAACTCGGTGGTCCGCGCCGCGCCGCCCGGGTCGACGGCGTAGCCGCCCTCCGGCACTGTGTAGTGCAACGGGTCGTACCCCCAGTTGTAGCCGTCGGTCTCGGCGACCGCCGCCACGCACGTCTGCTGTTCCGGCGAGTCCGGCGGGAGCGCCGCCAGGTCGCAGGCCGGCTGGCGCTGGTCGGCACGCTTCTCGGGGATCGTCGCGAAGTCGAACGCCGGCAGCAGGTGCAGGTGGTGACCCCGGCGTCGCCGAGGGCCCGCAGGTGGGTCATGCCGGCGGTCTTCGGGTCGGTGAACGCGAGGAACGTCCCCGCCGCTCGGCCGGCACGGTGTCGTCGGCGATGGAGAAGTCCCGCACCGACAGCTCGCTGATCTGCGCCTTCGCCGGCGGCACCGGCGCTGGTTTGCGCAGCGTCCGCCACCGGCCGGTGCCAGCGCCGGGTCGTCGAGGTCGACCAGTTGACTGTGCGTGGAGTCCGCGGCAAGGGCCACCGAGTACGGGTCGGTCACCGACGCGGTGACCATCTGCTGCGTCGCGGGCTGCCACGCCCGTACCTCGTACCGGTAGTACTTGCCGGTCCACTCCCGGTTGCCGCGCACCGACCAGACGCCGGTGCGGTCGTCGCGGCGCATCGGCACCGTCTTCGGAGCGGCGGTGGGCGAGTCGAACAGTTGCAGGCTCACGGTCCGGGCGGTCGGCGCCCACAACGCGACGCTCGGCGTCCGCCCGGCGAACGTCGGCCCGAGGGTGGCGTCGGTCGCCCGGGAGTACACGTCGTCGAGCACGCCGGGGATCTGCACGCCGGTCGCGGCCAGCAGCGCGCCAGCGGCGTCGCGCTCGGTGACCAGCAACTGCCCCGCAGCGCCGCCGGGACCTTGGCCAGATCGGCCCGGTCCAGCGCGAAGCTACGGTACGACCACAGGTGCGGGAACCTGTCGCGCTGGGCCTCGGTGAGCCCGTTGCGCTGCGCCCGCAACGGCAGGCTGGTGTACGTCCCGGTCAGCTCCCCGTCGACCACGCTGACCCCGCCGGTCGGGGCGGCGACGAGCGCGTACGTCCTGCCGTCGGTCGGTGGGGTCTGCCACGCCACTGTGGACCTGTCGATCCAGTGCGCCTTCTGCTTGCTGATGTCGGTGTCCCCGCTGGCGCTGGTCGCTGTCGACGGCAGCAACCGGCCCGGCGTGGCGGCGAGCAGCCACACCTCCCGGCCCACGCTGGTGACGTCGAGCCGCTGGTCGTCGGGCAGGTCCTTGGTGTCGCCCTGGTGGATGATGTAGTTCAGCCCGGTGGCACCAGCCGCCAGCGGCACCCGGAACACCGCCCCGAACGCGTCGACGGACGTGGGCTTCAGCGGGCGGACCACTCGGTCGGGTTGGCCGCGCCGTCCCACACGTGCAGGCCCCAGCCGTCGTAGTTGCCGTCGGCCCGCCGGTAGTGGATCACGGCGGTGCCCTCCTCGACCGGCGGATCCGGCTCGCCGGTGGCCGCCTGCCTGCTCGGGTAGATGGCCGGGTCACCCTGTTTGAGCCAGATCTCGCCGGTCTGGGTGACGTCGATGCTGCGGTCCTGGGCGACGTCCTTCGTACCAGCCTTGTCGACGACCAGGAAGTTCACCGACGTCGCGCCCGGCTTCAGTTTCACCCAGGCGAACCGACCGTAGGAGTCCTCCCCGGCGAACGGCTGGCCCTTCGGCCACTCGGTGACGTACGTCGGGTCGACGTCGCCCCAGGCGTACAGGCCCCAGTCGTCGTACCCTCCGGCCGGGCGCTGGTAGTGCACCACCGCCCACTCCCGCGACCTGCCCTGCGCCGGCGTACCCACGACGGCGGTGGACCGGGCGGTGGCGACGCGGCCCCGGCCGTCGCGGACCACCGCCTTGTATTCGACCGGGTGCCGCCGGCGAGGCCGGTCAGGTCGTGCTGCACGGTGTACGGGGCGTGGTCGGCGCTGCCCAGCAGCGTCCACCGGCCACCGGCCACCCGGGCCCCGACGGTGACGGTGGCCAGCGGATCACCGGTCACGTGGCGGTGACCGCCGCCCGGGTGGCGACCGGTACGTCCGGAGCCGGGCTGGTGATGACGATCGTCGGCTTGTCGGCCGTCCGCGCGATCGGGGTGCCGGCCCGGTACACCGCCGCCGACAGTGGCGGCACGGTGAGGCTCAGTTCGCCGTTGTCGTCGGCCTTTTGTTGTCCGAGCCGCCGTAGATGCCGGTGAAGGTGGCGCCGGCAGACCAGGTGTCCACCGTGACAGTCTGCGCGGTGTCGGCGTTGTTCACCGCCACCACGTACTCCACGCGGTCGGCGGCAGCGATCCGGAGGCGGCGAAGACGCCCGGCCCGTCGGCCGCGTATCGGGTGACCTGCACGCCGTCGCGCAGCGCCGGATGCGCCTGGCGTAGCCGGCCCAGGTCGGCGATGGTCCGGTAGAGCGGATGGGCCGTGTCGAACTGCTCGCTGGCGTGGGTGCGGTCGGTGCCGAGCAGGTCGTCGTCGAGGTAGTCGGGAACCTTCGAGGCGAACATGTCCTGCCGGGCGTCCTTGTCCCCGCCGGGGCCGGTGAAGCCCTGCTCGTCGCCGGAGTAGATCACCGGCTGCCCGCGAGTCAGGAACATCAGCTGGTGCGCGAGCTGGTCGCGGCGCAGATGGCTGGACGGGTCGGTGCCACCGCCGGCGATGAACGAACCGATCCGGCCCATGTCGTGGTTGCCGAGGAAGGTGGGCGACCGGCCCGCGTCGGTGTCCCGGGCCGCGTAGAGGTCGTCGCGGGCGTACACGTCGGCGAGGGCCTTCGCGGAGCCGGCACCGGCGGTGTACCCCGCGCGGCCTCCTGGAAGGCGAAGTCGAGGGTGGCCGGCAGGCCACCCTGCCGGACGTAACTGGAGCTGATCTCCGGGTCGGCGCTGTACACCTCGCCGAACATGAAGAAGTCCTTCTTGCCGGCCTTCTCGGCGGCCCGCTCGATGCCCCGGCTGAACTGCGGCCAGAAGTCCATGTTGACGTGCTTGACGGTGTCCAGCCGGAAGCCGTCGACGCCGATCGCGCCGATCCAGTCCCCGTACGCCTTGGTCATCCCCTGGACCACCTCGGGACGCTCGGTCCACAGGTCGTCGAGGCCGAAGAAGTCGCCGTACTCGCTGTTCTCACCGGCGAAGGTGGAGTCACCCCGGTTGTGGTACATGGTGACGTCGTTGAGCCAGGCCGGGACCTTGACGCTCGCGTCCGCGGGCTCGGCGAGCGTCGGCGTGTAGGGGAAGGACTCCGCGTCGACGGGCGGGAACGCGCGACTGCCGTCGGCGTAGTTGCGGTCCTCGAACGCCCGTCCCCGCGCGTCGGTGTACGGCGAGGTCGCCTTGTCCACGTAGGCGTACCTGCCCTCGGCGTACTTGATGACGTCGGCGGTGTGGTTGACGATCACATCGAGGTAGATCTTGATGCCGCGCTGGTGGGCGAGCGTGACCAGCCTCTTCATCTCCTCGTTCGTGCCGAAGTGCGGGTCGATCTGGGTGAAGTCGGTGATCCAGTAGCCGTGGTAACCCGCCGAGATGTCGTTGCCGGATCCCTGCACCGGGCGGTTCTTGAAGACCGGGGCGAGCCAGATGGCAGTGGTGCCCATCCCCTGGATGTAGTTGAGCTTGTCGATGACGCCCCTGAGGTCGCCGCCGTGGTAGAAGCCCTTGTCGGTCGGGTCGAGCCCGGTGCGCAGCCGGTCACCGGCAAGGCCGCCCCGGTCGTTGCGCGGATCGCCGTTGGCGAACCGGTCCGGGAGGACGAAGTAGAACTGCTCGGCTCGCGAGGAGTTGTCGCCCGCCTTCAGCAGTGCCTCGGCGGTGGGTTCACTGCGCCACTGGACCGCCCCGCCGGCCGCGAGGGGTCGGACCGGGTAGCCGCGGCGGCGGGTTGCACGGCCACCGGGGTGCCGACGAGCGAGAGGGTGAGCAGGGAGACGAGGGCCAGCAGGGCGGTGCGCGGTATCGGCGGGGTTTCATCGACGCCTTCCTCTGGTCGCTGATTGGCCGCACGCTAACCCTTGCCGAAACATTCTGCAATGCCTTGCAAACATGGTCGTAACAAAGCAGCATCCTTGCGGAAGGGCCGCTCAGAACCCCCGCAGCGCACTCCATCCACAGTGCAGTCACGTGGCGTGCTGGAGGTCCGCTCCATGTGGAACCGCAACGACACCGAACCACCGGGCCGTACGTCCACCCCGCTGACGTACGTGAAGCCGTCGTCGGTCTCCCGGAGGGTCCCCTGTGGAACACCCTCCACCCAGGTGGTCACCAGTCGTCCGCCGGAGAACTCCAGCCGCACCGCCCAGCCCTGGCTGCGCGCGGACGTGTTGACCATCGACACCTCGCCGATGAAACCCCGTCGAAGCTCTGCACCACCCGGTACCGCCCACGCATCGCCGACTGCGGCGGCGCGGCCCGACTCGGCGACCGCGTGGCCGCCACCCTTCGTCGGGGCGTCGACGGTGAACGCGACGCGGCCGTGGCACCGGGCGGCAGTCCGCTCGCCCGCCCGGACAACCCGGCAGCACCGGCGTCGGAGACGACACCGGCGTGGGTCCGTTGGGCGTGGTCACCATCGACGGCACCGGCAGCGACGGCGGCAACGGCGCGCCATCCGGTGCCGGGCTGCGCCCCGATACGTGCCCAGCGCCACGAACAGCAGGACCACCATCACGACGACACCCGCGCCCACCACGATCCAGGGCGACGACGCGATCGCGACCGGACCGTGCGGCGAACGCGGGACACGGCGCATGCCGGACATGTACCTCCCTCAGCGATTCGTCCGCGCAGCGTAACGATCGACCGCCGTACCGGGAAGCCCGCACGGGGCACTGACCGCGGCCCTGGCCGCCTTCGCTCGGCGCCGGCTCAGCCGACCCGGCAGTCGACCCGTTGATCACGCACCGGAGTGGACGCTGCGCCGACTCACCCCAACCGACACGGAGCCGCACCGTCCGGGAGTCACCCGGTGCCAACGAACGGGTCCCGCGCAGCACGAACTCGCCGTCCCCGCGCCCCGCACCGAGACTCCCGAGTCGTCGCTGACCCGCAAAGCCCACAGGTCGTCGTCGAACGCCAACTCCACCTGCCAGTCCAGCGCCCGACTCGACGGGTTCGCGATCGACAGCACCGCCGAGTCCCCGTCCCGACCGTTCGTACCAACCTGGTACCACGCGCTGACCGTGTCGTCCGCCGGCGGCGCGATCAGAACGTTCGTCCGCCCCGGAGTCGGCGAGCCGGTCACGGTGGCCCGCGGCGACGGCGTCCGACTGCTGCGCGACGGTCGCGGCGACACCGAGCGCCGCTCCACACCCGCCGGAGTCGGCCCGCCGGTGGCCGAGGCCGCTGCCGGCATTGTCGGCAGGAACACCGGAGGCGCGGCCTGTGGTGTGAGGTCCCGCTCCCGGGTCCGGAACGACAGCAGCGCCACCACCAGGAGCACCACCAGCGCACACACACCGAGCAGCACCACGATCCACGGCACCGACGCCAACACCCGGGCCGCCCGCGAATCTGCCGTACCGTCCGGCCGCACCGCCATCAGGTCTCCCCTCGTCCCCACCGACGCGACAGCGTAGCCAGCACCGCGCGGACCGGAAACCAGGTGGGTACGGATCAGGCCGACCGGCCCCGGTCGGTCAGCCCGTCCGGACGACCGTGCAGATCAGCGGCCCGTCATCCGAGGTACGCAGCAGGTAGCGGTATTCTCCCCGGCACCGACTGCCCCCGACTGTCCAGGAACTCCCACTCCACCGCCACCATCGTCAACAACGCGGACATCGCCTGCACATCTTCGATCCGGGCATGCGCGGCGACCAACTCCCGATCCTGGTAGTCGGGTGCGGCGCCCACGAAGGACAACGCCACCGCCGCGGCGGACGTGAACGAGAAGCTGTAGGTGTCGGCCACCACCAACCTCGGCAGGGCGTAACAGCCGGCGATGGCAGGCAGGTCGCCGCAGGTCAACGCCACGCCGTACCGGTCGAAGAAATCGGCCAACGTGTCAAGGTCCGTGGGAGCGCTCACGTCGACAGCAATTGCCGGTCACCGTCCAGGTCAAACCTCAGCGCGGCGGTACGCGTACCTCGATCTCCGCGCCCAACCGGGCGTCGGCGGCCAGACCCAGGTCGTCCCCGCTCCAGAACCGCCCGGGTCATACCAGTTCGGACGTCGTCCGCCGGCAGCAGGCCCATGGCCTCATAGGTCACCGCCACCACCTCGGCGCAGTACGCCGTCTCCAGCGCCCGGTCCCGCTCTCCGGCCGGGTTGGTGGCGTGGTGGGGGTGGCGCTGTTGGCTTGGTTGCCGGCGTTGGCTTGGTTGCCGGGGCTGGTTGGGCCTGACCGACGGGCCGGGCGGCCGGGGAGCGGTAGGGCCGGCAGTCGACCAGGTCGGGGCAGGGCCGGCACCCGACCACGCACCCACCGCCAGGCCAGCTGCGCCGTCGACGGGAACGGTGTGCCGTCCAACCGTGCGATCGTTCGCAGTACCGCCCGCTCCATCTCCCCGTCGGCCGGCGGATCGAGCTGCCGTAGCCAGGCCCGTTGGCCGTACCGGTTGGCCCAGACGCAGACCGCGTCCCGCAGGTCGTGCAGCTGGACGCCACGCTGGTGGGTGCCCGACCACAGGTCCGGCAACGACCGACCCAGCTCGGCGTGCCACATCAGCGGCGGCATGTCGTCCAACACCACTGCCATCCCGACATGGTTGACCGGGCTGTTGGTGGTGAACTGGATCGCCCGGTCCGGCACGCTGCGACCCGGAACACCCACACGTCACCGGTGCGGGTCAACTCGACGGCCTCATCCAGGCTGATGCTCGCGAGGGTCTAGCCTAGGCCGATGCGGCAACGAATGCGGTGGTGGAAGGTCCTCGGTTGGCCGGGCTCGCCGGTGTCGCGGCCTCCGGCGTGGTCATCGCGCGCGCCGAACGGCGTCGACGCGCGTACACCCGGAGGAGATCCGACAGCGACTCCTGGAGCGGCACGCCCAGGCCGGCGACGCGTCAAAACCCGCCGACCCGGCCTGACCACCGTCCCTCCTGGACCCAGCAACTTCAGGGAAACTGCTGCCTCGGCGCGTCTGAGGCAGCAACTTCAGGAAGTTGCGAGGCGCGAGGCGTCGTCGCAGTGCCGCGTCGCCTCGTCAGGACCCCGCAGGTCGGTGGCAACGGGACGTCGGGGCGTAATCGACTCGGTTTCCAGGAAGTCGGGGTCTCCCGGCCGAGGGATGCCGCGATATCACCAAACGCGAGTGGATCACACCGTGTGTCCGGTCTATCGGGCCGACCGGGTGGGACGATTGTCCGGTTCTGCCCGGGGTGTCCTGTGGTTGGGACCACCCGGGCGGCGGAATCGGGGCCGGGCGGGGTCGTTATACCTGGCATGCCACCGCGACTTCGGGTCGTGGGGCGCGGCAGCCGCCGCCGGGAACATCCGGCAGGCCGCCCCGGTTACATCCCCCGCAACGCCCGAGCAGGTCCCCGGATCGCCGACGTTGCCGCGAACTTTCCCGCACGCCCACGCACCCCCGTTGAGTGTCGTGTGGGTTCCCCGATGCAGAGGAGCACGCCATCATGCGTACCGATCTGATCCGTAAGACCGCCTTGACCGCTGCTGGGCTCGCGTTCACCGGTGGTGCCATCGCCGGCCCGATCACCGCCGCCTACGCCGCGTCCGATGCCAAGCCGGCCACCCAGACCCAGTCGGATCGTAAGGGTCATGGTGAGCGGGAGTTGGGTGTGCGCTACGAGGCCCAGCCGAACTTCTACTACTGCGGACCCGCCGCCACCCGCAACGCCCTGAGCGTGCAGGGCAAGAACATCAACGTCGACGACATGGCCAGGAAATGGGCACCACCGAGGCCGGCACCAACTCCATCAACGACATCACCCCGTCCTGAACAAGGAAACCGGCAAGACCGACGCCTACCACAGCGTGGAGATCAGCAACCCGGATGCTGACGCCACGCAGACCGACCAGTTGCGCGCCGACGTCGTCCGCACCGTCGACGACGGTCGGGCCGTGGTCGCCAACATCGCCGGCACCAGCACCGACACCACCGGCACCACCCACTCCTACGAGGGCGGGCACTACATCAGCGTCGTCGGCTACCACGACAACGGCAACACCGTCACCATCGCCGACTCCGCCGACCCCACCCAGCCGCCTACCAGATCACCGTCGAACACCTCGCCGACTGGATCGCCACCCGCGGCTACGCCACCAACTGACCCACACACCACGAAGCCAAGGGCCGGACCCCACCACGGGGACCGGCCCTTCGGCATGCCCAGAGATCAGTCCTCGCCGCCCGCGCGGACCGGGTCGACGCCGGTAACCGACCCAACGCCCGAGGCCGACCCAACACTCGAGGCCGACCCAACACTCGAGGCCGACCCGACACCCGAGGCCGACTCGACACTCGATGCCGACCCGACGCTCGAAACCGGCTCAACGTCCGGAGCCGACGCGACACGATGCGCGCGCCGGCGTAGCCACCAGGTGCTGCCGAGCCCGGCGAGCACCGCGAGGACCAGCCCGGCCCACGAGATGTCCTTCAGCCAGTGTTCGGCCGCCCGGCCAACGGAGTAGAGCAGGTACGTCGTGCCGAAAGCCCAGACCAGGCCACCGGCCGCGTTGGCCACCAGGAACCGGCGGTACGGCACGTGCAGCGCCCCGGCCAGCGGCCCGGCCAGGATCCGCAGCAGTGCGACGAACCGGCCGAAGAAGACGGCCCAGACGCCGTGCCGCGCGAAGCTCTGTTCGGCGCGGGCGAGCTGCGCGGGCCGAGGTGCTTGGGAAAGCGCCGACCCAGCCGGGCGAGCAGTGGACGCCCACCGCGTCGGCCAACGGCATAGCCGACGGAGTCGCCGACGATGGCGCCGAACGCCGCCGCGCTGGCCACCCACTCCGGTTCCACCACGCCGGTGGCAGCGAGCAGGGCGGAGCTGACCAGGACGATCTCGCCAGGCAGCGGGACACCCATGCTCTCCACGCCGATCACCCCGGCGACGATCAGGTAGATCACGCCTGGAGGCAGCGCCGAGAGCCAGTGCTGAACGTCAACCACTCGGCACCCTTCCGATCCGGCCTCCGACCCTACCCGGGACCTGGTGACCCGGGGCGCTCGCAAGCCCGCCCAGCCGCCGTCCAGGCCCAGCCGAGGGCGTCGAGGGCTGATCAGGTCGGGGCGACGAACTCCAGCCAGTTGCCGTGCGGGTCGTGGGTGTGGAATCGGCGCATCCCGGCAGCTCGTCGTCGCCCCAGACGACGTCGTACCCGGCGGCGAGCAGCCGGCTGGCCAGTATGTCGAGGTCAGGGCGGAGCAGCGCCGGGTGTGCCTTGCGGGCGGGCGGAAGTCGTCTTCGACGCCCAGGTGCAGCTCGGCGTCGTACCCGATGAACCAGCAACCACCGCGGGCGGCGAGGGACGGCGGTTTCGGTTTCTCGACCAGACCGAGCAGGCCGGCGTAGAAGGCGCGCGAGACGTCCTCGGTGCCGCGCGGACAGGCCAGCAGTACGTGGTGGATCATCCTGGTACCTCCTGTCCCGAACCCTGGCACTCGCTTGCGCTTATAGCAAGACGGACGTACGGTTTTGTTGACAGCGGAATCGGCGGTAAGTGTCACCTAACCTCGGCGGCACCCCGACCGGTGCGACAGACTGCTCAGGACTACTCACGGTCGCTGGTGTGAAGGAGTACGACGTGGCGAGCCTCGACACCTTCGGTGCGAAGACCAGCTACGCGTCGGAGACGCGAGCTACGAGATTTTCAAGATTGACAAGGTGGACGGCCACGCCCGGCTGCCGTACAGCCTGAAGATTCTGCTGGAGAACCTGCTGCGGACCGAGGACGGCGCGAACATCACCGCCGACCACATCCGCGAACTCGGCGGGTGGGACTCCACCGCCGCCCCGAGCGTGGAGATTCAGTTCACCCCGGCGCGGGTGCTGATGCAGGACTTCACCGGCGTGCCCTGCGTGGTCGACCTGGCCACCATGCGCGAGGCCGTACGCGACCTGGGCGGCGACGCCAGCAAGGTCAACCTCGCTCCGGCCGAGCTGGTCATCGACCACTCGGTGATCGCCGACCTGTTCGGCCGCGAGGACGCGTTCGCCCGCAACGTCGAGCTGGAGTACGAGCGCAACAAGGAGCGCTACCAGTTCCTGCGCTGGGGCCAGACCGCGTTCAACGAGTTCAAGGTCGTCCCGCCGGGCACCGGCATCGTGCACCAGGTCAACATCGAGTACCTGGCCCGCACGATCATGGAGCGCAACGGCCAGGCGTACCCGGACACCGTGGTCGGCACCGACTCGCACACCACGATGGTCAACGGTCTGGGCGTGCTGGGCTGGGGCGTCGGCGGCATCGAGGCCGAGGCCGCGATGCTCGGCCAGCCGGTCAGCATGCTGATCCCCGCGTGGTGGGCTTCAAGCTGCACGGCGAGATGCCGGCCGGCACCACCGCCACCGACCTGGTGCTGACCATCACCGAGATGCTGCGCAAGCACGGTGTGGTCGGCAAGTTCGTCGAGTTCTACGGCCCCGGCGTGAGCGCGGTGCCGCTGGCCAACCGGGCCACCATCGGCAACATGTCCCCGGAGTACGGCTCCACCGTAGCGATCTTCCCGATCGACGCGGAGACGGTCCGCTACCTGGAGCTGACCGGCCGCGACGCCGCGCAGGTCGCGCTCGTCGAGGCGTACGCCAAGGAGCAGGGCCTCTGGCACGACCCGACCACGAGCCGGACTACTCGGAGCGCCTTGAGCTGGATCTCGGCACCATCGAGCCGTCGCTCGCCGGCCCGAAGCGCCCGCAGGACCGGTGCCGCTGGGCAGCGCCAAGACGCTGTTCCGCTCGGCACTGACCGACTACGTCGCCGACGACTCGGCCGGCGAGCGCGACCTCAAGCCGAGCGTTGCCCGCGAGGAGTTGCCGCGCGGCGCCAACGGGCCGGCCGACGAGGCCAGCGCCGAGTCGTTCCCGGCCAGCGACCCGCCGGCCAACGAGTTCAGCGACCCGGCCGACGAGCCGCGCGACCTGGAGACCGCGGCGGCCGGCGCCGGCGGTCGGGCCAGCAATCCGGTACGGTCACCGGCGCCGACGGCGCCGAGTACGAGCTGGACCACGGCGCCGTGGTGATCGCCGCGATCACCTCGTGCACCAACACGTCCAACCCGCAGGTGATGATCGGTGCCGCGCTGCTGGCCCGAAACGCGGTCGACAAGGGCCTGACCAGCAAGCCGTGGGTGAAGACGACCCTGGCGCCCGGCTCCAAGGTCGTCATGGACTACTACGAGCGGGCCGGCCTCACGCCGTACCTGAACAAGCTCGGCTTCAACCTGGTCGGCTACGGCTGCACCACGTGCATCGGCAACTCGGGCCCGCTGCCCGATGAGGTGTCCGCCGCTGTCAACGAGCACGACCTGTCGGTGGTGTCGGTGCCTCCGGCAACCGGAACTTCGAGGGCCGGATCAACCCGGACGTCAAGATGAACTACCTGGCGTCCCCGCCGCTGGTGGTCGCGTACGCCCTCGCCGGCACGATGGACATCGACCTGGCCAACGAGCCGATCGGTGAGGACACCGAGGGCAACCCGGTCTACCTGCGCGAGATCTGGCCGAACAGCACCGAGATCCAGGACGTCATCGCCCAGGCGATCGGCGCCTCCGGTTCAGTGCCGCGTACGCCGATGTCTTCGCGGGTGACGAGCGGTGGCAGTCGTTGCCGACCCCGACCGGCGACACCTTCGCCTGGGAGAACGACTCCACCTACGTGCGCAAGCCCCGTACTTCGAGGGCATGCAGCAGGAGCCGAGCCCGGTCGTCGACATCGCCGACGCCCGGGTGCTGGCAAGCTGGGCGACTCGGTGACCACCGACCACATCTCGCCGGCCGGCGCGATCAAGGCGGACTCCCAGCCGGGACGTACCTGGCCGAGCACGGTGTGCCGCGCCACGAGTTCAACTCGTACGGCTCGCGCCGGGGCAACCACGAGGTGATGATCCGGGGCACCTTCGCCAACATCCGGCTGCGCAACCAGCTGGTGCCCGGGTGGAGGGCGGCTTCACCGTCAACCACCTCACCGGCGACCAGACCTCGATCTACGACGCGTCCGTGGCCTACCAGGAGGCCGGCATCCCGCTGGTCGTGCTGGCGGGCAAGGAGTACGGCTCGGGTTCGTCGCGGGACTGGGCGGCCAAGGGCACGATGCTGCTGGGCGTCCGGGCGGTCATCGCCGAGTCGTACGAGCGGATCCACCGCTCCAACCTCATCGGCATGGGCGTGCTGCCGTTGCAGTTCCCGGTGGACGTCACCGCCGAGTCGCTCGGCCTGACCGGCACCGAGACGTTCACCATCACCGGGGTGACGGCCCTCAACGACGGCGACACCCGCGCACCGTGCGGGTCAACACCGACACCGGCGTGGAGTTCGACGCCGTGGTGCGGATCGACACTCCCGGTGAGGCGGACTACTACCGGCACGGCGGCATCCTGCAGTACGTGCTGCGCCGCATGATCGCCAACTGATCGCGTACGGCTGGTCGAAGGCCGCCCTGCCCGGCGGGGCGGCCTTCGCCGTTCGCGTGGAAGACGCCGCTGCCGGTGAGCGCTCAGCGCAGCCGCAGCGATGACTGCGCGGGCCTCCTCGTCGGTGAGCGGCAGGAACCAGAGGAAACGGCGGACGATGGCGACCGGGTCGGGTCCGCCCGGCTGGCTGCGAAGGTCCCGGATCGCCCGGCGGGTGATCCGGGAGAACTCGGGATCAGGGTCGCGCGACGGGCGGCGTCCGTCGGGGTCGCTCGCAGCGCCGGGCAGGGCCAGTCCTGACCGCAGGCGTCGCACGTCCAGAGCGGGCCGTCGGCGGTGTGCGCGACCGCCGGGCCGCACCGGGACCACCAGCGTGATTTGGGTACGACGTTCGCCGCGCGACCCGGGCCACGGTACGGAGGGTGCCGTGGCCCGGTCGGGCGGGTCAGGCTCGGCCTGACCGGCGGCGGAACGCCGGTCGGCTTTGGGTGTTTCCGGGGCTTGTCCTCGGGCATCCTGTGCTCCCTCCGCGACGCTGTCTCACAGCACACTGCCGAGGGTCGCCAAGCAATCACACCGCGTAGAAGTATCTCCCATCAACGTCTGGAACGTTCTGGGAGGTCTGGAGATGAATCGAGCCGTACAGGGCGCGATGGTCGAGAAGGGCCACACAGCGGACACTCTCGCTGCGCAGATTGGTGTCGATCCGAAGACGGCCGCCAAGTGGGCGAGCACCGGACGGATTCCGCAGACGCGTCACCGCGCCCAGGTCGCCGAGCTGCTCGGTCGGAACGTCGACGAGCTGTGGCCCGACGCGCTGAAGCGCCGGACGCCGGCCTGGTTCCGGCCCTGGGCCGAGATCGAGCGCGAGGCACTGTCGCTGCGGTCGTTCCAGCTCGCGTGGATCCGGGCCTCCTTCAGACCAAGGCGTACGCGCTGGCGACCCTGGTCGGCGAGGCGCTGACACCGGCCGAGGCCGACAACCTCGCCGAGGCGCGGCTGAGCCGGCAGGCCATCCTGCGCCGGGAACGCCCGCCGTTGCTCGTCGCGGTCCTCGACGAGGGAATCCTCCGGCGCACCCTCGACGGCGACCGGGCCATGATGCGGGAGCAGTGCGAGCGGCTGGCTGAGCAGGCCGCGCTGCCAAACGTGTCGCTGTTCGTCGTGCCCGCCGACGTCGGCATGTATCCGGGCCTCGGTGGGCCGTTCACCGTGGCCGAGATGCCGGACGGGCGCGGGTCGCGCACGTCGACAGCCAGGCGCAGCGCAGCTCATCGACAAGGTTGCCGACGTTGCTACGCTCGATCGACGGTGGGAACGCATTCGCGATGGAGCCCTGTCGCGGGCGCAGTCCCTCAATCTCATCAGGAAGCGGCGGCATCATGGACCTGACCGGCGCTCGGTGGCGCAAGAGCAGCAAGAGTGGCAACAACGGCGGCGACTGCGTCGAGGTGGCCGACAACCTCGCGGGCGTCATCGGCGTACGTGACTCGAAGGACCCGGCCGGTCCGGCGCTCGCCTTCGACCCGGCGGCCTGGGCCCGATTCCTGGTGTTGGCCAAGCGCGGCTGACCTCTCCCGGTGGGTGTGCGGGCCCGCCTCGCTGGGCGTCCGGGCCCGCCTCGGTGGGCGTCCGGGCCCGCCGGTCAGGTTCGCGTCCTTGCTCTGCTTCAACGCACGCAACAAGAACGTGCGATAAATGTTGCGCCGAGTGAAGCAGAGCAAAGGACGCGACTGAGCCCTGCCAGGCGCCCGGACGGACCGAAGCCGGACCGAACCGAAGCCGGACCGAACCGAAGCCGGGCCGCGCCGAAGCCGGGCCGCGCCGTAGCCGCGCCGCACCGAAGCCGGGCCGCACCGAAGCCGCCGCCCTACCGCGCGAGTTCGTCGGCCCGGTCGAGCAGCGCACGGCGCTCGGCGGTTGAGCCCACCGCTGCCGCCGCCTCCCGGAACAGTCCTGCCGCACGCACCCGGTCGCCCTGCCGCGCCACCAGATCGGCCTGCACCGCCACGG
The DNA here is from genome assembly GCA_038070435.1 of Micromonospora sp. M12. Lineage (GTDB taxonomy): Bacteria > Actinomycetota > Actinomycetes > Mycobacteriales > Micromonosporaceae > Micromonospora. The sequence continues at coordinate 7,163,999 of JAMYWG010000001.1, read as the reverse complement.
TCAGCGGATAGCCGTCCAGCCCGCCCCGGCCCGTGCCGCGTCGAGCAGGACCAACCCGGCGGCCGGGCCGTGGCGTACCCGTGCGCCACTGCACGGTTGAGCGTGATCACCGGCGAGGACGGATATCGGCCAGCGCGTCGTAGGCTCGCGCGATCGCCGGCCAGTCGGTGTCGTCGGCCGAGGCCACGGTGGCGTGACAGGCGGCGATCCGAGCCTGCCACGCGTACGGCCCGTCGTGGCGTACCCGATCGAGCGCGACCAGGCCCTCGGCGATGGCGGCGCGGTCCCACCGGTCGCGGTCCTGCCGTTGCAGGGTGAGCAGGGTGCCCGCGGCGTCGCGGCGGGCATCTCGACGGAGTGCTGGAACAGGAACAGCGCCAGCAGCGCGGCGACCTCGGACTGGTCGGGCATCAGCCGGTCGAGCAGCCGGGCCAGTCGGACGGCCTCGTCGGCGAAGGCCGGCTCGCCGTCCGCGACGTAGCCCCGGGTGAACAGCAGGTACAACACGGCGAGGACGCCGGGCAGCCGCTCGGTCAGCGCCGGCCCGCTCGGCACCCGGTAGGGATGCCGGCCTGGGCGATGCGGGTACGGGCCCGGTCAGCCGGCGGGTCATCGTCGACTCGCTGACCAGCAACAGGCGGGCGATGTCGGCGGTCGGCACCCGCAGACCGTTCGCAACGTCAACGCCACCCGGCCTCGATCGCGAGCGCCGGATGGCAGCAGGTGAAGATGAGCCGCAGCCGGTCGTCGACCACGTCCTGGCCCACCTCCGGCTCCGGCGACGCGTCGTCCGGCGTGAGCAGCGCCAGGTCGTGCAGCTTGCGCCGCTCCGTGGCGGCCCGGCGCAGCACGTCGATCGCCCGGTTACGCGCCACCGTCATGAGCCAGCCGCCCGGGTTGGCCGGCACACCGTCGGCGGGCCAGCGCTCCAGTGCGACGGTCAACGACTCCTGGGCGCAGTCCTCGGCCAACGTCCAGTCACCGGTCACCCGGATCAGGGTCGCGACAATCCGGGTACGCCTCGACGCCGGCGACCGCGACGGCCTCGCGCCGCCGCGCCGGCCGGTGCCTGGTGCGCACCGGCCGGCGCTGCGGTGGACATCGCCGTCAGTCGGACAGGTCCGCGAACGGGCGCAGTTCCAGTCGTCCTTCGCGGGCCATCGGGTGGGTGCGGGCCACCTCGATCGCCTCGTCCAGGTCGGCGCAGTCGAGCAGGTCGAAGCCCACGATCACCTCTGCGGTCTCCGCGAACGGCCCTCGGAGACGAGCAGTTCACCGTCCCGAACACGGACGGTGGTGGCCGCGCTGGTCGGCGACAGCACGTTGCCGGTCAGACGGCGCCCCTGCGAGTCGTTGTCGGCCACCCACTTGTGGATGTCGGGTAGCTCGGTGGGGTCGGTGTCCGGCTTGGTGTCGCTGCACACGAACATCATGTACTTCATCTGGTCGCTCCCTGGTCTCGGGGTTTCGCCAGCATGACGATCGGCCGACAGCGTTCCGGACACCTCACCCCGAAAACCTCTGTCAGTCTCCGCTGTTGGCGCGGCGACGGGCCTCGCGGGTCTTCATGGCGTGCTCCATCAGCGTGACGAGCACCTCCTTGCTGGACTCACGCGTGCGGGCGTCGCAGAGCAGCACCGGCACTCCCGGGTCCAGGTTCAGCGCGGCCTGCACCTCGTCGAGCCGGTACTGCCGAGCGCCCTCGAAGCAGTTCACCGCGACCACGAACGGCGTGCCCCGCCCCTCGAAGTAGTCGATCGACGGGAAGCAGTCGGCGAGCCGGCGGGTGTCGGCCAGCACCACCGCGCCGATGGCACCGAGGGCCAGCTCGTCCCAGACGAACCAGAACCGGTCCTGACCGGGGGTACCGAACAGGTAGAGGACCAGGTCCTCGCTGATGGTGATCCGGCCGAAGTCCATGGCAACGGTGGTGGTGGTCTTACCCTCCACACCGGAAAGGTCGTCGATGCCGACCCCGATTCGGTCAGCACCTCCTCGGTGCGCAGCGGCCGGGTCTCGCTGACCGCACCGACCATGGTCGTCTTGCCCACGCCGAAGCCACCGGCGACCAGGATCTTGATCGCGGTGGGCAGTGGGGTCGCTCCCGCCGGCCGGTCAGAGTGCCCGTAGTCCATTGATTACCGCCTCGAAGATGCTGTTGTCGGGAAGACCGGCCGTGGTCTGCGGCTCGCGGACCTGCACCAGGCTGCGGGCCGCCAAGTCACCGAGAAGCACCCGGATGGTGCCCACCGGCAGGTCGAGATGGGCGGCGATCTCGGCGACGGACTGTATCCGCTGACACAGCCCGACGATCGCCACGTGCTCCGGACCGATGCCGACCTCCGGCGCGACCTCGGTGCGGGTCGCGGTGACCAGGGAGATCAGATCGAACGTGCCGGTGACCGGGCGAGCCCGGCCGCGGGTCACCGCGTACGGGCGAACCACCGGACCAGCATGGTCATCCACCCACTGGTGGTCTGCGGACTCCCCTGGACTGTCATCGCCGCTACCTCTCGCCGGCCGGCTGCTCTGTGCGGGACGGGGAGGCGACGTACTTGCCGACACGGGTCACCAGCATCGCCATCTCGTAGGCGATCAGGCCGACGTCGGCGTCCTCACTGGCCAGGACCGCCAGGCAGGCGTTGCGGCCGGCCGCGGTGACGAACAGGAACGACGACTGCATCTCGATGATGGTCTGCTGCACCTGGCCGCCACCGAAGCGCTTACCGGCACCTCGGGCCAGGCTCTGGATACCGGCCGCCATCGCTGCGAGGTGTTCGCCGTCGTCCCGGCTCAACCCTGGGAGGAGGCCATCAACAGGCCGTCGGTGGAAGCGCGACCGCGTGCTCCGCCTGCTTCACCCGGCCCACCAGGTCATCCAGCAACCACGTCAGGTCGGCACTCGAAGCCGTCTTCTGGGTCACTTCGTCGTCCTCTTCTCGCCCGGCTGTGCGCCGTGTTCGTCTGGGGCATGACCGTCACACGCGCGGCATCGCGTCATCGGTGCTCGGTCAGGTGGCTTGGGGTCCTCGTCGGTCGGGTCGTGCGGCGCCGACGCCGGTGCGCCGGAGGCGCCGCCGAGCAGCCGGGCCGCGTCGGTCCGGCCACGCCGGGTGCCGGTCTGGTAGGAGCTCATCATTCGGCGCACCTGCTCCGGTGGGCGTACGACATCGTCGTCGTCGTCGGCTTCCGACACCGCCGGGTCGTCCCGCAGCTCGGGGACGATGTTCGCCTGCCGAACCCGGACGGGCAGGCCGGAGTCCGTCCGCTCCGCCTCCGCCCGCGCGGGCATCGGACCACCTTCGCCGGTCACGACCGGCGCTCGGTGTGCCCGCTGGGCGGAGCGCTCGACCGCGGGCAGGCCGGTGGGCACCGTGGGAGCCTCCAGGGCCGGTTGGCCGAGGCCACGCCGGGCCCGGGTGGGCAGGTCGGGTGTAGCGGTGGACGGCTTCGCCCGCTGCCGGGTGGGTAGGGCGGTCTCGTCGGCGGCTGCCGTCGAGGTGGTGTCGTCGACAGCGATCGGCGCCGCCGGGGCGACCTGACCCGGTGCGTCCGGCACGGTGGTCGTCGACGCGGCCAGCGCGAGCGGTGCGAGGAAGGCCGGACGGGTGGTGTCGGCCGGGGCGCCGACGGCATCGGGATCGCCGATCCGGCCCGGAACGAACCGGAGTCCTCCGAGGACACGTCGGCCGCGGTGACCAGCTCCAGAGGGATCAGCACGACAGCGGTGGTGCCGCCGTACGCGGACTCTTCAGCCGTACGCGCACGCCGTGCCGCTCGGTCAGCCGGCTCACCACGTAGAGCCCGAGGCGGGCGGCGTTGGCGAGGTTCAGCTCGGACCGGTCGACGATCCGGTGGTTCGCCGCGGCCAGGTCCTCCCCGCTCATGCCGAGACCCCGGTCCTCGATCTCGATGGCGAACCCGTTGGCGACCAACTGGCCGCGGACCTCGACAGTCGTGGTGGCGGGAGAACGACAGGCCGTTCTCGATCAGCTCGGCGAGCAGGTGGATGATGTCGCCGACCGCGCGACCGGCGAGCGAGACCGGCCCGAGGGGCAGCACGTTGACCCGGGTGTAGTCCTCCACCTCGGCCACGGCACCGCGCACCACGTCGACCATGGGGATGTTGCGTCGCCAGGCCCGACCCGGGGTGGAGCCGGACAGCACGATCAGGTTTTCCGCGTTGCGCCGCATCCGGGTGGCCAGGTGGTCGACCCGGAACAGGTCCTCCAGCTCCTCCGCGTCGTGTTCGCGGCGCTCCATCGCGTCCAGCAGGGTGAGCTGGCGGTGTACGAGCGCCTGCGTGCGTCGGGCCAGGCTGAGGAAGACCTCGCGGACGCTGCGGCGCAGCTCGGCCTGTTCGACGGCGGTCCGGATCGCGGTCTCCTGGACCGCGTTGAAGGCCTTGCCCACCTGGCCGATCTCGTCGGTGCCGAACTCCAGGGTGGCGCCTCGGTGGCCACGTCGACCCTCGCCGCGACCGAGCCGCTCGACCACGCCGGGCAGCCGCTCGTTGGCCAGGCGGAAGGCCGCGCCCCGCAACCGTTCCAGCTGCCGTACCAGGGAACGGGCGGTGGTGATGGACACGATGATCGAGGCGATGACGGCGAGCAGACCGAGGCCGGTGGCCAACGCCAGCCGGACGACGACGCCGACGGCGACCGGGGTTGCCCGGTCGACCACACCGTCGCCACCGGCCAGGACGACCTCACTGATCTCGGTAAGTGCCGGAGCGGTGGTGTCGTTCCACTCCGTCGCGGTCACGGCTGGCCGGCCTGCGCCGTTGCCCTCCATGACCTGGGCCTCCAGGGCGGTCAGCCGGGTGAAGGTGGCACCCGCCGACATCGACTCGTAGCGGCGCTGGTCGGCGGCGGGGAGTCGGACCAGTGCCGAGGCGGCGACGAACTGTCGGGCGCCGACGACCCGGGTGAACTCGGCCCGCTCGGCAGTGGTGATGCGCCCGGCGGCCAGTACGCCGGCCAGCAGCGCGTCCTCCTGGGACAACAGCTCCCGGGACCGGTTGAGGCCGATCAGCGCGGCAGTGTCCTCGGCGACCTGCTCGTCGTCGAGGTTGCCGAGCGCGTCGTACACCCGGTAGACCGACTCGATCACACCGGTGAAGGTCGCGATGGCCCCGGCCCGGTCGATGCTCCGACCGTCCACCGCGGCGCGGGTCTTGTCCAGGTCGTCAAGACCGGTGACGAGGGCCTTGATGCGCTGGTCGAGGATGTCACTGCCGAGCGTGCCGATCTGCCAGCTCTCGGTGGACTTCGTGAACGTCGCGGCCAGCTCGTCGGTGCGCTGCCGCGTCTGCGCCAGCGTGGCGCGTTGGGCGTCGTCGGGTCGACCGAGGTAGGTCAGAGACGTCCGACGTTCCAACTGCAACTGCAGCAGCAGCGGCTCGGTGGGATCGAAGACTTTCGAGTCCAGGGTTTGTACGCCGAGCAGGTTGACCCCGTCCCGGACGGTGACCCAGGCCGTGAAACCCCAGAGCGCGACGAGTGAGACGAGTAGAGCAACAACCTTGGTACGCAGATTCGTACTGCGGGAACCCATTACACCGTCCCTGGCGCGGCCTGTTTGATTGATCAGTCATTCGTGCGGAGTGCACGATTCGACCCCGGCGCACGCTAGCAGCGTCCGGGGCCGCGCTCAAGCGCTGCTGATCATGTGACCGCCGTACGTCGCCGGAGTGGAGCCGCCCGGTTCATGCCACTGACCAGGTCAGATCTGGTCAGGGCCAACTGCCGGACCGCGAGAATGGCCGCACGGACAATCAGCACTGGCGTATAGAGATCTTTGTCGTGCCACAGTGGAGGGTGCACGTGTTGATCGTCCACATCGGTCACGTGTCGCAAACCGCGAGCGACGGCCTCCCGCACGCCCGGCCGAGCGGCTCGGTCGACCCCAGCAGCACGTGCAGTGCGTACGCGGTCTCCTCCACGGTGCCCGTCCACCGACCCCACGACCCGTCCGCCCGTTGGGTGGCCACGATCCAGTCGACGGCACGGTCCACCGCCGGTCCGGCGATCCCGTCCGGGCGTACCGGTCGAGGGCCGCAACGACGCACGAGGTGGCGTAGTAGGGCGAGGCGTGCCAGCGGTCCGCCCAGGAGCCGTCGGCCTGCTGCTGGTCGGCGAGCCACCCGGCCAACGCAGCCGCACGGCTGCCGTAGCGGCTCGCGGCCGTCGACGTGGACCGGGCGTGCGAGCCGAGCGCCTCCAGCACGTGCGCGTTCGTGGTGACCGACTGCCCGTCCTCCCGCGCCAGGTGCAGAAGTGGCTGCCGAGGTCGAAGTGGAACAGGCTCGCCGGGTCCACCGGATGGCCGAGGCGGGCGAGAGCGTAGAGAGCGGCCGAGGTGGTGTCCGCGTCGGCCGGCAGCCCGGCCCGGTCGGCGCGCCCTGCGGTCCGAGCGCGGCGGCCAACTCGGCGACGAGCTTCGGCGCGGGCCGGACCGGCACCCCGACCCGGGCCAGACTGCTCAGCGCCCAGGCCCGCTCGAACACCGTGATCGGCGTACAGCAGGGCACCGGTCCGTCGAGGAGGCCGACGGCGGCCCTCAGGTAGGCCAGGGCCTCCGGGTCGGCGCCGGGCATCGCCGGGTCGCCGACCCAGGCGGCGGTGGCCGCTGGTGAGGCACCCACGGCCCCGGCGACCGGGGACACCCGCCGTGCCGGCGCGCAGCCGGACCGAGCACCTCGAAGGCGTGCAGCAGCTTCTGCGGCACCGGACGTCCGGCGCCCACCAGCGCGTGTACGGCGTCGAGGCGCCGGCGGTTCACGTCGGGCAGGGCGCGAATCCCGTCGCCGAACCCCGATCGGGGTGTGCCGCGAGAAAGGTGAGGTGGTCGTTGATCCGTTCCACCAGAGCCGCCACGATGAGATCGGCCGCCGGCGTGTCGGGCAGCGGCGTGCCCCGTCCGAGCCAGTCGGCGAGCACGCCCAGCCGCGGCCCGCCGCGACGGCCAACTCGGCCGAGCCGCCCCTGGCCGCCCGCAGTGTGCCGAGCAGCGCCTCCACCGCGCTCACCGTCGGCACCACGGCGTAGCCGCCGACGCCACCCCACCCGCCATCGGACCGCTGATCGTCAAGCAGATAGCGCAGCCGCCGGTCATGGCCGGCGAGCCACGGCGCGTCCGCGACGACCCGGCCGGTCTCGTACACCGACGGGGTGACCCGCCCCGCCGGTTCGAGCACCATCGCGGCGAGGACCTCCGGGCCGATGCGGTCACGGCCGACTCGTCCTCGCATCCGCGGCGGCTGACGAGGTGGTCACTGCACGCCCAGAAGTCGGTCGACCCGTAGAAGCCGGTGCTGAAACCGATCTGACGGGCGAGGTAGTCGGCCTGCACCGGGCAGCTGGTGCGCAAGGGTTCGAGCAACTCGCGGGCGTACGCCACCAGGTCGGTGATCCTGCGCTCGACGTCGGCCCGCTCCGGCACCAACATCAGCGCGTTCAGGTCCCCCACCGCTTGTCGCGTTCGTAGCTGGCGAGGTCGTTGACGAGTCGGATGATCCGCTGCACCTGGTCGCTGGCCGCCACCAGCGCGTCGAGGTGGGCCAGCGTCGCGGGATCGTCGGAGTTGAGCCAGTGCACGACGTTGACCACAGTGCAGGCGAGGTTCGCCGCGTTGGCCAGGTACTCGTCCAGGGTCGGCAGCGCTTCACCGCTGGCGGTCTGCTTCCAGTCCCACTCCCGCGCCATGGCGTCGAGCACGGTACGCAACTCGTCGCGCCACACGGCCCCGTGGATCTCGTACGCCGGCACGGCCGCCAGTTCGTCGCGCAGCTCGGCGAGGAAACGACCGAGGGAGTCGTCGTCCGCCGGTTTCCCGCCCTCGGCGACCGCGAGGCAGCGCGCCGTCAACCCATCGATCTCGGCACGGGTACGCGCCTCGTGGTCGACGAGCCAGTCGACCGCGAACCCCACAGCACCGCCCGGTTCGTGACGCGCAACTGGGTGATGTCGCACCAGGGCGCCCGAATGCGATGGCCATCGCGACGTTGCCGAACAGCGCCGGGTCGAACGGTCGCGCCGGGAACAGATCGGGGTACGCGGCGGCGCGCTCGGCCAGGTCACGTTGGCCCTTCGCGGCGAGGGCACAGATCCGGCCCTGCTCGGCGGCCAGCGCCATCTGGTCGCCATCGGTACCCGGCGGCGACGCGAGCCCAGCGGTCATGCGGAGCCGCTCCGTACCGGCTGCAGGGTCACCTCGACACGATCGAGGGGTCGCAGCGCGGCGGCCACCTTGATGCCGGGCACGGCCTGCCGCTCCAGGCGGAACCGGAACCGACTCAGGACGGTGGCCACGATCAGCATCGCCTCCAGGTAGAAGAGGTGCATGCCGATGCACTGGTGTGGGCCGCCGCCGAACGGGAAGTGCGCGTACCGGTGTCGGTCGCGGACCTGCTCGGGGTCGAACCGGTCGGGGTCGAAGACCTCGGGCCGCTCCCAGAACGCGGACATCCGGTGGGTGATCAGCGGGCTGACCACGAGCGTCGCGCCGGCCTCGATGCGGACGCCGCCGATGACGTCGGCCTCCACCGCCCGACGCGGGAAGAGCCAGCCGATCGGGTAGAGCCGCAACAGTTCGTCGAGCACCTGCCGGGTGTACCGCAGATCGCGCAGGTGCTCACGTCGGACCGGCGCGTTGCCGACCACCCGGTCGATCTCCTCGTACAGTCGCTCGGCGATCTTCTCGTCCTGGGCGATGTGCGGCCAGAGCCAGGTCAGGACGCTGATCGTGGTTTCGGTGGTGGTGGCGACCATGGAGACGGTGTCGTCCCGGACCTGCTGCTCGCCGAGCCGGCCGCCGGCCTCGGTGCGGCCCCGCCACAGCGTGGCGATGATGTCGTCGCCGTCGGTCTCCGCGGTGTCCTTGGCGGCGCGGACGATCGGGAGCACGGTGTCGTCGATGAGTCGCACCGCCTGGCGGAACGCACGATCGCCGGGCATCGGCATGGCCAGCGGCGCCACGGCACCATCAGCCGCGGCATCACCGACCAGGCGATCGCGTCCTGCGCCTCCATGATGCGCATCGCCTGCGGCACCGAGATCTTGTCGGCGAAGAAGACCCGCATGATCGCCGAACAGACGATCCGGGCCTGCACGGTGCCCATGTCGACGGGCTGACCGGCACGGGCGGGCTCGTCCAGCTCGTCGACCACGTCCTCGATGGCCTCGGCCATCCGATCGACGAGTGCGTCGACCCGTCGAGCGGTGAACAGCGGCTGGAGCACGTGGCGGCTGTTCTTCCAGTAGTCGCCGTCGCTGAGGATGCCGTCGCCGAACAACCGCTTCAGCGGGCGCCACTGGAGACCGTCGCCGGCGCGGACGTAGTTGTCGGCCTTCTCGCGCAGAACCCGTTGCAGGTCCTCCGGTCGCGTGATCAGGTAGGGGCGGAAGGCACCGAGGCTGAGCTTCACCACCTCGCCCTGCGACCGCTCGCCCAACTCGACCAGGGTGCGGGCCGGATCACGGAACAGGTTGGGCACCACGTGGCGCAGCGGGATCGAACCTGCCCGTCGCGGGCGTACCGGCACTGTCGAAGGTGCTGCCACGGGATCTGACACTCCCTTGTGGATACTCGGTGTCGCGAGACGACTATGCGGAGTTAGATATTCGTGGAGCATGCCACCGCTCGGCCGCCTTCCTCTAGGCGAGGTGTGTGAAATTTTCACGCGCAAGGATCGCTTTCCCATCGGGTTCGATGGACGGGAAGTGCCTCTACCACAGATCCCGCAGGTAGCGGCGTTCGTGAACAGCAGTCAATCGCCGAGGCATCAGATAGTGACGAACATCACTACAACGCGCAAAGGTCGGGTCTATTCGCCAATGCCGGCTCCACCGGGCCGCGCCACCCGTCACCTGCGCCAGACCCGCCGAGCCGGCGGAACGACCGAATCCGGGCGACACCCGGCACCCTGTGCCAGGCTCTTGTCATGGACGACAAGACCATCCTGAACCGGATCTCCGAGCTGGTCGACGAGGAACACAAGCTTCGCGCCGACGCCCAGGCCCACGAGTCGGGCACCGAGGGCGACGCCAGCGAGCGGCTACGCGCCCTGGAGGAATCCCTCGACCAGTGCTGGGACCTGCTGCGTCGCCGACGGGCCGCCCGGAGACCCACGGCGACCCGGACGCGCAGGGAGAACGCCCCAAGCCCGAGGTGGAGCGCTACCTGCAGTAAACCCGGTGGGTCGGGCGGCCCGGCCGCCGACCGCTCCGATCAGCGCAGGCCCGCCTCGCGCAGCAGCTCCCGGCCAACGCGCCGGGTCGACCTGCTCGGCCGGCAGACCGCGGGCCGCGAACCAGGCGCCGACCACCCGCACGTCGCGGGCCAGGAACTCCGGCCCCTGCGGGTTCGCCACCACGTCGACCACCTGCGGCAGGTCGATCACGACCAGCCGCCCCGGTGCACGAGCAGGTTGTACGGCGACAGGTCACCGTGCGCGTAGCCGGCCCGGGCCAGCACCCGCAGAGCCTCCACCAGCTGGGCCCACAGGTCACGCAGCTCGGAGGGTCGGGGCGCAGCTGGGCCAGCCGGGCGCGGCCTGCCCCGACTCGGCGTCCCCGACGAACTCCAACATCAGCTCGGTGCCCCGCAGCTGAACCGGGTACGGGACGGCGATCCGCTCGTGCCCGGCACCGATCTCCCAGAGCCGGCACAGGGCGTCGAACTCGGCCGCAGCCCACTGCCCGGCGATCATCTGCCGGCCGAACGCCGTCCGGCCAGCCATCGCCGGTTCTCCCGGGACCGGCGCACCCGACGGCCCTCCAGGTAGCCGGCGTCCCGGTGGAACAGCCGGTGCTCGGGCTCGCGGTAACGCTTCACCGCCAGCAGGCAGGACCGGTCGGTGTCGGGCACCCCGACGGACCAGGTGGACGTCCGCTTCCTTGCCGGTCTTCAACACACCCAGCTCGGAGTCCTTGGCGGCCAACTCGGTGACCAGCCAGGCCGGGTGCGGTTGCGGCCCGTGCACGGCGTCGTCCCAGGACGACCAGCGTTCGCCGGTGTCCGGGTCCGGTTCGCTGTCCGGGTCTGCGAGCGGCTCGGTGGGCCGCCCGCGCTTCAGAAACTGTGGTTCGTCGTCATCGAAGCGGCGCTTGCCGCGGCTCTGGCGCTCCAGCGCCGGAAGATCATCATTGCGCACTGTGGTGAAGTTCCCTTGGTCGAGGCTGAGATAGGCGGCTGGAAGCGACCCGCAAAGACGGCCATGACCGACCCCTTGTCCTCGACCGGGCCCACGCCCGGGATGCACCATGCGCCGACAATGCTCGCGGCCATCCGGCAGCCGGTCAACCGATTAACCGAAACCAGCCCTCCGCCGCGCCGGCCAGACACGAAGCCTGCACGCGCTCGCAGCCGGGATCGGGACGCAGTCACGAGCGGTCGGGACGCAGACGCACGCGCGGTCGGGACGCAGACGCACGCGCGGTCGGGACGCAGACGCACGCGCGGTCGAAGCGCAGTTGCACGCGATCCGAGCGCAGTCACGCACGCGATCGGGGCGCAGACGCACGCGATCGGATGAAGATCCGCACAACAACCCTGATGTTGCTGCCTCACGGCGCGCGGAGGCAGCAACATCAGGATAGTGCGCGGATCTTGAAGGACGCGACGCGGAAACGCGACGCACCTCAGCGCGACGCCCTCAACGCGACGCCCCTCAACGCGACGCCCCTCAACGCGACGCCCTCAACGCGACGCGGACAACTCGACGCCCCTCAACGCGACGCCCCTCAACGCGACGCCCCTCAACGCGACGCGGACAACTCGACGCCCCTCAACGCGACGCCCCTCAACGCGACGCCCTCAACGCGACGCCCCTCAACGCGACGCCCTCAACGCGACGCCCTCAACGCGACGCCCCTCAACGCGACGCCCCTCAACGCGACGCCCCTCAACGCGACGCGGACAGCTCGACGCCCCTCAACGCGACGTCCGTCAGCGCGACGCCGTCAGCGCGACGCCGTCAGCGCGACGCCGTCAGCGCGACGCCGTCAGCGCGACGCCGTCAGCGGGCGAGCACGGTGGCGACCGCGGCGATCAGCCCGTCCACCGTGCGGCTCGGTGCGAACCGGGCGTCCGTCCAGCTACGCCCCGGTGCAGCCACACACTGGGCAGCCCGACGGCTGCGGCACCGCCGATGTCTGCCTCCGGGCTGTCGCCGATCACCCACGCGCCACGGAGCGGCATCCGGACCCGCTGGGCGGCGAGCGCGAAGATTCGCGGGTTGGGCTTGCTGACGCCGGCTTCCTCGGAGATCACCCAGTCCGCGACGTACTGGTCCAGCCCGGTTTGGCGGATCTTGGCGTCCTCGACGCGTACCGTGCCGTTGCAGACCACCACCGGCACCCAGCCGGCGTCGTCGGCGATGCGCAGCGCGCAGGCGGTCAGGGGTCGAGCCGGGTCTGCGCCACCACCCGTCGTGCAGTTCTTCGACCAGGTCGATCGAGGGAATGCGCAGCTCGTAACGGTCCCGGATGGCGTCGGCGAGGTCCCAGCGGTCGGTCAGGCCGTCGGCGTCGATCGAAATCAGCCAGTCGATGTCGGTGTGGGGCGCGCCGATGCTGTCCAGGAAGCGCTCACCCCAGCGGCGGAACGGCCCGGCCCGATCCAGCAGGGTGTTGTCCAGGTCCAGCAGGAGCAGTGGCACTCGGGCACCCTACGGGACCGACGTGTCCGCCAACAGAGCCGGCGGGTATCGAGCTCACGACGAGCTCAACCGGACATCGACACGCGGGCCACCCTGGTCCGGCAGTCGATCGGCGAGCATCGAATGGGCCGCCCGGGTGGCCGCGAGCGCGCCGGGATCGAGCGTCGCCACGAGCACCGCCGTGCCCTCGTCGGCGCCACGGACGAGCACCCGCCCCTCCGGGTCGTAGATCGCGGCTCCACCGTTGAACCGCCACGGGTCGACGCCGCCGACGGCGTTGGCGAAGACCACGAACATCGTGTTGTCCAGGGCTCGGGCGGCGTAGTACAGGTCCCGGCGGTGTTCGGAACCGGACAGGTAGCCGCTCGGGCACAGGTAGCCGTGTGCGCCGTCGAGGGCGGCGGCCCGACCGTGTTCCGGGAAACAGCCGTCGTAGCAGATGCCGAGCCCGAGCCGCCAGTCGTCGACGAACAGCGTGGCACCCCGGTCGCCGGGGTGAACAGCTGGCGCTCGTCGCCCCACAGCTGCTGCTTGTCGTACCCGACCCGCACCCGCCGGCCCGGTCGACCACCAGGGCGGCGATGGTCCGTCGACCGTCCGGGTGCCGGGCGGCGGCGCCGACCAGCGCGGTGACGCCGGCCTCGCGCCGCGGCGCGCAGCGGGTCGAGCCGGGGATCCGCAACCGCCCCGGCATCATCGGCCGCGACGTCCGTGCCGGCCGGGTCGTCGGCGAGGGTTGGCGGGTGGTACGCGCAGAGGAACAGCTCCGGGAGTACGGCCACCCGGGCGCCCAGGTCACCAGCTTGGCGAACCAGGTCGGCGGCGATGACCGCGTTGCCGGCGACGTCACCGGGCACTGGTGTGGCCTGGATGGTGGCCACGGTCAGCGGGGCGGCGGGCACTGTGTGGGGCTGGGTCACCGGGCGATGGTAGATGGCGACATACCAAGCCGTACGTACGGTTTGCATGCCCCCGGGTGACCTGCAACGATCGGCGTGTGCCCAGAGTAAGCCAGGACCAGCTCGACGCGCGCCGGCAAGAGATCCTCGCCGCAGCCCGGGCGTGTTTCGCCCGGCTCGGCTACGAGGGGCGACCGTACGCCGTCTTGAGGAGGCCACCGGCCTGTCCCGTGGCGCGATCTTCCACCACTTCCGCGACAAGGACTCGCTCTTCCTGGCCGTCGCCGAGGACGACGCCGCGGCCATGGTCGAGACGGTGGCCCGCAACGGTCTGGTGCAGGTGATGCGCGACCTGCTCGCCCGCGCCGTCTCCCCGGACACCACCGGCTGGCTGGGCAGCCAGTTGGAGGTCTCCCGGCGCCTCCGCACCGACCCGGCGTTCGCCCGGCGATGGGCGGAGCGATCGGCCGCGATCGCCGAGGCGACCCGGGACCGGCTGGCCCGCCAGCGGGACGCCGGGTGTTGCGCGAGGACGTCCCGATCGACGTGCTGGCCCAGTTCCTGGAGCTGGCCTATGACGGCCTGGTGCTGCACCTGGCCATGGGACGGCCGGCCGGCGACCTGGGCCCGGTGCTGGACCTGGTCGAGGAGGCGGTCCGCCGGCACTGACCGCGCGGACACCGGTCTGCCGACCGTGGCGGGGCTGCTCCACAATGGGGCCGCCGACCCCCGGTGACAGGAGCAGTCGATGATCGTCCACGCCGCGTCGAGCGACACCTGGGGCCTCCCCGGCCCGACCTTCCTCCGGTACTACCTCGTGGCGGCCGCCGTGGTGGTGGCGATCGTGGCCTACTACCGGATCCGCCCGCTGACCGCCCGGGGCGGACCACCCACGATCCGCTCGGGCCGCAGCAGGTCGCGTACCTCAATGGTGGCCCCAACTCGCCGTGAACGCCGCGCTGGGCGGGCTGCGCGGCGGCGGTGCGATCGCCGTGCGACCGGACCGTCGGCTGACCACCGTCGGCGCCGCGCCGACCGGGCTCACCCGCTGGAGCAAGGCATCCACTGGGCCGCCCACCACCACTCGCGGGTCCGGGACCTGCCGCAGCACAGACACGTACGCTCCGCGCTGGACCAGCTCCGCAACGGCCTGGAGCAGCGCGGGTTGCTGACGAGCCACGGGCAGCGGGAACTTTACCGCTTCTTGATCGCGCTCCTGGCCGCCCTGCTGGGCCTCGGTGTCTTCCGGTTGATCTCCGGCCTGGTCAACGGTCATCCGGTCGGTTACCTGCTGCTGGCCCTGGTCCCGCTCCTCACCATCGTGCTGGTGCTGCGCCGGGCACCCTGCAGACAAGGGCCGGACGCGCCGCGCTGCGCGACGTCCGCCGCCAGCACATCCACCTCGCACCCGCCTCCGCGCCGGCCTACGCCACCTACGGGCGGCCGGCGCGGCGATGGGCGTGGCCCTGTACGGCACCGCCTCGCTCTGGGCGCTCGACCCGGCTTCGCCGAGCAGGCCGAGATCCAGCGCCAGGCCATCTCCAGCAACGGCGGTTGGACGGGCGGATCCGGCGGAGGCGACAGCGGTGGCGGAGGCGACAGCTCCGGTGGGGACGGCGGCAGCTCCTGCGGCGGCGGTGGAGGCGGCTGCGGCGGGGGCGGGGGTGCGGCGGATGACCGGTCCGTCCGGGGTCGGCATCGGCTGGCGTCCGGAGATCGCCGGCTTCGTGGCCGAACTGCCCGGCCTGCGCTTCGTCGAGGTGGTGGCCGAGGGTGTCCGCCACCGGGCCCTCCCGCCCGGCCTGACACAGCTGCGCGAACGCGCGGTGACTGTCGTACCCCATGGGGTGCGTCTGTCCCTCGGCGGCGCCGAGCCGGTCGACAGGGCCCGGGTCGCCCACCTGGCCGCGGTGGCGCAACGCCTGGACGCTCCGCTGGTCAGCGAGCACATCGCGTTCGTCCGAGCGGGCGGTCTGGAGGCCGGGCACCTGCTGCCGCTGCCCCGCAGTCGGGAGGCGGTCGACGCGGTCTGCGCCAACGTGGCGCGGGCACAGGCCGACCTTCCGGTGCCGATCGCACTGGAACCCATCGCCGCGTTGCTCGACTGGCCCGACGACGAGTTGGACGAGGCGGACTTCCTCACCGAGATCCTCGACCGGACCGGGGCACTGCTGCTGCTGGACGTCGCCAACGTGCACGCCAACGCCCGCAACCGGGGCACCGACCCCTGGCGATGCTGGACCGTCTGCCGCTGGAGCGGATCGCGTACGTCCACGTGGCCGGCGGCGCGGAACACGGCGGTTTCTACCACGACACCCACACCGACCCGGTGCCGGAAGCGGTGCTCGACCTGGTCGGCGCGCTCTGCGACCGGCGACGACCACCGGCGTTCCTCCTGGAACGGGACGGGCACTACCCGCCGGCGGCCGAACTCCGCGCCGAGCTGGACGCCCTGGCCGCCGCCGCGGCTTCCCCGGTGTGACGTGACCAGCACGCCCGACGGCGCCGCACGCGTACCCGCGCGGGGCTCGCGGAACGGCAGGCCGAGCTGGTCGCGGCACTGGTCGCCGGGGTACGCCGCCGGCCGGCTTCGCGCCGGGACCGTTGGCCGCCACCCGCGCGGCGCTGCTGCGCAAACGGGCCGGCGAGGTGGCCCGGCACTGGCCGCTGCTCGCCGCCGGTCTCCGTGGAGGATGGTCGACGACGTTCGCCGGCTGGGCCGCACGGCGACCGACGGCCGGGTCACAGCGCGACGGCTGGGACCTGGCCCGTTCGCTCCACGACCAGCGGGCGCTTCCCCGGCGGCCGCCGAGGAGTTGGCCGTCCGGGAGGCACGCCTGCGCTACGACGGGCTGCGAGCGCCGCGCCCGCGCCGGTTGCCGGCGGTGGGCCGCGCCGGCGGCGCCGTCGCGGTGCAGATCGCCGGTCGGGTACGCCTGCTGCGCCCGCCCACGGGTGCCCACCCTTGCTGACGACGGCATACCGGATGCGGCAGGATCGGCGTCATGGATCTCGGACTGACCGACCGCGTGTACGTCCTCACCGGTGCCTCCCGCGGCCTGGGTTACGCGACCGCGCAGAGCCTGGTCGCCGACGGAGCACGGGTGGTGCTCTCGGCTCGGGACCCGGACGCCGTCGCCGCCGCCGCGCAGCGGCTGGGTGCCCGGAGCATGCCGTCGGGTTGACCGCGGACCTGGCCGACCCGGAGACCCCGGGGCAGCTTGTCGAGGCGGCACGGGAACACTTCGGCCGGCTCGACGGTGCGTTGATCTCGGTCGGTGGCCCACCGGCGGGCAACGCCGCGGCGATCAGCGACGAGCAGTGGCGGCTCTCCTTCGAAACCGTCTTCCTGGGCACCATCCGCGCGGTCCGTACGATCGCCGGCGCCCTGCCCGACGGTGGCGCGATCGGGCTGGTCCTCTCCACCTCGGCCCGCGGCCCGGTGCCCGGCCTCGGCATCTCCAACGGTCTGCGGCCCGGTCTGGTCGGTGCGGCCAAGGACATTGCCGACGACTACGGCCCGCGTGGCGTCCGGGTGGTCGGGCTGCTGCCCGGCCGGATCATGACCGACCGCAATCGGGAGCTGTTCGCCGCGACCGGCGACCCGGAGCGCGCCGGACCGACGCGGAGGCCAGCATCCCGCTGGGCCGCCTCGGTGACCCGGCCGAGTTCGGTCGGGTGGCCGCGTTCGTGCTCTCCCCGGCCGCGAGCTACCTCACCGGGATCACCCTGCCGGTCGACGGCGGCGCGCTGCGCGGGCTGTGACACTCGATCGGGCCCGACCCGCCCGTGCGCTGACGCCGCCGCCTGAACCGGCCCAACCCGACCGGGCCCAACCCACCCGCGCAGTGACGCCGCCGCCCGAGCCGACCCAGCCCGACCGGCCCCGACCCACCCGCGCGATGACGCCGCCGCCCGAGCCGACCCAACCCGACCACCCGGCCGTTGATCGACTCGGTTTCAAGGAAACCGGGCTGTCGGAGCGACCAGGACACGCCGACATCCAGGAACCCGAGTCGATCAAGGCGCAGCACGCCGGGCCGGCGCAGCCAGCACCGGACACCCGTGCGGTGACGGCCGGGAGGGCACGGCCGACCCGGGCGGAGCTGGCGGCGGCCGCCGGCCGGACCATCCCCGACGTGCTCGCGCCGGGGCTGACCGTCCTCTTCGTCGGCATCAACCCCGGACTCTGGTCCGCCGCTACCGGCTGGCACTTCGCCCGGCCGGGAACCGGTTCTGGCCGGCCCTGCACCGGGGCGGCTTCACACCCCGACTGCTGCACCCCAGCGAACAGGACGAGCTGCCCGCACTCGGGCTCGGCATCACCAACATGGCCGCCCGGGCCAGCGTCCGCGCGGACGAGTTGAGCAGCGCGGAACTCCTCGACGGTGCCGCGATCCTGACCGACAAGGTGGCCCGGCACCGGCCGCGCTGGGTGGCGGTGGTGGGGTGACCGCGTACCGGATCGGTTTTCAGCGGCCGAAGGCCACGTTCGGGCCGCAGCCGGAGTCGCTGGCCGGGGCGCGGCTGTGGGTGCTACCCAACCCGAGCGGCCTGAACGCGCACTTCACCCCGGTGACGCTGGGCCTGGCGTTCGCCGAGTTGCGGGCGGCCACCGAGCTGCCAGCCCGTTGATCGACTCGGTGTCAGGAAGTCGGGCCGTCAACGCGACCAGGACACCCGACTTCCGGGAACCCGAGTCGATCAACACGCAGGGCTCGCCGGAGGGACCGCGACGGACGCGACCCGTGATTGGCCGCCGTCAGTTGGCGGCGGCGGGCGGCAGCAACTCGTCGGCGCGGTAGGTGCCCAGCGGCATGACCACCGGCTCGGGCCCGGTCGCGTCGACGAACGGGGTCGGTGAGTCGACGACCGCGAACTGGGTGCGGTACAGCTCGGCGTAGAGCCCGCCCACAGCGACCAACTCATCGTGCCGCCCCCGCTCGACGATCCGCCCACCGTCGAGGACCAGGATCTGGTCGGCGTCGCGGACCGTGGAGAGCCGGTGCGCGATCACCAGGGCGGTCCGCCCGGCCAGCGCCACCGACAGCGCCCGCTGCACCGCGGCCTCGCTCTCCGAATCCAGGTGTGCGGTCGCCTCGTCGAGGATCACGATCGACGGGGCCTTGAGCAGCAGTCGGGCGATGGCGATGCGTTGCTTCTCACCGCCGGAGAACCGGTAGCCGCGCTCCCCACAGTGGTGTCCAGGCCGTCGGGCAGCGCCCGCACCAGGTCGGCCACCTGTGCGCCGGCCAGCGCGGCCCAGATCTCGTCGTCGGTGGCGTCCGGCTTGGCGTAGCGAAGGTTCTCGGCGATCGTCTCGTGGAACAGGTGCGAATCCTGGGTGACCACACCGATCTCGTCGCGCAGGGAGGCGAGGGTCGCGTCGCGGACGTCCACCCGCCGACCAGCACCTGCCCGTCGGTGACGTCGTAGATCCGGGAGATGAGCATCGACAGCGTCGACTTGCCGGCACCGGACGGGCCGACCAGTGCGACCATCTGCCCGGGCTCGACGCTGAACGAGACGCCCTTGAGCACCGGCTCGTTGACAGTGCGGTCGAGGGTGGCGACCTCCTCCAGGGAGGCGAGGGAGATCTCGGCGGCGCTCGGGTAGCGGAACCGCACGTCACGGAAGTCGACCCGGCCGAGGCCACGGGGCAACGGCACGGCGTCGGGCTTCTCCACGATGCCCGGCTTCAGGTCGAGCACCTCGAAGACCCGGTCGAAGGAGACCAGCGCGCTCATCACGTCCACCCGGACGTTGGAGAGCGCGGTGAGCGGCCCGTACAGGCGGGTGAGCAGCAACGCGAGCGTCACCACTGTGCCCGCGCTGACCCCGCCGGTCACCGCCAGCCAGCCACCGAGGCCGTAGGTGAGCGCCTGCGCCAGGGAGGCGACCAGCAGCATCGCCACGAAGAAGGTGCGGGAGTACATCGCGGACTGGATGCCGATGTCGCGGACCCGCTCGGCCCGGTCGGCGAACCGGCGCGCCTCGATCTCGGGCTGGCCGAAGAGCTTCACCAGCAGTGCGCCGGCCACTCCGAACCGCTCGGTCATCGTCGCGCTCATCTTGGCGTCGAGGTTGTACGCCTCGCGGGTGATGTCCGCCAGCCGTCGACCGACCCGCCGGGCCGGAATGATGAAGATCGGCAGCAGCACCAGCGACAGCGCGGTGATCTGCCAGGAGAGGGTGAACATCACCGCTGCGGTGAGCACCAGCTGGATGACGTTGCTGACCACGCCGGACAGGGTCGAGGTGAACGCCCGCTGGGCACCGAGCACGTCGTTGTTGAGCCTGCTGACCAGGGCGCCGGTCTGGGTACGGGTGAAGAACTGCAACGGCATCCGCTGCACGTGGTCGTAGACCCGGGTGCGCAGGTTGAAGATGATGCCCTCGCCGATCCGGGCGGAATACCAGCGTTGGGCCAGGGAGAGCAGCGCGTCGGCGACCGCGAGCGCGGCGATGAACAGCGCCAGCCGCACCACCAGCCGGCCGGCCTCGGTGCCGCCCGGTTGATCGCGTTGATCACGTCACCGGCGAGCACCGGTGTGGCCACGCCGATGACGGCGGCCAACACCACCGTGGCGAGGAACACGACGATGTCGCGCCGGTAGGGCTGGGCGAAGGCCACGATGCGTCGGGCCACCCGTGCTTCAGCCGATGGGTGGAGACCTCGTCGCGGTTGCGCATCGACCGGAGCATGCTCCACCCGGCCATACCACCGCCGGACATCGGGTTGGACACCGCTCACCTCCGGGTTGTCGGGCAGACCGCACCGTCAGGTCAATTCTCCCGACGAGTGTGACAACCTCGGTCGTAACCCGGATCTTCCCGTGCGGTCCTTACCTATTCTCCTCGGCCAGCGAGGTCGCGCAGCCGGCGGGTCTGCGCCTCCCGCTCGGCGCGCTGCTGGTCGGCGTGCAACCGCCCAGCCGCACCGGCGAGCAACGCCTTGATCTCCACCACCGCGTCACGGGCCCCGGAGAGCAGGCCAGCGGTCAGATCCTGGACCGCGCCCTCCAGCTCGGCGGGTGGGACGACCAGGGTCGCCAGCCCGATCCGGTCCGCCTCGACGGCGTCCAACCGGCGGCCGGTCGCGCAGATCTCCAGCGCCCGCGCATAGCCGACCAGCTCGACGAGGCGTTTCGTGCCGGCCAGGTCGGGCACCAGGCCGAGGGTCACCTCGGCCATCGAGAACTTCGCGTCGGTGGACAGCACTCGCAGGTCACAGGCGAGCGCCAACTGGAAGCCCGCGCCGATGGCATGACCCTGCACGGCCGCGACGGAGATGACATCCGGCCGGTGCAGCCAGGTGAAGCCGGCCTGGAACTCCGCGATGCGGTCGGCGCACTCCTGCTCGGGCAGCGTGGCCAGCTCGGCGAACGAACCCGGGCCGGAAGCGCCAGCCACCGCCAGATCGAGGCCAGCGGAGAACGCGCGGCCCTCGCCACGGACCACCACCACCCGCACGTCGCCGGGCAGCTCGCGGGAGAAGTCGCTCATCGCACGCCACATCGCGGGCGTCTGGGCATTGAGCACGTCGGGCCGGCACAACGTCACCGTGGCAACCGGCCCGTCGCAGGTCAGCCGAACCCCGGTCGCCTCGGCGGTCACCGGACGGCCCAGGGAGCGGCGCTGATGGACGACGCTGAGGGGCGGGTCACGCCTTCTTGCGGCGCCGGGCACCACCGCGCTGACGCAGCTGCACGCCGGACTCGGTGAGCACTCGGTGGATGAACCCGTAGGAACGGCCGGTCGAGGCCGCCAACGCGCGGATACTCTCCCCGAGGTGTACCGCTTTACCAGGTCCTTGGCGAGCGTCTGACGCTCGGCTCCGACGATCCGGCGACCCTTCTCAGTGCTGGTGGCTGTGCCAGTGGCTGCCATGCTGTGTCCTCACGTCCCAGACTGTGCGGTTCGGATACGGTCCCACCTATTAGACCGCCTCGAACGATCATGCGCCAGATATCAACTCTTCGCCAACCGACACGCTATGCAATGTCAGCTTCCCGATAGAGTGATCCTGGCGATCCGGCCGGCGGCGTCCACGCGTACCCGCAGGGTTTTGACGGCTGTCGACGACCCGTAGCCTGCTGTCATGATCGACCTGCTGGGCACCGCGGCCGGCGCGGCGGTGGTCTTCGCCGCGACCGATATCGACGACATCGTCATCCTCACGTTGTTCTTCGTCGCGGCTCGCACCACCGGCCGACCCCGTCCGTGGGAGATTGTCGCCGGGCAATACCTCGGCATCGGCGCGCTCGCGCTGGCCAGCGCGGTGATCGCGGGTGGCCTCCTGGTGGTGCCGGATCCGTGGACGGGGTTGCTCGGCCTGCTGCCGATCGCGCTGGGCGTCCGCGCGCTGCGCAGCACCGACGACGACGAGACGCCCGCGGTGGTCACCGGAACACTCGGCGTGGCCGGGGTGACGATCGCGAACGGCGCCGACAACGTGGCGGTCTACGTACCCGTCTTCCGGGCCCTCGGCGTGGCCGACAGTGCGGTGTTTCTCCTGGTCTTCGTGCTGCTCATCGCCGTGTGGTGCGCCGCAGGGCCTGGCTGGGCGGGCACCGGAGGGTGGTTCGGCTGGTCGAGCGCGCCGGCGCCTGGCTGGTCCCGACGATCTTCATCGGCATCGGCGTGGTGATCCTGGTCAGTTCCGGCGTGCTCGGCCGACTGGTCGACCTGCTCGGCTGAGGCGAGGGCCGCGCCCTGGGGCGTCCTTCAGGGCGAGGCTCCGCCGCCGGCGCGGTCAGGCCAGCTCGACCAGTTCGAGCAGGTCGTCGCTCCAGGCGTCCTCGTCACCGTCGGGCAGCAGGATGGCGCGGTCCGGCTGAGTGCCAGGACCGCGCCCGGGTCGTGGGTGACCAGGACGATCGCGCCCGGGTAGTTGGCGATCGCGTCGAGCACCTGCTCCCGGCTCACCGGGTCGAGGTTGTTCGTCGGCTCGTCGAGCAGCAGCACGTTGGCTCCGGAGCAGACCAGGGTGGACAGGGCCAGCCGGGTCTTCTCGCCACCGGAAGCACCCGGCCGGCTTGTTCACGTCGTCGCCGGAGAAGAGGAACGCACCCAGGATCTTGCGCAGGTCGGTGTCGGACTGCTCGACGGCGGCGGCGCGCATGTTCTCCAGCACGGTCCGCTCCACGTCGAGGGTCTCGTGCTCCTGGGCGTAGTAGCCCAGCCGCAGGCCGTGGCCGGCGTGCACCTCGCCGGTGTCCGGAGGAGCAGCCCGCCGAGCATCCGCAGCAGCGTGGTCTTGCCGGCACCGTTCAGCCCGAGGATGGCCACCCGGGAGCCCCGGTCCACCGCCACGTTGACGTCGGTGAAGATCTCCAGCGAGCCGTACGACTTGGACAGCCCGGTCGCGGTGAGCGGGTCTTGCCGCAGGCAGCAGGGCTGGGAAAACGCACCTTGGCCACCCGGTCGGCGACCCGCACCTCCTCCAGGCCGGAGATCAGCTTCTCGGCGCGGCGGGCCATGTTCTGCGCGGCCACGGTCTTGGTCGCCTTGGCCCGCATCTTGTCGGCCTGCGCCATCAACGCGCCGGCCTTCTTCTCCGCGTTGGCCCGCTCCCGGCGGCGACGTCGCTCGTCGGTCTCGCGCGCTTCCAGGTACGCCTTCCAGCCCAGGTTGTAGACGTCGACGACCGAGCGGGTGGCGTCGAGGAACCAGACCTTGTTGACCACCGACTGCAGCAGCGCGCCGTCGTGGGAGATCACGATCAGGCCGCCCTTGTGGTTGGCGAGGAAGCCGCGCAGCCAGGTGATCGAGTCGGCGTCGAGGTGGTTGGTCGGCTCGTCGAGCAGCAGGATGCCGCCGCCGTTCTCACCCGCGTCACGGAACAGGATCCGGGCGAGCTCGATGCGTCGGCGCTGACCGCCGGAGAGGGTGCCGATGGTCTGCGCGAGTGCCCGGTCCGGTAGGCCGAGGTTGGCGCAGATCCGGGCGGCCTCCGCCTCGGCGGCGTACCCGCCCAGGGCGGCGAACTGGTCCTCCAGCGCGCCGTAGCGACGGACCAGCTTGTCGCTGGCGTCCTCGGCGAGCTGGGCCTCGATCTCCTGCATCTGGGACATCAGCACGTCCAGGCCCCGCGCCGAGAGCACCCGGTCGCGGCCGGTCACCTCGAGGTCGCCGGTACGCGGGTCCTGCGGGAGGTAGCCGATGGCGCTGCGCTGGTCGATCTGGCCGGCATACGGCTGCCCTCGCCGGCGAGCACCTTCAGCGTGGTGGTCTTGCCTGCGCCGTTGCGCCCGACCAGGCCGATCCGATCACCGGGCTGTACGCGCAGGGTGGTGTCGGACAGCAGGATCCGGGAACCGGCACGCAGTTCCAGGCCGGTGGCAGTGATCATGTTTTCGGGCTCGCTCTCGGGGTCTGGAAGGCTGACTCGGGGCACGCGAAACCGCCGACGGGCTCAAGGGCCCGACGGCGCGGGGCAGTTCAGCCTTCGCAGCGCAGCACCCGACAAGTGTACCGGGCGTCGCTGGACGCACCGCCCGGATTACCAATCAAGATCATCGGGTACCGGAACCGCTGTCCGGACCCCGTCCGGCATTCCAGCGACACAACGCTACTGAAGCGACACAAAAGCACTCACAAGACATTCACCGCATACGGCGATCGGGGTCAGCATGGAACTCAACGAGCGGGCCGAGCTCGACACCTCACAGGCCAACGACATGGGCCGGGGTGGCGGGGCGGCGGCGGCATGGGCATCCCCATCCCCGGCGGCGGTGGTCGGGGCGGGCTGATCGGCATCGTGGTGGCCGTGCTGGTCGCGCTGCTCGGCGGCGGGTTCGGCCTGAACGCGATGACCAACGGTGACGAGGGCGGGCAGACCGGCGGCACCGACCTGGAGCAGTTGTGCTCTACCGCGAACCCCGAGCGTCTCGACGACGCGCGCTGCCGCAACCTGCTCTACGTCAACAGCATCCAGGACTACTGGAAGAAGGCGTACCCGAACTGGGCAAAGCGATTACGAGGTCACCACTACGAACTTCTTCCAGGCGGCCGTGAACACCGGCTGCGGGCAGGCCGACTCGGGCGTCGGCCCGTTCTACTGCCCGGCCGACCGGAAGGTCTACATCGACCTGAGCTTCTACGACGAGCTGGCCTCCCGGTTCGGCGCCAAGGGCGAGTTCGCCCAGCCGTACGTGCTCGCCCACGAGTATGGCCACCACGTCCAGAACCTGCTCGGCACCAACGAGAAGGCTGGCCAGGGCGACCAGAGCGGCCCCCGCTCCGCCTCCGTCCGGCTGGAGCTGCAGGCCGACTGCTACGCCGGCTCCTGGGCCAAGCACGCCACCGAGACCAGGACAAGACCGGCCAGCAGCCGCTGTTCAAGTCGATCACCGAGGCAGACATCAGCCAGGCCATCGACGCCGCCGAGGCGATCGGCGACGACAGCATCCAGGAGCGCTCCGGCGGGCAGGTCAACCCCGACCAGTTCACCCACGGCACCTCTGAGCAACGCAGGCGCTGGTTCCAGCAGGGCTTCGACAGCGGCAACCCGAAGACCTGCGACACCTTCGGCACCGACCAGCTCTGACGACAGCCGCGCCTCCCGCGTACCGACGCCCCGACGGTCCTGCCCGACCGTCGGGGCGTCGCCGTTGCGGAGACTAGGTGCCGGGCTCGGGATCGCGGATCAGGACGCGCACCGCCCGGGCCGCGGTCGCCGCGGCGACCAGTACGGCATGTCGCGGCTCGGGGACGTCGAGCAGGCGTTCGGCGCGCAGCGCCGCGAGCAGTGCCAGCCGTCGGTCGGCGAGGATGCCGTCGACCGTACGCCGGTCACCACCGGCCACCACCGCGGCGAGCGTGCCGGCCTGCGGCAGCAGCAGCCGTACCGCCAACTCGACGGCGTCACCGAGAGCGGCCTTCGCCTGGTTGTCCCGGCGGCGGGCGAAGCGGTGCTGCGACCAGCCGCCCGCAGCCGTGCGGCCCTGCACATACTTGCTGTCCACCTTGGAGACCACCAGCTCGGCGCCCTCGGCCACCCGAAGGCCACCGCACTCTTGCGGGCCAGCAACAGGCCGATCCGACGCGGTGCGACGGCGGCGGCCAGGAACCCGGCCAGGTCAGCACCGGTGGGCGCACCAGGCGGAGCGTGCAGCTCAGCGGTGGCACCGTCGGGGGCGGCGAGCAGCAGCCCGTACCCTCGCTGGTGACGACCGGCGGACCGTGCCGCTCGGTGAAGCCGTCGACCCACCGACCGACACGGGCCGGGTCGACCTCCACCCAGCGACCACCACCGGCGGCGGGTCGGCTGGACATCCCCGAACCTACGGCACCCTCAGCCATCCGCGAGCAGAAGGGTCAGGGCCAGGGCGGCGATGATGGCACTGGAGACGAGGGCGGTGGCCAGGCGACCTCGGGGCTGGTGAGCGCCCGGCCGATCAGGGTGCCGCCACCGGCGATCAGGAGCTGCCAACTCGCCGAGGCCAGGAACGCGCCGAGCACGAACAACGCCGCGCTCCACCGGGTCGCTGCGGCCGCGCCACCCCGCCCCAGCACCAGGGCGGCGAAGTAGACCACCGTCGCCGGATTGAGCAGGGTCAGTGCCAGGATGCCCAGGAAGGCGCGCGGCGGAGTGTCCAGCCCACGCCGGGGCCGCGCGGCGGTCACCGGACGGGCCGCAGCGCACGCCAGGCAGTGTGCGCGGCGAGCGCGAGCAGCACCGCCGCAGCCGTCACCCGCAGTGGCCCGGACACCGGTTCGACGAGGCCGACCACCGCCGCGCCACCGAGGATGGCGGCGGCCGCGTACAGGCCGTCGGCGGTGGCAACGCCGAGAGCGCCGGCCGCGCCGACCGGAACGAGGTACGGGCGCTGAGCCCGAGGATGAGCACCGCGATCGCGCCAACCGGGATGGCGACGCCGTAGCCGGCGACGAGGCCGGCCAGGAACGCCCCGGTCACGGTCGTCGGTGCCGGGTCGAGGCGACGCCGGGGAGCCGGCACTGTCGCGGCAGGCCGGTGGCCGTGCCGACAGTGGGCTGAGTCCGGTACGCCTCGATCACCCGCTCATCGTGCGCGAACCCACCGACTCGACGCCACCGCATTTCCCACGCTCGCCGCTCGCGCACGTCATGATCGCTTGCTCACGTCGATCATGAGGCCTCACCGACGCGTCAGGCGAAGCCCGCGACGCGTCGAGCGCGGCACCCAACGGGCACCGCGCTCGACGACTGTGGAACGGAGTCGGCTCAGACGTTGAAGCCGAGGGAACGCAGCTGGTCCCGACCCTCGTCGGTGATCTTGTCCGGCCCCACGGCGGGAGCCACACCCAGTTGATCCGGATGTCGTTGACCAGGCCGCCACCGGGGCCGGTGGTCAGCGCCTGCCGGGTCTGGTCCTCGATCACATCGGTCAGCGGGCAGGCCGCCGAGGTGAGCGTCATGTCCAGGGTGGCGACGTTCTCGTCGTCGACGTGCACGCCGTACACGAGGCCGAGGTCGACCACGTTGATGCCGAGTTCCGGGTCGACGACGTCCTTCATCGCCTCCTCGACGTCGGCGATCATGGCCTTGCTGACGCCAATCGCCGGGGCGGCGACGTCACCGGCGCCGTCGGTCGTCGCGGCGTCGGTCTGCGGCACCACTGTGGTGTCACCGGCCTCCGGCGTCGCCTCAGTAGCGGTGTTCTCGCTCATGCCGTCCCTCCGCATCGCTTCGTAATGCCACAGGGCACCACTGTGTCATTTGCTCGCTGCCGCTCGCTCACGCCTTCACCTCCGGGCTCGCGCCACACCGGCGCGTGCCGCGGCGTCCTGAACGCCATCCACGGCAGCAGCGCGCACTTGACCCGGGCGGGGTAACGGGCCACACCCGCGAAAGCCACCCCGTCACCGAGTACGTCCTCGTCCGGCGTGACCTGGCCACGTCCGGACATCAACTCCACGAACGCCTCGTGCACCTCGAATGCTTCCCCGGCGCCACGACCGCGCAGCAACTCGTGCAGCACACTCGCCGAGGCCTGGCTGATCGAGCAGCCCATCCCTCGTACGAGATGTCGTGCAGCACGTCGCCGTTGGTGGCCACCCGGACGGTGACCTCGTCGCCGCAGGTCGGGTTGACGTGGTGCGCCTCCGCGACCCGGTCGGCCGAATCGTCGGCGTCGCGCAGACCACGCCCGTGGGGCGCTTGTAGTGGTCCAGGATGATCTCCTGGTAGAGCTGGTCGAGCTGCATCAGTCGAACACCTTCCGCACCTGCTCCAGACCGGCCACCAGAGCGTCGATCTCCTCGGTGGTGGTGTAGAGGTAGAACGAGGCCCGGGTCATGGCCGGGACGCCGAACCGGCTGCACACCGGCTGGCACAGTGGTGACCCACCCGCACCTGCACGCCGAGCGAGTCGAGCACCTGACCCACGTCGTGCGGGTGCACGTCGGCGAGCGCGAACGAGATGGTGCCGCCCCGGCCCACTGGCACGGTCGGGCCGAAGATCCGCAGGTCCGGCACCGAGCCCAGGGCGTCCAGCGCGTACGCCGTCAGCTCCTTCTCGTGCCACTGGACGGCCCGCATGCCGAGGCCGGTCAGGTAGTCGACCGCCGCACCGAGCGCGACCGCCTCGGCGATCGGCGGGTGCCCGCCTCGAAGCGGGCCGGCGGCGCGGCGAACGTCGAGCGGGCCATGGTGACCATCTCGATCATCGAGCCGCCGCCGAAGACCGGCGGCATGGCCGCCAGCAGCTCGCCCCTGCCCCAGAGCACACCGATCCCGGTCGGGCCACACATCTTGTGCCCGGTGAAGACGATGTAGTCGGCGTCGAGGTCGACCACGTCGATGGGCAGGTGCGGCACCGACTGCGAGCAGTCCAGCAGCAGCAGCGCGCCCACCTCGCGGACCCGCGCGGTGATTCGGGAGGTGGCGTTGACCGTGCCGAGGATGTTGGACATGTGCACCAGCGAGACGATCTTCGTCCGTTCGGTGACCAGATCCTCCAGGCCCGACTCGTCCAGCCGGCCCTGGTCGGTGACCGGGAACCAGCGCAGGGTCGCGCCGGTGCGCTCACAGAGCAGCTGCCACGGGACGATGTTCGAGTGGTGCTCCATCTCGGAGATCACCACCTCGTCGCCGGGGCCCAGGCGGAAGCGCGGGTCGGCGTCCGGACGCAACGAGGCGTTGGAGAAGGCGTACGCCACGATGTTGATCGCCTCGGTGGAGTTCTTCGTGAACACCACCTCGTCCACGCTCGGCGCGTTGATGAACGCGGCGATCTTCGCCCGCGCCCCTCGTACGCCTCGGTGGCCTCGGTGCCCAGGGTGTGCACCGAGCGCGACACGTTGGCGTTGTGCCGCGCGTAGTGCTCGTCGAGCACGTCGAGCACCTGGCGCGGTTTGTGCGAGGTGTTGGCGCTGTCGAGATAGACCAGCGGGTGCCCGTTGATCTCCCGATCCAGGATCGGGAAGTCGGCGCGTACCCGGGCCACGTCGAAACGCGGCACGTCGTCGTACTGCGGCATCCCCGCGGGGATCGCGATGCTGGTCATCTCGGCAGCGCCTCTCCGCTCAGGCCTTGGCCGTGCCGGCCCCGGCGGCGTACCGCTCGTAGCCCTCGGCCTCGAGCTTGTCGGCCAGCTCCGAGCCGCCCTGCTCGACGATCCGGCCAGCCACGAAGACGTGCACGAAGTCCGGCTTGATGTAGCGCAGGATCCGGGTGTAGTGGGTGATCAGCAGTACGCCGGTGTCGCCGTTGTCGCGGACCCGGTTGACGCCCTCGCTGACCACGCGCAGCGCGTCCACGTCGAGGCCGGAGTCGGTCTCGTCGAGGATCGCGATCTTCGGCTTGAGCAGCTCCAGCTGGACGATCTCGTGCCGCTTCTTCTCACCACCGGAGAAGCCCTCGTTGACGTTGCGCTGGGCGAACGCCGGGTCCATCTGGAGGCGCTCCATCGCACTGCGCAGCTCGCCACCCCAGGTGCGCAGCTTCGGCGCCTCGCCGTCGATGGCGGTCTTCGCGGTGCGCAGGAAGTTCGCCACCGAGACGCCGGGCACCTCGACCGGGTACTGCATGGCCAGGAAGAGGCCGGCGCGGGCGCGCTCGTCGACCGTCATGGCCAGCACGTCCTCGCCGTCCAGCGTGACGGTGCCGCCGGTGATCTCGTACTTGGGGTGACCGGCGATCGAGTACGCAAGGGTGGACTTGCCGGAACCGTTCGGGCCCATGATCGCGTGGGTTTGACCGGATTTCACCTCCAGGTCTACCCCATGCAGGATCGGCTTGAGCTCACCCTCGGGCAGCTTGACCGACACCTTCAGGTCGCGGATCTCCAGGGTGCTCATTATCGGGTCACTCCATTACTCGGCGTCAGGCTGAGGTAGATGTCGCCGTCGCGGACTTCGACGGGGTAAACGGGGACGGGTTCGGTGGCGGGCAGCCCGGTCGGCTCGCCCGTGCGCAGGTCGAAGCGCGAGCCGTGCAGCCAACACTCGAGCGAGCAGCCGTCGACCTCACCCTCGGAGAGCGCGACCGAGGCGTGCGAGCACTCGTCGTACGCGGCGTAGAAGGCGCCGTCCTCGCCGTGCACCAGGGCAATCGGGGTGCCGTCGACGTCCGCGCTGATCGCGGTGCCCTTCGGCACGTCCTCGACGGAGCAGATCCGAATCATCAGGCGCCCGCCTTGGTCAGCCGGGCCTCGATCGCGTCACCGAGGCGCTCGCGTAGCGGCTCCACCGGGATCTTGTTGATCAGCTCGGCGAAGAAGCCGCGGACCACCAGACGGCGGGCCTCACTCCGGGATGCCCCGGGCCATCAGGTAGAACAACTGCTCGTCATCGAAGCGGCCGGTCGCGCTGGCGTGGCCGGCGCCGGCGATCTCGCCGGTCTCGATCTCCAGATTGGGTACGGAGTCCGCCCGCGCGCCGTCGGTGAGCAGCAGGTTCCGGTTGATCTCGTACGTGTCGGTGCCGGTCGCCTCGGCCCGGATCAGCACGTCGCCCACCCAGACGGTGTGCGCGCTCTCGCCCTGCAGAGCGCCCCGGTAGCCGACGTAGCTGCGGCAGTCCGGAACGGTGTGGTCGACCAGCTGCCGGTGCTCCAGGTGCTGGCCGGAGTCGGCGAAGTAGACGCCGTACAGCTCGGCCTCGCCGCCCCGACCGGTGTATTCCACGCTGGTGAACTGCCGGACCAGGTCGCCACCGAGGGAAACCTGGATGTGGATGACACTGGCGTCCCGGCCCAGCTTGATCTTCAGGTGCTGGACCTGGACCGCGTCGTCGGCCCAGTCGGCGACCGTGACCAGGGTCAGCTTCGCCCCATCGGCCACGGCGACCTCGACGTTGTCGGCCAGGGTGGCCGACCCGACGTGCTCCACGACCAGTGTCGCCTCGGCGAACCGGCCCACCTCGACGAACGTGTGCCCGAACGCCGGCTGCTCGGCGCCGTCGCCGACCACGCGCAGGCGCACCGGCTCGCCGAGCACCACGTCGGGAGCCACCCGCACCAGCAGGGCGTCGGCGGCGGCACCGTACGCCAAAGCGCTGACCCGGTCGACCGGTGTCAGCACGCTGCCGACCCGCTCGTCGTCCCGGCCGACCCGGCTGATGGCCACGCCCTCGGGCAGGTCACCGTGCTCGTGCCGGACCGTGCCGGCCGAAGCCGGCGCGTCGCCGGTCAGGCCACGGAGGCGCTTGAGCGGAGTGAACCGCCAATCCTCCTCCAGGCCGGTGAGGGCCGGGAAGTCGGCGACATCGTACGAGCGCAGCGCCTGCGACTTGGTGCTGGGCGGCGCGGAAGCCTGGGTAGTCATTTCTTCCTTGGTCTGTTCTACGACGACGGTGTCAGGTGCTCGGCGGGCGGGCGGCGTCAGCCGACCGCGCCTCCATCTGAAGCTCGATCAGACGGTTGAGCTCCAGGGCGTACTCCATCGGGAGTTCCTTGGCGATCGGCTCGATGAAGCCCCGCACGATCATGGCCATCGCCTCGTCCTCGCTCAGACCACGGCTCATCAGGTAGAAGAGCTGGTCGTCACTGATCTTGGAGACGGTCGCCTCGTGCCCCATCGACACGTCGTCCTCGCGGATGTCGACGTACGGGTACGTGTCCGAGCGGGAGATGGTGTCGACCAGCAGCGCGTCGCACTTGACAGTGCTCCGGCTGTGGTGCGAACCCTCCAGCACCTGCACCAGACCCCGGTACGAGGTACGGCCGCCGCCACGGGCGATCGACTTGGAGATGATGTTCGACGAGGTGTGCGGCGCGGCGTGCACCATCTTGGCGCCGGCGTCCTGGTGCTGACCCTCGCCGGCCATCGCCACCGAGAGCACCTCGCCCTTGGCGTGCTCGCCGGTCATGTAGACCGCCGGGTACTTCATGGTCACCTTGGAGCCGATGTTGCCGTCGACCCACTCCATGGTCGCGCCCTCGTGGCAGACGGCGCGCTTGGTGACCAGGTTGTAGACGTTGTTCGACCAGTTCTGGATGGTCGTGTAGCGGCAGCGCGCGTTCTTCTTCACGATGATCTCCACGACCGCGCTGTGCAGCGAGTCCGAGGAGTAGAGCGGCGCGGTGCAGCCCTCGACGTAGTGCACGTACGCGCCCTCGTCGACGATGATCAGCGTCCGCTCGAACTGACCCATGTTCTCGGTGTTGATCCGGAAGTAGGCCTGCAGCGGGATATCCACCCGCACGCCCTTCGGCACGTAGATGAACGAGCCACCGGACCACACGGAGGTGTTCAGGGCGGCGAACTTGTTGTCGCCGACCGGGATCACCGTGCCGAAGTACTCCTTGAAGACGTCCTCGTGCTCACGCAGCGCCGTGTCGGTGTCCAGGAAGAGGACGCCCTGCTCCTCAAGGTCCTCGCGGATCTTGTGGTAGACGACCTCGGACTCGTACTGCGCCGCGACACCGCCGACCAGCCGCTGCTTCTCCGCCTCCGGGATGCCCAGCCGGTCGTAGGTGTTCTTGATGTCATCGGGCAGGTCCTCCCAGCTGGTGGCCTGCTTCTCGGTCGACCGCACGAAGTACTTGATGTTGTCGAAGTCGATCCCGGTGAGGTCCGCGCCCCAGGCCGGCATCGGCTTGCGGCCGAACAGCCGCAGGCCCTTCAGCCGCAGGTCGAGCATCCACGCCGGCTCACTCTTCTTGGCCGAGATGTCCCGAACCACCGCCTCGTTGATGCCGCGCTGGGCGACCGCCCCGGCGGCGTCCGGGTCGGACCAGCCGTACTCGTACCGGCCCAGGGCTGCGAGCTGCTCTTCCTGGGTCAGGGGCTGGACAATCTGCTCGGTCATCTATCTGTCCTCACAGTGGTTACGGGATTACCGGATTGAGCGCGGCCCGGCTGGGTCGGGATGTGCGTGGTGCACACCCGTCGCCGTGCGCGATGGTGGCCAGGCGCTGCACGTGGGTGCCGACCAGACGGGAGATCACCGCGGTCTCGGCCTCGCACAGCTGAGGAAACTCGGCGGCCACGTGCGCCACCGGGCAGTGGTGCTGGCAGAGCTGGCCGCCGGAGGCGATCGTGGTCGCGTTGGCAGCGTAACCCTCGGCGGTGAGCGCCGCGGCAAGTGCCTCGGCTCGTGCGAGAGGGTCGTCGCCGGCGTCTTCCATCGCCGTCCGACAACGGGACTCGAGAGCCGACACCTGCTCGGTGGCGAACGCCTCGACCGCGCCGGCGCCGCCGCTGTGGGCGATCCAGCGCAGCGCGGCGGTCGCCATGTTGTCGTAGTGGTGTGCCACACCGGACCCGGGCGGCCTCGGTCAGCAGGAAAACCTTGGCCGGGCGCCCCGACCGCGGCTGCCCTGCACGGCCTGCTCGCGGGCGTACACGTCACCGTCGGCGAGCATCGCGTCCAGGTGCCGGCGGATCGCCGCCGGGCTGAGCCCGAGGGCCATTCCGAGCTGTACGGCAGTGGTCGCACCCGCTCCAGCAGGAGCTGGGTGACCCGGTCCCGGGTGGAGGTCTCGGTCGCCGCCGGCCCGGCGAGGCCGGTCGACGGGCTCACGACAGGCGCGGACGCGGACGCGCCGAGGGCCGGTACGGCCATCGGTTGGTGCCCGGAGAGCGCCGCCGCGTTTTTCACAACGCCAACGTTACGTAATTACTCGGAGGGTCGCAAACCTGGGCCCCGGTGATCCGAACCACCGAGCCGACGGAGTCGGACAATCCTCGATCACTACGGTGCGTAGGATTTGCGCCGTGAACCGAATCGTCCGTCCGGTCTCCGGCACCCTGCTACGCCGCCTCGCGCTCGCCTCGATCATCGCGAACGTGGGCATCGTCGTCACCGGCGGGCCGTCCGGTTGACCGCCTCGGGCCTCGGTTGCCCCACCTGGCCGCGCTGCACCGACGCGTCGTACGTCACCACGCCCGAGATGGGCATGTACGGGTGATCGAGTTCAGCAACCGGATGCTGACCTTCGTGGTGGGCCTCGTCGCGCTGGCCACCGTGCTGGCCGTACTGGCGTACCGGCCGCGCCGACCGGGCTCCTCGCGCTGTCCGTCGCGGTCTTCCTGGGCATTCCGGCCCAGGCGGTGGTCGGTGGCATCACCGTGCTCACCAACCTCAACCCGTGGGTGGTCGGGCTGCACTTCCTCGCCTCGATGGCGGTGATCGCCGCCGCGTACGCCCTCTGGCGGCGCATCGGCGACCCGGACGGCCCAACCGTCGCCGTGGTGCCCGCACCGCTGCGCACGCTGGCCCGGATCACCACCGGCGTCAGCATCGTGGTGCTGGTCGTCGGCACCTGGGTCACCGGCAGCGGTCCGCACGCCGGCGACCACGGCGCGGCCCGCAACGGACTGGACCCGCAGGCCATCTCCCAGGTGCACGCGGACGTGGTCTTCCTGCTGGTCGGCCTCTCGGTGGCGCTGATCTTCGCGTTCCGGGCCGTCGGCGCACAGCGGGCCACCCGCGCGGCGATCATCCTGCTCGCGGTCGAGTTGGGTCAGGGCCTGATCGGCTTCGTGCAGTACTTCACCCACGTACCGGCACTCCTGGTCGGCGCGCACATGCTGGGCTCCTGCCTGGTGCTGCTGGCCGCCCTGTCGGTGCAGTGGTCCACCCGGAACGCCGCCCGGTCGCCCCGGCACCCCAGGCCGCCCCAACCAACGCCGCCACCCAGGTGCCGGTCACCGCCTGACCGACCGGCGCCCGCCCGCGCCCGCGCCCGCGCCCGCGCCAAGATCCGAGCAACTTCTGCGATGTTGCTGTCTCCGACACGCGGGAGACAGCAACATCCCTGATCCTGCGCGGATCTTGACGACACACACCACCCCGAAAGACCCGGAACGGGGTTTGGGGCCCCACGACCGCCAAGGTCACGCTCGAAACAGGATGTAGTGGTCTCACCGACGAACCGATGCGCTACATCCAGGATGTTGCGCGATCTTGCCGGTGCGGACGCTCCCCACGATCGCAAGATCCGCGCGAGGTCGGGAAGTGGTGGCCGCTGGCGTGCCGAGGCACCAACTTCACCGAAATCGCGCGGATCTTGGTGGTGGTGCCGCAGCGGCAGACGGTCGCACAGCGCGGCACGACGACGGCGCGACCGGCCGTTCGTGCTTGACGCTCGTTCCCGGGGAGCACGCGCCGCGGGAGCAGGCTCGTCGGGGGTCAGGCTCGGCGGGCCAGGTGGGTGGTGATCGCGGTGGCTAGGCGGTCGGGGGCTTCGTCGGCGTACCCGATGAAGAGCGACGGTTCGGTCAGTTCCAGCTCGACCAGGATCGGGCCGCCGTCCGGGCCGGGGATCAGGTCGACCCGGGCGTACAGCAGTTGCCGGGTGCCGCCGGGCACTGCCGCGAGGGTCCGCTCGGCCACCGCCAGCTGTTCGGCCTGGGCG
This sequence comes from Micromonospora sp. M12, assembly GCA_038070435.1. Taxonomy (GTDB): domain Bacteria; phylum Actinomycetota; class Actinomycetes; order Mycobacteriales; family Micromonosporaceae; genus Micromonospora. Next base: position 7,128,650 of record JAMYWG010000001.1, on the reverse strand, counting down.
GTGCGGGTGGTGATCTCTTCGGCCTTGTAGAGCCCGTCCGGGCCGAGGTCGGGGCCGGTCAGCATCGGACCCTTGCGGATCGCGTGGCTGAACGCGAGCCCGTCCGGGCCGGCGAGGAAGAGCAGTGCCGTCTCGCCCTCGGTGTCCACGGCGCGCAGGTACGGCTGGACCATGGTCACCCGGCCGGCGTCGGAGAGCCGGCGTACGTGTGCGGCGGCCAGATCCCGGTGCTCCGGGTCGGCCAGGTCGTACCGGCCGGTGTCTGACTGCCCGCGCTGACGGCGGGCTTGAGCACGTACTCGCCGGTCTCGGCGGGCGGCTGCCACGTCTCCCCGGCGCTACCCACGATGTCGGCACGGTTGGCACCCGGCGGCGGTCAGCTCGGCGAGGTAGCGCTTGTCGGTGTTCCAGCGCACCACGTCGGCCGGGTTGACCAGCGTCGGCACGGAGGCCGCCCAGGCCACGAACTCGTCGCGGCGTAGTGCGTAGTCCCAGGGTGAGCGGAGCACGACCAGGTCGTAGGAGGACCAGTCGACGTCGGGGTCGTCCCAGACCGCGCTCTCCACGTCGACGCCGGCGGCGGCAAGTGGGGCGAGGACCAGACGGTCGTCCGGGTCGAGATCGGCCAGGTCGGCACAGGTGACGAGAGCGACCCGGGTTCCCCGGGCCGGCTGGTGATGAGTGGTCAATTCAGCTGTCTATTTCAGCGGGCCATCGTGCGCCGGGCCATCGACCGCCAGAGGTCGTTGCTCGGGCGCATCTGGTCCATCAGTTCACGCTCCCAGGCGTTCTCGACGGTGACTCCCGCCTTGGCGCACGCCTCCCGGGCGGTCACGGTGTCGTCGGCGAACTGGTCGCCCCACTCGCCGTCGGAACCCACCAGGACGATCCGCGCGCCACGCTTGCCGACGTACTCGACGACCGCCTTCGCGCCGCCGTGCTCGGCGGCGAATGCTTGAGGCCCGCGATCAGGCCGTTGGGGCCTGCTCGCCGGTGGTCTGCTCGGCCGTAAGCGTCGTATCGGAACCATCTGCCATGACGCGAAGCCTAAGCAGACTTGCACCCTCTCGGGCGAGAACCATGAAGCTTTTGTGATGCCAATTACCTACAGGTTTAAGGGCAATCACCGGTTCACTGTCCGGATATATACCGACTTTACCGCTCAAAGCGCACGGCTAAATCCGCACCGAACCATCAAGGGTTGAGCCGATCCGACTCATGCTGAAAGTTACTCTGATGTGACGTTAAACCGGACAACTCATCCATGGTCGTGATTAGTCGAGGGAAGCACCACGGCAAAACCCGGGCGTGCGGACCGCGATCAGATCAACGCGTCGAGCGCGACGGCCACGAAGACGATCGTCAGGTACGTCGTCGACCAGTGGAACAGCCGCATCGGCTTGACCGCCTCACCGCGAGTCGCGCGCCGGCAGAGCCGGTGCGCCTCGACCACGAAGATGGCACCCACCACCAGGGTCGGAATCCCGTAGATCGCGCTGAGCCCCAGCGGCCAGACGGCCAGGGAGGTGAGCACGGTGAGCCACGCGAAGATCAGGATCTCGGCGTTCACCCGGCGGGTCGACGCCACCACCGGGAGCATCGGGATGCCGGCGCGGGCGTAGTCGTCCTTGTATTTCATGGCGAGGGGTAGAAGTGCGGCATCTGCCAGAAGAAGACCACCGCGAAGAGCCCCCAGGCGGCCGGCGCCAGCGAACCGGTCACCGCCGCCCACCCGATCAGCACCGGAGCCGCGCCGCAGCGCACCCCAGAAGGTGTTCGTCGGGGTCGACCGCTTGAGCCACAGGGTGTAGACGAGGTCGTAGTAGGCGATCGCCGCCAGCGTCAGCCCGGCCGCCAGCAGGTTGGTGAACGCCGCCATCAGGGCGACCGACACCACCGCCAGCACCAGACCGAAGACCAGGGCGTTGCGCGGCGACACGGTGTGCGCCGGCAGGGCCGACGCTTGGTGCGCCGCATCAACTGGTCGATGTCCCGGTCGATGTAGCAGTTGAGCACGCTGGCCGCACCGGCGGCGAGCGAGCCGCCGATCAGCACGATGGCCATCAGCCACAGCGACGGAAGCCCACCCTCGGCGAGCATCATCGCCGGGATGGTGGTGACCAGCAGCAGCTCGACGATCCGCGGCTTGGTGAGCGCCACGTACGCCAGGAGGACAGCGCGTACGTCCCGCCGGGCCACCGGGCCCTCGGCCGCCCGTGCCGGGTGCTGCCCGGCCGGGTTGCTCGCGGGCGCTCGGTGATCATGCTCACGGATTGCCACCTTCCGGCATCGGGCACGGGGAGATCGGATCGGTCGGGACCGCATCGGGTCCGCACACCGACCCACACACTACGCGTCGTCGTTTTGCTGCCCGGCCGACCCGACAACGGTGCGGGCCGTCACACCACCGAGGTTGAACCGCGCATCTGGATCGTCACGTAGCGCACAGCATGCACAGATCACCGGGCGCGCGTTTAGGACGCTCGATAAGGTCATCAGTGAGGGTTCCGCCCATCTGCCGAGGAGCACAACCATCGTGGCTGCCAAACGACCCGAGCACTCCGCACTGAACTGGTCCGACCTCGATCGCCGGGCCGTCGACACCGTCCGCGTGCTGGCCATGGATGCCGTAGAGAATCCGGCAACGGCCACCCGGGCACCGCGATGAGCCTCGCGCCCGCGGCGTACCTCCTCTTCAACCGCGTCATGCGGCACAACCCGGCCGACCCTAACTGGCCCGGCCGGGACCGGTTTGTGCTCTCCGCTGGGCACTCCAGCCTGACGCTCTACATCCAGCTGTTCCTGTCGGGCTACCCGCTGAGCCTGTCCGACCTGAAGTCGCTGCGGCAGTGGGGCTCGCTCACGCCGGGTCACCCCGAGCACGGGCACACCCGGGCGTGGAGACCACCACCGGCCCGCTCGGGCAGGGCCTGGGCAACGCGGTCGGCATGGCCATGGCGGCCCGCCGGGAGCGCGGCCTGTTCGACCCCGAGGCCGAGCCCGGCGCGTCGGTCTTCGACCACGACATCTGGTGCATCGTCTCCGACGGCGACATCGAGGAGGGCATCAGCCACGAGGCCAGCGCCCTCGCCGGGCACCAGCAGCTGGGCAACCTCACGGTGATCTACGACGACAACGAGATCTCCATCGAGGACGACACCCGGATCGCCAAGAGCGAGGACGTGGCGGCCCGCTACGAGGCGTACGGCTGGCACGTGCAGACGGTCGACTGGCGCAGCGGCGACGCCGACCAGGGCGACTACCACGAGGACGCCGAGGCGCTGTACGCCGCGCTGGTGGCCGCGCGGGCGGAGAGCAGCCGCCCTCCTTCATCGCGCTGCGCACCATCATCGGCTGGCCCGCCCCAACAAGCAGAACACCGGCAAGATCCACGGCTCGGCGCTCGGCGCCGACGAGGTGAAGGCCACCAAGCGGATCCTCGACTTCGACCCGGAGCAGACCTTCCAGGTCGACGAGGAGGTGCTCGGCCACGCCCGCACGGTGATGAGCCGAGGCTCCGCCGCCCAGGAGGAGTGGACCACCGGGTTCGACGCCTGGAAGAAGGCCAACCCGGAGCGCACCTCGCTCTACGAGCGGATGGCTGGCCGCGTACTCCCCGATGGCTGGACCAACGCGTTGCCGGTCTTCCCGGCGGACGCCAGGGCGTCGCCACCCGGGCCGCCTCGGGCAAGGTCCTGGAGGCCCTCGCACCGGTGCTCCCGGAGCTGTGGGCGGCTCGGCCGACCTGGCCGAGAGCAACAACACCACCATGAAGGGCGAGCCGTCGTTCATCCCGGCCTCCCACGCGACCAAGGACTTCCCGGCCACGAGTACGGCCGCACGCTGCACTTCGGCATCCGTGAGCACGCAATGGGCGCGATCCTCAACGGCATCGCCCTGCACGGTGGCACCCGCCCCTACGGCGGCACGTTCCTGGTCTTCAGCGACTACATGCGCCCGGCGGTCCGGCTGGCCGCGTTGATGAAGCTCCCGGTCACCTACGTCTGGACGCACGACTCGATCGGCCTCGGTGAGGACGGCCCGACCCACCAGCCGGTGGAGCACCTGACCGCGCTGCGGGCCATCCCAGGCCTGGACGTGGTCCGCCCGGCGGACGCCAACGAGACCGCCTGGGCGTGGCGGATGGCGCTGGAGCACACCGACCGTCCGACCGCGATGGCGCTGAGCCGTCAGCCGCTGCCGACCCTCGACCGTGAGGTGCTGGGCGACGCGGCCGGCGTGGCCAAGGGTGGCTACGTGCTGGCCGAGGCGTCCAACGGCAAGCCTCAGGTGATCATCGTGGGCACCGGTTCCGAGGTGCAGCTCTGCCTGACCGCCCGGGAGCGGCTGGAGGCCGACGGCACCCCGACCCGAGTGGTGTCGATGCCCTGCCAGGAGTGGTTCTACGAGCAGGATGAGGCATACCGGGAGTCGGTGCTCCCTCGCGGGTAAAGGCACGGGTGAGCGTGGAGGCGGGCATCGCGATGTCCTGGCGCGGTGTCGTCGGTGACCTCGGCGAGAGCGTCAGCATCGAGCACTACGGCGCGAGTGCCCACACACCGTGCTCTTCGAGCAGTTCGGGTTCACCGGCGACCGGATCGTGGCGGCGGCACACGCCTCACTGGCCCGGGTGGGCGACATCACCGGTTTCACGACCGGCAACTGAGGGAGCGTGGACGGCATGACCGACAAGTTGAATGAGCTGACCGCCGCTGGCGTGGCGGTCTGGCTCGACGACCTTCCCGGTACGACTGAGCTCCGGCGGGCTGGACCAGCTCCGCCGTGAGAAGCACGTGGCCGGTGTCACCACCAACCCGACGATCTTCGCCAAGGCGCTCAGCGACGCCGACGAGTACAACTGGCAGCTGCGCGACCTCGCCATCCGTGGCATCGAGGTCGAGGAGTCGGTGCGCATGCTCACCACGTACGACGTGCGGTGGGCCTGCGACGTGATGCGTCCGTCGTACGACGGCAGCGAGGGCGTCGACGGTCGGGTCTCCATCGAGGTGGACCCCGGGTGGCGCACGACAGTGACCGGACGGTGGCCGAGGCCAAGGCCCTGTGGTGGCTGGTCGACCGCCCCAACCTCTACATCAAGATCCCGGCCACCGAGGAGGGCCTGTCGGCGATCACCGACACGCTCGCCGAGGGATCAGCGTCAACGTGACGCTGATCTTCGGTCTGGACCGCTACTCGGCGGTCATGGAGGCGTTCCTCGCCGGCCTGGAGCAGGCCAAGGCCAACGGCCACGACCTGTCGAAGATCGGCTCGGTGGCGTCGTTCTTCGTCTCCCGCGTCGACTCCGAGGTCGACAAGCGATTGACCGGATGGCCGACAAGGCCGCCGACAGTGCAGGCAAAGAGCGCGCTGGGACTGAAGGGCGCGCCGCCATCGCCAACGCGCAGCTGGCGTACGAGCGCTACTCCGAGGTGTTCTCCTCCGACCGTTGGAAGGCGCTCGCCGCTGCCGGCGCGCACCCGCAGCGGCCGCTGTGGGCGTCCACGTCGACGAAGAACCCGGACTACCGCGACGTCATCTACGTCGAGGAGCTGATCGCGCCCGGCACGGTCAACACCATGCCGGAGGCGGTCATCCACGCGTACGCCGATCATGGCGAGACCCGCGGTGACACCATCACCGGGTCCTACGACGCGGCGCGCAGGTCTTCGCCGACCTGGAATCGGTCGGGGTGGACGTGGACGACGTGATCGCCACCCTGGAGCGCGAGGGCGTGGAGAAGTTCGAGGCCAGCTGGCAGGAGCTGCTCGACGGCGTCCGCAAGTCGCTGAAGGCGGCGGCTAGGGCGAGGGCGCGCCGAACAAGGCCGCCAAGGGCAACGCCAAGGGCGCCGAGAAGGCCGGTGGCGCATGAGCGAGCGCAGCGAGCGAATCAGCAGGCTCAGCGCGAAGGTGCCTCATGACGGCACGCAGCGAAGCGGAGTGGCGGCATGAGCGATCTACTGAGTGGGCCGGTGGAGGCAGCCGCGGGCTCTCCGTGTACGGCGCGGACGCGGTCGACAAGTCCGCTCCCGCCTCGACCCGGGACGCGCTGGTCAAGGCCGGCGTCCCGGGCAAGCTGGCGGGCAAGGACGCGAGCCTGTGGGGTCCGGACGCCGAGGCCGAGGCGAAGATCCGGCTCGGCTGGGTGGACACCCACCAGCGCAGCCGGGAGCTGCTGGTGCAGCTGGCCGAGCTGACCGCCGAGCTGGCCGACCTGGATCACGTGGTGCTCGCCGGCATGGGCGGCTCGTCGCTGGCCCCGAGGTGATCACCCGGACGCTTGGTCGCCCGCTGACCGTGCTGGACACCACCGACCCGGGCCAGGTCCGGGCGGCGCTCGGTGACCGGCTGGAGCGCACCGTCGTGGTGGTGGCCAGCAAGTCCGGGTCCACGGTGGAGACCGACAGCCACCGACGGGCCTACTGGCAGGCGTTCCTGGACGCCGGAATGACCGAGGCGGAGGCCGGCCGGCACTTTGTTATCGTCACCGACCCGGGCTCGCCGCTGGAGACCACCGCGACCGAGATGGGCGCGTTCACCGTGCTCGCCGACCCGAACGTCGGCGGCCGGTACTCGGCGCTGACCGCGTTCGGCCTGGTGCCCTCGGCGCTGGCCGGGGTCGAGGTCGCGGAGCTGCTCGACCAGGCCGACGACTTGGCCAGGTCGCTCGGCGCGGACCGGAACAACCCCGCGCTGGCGCTCGGGGCGGCCCTGGCGCCGCGGCCACGCTGGCCCGGGACAAGGTCGCCCTGATCTCGGACGGCACCGGCATCGACGGGCTCGGCGACTGGGCCGAGCAGCTGATCGCCGAGTCGACCGGCAAGGCCGGGTGGGCATCCTTCCGGTGGTCGTGGAGTCTCCGCAGAGCCCCGGCGCCACCGGCGCGGACGTGTTGACCGTCAGCTACGGCGGCGCGCTGGCCCCGGTGACATGCCGGGCGGCGGCGCCAACCCCGACGTGGCCGTCAACGGCCCGCTGGGCGCGCAGTTCCTGGCCTGGGAGTACGCCACGGCGGTGGCCGGTGTGGTGCTCGGCATCGACCCGTTCAACCAGCCGAACGTCACCGAGTCCAAGGAGAACACCAACAAGATCCTGGCCTCGGGTCTGCCGGCGGAGACGCCGTCGTTCACCGAGGGCGCGATCGAGGTGTACGCCCGCAGGGCGCTCCGGGGACCTGGCCGGCGTGCTGCGCTGGCTGCTCGACGGGCTGGGCGACGACGGCTACCTCGCGGTGATGGCGTACCTCGACCGGTTCGCCGACGCCGACACGGCCCGGCTGCGGCCGCTGCTGGCCGAGGCGGGTGGACGGCCGGTCACCTTCGGCTGGGGCCCGCGGTTCCTGCACTCGACCGGCCAGTACCACAAGGGCGGCCCGCAGGTGGGCAGCTACCTGCAGGTGACCGGAGCGGTCGCCGAGGACCTGGAGGTGCCGGGTAAGCCGTACACCTTCGGGGAGTTGCAGGCGGCGCAGGCCGCCGGCGACCGGCAGGCGCTCGCCGGCCGGGAGCGGCCGGTGCTGCGGTTGCACCTGACCGACCGGGCTGCCGGTGTCGCCCAACTGCTCGACGCGGCCGGTGATCTGCGGGCGTGAGGATGGACGACGTGAGTGAAGCGGAGCGAGAAGGTGACTCGGTGAACCCGCTGCGCGACCCGCAGGACCGCCGGTTGCCCGGATCCCGGAGCCGTGCGCTCTGGTGATCTTCGGGGTGACCGGCGACCTGGCCCGCAGAAGCTGCTCCCCGCGGTCTACGACCTGGCCAACCGGGGCTGCTGCCGCCCGGCTTCGTGGTGCTCGGTTTCGCGCGTCGAGACTGGGGCGACGGCGACTTCGAGACGTTGGCCTGTGAGGCTGCCCGCAAGCACGCCCGCACCCCGTGGCGGGACGAGGTGTGGGCGCGGCTGGCCGGCAACATCAAGTTCGTCGGCGGGTCGTTCGACGACGACGCCGCCTTCGACCAGCTCGCGGCGACGCTCGACGACCTGCGGCAGACGCACGGCATCGCCGGCAACGCCGCGTTCTACTTCTCCATCCCACCGGCCGCGTTCCCGGTCGTGCTCAAGCAACTGGCTCGCACCGGGATGGCCGACAACGACAAGTCCGGTGGTTGGCGCCGGGTCGTGGTGGAGAAGCCGTTCGGCAACGACCTGCCCTCGGCGAAGTCGCTCAACGACCTCGTCGACGACGTGTTCACCCGGCAGGACGTCTTCCGGATCGACCACTACCTCGGCAAGGAGACGGTCCAGAACATCCTTGCCCTGCGGTTCGCCAACAACCTGTTCGAGCCGTTGTGGAACTCCAAGTACGTCGACTCGGTGCAGATCACCATGGCCGAGGACGTCGGCATCGGCACCCGTGCCGGCTTCTACGACACCGTGGGCACGGCCCGCGACGTCCTGCAGAACCACCTCCTCCAGCTTCTCGCCCTGGTCGCGATGGAGGAGCCGACCAGCTTCGACGCCGACGAGATCCGGGCCGAGAAGCTGAAGGTGCTCAAGGCCATCACGCTGCCCAGGACGTCGCCCGGGACACCGTCCGCGGTCAGTACCTGCCCGGCTGGGTCGGCGGCGAACGCGCGGTCGGTTACCTGGACGAGCAGGACGTCCCCGCGACTCCACGACCGAGACGTACGTGGCAGTGCGGCTCGGCATCCAGAACCGCCGCTGGGCGGAGGTGCCGTTCTACATCCGGGCCGGCAAGCGACTGCCCCGGCGGGTCACCGAGGTCGCCATCATCTTCAAGAAGGCGCCGCACCTGCCGTTCAACGACGCCGACATGGAGTCGCTGGGCAACAACCAGTTGGTCATCCGGGTGCAGCCGGACGAGGGCGTGGTGCTCAAGTTCGGCTCGAAGGTGCCGGGCACCACCATGGAGGTCCGCGACATCGCGATGGACTTCCAGTACGGCGAGGCGTTCACCGAGTCCAGCCCGGAGGCGTACGAGCGTCTGGTGCTGGACGTGCTGATCGGCGATCGCACCCTGTTCCCGGACGCGGCCGAGGTCGAGCAGAGCTGGCAGGTGATCGACCCGCTGGAGCACGCCTGGGTGGGCACCACGCCGGAGCCGTACCGGGGCGGCGAGTGGGGCCACGGGCCGCGGACGAGATGCTGGCCCGCGAGGGCCGCGCTTGGAGACGAGCATGATCGGGCTGTGGGACACCACCGGCAACGAGGTGGTCAAGGCGCTCGCCGCCGAGCGGCGCAGCGCGGGCGGGTGGCCAGCGGCATGGCGCTCACCCTCATCGTGGTCGTGGACGAGAAGCGGGTCCGTGAGGCGGAGGCCGCAGCGACGATCGCGGCCGCCGCCCACCCGTGCCGGCTGGTGGTGGTGGTGCGCTCCGAGATCGAGCGGGACCGCAACCGACTGGACGCCGAGATCGTCGTCGGTGGCCGGCTCGGCCCGTGCGAGGCGGTGGTCACCCGGATGTACGGGCGGCTGGCCCTGCACGCCGAATCGGTCGTGATGCCGCTGCTCGTCCCCGATGTCCCGGTGGTCACCTGGTGGCACGGTGAGCCGCCGGCGGAGATCGCCACCGACTTCCTCGGGGTGGTCGCCGACCGGAGGATCACCGACTCCGCGCAGGCCGCCGACCCGGTGGAGGCGCTGCGGCAGCGTGCCGGGACTACGCCCGGGCGACACCGACCTGGCGTGGACCCGGATCACCCGTGGCGGACGCTCGTCGCCGGGGCGTTCGACACCACCAGCGCGAAGGTCACCGAGGCCACTGTCGTCGCGCCGCCCACCGACCCGACGGCGACGCTGATGATCGGCTGGCTGTCCAGCCGGCTGGGCATCACCCGCGCCGGGTCGACTCCACCGAGTTCCCCGGATGCGGGAGGTGCAGCTGAGCTGCGCCAACGGCGACCAGCTGACGCTGACCCGCGACGACAGCATGGCCGTCTTCCGGCGGACCGGCCAGGACGACCGGGCCCTGCCGCTGGTCCGCCGGCCGCTCGGTGACGAGCTGGCCGAGGAGCTGCGCCGTCTGGACGCCGACCAGGTGTACGCGGAGGCGCTGGGCGCGACGGTCGGGCTGCGCGGGCTGGAGCAGCGCCCCGCAGCGGGTCCATGTCTGGAAGGATCCAGCCACCGCTCGGCGGGCCGAGGCGGGGTCACCGCACACACCGGCACGAGCGGCGAGGGCTGAGCCCAGCCGGGCACGACCTCGGGTGGGGCGGCACGCACCGGCCCTGCCCCGGCACCGTCGGGGCACTCGCCCACCGCCCGGGGCTCACCGGCCCGGCACGACGCGACAGCGACCGCCCCGCGGTCGGGAAACGAAGGCGCAACGCATGAGTGAGGCGAGTGTCGCCGTCCACGCCGACGCCGACCTGCTGGCGCAGGCCGTGGCGGCCCGGTTGCTGGTGAAACTGCTCGACGCCCAGGCCGACCGGGGCGAGGCCTCGATGGTCCTCACCGGCGGTCGGATCGCCGCAGCCGTGTACCGGGCGGTGGCGGCGCTGCCGGCCCGCGACGCGGTGGACTGGTCCCGGTCGACGTGTGGTGGGGCGACGAACGGTTCCTGCCCGCCGGTGACCCGGACCGCAACGAGACCCAGGCGCGAGCCGCTCTGCTGGACCTGGTGCCGCTGGACCCGGCCCGGTGCACCCATGCCGGCCTCGGACGGCCCGGCCGGCAACGATCCCGAGGCGGCGGCTGCCGCGTACGCGGAGGAGTTGGCGCGCGCCGCCCGGCCCGGGCACGCCACGCTGCCGCACTTCGACGTGCTGATGCTGGGCGTCGGTGAGGACGGGCATGTGGCCTCGATCTTCCCCGAACACCCGGCGAACTACGAGACCCGGCCGTGCAGCGCGGTGCGGGCAGCCCAAGCCGCCGCTGGTACGGACCACCCTCACCCTGCCGGCGATCAACACCGCCGAGGAGGTCTGGTTGGTGGCCGGCGGTGCGGACAAGGCCCGCGCGGTGGGGATGGCGTTGGCCGGTGCCGGGCGGTGCAGTTGCCGGCCGCCGGGGTGCACGGCGTGGATCGCACTCGTTGGCTGCTGGACCGCGCGGCGGCGGCCGACGTACCCGCCCGCCTCCGTAGCCTGCGCTGAGCCGGCTACTCGCCCCGGCGGCGGCGTAGCGCGGCGAGCGCTTCGGCGAGCAGTGCCTCCCTCCTCGGCGGTGCGCCGCTCCTTCACGTACGCCAGGTGGCTCTTGTACGGCTCGGCGCGGACCCGGCCTGGCGGGTTCTGTGCGTCCCGGCCGGCGGGCAGGCCGCAGCGGGGACAGTCCCACAGGAGGCGCCTGGGCGTCCGCGGCGATCCGGATGTCGGTCTGGTGGTCGTTACGGCACCAGTAGGAGACGTCCTGTCGGGGGCGGGTTGGTGTCGCCCGTCCGGGCGCATGGGCGCGGACCCGACCCGGCGCCCCGAATAACGTTGCCATTCGGCACGGCTGCTCGCTCCTGTCGTCGGAGGGACCCGCCGACTTCGGGGTGGAGTGGCGGGCGACGCGGTGCAGCGGAGAAAGCCTGCGCGCGGCCCGTCGAGTGACGAACCGCGCGCAGATTGTACGACTTGACGAGCCTGCTCAGGTGCCGCTGTTCATCTGGAGGCGTAGCCAGAGCCGAGCCCGATGATCGCGGCGAACCAGACGACGCTTACCAGAACGGTGTAGCGGTCCAGGTTTTCTCCGCGACCGAGGAGCCCGCGAGGCTGGAGCTGACGCCACCGCCGAACATGCTCGACAGACCGCCGCCCTTGCCGCGGTGCAGCAGGATCAGCATGGTGAGCAGAATGCTCGTGATGACCAGCAACACGATCAACGTGTATGCGAACCAGATCGGCATGGCTGGGGTCAGTTCCTCTCGTAGCGATCCTCGCCCGGTCTGATCGGGCACGGTGGCACCGACCGGCGGACGGGCGGTGTCAGGATACCGACCGATCAGCGGGCGAGGTGCTCCGGGAACCGGCAGATCTGAGCGAATTCCTCAGCGTCCAGGCTGGCGCCCCCACCAGGCCCCGTCCACGTCCGGCTGGGCCATGATCGAGGCGACGTTGGACGCCTTGACCGAGCCGCCGTAGAGGACCCGGACCTGGTCGGCGGTCTCCTGGTCGAAGCGCTTCGCCAGACGCTGACGGACCGCCCGCAGACCTCCTGGGCGTCCTCCGGGTCGCCGTCTTGCCCGTGCCGATCGCCCAGACCGGCTCGTACGCGATCACGACCTGCCGCACCTGCTCGGGGTGAGGCCGGCGAGGCCCCGTCGAGCTGGTCGGAGCAGTGCGCCACGTGGGTGCCCTGCTCGCGGACGTCCAGCCCCTCCCCACGCAGAGGATCGGCGTCAGACCGTGCGTCAGCGCCGCCTTGACCTTGGCGTTGACCAGCGCGTCGTCCTCGTTGTGGTAGGCCCGCCGCTCGGAGTGCCCGACCACCACGTACGTGCAGCCGAGCTTGGCCAGCAGCGGCCCGGAGATGTCACCGGTGTACGCGCCGGACGCGTGCGGAGAGAGGTCCTGCCCGCCGTAGCCGATCAGCAGTTTGTCCCCGTCCACAGCGGTCTGCACGGTACGCAGGTCGGTGAAGGGCGGCAGCACGACCGTCTCGACGGCGGTGAGCTGCTTTCGGTGAGGCTCGCCGCCAGCTTCTGCACCAGCAGGTTGGCCTCGAGGTGGTTGAGGTTCATCTTCCAGTTGCCGGCCATCAACGGCCGGCGGGTGGTGCTCGACATTCAGTTCTCCAGGGCCGCGATGCCGGGGAGGGTCTTGCCCTCGAGGTATTCCAGGGAGGCGCCACCGCCGGTGGAGATGTGCCCGAAGGACGAATCGTCCAACCCCAGGGCACGGACCGCCGCCGCCGAGTCACCGCCGCCGACGACGCTGAACGCGTCGGCCTTGGTGATCGCCTCGGCGATGCCCGGGTGCCCGCCGCGAAGGCCGGCATCTCGAACACGCCCATCGGGCCGTTCCAGAAGATCGTCTTCGCCTGGGACAGGGCGGCGCTGAAGCCAGCCACCGTCTCCGGGCCGACGTCCAGACCGAGCCGATGGCTCGGGATGCCGTCGACGCGGACCGTGTCGTGCGCGGCGTCCGGGGCGAACGCGTCAGCGGCCACCACGTCGACCGGGAGCATGATCTTGCCGTTGGACCGCTCCAGCAGGTTGCGGCAGGTCTCGACCATGTCCTTCTCCAGCAGCGAGGTGCCCACCTCCAGGCCCTGGGCCTTGAGGAAGGTGAAGCACATCCCGCCACCGATGAGCAGCCGATCGACAGTGGGCAGCAGTGCCTCGATCACGGCGAGCTTGTCGGACACCTTCGACCCACCGAGCACCACCACGTACGGCCGCTCGGGGTCACCGGTGAGCTTGGAGAGCACCTCGACCTCGCGCAGCACCAGCCGGCCCGCGATGTGCGGCAACCGGGCCGGTACGTCGAAGACGCTGGCGTGCTTGCGGTGCACGGCGCCGAACGCGTCGTCCACGTACGCGTCACCGAACGCGGCGAGCTGGTCGGCGAAAGCGCCCCGCTCGGCCTCGTCCTTGCTGGTCTCACCGGCGTTGAAACGCAGGTTCTCCAGGAGGGCGACCTGGCCGTCGGCCAGGTCCGCGACGGTGGAGCGGGCGGAGTCACCGACGGTGTCGGTGGCGAAGTGCACGGGCGCGCCGAGCAGCTCACCGAGCCGCCCGGCGACCGGGCCGAGGCTGAACTGCGGGTCGGGTAGCCCTTCGGGCGACCCAGGTGCGAGCAGACGACCACCTTCGCGCCGGCCTCGACCAGCGCGCCGAGGGTCGGCAGCACCGCGCGAATCCGCCCATCGTCTGTGATGGCGCCGGTCTGCTTGTCGAGCGGGACGTTCAGGTCGGCGCGCACCAGCACGCGCCGACCCGACACCCCTCGGCGAGCAGGTCGTCGAGGGTCCGGATGCTCACAGCGACGAACCGACCAGCTTGACGAGGTCGACGAGCCGGTTGGAGTAGCCCCACTCGTTGTCGTACCAGCCGACGACCTTGACCTGGTTGCCGACGACCTTGGTCAGCGGCGCGTCGAAGATGCACGACGCCGGGTCGGTCACGATGTCGCTGGAGACGATCGGGTCCTCGTTGTAGACCAGGATGCCCTTGAGCGGGCCGTCCGCGGCAGCCTTCAGCGCGGCGTTGACCTCGTCCACGGTGGTCTCGCGAGCAACGTTGACGGTGAGGTCGGTGACCGAGCCGGTCGGGATCGGCACGCGCAGGGCGTACCCGTCGAGCTTGCCCTTGAGGTCCGGCAGGACCAGGCCGATCGCCTTGGCGGCACCGGTCGAGGTCGGCACGATGTTCAGCGCGGCGGCCCGGGCCCGACGCAGGTCCGAGTGCGGCGCGTCCTGGAGGTTCTGGTCCTGGGTGTACGCGTGGATCGTCGTCATCAGACCGTGCTGGATGCCGAACGTGTCGTGCAGGACCTTCGCCATCGGGGCGAGGCAGTTGGTGGTGCACGAAGCGTTGGAGATGATGGTGTGCTTCGCCGGGTCGTAGGTGTCGTGGTTGACACCCATCACGACGGTGACGTCCTCGTTCTTCGCCGGAGCGGAGATGATGACCTTCTGGCCCCGCCGGCGACGTGCGCCTTCGCCTTGGTGGCGTCGGTGAAGAAGCCGGTCGACTCGATGACGACGTCGGCGCCCACCTCGCCCCACGGCAGCTTCGACGGGTCCTTCTCGGCGTACGCCTTGATGGTCTTGCCACCGACGGTGATCTCGTCGGCGGTCGCCTTGACCTCGTACGGAAGGCGACCCAGGATGCTGTCGTACTTGAGCAGGTGGGCAAGCGTGGCGTTGTCGGTCAGGTCGTTCACCGCCACGACCTCGATGTCGGCGTCGGACGCCAGCACTGCCCGGAAGAAGTTACGGCCGATTCGGCCAAAGCCGTTGATGCCAACCCGGATGGTCACAGGTCCCATCTCCTCGCGTTCTGGTCCGCCGGCTTCAGACAACGGGCCGGCGGGAATGGTGTGCGCCGACCGTTGGAGCCGGCCGTCGACGGTTCATCTCGGCCACCCCGCCGCGCGGTCTGAGGACCTGACCGCCCCGAGGCGGTGGCACGGCGAGGAGTGCCGGTGTCGGCCCCTTGCCGTACGCAGCGACCTTATCCGAGCGTGCGAGGCCACACTGCGCCGGGCGTGCTCCCGGTCGCACCGTGCGACCCCACCGTCCTATCAGACCACGAGCATGTCGGGCGTGACGGCTGCTTCGGTATCCGGGATGCCGAGGTCCCGGGCCCGCTTGTCGGCCAGCGCCAGGAGCCGGCGGATCCGCCCGGCGATGGCGTCCTTGGTCAGCGGGGCTCAGCCAACGCGCCCAGCTCCTCCAGCGAGGCCTGCCGGTGCTCCAGGCGCAGCCGCCCGGCGTCGGTCAGGTGGTTGGGCGCCTCGTCGGCGAGGATCTCCAGCGCGCGGTGACCGGGCGGCCGCGGCGACCGCGGCCCGCGCCGAGCGGCGCAGGTTGGCGTCGTCGAAGTTGGCGAGCCGGTTGGCGGTGGCCCGCACCTCGCGGCGGACCCGCCGCTCCTCCCAGGCCAGCACGCTGGAGTGGGCGCCGATCCGGGTGAGCAGCGCGGCGATCGCGTCGCCGTCCTTGACGACCACCCGGTCCACCCCGCGTACCTCACGGTTCTTGGCGGTGATGCCGATGCGGCGGGCCGCCCCGACGAGCGCCAGCGCCGACTCCGGGCCGGGGCAGGTGATCTCCAGGGCGCTGGAGCGGCCCGGCTCGGTGAGCGAGCCGTGTGCCATGAACGCACCCCGCCACGCGGAGACCGCGCAGCAGACGTTCGCCGCCACCACGTGCGGGGCAGCCCGCGCACCGGGCGGCCCCGCACGTCGAGCAGGCCGGTCTGCCGGGCCAGGGCCTCGCCGTCCTTGACCACGCGCACGATGAAGTGGCTGCCCTTGCGCAGCCCGCCGGAGGCCAGCACGTGGATCTCGCTGGGGTATCCGTAGACCTCGGCGACCTCCCTGCGCAGCCGCCGGGCCACCGCGCCGGTGTCCAGTTCAGCCTCCACCACGACGCGGCCGGAGACGATGTGCAGGCCGCCAGCGAAGCGCAGCAGCGCGGCCATCTCCGCCCGCCGACAGCAGGGCTTGGGCACGTCGACCCGACTCAGCTCGTCCTGACCGCGGCCGTCATCGCCATTGTGCGTCCCCTCACGGACCGGTTCCGGCGTGTCGCCGGAGATTACGTACGTGTCTAACGATCGGAGCCCAGGACAGGCACCAGCGCTGCGCCCAGGGCGGCTGGATCATGGCGGGAGTGCCGTCGACGACGGCCACGGGGGCGAGGACCAGGCGGGCACCCAGCGATTCTGCCGCACGTTGGACCGGTTCGGGGTCACCCACCGCCTTGGCATCGGCGAGCACGAGATCCGCCTTGAGTTCGGGCAGGTACCAGTGCAGAGCCGCGAGATGGTCGGCGACGGAGAGCCCGAGGGTCTCCTTCTCCGCGGCGAGGTTGAGCGTGACCAGCCGCCGGGCCGAGGTGGACACGATCGCGTCGGCCAGCTGCGGCACCAGCAGGTGCGGAAGCACGCTGGTGTACCAGCTGCCCGGCCCGAAGATCAACCAGTCCGCCGCCCGGATCGCCTCGATGGCCTCGGCACAGGCCGGTGGGGCGCCCGGCGTGAGACGCAACGACTCGACCCGCCCGGTGGTGACGGCCACCTGGTGCTGGCCCTCACCGTGCGCACCTCGTCCGGGCGGCCGGGTCGACGCCGCGCACCTGTGCCTCGATGCCGACCGGCTGGCGGGACATCGGCAGCACCCGGCCGACCGCGCCGAGCATCGCGCCGGCGTGCTCCAGTGCGGCCACCGGGTCGCCGAGCAGCTCCATGAGGCCGCAGAGCACCAGGTTGCCCACCGCGTGCCCGGCCAGCCCGTCGGTGCCGGCCGACGCCCCGTCGGTGCCCCGCGGCCGTCGCCGCGCCGGTCCGGGTCGTCGGCGCCGCCGGACCCGACCCGGTCGCCCCGGTCCGGGGTACGCCCACCGGCGCGGTGGCGAAGCGGTGTTGGAACAGGCCGGCACTGCGTCGGGTCGCCGGGTGGTCCCCGGCCAGCGCCACGAGCGCCTGACGCAGGTCTCCCGGAGGCAGGCCACCCGCTCGGCGCGGAGCCGGTCACTGGAGCCACCGTCGTCACCCACAGTGACCACGGCGGTGATGTCGAGGTCGAGTTCGGGGCGCAGTGGCGCAGCGCGCGCAACGAGGCGGACAGTCCGTGCCCGCCGCCGAACGCCACCACCCGCCGGGCCGTCATTCCCGCCCCAGGTCGCGGTGCTGGGCGTTGGCCGCCAGCCCGGAGTGACGCAGCCGGGACGCCAACTCCTCGGCGATGGCCACGCTGCGGTGCTTGCCGCCGGTGCAGCCCACGGCGACCGTGAGGTAGCGCTTGCCCTCCCGCTCGAAGCCGGTCGTGGTGGCGTTGACCAGGTCGGCGTACGAGGCGACGAAGGCATCCGCGCCCTCCTGACCCAGCACGTACGCGCTGACCGCCTCCTCCCGCCCGGTGTGCTCGCGCAACTCCGGCACCCAGTACGGGTTGGGCAAAAGCGGGCGTCCAGCACGAAGTCGGCGTCCGGCGGCAGGCCGTACTTGAAGCCGAACGACAGCACGGTGACCCGCAGCCGGCGGGCGTCCTCGCCACCGAACAGCTCCTCGATGCGCCGCCGGAGCTGGTTGACGTTCAGGTGGCTGGTGTCGATGATCACGTCAGCCTGGTCGCGCGCCTCCTCCAGCAGCCCACGCTCCACGGCGATGCCGTCGGCCAGCCGCCCGTCGCCCTGCAACGGGTGTGAACGGCGGACACTCTCGAACCGCCGGATCAACACCTCGTCGTCGGCGTCGACGAAGACCACCCGGGCGAGAACCCGCGCTCCTTGAGCTCCCGGATCGCCCCGGCCAGGTCCGTGGAGAAGGCCGGGACCGGACGTCCAAGACCATCGCGGTACGCCGAGCCGCGCCGCCCGCCTTGAACGCCAGCTCGGCCATGTCCAGCATCAGTGCCTGCGGCAGGTTGTCGACGACGTAGTAGCCGACGTTCTCCAACGCCCGGGCGACAGTGCTGCGGCCACCTCCGGAGAGGCCGGTGACCACCACGAGTGTGGTCTCCGACTCGGTCGCCGACTGCCCGTCATCGGTCGCCGGGTCGTCCATCCGGTCGCCGACTGCGCGCGCCTCGCTCACCCGTACCCCAAGCCGTGGCGCCGCGGCCGCCGTCGGCCGCGATTGGTCAATCAGCGACTCTATCCCGCCACCGGGTCACGGTCGGGCACCCGTGGCGGGCGGCGCCCACGGACCGTTTCGAGGGTCGCCCTCCCGACAGTCGGCACTCTTGATGACGATCAGTAGTTGTCAATACGCTCATCGTGATCGTCGCAGGTCAGACCGACTATCTGGAGGGCGCGATGCACGACCTGGCGGACAAGAACAAGTACGTCGGCTTCCTGTTCATGCGGATCAGTCCCGAATACTTCGCCCTCGGCCGAGGGGCATCCACGAGGTGTCCGCCGAGCACGCCCGCGACCTGGGCCGCTTCGCCAAGCAGCTCACCCACGTCGTCTGCACCGGCGTGAACGGCAGGTACGACCAGGTCACCATGGTCGAGGCGGACACCCTCGAAGAGATCAACGCGGCGGCCACCGCCTTCCGGATGGGCAACAAGGCCCGCTACATCGAGATCGTCGACATCGTGGTCGGGATGAAGGCCCGCCACGCGGCCTGGCCAACCGGTCCAGCCAGCCCGGCTGACGTACGCCGCCCGGTGTGCCCGCCACTCGGGTGCGCCGGGCGGGTGCTGTCGGGGTCGACTCGTAGACTCCCCGGATGGCCTCTCCCACCGACCTGCTCACCGAGGGCGCGCTGCCGGTGCTGCGCCGGGTGTTCGGCTACGACGCCTTCCGCGGTTTCCAGCAGGACGTGATCGACCATGTGGTCTCCGGCGGCGACGCGCTGGTGCTGATGCCCACCGGTGGTGGAAAGTCCCTGTGCTACCAGATCCCGGCCCTGGTCCGCGACGGGTGGCGGTCGTCGTGTCCCCCTCATCGCGCTCATGCAGGACCAGGTGGACGCCCTCACCGCGGTCGGCGTACGCGCCGGGTTCCTCAACTCCACCCAGACCCTCGACGCCCGGCGTCGGGTCGAGGCGGCCTTCGTCGCCGGTCAGCTGGACCTGCTCTACCTGGCTCCGGAGGCGCTCGGCGTCCGCTCCACCCTCGCCCTGCTCGACCGGGGACGCATCTCCCTGTTCGCGATCGACGAGGCGCACTGCGTGTCCCAGTGGGGGCACGACTTCCGCCCCGACTACCTGGCGCTGTCGATGCTGCACGAGCGGTGGCCGCAGGTGCCCCGCATCGCCCTGACCGCCACGGCGACCAGCGCCACCCGCACCGAGATCGCCACCCGGCTCAACCTCGACGACGCCCGCCACTTCGTGGCCAGCTTCGACCGGCCCAACATCCAGTACCGGATCGTGCCCAAGCGGGAGCCCCGCAAGCAACTGCTGGCCCTGCTGCGCGACGAGCACCCCGGCGACGCCGGCATCGTCTACTGCCTGTCCCGGGCCTCGGTCGACAAGACGGCGGAGTTCCTCACCGCCAACGGCGTCGCCGCACTGCCCTACCACGCGGGCTGGACGCCGGCACCCGCGCCGCCAACCAGCAGCGCTTCCTGCGCGAGGACGGCCTGGTCATGGTGGCCACCATCGCCTTCGGCATGGGCATCGACAAGCCCGACGTCCGCTTCGTCGCCCACCTCGACCTACCCAAGTCGGTCGAGGGCTACTACCAGGAGACCGGCCGCGCCGGCCGCGACGGCCTGCCGTCCACCGCCTGGCTGGCGTACGGGCTGCAGGACGTGGTCCAGCAACGCAAGATGATCGAGACGTCCGACGGCGACCTCGCCCACCGCCGCAACCTCGCAGCGCACCTGGACGCGATGCTCGCCCTCTGCGAGACGGTGCGCTGCCGGCGGGTCCAACTGCTCGAATACTTCGGCGAGACCAACACGGCCGCCTGCGGCAACTGCGACACCTGCCTCACCCCGCCGGAGACCTGGGACGGCACGGTCGCCGCGCAGAAGCTGCTGTCCACCGTCTTCCGCCTCGACCGCGAACGCAACCAGCGCTTCGGCGCCGGGCACTGCGTCGACATCCTGCTCGGCAAGCAGACCGACAAGATCAGCCAGTACGGCCACGACTCACTGACCGTCTTCGGCATTGGCTCCGAGCTGACCGAGGCCGAGTGGCGGGCGTGGTCCGGCAACTGCTCGCCGAAGGGCTGCTCGCCGTGGAGGGCGACTACGGCACGCTCGCGCTGACCCCGGCAAGCGCCGACGTCCTGGGTCGCCGCCGCACGGTCACCATGCGCCGCGAGCCGGAGAAGCCGGCGTCGAGCCGCTCGTCCAGCCGCGCGGCTCGTCCACAGTCGTGGCCGAGCTGACCCCGGCCGCCACGGCACTCTTCGAGCAGCTGCGGGCCTGGCGGGCGGCCACCGCCAGGAACAGGGCGTCCCGGCGTACGTGATCTTCCACGACGCGACCCTGCGACAGATCGCCAGCGACGCACCCGCACGCTGGCCGACCTGTCCCGCGTCAGCGGGGTCGGCGAGAACAAACTCGCCAAGTACGGCGAGCAGATCCTGGCCGTCCTCGCCACCGACTGAGGAGCCGAAGGGCCGGTCCCCGTGGTGGGGTCCGGCCCTTCGGCGTTGGTGTGCGGGTGTGTGGGTCAGTTGGTGGCGTAGCCGCGGGTGGCGATCCAGTCGGCGAGGTGTTCGACGGTGATCTGGTAGGCGGCTTGGGTGGGGTCGGCGGAGTCGGCGATGGTGACGGTGTTGCCGTTGTCGTGGTAGCCGACGACGCTGATGTAGTGCCCGCCCTCGTAGGAGTGGGTGGTCCCGTCGATGTCGGTGCTGGTGCCGGCGATGTTGGCGACCACGGCCCGACCGTCGTCGACGGTCTTGACGACGTCGGCGCGCAACTGGTCGGTCTGCGCGGCGTCAGCGTCGGGGTTGCTGATCTCCACGGAGTGGTAGGCGTCGGTCTTGCCGGTTTCCTTGTTCAGGACCGGGGTGATGTCGTTGATGGAGTTGGTGCCGGCCTCGGTGGTGCCCATTTCCTGGCCATGTCGTCGACGTTGATGTTCTTGCCCTGCACGCTCAGGGCGTTGCGGGTGGCGGCGGGTCCGCAGTAGTAGAAGTTCGGCTGGGCCTCGTAGCGCACACCCAACTCCCGCTCACCATGACCCTTGCGGTCGGTCTGGGTTTGGGTGGCCGGCTTGGCATCGGACGCGGCGTAGGCGGCGGTGATCGGACCGGCGATGGCACCACCGGTGAACGCGAGCCCAGCAGCGGTCAAGGCGGTCTTACGGATCAGATCGGTACGCATGATGGCGTGCTCCTCTGCATCGGGGAACCCCACACCACACAACGGGGTGACGGCGGTGCGGGGAAAGTTCGAAAGAAGTCCTACCCGGCAGCCCGTCGGGCCGGCATCGGGTCAGGGATGTAACGGTCCGGGCCGGCAGGTCATTCCGCCTACCCGGGGTCGACCGTGGTGGTGCTCGGCCGTACGGGGGTGTAACGGTGCGGGCCGGCGGCGCATTCCGCGGTCTGCCCGGGGTTGTGCTCGGGGTTTAACCGTGGCGGCCCGGTCGGTGTTCCCGGCGGCTGCCGCGCACCAACGACTCGACAGTCGCGGTGGCCTGCCAGGTATAACGACCCCGGCGGCCCGCCGATTCCGCAGCCAGGGTGCCCGCGACCACAGGACACCACCCCCGAAACCGGACAATCACCCCAGCCGGCGGCCTCCCGGACCGGACACCAGACGTGATCCACTCACGTTCCGCGACAACGCGGCATCCCGCAGCAGGGACACCCCGACTTCCTGAAACGCGAGTCGATCAAGCGGCCGCGTCCCGTTGGGGCCGCACTGGAGCGGATTCGGCCCGGGGCGGCCTGGAGGGCGCACGACGGCTCAGACGCCTCGACGGTACCGGGCCTTCATGACCGCGCTCGATCCAGGAAGTAGGCCCTACCAGGGCCAACGAGGCCACTACATCCAGTATCGAGCACGATCATGGGGTGGAGCACACCCAGCGCGGCGTGGCAAACGCCCGCAGCCCACCCTCGCCACCCTGGCCCCACGCGCTCGACCCGCACCCGCTGGCCTTCCCCAGGGTCAGCTGGGCGTCGCCTCGGCGCTGTCGCCAGCCTTCGTGTCGCCAGCCTTCGTGTCCTTGTCGAGGGCGGACAGGATCGCCTCGGCGGTGCGCCGGCCCACACCGGGCACCTCGGTGATCTCTCGACCGTCGCGACGGAGAGTCGCTTCAGTGAGCCGAAATGACGCAACAACGCCTTGCGTCGCACCTCGCCCAGGCCTGGCACGTGATCCAGGGCCGACTCGGTCATCCGCTTCGAGCGGCGCTGCCGATGGAAGGTGATGGCGAAGCGGTGGGCCTCGTCGCGTACGCGTTGCAGCAGGTAGAGGCCTTCCGAGGTACGCGGCAGGATCACCGGGAACTCGTCGTCCGGAAGCCACACCTCCTCCAGTCGCTGGCCAGCCCGCACAGCGCCACGTCGTCGATGCCCAGGTCGGCGAGGGCCTGGGTGGCGGCTGCGACCTGGGGCACCGCCGTCGACGACCACCAACTGCGGGGGTACGCGAACTTCCGGGGTCGGCCGGTGGTCGGATCGATCAGGACACCGACCTGCGGCTCGGCGGCGTCTGCCGGGGCGGCCGGGTCGTCGGCCAGGTCGTCGGCAGACTCGACCCCCACCTCGCCCGTCTCGGCCCTGGCGTCCAGGTAGCGGGCGAACCGGCGGCGGAGCACCTCGGACATCGCGGAGAGATCGTCGGTGGCGCCCCGGACGATGAACCGCCGGTACTCGCTCTGCGGGGCAACCCGTCCTCGAAGACCACCATGCTGGCGACGACGTCGGTGCCCTGGATCTGGGAGATGTCGAAACACTCGATGCGCAGCGGCGGAGTGCGCATGCCCAGCGCCTCGCTGATCTCGTCGAGCGCCTTGCCCCGGGTGGTCAGGTCGCCGGAACGCTTCAGCTTGTGCCGGGCCAGCGCGTCCTTGGCGTTGCGCTCCACAGTCTCCATCAGTGAGCGCTTGTCGCCGCGCTGCGGCACGCGCAGCGACACCCGGCTGCCCCGATGGTTGGAGAGCCATTCGGCCAGCGCGTCGGCATCGGCGGGCAGCTCCGGCACCAACAACTCCCGAGGCACGTCGCCCTCGCCGTGCTCGCTCCCGTACACCTGGGTGCAGAAGTGGTGCACCAGGTCGCCGGTGGTCAGATCCTCGGTCTTCTCCACCACCCAGCCGCGCTGGCCACGGACCCGACCGTCGCGGACGTGGAAGACCTGCACGGCCGCCTCAAGCGGGTCGTCGGCGAACGCGACCACGTCGGCGTCGGTGCCGTCACCCAGCACCACGGTCTGCTTCTCCATGGCCCGGCGCAGCGCTGCCACGTCGTCGCGCAGCCGGGCGGCCCGCTCGAACTCCAGCTGCTCGCTCGCATCGGTCATCTCACGTTCGATCTTGCGGACCATGGTGTCGGTGCGCCCGGCCATGAATTCGCAGAACCCGTCGACGATGGCCCGGTGCTCGTCGGCGGAGACGGTGCCGACGCACGGCGCCGAGCACTTGCCGATGTAGCCGAGCAGGCAGGGCCGGCCGACCTGACCAGCCCGCTTGAACACCCCGGCGGAGCACGTCCGGGCCGGGAACACCCGCAGCAGCAGGTCGAGGGTCTCCCGGATCGCCCAGGCATGCGAGTACGGGCCGAAGTAGCGCACGCCCTTGCGCTTGGCGCCGCGCATCACCTGCAACCGCGGATACTGCTCGTCAAGGGTGACGGCCAGATAGGGTACGACTTGTCGTCGCGGTAGCGGACGTTGAACCGCGGGTCGTACTGCTTGATCCAGGTGAACTCCTGCTGGAGCGCCTCGACCTCGGTGCCGACGGTGATCCAGTCCACCGACTCGGCGGTGGTGACCATCTGCCGGGTGCGCTCGTGCAGGTTCCACACGTCGCCGAAGTAGGAGTTGAGCCGGCTGCGCAGGTTCTTCGCCTTGCCGACGTAGATCACCCGGCCGGTGCCGTCGCGGAAGCGGTAGACCCTGGTGACTCCGGGATGGTGCCGGATGCGGGCGGTAGGTCGAGGGGTCAGCCACGCCAGCAAGCCTCAGTCCGCAGCACCGACAGCCCACCGCAAGCGCTTGATCCACTCGCGCTCCAGGAAGGCGCGGCATCAACGAGCCGCGGACACCGCGACTTCCGGAACACGCCGGCCGACGGCCGGTCCGGTCGCGTCAGGCCAGCGAAATCTGGTCGCCGGTGACCTTGATCTCCTTGGTGGCAGCGGCTTGGTGGCCGGCCCGGCCTTCACCGAGCCGTCCTCGATCGAGAACTTGCTGCCGTGGCAGGTGCAGTTGATGGTGCCGCCGTCGACGTTCGTGACCGGGCAGTTCTGGTGCGTACAGATGGGGCTGAAGCCCTTGAACTGGCCCGCCGCGGGCTGGTGATGACCACGCCCTCGGCGGCGAGGACCTTGCCGCCACCGACCGGGATGTCGGCGGTGGTGGCCAGCGACTGGGCGTTCTGTCGGTCGCCGCCGCCTGCGTCGCCGGTGCTGGGAACGGCGGGCCACCACTCGTGGGACCGCCACTGCCGCCGCCGTCGTCACTGCCGCAGGCAGCCAGGACGACGGCGGCGCCGACTGCCCCGACGCCGGTGAGCAGGGTACGACGTGTCTGCGTACCCGGACCGGTCAGCGCCTGATCGTCACTCATGCCTCGCCTCTCTAGCCGCTGCGCCGGTCAACAGCCGGCACACTTTTCCACACGGGCAACTGTGCCGGATGGTTCATCGCGGCATCCGGCCGACCCGGGAAATGGTGCGGGGCGGGCGCCCCGCCCCAGCTCGCAGAAGTCGAGGTCAGCGCGCGCCGGCCGGCACCTTGCGGCTGGCCCGCGTCTTGGTGACGCCGTTGGCCTTGGCGGCACGGGTGGTGGCGGCGGCCGCGCCCTTGGCCTTGCCGTCGAGCTTGAGCACCTGGCGCAGGAACTCGCCGGTGTGGCTCTCGGCCACCTCCGCGACCTCCTCGGGGTGCCGGTGGCGAGCACGGTGCCGCCCCGGTGGCCCCTCCGGCCCATGTCGATCAGCCAGTCCGCCGTCTTGATCACGTCGAGGTTGTGCTCGATGGTGATCACCGTGTTGCCCTTGTCGACCAGCCCTTCCAGCACCATCAGCAGCTTGCGGATGTCCTCGAAGTGCAGACCGGTGGTCGGCTCGTCGAGCACGTAGACCGTCCGCCCGGTGGAACGCTTCTGCAACTCGGACGCGAGCTTGACCCGCTGCGCCTCACCACCGGAGAGGGTCGGTGCGGGCTGACCGAGGCGTACGTAGCCCAGGCCGACGTCGACAAGTGTCTTGAGGTGCCGGTGGATGGCCGGGATGGCGGAGAAGAACTCGGCGGCCTCCTCGATTGGCATCTCCAGGACGTCCGAGACGGTCTTGCCCTTGTAGTGCACCTCGAGGGTCTCCCGGTTGTACCGGGCGCCCTTGCAGACCTCGCAGGGGACGTACACGTCGGGCAGGAAGTTCATCTCGATCTTGATGGTGCCGTCACCGGAGCACGCCTCGCAGCGCCCGCCCTTGACGTTGAACGAGAACCGCCCCGGCCCGTACCCGCGCACCTTCGCCTCGGTGGTCTCGGCGAAGAGCTTGCGCACGTGGTCCCAGACCCCGGTGTAGGTGGCCGGGTTGGAGCGCGGCGTTCGGCCGATCGGCGACTGGTCCACGCCGACGACCTTGTCCACGTGCTCCAGACCGGAGACCCGGGTGTGCCGGCCGGGCACCAGCCGAGCGCCGTTGATCTGGTTGGCAAGCACCGCGTAGAGGATGTCGTTGACCAGCGTCGACTTGCCCGAGCCGCTGACCCCGGTGACGGCGATCAGCTGGCCCAGCGGGAACGACACTGTCAGGTTGCGCAGGTTGTGCTCACGGGCGCCGTGCACCACCAGCTCGCGGGCCGGATCCAGCGGGCGGCGCGTCGCCGGCGTCGGGATCGACCGCCGCCCGGACAGGTACGCCCGGTGATCGACTCCTTGTTCTTGAGCAGCGCCGGCACCGAGCCGCTGTGCACGATCTTGCCGCCGTGCTCGCCCGCGCCGGGCCCGATGTCGACGATCCAGTCGGCGGTGCGGATGGTGTCCTCGTCGTGCTCCACCACGATCAACGTGTTGCCCAGCCCGCGCAGCCGGATCAGGGTCTCGATCAGCCGGTGGTTGTCACGCTGGTGCAGCCCGATCGACGGCTCGTCGAGCACGTAGAGCACGCCCACCAGACCGGAGCCGATCTGGGTGGCCAGCCGGATGCGCTGCGCCTCACCGCCGGACAGGGTGCCGGCCGGACGGTCCAGGGAGAGGTAGTCCAGACCCACGTCGAGCAGGAACCGCAGCCGGGCGTTGATCTCCTTGAGGACCCGCTCGGCGATCATCTTCTGCCGGTCGGTCAGCTCGATGCCGGCGAGCAGGTCGGCGCACTCGCCCACGGACAGGTTGCAGACCTCGGCGATGCTCTTGCCGGCCAGCGTGACCGCGAGCACCTCGGGCTTGAGTCGGGCACCCCGCACGCCGCACACGGCACGTCGCGCATGTAGCCCTCGTACTTGTCGCGGGACCACTCGGACTCGGTGTCGGAGTGCCGGCGCTCGATCCACTGCACCACGCCCTCGAAGCCGGTGTAGTAGGAGCGCTCGCGACCGTACTTGTTGCGGTAGCGCACGTGCACCTGGTCGTCGGAGCCGTGCAGGATCGTCTTCTGCGCCCGCGCCGGCAACGCCCGCCACGGGGTGTCGATGTCGAAGTGCTGGGCCTCGCCGAGCGCCTCCAGCAGGCGCAGGAAGTATTCCAGGTTGTGCCCGGTGGCCCAGGGCAGGATCGCGCCGTCGCGCAGGCTGCGCTCCGGGTCGGGAACCAGCAGCTCCGGGTCGACCTCCTTCTTGGTGCCCAGGCCGGTGCACTCCGGGCAGGCGCCGTAGGGCGCGTTGAAGGAGAAGACCCGGGGCTCGAGATCCTCGATCGCGAGCGGGTGGTCGTTGGGGCAGGCCAGGTGCTCGGAGTAGCGGCGTTCCCGGTTCGGGTCGTCCTCCGGGAGGTCGACGAAGTCGAGCAGCACCAGGCCACTGGAGAGGCCCAGGGCGGCCTCGACCGAGTCGGTCAGCCGCTGTTTGGCGCTCGGCTTGACGGTGAGACGGTCGATCACCACCTCGATGGTGTGCTTCTCCTGCTTCTTGAGCTTGGGAGGCTCGGTCAGCGGGTGCACCACGCCGTCGACCCGGGCCCGCGCGTAGCCCTGGCCTGGAGCTCGGCGAAGAGGTCGACGTATTCCCCTTGCGGCCACGAATGACCGGGGCAAGCACCATGAACTTGGTGCCCTCGGCCATGGCGAGGACCCGGTCGACGATCTGCTGGGGGCTCTGCCGGGAGATGCGCTCACCACAGACCGGGCAGTGCGGCTCACCGATGCGGGCGTAGAGCAGGCGCAGGTAGTCGTAGACCTCGGTGATGGTGCCGACGGTCGACCGCGGGTTGCGCGAGGTGGACTTCTGGTCGATCGAGACGGCCGGGCTCAGGCCCTCGATGAAGTCGACGTCCGGCTTGTCCATCTGGCCGAGGAACTGCCGGGCGTACGACGAGAGCGACTCGACGTAGCGGCGCTGCCCTCGGCGAAGATCGTGTCGAGGCCAGGCTCGACTTGCCCGACCCGGACAGCCCGGTGAACACGATGAGTGCGTCCCGGGCAGGTCGAGACTGACGTCACGCAGGTTGTGCTCGCGCGCTCACGGATAATCAGTCGGTCGGCCACGGTGCGTGTACTCCCGGAGAAGACGAAGCGAAGGATCTGTCCCGCTCTGGGTGCTCTTGAGCGGTCGTGCGGGCGCGGAAACACGCCTCGGCAACTCTAGCCCCGAGGTACGACAGTTTCCCCGCCCGCACATTCCCCAGCTCAGCCCGGTCGGCCGCACCGCCCGGAAAGCCCCGGTCAGTAGCCCCGGGCGTCGGTGGCCGGGCCGCGCGGCGCCGGGCCGAACGCCACCCGCCGCGCCGCTCCGCCGCCACCCGGGCCTCCCGCCGTCTGCTCTCGTGGGCCACCTCGCCCCGCAGTCGCTGCCAGCTCTCCCATCGACGGGTGGAGAGCTCACCGGTGTGCAGCGCCTCCCGGACCGCACAGGCCGGCTCGCCGTCGTGGCCGCAGTCGGCGTACCGGCAGCCCTCGGCCAGCCCACGATGTCGGCGAACGCCCGGTCGAGCCCGACCGCGCCGTCCAGCAGACCGACCGCCCGTACGCCGGGGTGTCGATCACCGCACCACCGCCGGGGACCGGTACGAGCGCCCGCCAGGTGGTCGTGTGCCGACCCTTGCCGTCGACCCGTCGGATCGCCTGGGTGGGCATCATCACCGCCCCGACCAGGGCATTGACCAGGCTCGACTTACCGGCGCCGGACGGCCCGAGCAGGCCGAGCGTGCGACCGGGCGCCACCTCGGCGCGCAGCGGATCCAGCCCGATGCCCCGCTCGGCGCTGACCGGCAGCACCGGCACCCGGGGCGACCGCGGCCAGCTGGCGGGCCAGCGCGGCCGGGTCGGCCGCGAGGTCCGACTTCGTCAGTACGACGAGTGGCCGGGCGCCGGACTCGTGGGCCAGGGAGAGCAGCCGCTCGATCCGGGCCACGTCCGGCTCCGGTGCACCGGCTCCACCACGGCGGCGGCGTCGAGGTTGGCGGCCAGCACCTGGCCGCTGGCGTCCTGCCGGCGGTACGCCGGATCAGCGCGGCCCGCCGAGGCAGCACCGCCTCCACGGTGACGCGGCGGTCCGGCCAGTTGGTGAGCAGTACCCAGTCACCGGCGCAGGGCAGCGCGGACGGGTCCTGGGCGGCGGCGGCCAGCACCGACCCACCCAGGCTGGCCCGGACCGGGCCGGTCGCGGTGAGTACCGTGCAGACCCCGCGGTCCACCCGGGCCACCCGGGCGGGTGGTGCTCGCCGCGTCGCGCGGCGTACGCCGCCCGCTCGGCATCCCAGCCGAGGGCGGTCAGATCGATCGTCATGGCATCCTCATCGGTGTCGAAGCTGGTGATGGCGGAACACGCGTGCCACGTCCGGCATGATCACCACCTCCGTCCGATGTCCCGGTGCCGCGTCTGCCGCTGACGGTAGGTCGCGCGCCGACGCGCCGAAAGCGATTTCCCCGGCGACGGCGCGGGCGGCGGACCGCTAGGGTCGACGGGTGACCACGGATCCGCTGCTGCTGATGGGCGAGGTGGACGCGGCCACCAGCCGACTACTGCGTACCGCCGCGTCCTTCGACGCCGCGGACCTGACCGCGGCGTCACTGTTGCCGGCTGGACGCGCGGCCACGTGCTCGCGCACCTGGCCCGCAACGCGGACGGCTTCGTCAACCTGCTCACCTCGGCCCGCACCGGGAGGCGCTACCGATGTACGCCTCGCTGGCGGCCGCACGGCGGACATCGAAACCGGTTCGGGTCGGCCAGCCGACGCACACCTGGACGACCTTCGGCGCACGGCGGACCTGTTCGCCGAGGCGGTGGCGGCGATGCCGGCCGACGCCTGGGCGGCCACGGTGCAGGCGCGTAAGGGCCCGTGGCCGGCCGCGCTGCTGGTCTGGGGCCGTTTACGGGAGATCGAGGTGCACCACCTCGACCTGGGCGCCGACTACCGGGCCACGGACTGGTCGCCGACGTTCGCCCACCGACTGCTGCGCGAGGCCGCCAGCCACCACGCCGTCGGGCCGACACCGCCGTCGATGGTGCTGCGCCTCGACGGCACCGAGCACGAGGTGGTGATCGGGGATCGCGTCGGCGCCCCGATCGTCACCGGTCCCGTTCCCGACCTCGCCGCCTGGCTGATCGGCCGTGCCGACGGCGCCCGCTCTCCGTCACACCCGACGGTCCACTGCCTACTCCACCGGAATGGATTTAGAGACGTCATGACATACAGCGGAGACGTGACCCACGGCGGCCCGCCGGCGGTACGCGAGCTGGACGGGCTGACCATCAGCAAGCTGTCGGTGGGCCCGATGGACAACAACGCCTACCTGCTGCGGTGCACGGGCACGGGTGACCAGGTGCTGATCGACGCCGCCAACGAGGCACCACGGCTGCTGGAGTTGATCGGTGACGGTGGTCTCGCCGCCGTGGTGACGACCCACCAGCACATGGATCACTGGGTGGCGCTGGAGGAGGTCGCCGCCAAGACCGGCGCCCGGGCGCTGGTGCACGCCGACGACGCGGCGGGGCTGCCGATCGAGGCGGAGCGTCTGGCCGACGGCGACACCGTGGCGGTCGGCGACTGCGCGCTGGAGGTCATCCACATCAAGGGCACACCCGGGCTCGATCGCGCTGCTCTACCGCGACCCGGCCGGCACCCGCATCTCTTCACCGGGGACAGCCTCTTCCCAGGTGGCGTCGGCAACACCGACAAGGACCCGGAGCGCTTCGCCGCGCTGATCGACGACGTCGAGCACAAGCTGTTCGACCGGCTACCGGACGACACCTGGTTCTACCGGGCCACGGCACGGACAGCACGCTGGGAGCAGAACGCCCAGCCCTCCCCAGTGGAAAGCCCGAGGCTGGTAAACCCACCCCAGCCAGCCCTCGGTTTGAAGGCCGGAAGCCGCACCAGGTCCACCATCCGTCGACCGAACACCACCAAGATCGATACCCCACCGACGAGGTGGAACCGCCGCGAGAGCCGCCCCGACGGGGCGGGGCCCGTGCCCGGCGCAGGGATCAAGCCTGACCGCCCGGAGCCGGGCACGGTGGGCCCCGCCCCACCACCGCAACCCGGCCCCACCCCGTAAGGCGCCCCACGCCCCCACGCCCCCACCCCCAGCAGGCTCAACCAGCCAGCGAGAACAACCTCCGCCGAGCCCCAGCAGCACGACGGACGCCAACACCAGCCCCACCCCATCGTGACCAGCAGCGGGCTGGGCTCGCCGGGCACCAGCCGGGCGAGCGACCGCGACGCCGTGCCGAGGGCGAGGTAGAGACCGGCCCAGGCGGTCGCACCGAGCGTCGCGCAGCCCAGGAATCGGCGGTACGACATCCGCAGCCCACCGGCGGCCAGCGGAAGCAGTGCGTTGAACACGGGCAGGAACGGCGCGACGACCATCATCCGGCCGCCACCGCGACGCAGGATGCCCTCGGCGGCTGTCCAGCGCGTCTCGCCGATCCAGCCACCGATGCGGCTGTGCCGCAGTCGTTCGGAGTAGCGGCGGCCGATCAGGAAGCTCAGCGACCAACCGGCCAGGCAGCCGACCAGCACCGCGGTGAAGGTGGCCAGCCCGGTGGTCGGTCGACCCACCCCGACGGCGGCCAGGATCGCGACGTCGCCGGGGATCAGGACACCGAGCAGGGTACGGCATCGAACAGCATGACGAGCCCGAGGGCGCCCATCAGGAGCACAATCGGTAGTTCTCCGATCTGGGCCAGCCATTGCGTCATGCCTTGACGCTAGAACCGGGCACCACTTCGGACATCCGGTCGCAGCCCCAGTCACCCCTGGTATCCGTCTCGGGTCGCCCCTGAGACGTCGTCTCACCTCAGGTGGGTCGCAGCACCTGCACGTGGCGTAGCGACGAGTCGACCGAGGGTTCGGTGGTGGGCACCGGGTAGTCGGCCAGCAGTTCCAGCCGGTCCTCCGGCAGGTGTCCCGCCCGGGTCGCCGACCAGCACGTCGGCACCCGTGGCGGCGATCCTCTGCAGGAACGGCAGCATCCGGTCGGCCATCGCGCGGTCGTAGAAGACGTCCCCGGCGACCACCAGGTCGGCCTTCACGTCGGTGCTGTCGAGCAGGTCGTCTCCGGTGGCGTCGATGCTGACCCCGTTGGCCCGCGCGTTGAGCGTGACGGCGGCCACGGCGTACGGGTCGATGTCGTTGGCGATGACCTCCGCGGCACCGGCCAGCGCGGCGGCGATGGCCACCAGTCCTGACCCGGTGGCGAGGTCGAGCACCCGGCGACCGGCGACCAGGTCCGGGTGGTCCAGCAGATGGCGCGCCAGGGCTGCCCTCCGGCCCAGGCCGATGCCCAGTACGGCGCGGGCAGGGCGTGCCCGGCGGCGGCCTCCATCCGAGCCCACCAGACGATCGCGTCCTCGGCCAGGTGCAGTCGCACCTCGGGGACGAACGGGTAGGCACCAGTCGGAGCCGGTCCAGACCGGCGCCAGGCGCGTCTATCTCCCGTTCCAGCTCGGTCAGCGCGTCGGCTGCGGCACCTTCATCGGCGCAAGCATGCCCCAGCGGGTGGGTCGGGGCGAGTTTCACACCCGCCGCGCAGAGTTCACCCGACTTCACACGAAGACCTACGGCACTTCGGCCAGCGGATCCGGTTTTGCCGGTTACTGTCGAACAGGTACGGGCGATCATCGGCCAGAGGCCGAGGGTCAGCCGCTTTGAACAGGAGAGATGCATGGCAACCGGCACGGTTAAGTGGTTCAACTCGGAAAAGGGCTTTGGCTTCATCGAGCAGGACGGTGGAGGGCCGGACGTGTTCGTCCACTACTCCGCCATCGCCTCGAGCGGCTACCGGGAGCTCAACGAGGGCCAGAAGGTCGAGTTCGAGGTGACCCAGGGGCAGAAGGGTCCGCAGGCGGACAACGTCCGCCCGATGTAGCTCCGTGCCGGTGACGGCGGCGGGTCTCCGGCCGCCGTCGCAGCGCACTCAAGACGCCGCCGGGGCGGGCAGGTCCCGCCGCCTCCGGATCGGTCCGATCAACAGAATCAACGGGGTGAGCGCCAACCAGGCGGTCATCACGAATATTGCCGTTCCGACGCCGTAGCGCGCGCCGATCGCACCGGCCAGCACGGCTGCCAGCGGGATCGTGCCGTAGTTGAGCAGATGCATGCTGACCGTCACCCGGCCCAGCAGGTGGTGCGGCGTGTACGTCTGCCGGAAGGCGCCCTTGACCACGTTGCCGATGGCCACCCCAGGCCGATCAGCAGACCACCGAGGGCCGGCCAGGCCAGTCCGATGCCCGGCGCGGCGAGTGGGATCAGCAGAGCGGGCGGGCCGGTGAGCTGCCGCCGCGATCAGCAGGGCCCGCGCGGTGCCACAGCGGCGGGCGAGCCTGGTGGCGAGGAGCGCTCCGATGATCCCGCCCGCGCTCATCACCCCGACCAGCCCGCCCACCAGGCCCGGTTCGAGGCGCAACTCACGCACCAGGAAGACCACCAGGACGGCCTGGTAGCCGGTCAGCCCGATGTTGCTGGCCGCGCCGAAGAGGGTCAGCACCCGCAGGTACGGATCGCGGATGACGAAGCGCAGCCCTCGCTGATGTCCCGGCGCAGTGACCGGACCCTCCGATCGGCGTACGCGTGGTTCGCGGGTGCGGATCCGCAGCAGGAGGCCGGCGGAGAGCAGGAACGTGAGCGCGTCCAGCACCAACGCGGCGACGGCGCCGATGAGCTGGGCGATCAGGCCGGCGAGGCCGGGCCCGACGACGTAGCTCGCGGTCTGGGTCGCCTGTAGCTTCGCGTTGCCGTCCGGCAGTTGCTCGGGTCGCAGCAGCACCGGCAGGTAGACCTGGTCGGCGGTTTCGAAGAAGACCCGTGCGGCGCCCGCGGCGAGGCGACCAGTAGCAGCTGCACGACGGTGAGCCGGCCCAGCAGGGCGGCCAGCGGCACGCTGAGGAAGGCCGCCGCGCAGAGCAGGTCGCAGACCACCATCACCGGTCGACGGGGCATCCGGTCGACCCACGCGCCGGCCGGCAGGCCGATCAGCAGCCAGGGCAGCCAGGCCGCGGCGGTGAGCACCGCCACCTGGAACGTGCTGGCGTCGAGGACGGCGACCGCGACCAGGGGCAGTGCGACGGTGGTGACGTTGCTGCCGACGCTGCTGACCGCCTGGCCGGCCCAGAGCAGCCGGAAGTCGCGGTGCCGCCGCAGCAGCCCACCGGTCGGTGGGGCCTCGGTGGGGTCGGTGCGGCTGGTGGCGGTCACGGTCGGGCCGGTACGCCGTGGACGAACACGAAGACCGGTCGACGGTCGGCATCGTCGTCGTCGGGGAGGTCCCGGTCGGCCCAGCGCGAGGACGCCGATCAGTTCGCGGCTGAGCTCGGCCAGTTCCTCGGGTGTGAGGTGCAGCCAGTGGTCGGTGGAGAACGGGGCGTCGTCCCAGGTGGCCTGCGTGGTCTCGTCGGCGGCGTGCCACGCTCGGGCCAGGGCGACGTGCCGGTCCAGGTTGAGCGACGTGGCGGCGTCGGCGACCGCCCGGGAGGCCGGGTCGGTGTCGAAGTCGGCGTTGGACCAGCTCAGCCTGCGGGTGACGAGGCGCCACCACCGCTCGCGCCGGTCGCGGGCCAGCTCGGCGCTTCGGTGACCAGGTCCGCCGCGGCGAGCACCTTGAGGTGGTGGCTGACGTTGGCGGGGCCTGGTCGGTGCGTTCGGCGAGCAGGCCGACAGTCGAGGCCCGTGCACCTTGAACACGTCCATCAGCCGGCGGCGCAGCGGGTGGGCCATCGCGGCGAGCACCCGTGAGTCGGTGATCTGGCGTACGTCGGGGCTGTCCATTGGGACAGCCTGACATCGCAACAGCTGTTGCGCAATATGTATTGCTCAACAGCTGTTGCGGACTACGTCGAGGGGCGGCCCGGCGGCTACGAGCCGCCCCTTGCTCAGGCGGCCAGCCGGCGGGCCAACTCGTCGGCGACCTGCTTGGCCATGGTGGGCGGGATGGCCGCGGCGATCCTCTCCGGCGTCAGCGAGGCCAGCACGCCCTGGACGATCGCCGGTTCGTCGGTGAAGTCCCGCTTGATCAGCGCGGTCAGCGCGGTCTCCAGGGCGCCGACCTGAGCGCCGAGCGACTTCAGCGTCGGGTGCGCCGAGGTGTAGTTCTCGACGGTGGCGTCCGCACCCAGCGCCATCCGGGTGTAGGTCTGCCCGACCGGGTTGCGACCGTCCAGCACTGTGAGGTTCTTGTGTACGGTGGCCAGCCAGTTGTGTTCTTCGGGGTCATGTCGTCCTCCAGGAGTCCGATGGTGCCGAGGTAGCGACGGAACAGCGGCCGCTGGTCGCGGCCCGCCTTGATGGCGTCGCGAAAGAAGCTGAAGTGGGTGTGCCAGCGGTGTGAGCTGTCGCCGCTGGTGCGCTCGCCGAGGCGATCCCACCGCTTCACGGTGGTGCCGTTGGCGCTGTAGATGATCTCGCGGATGTCCGGGTGTCGGCCGCGTTCGCGGCGCACTGCGCGACGCACCAGGCCGAGAAGCTGGGCAGGGTGTTCGTTTGACCACCGGAGCGGACGTCGAACGGGCCGACGTCCAGCGCCGCCGCGTCGAGGGTCAGCCCGGAGCGGTCCCGGGCGACTCGACAACCGAGTAGTCGTCGGTGACCACCCGGTCCGATCCACAGTGGTAGCCGCCGCGATGGGCCGGATCACCGACGATCCCGACCTCGCCCGGATCCAGGTCGTCTGGTCCGGGAGCGTTGTCGAGGTGAGTGAGGAGAAGACTTCGGACGGCCAGGAGATTAGCCGGGGCCCGGGTCATGGGGTCCCCTTTCCAAAGGCGGGGCCGGGCACGACATCACACCGCGTACGCGGTGTTGGGCTGGACGAGCCCGGCCTACTGATGCACGGCGCCGGGCGTTGACCCAACCATAGCCCGCGTTTCCGGTAAACGCCCAGCTCAGAGGGTCTGTTCAGAAAGGATATTCAGATTAGGCAGAGTGGACGATCGGCAACAGCAGTGCCGAAGGGTGAACCGGGTCGTGCAGAACCCGCCGCCAGCCAGCACGCAGC
Source organism: Micromonospora sp. M12 (assembly GCA_038070435.1). Classification (GTDB taxonomy): domain Bacteria; phylum Actinomycetota; class Actinomycetes; order Mycobacteriales; family Micromonosporaceae; genus Micromonospora. The sequence goes on along the minus strand of JAMYWG010000001.1, from coordinate 7,092,867 downwards.
GTCACCGCCGTGCCGAGGGTTCGCCGGTGCCGGGGTTACGTGCCCAGCGCGGATGGGCGCCACCGGCGACCTGCACCCGCAGTCGGTTCCCGGCCACGAACCGGTACGCGGTCGGCCAGAGCGACACCGGAACCCGCAGCACCCGGACGGGTCGGCCGGGAAGCGCTCGGGTGTGACCCGCACCAGACCGTCGCAGACGTTCCAGGAGCGGCCCCGACGATCCACATCGCACAGCCGGACGAAGACGTCCAGGTGCGGCAGCTCGCTCCGCATGTGGATCTCGGCACGGACCAGGCCGATCACCTCGACCGGCGCGGCCAGCGGGGCGCTGGTGTAGGTCAGGACGTCGGGCCGGGCCTCGACGCGCCGATTGTCCACCGGACCGGCCCGCTGGGCGACCAACAGCGGCCCACCCAGCGACGGGGTGGGGTCGGCGGGGTCGTAGCGGAACTCGTCCGGTGCCGACCCGACCGGCGGGCGTACCGCCAGCTCTCCATCTGGATGCAGGTGCCAGGCGGTCTCGGTCGCCGGCGGCGGCCAGTCCGGCAGGTCCCGCCAGCCGCCGCCGGTGCCGCCGACGTGGAGCCGGACGGGAGGCGCGGCCCGGCGCGACCGCCCGGCCGCCGGCGGCGCGGCCGGCAGGTGCTCGTCGAGCCAGGTAAGCCCTCGCGCAACGCGGCCACGAACAGTCCGGGGCTGCCGTGCGTCCACGGGCCGATCACCAGGCGCGGCGGCGTGCCGGCGGCCCGCAGCACGGCGTGGTCGTCGAGCTGGGCGGGCAGGAAGATGTCGTGCCAACCGGTGACCAGGACCACCGGGGCCCGCACGCGGGCCACCTGGTCGCCGAGACCCGGGTCCGCCAGTACGCCGCCTCCGGGGTGTGGTGACGCAGCCACTCCTGGAAGAACGGAATGGTCACGCCGGTGGCCACCCGGTCGGCGTCGTTCAGCGGCAGATGCTCCAGCGCGGCGGCCAGCCGGGCTGCCCCGCTTGAGTTCCCACTGCCGGGCCAGCCACGGAACGGTCTGCGCGTGCAGCAGCTCCGCCCAGGTGAGCACCGTGTCCAGGGCGAAGGACTCCCCGCGTACGTCGAGTCCCGGGTGGCCGAGGCGGTCACCACAGCGACCATCGCGCGCAGCTCGTCGCCGGCGTCGGCGGCCAGCGCCCACTGCGCGAAACCCTGGTAGCTGACGCCGAACATGCCGAGCTGGCCGGACCACCAGGACTGGCGGCGCAGCCAGTCCAGGGTGTCCACGCCGTCGTCGCGCTCGTGCACCAGCGGGGCGAACGTCCCACCCGAGCCGCCGGTGCCCCGGCAGGACTGGATCACCGCGTGGCGACCCGCGCGGCCAGCAACCGTCCGAGCAGCCGCAGCGGCCCGCCCGCCCGTACGGGGTGCGGATCAGCACTGTCGGCGCGTCCCGGACGCCGGGAGCGTAGTGATCGGTGCGCAGCACCACGCCGTCGCGGGCCCGGACCGGGATGTCGCGGGTCACCCGCACCGGGCCGGGGCTGGTCGGCGGCAACCGCAGCGCGGCGCCGACAAGACGGGAGACGAGCCGGCCCGGCACCGGTCAGCTCGCGGGGCGGCGGGCGGCTCGGCCGCGCGGCGGACCTCGTCGCGGTGCCCCGCAGCGACTCGCTCATCTCCGCCATGAACCGGTGCACCACCTCCAGCTCGTCCTCGCCGAAGCGGGCCATCACCGTGTCGGTGCGGGCGCCCAACGGCTGGAAGAACTGCATGGCCAGGGCGGCTCCCTGGTCGGCGTAGTGCAGCAGGACCTTGCGCCGGTCGACGGTGTCCCGGTCCCGGCGGATGTGGCCGGCGCGCTCCAGCCGGTCGATCAACGCGGTGACCGAGCCGGACGAGAGGTTGAGCTGCTCACCGAGGCGGCCGGGGGTGATCGGGTCACCGAGCAGCTCGGCGTCCATCACCGCGATCAACGCCTGGAGGTCGGTCGGGTTGAGGCCGTGCAGGTTGGCGAAGGCGTGGCCGACGTGCTGGGCGTCCACCGCGTACCGCCGGAGTTGTTGGTGATCTCCGCGACCAGCTGTTCGCGGCGCGTGTCGCGCCGTCGGTACATGCCGTGAGTCGCCACCTCGCGCCGCTCTTCCCGTCGTCGGTCCCCGAGTTGCAGCATAGAACAGCGCTGGATAATCTCGGCTATCAAGATACTTGGCTTCCAAAGGACCTTGAGGTCACCTGATGTCTGTGTTCACCAGAGTCGCTCGCGGTCGACTGGCCGCCTGGCTCACCGTGGCCGCCGCGATCGTCGTCGGCGCGGCCGTCTTCGGCACGCCCCAGCCGGCCAACCCGGAGCCGGTCTCCGCCACCGGCCTGTCCGTGCGATGGCAGTCGACGCAGGTGCAGCGCCTCCAGGACCAGCTTCCGTCCAGTGACGTGCAGCCGGCCATCGTGGTGATCAGTCGCGGCGACGGCGGGGCGCTGAGCGAGGCCGACCGGGCCACCGTCGGTGCCCGCGCCGACGGCCTCCGCCGCTTCGCGGTGGACGGGCGGGTCAGCCCGCCCAGGTCTCCCCGGACGGCGCGGTGGCGCTCGTCGCCGTTCCGCTCGACACCGCCGGCGGTCAGGACGTCGTCACCGACACGGTGACCCAGCTGCGCGGCACACTGGCGGACCTGCCCGACGGGCTGACCGCCGAGGTGACCGGCGCCCCGGCCTTCACCGCCGATCTCTCCTCGGTGTTCGACGGCGCCGACGTCACCCTGCTCGCGGTCACCGCCGCCGTGGTGGCGCTGCTCCTGCTGATCACCTACCGCAGCCCGTTTCTGTGGATCGTGCCGCTGGTCGTGGTCGCCGCGACCGAGCAGCTCACCCTGCGCGCGGTGGACGTCATCGTGCCGGCCGTCGGCATCAACCTCCAGCAGGGCCAGGTCACCGGCATCGCCAGTGTGCTGGTCTTCGGTGCCGCCACCGACTACGCGCTGCTGCTCATCGCCCGCTACCGGGAGGAGTTGCGACGAGCCGAGGACCGGTTCGCGGCGATGCGCGCCGCGCTGCGCGCACCGCGGAACCCATCCTCGCCAGCGGTGGCACTGTCGTGCTCGGCGTCCTCACCCTGCTGCTCAGCGAGCAGGAGACCAACCGGGCGCTGGCGGTGGCCTGCGCCACGGGTGTGGTCTTCGCCATGCTCTCGGCCCTGTTCGTGCTCCCCGCCGTGCTGGTGCTCTTCGGGCGCGGCCTGTTCTGGCCGCTCGTGCCCCGGGTCGACGGCCCGGTCCGTGAGGGCCGGCTCTGGGGCCGCCTCGGCACCGCCGTGCAACGCCGCCCGGTGGTGGTCGCGACGCTGGCCACGCTGCTGCTCGGCGGCCTGGCGCTGGGTGGGCTCGGTATCCGCACCGGCCTGTCCGAGACCGAGCAGTTCCGGGCCCAGCCGGAGGCCGTGACCGGGGCGCAGACCCTCGCGAGGGCCTTTCCGCCGGCAGCACCCAACCGGTGGCCGTGATCACCACCCCGGCGGCGGTACGAGCGGTCACCGACGCCGCCACCGCGGTGCCCGGCGTCGCCTCGGCGCGCCCGGTGCCGCCGGTGACTCCGTCGCCCAGGTCGACGTGGTCCTCGACGCCGAACCCGGCACCGCCGCCTCGGACCGCGCGATCGAGGCGCTACGCGACACGGTCGCCGCCGTACCGGACTCCGCGCCGCCGGCCGCCGCAGGCGCCGACGCGCCGTCCGGGCGATCGTCGGCGGATCGGTGGCCGCCACCTACGACTCCGACGCAGCCAACGACCGCGACCTGCGCCTCATCCTGCCGATCATCCTGCTGCTGGTCGGCGCGGTGCTCGATGCTGCTGCTGCGCGGGCTGCTCGCGCCCGTTCTGCTGGTGCTCACCGTGATCGCGTCGTTCTTCGCCAGCCTCGGCGCGGCCTGGCTGCTCTTCGACCACGTGCTGGGCTTCCCGCACTGGACAGCGGTGTGCTGCTGCTCGCCTTCGTGTTCCTGGTGGCGCTCGGGGTGGACTACAACATCTTCCTGGTCACCCGGGCCCGGAGGACGCCCGCAGCGCCGGCACCCGCGCCGGATGCTCTCCGCGCTGCGGGTCACCGGCGGAGTGATCACGAGCGCCGGGTGCTGCTCGCCGCCGTCTTCGCCGTGCTCGGCGTGCTGCCGCTGATCACGCTGACCCAGATCGGCATCATCGTCTGCATCGGCGTCCTGCTGGACACCCTGCTGGTCCGTACGGTCCTGGTGCCTGCGCTGGCGTTCCTGCTCGGCGACCGCTTCTGGTGGCCGGGCCGCATCACGCGCGACCGCCCGGAGGACACCCCGCGTCGCCGGAGCCGGTCACCGCTCGCGACTGACCGACAGTCAGTAGTCCAGGCAGACGCACTCGGTCATCAGCGCCCGCACGTTCCGCACGTACGACGGGTTGGGGATGGCCAGGGCTTGCCCTCCTGCGCCACCGCACCGTGCCCGAAGTTGTACGAGGCGATGACGGCGTTGAGCAGGCAGGAATTCAGCTCGGCGGTGCACAGGGCCGGGTCGAGGCGGAAGTCCGACTCGAAGTACATGTCGCCGATGTACTTCGTCGCCCAGGCCAGGTATGTGGCGCCGAGGTAGGCGTTGTCCCGGTAGGCGTCGATCTCGTAGCTCTTCTCGAACCGCTGGTTCATCCAGGTCGCGGTGGCGGGCATCACCTGCATCAGCCCGACGCCGCCGTCGCAGGCGTGGATGTTGGACTGCCAGCCGCTCTCCTGCCACGCGGTGGCCTTGAGCAGGTTGAGCGGGATCGTGATGTCCGGTGCGGAGACCGGCCAGTAGGTGCGGCCGGCCGCGTCGGACAGGGCCGCCTTCACCTCGGCCCAGGACGCCTGGGTGCCCTTGTAGGTCGGCTTGCAGGAACTCGGTGCCGGCTTCGGCGGGCCGGCGGGACCTCGGTCTCGGTGGGCGGCTTCGCCACCGCGCGCGGCTTCGGCGCCGCCGGGTCGGCTTCTTCGGCGGCTTCGGCTTCGGGTCGCGGTGCGACTCGGCGCGGCACCCAGCGACATCACGGCGCTCACCGACGGGCTCGGCTCGACGCCGGGCAGGTCCTCGGAGGGCGTCCGTCGGCGCGTCGGTGACCGCCACCGGGGTGGCCGCGTTCTGCGGGCTCTCCCCTTGTCGGCGCAACCGACCAGCGCACTCGTCAGCAGGAGCCCGGCGAGCACCGCGCCACCAAGCCGATCGATGCGTCGAACCATGCCGTGGCCTCCCGGTGTGATCGTCGCCGCACCCTAGCAGGTTCCACCGGTCGGCGGTGCCCTGCGACGGCGGCCGGACCTCGTCCGCCGGCGGCTCCCGATCACCCACCGCCCGGTCCCGGGTGGCCCAGGCGACCATGAACACCACAGTCCAGAGCACCCCGAGCAGCACCGCCGCAGCGGTTCCGCTGGCCGTGTCCAGGCCGAGGTAGAGCCGCGCGCCGCCGATCCCGAGCACCCCGCCGCGGCGGTGGTCCAGGCGGCCACCGCCACCGGCCAGCGGGCGCTGCGCGACACCAGCCAGGCCAGGGTGCAGAAGCTCGCCGCGACCACGGCGTTCTGCGTCGAGAGCGGCGCCGCCACCTCGCCGCCACCCGGCGCGGTCCCGTCCGGCCCGGTCAGCTCGGCCACCACCGCCAGCACCACCAGCGGCACGAACGCGCCCACCGTGCCGACCACACTGAGCAGGTCCGCCCGCCAGGCCGGTTACGCCACGCCAGCACCGCCGCCACCAGGGCCACCAGGACGATCAGCACCGACCCTCGTACCACCGACACCACGATGAGGGTGACGTCGGCGGCGTCCGGGTACGTCGGGCGGCGAACCACCCGCGATGGCACCGTCCAGCGCGGCCAGCTCACTGTTGCGCACCGCCACGGCGAGCAGACCCGCGATGGCGAGACCGGCGGCGAAGAGCAGCAGAGCCCGGCGGCCAGATTGAGCAGCAGCGTCCAGGCCGGCCCGATCCGCATGGCCACCAGGAAGAACAGCACCCGTAGCGGGCCGTGAGCCACCGCACCGGGGCAGCGCGCCGGCCCGGGACAGCAGTGCCCGCACCGGGTCCGGATTACGACCCAGCCACCGGCCGACGAGCACCACCCCAGCAAACCGGCCAGCAGCAGGAGCGCCACGCCGGTGGCTCGGCCGAGCCACTGGGAGACAGTGTCGTACGACTCACCGGCGAGGTGACCGAGCAGCACCGAGCCGCTCACCCAGGTCGCCACCCCGGCCAGGTTCCACAGGGCGAAGCGCCGGTACGGCATGCCGGCGGCACCGGCCAGCCGGGGCACCAGGGTGCGGGCGAAGGCCACCCACCGGGCCGCGAACACACCCGCCCACCCAGGCGGGCCAGCATGCCCTCGGCCCGACTCCATCGCGCGGGCCCGACCCGGTGACCCAGCCCGGCGCGCAGCCGGGCCGTACCGCCGTCCGGCGCGGAAGGCCAGCCCGTCACCGAGGACCGCCGCGGCGATCATCGCGAGCAACGCCGGCCCGAGCCGCAAGGTACCGTTGTAGGTGAGGAAGCCGACCAGCAGCAGGGTAGCCTCACCCGGCACGAGCAGGCCGAAGATCACCGCGGTCTCGCCCGCCACGATCAGCGCGGCGACCAGGTAGATCCACAGGGTGGGCAGACCCTGCACCCAGGTCAACAGGTCGTGCACTCAGGCCCCGGGACACGGGAGCCAGCATGCCAGCCGGGGAACCACCGGCACAGCGGTTTCACCATAGATCAGGGGCACCTGGGGTGACCCGACGCAGCCTGCGCGAGCGCAGGCGGAAGGATAGAGGGTATGCAGCTTCGCACCGACCTCCGCAACGTCGCCATCATCGCTCACGTCGACCACGGCAAGACCACCCTGGTCGACGCCATGTTGCGGCAGGCGGGCGTACGGCGCCCGGGCGAGAACACCGAGCGGGTGATGGACTCCGGTGACCTGGAGCGGGAAAAGGGCATCACGATCCTGGCCAAGAACACCGGCGTGCACTACCAGCCGGCGGACGGCTCCGACCCGGTCACCATCAACATCATCGACACCCCGGCCACGCCGACTTCGGTGGCGAGGTGGAGCGCGGCCTGACCATGGTCGACGGTGTGGTGCTGCTCGTCGACGCGAGCGAGGGCCCGCTGCCGCAGACCCGCTTCGTGCTGCGCAAGGCACTGCAGGCTCGGATGCCGATCATCCTGGTGATCAACAAGGTGGACCGCCCCGACGCCCGGATCAGGAGGTCGTGGACGACACCTACGAGCTCTTCCTCGACCTGGACGCCGACGAGGAGCAGATCGACTTCCCGATCGTCTACGCCTGCGCCCGCGACGGTGTCGCCTCGCTGACCCAGCCCGCCGACGGCTCGGTGCCGGACGACAGCACCTCCCTGGAGCCGCTGTTCCGCACCCTACTGGACTACATCCCGCCGCCCTCGTACGACGAGGGCGCACCGTGCAGGCGCACGTCACCAACCTCGACGCCTCGCCGTTCCTCGGCCGGCTGGCGCTGTGCCGGGTCCGCCAGGGCACCATCAACAAGGGCCAGACGGTGGCCTGGTGCCGCACCGACGGCAGCACCAGCGGGTCCGCATCTCCGAGATGCTGATGACCGAGGGCCTGGAGCGCAAGCCGGCCGAGACCGCCGGCCCGGGCGACATCATCGCCGTCGCCGGCATTCCGGAGATCATGATCGGTGAGACGCTCGCCGACGCGGAGACCCGGTCGCGCTGCCGCTGATCACCGTCGACGAGCCAGCCATCTCGATGACCATCGGCACCAACACCTCGCCGCTGGTCGGCCGGGTCAAGGGCGCCAAGGTCACCGCCCGGATGGTCAAGGACCGGCTCGACAAGGAGCTGGTCGGCAACGTGTCGCTGCGGGTGCTGCCCACCGAGCGGCCGGACGCCTGGGAGGTGCAGGGCCGCGGTGAGCTGGCGCTGGCCATCCTGGTCGAGCAGATGCGCCGGGAGAGCTACGAGCTGACCGTCGGCAAGCCGCAGGTTGTCACCAAGGAGATCGACGGCAAGGTCTGCGAGCCGGTCGAGCGGCTGACCATCGACGCGCCCGAGGAGTATCTGGGCGCGATCACCAGCTCCTGGCGACCCGCAAGGGCCGGATGGAGCAGCTTGTCAACCACGGCACCGGCTGGATCCGGATGGAGTGGCTGGTCCCGGCGCGCGGCCTGATCGGCTTCCGCACCGAGTTCCTCACCGACACCCGGGGCACCGGCATCCTGCACCACGTCTTCCGAGTCCTACGAGCCGTGGTTCGGTGAGCTGCGGACCCGCAACAACGGCTCCCTGGTCGCCGACCGGCCGGCGCGGTCACCGCCTTCGCGATGACCAACCTGCAGGAGCGCGGTCAGCTCTTCGTCGACCCGACAACCGAGGTGTACGAGGGCATGATCGTCGGGGAGAACTCCCGCTCCGACGACATGGACGTCAACATCACCAGGAGAAGAAGCTCACCAACATGCGGCAGTCGACCTCCGACGAGACCGAGAAGCTGGTCCCGCCGCGCAAGCTCTCGCTGGAGCAGGCCTTGGAGTTCTGCCGCGAGGACGAGTGCGTCGAGGTCACCCCGGCCACGGTGCGCATCCGCAAGGTGGTGCTCGACCAGCAGCAGCGCGGCCGGGCCACCGCCCGCCGCAAGCACGCCGGCTGACCCCACCAGCACCCGACACCGGGCGCGTCGACCGCTTGCGGCCGGCGCGCCCGTCCGTTTCCACGGGTACGCGGGCCGGCCCGACCGGCCACCGTTGATCGGCTACGGTCACCGGCATGACCTGGGATGATCTCGACGCCCACCTGGACAGGGTGCCCGGCACCGTCTCGGCGTACGTGGGCCGGCTCGACGCCCCGCCGACCTGGACCCGCCACCCGGACGCCGCCCACTACGCGGCGAGCACCATGAAGGTGGCGGTGCTCGCCGCGCTGCACCGCGCCGCCGAGGCCGGCACGCTGGAGCTGGACGCCCCGGTGCCGGTCGTCAACGACTTCGACTCCGCCCAACCCGGCGCACAGCGGTTCGCCTGCGCGCAGCCCTACGACAACGACGACGCGGTCTGGGCCCGCCTCGGCGACACGGCGTCGCTGCGCTGGCTGGCCGACCGGATGATCGTGCGCTCCAGCAACCTGGCCACCAACCTGGTCATCGGGCACGTCGGGCTGCCCGCGGTGGCCGAGGTCTGGGCGCTCGCCGGTGCCCGCACCAGCGTCACCGGCCGGGGCATCGAGGACTTCGCCGCCCGCGAGGCCGGCATCACCAACACGGTCACCGCCGCCGACCTGGCCGCCCTGCTCGGCACGGTCGCCAGCGGCGCCAGCACCCCGGCCGCCTCGCCTCGCCGGCCGCCTGCACCACCATGCTGGACGTCCTGCTCGCCCAGGAACACCGCGAGGACCTGGCCGCCGGCCTGCCGAGGGCACCCGCGTCGCCCACAAGAGCGGTTGGTACGCGGGTCCGGCACGGCGCCGGCGTGGTGCTGCCCGACGACGCCCCGCCGTACCTCATCGCCGTCTGCACCACCACCGACCTGGCCGGCGGCGACGACCAGGTCGAGAACGACGCCTGCCTGCTGGTCGCACACATCTCGGCGCAGGTCTGGGCCGCCCGCCACCAGCTCTGACCGGGCCGACTGCGGCTAGGCTCCTCGCACCCCACCCGGAGCCGCCGATGCCCCGCAGTCGCACCGTGCTGATCGCCTTCCTCGTCGTGACGGCCGCGAACCTGCTGGCCAACGCCACCGGAGGCGGCCTGGCCTTCCTCCTCACCAAGCCGCTGCTGATGCCGCTGCTCGCCGCGTACCTCTGGCGGGCCAGCACCGAACGCGCAGCCCGACCGGACCGGCTGGTCCTCGCCGGGCTGGCCTTCGCCACCGGCGGCGACATCGCCCTGATGATCGACGACACCGGCTGGTTCCTCGCCGGCATGGCCTGTTTCCTCGGCACGCACCTCTGCTACATCGCGGCGTTCACCCGCCACGGCGCCGCGACCGCGCTGCGCCGTGCGCCGCTTGTCGCGGTCCCCTGGGGTACGCCGCGCTGACCGTCGTCGCCCTGAGCTGGATGTGGGCGGGCTGACCGACGCCGGCCTGGCCGTGCCGGTGGCCGGCTACGCGCTCGCCCTGGCCGCGATGGCCAGCACCGCCGCCACCCAGGGCTGGCGGGTCGGTCTCGGCGCCGCCCTGTTCCTCGGCTCCGACCTGCTGATCGCCGCCGGAGTGGCCGGCGTCGCCGAACCACCTGGCGCGCCGGTACTGATCATGGCGAGCTACGCGGCCGGCCAGGCGCTGATCGTCACCGGCCGCGCCGCCCGCGTCAGCGCGCCGGTCACTCCAACAGTCGCGCCCGCAACCCACTGAGCGTCTCGTCGGTCAACCCCAACCCGTCCCGCAGGTACGCGTCGAACGAACCGTGCACCCGACGCACCTCGTCGTAACCGGCGTCGAGATACTCGGCGCGGACCTCCAGCACCGGCAGCACCGCGTCCACGTCCAGGTCGGGTTGCCGCCGACGCATCGCCTCGACGATCACCGCCCGCAAACTGTCGGTCAACTCGTTGTTGCGCAGGTAGTCGGCCCGGATCGCCGCCTCGTCCACGCCGAGCGCCGTCAACAGGATGACGGTGAGCCACCCGGTCCGGTCCTTGCCCGCCGAGCAGTGGTAGAGCACCGGCAGATTCTCCGGCTGGGCCGCCAGCCGCACCGCCTCGGCGAAGCCGACCCGCGCCGACTCACCCGTGACGAACCAGCGGTAGATCGCCGCCATCGCCCCCGTCGTGCCCTGCCGGGCCAACTCGGCGTACGCGTCCAGGTCGTGGCCGAGCAGCACCGCCGAGACGTACGTGAATACCGGGTGCTCCGGATCGTGCACCGGCAGGCGCACCACCCGGGGCTCACCGGCGAGCCGATCCGCCGGGGCCACCTCGATCTCCGCGGGGCGCGCAGATCCAGCACGCACGCCGGCCCCAGCTTCGCGAGCACCGGCAGGTCCTCGTCGGTCAGCCGACCCAACGCCGGGGTACGGATCAGCTGGCCGACGCGCACCCGCCGCCCGTCCGCTCCGACGAGCCCGCCCAGGTCACGTGCGTTCGGTGCACCCACCAACTCCCAGCCCTGCCCGGTCATCCGGTCTCTCCTCCCGACGTGAACCTCCGTATAGGGTGCCTGACATGACGATCTCGGCGGTACGCACCCACCGGGTTTCCGCCCCTTACACACCCCGTTCGTCACCGCGTTACGCAGCACCACCACAGTGGACACCCTGGTCGTCGAGTTGGTCGACGCCGACGGCCGATCCGGTTTCGGCGAGGCGCCCCAGGTCTGGCAGGTCACCGGCGCGTCGGTCGGCGGCTCGCAGGCGTGCGTCCGCGAGATGCTCGGCCCACAGCTGATCGGCCGTGACCCGGACGACCTGGTGGCCCGTTGCGCCGAGGTGCAGCGCGCGGTGGTCGGCAACGAGGCCGCGAAGGCGGCAGTGGACGTCGCCCTGCACGACCTCGCCGCCCAACGGCTCGGCGTACCCCTGGTGCGGTTGCTCGGCGGCACCACGCTGCGGGTTCCGACGGACGTCACGCTGGCGGCGGGCGACGCGGTGGACCTCGCGGCCGCGGCGGCAGCGCCAGACCGACGGCTTCGACGTGCTCAAGCTGAAGGTCGGCACCGACGCGGCCGGCGACCTGGACCGGGTGCGCGGTACGCGCGCCGTCGGCCCGGGACCCGGATCCGGCTCGACGCCAACCAGGGCTGGACGCCCGGGAGGCGGTCCGGGTGATCCGTGACATCGAGGACGCCGGGCTCGACGTCGAGTTGGTGGAGCAGCCGGTGGCCCGCTGGGACCTGGACGGGCTGGCCTGGGTCAGCGACCGGGTGTCCGTGCCGATCCTGGCCGACGAGGCGGTCTTCGGGGTCCGCGACCTGGTGGAGGTGATCCGCCGTCGGGCCGCCGACCTGGTCAACGTCAAGCTGGCCAAGTGCGGCGGGCTGCACCCGGCGCGTACCCTGCTCGATCTGGCCACCGCCCACGGGCTCGGCACCGTGGTCGGTTCGATGATGGAGAGTCAGGTCGGCATCGGGGCGGCGGCGAGTCTGGTCGCCGCGTACGGCACCACCGCGGTCGCCGACCTGGACGCGGCCTGGTGGCTGGCCTGGTCACCGGTGCAGGGCGGCATCCGCTACGACGGGGCGACAGTGGTGTTGCCGAACTCCCCTGGCCTGGGCATCCTCGGCCTCGCCGAAGCAAAGTGCAGGCGCGCAGTTGATGCTCGTTGGTTTCTTTCATATGGTCTTCCCGGGACAGCCGACACGATCTGGGGGTTGACATGGAGCTGCAACCGGGCCGTGTGGCGGTCGTCCGGGTCGCGGTCGCGACGCTGTGGACCTCCCCGAGGCCGTCCGCCCCATCGACCACCCGGCCCTGAACGCCGGCGTCGACATCCCGGCCTGGGTCTCCGGCATGGACACCGACCAGCAGGTCGGCGACTGCGTGCTGAGCCAACTCCTGCTCGGCGAACGGGTCCTCGTCAGCGAGCTGCGCCCGGACGGCTGGGCCCGGGTCGTCGCCGTCGAACAGCCAGCCGCCAAGCTGGACCCACGCGGCTACCCGGGCTGGCTCCCCGCCGACCAGCTGACCACCGTCGACCCGACCGACGCCGTCGCCGCCGAGCACCCGCTGGTGGTGGACGCCACTGTCACCGGGCTGCACGCCGCCCCGAACGGGCCGGTGGTCCTGCCCGGCGTGGTCGTCGGCACCCGCCTCGTCCGGCCGGCCCGCGTACGACGGCTGGCGGCCGGTACGCGTTCCGGACCACGCCACACCGCTCTGGCTGCCCGACGATCACCTGGTTCCGGCACCGGCGGCGTCGCCGACTCCGGAGCAGGCGCTCGCCGTGGCACAGCGACTGCTGAACGTGGCCTACATCTGGGCGGGCTCTCCGCGCACGGCATCGACTGCTCGGGGCTGGTGCACCTGGCCTGGCGGCGGTTCGGTGCTGCTGCCCGTGACGCCGACGACCAGGCCGTGGCCACCACCCGCTGGCGCTGGGAGCGGAACGCCCCGGCGATCTCTACTTCTTCGCCCGACCCGGTCGCAAGATCCACCACATCGGCATCGTCACCGCACCACCCGCCGACGACGGGCAACGGCGGATGCTGCACGCCTGCTACCGGCAGCGGCGGGTCATCGAGGAGCCACTGCCGACCGACCGGGTCGCCACGCTGGTGGGCGCGCACCGGTCTGACCGGCCGGGCGCGTCGGGCACCCGGCCGGTGACCGGTCATCGTCGGGCGTCGGCCAACTCGCGACGCCGGTCCCGCGAGGACTTGATCAGGCTGGCGGCGGTGGCGATGCCCAGGGTGCCGATGATGACCAGCAGTGACAGCCAGATCGGGATGTGCGGCGCCCAACCGACGTGCTCGCCACCGTTGATGAACGGCAGCTTGTTGTCGGCCAACGCCTCCAGCACCAGCTTGACCCCGATGAAGCCGAGCACGACGGCCAGGCCGTAGCTCAGGTAGATCAGTCGGTCGAGCAGGCCACCGAGCAGGAAGTAGAGCTGCCGAAGGTCCATCAGCGCGAAGACGTTCGCGGTGAAGACCAGGTACGGCTCCTGGGTGATGCCGAAGATCGCCGGGATCGAGTCCAGAGCGAAGATCAGGTCGGTGGTGCCGATCGCGATCATCACGATCAGCATCGGGGTGAACAGTCGCTTGCCGGTCGCGTGGGTGGTGAGCTTCGCGCCGTCGTAGTCCTTCGAGATCGGCAGCGCCTTGCGGCTCCACCGGATCAGCAGGTTCTCGGAGAACTCGTCCTCGTCCGGCTCACCCTGCCGGGCCAGGTTCACCGCGGTGTAGATCAGGAACGCGCCGAAGATGTAGAAGACCCAGGAGAACTGCGTGATCAGCGCCGCACCGGCGGCGATGAACCCACCGCGCATCACCAGTGCCAGCACGATGCCGACGAGCAGCACCTTCTGCTGGTACTGCCGAGGCACCCGAAGCGGGCCATGATGATCACGAAGACGAAGAGATTGTCCACCGACAGGCTGTACTCGGTGAGCCAGCCCGTATAGAACTGGCCGGCCGGGCTGGCACCCGAGGTCAGCCAGACGCCGGCGCCAAAGAGCAGGGCGAGACCGACGTAGAAGGCGACCCAGAGGCTCGACTCCCGCACACTCGGCTCGTGCGGACGCCGACCGATGATCAACAGGTCGACCAGCAGGACCGCAGTCAGTGCGACAAGCGTTCCCGCCCACACCAATCCGGACACGTCCAACGTTCATTCCTCCGGCAGACACGCGGCGTCGGGCACACCGTACGCCCCGGGGACCGGCGTGCCGCTGTCGCTCACTCTGGTGACTGTCGGAGGTCTCTTCCGCCGTCGCCCTGGCGGGCGGCGACCTACGGGCCGGGTCGGGCCGCCGTGGTTCCGGCGAATCGACCGTGCTGACGACTCCGTTGCGGGGAATACTCCCTCCTCGATGACCATTGTTGCCCACCACGCCCCGTGATCACACCCGGGCACCCGGTGTCGCTGACCACCCTGTTGGTGCCAAGGTCTCACCCGGCAAGGCATCCTAGGAGGCTAGTGCGTATCCGGTGCCGCGAGTGGGCCGGCTTGCGGGTCGGTGAGCTGGTCGGCCGGCGGGTGGCGAGCTGGTCGGTCAGCGGGTCGGTGAGCGACCAGCCTGCGGCGAGCAGGTCGTCGCAGGCCAGCACCGCCCGAGCCAGCCGCTCGGAGTGCGGCCCGGTCAGCTCCACCACCGGCACCCCGGACCCGGCCAGCTCGACACGGAACCGCTCGGTCATCCAGGCCCGCAGGTGCTCGCCGTCGCGCAGTCCGTCATCGGTGAAGGGCACCCCGGTGATCGGTCAGCAGATAGAGCGCCGGCCGGCGAGCTGCCGCGCGTACCTGCGGCGACGAGCTGCCCAGATAACGCTCCTCCCACACCGCCGTGGCACGCGCGTCGGTGTCACAGACCAGCAGCGGCCCGCTCGTGCGGGCCGCCGCGTCTCGGCCGCCTGCTGCTCGCGGACCACGGTGCGGAAGTCCTCCCGGTCCCAGGTGACGTCGAAGACCGTCGCCTCCGGCGTGCGCTCGCGCAACCGGGCCAGCTTGCGGGCGGTCAGCTCCCGGCCGTACTCCGGCACCCACCGCGTGCCGTAGTGCGCCGCGAGTGCCGCCGCCATCGTGGTGGTGCCGGTCGACTCGGCCCCGACCACCACCACCCGCCGGACGAACCAGGCTCGCACCGGCGCGCTCAGCCGCCGCCAGTGGCCCGCCGGGTCCGCGCGCACGGCCGTTCCGGACACCGGCACGGTCCGCCGGTCCGGATCCACCGACACGGGTACGGCGTCGAAGCGGCGAGCCAACTCGGCGCCGTACGCCTCGGAGGAGAAGACCGCGTTCACCGGCCCCGGCCCGACCGCCTCGCGGAACACCGCACAGTGCGCGTCCCAGACGGCCGCGTCGGCGTAGTCCACCGGGTGGTCGTCGTACCGGCCGACGAAACGGACCCACGGCGTGTCCGCGTGCACCTCCCGCAGCCACTCCAGGCGCAGCGGGAGCGGATGGACTCCCGACGCGAGGGCGCCACGACGACGGTGACCTCGGCGCAGCGGGCGGCGGCGGCCGAGATCAGCGCGTGGTGACCGGCGTGCGGCGGGTAGAACTTGCCGACCACCATCCCGTGCCCGAACTCGGGGACGGCCCTCCGTGCCGGGGACGTGGTGCCGGCGGACTGCCGGACGCCTCGGCGCTCACGCGGCGACCGGTGCCGGACCGGGTGGAACCGGAGTCGGCCGACCGGCCCGACGGAGGTCGGCCCGCCAGGCGCGCAACCCCAGCACGCACAGTGCCAGGAAGACCAGATAGAGGACGGCGGTCAGGTGGAGTCCCTTGTACGCGTACAAGGGGATGTAGATCAGGTCGGCGGCGATCCAGAGCCACCAGCTCTCCACCCGCTTACGGGTCTGCCCGTACGTGGCCAGCAGGGACAGCGCCGTGGTCAGCGCGTCCGGCAGCGGCACCGTCGAGTCGGTGGCCCGGTCCAGCAGCGCCCAGAGCGCGCCGGTGAGCAGCACCCGGCGGCGGCCAGCGCCAGCCACTCCGTCGGCCCGTCCGGCTCACCGTGAGCCGGCTGCGCCGCTCGCCGCCGAACAGCCAGAGCCACCAGCCGTAGCAGCCGAGCACCACGTAGACGATCTGCAGCCCCGCGTCGGCGTACAGGCCGGTCGTCCAGAACAGCAGCATGAGCAGCAGCACGTTGGCGATGCCGATCGGCCAGTTGGCGATCTTCTGCCGGACCACCAGCCACACCGTGAGCACACCGGTCGCGAACCCCAGCAGCTCCGCCCAGGTGGTGCCCGTCCGGCCATCCGAAACGCGGTGCCGGTGAGCCATTCGATGATCACGAGGACACCTAGGGCGTCGCCGACGCCGGAACAGACCCCGCGACACCACCGGCCCCGACCGCCGTGGGAGGCTTTCCGGCATGGTTCTTGAGGTCGCGCTGATCGACGTACTACCCGGACACGAGGACGCTTTCGCCGCCGCGTACGCCGAGGGTCACCCGGTGCTCGCCGGGGCAACGGGCTGCCGCTCGGTGCGGATGACCCGAGGAATCGAGTCTCCGACCCGCTTCGTGCTGCTCGTCGAATGGGACTCGGTCGAGGCACACGAGAAGAACTTCCGGGCCACCGAACGGTTCGAGCAGTGGCGGGCGCTCATCGGTCCACACTTCGCGGGCCGCCCGTGGTCGAACATTTCCTCGACGTGTCGGCCTGAGCCGAGCTGTCGTACCCGCGGTTATCGTCCGCTGCGCACGCGCCGGCCGCCGGTCCCGACGGGCTCGGGGCGCCGGGCCGTGGCCGCGCTGCTGCACCCTGCGCGTCCTCGCCGCTGGCGCGGTCCTCACTCGCCGACGCGGCGGGCCAGCACGGTGACCGTCTCCTCCGCTGACAACGCGGCTGCCAGCAGCGCCTCGGTCATCCGCTCGTAGCGCCCGACGTCGAGCACGGTGGCCAACCGGACGTCGGTGGTCAACGCCTCCAGCATCACCGTCCGCGGATCTGCCGGGTCGGGAAAGGCATAGCAGGAATACGGTGTGAGCGGGTGCAGCCCACCGCCGGCCGCCCGCGTGGCAACAGTCGCACCGTGACATGGGACAGCACGGTCACGGCGACCAGGTGCCGCAGCTGTTCGCGCCAGACCGCCACCGGCAGGTCACCGGGATCGCAGACGGCCTCGGCCAGCACTGCCGTGTAGCGCGGCGGATAGGCCCGTCGCAGCACCTCCTGCCGCAACGCTCGGGCGCGAACCTCGGCCTCCACGTCGACCTCCGGCGTCAGCTGGGCACCGGCCTCGACCAACACCCGGGCGTACGCGGGGTCTGGAGCAGCCCGGCACGACCGACGGCTGGTATTCCACGATGTCGGCGGCCCCGCCTCCAACTCGGCGTAGGTGCGCTGCCGCTCGCTCATCTCGCCCAGCGTCTTCCACCAGCCCCGGCTGGTCGCCGCGTCCCGGGCAATGACGATCAGCGCGTCCCGGGTGGGCGTTGGTACTTTGTAGACGTCCAGCAGGTCGAGCACGTCCGCGAGATCGGGGCGACTCTGCCCCAGCTCGATGCGGGACAGTTTCGATGTCGAGGCCCAGCCCAACCGATCGCAGACCTGCTCCAGGGTCAGCGACTCGCGCCGACGGAGCTGGCGCAGTTCTGCGCCGAGACGTACACGTCGAATGACAGGACTTGTTGGCAGCGGCATCCCGGCCTCCCCACCGAGGGAGACTACGCAGGACGATCACCCAGTGCAATACCTCGCTCGCACACCGCAATCAGCGCACACAGTGCTGTCGCCGGCTCCGGCCGAGGGTGCCCATTGTTTACGCAGCTCAAGGGCGGTTGCCCCGAGGTGGTGGCACCCGGCGCCGATCCGAGAAGGCGCTGCTACCGGTCGTCGCCGTGTCCGGGGCACCACCAGTTGCGATCGCGGCCGAGGTGGGACGGACCACCGGTCGGGCAGCAGCCGACAGGGGCACCACCACAAGCGGTCGCTATGGAGTTGATGTCGCAAACGATTCGGCGTCACCAGGACCGGGCAACGATGGCCGCCGCACGGCCCGGCGCGTCCAACGCCGAGTTCATCCCGGCCGCCAAGGGGACATTGCCGTGATCGCACAAACGATTCAGCTCCATAGGCAGCAGAACCACCTACGAGTCCCCGGGTCGCCGGTCGAGCAGCCGGCCGATCGAGACGGCGGGCCGGGCCGGTGGGATAGCGCGCCAGCCGGGTGACTCAGGGCGGTAGGTGCCAAACGCCCAGACGTTGCCGGCCAGGTCGCGGGCGGCATAGTCGCGTGATCCGTAGTCGGTGTCGAACGGCTCGCGGATGATCTCAGCGCCGGCCGCGCGGGCCTGGGCGCAGTGCGCGTCGACGTCCGGCACGGCCACGTAGACCGACCAGTCGTCGTCGGCCGGCCACGGCGCCGCGTCGGCCCGACCACCCAGCATGATCATGCCGGTGTCGAGGACGAGTTCGGCGTGCGCGACAGTGCCGTCCGGCGTCTCGTGCACGGCGTGCACCTGGAAGCCGAAGGCCGAACAGAGCCAGTCGATCGCGGCGCGGGGTCGGGATAGCGGAAGGTGGGATAGATGGTTCGCATGAGCCGATTCTGCGGCCAGCGACGCGGATCCGGATTGGACGAATGTGACCTCGGCGCGTCACCTGTCGCCGATGGCCGGCCGGCTGCCGATGCGCCCCCACCCGCCTGCGTCAGCCGGTCGTCGCCGCCCGGGCGGCGAGCAGCGCGGCCGGTGTGGCCCCGCGAACTGATGAAAGTCCCGAATCAGGTGGGACTGGTCGTAGTAACCGCAACCCGCCGCCACCGCGGCCCAGTCGCCCACGCCACCCGGCCCGGCGACCGCCGCTAGGTCGGTCAGCGCCGCGTACGCCTGCTGGAAACGCAGCAGCCGGGCGGCCATCTTCGGTGGCAGGCCGACCTCCTGCCGGAACCGGGACGCGAGATGCCGCCGGCTCCAGCCCAACTCGTCGGCCAACGCGCCGACACTGCCGAGCCCACCGCTGGCGACGAGCCGCCGCCACGCCCAGTCGAGCCGGGCATCCACCGGCGGGGACACCGACAGTCGGGCGGCGAGCACCCTGTCGAGCAGGACGAACCGCTCTGGCCAGCCGGGTGCCTCGGCAAGCTGGCCGCGCAGCCGATCCAGCCAACGGCCAGGCAGCTGCCCGACGTCGACGGCTCGATTGGTCAGCTCGCTCAGCGGCAGGCCGAGGAGTCGGCGGGCAGCCAGTGGGGCGAGCAGCAACTCGACGCCCTCCCCACACCCACCGTGCGGGTGGTGCACCAGCCGTCGAAGGTGCCGGCCACGAACGAGTCGACCTCGGTGACGCCGCGCTCCGCGCTGCGCGGGTCGGTCACGTCCAGCGGAGCGCCCCAACCCAGGATCAGCACCACGAAGGCACCCGCCGTCTCCCGGCGAACCAACGGGACGTCCGCCCGTTCCCGGTAGCCGACGTAGCGATCGACGAACGGACGCAGGCTGACGTCGGGCAGCCCGAGGACCATCTCGCCGACCGGTGCCACCGCCGTCAACCTCGCCCGTCCTCGCGCGCTCCGGTCGCCCACGCCCGCGCCGGGCAGTGGTCGCGGGCGACCGGGTGGCCGTCACTTCACGCCGGCGGCGTCCATGCCGCGCAGCTCCTTCTTCAGGTCGGAGACCTCGTCGCGGATCCGGGCCGCCAGCTCGAACTGCAGCTCACGGGCGGCGGCCAACATCTGGTCGCTGAGCTCCTGAATGAGCTGGGCGAGGTCGGCGCGGGCCATCCCTCCCGTGAGGTGATGGTCGCGGCGGACCGGCTCCGGCTGCGGGTCTCCTTGACCGGCGCCTTACCCCGGGAGAGCTGACGCACCGCGCCGCCGACCCGGGAGTTTCGGTGTCCTCCGCCTCGCGGTAGATGTCGTCGAGGATGTCGTGGATCTTCTTACGCAGCGGCTCCGGGCTGATGCCGTGCGCCTCGTTGTGGGCAATCTGCTTGGCCCGACGCCGATCGGTCTCGTCGATCGCCGCCGCCATCGACGGGGTGATCTTGTCGGCGTACATGTGCACCTGGCCGGAGACGTTACGGGCGGCCCGTCCGATGGTCTGGATGAGCGACCGGCCGCTGCGCAGGAAGCCCTCCTTGTCGGCGTCGAGGATCGCGACCAGCGACACCTCGGGCAGGTCCAGGCCTTCGCGCAGCAGGTTGATGCCGACGAGCACGTCGTAGTCGCCCTTGCGCAGCTCGCGCAGCAGCTCCACCCGGCGCAGCGTGTCGACCTCCGAGTGCAGGTAGCGCACCCGGATGCCGTTCTCCAGGAGGTAGTCGGACAGGTCCTCGGCCATCTTCTTGGTCAGCGTGGTGACCAGCACCCGCTCGTCCCGGTCGGTCCGCAGCTTGATCTCGTGCATCAGGTCGTCGATCTGGCCCTTGGTCGGCTTGATCACGACCTGCGGGTCGACCAGACCGGTGGGCCGGATCACCTGCTCGACGAACTCGCCCTGGGCCTGCTCCATCTCCCAGGTGCCGGGGGTCGCGGAGAGGTAGACCATCTGGCCGACCCGCTCCAGGAACTCGTCGAAACGCAGCGGCCGGTTGTCGGCCGCGCTGGGCAGCCGGAAGCCGTGGTCGATCAGCATACGCTTGCGGGACGCGTCGCCCTCGTACATGCCGCCGATCTGCGGGATGGTCACGTGCGACTCGTCGACCACAGTGAGGAAATCGTCGGGGAAGTAGTCGAGCAGGGCGTGCGGCGGGCTGCCGGGGAGCCGCCCGTCCATGTGCATCGAGTAGTTCTCGATGCCGGAGCAGAAGCCCACCTGCCGCATCATCTCGATGTCGTAGGTGGTGCGCATCCGCAGCCGCTGCGCCTCCAGCAGCTTGCCCTGTCGCTCCAGCTCGGCGAGGCGCTCGGCCAGCTCCACCTCGATGTCACGGATCGCCCGTTCCATCCGCTCCGGACCGGCCGCGTAGTGGGTGGCCGGGAAGATCACCAGCTGGTCGACCTCGCGGACCACATCACCGGTCAACGGGTTGAGGTAGTAGAGCTTCTCCACCTCGTCACCGAACAGCTCGATCCGGATCGCCAGCTCTTCGTACGCCGGGATGATCTCCAGCGTGTCGCCGCGGACCCGGAAGGTGCCCCGCTGGAAGGCCATGTCGTTGCGGGTGTACTGGATGTCGACCAACCGGCGCAGCAACTGGTCGCGGTCGAGCTCCTGCCCGATCTGCACCTTCACCGCCCGGTTGAGGTACTCCTCCGGGTGCCCAGGCCGTAGATCGCCGAGACGGTCGCCACCACGATCACGTCACGGCGGGTGAGCAGCGACATCGTCGCCGAGTGCCGCAGCCGCTCGACCTCCTCGTTGATCGAGGAGTCCTTCTCGATGTAGGTGTCGGTCTGCGGGATGTACGCCTCGGGCTGGTAGTAGTCGTAGTACGAGACGAAGTATTCGACAGCGTTGTGCGGCAGCAGCTCGCTGAACTCCTTGGCCAACTGCGCACAGAGCGTCTTGTTCGGGGCGAGCACCAGGGTGGGCCGCTGCAGCCGCTCGATCAGCCACGCAGTGGTGGCGCTCTTGCCGGTGCCGGTCGCGCCCAGCAGCACGGTGTTGCGGTCGCCGCGCCGAACCCGACGCTCAAGATCGTCGATGGCCGCCGGTTGGTCGCCGGCCGGCTGAAACTCACTGACGACCTGGAAGCGGCTGTCGAGCCGAGGAATGTCGAGCGCCATGCCAACAACGGTACGCCGGAGGTCCGACAGGATCGGCCGTCACGCCAGGTACGTGATCGGCTTCAATATTCCCATTGTGTGGCCCATATCACCGGGACTACCCTCTTCATGTAGGCCGCTCGCGGCGGCCGACCGGGCAGGTCGCCAGGCTGTCATCACGGCCGGCGACCCCGGCACTGCGGTCGCAGCACCCGGCTCGTCCGGCGTGCGCACCCGTGTGGTCGCGCTCGAGGCGCAGACCGGCCGCCGCGAGCGCCCCTGCTGTCGTCACCCCGGTGCCTCCCCGCCCGTTTCATCTCCGTGGACACCTCTCCGACCCCGGCACCCGACACCGCCGCCTCCGGGGCACACCCGGCCGAACGGCACCAGCGCCAGCACCGGACGGCACCGCATCGGCTCCGCCGACGGCGTATCGGAGGCCACGCCGACCAGCGGCACCGGGAGCAGGTCCACGACCGGTCGACCGGCCGGCGCCCGCCACACCTCCGCCGGCCGCAAGGCCACCGGAGGCGGCAAGACCACCGCAGACGACAAACCCGCCGCCGCTCGCGAGACCACCGCAGCCTGCAAGGCCACCACCGGTCGCAGGACCGGCGCGGGCGGCGAGACCACCGCAGGGGACAAGGCCGCCGCCGGTCGCAAGACCGCCGTGGGTGGGAAGACCACCACCGCGCGCCGGGCCACCACACGGCCGAACGACGAAAGCGCCGGGACCACAGCCCACCGCGAGGACGCCGCTGACACCGCCGACGCCGCCGGTCCGGCCTCGGCGGCCCGGCGACGGCGTACGGTGCTGCTGTTGCTCGGACTGACCGCTGTGACGTCCGCGACGGCGTTGGTGCTGGGGTTGTTGAGCTGGGCACCCGACCCGCCCGAGCCGGCACGGCCGATGACCGTCGCGGAGGGTGAGCGGCTGGCCGCCGTGCGGGTCACCAACCTGCGCGACCTGCGCGCCGGCGTCCGCGTCACCGCCGGCACCGGTGCCTCCCGGGTCGAGCTGGTGGGCTGGGTGGACTGGTCCCGCGCCCTGCTCTACCTGGACGTGGGCGGGCCGGGAGCGGGTGCTGAACGCGGCCTGCTGCAGCGGGCCGGGCCGGTGCTGATGATCCGGCCCGATCCGGCGGCGATGCCCACCCCGCCGCACCGCCACTGGTGCCGCCGACGGACCGCTGGCGGCTGCACCGCCTGGCACCCGGGCACACCTGGCACCGGTGCTCGACCTGCTCCTCGATCTCGCCGCCGACCGTCCGGACCCTCCGGCGACAGCGGAGAGCGGTGCGCGCTGGATCGCCCGAGAGACCGTGGCGGCCGGACCGGTGGATGTCCTCCAGGCGCCACTGCCCGCCGGTACGTCACGCTCGGCCAGCACGGCCCCGTCGGCACGGCACGCGGCAGCACGGCACCCGCCGGGACGTCACGCACGGCCAGCACCGCACCCGGCAGCACGGCACCCGTCGGCACCGCGCCCACGCCGAACGGGCAGACCCGGTACTGGCTCGACCAGGACGCCCGGTTGCACAAGCTGGTGACCCGGTTGCCCGACGTCGGCCCGGTCACGATGATCTTCAATCGTGCGGACCGGCCGACCTTGCGGCCGGTGGAGGCACTCGGTGGCCGGCCCGGTCTGCCCGCGCGCTGACCGACGCCGAGCAGCGCCGACTGGACCGGCTGCCGGCACGGCTGCGGGCGCAGGGTGGTGCCACGGTGACGCTCACCGCGCCGATGGGCACGGACACGAACCTGCGAGGCGCCGGCTGGCTGAGCTGGACCGCGCGTACCGCGTACCTCTCGGTCGCCGATCTGGGCGTACCGGATCGCCGGACCCTGCTGCGACGCGACGCCGCTGGTCTGGTCCGGCTGGACCTGCCGGCGGTCGTGGTGGATGGCGGCGCGGCGGAGGCGCCGGCCCGGCCGCCGCTGCCGCCCCGGCGGGGCATGGCGGGTCTCCCGGTCCGCCGGGGACGACCTGAACCTGCTGGTCGAGACGGCGGTGGCCGCCGGGTCGATCGGGCTACGGGGACGGCCGTGCGGGTACGCGAGGACGTCGTCGCCGGCCGGACCGTGGACGTCGTCGAGTCGGGCCCGACCCAGGCACGCCTGCGCTACTGGATCGACCGCGACGGGTCGCTACGCCGGCTGGAGTTGCGGACCGACGCCGGCGCGTGGGCTCACCTGAATCTCCACCCTCCGTGGTGCCCCGCCTGGCTGCCGCCCCCGAGCCGCCACCCCGCGAGCCAAAACACCTCAACCCAAAGCCCCTCAACCCACAGCTCCTCGACCCAAGGCCCTCGACCCGGTACCCGCTGATCCGGGTCGCTCAGGGCGCCAGTCGGTCTGGTCGGCCCACTGCTCGGCCCGTAGGTACTCCTCGTCGAACCACGGGTCGCGGGCCGTGCCGGTGTTGCCGGCCTCCGGTGCGGCGTCGACCAGGTCCCTCTTGAGCAGCAGGTACGCGGCCCGCTGATCCGGGTCGGCACGCAGGTGGTCGCGCATCAGCAGCGCGTACCGCCAGCCCGGCGAGTCGGCCACCCGGACGTGCAGGCGTACCGGGCGGGCCGGGTCGGCGCTGCCGTGCAGGCGCTTCTGCCACCGGTCGGTGCCGGCCGGGCGCGGGTCGTCCCACCACTGGCCCGGCACCCTGGGGAACCCGGCGTTCGCCAGCCGGTCCGCCAGCGCCCGTCGGCGTCGCCGAGGCTGGACACCGCCACCTGCACGTCGATGACGTCCTGCGCGGCCAGGCCCGGCAGCGCCGTCGAGCCGATGTGGTCGATCCGCAGGGCGTCCGAGCCGAGCGCGTGCCGGATCCGGGCGGCCAGGCGGGCGTACTGCTCCGGCCAGCTCGCGTCGGCCCCGGCCAGCCCACACCGATCCACCGGGACCGCGCGCCGCTGGCGCAGGTTGTCCTCGTAGGGCAGCAGCCGCTGCCTCCAGAGCGCGTCGACGGCGTCGTGGAGGGCCGCCAGACTCCCGTCGTTGGTCAGCACCACGTCCGCCGCCGCCCGGCGACGGGCGTCGTCGGCCTGGGCGGCGATCCTCCGCTCGGCCTCCGCGCGACTCATCCCCGGTCGCGCGCCAGCCGCTCCAGTCGGGTCGACACGGCCGTCTGCACCACGACCACCAGGTGGTACGTGGGTGCGAGACCCACCTCGACCAGCAGCGGCACGTCGTTGACGACGATCGCGTCGGGTGCCGCCGCGGCGGCAACTCGGCGGTGCGGGCCCGAACCCGGGGTGGGTGATCGCCTCCAGCCGACGTCGGGCGGCCTCATCGGCGAACACCACGGCTCCCAGCGCGGCGCGGTCCAGTGCGCCATCGCCGTCCAGCACCGCGTCGGAGAAGGCGGCAACGATCTCGGCCAGCCCGTCGGTGCCCGGCGCCACCACCTCCGGGCCACCCGGTCGGCGTCGATGAGCACCGCGCCCGCTCCACGAGCCGCGCCGCCACCGCGCTCTTGCCCGACCCGATCCCGCCGGTCAACCCCACCCTCAGCACCCGAACAGTCAACCGGATGCACAAGCCCGTCGCCAAACCACCGCTCGCCGCTGGGTACGGCGAGGCCCGCCCCAACGATCCGGAGATCGCGGGGACGGGGCCTGTCGTCGTTCAGCGGGTCACTTACCGCCGGCGAGCTTCTCCCGCAGTGCGGCGAGCGCCTCGTCGGTGGCCAGCGTGCCGGCCGGCTCCTCGGCCTGCCGGCTCGGGGCCGGGCTGGACGAGGAGGTGGTGCCCCGCCGCCGCCACCGGCAGCGGCCGGGACGACCGGAGTCGGGTTGGCGGCAGCCTCGGCGTCGGCAGCCCGAGAGGTCTGCACCTGCTTGGTGTGGGCCTCCCAGCGCACACGAGCCTCGGCGTACTGGCTCTCCCAGGTCTCGCGCTGCTTGTCGTACCCCTCGAGCCACTCACCCGTCTCGGGGTCGAAGCCCTCCGGGTAGATGTAGTTGCCCTCGGTGTCGTACGTCGCGGCCATGCCGTAGAGGGTCGGGTCGAAGTGCTCCTCGCCCTCGACGAAGCCCTCGTTGGCCTGCTTGAGCGACAGCGAGATCCGGCGGCGCTCCAGGTCGATGTCGATGACCTTGACCATGACCTCGGAGCCGACCTGGACGACCTGCTCCGGGATCTCCACGTGGCGCTCGGCCAGCTCGGAGATGTGGACCAGGCCCTCGATGCCGTCGTCCACGCGGACGAACGCACCGAACGGCACCAGCTTGGTGACCTTACCCGGCACGATCTGCTGGATCGCGTGGGTGCGGGCGAACTGCCGCCACGGGTCTTCCTGGGTCGCCTTCAGCGACAGCGAGACCCGCTCGCGGTCCAGGTCGACGTCCAGGACCTCGACCTCGACCTCCTGGCCGACCTCGACGACCTCGGACGGGTGGTCGATGTGCTTCCAGGACAGCTCGGAGACGTGCACCAGACCGTCGACGCCACCAAGGTCCACGAAGGCGCCGAAGTTGACGATCGAGGACACGACGCCCTTGCGGACCTGGCCCTTCTGCAGCTTGTTGAGGAACTCGGTGCGCACCTCGGACTGCGTCTGCTCCAGCCAGGCCCGGCGGGACAGGACCACGTTGTTGCGGTTCTTGTCCAGCTCGATGATCTTGGCCTCGAGCTCCCGCCCGACGTACGGCTGCAGGTCGCGCACGCGCCGCATCTCGACGAGGGACGCGGGCAGGAAGCCACGCAGACCGATGTCGAGGATGAGGCCGCCCTTGACCACCTCGATGACCGAACCGCGGACGACGCCGTCCTCGTCCTTGATCTTCTCGATCGTGCCCCAGGCCCGCTCGTACTGTGCCCGCTTCTTGGAGAGGATCAGACGACCCTCCTTGTCCTCCTTCTGGAGGACCAGGGCCTCGATGTGGTCGCCAACCGTCACAACCTCGGCGGGGTCCACGTCGTGCTTGATCGACAACTCCCGAGAGGGATGACACCCTCGGTCTTGTAGCCGATGTCGAGCAGGACCTCGTCCCGATCGACCTTGACGACGGTGCCTTCGACAATGTCGCCGTCGTTGAAGTACTTGATGGTCTCGTCGATCGCGGCGAGGAATGCCTCCTCGGAACCGAGATCGTCGTGGGTGACCCGGGTGGCGCTCGAGGGGCCTCGATGCTGCTCGTCATGTGGGCGGTTGCTCCGGTCGGTGGGTTGTCACAGCAGGCTGGTGTGTCGCAGTGACCTGTTCGCGCCAGCGGATCCGTCGCCGGGCACACCGAACGATCGCCTAGTGAGATCATGATGTGGCTCCGACGACCGCGTACCTGCTCCCTGCCGAGGCAACGCGATCCGCGAGCGCATCGTCTAGCCTACCGTGCGCATTACCACAGCGTGCAAGGCCTCCCGGCATCTCTTCGTGCGATGACCTGCGAAAGCCGAACAATCGCCCGGAAACCACCCTGCTGTCTCGTGCGTCACAACCGCCCCACCGGGCCTGGTTGATCGACTCGGTTTCCTGGATATCGGCGTGTCGCACCGGCACGGACACCGCGACTTGATCGACATCGAGTCGATCAAAGCCGCCGGGCGAGGAGTCGCACAGAACTCGGACGCGCCGCCGTACCCAATGGGGTGTGTGGGCCTAGCGTGAGCGCGTGGATGACGACAGCCGGGTCACCCGGCGCCGGGTGGGTGACGCCGAGGCCCGGCGGGCCAACCGAGGCTGGTGGGACACCGACGCCGACGACTACCAGGCTGAACACGGCGCGTTCCTCGGCGACGTGGACTTCGTCTGGTGCCCGGAGGGTTGCGCGAGGCCGACGCCCGGCTGCTCGGCGACCTGACCGGGCGGCGGGTGCTCGAGGTGGGCGCCGGCGCGGCCGCCGCCGCCCGCTGGCTGGCCACCCAGGGCGCCCGGCCGGTCGCCTTCGACCTGTCCGCCGGCATGTTGCGGCACGCCGCCAAGGCCGCCGACACCACCGGGGTACGCGTGCCGCTGGTGCAGGCCGACGCGCTCGCCCTGCCGTTCGCCGACCGCTCGTTCGACATCGCCTGCACCGCCTTCGGCGCGATTCCGTTCGTGGACGACTCGGCGGCCCTGCTCGCCGAGGTGCACCGAGTGCTGCGCCCCGGCGGGCGATGGGTGTTCTCGGTGACCCACCCGATGCGCTGGATCTTCCTCGACGATCCCGGCGAGGGCGGACTGACCGCCGTGCACTCGTACTTCGACCGCTCCCCTACGTGGAACAGGACGACGCCGGCGTGGCCACCTACGTCGAGCAACACCGCACCCTCGGCGACCGGATCCGCGAGCTGGTCGGCGCCGGGTTCCGCCTGGTGGACCTCGTGGAGCCGGAGTGGCCGCAGGGACACGAGGGCACCTGGGGCAGTGGAGCCCGCTACGCGGACGGCTCTTCCCCGGTACCGCCATCTTCGTCACCGAGAGGCCCGCCGACTGAGCGCCGCACGCTGAGTGCGACGGAACCGCACGTCACCGGCGGTAGGGTCCGGCGGTGAGCGCACGGCCGAACCCGACACCTCCTGACCGCTGGCGTCCGGACCCGGCGCGACAGCAGCGCGCCGACTATCAGGTGGCCGACCTGCAGAACCTGCCGGACGACTCCCCGCGTGTCGAACTCGTCGACGGAGTCCTACAGGTGATGCCCTTCCCGACCCTGGGTCACCAGGACATCTCCGGCCTGCTCTGCATGTGGCTGCGATTCCACGCGCCGACGGACATCCGGGCCACCCAGGCCGTCGCGGTCGAGCTCAGCCGCAACACCAGTCGGCGCCCGGATGTCCTGGTGTGCCGCGCCGACGTGCCGTCCGACTGGTCCTCGTTGCGGCCAGCGGACGTCGTGCTCGCCGTGGAGATCGTTTCGCCAGTTACGCGACGGATCGACAGGTTCGCGAAACCGGGTGAGTACGCTGCTGCCGGCATTCCGTTCTACTGGCGCATCGAGCAGGACCCGGTGCACGTCTACGCGTACCGGATCGGCGATCGGGTGGGGCCGGGCGGCGAGCGACAGTACGAGCTGGTCGCCGACGGCGCCGACGTGATCGAGCTGACCGAGCCGTTCGAGATCAAGCTGCCGATCGCCGAGATCACGCCGTAGTCCGGGTCGGTCGTTTCGCCCCGCCGGTGTCGGGTAGCCGAGGACCATGGCCGAACAGAGCTTCCACAAGGGCGACCATGTCTCCTGGTCGGCCCACGGCAGCCGCGCGTACGGCGTGGTTCAGGAAACGATCAACGAGCGGACGCGGATCCGCGGGCGGGCCGTGGACGCGGCCCCGATGACCCGCAGTACCGGGTCCGCAGTGACGGCACGGGCCGCGATGTGGCCCACCGCCCGAGGCGCTGCGTCATGAGCAGAAGTAACGAAGGGCGGGACACCTACCGGGAGTTCACCGATGCGGTGAACATGAAGCCCGTGAGCTGTCCACGTGGCTGGAGACCGACGAGTCGAAGCAGGTCGGCTGGCACAAGGGCGGTCGCGCCGGCGGTGGCGAGTCGGTCGGCCACGAATCCGGCCGGAAGATCATCAACTTGCTCCGTCGTAAACGGGGCGACCTGTCCGAGGGCGACTACAAGCACATGCGCAAGGTGGTCGGCTACGTACGCCGACACATGGCGCAACGCCCTCCGGCAACGTCCGCGACACCAGGTGGCGCTGGTCCCTGATGAACTGGGGCCGAGACCCAATGAAGTAGCCGGCGCCCACCACGCTGATCATCGGGGTCGGGCAAGATCCACGCAACGTCCCTGATGTTGCTGTCTCCGACACGCGGGAGGCAGCAACATCCCTGATGTTGTGCGGATCTGCCCGACCCCGATGACCAACGGCGGTGATCGCCACGTCGAGCGGCCGCGACCGCAGAAACCTCGTCGGGTTCCGGGGCAGCCCGACCCGCGCAGGGATCAAGCCTGACCGCCCGGAGCGGGTCGGGCTGCCCGGAACCCCACCGCGACACCCGACCGCGCAGAGCGAGCCGGCAGCCCCTGAACCCACCAACGAGCAGGTCAGTGGTCAGCGCTGTTCCAGTCCCGGCCCTCGCCGACCGACACCTCCAACGGCACCGACAGCGGGTACGCCCCGCCCATCTCCCGCCGGACCAGTGCCTCCAACGCTTCCCGCTCACCGGGGCGACCTCGAAGACCAGCTCGTCGTGCACCTGCAGCAGCATCCGTGACCGCAGCCCGGCGTCGCCCAGCGCGGTGTCGACGTGCAGCATCGCCACCTTGATGATGTCGGCGGCGGAGCCCTGGATCGGGGCGTTGAGCGCCATCCGCTCGGCGATGTCCCGGCGCTGCCGGTTGTCGCTGACCAGGTCGGGCAGGTAGCGGCGGCGACCCAGGATGGTCGAGGTGTAGCCGTCCTGGCGGCACGGGCGACCACCTGCTGCAGGTAGTCGCGCACCCCGCCGAAGCCGGCGAAGTAGTTCTCCATCAGCCCACGTGCCTCTTCGGTGCTGATGGTGAGCTGCTGGGACAGGCCGAACGCGCTGAGCCCGTACGCCAGGCCGTAGTTCATGGCCTTGATCTTGCGCCGCTGGTCGGGGTGACCTCGTCGAGCGGCACCCCGAAGACCGACGAGGCGGTGGCGGCGTGGAAGTCGGCGCCGGAGTTGAACGCGTCGATCAGCGCGTCGTCCGAGCTGAGGTGCGCCATGATGCGCATCTCGATCTGGCTGTAGTCGGCGGTGAGCAGGCACTGTAGCTCTCCCCACCACGAAGGCCCGGCGGATCCGCCGGCCCTCCTCGGTGCGGATGGGGATGTTCTGCAGGTTGGGCTCGGTGGAGGAGAGCCGCCCGGTGGCTGCCACCGTCTGGTTGAAGGTGGTGTGGATCCGGCCGTCGTCGGAGACCGACTTGAGCAGCCCGTCGACTGTCGACTTGAGCTTGGCCACGTCCCGGTGGCGCAGCAGGTGGGCAAGCACCGGGTGCTGCTGCTGCGCGTAGAGCCACTGCAGGGCGTCGGCGTCGGTGGTGTAGCCCGTCTTGATCTTCTTGGTCTTGGGCAGACCCAGCTCGGTGAAGAGGATCTCCTGCAGCTGCTTGGGCGAGCCGAGGTTGAACTCCCGACCCACCGCCTCGTACGCGCCCTGCGCGGCGGTCTTGACCTCACCGGCGAAGTGCGCCTCCAACTCGTGGAGATAGTCGTTGTCGGCGGCGATGCCGGTGCTCTCCATGGTGGCCAGCACCCGCATCAACGGCAGCTCCACCCGGCCATCAACCGGGTGGACTGCTCGCCGTCGCGGGACAACTCGGCGTCGATCGCGTCCGCCAGATCGAGGGTGGCCCGGCCTGGAGCATCAGGTTCTGCTCGACCACCCCTCGTCGCCCAGCCCGTCGAGGGTGAGCTGGCCGGACTCCGGGACGTCCACCCGCAGCTCCCGGTGCAGATAGCGCAGCGCCAGGTCGGTCAGGTCGTAGGACCGTTGGTCGGGACGGGCCAGGTACGCGGCGATCTGGGTGTCGCGGACGATGCCGTCGAGCTGCCAGCCGTGCGCGGCGCAGGCCAGCACCGCCGGCTTGCTGTCGTGCAGCACCTGGGTCGCTGTGCGTCGGCCAACCAGCCGGCCAGGGCACCCTCGTCGGTCGGGTCGAGCCCTGCCGGGTCGACCCAGGCCGCCGCGCCGCCGGCGGTGGCCAATGCCAGACCGGTGATCGAGGCGGTGTGCCGGCGGTTGGGGCCGGTGTCGAGCTTGACCGCCAGCCCGACCGGGGTGCCGGTCGGAGCGTGCGTGGTCAGCCATCCGGCCAGCGCGCCGGGCTCGGTCAGCACCTCGCCGGTGAGGTCGAAGCCGGACTCGGCTCCGGCTCGACCGACTCCAGGTACTGGTAGAGACGGTCGCGCAGGATGCGGAACTCCAGGGTGTCGAAGACCTGGTGCACGGCCTCCCGGTCCCAACCGGTCCAGCGGGCGTCCTCCGGGCGCAGCGGCAGCTCCAGGTCGGAGACGAGGCAGTTGATCTCGTAGTTGCGGATCACGTCGGCGAGCCGCTCCCGCAGGCTGTCGCCGGCCTTGCCCTTGATCTCGTCGGCGCGGGCGATCACGCCCTCCACCCCGCCGTACGTGGTGATCCACTTGGCCGCGGTCTTAGGCCGACGCCCGGGACGCCGGGCAGGTTGTCGCTGGTCTCGCCGACCAGCGCGGCGAGGTCCCGGTACTGCTGTGGCGGAACGCCGTACTTCGCCTCGATCGCCGCCGGGTCCATCCGGGCCAGGTCGGAGACGCCCTTGCGCGGGTAGAGGACGGTGATCTGATCGTCGACCAGCTGGAACGCGTCGCGGTCACCGCTGCTGATCAGCACCGACATGCCCTGGTCGCGGGCCTGGCAGGCGAGCGTGGCGATGACGTCGTCGGCCTCGAAGCCCTCCTTCTCCACCACCGGGATCTGGAGCGCGGCCAGGACCTCCTTGACCAGGCTGACCTGGCCCTTGAAGTCGGTGGGGGTCTCGCTGCGGCCGGCCTTGTACTCCGCGTACTTGTCGGTGCGGAAGGACCGGCGGGAGACGTCGAAGGCCACGATGATGTGAGTGGGCTGCTCGTCGCGCAGCGCGTTGATCAGCATCGAGGTGAAGCCGTACACCGCGTTGGTCGGCTGACCCGTCGTGGTGGAGAAGTTTTCCACCGGCAGGGCGAAGAACGCCCGGTATGCCATGGAATGTCCGTCGACGAGAAGCAGGCGCGGTGTCGTAGCTGTCACGGCAGCGACTCTAGTCCGTCGCACCGACAACCCGGCCGGCGGCACCACGCGCGCCGACGTCAAAACGGGCAGCCGGCCACCGCGACGGCGACGGCCGGCCACCCACACGGGATGACCGGCCGCCGCACACGTCACTCAGGCCACGCCGAGGTACGCCTCCTTGACCGCCGGGTCGTGGAGGAGCTCCTGACCGGTGCCCTCCTTGACGATCCGGCCGGTCTCCAACACGTACCCCGGTGTGCCGGGAGAGCGCCTGCTGGGCGTTCTGCTCGACCAGCAGGATGGTGGTGCCCTGCTCGTTGATCTGCGTGATGATCTCGAAGATCTGCTGGATCAACTTGGGCGCCAACCCCATCGACGGCTCGTCCAGCAGCAGCAGCTTCGGACGGGTCATCAGTGCCCGACCCACCGCCAGCATCTGCTGCTCACCGCCGGAGAGCGTGCCACCGGCCTGCTTACGCCGCTCGTGCAGCCGCGGGAACAGGTCGAAGACCATGGCCAGGTCCTTGGTGATCTCGGCCTTGTCCCGACGGGTGTAGGCCCCATCTCCAGGTTCTCCAGCACGGTCATGCCGGGAAGACACCACGACCCTCCGGTGACTGCCCGATGCCCCGGATCACCCGGAGGTCGGCGCGCAGCCGGCTGACATCGGTGCCCTCGAACTTGATGCTGCCGCCGGAGATGGCGTGCAGCCCCGAGATCGCCTTCATGGTCGTGGTCTTACCGGCGCCGTTCGCGCCGATGAGCGCCACGATCTCACCCTGGTCCACGTGCAGGCTGATGCCGTGCAGCGCCTCGATCCGGCCGTAGAGCAGCTTCAGATTGTCGATCTCAAGCAGCATCCTCGACACCTCCCAGGTAGGCCGCGATCACCTTGGGATCGTCGCGTATCTCGGCCGGCGGCCCTCGGCGATCTTCTGCCCGAACTCCAGCACCACCAACCGGTCCACCACGCCCATGACCAGACGCATGTCGTGCTCGATCAGCAGAACGGTGACGCCCGAGTCGCGGATCTTGCGGATCAGCTGCAGCAGGGCCACCTTCTCCGCCGGGTTGAAGCCGGCGGCCGGCTCGTCCAGGCAGAGCAGGGTGGGATCGGTGGCCAGTGCCCGAGCGATCTCCAGTCGGCGCTGGTCACCGTACGACAGGTTGCGGGCCAGGTCGCCGGCGCGGCCCTGGATGCCGACGAAGTCCAGCAGCGCGCGGGCCTTCTCCTGCCCTGCCGCTCCTCCCGCCAGTGCCGCGGCAACCGCAGCAGGGCGCTCGGAACGCTGGTCTTGTGGTTGGCGTCCGCGCCCACCTGCACGTTCTCCAGTGCCGTCATCTCCGGGAAGAGCCGGATGTTCTGGAAGGTACGTGCGATGCCCAGCTGGTGATCTGGAACCGCTTGCGACCGCTGACCTTCTCGCCCCGGAACAGGATCTGCCCTGTCGTCGGGGCGTACACGCCCGTCATCGCGTTGAAGCAGGTGGTCTTGCCCGCGCCGTTCGGGCCGATCAGCCCGAGGATCTCCCTCGTAGAGGGTGAAGTTGACGTCGTTGAGGGCCACCACGCCGCCGAAGCGCAGCGTGACGTGGTCGACCTCCAGCAGGGCCTTGCGACCGTCGGTCGGGGGTCGGCTCGCTGAGTGCCTCGTCCGGTGTGGACGAGGTCTCCGGAGGGCTACCCACCGTCGTCCGCGCGTCGATCGCCATGTCGCGCTCGCTGCTGACGTCGCGCTCGCTACCCATTCGTGGCTCACTCAACGACAGCCACCTCCTTCTGCCGGTCCATGAGCTCGGCGGCCCGCCGCCGGTTGGGCCAGAGACCCTGCGGACGGAAGATCATCACGATGATCAGCAGAATCCCGAAGATGAAGTACCGCAACGACGTGGGCTCACGTCGAAGTCGTTACCGAAGACGGTAGCCGTCTCCGGCAGACCGAAGACATCACCCACCGACCGCAGCCACTCCGGGATGTAGATGACCAGGAAGCCACCGAGGATCGCACCACCGATGCTGCCGGCACCGCCGAGCAGCACCGCCGCCAACACCAGGATCGAATTCTCCAACGAGAACGTCGAGGAGTTGACGAAGTTGGCCTGACCGGCCCACAACGTGCCGGACAGACCGCCGACCGCCGCGCCGATCGCGAACGCCCACAGCTTGAACCGGAACGTCGGCACGCCCATCAGCTCGGCCGCGTCCTCGTCCTCACGGATCGCCACCCACGCCCGACCCACCCGGCTGTTGGCCAGGTTCCGGATCAGGAAGACAGCGCCGATAATCACGGTGAGCAGCAGCCAGTAGTACGGCTTGAACTCGAACTGGAAGATCGCCGTGCCGTCCGGGTACTTGCCCGGCGGGTGCCCGACCTGCGGAATGCCCCGGTCACCGTTGAGGATCCAGTCCTGGTTCTTCGCGATGATCCGGATCATCTCCGCGAAACCGAGCGTCACGATCGCCAGGTAGTCACCGCGCAGCCGCAGGGTCGGAGCGCCCAGCAGCACGCCGGACAACAGCGCCAGGGCGATCGCGATCGGCACCGTGACCAACCAGGGCCACGGGCTCTCCAGCCAGTTGTACTCGGTGATGAGCTTGCTCTCCGGCGACGTCAACAACGCCACCGTGTACGCGCCGACGGCGAAGAAGCCGAAGAAGCCCAGGTCCAGCAGGCCCGCGTACCCCACCACCACGTTGAGACCGAGCGACAGCAGCACGATCCACGCGCAGTAGAACAGCACCGCGGCCATGTCGTTGCGCGTGGTGTACAGCGGAATCCACAGACCCGGGATGTTCAGGTACTCGTAGAACCACTTGTTCGGCAGGACGTAGAGGAAGGCGATGAAGGCCAGCAACCCGGTGATCCGGGCGGACCTCGGCAGCCCGTCGACCCGCCGACCGAAGGCACTCGATGCGGAGTGCCAACGCTCTCGCAGAGCGGTCATGCCCGCGCCCTCCCCAACGACTCGCCCAGCAGACCGGTCGGCCGGAACATCAGCAGGACGATCAGCACCACGAAGGCGATGAGATCCCGCCACTGCGAGCCGAACAGCGCCGACCCGTAGTTCTCCACCAGACCCAGCAGAATGCCGCCGATCGCCGCGCCCCGCAGGTTGCCGATACCACCCAGCACCGCGGCGGAGAACGCCTTGAGGCCGAGCAGGAAGCCGATGTTGTACCGGGTGTTGCCGCTCTTCATGTCACTGAAGACGGCGGCCACACCGGCCATCAGACCACCCAGGACGAAGACCAGCGCAATCACGCGGCTCTTGTTGACACCCATCAGCGCGGCGGTGTTGGCGTCCTGCGCGACCGCGCGGATGCCCTTGCCGAAACGGGTGCGGTTAACGAACCAGTCCAACCCCACCATCATGATGATGGCCACGCTCAGCGTCAGCATCTGCACCGGCGTGATGCTCCAGCCACCGATGCTGAACAGCGTGTCGGCGGGCAGCAGGGCCGGCGAGCCGACCTGGCGGCGCTGGGTCAGCGTGCCCATCAGCTCCATCAGCGCGTACGACGCGCCGATGGCCGTGATGAGGAAGGCCAGTGGCGGCGCGTTGCGTCGCCGTAGCGGACGGTAGGCGGTAACCTCGATCAGTAGCGCGACACTGCCGGACAGCAGCGCCGCGGCAACGATCGCGAGTGCGATGAGAAGCAGCGCGCCACCCACCGACGGGGCGTTGCTGTTGCTATCGAGCCGAAGGCCGCCCAGGTCCAGATCGCACCGAACGTGCCGATCATGAAGACCTCGGAGTGCGCAAAGTTGATCAGGCGAAGTACGCCGTAGACGAGGGTGTAGCCAAGGGCGATGAGCGCGTAGATCGCTCCTTGCACCAACCCGGTTGTGGTCAGTTCCGGGAAGCCCCGGACGAGTTCTGCAAAGTCCACCGATGCTCCGAAGGGTGTTGCGCCGAGCCGACGCGGCCGGGTTACGCACCCCGGCCGCATCGAAACAACTCTTTCGTCACGCCCTCAACCTGTGACCCCAACGGGATCAGGCCTTCGGGATCTCCACGTCAGGAGCCCACGCACCGGCGGTCGCCTTGAAGGCCCAGACCTTGACCTGCGCCGGGTCCAGCTCGCCGTTGGCCTCCCACTTGTAGGTCACGCCCGAGGCGGAACCGGCCTTGTTGTAGGAGGAGGAATGCCTGGATGTCGGCGCGGGTGGTCTTGCCGCCCTTGATCGCCTCAAGGTAGATGTTGGCCAGGTCGAACGACACGTCGGCGTAGACGCCCGGGTCGACGCTGTACTTGGCCTTGAAGTCGGTCACGAAGGTGCCCTTGGCCGCGGTGGCGGGGCCACACGGGCAGGTGGCGATGGTGCCCTCGACGTCCTTCTGACCGGCCACCGACAGCATGTTGGCGTCGTTGATGCCGTCGCCACCGATGAACGTGCCGGTCCAGCCCGCAGCCCGCAGCTGCTTCAGGAACGGCGCCGCCTCCTCGGTGTAGCCCGCGTAGAACAGCACCGTCGCGCCGCTGGTCTTCACCTTGGAGATCTGCGCACCGAACTCCTGCGCGTTGTCGACGACCTTGTCGGTGCCGATGATGATGGAGCCGAGGCCCTTCTTGGCCTCGTCGGCCAGACCCGCGCCGTACGCGGACTGGTCGTCGATCACGAAGGCCTTCTGGGCCTTCAGCACGTTCTTGATGTAGCTGGCGATCGCCGGGCCCTGGGAGAAGTCGTTACCCACGCCGCGGTGGAAGACCTTCCAGCCCTTCTCCGACAGGCTCGGCCGGGTGGCCGACGGGCTGATGACGGCGAGACCCGCGATGTCGAAGATCGGCAGCGCGACCTCGCTTCACCGGAGAACGCCGGTCCGACCATCGCCACGATCTTCGTGTCGGCCGCCGCGCTGGTCGCCAGGCCACCGGCCAGGTCGGCCTTGCCCTGCGAGTCGAACGCCTGAACGGTGACCTTGCAGTCCGCGTTCTCCGCGTTGTACTTCTCCACGGCCAGGTCGGCACCCTGCTTCATCGGGTGACCAGGCCGGCGTCGGCGCCGGAGAGCGCACCGAAGAAGCCGATCTTGAGGTCGCACGCCTTGTTGGCGGAACCTTCCGACGTGCCCTCGTCCTTCTTACACGCGCTGGCGCCGCCGGCAACAAGCGCCAAGATGGCGACGCTGCCGAGGACGCGCACGAAGTTTTGCCTCAAGGCTGGAACCCTTCTTCGTCCAGAAGCCCAAAGTCGCCTGGTCGAACACCGAGGCGACAACGGACCGGACCGATAACCCGGTCTGGGGCGGGACGTTATCCCACAAGCACTACTCACCGTAAGGTGTCGTAGGCGGCATTGACTCAACCGTTACCAGAGGCGGGGCAGCTCGCGTTTAGATGTCACATCGGCGGATGTCGACAACCCTCAGACGGGCCCGGAAGGTGCGAACCACACAGTCGCCGCCACCCCGTCGTCGACGGTGACCACCATCCGACCGTCCTGCGCCGCAACCGCCGCCGACGTGTCCCCACCAGCGGAAACGTCCACCGGCAGCGTCACCGGCATCCACGACCCGCCATCCGCGGCGGAGCGCCACAGTCGATGCCCGTCGGCCGCCACCGTCATCGCCAGCAGCACACCAGCACCGCCGGCGACCGCCTCCACCCCGCCACCGCACCGGTGCCGGTCGCCCCGAACCCGGCCACCGCCCGCCACTCGCCCGCATCGGTCGCCGTGCTCGGCGACCCGACGCGGGCACGAACACCCACGCCTGGAATCCGCTCCCCGCACCCCAGGGCGTGCACGACGGCACCGACCCGCACGAGACGCTGCACGATCTCGTCCGCACCGGTCGCCGGCAACGCCAGCCGCGTCCAGGCCCGGCCGTTCCCCGACGACCAGACGAACGGATCACGGTCGGCCCGATCCGCCGGACGGCCCCGCCGCCGACCAACCAGCCGTCGGGCACCGCCAGCGCATCCGTGGCGATCGTCGTCAGCCCGCATCGCTGGCCAGCCCGGGAGCGTCGTCGACCAGCGCGAAGCCGGCCGCGTCCGGGAACGCCACACCGCCGCCCCACCCGTGCGGGCACCGGCGATCAGCCAACCCCGGCACCACCCGCGATGCGGCTCGCGCTGACCGCGTCCGGTCCGCCGTACAGCTCGAACTCCGCCGCCACCTCGCTCAGCCCACCGTCGGTGTCCTGCCGCCACGTCCGTACCCGTGGATTGCCGTGCGCGCCACCCGAGCGTGCGCCGATGACGGCGATCCGCCCCTCGTGGCAACCGACGGCATAGAGGATCGCGCGCTCGCCGTAGTAACTCTTGGGCCGTAACGGCAGCGGAACCCACCCTCGACCGTCCGTGCTCCGCCAGGCGGCCGGCCGGTGCCGCCGTCCGGCGCACCCACCGCGCCAACCGAAAACCACTGACCCGCGCAGGCGGTCACATCGCGCACGATGAGGCGACCCGGTGAACCCGGGGCACCGGCAGAGCCGCCATCTCCACGGCGGGCGAACCGGGTCGGGCGGGCGCTCGTCCTCGGTGGCTCGGCAGCCGGCAAGCAGCGTGATGGCGACCCCGAACACCGCGATCGCCCGTCGGACCGACACGTAGGTGATGCTATCGATCCGATCGCCCGCCGCCGAGACTTGAAAGGCGATCAGACGGTCGGCTGCTGCGACACCTCGCCGCCAGCGGTCTCCGCGAGGATCCGCTCGGCGACCTCCTTCATGGTCATCCGGTGGTCCATCGCCGTGCGCTGGATCCACTTGAACGCCTGCGGCTCGGTCATCCCGTACGTGGTCATCAGCGCGCCCTTGGCGCGCTCCACCGACTTGCGGATCTCCAGGCGGTCGGTCAGGCTCGCGACCTCGGCCTCCAGGGCCGCGACCTCCGAGTAACGCGACAGCGCGATCTCCACCGCCGGGACCAGGTCACTCTTCTGGAAAGGCTTCACGAGGTACGCCATCGCGCCGGCCGCCCGTGCCCGCTCCACCAGGTCGCGCTGACTGAACGCGGTCAGGATGATCACCGGGGCGATCCGGGCACCGGCGATGCGCTCGGCGGCGGCCAACCCATCCATGATCGGCATTTTGATGTCGAGGATGACCAGATCGGGCTTCAGATCCTCGGCGAGGCGGACGGCTGTCTCGCCGTCACCGGCCTCCCCACCACCTCGTAACCCTCTTCGACAAGCATCTCGGCGAGGTCCAGCCGGATCAGCGCCTCGTCCTCGGCGATCAGTACGCGCCTACGCTCGGCATCCGTCGGCATCTCAGCCACCAGCCACTCCCACCATCGATCACTGCACGGCTACCACCCATGCTCCCGCATGAGAGTAGTCGGGTACAGTAAGCGCCACCCGCCGGATGGTGGAACGGCATACACGGAAGTCTCAAACACTTCTGCCCGAAAGGGCTTGCGGGTTCGAATCCCGCTCCCGGCACTCTGTCACACAGCCGTTCGATGATGTGGCGTGCACCCACCGCAGATGCGGGCACGAGCCCGCGCTCTCCGCGCTCGTCGCCAGCACATCCACTCCGTCGCTCGCACGGGCTGGCACTGGTGCGTCGACCGATCCGACCCGACGAAGACCGGCACCCACCGCGGTGCCTCCGCTGCCGGCCGGATGTCGACAATCCGACCAACCCGCCGCCTACGCCTACCTGCTCGGTCTCTACCTGGGCGGCGGTCGTCTGACCGTCGCACCGAAGGTGCTGGTGCTCCGGATCGCTCGTCCGATCCTCGAAAGCTACCCCAGCGAGTTCCTGCGTGGCCTGTTCCACTCCGACGGCCGCCGGCTGGCACCGGGTGACCGTGCGCGGCAGTCCTGACCGCCGCGACGTTCGCGGCGATGGCCGGCGACCGGTCCGCTCCGACGGCTCAGCGCACCGCCATCCGGCTCTGCGGGTATCGAACGCCGGTGAGCCGCTCGGATTCCCGCCACAACCTGGCGGCGATCTCGGTGTCGCCGGCCCGGGAGGACTTCCGGGCGACCCCGGCTGGCCGGTGAGGCCCAGCGCTCCGGCCGGCCCGTAGTACTGGCCGGCAAGGGCGTCCGGGCTGGTCGCGGCGTAGAGGATGGGCAGCGCGCCCTGGTCGGCCTGCTGCCACAAGCCGGGGATGAGCATGGTCAGCCGGAACGTCAGCGGCACTCGGGGGTGGCCCGGCTGAGGCTGGGGCCGGCGGCCTGGAGGTTGGTGTGGGCGGCACCGGGGTGGGCGGCGGCGCTGAGCAGCCCCAGCCGTGCTGATCGCTGCGGCGCTGGAGTTCACCAGCGAACATCAGTGTCGCGAGCTTGGACTGGGCGTACGCGCGATTCGGGCCGTAGCGCCGCTCGCCCTGAAGGTCGCTGAGGTCGATCCGGCCGACGAAGTGGTGCCGCTGCTGAGGCTTACCACGCGCGGGCGGCGCGGCCGCGAGCAGGGGCAACAGCCGTCCGGTGAGCGCGAAGTGGCCCAGGTGGTTGGTGCCGAACTGGAGTTCGAAGCCGTCGGCGGTGATCTGCCGGGTCGGGACAGCCATCACGCCGGCGTTGTTGACGAGCAGGTCGAGCGGTCGTTCGTGGTCGGTGAGCCGTTGGGCGAAGGCGGTTACCGAGGAGAGCCGGACAGGTCGAGTTCCTCTACCCGCAGCCGGGCGGCGGGTGCGCTGGTCCGGATGTCGGCGGCGGCTGCCTCACCCTGGCGGTGCTGCGCACGGCGAGGACGACGTCGGCTCCCGCGGCGGCGAGTTGGCGGGCGGCCTCCAGTCCGATACCGCTGTTGGCGCCGGTCACGATGGCGAGCCGGCCGGTCTGGTCGGGAACGGTGAAGTCGGACATGGGGATCCCTCAATGATGTAACTGACTAGTTGGTTACCAGAGACCAGTGAAGCACGCCCGCCGAGGAGTTAGCAACTAACCAGTTGGTCAGCTAGCCTGCCCGGTATGGCAAGGGACGCGGAGGAACACGTCGGCGGCTGTTAGCCGCCGCTGCCGACGAGTTCGCGACGCGCGGCATCGCCGGCGCCCGGTAGACCGGATCGCGGCGGCGGCCGGTGCGAACAAGGCGTTGATCTACACCTACTTCGGGAACAAGGATCAGCTCTTCGACGCGGTCTTCGACGCGGTGGTGGTCCGCACGGTGGCGGACGTGCCGATCGACGCCGACGACCTGCCCGGGTACGCGGGCCGTCTGTTCGACGTCAACCACGCCCGACCACAGGCGCTGCGCCTGCTGCTCTGGCACTCGCTGGAGCGCGGCGGAATGGCGGCGCTCCCGCCGGCGGTGGTGGCGTCGAACGCGAACAAGACAGCTG
Source organism: Micromonospora sp. M12 (assembly GCA_038070435.1). GTDB lineage: Bacteria > Actinomycetota > Actinomycetes > Mycobacteriales > Micromonosporaceae > Micromonospora. Next base: position 7,051,240 of record JAMYWG010000001.1, on the reverse strand, counting down.
CCATCCTCGCCGCCCAGCGCACCGGCCGGGTCAGCGACAGCTACCCGGCCGAGGAACTGCTGTTGCTGGTTGTTGGCCTGTCGACGCTCGGCTCGGCCGAGTTGGCGCCGGTACCGGACGCGGGCGCGTTGGCCAGCCGCCGGCGAACTGTGGTCGACGCGGTGGCGAGACTGACCCGAGCCGGCTCGGAAGGGTCGGATGAGATCGACGGCAGGGGTGGGATCTGATGCGGGTGGTCATCTTCGGTGCGACCGGCATGGTCGGCCAGGGCGTGTTGCGGGAGTGCCTGCTCGCCGAGGACGTGCGGGAGGTGGTGACGGTCGGTCGGCGGCCCACGGGTCGGCAGGATCCGAAGCTGCGGGAGCTGACCGTCGCGGACGTCGGCGAGCTGGCCACGGTGCGCGACGCGCTGACCGCTGTCGACGCGTGTTTCTACTGCCTGGGCGTGTCCTCGTTGGTCTGGACGAGGCCGCGTACACGCGGGTCAGCTACGACTATCCGCTCGCGGCGGCGCGACTGTTGGCGGAGGTGAGCCCGCAGGTCACGTTCGTCTACGTCTCGGGCAGGGCACCGACTCGTCGGGTCGGGGTCGGGTGATGTGGGCGCGGGTCAAGGGCCGGGCCGAGAACGCGGTCAGGGATCTGCTGCCCAACGGGTACGCGGCGCGGCCGGGGTTCATCCAGCCGACGTACGGGGCGGTGTCGAAGACCCGGTGGTACCGGTTCGGTACGCGGTCACGCGTCCGCTGTTTCCGGTGCTGCGTCGGTTGTTCCCGAACCAGGTCACCACGACCGACGGGATCGGTCGGGCGATGCTGCGGGTGGCCCGGGAGGGCTCGCCGACCCGGGTGTTGGGAAATCGCGAGCTGCGCTGATCAGGCGGTGGAATGAACGGGCAGGCCAGGGAGTTGGCATTGCGTGTGATCACCGTACCGTTGTCTGTTCTTGATCTTGCCCCGGTCGCCAAGGGCACCACCGCCGGCGCTGCCCTGGAGGCCACCACCGAGCTGGCCCGCCGCACCGAGGAGCTGGGCTACCACCGGTTCTGGGTGGCCGAGCACCACAACATGCCGGCGATCGCCAGCTCCGCCCCGCGGTGCTGCTGGCGCACCTGGCGGCGAACACGTCGACGATCCGTCTCGGGTCGGGCGGGTGATGCTGCCCAACCACGCGCCGCTGGTGGTGGCCGAGCAGTTCGGCACCCTGGAGGCGCTGCACCCCGGTCGGATCGACCTGGGAATCGGCCGGGCGCCGGGCACCGACCAGGTGACCGCGCTGGCGTTGCGCCGCACGATGGAGGGCCTGTCGGCGGAGGGTTTCCCGCGCGAGCTGGCCGACCTGATGAACTACTTCAGCGGCGAGAAGCCGGGGCAGATCATCGCCACGCCGGGTCGGGGTGAGCAGCCGGCCGTGTGGCTGCTGGGGTCCAGCGGTTTCAGCGCCCAGCTCGCCGGCCTGCTCGGTCTGCCATTCTCCTTCGCGCACCACTTCAGCTCGGCGAACACCCTGCCGGCGCTGGCCCTCTACCGGCAGAACTTCCGGCCGTCGCAGTGGCTGGACAAGCCGTACGCGATGGTGGCGGTCAACGCGGTGTGCGCGGAGACCGACGAGCGCGCCGAGTGGTTGGCCGGACCGAGCGCCCTGTCGTTCCTCAAGTTGCGCTCCGGACGGCCCGAGCCGCTGTCGACGCCGGACGAGGCCGCGGCCTACCCGTACTCCGAGATCGAGCGGGAGTTCGTCCTGCAGCGGCGCGACGGCCAGGCGATGGGCTCGCCGGAGACGGTGCGCCGACAGCTGACCGACCTGCTGGAGCGCACCGGCGCGGACGAGCTGATGCTGACCACGCTGGTGTACGACGTCAGGACCGGGTGCGGTCCTACGAGCTGATCGCCGAGCAGGTGGTCGGGGTCTGCGCCGGGCGGCGTGAAACACGATCTTCACGTCAGCGTCACCCTGCCGACCCGGACGGTGCCTAATGTTGGTGCCGGTGGTGGTACGGCATACCCGGTCGGGACGGGTCGGGGATGCCGCGGTGGCGCACCGGGCCGGAGCTGAGCGGATTCCGCGGCTGCGGCCGGTGCCTGCCACCCTAGGCGACCCCGCTCGGGACCACCAGGGGCCAGATCAACGTAGGTAGATGTCCGGGGTCGGTGGGCTGGTCATTCCGTTGCCGATGAAGAACCCCGGGTGTGGCGGTTGGTTGTAGGCGGTGTTCTGCCACGCGATCGCCACCCGATACTGCGGGTCGTGCATCAGGGTGTAGATCCGGGTGCTGGTCGGGGTGGGTGTGCTGTAGACGCGCAACGCCCGACTGTCGGTGGTCCGCCAGATCACCTCCTCGCGCCAGTCACCGAGGATGTCGCCGGACAGCGCCGGGGTCGACTTGGTGCCGTTGTTGGACGCCACAGCGCTGCCGTCGAGCAGCCGCGTCTCGCCGCCGGTGCCGTACTTGTCGATCCTCGTGCCGTCGAGCAGCTCCCGCACCGGGTCGCCGTCCCACCAGGCGAGGAAGTTGGCCGAGGACGGCTTGCGGCCGACGTTCTGCCCTCTGGTGTTGGCCAGCCCGGCGACAGCCGACGACCACGACTCCGCACCGGGGCTACCCGCCCAGATGTCCGCGGAGACGCCCCGGCCGTTGTCGCCGGACGCCGGCGTGGACCAGAGGACCTGACCGGTACGCGCGTCCGCGAAATAGGAACTGGGCTTGCTGCCGTCCTCGTCGACCTTGAACACCTCCAGGCCTGCGCGGCCCGGGTCCAGGTCCCCGACGTGAGGGCGTCCCCATGGCCGTTGCCCGTCGAGGAGAGCAGCCGGCCGTTGTCGTCGATGGTGGCGGCGCCGTACACGATCTCCTGACGGCCGTCGGCGTCGACGTCGGCGACGGAGAGCTGGTGGTTGCCCTGACCGGCGGCGGCGCCGTTGCCGGAGGAGTTCGAGTCGAACGTCCAGCGCTTGCGCAGCGTGCCGTCGCGGAAGTCCCAGGCCGCGATCACCGCGCGGGTGTAGTAGCCCCGGGCCATGATCAGCGAGGGCGCTGCCCGTCCAGGTACGCGGTGCCGGCGAGGAACCGGTCCACCCGGTTGCCGTACGAGTCACCCCAGGACGAGACGGTGCCGCGCGGCGGGTCGTAGGTGACGGTGGAGAGCACCGCGCCGGTGCGTCCGTCGAACATGGTCAGGTACTCCGGGCCGGACAGCACGTAGCCGCCGGAGTTGCGGTAGTCCGCCGACGACGAGCCGATGAGCTGCCCGGTGCCGGAGCGGGTGCCGTCGGCGGTCTTCATGGCCACCTCGGCGCGACCGTCGCCGTCGTAGTCGTACACCTGGAACTGGGTGTAGTGGGCGCCCGCCCGGATGTTGCGGCCCAGGTCGACCCGCCACAACCGGGTGCCGGTCAGGGTGTACGCGTCGACGTGGACGTTGCCGGTGTAGCCGGACTGGGAGTTGTCCTTCGCGTTCGACGGGTCCCACTTGAGCACGATCTCGTAGCTGCCGTCGCCGTTCAGGTCACCGACGGAGGCATCGCTGGCGCTGTACGAGTAGCTCTCGCCGCTCGGTGTGCTGCCGCCGGCCGGGACCTGCAACGGCACGTCCAGGTAGCCCGCGCCGAACTGCAACGCCGCCGCCGACGCCGCCTGCTCGGCACCGCCCACCACGGCCCGCACGGTGTACGCCGAGCCGGCCGCCGCGCCGCTGTCGAGGTAGTTGGTCGCCCCGGTGATCGGGCTGGCGTTGACCCTGGTGGACCCCGGTAGAGGTTGAACGCCACACCGGAGGTCTCGGTGCCGAGCAGCCGCCAGGACACCAGGTTGCCGCTGCCGGAGCGGACACTGATCAACCCGCGGTCCAGGTTCTCCATCTGCAACACCCCGGCCGGCGTCGGAGGCGGGGTGGTCGGGGCGGGGTGGTCGGATCGTCCGTGGGTGGCGGGTGGTCGGCTCGTCGGTGGGCGGGGCGCCGGTGCAGGCCGCGCCGTTGAGCGCGAAGCTGGTCGGCACCGGATTGCTGCCGGTCCACGAACCGTTGAAGCCGAACGAGGCGGTGCCGTTGGTGGCGATGGCGACGTTGTGGTCGACGTTGCGCGCGGTCACCTGGGCACCGGACTGGGTGACGGCGGTGTTCCACGCCTGGGTGACCTGCTGGCCCGCGGCGTACGACCAGGTGAGGGCCCACCCGCTGACCGGGTCGCCGAGGTTGGTGACCGTGACGTTGGCGCCGAAGCCGCCCTGCCACTGGTTCGTGATCTGGTAGTCGACCCGGCAGCCGACGGCGGCGGCCGAGGCGACCACCGCGCCGAGGGTGCCGGCCACGACGGTGGCCGCCGTCGTGGCGGCGAGCAGGATCAGCCGATGTCTGGACGGGTGCATGGACTGCCTCCGGGGATCCGGGTGGTGATCGCTGCGGCCCACGCCCCTGCCCGGCAAGCACGGTGGACCGACCCGCCGCGACGGCGACGGACGGCGATCTGATCGGGGTGACACGCCCTGGACACACTCACGGATCCGACTCACAGCGAATCGTAGGGCAAGCGCTTTCCGCCACGCAACATCGACGTCGGTGACTTGGCGGAGGGTCTTGCCCTCGCGAGCAATGGCTGATCGACTCGTGTGGGTGAGCGCCCACCACATGGACCCTGACGAGTTCCGCCGCGCCGGCCACGCCGTCGTCGACTGGATCGCCGACTACTGGGCCACACTGGAGCAACGACCGGTTGCCCCGGCCGATCCGCCGGGCACGGTGGCCGCCGCTCTGCCCAGCGCGCCTCCCACCGCCGGCGGCGAACCGGTCGAGGCGGTCCTCGCCGACCTGGACTCGATCGTCGTACCGGGGCTGACCCACTGGCAGCACCGGGCTTCTTCGGCTACTTCCCGGCCAACACCTCCGGCCCGAGCGTGCTCGGCGACCTGGTCAGCGCCGGGCTCGGCGTCCAGGGCATGCTCTGGGCCGCCAGCCCGGCCTGCACCGAACTGGAAACGGTGATGATGGACTGGCTGGCCCACCTGCTGGACCTCCCCGAGCGGTTCCGCTCGACCAGCAGCGGCGGCGGGGTCATCCAGGACTCGGCCTCCTCGGCGACACTGGTGGCCACCCTGGCCGCGCTGCACCGCGCCAGCGGAGGCGCTGGCGCGACACCGGCATCGACCGGCGCTACCGCGCGTACACCTCCACGCACGGACACTCCTCCATCGAGAAGGCCGTGCGGATCGCCGGACTGGGCAGCGACGGCGTCCGGTCGATCGAGGTCGACCCGGACCCAGGCGATGCTGCCGAGCGCACTGCGGGCCGCCATCCAGGCCGACCTGGCCGCCGGTGACGCACCAGCCATCGTGGTGGCGACCATCGGCACCACCTCCACCACCGCCATCGACCCCTGCCCGAGATCGGGGCCATCTGCGCCGAGTACGGCATCTGGCTGCACGTCGACGCCGCGTACGCCGGAGCCGCCGCCGTCTGCCCCGAACTGCGCTGGTCGCACGCCGGCCTGGAGTACGCCGACTCGTACTGCTTCGACCCGCACAAGTGGTTGCTCACCGGCTTCGACTGCGACGCCTTCTGGGTGGCCGACCGCGCCGAACTGATCGAGGCGCTGACCGTCTTGCCGGAGTTCCTGCGCAACGCGGCCTCCGAGTCCGGCGCGGTGATCGACTACCGGGACTGGCAGGTGCCGCTGGGCCGACGATTCCGGTCGCTGAAGCTGTGGTTCGTGCTGCGCTGGTACGGCGTCGAAGGACTGCGGGCGCACATCCGCTCCGGGTGGCGCTGGCCGAACGGTTCGCCCAACGGGTCCGCGCCGACGACCGGTTCGAGGTGGCGGCGGCACACCCGTTCTCACTGGTCTGCTTCCGACTGCGTGCCGACGACGACGCCAACGCGGCACTGCTGGCCTCGGTGAATGCCACCGGACGCGTACACCTGACCCACACCCGCGTCGCCGGCTGCTACACGCTGCGACTGGCGATCGGCTCACCACAGAGCACCGCAGCACACGTCGACGAAGCCTGGACACTGCTGGCCACTGCGGCCACCACCCTGCCCACCCCTGACCGTCCCCGCGCGCCCCACGCCCACGCCCGCGCCCTCGCGTCCTCGTGCCGCCCGCGCCCTCGCACGCCTCACTCCCGCGCGCCGCGCCCTCGGGCCTCGGGGCCTCCGGGGCCTCGGGCCTCGGGCCTCGGGCCTCGGGGCCTCGGCCGCGCCCCGCGCCCCGCGCCCGCGCCCCGCGCCCCGCGCCCCGCGCCCCGCGCCCCGCGCCCCGCGCCCCGCGCCCCGCGCCAAGATCCGAGCAACTTCACCGATGTTGCTGCCTCCGACGCGCGGGAGACAGCAACATCCCTTATCCTGCGCGGATCTTGACGACAACACCACCCCGAAAGACCCGGAACGGGGCTTAGGCCCCACGACCGCCAAGGTCACGCTCGAACCAGGATGTAGTGGCATCCGCACGGCCCCAGGCCACTACATCCACGTTCGAGCACGATCTTGACCGCTTAGACCTCGATGATCATGGCGCCGAGGGGCAGGTGGCGGCGCCGAGGGGCAGGTGGCGGCGCCGAGGGGCAGGTGGCGGCGGCAGCGCCGAGGGGCAGGTGGCGGCGGCAGCGCCGAGGGGCAGGTGGCGGCGCCGAGGGGCAGGTGGCGGCGGCAGCGCCGGCGTCGAGCGAGCGGCCAGGTCAGCGTGGGTGGGCGTACCGTTGCCGCCAGCTCGACCGGGACCGCGACGGCGGAGCCGCAGGTCATCGGGACCGGCAAGGAGGCGGGACCGGCAGGGGCGGCGGGACGGCGCTCGCGAGGCGGCGCAGGATCGACAGGTACGGCGTAGCGCCGCACCGCGAACACCAGGGCAGCCAGCCAGCCGGCGGCCAGCAGGGCGTACAGGGCGGGCGGGCCGGGCCGCCCAGTTCGGCGGAGCGCATCAGGGTGCGGGCGTTGGTCAGCACGATCACGCCGCCGACGGCCGCGCCGAGCAGTTGGGCGGGCACGATCCGCACCAGCCAGGCGGCCAGCGGGGCGGCGATCAGCCCGCCGATCAGCAGCGCCGCGACGGTGGGGAGCAGGAATCCCTCCGTGCCGAGCCGATGAGGAAACCGACGCTGGCCGCGCCCGCGACGAACTCGGCGGTGTCCACCGAGCCGATCACCTTGCGGGGTTCCATGCGCCCGGAGACCAGCAACGCCGGGGTGGCGACCGGACCCCACCCGCCGCCGCCGGTGGCGTCGACGAAGCCGGCAACCAGGCCCAGGGGCCGAGAAACGTCCACGGAGCCGCCCGCCGATCCGATCGGTGCGCAGTGGTCGGGCGAAGCGGACCAGCAGGTACGCGCCGAGCGTGAAGAGGATGCCCGCCATCCACGGTGCGGCGGCCTCGGTCGAGATCGAGCTGAGCAGGGTGGCGCCGGCGAAGGCGCCGATCGCGCCGGGCAGGGCGATGCGGGTGACCACCCGCCAGTCGACGTTGCCGAACCGCCAGTGTGCGAACCCGGCGGCGAGCGTGGTGCCGATCTCGGCCAGGTGCACCGAGGCCGAGGCGGCAGCGGGGCGACCCGGCGACCAGCAGCAGGGTGGACGAGGTCAACCCGTACGCCATGCCGAGCGAGCCGTCGATCAGTTGCGCGACGAGCCCGACCAGAGCGAGGACCAGCAGCTTGCGCACGAGCGCCCCTGACTTTTCGGTATCTCCTATCGACTTGGTCGACAATGCGGCACGGGGCAGCCAGGGTCAAGCCCCGATCGGTGGATGGGACGCGGCGGGCGGCGCCCGGGTCAGCGGCCGTGGGACACGCGGCCGGACAGCGAGTTGACGCTCAGATCCAGGCGCGCGGGTCGGCGGCCAGTTCGGTGACCCGCGCCGGCAGGGTGCCCGCGGCCACGTCGGCGACGCTGACCAACTCCAGGATCTCCCGCTCGCTGGCCCGCAGCGCGATCCAGACCTCCTGGAGCGCGCGGGCCGGGCCGTGGTAGCCGAGTTGCTCCGGGCGCTGCCCGCGTACGTGGGCGAGCGGCCCGTCGATCACCCGGATCACCTCGGCGAGGGAGATCTCCTCGGCGGGGCGGGCCAGCCAGTAGCCACCCTCCGGGCCGCGCTGGGCGTGCACGATGCCGCCTCGACGTAGCTGGAGCAGGATGCTCTCCAGGAACTTCGGCGGGATTTCCTGGGCGCGGGCGATCTGGTCGGCCGTGACCGGCCGGCCGCGCCAGGGCCGCTGGCCGTCGCGGCAAGCTCGGCGGCCGCGCGGAGGGCATAGTCGACCCGGGCGGAGAGGCGCATGTCGGCAAGGTTAGTCGCCGGTCAACCGGGCGGACGGCCGACCCTCGTCCGATCGGACACGCATCGATGGGAACGCGCCCGTTCCGGCCGCCGCCGCGGACCGAGGACGTACGTCATGATCCACCGCACGGTGGGGCCGAAATGCCGGTCCGGAGTGTCTTTATGCTGGGCGAGAACACAAATGTCTGGCCGTTTACGCGACCTCCAGCGGGATATTGATAAACACCCGGGTGCGCTCGGGGAAGGCAACACGATGACCGATGTCGCCACACGCACCTGGGACGGTATGACCATCCCGGTCGCCGGCACCTATCTTCTCGATCAAGCGCACAAGCGGATCGGTTTCCTGTCCCGGCACATGATGGTGAGCCCGGTGCGCGGTGAGTTCGCCGAGGCCACCGCACAGATCCTGGTGGCGGAGGACCCGCTGCTCTCGTCGGTGACGGCCACCATCATGTCGGCCAGCATCAGCACCGGAAGCGTCGACCGGGACACTCATCTGAAGAGCGCCGACTTCCTCGACGTGGAGCGCTATCCCACCCTCGAATATCGAAGCACCGGCATTAAGTGGCAGGGCAACGAGGACCCCATATTCCAGTGGGCTCGTCTGCGCAACCACAGACTGGGTGGACGAGGCCGGAGTCACATTGTTCCGCCGCAGTCCGACGGCATTCCCGGACGATTCGTCCTCACCGGTGAGTTGACCGTGAAGGGGATCACCCGGAACGTCGACCTGGAGGTGAATTTCGGCGGCGCCCGCCAGGATCCGTACGGGCAGAACATCTTCGGATTCAGCGCGACGGCCAGCATGAACCGCGAGGACCACGGCCTGCTCTGGAATGTCGCACTGGAGAGCGGCGGGGTGCTGGTGGGCAGGACGGTGCAGATCGAGATCGCCGGTGAGGCCATCCACCAGGCCTGACCGGTGTCAGGCGCCGACGCGGCGCAGCGACCCTCCTGGACGGCGCTGGCGATCTGCCGGCCGTCCGTGGTGAACATCCGGCCGGTGGCCAGCCCACGCGCGCCGGACGCCGACGGGCTCAGGCTGTCGTAGAGGAACCACTCGTCGGCACGGAACGGCCGGTGGAACCAGAGCGCGTGGTCCAGGCTCGCGCCGACCACCCGCCCGGCCCCACACCTCGCCGTGCACGGAGAGCACCGAGTCCAGCAGGGTGAGGTCCGAGGCGTAGGTGAGCGCGCAGGCGTGCAGCAGGGGTCGTCCGGCAGTTTGCCGTCGATGCGCATCCAGACGCGCTGGTGTGGGTCTGCGGGCCGGTCGCCGGGACGGACCCAGCCGGGCTCCCCACGTACCGCACGTCGATGGGTCGCGGGATCTGGCCCACATGCCCAACCGCTCCGGGTAACGGGAGAGCCGGTCGGACATCGTCGGCACGTCCTGCGGCGGAGGTACGTCCAGCGGGGCCGGGGCCTGGTGGTCCAGACCTCCTCGGCCCGCTGGAAGGACGCCGACATGAAGAAGATCGGCTTGTCGTGCTGAAGTGCGACAGCCCGGCGGACCGAGAAGGACCGGCCGTCGCGGATGTTCTCCACCTGGTAGGCGATCGGCTCGACCGGGTCGCCGGGGCGGACGAAGTATCCGTGCAGCGAGTGCACGAACCGCTCCGGGTCGACAGTGCGGCCGGCGGCGACCAGTGCCTGACCGGCCACCTGGCCGCCGTACACCGTTGTGGGCCGACCGGGGCTCATCCCCGGAAGGTCATCTCGCCGGTCGGGTCGAGATCGAGCACCTCCAGCAGCTGGTCCACCGCCGCCTGGCCGACCGCGACCCGACCGTCGCTCACTGCAGCGCCCGCGCCGACGCCGCGTCGACGAGCGAGCCGAGCTGGTGGACGCGCAGCGTGTTGGTCGAGCCGGGCGTGCCGGGCGGGCTACCCGCCACGATCACCACGTAGTCACCGGGGTTGGCCCGGTCGAGACCGAGCAGCGCCTGGTCGACCTGACGGAACATGTCGTCGGTGTGCTGCACGAACGGCATCAGGAAGGTCTCCACGCCCCAGGTGAGGGCGAGCTGGTCCCGCACCTCGGGAACCGGCGTGAAGGCCAGCAGCGGCAGGTCGCAGTGCAGACGGGACAGCCGCCGCACGGTGTCGCCGGTCTGCGAGAAGGCGACGAGCGCCTTGGCGTTGATGGCCCGGGCGATCGACGAGGCGGCGACGGTGAGGGCGCCACCGTGGGTGCGCGGGTCGTGCTGCAGGCGCGGCACGCCGATCGAGCCGGCCTCGGTGGTCGTCACGATCTTGGCCATGGTGCTGACGGTGAGCACCGGGTACTTGCCGACGCTGGTCTCGCCGGAGAGCATCACCGCGTCCGCGCCGTCGAGCACCGCGTTGGCGACGTCGGAGGCCTCCGCCCGGGTGGGGCGGGAATTTTCGATCATGGAGTCGAGCATCTGGGTGGCGACGATGACCGGCTGGCGTTCTCCCGGCAGAGCTGCACGGCGCGCTTCTGCACCAGCGGGACCTCGTCCAGCGGCATCTCGACACCGAGGTCACCGCGGGCGACCATGACACCGTCGAAGGCCAGCACGATGGCCTCCAGGTGCTCCACCGCCTCCGGCTTCTCGACCTTGGCCAGGACCGGGCGGAACACGCCCTCCTCGGCCATGATGTTGTGGACGAGCTTGATGTCCTCGGCGGAGCGGACGAAGGACAGCGCGACCAGGTCGACGCCGAGGCTCAGGGAAAGCGCAGGTCCTCGGCGTCCTTGTCCGACATGGCGGGCACGCTGACCGCCACGTTGGGCAGGGACACGCCCTGTTGTTGGAGACCGGCCCACCCTCGGTGACCAGGCAGCGAATGTCGTTGCCGATGACGTCGGTGACCTCGACGGCGACCCGACCGTCGTCGATCAGCAGCCGGTCGCCGGGCTTGACCTCCTGCGGCAGCTTGCGGTACGTGCAGGAAACCCGCTCCTTGCTGCCGATGACCTCGTCGCCGGTGATCACGACCGAGTCGCCGGTGCGCCACTCGTGCGGGCCGTCGGCGAACCGACCGAGGCGGATCTTCGGGCCCTGCAGGTCGGCGAGGACGGCCACCGGCTTACCTGCCGCCTCGGAGGCCTCCCGGACCAGTCGATATACCGACTCGTGGTCGGCGTGGCTGCCGTGGCTGAAGTTGAGCCTGGCCACGTTCATACCGGCCTCGACAAGACCCCGGATGCGCTCCGGGGACGAGGTGGCGGGACCCAGAGTGCAGACGATCTTTACGCGGCGTGTCACGCCCATCAGGCTAGTCTCTCCTTCAGGTCGGACTCGGGGCCGACCCTTGCAGGCAGCGGAACAGGTGTCCAACGACGCGCGGTGCGCGTCGGGCCGGCGGGCGGAACCGCACCGGGAACGTTGTGGCGACGGGCAACAGCGACCGCGCGCCGGGAATCGTACGCCTCCGTCGGGGTGCGCTGTCGGGTGCTCCCGGCGGCGACTCATCCCGGGGCCTGACGGCGGCAGGGTGGGCACCGCGTGCAGCAGGTCCCGGGGTCATAGTGGCGCTTGGCGCGGCGCAGCCGGCAGTTCGTGCCGTAGGCGAGCCGGACCCGGTCGGTCTCCTCCGGGGCGAGCAGGTTGGGGTAACCACCGGGCAGTGCGTGCGGGGCGAGCGCCGCCGAGGTGTGCTCGGCCCACCCGGTGCGGGGCGGCCTGGTCGTCGGGCGCCCACACCGCGATGATCTCGGTCAACAGGTGGTCGGTGCGCAGTCCGAACGCCGTGTCGGCGAGTCGGACCCGGGTGGCCGCACCGTGGAAGTGGTGCAGGGCCAGCGCCGAGAACGGTGAGCTGACCTGCCGGGCCGCGGCGACGAGCGCGTCCACCGCGCCGTCGGTGAGCGCTGGCAACCATCGGGTACGCAGCAGGTAGTGGTTGCCGTCCACCATCCCGCCGTCGAACATCCGCAGGGCGTCCGCGTACGGCATCGGGCCGATCTGGTCGACCAGCGGGGTGCCCAGCGCGCGCAGCCGGTCCATCCACGGCGACCCGGCGTCCAGGTCCGGGCCGCTGTAGAACGGGCAGACGAAGATCACCGGCTCGCCGGCCGGGCCGGGCAGGAAGCCGGCCATCACGGTCAGCTCGTCCGGGGCCTCGGCGAGCAGCGCGCCGTAGCCGCGAGCACGGCCGGCGCCTCGGCCAACGCGAACATGATCATGCCGGCCAGCACACCGGGCAGCCGGTGCGCGCAGGCGCAGCTCGGTGACGATCCCGACGTTCCCGCCACCGCCGCGCAGCGCCCAGTACAGCTCGGCGTCGTGCCGGGGTCGGCGGTGACTCGGCGGCCGTCGGCGAGGACCACCTCCGCGCCGAGCAGATTGTCCAGGGCCAGACCGAACCGGCCGCACAGCGGGCCGTACCCGCCGGCGAGGGTGAGCCCGACCATGCCCACGGCGTCGACCACACCGGTGGGCACCACCAGGTCGTCCGGGCGGGTGGCGGCGAGCAGTTCGGCGGCCGTGGTGCCTCCGCCGACGGTGACCGTGGCGGCGTCCGCGTCGACCCGGACGTCGCGCAACCCGGTCAGGTCGAGCACCAGACCGCCGTCGCGCAGCGCTCGGCCAGCCAGTCGTGCCCTCCGGAGCGGACCGACAGGGGCAGGTGACACCGGGCGGCGACACGGACCGCGGCGGCCACCTCGTCGGCGTCCAGGCAGTGGGCGACAAGTGCGGCGCGCGCCGCACCGCGCCGTTCCAGAGCCGGGTGGTGGAGACGAAACCGGGATCGCCCGGCTCGTGCAGCCGGTCGCCGAGCAGGCGCGCAGCCGGGCGGTGGCCGTCACGACATCGGGGTGGCGGCGGAGATCATGGCGACTCCTCGACCGGGGCCGACACGTGGCGCCGGGTGCGCCCGGCGGCGGCCCTCGCTGCGCGCGACCGTAGCACCGGGACGTGGGCGAGCGCCGTCACCATCACGACAGCCACCGATGGACCAGCGGCTCAGCTCTCGGTCTTGACCAGCGGAAACTCCAGGGAACCGGCCGGGCAGAGGAAAGTCAGCACGTCCACCCGGTAGAGCCCGGCCTGCACCGCGGGTCGGCCTCCAACACGCTGCGGACGTCGTCGACGCTGCCGGTGCGGGCCAGGCCGAAGCCGATCGGTGGCTCCGGCTCGCGGGCCGGCCCGTCCACCGAGCCGGCGACCAGAATGATGCCGCCTCGCTGCAACGCCTGCATGTGCTCGGCGTGCTCCGCCTGCAACCGCTGCACGGTTTCGGCGGGCAGGACCCGCCCGGCAGCGCCGGGGTAGAGGACGATGCACTCGTACGTGTCGAGCGCGAAGTTGACCTGCGGCATTCCCCATGCGGCCAGCGTCGCACGGACGCCCGCCGGAAGCGGGCGCTTCCCGGCAACTCGCCTCGGCGTACGGACGGGTGTCCGCGCGCACAGTCGGCCGCCGAGCGGTGTGAGGGCCGACTTCCGGGGATGATCCTGAGGTGGCGGGTGGGCTCTGCACGCCCGCGCTCCGCACGCCCGCCACGACGAGACGATTGGGGATCGGGCAATGTCGACAAATATCAGTGAGCAGCCGGCGAAGGCGTCCGGCACGTACCGGATCGGTGGCGACGTCACCGTCAACCGACTCGGCTACGGGCGATGCAGATCACCGGCCCGGGTGTCTGGGGTGACCCGAAGGACCCGGCCGAGGCGGTCCGCGTGCTGCGTCGTGCGATCGAACTGGGTGTGACGTTCATCGACACCGCCGACTCGTACGGGCCGTTCGTGTCGGAGCTGCTGATCCGCGAGGCGCTGCACCCGTACGCCGACGACCTGGTCATCGCGACCAAGGCCGGGTTGAGCCGCTCCGGCCCGGGCGACTGGCGTGCGCTGGGCCGTCCCGAGTACCTGCGCCAGCAGTGTGAGCTGAGCCTGCGCCACCTCGGCCTGGACAGCATCCCGCTGTACCAGCTGCACCGGATCGACCCGAAGGTGCCGCTCGCCGATCAGCTGGGTGAGCTGGCGCTGCTGCGGAGGAGGGCAAGATCCAGCACATCGGGCTGTCCGAGGTGAGCGTCGCGCAGATCGAGGAGTCCCGGGCGATCACCACGATCGCGTCAGTCCAGAACCTGTACAACCTCGCCAACCGCAGCGCCGAGGACGTGCTGGAGTACTGCGAGCGCAACGACCTCGCGTTCATCCCGTGGTTCCCGATCGCCACCGGTGAGCTGGCCCGCCCGGGCGGCCCGCTGGACGCCATCTCCACCGCGCACGGCGCGTCGCCCGCGCAGCTCGCGCTGGCCTGGCTGCTGCGCCGCTCGCCGGTGATGCTGCCGATCCCCGGTACGTCCTCGGTGGCGCACCTGGAGGAGAACGTGAGCGCGGCCGACGTGCGGCTCACCGACGACGAGTTCGAGGCGCTGGCCAAGGCGAGCTGACCCGCCGGTCCGGACGCCGCCGGTTCAGTCGGCGGCGTCCGAGCGGGCCCGGAGTCGGCTCGCGGGCGGCCCGCAGCGCCTCGGTCGCCTGGGCCAGCAGGCGAGCGGAGTCGGTACGCCCGCTCACCTGCAGTTCGACCTCGGTGTCCCCGGTCTGGATCCGGATGCTGGCCTCGGTGCGCTGCTGGTCGACCCAGGACTGCAACAGGTTGAACAGCCCCGGCAGCATTCCTGGGCCAGCACCGCGATGATCACCGCGTCGCTGAAGCCCGGCCGTCCCCGCCGCCGCCGGCCTGGCGGACCACCGGCCGGTACTCCGGGCGCTGGTGGATCCAGGTCAGCAGGTCGACCGGTTGCCGCTGCCGGGGTTGATGGTCAGTCGGACGGGCAGCCGGGCTGCGGCGTTGCTGTCGGTCACGGTGTCTCGTCCTCCTCAGTCGGTGATGGGGCGGAAGGTGACGTTGTCCCCGTCGGCGGTGGCGACGCCCGCGACGGTGAGCCCGTCCTCATCCGTGAACGGTGTGCTGCCGCCGAAGTAGGTGGTGGTGCCACTGGCCTGCACCCGGCCCTGGGTCTCGGGCGGGGTGGTGACCCGGGCGGTGGCCGCCCCGGTCAGCTCGACGGCGAGCTTCGGGTACCCAGGATCTTCCAGGTGATCTTCTGGGTGGAGCCGCCGTAGTAGCGGAACGGGCAGCCCGGCGGGCGGCGACCGTCCGTGTGGCGCACTCGTCCAACCAGGCGCGTACGCGGGCCTCGACGGCCTCGACCGCCGCGGGCTTGAGCACCGGCGCCAGTTGCAGGGTGGCCGTGTCCTGCCCCGGGCGACCGTCATGGTCTCGGCGGGCGTCTCGCTCAACGCGCTGGAGGGCCGGTCGCCAGGTAGCTACCGGGCAACAGCACCAGCGGGAGACCCTCAGTGGCGACCGGCAGTTCCACCCCGTTGAGCCGTACGCCGGGGTCGGCGATCGAGGCGCCGAAGGAGTCGGCCCGCCGCTCAACCGCCAACCGTGGAACAGCCCGGCGGTGGTCTTCTCCTCGCGGCGCAGGGTGACCGTGGCGGTCTGTCGCGCACCGGCCAGTTGGTACGCCACCGTAGCGGTGGCGGTGTCGCCGTCCCGCTCCAGCGAGTCGACCTTGACGTCGGTCGGTGGCTGGTAGCCCTGCCGCGCAGCAGTTGGGCGAGCAGCTTGCGGTCGGCGCCGGCGCCCTGATCGGTCAGGAAGCCGAGCGCGGCCTCGCTGTCCCGGTCGGCGAGGGCGGAGAAATACCCGTCGACCGCCGCCTGGGGGCGGAAGAACGCCCACTGCACCACGCCGAGCCCGCTGGTGCCGAGGCACGCCGCCAGCGTGAGGGCGCCGACCAGCAGCCAGGTGCGGCGGGTGCCGACCGGCCCGGTGGGGCCGAACAGGTGCTCGACGGTGACGGGCTCATCCGCCCCGGCGGGCACACCGGCCACCGTCGCCCGCTCCAGCGCGTCGAGCCGGAGTTCGTGCGGCGGGTGGGTGGCGCAGACCGCCTCGTCCCAGCCGCTGCGGCCACTCCGAAGGACAACCGTCGTTCCAGGACGCTGCGCAGCCCGTCGACGTGCCCGGTGAGCACGGCACCCAGATCGGCCCGGTACTCCGCCGCCCGCACGTCGCGGGCGTGCAGCGGCAGCACCACGTACCGCATGGTGAGCAGCACCGGCCAGAAGAACACGAAGACCACGAAGTTGGTGGCCGGGTGTGGGAACGTCCGCATCAGCCAGGTCGGCAGGGCGTGCGCGAGGGTCAGCGGCAGGCCGACACCGCGGACGAAGGCGCTGGTGATCTCGTCCCCGGTGCGCCAGTGCACCAGCTCGTGGCTGAGCAGCGCGGCCACCTCGTCGTCCGGCTCGGTCAGCACGGCGGTGGTGACCACCACGTGCCGGGCGTACGTCCGGCGTTGCTCAGGACGGGATCGTCCTCCATCAGCAGGCGGGGCACGCTGGGCAGCCCGAGCCGTCGGGCGCACTCGTCGAGCACGGGCGCAGCCGCGCGTCCTCGCGGCGGCTGGCTGGCGGGCGCCGGACACCACGAGCAGGCGCGGTTCGAGCAACACCCGGTAGAGCGTGTAGAGGACACCGATCAGCGCCGCCGCGACGACGGTGCCGATCAGGCCGGTGAGCAGTGCGAAGGGTCGTCCGCGACGCCCATCCAGGGCAGCACGAGCACGGCGAGGAAGCCAACCAGGAAACCGACGACGAAGCCGAAAACGCCACCGAGCACCCGCCGGAGCGGGTCAGGAACGCCTCCATCAGCGAGCCGATCAGCGGGCGTCGCGCAGCAGCTCGGGCACCTGGTCGTCGGCGCCGGTCGCACCGGCGAGGAGCCCGCCGAGGGCGAGGGCGAGACCGCCCCAGAACGCCAGGAGCAGCGCGACCGGCAGGTAGAACCAGGTGGCCACGAACGCGCCGAGCACGCCGCGCCAGTCCCGCAGGATGCCGGCGCGCAGCCAGACCAACGCGCTCGGGTAGCCCGGCGGTCGGTCGCTGAATCCACCGGTGGGCGGCGGATCATCCGCCGCCGGCGGCTGCGCGGCCCGGACGTCGAGCTGCGGCACTGTCGGCGGGTGCCTCCGGCGGCACGGTGTGCGGCTCGGTCATGCGCGCTGCTCCTTCGGCGGAATGGCGTACACCGTCTGCAATGGACGGCCGGAGCAGGTTATCGAGGACGTCCGATGCCGGCCAGGCCGTTTCCCGGAACGTCGCCGACCCGACACCCAGCGGCGCGCGCCGGGTGGTGGTCCGGGCCGGGACCACCACCTCGGACCGGGTCAGAGCGCGAGGCAGTTGGGTCGCACCGGGCCGTCGACCAGGGCGCCGCGCACGATGGTGTACGCCGTACCGTCGAGCACCAGGCCGAGGTGCCCCACCACCCGCAGCGGGCAGTACGCCTGACCAGCACGTTCGTCGCCCCGTCGTTGACGACGGCGTTGCCGGTGGGCCGGACCAACTCGTCCTGGAGGGTGCGGATGGTGGTGTAGCGCACCGCGCCGGGGTGTCGTCGCCGGCGTTCAGGTCGGCGAGGAACGACGAACCGATGGTCATCTGTTGGCAGGCCACGACACCCGGCGCAGCTGCCCAGGCCCAGGAACGCCACGATGTTGGCCACGTAGGTGCCGTACTGCGGTGTGCCCAGACTGACGTACCGACCGATGGTCGCGGTGCCGCCGAGCCGCTTGAGGTAGTAGCGGCTGACCAGGCCCCTTCTGAGTGGGCGACGACGTCCACCGTCGCCGCGCCGGTGCTGGCGCGTACCTGGTCGACGTAGGTGGCGAACGCGCGGGCCGAGGTGGGGATGTCACCGAGGCCCAACCCGGGCAGTTGGTAGATGAAGGCGCGGTAACCGTCGGCGCGCAGGCGGGCGGCGATCGGCTCGTACGCGACGGCGACGCCGCTGAGCCCGCCGACCACGATGACGGGTTGGCCGCGGCGGTGGCGAAGCCCGTGGCGGTGGCGGCGGTCGCCGGTGCGGCCACAGGATCGGCGGGCGCGGCGGTCGCCGTGGCGGCGGAGGTGAGCAGGGCGGCGGTGGCGAGGGCCAGGACGAGGGCGGTCTTTCGGAGCAGCATCGCTGCACCTCCGGGGAGGCACCCGGCGAACCGGGCAGGTGGATGGGGTGTCCGGTCGACCGTGCGACGATCATGCCCGCAACAATTCAGAACCGTCAATGGCTTGTTACGCGCCGGTAACCCGTTGTTCCACCGGAGGCGTAAACCGGCATACCGCCACGCTCCATATCGGACACCGATGGTGGCTGGCATGCTGTGGCCGTGGCCGTCGACAAACCCACCGAGCGCGAGCTGCGCGTGATGCCGTGGTGGCTGGTCCTGGTGGGCCTGCTGGCCGCCGTCGCCCTGGGCTGGCTGGTGCTGGACCTGCTGCTCACCGAGGCCGACCGGGCCAGCCAGCCGGACACGCGCGCCACGCTGCGCATCGACGCGATCCGCACCGGGCTGACAGTGGTCGCCGGCACCGGCGGAGGTCTCGCGCTGCTGCTGGCCGCCCGCCGGCAGTGGATCGCCGAGCGCGCGCAGCGACACCAGGAGAGCGTCGCCGCACGGGACCAGGCCCACCGGGACCGGGTGCAGGCGCACGCCGAGACGGTGGCCGAGGCCGCGCAGCGCCACCAGGACCGGCAGTCCGGGGCCGTCGAGCACGACGCGGCCGAGCGTCGGCTGACCGAGCTCTACACGCGGGCGGTCGAGCTGCTCGGCAACGACAGCGCCGCGGTACGCCTCGGTGGCCTGCACGCGCTGGAGCGCCTCGGCCAGGACAACCCGGGGCAGCGCCCGACGATCGCGGCGGTGGTCTGCGCGTACCTGCGGATGCCGGCGCCCGACGGCGAGCCGCGCGAGACGGAGGTCCGGCGCAGCGCGCAGCGCGTGCTCACCCGGCACCTGCGCGCGGACGACGCGGCCCACTGGCCGGAGCTGAGGCTCGACCTGTCCGGTGCCCTGCTCGTCGACTTCGACGCCACGGGCTGCACGCTCGTCGACGCGAACTTCACGGCTGCGGTGTTCACCGGTACGACCAGCTTCGCGAGCGCTACGGCGCGGGGCGTCTGCTGCTCGGGCGGCGACCTTCGGCGACGTGACCTTCGAGGGCCTCACGGCCGACGGCGAGGTCCTGCTGGACGGCGCTCGCGTCGGCGGCACGGCCAGCTTCGACGGGTCGCGTTCACCGACGGCCTGTCCTGCCGGCGATCCGGCTTCGCCGGCCCGACCTCATTCCGCCGGGCGACCCTCGGCCAGCCAACCAGCTTCGACGCGACCCGCTTCGAGGACACCGTCACGTTCCGGGAGGCCGTCTTCGACGGCGCCCTGTCGATGGAGCACACCGAGTTCGGCCAGACGGCCAGCTTCCACGCCGCCCGGTTCACGAACATGGCGCTGTTCCGCTGGACGACGTTCGGCGCGGAGGCGCTGTTCGACGGTGCCCGCTTCACCGACGCCGCGAACTTCGGTCGGGCCCGGTTCCACAGCATGGCCAGCTTCCGGGACACCGAGTTCAGCCGGCCACCGCAGGTCGACCAGGCCCGGGCGGTGGTCGATCCGGGTCACCGCTGGCCGGCGCACACGGTGGTGCAACAGCTCGACGACGAGTGGCTGCTGCTCGTCGACAGCTGACGCCGGGTCAGCGGGTCGGAGCGCGCAGCCCGTCCAGGGCGACACCGAGCACCCGGTCGCGCTGCTCAGGCGAAGGGAACTGGGCCATGGTGAGGCCACTGATCAACCGCACCACGTCGTCGAAGCCGATGTCGTCGCGGACCACACCGGCGCTCTGGGCGCGACGCATCAGCGGCTCGCCGGCGGAGTAGATCTCCGTTCGGCAGCTGGTGAAGATCTCCGAGTCGTGCAGCAGTTGCTCGGCGAGCGCCCGCTTGGTGGCGACGTACGCGACGAACCGGTGCAGCCAGGCGACGAGCGCGTCCCACGGTGGCAGCTCGGCCAGGTCCTCGGCGGAGTGGCACAACTCTCGGACCTCCTCCACGTAGACGGCCTCGAACAGGTGCCGTCGGCTGGGAAGTTGCGGTAGAGCGTGCCGATGCCCACCCCGGCCCGCCGGGCCACGTCCTCCAGGGAGGCGGCGGCGCCGTTCTCGGCGAACGCCTCGCGGGCCGCAGCGATCAGGGCATCGTAGTTACGCCGCGCGTCGCCCTCTTGGGCCGCCCGGCGAAGACCTCGGGCGCCTGCCCGCGCTGGTCATGACGTGCGTCACCTCACCCTGGTTGCATCCGGAGGCATCCTCCGCTAGCTTAGTGGAGGCACCCTCCGGAATCCCGGAGGCCTGCCTCCGGTTAGCTTACCTCGGGACCCGCCCGATCGCCGCCTGGCCACCCGATCGCCCGGACCCGACAGCCCTGCCCGCCGCAGACGACGGGCTTCAGTACGTAATCAGGAGTCTTCTCGTGGCAGTGACCTCCCGACGCAGCTCGCGTCGGCTCACCTTCACCGTGCTCGCGGCCGGTGCCGGGTTCTTCGCGATGCTCCAGTCGTTGATCACCCCGGTGCTGCCAACCATCCAGCAGGATCTGCACACCACCCAGAACACCGTGACCTGGGTTCTGACCGCGTAC
This sequence comes from Micromonospora sp. M12, assembly GCA_038070435.1. GTDB lineage: Bacteria > Actinomycetota > Actinomycetes > Mycobacteriales > Micromonosporaceae > Micromonospora. The sequence continues at coordinate 7,030,505 of JAMYWG010000001.1, read as the reverse complement.
CTGCTCAGCGCGTCAATCTTCACGCCGATCCTCGGACGCGTCGGCGACATGGTCGGCAAGGAGCGGATGCTCGTCGTCGCGCTCGCCGCCCTCGCCCTCGGCTGCCTGCTGGCGGCCGTCGCGCCGAACATCGGTGTCCTCATCATCGCCCGGGTCGTGCAGGGCATCGGCGGCGCGGTCTTCCCGCTGTCGTTCGGCATCATCCGCGACGAGTTCCCGGCCGCGCGAGTCTCCACGGCCGTGGCCGCCATCTCGGCGATCGTCGCCGTCGGCGGTGGCCTGGGCATCGTGCTGGCCGGTCCGATCGTCAGCACGCTGGACTACCGCTGGCTGTTCTGGATCCCGATGGTCGTGGTCGGGCTGACCGCCGTGGCCGCCCACCTGTTCGTCCCCGAGTCTCCGGTCCGTACCCCGGTCGCATCGACTGGCGTGCCACAGTGCTGCTCTCCGGCTGGCTGGTCGCGCTGCTGCTGCCGATCAGCCAGGGCGCGGCCTGGGGCTGGACCTCCGCCCGGGTGCTCGGCCTGCTGGCGCTCGCCGTGGTGCTGCTGGTCGGCTGGCTGGTCACCGAAATGCGGTCGAGCAACCCGCTGATCGACATGCGGATGATGCGCCTGCCCGGCGTCTGGACCACCAACCTGGTCGCCCTGCTCTACGGCGCGTCGATGTTCTCCGTGTACGCGTTCCTCCCCAGTTCCTGCAGACCCCGACAGCCGCCGGTTACGGCTTCGGGCGAGCATCAGCCAGGCCGGTCTGCTCATGCTCCCGATGGTCAGTGCGATGTTCGTCGCCGGCATCATCGCCGGGCGACTCCAGGCCGTTTTCAGCGCCAAGGCGCAGCTCGCCACCGGTGCCACGTTCAACGTGGCCGCCTCGGCGATGCTCGCCACCGCCCACGACACCCGCTGGAGGTGGCCATCGCCGGTGGCCTGGTCGGCCTCGGCATCGGCCTGGCCTTCGCGTCGATGGCCAACCTGATCGTCGCCAGCGTGCCCGCCAGCCAGACCGGCGTGGCGACCGGCATGAACGCCAACATCCGCACCATCGGCGGCGCGATCGGCGCGGCCGTGGTCAGCGGCGTGATCACCGCGCACCCGCAGGCCAACGGCCTGCCCCGGAGGCCGGCTTCACGATGGGGTTTCTCGTCCTCACGGCGATCGCCCTGGCCGCCGCGCTCGCGGCCCTCGCCGTCCCGTCCGCCCGGCGGGCGTCGGCCGGTCGCCGGCCGTCCGCCGCGACGATCGTCGAGTCCGAGCTAGCCGGCGAGTTCGCCACCATGCCGGCGACCCGCTGACACCCTGAACCGAGACCGGCGCCCGGATGATCCGTCACCCGGGCGCCGGCCTGTCCCGATGCTTGCCGGACGGCCTCAGGAAAACAGCACGACGGACTTGCGGGTGGCGTTGCCGAAAGTCAGGGTCCGCCCGCCGGTGTTGGGCACCGGGGTGACCGCGACCTCGAACGTCACGGTCGTGCCGGCAACCACCTGGTGGTTCTCGTTGGCGCTGATCGTCACGTAGCCGCCGCCGATGAGGAGCGGATCGACCGCCACTACCTGCTGGTTCAACATCTGCACGGTCGGCGTCGGGTTGTTGGGACTGGTGTAGATCGCCCGGAGCCGAATCAGGTCACCCTGGCGGAGGCCCACCAGGTCGACCTTCGACTGGTGACCGATGAGACCCGTGGCGGTGATCCGGTACGCGACGTTGCCGTCGCTCCACCTGAGCGGGTGGAAAGCGCCGTCCGCCGGGATCGTGAAGCCGCGATAGATGGTGACGATAGAGACTGTCTGCACGTCCTTGCCTCCTGCTGTGGTAGCGCCGATCATCACCGCGAAGTCGGTATCCGTGCCCCGGAACGCGTTCGCGTCGCAGGTGCGCTGCACGCCGATCCGGGCGGTGCTGGTGTACTGCCAGATGCGGGCATTGCGGACGGAGTGCCGTACGCCTGCCAGCCGGGACCGGTGTCCCCGCCGGCCCTGGTGTAGGCGGGTCTGAAGTCCTCGTCGAGGTTGTGCGGGTAGTTGGCATTCCAACGGGGAAAGTGCCCGAGCCGGCTCGACCCGTACTGCCCCTTGGAGGCGTACATCAGCACGGTCTTGGTGGTCCGTGCCTCCAGCTCGTTACCAACCTGGACGCCGAGCGCCGGTGCGACGCTGTCGTAGGGCCACCGCTCCAGGTCGACCTGCCAGAAGAAGCCAGGCCAGGTACGCCACCAGGGCAGCTCGCCGTCGGCGTACGCGATCGCGGTCGTCGCCTGGGTCGCCGCCGGCACCCCGGAGCGGACCACGATGTACATCCCCAGGTAGGGAATGTTGGCATCACGGCCGGCGGCCAGGATCCAGCCGCAGCTCCTGCTCTTGACGATGTTGGACGGTGACTGTTCCGTCCCCTTGCTGGTGAGAAAGTCGATTCCCAGGCCTGATGCGGCCGCCACCCTGGCCCGGGTCAGTCCCCTGCCGACGTCGTAGTCGCTGGTATCCCATCGATAGAGCGTCACGGGCCGCACCTCCGGCGCCGAACATCGAGTGGTGAGGGTCGGACAGATCGGCCTGCCCGATGGAACACGGAGGCTGCGGTGACCGGAATATCAGCTCTTCCAGCCATCTTCACGACAAGCGCTCAATGAACCGTACGTCCTCAGTAGCGGAATGAAACGCCTGGTCAGGGCATTTCGGTGGGTGCGAATTGCGGCCTGCGGGTGTCAGCCGGCCGACACGGCCTGCACAGCCGGCGGCCCGGCGGTGCCTACGGGAGTACGCTTGCCGTTCCCGTCCACCGTTCCCCGCCATCAGGATGAGCACATGTCGACGTCCGAGCTGCTGACCGCCGACCGCATCCAAGAGATCGGTTCCCTGGGATTGGACAGCCCGGACCCGGCCGCGCTGGTCGCCGAGCTGGTGGGCGCCGTCGACGAGGGCGGGTCGCCGAACCCGACGACACCGGGTACGCCCTGCTGGTCGCCGCGGACATCCTGGAGCAGGCCGGCGACTTGGCCGACGCGCTCGCACTGGCCACCCGCGCCATCGCCGAGCAGCCGGACGACAACGCGTACGCCCGAGCGGTACGCGGCGGCCTGCTGCTGCGCCTCGGCCGGTCGGACGAGGGCATGGCCGAGCTGACCGCCCTGCGTCCGCTGCTGGAGACCGATCCCGCGGCCACGTACCTGGTCGACGAGCTGGCCGAGTCCGGCCACGCCGAGACGGCGTTGGAGTGGCTGACCGGCGCGCTGGACGCGATCCTGGAACGGACCCGCACCCAGCAGCACGCTTCCGAGGACGCCCAGGACGAGGCCGCGGCCATGATCTACGGCCTGACCCAGCGGCGGCACAACCTGCGCGAAGAGCTGGGCCTGACCCACGACGAGTACGACAACCTCGCCGACCGCCTGCGCGCCGCGAGCAACCACGCTCTCGACGCCCTCGACGACGGCCCGGCGACGCTGCTGTTCTGGCCGCAGGCGGAGTTCACCGCGCTGCTGCTGCGCTGGCCCACCCTCGCCGACACCTACCCCGTCAGCTGGGACGAGCACCGCGCCCAGAGCGAACGCGCCCTCGTCGACGCATCCGGCTCGGCGGCGCCGACCTGGAGTGGCCGTCGGCGCGGTCGCCGACCTGGCGGCCTTCGCCGAACGCACCGGCAGCGACCCCACCAGCGAGGAAACCCTCGACGAGTACGCCGACAGTCTCGACGAGGCGGGCGTGACAGCCTGGCCACCCGGCCGCAACGACGCCTGCTGGTGCGGATCCGGTGCCAAGTACAAGAAGTGCTGCCTTCCGCGCTCGCGCGACTGACCGTTCCGCGTTTTGCCCCGCCTGCGACCATCGACCTGTTCACAGCTGTCGCTATCGGTCGGAGTTCTTGGATGTGGGGCTTGGGCGACGTCGTCGGCGCGTGGTTCGCGGGCAGGCCCACGGAAAACCTGGAGCTTTCGGGCTCACCATGGTCTTCTGGGGTCGCCTCGGCAAGTCGATGCTCTACCTGGCCGGCCTCACCGTCATTCTGGACTTACCCGATCCGAAGCAGCTGCGACAGTGGGGGCAGCGGACCATTGAGAGCGCCGGCGGGCCGTTGGGCCGGACGCGGCGCAAACGCCAGGTTCGTCGGCTACTGAAGCTTCAGGCCACCATTCTCACAGACGTCGTATGGACAACCACGATTGTCTCGCCCGGCCAGGCCACCGCTCACGTGCGTCTGGTCAGAAAACCCCGGACGCCGTTCCCGTGGGCCTCAACGTGGCACTCGGCACCTACCGCGATTTCCACAGTCAGGTCATGGCCGCGATTAACGATGCGCACACCTGCGGGACGCGGCACGACGTTGATGTGTGTCCGCAACAGCAGGCCTACGCGCTACGCCGGGTCAACACACTGATCGGCAGCCAGTTACCGGCGGACGAACGGAACCTGATCCTGGACATGGAGCGCTCCGACAGTGGCTGGCTCACCGTGCTCGGCGCGGCCGGCGTGATCGTCGGCATCTTCGTTCTTACTGCTGGCTTCACGAACAAGGGGCGTCCTGGGCCTATCCCGGCCTCGCACTCACCGTGGTTGCCACGATCATCTCCTTCCCGACCCTACGTCTTCTGGTCGCGGCAGCGCCCTACCGCGTCTGGGGCGGCCTGCTGTCCGGCTACGGCGGGCTGCTCAACCAGACTCGGCCGCTGCACATCCTCCGGTGGGTGGCGGCCGGCCTCTTCGCCGTCGGGGCCTGTTCGACCTGCTGGCCTCGTGACGACTTCCCCTGCTGGAGTGGGCCGGGCCGCGCGGAGGCTTCAGCCTCGCTAGGCTCCAGCGCGGAGGTGGGCCCGTGACCGCGGCAGAGCAACACGAGACGATCGAGGACAGCCCAGTCGGCTGGGTCGCCAGCCACATCCGGCGCTACGTGCAGACCGACGGCGCCGACGGGGCACTTTCCACGGCGTACCCTCGCTGCTCCTCACCACGCGCGGACGCCGATCGGGCACGCTGAGCCGCACGGCGCTGATGTACGGGCGCGACGGCGACAACTACCTGCTGGTGGCGTCGAACGGTGGCGCCGACAAGCACCCGCCTGGTATCTGAACCTGAGCGCCGACCCGGCGGTGGAGATCCAGGTCGGCGCGGAGCGCATCGCCGGCCGGGCCCGGACGGCGACCGGCGAGAGCGGGCCCGGCTGTGGCCGGTGATGACGAAGGTCTTCCCGACGTACGCCCGCTACGAGAAGGAGACCGACCGCGAGATCCCGGTCGTCGTCATCGAAGGCGCGCCTCGGGAAGAATCTCCCGCTGATTGATCTTCGTCACTGTCGGAGAGGGCTATGGTGACGCCAGGTAAGCACCCACTCCGGCAAGGAGGACCGTCGTGCGCCGCATCATCACCACCATCGCACTACTCGGGCTGTCACTGTTCGTGGTGTTGGCGCCCACGCCGGCCAGCGCGGCGAGTGACCCCGAGGTCACCTCCGCGACCCTGGTCGCGCGAGGCGTCGCGGTGGACGTCAGCCTCACCGTGACCTGCCAGGCCGGCCTGTCCGGTGGCGCCGAGCTGATCATCCGACAGCGGTCGGGCGACAGGGTCGCGTACGCCTCCGGTTGGGGTCCTGTCTCCTGCAGCGGCCAGCCGCAGATCGTGACCGGGCGGGCGTGGGTGGAGGGTGGCGGCCTCGTCATCAAGCCCGGTGTGGCCCTGATCAGCGGAGGGTTCGAACTGTGCGGCGAAGCAGGCTGTGACTACCCGCGGTTCGAGCAGACGTTCCGCATCACCCGCTGACCAGGGTCGAGGTCCACACCGGCGTCGCGGACCTGCGGTCTGATCCACTCGGGTTCAGTGATATCGCGGTGTCCCGTAGCGGCGACACCCCGACTTCACTGAACGCGAGTCGATCACGCCGCAGGTCGACCCGGTGGCCGTCGGAACGCTCCCCGACCGCGTGATGTCCTCCCACCCGGGGCGAAGTCCGAAGCCAGGCCATCGACATCCGGCGCCAGACAGCCGACGTGGCTCGCCACCGCTCCGGATCGGCATGCCGGTCACCACCCGTGGTCAGTTTCCCAGCGCACGAACCTTGGCGATCGTCTCCTGCACGTGCTGCTTGGCCGGGTCGCCACCCTGGGACGCCTGCGCGAGCGCCTGCCGGTACGCGTCGATCATCCCGACCAGCGGACCGCCGGCCACGCCTTCCAGCGCACCGGCGACGAGTGCCCGCGCCTCGGCCGCATCCTGTGCTGCCGCTGCGGTCTTGGCCTTCGCCTCGTCCAGCTTCTGCGACGCCGCCGCCAACCTCGCGATGATCTGTGCTGCGCTCACGCGCACCTCCCCGTGGTTGACCATCGCCTCCGCCACCGCACGGGCGGAGACCACATGGGAGCGTACGAGATCCGCGCACCCAGCGCGACCGCCCGATCGCTCAGTCGTCACGATGAGGCAGCAGCCCTCCCACTCAGGCCACGCCAGGGTCGTTGCTGCTTACTGCTCAACCACAAAGACACCCAGGCCGTGGACACCTTCGACGAGGCCTTGGGTTTGTAGGACGAGAATCGCCTGCCGCACCACACCAGCCGAGACGCCGTGTTCAACACGTAGCTGAGATGTGGATGGCAGCTTGTCACCTGGGGCGAGTTCACCGGACGCGATCTGCTCTCGGATATGGTCCGCGAGCTGCGCCCACTTGGGCTTGGCGGGCATGTCGTCTCCCTGGTCTGCACCGCCATTTGATCACACCCCAACTAGTCAGTACAAGAACGGACTAGTCCGTCGTTGACTTGTACAGACTAGTGTGGCGAAGTTCGAGCCAACCGGCTCCCTGGTCTGCAAACCCGGAGCTGGTTCGTTCCCACCGCGCAGGAAGCGCCCGGTCGGTCGGTCCCCGTTCGGCCGGGCGTGCTGGGCGTGCCCGCACGCCGCCCCAATGCAATAGCCGTGAGCAGCTAGGAGACGACCCGACGGGAGCCCTCGATGCCCGATCGACCCGACGAATCCCCACCGATCCACCAGCCCCACCCGAACAACGCCATCGTCTCGTGTCCGATCAGGACGTCGAGGACGCCGACGATGTCCTCTTCGCCCATCCGCCGCGCGTGGTACGGCGCTGGCTCTGCGAGTGCGGCGTCGACTACCCCTGCACCGACGTGCGCTTCGCCCTGCTGGTCAAATCGAGCGCTGAGGCGGACGAATGACCATCCACACCGTGGACGACCTGCGGGCCGCCTGGCTTGCCACGATCTCCGCTGCCGATCGAGCCGGCGCGCAGTTGCACGGGCAGGGCCACCCGGCCGGCGGCTGCCCTGGCAGGACGCGGTCACCGAGTGCTGGCGGGCACTGAGCCTGGTCTACGCCGGCTTGGCCGCCGATCGGGAGTCACCGGGAGGCTCGGTCGGGGATCTGCTCGCCGGCCTGCGAGCTGCTCGGAGCGACGCGGACCGGGCCGCCGCGCTGGCCGCCCGTGTCCGTTGGCGGTTGAGCGCGACCGAGGACCGGCTGCGGCGTACCCGGAAAGGGGCCGACGCGGTCGCGGCCCGGCACTTCGGGCGGCGATCACCCGGCTCGACCTGGTCGTTGCCCGGCTCGCGGTCGGAGGTTGCCGGATCGACCGTTCGGTGGCGGCACTGACCGGGAGTCGGCGGCACCGCCGCCGCCAGCCCGGCCCACCACCCACCCCGACGCCGACCAGGACAACGACAACGACAGGGCCGGCAGCGCCGAAGTGATCGCCCGCGGCTGCCAGGCGGCGAGCACTCTGGCGACCAGGCGGCATCGACTGACCAGGCCACGCCCACACAGGAGAGCACTCACGATGATCAGGAAGCGACGATGGTGACCGACTCGCACGCGCTGCGCGGCCTGTTGACCGGCGGCTGCGCGGCCACGAACGGCGGCTGGCGCGGTTTGCCGAGTCGGACTGGCTGCGGTACGCGGATCTGCTCGCCGGTGCACTGTTGGTGGCGGTGCGGCGGCGGTTCGTCGCGGGCAGGATCGCGCGCCGGTGATCCGGTTCGTGGCGTCCGCTCGGGAGCGCTACGACGCGACAGGGCGCGACGTCGACCCGGTGCTGGCCGAGGCGCTGGTATGGGCGGCGCTCGGCGAACGTCCGCCCGTGCCCCATGACGCGGCGGCGATCGTTGCGCGGACGGTGCTGCTGCTCGGCCTGCTCGAAGACGAAGGTCTCACCGACCGCGAACTCGACGAGATCCTCGTGGCCGCCGCGCACGCTGCCGACGACACGGCGCACGACGTGGATCCCCAGCAGGTAGGTGCGGACTCGTGACCAGCACAAGATCGACACGCTTTCCGTGAAGTAGCGGTATCCCAGCGGCCCGGACACCCCGACTTCAGCAAAACCGAGTGGATCACGCCCGCAGAACGCCGGGCCGGGCCGCACCGCGCCGGGCCACGCCGCGCCGGACTCAGCGCAGGCCGCGGACCAGCAGCAGGTAGGCGCAGTACGCCATCGGCACCAGCAGGAAGCAGATCAGGAACCCGAGCGGCAGGTAGCGCGGCGGGGTCCCGGCGACCATCGCGGGCCGCCCCACCGCCCCAGCACCAGGTACCCCCGAAGAACGCCACCGCCGGCAGCCCGCGCAGACCCACGCGCCGAGCGTGAAGCCGTCGACCAGACCCACCCCGGAGGCGACCACCAGCATCAGCATGAGCACTCCGGCGGTGGCCCCGGACCCGGCGTAGACGGCAACGGCCCGGGCCATCGGCGACCACGTCGGCAGGAGCGCCGGACGCTGGGCCAGCACCTCCGCCTGCTGCCCGTGCCGGTCGGCCTCGTCGGCCATCCGTCGGGCCAGCTCCAGCTCCACCACCGGGTCGGCCGCCGTGCGCTGCGCCGGCACCCCGACGCCCGCCGGGCTCACCGCCGTCGGCAACGCCAGCCGCGCCTCCCCGCCGGCAACTGGGGTACGCCCCGACCCCGCCCGCCTCGGCACGCCGGCTCCGCCGTCGGGTTGCCCGTCCCCGGTTCCGGGCGCGGTGGAAGGGTCAGCACCGCCGGCGGACGGTGGGCCGGGCCAGGCGGCAGTCTCGCCCGGCCGGAGACATGGCCGGCGCTGTGCTGGTCGATGCCGATCGCACGGCCGAGCTGGTCCAGGCGCTGCCCCTGCGCGGTCAGCCTCTGGTGCAGGTAGTCGACGGCGGCGTGCAGGTCACGGCGGCGGGCGGACTCGGCGGCGGCGTGCTGCTCACCGGCACGCTGCTGGTCGGAGAGTTGTCGGGCGAGCGCCGCGTACTCCTCGAAGGACACTGTCACCGCTCCCCGTCCGACTCGTGCCCGTCGCCGACGAACGGAACGATCAGCCGGGTGCGCTGGTCGTGCCGGTCGATCAGCAGCGCCCGGTCGGCGCGGGGCGTGTAGGCCAGGTCGTGCGCCCCGAGGTGCAGGGCCAGCTCGGCTCCGGGCACGTTCAGCGCGACCAGGCAGGCCACGTCGTCGCGGTTCTGTGTGCCGCCGAGGTCGTCGGCGAGCCGGCGCAGCCCCGCCACCAGCCGAGCAGGTGCACCCCTGACCGGGGCCCTGGCGCAGGACCGTACGCAGGTCGTCCAGGCCGGAGCGGAACGTGCCGGGGTCGGCCGCCCCGAGGATCGGCGCGGCGGCGTCCATGCCGAAGACCACCAGGTATTCGCGGCCGGTGGGCTCGGCGGCCAACGCGGCGATCCGGTCGCGCAGCCCTGCCGCGTCGAGGCGCTGCACCGGGTGGCCGGCGGATCGCAGGATGGTCTCGGTGTCGTCGGCGACCGGGTCGGCGACGGCGACCAGGCAGGCCAGCTGGAACCGGGCGTCGCCGGGGTGTGCTGTCGGGCCAGGCTCAGCGTCGCGGCGCGCAGCACGTCCGCGCCGGTCGGTGCGGTGCCCACCACGGCGAGATGGCGGCCGGGGTGCTGTCCATCAGGAACAGTGCGGTGGTGCCGTGCACGTCGACAGTCCTACCGACCAGGGCCATCGGACGTCGACCACCGGGGCGCAGCCCGGCGAAGGTGGTGTCGTCCTCGATGCGCGCGGCTTCGTACCCTTGAAGACCGCCGGTGCCTGCGAGCCCGGCGGGCGGGCCTGCCACAGGTCGTGGCGTATCGCGGCGAGGTCCGCGGCGGCGGCGTGGGCGTCGGGAAAGCGCAGTACGGTGTCGGCGCCGACCGCGCCGGCGGCGCTGTTGACCACGGCGGAGCCGATCGGCAGGGCCGCGGCGGCGTCGTTGAGCTGGTCGAGCACCCGCCGCCACCGGGCAGCGCCACCGCAACGCGAACTGCCCGAAGATCGCCTCGGCCCGCCCGTAGAGCGCTTCGATGCCGGTCATGCTCTGGCTGGCGAGCACCAGGTGGATGCCGTACGAGCGGCCCTTGCGGGCCAACTCCTCCAGCAGGTCCACGGCTTCGCGGGCCAGCGCGTCGTTGCCGGCCAGCAGCACGTGGAACTCGTCGATGACCGCCACGACGCGCGGCAGCGGATTGTCAGGGGCAGGTCGGCGAGCTTGGTGACACCGTGCCGTTTGAGGGCGGTGGCGCGGCGCTGCGCCTCGCGGCGTAGCTCGCGCAGCACGGCGAGGCCGTACTCGCGGTCGGACTCGATGCCGACGGCGCGGGCGTGCGGCAGCCAGGACGGGTCCCGACCGGTGGGCACGAACTCGGTGAAGCTCACGCCCTCCTTGAAGTCGAGCAGGTAGAGCTGCAACTCGGCCGGCGAGTAACGGGCGGCCAGCCCGTAGAGGACGTCGAGCAGGAAGACGGTCTTGCCGGCGCCCGTGCGCCCACCGACCAGCCAGTGCGGGTGGCGTCGTCGAAGGCGAGCGTCAGCGGGCGCCGCCGGCCCGGCCGATCACGGTACGCAGACCGTTGCCGGCGGACTCGGCCCACCGCCGCTCGGGCAGCAGGTCGGTGAAGGGCAGCGCGTCGGCGCGTCGGGTGACGGTGCCGAGGTGCTCGGCGAGCGCGCGTACCGAGGCGGGCGGCGGGTCGCCGTCGAGCAGGACGGGCGCGGCGAGTCCGCTGCCGTCGGCGCTGAACGGGTGCCGGGCGGGTCGCCGACGTGCGCGTACCCTGGTTGAGCCGCACCGCGGTGGTGCCACCAGCGGCGGCGCGGTCTCGCCGGGCAGCCGCGACGGGTGGCCGGCGAGCAGGACGCAGACGGCGGCGGCCGGGCCGGCGTGGTGAGCGCGGCGAGCCGGGCCAGCTCGCGCGGCGGCGGCGCGGCGGTGGCGACCACCACCAGCAGGTGCCGGGCGGCGGGCTGCCCGTGCTGCGCGGCGCGGGCGTGCTGCTCGGCGGCGTCCAGGAGTGTCGCCACCTCGGCCTCGCCGGTGGCCGGCGGGTCGAGCACCCGGCGTCGAGCAGGGGACGCAGCGGGCCGAAGGTGGCACCGAGCGCCGCGGTGTCGATGCCGGCGACGCGGACCTGACCGGGCGGCGCGGTGGCGACCAGCCGCAGCACCAGCGCCCGCAGCAACCCGGCGACCTGCGGGTCCCGGGCGTCGGCGTCCAGGGCCAGGTGGTGGCCGCCGCCGAGTGGAACGAGCACCGGGAAGGCACCGTCCGACGTGGATGCCTCCCCGATCCGGACCGCGGCGGGTTGGTCGGTCAGCGGCGTCGCGCCCGGCGCGGGAGTGGCCAGGGCACCGCCGAGACGGGCGAGGCGGGCCACCACGTCGTCGGCCCCGGCCGGGCGGCGGCGGTCGGCGCGACACCCAGGACGCTCCGGGCGGTGTCCAGATGCGCCCGAGCCGCCTGGTGGGAGCTGACCGCCTGCCCGTACGTCGACGCGAGCCTGCCCACCCTCTGCCCCCAACGCCAACGGCCGTCTGGTCCCAGGAACCTAACGGACACCGGTGGCACCCGGACAGTCCTGCGAGGACGTGTCACGCCGGGCCGGTCACGCGGGGCCGCACGCCGCCGGGCCGGACACGTCGGCCAGCCCGCAGCGGAACACCTCCACCGGCACCGTCGCCACGTCGGGCACGCGCTCCACCCGCATCAGGGCCAGTCGCTTGTCGACCGGCTCGCCCGATTCGGCGGTGAACCGGATCAGCCCGCCACCCCTCGGTAGCCCTGGCCGGCGTTCTGCCGGAGCACCTCCGCGTGCACAGCGACCGGGTTGACCGACTTCGGCTCCCAGCGTTGTCCCGGGTCGGCGTGATGCAGCCGGGCGGCGAGGCTCTCCACCGCCCGAATGAGCATCATCGCCGCGTCGTAGGCCAGGCTGACCCGCTCGCCGACCTGGTAGCCGGTGTCCGGCCGGCAGCGCGGCGGGTCGAGCAGGTCGTCGGCCTGGATCCAGGACAGGAAGCTGGCCCGCGCGTCGTCGCGCCGGTCCTGGGCGGCCCGGAGCGCGGCGCAGGTGGCCAGGGACGCCTTGGAGACGTACGTGACGGGCAGGTTGCCGGGCGCGGCGGCGCGCAGCCCGGGTTGGCCATGTAGCGGTTGGCCGAGTCGTCGGCGACGAGATGCCGGGGCGGTTGTCCCCGCACTCGCGCAGCGCCCGCAGGAAACCGTCGAACTCCGACCACCGACCCGCGTAGAAGAGCAGGCCGGGGTAGCCACACTCGTCGGTCAACCGCTGCCCGGTGCGCCACTCGTCGAGGCGGGTGATCCGGCTGCCGAACCGCTGTCGGAGCCCGTCGACGAGCGTGCCCACGTAGAGGTCCTCGGTGAGCGAGCTGCCCTCCAACGTCGTGTAGAAGACGTGCGCCTCGTCGACCTTCAGCACCTGCCGGGCGTACGCGTCGACCATCTTCACCTGATCCACGTTGGGCGCGGAGATCTGCAGGTAGAGGCGGGAGTTGGCGTCCATCTTGTCGGCGGAGAGCGTGGGCGCCAGCACCGGGAGCCCGACCTGGTTCAGCTCGCGCAACGCTCGGGCGGTGCTGGTCCGGCTCTCCACCAGACCGACCACCCCGAGCACCGTGGGGTCGTCCCGGGCCAGCTCGGCCAGCATCGCCACGGCCCGGTCGGCGTAGATCATCTGCCGACCGCCGTTGGCCACCACGATCCGCAGCAGCGCCGCGCCGTCGGCGCCGGCCGACTCCTTCAGCAACGCGTACTGGGCGGTGGCCATGCCTTCCAGCTCCTCCCGCTCGGAGACGTACGACTCCTCGTCCGCGCGGGTCCGGTTGCCGGTCAGAGTGCCCAGGTAGACCAGGGTGAGGAAGGGCCGGCGCTGGTCGCTGCGCTGCCAGACCTCCTCGGCGGCGCGGTTCTGCGCGAAGATGCGCCGCTGGACGGTTCGCAGCCCGTCCTGGCCGGGGTCGTTGTTGAACACCTGTGCGGCGCTGTCGCTGTAGCCGACACACTCGCCGCTGCCGACCACCTCGACCGAGATCCGGCCGCCGGTGAGCGACGGGTGGCAGCCCGGCCCCCACCGGCTGCCCACCCACACGCCCAGCGCCGCCACCAGCAGCAGGCAGAGCGCCGCCGGCAGGAAGCGTCGCGACCACCAGGGCGGGTCGGGCGCGGAGAAGGGCCGTACGCCGGCACGTGAGGGTGGCCCGGTGTCGGTGTCGTCGGGGCGCAACGCCACGAGCCAGGCGGCCGGACGGCGCAGGCGGCGCATCTCCGGCAGCGCCTCGACCCACTCGTCGAACGCCTCGTCGGCCTCGGTCAGCGGGTGCGGTTCGGGCAGTTCCGGCGGGGCCGCACGCCGGACGCGATGATGAGCAGCGGGTCGTTGCGGCCGGTCTCGGTGCGGACGTCGCCGATCAGGCGGACCAGTTCTCCACCCACGTTGCCCGGATCGACGTGATCGAGCAGCAGCGCGGGTACGCGGTGCGCCGCCAGTCCGACGGACGCCACGGCCGACGCCGGTACGCCTGGCGCAGGTCCTCCAGGAACGCGTGCAGCAGCAGCTTGTTGACCTGGTCGGGTTGTTCACCGTCGCGCCACCCGCGGTGAGACGCTCGGCGAAGCCGAGGAAGGTGACCGACTGTCGGGGCGCCAGATACTGCTGACGCATGAACCAGTTGTAGTGCCGCCCGAGCACCGGCACCCGGCCGGAGACGGCGGCCCGGAAGACCACCCGGCACGGCGCGGCGGACCAGCCAGAGCAGCACCTGCGAGACGATGCTGACCGCGTCACCGCCGGAGGGTGGCGCCTCCGGCGTACGCGGGCCCTTGCGGTCGCGTAACCGGCGGACCAGGGCCGCGCGGCTGTCGTCGGTGTCGGTGCCGAGAGTGAGGCTCTGCTGCATCAGCCAGTCGGCGAGCGGGTAGTGCCGGAAGCGCAGCCGAGCGGCACCGAACGCCTCCAGGGAGAGCTGGCGGTGCAGCTCGCGCAGCAGCCGGCACGTCCCCGGCGCCCGGCGGCGCGTCGGCGTCCAGCACGGCGTGCGGCACCGTCGCCGGGGCCCCTGACCGAGGAATCGGCGCAGCGGCACCATCAGATCCGGGGCGTCGGACCGAACCAGCCAGAGCAGCGGCAGCCGGCGTTCGCCACGGCGGGGTCGCCGCAACAGGTGTGCCAGCAGCGCGAAGAACTCCAACCCGCCGGCCGGCAGCCGTTCCGGCCTCCGGCCGGTTGCTTCTGACCAATCGTCTCCCGCTTGGGAACCTCGGACTGCCGCACGCGTCACCTCCGATCCACACAGTGTGACCTTGTGGCGCAAGGCGCGCCAGGGACGCGGCCGACCGTTGGTGTGGCGGGCCGGCGACGTTCACAGTTGTCGATTAGGTTGGCCTGGCGAACACCGATGGAGGAGTCCACCCGTGCGACGAGTCCTCACGGCGGCCACCGCCGCCCTGACCCTCACCACCGCCGGCACCATGCTCGCCGGCACCCCGGCCGGGCCGCCCCGACGACGGGCTGGGGCCGTCCGTCGTCAGCGCCGCGCCGCAACCCGGCGCGCCCGGACTGGGCGACACCTACTTCCCCGACTACGGCAACGGCGGCTACGACGTCGATCACTACGACGTCCGGCTGCGGTACGACCCGGCGACCGACCAGCTCAGCGGCACCACCACCATCCTCGCCACCGCCACCGAGGACCTCTCGGCGTTCAATCTGGACTTCCTGCTCGACGTCGAGTCGGTCCGTGTCAACGGCTGGGCGGCGAGCGCCAGCACCGCGGGCTCACACGAGTTGGTGGTGACCCCGGCCCGCACGGTGACCCGGGGTCAGCAGCTCACCATCGTCGTGCGCTACGCCGGCGTCCCGTCCGAGACCCTGGTCGGCGGCTACACCGGCTGGACGCGCACCGACGACGGCGCCCTCGCCGTCAACGAACCCGAGTCGGCGTGGTGGTGGTTCCCGAGCAACGACCACCCCTGGACAAGGCCACCTTCGACGTCTCGGTGTCGGTTCCCACCGGGGTCGAGGTGATCAGCAACGGCGTGCAGCCGAGGCCGCCGCTGGCCGAGGCCGGCAACCGCACCCGGTGGATCTGGCGGACCACCTCCCCACGGCCACCTACCTGGCCTTCATGGCCATCGGCCAGTACGACATCGTCACCGACACCACCCCGAGCGGCCAGCCGGTGATCAACGCGTACAGCACGTCGCTGGGCGCGCTCGGGCCAGCCGCACGGGCCAGCATCGAACGGACCGGCGAGATCGTCGACTGGGAGAGCGGCATCTTCGGGCCGTACCCGTTCGAGGCGCAGGGCGGCGTGGCCGGGCCGGTGGACGGCATCGGCTTCGCCCTGGAGACGCAGACCCGACCGGTGTACGGGCCGGGCTTCTGGCGGCGCGGGCCAACACGTACGTGGTGGTGCACGAGAACGCCCACCAGTGGTTCGGTGACTCGGTCTCGGTGGCCGAGTGGCGCAACATCTGGCTCAACGAGGGCTTCGCGTCGTACGCCGAATGGCTCTGGTCGGAGGAGCAGGGCGAGGGCACCGCGCAGGAGGTCTTCGACTTCACCTATGCCAGCTACCCGGCGGACGACGAGTTCTGGCAGGTGCTGCCCGGCGACCCGGGCGCCGACCGGGTCTTCGACGACGCCGTCTACGACCGGGGCGCGATGACCCTGCACCAGTTGCGGCTGGCCGTCGGCGACGACGCGTTCTTCGAGATCCTGCCGACCTGGACCGCCGAGCACCGGTACGGCAACGGCACCATCGCGCAGTTCCAGGCCCTGGCCGAACGGATCTCCGGTCTGGACCTGGACGACCTGTTCACCACCTGGCTGTTCACGGCCGGCCGACCTGACGTGGCCGCGACCGCCCGCAAGGCCTCCCCGCCGAGCGAGCCCAAGTCCTGGGCCAAGATCCGCGAGTCGCACGAGCTGCTGTCGCACTAGAGGCACGACCGGAAGGGCCGTCGCTGACGCGGCGGCCCTTCCGTCGGTCCACACTGGTCCTGCCGGGGCAACAGCAGCCGCCGCCAGCACCGCGACCCGGGGCCCGCACCTCGTGTGGGTCCTTGCTCTGCTTCAACGGACGCAACGCCGGTTGTCCGAATATCGGACGCGGGCCGTTGCGTGGGGTGAAGCAGAGCAAGACGCGAGACCTACCGGGGCCCCGGCCGCTCCGCGGCTCAGGACGTCGACGTCACCGCACCGGCAGTGCTCGCCTCGACGGCGCGGATGTGCCGGTAGGCGAACCAGAGCGGCGGGAACGCCCCGACCGCGAAGGACAGGTCGACCAGCGTCCAGAACCACGGGATGTCCCGGATCGGGCCGCAGATCAGTGCCAGCGGGACGATGCCCGCGCAGGCGATCATCCCGACCTGCACCACCCAGACGTTGCGCACCGGATCGCGCAGCGCCCCAGAACGCCACCGCCAACACCAGGTGCGCGAAGGCCAGCCAGTCGGTGCCGTAGAGCAGGAACGGGTAGTCCTCGCCGGCCGTCACGAGCCCGGTGTGCACCCGCTCGATCCAGGCGACCAGCGCGGGCAGTTGACCCGCGAGCGGATCCAGTACGCGCAGCAGCCAGCGCACCTCGATCTCCAGCGGAAACGCGGTGACACCGCTCAGGAAGAGCCCGATCAGCACGATCCACAGCCATCGGCGGGTCCGCCGTAGCCGCTCCTCGATCTCCATGATCGCAGCGTAACGATGATCTTCGTGTCGTCCTGCCCCGAAAGTGGGCCACCGGGGTGAGCGCCGTCTCAGCGGTTCGTCACCTGCCCGGTGGTGACGCCCGGTCGGTGGGCAAGCCGCCACACCGACCGGACGTCTTCGGCTCAGCGCGCGGCGAGCGCCTGCGCGGCCGGGTCCACCGGGGCCGGTAGCGCACCGACACCGCCGAGATAGCCGTGGATCGCGGCGGCCGCCGCACGCCCTCGGCGATGGCCCAGACGATCAGTGAGGCCCCCGGTGCATGTCACCGGCCACGAACACCCGTCGGCCTCGGTCTGCCAGTCGTCGCGGGCGTCGACCGCACCCGGGGATTACGGGTCACACCGAACTGGGCCAGCAGCGGCTGCTGCTCGGTGCCCTCGAAGCCGATCGCCAGCAGCACCAGGTCGGCCGGCAGCTCCCGCTCGGAGCCCGGCACCACGGTGACGACCCGCCGGCCGTCCCGCTTCTCCACTGTCACCTCGGCGATCCGCACCGCCCGCACCTGACCGGTGCCGTCGTCCACGAACTCCTGCACCGCCACGGCGAAGACCCGGTCGCCACCCTCCTCGTGCGCCGGGTAGCTGCGCAGGATCCACGGCCAGGTCGGCCACGGGTCCCGTGCCTCGTCCCGCTCCTGCGGCGGCTGCGGGTACAGGTCGAGCTGGTGCACGCCCGCCGCGCCCTGGCGGTGCGCGACGCCGAGGCAGTCGGCCGCCGTGTCACCACCACCGATGATCACCACGTGCTTGCCGGCCGCGTCGATCGGCGTGCCGTCCGGCAACGCCGCCCGCGTCGGCCGGCCCTCGCCGGTGGCCACGGCGCCCGGCTGGTCGGTGGTCGCGCTGGCGACCGCGCGATTGGCCGCGACCAGGTGCGCCATTGCCTGGTGTACGCCCCGAAGCGCCCGTCCCGGGTCTCCGGAGTGTCCCGGCCCTGCAACGCGCCACAGGTCAGCAGCACCGCGTCGTGCTCGGCGCGCAGCTGCTCGGCGGTGACGTCCACCCGACGTTCACGCCGGTGCGGAAGCGCACCCCTCGGCGGCGAGCTGGGCCAGCCGGGCGTCGATGTGCTTCTTCTCCAGCTTGAAGTCGGGGATGCCGTACCGGAGCAGGCCACCGATCGCGTCGTCGCGTTCGTACACCGTCACCGCGTGACCGGCGCGGGCCAGCTGCTGTGCGGCGGCCAGACCGGCGGGCCCGGAGCCGACGACGGCGACCGACCGGCCCGACGGCGCCGGCACGGCACGCGGGTGAACCCGCGCGCCGCCGCGGCGTTGGCGATCTCCACCTCGACCTGCTTGATGGTCACCGGCTGGCCGCCGGAGATACCGAGCACGCACGCCGCCTCGCAGGGCGCCGGGCAGAGCCGCCCGGTGAACTCCGGGAAGTTGTTGGTGGCGTGCAGGGACTCCACCGCGGCGTCCCAGTTGCCGGTGCGTGTGAGGTCGTTCCAGTCCGGGATGCGGTTGCCCAGCGGGCAGCCGTCGTGGCAGAACGGGATGCCGCAGTCCATGCAGCGGGTGGCCTGCTCACGGACCAGGTCCTCACCGGCCGGCGGGTACACCTCCCGCCAGTCGCTGATCCGCACCGACACCGGACGGCGGGCCGGCAACCGCCGGTCGTAGCGCAGGAAACCGTTCGGGTCAGGCACGTGCCACCTCCTGGGCCGCCACCCGCGGGCGGGCGGCACCGGCATCGCCGGCTGAGCCGACGGCGTCAGTTCTTTCATCACCGCGTCATCGACGTCGTGGCCGGCGGCTTCGGCGGCCCGCATGATCTCCAGCACCCGGCGGTAGTCGCGGGGCACCACGGCGGTGAACTCGGCCACCGCCTCCGGCCAGCGCTTGAGCAACTCCTCGGCGACCGCCGAGCCGGTCTCGGCCACGTGCCGCTGGACCAGCTCGTGCAGCAGCGACTGCTCCTGCTCGCCCAGCGGCGTCAGGTCGACCATCTCCCCGTTGACCCGCGAACGATCCAGGTGGTGCACGTACGCCGTGCCGCCGGACATGCCGGCCGCGAAGTTCCGCCCGGTCGCACCGAGCACCACCACCGTGCCGCCGGTCATGTACTCGCAACCGTGGTCGCCGACACCCTCCACCACGGCGACCGCGCCGGAGTTACGGACCGCGAACCGCTCCCCACCCGGCCACGGAGGAAGACCTCGCCCGCCGTGGCCCCGTACAGGATGGTGTTGCCGGCGATGATCTGATCCTCGGCCCGTCGCCCCGGCTCGGCGTCGGCGTCGAGGAACGGCGCGGCGGCGTCCGGACGGACGATGAGCCGCCCACCGGAGAGGCCCTTGCCCACGTAGTCGTTGGCGTCGCCGTGCAGACGCAGGGTCACCCCGCGCGGCAGGAACGCGCCGAACGACTGCCCAGCCGTGCCGTGCAGCACGAACTCGATGGTGTCCTCGGGAAGGCCGGCACCACCGAAGCGACGGGTCACCTCCCGCCGAGCATCGCGCCGACGCTGCGGTGCTCGTTGCGCACCGCCACCTCGACCCGCACCGGCGCGCCGTCCGACAGCGCCGGACGGGCCAGCGCGATCAGCTCGTTGTCCAGGGCGTGCTCCAGACCGTGGTCCTGCGCGCGGATCCCGCGCCGGGCCGCACCGGCGGGCAGCTCCGGCAGGTACAGGACGGGCGTCAGGTCCAGCCCGTGCGCCTTCCAGTGCGTCAGCGCCGGAACCACGTCGAGCAGCTCGGACTGCCCGATGGCCTCCTCGATCGACCGGAAACCCAGCTCGGCCAGGTAGCCCCGGACCTCCTCGGCGAGGAAGAGGAAGAAGTTCTCCACGAACTCCGGCTTGCCGGTGAAACGCTCCCGCAGCACCGGGTTCTGGGTGGCGATGCCGACCGGGCAGGTGTCCAGGTGGCACACCCGCATCATCACGCAGCCCTCGACGATCAGCGGCGCGGTCGCGAAGCCGAACTCCTCCGCGCCGAGCAGCGCCGCGACCAGCACGTCTCGACCGGTCTTGAGCTGGCCGTCGACCTGCACGGTGACCCGGTCCCGCAGCTTGTTGAGCAGCAGCGTCTGCTGCGCCTCGGCCAACCCCAGCTCCCAGGGGTGCCGGCGTGCTTGAGCGAGTTCATCGGGGAGGCGCCCGTGCCGCCGTCGTGGCCGGAGATCAGGATGACGTCCGCCTTGAGCTTCGCCACCCCGGCGGCGACGGTGCCGACGCCGACCTCGCTGACCAGCTTGACGTGCACCCGAGCCGCCGGGTTGACGCACTTCAGATCGTGCACCAACTGGGCGAGGTCCTCGATGGAGTAGATGTCGTGGTGCGGCGGCGGGAGATCAGACCCACGCCGGGGTGGCGTGTCGGGTGCGGGCGATCCACGGCCAGACCTTGTTGCCGGGCAACTGACCGCCCTCGCCCGGCTTGGCGCCCTGAGCCATCTTGATCTGGAGGTCGTCGGCGTTGACCAGGTATTCGCTGGTGACACCGAACCGGCCGCTGGCGATCTGCTTGACCGCCGACCGGCGGGCCGGGTCGTGCAGCCGCTCGACGTCCTCGCCACCCTCGCCGGTGTTCGACTTGCCGCCGAGACGGTTCATCGCGATGGCGAGCGTCTCGTGCGCCTCGGCCGAGATCGACCCGTACGACATGGCGCCGGTGGCGAACCGCTTGACGATCTCGGTGGCCGGCTCGACCTCCTCGATCGGCACCGCCGGGCGGACCCCGGTACGCAGGGTGAACAGCCCGCGCAGCGAGCCGGCCTGCGCGGCGAGCGCGTCGACCTTCGCCGTGTACTGCCGGAAGACGTCGTACTGCCGGGTGCGGGTGGCGTGTTGCAGCAGGAAGACCGTCTCCGGGTTGAACAGGTGCAGTTCACCCTCGCGACGCCACTGGTACTCGCCGCCGACCTCCAACCGGTCGGAGGTCGCGGTGCCGGCCGGGGCCAGGCCAGCGCGTGCCGCGCGGCCACCTCGGTGTGCACGCCCGCGAGACCCACCCGCCGATCCGGCTGGGGTGCCCGGAAGTAGCGGTCCACCAGTCGGGTGTCCAGGCCGACCGCCTCGAAGACCTGCGCGCCGCAGTACGAGGAGACCGTCGAGATGCCCATCTTCGACATGATCTTCAGGACGCCCTTGCCGAGCGCCTTGGCGTAGTTGCGAACCGCGGCAGCGGGCTCCACGCCGGCCAGCATGCCGGTGGCGAGCATGTCCTCGACCGACTCGAACGCCAGGTACGGGTTGACAGCCGCCGCGCCGTAGCCGATCAGCACCGCCGCGTGGTGCACCTCGCGGCAGTCGCCGGACTCGACGATCAGCGCCGCCTGCGTACGCGTCTGCTCACGCACCAGGTGCTGGTGCACGGCGGCGGTGAGCAACAGGGACGGGATCGGTGCCAGGTCGGCGTTGGAGTCCCGGTCGGAGAGCACCAGGATGCGGACGCCGTCCTCGATCGCCTCGGACACGTGCCGGCAGATCTCGGTCAGCCGCGCCTTGATCCCGGCCGCGCCCTCCCGGATCCGGTACAGCCCGGACACCCGCACCGCCTTGAAGCCGGGCAGGTCACCGTCCTCGTCGATGGAAAGGATCTTCGCCAACTCGTCGCTGTCGATGATCGGGTGCGGCAGCACGATCTGCCGGCAACTCGCCGCGCCCGGGTCGAGCAGGTTGCCCTCCGGGCCGATGGTCGACGCCAGGCTGGTCACGAGCTCCTCACGGATGGCGTCCAGCGGGGTTGGTGACCTGGGCGAAGAGCTGGTGAAAGTAGTCGTAGAGCAGCCGCGGCCGGGTCGACAACGGCGCGATCGGAGTGTCCGTCCCCATCGACCCGAGCGGCTCGGCACCGGTGCGGGCCATCGGCCCGAGCAGGATCTTCAGCTCCTCCTGCGTGTAGCCGAAGGTCTGCTGCCGGCGGCGCACCGAGTCGTGCGTGTAGACGGTGTGCTCGCGGGCCGGCAGGTCGTCCAGCTCGATCAGCCCGGCGTGCAGCCACTCACCGTACGGCTGGGCGGCGGCCAACTCGGACTTGATCTCCTCGTCGTGCACGATCCGGCCACCGACGGTGTCGACCAGGAACATCCTGCCCGGCTGGAGGCGCCCTTCGCGACCACGTGCGCCGGGTCGAGGTCGAGCACGCCCGCCTCGGAGCCGAGCACCACGAGCCCGTCGTCGGTCTGCCACCAGCGCCCCGGGCGCAACCGTTGCGGTCCAGCACCGCGCCGACGATCTCGCCGTCGGTGAAGGCCACCGACGCCGGGCCGTCCCACGGCTCCATCAGGCTGGCGTGGAAGCGGTAGAAGGCACGCTTGGCCGGCTCCATGCCGGGGTCGTTCTCCACGCCTCGGGGATCATCATCAGCACCGCGTGCGGGAGGCTGCGCCCGGCCAGGTGCAGCAGCTCCAGCACCTCGTCGAAGTTCGCCGAGTCGGAGGCGGCGGGGTGCAGACCGGGAAGACCCGTCGGATGTTGCCGGGCACGGTCGGCGACCGCAGGAGCGCCTCGCGGGCCTGCATCCAGTTGCGGTTGCCGCGAATCGTGTTGATCTCGCCGTTGTGGGCGATGTACCGGTACGGGTGCGCCAGCGGCCAGGACGGGAAGGTGTTGGTGGAGAAGCGGGAGTGCACGAGCGCGATCGCGCTGTCCACCCGCTCGTCGCGCAGGTCCGGGTAGAACGCCGGCAGCTGGTCGGGCGTGAGCATGCCCTTGTAGACCATCGTGCGGCTGGAGAGCGACGGGAAGTATGCCGGAACGCCCCGCTCGGCGGTCTCCCGCTCGGCCTGCTTGCGCAGACAGAACGCCACCCGGTCCAGCTCGACGCCACTCAGCGGGGAGCCGGCCGGCCCTCGGGCGCGTCGGTGAGGCGGTGCGCGGCCAGGAAGAGCTGCCGAACCCGGGGCATCGCCGCCAGGGCGGTCTCACCCAGCTCACTCGCGTCGATCGGCACGTCCCGCCAGCCGAGCAGGTCGGCGCCCTCGACCAGCGCGTACTTCTCCACCACGCGTCGGGCACGCGCCTCGGCGGCGTCGTCGTCGGGCAGGAACACCAGCCCGGTGGCGTACTCACCGGCCGGGGAAGCGGGACGTCGGCCACCGCGCGCAGGAACGCGTCGGGCACCTGGATCATGATGCCCGCACCGTCGCCGGTGTTCGGCTCGGCGCCACGGGCGCCGCGATGGTCCAGTCGACAGAGCGCGCCGAGCCCGTTGGCGACGACCGCATGGGAACGTCGGCCGTGCAGGTCCGCTACGAAGGCCACCCGCAGGAATCGTGCTCCTGCGCCGGGTCGTAGAGGCCCTGGGCGAACGGGCGGGGTCGGGCGTCGGGGACGCCTGCGGGCTGTGCGGGTACGGCTGTGTCTTGTCCGCGTACGGCTGAGCCACCGGGCCTCCTGTCGTCACTCAGGTTGGATCATGTGGGGACGACGTCGGCCCGTGGGTCTATTGAGTCTACGTTAGGGCCACGGCCACACGGCCACCCGAGATTGATCACACCGTCCACAAGCTGAGACGTGTAGTCTCGCGCGGTGGATCCGCTATACAAGCACGTCTTCGACCGGTTGGAGCACTTCTACGACGCGGTGCCCGCGACGACGCCGGTGCGGAGGAGTATGGCGGGCTGGTGCTGTTCGTCCGCGAGGGGCCGGATGGCCGTTCTACGCCCGCCCCGGGTCGACGCCTCCGAGCCGCCGTCGCTGGCCGACGTTTCCGCGGTCCGCGAGCGGCAGCGGAAGCTGGGCCTGCCGGAAGCCTTCGAGTGGGTGCACGACACAGCCCCCGAACTGCTGTCGGTGGCCCGCTCGGCGGGCTGAGCGTGCTGGAGGCACCGCTGATGGTGCTCGATCCGACCGCGCTGCCCGACCCTGCGACGCTGTCCGACGCGGCGGTGCGGGTGCTGGCTGCGGACTCCCCGGTTTCGCCGCCGATGTCGCCGCCCGGCGTGCGGTGGCAGCGGTGTCGTTCGCCGCCGCCGGCACCGCGCCCGGTGAGGCCGGCCCGGCCGATCGCGACGCCGCCGTCACCGAACTCGAACTGGCAGCGCTCGACGAGGAGCACGCCCGGATCGCCGACGGTCGACGGATCTCCGCGCTGGCCGGTACGCCGACCGAGGGCGCGCTGGCCAGCGGCATGGCGATGCGGGTCGGCGACGTCGCGGAGATCGCCGGGTGGCCACCTGCCGTCCGCCCGGCGACGCGGGCTGGGCGCCGCGCTGACCGCCACCCTCGCCCGGGAACTGCTCGCGGCCGGCACCGATCTGATCTTCCTCTCCGCGGGCAGCGAGGAGATCGCCCGGTCTACCTGCGCGTCGGCTTCCGCCGCGTCGGCACCGCCTGCATCGCCGAACCCACCGCCCTCATCGCCTGACCGGGGTCAGGTTGGGGCGCCACTGGCGGCGGTGGCGACGGCACTGGAGAGCAGTCGCGAGTTGATCGTGCCGAGTGGGCGTCCCGGGCGCGTAGCGCCAACCGACCCGGGCCTGGAGCACCGCGGACATGCGCCGGGTCTGCCGGACCACTGTCGCGGCCCGGGGCGGCGCACCCGGTCGTACGCCTGGACGGCGTCGGGCAGCCGAGCCTCCCGCAGCAGGGACGCGAGCGTGGCGGCGTCCTCGAACGCGAGGCAGGCGCCCTGCCCGAGGTGCGGCGGCATGGCGTGCGCCGCGTCGCCGAGCAGCACCACCCGCCGGGCCCGACCGGAAAGCCGTACGCACGGGGCAGCGGACGCAACTCGCGAACCTCCTGCTGGACCAGGTCGGCCGGGTTGGTGGCGTCGAGCAGCGCGCCGATCGGGGCGGGCCAGCCCGCGTACCAGCGGCGCAGCAGGGCGAGCTGGGTCTCCGGTGGTTCCGGTCGGGTGCGCCGGCGGCGGTGGCAACCCAGTAGATGCCGCCCCGGCTGGACCCGCCGAGGAGCCGCGCTCGCCCAGCGACGCGGCCACGAACCGGTAACCGGCGCCGAGAACCTCACCGGCCAACGGCTGGTCGTCGGGAGGCGCGGCGCCTGGTACCACGGAATGACGGCCCGCCAGGCGGCACACCGGAGCTGACCACCCGGGACTCGGGGGCGAGTTGACGGCGGATGCCGCTGTCCGTGCCGTCGGCGGCGACCACCAGATCGGCCTCGATGGTGTGCCGTCCGTCGTTGACCCGGGTCGCTCGCCCGGCTCGACGCGGACGTGCCGCACTGTCACTCCGGTACGCAGCTCGACCCGGTCGCCGAGGCCGGCGATCAGCGCGTCGTGCAGGTCCTCGCGATGCACCACCACCGGCATCCGGTCGGCCGGGATGGGCCGGGGCTGCACGAGCCAGTGGCCGTCCGGGCGGCGAACCCGCCGTCGGCCAGCGGGGTGGCGATGGCGGCCAGGCCCGCGCCGAGACCGAGGGCCTGGAGCGCGCGGACGCCGTTGGGCCAGAGCACCACGGCTGTCGGTTCGGGACGGACCCGTTCGGCGCGTTCCAGCAGGGTGACCTGCCAGCCGGAGCGAGCCAGCGCGCCGGCCACCGCGAGGCCACCGACCCCTGCGCCGACCACCACCGCGCTTCGCATCGGTGCCGCCCCGCTCAGCTGTCCCGGTCGGCGGGACGCGCGCCCGTGGCGTCGGCCCGGTCGGTGCGGGAGGCCGACTCGTCGTCCGCCGGCTCGTCGTCGCTCGACCGAAGGTCGGCGGGCGCCGCGTCCGCGGACGGCTCGTCGCCGGCCGGCAGGGAGTCGTCGTCGGTGGCCGGCTCCGGGGTACGACCCCGGTGTCCTGCCAGGCGGCGTACTGCTCCTCGCTCACCACCCGGTAACCCTCCGGCGCGGCGGCCCGGGTGGGGGTCTCCCGCTCGGAGAGGTCGACCTGGGACAGGTCGGACGTGGAGGGCGGGTCGTCGGCGCCGCCGCCGCGCCGAGCGGAATCAGGTAGTCACGGGGGCCGCGCACCCGCACGAAGTAGATCAACGCGCCGAGGAAGACCAGGGCGGCGGTCCAGACGTTGAGCCGGACACCGAGGATGTGGTTGGCCTCGTCGGTGCGCATCAGCTCGATCCAGAACCGGCCGACGGTGTAGCCCATCACGTAGAGCGCGAACGCCCGACCCTGCCCAGCTTCAGCCGGCGGTCGACGACGAGGACCAGGGCGACGACGCCGAGGTTCCACAGCGCCTCGTAGAGGAAGGTCGGCTGGTAGAAGCCTGGTTCGAGGATCGGCTGCCCGGCGTCGTCACGGAGCGCGTGGCCCGGGTTGTCCGGGTCCATCCGATGGATCTCCAGGCCCCACGGCAGGGTCGTCCGGGCACCGAAGAGCTCGTTGTTGAACCAGTTGCCGATCCGGCCGACCGCCTGAGCCAATGGCAACCCGGGTGCCAGCGCGTCGGCCACCACGCCGAACGGAATGCCGAGCTGTCGGGCCGCGATCCAGACACCGACCGCGCCACCGGCGACCGCACCCCAGATGCCGAGACCGCCCTCCCAGATGGCGAACGCCTTCATCGGGTCCCCGCCGGCGCCGAAGTATTTCTCCGGGGAGGTGATCACGTGGTAGATCCGGGCGCCGATGATGCCCGCGGGCACCGCCCAGACGGCGATGTCGAGCACCGCGCCGGGCGCGACGCCGCGTTGCCGCAGCCGGCGCTCCGTCACCCAGCAGGCCAGCACGATGCCGGCGATGATGCAGAGCGCGTACGCCCGGATCGGCACCGGCCCGAGCTGCCAGACCGCGGTGCTGGGACTGGGCAGGGCCGCCTGGGGGACAGCGAGGCGAGGGTCACGGGTGCACACGCTACCGCTGCACACCCGCAGCGGCACCGGGCCGCTGGAGTGCGCATCTCGATGACTTCTGGTTTGCGCCGCCGTACGCTCTTTGTCCATGAGCGCGCTCACCTGGGCGGTCGCCGCGGTCGTCAGCGACGACACCGGTCGGGTCCTGCTCTGCCAGCAGGGCCGGGGTGCGCGCCGCTACGCGTTGCCCGGCGGACGGCTGCGCCCGACCGAGAGCCCGGTGCGGGCGGCCCTGCGGGACATTCGCGCGGAGACCGGCTGGGACATCGAGCTGATCGACCTGGTCGGCGTGTACCACCTGACCCGGCCCACGGGAAAGACCCCGGCCGGACGCGCCGGGCCGCTGCCCGACGTCCTCGTGCACGTGTTTCGGGCCCGCGCCGCCGACGGCAGCCCGACGGCCGACCCACCGCCCGGTTGCCGGCTGTCCTGGCACTCCCGGACGCGCTGCCCGAGGCGGTCACCCGCTCACCCGGGCTGCCGTCACCGACGCGACCGCCGGCCGCTCCGGCGTGCTCCGCGAGGTCGCCGGCATGCCCGGCACGGTCGCCTCCGCGCCACAGCCGGCTGCCACCCCGCGCCACTGCCGTCTGCTCGCCCGGTCGAGGAAGGCCGGCCGGGGCTGGGCATGACGGGCAGCGGCCGGGGCAGGGCAGCCACCGGAGCAGCGCGGCGAGGCCGCAGACCCGTCGCTGCACCCTGACCAGGCGCAACCGTCCCAGGGTTCGCCGCGCGCCCTCGCCGCCGCCAGGGCCACCTTCGATCAAGCGGTATACCTGTGAGTCATATTTATGACCCACGGGTATACCGCTCAACTGTTAAACATGCCCGCGCGCGACGCGGTGCGGCCGGGTTCGGCGGTGACGGGGTCAGCGGACGGGGTTGCGAACGCCCTCGGCGAGTTCGGCGCTGAGAGCACGGAGGGCGGTCAGCCCCTCCGCCTCGGTGGGCGCGTCGAGCAGGCACCGGACCAGCGCGCTACCCACGATGACCCCGTCGGCGTACCCGGCGACGGTGCCGGCCTGCGCACCGGTGCCCACTCCCAGGCCGACGCCGATCGGCAGGTCGGTGACCGCCCGGACCCGGGAGACGAGCGTCGGCGCGGCGGCGGAGGTACGCGCCCGAGCACCGGTCACGCCCATGACGGCGGTCGCGTAGACGAAGCCGCGGCAGTGCTCCACGGTCATCGCCAGCCGAGCGTCGGTGGACGACGGCGAGACCAGGAACGTGCGGTCCAGGCCGTGTGCGTCCGAGGCGGCCAGCCACTCGTCCGCCTCGTCGGGAATCAGGTCGGGGGTGATCAGACCGGTGCCGCCGGCGGCAGCGAGATCACGGGCGAACACGTCCACGCCGTACCGCTCGACCGGGTTCCAGTAGGTCATGGTGACCACCGGAGCGCCGGTGGCGGCGACCGCCTCGATGATCCGCATCGTGTCCGCGGTGCGGACGCCGCCGGCCAGGGCGATGTCACTCGCCTTCTGGATCACCGGCCCGTCCATCACCGGGTCGGAGTAGGGGATCTCCACCTCGATGACGTCGACACCGGCCTCGACCATCGCGGTCATCGCGGCGATGCTGCCCCCACGGAGGAAACCAGCCGGCATGCAGCCGACCAGCACTGCCCGCCCGTCGGCGCGGGCCTTGTCGAAGGCCACTCCGATCCGGCTCATCTCACCGCTCCTTGTCGAGGATGCCGAAGTAGTCGCCGGCGGTGTGCACGTCCTTGTCGCCACGCCCGGAGAGGTTGACCACGATCGTCGGCTCCCGGCCCAGCTCGGCGGCGAGCTTCGGAGCCAGCGCGACGGTGCCGGCGAGCGCGTGCGCGTCTCGATCGCCGGGATGATGCCCTCGGTACGGCACAGCAACTCGAACGCGGCCATCGCCTCGTCGTCGGTGACCGGCAGGTAGCTCGCCCGGCCGGTGTCGTGCAGCCAGGCGTGCTCGGGCCCGACGCCCGGATAGTCCAGCCCAGCGGAGATCGAGTGTGACTCCAGGGTCTGCCCGTCGGCGTCCTGCAGCACGTAGGTGCGGGTGCCGTGCAGCACCCGGCGGACCCACCGGTGATGCTCGCCGCGTGCCGACCGGTGGCCACCCGTCGCCGCCGGCCTCGAAGCCGTACAGCCGCACGGCCTCGTCGCCCACGAAGGCGTGGAAGATGCCGAGCGCGTTGGACCCGCCGCCGACGCAGGCGGTGACCGCGTCCGGCAGCTCGCCGGTGAGGTCGAGGCACTGCTGCCGGGCCTCGTCCCCGATACCGCGGACGAAGTCGCGGACCATCGCCGGGAACGGGTGTGGGCCGGCGGCGGTGCCGATCAGGTAGTGCGTCTCGTCGACGTTGGCCACCCAGTCACGCATCGCCTCGTTCATCGCGTCCTGAGGGTGCGCGAGCCGTTGGTGACCGGGACGACGGTGGCGCCGAGCATCCGCATCCGGGCCACGTTGAGCGCCTGCCGCTCGGTGTCGACCTGGCCCATGTAGACCACGCACTCCAGGTCGAACAGGGCGGCGGCGGTCGCGGTGGCCACGCCGTGCTGGCCGGCGCCCGTCTCGGCGATCACCCGGGTCTTGCCCATGCGCTTGGTGAGCAGCGCCTGGCCGAGCACGTTGCGCACCTTGTGCGCGCCGGTGTGGTTGAGATCCTCACGCTTGAGCAGCACCCGCGCGCCGATCTTGGCGGAGAACCGCCGGGCCTCGTACAGCAGCGAGGGGTGCCCGCGTAGTCCCGCAGCAGCGCGGAGAACTCGGCCCGGAAGGACTCGTCGGTCATCGCCTTACGCCACGCCCCGTCGAGCTCGTCCAGCGCGGCCACCAGGGCCTCGGGAACGAACCGACCGCCGAAGCGGCCGAAGTGGCCGGCGGAGTCGGGCTGTGAGCCGGCCACCGGGGCCAGCGCGTCAGCGCTCATCGGGAATCCTTTCGGTGGGACGTCACACCGGCGCGGGGTCAGCGCACCGGTCGGGGCGTTGCCGGGTGGTTGCCGGCGTTGACCAACTCGGCGACCGCCTCACGGGGCTCTTCTGGGTGACCAAGCCCTCGCCCACGAGGACCGCGTCGGCTCCAGCCGAGGCGTACCGGATCAGGTCGTGTGGACCGCGCACGCCGGATTCGGCAATCTTGACGACGCTGCTGGGCAGGCCGGGCGCGATCCGCTCGAACACCGACCGGTCGACCTCAAGGGTACGCAGGTCACGGGCGTTGACCCCGATCACCTGCGCGCCGGCCTCCAGGGCACGGTCGGCCTCTTCCTCGTCGTGCACCTCGACCAGAGCGGTCATGCCCAGCGACTCGATCCGCTCCAGCAGACCCATCAGCACGTTCTGTTCGAGTGCGGCGACGATCAGCAGGACCAGGTCGGCGCCGTGCGCGCGCGCCTCGTGCACCTGGTAGCTGGAGACCACGAAGTCCTTCCGCAGCACCGGCACGGTGACCGCGGCACGGACGGCCGCCAGGTCGTCGAGTGAACCGCCGAACCAGCGCCCTCGGTCAGCACGCTGATCGCCCGCGCCCCGCCGGCCGCGTAGTCGACGGCGAGATCGGCCGGATCGGCGATCTCGGCCAGCCGGCCCTTCGACGGCGACGAGCGCTTCACCTCGGCGATCACGGCCACGCCGGGCTTACGCAACGCCGCGTAGGCGTCCAGTGCCGGCGGCGCCGCCGCTGCCAGTTCACGGATCCGCTCCAGCGGAACCTGCTCCTGGCGTCGGGCGACGTCCTCACGTACGCCGGCCAGAATCTCGTCGAGCACGCTTACGGACGCAGCCTGGCCGGCCTCGTCCCCTCGGCGTGCGCATGCTCAGCAGTCACCAACGGACTCCCTCTCCGGGCGTCATGGGCCGATGCTAGGGGCAGCCGACTGACGCCGAATGCCGGGGTATGGCGCTGCTCACGAAAACGGCTGCGGCATAATGGCCGACTTGCCGTGAACGGGATGTCACGCAGAGCCACCTCCGGTATCGACCACCGTCACACCACATGAAGCCGACGACCACGGTCAGGCCGGGCCGATCCATCGATCATGCCATCAGTTGCCGGCCGACGCCCGCGGGCAACGATGTCGATCGATGTTGTGAGCAAGCTCAAGGCCGAACGGACGGTCCCTGGTCACGGCCGAGGCGAGACAGTTGACCGGGCGGTCACCACGGCGAAACGTCAGCCGGCCAGCATCGTCCTCGGGCAGACTCGATGGCGGGCCTGCCCCGACCGCCGCAACTCCTCGTGCGAGGTGACCATGAGCATTTCCGAGCCGCACCCGACGATTGGCCTGACCACCATCTCGCGGACGGTGGCGTCGCTCGCCGTCGGAGTGGTGCACACCGTGGAGCGGGCCGTGGTGGGCGAGGGCCGGATGCGCACCGCCCGCGGCAACGCCTGGGAGGCGGTCTGCGCCGACCGGGCCCGCGCCGACCAACGCGCCGAGCTGAACCGCCTGGTCGCCGAGCTGACCGCCGCCCGCGCCACCAGTCGCCGCACCCAGTGGGAACGCCAGCCAGTCGGCTGACACCCCTCACTCAGTCGGCCGTCGGGTCCTCGCCCCGGTCCAGCGCGTCCCATGCCTCGGTGGTCCGCCGCCCGCCAGCGGCGTCGCCGACGCCGACGCGGCCTCCGGAACGGTCCGCGCCGGACGTTCGTACCGGGCACCCATCGCCGGCCAGTCGCCACCGCGCAAGGCCGTCCACACACCGCCCAGGGCGGCCAGCAGTCCACCGAGCAGGCAGAGCGCCGGCCACTGCCGGCTCACCGAGCCGCCGATGTCGGCGACCAACCCGTACCCGCCGCCGGCCGCCACTGCCAGACCAAGCACGCCGAGCAGAACGCCGAGCAGCCGTCGCACGCGCCCCGGTGGCCAGCACCGCGCCACCGCCGGCGAGGCCACCAGGGCCAACGCCGGCAGCCAGGGCAGCAGGCCGGCACCGCTGTGGGTGTCCCGCTGCGGCGGCAGCGGCGCCGGACGTACCGTCAACTCGACCGACCAGCTCCGCGTCGCCGCCCACAGCGCCAGGCCCGCGCCGGCCAGGCAGAGCAGCACCGCGTACGTCAACGCCCGCCGACCACGGCGGACCGCTCCCGGCCGTCACGGCATCGACCTTCCGTTCGCGACTGCGGGCTCCGCTTCGCTGCACTCCTCGCGCTCACCGAACTGGCCTTCCGTTCGCGACTGCGGGCTCCGCTTCGCTGCACTCCTCGCGCTCACCGAGCGGGCCGGAGTGTTTCGGCGGCCGCGATCGCGGCCAGCACGGCCGCGGCCTTGTTCCGCGTCTCCTGGTCCTCGGCGGCCGGGTCCGAGTCGGCGACCACACCGGCCCCGGCCTGTACGTAGGCGCGGCCGTCACGGATGAGCGCGGTCCGGATGGCGATCGCCATGTCCAGGTCGCCGCCGAAACCGAAGTAGCCGACCGTGCCGCCGTAGAGGCCGCGACGCACCGGTTCCAACTCCTCGATGATCTCCATGGCGCGCACCTTGGGCGCACCGGAGAGCGTGCCGGCCAGGAAGGTCGCGGCGAGCGCGTCAAAGGCGGTCTGGTCGTCACAGAGGGTGCCGGTGACGGTGGAGACGATGTGCATGACGTGGCTGTACCGCTCGATCATGGCGAACTCGGGCACCTCCACGCTGCCCGGCTGGCAGACCCGGCCCAGGTCGTTGCGGCCCAGGTCGACGAGCATCACGTGCTCGGCCCGTTCCTTCGGGTCGGCGAGCAGCTCGGCGGCGAGCGCGGCGTCGGCGGCGGGGTGTCGCCACGGGGACGGGTGCCGGCGATCGGGTGCAGCAACGCCCGACGCCGTCCGTCCGTACCCCGGTGACCTGAGGTGTGCCTCCGGGGACGAGCCCACGATGTCGAACCCGTCGAACCGCAGCAGGTACATGTACGGGCTGGGGTTGCTGGTACGCAGCACCCGGTAGACGTCCAGCGGGTCGGCGTGGGTCGACCGCTCGAAGCGCTGGGAGAGCACGATCTGGAAGCACTCGCCAGCCCGGATCGCCTCCTTGGCCGCCTCCACCGCCTTCGGGTAGCCGCCGTCGGGCGTACGGCAGAGCACCTCGCCGGCCGGCGGACGCTCGACGGTGGAGATCATCGGCGGGATGGGCCGGGACAACGCGGTGGTCATCGCGTCCAGCCGACCCACCGCGTGGTGGTAGGCGGCGGAGACCTGCGGGGCGCGGTCCGGGGCGTCCAGCGGCGGCAGCACCGCGTTGGCGACCAGGATCGCCGACCCGTCGTAGTGGTCGAGCACCACCAGATCGGTGGCGAGCATCATGCCCAGCTCCGGTACGCCCAGGTCGTCCTCGGTCAGCTCGGGCAGCCGCTCGAAGCGGCGGATCAGGTCGTAGCCGAGGTAGCCGACCATTCCCCGGTCAGCGGCGGCATCCCGTCGGACGGCTCTCCGGCCGGGCCGGCCAGCGCCGTCACCGTCTCCCGCAGCATCCGCACCGGGTCACCCTCGGTGGGCAGCCCGGTCGGCGGCTGGCCGAGCCAGGTCGCTACGCCGTCGCGTTCGATGAGGGTCGCGCTGCTGCGTACGCCGATGAACGAATACCGCGACCAGGCCATGCCGGCCGAGCCGGCGCCCTGCTCGGCCGATTCCAACAGGAACGTGCCCGGCCCGCCGGCCAGCTTGCGGTAGACCCCGACCGGGGTCTCCCCGTCGGCCAGCAGCCGCCGGGTGACCGGCACCACCCGCCAGTCGGCGGCCAGCGCGGTGAAGGCGGCCAGGTCGGGGCTGAGGGCGCCGTCGGTCATGGGAGTGCCTCCGGGGTGGTGACGGGCAGTTCGGTGTAGAAGCAGGTCCGGTGACCGGTGTGGCAGGCGGCGCCGACCTGGTCGACGGTCACCAGCAGCGCGTCCCCGTCGCAGTCCAGGGCGACGGACCGGACGTACTGGTGGTGCCCGGAGGTGGCGCCCTTGACCCAGTATTCGCGTCGGCTGCGCGACCAGTAGGTGGCCCGACCGGTGGTGAGGGTGCGGTGCAACGCCTCGTCGTCCATCCAGGCGACCATCAACACCTCACCGGAGTCGTGCGCGCGGACCACGGCGGCGACCAGGCCATCGGCGCTGCGGCGGAGCCGGGCCGCGATGGCCGGATCGAGCCGGGACGGGCGAGCCGGCGCGGACGCGGCCAGCTCGTTCGGATCGCTGGGGACGCCGGTGACCGGCGGGTCAGGTACGGGCACAGTCAGCAATTCTCCCGCACGCGGCGCGGGCACCGCTGACCGCTCCCGCCGAGGCTGCGACCGAGGCCCGACGGGTCGGGCCAGCTGGGCGACGTAGCGGTCCAGCCGGCCGTCGACCAGGGCGGCCGCCAGGTCCGCGCCGGTCGCGTCGGCGATCTCCTCGGCGTACGGCCGGATCAGCGGCAGCGTGCCGGCGACCAGCCGTACGGCGGCGGCCAGAGCTGCCGGTGGCGCCCGGACGCAGCCCGAGGCAGAGCAGCATGTCCGCGCGGTAGCCGGGTGGGGCCACCGGCAGTTCCAGCGCCGCCGCGAAGGCCGCCCGACGGGAGTGGACCCGCACCGACGGGTTGGCCGGGCGGAGCACCGATGGGCAGAGCCGCGCCAGGTCGGCGACGGCGAGCCGGACTCCGAGGCGATCGTTTGCGGCGCGGGCGGCAGCGGCCTTACCCAGCGTGGCGATCAGCTCCTCGAGGCGGGGCGCCTCGGCGGGCTGGCAGAGCACCGGCAGGTCGATCCGGGGCCGCCAGTGCGGGTCGGCCCAGAGCAGCCGCGCCGGTGCGGTGACCGGCAGCCCGAACGCCCAGTCGGCCGGTTCGCCGAGTCGGTGCACCCAGGAACGGACGTCCCGGGCGGCCACCGAGACATGGGTGACCTGGCCCGCGGACTCGGCCAGATATGCCCGGCGGGCGGCGTACGGGCGCCGCCCACCAGCACGTCGAGGTCGACGTCGCTGTGCGGTGGCGGCGCGACGGGCGTGGCTGCCGCGCAACAGGATGCCGACGACCGGCCGCTCGGCGGCCTGCCGCAACCGCGCGGCCCAGTCCTCGAGAAACCGCTGTCCGGTAACGGAGCGTGACCCACCGCGCCATCGTGCCGCACGTCCGATCAGCGCGCAATGCCCGTTGGCGGACTTCGTGTCCGGTCCGGAGCTTACTGCCCGTTCTCGCGCTCTGTGCGAGGGCCGACAGTCGGGATCCGGCCACCGCGTTGCCAATGCCGCCGTATTTCATCTAGCGTTGAGTTCAACGGATGATGAGTTTCTTGGAGGTGTGGAATGGACGACGCGATAGCCGTCCGCGACCTGGTCGTCGACCGGGGCGGGCGGCGGGTGCTGAACGGCATCAGCTGCCACGTCCCGCGGGGCGCCGTCACGGGGCTGCTCGGCCCGAGTGGCAGTGGAAAGACCACGTTCATGCGGTCGGTGGTCGGGGTGCAGGTGGTCGGTGGCGGGACGGTCACCGTGCTCGGCCAACCGGCGGGCACCCGCGCTGCGGCACCGCGTGGGCTACCTGACCCAGGCTCCGAGCGTCTACGCGGACCTGACCGTCCGCGAGAACGCCCGCTACTTCGCGGCCCTGTACGGGCGCGGGCGCGCCGAGGCCGACCGGGCGATCAGCGATGTCGGGCTGGCCAAGGCGGCCGGCCAACTGGTCGCCACCCTCTCCGGCGGCCAGCGCAGCCGGGCCTCCCTGGCCTGCGCCCTGGTCGGGGAACCGGAGCTGGTGATCCTCGACGAGCCGACCGTCGGTCAGGACCCGGTGCTGCGAGCCGATCTGTGGGCCCGGTTCCACGCGATGGCCGCAGCCGGCACCACCCTGCTGGTGTCCAGCCACGTCATGGACGAGGCGGCCCGCTGCGACCGACTGCTGCTGATCCGCGAGGGGCGGTTGATCGCCGACGACAGCCCGCCGCGATCCGTGCCGCCGCCGGTGTGGACGACCTGGACGAGGCGTTCCTGCGTCTCATCCGGGCCGGCGAGGCCACCACCAGCACCGACGACGCGCCAACCGCCCGGGAGACAGCATGAATGCGCGAATCCTGGCCGCCACCACCGGCCGCATCCTGCGTCAGCTCCGGCACGACCGGCGGACCATCGCGCTGCTCGTGGTGGTCCCGGCCGCGCTGCTCACCCTGGTCTATTTCATGTACGCCGACCAGCCGACCCCACCCGGCCAGCCGACGCAGTTCGACCGGATCGCCCTGGTGATGCTGGGCATCTTCCCCTTCGTGATCATGTTTCTGGTGACCAGCATCGCGATGCTCCGGGAACGCACCTCCGGCACCCTGGAGCGGCTGCTCACCACGCCGCTGGGCAAGCTCGACCTGCTCTTCGGCTACGGCATCGCGTTCGGGCTGGCCGCCGCCGTACAGGCCGCCGTCGCCGCCGCCGTGGCGTACTGGATCTTCGATCTGGACACCGCCGGCAGCATCGGGCTGGTGCTCGGGATCGCCGTGCTCGACGCGGTGCTCGGCGTGGCCCTCGGGCTGCTCTGCAGTGCCTTCGCGCGCACCGAGTTCCAGGCAGTACAGTTCCTGCCAGTCGTGGTGGTCCCCAACTGCTGCTCTGCGGGCTGTTCGTGGCCCGCGACCAGATGGCCGGCTGGCTCCAGGCGCTCAGCGACGCCTTCCCCTGTCGTACGCCATCGAGGCGTTGCAGGAGGTCGGCGCCCACACCGAGCCGACCGGCAGGATGTGGCGGGACGTGGTGGTGGTGCTCGGCGCGGTGGTGCTGGCGTTGGTGCTCGCGGCGGCCACCCTGCGGCGACGCAGCGGCTGACCGGCAGCGTCGGGTCAGCCGCCAACGCCGCCAGCGCGGCGGCTGACCCGGTCGCGTCGTGGCGGGCGAGCCCAGACGGGCCACTGTGGACGAACGAAGGGCGGCGATGACGCGGCGGACCGGCCGGCGACCCGGCAAACCGGGCACCCGGGAGGCGATTCTCGACGCGGCGCGGACGGCGTTCGCCGAGCGCGGCTTCGACGCCGCCTCGATCCGTGCCATCGCCGGCACGGCGGAGGTCGACCCGGCGCTGGTGCACCACTACTTCGGCAGCAAGGACCAGCTCTTCCTGGCCGCGATGAACTTCCCGTTCGATCCCGGTCAGCTGGTCCCGAAGGTCCTCGCCGGTGACCGGGACACCCTCGGTGAGCGCATGGTGCGGGTCTTCCTCGGCGTCTGGGACTCTCCGGCCGGCAGCGCCGGGTGGCGCTGCTGCGCTCGGCCGTGAGCAACGAGTGGACCGCGCGGCTGCTGCGCGAGTTCATCACCACGCAGGTCCTGCGTCGGGTGCTCGAACAACTCGACGTCGACCCGGCTCAGCTCCGCTGCGCGGGTCCCTGGTGGCCACCCAGATGATCGGCCTGGCCCTGATGCGGCACGTGGTACGCCTCGAGCCGGTCGCCTCGGCGGACCCGGAAACCCTGGCCGCCACGATCGGTCCAACCATCCAGCGCTACCTGACCGGCCCACTCCCGCCCTGCCCCACCGCGCCCTGACCGACCCGCGCGCCGCGCGCCGCCGGGCGGCGCCGGGCGCGTCAGGCGTCGGCTGGGAGGCGCAGCGGCGGCAGCAGCCGCGACAGCTCGGCCGGGTCGGCCACCGGGTCGGGAAGGCCAGCCGGACCCGACGCCGGGCACCGGGTCGACCGAGGGCGACCACCAGCCCGTAGCGGTCGATCCGCACCACCGGGCGGCCCGTCCGACGTCTGCTCGGTCAACCCGAGCTGCCGGCGCAGGTACTCGGTCACCTGGGCGCCGTGGCGCTCGGCGAGGTCGACGAGCAGGCGGGCCTCGACCGGGTGCACCGGATCGGGTTCGGCCTCGGCGTACTGCACCGGGTCGATCCGGTGCACGGCGCCGGCACGCTCCCAGCGGACCTCGACCACCTCGAAGCGAAACAGCCGGAACCGGGTGCCCAGGTCGAGCAGGTCGCCGGTCGGCTCCACCTCGGCGAAGTCGACAGCTGCCTGGCGGGCCTCGTCGCCGTACAGCTCGGCCGCCCAGCCGGAGACCCAGGCACGACCCAGACCGGGCGCACCGGCGGCGGGCGGCAGGTCGAGCACGTCGAGCACCACCGCGACGTCGCTGCCCCCGGCGGCCGGTCGCAGGGCGGCGGCCAGGTCGCTCGCCACCGGCACCAGCAGCAGCACCGACCGTCCGGGTCGGTCACGTGCCGGGCGTGGTGCGGGCCTGGCCGGTGGGCCAGGTGCACGAGACCGGGCAGGCGGCCGGCGACGAGGGTACGAACGATCTCGGCGGGGTTGGGCCGCATGGCGCGACCTCCTTCTGAGGTTAGGCTTACCTAGCCGCAGCCTAGAGCACCCGCCCTTCGACGTCCACCACACCGCTCACCTGGTCTGCTCCAGCCAGGAGGCGTACAGCAGGGCGTAGACCGAGTCGGCCTCGCGGACCAGCTCGTCGTGCGGGCCACGCTGCACCACCCGACCCCGGTCCACCACGATCACCTCGTCGGCTGCCTGCGCCGTGGAGAGCCGGTGCGCGATCGCGAGGGTGGTCCGGCCTCTGGTGACCGCGTCCAGGGCGCGTTGCAACCGCACCTCGGTCGCTGGGTCCACCGCGCTGGTCGCCTCGTCCAGCACCAGCAGATCCGGATCGGCCACGTACGCGCGGGCCAACGCCACCAGCTGCCGCTCCCCGACGCTGAGCGCCTCGCCGCGCTCACCGACCGGCGTGTCCAGGCCGGCCGGCAGACCTCCAACCAGTCCGACAGGCCCAGCTCGGTGAAGGCGGCGCTCAGCTGCTCGTCGGTCAGATCCGGCCGGGCGAACCGGACGTTGTCCCCACCGTCGCGTCGAACAGGAAGCCGTCCTGCGGCACCATCACCACACGGGAGCGCAGCGAGTCGAACCGGACGTCCGCCAGTGGCACCCCGGACAGCAGCACCGCCCCGGCCGACGGATCCATCAACCGGGTCAGCAACTGGCGAACGTGGTCTTGCCACTGCCGGTCTCACCGACCACCGCCACCCGGCTCTTCGCCGGGATCTCCAGATCGATGTCGTGCAGCACCGGCGGACCACCCGGATAGGCGAACCGCACACCGGAGAACCGGATGTCAGCGGCCCACCCGGCAAGTCCCGCCCTGCTCCCCGGGTCGGCCACGTCCGGGGCGACGTCCAGCACGTCCAGGACCCGACGCCAGCCGGCGATTGCGTTCTGCGCCTCGTTGAGCACCTCGGTGGCGATCTGCACCGGCTGGATGAAGAGCGTCACCAGGAAGGGAACGCGGTCAGCTGGCCGATCGACAGCGTGCCGTCCACCCCAGCACCACACCGAGGACCACCACGCCGGCCAACGCCAACCCCGCCGCCAACTCCCCGACCGAGCTGCCCACGATGCTGATCCGGATCGCCCGCTGCTGCGCCAGCCGCTGCGCGTCGATCGCCTCGTCCAGCCGCCGCTCGGTGCGCCCGCGATCCCGTACGCCCGGATCACCGGCGCGCCCACCACGCTCTCGCCGATCGCGCCGAGCAGTGTGCCGGTGCGTTGCCGGACGGTCGCGTACGCCGTGCCGAGACGCCGTTGCAACTGCCGGATGACGAGCACCGCCGGCAGGAACGCGGCCAACACCACAAGGGTCAACTGCCAGGAGTACGCGAGCATGACCGCGGTCGTGACCACCAGCTGACCGAGGTTGACCAGCAGGATCACCCCGCCCACTGGAGGAACTGGGTGATCTGGTCGACGTCGCTGGTCACCCGCGACACCAACGAGCCCCGCCGCTC
This sequence comes from Micromonospora sp. M12, assembly GCA_038070435.1. Taxonomy (GTDB): domain Bacteria; phylum Actinomycetota; class Actinomycetes; order Mycobacteriales; family Micromonosporaceae; genus Micromonospora. The sequence goes on along the minus strand of JAMYWG010000001.1, from coordinate 6,991,148 downwards.
CGACTGCTGGTGCAACATCGACAGGTCGTGCACATGCCGGAACGCCCGGGTCCGGACATTGGCCAACGCCGTCTCGCTGACCGTGAACAACCGGCGCATCATCAGGTAGCCGCAGATCGTCGTGACCGTCAGGATCACCGCGGTGATCGCCACCACCGACCAGATCACCGTCAGGTCCAGACCACCGACGATGCCCCGGTCGATGCCCTGCTGCACGGCGACCGGCACCGCGACCCGACCGACCATGTAGACCAGCGCCAGGGCCAGCGTGCCGGCCAGACCGGTCCGCAGCTCCGGCGAGAGCGCCAGGCCCCGGCGCAGGGTCTGCCAGGTCGTCTCGGCCCTCTCGCCCGCTCATCGAGCTTCGTGCTCACCGGTGCTGGCCTTTCGTTCGCGACTGCGGGGCTCCGCTTCGCTGCACTCCTCGCGCTCACCGGACCCCCTTTCGTTCGCGACTGCGGGCTCCGCTTCGCTGCACTCCTCGCGCTCACCGGTCCACCTCGATTTCCAGGCCCGAGGGCAACGCCGCCACCTCGTCGCCGTACGGGCTGTCCTGCACGCGCTCCACCTCTGCCTGCTCGTACGCGGTGACCAGGTCGACGTAGCCGGGCACGGTCGCCAGCAACGCGCTGTGTGTGCCCGTGCAACCACCCGCCCTGCTCGACGTAGATGACCTCGTCGGCGAGCGCGATGGTGGCCCGGCGGTACGCCACCACCAGGATCGACGCGGCGGGCGTACCGGTCTCGGCGTTCGACGACCGCAGCCCGCCAGGATGGCCGCCTCGACCCGCGGGTCCACCGCGCTGGTCGCGTCGTCGAGCACCAGCAGGCGTGGCCGGCCGGCCAGCGCGCGGGCCAGGGTGAGCCGTTGCCGCTGACCGCCGGAGAGCGAGGTGCCCGCTCGCCGACCATGGTGTCCAGGCCGTCGGGCAGCGCGGCGACGAACCCGTCCGCCTCGGCCAGCCGCAGCGCCGCCCAGACCACCTCGTCGTCGATGCCCGGCCGGTCGAGGGCGATGTTGGCGCGGACCGTGTCGTCGAAGATGAAGGGCACCTGGGCGACCAGGGCGATCGTGTCGGTCAGCGACCCGGAGGTCAGCTCGCGGACGTCCACCCCGTCCAGGGTGACAGTGCCGGAGTCCGGGTCGACCAGCCGCACCGCCAGCGAGGCGATCGTGGACTTGCCGGCGCCGGTCGGCCCCACCAGGGCCACCGTCCGGCCGGCGGGCACCGTGAAGGCGACCTCGCCGAGGACCTGCGCGCCGGGCTGGTGCGCCTCGGCCGGCGGGTAGGAGTAGTGCACGTCGTCGAAGGTGAGGGTGGCCGGGCCGGAGTTGGCCGGGTCGAGCACGCGCTGCCCGTACGGCATCTCGCCGGTGGCGTCGAGCACCGGCGGACCCGGTCCCAGCCGGCGACGCTGCGCGGCAGCTCGGCCAGGACCCAACCGATGGCACGCACCGGAAAGGCCAGCACGGTGAAGAGGAAGGCCACGCTGACCAGCTCGGTCACGCTGATCGCGCCCTGGCGCAGCCGGAACGCCCGACCACCAGCACGGCGAGGGTGCCGAGGCTGGGCAGCGTCTCCAGCAGCGGGTCGAAGATGCCGCGCAGCCGACCGACCGCGATCAACGAGTCACGCAGCTCGCCGGCGCGGCCGCGAACCGGCGGTCTCCTGGGCCTCGCGGCCCATCGTCTTGACCACCAGGGCACCGTCGAAGCTTCGTGGGCGATCCCGCTGACCTCGGCGCGCAGTCGCTGCGCCCGGCCTGCCGGGGCCATCCGGCGGGAGTAGACGACGTTGAGCGCGAACAGCGCGGGAAGACCGCGAGACCGACCAGGGCGAGCGCCCAGTCGGTGGCGAAGAGCGACACGATCGCGCCGACCAGCATCACCAGCGTGCCGACGGCGAAGGGCAGCGGGGCGATCGGGTACCAGGTCGCCTCCACGTCGGAGTTGGCGTTGGACAGCAGGGTGCCGGTGGAGTTGCGGTGATGCCAGGACAGCGGCAGCTCCAGGTAGCGGCGGGTCACCCTGCGGCGGTACGAGGCCTGGAGGCGGTACTGCATGTAGCCCGCGCCGAGCCGCCGGCCGAAGATGCCCGCCACCCGCAGCACGCTGATCCCGAACAACGCGGCCGCGGCCAGCGACAGGGTGCCGGTGCCCACCTCGCCGCGTTCGATGGCCGGAAGCGCCACGTCGCCGATGACCGACCCGACGACCCGGGCGCTGACGATGATCATCCCACCGAAGAGCACGCTGCCGACGACCGCCACGGCGAAGATCCGCGGTTGCTCGCGGATCGCCTGCCGCAGGACGCCCAGCCTCGACTGAGAACGTCCCGACTTGTCCTGCTCGCCACGCTCTCCCCGCCGTAAGCCACAATTATCTCCCTCATCCTTACCGGTCCGGGCCTGCACCGCCGACCCCGACGGATATGTCGACCGTCACGTACCGGACGGAGGCGAGCGCGGACACCGAACCGACGCCCGTCGTAGCGCGCCGACGGACCGCCGGGCCTACGATCGGGCCATGCCGCGGTACGCCCGAGCCGAGCGCGAGGCGCTGGCCGATCTCCTTCTGGCCCTCGGGCCAGCCGCCCCGACGATCAACGAGGGCTGGGTGACCCGCGACCTCGCCGCGCACCTGGTGCTGCGGGAGCGGCGTCCGGACGCCGCGGGCGGGATCGTGCTGCCGCCCTGCGCGGCTACGCCGAGCGGGTCCGCCGCCATCTCGCCGAGCGGCCCTATCCCGAGCTGGTGGCACAGGTCCGACGGCCGCCGCTGTGGAGCCCGGTCAGCAACCCGCTGACCGACGAGCTGGCCAACACGATGGAGTTCTTCATCCATCACGAGGACGTCCGGCGGGCCGGTCCGGGTGGCAGCCGCGCGAGCTGCCCCCGGCCTGCAGCGGGCGCTCTGGAAGCGCGCGGCCCCGATGGCGCGGCTGGCACTACGCCGCTTCCGGCGGACCTCTACGTGCAGGCGCCCGGCCATGGTGAGTTCTCTGTCGGTCGCGGCGGCGAACCGCTGCGGGTGGTCGGCGCCCCGGCTGAGCTGGTGCTGTTCTTCTCCGGCCGGCAACGGGTGGCCCGCGTCCAACTGAACGGTTCGGCGGAGGCGGCACGGCGACTGCGAGCGGCCAGCCTGGGCATGTAACTCTCTGTACGTAAACGGTCGCGGAATAAGTGTGGAATTCCCCACACCCAGCGAAACACACCGATACCTCCTCCCGTACGCTTCACCGCGCCGCTCTGCGCCGAGCGGCATGAGTGGGGGCTCACTGTGCGAAGTTTCGCGGTCTCGGCGCTGCGGGAGCCCCGTTTCCCATGGGGATCCATGACGCCACCGACCAAATGGCAGGCGAGAGCATCGAGTGGGCGCGTGCGTTCGGGCTGGTCGATTCCAGTCAACGTGTGCACCGGCTGCAGCGGGCCGACGCCGCCGGCCTCGCCGGCCGTGCCTGCCCCGAGGGCACGGTGGACGGGCTACGGCTGCTCACCGACCTGATCAGCTGGCTCTTCGTCATGGACGACGCCTGTGACGAGGACGGTCTCGGCGCCGACCCGGCCCGGTTGGGACCAGCGATCAGCACGCTGCTCGACGTGCTGGACAGGTGCGGCGACCCGGACATCGTACCGCCCGCGGTCGGTCCGCTGGGTGACGCGCTGCACGACCTCTGCCGCCGGACCCGGCTGCACGACCACGCGGCGCTGCTGCTGCGGTTCGTCAGCCAGATGCGGGAGTACCTGCTGGCACTGCTCTGGGAGGCGGGCAACCGGGAGCGTCGGCGGGTGCCCGAGGTGGCGGAGTACGTCCAGTTGCGCCGGCACATCGGCGGCGTACACCCCTGTCTCACCCTGACCGACCTGGCGTCCACGCGGCCCTCCGGGTCGACCCAGCGCGCCGATCCCGGGCTGGTGGCCCTGGACCTGCTGACGGTGGACCTGGTCTGCTGGTGCAACGACCTCTTCTCCTACGGCAAGGAGAGCCGGGCCGGCCCGGACGCGCACAACCTGGTGACGGTGATCGCCCAGGACAGCCAGGCCGACGAGGTGACCGCGCTCCGGACCGCGGCAGACCGGTTCAACCAGGGGCTGGCGACGTACCTGGACGCGGAAAGGCGCTCCTGGCCGACGGGGACGACGGGATGCGGCACGCGCTGTTCGCTCGGCGCAACTGGGTACGGGCCACCTACGACTGGTCAGTGGTGGCTGCCCGGTACGCCTGATCAGCCGTACCGGTCGGCGCGATGGGGCCGCCGGACGATCACCGGGGCTAGCCGATGCACGGTGGCACGCAATACTCTTCGGTAACCATCATGACGTGACGACCGTCACGCCACCACCCCGAAGGCGGCTACAGCGATGGCTCTCGATGTACCGTACCGCTCCATCCCGGACATGTTCCTCAAGCGCGTGGCGGCCACCCCGACCGGCACGCGTTCGCGTCCCCGACCCCGACGACTCGGGGCCTGCCTGGCTGACCTGGTCCCAGGTCGGTCAGCGCGCCAGGCGGTCGCCGCCGGCCTGCACGGCCTGGGCGTCGGCCAGGAGGACCCGGTCGCGATCCTCGCCAACACCCGGCTGGAGTGGGTGATCGCCGACCTCGGCATCATGTGCGCAGGCGGCGCGACCACCACCGTCTACCCCACCACCGAGCCGGCGGACGCGACGTTCATCATCGCGGACTCCGGGTCGAAGGTGCTGTTCGCGGAGAACCAGGCCCAGGCGGCGAAGGTCGACGGCGCCAGCCTGCCCGCGCTGACCCACGTCGTGCTCCTCGACGGAGCCGCCGACCCGGCCGCCGCGATCCCGCAGCTGACGCTCGCCGAGCTGGAGGAGCGGGCACCCAGGCGCTGGCCGCCGAGCCGGAGCTGATCGACATGCTCGTGGCCGGCATCGCGCCGGACCACCTGGCCACCCTGATCTACACCTCCGGCACTACCGGCCAACCAAAGGGCGTCGAGCTGCTGCACGGCGGCTGGTGCTGGAAGCCGTGGCGCAGGCGGAGGTCGGGCTGCTGCGCGACGACGACCTGCAGTACCTGCGGCTGCCGCTGGCCCACTCGTTCGGCAAGACCCTGCTCTGCGGCGCCATCCACGTCGGCCTGCCCACCTACGTCGACGGGCGGGTGGACCGGCTCGTCGACCTGCTCTCGGTGATCCGTCCGACGTTGATGTGCGGCGCTCCCGCGTCTTCGAGAAGGTCTACAACAAGGCCGTGACGACCGCGCAGGGCGCCGGCGGCGCGAAGGCGAAGATCTTCGCCTGGGCCGTTGGCGTCGGCAAGGAGAAGGTGACCCTGGAGCAGGCCGGCAAGCCGGTGCCGGGTGGGCTGAAGCTGCGCTACGGGCTCGCCGAGAAGCTCGTGTTCAGCAAGCTCCAGGCCCGTCTGGGCGGCCGGATGCGGGTGCTGGTGTCCGGCGCCGCCCGCTCAGCCCGGAGATCGCGACCTTCTTCGCCGCGGCGAACCTGCCGATCTCCGAGGGCTACGGCCTGACCGAGACCAGCGCCGGCAACTTCGTCAACCCGCCGTCGGGGTTGCGGATCGGCACGGTGGGCCTGGCGATGGGCGACCTGGAGTGCCGGATCGACACCGACGGGGAGATCCTGGTGCGTGGTCGGCCGGTGATGCGCGGCTACCACAACCTGCCGGGAGAGACCGCCGCCGCGTTCACCGAGGACGGCTTCTTCCGTACCGGTGACATCGGCACGCTCGACGAGCAGGGCTACCTACGGATCACCGACCGCAAGAAGGACCTGGTCAAGACCTCGGGCGGCAAGTACATCGCGCCGTCGCACATCGAGGGATGTTCAAGGCCATCTGTCCGTACACGTCGCAGGCGGTCGTCGTCGGTCAGGCCCGCAACTTCTGCACGATGCTGGTCACCCTGGATCCGGACGCGATCCGGGGCTGGTCGCCGGCGGCCCGCTGGAGGGCCGCAGCTACACCGAGATCGTCGCCTCGCCGGAGGCGCAGACGATGGTCGAGGAGTACGTGGCCCAGCTCAACGCCAAGCTCAACCGCTGGGAGACGATCAAGAAGGTCGCCATCCTGCCTCGTGACCTGACGATCGAGGACGGCGAGATCACCCGTCGTTGAAGATCAAGCGGCGCGGTGTGGAGAGCAATTTCGCCGCGCAGATCGACAAGATGTACGCCGGCACCCTCGCCGAGCTCTGACGCGTCGCCGGTGGCCCGCGCCCGTTCGGGCGCGGGCCACCGGCGTCGTCTCAGGCGATGACGGCCGGTTCCGCCACCGCTGCCGGCCGGCCCGGTCCAGGTCGTAGCGGACCGCCGCGATCCGCCCGACGGCCTCCACGAGGTCCGCCGCGGGCAGGGTGAACGGCAGCCGCAGGAAGCGCTCCAGGGTGCCGTCCAGGCCGAACCGGGGCCGGGTGCGAGTCGTACGCCGACCTCCTCCGAGGCCCGCGCCAGCCGCTGGAGATCGGGCCGTCCAGCTCGGCCCAGAGCGTCACGCCACCCGGGGCACGGTGACCCGCCACTCGGGCAGCCGCTCGGCGAGCGCGCCGAGCAGGGCGTCGCGCTGGACGGCCAACTGGACGCGGCGCTCGGCGACGATGGTGTCGGCGTCGGCGAGCAGGTGCACAGCGACCAGTTGGTCCAGCACCGGGCTCGCCATGTCCACCCCGACCCGCACGGCGGCCAGCCGCTGCACCTGCGGCGCGGACGCGCGCACCAGCCGATCCGCAGCCCACCCCAGTAGAGCTTGCTCATCCCGCCGATGCTGATCACCCGGCTGTGTCGGTCGTAGGCGGCGACCGGGGCGGCAGCTCGGTGCCGTCCATCGGGAGGTCCACGAAGGACTCGTCGATGACCAGATCGGTGCCGACGGCGTGGGCGGCGGCCACCACGTGCTCGCGGAGCGAGGCGGGCATCAGGTGGCCCGTCGGGTTCTGGAACTCCGGGATCAGGTAGGCCAGCTGGGCCGGGTCTGCCGGAGGCTGCCCAGCAGCAGGTCGGGATCCCAGCCGCCGGCGTCGGCGGCCAGACCGTGGGTGGTGATCCGGGCCCGTCGGCCGGCCAGCGCGGCGAGTGCGTTGGGGTAGGTCGGGGACTCGACCAGCACGTTGCCGCCCGGGGCCAGGGCGAGGCGCAGCACCAGGTCCAGTGCGTGCTGGGTGCCGCTGGTGACCATGATCTGGTCGGCCGAGGTGGGCAACCCCGGGCGCGGTACGCGTCGGCCACCGCCTCGCGCAGCTCGATGATGCCGGTCGGGTGGTAGCCGGCCCCGCCCAGGTATCGGGGCAGGTCCTCGGTGGCGGCACGGGCGGCCGCCAGCAGTTGCGGCGGGGCGGCCAGTGCGGCGACGCCGAGGTCGAGCATCTCCCGGTCGTCCAGCGGGGTCCACAGGCCGGTGCTGGCCACCCGGTGGTTGCCCGGCAGCATCGTCCAGCTGCCGGCACCCCGACGGCTGGCCAGGTGCCCGGTCTCGCGCAGCTCCCGGTAGGCCGCGGTGACAGTGGTCCGGCTGATCCGCAGTGCCTCGGCCAGCTCCCGTTCGGCGGGAAGGCGGACGCCCAGGGCAGCCGGCCGTCGGCGAGCAGACCGCGCACCGCGCCGGCCAGAGCGGCGTAGTCGGGGCTGCGACGACGGCCCGGCAGGGCATGCCACTGCCCGAGCAGACGGGCCAATGGACGCCGCGCACCTGCCCGGTCATAGCCACTCCTCGAATATTGGCTTCTTCCTCGGCGAGGATTGGCCCCTAGGGTGGCATGCATGGCACTGATTGGCAATCTGCGGCACCGGCCGGTTCGACGGCTGGTCCAGCTCTACCTCGGGCTCGTGCTCTACGGCGTCAGCATGGCCCTGATGCTCCGCTCCCACCTGGGCCTCGACCCGTGGGACGTGTTCCACCAGGGCTCTCCGAGCTGACCGGGCTCTCCTTCGGCACTGTCGCCATCGGCGTCGGTGCGCTGGTCCTGCTGTTCTGGATCCCGCTGCGACAACGACCCGGCCTCGGCACGGTCAGCAACGTCGTGGTGGTCGGCCTGGTCGCGGACGCCACCCTGGCCCTGATGCCCACGGGTGGCCCGCTCAGCGTCCGGATCGTGCTGCTGATCACCGGGATCGTCGCCAACGGCGCGGCCACCGCCCTCTACCTCGGCGCCCGGTTGGGGCCCGGCCCCGCGACGGCCTGATGACCGGGTACGTGGCCCGCCGGCCCGGCCGGTCGGTCCGGCTGGTGCGCACCGTCATCGAGGTCACCGTGCTGGCGCTGGGCTGGCTGCTCGGCGGCACGGTCGGCGTGGGCACCGTCGCGTACGCGCTGGCCATCGGCCCGTTGGCCCAGTTCTTCATCCCGCTGTTCGCCGTGCCGGAGAGCGCCGCACCCGACAGCGCCGTGCCCCGTCGGGTAGCGCCGCGCCGGCCACCCCGCCGGCTGAACCCTCACCGACCGTCCGCGAACCGGTACGTGGTGGTGGTGCCGCGTTGCGGTTGGAGGGTGGGTGTTCCCTTCCGCGACGCGCGCCGTCATCATCTCTGCATGGGGAGAACGGTTGGCGCTGGAACGACGCATGGATCTTCGTGTCGCTCGTCATCGCGAGCGGGGACGGACGGCACCGTCGGTCGGCGACAAGTCGACGGCCGGAGGGTGTCCGCCTGACCGACGTGCTCTCCACCGCCGACCACCTCAACCACGCGATCCCGCAGCGACACGAGGTGGAGGCCGCCGTCCAGCGACTGGTCGGTGCGGGCCTGGTCAGTGTGGCCGACGGCTGGTTCCGGATCACCGCCGAGGGTGAGCAGCTCTGGCGCACCCGCCCGCGGGCGGGCGTGGCGACCATGGTGGACACCGTGCAGGGTGTGCTGACCCGCCGGCACGCGCCGGGCAGCGCCGACTGGATCCTGGAGGAGGCCGACCACGCGGCGGCGGTCCAGGAGTACGCGGTCCGCTCGATCCCCACGCCCCGCCGGTCACCGGAGGGCAGTCCGGCGAGCGCTGAGCGGCTCAGCGCACCGGATGACCGCTGTGCCGCAGCGCGTCCTGACCTCGGCCACCGTCAACTCACCGAAGTGGAAGACGCTGGCGGCGAGCACCGCGTCCGCGCCGGCGCCGATCGCGGGCGGAAGTGGGCCACCTCGCCGGCACCCCACTGGCCACCACCGGCACGTCGACGACCGCCCGCACCGCGGCGATCAGCTCCAGGTCGAAACCGGCCTTGGTGCCGTCGGCGTCCATCGAGTTGAGCAGGATCTCCCCGCGCCCAGCTCGGCGCCCCGCTGGGCCCAGCGGACGGCGTCGAGACCGGTGCCGCGCCGACCGCCGTGCGTGGTGACCTCGAAGCCGCTGGGCGTGCTGTCGGTCGTGGCCCGGCGCACGTCGAGGAGAGCACGAGCACCTGCCGGCCGAACCGGTCGGCGATCTCGGCGATCAGCTCCGGCGGGCGATGGCGGCGGTGTTCACGCCGACCTTGTCCGCCCCGGCGCGCAGCAGCGTGTCCACGTCGGCGACCTGCCGGACCCCACCGCCGACGGTCAGCGGGATGAACACCGACTCGGCGGTGCGGCGCACCACGTCGAGCATGGTGCCCCGGTCGCTGGAGGACGCGGTGACGTCGAGGAAGGTCAGCTCGTCGGCGCCGGCCCGGTCGTACGCGGCAGCCAACTCCACCGGGTCGCCGGCGTCGCGCAGGTCGAGGAAGTTGACCCCTTGACCACCCGTCCGGCGTCCACGTCCAGACAGGGGATCACGCGTACCGCCACCGTCATGCCGCGAGCCTATCCTCCACACGCGCGACGGCGGTCGACCCGATCGGGTCGACCGCCGTGAACGAGGCCTGGGTCACACCTTGACGAGCATCTTGCCGAGGTTGTCGCCGCGCAGTAGGCCGAGGAACGCGGCCGGCGCGTTCTCGATGCCGTCCACGATCGTCTCGTCGTAGGACAGCGTGCCCTCGCGTAGCCAGCCCGCGACGTCGCGGACGAACGCCGCCCGCACGTCGTTGTGGTCGTTGACCAGGAAGCCGCGCAGGGTGAGCCGTTTGCCGATGACCAGCGCCAGGTTGCGCGGCGCGGCCGGCGGCTCGGTGGCGTTGTACTGCCCGATCATGCCGCAGATGGCGACCCGGCCGTGCAGGTTCATGGCCGAGATGGCGGCCTCCAGGTGGTCGCCGCCGACGTTGTCGAAGTAGACGTCGACGCCGTCCGGGCGGCCGCCCGCAACGAGTCGCGGACCGACCCGTCGTGGTAGTCGAAGGCGGCGTCGAAGCCCAGCGCCCGCAGCCGCTCGACCTTGGCCGGCGAGCCGGCGCTGCCGACCACGCGACCGGCGCCCTTGAGCTTGGCGATCTGGCCGACCAGGCTGCCCACCGCACCGGCCGCGGCGGAGACGAAGACCGTCTCGCCGGGCTTCATCGCGGCGACCTCCAGCAGCCCGGCGTACGCGGTCAGCCCGGTCATGCCCAGCACGCTGAGGTACGCGCTGGTCGGTGCCAGGCTCGGGTCGACCGGGCGGGCGGCCCGGGCGTCGAGGAGCGCGTACTCCCGCCAGCCCAGCCCGTGCAGGACGGTGGCCCCGACGGAGATGCCGTCCGCCTCGCTGGCCACCACCTCGCCGATCGCGGCACCGTCGAGCGGCGCGTCGAGTGCGAACGGGGCCACGTACGACTTGACGTCGTTCATCCGTCCCCGCATGTACGGGTCGACGGACAGGTACTGGTTGCGGACCACGATCTGGCCCGGCCCGGGCGTCGGGACGTCGGTCTCGACGAGCCGGAAGGTGTCCTCGGTGGGCCAGCCGACCGGGCGGCGGGCCAGGTGGATCTCGCGGTTGGTGGTCACGGGTGGTCGTCCTCTCGTCCGCGGGTGGGGCCTGGGACCGCGACGTCACGCGGACAGGGTCTCGCGGACGGTCAGCGCGACGTCGACGTTGCCGCGGGTGGCGTTCGAGTAGGGGCAGACCTGGTGGGCCTGCTCGACGATCTGCTCGGCGGTCTCGCGGGAGACGGCGGGCAGGTCGACGACGAGCTGCACGGTGAGGCCGAAGCCGCCGCTGCCGTTCGGGCCGATGCCCACCTCGGCCGCGACCACGGAGCCGGTCACGTCGGCCTTCGCCCGGCGACCCACCAGCCGCAGCGCGCTGTGGAAGCAGGCCGCGTAGCCGGCGGCGAAGAGCTGCTCGGGTTGGTCGCGCCGCCGGCGCCGCCCATCTCCTTCGGCACGGCCAGGTCGAGCGCGAACGTGCCGTCGGAGGTCTCGACGTGGCCGTCCCGGCCGTCGCCACTGGCGGTCGCGGATGCGGTGTAGAGAACCTGCATGAGAGTCACTGCTCCTTCTGTCGGTGGATGGTGTCGGTGACCCGGGTGAGGGTGTCGCGCAGCGCGACGAGCTCGCCGATGCCCAGCCCGGTGGCCTCGGCGATCCGCAGCGGGACGTCGCAGAGCCGCTCACGCAGCGCCCTGCCCTGCTCGGTGAGGCCCACCTCGACCCGCCGCTCGTCGCGGGCCGACCGCCGCCGCACCACCAGGCCCGCCCCTCCAGCCGCTTGAGCAGCGGGGAGAGCGTGCCGGAGTCCAGCCGCAGCTCGGCGCCCAGCTCGGACACCGTGGGGCGTCGTCGGGACGCTCCCAGAGCACCAGCAGCACCAGGTACTGCGGGTAGGTCAGCCCGACCTCGTCGAGGATCGGCCGGTAGACGTCGGTCAGTGCGCGTGACGCGGCGTAGAGCGCGAAGCACACCTGCCGGCGCAGCACCAGGTCATCGGTCACCGCTGAACCGTAGCCCACAATTAAGTTGTGCACAACTTATCGGGCCGCAGGCCAGCCAGCAGGCCGCCGGGCGCGTCCTCAGCGATCGCCGAGGTACGCCTCCAACTCCACCTCGACCAGGTGCTCCGGATCCAGCAGACCGGCCACCAGCACCAGGTCGCCGCTGGCCGGACCGCGCCGAAGACCACGTTGTGCGCCCGGCCCACCTCGTCGGCGTGCAACCGGTCCGTCACGTACATCCTGGTCCGGACGACGTCACCGGGCTCCGCACCCACCTCCGCGAGCGCGTCCAACCCGATCCGCAGCGCCTGCGCGGTCTGCGCGGCGGCGTCACCGACGTGCACCACCCGACCGTCCACGGTCGCCGTGCAGCCGGCCGTCCAGGCCGGTCACCGGCCCGGACCACCCGGGAATAGCCGTACTGCTGCTCCCACGGGCCACCCGACCCGAGCCGGGTGACCGTCACGCCTCGGCCAGCGTCCGCAGCGCCTCGGCCACCGTGAACGCGCCCGCGTAGAGCGCCTTACCGGCGATCACGCCCTCCACCCCGGCCGACTCCAGGGTCGCCAATGCCCGCAGGTCGTCGAGCGTGGACACCCCACCGGAGGCGATCACCGGCCGGTCGGTACGGGCGCACACCTCGCGCAGCAGGTCCAGGTTCGGCCCGCGCATCGTGCCGTCCTTGGTGATGTCGGTGACCACGTACCGGCTCGCACCCGCCTTGTCCAGCCGCTCCAGGACCTCGTACAGGTCACCGCCGTCACGGGTCCAGCCCCGCGCGGAGGGTGTGACCACGCACGTCCAGCCCGATGGCCACCCGGTCGCCGTACTCCGCGACCACCCGGTCACACCAGACCGGGTCCTCCAGGGCGGCGGTGCCGATGTTCACCGGGCCGCCCTGGTGCCCAGCGCCGCGCGCAGCGACTCGTCGTCCCGGATGCCACCGGACAGCTCCACCTTCACGTCCAACTGCCGCACCACCTCCGCGAGCAGGTGCGCGTTGGTGCCCCGACCGAACGCCGCGTCCAGGTCGACCAGGTGGATCCACTCGGCGCCGTCCTGCTGCCAGGCCAGCGCCGCGTCCAGCGGCTCGCCGTAGTTGCTCTCGCTTCCGACGGCGCCCTGCACGAGCTGGACGGCCCGGCCGTCGGCGACATCCACGGCGGGTAACAGGGTGAGGCTCAACGTCTCTCCTCGATCAGGTACGGCGGTCCAGGGCGATCACGACGATCGCCGGAAGTACGAGCAGCAAGAGCACGATCAGCGCGACGCGCAGCGCCAGGTTGTCGACGAACGTCCAGATCAGAATCAACGCCGCACCGGTGAGCAGCACGATAGCGGCCCGCTCACCGCGGGTGTGTCGAGCCAGCCGCCCGGAACGACCCGTCGCACGCGCGGCGTCAACCGGCGGACCACCGCGCGGCGGCGCTGCCGGCGAGCGACCCGACGCTGCCGGACCGCCCGCTCCCGGGCCTGCTCCGCCTCCCGCTCGGCCTGCCTCCGAGCGCGTTCGCGACTCACCGCGACGCCCCTCGGCCGGGCACCGCGCGACGACGCTCAGTCACTGCTGGGCAGCGTGGCAAGCCAGTTGCGCAGCAGCGCGGCACCGGTCTCGGCGGACTTCTCCGGGTGGAACTGGGCCGCCGACAACGAGCCCCGCTCCACAGCGGCGACGAAATCCGTGTCGTGGTGGGCGGTGGTCACCGTGGCACCGGCAGCGGCCAGCGCCGCCGGGTCGCCCATCGCGTACGAGTGCACGAAATAGAACCGGCTCTCCTCCGACAAGCCACCGAACAGCACCGACTCCCGGGTGCCCGGACCGTGTTCCAGCCCATGTGCGGCAGCCGGGTGGCGGCCAGCCGGGTCACCCGCCCGGCAGCAGCCCGAGCCCCTTGGTCACCACACCGTGCTCGTCACCGTGCTCGAAGAGCACCTGCATGCCCACACAGATGCCGAGCACCGGCCGGCCGGCGGCCACCCGCTCGGCGATCACCGGGCCTGCGCCGAGCACCTCGATCCCGGCCATGCACGCGGCGTACGCGCCCACACCCGGCACCACCAGACCATCGGCGGCAGCCGCGGCGGTCAGGTCATCGGTCACCCGCATCGTCGGCTCCGGCGGCGGCCAACGCCGCTCCGCCGAACGCAGGTTGCCCGACCCGTAGTCGAGCACCACGACGTCACTCATGTCGTCACCCCGATCACCCGTTGTCCGGCAGCAGCCGCAGCACCCCGGCGACCGTGGCGAGCACCGCGAGCGCCCGGTGATCAGCACGGCGGCCTTCGGCGCGCCCTGCCGGTACAGCGACCAGGTGCCACCCACCAGCACCCCGGCCAGGATCAGCAACAGCGTCGGCAACGCGGCACCCATCAGATCCGCCTTCCATTCGCGACTGCGGGGCTCCGCTGCGCTGCACTCCTCGCGCTCATCAGAGTGCGCCCTTCGTGCTCGGGATCGCACCGGCCGAACGCGGGTCGATCGAGGTGGCCTCGCGCAACGCGCGGGAGACCGCCTTGAACTGCGCCTCCACCACGTGGTGCGCGTCCGGTGACCGCCCGGCCGGGCCGCCCGCAGCACGTCGACGTGCAGCGTGACCCGGGCCGCCTGGCCGAAGGACTCCCAGATGTGCCGGGTCATGCTCGTCGCGTACACCGGCCCGATGTACGGGGCGAGCACCGGCTCGTCGTGCACCACGTACGGCCGACCGGAGAGATCCACCGCGGCCCGGACCAGCACCTCGTCCATCGGCACGGTCGCCGACCCGTACCGCCGGATGCCGGCCTTGTCGCCCAGCGCCTGGTCGAACGCGGCGCCCAGGGCGAGCGCGGTGTCCTCGATCGTGTGGTGCGCGTCGATCTCCAGGTCACCCACTGTGCGCACGGTCAGGTCGAAGCCGCCGTGCCGGGCGATCTGGTGCAGCATGTGGTCGTAGAAGCCGACACCGGTGCTGATCTCGGCGGTGCCGGTGCCGTCGAGGTCGATCTCGACGAGGACCTTGGTCTCCTTGGTGATCCGTTCCACCCGGGCGGTCCGACTCATTGCGAAGTCTCCATTGCAGAAAGGAAGGCGTCGGTCTCGGCGGCGGTGCCGGCGGTCACCCGAAGCCAGCCGGGAAGGCCGACGTCGCGGACCAGCACCCCCTGTGCCAGCAGGGCGTTCCAGACGACTGTCTGGTCCCCGCCCACCTCGAAGAGCACGAAGTTGGCGTCGCTGTCGGCGACCCGCAACCCGCGCTCGCGCAACGTCGCCACGATCCGGTCCCGCTGCGCCATGATCGCGCTCACCGTACCGAGGAGGGCGTCTCGGTGGCCACCGCCGCGCGAGCGGCGGCCTGGGTCAGCGCGGAGAGATGGTACGGCAATCGGACCAGCTGCACCGCCCGCACCACCGCCGGGTCGGCCGCCAGGTAACCCAGCCGCCCGCCGGCGAAGCCGAACGCCTTGCTCATCGTCCGGGTAACCACCAGCCGCGGGTGGCCGGGCAGCACCGCGAGGGCGCTCACCGTCCTGGCCGGGCGAACTCGGCGTACGCCTCGTCCACGACCACCATGCCGGGCGCGACGTCGAGCACCGCCGCGATCACCGCCGGGTCCAGTGCCGTGCCGGTGGGGTTGTTCGGTGAGCAGAGGAAGACCACGTCGGGTCGGTGCTCGCGGACCTGGGCGACCGCCTCCTCGGCGGTCAACCCGAAGTCGACGCCGCGTTCGGCCGGCACCCACCGGGTGCCGGTGCCGAGGGCCAGCAGCGGGTGCATCGAGTACGCCGGCACGAAGCCGAGTGCGCTGCGCCCCGGCCCGCCGAACACCTGCAGCAACTGCTGCTGGATCTCGTTGGAACCGTTGGCCGCCCACACCTGCTCGACGGTGAGCCCGTACCCGAGATATTCGGCCAGGTCGGCGCGGAGCGCCACCGCGTCCCGGTCCGGGTAGCGGTTCAGCTCACTCAGCTCCGCCGCGAGCGCCTTGCCGATCGCCTCGACGACCGGTTCCGGCACCGGGTGGGAGTTCTCGTTGGTGTTGAGCCGCACCGGCACGTCCAGCTGCGGCGCCCGTACGGCGACAACCCGCGCAGGTCGTCGCGGATCGGCAGATCCTCCAGGCCGGTGCGCTCGATGGCCTCGCTCACGCCGGCCCTCCCGGAAGCGGGCCTGGACCGCCTGGCCGTGCGCGGGCAGGTCCTCCACGTTGGCCAGAGTGACCACGTGCGGCGCCACGTCACGCAGCGCGCTCTCCGTGTACTCGATCAGGTGCACCCCGCGCAGGAAGGACTGCACGGACAGGCCGGAGGAGTGCCGGGCGCAGCCACCGGTGGGCAGCACGTGGTTGGACCCGGCGCAGTAGTCGCCGAGCGACACCGGCGACCACGCGCCCACGAAGATCGCCCCGGCGTTGCGGACCCGCAGCGCCCACTCGGGAATCGACGGTCTGGATCTCCAGGTGCTCGGCCGCGTACGCGTCGACCACCCGCAGCCCCGCCTCGAGGTCGTCGACCAGGACCACGCCGCTCTGCTCACCGGTCAGCGCCGTGGTCACCCGCTCGGTGTGCTTGGTCGCCGGCACCTGCCGGGCCAACTCCCGCTCGACCGCCTCGACGAGCGCCGTCGACGGGTGACCAGCACGCTCGCGGCGAGCGGGTCGTGCTCGGCCTGACTGATCAGGTCGGCGGCGACGTGCGCCGGGTCGGCAGTGTCGTCGGCCAGGATGGCGATCTCGGTCGGCCCGGCCTCGGCGTCGATGCCGACCACACCACGCAGCAGCCGCTTGGCGGCGGTCACCCAGATGTTGCCGGGACCGGTGATCAGGTCGACCGGGTCGCACCGCTGCGCACCCGTCGGGTCCACCGCCGCGCCGTACGCCAGCATCGCCACCGCTTGGGCCCCACCCACGGCGTACACCTCGTCGACGCCGAGCAGCGCGCACGCGGCGAGCACCCGGGCATCGGGCAGGCCGCCGTTGTCCTTCTGCGGCGGACTGACCACCACCAGCGAGCGCACCCGGCCGCCTGGGCGGGCACCACGTTCATCACCACTGTCGACGGGTACATCGCGAGGCCACCGGGCACGTAGAGGCCGACCCGGTCGACCGGCAACCACCGCTCGGTGACAGTGCCGCCGGGCACCACCTGGGTGACGTGGTCGGTGCGCCGCTGATCGTCGTGCACCCGGCGGCCCGGGTGATCGATTCCAGCAGCGCGGCGCGCACACTCGGGTCGAGCACGCCCTCGGCCTCGGTGATCGCCTCGACCGGCACCCGCAGCACCTCCGGGAGATGCCGTCGAACCGCTCGCTGGCCTCCCGGATCGCCGGGTACCCATGCTCGCGGACCGCCTCCACCAGGGGTCGGATCCGCTCGACGGCGACCGACACGTCGAGCTGGGCACGGGCAGCAGGCGGCGCGGGTCACCAAGACCGTCGCGGAGGTCGATCCGATTCAGCACCCTTGCGAGTCTAGGCGGCTGGCCCGACGTCCACCCGAGCCGCCCGTCCGCCGGGACGGTGAGCGGGCCACGCCCACGGGGCCGCGATTGGTTAGGCTCGACGGTGTGACCGCACGGCTGCCGGTTTTCCCGCTCGCAACGGTGCTCTTCCCGGGCTGGTGCTGCCGCTGCACATCTTCGAGGAGCGCTACCGGGCGCTGGTCCGACACCTGGTCGACCTACCCGAGGGGCCCCACGGGAGTTCGGCGTGGTGGCCATCCAGGCCGGCTGGGAGGTCGCGCCGGCCGCCCGGGAGCGGGCGACTCCGAGCGCCGGCGCCGTCACCCTGCACGAGGTGGGCTGCACCGCCGAGCTGCGCCAGGTGACCGAGCTGGCCGACGGTGGCTTCGACATCGTCACGGTCGGCCGGCGTCGTTTCCGCATCACCGAGGTCGACGAGAGCGCCGCGCCCTACCTGACCGCCGACGTCGAGTGGCTGCCCGATCCGGGCGGGTCGGACGAGGTGGCCGATCTGCTGGCCGCCCGCGTGATCGCGGTGTTCCGGCAGTACCTCGGCCTGATCCGCTCCGACCCGGAGGAGATCTCCGAGCAACTGCCCGAGGACCCGACAGTGCTCTCCCACCTGGTGGCGGCGACGGCGGCGCTCACCGTCGACGACCGGCAGCGGCTGCTGGCGATCGACGACACGGCCTCCCGGCTCCGCGCCGAGCTGCGGCTGCTCAACCGCGAGGCGGCTCTGTTGCGTCAGGTGCGGGCGGTCCCGGTGCCGTTGGCGGAGCTGGCGTCCCCTCCGACACCCAACTGAACTCCGCCGGGTCGGGCTCCGGCGCAGCCCGGCCACCGCGACCAGCCGGCCAGCAGCGTGTACATGACCGCGGCACCGAACGCCGGCAGCAGCAGGTTGCCGTGCGGCACCGGCAGCACACCGAGCAGCCAGTCGACTCCACCGGCGCGCAGGTCGGCGGGTTTGGTGAAGGCCTGCCCGGCCGGCGCGTCAGCCAGCAACCGGTCGAAGGTGGCCAGGCCGATCCGCCGCCCCACCTGCCAGGCCACCGGCGCGGCGACCAGTGCGCCGAGCACCGCGGCGACCAGCCCGACCGGCCCGCGCCGCCGGCGCAGCACGAGCCACAGAGCGAGCGCCACCAGCAGCCCGAAGGCGAGCCCGAGCAGGCTGAACCACCCGTCCGCGGCGATCGGCTGCTCCGGTTGCGGATCGGCGTAGATCGCCCCTCGGCGGTCTTGAGCACCGGAGTGTCCGGCGCGAGCGCGGCCCAGAGCAGCCCGAGCGGGACACCCAGCACGGCCAGCGCGAGCGCCGAGCCCAGCACCGTGGCCACGGCGCGCAGCGGGCGACGCGGCTCGTCGAACCTCAGCTCCAGCGAGCTCTGGTACGCCGACGAGGGGAACTCGCCCGGCTCGCCCCCATCCGGTGGCGTCCGCTCGGCGCGGCGGCGTTCGGGGTGTCTCGGCCGGCGGCTCAGCCTCCGGCGGCGTCGCGCCCGGCGTACGGGGTGGCGCCTGTCGGTCGGGCTCGTTGACGGGCCGCTCAGAGTCGAGGTTGTCCGGGCTCACCCGATGATCCTCTCAGGCCCGGCACGAGGCTGGGGCTTCGGTGGCGGCAGACCAGCTCACCGGGCGAACGGCTCCACCATCATCGCCGCCGCCCGCAGCCACGCCTGGCGGGTCTCCGGCTGGAGCTGGTGGTACTCGATCGACGACCCGGTCTCCAGTGCCGGGTCGTAGGGCACCACTGCCACAGCACGGGTACGGGTGGCGAAGTGCCGCTCCAGGTCGTCCTGAAGGGCCGAGCGGCCCGGGGTCGGGCAGGAGATCAGGGTGATCGCGTTGTCCGCCAACTCGCCCATGCCCTCCTCGTGCAGCAGGTCGAGCATCCAGTCCGCGCTGAACGCCGCGTCCTCCCGGGGCACCGTGGTCACCACCAACTGGTCGGCGGCCTGCATCACCGTGCGCCAGTTGGGGCTCTCCACGTTGTTGCCGGTGTCCACGCAGACCACGTCGTGGGTGCGCCGCAGCAGCTCCAGCACACGTCGGACGGTGAACTGGTCCAGCCGCTGGGCGAAGCGCGGGCTCTCCTCGCCGGCCAGGACGTCGTACGAGCCGTCGGAGGCGTGCCGCAGGTAGTCGTCCAGCCGGTCCAGCAGGGTCGCGCCCTCCAGGATCTCGATCTGGGCGAGGTCGCTGATCAGGTGCCGGATCGTCCGGGCGTGGCGGGCGCTGCCGGCGCGCAAACCGAGGGTGCCGCGCAACTCGTTGTCGTCCCAGGCCAGCACACCTTCCGCGCACGCTGCCGACCGTGGCGGCGGCGAGCACTGTGGCGGTGGTCTTGTGCACCCGCCCTGGGGTTGGCGAAGGCGAACACCCGGGCGTGCCAGGTCCCGCTGGAGCACCCGTTGGCGCGTTCCTGCTCCGGGTCGACGCCGCTCTGCGGACGCCACTCGATCCGGGCCGGGTAGGCGCGCTCGGCGATCGCCGAGCCGACCGACGGGGTGGGTGGCGGGACGACCGGTGGGGCGACCGGTGGCGGGACGATCGGCGGGGGCGCGATCGGCGGCGCGACCGGCGGGGCGGTGGTGCGGCTACCGGGTAGCCGGTCTCCGGCTGGTAGCCGGTCTCCAGCAGGGCGTACCGCGATTCCACCGCCGGGTCGCCGGATCGGTAGCCGTTGTCCAGCAACGCGTAGCGCGACTGCGCGGGGTCGGGGCCGCGTGGCGGCTCCGGCTCGGGCTCGGCCCGGTAGTCCGGCTCGGCCCGGTAGCTCGGCTCGGCCCGGTAGTCCGGCTCGGCCCGGTAGTCCGGCTCGGCCCGGTAGCCCGGTTCGGCGCGGTAACCCGGCTCGGTCCCGTACCCCGGTTCGGCGCGGTAAGCCGGCTCGGTCCCGTAACCCGGCTCGGCGCGGTAAGCCGGCTCGGTCCCGTAACCCGGCTCGGCGCGATAGTCCGGCTGCTCGGACCGGTACGCCGGCTCCGCTCGATAGTCCGGCTCGGCACGGTACGCCGGCTCGGCCCGGTAGTCCGGCTCGACCCGGTACGCCGGTTCGGCCCGGTAGTCCGGCTCCGCCCGAAAGGCGGGGTCGACGCGGTAGGTCGCCTCGGCCCGGTACGCGGGCTCCGCGCCGTACGACAGATCGGCCGGATGCCCGATGGCGGGTGCCCGGCCGGCGTAGCCGTTGGGGCCGCACGCCGTGGCAGTGGATCGGGCGACGACGCCTCCTCGGCACGCCGGTCCGGCTCGGTCTGGTCCGCGCCACGACCGCCAAGCCGGGCGCGGTCCAGCAACGCACGCCACCTCGGCGCTGGTTCGGCCGGCCGGCCCCAGCCGGTCTCACTGCCCTCCACGGCCCGCCCTCCCAGCGCCATCGATCTCCGTCTGACAGGCTACGACCAAACCCTATTCGGACCACACCTCAGAGCGCACACCAGCCGACGCAGATCACGACGACGTCGGCGTCGGCGGCTCGACACCCGCGCTGTCCGGCGAGGTGGTGACGCTCGGCGTCGCCGACTCGGTGGCCTCCGGCCACGACGACTCCGGTGACGGGATCGTCACGACTGGTGCGGGTTCCGACGATTCACCATCGACGCCGAGGGCACCACCGCGCTCGGTACCGGCTCCGGCCGCCCGCTCCGCGTCGGCTCGGGCTGGCCCGGAGTCGGCCGGCGGACGCACCACGTCGCGCTGCTCGGGCAGCGGCGGCGTGAAGACCGTACGGTCCAGCCGGTACACCTCGGGCGCGGGGTCGACCGCCCGCACGTCCGGTCGGACCGCGATGCCGCGCAACGCCACCGGCGTCGCCCGCACCACCGCCGCGTAGACACAGGCGCAACCCGTGCGGTACGCCGCCGCCTCGGCGGCCGCCACCTCGGCGCCGCTCACGTAGCGCTCCCGCAACTCCGTTCGTCCACCCCGTCGCCGTCGACCACGGCGGCCTTGGCCGGTAGTCGGCGGCCTCGGTCTCCTTGCGGGCCGCCACCCGTTCCATCCCGGCGACCACGTCGTCCGGCACCCGGAGTGCGGGGATCTTGACGATCTCGGTCTGCCGGCCGGGCAGCGGAACCCGCCCGAAGACGGCCGAGACCCCGACGTCGCCGAGCACCGTCGTCAGACGCTGCGGCGGCAGGTACGCGTCCAGCGTGACAAGCGCGTACGTGCCGTCCTCGGCGGCCGGGGCGGACGCGGGCAGCGCGGCCAGGTCGGCCGCGACGGACCGCAGGTAGCCGGGGACGGAGTCGCCGTCGGAGACCCCGACCCGGGTCACCTCGCCCACCGTCCGGTCGCCGACCGGGTCGTCGTCGACGGCCCAGACGGCGGTGCCCAGCACCGCCGCCGCGGAGAGCACGGCTGCCCAGCTGAGCACCCCGGAGCGCGCCGAGCGGTCACCCAGCCGGGCCACCGCCCGGTCAGCGGCGGCAGTAGCCGCTGGTCCAGCTGCCGCAGCAGGTTACCGGCGCGCACGGGCGGGATCCCCTCTGTGGATCGGTGTCGGGCGGTCGCCGCTCAGTCACGCAGGATCTGGAGCGCACGGTCCAGGTCGTCAGGGTAGTCGCTGACGAACCGGACCTCGTCCCCGTTCGGGGTGCAGGAAGCTCAGTTCGCGGGCGTGCAGCCACTGACGGGCCAGGCCGAGACGGGCCGAGAGGGTGGGATCGGCGCCGTAGGTGAGGTCACCCACACAGGGTGCCGCAGGGTGGAGAAGTGCACCCGGATCTGGTGGGTCCGGCCGGTCTCCAGCCGGACGTCGACCAGGCTGGCGGCCGGGAACGCCTCCAGCGTGTCGTAGTGGGTGATGCTCGGCTTGCCACCGGAGACCACCGCCCACCGGTAGTCGTGGGTGGGGTGCCGGTCGATCGGCGCGTCGACGGTGCCGCGCAGCGGATCCAGGTGACCCTGCACCACCGCGTGGTAGCCCTTGTCCACCTCGCGGTACTTGAAGGCCCGCTTCAACGCCGTGTACGCGTGTTCGCTCTTGGCCACCGCCATGATGCCGGTGGTGCCCACGTCGAGTCGGTGCACCACGCCCTGCCGCTCGGCGGCACCACTGGTGGAGATGCGGTGCCCGATCGCTGCGAGGGCGCCGATCACCGTCGGGCCGGTCCAGCCGGGGCTGGGATGCGCGGCCACTCCCACCGGCTTGTCGACAACCACGATGTCGTCGTCGGCGTAGACCACCCGCAGGCCGGGCACCGCCTGCGGCACCACGGTCGGCGGTGCGATCGGGCGGGCAGCGTGACGTCCAGCCAGGAGCCGGCCTTGACCTTGTGCGAGTTGGGCCGGGCGGAGCCGTCGACAAGCGCGTCCCCGGCGTCGACCAGGGCCGCCGCGGCCGTGCGGGAGAGCCCGAACAGGCGTGACACCGCCTGGTCCAGTCGCATGCCGTCCAGGCCGTCCGGCACCGGAAGGGAACGGTGGTCGCCGCCAGCGGCGAACGCGGAGGTCATGCCCGCTCCCGCTGCTCGGCGCCCGGCTTGGCGTCGGTCGTGGCCGGGTCGCCGTCGCGGCCGGCCCGCCGGCCGTCACGCTGGCGGCCGGTCAGCTCCAGCACGACGGCCAGCAGCACACCGCAGACCAGCGAACTGTCGGCCAGGTTGAACACCGGCCACACCTGACCGTACGGGTCGAAGAGGCTGATCATGTCGACCACGTGCCCGTGGAAGGGGACGGTGCCCGGAAGATCCGGTCGACCAGGTTGCCCAGCGCCCCACCCAGCACCAGACCGAGGGAGATCGCCCAGGGCAGTGAGCGCAGCCGCAGTGCCATCCAGACGATCCAGCCGACCACACCGATGGTGATCAGCGGAAGATCCAGGTGTGGTCCGCGCCGATGCTCCAGGCGGCACCGCTGTTGCGGGTCAGGCTCAGGTAGACGAGCCCGCCGAGCAGCCGGACCGGCTCCCGGTCGGTCAGCTCGGCCAGCGCGAGGTGCTTGGTGACCAGGTCGGCCAGCAGGGCCACCAGGGCGACTCCGGCGAGAATCGCGACGGCCCGGGGACGGCGTGCCGCCGCCGGGTCGGTACGGCCGGGTTCGGCGGACGGTGCTGCGGTCATGCGCTCCCCATCGACAGTCTTGGCGGTGATCGCTCACCGTCTCATCGCCGCCGGGGAACGGACCTCAGCGCCGCTCCTCCAGCTGCTTGCACGTCACACACTGGGTGGCCGACGGGAAGGCGGCGAGGCGCTCGACCGGGATCGGGTTGCCGCACCGCTCGCACCAGCCGTAACCACCCTCGTCGAGGCGCTCCAGAGCGCGCTCGACCTGCGTGATCCGTTCCAGAATGCTGTTGGCGAGAGATCTCCTGCTCCCGCTCGAGCGTCTTGGTGCCCGTGTCGGCCTGGTCGTCCCCGGCCGAGTCGGTCAGCCGATCGCGCTGCAGCTCGGTGATCTCACTCAGCGTCTGATCGTACTCGGCGCGAAGCTCGTCCCGCCGCGCCGCCAGCGCTGCCCGGATCTTCTCGGTCTCCGCCGTGCTGCGGGTGGCTTGGGGCGCCGGCTTACGCCCGGCGGTCCTGGTGTTGGCTGGCTTCGCCATGGGTCGCTCCCTCGGCCGGGGAGCCGCGCGGTCCGCGGCGCCTGGTCAGGGCGCCGACCAGGGCGTCCCCTATGTACGAAAGGGCGCACGGCGATGATGGCCGCGCACTCCGGAGGTTGGCAAGAATACGGAACGTACAGGCGTCCGACAACGTGCCGCACCGTCGCCCCGTGTAACAGCCCCTAGCCCTGCCTAACTGGGGCAAAGGGAACGCTAGCAGATCAACCGGTCGCCTCATCCCCGTACTCACCAAACCATCGGGCCAGGCGACCCCGCCGACTGACCGCCCGCAAACGCCGCTCGGCGGCGTCGCGTACCCTGCGGTCGCCACTATCAGCAGACTGTCGCCGGTCTTCAACCGGGTGTCCGGTGCGGGCACGAAGCCCACGCCGTCGCGCAGCACAAGGGTCACCGACGCGCCGAGCGGAAGTCGCAGCTCGTCGACGTGCACGCCCGCCAGCCGCGAGCCGACGGCACCTCCACCTGGAGCAGGTCGGCGCGCATCCGCTCCAGCGGCGCGGTCTCCACGTGGATCTCGGCGGCCTCGGCCGGCGCGGTCACCCGCAACCGACGGGCGAACGGTCCCAGCGTCCCGGTCTGCACCAACGTGAAGATCACCACCAGCACGAAGACCACGTCGAAGAGCCGCTCCGCCCGGGCACCCGTTCGGAGAGCGGAATGGTGGCCAGGACGATCGGCACCGCCCGCGCAGCCCGGCCCAGGACAGGAACGCCTGTTCTCGAAGACCGACCCGGAACGGCAGCGACGTGACGGCCACCGACAGCGGCCGGGCCAGCAGCACCAGAGCAAGCCCGCGACCACCGCCGGCAACACCGCCGCGTCCAGCCGGCCCGGCGAGGCCAGCAACCGAGCAGCACGAACAAGCCGATCTGGGCGAGCCAGGCCAGCCCGTCCGCGAAGCCGAGGATCGCCTGCTTGTGCGACAGCCGCGCATTGCCCAACAGCACTCCGGCCACGTAGACGGCGAGGAACCCCGAGGCGTGCAGCACCGCTCCCGCGGCGTACGCCAACACCGTGATGCCCACCGCGGCGATCGGGTACAGCCCGGCCGAGGGCAGCGCGGCCGTCGCAGCGCCCAGGTGCCGGCGACGCCCGCACCGACGCCCACCGCCGCACCCACGCCCAGTTCGTAACAGACGAGCGCGACCTCGTACCACCACGGGTGCGCCAGCCCTGGTGGGACAGCAGCACCACCAGCAGCACCACCGGGGCGTCGTTCATGCCCGACTCGGCCTCGAGTGTCGCCACCAGCCGGGGCGGCAACCGCAGTCGGCGCAGGGTGGCGAAGACGGCCGCCGCGTCGGTGGACGAAGCACCGCGCCGTAGAGCAGCGCCAACCGCCAGTCCAGGCCCAACAACAGGTGTACGGCAACGCCGACCACCGCGATGCTGACGATCACCCCGACCGTGGAGAGCGCGGACGCCAGCCCGAGCACCGGGCGCAACGTAGCCCACCGGGCGGTCAGGCCGCCCTCCGCGATGATCACGATCAGCGCGCAGAAGCCGAGGGTCCGGGTCAGCTCGACGTCGTCGAAGCGGATGCCAGCCCGCTCTCGCCGATCGCCACACCCAGGGCCAGGTAGACCAGAAGGCTCGGCACACCGAGGCGGGTGGAGAGCCGCACCGCGCCGACCGCGACCAACAGCACGGCTGCGCCGACCAGCAGCGCGATATCCAGCCCGGGCGTCACGGCTGCCTTGCCTGGGCTTTCCTCACCCGGCGGATCCGTCGCGCAGGTGGCGCAGCACCTCGGGCAGCTCCGGGCCGGGCCGATCGACGAGGAAGAGCTTGTCCCGGCTGGCCGCGCCGGCGCGCAGTGACACCGCCGCCGGCCGGACGCCAACGCGCCGGCCAGAGCCCGTCGGGCCGCCTCGGTCGCCCGACCGTCGACGGCCGGGTCGTGGACGGCGATCACGAGCGCCGGCCCGTGCGGGCCCTCGAAGCGGCCACCCACCCGGTCCCGGGAGGCGCCGGGCTTCACCCGTACCGCCACGGTCAGTGTGTCCTGCACGGGCACCGGCGCCGCTTCAGATCGGCCGGGCGTCGGCGAGGAGGACGGTCGCCGGTGCGCAGTGGGCACACGGGGTGAAGCCGAGTTCCACGGCCTCGGCGACCGGCAACGTCTCGGGCTGCCGGCCGACGAGATGCGGGCAGCTGTCGAGGTGGTAGCGGGCGGCCGTCCATGACCTCGACCGCGTCGAGCAGTCGTGCCACCGGGCCGCCTCGGCGGCGGTGACCTGCTGCTCGGCGGGTTCGTCGGTCACCGGGGCTCGGCGTCGAACCCGTCGTCGGTCGACGCCGCGTACGGCGACGCCGGGCTGACGGGTCTGGCCCGCGAGGACGCGTCGTCGGCGGGAGCCGGAACGGCGACCCTGCTCGAACGGCGGCGCGTCGTCGGCGCGGGGTCGGACGGAGACGTCTCGTCGACGCGCGGCGCATGGTCGACCGGCGGCGGGGGTGGTTGCCGCCACCCGGCGCCGCCGGTACCAACCGTCGTGGGCATGTGCTGGACCGGCACCTCCGGCTCGACCAGCGGCGGCCCGTACGCGACACCGGCGTGGCCTGGCTGGCCGTGCGGGTGCGTCGGGTGCCGCCGGCCGGCTTGGCCGGGATCCGCCATGGCGCGGTTGGCGGCTGCCTGGCGGGCGCCACCACCAACGCCACGGCGGCCAGCAGACTGGCCGCGATGGAGATGATCAACATAAAGCTGGAGCCACCGGCCAGGCCGAGCACCAGGAGCACCACCGCGACGAGGATGAGCAGGAGACTTGCGACTATCACGGCTCACCCCGCCGCGTCGTACCGTCCAGGCAGGGCCGGCGACCGTCACCATTGGCGGACAGCGATCGCCGGCCGGTGCTCAGCGTCCGGCTTCGAGAGCGCCGGAGCGCCCGCCGCCGCCGTACGAACCGGCGAGACCCGCGGCGGCCAGCCCGTTGCCGCCAGCGACCCGGCCGGCTTCGGAGCGGGTCATCTCGGCCTCGAGGCCCTGGCCGCGACCGTCGAGGTCACGCAGCTGGCTCTCCAGGTATGCCTTGAGCCGGGTGCGGTACTCGCGCTCGAACTGCTTGAGCTCCTCGATGTGCTTCTGCAGGGCCGTGCGCTTGGCGTCCAGGCCGCCCATGGCCTCCTGGTGCCGCTGGCGGGCGTCCCGCTCGAGGGCGTCGGCCTTCGCGCGCGCCTCCGGGTCACCTCCTCGGCCTTGCTGCGGGCCTCGGAGAGCAGCTGGTCGGCCTCGCGGCGAGCGTCGGACACGTGGTCGTCGGCGGTGCGCTGGGCCATCATCAGCACGCGCAGGGCCTGCTGCTCGCCGTCACCGGTGACCGCGGACGGACCGCCGGTCGAGCGGACCTGCTCCAGCTCGGCCTGCATCGCGCGGGCAGCCTGCTCGGCCGCCGACTTGTCGCGCTGCACCCGGTCCAGTTGGGCCTTGACGTCGTTGAGCTCCGCCGCCAGTCGGGCGTCGCCGCCGGAGCCCGCAGGGCACCGCCACGGCCGCCGCGCTCCACCTGGGCGCGCAGCTCGTTGTTCTCCTCGATGAGACGGGCGAGCTCACGCTCGACCTCGTCGAGGAAGGCGTCGACCTCCTCCTCGTCATACCCCGCTTGCCGATCGGCGGCTTTTGAAGGCGACGTTATGGACGTCGGCCGGGGTCAGCGGCATCGAAACTCCTCGGGTCAGTTGCGGCCGCGAAAGCGCGTCGGTCATCAGGCAGATGCCCTGATCGACGGCCCTAACACGAACTCCATCAGCACGAACAGGATAACCAGGAGCACAAGGGAGGCCAGGTCGATGCTCACGGTACCAATTCGCAGCGGAGGGATCACACGCCTCAACGCGTTGAGAGGGGATCAGTGACGCTCCACACGGATTCAATCCTGCCGATGCTCCACGCCCCGGTTGCCAGCGACGGCCGTACTGCAGGACGGCGCTTAACACGAACCGGGACAGAAGAAGCAGCAGGAAGACATAAAGGATCAGGTACAGCACTTGCAGTAAGATCGACAACACGGTCAGCGACGTCCCTCGGGTCGGGCGGGGTCAACTCAGACTGAAAAACCGCCCTCAGCGATCTTGGCCTTGTCCTCAGCGGTGACCTGGACATTAGCCGGTGAGAGCAGGAACACCCGATTGGTCACGCGCTCGATCGTACCGCGCAGGCCGAACGCCAGACCGGCCGCGAAGTCCACCAGACGGCGGGCATCGGCCTCATCCATCTCGGTGAGATTGATGATCACCGGGACACCGTCGCGGAAGTGCTCACCGATGGTGCGCGCCTCCCGGTAGGTGGTGGGGTGCAGCGTGGTGATCTGGTAGCGCTGCTCCTCCTCGGGCAGCGCCCGCTCCCGCGAGCTGACCTGCGGCGCGAGGGCCAGGTTGTCCCGCGTGTGATAGGTCAGCGCGCCGGAGGTCTCGCCGGCCGACGACCGGGTGATCGACCGTACGCTGGACCGTTCGGTCGCTCCGGACGCTCGCCGTCACCGCGCTCGGACTCGCTCAAGCGCCCGCTCGACCGCTCGGAGAGTCGACCCCGCTCGCTGGCGCGCGGCCGGGGAGCCGGCGGCTCCTCGGTGTCGTCCTCGTCCTCGTCGGCGAACTCCTCGGCGTACCGGCTCTGCCGGTAACGCGAGTCGCGGTAGCCACCCTTGTCGTAGCCACCGTCGTCGTAGGCCCGCTCGTCGTCTTCTTCGACCAGACCGAGCCAGACCCCGCCTTGCGCAGTGCACCCATCCCGCGCCCTTCCGTCCGCCGTGCGCACGCGCCCCGTGCCATGTCGCCCGTCGCGAGTGGACAACCATGCCCATCGGACCGGAACGGCAATCCCCGGTGCGCGATTCGCGTCGCGCACCACGACCCCGACCAGGAGACGCCCGCCCTAAAACAACACTGATGTAATTTGCCTGTCTGGCGGTCAGGCTACCGCAGCGTGGGACGCATTCCGAGCAACGCGCTACCGACGCGGACATGTGTCGCGCCGTATCGGATCGCGATATCGAAATCTCCGCTCATCCCCGCGGACAACGCGGTGGCTCCGGGTGGACCGCTCGAAACGCGCCGACAACCTCCGCGAGTCGGGCGAAGGCCGCTCCGGCTCCCAGCCCAGCGGAGCGACCGCCATGAGACCGACCAGGCGTAGCCCCGACATGTCGGCCACCGCCTCGGCCACCGGCTCCAGCCCGACGCCCGGATCGGCCGAGCCGGGCAGCGCTCCACCTCGGGCGCCGTCGCCGTCGAGACTCACCTGGACCAGGGCATCCAGCGGCGCCTCCCGGTCGGCGGCCGCGTTGGCCAGCGCCCGAGCCAGGCGGACACTGTCGACGGAGTGCACCGCGTCGGCGTAGCGGACCACCGAGCGGGCCTTGTTGCGCTGTAGCTGGCCGATGAAGTGCCAGCGGGACGTACCCCGGCCGCGGCCACCTCGGCGGCCTTGCCGGCCGCCTCCTGGTCGCGGTTCTCCCCATGTCGGTCACGCCGAGCCCGGCCAGCGCCAACACGTCGCTGGCCGGGTAGGTCTTCGTCACCGCGATCATCGTGACCTCGGAGCGGTCCCGACCGGCCTGCACGCAGGCGCCGTCGATCCGGGATCGAACCTGGGCGAGCCCGGCCGCGAGTTCGGCGTGCCGGTCCGGTCGTACCGTGGCTGAGCTGTCGGTCATCGGCGGTGCTCAGGACCCGTTCTTGAGGAAGTCGGGCACGTCGACGTCGTCGAAGAGCACTCGACGCGGCGACTGGGCCGGCGTCGGTTGGTGGCCGGTGCCGGCACCGGATTGCTCTGCGGCGCGGGCTGGTTGGTGTTGGTCTTGCGGGTCGGCTCGGCCGCCTTGTACGCGGGCGTGCCACCGTCGAAGCCCGCCGCGATGACCGTCACCCGCACCTCGTCACCGAGCGCGTCGTCGATGACCGCACCGAAGATGATGTTGGCGTCCGGGTGGGCTGCGTCAGTGACCAGCTGGGCGGCGTCGTTGATCTCGAACAGGCCCAGGTCGGAGCCACCGGCGATGGAGAGCAACACGCCACGCGCGCCGTCCATGCTCTGCTCCAGCAGCGGGCTGGAGATGGCCGCCTCGGCCGCCTCGACCGCGCGGTTCTCGCCACGGGCGCTGCCGATGCCCATCAACGCGCTGCCGGCGCCGCTCATCACGCTCTTGACGTCGGCGAAGTCCAGGTTGATCAGACCCGGGTGGTGATCAGGTCGGTGATGCCCTGCACACCCGAGAGCAGCACCTGGTCGGCCGTGCGGAACGCGTCCATCATGCTGATGTTGCGGTCACCCAGAGCCAGCAGCCGGTCGTTCGGAATCACGATCAGCGTGTCGCACTGGTTGCGGAGTTCGTCTATTCCCGTCTCGGCCTGCACCTGGCGGCGCTTGCCCTCGAACGAGAACGGCCGGGTCACCACACCGATGGTCAGCGCGCCGAGCTTACGGGCGATGTTGGCCACCACGGGCGCGCCACCGGTGCCGGTGCCGCCGCCCTCACCGCAGGTCACGAAGACCATGTCGGCGCCCTTGAGCACCTCCTCGATCTCGTCGCGGTGGTCCTCGGCGGCGTTCTTGCCGACGTCCGGGTTGGCGCCGGCCCCAGGCCACGGGTCAGCTCCGGCCGACGTCGAGCTTGACGTCGGCGTCGCTCATCAGCAGTGCCTGAGCATCGGTGTTGATCGCGATGAACTCGACGCCCTTGAGCCCAACCTCGATCATCCGGTTGACGGCGTTGACGCCGCCACCCCGATGCCGACGACCTTGATGACCGCCAGGTAGTTGTGCGGAGGTGTCATCTCCGGTCCTTTCCTTCGAGATTGGCTTCGGCCGACCGGGTGCGGCATGGCCAGCCCATCGGCCGACGACAGCTGTCACCAGAGAGGATCAGGGTGAACCCTCACCCTCTACTAGAGGCTTACAGTTATGTCAACCACCGATCCTCTTCGGGGCAACGTAAGCGCCACCGCCCGATGAGCCAAGGACCCGGACGGCGTGTCGCCGAGCGGGCGTGACGGGTCACGTCTCCGGACGCTCACCGGTCAACGAAAGGTCACCACGTCCGGCGCGCTCACGTCGATCCGATCGGTGTCCTCGTCGAGCAGCGCGGTGGCCACCTTGGCCTTGTCCGGGCCTCGGCTCGCGTCACCCCAGACCACCGTCCGGTCCCCCGCAACCGCAGGCTGATCCGGGCCAGACCCTCCACGTTGACGTCCACCAGCTGGGCACGCAGCTGCGGGTGAGGGCGACGAGCACCTCCAGCGCGGCCCGGGTGCCCGGATCGTCGACGGCCGGACTGCCCACCGTCACCTGCGGCAGCTCGGCCGGGCGTCGGTCCACCGTCCGGAACGCCAGGCCGCTCTTGTCGATCAGGGCGAACGCCTCCCCTGCGGCACCGCCGCCACCGGCGTCCGCTCGGTCACCCGCACCACGAGCGCTCCCGGCCAGTCGCGGGACACCGTGGCCCGTTCCACCGGGGCAGCGCACCGACCCGACGGGCGGCGGCGGCCAGGTCCACCCGAGCCAGCGGCACCCCGTCCGGCACTCCGACCGCGTCGTGCACCTGCACCGGGGTGACCAGGCCCGCACCTCGACCCGCACCTCCCGCACGCCGAACAAGCCGGTGCCGAGCACCGTCCAGGCGACCAGCCCGGCCAGCGCGAGCACCCGGCGGCCAGCCCACGGCAACGCCGCACGCATGCGACGTTGCCGGGCACGGGCCATGAACCGGCGGGTCGAGGGCGGCACCGCGTCGCGGCCCGCCCGACCAGCTGCCACCGCCGGGCCGGACCCCGACGCGGGCGCCCCGTCGGCGGCGCTGGTCCGCCTCGGCCGGGCCGGGACTCATCCGGCCGTGGGTGCCGAGCCGCCGGGCACGGCGGTGCCACCGAGAGCCGCGCCGTCGCCGCCGGCCGTGGCCCCACCCGGCACCGGATCACCGATCGCCGGGGCGGCCGCCACCGGATCGACTGTCGCGGTCGGTGCGGGGCCGGTCGTACGCTCACCGAGGGCGGCCAGCAGCTCGTCACCCATCAACGAGATCGGCGGGGCGCCCATGGTGACCACCACGTCCCCGAGCGGGCCCGACGGGCCACCTCGACCGGGCCGCCTCCCACGAGTCGACGAAGACCTTGCGGTCGGCGGGCAACGCCACCGCCTCGATCAGCGCCGCCGAGCCCTCGCCGGGCTGGCGCAACTCACCCGGCCCGAAGACCTCCAACAGCACCACCTCGTCGGCGATGGCCAACGCGTCGGCGATCTCCGCCTGGTTGTCGCGGGTGCGGTAGAGCCGGTACGGCTGGAAGACGACGATCAGCCGCCCGTCCCCGGCCACCTCGCGCAGCGTCTGGATGGCAAGGGTCATCGAGGTCGGGTGGTAGGCGTATTCGTCGTAGACCAGCACGCCGTCCGCGACACCCTTGCGCTCGAAGCGCCGCCGCACGCCGGGGAAGACCGCCAGTGCGGCCTCCGCCGCCTCCAGGGGCAGTTCCAGCAGGTACGTGACCAGCACCGCGGCGGCACTGTTGAGCCCCATGTGCCGCCCCGGCACCGGCAGCCGGAACTCGCCCAGCGGCCGCCCGTCGATCGCCGCCAGATAGCGCACACCGCGCGCGGAGGAGACCACGTCGGTCAACCGCAGGTCGGCGTCGGCCGCCTCGCCGTAGGTGAACACCCGCCGCCCCTCGGCGCGCAGGTCTCGGCCAGCCGCCGACCGCCCGGGTCGTCGGCGCAGGTGATGATGAACCCGTCCGGGTCGGTGAGGCGGGCGAACTCGACGAACGCCGCCTCCAGCGTCGCGTAGTCGCCGTAGGTGTTCAGGTGGTCCGCCTCGACGTTGGTGATGATCGAGACGTACGGGCGGTAGATGAGGAACGAGCGGTCGCTCTCGTCGGCCTCGACCACGAAGTGCTCGCCGGTGCCGTGGTGGGCGCCCGAGCCGACCTCGGAGATCTCCCCGCCGATCACGAAGGACGGGTCCACACCCGCCTGCTGGAGCACCATCGTCACCATCGACGTGGTGGTGGTCTTGCCGTGCGTACCGGCGACCGCCACCGCCCGGCGACCGGTCATCGCCGCCGCGAGGGCCTCCGAGCGGTGCAGCACCCGCAGGCCACGCCGACGCGCCTCGACCAGCTCCAGGTGGTCCTGTGGAATGGCCGACGAGTAGACGACGGTGTCCACCCGTCGAGGTTGCTCGCCTCGTGGCTGAGGTGGATGGTGCCGCCGAGCGCCCGCAGGCCCGCCAGCGAGGGCCACTCCCGCAGGTCGCTGCCGGAAACCCGGATGCCACGGGTGAGCAGCAGCCGGGCCACGCCGAGCATGCCCACCCCGCCCACCCCGATCAGGTGGACCGCGCCCAGGTCCTCGGCGGTGAGCGTGCCGGCCGGCGTGAACTGCGCGGTCACCGGGCCACCGCCGCCAGCACGAAGGAGCGCAGCGCCTCGTCACCGTCGCGCCGCCCGTACGCCCCGGCGGCAGCGCCCATCGTGTAGAGCCGCTGTGGGTCGCGGATGAGGGGATGACAGTGCGCTCCAGCCAGTCCGGGTGAGTTCCCCGTCGTCGACCAGCAGCCCGCCGCCGGACTCCACCACTGGCAGCGCGTTGCGCCTCTGCTCCTGGTTGCTGTGCGGGTACGGCACGAAGATCGTGGGCAGCCCGACCGCGGACACCTCGGCGACGGTCATCGCCCCACCCCGGCCAGCATCAGGTCGGCGGCGGCGTAGCCCAGCTCCATCTCGGACAGGTACGGCAGCGTCACGTACGGCACCGGCAGGTCGGTGGGGATCGGCACCGGCTCGTTGCGGGCACCCATCACGTGCAGCACCTGCACGCCGTTGCGGGCCAGCTCCTGGCCGCCCGGACACCGCCAGGTTGATCGAACGGGCGCCGGACGAACCGCCGGAGACGAAGAGCACCGGCAGGTCCGGGCGGAGCCGAAGTGGGCGCGGGCGGCGTTGCGCAGCGCGTACCGGTCCAGACCAGTGATGGCCCGGCGCAGTGGCACCCGACCACTGTGGCGTCCCGCAGCGCCTCGGCCTGGCTCGGCTGGTGCGGGAAGCCGACGGCCACGTTCTTGGTGAACTTCATGCCCAGCTTGTTTGCCACGCCCGGCGGCACGTTCACCTCGTGGATGACCATGGGCAGCTCCCGGCGCCACGCGGCCAGGTAGGCCGGCACCGAGACGTACCCGCCGAAGCCGACGACCACCTCGGCCTTGACCTCGTCGATCACCTTGCCCGCGGCGCTCGGCGGTCCACATCCGGCCCGGCGTGCGGACCAGGTTCATGTTCACCGAACGGGGCAGCTGGTACGCCGGAATCGGCCGCAGGTCGTAGCCCTGCGGCGGAATCAGGTCGTTCTCCATGCCCGCGGTGTGCCGAGGCAGGTGATCCGGACGCCCGGGTCGTGTCGGCGCAGGCAGTCGGCGAAGGCGAGCAACGGGTAGACGTGCCCCCGGTGCCACCTCCCGCGAGCACCACCGAACGCAGCGGACCCATCAGCGTCTCCTCTCGCTCGCCGTACCCCGCGGCTCCGGTCCTGTCGGACCCGCGCGGCGCGGCCTGGTCGTCATGGCGCCGCTCACGGGACCGGGGCACTGACCCTCGGCCAGCGGGCGGCGTCGCCGGTCGGCGACGCCGGCCGGGAAGCGGCGGCAACGGGGCCCAGAGTAGTCGGACCCACCGGGCCGGCGGACGGGCATGCAGTGCTCTGGCCGCATCGGGTTCGGCGCGGGCGAAGGACGCCAGCATGCCGATGCCGGCCAACGTCACCACCAGCGCACTTCCGCCGTCGGAGATGAACGGCAGCGGCAGGCCGGTGATCGGCAGCAGCCCGACCACCCCACCGATGTTGATCACGGCCTGGGTGACCAGCCAGGTGGTCACCGCGGCGGCGGCGAGCCGGCGGAACGGGTCGTCGACCCGCCGGGCAACCCGCAGCCCGGTGTACGCGAGGACGGCGAAGAGGGCGAGCACCACCGCGCAGCCGATCACGCCCAACTCCTCGGCGACGATCGCGAAGATGAAGTCGTTGTGCGCCTCGGGCAGCCAGTCCCACTTCAGGCTGCCCTTACCCAGCCCGACGCCGAACCAGCCGCCGTGCTCGATGGCCAGTCGCCCCTGGTAGAACTGGAGACAGCCGTCAAGCTTGCACGTCTCCGGGTCGGGCGGATCGAAGAACATGGCCAGGCGGGCGAAGCGGTAGTTGTCCTCGCCACTCTCGCCGGAGCCGGCACCCAGCGAGGCCACCGCGACGAGCAGACCGATGCCGAGCAGACCGACCACTGTCAGCGCGCCGAACACCCGCATCCGCACGCCAGCGGCCCAGAGCAGGCCGACCACCAGCGCCAGCAGGCAGAGCATCGTGCCGGTGTCGTTGTAGCCGACCAGGACGAAGAGCAGGCCCATCACCGGGAAGAGCGGGGTGGCCAACTCGCGCCACCAGCCCAGCGTGGCGCCCTTGCGGGCGATCAGGTGCGCACCCACAACACCAGCGCGAACTTGGCCAGCTCGGAGGGCTGCACCTGGATCCCGCCGATGAACAGCCAGTTCAGCCGCGCCTCGATCGGGCCGATCTGCCCTGATTTCCGGTCGGTCAGCCGGGCGTAGGCCAGCAGCAGGTTGAGCAGCAGCAACAACGCGATCGAGCTGAACAGCATCGGCCGGCCCAGCGAGCGGTAGGTGCTGGCGGGCAGTCGCTGGCAGACCCAGAACGCCCCGATGCCGATCACCGCGAAGATGGCCTGCTTGGTCACCGACGCGGAGGCGTTGCCGTCCTCGGCGTAGTCCTTCACGCTGGTCGCCGAGAAGACCATGGTCAGCCCGATCAGCAGCAGCAGGCCGGCACTGGACAGCAGCAGGTAGTAGGAGGCCAGCGGCCGGTCCAGCAGGCCACGCAGCGCGACGAGCCCGCCGGCCGGGTCGAACCCACGCAGTGGCACGGGTGCCACCGGTTCCGGCTCGCGTGGTGCCGCACCCGGTTCCGGACCCCGCGCGCCGTCCGGCGGCGCAGTGGCCCCGCGGTACGCGCTGTGCCCGGTGACCGTCGCGGTCGCCCGCCCGTCCTGCCCTCAGTGCCCAGTTCCTCCCCACCCCGACATCATCACCGCTGGGCACGCCCGACAGGCCCACAACGATGCACCGGGCGTGTCGGACTCCGGCGCCGACCCGTCGGACGGGGCGAGCGCCTACCCGTCGCCACCTTTGCTCTGCTTCAACCCACGCACGAACCCAGCCCAGCCCAGCCCAGCCCAGCCCAGCCCAGCCAGCCAGCGATCTTGCACTTTCTGCCACCGTTTTGTCGCTGTTGCGGCACAAATCCCGGCAGCAAGTGCAAGATCGGCGAGGGCTGGGTGGTCCGCGTCGATCATGGAGTTGTGGTGGGCAGAAAGTTGAGCTGTGCCCGATTTGCGAGGCACCACAACTCCATGATCGACGCAGACTGACCGGCGCGGGTTGACCGACGCCAATGCGCCGCCGCTACGGAGCGCCGGGTGCAGTAACTCAGACCAGGTCAGGTCATGTTGGCGAGAACTCGCTGTAGAACAGGCCCAGGGCGATGGCCACGCCGATGAGGGCGATGATCCAGAAGCGCACCACGATGTTGACCTCGCTCCAGCCGGCCAACTCGAAGTGGTGCTGCAGGGGCGACATTCGGAACACCCGTTTGCCAGTGGTCTTGAAGGAGATGATCTGGATCACCACGGACATCGTGATGATCACGAACAGCCCACCGATGATCGGCAGCAGCAGAATGGTGCGGGTGGACATCGCCATGCCGGCGATCAGACCGCCCAGTCCCAGCGCCCCGGTGTCGCCCATGAAGATCCGCGCCGGGGACGTGTTCCACCAGAGGAAGCCCACACAGGCCCCGGCCGCCGCCCCGGCTATGAGGGCGATCTCCAACGGGTCTCGCACCGCGTAGCAGTACTGCTGCGTGTAGCTCGGGTCGGCGCACCAGTGCCGGTACTGCCAGAACGCGATCAACGCGTACGCGGTGAGCACCATCACCGAGGCACCGGTGGCCAGACCGTCCAGACCGTCGGTGAGGTTCACCCCGTTCGTGGCACCCATCACCACGAAGATGAAGATGATCACCGCGCCGACCTTGCTGACCTCCAGGGCGTTGATGTCCCGGATGAAGCTCAGCGTGGTGCTGCCCACCGTCTCGGTGTTGGTCGCCACGCCCGAACCGTTTGTCATCGTGCTGGGGAACCACAGCCCGATCACGCCGAAGACCGCGCCGACCAGGATCTGGCCGAGCAGCTTGCCGCGCTTGTTCAGACCGGCGCTGTTGCGCTTGCGGACCTTGAGGAAGTCGTCCAGGAAGCCCACCGCGCCGGAGAGACCATCAGCCCCAGCAGCACCAACGCGGTGATGGTCGGCTCCACCTGGGCGATCTGCTGGTCCGGCAGGGTGGTCAGGGCGAGGTGCCCGGCCACGTACGCGATGACCGTGGCCAGGATGAAGACCACCCCACCCATGGTGGGCGTGCCCTTCTTGCCCTGGTGCATGGCCGGGCCGTCGGACCGGATCGGCTGACCGGCCTTGAGCCGGGTGAACACCTTGATCGCGATCGGGGTGCCAAAGAGCGAGACGAGGAAGGCGACCCCGATGGCGATGATGACCGCCCTCATCGGGTGGGCTCCCCGCCGGCGTCGGCGCGCAGGGCGTCGGCCACCTCCCAGGTCCGGTACCGGGAGCCCTTGACCAGGACGACATCACCCGGTCGTAGTTCGCTCCGCAGCACCTCGACGGCCGCCGCCTGATCGGTGAGCAGCACCGACTCTCCTCCCAGTTCGCTACCGCTGTCGCGCCTTCGTGGATCGGCGCGGCCGGCTCACCACCACGAGCAGCCGGTCAACGCCCAGCTCGGCCGCGAGTTGGCCGACCTCCGCGTGACCGTCCCGCTCGAACGGGCCCAGCTCGGCCATGTAACCGAGCACCGCGACGGTACGCCGTCCCTGACCCATGCTGGCCAGCGCCCGCACCGCCACCGCCATCGAGGCCGGGTTGGCGTTGTACGAGTCGTCGATGACCGTCACCCCGTCGGGGCGGTCGAAGACGTCCATCCGGCGGGTCGAGAGCAACCCCAGCTCGCCGAGGGCCGTGGCCGTCTCGGCCAGCGGCATGCCCAGCTCCCGGACGACCGCCGCCGCGGCAGAGTGTTCCAGACCTGGTGACGGCCGGCCAGACCGAGCCGCACCGGCGCGCGCCCTCCGGGGTGACCAGGGTGTACGACGCGTGCCCCGCTCGTCGAGCGTGACGTCCTCGGCGCGCACGTCGGCGTCCGGCGCCTCGCCGTAGCGGACCACCCGGGCCTCGGTGCGGCTCGCCATCGCGTCCACCCGTGGGTCGTCGGCGTTCAGCACCGCCAGCCCGTCCGCCGGCAGGGCCTCGACCAGCTCCCCTTGGCCAGGGCGATGGTGTCCTGCGAGCCGAACTCGCCGATGTGCGAGGTGCCGACGTTGAGCACCACGGAGATCCGGGGCGGCACCAGCTCACACAGGTACCGCACGTGCCCGACCCGCGCGAGCCCTTCTCCAGCACCAGGTAGCGGGTGTCCGGATCGGCCCGCAGAGCGGTGTACGGGTGCCCCAGCTCGTTGTTGAACGAACCGGGCGGCGCCACCGTGGGCCCGAGTCGGGCGGTGAGCTGCCCGATCAGGTCCTTCGTGGTGGTCTTGCCGGAGGAACCGGTCACGCCGATCACGGTCAGCTCGGGCAGCCGGTCCACCGCGGCGCGGGCCAGCCGGCCCATCGCGGCCAGGGCGTCCTCCACCAGCACCATCGGCACCCCGGGCACCTCGCGGCTGCCGAGCACCGCCACCGCGCCGGCCTGGATCGCCCTCGCCGCGTAGTCGTGCCCGTCGACCTGCTCCCCGGGAAGGCCACGAAGAGTGAACCGGGCCCCACCTTGCGCGAGTCGAATTCCACCGAACCCGTGACGGTGGCGGCCGGGTCGGCTGACACCAGCCGGCCGTCGACCGCCGCGGCCACCTCGGCCAGGCTCAGCGCGATCACCGCTGACCCGCCGGGTCCCCGAAGCGGGCCCGCAACGCGTCGGCCAACTCGATGCTGTCGTCGAACGGAAACACCTCGCCCGCCACCTCCTGGCCGCGTTCGTGCCCTTGCCGAGCAGCGCGATCACGTCGCCCGGCTCGGCCAGCCGTACCGCCTCGTCAATCGCCGCGCGGCGACCCGCCACCTCGATGATCCGAGCGGCCGCACCGGCCGGTACGCCCGGCGAGCACCTCGGCGCGAATCTCCGCCGGGTCCTCGGTACGCGGGTTGTCGTCGGTCACCAGCACCACGTCGGCTCCTCCGCCGCGGCGGCGCCATCACCGGCCGCTTGCCCCGGTCCCGGTCGCCGCCGGCGCCGATCACGCAGATCAACCGCCCGGCGCTCAACTCGCGCAACGCGGCCAGCGCGGCCACGATCGCGTCCGACTTGTGCGCGTAGTCGACCACCCGCGCACCGGCGCGGCGACGTCGACCAGCTCCAGCCGACCCGGCACGCCACCGCAGGCGGCCACGCCGGTCGCCGCGGTCGCCGGGTCCACCCGGCACCGACCAGCGCGGCGATGGCCAACAGCGCGTTGGCCACGTTGTGCCGGCCGGGCAGCGCGACCCCGGCGGACAGGACCAGACCGTCCGGGCCGTGCGCGGTGAACCGCTGGGCGTACCCTCGCCGTCCACCCGTCGGCCCACCAGGTCGCGCCCTGGTCGCCGGCCGCCGAGTAGGTGACAGTGGCCGGCTGAGCAGCGGCTTCAACGCCGGGTCGTCCTGGTTGAGCACCTCGATCGCGCAGCGCCCGTCGAAGAGTTGGGCCTTGGCGGCGAAGTAGTCGTCGCTGTCCGCGTGGAAGTCCAGGTGGTCCGAGCCGAAGTTGGTGTAACCCCCGACGGCGAAGCGCACCCCGCCCACCCGGCCCATGGCCAGCGCGTGGCTGGAGACCTCCATGACCACTGCGGTGACCCCGCTCGCGGGCGGTGGCCAGCATGGCGTGCAGGTCGGTGGCCTCGGGGTGGTGCGCACGCTGTCGACCACCAGGTCACCGAGCCGGGTCTCCACAGTGCCGATCAGGCCGGTGGTGTGACCGGCGGCCCGCAGCCCGACTCGACCAGGTAGGCGGTGGAGGTCTTTCCGGCGGTGCCGGTCACCCCGATCACGGTGAGGCCGGCGGTCGGGTCGCCGTAGACGGCCGAGGCCAGCTCACCGAGCACGGCCCGCGGGTCCGACACCACCAGGGCCGGCAGGCCGCTTTCCGCCGCCAGCCGCGCGCCCTCCGGATCGGTCAGCAGCGCCACGGCGCCGGCCGCGGCGGCCGCCGCGGCGAACTCCGCGCCGTGCCGACGGGCCCCGGGCAGCGCCGCGTACAGGTCGCCGGGGCGGACCTCCTGGCTGGCGTGGGTGGCCCCGGTGACGACCACCGTGGCGTCGTCCGTCGGCAGGTCGACGGCGAGTCGGACGGCGAGATCACCGAGCCGGACTCCGGTCACGGTACGTGGACGTGGATTGCCGGGCACGGCGTCAGACCCTACCCGGTCGTCCGGTTCCGGCCGCACAGCCGCCCGGTGGTTCGTCGGCACTCACCGATGATGTCCCGCCGCCGCTGCTCAGCGCGGATAGACCACGAACTTGGTGCGGAACCGCCGGTGGACGGGGTACGCGGTAGTGACGCAGCGTGAACTGCATCATGTCCCGGAACGCCGGTCCGGCGATCGCGGCGCCTCCACCGTCGGGCGCGTACACGAACACCGAGATCACGTACCGGGGTTCTCGGCGGGGCCATACCGATGAACGAGGACACCTCACCGGGCTGCTTCTTGCCGTTCACCAACCGCCACCCGGTGCCGGTCTTGCCGGCGACCCGGTAACCGGGAACCGCGGCGGTCAGGCCGGTGGCGTGCTCGACAGTGGTGACCGCCTCCAGCATGGTGCGCAGGGCCGCCGCGTTCTGCGGGCTGAGCACCGACCGGGTCACCGGAGCCGGCGCGGGGTGCGCTTGCCGTCCGGGCCGATCACCTCCTTGACCAGGTGCGGCTGCACGTACGTGCCGTTGTTGGCGATGGCGGCGTACGCGGCCGTCATCTGCAGTGGTGTGGCGTCGACGCTGTGCCCGATCGGCACCGACCCGGACGACGACCCGCTCCACTCCTCGGCCGGCAACAGGCGCCCGCTGGCCTCCCCGGCATCCCTCGCCGGTGGGCTTGCCCAGCCCGAACCGCTTCTGGTAGTCGATCAACCGGTCCTTGCCGAGCCGGTCGGCGACCGTGATGGCGCCGACGTTCGACGAGTAGGCGAGCATCCCGGGCAGGCTCATCCGCCTGCCGTTGGCCGGGTGCGTGTCGGAGAACCAGGTGTCTCCCATCTTGATGCTGTTCGCGATGGGCAGCGTGGTGTCCGGGGCGATCACCCCTCCTGCAGGGCCGCGCCGTAGGTGATCGCCTTGTGCACCGAGCCGGGGTCGACCACGAAGCTGGTCGCCGCGTCCTCCCGGGAGACCGGGTCGCTGGGTGTCGGGTTCGCCGCGTCGTACGTCGGGTTGCTGGCCTGGGCCAGCACCGCCCCGGACGGAATCTCCATGATCACGGCCGCGCCGGTGGCACCCGCTGCTGGGCCATGCGCGTGCTGAGGATCTGCTGCGTCCGGAACTGCAGGTCGCGGTTGATGGTGAGGGTGAGGGAGCTGCCCGGCTTGGCGGGAGTCGTCCGGCTGTAACCGCCCGGGATCGGTGCCGCGAGGTCACCGAGGCCGGCCTCGTACTTCCGTTGGCCGTCCTGCCCGGCCAGCAGGTCGTCGTAGCGCGCCTCCAGCCCCTCCAACCCGTCCATGTCCTGGCTGGTGAAGCCGATCAGGTTGGCCGCCAGGTCGCCGCCGGGCACGTCCCGGCGCTCGTCGCGGTGCACCCCGATGCCGGACAGTTCCAGCGCCTGCACCCGCTTGGCGGTCGCGATCTCCACCCCCGGGCCAGGTAGGCGAACGTGGAGTCCTTGCCGTTCTCCAACTTGCGGGGCTTCATCAGCGTGAGGAGCTTCGACGTCGGGATGGCGAGCAGCGGAGAGAGCGCCCTCGCGGTGGCCGCCGGGTCCTTCACCTCGGTCGGGTCGGCGTACACGTACCGTGCCTCGACACTGCGGGCCAGCGGTGCGCCGGTGCTGTCGTAGATCGCGCCCGCGGCGCCGGCAGCTCGACAGTGCGCAGCCGGTCGGCGACGCCGCCCCCGGCGTACGCCGGAGCGTCCACCGCCTGGAGGAAGACCAACCGGATTCCGATGGCGGCGAACAGCGTCAGGGCGAGCGCGGTGCCCAGCCGCAGCCGCTGCCGCGAGTCGGCCAGCTTCGGTGGGCGTGGTGGCTTGCGCGACGGCCGCCGGGCCGTCGGTCGGTCGAGCGCGGCGCGGCGCACGCGGGTGGTCCGGCGGCGCGGCGGCGGTTCGTCCACACCAGGACCACGAGGGGTACGCGGCGCGACGGTGCGCACCACTCCCCGCGTCCGGCGGCCGGAGCGTCGCGTCGGCCGGCTCGAGCGGCGGCCCGGCCGCCGTCGAGCACCTGCAACGCCGGCCGGAACGGGTCGCCGGAGCGGTGCTGCGCGGCGTACGCCGCTGCTCGGCACCCCACCGCGGGCCGGCGTGCCGTGCCTCGCGAACGGTCCGACCCTCGGGTGTACGCCCGGGCGCCGGAGATGCCGCCGATGCCCGGATCACCGGTGCGCGGCTC
Organism: Micromonospora sp. M12; assembly: GCA_038070435.1. Classification (GTDB taxonomy): domain Bacteria; phylum Actinomycetota; class Actinomycetes; order Mycobacteriales; family Micromonosporaceae; genus Micromonospora. The sequence goes on along the minus strand of JAMYWG010000001.1, from coordinate 6,948,719 downwards.
CCCGTCGCCCGAGCCGGCGTCACGCGAAGAACCGCGCCGGGACCCGTTGGGTCCCGGCGCGGCTCGTCCGACCGTGGTGGCACTGGTCAGCCTCCCGCACCCTGGCTCGTCACCGACGGCTGACCGGTCGCCGGCTGCGGCACCTCGAGGGTCTTGCCGTCCGGCAGCCGGATGTAGCCCGGCTCGCCGGCGTCCACCAGGCCCAGCCGCCGTGCCTCGGCGGTCAGGTTGCCGGTGCCTCGCGATCGGCGATCTGCTTGTCCAGCTGCTGCTTTTCCAGGTCCAGTCGAGACTGCTGCTGCTGCAGCCGCTCCAACCGGAACGCGTTCTCATTGATCTTGGTGTTGACCGCCAGGATGCCCAGCACCCCACCGACCACCAGCACCACGATCAGCGCCGCGAACGGCGCGCGCGGCACCGACACCGGCGCCGGCGGCGCCACCCGCAGCCGAGGCGGGCGGGCGCTGGCGGCGCTGGCGGCCTTCGACCGGGCGCAGCGCAGCGGTGCCCTGGGTCGGAACTCGCGCGCCCCGGGCGCGAGTCTCCCCTGCTTGTTCACTCGATCGATGCGTGGCGTACCGTTCCCGAGGCGCGGAGCCGCTCCGCCGCGATCCGGCCCCCGACCGCGGTGCGCTGGCCGCCGCCGGTGACGTCCCGGCGGTCGCGCTTGTCAATGTTCATGTCCCTCCCCTCAACATCCGTCCTCTGCCGTCCCGGTGCCCCTGACCCCCACGGATCAGGCGGACCCCGTGCCCGGTTGGTGCATCCCCTTCACCCGTCGGCGAGACCGTTCGCGGTCGGTCCGCCCCTGCTCTGTCGCGTTCGGGTCGAGTCGTTCCGCGGCCCGGAGCCGCACCGATGCGGCGCGCGGGTTCGCGGCGACCTCCGCCTCCCCGGGCAGTTCGGCGCCCCGGCTGAGCAGCCGGAACGTCGGACCGGACCCGGGAAGCTCGACCGGGAGGTCGATCGGGCCCTCTGCGGACCCGATCCGCGAGGGCCACCTGGTGAGCCTGTCCTCCAGCGAGTGGTAGGACAGGACCACCATGCGACCGCCCACGGTCAGTGCGTCGAGCGCGGATGGCAACGCTGTCTCCAGCGCTGCCAGCTCTCTGTTTACCTCGATCCGTAAAGCCTGAAACGTTCTCTTTGCCGGGTGCCCACCTGTTCGTCGGGCTGGCGCCGGAATGGAGTCCCGGACCAGCTCCGCCAACAGCGCGGACGAGGTGATCCGGGCACGTTCCCGCTGCCGGATGATCGCCGAGGCGATCCGACCGGCGAACTTCTCCTCGCCGTAGACCCGCAGCACCCGGGCCAGGTCCGGATGGGCGTACGTGTTGACCACCTCTTCGGCGGTCACCCCGGGTCTGGTCCATCCGCATGTCCAGCGGCGCGTCCTGGGCGTACGCGAACCCGCGGTCGGGCGCGTCCAACTGCAACGACGAGACACCCAGGTCGAACAGGATCCCGTCGATGCTCGGATAGCCCAGCCGGTCCAGCACGTCGGGCAGCTCGTCATAGACGGCGTGCTCCAGGTGCACCCGATCGGTGAACCGGGCCAGTCGGACCCGCGCGTGGGCGAGCGCCTCGGTGTCCCGGTCGAGCCCGATCAGGACCGTCTCCGGGTGCGCCTCCAGCACCGCCTCCGCGTGCCCGGCCAGGCCGAGCGTCGCGTCGACGTAGACCGTTCGGCCGCCTCGACCCAGCGCGGGGCCAACAGCTCGAGACACCGCTCGAGCAGCACCGGCACGTGCGTGCCGCGCAACTCCCCATGATGACCCCCACTGGTTGAAACGTCCGTTCTCTTCGTGCGCCTGTCGCCGGACGGCGCTGCCGTCGTACCGCCAGATCCCCATCCGCTCCCGCCGGACACCGGACCGTCGCCCGATGACTGGATCGTGCGCCTGGCACCGGGAAGGGATGCCAGGAACTCGAAAGCGGCTGGAGATCTCGCAGTACGTCGGGCGCCGTTCCGCCCTACAGACCGCCGGGCAGCACCCTCCTCGATGTCGGCGAAGTCGTCTTCGCTCTCGGCGAGGTAGGTCTCCCAGGCGACCTTGTCCCAGATCTCCACCCGCGTGCTCGCGCCGATGACCACCAACTCGCGGTCCAGTGCGGCGTACGCCCGAAGGTGAGCCGGAATGGTCACCCGACCCTGCTTGTCCGGAACCTCGTCGTGCGCGCTGGCGAAGAAGACCCGGCTGTAGGCCCGGGCTGCCTTGTGTGTCATCGGCTGCGCGCGCAATTGCTCCGCGATCCGCTGGAACTCAGGGGTCGGGAAGACGTAGAGGCAACGATCCTGCCCTTTGGTGACCACGACACCCCGCCAGCTCATCCCGAAACTTGGCCGGAAGGATCAACCGGCCCTTTCGTCCAGGCGTGGAGTATGGGTGCCGAGAAACACCGGCCCAACCCCTCGCCCCTGAGCGGCGTTCGCGGCGCCGCTGACCCCGGGCCGGTGAGCCCTCCCGGCCTCACCATTGGTCCCCACTCTACTCCACTTCCCTCCACCCGCAACCAGATTCGCCCGCGTGGCGCGTCTGACCGGAGAGCAAAACCGCACGTCACGCGGGGTGGAGCGGAGTGGAGGCCGCAGCCGCCCTCGGCGTGGTCCGCTTTCCGACATAGATCGACTCCGTCCGGTGGACGCCGCCCGGCCGCGCGCTGGCGCCACGGCCGAACGGTTCACCGTCGGCGGCGATCTGGTGGGCGGACGGTCCGGTAACCTCGCTCGCGTGACGGACGCGAAAATGCCCCTACGGGCCAAGGTGGCCAGCTCCGTGTCACGGACAGCCGCGGCGCTCTCCCGGGCGGCCGGCCGTGGCGACGGTTCGGTGATCGGCGGGTGGATCGGCCTCAAGATCGACCCGGACCTGCTGGCCCACCTGTCGGCCGGGCGTGCGATCGCGCTCGTCTCCGGCACCAACGGCAAGACCACCACCACCCGGTTGACCTCCGCCGCAGTCGGCGTGCTCGGCCGGGTCGCCACCAACTCGTTCGGCGCCAACATGCCCAGCGGGCACACCTCGGCGTTGGCCAAGGCCGGCAGCACCCGTACGCGGTGCTGGAGGTCGACGAGCACTACCTCGCCCAGGTGTTGGAGGCGACCGAGCCGCACGTGGTCGCGCTGCTGAACCTCTCCCGCGACCAGCTGGACCGGGCCAAGGAGGTCGCCATGATGGCGCAGCTCTGGCGAGCGGCACTGGTCCGGCACACCGACGTACGGGTGGTGGCCAACGCCGACGACCCGCTGGTGGTGTGGGCCGCCACCCGCCGGGCGACCCCGCCCGGGGCATCAAGCCGCCGCACGTGACCTGGTTCAGTGCCGGCCAGCGCTGGCACGACGACTCCTGGGTCTGCCCGGAGTGCGGCTCCACGATCCAGCGCTCGGGCGAGCAGTGGTGGTGCACCGGGTGCCCGCTGCGCCGACCGGAGCCGAACTGGGTCGTCGAGGACGAGGGCGTGCTCGACCCACCGGGGCCTGGCACAAGGTCTCCCTCCAGCTGCCCGGAAAGGTAAACCTCGGCAACGCGGCGACCGCGCTGGCGGTGGCCGCCGAATTCGGCGTACGCCCGGTCGACGCGGTCTCCCGCCTCGGCATCGTCACCTCGGTGGCCGGCCGGTACGCGCAGGTCGACAAGGACGGGCGCAACATCCGGCTGCTGCTGGCCAAGAACCCGGCCAGCTGGCTGGAGGCCTTCGACATGGCCGACGACGCGCCGACCCTGCTCTCCATCAACGCGCGCGACCCCGACGGTCTGGACACCTCCTGGCTCTACGACGTCGACTTCGCCCGCTCCGTGGCCGACAGGTGTTGATCACCGGCGACCGGGCATACGACCTGGCGGTGCGACTGGACGTCAACGACGTCCCGTTCCAGCACGTTCGCACGTTCAACGACGCGCTCCGGTCGGTCCCGCCCGGGCGGCTGGAGGTCATCGCGAACTACACCGCGTTCCAGGACATCCGAGCGGAGTTGGACCGTGTCATCTGAGAGCCTGCGCATCGTCTGGATCTATCCCGACCTGCTGTCCACCTACGGCGACCGGGGCAACGCCCTGATCCTCGCCCGACGGGCCCGCCAACGCGGCATGCCGGTCGAGGTGCTGGAGGTCCGCTCCGACCAGCGGCTGCCCGCGACCGCCGACATCTACCTGGTCGGCGGTGGCGAGGACGGCCCGCAGGCGTTGAGCGCCCAGCGGCTGATCGCCGACGGCGGCCTGCACCGGGCGGTCGCCCAGGGGTCGGTGGTGTTCGGCGTCTGTGCCGGTTACCAGCTGCTCGGCACCTCCTTCTTCGCCAAGGGTGTGCAGTGTCGAGGGCTGGAACTGCTCGACCTGAAGTCCGACCGGGGCGAAAGCCGGGCCGTCGGCGAGCTGGCCGGTGAGATCGACCCCGGCTGGGCCTGCCCCGCTGACCGGTTTCGAGAACCACGGCGGTCGCACCCACCTCGGTCCGGAGGTCGCCCCGCTCGCCCGGGTCACCACCGGGATCGGCAACGACGGCGCCACCGAGGGCGCGTGGCGCGGCAAGCTGCTGGGCACCTACTCGCACGGGCCGGCGCTGGCCCGCAACCCAGCCCTGGCCGACCTGCTGCTGCGCTGGGCCACCGGCGCACACCAGCTCCCCACTGGACGACACCTGGTCGGACCGGCTCCGCAACGAGCGCCGCTCCGCAGTGGCCCCCGCCCGGCATGATCCGAGCCGTCCGGCGGCTGCTCCGGCAACCGTCGGCCGCCCGGTTCGCCCTGCTCGTGCTGCTGATCGGCGGTTGCGGGCTCCTGCTGCTCCTGGTGCCCCGGCCGGATCCGGAGCAGCTACCGCTGCTGGCCGATCGGCTGGGTGACCTCGCCCCGGTGGCGGCGATCCTCGGGTGCGCTGCTGCTGGTGGCGCTGGTGCCCGCACCTTCATCACGCTGGCGGCGGGCGCGATCTTCGGCCCCTGGAGGGTGCCGCGTACGCCCTGGGCGCCGCACTGGTCGCCGCCGCGATCGGGTTCACGATCGGCCGACTGCTCGGCCGGGAGTTCGTCGCCGAACGGGTCCGCGGCCGGCTGGCCCGCCTCGACGGCTGGTTCGCCCGGCAGAGCGTGCTCGGCGTGGTCACCGTCCGACTGCTGCCGATCGCCGGGTTCGGGCTGGTCAGCTACGGGTACGGCACGACCGGCGCGCGGGTGCTGCCGTTCCTGGCGGGCAGCGTGCTGGCATCCGCGCCGACCGCCTTCGGCTACGCGGCTATCGGCGCGGCGGTCAGCTCCCGGGCCACGTCAACTGGTACGCGGCCGCCCGGCCAGCCTCGGCCTGATCGCCAGCCTGGTGCTCGTCCACCAGTGGTGGCGAGCCGAGCGCCGCCGCCGTCGCGCCATGTCGGTCTGACCGACCCTCACTCCGCCCCGCCCACCCTCCACGGGGTCGATCATGGAGTTGTGGTGGGGAATCAATCACCCGTTAAGGGGATCAACCGGCCACCACAACTCCATGATCGACGCGGGCGGGCGCGGGCGGGGCGGGGCGGGCGCGGGCGGGGGCGGGGCGGGCGGGGGCGGGGCGGGGGCGGGGCGGGGGCGGGGTCTAGGCGACGACTGAGACCATCCGGCCCTTGACCACGATGACCTTGCGGGGTTCCTTGCCGGCCAGGGTCGCGGCCACCGCGTCCAGGGCCGCCGCGCGGACGGTCTCCTCGGACGCGTCGGCGGGCACCTCGATGCGGCCACGGACCTTGCCGTTGACCTGCACCGGGTAGGTCACCGTGTCGGCCACCAGCAGCGCCGGGTCGGCGGTCGGGAAGTCCGCGTACGTCAGCGAGGTGTCGTGGCCCAGCTTGCGCCACAGCTCCTCGGCCAGGTGCGGGGCGAACGGCGCCACCATCAGCACCAGCGGCTCGGCCACCTCACGGGCGTGGCCGACAGCTGGGTCAGCCCGTTGGTCAGCTCGATCAGCTTGGCGATCGCGGTGTTGAACCGGATGCCGTCCATGTCGCCACGGACCCCGTCGATCACCTTGTGCAGCAGCCGGCGGGTCGCCTGGTCGGCCGGGTCCTCGGTGACCCGCAGCTCGCCGGTCTGCTCGTCGACGACGGCCCGCCAGACCCGCTGCAGGAACCGGTACGAGCCGACCACCGCCCGGGTCTCCCAGGGCGGGACACCTCCAGCGGACCCATCGACATCTCGTACACCCGGAAGGTGTCCGCACCGTAGGCGGCGCACATGTCGTCGGGGTCACCACGTTCTTCAGCGACTTGCCCATCTTGCCGTACTCGCGGTTGACCGCCAGGTCGCCCAGGTAGTAGGCGCCGTCGCGCTCGAAGACCTCCTCGGCCTGCACGTAGCTGCCGCGCGAGTCGGTGTACGCGTACGCCTGGATCATGCCCTGGTTGAACAGCTTGCGGAACGGCTCGAACGACGACACGTGCCCCAGGTCGAACAGCACCTTGTGCCAGAACCGCGCGTACAGCAGGTGCAGCACGGCGTGCTCGGCGCCGCCGACGTACAGGTCGGTGCCCCGCAGTCGCCCTCGCCGCGCGGCCCATCCAGTACCGCTCGTTCTCCGCGTCGACGAACCGCTCGCCGTTGGTCGGGTCCAGGTAGCGCAGCTCGTACCAGCAGGAGCCGGCCCACTGCGGCATCACGTTGGTCTCCGGGTGTAGCGCTTCGGCCCGTCACCCAGGTCCAGCTCGACCTCGACCCAGTCACGCCGGCGGGACAGCGGGGTCTCCGGGTTGCTGTTCGCGTCGTCGGCGTCGAACGTCTTCGGGGAGAAGTCGTCCACCTCGGGCAGTTCGACGGGCAGCATCTCCTCCGGCAGGGCGATGGCCGCGCCGGTCTCGTCGTAGACGATCGGGAACGGCTCACCCCAGTACCGCTGGCGGGAGAACAGCCAGTCGCGCAGCCGGTAGGTCACCGCGCCGGTGCCGTGCCCGTTCGCCTCCAGCCAGGAGATGATCGCCGCCTTGGCGTCGGCGACCCAGGCCGTCCAGGTCCAGGCCGCGTTCGGGTGCGGCGCTGTTGGTGGCCGGGCCGTCCCCGGTGTACGCCTTGCCGTCGAAGCCCTCCGCCGGCTGCACGGTACGCACGATGGGCAGCTCGAAGACCTCGGCGAACGCCCAGTCCCGCTCGTCCTGCGCCGGCACCGCCATGATCGCGCCGGTGCCGTAGCCGGCCAGCACGTAGTCGGCGATGAAGATCGGGATCTGCCCGCCGGTGACCGGATTGGTGGCGTACGCGCCGATGAAGACGCCGGTCTTCTCCTTGCTGTCGGACTGCCGCTCGACGTCGGTCTTGGCCGCCGCCGCCTTGCGGTACGCCTCGACGGCCGCCCGCGGGTTGGCGTGCCCGCCGGTCCAGGCGTCCTCGTCCCGTCCGGCCAGGCGGCCGGCGCCAGCGGGTCGACCAGCTCGTGCTCGGGCGCCAGCACCATGTAGGTGGCACCGAAGACGGTGTCCGGTCGCGTGGTGAAGACTCGGATGCGGGCTCCGCCCGCAGAACCGGAATCAGTGGTCGGGGCGTCGTCGGGAAGTCGATGTGGGCGCCGGTGGAGCGACCGATCCAGTTGCGCTGCATCAGCTTGATCGGCTCGGGCCAGTCCAGGCTGTCCAGGTCCTCGATCAGCCGGTCGCCGTACGCGGTGATCCGCATCATCCACTGCTTCAGGTTGCGCTTGAAGACCGGGAAGTTGCCCCGGTCGGAGCGACCGTCGGCGGTGACCTCCTCGTTGGCCAGCACGGTGCCCAGCCCGGGCACCAGTTCACCGGCGCCTGCGAGACGTACGCCAACCGGTGGTCGTCGACGACCTGGCGGCGCTCGGCGACGCTCAGCTCGGCCCAGGCGCGTCCGTCCGGAGTGGACCTGTTACCGCCCTCGAACTCGGCGATCAGCTCGGCGATCGGGCGGGCCGACCAGCGTCCCGGTCGTACCAGGAGTTGAAGATCTGCAGGAAGATCCACTGGGTCCAGCGGTAGAACTCGGTGTCGATGGTGGCCACCGAGCGACGCACGTCGTGCGCCAGCCCCAGCCGGCGCAGCTGCGCCTTGTACCGCTCGATGTTCGCGACGGTCGTGGTCCGGGATGGGTGCCGGTCTGCACCGCGTACTGCTCGGCCGGCAGGCCGAACGCGTCGAAGCCCATCGCGTGCAGCACGTTGCGGCCGGCCATCCGCTGGTAGCGGGCGTAGCAGTCGGTGCCGATGTAGCCCAGCGGGTGGCCGACGTGCAGGCCGGCACCGGAGGGTACGGGAACATGTCCAGCACGTACAGCTTCTCCGCGCCGGCGCGGGTGGTCGGATCGGCCAGTGGGCCGGTCGGGTTCGGTGCGTGGAAGGTGCCCTCGCGCGCCCAGCTGTCCTGCCAACGGACCTCGATCTCGTCGGCCAGGGCCGCGGTGTACCGGAACGGGGAATGTCGCCCGCCGGTGCGGCTGCCTCACTCATCGTCTCTCCTCGCTTCGCTTCGCTGCGTCTCGGCGCCACCGGGCCGGGCCGGCGACGGGCACAAAAGCCCCTCGCGCAGGAGGGGCCGCCGTGCTGTCGCTGGGATCAGCGCATCAGCACGGCCCGGTAAGAAGCAGGAAGACTCCGGCCATGCCCGCAGTGTACCTCGCCGACGATTCGGCCTGCCGGCCACCGGGTGGTTCACACCCGATCCCCAACGTGGCGAATATCGGTGGGTAACCGACGGACTACCTGCGGGGGTCGGCGATAGCGACAAACATGGTTAGCCTGATAGACCAGTGAGATTCCTGCGGCAAACGAGGCTCGACGTCGCGAACCCAACGGCGGGTCCAGGTGCTCTCTACAGAGCTGCCGTGACGGCGACGAGGAGGAGGCCCGTGACACAACAGACCTGGGACGAGGTGGGCGGCCTACTGCCGCACGACGAGTTCCGCGCCGCCAGCGAGGCCATCGTGGCCAACATCGAGCAGGTCATCGAGGGTAAGACCGCCACCGTGCGGCTCGCCCTGGCCGTCCTGCTCGCCGAGGGTCACCTCCTGATCGAAGACGTCCCGGGTGTCGGCAAGACCAAGCTGGCCAAGGCCCTGGCGCGGTCCATCGACTGCACCGTGCGGCGGATCCAGTTCACCCCGACCTGCTGCCCAGCGACGTCACCGGTGTCAGCGTCTACAACCAGGAGACGCACGACTTCGAGTTCCGTCCCGGTGCGGTCTTCGCCAACCTGGTCGTCGGCGACGAGATCAACCGCGCCTCGCCGAGACCCAGTCGGCGTTGCTGGAGTGCATGGAGGAGCGGCAGGTCACCGTTGACGGTGTCACGTACCAGCTGCAGACCCCGTTCATGGTGATCGCCACCCAGAACCCGATCGAGATGGAGGGACCTACCCGCTGCCCGAGGCGCAGCGCGACCGGTTCACCGCCCGCATCGCGATGGGTTACCGGACTCCCGCGCCGAGCTGGCCATGCTCGACGGGCACGGCGCCACCGACCCGCTGAACGAGCTGCGCGCGGTCTCCGACGCGGCCATCGTCCGGCAGCTCATCGCCACCGTCCGCCAGGTGCACGTCGCGGACGCGGTCAAGCAGTACGCGATCGACCTGGTCACCGCCACCCGCGAGGCACCCGACCTGCGGCTCGGCGCGTCCCCGGGCGACCCTGCAACTGCTGCGCACCGCCCGGGCGGTCGCCGCCCTGGAGGGCCGCGACTACGTGCTGCCGGACGACCTGCAGGCCCTGGCGGTGCCGGTGCTCGCGCACCGGATCATCCCGACCGCCGACGCGCAGCTCGCCCGCCGCACCACCGACGCGATCGTCTCCGAGCTGGTGCACCGCCTGCCGCTGCCACGACCGGCAGCGCAACCCGTACGACACCGGCCCGCCACCGGTAACGGCAACGGCAACGGCAACGGCCGCGCCCTACGAGCCGCGGAGGCCATGACGTGCGTGCCGGGCTGCGCGGGCTGACCACCCGCGGGCGTTCCTTCTCGCCGCCGCGCTCGCGGCGGCGGTCTCGGCCGGCATCCTCGGCGAAGGACCTGCTCCGGGTGGCGGTGCTGTTGGCCATCCTGCCGTTGCTGGCCGCGGCCTACGTGGGGCGCAGCCGCTACAAGCTGGCCTGCAACCGATCACTGGACCCGCACCGGGTTCCGGTCGGCGCCAACTCCCGGGTGGTGCTGCGCCTGCAGAACCTCTCCCGGCTGCCGACCGGCACTCTCCTCCTGGAGGACCGGCTGCCCTATGCGCTGGGCAGCCGGCCCGGTGGTGTTGGAGCGGCTCGGCGCGCACCAGGCCAGTTCCGTGGCGTACACCGTGCGGGCCGACGTGCGCGGCCGCTACGACGTGGGCCCGCTGGTCGTCCGGATGACCGACCCGTTCGGCCTCTGCGAGCTCACCCGCTCCTTCCCGAGCACCGACCACCTGACGGTCATCCCGCAGGTCACCCGCTGCCGTCGGTCCGGCTCCCCGGGAGTACGCGGGCAGCGGCGACAGCCGGGCCCGCTCGGTGGCGGTGCACGGCGAGGACGACGCGGCGACCCGGGAGTACCGGCGCGGCGACGACCTGCGTCGGGTGCACTGGAAGTCCACCGCACGCACCGGCGAGCTGATGGTGCGTCGCGAGGAGCAACCGTGGGAGAGTCGGGCCACCGTCGTCCTGGACACCCGGGCGTACGGCCACCGCGGCGAGGGCCGACGGCCAGTTTCGAGTGGTCCGTCTCCGCCGCCGCGAGCATCGCCGTCCACCTGCGGCAGGCCGGCTACAAGTTGCGCCTGGTCACCGGCTCGGGTGCGGATGTGGACGCTTCGGAGGCCGGCGGTGACGGTGCCCTGCTCGACCACCTCGCGGAGGTCCGCCTGGATCAGCGCGCCGAGGTCACCGGCCTCGTGCAGCGGGTTCGCCAGCGCGCCGACGGCGGCCTGATCATCGGCCTGTTCGGCACGGTGACCGTGGCCGAGGCGGAGCTGCTGGCCGGGCTGCGGGCAACGGCGCCACCTGCATCGGCTTCCTCCTGAACAGCTCCACCTGGCTCAGCCTGCCGGAGAAGGCCCGGGCCGAGGCGGAGCACGCGCACGGCGCCGCGGTCCTCGCCATGCTGCAGAGCGGCTGGCGTGTGGTCGGCGTCGACCACGGTGCCCGGCTGCCGACGCTGTTCCCGCAGGCCGGCCGAGGCTCCCAGGGTTTCGCCATGCGTGCCGCGCTGGCCGAGACGGTCTCCGGCCGCATGCGATGAACGGAAGGCTCCCCTCATGATCAGCAGTCGGAACATCGGCGTGGTGGCGGCCGCGTCCACGCTGCTGGCCGCCGCGCCGCTGTCGGCCATCTTCCAGGGCTGGACGTGGTTGCTCGAGTCGATCATCGCGGTGGCCGTGGTGGCCGGCGTGGCCGCCCTGGCCCGACTCGCCCGGGCACCACTGTGGGTCAGGTGCTGGCCATGCTGGCCGGTCTGACGCTCGCCCTGACCTGGCTGTTCCCCAGCGGCGAAGAACTTCTCGCCTTCCTGCCCACCCCGGCACGTTCACGTACTTCAACGATCTGCTCACCGGTTCCGTGCAGGACATGCGCTCGTACGGGGTCGAGGTCCCGGACACCGACCCACTGCTGTTCATCGCCGTGCTCGGCGTCGGCGGGGTCGCCGTACTCGTGGATTTTCTGGCCGTGGCTGCGCCGCCCCGCACTGGCGGGGCTGCCGATGCTCGCCATCTACTCGGTGCCGGTCGCCGTCTACGTGGACAGCGTTCCCGCGGTGCCGTTCGTGGTGGCGCCGCCGGTTACCTCTGGCTGCTGGTCACCGACAACGTCGACCGGGTCCGCCGCTTCGGGCGGCGGTTCACCGGTGACGGCCGCGACGTCGACGTGTGGGAGGCCTCGCCGCTGGCGTCCGCCGGCCGTCGGCTCGCGGTGGTCGGGGTGGCCGTCGCGGTGATGCTGCCGCTGGCGGTGCCCGGCATGACCGGCGGGCTCCTCGACTCCTCAGCCGGGTTCGGGCAACGGCACCGGCAACGGCAGCGGCCCGGCGGCACGTCGGGTCGGATCGACCTGTTCGCCTCGCTCGCCGGCCAGCTCAACCAGTCGCAGGTGGCCGACCTGGTCAAGGTGACCACGTCCGAACCGGACCCGTTCTACCTGCGCTACGCGGTCGCCGACGAGCTGCGCCCCAGCGGTTTCCAGGCGCGCAACCCGAACGGCCGGTCGGTCAACCGGGGCCTGCCGGACCCGGCCGAGCGCAACGGCCAGGGCGTGCGGCAGACCACCTACCGCGCGACGGTCGAGGTCACCAAGAGCCTGAGCATGTCGCTCATGCCGGTGTACGCCGAGCCGGTGCGCACCGACGACCTCAACGACAACTGGCTCTACGACAACGGCCAGCAGGTCGTGTTCTCCAACCGGGAGAACTCCCGGGGCGGAAGTACTCGTTCGACTACGTCCGCTCGACGTACACGCCGGCGGCGTTGCGGGCCGCACAGCCGCTGCCCACCGACCACTCGCTACGCCGACAGCAGACCGCCACCCCGGGGCGGTGCCGGAGGTGGAGGAGCTGGTCAGGGTCTGATCCAGGGCAAGCGCACGGACTACGACCGGGTGCTGTCCATCTACCAGCACTTCTCCGCGGACAACGGGTTCAGCTACCGGCTGAGCACCGAGAGCGGCAGCAGCGGCCAGGACATCGTCGACTTCCTGACCAACAAGGTCGGCTACTGCCAGCAGTACGCCGCCGCGATGGCCTGGCTGGTCCGCGCCGCCGGCATCCCGGCCCGGGTGGCGTTCGGGTTCACCAACGGCAGCAAGCGCGACGGTGACACCTTCACGCTGACCAACCTCAACCTGCACGCCTGGACCGAGGTCTACTTCGACGGGGTCGGCTGGGTGCCGTTCGATGCCACCCCGGCGTACGGGGTGCCCGGCTCCACCCGATCCGACTGGGCACCGGACACTGACGCGCCGGAGCCGTCCGCCCCGGACACCGGCGGCACGGACACCCGGCGGGCCCCGAAGCGTCGGCCGGGCCGGCCGGTCCGGACAACGCCGACCGGGACACCGACGACGGGCTTGCCCTCGGCAGTACGACGCCGACCGAGCAACCACCGGTCTGGCCCTGGTGGGCAGCCGGCGTGTTGCCCTGCTGGCGCTGCTGGCTGTCCCCGCTCTACGCCGGATGGCGCTGCGGCGGCGACGGGGTGGCCGCGAGGCGAGCACCGCGATGGCCTCCGCGAGCATCGGCGACGACACCGCGCCGGGGACGCGACCGGTGGTGGTCAACGTGGACGCCAGTCGGGCCCGAGCGGACGCGCACGCCGCCTGGGCGGAACTGCTCGACACGATGGTGGACTTCCGGGTCCCGGTCGATCTGACCGAGACGCCCCGGGCGACCGCGGACCGGCTCGTCCGGGACACCCTCGACGACGACACTGCCGCGATCGGGTCGGTGCGACTTCTCGGCCGGGCGGAGGAACGGGCCCGCTACGCACGGGATCCGCTGACCGGTGAGCGGCTGGCGCCGGCCCTGGGCACGATCCGCGGGGCGCTCGCCGCGCGGGCGGATCGACGGACCCGCCTGCTCGCCGCCGTGCTGCCGCCGTCGGTGCTGCTGCGCTGGCGGACCGGCATGGCGGACCGGTCAGGTCGGATGGTGGCGTTTACCGGGCGGGCCCGGTTCCGACTGCTGCGCTGGAACCCCAGACGGCTGCTGGCCGACCGAGCGGCCCGCTAATCAGCCTGTCCAGCGCCCTGACGCCACCCATGATCACTTGATGGCCAGTAGTCGCAGACAGCTCTAAATAGCTACTCGTCATCAAGTGATCATGGGCGCCATGGGACGGCAACACCGGTCAGGCGCAGCGGGACCGTGTTGGGCGAGGCGAAGACCGCGCGTCGAGGCGAGGTCGAAGATCGCAGGGCGCGCTGACGCGAGGTCGAAGACCGCAGGGCGCGTTGACGCGAGGTCGAAGACCGCAGGGCGCGTTGACGCGAGGCCGAAGACCGCGCCGGTCGTGTTCAGGCCAAGACCACGCGGGGCCGTGTTCAGGCGAAGATCGCGCCGGGCCGAGGTGGCGCCTTCGCTGGGGTGACGTCGGGTCTGCGCTGTGGTGCGGTGAAATCGCGGTGTCCCATGACCGAGGTGACGCCGATTTCACGAAACCCGGGTCGATCATGGCGTTCGTCGAGTCGACGTCGTCCTGCACGGATTCGACCGGGTGGCGCGGCGGCTCAACGGCTACTGGACCACAAGGTTGTGCTCGAACCAGGAAAGAGGCCTCTCCCTCGCGCACGATGCCACTACATCCAGGATCGAGCACGATCATGCGGGAGAGCGCACAGCGCGGAGAAGGCGCGCGAAGAACACAGCGCGTGGCAGACACAGCGCCCGGCGGAGAGCACCCGGCGGACACAGCGCGGCGGAGGAGCACGGCGCAGGGCGCGCGGATACGCCAGAGGTCGCCGGGTGCTGTGCCCGGCGACCCGCTCGTCGCGGCCTACGGCCCGCCTCAGCGGCGGGACTGGGTCAGCGGTGCCCCTCCGGGCGCTGCCGCCACCTGTCCTCCATGCGGTCCAGGATCGACGACTTGCGACCGGATCGGCCACCACGCGGACGGCGACGACTTGTCGTGCCACCCACCACGTGCAGGTCGGGTGACTGCGCCCGCCGGTGCGACTGCACCGCGAACGCGGCCGACGCCAGCATGACGACGAAGCCCGCCACCGCCAGCGGTGGAGTCTTGATCACCGCGCCATAGACCAGTAGAGCCAAGCCAGCGATGATGACGCCGGCGGCGACGAGCAGGCGACGCCGCGCATGGAAGCGCGGATCGCTGGCGCGCACGGCCGAGGCGAATTTGGGGTCCTCGGCAAGCGACCGCTCGATCTGCTCGAACAGCCGCTGCTCGTGCTCCGAGAGCGGCACGGCACTCCTCCCCGGTCACGTTGGTCGGGCCCACTCGGGCCGACAGACCGTGGCAGCCAACCGGCTGCTTACCCGCAAGTCTACGAGGGGTCGCGCGTCGGAAAGCGGGACGACCTATGGGTGGGGTGGATTTTCGTTTCGACGGGGACCACGGTCGCCCATCAGACTGGCCGGACCTATGACGGACCGCCCGAAACGGGCAGCGGCGGCGTCCGCGGCAGCTTCCGCCTGCGCCAACCACGCTCGGGCGCGCCGAGAGTGAGCTGTCGGGGAGAGCCCTGCTCCGCGGAGAGCCCTTCCACCCGGACACCGACGAGCCGGACCCGCTCGCCCGGGTCCAATACGGTGTAGAGCGCCCAGACCGTGTCAAACATCTCGCGGGCGGTGTCGGTGGGCACGTCGAGGGTGCGGGACCGGCTGACGGTGCGGAAGTCGGCCAGCCGGACCTTGAGCGTGACGGTGCGCCCGACCTGCCCGGAGCCGCGCAGCCGGACGCCGACCTTGATGCTGAGCGCGAGCAGGGCGCGGCGGATCTCCAGCGGGTCGGCCACGTCGACGTCGAAGGTCACCTCGGCGCCGATCGACTTGTCGACGTGCTCGGGCTGACCTGGCGGGGTCGCGTCCCCAGGCCAACTCGTGCAGGTGCGTCGCCGAGGCGGCACCGACCGCTCGGCGGAGCATGCCCACCGGCGCCTCGGCGAGGTCGCCGACCGTGGTCAGGCCGAGTCGGCGGAGCGCCTCGGCGGCGCGCTCCCCACCCCCACAGCGCGTCCGCCGGCAGCGGGTGCAGGAAGTCCAGCACCTGCCCCGGGGCACGATCAGCACGCCGTCCGGCTTGGCCCGGGTGGAACCCAGCTGGCCACGAACTTGCTCGGCGCCACACCGACCGAGCAGGTCAACGCCTGCTCGTCGGCGACCCGGCGGCGGATCAGCCGGGCGATGGCGGCCGGGAGCCGAAGAGCCGGCGGGCGCCGGTCACGTCGAGGAACGCCTCGTCGAGGAGAGCGGCTCGACCAGCGGGGTGACGTCCGGAAGATCTGCATGACCGCCCGGGAGGCGGCCGTGTACGCGGCGAAGTCGGGTGGCAGGTAGACGGCGTGCGGGCAGCGGGCGCGGGCCTGGCTGGTCGGCATCGCGCTGCGGACGCCGTAGCGCCGAGCCTCGTAGCTGGCCGAGCTGACCACCCGCGCGGCCCGACACCGCCGACGACCACCGGCCGGTTGCGCAGCTCGGGTCGGCGGCGCACCTCGACGGCGGCGAAGAAGGCGTCCATGTCGACGTGCAGGATCGGGCTGCCGGAGTCGTCGGCGTCCGGCCCGAAGCGCGGATCGTCGCCCCGGGCAACGACTGGCTGCGGCCCATCCCGGCAGATTAACCCGGGGTACGACACCACCAGTCGCCGACCGGCGCGACCGCGCGCCGGTCAGCCGCGGACGACCAGCAGCGGCACTGTCAACTCGGCGGCGGTGTCCGACCCGTGGTACGCCACTAGCTTCGACGCCATCGGCCGCTCGGTACGACTGGCCATGACCGCGTACGTGTCGTTGCAGGTCACCACCACGTCGCCGATCCGGTCCAGGTGCTCCTCGGGCACCGGCCCGAACCAGCCGGTGGCCACCACCTGCTCCGGGTCTGCACCCGCGCCGTGGCACCCAGCACCTCCGACCAGGCGGCCAGCACGTCGTCGGTCGCCCCGGCTCGACGTGCAGGTAGCGCACCGGGCCTCGCCGGCCACCAGCCGCACACCGGCGCGCAGTCGCGGGTCGGTGTCCAGGTCGAAGCGATGCGCGGCGGGGATGTCGAGCTGACCGTGGTCGGCGGTCACCAGGAGCGCCGCGTCCGGCGGCAGCCCGTCGACCAGCCGGGCGAGCATGTCGTCCACCTCGGTGGCGGCGACCCGCCAGGGTGCCGAGTCGACGCCGCTGAGATGGCCGTGCCGGTCGAGGTCGGCGTGGTAACCGGAGACCAGGGTCGGCCCGGAGCCGGCGCCCAGCGCGGCCAGCATGGTGGCGGCCACCGCGTCCCGCCGGCGGCGCCCGGAAGTCGCCGCCCGGTTGGCGGCAAGTGTCAGCCCGCTGCCGCCGAACTCGGGCCGACTCACCACGGTCACCGTCACTCCGGCGGCGCGGGCCCGTTCCAGCTGGGTGGGCACCGGCTGCCAGCGCAGGGCGACGGGTCGGCGGCCCAGTCGGTGGGTGAGCACCCGCTCGGTGCCGGGCACCCGCACGGTGAAGCCGAGCACCCGTGCGCGCCGGCGCGGCGCCGGTGCCGAGCGACACCAGGCTCGTCGGGGTGGTGGACGGGAAGCCGGCGATGAGCGGCCGGGCCACCGTCGCCGCGAGCCCGGCGAGGGTCGGCGCGTACGGTGCCGCGGTCGGCACCTGGTACCAACCGAGCCCGTCGACCAGCAGCACGGCGATCCGGCGTACGCCGGCCAGCGCGGGAACGAGCCCGAGCGGGTCGGTCGAGCCGGGCACGCCCAGCACGGCCAGCGCGCTGGGCAGCACGTCGGCGAGACGGCCAGCACCGTGGTCCGGCCCGAGGACCGCCAGCGGCGCCGGAGTCGGCGAGTCGCTCATGCCGGTCGGCGGGCGAACAGGTGCAGCTGGGCGGCCAGGTCCCGGTACGGCTGTTGGGCGGCCAACGCGCGTTCCAGCTCGACCAGAGCGGCGGACTGCCCGTCGGCGACAGCGGCCGGCAGCAGGTCGGCCAGGACGCGTACCCGTGGATCTCCTCGACCACCAGCCCGGCGGCGCCGAGCAGCGCGGCGGCGCCCGGGCGTCGTAGCGCCGGCGCAGGGTGTCGCGCGGGCCTGCGGTGCCGGTCGGGTCGGCGGCCAGCGCGGTCGCGACGTCGAGGTGGCCGTTCATCGCACGACCCAGCACGGCGGCGGCCCGGCCGGCGACCAGCACACTCGCCGCGCCGCCGGGACGCAGCGCGGTGGCCAGCGCGGCCACCACCGGGTCGGGTCGTCGACCACCTCCAGGACGGCGTGGCAGAGCACCAGGTCGACGCCCGCCGGCTCCACCAGCCCGGCGAGGGCGTCACCGTCGCCCTGCACGGCGGCGATCCGATCGGCACACCGGCCTCGGCGGCCCGGCGGGTGAGTGCGGCGAGCGCGTCGGGGCTGGCGTCGACCACTGTGACCCGATGCCCGGCGCGGGCCAACGGGACGGCGAAACCGCCGGTGCCGCCGCCGACGTCCAGCACGGTGAGCTCGGCGTCGCCGCGCCGGTCCAGTTCGGCGCGGAGCACCGACCAGATCACGGCGGTACGGGTGTCAGCGGCGGCCCGGCGAACCGGCCTTGGGTCTGCTCCACCCGGTCGAGCCTAGTCACCCGGTCCATCCTCGCTGCGGACGTGGCGGGCGCACCCGCCACACGTCCGATCGGTGTGCGGCGGTCAGGACTCGGTGCCCTCGACCTCGTCCTCCGCCTGGGACCGGCGCTCGTTGGCCACCGGACCGTTCGTCACCTCGTACTCGCGGGGTCGGCGAGGTGCGACGGCACCCAGCCGGCACCAGTCGGGTCCGCCGGGCGTTGGCGATTCCACCGGTGTACGCGTGATTGCCCGTCACTGTCATTCCCCTCACGGATCACGGGCCGCTCTGCCCGCTCGGGACGAGTCTCCCGTCCGGCGACGCAGGAAACCGTAATGTGGATCACTCTTTCAGCGGAAGTCACGGGACGCGGGACTGACCGGTGGCTCGATGGCGTCCAGCCGGTCGGCGACCAGGTTGGTCACCCCTCGTGTCGCTGCAACCGCCCCGGACCACCAGTGCGGCGCTGGTGCGAGCCACCCGCCGATAGCGCTGCCACAGCCCCGGCGAGCAGGTGACATTGAGCATCCCCGTCTCGTCCTCCAGGTTGAGGAAGGTGACCCGCCGGCGGTCGCCGGGCGTTGCCGGTGGTGACGATGCCGCCGACCCGGATGCGTTGCCCGGCTCCACCCGGCCGAGCCGGGCGATCGGCACCGCGCCGAGCACGTCGAGCTGACCCCGGATGAACCGGGCGGGATGACTCTCCGGCGACAGCCCGGTGGCCCCACGTCGGCGACCAGCCGATCCACCGCCTCCATCCCGGGCAGCGTGGGTGCCGCCGCGCCGGTCACCGTGCCAGGCAGCCGGCCCGGCCGGTCCTGGGCGGCGCGCCGGCGGCCCACAGCGCCTGCCGCCGGGACAGCCCGAAACAGGCGAAGGCGTCCGCGGTGGCCAGCGCCTCCAGCTGCGTGGCGGTGAGACCGAGCCGCCGGGCCAGATCAGGCATGTCCGGTACGGCCCGCCGGTGGCCCGTTCCACCTCGATCCGTTCGGCCACGTCCGCGCCGAGGGTCCGTACGCTGGACAGGCCGAGCCGGACGGCGGGGCCACCCAGCCCCCAGGCGTGCGGTGGCTCCCCGGCCCGCTGCCCCACCGGGTGTCCGAGGTGGACTCCAGCACCGCCTTCGCCCCGCTGGCGTTGATGTCCGGACGGCGGACCTCCACCCGTGCCGGCGGGCGTCGTCGACAAGCGTCTGGGGAGAGTAGAAGCCCATCGGCTGGGCGTTGAGCAGCGCGGCCAGGAACGGCGCCGGGTGGTAGCGCTTGAGCCAGGAGCTGGCGTACACCAGGTAGGCGAAGCTCATCGCGTGGCTCTCCGGGAAGCCGTAGCTGGCGAACGCGGTGAGCTTGCGATAGACGTCGTCGGCCAGCTCACCGGTGATGCCCCGCTCGGCCATCCCGGCGTAGAGCCGGTCGGCGATCCGGGTCATCCGCTCGACCGACCGTTTGGCGCCCATCGCCCGGCGCAACTGGTCGGCCTCGGCCGCGTCGAAGCCGGCCAGGTCGATGGCGAGCTGCATCAGCTGCTCCTGGAACAGCGGCACCCCAGGGTCTTCCAGGGCATTGCGCATCAGCGGATGCGCGAAGGTCACCGGCTCCTGGCCGTTCTTGCGCCGGATGAACGGGTGCACCGAACCGCCCTGGATCGGGCCGGGCCGGATCAACGCCACCTCGACCACCAGGTCATAGAACACGCGGGGCTTGAGCCGGGGCAGGGTGGCCATCTGGGCACGGCTCTCCACCTGGAACACCCCGACCGAGTCGGCCCGGCAGAGCATGTCGTAGACCTCCGGGTCGTCCAGGGTCATGTCGCCCAGGTCGAGGCTCTCGCCGATCATGTCGTAGCCGTAGTGCAGGGCGGAGAGCATGCCGAGGCCGAGCAGGTCGAACTTGACCAGGCCCACCGCCGCGCAGTCGTCCTTGTCCCACTGCAGGACGCTGCGCCCGGGCATCCGCCCCCACTCCACCGGGCAGACCTCGATCACCGGCCGGTCGCAGATCACCATGCCGCCGGAGTGGATGCCCAGGTGCCGGGGAACGTCTGCAACTCGTTGGCGTACTCCACCACCTGCTCGGGGATGTTCTCGACGTCGACCGTGGCGACCGAGCCCCACCTGTCGATCTGCTTGCTCCAGGCGTCCTGCTGCCCCGGCGAGTAGCCGAACGCCTTGGCCACGTCCCGCACGGCCGACCGGGGTCGGTAGGAGATGACGTTGGCGACCTGGGCGGCGTGCTCCCGGCCGTAGCGGGTGTAGACGTGCTGGATCACCTCCTCCCGGCGGTCGGACTCGATGTCCACGTCGATGTCCGGTGGACCGTCCCGTTCCGGCGCGAGGAACCGCTCGAAGAGCAGCCGGTGCCGGACCGCATCGACATTGGTGATCCGCAACGCGTAGCAGACCGCCGAGTTGGCCGCCGACCCTCGACCCTGGCAGTAGATGTCCTGGTCCCGGCAGAACGTGACGATGTCGTAGACCACCAGGAAGTAGCCGGGGAAACCCAGCTCCTCGATCATGTTCAGCTCGTGGTCGAGTTGCGCGTACGCCGTCGGTGCGCCTGCGGCGGCCCGTAGCGCTCGTGTGCCCGTCGGCGGTCAGCTTGCGCAGCCAGCTCATCTCGGTGTGCCCCGGCGGCACCGGGTACGCCGGCAGTTGCGGCGCGACGAGTTGGAGGTCGAAGGCCAACTCGGTGCCGAACTCGGCGGCCCGAGCCACCGCACCCGGGTACGCGGCGAACCGCGCGGCCATCTCCGCGCCGCTGCGCAGGTGGGCGGTGCCGCCGCGGGCAACCAGCCGTCGATCTCGTCCAGACTGCGTCGGGCCCGGACCGCGGCGACCGTGGTGGCCAGCCGACGCCGGCCGGGCTGGCGTAGTGCACGTTGTTGCTGGCCACCGTGGGCAGCCCGGCCGCGGCGGCCAGCTCGGCGAGCGCGTCGTTGCGGTCGGCGTCGACGGGATGGCCGTGGTCGGTCAGCTCCACCGCCACCGTCTCCGCGCCGAAGAGCGCGGTCAGCCGGTCCAACTCGCGGGCCGCCGCGTCCACCCCTCGGTGAGCAGCGCCCCGGCACGTGCCCCTTGCGGCAGCCGGTCAGCACCAGCACATGGTCACGCAGTTCCTCGGCGACCTCCTCCAGCTCCCCGTAGACCGGGCGGCCCTTCTCCCCGCCGCGTAGCTGGGCGCGGGCGATGGTGGTGGCCAGCCGGGCGTACCCTCGTGGCCGTGCGCGAGCACCAGCAGGTGCGCGCCGTGCGGGTCGGGTTCGCCGTTCTGCGGGCCGGGCAGCCGAGGGACAGCTCCGCGCCGAAGATGGTCGGCAGGCCCAGCGTGCGGGCCGCCTCGGCGAAGCGGACCACCCCGTAGAAGCCGTCGTGGTCGGTGACGGCGAGCGCGGTGAGCCCAGCCGGGCCGCCTCCTCGGCCAGTTCCTCGGGGTGGCTGGCGCCGTCGAGGAAGCTGAAGTTGGTGTGCGCGTGCAGCTCCGCGTAGGGCACCACGCCGTCGGGGCGGGCAGTGCCGGTGGCTGGTACCGCTCGCGGTGGCGACTCCAGGCCGGGGAGTCGCCCCGTCGGCGTCCACGGCGAGCGGGTCCACCACGTGCAGGTGCCGCTCCTCGCGCGACCGGCCGCCGCCGGAGCCACCCGACCTGCCGCTGGCCCGCCCGGAGAGCACCTGCTCCAACTCCGACCAGGGCATCCCGGAGTTACGGAAGCTCATCCCCGCACCCCTGGCCGGTCTCCAGCCCGGTTGAACACTCAGTCATAGATCGCCTCCACCAGCCACTGCCCGGCCTCGACGGCAAGCAGCAGAGCGGTGCCATCGGCGAGGCCGACCTGGAACCGGGCCCGACGGCGGGCCTCGGCCGGCGCCCACCAGCGTTCGTCCACCGGCCACGGGCCGGCCCAGCACGATCTCCGCCGGCTGGCCGGTGCCGACCACCAGCCGAACCGGTGGGGCACTCACCGCCAGCCGCGCGCTGATCACCACCGGCTCACCGGCGGCGTCGTGCACGGTTGCCGCGAGCGGGCTGGGCAGCACCACCGCGGGTGCGGGTGCCGGAAGCCGACCGGGCCACGGCGGAGCATCGGGACGGGTGGGGACGCGTTCGTCGCCCCACGGCACCAGTCGCACCTGGTCGGCCGGGGAACGCCCCCGCCGAGCACCGCGGTGACCACCGCTTCCGGGCCGAGGATGCCCTGCACACGGCTCAACGCCCGATGCGCCCGCTCCCGCTCCTCGCCGGTCTCCCCAGAGGCCGGCCTGCAGACCGGCCTGGGCGATCACCCCGTCCGGGACCAGTCGCAGCCGGATGATGCCGGCCGTCGGTCGGGCCGGTCGGGCACCGGCACGGCCGTTACTGCCGGAGAGCCACCCGTCGAGCTGCCAGCGCACCCGGTCGGCGATGGCCACGGCGGTGAGCAGGCCATCGTGCCGCCACACCCGGTGCAACTCCTGCCCGTGCTCGGTGACCGCCTCGATGCCGAGCCGGGTGCAGGCCAGCCCGTGCCCGGCCAGCCGCTCGTGCAACTGCTCGGCCAGCGCCCGGGCCGCGAACGCCGCCGCGTCGACCCGGTCGATCGGCTCGTCCTGCTCGGCGGTCACCGTCAGGTCGGCCGGTGGCTGCCGGACGGCGAGTGGGCGGTGGTCCCGCCCGGCGGCCAGCCGATGGGCCAGCGCACCGTCGAACCCGAACCGGGCCAGCACGTCACCGGCCGGCAGCGCGGCGAAGTCGCCGAGGGTACGCACACCCAGCCGACGCAGCAGGTCGGCCAGCGCCGACCGGCCGAGCGCCTCCACCGGCAGCCCGGCCAGGAACTCCGGTGTCCCGCCCGGTGCCACCACCCGGCCGGCGCGAGCGGCCAACCCGGCCGCGAAGACCCGTCGGCGATGCCGACCTGGCTCTCCACCAGGCACGACTGGGCGACGTGCTCGATGATCCGCTCGGCGGCAGCCTCCTCGCCGCCGAGGTAACGGCTCGGCCCCGGGCAGCCACCGCACAGGCGCCCGGACGGACCACCTCGACGCCGGCGACCAGCTCCTCCACCGCGGCGACCACCGGTTCGAACGCCCGGGCGTCCCGGCCCGGGTCGTACTCCACGACGGTGAGCTGCGGGCAACGACCCTGCGCCTCCCGCTTGCGCAGCCCTCGACGCACGCCCTCGGCGCGGGCCTGCTCGGAGCAGGCGACCACCCGGTTGGCGTGCAGCACTGCCACCGGGCCGGTCGCCGGCACCCCGTCGACGATCTCGGCGGCGAGCACCGGCCAGTCCGGGCACCACAGCAGCAGGGTCCGTGTCGGCGAGCCGGTCACCCCGACCTACCAGGGCGAGCGGCGGGCCGGCCGGCCCACTGTCGACGGCATCGTGCGGGGAATCACCCGGGTCAGCTCGTCACCCGGGAGCCAGACCTGATCTCCTTGGGCGGGCGGCCGCCCGCGCCCGCGCGCCGAGACGGTGATCTCCCGGCGGCGCAGCCGCCCCGCCCCCGCCCGAGCCCCTCCCAGACTCCACGGACCACCTGCAGCGTCACGTCGGCGCTGTCCCACCTGCCGTACGGGACGAGCACGCTGCCGCGCTGCCGGGCCCGAGCGGCCAACCGGGTGGCGACCGAGGCGGAGACCGTGGCCGGCACTGTGGTGACCACGACGTCCACGCCGTCGATGAGCGCGGCGACCACGGTGGCCCACTCGGGGCCGGGATTCGGCACCAGGGCCAACCGGTCCAGGGCGATGCCCAGCTCGGCGGCCGCGCCCACGCCGAACGTCGGCACACCGACCACGGCGCACCACGAGCCGGCCCGGGACGCCTCGGCGAGCAGGGCCAGCATCAGCGAGGTGCCACCGCTGCGACGGGCTGGCCGGCGGCGACCGCGATGGTGCTGCCCCGACGCAGGCCCCGGTTGGGCAGCAGGCCGGTCAGCTCGGGCACCACCGGGAGCACCCGGTGGCCGCCGACCGGATCGGGTGCGCTCGCCGGGCGCACCAGATCGGCCAGCGCGGCGGAACCGACCACCATGCGGCCCGCCATTGACCAACTCCCCGTCGTTGCTGTGGATCAGATCAGGACCGGCACGCCGTGCCACCGGTCGCCCGGCTCCCCGAAGGGCGCCGGTGGCACGGCGGGATCAGGCGGCGAGGCCGTCCAGAGCCGGTTGGTGGGCCACACCGAGCGCGGTTTCCACCACCGTGACGAACTGTTCGGCGGCGCGGAGCAGGTCGTCGGCCTCCCGGGCGCTGACCACCCGGGGATGCCGGCCTCGGCGGCGGCTCGCTTGCTGGCCCCGGCGGCGAAGAACCGGGACCACTCGTCGAGCTCCGGGCGACGGCGCAGAGGAGGACCCAGACGCTGGTGATCCGGTTGCGCCGACTCGGCGCGGGTCGGGCACGGGCGGCGAGCAGGGCTGCCGCCGCGCGCAGCGCCGCCAGGTGAGCAGCCGCGTAGCGCAGGCCGTCAGGTCGGGTCTGGCCGGCCTCGACCAGCCCACGGCGGGCCAACGTGAGGAGTTGGGCGGGGTGCGGTGCGGCAGCACGTGCGCAGGCACCGTCGGTGCCTGAGCCGGGTTGGTCGGCATGGATGTCCTCCTCCACGTGGCCGAGGTGTCACCCGGCGAGCTGATGCCGCCGATGAGACGCCGAGGTCGGGTGGTGCGGAGGAAGACGCACGGTGGCCGGCCGGGTGTGGATGCTTCCCCACACCACACCCGGCCGGCGGATCGGCGGGTGCGTCGCCCGCCGCCCGGGGTCGTGGGCGGCGAGCGACGCTCCTGCCTATTGGGACCAGGCTCGCGACTGCCCGGAAACCCAGGTGCGGCCCGCGGAGCCGCACCGGCCGGAGCTGGCGCCGCGAAACGCCGCGCTCCGGCTGGTTGGAACGGGCGTTCGAGGCAATCGAACACTCGTTCTAACTGCTGCTGACAGTACACCTCCCTCCGACGAAAATGCAACGTGTGACGCGCCGCCTGTGCGTACCGGGCGCGGCGAGATCGGCGGGCAAGATCCGTACGACACCAGGGATGTTGCGCGGGTGACGGGACGGAACGTGGTCGGCTGAACCCGCCACCGACGGACCGGGAAGAATGGCGGCATGCAGTCACACCCGAACGTACGGGCGGTGCAGGACGCGCTCACCGCCGCCGGCACGCTCGACGGCGCCGGTGAGCCCAGCACTGTCCGCCTGCTCTCCGCGGCGGTGCACACCGCAGCGGCGGCCGCCGAGGCGCTCGGTGTCGAGGTCGGCCAGATCGCCAACTCGCTGATCTTCGACGCGGACGACGCGCCGCTGCTCGTGCTCACCTCGGGCGCGCACCGGGTCGACACCGCCGGCCTGGCGGCGTCGATCGGTGTCACCGGCTACGCCGGGCCACCCCGGAGTTCGTCCGAGCCCACACCGGCCAGCCGATCGGCGGGTCGCCCCCGGGCACCCGCACCCGCTGCGCACCCTGGTGGACACGGCGCTGGCGGCGTACCCCGAGATCTGGGCCGCCGGTGGCGTGCCGCAGGCGGTCTTCCCGACCACCTACGCCGAGCTGCTACGGGTCACCGCCGGCAGCCCGGCCGAGGTGGCGTGAGCGGGCTGAGCGAGCCGACCAGCAGGCACAGCAACGACGCGGGCACCGCCCGGAGCTGGTCACGCTGCACGTCTGGCGGACCTCCCGTGGCACGCTGCCCCGGGCGCTGACCCGGATGGCGCTGGACCCACGCCGGCTGCGTGCCCTCCCGGGCGTCCGGTTCGGCAAGCTGCTCGGCACCGGGACCGGCACCGATTTCGGGCCGAGGGACGCCGACCTGACCCGGTGGGCGGCCCTGACCGTCTGGGACTCACCCGCCGCGGCGGCCCACTTCGACGACTCGTCGGTCGGCCGCGCCTGGGCGCGCATCGCTCTCGCCCGGCGCGCGTCGACCTGCGCCCGCTGAGCAGCCGGGGCGAGTGGTCCGGCCAACGGCCGTTCGGAGACCCGTCGGGCGGCCGGGTCACCGGCCCGGTGCTGGCACTGACCCGGGCTCGGCTGCGGGCCCGCCGGGCCGCCACCTTCTGGCGGGCGATCCCCGGTGGCCGCCGCCCTGCGCGACGCGCCCGGCCTGCTGGCCCGGTTCGGGGTCGGAGAGGCGCCGTTGGGTTGGCAGGGCACGGTGAGCGTGTGGCGCGACCCGACGGACCTGGTGGCGTTCGCGTACCGTCACCCGGAGCACCAGGCGGCGATCATGCGCACCCCACCGAGGGCTGGTACGCCGAGGAGCTGTTCGCCCGGTTCGAGGTGCGCGACGTGGTCGGCGACCGGTCGGTGCTCGGGTGGTCGCCGACGGCGGCCCGGAAACGGTGAAGGGTGGACGGGCATGAGGTTGGTGCGCTGGACGCCGGACGATCTCGTCCGGCGGCTGGACGATGTGGTGGCCGTCACGGCGAGGCGATGGGATACCGCACCGACCTGCTGGAGGCCCGGCGCGGCTACATCGCCACCCACGTCCGCCGGCCGGGTTTCCGGCGGTCGCCAGCCTGACCAGCGAGGGTCACCTCGCCGGCTTCGGCTACGGCTACCTGGCGCCGCCGGGCAGTGGTGGCACGACCAGGTGTACCGGCACTGGACGCCCCGACCCGGAAGCGCTGGCTCACCCACTGCTTCGAGGTGGTCGAGCTGCACGTCCGGCCACCGGCGCAGGGCACGGCCTGGGCGCCGGCCAGCTGCGCGCGCTGCTCGGCATGGCGGAGGGTGACACCACGCTGCTGTCCACCCCGGAAGCCGACGAGCAGACCTCGCGGGCCTGGCGGTTGTACCGGCGGTTCGGCTTCGTCGACGTGCTGCGCCACTTCCACTTCCCCGGCGACGAGCGACCGTTCGGCGTACTCGGTCGGGACCTGCCGCTCGAGCCACCGGCGTCATGACCCGGCGGATCTCCTGGACGCTGCTCGCCGTCCTGGTGCTCGCCCAGATCTGCTACCCGCTCACCACCGGCGCCACCCGAGCCGGGCTCACAGTGGCCACCGTCGTCCTCGGTTGGCTGCTCTCGGTCGGCCACGCGCTGCTCAGCCGGGGCCCACGGGCGGCGGCGGCGTTGGTAGCGGTGGCACCGGCGGTGGGTTCGCGATCGAGGCGATCGGGGTGGCCACCGGTGCCGTTCGGCAGCTACGACTACTCCGGCGAGCTGGGCCCGAAGCTGGCCGGCGTGCCGCTGATCATCCCGCTGGCCTGGACCTGGATGGCCTGGCCGGCCTGGCTGGCGGCGGTCCGGCTGACCGGCGGCAACGACGAGACGACCGGCGGCGCAACGACCGGCAGCGGCAGCGGCGGGACGACCGCCGGGCTGTGGGTACGACGGATCGCGCTGGCCACTGTGGGCTGGCCGCCTGGGATCTCTTCCTCGACCCGCAGATGGTGGCCGAGGGCTACTGGTCTGGCGGGACGCCACCCCGGCGTTGCCCGGCCTGCCCGGGATCCCGATCAGCAACTACCTCGGTTGGCTGCTCTTCGCGGTGCTGCTGATGAGCGCGCTCCGCCCGCTGGCCGGGTCGGTCGCCGCGCACACCGATCGGCGGGACCACCCGATGATCGCGCTCTACCTGTGGACGTACTTCTCCAGCATCCTGGCCCACGCCGTCTTCCTCGACCTGCCCGCCTCGGCGCTCTGGGCGCCGCCGGCATGTCGGTGACCGCGGTACCGCTGGCGGTGACCCTGCTGCGGGCCCGGCGCGGCCGTGCCACCCGGCCGGAGGACCACCAGCCGCACCGCACCGGCGTCGACGCGACCCGATGACCGTCCTGCTCGCCCTGCTGGTCGCCGTCGCCGCGTTGACCGGGCACACCTGGCTCAACGCCGCCGGATGGCTGCGCCGGCCGACCGACCGACCCGACGACGTCGACGAGCGGGTCACGGTGCTGCTCCGCTGCGCGACGAGGCCACCCGGGTCACGCCCTGCCTGCGCGCCCTGCTCGCCCAACGCGGCGTGCCCGGCTGCGCGTCGTCATCCTCGACGACGGGTCCACCGACGGCACCGCCGACGTGGTCCGCGCGGTGGCCGGCGACGACCCCGGGTCACGCTGCTCACCGGTGTCGCCCCACCGCCGGGCTGGCTGGCAAGCCGCACGCCTGCTGGCAGCTGGCCACCCGGGCCGACCCGGACGCCACCGCGCTGGTCTTCGTCGACGCCGACGTGGTGCTTCGCCCCGCACGCCGTGGCCGCGTCCGTCACCGAGCTGCGCGCCGCCCGCGTGACGTTGCTGTCGCCGTACCCCCGGATCGTGGTGGCGACGGCGGCCGACCGGCTGGTGCAACCGCTGCTGCAGTGGCTCTGGCTGACCTTCCTGCCGCTGCGCGCGATGGAGCGCTCGCCGCGGCCGTCGCTGGCCGCGGCGGGTGGGCAGTTCCTGGTGGTGGACCGGGCCGGCTACACCGCCGCCGGCGGGCACGCTGCGGTCGCCGACCGGATCCTGGAGGACGTCGAACTGGCCCGGGCGGTCAAGCGGTCCGGTGGGCGGATCGCCCTGGCCGACGGATCCCGGCTGGCCAGCTGCCGGATGTACGACGACTGGCCGCAACTGCGCGACGGGTACTCGAAGTCGCTCTGGGCGTCGTTCGGGCATCCGGAGCGGCGGCGGCCGTGGTGGCGGCGCTGCTGCTGCTCTACACCGCGCCGCCGCTGATCGCGCTGGCCGGTGTGGCGGTCGGCGCGCCGGGGTGGCCGCCGTGGTCTGGCCGGCTACCTGCTCGGGGTGGTCGGACGGGTGCTCACCGCCCGCGCGACCGGAGGCCGGTGGTGGCCCGACGCGCTCGCACACCCCGTGTCGGTCGTGGTCCTCGGTTGGCTGACCCTGCGGTCGTACCATCTGCGAAAGCGACGCCGCCTGACCTGGCGGGTCGCCCGGTCAGCTAGGGAGGCGCGGCATGGCGCGGATCGTGGTCGTCGGCGCCGGGGTGGGTGGCCTCGCCACCGCCGCCCGGCTGGCCGCCACCGGGCACCAGGTGACCGTCTTCGAGGCCGCCGACACGGTCGGCGGCAAGCTCGGCCGGTACGCGACGACACCTCGGCCGGGTCGTTCCACTTCGACACCGGGCCGAGCCTGCTCACCCTGCCCGAGGTCTTCCACGACCTGTTCGAGGCGACCGGGGCGAAGCTCGACGAGTACCTGGACCTGGTCCCGCTGGACCCGATCGTCCGACACGTCTTCCCGGGCGGCGGCCCGACGCTGGACTCGTGCGCCGACCCGGTGGAGTTCGCCGCCGGATCGGGGCCGCCCTCGGTGACCGGGCGGCAGCCGACTGGCAACGGCTGTGGCGTCGAGCCGCGCGTGTGTGGCAGGCCTCCTCGCGGGACATCCTGCGCCGTACCGTCGACTCTCCCGCGACCTCGCGTCGCTGGCCTGGCGGGTCGGCGACCTGGCCGCCATCGCCCCGGCCGCAGTCTGCGCGGCCTGGGCCGCCGGCACCTGTCCGACCCACGGCTGCGGATGTTGCTGGACCGGTACGCCACCTACACCGGCGCCGACCCGCGCCGGCACCGGCGGCGCTGGTCGCGGTCCCCTACGCCGAGTTGACCTTCGGCGGCTGGTATCTGCGCGGCGGGCTGGGCACCTCGCCGACGCGCTGCTGACGCGCTGCCTGGACCTCGGCGTGGTCGCAGACCGACGCCACGGTCACCCGGATCGACGCCACCGGCGGACGGGTCCACGGCGTACGCCTCGCCGGCGTCACCGCGCCGGTGCCCGCCGACGTGGTGGTGGCCAACGTGGACGCGCTCACCGTCTACCGTGACCTGCTGCCCCACCCGCGTCGGCTGGCCGGGTTGACCGACCGCAGCCTCGCCGGCTTCGTGCTGCTGCTCGGTGTCTCCGGCAGCACCGGGCTGGCCCACCACAACGTCTTCTTCCCGGACGACTACGACGCCGAGTTCGACGCGGTCTTCGGCGACCCCGGCGCGGCGTACGGCCCGGCCGGCTGCCGACCCGGCGGTGTTCGTCACCGTGGCCGACGACCCGATGGTCCGCCCGGCCGGACACGAGGCGTGGTTCGTGCTGGTCAACGCCCTCGGCAGGGCACCGCGGCGGGCGCGGTCGACTGGCGACGCCGGGGCTGGCCGACGCGTACGCCGACCGGATCCTGGACGTGCTGGCGCGGCGTGGCGTGGACGTGCGCGACCGGCTGCTGTTCCGCGAGGTGCGTACCCCGCCGACCTGGACGCGGCGACCGGCGCGCCCGGGGCTCGATCTACGGCACCGCGGGCGGGTTGCTCCGCCCGCCAACCGGGGCCCGGCCAACGGACTGTGGCTGGTGGGCGGCTCCACCCACCCGGGCGGCGGGTTGCCGATGGTGACCCTCCGCGCAGATCGTCGCCGACGAGATCGGCCCGGCCTGGTAGGACGCCGACCGCCTCCGGCGTCGTGAGCCGACCCGCTCAGCCGGCGTCGAGCAGGGCGCGGCGGATGCTGGAGAGCAACTGCCCCAGGCCGAAGCCGGCCAGCAGCACCCACACCGCGGTCGCCATGGTGATGGTGCCGGCGGCCAGGTCCGGCTCGATCAGCCCGGCCAGCCCGGCGACCAGCAACCCGACCAGCGCCACCGAGACCCGGGTGGGACGTTCGCCCACTGTCACCGCGCCGATCTCGCGCATCCCGGCGGCGACCGCCCGCGCCCGGACGTACTCGTGCAACCAGGACAGCGCGCCGGCCGCGACGACAAGCCCACCCGGCGCGCCCACCAGCCAGAACCCCAGCAGCCACGCCACCTCACCGAGCCGGTCGGCGACCGAGTCGTAGACGTAGCCGAGACGGGTCGTGCGACCGGTGGCCACCGCCACCGCGCCGTCCACGCTGTCCGCCACGGCGGCGAGCAGCACGAACAACGCGCCGAGGAACGGGCCGGACTCCGGCCGGGTCACCAGCAACGGTACGCAGAAGCAGAGCAGCACCCCGGCCACTGTGACCGCGGTGGGGCTGACCCGCAGCCGGCCCAGCACATACCCGACGTGGTACGCGAACCGCAGCCAGGCGCGGACCACCGGTGCGGCGACCCGGGGTCGAACCCGCCGTGCAACCGCGCCCACGCCGTGGCGTACTGATCCCAGTTCAGCTGTGTGCCCACCACGGCTCAACCGTCGTGCCGGGCAACAGGTGTCGCAGGTTGCGCCTTCACACCCGCGCGCCGGCCTTCAGGTTCTGCCAGACCTCACGGGTCGCGGTGGACCGGTTGAGGGTGATGAAGTGGATTCCCGGCACGCCCTCGTCCAGCAGCCGGCGGCACATCTCGCTGGCCTGCTCGATACCGAGCCGGCGGACGGCCTCCGGGTCGTCGGCGACGCGCTCGAAGCGGGCCGCCAGCGCCGGTGGGAACGGCGCACCGGACAGCTGCACGGAGCGTTCGATGGTGCCGATCTGGGTCACCGGCATCACCCCGGCCAGGATCGGGTGTCACAGCCGGCGGCGGCCACCCGATCACGCAGCCGCAGGTAGTCGTCGGCCTCGAAGAACATCTGCGTGATCGCGAACTCCGCGCCGGCACGACACTTGCGGACGAACTGCGCGGTGTCGCTGGCCACGTCGGCCGAGCGGGGATGCTTGTACGGGAAGGCCGCCACGCCGACGCTGAAGTCGCCGGCGTCGCGCACCAGACGGACCAGGTCCTCGGCGTAGTCCACGCCGTCGGGGTGGCGGATCCACTCACCGCTGGGGTTGCCCGGCGGGTCGCCCGGACGGCCAGCACGTTGCGCACTCCCACCCCGGCGAGCCGACCGACCACGTGCCGCAGCTCGGCGACGGAGTGGTTGACCGCGGTCAGGTGGGCCAGCGGCAGCAGGGTGGTGTCGGTGGCGATCCGCTCGGTCACCGCCACGGTGGTGTCCCGGGTCGAGCCGCCGGCGCCGTATGTGATCGACACGAACGACGGGCGCAGCGACTCCAGTTCGCGGATGGCCTGCCAGAGCAGCCGCTCCCCGCCTCGGTCTTGGGCGGGAAGAACTCGAACGAGAAGGTCGGCTGTTGCTCACGGATGAGCTCCCCGATCGCCGGCTGCGGATTGGGGAGGACCGAGGGAAGACCGAGCGCCACGACCCGACTCTAGCGGTCGATGCCGCCACGACCCAGGCGCTTCCCACCCCGGCGTCCGGTACCGCCCCGTGCGCCCCGGTCCGGCGTGCGGAAAGACGTCGTACCTCCGGGGTAGGAATGGGTGGTGCGGGAGGGGCGGCGGGGCGGCCCCTGGTCCCGCGCGGGGTCAGCAACCGAGCGGTGACGCCGGTCCCGTCCGGCCGGGCGGGCGGGTCGTCACCGCGCCGACACCCGCCAGGAGGACCCATGACCCCGCCCGCGTCGCCGCGCCCGCGCAGCTCGGGTCGCTGCTGACCCGATGCCGGCTGGCCCGTGGTTGGAGCCAGCAGCGAGCCGCCGCCGAGTTGTGCGCGGCCTCCGGCGTGCCGACGCTGAGCCGGCACGAGGTCTCCGGTGGGAACGGCAGCGTCGCGTGCCGGGCGGGTTCTGGCTCGGCTGGCTCGCCGCCGTCCTGGACGTGCCGCTGGTGGCGCTCGCCGAGGCCGCCGCGGCCACCCGCCGGGCCGGCTCGACGCGGGCCACCGGACCGGGCCGCGCCCCGTGGCCGGCGCCCGACCGGTCGGGCGGACGGGTCCCGCCGCACCGGCGGGACTACGCGTGGCGGTGGAGCACGGGCCACGGCGACCCGCTAGCGTCGGGGCGTGACCCACGCTGCTCCGTGTCTCCCGTCGACCGTGCCAGCCTGCGGCAGCGGGTCGACAAGGCTCTCACCGAGTTCCTGGCCGGTCAGCGGGTCCGGCTCGCCGCCGTGGATGACGCCCTGGGTCCGGTGGCCGAGGCGATCGAGGTGTTCGTGCTCGGTGGCGGCAAGCGGCTGCGTCCCGCATTCGCGTACTGGGGTTCCGGGTGCCGGCGGGGTGGACGGCGACCAGGTGCTCACCGCGCTGGCCGCGCTGGAGTTCGTCCAGGCCAGCGCCCTGATCCACGACGACCTGATGGACCGCTCCGACACCCGACGTGGCGAGCCCGCGGTGCACCGGCGGTTCGCCACCCGGCACCGGGAGTCCGGCTGGGGCGGCGACCCGGACGGTTTCGGCGACGCGGCGGCCATCCTGCTCGGTGACCTGTGCCTGGTCTGGTCCGACGAGCTGCTGCACTCCTCCGGCCTGGACCTGTGGTCGTTGGCCCGGGCCCGGCCGGTCTTCGACGAGATGCGCACCGAGGTCACCGTCGGGCAGTATCTCGACGTGCTGACGCAGGTCACCGGGGACACCTCGGTGGAACGGGCCAGCAAGGTCGCCCGGTACAAGTCCGCGAAGTACACCGTCGAGCGTCCGATGTTGCTCGGCGCCGCGCTGGCCGACGCGCCGGAGGACATCCGGACGGCCTACTCGGCGTACGGGCTGCCGCTGGGCGAGGCGTTCCAGCTCCGCGACGACCTGCTGGGGTCTTCGGTGACCCCGCGCTGACCGGTAAGCCGGCCGGGGACGACCTGCGCGAGGGCAAGCGCACCTACCTGGTGGCGGCGACCGTGGAGGCCACCGACGACGCGGGCCGTGAGCTGCTGCTCGGCCGGCTCGGTGACCCGGAGCTGGACGAGCAGGGTGGCCCGGCTCCGCGAGGTGATCTCGGCGAGCGGGGCGCTGGCCCGCACCGAACAGCGGATCACCACGCTCACCGACGCGGCCCTGGCCGCGCTGACCGCCGTCGACCTCGACACCGAGGCCCGCCAAGCCCTGGTCGACCTGGCCATAGCGGCAACCCGCCGAGCCGACTGACCCGCGCCCCGACCCGCGCGGGCGAGGGGCCGCGCGTGGCCACGCGTTGATCATGAAGTTATTGCCAGCCCGCTCGGCGTGTCGTGGCAATAACTTCATGATCAACGGCAGCGTCGGGTGGGTCGGGTGGGGTGGGGGTTAGAAGCCCAGGGCCTGGGCCCGACGTTTGACCTCGCGGGCCTGGTCGCCGGAGAGGGCGGCGGCTGGGGTGGCGCCGGAAGGGTGTCGTCCGGCTCGTAGAGCCAGCGCAGGACGGCCTCGTCGTCGTAGCCGTTGTCGGCGAGCAGGTTGAGCACGCCGGGCAGGTGCTTGAGCGCGGTCTGGTTGGCAACCAGGTCCGCCGGGATCCGACGGACGCCGTCGCGGCGGACCGCCAGCAACTCCCGGTCACGGATCATCTGGTGCACCTTGCTGATCGACACGTCGAGGCGTTCGGCGACGTCGGGCAGGGTCAACCAGCCGGCCGGGTCGGTGGGTCCGGCGAGCTGCAGGCCGGGCACGGCCTGGTCGGGTACGGGTTCGGTCACCCGACCACCCTGCCACGCCGCCGCCGGGACCAGCCACCGGCACCCCGGGCGATCGATCGTTGCCCCTCCGCCAACCGGCGCTGACCAGCGGACGCGCGGCGGCGAGCGCGGCGGGACGGACCAGTTCGGCGTACGGCTGTAGCATCTTGTTCAACCTTTACCCCTTGGACACATAGACTGCCTGCCGATGGACACTCAGGTCGCCGACACGTTGCTGGGCTCGCTGATCGACGGGCGCTACCGCATTCGCGGTCGCGTGGCCCGTGGTGGCATGGCGACCGTGTACACCGCCACCGACGAACGCCTTGAGCGCACCGTCGCTGTCAAGATCATTCACCCGACCCAGGCGCCCGAGGCACGGGCCCGGATCGCCAACTTCGTGGCCCGGTTCACCGACGAGGCGAAGACCATCGCCCGGTTGACCCACCCGAACGTGGTGGCGGTCTACGACCAGGGCACGCACGCCGGCCTGCCGTACCTGGTGATGGAGTACGTCCGCGGCCGCACGCTGCGCGACGTGCTGGCCGAGCGACGTCGGCTCAACCCCGACGAGGCGCTGGCCATCGCCGAGCAGATGCTCGCCGCGATCGCCGCCGCGCACCGGGCCGGCCTGGTGCACCGCGACGTCAAGCCGGAGAACGTGCTGGTCGCCGAGGCTCCCACCGGAGGCGTCGCCAACCTGGTGGACAGCGTCGTCAAGGTGGCCGACTTCGGTCTGGCCGGGCGGTCGAGGCGAGCGCTGACGAGGAGCAGGGCAACCAACTGATGGCCACCGTGGCGTACGTCGCCCGGAACTGGTCACCGAGGGCCGCGCCGACCCGCGCACCGACGTCTACTCGGCCGGGATCGTGCTGTTCGAGATGCTCACCGGTCGCGTCCCGTACGACGGGGACCGCCGGTGGACGTCGCCTGGCAGCACGTCGACCGGGACGTGCCGGCACCCTCGACGCTGGTGCCCGGCCTGCCGTCGGTCCTCGACGAGCTGGTGCAGCGAGCCACGCGACGCGATCCGCGCGCGGCCGCCGACGCCGGCGCCCTGCTGACCGAGGTGCAGGTCGCCCGGGACCGCATGGGCGACGCCAACAGCCACACCGCCGTGCTCCGCCCGGTGAGCGGCGACGCGCCACTCTCCAGCCGACCATGGTGGTCGCGACGGTCCGCCCTCCGGACCGTCCGGCCTGGGCGCGGCTACCCGAGGGTGGCAACAGTCCGGGTCCGGGCCGACGTCGGGCCGCTCCGGAGCCCGAGGAGGGCCTCGGCGCCCGGCTCGCGGCACTGCGCGGCACGCTGCTGGCGAGTCCGCGCGGTCGGCTGGCCGTCGCTGCCGTGGTGGTGACGCTGGGCCTGGTGGCCGCGATCGGGGGTTGGTGGTTCGGTGTCGGCCGTTACACCGATGCCCCGCAGCTCGTGAGCTTGAGCAAGACCCAGGCACAGGCGCAGGCCGACAGTGCAGGGCTCGTCCTGACCTACGCGGAGCCGCGCTTCGACGAGAAGGCCCCAAAGGACAGCGTGCTGGAGCAGACTCCGGCGTCCGCCGCCAAGATTGTCAAGGGTGGCACGATCACCCTGACCCTCTCCCTCGGCCCGGAGCGCTTCCCGTGCCGGACGTGATCGGCAAGGAGTTCGAGCTCGCCGAAGCCGACCTGGTCAACGCGAAGCTGGTGGTCGCCAAGGGCACCGCCCGCTACGACGACAGCCTGCCGGCCGGGGTCGTGGTGGACATCTCCCCGAAGGTGGGCACCGAGGTCAAACCGGGTGCGAAGATCACCCTCATCCTGAGCCGGGGCAGGGCACCGGTGACGGTGCCGAACCTGGTCGGCAAGAGTCTGACCGAGGCCGGACGGCCCTGGCCCAGCTCAACCTGGTGCTGGCGGAGACCTGCAAGGACTCCGACAAGCCCAGGACGAGGTCCTCGGCCAGAGCCCGGCCGATGGCACCGGCGTGGAGAAGGGTGCCACGGTCAAGCTGGACGTCAGCAAGGGCCCGCCGGCGATCGTCGTGCCTCGGGTTATCGACCTGCCCTGCCAGCAGGCCAAGCAGGTGTTGGAGAGCCAGGGCTTCCCGGTGACGATCGCGGTCAACCCGAACGCCGTGGTCCGGATCCAGCTCCGGGTGAGAATTCGTCGGTGCCGCCGGGCACCCGGTCGCCATCACGTGCTTCTGATGCCGGTGGTCACCTCGCGTCCGGTGGGCACGCACACTCCGACCTCCGGTGGGCTGGCCAAGGCCGCCCTGCCGTACCTCGACGCGATCGGCGCCGAGGTGGTGCAGGTCTACGTGTCCAACTCGCGGGGCTGGGCACTGCCCAACGGTGACCCGCGCAGGACGCCCTGTTCCGCGACGGTTGCGCCGAGCGGGCATTCCGGCGTTCATCCACGCCTCGCTGCTGGTCAACCTCGGCTCGCCCACCCGGCCACTGTCGAGAAGTCGACCCAGACGCTGGCACACGCGTTGCGTCGGGGCGTGGCCATCGGCGCGCGGGGGTGGTGTTCCACGCCGGCAGCTCGGTGGACGAGGGGCACGCCGAGGCGGCGATGCGACAGGTCCGCCAGGAGTTGCTGCCCTGCTCGACTGGGCCGCCGAGGCCGGTGGGCCGATGTTGCTGGTCGAGCCGAGTGCGGGTGGAGGCCGGTCACTCGCCTCCCGGGTCGAGCAGCTCGGCCTACCTGGACGCGGTGGACCGGCACCCCATGCTCGGCGTCTGCTTCGACACCTGCCACGCCTGGGCGGCCGGCCACGACCTGGCGGCCGAGGGCGGCATGACGGCGACCCTGGACCAGCTGGTCGACACCGTCGGCGCGGACCGGCTGCGGCTGATCCACGCCAACGACTCGAAGGATCTGTGCGGCTCCACCCGGGACCGGCACGAGAACATCGGCAAGGGCACCATCGGCGAGCCCGCGTTCGCCGAGCTGATGGCCCATCCGGCAACCGCCGGCGTGCCGATCGTGGTGGAGACCCCAGCGAGAAGCAGCTCGGCCACGCCGCCGACATCGAGATCCTCACCCGCCTCCGCGGAGCCGACCCACCCGTTGATGGGTGCGTCAGGTCGCCGCCAGGATGCGGGTAGGCCGCGAGGGCGCGGTCGATGTCCGCGTCGGTCAGGCCCAGGTGGGTGACCAGGCGGGCGCTACGAGGCCGAGCACCGAGATCAGTACGCCTTCGGCCCGCGGCGGCGGCCAGCGCACGGGCGTCCAGGACGTGCTTGGTGAGATCCAGTGCCACCAGATTGGTACGGACCGTGGTGGCGAGCACGCCGAACGGCGCGACCGTCTCGGCGAGCCGAGCCGCCCTCGCGTGGTCCTCGGCCAGCCGGTCGACGTGGTGCGCCAGCGCGTACCGACCAGCGGCGGCGAGGATGCCCGCCTGACGCATGCCGCCGCCCATCCGCTTGCGGATCAGCCGGGCCGTTCGATCTTCTCCGCGCTGCCCACCACCAGCGAGCCGACCGGCGCGCCAAGGCCCTTCGAGAGGCACACCGACAGCGTGTCGAAGAGCCGGCCGTACTCGATCAGCGGCACCCGTCGGCGACATGCGCGTGCCAGATCCGCGCGCCGTCGCAGTGCAACGCGACGCCGGCGTCGTCGGCCACCGACGCAGATCCCGCAGGGTCGACAGCGGAATCACCCGCCGCCGCCGCGATTGTGGGTCTGCTCGACGGCGATCGCGCGGGTGGGGACGGCGAAGTAACCGTCCGGCCGGATCATCCCGGCCACCATCTCCGGTCGACGTCCGCGCCGACCGCGGGCCAGGTCCGCGAGGAGATCCGCCGTACGCGGCCGCGGCCCCGATCTCGTACGTGACCACGTGCGCGTCGGCGTCGCAGAGCAGCTCGTCACCGGGCCGCACCAGCAGTTGCAGGGCGATCTGGTTGGCCATCGACCCACTCGGGGCGAACAGGGCCGCCTCGTGCCCGAACAACGCGGCGACCTCGGCCTCCAGCGCGTTGACCGTCGGATCCTCGCCGTAGACGTCGTCACCGACCTCGGCGGTGGCCATCGCCTCCCGCATTCCGGCGGTGGGTCGGGTCACCGTGTCGGATCGGAGGTCCACGAACAAATCAGCCACTGTCATCCTTCGTCTCTCTGGCTGCCGACCGCGGGCTGACAAGCTCAGCCACGGAGCATTTCCGCGACGAGGAAGGCCAACTCCAACGACTGCTGGGTGTTGAGTCGCGGGTCGCAGGCGGTCTCGTACCGGTCGGGGAGGTCGAGGTCCTCGATGCCCTGGGCACCGCCGAGGCACTCGGTCACGTCCTCGCCGGTCAACTCCACGTGCAGGCCACCGGGTGGGTGTCCAGCCCTCGGTGCACCTCGAAGTAGCCGAGGACCTCGTCCACGATCCGGTCGAAGTGCCGCGTCTTGTAACCGTTGGACGACTCGTGCGTGTTGCCGTGCATCGGGTCGCACTGCCAGACCACCTTCGCGCCGGCGGCGGTGACCTTGGCGACGATGGGCGGCAGGGCGTCGCGTACGCGGTGGTTGCCCATCCGGCTGATCAGGGTGAGCCGGCCGGGGACGTTGTCCGGGTTGAGCTTCTCGCACAGCTCGATCGCCTCGTCCGGGGACGTGGTCGGGCCCAGCTTGACGCCGATCGGGTTGGCGATCCGGGAGATGAAGTCGATGTGCGCGCCGCTGATCTGCCGGGTGCGCTCGCCGACCCAGAGGAAGTGCCCGGAGAGCCCGTACGCCCGGCGGTCGGAGACCCGGGTGAGCGCCCTGTCGTACTCCAGGGCCAGGGCCTCGTGGGAGCAGTAGAGGGTGACGGTCCGCAGCGCCTCGTCGTCGGTCATCCCGCAGGCCCGGATGAAGGCCAGCGCCCGGTCGATCTCCCGGGCGATCGCCTCGTAGCGCTCCCCGCCGGGGAGTTCTTCACGAAGCCCTTGTTCCAGTCGTGCACGGCGTGTAGGTCGGCGAGCCCACCCGCCAGGTACGCCCGGAGCATGTTCATCGCCGCCGCCGAGTTGGCGTACGCGCGGATCATGCGCTGCGGGTCGGCGACCCGGGCGACCGGATCGGTCTCCAGCGAATTGATCATGTCGCCGCGGTACGCGGGTAGACCCGGCGTCGGTGGGCAGCGAGCGGGGCTTCGTGTACTGGCCGGCGACCCGGGCGACCTTGACCACCGGCAGCGACGCGCCGTAG
Organism: Micromonospora sp. M12; assembly: GCA_038070435.1. Lineage (GTDB taxonomy): Bacteria > Actinomycetota > Actinomycetes > Mycobacteriales > Micromonosporaceae > Micromonospora. Next base: position 6,909,147 of record JAMYWG010000001.1, on the reverse strand, counting down.
GTGAGCACGATCGCCATCTGGAGCAGCGTGCGGGCGTTGGCCAGCAGGTGACTCTCGGTGTTGTCGACGAACGTCTCGGCGCAGTCGCCACCCTGCAGCAGGAACGCCTTGCCCTCACAGACCAGGGCAAGCTTCTGCCGGAGCTGGTCCACCTCGTAGGGCGCGACGACCGAGGGCACGGTGTCGAGGACCTTGCACACCGCGGCCACGGCAGCCGGGTCGGACCACGGCGGGATCTGCTCGCGGGCAGCTCCGCCATCGGTCCAGGCCGAGCGCAGCGTCTCGGCGGAGTCGACGGTCGGTCGGCTGGTCTGTAGGCCTGGGCTGCCCACCCGGGATGGCTCAGCTGATGCCACTCATGGCGCATGACAGAAAGCGTACGGCGACGGTCGGGATGCCCGAGCGGCGAGGGACGGTTCCGCACGATGGGAGATCAACCCCGGGTTCGGCTCAGGAGGCGGTGGGGGCGACCCTCAGGGCGCGGTGGGGCGACCCGACGGCGACGGAGCGGCCGGCCTGCCCGGCGCCTCCCGGCGATACACCAGTCGCTGCCGTCCCGGGTGACGGTGAACACCAGCGGCCGGGCGACGGTGCGCTTGGCGACGGTGACCGAGACCGAGACGCTGACCTCCTGCCCTGCGGGTCGGACCGGATGCCGGTGATGGCCGCCTCGGGCACCTGGAAGTGATCGGCGAAGTCACCGTTGGGGCCGGTGGCACTGAGGTCGAAGCCGTCCTGCAAGAGAGCGCAGAGCTGACTCCGGCCGGCGGCGACGTCCTTGGCGGTCATCGCGTCGAGGTACGCCTGCACGCGCTCGCGGGAGCGGGTCGCGGCCTCCTCGGCGGGGCTCGCGGCACCTTGGTGGCCGGCTCGTCCTCGTCCTCGCCGCCGATCCCGCAGCCGACCAGGGCCAACGGCAGCAACACCAGCCCAGCGGCGGTCGCCGCCAGCCTGCGGTGGGTCGGGCCCATGATCACCTCCGTCGACGGTGACATCGAGACGTGCCGAGCCGCGAGTCTGCCACATCGAGCTGATCGACCCGAAACGACGCCGGCCCGGCCGACGCTGGGCGTCGACCGGGCCGCTGTGTCACGGGCGGGAAGGGCGGTGCGGGCCCCTTCCCGCCGTGTGGGTGGTGCGTCGGCCCTCGGCTCAGCCGAGACCGCCCCTGATGGCGCCGATGAGCTCGCCGTTGCTCGTGTCACCGGAGAGCTCCCAGAAGAACGCGCCACCGAGGCCCTGGTTGTTCGCGTACGTCATCTTGCCGTTGATGGTCGACGGGGTGTCGTAGCTCCACCAGTTGCTGCCGCACTTGGCGTACGCCGTGCCGGCGATCGTGCCGGTGGCCGGGCAGGTGTTCTTGAGGACCTTGTAGTCCTCGATGCCCGCCTCGTAGGTGCCCGGTGCCGCGCCGGTGGCACTGCCGCCCGGAGCGGCCTGGGTGACGCCGGTCCAGCCCGTCCGTAGAAGCCGATGCCGAGCAGCAGCTTGTTGGCCGGGACGCCCTTGCTCTTGAGCTTCTGGATCGCCGCGTCGGAGTTGAAGCCCTGCTGCGGGATGCCGGTGTACGAGGTGAGCGGGAGTGCGGCGCCGTCGGACCCTGGGCCGCGAAGGCACCGAAGTAGTCGTAGGTCATCGGCATCAGCCAGTTCAGGTTGCCGATCGCGCCGGCATAGTCGGTGGCGTCGATCTTGCCGCCGTTGCTGCCGTCCGCCGTGATGGCGGCGGTGACCAGGGCGCTGGACCCGAACCGCGACCGCAGCGCGCCGATCACGTTCTTGAACGCGTTCGGGCCGCTGGTGTCACAGGTCAGACCGCAGGCGTTGGGTACTCCCAGTCGACGTCGATGCCGTCGAAGACGTCCGCCCAGCGCGGGTCCTCGACCAGGTTGTAGCAGCTCTCGGCGAACGCGGCCGGGTTCTGCGCGGCCTGGGTGAAGCCGCCGGACCAGGTCCAGCCGCCGAACGACCAGATCACCTTGAGGTGCGGGTTCAGCTGCTTGAGCTTGCGCAGCTGGTTGAAGCTGCCCGCAGGCTGGTCCCAGGTGTCGGCGACGCCGTCCACGCTCTCCGCCGCCGTGTACGCCTTGTCGTAGTCGGCGTAGCTGTCACCGATGGCGCAACGACCACCGGTGGTGTTGCCGAAGGCGTACAGGATGTGGGTCAGCTTGGCGGCCGAGCCACTGGTCTGGATGTTCTTCACGTGGTAGTTGCGTCCGTAGACGCCCCACTCGGCGAAGTAGCCGACGACCTTCTTGCCACCCGTGTTCGGCGGGTTGGTGGTCGGCGGTGGGTGGTGGGCGGTGGGGTCGTGGGCGGCGTCGTCGTCGGTGGGTGGTGGTCGGCGGAGTGGTGGTCGGCGGAGTGGTTCCGCCACCGCACGCGGCACCGTTGATGGTGCAGTTCAGCGGCGCCTTGTAGGCACCGGTGCCGTTGTAGCCCCAGCTGAACGAGGCACCCGCGGCGATGCCACCGGCCCAGCTCTTCTTGACCGCGACGTAGTGGTTGCCGCTGCTCGTGACGTCGGCGTCCCAGGCGCTGCTGATGGTGGTGCCCGACGGCAGGTCGAACTCGATGCGCCAGGTGCTGATGGCGGCACTCGAACCGTTGGTGACGGTCACCCTCGTCTCGTGACCGGTCCCCAGTCCTGCGCCTTGGTGAAGGTGGTGGTGACCGTGCCGGCGCCGAACGCGGTGGTCACCGGCACCGCTGCGACGGTCACGGCGACCACGGCACCGGCCCAGAGGGCCCGGCGGAGCGATCTTTTCATGCGGCGTCTCCCGAACTGTTAGGAAACTTTCCAAAAGAGATGGTGAGACGGTACTCACAGCGTTATCAGTTCGTCAAGATGTCCATGTTTCGATTTCTCCTGGTGCGCAGAGTGCACACGTGGCGCGCGCACGGAGGGCACCCGCCGCGCCCGCCACCGGGCCCCGGCCGACCGGCGCGTAGCCTCGGGCCATGACCGTCTTCGACATCCCGATCGACGCCCTCAACGGTGGCCCGCCGACCTGGCCCGCTACCGCGGCAAGGCGCTGCTGGTCGTCAACGTGGCCTCCCGCTGCGGCCTCACCCGCAGTACGCCGGCCTCCAGGCGCTCGCCGACTCCTACGCCGAGCGCGGCCTGATGGTGCTCGGCGTGCCGTGCAACCAGTTCGCCGGGCAGGAGCCGGGTAGCGCCGCCGAGATCAGCGACTTCTGCCAGGTCAACTACGGGGTCACCTTCCCGCTGACCGAGAAGGTCGACGTCAACGGGTCCGACCGGCACCCGCTCTACGCCGCACTCGTGGACACCCCGGACGCCGACGGGCACACCGGTGACGTCCGATGGAACTTCGAGAGTTCCTGGTGGCCCCGGACGGCACGGTCGCCGCCCGCTTCGCCCCCACTGTCGAGCCGGAGTCCGACGACCTCCGCGCCGCCGTCGAAAAGGTCCTCCCCGCCTGAGGCCGGACGCTCCACGGCGCCGCCTCGACCACCCTCCCGAACCGCTCGTCCCCGGAGAGTGGCACGTCCCCGGAGAGCCGGTCGGCGGCCAGCGTGAGCAGTACGTTGGGCAGGGCGGGCTCGCGGCGCAACCAGCACCCGCCGCGACGGGCGAAGGTCGTGAGCAGCCTGCGCAGCTACTCGGCAGCGGGCAGTCGAAATAACCCACCAAGCTGGTCGGGAATTCGTCGTGGGTGGACGGAGTTGGGAACGAGCATGACGACTGTGGGACTGATCGGCAGTGGCAACATCGGCAGCACCCTGGCCCGGTTGGCGGTAGACGCCGGCTACGAGGTGGTGCTGAGCAACTCACGCGGCCCGGAGACGCTGAAGGACCTCGTCGACGAGCTGGGCGAGCACGCCAGTGCCGGCACCGCGCAGGACGCGGCGCAGGTCGGTGACCTGGTGGTGGTCAGCGTGCCGCTGAAGGCGTACCGCGCGGTGCCCGTGGAGCCGGTGGCCGGCAAGGTGGTCATCGACACCAACAACTACTACCCGCAGCGCGACGGGACCTTCCGGAGCTGGACTCGGGTGAGACCACCAGCAGCGAGCTGCTCCAGCGGCACCTGCCGGAATCCCGGGTGGTCAAGGTCTTCAACAACATCTACTACAAGGGCCTGGCCGCGCTGCCCGCCCGCAGGTGCCGCCGACCGCAGCGCGCTCGCCATCGCCGGTGACGACGCCGCCGCGAAGCCGAGGTGACAGCCTTCCTGGACCGCATCGGCTACGACGCGGTCGACGTCGGCCCGCTGGCCGAGGGGTGGCGCTACCAGCCGGACACCCCGGCGTACGGCACGCTCTACTCCGCCTCGCCGACGGACTGGCAGCACCCGGCACCGGGCGACGCCGAGAGCTACGCGCCGCCGTGGCCGCCGCCACCCGCTGACCTACGCCGCCGCCCTCCCGCAATCACGCAATCACGTAGTCGCGCGGAGGGCGGTCCTCGGCCGCCGGTCTGCCGGGAGCAGAACGGTACGACCGCGCCGAGAGCCGGTCCCTAGCATCGACGGATGGGACCGACGACCCCGGCGTACGACGCCCACGCGGACTGGTACGAGGACTTCATCGCGGGCGGGGCGACTATCTCCGGCGGGTCCACGCGACCGTGGAGGACCTGCTCGGCGCGGGCGAGGGCCTCTGCCTCGACATCTGCTGCGGCACCGGTGCGCACGCGGCCGTACCGGCGGGTCTGGGTTGGACGCCGGTGGGCGTGGACCTCTCCGGCGGGCAGCTGCGGCATGCGAGGAACCGGCTGCCGGTGACCCGCGGCGACGCGGCCGCCCTGCCGTTCGTCGACGCGTCGCTGCCGGCTGCGATGTGTGTGCTGTCCAGCACCGACCTGCCCGACTACCCGGCCGTGCTGCGCGAGGTCGCCCGGGTGCTCCGCCCCGGCGGGCGCTTCGTGCACGTGGGCGTGCACCCGTGCTTCGTGGGCGCGTTCGCCGACTGGGGCCAGCATCCGCGGGTCGTCGTCGACGCCCGGTACGCCGACCGGTCCCGCAGCTTCGACAGTTGGAACACCAGCGCCGTACGGGTACGGGTCGGCGCCTGGCACATCCCTCTCGCCGACCTGGTCAACACGACCGTCGCTGCCGGCCTCCGGCTGCTCCGGGTCGCCGAGGCGGGCTCGGGCGGAGTCCCCGACCTGCTCGGCCTCCTCGCAATCCGGGAGCGCTGACGGAACATCGCCCACCCACCAACCCACCCGCAAGGCCAAGATCCGCACAACTTCGGGAAGTTGCTGCCTCAGCACGGATCGAGGCAGCAGTTTCACCGAAGTTGCCCGGATCTTGGAGGGTGGGGGCGGGCCGGGCGAGCAGGGCAGCGGCCGAAACGGCGACCGAGAAACACCGCTTCGGCAACTTGCGCTGGAGTCCCGTACACGGGACCCTGATCTCTGGGTTGCCGCCCGCTCACCGAACGTGCCTCCGGAGGCGACATGCACACGCTTCGTACCGTGCCCCGTCGGCTGCTCGCCGGCTCCGGCGCGCTCCTGCTCACCACCGCCCTCGCCCTCGCCGGCGCGCCGGCCAGTGCCGCGACCGGCGCGGACACCGTCGGCTACGTCCGGCTCGCGCACCTCTCCCCGGACACCCCGGCGGTGGACGTCTACCTGGCCGCGCCGGACGCCACGAAGCCACAGGTCTTCGAAGGGGTCGGTTACGGCGTGGTCTCCGACTACCTGGAACTGGCACCGGGCCGGTACGCGGTGGCGATGCGCGAGGCCGGCGCTCCGCGAGCGATCCCCGGTGCTCACCACCGAAGTCGCGGTGACCAGCGGCGAGGCCTACACGGTGGCCGGTGTCGGCCGGCACGCCGACCTCGGCCTGCGGGTGCTCAACGACGATCTCTCGCCCCCACCGACGGCCGCGCGAAGGTGCGGGTCGTACAGGCGTCGGTGCGGACCCCGGTGCTCGACGTGGCCGCCGCCGACGGTCCGGTGATCGCCGACGGGGTGCAGTTCGCCACCACGACCGAGTACCAGCAGGTCGAGCCGGGCAGTTGGCGACTGCGGCTGACCGGTGCCGGCGGGCCGAGCGCCAATGCCGAGGTGCGGCTCACCGGCGGCGCGGTCTACTCGCTGTTGGTGCTCGACGCGAAGCAGGGCGGGCTCACCGCCGAGCTGCGCCGCGACGCCGAGGGCGGCACCGTCGTCCCGGCCGGCGGGTGGACACCGGTGCCGGGGCACCGCCACGACCGGCTTCGACGCGTACCCCTGGTGGCCGGCACTCTGGCCGCGCTGGCCGGCGCGGTGGCCCTGCTGCTCTGGCGTCGGCGGCGGCGCACCACCTGGTGACCGCCGGGCCCGACCCGTCGATCCGGCGGCACCGCGACCGCCGGCCGCTGGCCGCGCTGGTCGCGGCCGGCGGCGGTCTGCCTGGCCGCCGGCATCGGCGTCGGGCTGGCCACCACCAGCTCGCCGCCACCGCCGGCGGCGAGCTGGCACCCCGGCTGCGTCGACGACTGTCCGTCGGTGGCCGCCACGCCCGCGCCGCAGGGTCCTCCACCCGCCCGGTACGCATACCGCGCATCGACGTCGACGCCGCGCTCACCGTGTTGGGCCTGGACGGCACCGGCGCGCTGATTCCGCCCAGCGACTTCGACACGGCCGGCTGGTACGGCGGCGGCCCGGCGCCCGGCGACACCGGTCCGGCCGTGCTCGCCGGGCATCTGGACTCGCGCCGCGGCCGGCGGTGTTCGCTCGGCTCGGTGAGCTGCGGCCCGGCGACCGGGTTGAGGTGTGGCGTGGCGGGCAGCGGTTGGCGTTCCGGGTGACCGGGTTGCTGCGTACCCGTAAGGACAGGTTTCCGACCGACGTGGTCTACGGCCCGACGCCCGGGGCGGAGTTGCGCCTGGTCACCTGCGGGGCGACTTCGACCGGCGGCGGGGCACTACCGGGACAACGTCGTGGTCTTCGCGGTGACGGACGCCCCGGCCCGGCGTGATCACCTCGGGTTCACGGAAGTCGGGGTGTCCGGCGCACCCGATTACCGCGATGTCCTTGATCCCGAGTGGATCACGCGCCGCAGGCGGCAGGCCGGCGGCGGGTGGCAGCGCGACGGTGGATCACGCGCGGCGCGGCGGTGCGTGGGTCAGAGCCGGCGGCGGCCGGCGAAGCCGCACTCGGCCGGTGGTACCAGCGCACGTCGGAGTCGCCCTCCAGCCAGCACCAGAGCACGGCGCGGCCGGCCCGCTCGCCGGGGAAGTCGAGCAGCACCGGAGCGATGCCCTTGACCTGGATCTCGTGCTGGTGCAGCTCGTCGACGACGGCGTGCAGCCGGGCCTCCAGCCCTTCACCTCGGCCAGACCGCCGAGTGCGCTCACGCCGTGATCGGCCAGGTCGGCGCGCAACTCGGCCAGGTCGGCACGAACCGGATCAGCTCGTCGACGCGAGGCTGCAGAGTGGCCACCAGGTGCCGGGCCTGGGCAAGTGTGAACACCGGGCCAGTATGCGGCACGCACGGCACCGCGACGTGCCCGGAACGCTCAGTCGGCCTGTGCCGCCAGCTCACGGGCGCGATCCGGGCAGCCTCCAGCGCCGCGAGCAGCGCGGCCCGTACGCCGTGCTTCTCCAACTCACGGATCGCCGAGATGGTGGTGCCGGCCGGCGAGGTGACCGCCTCGCGCAGCTTGACCGGGTGCTCGCCGGAGTCACGCAGCATCACCGCCGAACCGATAGCGGTCTGCACGATCAGCTCGTGTGCCACCTGGCGCGGCAGCCCGAGCAGGATCCCCGCGTCGATCATGGCCTCGACCAGCAGGTAGAAGTAGGCCGGGCCGGAGCCGGAGAGCGCGGTGACCGCGTCCTGCTGTGACTCGGGCACCCGGATCGTCTGGCCGAGAGGCTGAACATCTCCTCGGCCAACGCCAGGTGGGACCCGGTGGCGTACGCGCCCGCCGAGATCGCGGTCATCGCCTCATCGACGAGCGCCGGGTGTTGGTCATCACCCGGACCACCGGGGTGCCCTCGGGCAGCCGGCGGCTGAGAAGGTGGTGGGCAGACCGGCGCAGAGCGAGATGACGAGCTTGTCGGCCGGCACCGGGGCCGATCTCGTCGAGCAGCGCGGCGGCGTCCTGCGGCTTCACCGAGACCGCGAGCACCGCCGCCTCGTCCACCGCGGTCAGGTTGTCGACCACCCGTACGCCGTAGCGGGCGGTCAGCTCCTCCGCGCGGGCCGGTCGGCGGGCGGTGGCCAGCAGCCGGTCCACCGGCCATCCCGAGCGCAGCAGCCCGGAGAGCATCAGCTCACCGATCTTGCCCGCGCCGATCACCGCGACCGTGTGCAACCCGGCTGACATCTCGGCCCGTACCCCTCGAGTGGGTCGCGGCGCGGCGGACCCGCAGGCCCGCCGCGCCGCCGACCGTCGATCAGCTGCCGAAGAAGACCTCGGCCTCGGTGTACCGCTCCAGCGGCACCGTCTTGAGCTCGCGGGTGGCCTCGGCGGGGCACCCGAACGATGTCGGTGCTCTGCATCGCGACCATCTTGCCCCAGTCGCCGTCGTTGACCGCGTCGATGGCCTGCAGGCCCAGGCGGGTGGCGAGCACCCGGTCGAAGGCGGTCGGGGTGCCACCGCGCTGGATGTGGCCCAGCACCACGGTGCGGGCCTCCTTGCCGGTCTTGGCCTCCAGCTGCTCGGCGAGCCACTGGCCGATGCCGCCGAGGCGGACGTGGCCGAACGAGTCCAGCTCCTGGTTGGCGAGGACCATCTGGCCGTCCAGCGGCTGGGCGCCCTCGGCGACCACCACGATGGGGGCGTACTGGTGCTGGAAACGCTTCTCGACGTAGCCGGCCACCTGCTCGACGTCGAACTGACGCTCGGGCAGCAGGATCACGTTGGCGCCACCGGCCAGGCCGGCGTGCAGGGCGATCCAGCCGGCGTGCCGGCCCATCACCTCGACGACCAGGGTGCGGTGGTGGCTCTCCGCAGTGGTGTGCAGGCGGTCGATGGCCTCCATCGCGATGTTGACAGCGGTGTCGAAGCCGAAGGTGTAGTCGGTGGCGCCGAGGTCGTTGTCGATCGTCTTCGGCACGCCGACGACGTGCACGCCCAGCTCGTAGAGCTTGGTGGCCACGCCGAGGGTGTCCTCGCCGCCGATCGCGATCAGCGCGTCCACGCCCTGCGCGGCGAGGTTGTCCTTGATCCGCTCGACGCCGTTCTCGATCTTGAACGGGTTGGTCCGGGACGAGCCGAGGATGGTGCCACCCGGGGCAGGATGCCACGGACGTCGGCGATGTCCAGGGGCCGGGACAGACCCTCGAGCGGGCCCTTCCAGCCGTCCCGGAAGCCCACGAACTCGTGACCGTAGGTGGCGACGCCCTTGCGGACCACCGCCCGGATGACCGCGTTGAGACCCGGGCAGTCGCCGCCGCCGGTGAGCACGCCGATACGCATGATCCGCTTATCCTCCTGGAGCATCAGGGTAAAGCCCGATATGCCCCAGGATATGTGTCAGGTCAGACCATCGGCGCCGTTGCCGGCCCGGGCGGGCCGTCACTGCGCACTGTAGTCGGCCTGCCGGCACGGCGACAGCGCGCCCGGGGTGGCCAGCGGCTCAGTAGCTCACCTCGTGGTTCTCCCGGCCTTCGGCGGCTGGCCGGTGACCGCGGCCTTGGCGAAGCCGAGCAGGTTGACCATGGTGCTGTTCGGCGAGTCCCAGTACTCGGCGGAGCTGGCGTGGACCTTGATCAGCGTGAGACCGGGGTGTCCAGCCCGTCCGGAAACCACGCCTTGAGCAGCGGGCTCCACAACCGCTCGGCGCGAGCCCGGTCGAACCCTCACTCGCGGTGCCGGAAACCGACACCCAGGCGTTGTGCTTCTGGTCGGAGAACCCGACGTTGACCTCCGGATTCACCCGAATCTGCCGGATCTTGGCCGAGTCGGCGGAGGCGAAGAACCAGAGGTTCCCGTCGAACTCGGCCTCCTGAAGCCCCATCGGTCGACTCACCTGCCGCCCGTCCAGGGCGATCGTGGTGAGCATGCAGATCCGCGCGTCGCGAACCAGCTCGGTGACCCGGGCGCGAGCTTCCTCGGCGCTTGTCGGCTCCTTGCTCATGGCAGTCTCCCTCGGTTCGACTGGTCGAACCGATGCCCGGACAGAACCGGTCAAAACCTACGGCGGCGCGGCCACCGGTCAGCGGGCGGTCATCGCCCGCCACCGGGCCAGATTGTGCCGGGCGTCGACCAGGGCGTCGTGCCGGGCGGCGTCCGCGTCCGGCAGGGTTGGCCGACCCTGTCGTCCCAGAGCTGCCGCAGCTCCTTGGTGTAGCGCGGAATCTCCCGGGCAGCGCCGGCATCGCACCCAGAGCTGGGCGAGCACCACATGGTCGTAGGCGGCGAACCAGGCCCACAGCTCCAGCTGCTCCCCGGCCGGTCCCGGATCGGCTCGACCAGGAAGTCGTACAGGTCGTCACGGATGCGCTCACGTGACCGCCAGGCCCGGTCCGCCGGGGAGGGCAGCTTGTCCAGCACGTTGCGCCGGACCCAGGGCACGGCACGGGAGTCGTCGAACTCGGTGGAGACCGCGTAGAACTCGCGGCCGTACTCGTCGACGACACCGATCGAGACAAGGTCGACGGTGGTGCCGTCTTCGATGAACTCGCAGTCGTAGAAGTAGCGGTAGGCCATTCCGGCCATCCTCGCCCACCGCCGCGAGGCCCGACCGGCGGGGCCGCCCACGTGGGCGGCAAGTCGGATCCTTACCCAGAAAACGGTACGCCGCAGCTCGTGACGGTCACGGAAGTGCTTCGAGGGGTGTACAGCAAGCGACCGGACCGTCATGATCTGATGTGTACCGCTACCGGACGCCGAATCGGTGTCAGTTCACCTTGTCAGGGGCCCATCAGGTTCGCCCGGTGAGCGAGTTGTGGTCCATGACCGGGGAGGGTTGGGCCGTGGAGGTTCGCCTGCCAGAGCCGGGTGACGCGCTCACGGGGGTCGAGATGTTCGCCGGGCTGGAGCCCGAGGTACGGCAGCGCGTCATCGCCGCCGCCGTTCCACGCACCTATCGCAAGGGCCAGCTGCTCTTCGTGGAGAACGACCCCGGCGAGTCGCTGATCGTGCTTCGCCGAGGCGCGGTTGCCGTCTTCCGCACCGCGCCCACCGGCGAGCGGGCCGTGTTGTCGGTTATCCGTCCACCCGACGTGCTCGGCGAGGTCTCCCTGCTCGACGCGTCCACCCGGTCCGCCTCGGCGGAGGCCATCGAGGACTGCGCGGCGCTCGCGCTGTCGCGGGGCGCGTTCATGGAGTTGGTGCACTCCAACCCGCGCATCCTGGACGCGGTGATGCGCTCACTGGGCGGGCTGATCCGCCGGCTCACCGAGCAGAACGCCGACCACGTCTTCCTCGACCTGCCCGGTCGGGTCGCCAAGACGCTGGTCCGGCTGGCCGGCGAGAGCCAGGCACCGATGATCACGATCGAGCTCAACCAGAGCCAACTGGCCGAAATGGCCGGTGGCTCCCGGCAGAGCGTCAACCAGGCGATCGGCTCGTTCGCGAGCCGCGGCTGGCTGCGTACCGAGGGCCGCCGGATCGTGGTGACCGACGTGGCCGCGCTACGCCGCCGCGCCGGCATGAACGACCGCTGACCGAGCGTCCGGCTCCGTCGCCGATTCCGACCTCCGGTGTGGACACGTCCACAACCCGTCGTCGGCCAGCCCGTCCACCCGTACATACGGCTGATGCCGGCTGCCACTGGCAGCCGGCATCGGTCGATCGCGGCCGAACGGTTGCGGCCGGCGGACCGATGGCCGCCGGCCGCAGCCGGACGATCAGTTCTCTGTGCTGTCGGCCGGCGGCGCCCGGCCCCGGCCGATCTTCTTCGGGTCGGTCGGCTTACCAGCCGTGGTCGTGCTCGACGAGGTGGTCGTGGTCTCCCCGACCCGCCCGACTGGCCCTCAGGCTCTTCCACCATGCCCTGCTCCTCCAGCTCGGCGGAGTGACCGCATCGACGTCGATCGTGTCGCCCGGCGCCCACATCGTGCCACCCGGATCGGTCCACGAGGCGGACAGTCGTACCTGCACGTCACTCTCCCTGATATGAAACTTCCTGGTACGGAACACTAACCCCGACCGATTGACGACGCCGCCCGTCCGCACGTCGGGTACCCGACTGGCCAGGCTGGACGCGATACTGACCTCTTTCCGCCCACGGAGCTGACCATCGACCTCAGATGTGGACACTGCGCACGAGCGGCCGGGCCGGACGACCGCTTCTGCGGCGGGTGTGCCAGCCGCTCGCGGTCAGTTGTGCGAACTGCGGGCACGCCAACAGCACCGAGGTCAACTTCTGCACCGGCTGTGGCCAGGCGATGCGGGACCACGTCGTCGTGGTGCAGGAGGACCGGCGTCAGGTCAGCGTGCTCTTCGTCGACATCGTCGACTTCACCAGCTACGCCGAGCGGGCCGACCCGGAGCAGGCCCGCGGCCTGCAGCAGACCTACTTCGCGACGGTGCGACGGATCGTGCACCAGTACGGCGGGTGGTCGAGAAGTACATCGGCGACGCGGCGATGGCGCTGTTCGGCGCGCCGGTGGCCACCGACAACGACGCGTTGCGGTGCGTCCGAGCCGGCCTGGAGCTGCAACGTAACCTGGCCCGCCAGCCCGCCGGCCCGCAGCCGCCGCTCACCTTCCGGGTCGGCATCGCCTCCGGCGAGGCCCTGGTCGACCTCTCCGCCACCCGTGACGGCGGGCAGGCCTTCGTCACCGGCGACGTGGTCAACACGGCGTCCCGGCTGCAGGCGTTCGCCCGCCGGCGGTGTCGTCGTCGACGAGAGCACCTGGTCGGCCACCCGAAACGAGATGGAGTACGCCGACCAGCCACCGGTCACCCTGCGCGGCCGATCCGCGGTGAGCCGGATCTGGCTGGCCGTGCAGGTCCGGCCACACCGCGACCCGCGCGGCGCGGAGCTGACCCCGATGGTCGACCGGGAGCACGAGCGCGGCCTGCTGGTCAACGCTCTGCATCGGATGGTGACCGAGCGGACCGCCCAGCTGGTGACGGTGTTCGGCCCCGCCGGTGTGGGCAAGAGCCGGCTGCTGCGCGAGCTGGCCCGGCACGCGGGCAGCCTGCCCGGCCCGCCGATCACCTGGCTCGTCGGGCAGTGCCCGCCGTTCGGCGAGAACGTCACCTGGGCCGCGTTGTCGGACATCGTGAAGACCTGGGTGGGCGTGCCGGAGGTCGACGGGCCGGCCGCCCTCCGTGAACGGCTGCGGGCCCGCCTGGGGCAGCTCGCCGACCCGCACGCCACCCGGCTGGCCGAGGCGCTCGGGCCGCTGATCGGCGTACCCGGCGAACGACTCACCCCGTCGAGACCGAGGCCGCCTGGCGGCGGTTCCTCCTCCCTGGCCGCCACCGGCCCGACCGTGCTGGTCTTCGAGGACATGCACTGGGCGGACCAGGCGATGCTCGCCTTCGTCGAGCAGCTGGGCGCGATGGCACGCAACGTACCGCTGCTGGTCGTCGCCACCGCCCGCCCGGAGCTGCGGGAACGGCATCCCTCGTGGACCGGCACGATCAGCGGCGCGATGTCCATCTCGGTGCCGCCGATGCACGACACCGACATCGACGCGCTCTACTCGCTGCTGCTCGGGCAGTCGACGCTGCCCACCAGCGCGCGTACCCCGCTCATCGAGTTCGCCGACGGCAACCCGCTCTACGCGCAGGAGTACGCCCGGATGCTGCTGGACGGCGGCCTGCTCGACGCGGTCGGCTCGGTCCCCGCCTCGACCCGAACGGTGGCGCCGAGATGCCCCGTACGGTGCAGGCGGTCATCGCCAACCGGCTCGACCTGCTCGACCCGGCCGACCGGGCGGTGCTCCAGGCCGCCGCGGTGGTCGGCGTGCAGTTCTGGGCCGCGCCGGTGGCGACGGCACTCGGGCGGCCGGTGGAGTGGGTGGAGCGCGCGCTGGACCGGCTACAGCGTCGCGATCTGGTGTACGAGCAGAGCACGTCGACGATGCCCGGGCAGTCCGAGTACCGCTTCCGGCACATCCTGGTGCGGGACGTCTGCTACCAGCGGCTGCCCGAGCCGAACGGGTGGTGCGCCACCAACGCACCGCCGACTGGATGGCGCAGCTCACCGACGGCCGGCAGTACGACCTGGCCGAGGTGCTGGCCAACCATCGCTGGGCGGCACACGAGATCGCCCGTACCGTCGGTCTGGACACCGCCCCTACGCCCCGGCGGCGCGGGCCGCGCTGCACCGGGCGGCACGCCGGGCGTACGAGTTGCACGCGCTGGACACCGCCGCCGCGCTGGTCGGCCGGGCGCTGGCCATGGACGTCGGACCGGACCCGGCGCTGGAGCTGTTCGACGCCGAGCTGGCGTTCTATCGCGACGGCGACGCCTTCCTGGTGGCCGGCGGCACGGACACCCTCACCCGGCTGGCCGAGCGGCTCACCACCGGCGGGGACCGGACGGGCGCGGCGCGGGCCTGGACGCTGCTCGCCACCGCCGCCTGGAGTCGGGCCGACCGTTCGGCCACCCTGCACTGCCTGGACCAGGCGATCGGCATCTACAGCGAGCTACCGGACAGTCAGGAGAAGGCGGGCGCCCTGCTGGAGCTGGCCCGGGTGCACATGCTGAACGCGGAGACCGACCCGGCGTGCTCGGCGGCCCGGGCTGCGGCATCCTCGCCGAGCGGCTCCAACTGCGTGAGGTCCAGGCCAACGCGCGGATCACGCTGGCGGTCGCGCGCTACCTGGCCGGCTCCGCCTCGGCGTACCCGGAGCTGGTGGAGGTGACCGAGCACTGCCGGGTGGAGCGGCTGACCAGCCGACGCCGGGCGGTGCAGAACCTGGCCTGGGCGTTGCAGGAGGAGGGCGATCTGGCCGGCTCGGCCCGGCTGGTCGACGAGCAGCTCACTCTCGACCTCGGCGGTGAGCACAGCCTGGCCACCAGCTTCGCCGACCAGTGGGCGCGGGCGTACTACGCGGGCGACTGGACGGCCGCGCTGGCGATGGCGGCGGAGTCGACCCGACGGCCGACGGCGGAGTGGGATCTGCACATCGTGGCGGTCTCCGGGTGGATGCGCGGGCTGGCCGGAGCGGCTCTGGTCGGGCCTGCGGGGCCGGGCCTGCGGGGCCTGGACCTGCGGGGCCTGGACCTGCGGGGCCTGGACCTGCGGAGCTGGTCGGAGCTGCGGGCCGGGCGCGGATCTGGCCGGAACGGATGCGGACCTGGTCGAGCGGGCCCTCGTCGCGGCCCGGCGCAGCGGATTCCACCGGGTGCTGCGCTCCACGCTGGCCCACGCCGCGCTCTGTCGGGCGGTCCAGGGCCGCCGGGACGAGGCGATGGCGCTGCTGACCGAGTTGGACGAGGACTGGCGACGGACCCGGATGATCCCCTTCGCGGAGTGGGTGCCGGCCGTCGGGCACGTCGCCGGGTGCTCGGCGCGGACGCGGCCCGGCTGGTCCGGGAGATGCTCGACCGGGCGCCCGGATGACCCGTGGCTCGCGCCGCCCGCCAGGTCGCCGACGCCACGCTGGCCCGACACTCCGGGGACGTACCGGCCGCCGCGGACCTGCTGCGCTCGGCGGCGGCGAGTTACGCCGGGATGACCGACGTGACCGACGAGATCATCACGCTGTCGCTGGCGATCGGGCCGCTGACCGAGACCGACCCGCCGCCGCCACGGTGACCCGCGCCCGCCTGCACGACTTCGCCACCCAGCACCAAGCCCCGATCCTGCTCCACCTGCCCTGGTCGCCGTCCTGACCGGCACGGCGGAGGCCGGGCGGGTCCTGCCGGAGCGCGCTCCGCAACTCGTCTCGTGCGTTGACGACGAGGGCCGCGATCATCGATGCTCGTGCCCGGCCGTCACGGGAGGTTTCATGGCGTTGCTGGACATCGTCGTCACGACAGTTGGCGGCGCGCTCTCCGCGACCGTCGGGGTTCTCGTCGGCGGGATGCTCACCCGTCACGCACAGGACCGACACTGGCTACGGGACCGGCAACTCGTGGCCTACCAGGACCTGCTGCGTGAGTACGCCACGTTCTCGATGATCCTGCGGCGCGCTCACCTGGGACGCACGGGCTGGGACTATGACTGGGGGCGTGGAGCGCCGCACTGATGTCAGCCAGCCTCGTCGCCCTAGCGCGGTCACCGCCGAGATCGACAAGTTCGGCCAGGCGGTGCAGCGCCTCTTGGACGTCACCGCAGGGTGGAAACGACGACCACGCCACTGTCGCAGGACCAGTTCGAGCAGGCGATGGTGGCACCGGCCCGAGCGCAACTGGCCTTGGTCAACGCCATGCGCCGATCCGTAGGACAGAATCAGGGGCCGCTGTCGACGTGGTTGGGCGGAGCAGACGGCCGCCCACCGCACTGGGAGACGGCTCAATCCGGACGCGGCGGCGGTGCCGGCCCGCAGCAGGTTTGACCTGCGCCAGCCTTCGCGGCATCACCGCCAACCATCGCCCTAGGCGGTCAGGGGCGCCGGGATCGGCTCCTTGAGCTTCTGGGCGTAGATGTCGACGTACTCCCGGCCGGAGAGTTCCATCAACTCGTACATGATCTCGTCGGTGACCGCGCGCTCGACGAACCGGTCTCCGGCCAGCCCGGCGTAGCGGGACAAGTCCAGCGGGGTTCCGAACCGGATCTTCACCCGATCGATCTTGGGGATGAGCTTGCCGGGCGGCTGGATCTCGTCGGCGTTGAGCATCGCCACCGGCACCACCACCGCGCCGCTCTCCAGGGCGAGCCGGGCCACCCGGTCTTGCCCCGGTAGAGCCGCCCGTCCGGGAGCGGGTGCCCTCGGGGTAGATGCCCGCCACTCCCCGGCGCGCAGCACCTGCAACTGGGTGTCCAGAGCGGCACGGGCGGCCTGACCACCCGAACGGTCCACCGGAATCGTGCCGGTGCCGACGAAGAACATCTTGGTCAGCCAGCCCTTGAGCCCCTTGCCGGTGAAGTATTCGGCCTTGGCCACGAAGGTGACCCTCCGGGAGGTGATCAACGGCGTGAAGATCGAGTCGGAAAAGGAGAGGTGGTTGCTGGCCAGGATCACCGGACCGGTCGCGGGCACGTGGTGCAGGCCCTCCACCTGCGGGCGGAAGATCAGCTGAGCAGCGGACCGAGGATGACGTACTTCAGCAGCCAGTAGAGCACCAGCGTCCTTTCCCGTGGTGTGCCCGCGACAGCTCAGGCGTCGTCGCCGTCGAGCCTACGAAGCAACCGCTCCCACCACAACGGACGAACCAGCCCCCACCAACGCCGCCCCACCCGCCGCCCCGCCCCGGTCCCGCCCGCCCGCCCACGCCCCGCCCGTCGATCATGGAGTTGTGGTGGGCGACAGCTCCACGTGCGCCCCTTATGTGAGGCACCACAACTCCATGATCGACGGCAGCAAGCCGACGCTTCCGGCGATCTTGCGGTTTCGGTCGCCGGAATGAGTGGAATGTTATTTATGTCGCGACGGGAAGTGCAAGATCGCGGGGTTCGGCGAGTTCGTCGGCTATCAGCGCTGGACCGCGGGACGGCCGTCGGGAGCCGCGCTGGTACGGGCGGTCGACGGAGAAGGTGAGCAGCGTCATCCGCTGAGGCCTCCTGTTGGCAAGGGATTAGCAAAACCGACAAAGAATCCCCGCCGCGACCTGCGGCAGGGGCTCTGACTTGGAAGACGCGACACACGCACTCCGGAACCATGCCCTGACGTGTCACGATTCAGAGCACGGCGTGCGGACGGGCGTCGAGAGGCAGGGCGTGGCCGCGCCGAAGGCGCGTTAAGAGGATGTCCGGGTGTCAGCGGTGGTGCCCGCCGGGGACGGCGGGACAACGGGCTCGACGCGAACGAGTACGCCGTCGTCGGCGATGTCGACCCGCGCGTGGGTGAGCACCTGCTCGACGTGCTGGCCGCCGGTGGGATCGCCGCCTACCTGCAACCCTCCGCCGACCTCAACCCGGTCACCCGCACCACCACAGTGCCGGCCCGACCGGTCGACCGGCTCTACGTCGACCGCTCGCACCTGAGCACCGCACGGGACTACCTGACCCAGCTCGCGGACGAGACCGCGCCGGAGCAGCCACCCGCCCGCGACGAACCGGACATCGACGCCGAGTGGGCGCGGATCGTGGCAGGCTTTCACACCACCAGCACGACCGGTGAGCACCCGTGGCCGGCCTCGGAGAACGTGGACGAACGGGACGAACCGACCACCGGTCCGCTGACCCGCTCCGGCGCCGACGAGCCCGGTCCGACCGCGACGGACGTCCGCCGACTACCGTCCGCGACGGACATCTCCGGCATCTCCGTCGGGCGTGGCACCCGGCCCGACGAGCCCTCACTGCTGGACGGGTTGGACACCTTCGGCGCCAACCTGCCCGACGACGAGGACGACGACGAGGGCTACCACCCGCCGCCACCGCCGCCACTGCCCCGGATCAGCAAGTACGCGGTGATCGGCGTACTCGGGTGGTCGTCGGTTTCGTGCTCTTCCTCTTCCCGTGGCTGCTCCCCATCGACCGCTCGGCGGTCACCCTGTTCGGGTTCACCGGCATCCTGGCCGGTTTCGTCACGCTGATCTGGCGGCTGCGCCCGGCGACGAGGACGAGGACGACCCGGACAACGGCGCCGTGGTCTGAGTCCGGCCCGCATCCGGGACGCCGGCGACCCGGCGTGCGCGTAACAGTGGTGTAACTTACTGTCAGTAGGAATACCGCTGTACGTCACTTCCCCGCTGACTGACCGGTTTTCCTTGCTCGCGGCGGTCAGTCCTCTGCTGATCGGAATGCCCGAGATGCGACAGAGTTCCCTCGTGGTGGTGGCCAACCGCCTCCCCATCGACGACAGCCAGGTGCCCGACGGCGCCTGTGAGTGGCGGCGCAGCCCGGAGGGCTCGTCAGCGCCTGCACCCGCTCCTGCGGCACACCCGGCGACCTGGGTCGGCTGGGCCGGCGGCACCGGGCCGGCCCCGCCCTTCCCGACGTGGACGGCGTGCGGATGCACACTGTCGCGCTCAGCCCGGAAGACCTCCGTGACCACTACGAGGGGTTCGCCAACGCGACTCTCTGGCCGCTCTACCACGACGCCGTGGAGCAGCCGCAGCACCACCGTCGGTGGTGGGAGGCGTACCAGCGGGTCAACCAGCGCTTCGCGGAGGCGACCGCCGAGGCGGCCGAGCCGGGCGGCGTGGTCTGGGTGCAGGACTACCACCTGCAACTGGTCCCCGGTCTGCTCCGCGCGCTCCGTCCGGACCTGCGCATCGGGTTCTTCCTGCACGTGCCGTTCCCGCCGCCGGAGCTCTTCATGCAACTGCCCGCCGGGCCGAGCTGCTGCGTGGCATGCTCGGCGCCGACCTGGTCGGTTTCCAGCGCGTGCAGGCGGCGCACAACTTCGCCCAGCTGGTGACCCGGGTGCTGGACCTGCCGGCCACCGATCGCCGGGTTGGCGTCGACGACCGGGTCGTCCGCATCGGCGCGTTCCCGGTCTCCATCGACACCGCCGAGATGGGCGCGCTCGCCGCCCGTCCGGACGTGGCCGCTCGGGCCCGCCGGCTGCGTCAGGACCTCGGCGATCCCCGGCAGGTCGTCCTCAGCGTGGACCGGATGGACTACACCAAGGGCATCGAGCAGCGTCTCAAGGCGTACAGCGAGTTGCTCGCCAACGGCGACGTCAAGGTCCGCGACACGGTGCTGGTGCAGGTCGCCATGCCGAGCCGGGAGCGCGTCGGCCAGTACCAGATCCTGCGCGAGCGCATCGAACGCGAGGTCGGCCGGATCAACGGCGAGTTCGGTCGGGTCGGTGAGCCGGCGATCCACTACCTCACCAGCCCTTTGACCGGGCCGAGTTGGCCGCGCTCTACCGGGTCGCGGACGTGATGGCGGTGACCCCGCTGCGGGACGGGATGAACCTGGTCGCCAAGGAGTACGTGGCCGCGCGGGTCGACGACACGGGCGCGCTGCTGCTCAGCGAGTTCGCCGGCACCGCCGCCGAGCTGTCCCAGGCGTACCTGGTCAACCCGCACGACCTGGAAGGGCTCAAGCAGGGCCTCCGCGCGGCGCTGCGGGCCAGCCCGGCCGACACCACCAACGGATGCGGGCCATGCGCGCCCACCTGGACCAGCACGACATCCGGGCCTGGGCCCGCTCCTACCTGCGCGCACTGGCCGACGGCGGTGCCCTGTTCAGTCGCCTGACCAGCATCGACGCCAGCCCGGACGGCACCGCCCAGGTGCCCCGACCCGCCGCCCCGGCGGGCGAGCCGACCGGCGACCCGGCCGCCCAGCAGGCCCGCGGCTGACCGAAGGCGGCCGGGTTGTTCAGTGCGCCGCGGGCACCTTCTCCAGCCAGTCGAGGATCGCGTCGATCGGCTCCGCCCACCGCGCGTCCAGCATCAGGTCGTGACCCATCCCGGGAAAGAGCAGCGGGGCGGACCCGTACCGGCGGGCCACTCGGGTCAACGTCGACGCCGGCACCACCCGGTCGTCCGGGCTGCCCAGCACCAGCACGGGAGGCTCGCCCACGGCCGGCTCCGCCTCCGGCTCGCCGAGCAGCGCCCACTGCGCCCGCCGGCCCGCCCGACCGAGCCGTCCGACGTACCGCCGGGCTTCCTCGTCGGGCAGCTCCCGACTGAACAGCTGCGCGCGGTTGAGCCGCAGCGGCCCCCGAACACCGCCGGCAACGTGCCCCGGGTTGCGGCGCAGCGCCGCGCCCAGCACTCCCCAACCGCCGAAGACCGGTGCCACCAGCACCGCGCCCGCGCCGGGTAGCGGGCCAAGGCGTGCGCCACCACCAGGGCCCCGGCGCCGTGGCCCACCAGCACCGCCTGACGCGGCAGGCTCGCCGCGACCTGGGCAACATCGTGCGAGTACGCCCGCAGCGTCGCCTCCGGCGCCGGCTCGCTGCCGCCGTGCCCCCGCAGGCTCACCGCGTACGCCGGGAAACCCGCGAGGCGGCGTGGCCCAACCAGTGCTCGGCGAACGCCCAGGCCCCGTGCCCGAACCCGGGAACGAAGAGCAACGGCGGACGCCCCGCCTCCACCTCGGGAAGCGCGCTGAGCACCTCCCGCCGGGCCGGCCGGACCGGTCGGGACCACTCCCGGCCCCGCATGATCCGCAGCTCACCGCTCGCCGTCACTTGCCCTCCAGCTCATGCAGCGCGCGCTCGACGGCGCGCAGGTAGTCGGCATGACCGACCTCGAACCAGTGTCGGCTGCTGTCCTGACCTGCCCGGAGTACCGCTCCCGGCCCGGTCCCGCACCCGCTGTGCGAACGCGGCGGCCCGCTCCGGTCGGTCCCGTCGGGCTTGCAACAGTCGGGCGAAGAGCACCGTCTGCCAGTGCGACAGGGTGAACAGCCCGGAGTCCGGCTGCACCAGGCCGGCGACCGCCAGCGTCGGATGCCCCGGGTGAACGCGTTGAGCCACAGCGTGGGCCGACCGGCGCCCGCGCTGTCACCGAAGACCGACGCGTCGAGGAACTCGAAGCGAGGCAGGTAGCCGGTGGCGAAGATGACCACCTCGGGATCGATCTCACGGCCGTCGGCCAGCTCCACGGCGTACGGGTGGAAACGGGCGACGTCGGGCACCGGGCCGATCCCGCCGTGGCCCACGTAGTAGACGAGCTGACTGTTCGCGATGGGTGTGTCTCGTACACCCGGTGGTCGGGTTTGGGCAGGCCGAATCGGGTCAGGTCGCCCACGGTCAGCCGCAGCGTCCAGTGGTAGAGCCACTGCCGCAGCCGCAGCGGCACGCGCATCGCCAGCAGGCTGTCGTTGACCTGGTCGGCGGGGCGGCCCAGCACGTACTTCGGCGCGTACCAGTAGCCGCGCCGGGTGGAGTGCCAACAGGCCGACGCCTGCTGGGCGGCCTCGACGGCGATGTCGCAGCCGGTGTTGCCGGCACCGACCACCAGCACCCGCTTGCCGCGCAGTTGCGCCGGGTCCTTGTAGGACGAAGCGTGCATGATCTCGCCGCGGAACTGTTCCAGCCCCTCGTAGCGGGGCAGCTTCGGCGACCAGTTGTGACCGTTGGCGATCACCACGGCGGCGTACCGGGAGGTGCGCTCCGGGCCGTACCCGCCGGTGGAGCGGGTGGTGACGTCCCACCGCTCCCCTCGGCGGGCTCGACCCGGATCACCTCGGTGCCGAACCAGATGTGCGAGCGCAGGTCGAAGTGGTCGGCGTACCGCTCGAAGTACGACAGCAGCTGGCTGTGGTGCGGGTAGTCCGGCCAGGAGTCCGGCATCGGGAAGTCGGGGAACTGGGTGAACGGCTTCGACGAGATGAGGTGGGTGCTGGCGTACACCGGGCTGCGGTCGTGCCGCCAGTTCCAGGCGCCGCCGACGCCCGTCTCCCGCTCGTAGCAGTCCACGCCGAACCCGTGCTCACGCAGATTCTTGATGGCCGTCAGGCCGCTGGCCCCGGCCCCGATGACGCAGACCGTGTCACCCCGGTCGGAGACCGGGCGGCCGCCGCTGCTCGACGAGGGCGAGGTCGCCTCCGGGTCGGGCCGGCCGTGGTCGGTGGAGGTGGACACCGGGGAGATCTCCTTTGGTACGGCAGGCGTGCCGGTCGCCGCGAAATCCTCTCCACAACGGAGCCGGATGTCCAGCCCCGAGGCGGACACGTCGACGGTCGAGCCGGGGTCGGGGGTCAGCCGGTGGTGGGCAGGAGCAGGTCGACCAGGACCGGGAAGTGGTCGCTGGCACGGCGGGTCTGCGCAGTGTCCACCACGTCGTAGTCGACAACTGTGATCCGGGGTCGACGAAGAGCGCGTCGATGCGGCGGCGCGGGTCGGCACAGGAGTAGGTGAGCCGCTCCGCCCGGTCGGCTGCCACGGCGGCGTCGGTCAACCCGCGCGACACGGTCGCCCAGGCGGGCCCGTCCGGACCCTCGTTGAGGTCCGCGCCCGCCAGCACCGGGCTGGTCGCCGCGTCCAGTTGACGCTTGAACTCGGCGGCCTGCGTCGGACGCTCGGCCGGGTCGGTGGACAGGTGCGAGCCGGCGAGGGTGAACCGGCGTCGCCGACCCGGCAGTCGGCGTACGCGGCGCCGCGCAGGTGCCGGCCGGGGTCAGCGGGAAGCGCTGGCAGCGAGTGCTCAGAACCTGGACGCGCAGGCTGGTCAACAGCAGGTTGCCCAGTGCGGGCAACCCGCCGGCGGCCACCACCAGACCGAACGACTCGGCCAACGTGGCGGACTTCTGCCTCCACCGGAACCGACGCGGCCCTCCTGCACGATCACCACGTCCGGCGCCGCGGCCCGGACCACCGCCGCCAGCGCGGCGGTGTCGTCGCGCTGGCTGTGGATGTTGTACGACACCACGCGCAGCGGCACACCATCCCCGGCCGCCTCAGATTCGGCGGGCCAGGTCGGCGGCGCCGATCACGCCGGCGCTGTTGCCCAGCTCCGCCGGGAGCACCTCGGCCACCGGCAGGCGGCCACGCTGGGCGAGGGCGTCGAGGTACGAGCGGCGCGTGGGCCGAGCAGCAGGTCACCGGCGTCGATCACCCCGCCGCCGACCACCAGGGTCTGCGGGTCGAGGATCTGCGCCATGTCGGCGAGGCTGGTGCCCAGCCACCGCCCGATCTGCGCGAACGCCTCGGCGGAGACCGGGTCGCCCTCCTGGGCGGCGGCGGTCACCATCGGGCCGGTGATCGCCTCGGCCTCGCCGCCGGCCAGTTCCAGAAGAGCGGTGGCCCGATTGGGCTCCTGCCGGGCACCCGCACGGGCGAAGCGCACGAGCGCACTGCCGCTGGCGTACTGCTCGATGCAGCCCAGCCGGCCGCAGCCGCACTGGTGCCCGTCTGGCACGGCCAGCATGTGGCCCAGCTCCGCGGCAATGCCGTGCGCGCGCGCATCAGCTCGCCGCCGAGGACGATGCCGCCACCCACGCCGGTGCCGATGGTGAACATGATCATCGAGTCGTCGGCGGCGCGGGCCGCGCCGTAGCGGAACTCGGCCCAGGCGGCGACGTTACCGTCGTTCTCCACGATGACGGGAGACCGACGGCCTTGCTGACGTACTCGCGCAGCGGTTCGTCGCGCCAGGCCAGGTTCGGAGCGAAGAGCACCGTCGACCGGCTGGCGTCGATCCAACCGGCCGCACCGATGCCGACGGCCTCGATCGTCCGCCCGGCCGCCAGCTCACCGACCAGCTCGATGATGACGTCGCGGGTCTTGCCGACGTCATCGGCGGGAGTGTCCCGTCGGGTCTGGACGAGGACCGCGCCGGTGTCGTCCACGACACCGCCGGCCACCTTGGTGCCACCGACGTCGACTCCGATGGTCAGCGTCACCGCTGCAGCCCCCTCTGTTGTGCTGTCCGAACCACGGCCCGGCCCAGTGCCGGTCCGGGTCGGAATGTCCCGCGCTCAGGCGCCGTCGCCCGATGCTGCCGCGCCGGCGTCGTCGGACACCCGCGAGGCGGGCACCACGGGACTGGTGGTCGGAGCCGGTACGGTCGCCGCCCCGGCCTCGTCGACGGGTGGTACGGCGGCCGGGGCGAGTGGGTCCGCCGTCCGGGTGGCGACCGACCAGACGTCCCGCTCCGGTGCCGGCTGAGAATCATGCCCGGTGCGGGTGGCATCGCGCCACACGTGATCGTCGGCGGAATCGGTGGACGGGCCGCTCGGCACCGGCTCCGGAAGCACGTCGTCGGTGCCCCGGGCGGGTGCCGGCGCAGGTGGGCGGCCGACCGGGCCGCCGGCTCGGGGTGCTCGTCGTGGCCGGCTCCGCCGCAGAGAACGCGCGGAGCAGGCTCGCGACGCCGGCGGCGAGGTCGCCGGCGCCGGTTGCGAGACGTTCGGCGAATTCCGGACTCGGGTCCCGCAACGCGGCGATGCCCCGACAGACCGGGCAGACGCAGCATTCGGCCGAACCGGTGGCGAAAGCACCGCCAGTGCCGGTACGCCCGTCCGGGCCGGCGCTGTGACCGAGGACACCAGACAGCATGCCGCCCAACGAGCCGAGCGCGCCGCCCGCCGAGCCTGCGGAGGCCAGTCGCGCCCCGCGAGCAGGGTGGCGACCAGTCGCTCCGCCTCTTCCCGGGCCGAACCCGGATCCGTTCCGCCCACCGTCGGCTCCTCTACCGTGCCACCGGACACGTCACTGCGCCGCACCGGTTGCTTCTACCCGGCGCTTGAGCTGCTTCAACGCGGTGTCCATGATCATCTTCTCGGCCTTGCGCCGAAACATCCCGAGCATGCCGACCGACAGGTCGACCTCCAGCGTGTAGGTCACCGTGGTGCTGCCGTCCGGGTTACCCACCAGGTCGTACGAACCCCGCTGGGCCTTCTGCATCTTCGAGGGGCGACCAGGTGCCACTCGATGCGGGACAGGTCCTCGGCGTACTCGTAGGCGAGCACGTAGTCGTCGGCCATCACACCGGCGTCGATGGTGAAGTGCACCTGACTGGCGTAGCCGTCCTCGTACTCCTCGATGACCTCGGCGCGACGCACCGCGTCGGTCCACTCCGGTAGCGCGCGAAGTCGCAGATGACCGCCGTCACCCGATCCGGTGCGGCGCCGATGATGATCGACTGGGTGGAGGAGTCCGCCATGGGGAGGCTACCCGGCCCGACCCACCCTCCTGCTTGTCCCACCCGGATCGCCCGCCGGGTAGGTTTCGACACAACCGACGCCCACGGTGGCGGCCGGCTAAGCCAGTGCGAGCACGAAGGAGTGCAGGTGCGCGAGTTCTCCGTTCCGCCGATCGTCACAGTTGGCGACGCGGCCAACCTCACCGATCCGGTCTGGGACAACGCCGAGATCGCGCCCGATTCCGTGCAGTTCGCCCGCCCGTCCCGCGTACCGACGGCACCGTCACCGCCTGGACCGACGTGACCTGCCTCCAGTTCCGCGACGAGGTCGCCGCCGTCGCCCGCGGGTTGATCGCCGCCGGCATCGAGCCGGGTGCCCGGGTCGGTCTGATGAGCCGCACCCGCTACGAGTGGACCCTGCTGGACTACGCCATCTGGGCCGTCGGCGCGGTCACCGTGCCGATCTACGAAACCTCCAGCGCCGAGCAGGCCGCGTGGATCCTGGAGGATTCCAACGCGGTCGCCGTCATGGTGGAGACCGCGGCGCACGCCGCCCTCGTCGCCGGTGTCCGGCACCGGCTGCCCGAGCTGGCCACCGTCTGGCAGATCGACCTCGGCGGGTCGACGAGCTGGTCACCGCCGGCGCCACTGTCGAGCTGGCCGAGGTCGAGCGGCGGCGCAAGGCCGTCCGCGCCGGCGACCTCGCCACGATCATCTACACCAGCGGCACCACCGGCCGCCCCAAGGGCTGCGTGCTCACCCACCGCAACATGTACGCCGACATCGCCAACGCCGTACCGGTGCTGCCGAACCTCTTCAACGCCGGCGCGACAACCCTGCTCTTCCTCCGCTGGCGCACGCCTTCGCCCGACTCATCCAGATCGGCGTCGTGCAGGCGCAGGCCACCATGGCGCACTGCGCCGACACCAGAACCTGGTCGCCGAGCTGCAGGCGTTCCGGCCGACCTTCGTGCTCTCCGTACCCCGGGTGTTCGAGAAGGTCTACAACGCCGCCAAGCAGAAGGCCGAGGCGGACGGCAAGGGCGGCGTCTTCGCCCGCGCCGAGCAGGTCGCCATCGCGTACAGCGAGGCTCTGGAGACCCGGCGGGCGGGCCTGGCCCTGCGCGCCCAGCACGTGGTCTTCGACCGGCTGGTCTACCGCAAGATGCGCGCCGCGCTCGGCGGGCGATGCCGGGACGCGATCTCCGGCGGCGCGCCGCTCGGCGCCCGGCTCGGTCACTTCTTCCGGGGCATCGGCGTGACGGTCCTGGAGGGCTACGGCCTGACCGAGACCTCACCCGCCGCCGCGGCGAACCTGCCCACCGGCACCCGGATCGGCAGCGTGGGCGCCCACTGCCCGGCGTGACCGTGCGGATCGAGGACGACGGCGAGATCCTGATCTCCGGCGAGCTGGTCTTCCAGGGCTACTGGCGCAACGAGACGGCGACCGCCGAGACGATCAGCGCCGACGGCTGGTTCCGTACCGGGGACCTGGGCCACCTGGACTCCGACGGCTATCTGACCATCACCGGCCGCAAGAAGGAGCTGATTGTCACCGCCAGCGGCAAGAACGTCGCCCCGGCGGTGCTGGAGGACCTGGTCCGGGCCCACCCGTTGATCAGCCAGTGTGTCGTGGTGGGCGACCAGAAACCCTTCATCGCGGCGCTGGTCACCGTCGACGAGGAGGCGCTACCGGCCTGGCTGGAGAGCGCCGGCATGCCGATCGACACCTCAGTCGAGCAGCTGCGCGAGCACGAGGGCCTGCGCAGGGAGATCCAGGCCGCGATCGACGCCGCGAACCAGGCCGTGTCCAAGGCCGAGGCGATCAAGGTGTTCCGGGTCCTGCCGCGCGACTTCACCGAGTTGACCGGCGAGCTGACCCCGTCACTCAAGGTCAAACGCCAGGTTGTCCACAAGACGTACGCGGCGGAGATCGCCGATATCTACCAAGGCTGACTACCATCCGTCACGTGCCCGCATCCACGACCACCGCACCGCACCCGCATCCTCGCCGCTGCCGCCCGCCTGGTGATGCTGGCGCTGGTCGCCGTCCTGACCTGTTCGCCACCCGCGACGTGACCCAGCTGTTCTGGATCGCGTTGCTGGCGGTGGCCGGGCTGCCGTCGCTGCTGGCCCCCAGCACCGGCTGGTCGGCCCGCTGAGCCGGGTGGCCGAGGTGATGGTGCTGGGGCTGGCCGCGAGCCACGTCGCCGCTGTCGCGTCCATCGGTGGCACTGTCGACGGGCTCGGCGCGTCGGCGGTGCTGCCCTACCTGGCGGTCCCGGTGACCGTCACCGCGCTGCGCCGCCGTTTCTCCGAGGGCGCCGCCCTGCTCGCGGTCACCGCCGCCACCCTGCTGATCAGCGGTGCGCTGACTGAGGTCGAGGGAGGGCCCCAGCTCGGGCAGCCGGGTTACCTCGCGGTCTGCGCGCAGTGGCTGATCCTGGCGTCGCTCGGCTCTACGCCGCCGGCACCTGCACCGGGTGATGGCGGTCCGCGGTGAGGGCAAACCCAGCCGTACGCCGAGGCCACCCGGCTACTGACCCAGCTGCGTACGGTGGCCCGACAGTTGCCCGGCGCGACCCTGGACCCGGGCGGCATCTCCGAGCACCTGCTGGAGGAGCTGCGCACGGTGGCCCGCGCCGACCGGGGCGCGGTGCTCTCGGCCAGCGGCGGCGGCCGACTCGTGGTGCTCGCCCAGGCCGGCGTCGACCGGGTGGACTGGGAGACGACGCTGGACGCGGACTCCGCGATCGCCGACGCCTGGGCCACCCAGCAGGCCACCACGGCCGCCCGGTCGCAGTCCCGCTCGCACCGGGGCGGCGACGTGTCCGCGCTGATCATTCCGCTGGCCGCCGGGGTGCGCACGGTGGGGCTGGTGGTGTTGAGGCCGACGCCGCGCACGCGTACCCGCCGCCGGTGGTGTCCCGGGTGACCGCCCTGACCCGCCCGCCGCGCTGCGGCTGGAGGCGGCGCTGCTCTTCGACGAGGTGCGCTCGCTGGCCACCAACGAGGAGCGGCAGCGACTGGCCCGGGAGATCCACGACGGGTGGCGCAGGAGCTGGTGATGGTCGGCTACGGCATCGACAACGCCCTCGCCACCGTCTTCGACGACGCCGACGAGACCGCCGAGGCCCTGCGTACGCTGCGCGGCGAGGTGACCCGGGTGATCCAGGAGCTGCGGCTCAGCCTCTTCGAGCTGCGCAGCGAGGTGGACCGGCAAGGCGGGCTGGCCGCGGCCATCGCCGAGTACGCGCGCACCGTCGGCGCGTCCGGTGGGCTGCGGGTGCACCTCTCCCTGGACGAGTCCACCGCCCGACTGCCGGCCGCCACCGAGGCCGAGTTGCTGCGCATCGCCCAGGAGGCGGTGACCAACGCGCGCAAGCACGCCGGAGCCTCGAATTTGTGGGTCACGTGTGAGGTCGACCCCGTACGCGCAAATAGAAGTGTCGGATGACGGTCAGGGATGGCTGACCAGCGCCCCGACGGACGGTACGGTCTTGCGATCATGGCCGAGAGGGCGGAACGTATCCGGGGCCGGTTGGAGATCAGGCCGCGGCAACCCAGCGGCACGACTGTGGCGGTGGTTCTCGGCACCTCGTCCCGGCGCGATAACGTGCGCGGCAGCGCAGCACCAGAAGGGAGTAACCGAGGATGACCACAAGTCCGATACCGGCCACACGCACCAAGGTCCTCCTTGTTGACGATCACGACCTGATTCGCAGGGCCTGCGGCACGCCTTCGAGCGCGACCGTCAGTTCGAGGTCGTCGGTGAGGCGGCCACGGCGGCGGAGGGAGTTCGCCAGGCCGGCGCCTTGCAGCCGGACGTGGTGATCATGGATCTACGGCTGCCCGACGGCAGCGGCCTGGAGGCCACCCGCGCGCTACGCAAGTCCAGCGCGTCGATGGGCATCGTGGTGCTGACCATGTACGCCGGCGACGACCAGCTCTTCGGCGCCCTGGAGGCCGGTGCGAGCGCCTTCGTGCCGAAGACCGCGCCGGCCGACGAGGTGGTGGCCGCCGCACGGCACGCCGCCTCCTCGCCCAGCGCGTTCACCGCCGCCGACCTGGCCGAGGCGATGAAGCGTCGGCTCGCCCCGTCCGGCCCGCAGTTGTCTCCCGGGAGGGCAGGTGCTGCGGCTGCTCGCCGACGGGATGAGCGTGGCGGGCATCGCCAAGCAGTTGTTCGTCAGTGAGTCCACGGCAAAGACGCACATCTCCAAGCTCTACGAGAAGCTCGGCGCGGCCAACCGGGCTCAGGCCCTGATGACCGCACTCCGGCTCGGCCTGCTCGAGGCACCGGACGCGCCGAAGTTCTGACCGGTCTCCCGCTCGTCGAGCGGGACGTCGCGACCGACGGTCCGCGCCAGCTTCGGCCGGCGCGGATCGTCGCGTATCGACCGACGTCGGCGGGCAACTCCCGGCAGGCTATGGTCTGGCGTGCGCTGCGGGTGCACAATACCCGCGCGGGCGACGATGCTCGCGTCGCGGATTCGAGGGTGAACGCATGCAGCGGCCGGACTGGGCACCCGAGACCATCGACATCGAGCGCCCGAGCGTCGCGCGGATGTACGACTACTACCTGGGCGGGTCGCACAACTTCGCCGCCGACCGGCCGCGGCGCAGGCGATGGTCGCGGCGGTGCCCGAGGCGCCGCTGATGGCCCAGGCCAACCGGGCGTTCCTGCGCCGGGCGGTGCACCACCTCGCCGAGGCCGGGATCCGGCAGTTCCTGGACATCGGTTCGGGCATCCCGACCGTCGGCAACGTGCACGAGATCGCCCAGCAGCTCGACCCGCCGTCACGAGTGGTCTATGTGGACGTCGACCCGGTGGCGGTGGCGCACAGCCGCGAGATCCTCGCCGGCAACGAGCAGGCGGCCGTCGTCCAGGAGGACCTGCGGCACCCGGAGGCGATCCTCTCCCATCCGGACGTCCGCAAGCTGCTCGATCTGAGCCAGCCGGTGGCCGTGATGGTCGTGGCCGTCCTGCACTTCGTCTCCGACGACGACCGACCGGCGGAGCTGCTGGGAACACTGCGGGACGCCCTGGCCCCGGGCAGCTACCTGGTGCTGTCGCAGGCCAGCGACGACGGACGCAGCAAGGACGAGCGCGCCGAGGCCGAGCGGGTCTACCAGCGCACCGACAGCCCACTGTGGGTCCGCAACCGGGCCGAGCTGACCGCGCTCTTCGACGGGTTCGAGCTGCTCGACCCCGGTGTGGTCTGGGTGCCCGAGTGGCGACCGGACACGCCGGAGAGCGCGGAGGACGCGGAACGCGCGGTCTTCATGGGCGGCGTCGGGCGCCTCGGTGGCTGAGCCGCCCGGGCGAGTTCCTGCCGGGCACGTTCGCCCGCGCCTGGGCGAAGGCGGTCTCCGGCACCAGCTACCTGCCGATGACACAGGCCCAGTTGGAGACTCTGCTGGACCGGCTCACCGGGCAACTGGCCGGCGCGTTGCTCACCGACCCGTTCGACCTGCGTGCCGGGCACCGGGTCGGCGCCGAGTTGGTCGCGGCGCACATCGCCTCCGCGGAGGGCCTGGGTCGTACCGTGGAGGTCATCCAACTCCGCTTCATCCGCGACCTGGGGTTGGTGGCCGAGGACGTCGAGGACCGGATGGCCCGGCTGCTGGCGGCCGTCGCGACCGGTTACGCCCGCGCTGCGCGACCGGACGCTCGACGAGCAGGAGTCGATCCGCCGCGCCGCGATGAGGGCACGTACCAGGCCGAACGGGCGCTGCGCGCCAGCGAGGCCCGGTTCCGGCACCAGGCCACCCACGATCCACTCACCGGCCTGCCCAACCGGACGCTGTTCACCGAACGACTCACCGCCGCGCTCAACGAACCGGGCCGGGCGCGCGGCGCGTCGGTGTGTGCTTCCTGGACCTGGACCGCTTCAAGGTCGTCAACGACACCCTGGGGCACCAGATCGGTGACCTGCTGCTGGTCACGGTGGCCGAACGACTGCGCAAGGCCATGGGTGAGCACCTGGTGGCCCGGCTCGGTGGCGACGAGTTCGTCATCCTGGTGGAGCACACCGGCGACACCGACGACATGGTCGCGGTGGCGGAGACCGCACTCGCCGCGGTACGGACGCCGGCGCTGGTCGACGGGCACGAGCTGCAGATCTCGGCGAGCATCGGCATCGTCGAGCGCCAGGTGGCCGGCGCCAACCCCACCGACCTGATGCGCGCCGCCGACAGCACCCTGCACTGGGCGAAGTCCGCCGGTGGGGCGCGCTGGGCGCTCTACGACGCCGAGCGCAACCAACGCGAACTGGCCCGGTACGCGCTCTCGCGGCCATCCCCGCCGCGCTGGAACGGGGCGAGTTCTACCTCGACTACCAGCCGCTCACCTCCTGCGGGACGGCAGCCTGGTTGGCGTGGAGGCGCTGGTCCGCTGGCGCCACCCGGAGCTGGGGTGCTGCGGCCGGACAGCTTCATCGGGTTGGCCGAGGAGACCGGCCTGATCATCCAGTTGGGCGGGTGGGTGCTGGCCGAGGCGTGCCGCGAGGCGGAGGCATGGTCGGCCGGGGCGCCGCCGCGCCGTTCGTCAGCGTCAACCTCGCGGTACGCCAGGTGCACCGGCCCGGCCTGGTGCAGGAGGTCCGCGCGTTGCTGCGACAGACCGGCCTACCGCCGGAGCGGCTGCAACTGGAGATCACCGAGAGCACGATGATGAGCACCGCCGAGGAGCCGGTACGCGCCCTGCGGGTGCTGGCCGACCTCGGGTGCGGATCGCCATCGACGACTTCGGCACCGGCTACAGCAACCTGGCGTACCTGCGAGACCTGCCGGTGACCGAGCTGAAGGTCGCCGGGGAGTTCGTGGCCGGTCTGCGGTCACCCTCGGTCGGCCGCACCGACGAGCGGATCCTCGCCTCGCTGGTCTCGCTGGCGCACGCGCTGGACCTGACGGTCACCGCCGAGGGGTGGAGACCGCCGGGCAGGCCGAACGACTGCGGGCGATCGGCTGCGACGCCGCCCAGGGCTGGCACTTCGGCCGCCCGGCGCCCGCCGATCGCATCCTCGCCCGCATCCGCTGAACCTCCCGGGCCGGACCACCCACCCCGGCCCGCGCCCATGGGCAACCCGCACCCAGAGGTAGACAGCGTCTACGCCCCTGGTAGACAGTGTCTATGGACGCGGACGAGTCCAGCCTGCGAGCGCGGCTGGTGGCCGCCGGTGTGGACCTCGTGCTGCGCGAGGGCCAGTCGGCGGTGTCACTGCGGGAGATCGCCCGTCGCGCCGGGTCTCGCACGGCGCACCGCGCCGCTACTTCCCCACCCACGTCGACCTGCTCTCCGCCATCGCCCGGCAGGGCTTCGCCGACCTCACCGCCCGCGTCGAGGAGACCCTGCGGGACGTCGGTCCGGACCCGCGTACCCGATTGACCGCCCTGGCCCGGACGTACCTGGACTTCGCGGCGGCCCACCGCGGCATGTTCGAGCTGATGTTCCGGCACGACGTGCTGGACAGCGGCCGACTGCGGCTGCGCGAGATGAGCCTGCCGCTGTTCGTCGTCCTGACCGACCTGGTGGCACAGGTACGCCGGCCGACCGACGCGCCCGCGACGGTGCTCGCCGGCGCGCTCTGGGCCAACGTGCACGGCATCGCCCAGCTCTGGGCCTGGGGCAGCCTGCCGTTGGCCACCGGCGCCACCGACGACGACGCCCTGCTGCGCGCCGCGCTCGACGCCCACCTCGGCCCGACGCTCGCCTGAACCCCGACGCTCGCCTCATCCCTGACTACCGGAGGACACGTGCCCCTGCTGTACGACCTCACCAAGCTGACCGTCGGCGCCGCCCTGCGGTTGGGCTGGCAGCCCGCGTGGAAGGGCTGGAGCACCTACCCCGACACGGCGGCGCGATCCTCGCCGGCAACCACCTGTCCGTCGCCGACGAGTTGTTCCTCGTCACCGCGGCGCCGCGACACGTCACCTTCTGGGCCAAGGTCGAGTACTTCAACGGCCGCGGTCCGGGCGGCTGGCTCAACCGGCGGATCGTCGACGGCATGGGCGCCATCGCGGTCGACCGCACCGATGGCCGTGCCGCCCTGCGCGCCCTCGACGCCGCCATACCGGTGCTGCGCGGCGGCGGTCTGGTTGCCGTCTACCCGGAGGGCACCCGCTCCCCGGACGGACGGCTCTACCGGGGCCGCGTCGGGATGACCCGGCTGGCCCGCGACGCCGAGGTGCCGATCATTCCGGTCGGTGTGCTCGGCACCGCCGAGGTGCTGCCGGTCGACGCGCGGCTGCCCGCCGACACCCGATCACGCTGCGGTTCGGCCCGCCGATCCCGGTCGCGGAACGGATCAACGGACCACGCGACATCCGGACGGTCACCGACGAGGTGATGGCCGCGATCCAGAAGCTCACCGGCCAGGAGTACGTGCCGAGCTACGCACCGCCCGGGAGAGCTGAACGTCGGTCAGCCGGCGAGCAGCGCCGCCATCCGTTCCGCCTGTGCCTCCCAGCGCCACTCTCGCTCCACCCACGCCCGGCCCGCCGCGCCCAGTTGGCGGGCCAGGTCCGGTCGGCGAGCAGCCGGGCCACCCGGTCGGCGAGCTGGGCGACGTCCCGACCGCGCACGACGTAGCCGGTCTCGCCCTCGTGGACCGCGTCCGGTGCGCCTCCGGAGTCACCGGCCACCACCGGCAGACCGGTCGCGGAGGCCTCCAGGTAGACGATGCCCAGCCCCTCCACGTCGAGGCCGCGATTGCGGGTCCGGCAGGGCATCGCGTGACATCGCCGGCCGCGTAGTGCGCCGGCAACTCGGCCGACGGCACCGAGCCGGTGAACACCACGTCCGTTCCACACCGGTCTGGCGGGCCAGCTTCTCCAGGGTCGCCCGGTACGGCCCGCCGCCGACGATCAGCAGCGCCGCGTCGGGCACCCGGCGGCGAATCTCCGGTAGTGCCCGGATCAGCATGTCCTGACCCTTGCGCGGCACCAGCCGGGACACAGACCACCACCGGCCGGTCGGTCAACCCGAGCCGCGCCCGGACCTGTTCACCGTCCACGGTCGGGTGGTAGGTGTCCACGTCGACCCGGGCGCGAGCCGGCGCAGCTCGGTCAGCCCGTCCAGCACGCGGGCCAACCGGCTACGGGTGTACTCGCCGAGATAGGTGGTGACGTCCACGCCCCGACCGATACGGCGCAGCGCCGGGCGGGCGGCCGGCACCGCGGCCCACCGACCTCGTGCCCGTGGGTCTGCGCCACCACCCGGCGGATGTCGGCCCGCCGCCGCAGACCGGCGGCGAGCAGCCCTAACGGAGCCGCCGCCCCGAACCACACCGTGTCGCAGTCGTACGCGCGGGCCAGCTGCGCCGCCCTGCGGGCGATCAACGGGGTCGGCAGCAGCACCGGGTGCGCTCGCGGATCACCTCGAACGGCTGGTCGGCGTCGAACTTCGCGGCCCCACGCCAGCTCGACGCGTACACGACCACCGAGCCGGCCGGCTGACGCACCGCGAGGTTGTGCACGAAGGACTGGATCCACCGGGCGGGGCGGAAAGTCGTTGGTGATCAGCAGGGTGCGGTTCATCGGCCGGCCTCCCGGGCGTACGGGCGGCAGCCATCCGCTCCACTGTGGACGGGTGCGAGGCCGAGTAGAGGTATTCCCAGCGCGGCGGGTCAGGGTCGCCGAGGTTGACCGAGCCGAGCCGGCGCTGCATCGACTCGAAGGACTCCGGTCAGCCGTCAGCGCGAGCGCGTGTGCGTCGGCCCGTGCCTCCACCCGTCGGGACATCAGCGCCTGCACCGGCGCGGCCAACAGCCCGACCACCGTGACCAGGGCAATCAGCAGCGGAAACGCGCTCGGTTGGGCCACCGAGTCGACACCGGCCAGCCGCAGCAGCGGCGCCCACGAGCCGAGCAGGTAGAGCGCCACCACGGCGGCAGCGGCGCCAGCGCCCCGGTCAGCGTGCCGGCCGCCACGTCGGAGTCCTGGCATGCCCCAGCTCGTGTGCCACCACCGCGGTCACCTCGGCCGGGGTCGCCTCGGTCAGCAACGTGTCGTAGACGACCACCCGCCGGGTCGGGCCGAGACCGGAGACGTACGCGTTGACGGCCTTGGTGCGGCGGGACGCGTCGGCGACCAGCACGTCGCGCACCGGCACCCGTCCCGGGCGGCCATGCTCATCAGCTCGGTGCGCAGCGGGCCCTGCTCCATCGGCGTGAAGCGGTTGAACACCGGCTCCACCAGCACCGGCAGCACGAACGACAGCAGCACCACCAGCAGCGCGGCACCGCCCGCGCCGAACGCCCACCACCAGCGCGGCGCGAGCCGATGACCGCGTAGAAGCCGAACAGCGCCACCGCGCCGATCACCGCGCTGACCGCGTACGACTTGAGCAGGTCGACGGCCCACCCGCTCCAGCCGTTGGTGCTCAACCCGTAGCGGGTGAGCACGCTCTGGCGCCACGCGGCGAACGGGAGCGTCACCAGGTCGGCGACGAGCATCACGGCCAGCCCGCCGAGCACCGCCTGGGCGGCCCAGTGCCCGCCGAACGGCCGACCCACCAGCTCGACCAGGCGGCTGCCCAGAGGGTCAGCCCGAGCGCGAGGGCGATCAGCAGCCCGACGGCGAGCGCGGAATAACCGGCGGGACGCAACGCGGCCCGGAACTCCCGCCCCTGGCCACCTGCTCGGCCGGCAGGTCGGCCAGCGCGGCGAGCTGATCGGCCCGGGCGCCGGCGGTCGGTGCCACGGGATGAGCAGCGCGGCCAGCACGACCAGCGCGACGGTCAGCCCGGCCAGGGTCAGCAGCGCCCAGCCACGCGGTGTCACCGCGTCACCCTCCGTCGTGCCCCATTCATCGCGTCGCTCCTCCCGCCGTGACCGCCCATCCTATGGCCCGCGAAGAGCCGCATCCCGGGCGCGGTGTCGCGCTCAGGCGACCCGGCGGATGGGGCGGCGGTGAGCCGTGCCGGGTCGCGCGGGTGCGGCCAGCACGTCCACGTCGAAGCCGGCCCGAGCGAGCACCTCGATGGCCTCGACCTCGGCGGCGACCAGCCCGGCCGCCGGGGACGTCTCGTCGAAGAGGCGGTGAGCGGGCAGCCGGAACAGTCTCCGGCCCGCTTCGCGCACCCGTCGCAGTCGATGAGCATCGCACCTCCTGATCGGCTCGCGGCGCACCGGGGACCCCTGTCGCCGACCGAGCACCGTCGGTGACATCGACACTAACCACCGGGTACGACAGGAACCCC
The DNA here is from genome assembly GCA_038070435.1 of Micromonospora sp. M12. Taxonomy (GTDB): domain Bacteria; phylum Actinomycetota; class Actinomycetes; order Mycobacteriales; family Micromonosporaceae; genus Micromonospora. Next base: position 6,872,482 of record JAMYWG010000001.1, on the reverse strand, counting down.
GCCCGACCGCCCGTTTCAGTGCTAGATCCACTCCAGATCAGCGAAATCGGGGTATCCCACCCGACCGGAACATCCGACATCACGGAACGCGTGGTGATCTAGCGAAGGCCAGCGCCCAGGCCCGGAGGCGAGGTCTCAGCCCTGCGCGTCGAGGTCCCGCAGGGCGTAGCGGAGGTGCTGCCACTCCTCGTCGATGATCACGTGGAGGCAGTGCAGGACGGACACCTGCTTGTCGGGCCACCAGGCGGTCGGGCGGGTCTCGGCGAGCAGGTCCGGCGTGACGGCTGCGAGGAAGTCGCGCACCATCGCCTGCCGCTCGGCCCGCACCTCGAGGACCGCCTCGAAGGTCGGCTGCTCCGTGGCGAAGACCGACATGTCGAAGCCCTCGGTCTCGTACTCGGCATGCCACTGACCCAGCGGGTGAAAGGGCTGCGGCAGTCGCAGGATCGCCTTGCCCAGCCAGGAGTCGGCGGCGAACGCGAGGTGGCGCAATGTTTGCGCGAAGGACCACTCCCGTCCACGGAGACGTCGACCGCACCCTCGGGCATGGACCTGACCCGGTCGACGGCGGACGCCCAGGCGCCCTCCAGCGCCGCCCACGCCGCGCGCAGGTCGGCCGGGTTCGTGGCCTGCCGGAGCTCGCGCCCGGGAACCGTCGGTTGAGCTCGGCCTCGACCAGCGGCGCGACATCGACGCCGTTGACCAGGAGCGTGCCCTCGGCCAGCCACGGCGCGTCGATGTCCAGACCATCGACGTCGACGCCGCGCATCACCGCGCCGGCCAGCGTGGACCTGTTGAACTGGGCACCCCGCAGGTCCCTGTCGACGAAGACCTTGACGTCGTCCTGTGCCATCGCGACTCCCATCCATCGGCGGTCGCGGCGATGCTAAGGCGCGGGTACGACAGCGAAGACGGCGCGCGGCCGGGCGACAGATTCCTCAGGAGCGGGCGAGCCGCCGCAGCAGCGAGTCCGCACCCAGCGGGTACGCCCGTGCCGGCGTACCCGTCGGCGACCTCGCGGTCCGACGAGACCACGACCACCGGTCGCCCGCCGGCTCGGCGCGGACCAGGCGCCGGATCAGCTCGTCGGCGGTCTCGCCCTTGCGGGAGAACAGCACCCGTACGCCACGCGGCGCGGGCGGCAGCCCGTGCATCCGCTCGGCGCCGTCGAAGACCACGGTGATCTCGTCGCCGGTCTGCGCGGCGATGCCACCCAACCCGCTGATCAGGCGTTTGCGCTGCTGCTCCAGGGACATCTCGCCGAAGCCGCGCTTGGTGACGTTGTAGCCGTCCACCACGAGGTGTGCCCGGGGCAGGGCGAGCAACTGGTCGAGTCGGGCCGGGTCGTCGGTGTCGCGGGCACGGGCGGCAGGGCGGCCGGGCGGTGCCCGGCTGCTCGGCGAACGCGTCGGCGACGAAGTCGGCGGGGAGTTTGTCCACCGGGTCGAGAGCCAGCTCCCGGCGCAGCCCGACAGCGGCCTGACCGATGGTCTCCAGCAGCAGCCAGAGCCGGGCGTCGTCGACGGAACGGGCCTCCTTGGCGCTCGCCCGGGCGACCCCGGCGGCGGACTCCGCCTCGGCCAGCCGGGCCCGGCACGGCGAAGTTCGGCGTCCACGTCGGCGCTGGCGCGCGCGGCCCGGCCGCGCTCGGTGGCCAGCAGCTCGGTGGCCTTGCGCTCGCGGGCCTGGGTCTCCCGCAGGTTACGGGCCACCTGCCGGGACTCCTCGCGGAGCTGACCCAGCTCCTCACGGACACGGGCGAGCTCGTCGCGGAGCTTCTCCGCCTCGACCCGGGCCACCGCCCGGTCGTGCTCGGCGCGGGTGGCCCGCTGCTCAGCCTCACGGACCAGCTCGGCGACGACCGCGCTGTCCGCCTCGGCGCGTACGGCCGCACCGCTCGCGTCGATCAGCTCCCGCCAGCCGCGCGGCCGGGCCAGGTAGGCCAGTGCGGCGACCTCCACCGGGTCGGCGGCGGCGGGGCGGTGCCCTCGACGACGGCAGCCCCGAGGTCACCGGCGTCGGCCAGGACCTGGCGGTGACCCGCTGCCGGAACAGCGGGTCGGCGGTGAGCTGGTGGCGATGGCCGGCGCGCCGAGGCGGGCCCGCCGGTTGGGGGCGAACAGCCACCCGGCGCAACGGCACCGGCACCTCGTCGGCGGGCAGGGTGGGCAGCACCGCGGCGGTCAGCGTCACGATCCGTTGTCGCACCGGCTCGGGCAGGGTCGGTTCCGGTTCGGCAACCGGGCCGTCGCCGGTCGTCGTCGGGTCGGATGCGCCAGATGTGTCGCTGACTACGTTGTCGTCCGGGTTGCCGAAGGCCCGTCGAACGCGACCTGATCCTCCTGCGGGAGGCGGTCGTCGGACGGCTCGGTGAGGGGCATGTGGCAAGTCTCCCACCGCGACCGGGCCCACCGCCCGGTGGTGAGCCGATCTCTCATCCTAGCCCCATGGTGACGGATGGGACGGCTGCGACGGGAGTGTCGGACCGGGGCGCTAGCGTGCCGGCGATGGCACAGGCGGAGTACGTCCAGGAGTCACTGGCCGGTCTCGACCCGGCGGTGGGCGGGTGGACCCCGCGCTGCCGCTCTACGCGACCACCTTCGTGGTGGTCGACCTGGAGACCACCGGTGGCGCGCCGGACGGCGGCGGCATCACCGAGATCGGCGCGGTCAAGGTGCGCGGTGGCGAGCAGTTGGGGTGCTGGCGACCCTGGTCAACCCGGGCAGCCGATCCCGCCGTTCATCACCGTGCTGACCGGCATCACCCAGGCGATGCTGGTGCCGGCGCCACCGATCGAGCAGGTGTTGCCGAGCTTCCTGGAGTTCATCGACGACGCGGTGCTGGTGGTCACAACGCCCGTACGACGTGGGGTTCCTCAAGGCCGCCTGCGCCAAGCACGGTTACCGCTGGCCCAACCCCGAGTGCTGGACACGGCGGCGCTCGCCCGCCGGGTGTTGACCCGCGACGAGGTGCCCAACCGCAAGCTCGGCACCCTGGCCGCCTACTTCCGCACCGCGACCCAACCCACCCACCGGGCACTGGACGACGCGAAGGCCACCGTCGACGTGCTGCACGGGCTGATCGGCCGGCTCGGCGGGCACCGGGTGGACACCGTCGGTGACGCCATCGAGTTCGCCCGGGCGGTCACCCCGACCCAACGCCGCAAACGCCACCTGGCCGAGGGGCTGCCCAAGGTCCCCGGGTCTACATCTTCCGGCCGCCGACGACCGGCCGCTCTACGTGGGCACGTCGGTCGACATCGCCACCCGGGTGCGCAGCTACTTCACCGCCGGGAGAAGCGGGCCCGCATCTCCGAGATGCTGGGCGCGGCCGAGCGGGTCGAGGCGGTGGAGTGTGCGCACTCGTTGGAGGCCGAGGTCCGTGAGCTGCGGTTGATCGCCGACACGCCCCGCCGTACAACCGGCGGTCCAAATACCCGGAACGGATGGTCTGGCTCCAGCTGACCGACGGTCCGTACCCTCGGCTGTCGATCGTCCGCGACCTCTCCCCACCGACACCGCGTACCTCGGGCCGTTCACCTCCCGGCGGCCGCCGAGCTGGCCGCCGCCGGTTTCCACGACGCCGTGCCGCTGCGGCAGTGCACGCACCGCCTGTCGCTGCGCACCATCACGCCGGCCTGCGCGCTGGCCGAGCTGGGCCGCTGCCCGCGCCCTGCGAGCACAAGATCACCCCAAGGAGTACGACGACAGCGCCGCCGCGCCCTTCCGCACCGCCACCACCAGTGACCCCAGCCGGTGGTGGACGTCTGCTCGCCCGGATCGACGTGCTCTCCCGTGACCAGCGCTACGAGGAGGCCGCGGTGGTGCGGTCCCGGCTGGCCGCGGTGCTGCGGGCCACCGTGCGCATGCAGCGGCTGGCCGCGCTCACCGGGATCGTCGAGCTGGCCGCGGCTCGGCTGGCCGCCCGGGGCGGCTGGGAGTTGGCGCTGGTCCGGCACGGCCGGCTGGCCGGCGCGGGCGTCTCCCGCAGGAGCGCACCCGCGCCCCACGTTGGCAGCCATCCGCCACCGCCGAGACGGTGTCGGGCGGGCACGGGCCGGTGCCGGCGGCCACCGCCGAGGAGTCCGAGCGGATCCTGTCCTGGTTGGAGCGACCGGAGACCCGACTGGTGGAGATGTCCTCGGATGGTCCTCCCGGCGGGTGGCGCGGGAGGTTCCGTGACCTGCTGGCGAAGGCCGAGGGCGGCGCGTCCCACCAACTCTCGACCGAACGCTCATGACCAACTGACCGATCGGACTACGTTGACTCGCCTAGGCTGTTAGAGAAGTGCAGTCCTGCCCGATTCGTGGGCCTGCTCCCGCCGCCGGGGTCCCGGCGATGCGGAGCCGGGGTGAGGAGGTGTCCCTCGTGGACGTCGACGCCGGACACGGCGCCGCCCTGGGGGCGCCCTTCCGACACAGCCGACCGAGCTGCCGCTCACCCGCCGGCTGCGGTCGCTACTCAGCTGGCCGACCACCGACTCCGACCCGGTCACGCAGCTGGTCCGCACCCACCGGGCATCCACGCCGGCACCGATCCAGCGGTGCTCCGACGTGCTTACACGATCGCGGAGAACATGCACCGCGGGCAGTTCCGCAAGAGCGGTGAGCCGTACATCACCCACCCTCGCGGTGGCGCAGATCTGCGCCGAGCTGGGGATGGACACCACCACCCTGGTCGCGGCGCTGCTGCACGACACCGTGGAGGACACCCGCTACACCCTCCAGGCGCTCTCCGAGGATTTCGGCGGCGAGGTGGCCCACCTGGTCGACGGGGTGACCAAGTTCGACAAGGCGTTCTACGGCAAGGCCGCCGAGGCGGAGACGATCCGCAAGATGATCGTCGCGGCCGCCAAGGACGTCCGGGTGCTGATCATCAAGCTGGCCGACCGGCTGCACAACATGCGCACCCTCGGTGTGCGCTCCGCGTCGTCCCGGGAACGGATCGCCCGCAAGACCCAGGAGGTGCTGGTCCCGCTCTGTGACCGGCTGGGCATCCAGACCCTCAAGCGCGAGCTGGACGACGTGGTGCTGCTGCACCTCGAGCCCGACGAGCACGCCCGGTTGGCTCGACACGTGCACGACCGCCCAGGCTGGGACAACTACCTCGACTCGGTGGTCACCCGGGCCGGGCGGCACTGCGTCGCGGCCGGGTCGACGCCGAGGTGAGCCCTCGCCCACGGCACCTCTACTCGATCTGGAAGGACACCATCGCCGGCGGCCACACCGCCCCGTACGACCTGCCCGCATCGTGGTGGTGGTCGACGGGCCGGCCACCGACTGTTACGCCGCGCTGGGCGCGATCCACGGCACCTGGCGACCGGTGCCCGGCCGTTTCAGGACTTCATCGCCTCCCCGAAGAACAACCTCTACCGCTCGCTGCACACGAGCGTCTGCGCCCACAGGACCGCACGGTCGAGTGCTGATCCGCACCGAGGAGATGCACCGCTCGGCCGAGTACGGCATCGCCGCCGACTTCCGCTTCCCGCAATCGGGGCGTGGCAGCGCGGCGGCCCGCGCCGAGCAGCTGGACTGGCTACGCCGGGTGCTCGACTGGGAGCCCGACGCCGCCGACCCGGCCCAGTTCCTCGAATCCCTGCGCTGCGACCTCGCCGAGGGCCAGATCCAGGTCTTCGCCGACGGCCGGCAGGTCGTGCTGCCGGCCGGTGCCACGCCCGTCGACCTCGCGTACGAGCTGGGCAACGACCGTGGCGACCACTGCCTCGCCGCACGGATCAACGGTCGGCTGGCCCGCTCAGCTCGGAGCTGGACGAGGGCGACGTGGTGGAGATCTTCACCGAGAACGACGGCGACAACGGCTTCGAGGCCGGTGTGGCACCGCGCGGCCCCGCCGGGACTGGCTCGCCTTCGTCAAGTCGCCGCACGCGCAGATGCAGATCAACAGGTGGTTCGCCGAACACACCGAGCCGGGCATCACGATCAGCGACAAGGTCCGCCTCGGTCGGGCCACCATCGGGCTCGCCCTCCGCCAGCACAACCGGGGCCTCGCCAGTGACCTGCCGCTGCTGCGCTCTCCGAGGAGCTGGGCTACCCCGACCTGGAGACCCTGCTGGTCGCGGTCTTCGACCGGGTGATCGAACCAGACACCGTCGTCCGCCAGCTCATCGACCTGGTCGACCATCGGCAGTGACCGGGCGGGCCCCAGCGCGCCCGAAGGACATTCGTGACCACTAACCTGGAGTCATGATCCTCCGCTCCCGCGTCACCGGTCGGGCCCTTTTCTACCAGGCCTTCTACCGGTTGCCGCTGCCGGTGCGTCGACGCCTGGTCCGGCTGGCCGTGCACAAGTACATCGTCGGCGCGGTCACCCTGGTCCGCGACGCCGAGGCGACGGGGCGGGTCGGTTGCTGATGCTGCGTCAGCCGCCCGGAAAGGGCTGGTCTCTCCCCGCCGGCCTGCTCAATCGTGGTGAGGCCCCGGTGGTGGCGCGGCCGGAGCTGTTCGAGGAGTCCGGCATCCGGCTCCCCGTCCGGCTGCGCCCGGCGGTGCCGAACGCGATCGTGCACGCCAAGGGCTGGGTGGACATGGTCTTCGAGACGGAGGTGCCGGCGTCCAGCACCGAGCTGCGGGTCGACGGCGGCGAGGTCTTCGAGGCCGCCTGGCACCCCTGAACGACCTGCCCAAGCTGACCTGGCCGACCGCCCGGTTGCTCGCCTACTACGACATCGGGCCGCTGGCCGGGAAGTTCCGCCGCCGGTGCCCGACGACATGCCGTGACCGGCACTGCCGACGCCCTGCGGAGCTGTGCGCGGTGGTGCTCGCCGCCGGCCAGGGCACCCGGCTGCGCCCGCTCACCGAACGGGTGCCCAAGGCGCTCTGCCCGGTGGGCAACGTGCCACTGCTGGACCGGGCGTTGGCCCGGCTGGCAGGGCTCGGCCTGGCCGGTCCCGACCGGGTCGCGGTGAACGCCTGCTACCTCGGCGACCAGGTGGTCGCGCACGTCGGCGACCGCGCGCACCCGTCCGTCGAGCCGGGCGACCCGCTGGGCACCGCGGGCGGGTGGCCAACCTGCGGGACTGGATCGACGGACGGCCGGTGCTGGTCGGCAACGCCGACGCGTACCTCGCCGACCCGGCGGCTCCCCGGGCCCGGACATGGCCGCCCTGCTCGCCGACTGGGACGGGCACACGGTGCGCCTGCTCGGTCAGCCCGCCGCGGACCCGACGGCGCCGGGCACGTTCGCCGGGCACTGCTTCACCGGCTTCTCGCTGCTGCCCTGGCGGCTGGTCCGCGACCTGCCGGTCGTCTTCTCCGACCTGGTCCGTGCCGTCTGGCGTCCGGCCGAGGCGGCGGGCGCCCTGGAGGTGGTCGGCTATCCGGGCACCTTCTTCGACACCGGCACCCGGCCGACTACCTGGCGGCCAACCTGCACGCCGCGGCCGGCGGCACGCTCGTCGACCCGTCCGCGACGGTGACCGGTCGGTGCGTCGAGTCGATCGTCGGCGCCGGGGCTCGGGTGGACGGCGACGTGTGCCGCTCGGTGGTGTGGCCCGGGGCGACCGTCCACGCCGGTGAGCGACTACAGGACGCGATCCGGGCCGGGAACGACCTGACCGTGCCCCGCACCGCCCACGGTTGAGCGCCGACGGCTCCCGCCTCCGCGTTCGAACCGGAACATCTAGCATGGGCGACGACGCCGACGAACGGAGAAATGCCCCGTGATCACCGCGATCGTGCTGATCGACTGCGCCACCGATGCGATCCCCGAGGTGGCGGAGACCCTGGCCAACCTTCCCGGCGTCAGCGAGGTCTACTCGGTGGCCGGGCACGTCGACCTCATCGCCATTGTCCGGGTCCGCGAGTTCGACCAGATCGCCCAGGTCATCGCGGGCAGCATCTCCAAGGTGCCGGGCGTGCTCAACACCGACTCGCACATCGCGTTCCGGGCGTACTCCCAGCACGACCTGGAGGAGGCGTTCGCGATCGGCCTGGCCAGCGCCGACTGACCGGCCCGGCCGTTCGACGCCCGCGCACCGCACGACGGCGGCCGGCCCACCGCGAAGGTGGACCGGCCGTCTGCTGTCGCTACGTCAGCTCTCGCTGGGAGCCGGCGTCTCGGTGCTGCCGCCGCCCGGAGCAGGCGACTCGGTGGAGCCACCCGGAGCAGGTGACTCGGTGCCGGTGCCGCCCGGAGCCGGCGACTCGGTGCCGGTGCCGCCCGGGCTGGGCGTACCGCTGGCACTGGTCTGCGGAACCGGGATGCCCAACTTGTTGGCGAGCTGCACCAGCTCGTCATAGTGCGCCTGCAGCGTCGGCAGGGCGGTCTGGGCCAACTGGACCACCGACTGCTCGGAGCCCTGCGAGATCTCCGTCTGGGTGGCCTGGATGGACTGGACGTGACCGGCCAGCTCACTGGTCACCCAGAGCCGGTCGAACTCCGCACCGCTGGCGTTGTTCAGCTTGTCGAGGACCGCCTGCTGATCGGCGCTGGGCTCGTTCGGCAGTTCCACCCCGACCTGTGACGCGGTCTGCTGCACCGTCTGGTCCAGCTGGGTGTGGTCGGTCTTCAGCATCGCGCCCAGGTCCTGACCCCTGGTCCTGACCCTTCTGCTGGGCCAGGTCACCGGCGGTGATCTCGAACAGGTTGACCTGGTGTACCGCCTGCAGGTACTGGGTGTCCTGCGTCGACGGCTGTGCCGCGGCCTGCGCGGCCGCAGCCGGCGCGACACCGACAAGTACCAGCGCGGCCAACAGGCCGAGGCGTTTGATACCCAACATGCTTCCCCTTGAGACGTTGGACCGCACGGATACCCGGCTCACGGGGTTATTCCTGCGATCGCCCGTCGCGCGGGTCGACCGGTCGCACCGTGGCCGTCCGACTCCTGGTCGGATGGGCGGCGGGTGGATACGACGTGACGCCCGCCGGAATCCGGCGGGCGTCACGTAACAGTGCGATCAGGCGGTCAGCGGCGGCTCTCGCCGCTGCCGATCTCCTCACGCTCGGGCCACGCCTCGACCGGCGGGTGCCCCGGCGAGACCGGCGCCTCGACCGGCTTCTCGATCGGGTAGAAGAAGCCCCGAATGGCCGGGCCGAGGGCCCCAGCCGGTTCATCTTCTTCGGCACGACCCAGCCGACGTAGTCCAACTGGCCGTGGCCGTCCGCGTGCCCGTTCGACGCGCTGAGCGGCTGGTGCACCTCGACGAACCGACCGTCCGGCATACGCCGGATGATGCCGGTCTCCACGCCGTGCGCGAGCACCTCCCGGTCGTGCTGCTGCAGACCCAGGCAGAGCCGGTACGTGACGTAGTACGCCAGCGGCGGCACCACCAGCAGACCCACCCGGCCCGCCCAGGTCATCGCGTTCAGGCTGATCTGGAACTTGTCGGCGATCACGTCGTTGGCGCCGGAGAGCGTCAGCACGACGTAGAAAGCGACGGCCATGGCGCCGACCGCGGTCCGGGCCGGAGCGTCCCGGGGCGTTCGAGCAGGTTGTGGTTCTTGTGGTCCTTGCGCTGCCGGGCTTCCAGGAACGGATACAGCGTCGACAGGCCCACCAGGATGCCGGGCAGCACGACCGTCGGCCAGAACAGCGGCGGGATGACGTACCCGTCACCGATCGGGATGTTGATTTCCCAGGCCGGCATGAGTCGGGTCGACCCGTCGAGGAACATGACGTACCAGTCGGGCTGGCTGGCGGCCGAGACCACCCACGCCTCGTACGGGCCGAACAGCCAGATCGGGTTGATCTGGAACAGACCGCCCATCAGCGCGATGACGCCGAAGACGACCATGAAGAAGCCGCCCTGCTTCAACGCGTACCGGGGAACATCCGCTCGCCGACCACGTTGTTGTTGGTCCGACCCGGCCGGGCCACTGGGTGCTTCTGCTTGAAGACCAGACCCAGGTGGACGCTGATCAGCGCGAGCAGGAGACCCGGGATGAGCAGCACGTGCGCAATGAAGAACCGGCTGATGATGATCGTGCCGGGGAACTCGCCACCGAAGATCGACGAGGTGACCCAGGAGCCGAGCACCGGGATGGACAGCATGATCGCTGAGGCGATCCGCAGGCCGTGCCGGACAGACCGTCGTCCGGCAGCGAGTAGCCGGTGAAGCCGGCCAGGAAGCCGACCCAGAACAGCAGCGAACCGATGATCCAGTTGGTCTCGCGCGGCTTGCGGAAGGCACCGGTGAAGAAGACCCGCAGCATGTGCACGACGATCGCGGCCATGAACAGCAGCGCCGCCCAGTGGTGCATCTGCCGCATTACCAGACCGCCACGGACGTCGAACGAGATGTCCAGGCTGGAGGCGTACGCGGCGGACATCGGGTGCCCTGCAACGGCGCGTAGCTGCCGTCGTAGACCACCTCGGTCATCGCCGGCTCGTAGAAGAAGGTGAGGAACACACCGGTCAGCAACAGCACGATGAACGAGAACAGCGCGATCTCGCCGAGCAGGAAGGACCAGTGGTCCGGGAAGACCTTGTTCAGTAGCTTGCGCAGCGGTGGCCACCTGGAAGCGGTCGTCCACTCCTGCGCGGCCTTGCCCGGCACTGCGGCCAGTTCAAACTTCTGACGTTTTTCATGGCCGCTCCCAGAAATCAGGCCCGACGGTCTCGGTGTAGTCCGACTTCGCCACGAAGAAGCCCTCGGAGTCCACCTCGATCGGCAGCTGCGGCAGCCGCCGGCTGGCGGGGCCGAAGATAGGCCGGGCGTTGTCGGTGATCAGGAACTGGGACTGGTGGCACGGGCAGAGCAGCCGGTTGGTCTGCTGCTCGTACAGGCTGGCCGGGCAGCCGGCGTGCGTGCAGATCTTGGAGAACGCCGCGTAGTTGCCCCACATGAAGTCACCGTGGCCGACCCGCTCGTTGGCCCGGCGCGACTCCTGCGCGTCGGAGTCCCGCAGGTGGATCAGCAGCGTCGGCGAGTCGGCGTGCTTGTTGCTCACACCGTGGTCGATGCCGGGAAGACGGTCAGCTGACCGCCGGTGCTGATGTCCGCCGGGCGGACCGGTCGGCCGTCCTCGCGGACCAGGCGGATCCGCGGGCCGCCCTCGGCCACGGCGAACCCGGTCGTGAACATCTGGTTGTTCTTGTGCGGCTGCGAGATCAGGCCGCCGACCAGCGGTGCCGCGGCGACCGCGGCGACCGGTGCGAGACCGGCCAGCAGCGAGATGCCGAGCAGGGGCGACGCTTCACGCCCAGCTCGTCCACCATGTAGAGCATGGTCTGAGCGGTGATGGTGCGGCCTTCGGAATCGACCTGGCCCTCGTGCCGGTCCTGGATCGAGACCTCCTTGGGCAGCAACTTCTTGCCCCAGGTCAGGATGCCGAAGCCGACGGCGAGCAATGCCACGCCGAGGGTGAAACCGAGCAGTGGGGTATAGAACTTGTCACCGCCACGGCCCGCCTCGTACTTCCACGGCCACCAGATGTAGATGGCCAGGAAGGCGGTCGCGGCGAGACCGGTGATCAGGAAGAACCCGGCGACCACCCGGGTCAGCCGACGCTCCGCCTTGGTGCCGGGCAGCACCTGCTGCTCGTAGTGGACGATCTCGATGTCGTCCCGGCGCGCGCCCTCACGAACAACGTCGAACCGGGTCAGCTTGGGGTCGTTCACGTCGAGCGGCTCCGGGCCCTGCGAGGCCTGGTGCTCGGTGTGGTGCTCATGCCGTCACCTCGCTACGGGTGGCGCCGAACGGCGCCACAGCACTGAATCGGATGCTCCGCTCGATCACGACTTGCCCGCAATCCACAGGCTGGCGAAGACGAGCGCCACGATGCCAACCAGGAAGATCGCCAGGCCCTCGGTGGACGGGCCGTACCGCCCCAGGTTGAACCCACCCGGGTCCTGGTCGTGCTTCAGCGTCTCCTGGATGTAGGCGATGATGTCGGCCTTCTGTTCCGGCCGGAGCTGGTTGTCGCCGAACACCGGCATGTTCTGCGGGCCGCTCAGCATCGCCGCGTAGATCTGGCGGTCGGTCGCGGGTGCAGGCTCGGGGCGAACTTGCCCGAGGAGAGCGCACCGCCGCCGCCACCGAACGCGTGGCACTGCGAGCAGTTGATCCGGAACAGCTCACCGCCGGACGCGATGTTGCCGTCCTCACGGAGATCGTCGCCGTCGGGGACGACCGGGCCGCCACCCAGCTCCTGGATGTACTGGGCCAGCTGACGGGTCTGCTCGTCGGTGAAGACCGGGGCTTGCGGTGCGCCTGGGCCTCCTGGCGGGCCAGCGGCATCCGCCCGGAGCTGACCTGGAACTCGACCGAGGCCGCGCCGACGCCGATCAGGCTCGGCCCGCGGCCCTCGACACCCTGGGCGTTGCGGCCGTGACAGGTCACACAGCTCACGTCGAACAGCGCCTTGCCCTCGGCGGCGGCGCCGGTCAGCTGCGGGTTGTCCTGCGCCTGGGCACCCGGGGCGAAGACGGTGTAGGCACCGCCGGCGAGCATCAGCGCGGCGATCAGCCGGACCGCGGCGCCCAGCCGGCGGCGGCCCTGCTGCGCGCGGCGGGCCGCTCACGCAACCGCGCGAGCAGACCGCGTCGGCGGTCGTTGTCAGAAGTCATGAGCGGTGTCCTTAACCGGTTGGACCTGTCTCAGGGGACGGAGCAGCAGTGCGGAATGTGACGCGCAAGATCACTGGAGCCAGTAGATCATGGCGTACAGCCCGATCCACACGACGTCGACGAAGTGCCAGTAGTACGACACGACGATCGCCGACGTCGCCTGCGCCGGAGTGAACCGGCCCATGGTCGTGCGGACCATGAAGATGATGAAGGCGATCAGACCACCGGTCACGTGCAGGCCGTGGAAGCCGGTGGTCAGGTAGAACACCGACCCGTAACCGTCTCCGTTGATCTTGATGCCGTCCTCGACCAGGTGCCGGTACTCGTTCAGCTGACCGAGAACGAAGATCAGGCCCATCACGAAGGTGACGGTGAACCAGCGCCGCAGCGCGTGCACGTCACCCCGCTCCGCCGCGAAGACGCCGAGCTGGCACGTCACCGAGGACAGCACCAGGATCACCGTGAAGGTGGTCGCGTACGGAATGTTCAGCGCCTCGGTGTGCTTCTCCCACTGCTCCGGCGCTGCCGCGCGAATGGAGAAGTACATCGCGAACAGCGCCGCGAAGAACATGAGTTCGCTGGAGAGCCACACGATCGTCCCGACGCTGACCATGTTCGGTCGGGTCAGAGAGTGGATCCGGCTCTTGTCAATGGCTGGGGCCGCAGTCACGCCGTCATTATTGCCCCTGACCGGGGCCGCCGATCAGCGGGTGGCAAACCTGCGCCTTCCGTGGCCCGAGCGTCGGGGTCCGGTTCACCTGGCCTAGCCTGAAAGCGTGCTCCACGTCGATCCGATCTTCGCCGCCACCTCGGCCCCGCCGCCGTTCACCGTCGGCGCGGTCCTGAGCGAGACGCGGCTGGACAGCTGGCTGGCCCTCGGTCTGGTGCTCGCCGCCGGCCTGTACCTCTACGGGTGTACCGGCTGCGCATCCGGGGACCGCTGGCCGGTCGCCCGTACCGTGTTCTTCCTCGGCCCCGGGCTGGGCGGCATCGCGCTGGTCACGGTCAGTGGGCTGCACGCGTACGACACCGCGCTGCTGTCCGTGCACATGATCCAGCACATGGTGCTGTCCATGGTCGCACCGATCTTCCTGGCGCTGGGCGCACCGATGACCCTGGCCCTGCGGACCCTGCCGGTCTGGCCGCGTAAGCGGGTGCTGGCGATCGTGCACAGCCGCGTCGCCCGGATCTACAGCTTCCCGCTGGTGGCGTTCGCCATCTTCGTGGTCAACCCGTTCGTGCTGTACTTCAGTGACCTGTACCGCTTCACCCTCGAACACGCCTGGCGCACGAGCTGGTGCACGCGCACTTCATCATGACCGGCTGCGTGTTCTTCTGGCCGCTGCTCGGCTCGACCCGCTGCCCGGCCGCTGGCCGTACCCGGCGCGCGCGTTGCTGATGCTGCTCTCCGTGCCGTTCCACACCGTGCTCGGCCTCACCATCATGCAGAGCAGCACGCTCTTCGGCGGCGACTGGTACCCGTCGCTCAACCTCGGCTGGGTCGACCCTGGCAGGACCAGGTGGTCGCCGGCGGCATCCTCTGGGCCGGCGGTGAGTTCGTCAGTGTGACCATGCTCGCGGTGCTGGTGGTGCAGTGGGTCAAGCAGTCCGAGCGGGAGGCCCGCCGGGTGGACCGCGAGCTGGACCGCCAGGAGGCCCGCGAACGCGCCGCCGACGCCGCACCCGCCTGAGCTGCCCGGACGGTACGCCCCGACGCACGGTGGCGGGCGGGATGTCGGCTACGTCACGCGGACCGGTACGATCTGCGGGCAGCTACGAGGTGGGAGTAACGGCCGGTACCCGGACCGTTCGGCGAAGCGGAGTGCCGGCATGAGCGATCGTCTTTGCACAGTCCTGCTCTACAGCGACGACCCCAGGTCCGTGATCGGATGCGGATGGCCGTCGGCACCCGGCCCGCGCCGGGCCTGCAGATCGAGTTCGTTGACGCGTCGACCTACGCGGAGACCATCCGCCTCGTCGACGACTACGAGATCGACCTCCTCCTGCTCGACGGCGAGGCGAGCCCGGGTGGCGGCATCGGCATCGCCCGGCAGATCAAGGACGACCGGGAGGACTCTCCCCGACCTGCCTGGTGATCGCCCGCGCCGCCGACCGATGGCTGGCCGCGTACGCCGAGGTCGACGCGACCCTGATGCACCCGCTCGACCCGGTGACCACCGGCGGCACGGTGGCCGAGCTGCTGCGGACGCACGCACCCGCCTGACGCACGGCTCCTTCGGCACCGCCGAAGCGCCGGACCAGTCGGCGCCGGATCCAGCCCACCCGCACTTCGCACGCTCGGGAGGCCCGTCATGGGCGATCGGACCTGGCCGCACCTGCTCAACTCGTTGCTGCGCGGGGAGGAGCTGTCCACCGCCGACACCGCCTGGGCGATGGGCGAGATCATGGCCGGCTCGGCGGGCGCCGCGCAGGTCGCCGGCTTCGCCGTGGCCCTGCGGGCCAAGGGTGAGACGTCGTCCGAGCTGGCGGGGCTTGTGGAGACCATGTTGAGCCGGGCGGTCCCGGTCGACCTCCCCGACGAGCTGCGTTCCACCGCGCTGGACGTGGTGGGCACCGGCGGTGATCTCGCCCACACGGTCAACATCTCCACCATGGCCGCCCTGGTGGTCGCGGGCGCCGGCGTCCGCGTGGTCAAGCACGGCAACCGGGCAGCCTCGTCCTCCTGCGGCACGGCCGACCTGTTGGAGTTCCTCGGCGTACCCCTGGATCTTGATCCGGAGGCGATCGTCCGGTGCGTCACCGAGGCTGGCATCGGGTTCTGCTTCGCGGCCCGGTTCCACCCGGGCATGCGGCACACCGGCCCGGTCCGACGCGAGCTGGGCGTCCCGACGGTCTTCAACTTCCTCGGCCCGCTGACCAACCCGGCCCGACCCGCGCCGGCGCCGTCGGCTGCTTCGACCTGCGGATGGCGCCGGTGATGGCTGGCGTGTTCGCCGCCCGCGGTGACTCCGTCCTGGTGATGCGCGGCGAGGACGGGCTGGACGAGTTCACCACCGCCGCGCCGACCCGGGTTTGGCGGCCCAGGGCGGCACCGTACGTGAGGCCGTGCTGGACGCGACGGACCTGGGGTGCCCAGGTCCACCCTGGCAGACCTGCGAGGCGGTGACGCGGCCTACAACGCCGGCGTGGCCGGTCGCCTGCTGGCCGGTGAGACGGGTCCGATCCGAGATGCGGTGCTGGTCAACGCCGCCGCGGCGCTGGCCACCCAGGGCCCCTCGACGGCGACCTGACCGAGGCGCTGCGCGCCGGCCTGGCCGCGCGGCCGAGTCGATCGACTCCGGCGCGGCAGCCGCGACCCTCGATCGCTGGATCGAGACCGCGACCGCCGCCTGACCGAGCAGCGCGCCGACGACGACGCCGCCTCAGCGTGCGGCCCGCACCGACGACGCGCCCCGATCACACGGCCCACGCCGACGACGCGCCTTGATCGACTCGCGTTCCTGAAGCCGCGCTGTCCCGCCGCTCGGACACCGCGACTTCATTGACCGCGAGTAGATCACACCCCGGACGCCGTCGAAGCCCATGACCAGCCCCCGGAGGTGCCGACGAGATTTGTCGGACCCGTCTGGAAAACTACGTCCGAGTAGTTCTCCGCGTCCGTTCCTGCGTCACTGTCGCATCCGGGGCGGTTCGCCCGAAGTGAGAAGGAGACGCCCATGTCGCACCGCGAGCTCTACTGCGATGTCTGCGAGGGCGTGGCACCGTTCGAGGCGCCGCCCTGCGTCGACGACCACGGCACCGACTGTCCCGAGCTGGTCTGCATCGACTGCGGGTCCGCCGTGGTGATCGCCCGTTCGCCTTCCCGGTCACCCGGCTGGCAGATCGCCGACGCCACCAGCCCACCCACCGTCACGCGGCCTGAGCCCCGCCCGGACCCCAGCCCGCACCGCCAGGCCCCGCAACGCCCGGCCCGGCCCGGACCGGCACCGGCCAAGCCCCGCTCTGCATCGGCAAACCCCGGTCTGGCGAGGCACCGTCCGGCCCGGCGCAGTCCAACCCACGCGCAGTCCAACCCGAGCGCGGCCCGCACCGCAGCACCGGGACACGACGAAGACCCGTCCCTTTGGGGTACGGGCCTTCGTGGCGGTAGAGTCGGCCGCGAGCGCGACCGGGGCGATCAGTGTTCGGCGGTGCGCCGGGTGCCGCTGTAGTACTCGAACAGCAGCCCGCAGGCGGCGAAGACGACCGCCAGCAGACCGAAGCCGATCAGCCAGAACTGCCAGAACACCATGCCGAGCGCTGCGATCGCGGCGGCCAGTGCCAGGCCGAACGGCCAGTAGCTACCGGGCTGAAGAAGCCGACCTCACCCGCACCGTCGGCGATCTCGGCGTCCGGGCGGTCCTCCGGGCGCAGGTCGATGCGGCGGAGACGAACCAGAAGAAGCCACCGCACATCGAGCAGAGCAGGAACGACAGCAGCAGTGCGACAGTGCCGACCCACTCGACGTTGCCCGACTCACCGTGCGTCCAGACGCCGTACAGGACGGTGGCACCGAAGAGGAAACCGGCGATGATCAGGAAGATACGCCACTCGGTCTTCATGCGGCTGCCTCAGCTTCCCGTGCGGGCCGGAACTTGTCCGGGTTGAAGTTGTCCTGCGTACGCCGGGTGTCGAACGGCTGCGTGGTCTGGGCGTACGGCTGCTCGCCGATCTCGGCCAGCGCGTCCTGGGTGGACTTGCCGCCCTGCTTCGCCGCGAGGAACTGGTCGTACTCCTCCGGCGAGACGACCCGCAGCTCGAAGTTCATGAACGCGTGGTAGCTGCCGCACAGCTCGGCGCAGCGCCCGACGTAGGCACCCTCGGCGTCCAGGCTGGAGACCTCGAACACGTTGCGGATCTTGCCCGGCATGACGTCCCGCTTGAACAGCAGCTCCGGCACCCAGAACGAGTGGATGACGTCGCGGCTGGTCTCCTCGAACCGGATGGACCGGTTGGTCGGGAGCACCAGCACCGGGATGACCTCGCTGGTGCCGAGCGTCGACGCGGTGGTGCGGGCTTCCGTGCCCTGGCCGTCGCGGTAGTTGAACTGCCAGTTCCACTTGAAGGCGACGACCTCGACCGTGACGTCCGGGTTCTTCGACAGCTTGTCGACGTCCGTCTGCACAATCGCCGTAGTAGAAGAGCACGGAGACGATCAGGATCGGCGCGATGGTGTAGAGGAACTCCATCGGCAGGTTGTAGCGGGTCTGCACCGGCAGCGTGTTGCCACGCTTGCGGTAGCGCACGACGCACCAGAAGATCAGGCCCCACACGAAGACGCCGACCGCGAGCGCGGCGATGCAGGAGGCGATCCACAGGTCGTACATCCGCTTGGACTCCGGCGAGAGCGCCCTGCGGCCAGCCGAAGCCGTCAAAGGCCTGACCCACGTCACAGCCCGTGAGCAGAACCAGCAGCGCCGCGCCCCGAGACCGAGCCCGGCCAGCCGACCAGCACCACGCCCCGGCGTCCACCGACCCCGGGAAGCGCTGTGCCGTACGGCCGTCGGCCGTACCTCCGAACTCCTTGCGACCACCTGGTCCTGCCTCTAGCGCGCCGCGGTGCGTCCTTCGTCAGCACCGGCGGCAAAGGCGTCACCGACGGTCGCAGATTACTCGACCATGACGGACTCGGCCGTGGTGGGGTCACTGTCCGCCCCCATCGGGGATCCTGGGCATACCGCCGCGATAGCGTTCAACCTGTGAGTGCGAGCCTCTCCCCGGTCTACCTGGACGCGGCGACCGCCGCGCCGATGCATCCGGTCGCGCGGCAGGCGTTGTTGGCCGCGCTGGAGGACGGCTGGGCCGACCCGGGCAAGCTGTACACGCAGGCCTGCCGGGCGGCAACTGCTCGACGCGGCACGCGAGGCCACCGCCCTGACGCTCGGCGTCCGCGCGGACGAGGTGTCCTTCACCCCCAGCGGTACGACCGCAGCCCACGGCGCTGTGCTCGGGGCCTGGCGGGAGGCACCGGATCGGGTCGACGTTCGTGCACTCGGCGATCGAGCACTCGGCGGTCCTGCACGCGGCGGAGCGGCACGTCGGGCGGGTGGTGCAGCGACCGCTGTGCCGGTCGACCGGTTGGGCCGGTTGGACCTGACCGCCTGGTCGACCGCCGTTCGGGCCCCGGGTCGCCCTGGCCGCGTTGATCACCGCCAGTCACGAGGTGGGGACCGTTCAGCCGGTCGCCGAGGCGGCTGCGGCGTGCGCCGAGGTGGGGTCCCGCTGTACGTGGACGCCGCCCAGTCGGTCGGCCGGGTACCTCTGCCGGCTGGTTGGTCGGTACTCACGGCGAGCGCCCACAAATGGGGCGGGCCACCCGGGTGGGGTGCTGGCGGTGCGCAAGGGCACCTGCTGGGAGTCGCCCTGGCCGGCCGACGAGCGGGAGAACGGACGTACCCCGGGTGGTGAACCTGCCCGCGGTCGTGGCGGCGGCGGCGAGCCTGCGGCGGCGGCGGCCGACGCGGCCGCCGAGGCGACCAGGCTGGCGGCCCTGGTGGACCGGGTCCGGGCGCGGGTCGCGGCGGAGGTGCCCGACGTGGAGGTGGTGGGCGACCCGGTGCTGCGGCTCCCACCTGGTGACCTTCTCCTGCCTGTACGTCGACGGCGAGGCGTTGCTGCACGCACTGGACCGGCGGGGCTTCGCGGTGTCGTCCGGCTCGTCCTGCACTTCGTCGACGCTGCGCCCGTCGCACGTGCTGGAGGCGATGGGTGCTCTCGCACGGCAACGTGCGGGTCAGCCTGCATCGGGAGACGACCGAGGCGGACGTCGAGCGGTTCCTCACCGAGTTGCCGGGGATCGTCGCCGGGTTACGCGCCGAGGCTGGGGTGGTGGGGCTGTGACGATGCCGGACGAGGTGATCGACTGCCGGGGCAGCGCTGTCCGCTGCCCGTGATCGCGGCGGCCCGGCGGATGCCCGAGGTGCCGGTCGGCACTGTGGTCCGGGTGCTGGCCGACGACCCGGCGGCGGCGGTCGACATTCCCGCCTGGTGTCGGATGCGTGGCCAGGAGTTCGTGGGCTCGGTCAACGGCCCGGACGGCCCCGCCTACGACGTCCGCCGAATCCACTGACCCCGCGTCATTCGTCGATCCAGATCAGCCTCAGTCGACGTCCCGACCGGGCAAAGAGCCGCACCGCGCTGTCCGGGCTCTGAAACCTCCCGGTGTACGCCTGCTCGTCATCGCAGCCACCCGCGCGGTCGATCATGGAGTTGTGGTGGGTGACAGAAGCCGCATGAGGCGACTATTCGGCCACCACAACTCCATGATCGACGTAGCAGGAGCGGTTTACGGGAGGAGGTGCGGGCGGATCTCGTCTGCCGCGGTGTCGCCGTAGGACTCGGCGAGCCGCTTGACGAACAGGTCGCGGCGGACGTCGTACTCCTGGGTCCCGACGGTCTCCAGGACCAGCGTGGCCAGCAGCGAGCCGACCTGGGCGGCCCGCTCCAGACCGACGCCCCAGGAGAGCGCGGTGAAGAAGCCGGCCCGGAAGCCGTCGCCCACCCGGTCGGGTCGACCGCGCGGATCTCCCGCGCGATCGGTACGTGGATCGGGTCGATGCCGCGGCCGGCGATCTCCACACCGTGCTTGCCCAGCGTGGTGACCCGCACCTTGACCAGGTCGAGCAGCTGGTCGTCGCTCAGCTGCGTCTTGGACTGCAGCAGCGACTTCTCGTAGTCGTTGGTCATCAGGAACTCGGCGCCCTCGATCAGCGCCACCACGTCCTCGCCGGGCATCCGGGCGAGTTGCTGGGACGGGTCGGCGGCGAAGGCGTACCCACGGGTGCGGCACTCGGCCGAGTGCCGCAGCATCGCCTCGGGTCGTTGGCACCGACCAGCACCAGGTCCAGACCGCCGAGCCGGTCGGCGACCGGGGCCAGTTCGATGTTGCGGGCCTCGCTCATCGCGCCGGCGTAGAACGAGGCGATCTGGCACATGTCGGTGTCGGTGGTGCAGACGAACCGAGCGGTGTGCGCCACCTCGCTGATGTGCACCGAGTCGCAGTCCACGCCGTGGCGCTCCAGCCAGGAGCGGTAGTCGGCGAAGTCCGCCCCACCGCGCCGAGCAGCACCGGGCGCAGCCCGAGCTGACCCATGCCGAACGAAATGTTCGCCGCCACGCCTCCGCGGCGCAGCACCAGGTCGTCTACCAGGAAGGAGAGGGACACCTTGTGCAGCTGATCGGCGATGAGCTGGTCGGCGAAGCGACCGGGAAAGCTCATCAGGTGATCGGTGGCGATCGAGCCGGTGACGGCGATCTTCATGTCAACCCTCGGGGTCGGGAGCAGGGCGCGGTCAGCCTACCGGCACGGCAACCCGATGGTCACCGGTCGGTCGGAGAACTGAAACCCGCCCGTCACGGCCGCTTTCGGGATCGCTCCCAGAGCAGCTCAGAAGCCCGATGGTACGACGATGGGGCCGTTCCGGAGAGCGGCCCCATCGTCGTTGGTGTGCTGTGACTCAGTTGAACGAGTCACCGCAGGCGCAGGAACTGCCCGCGTTGGGGTTGTCGATCGTGAAGCCCTGGGCGTCGATCCGGTCGGCGAAGTCGATCGTCGCGCCGGACAGGTACGGGCGCTCATCCGGTCGACGACGACCCCGACACCACCGAAGTCGGTGACGACATCACCGTCGAGCGAACGCTCGTCGAAGAACAGCTGGTACCGCAGGCCGGAGCAGCCGCCCGGCTGCACGGCGACGCGGAGCCGCAGGTCGTCGCGGCCCTCCTGCTCGATCAGGGCCTTGACCTTCTGCGCCGCGACGTCGGTGAGGACGACGGAAGTAGGGGCCTGGGCCTCGGTCGACTCGGTCTGCGCTGGCGTGGTCACGTGGAAGTCTCCTGCGCGGTTTGGGTCCGGACGCACTGGCCAACGCCGCGCGCCGTCCAGTGATTCCCGGTTGTGGTCCTCAACCGATGGTACGCCGCCTCGGCCCGGCTCACCCGCGTGGCGTGACGCCCGCCGCAGGTAGGCCCGGTCGTCCAATGGGCGGGACGCTCAGCGGCTGCACTGCGGGGCCATCAGCGGCTCCACTGCCGGGCCAGACGGGCGCCCAGCTCGTGAAGCCCCTCGGCGGGCCGGCTCAGCGCGGCGTCCAGCCCACCGCTCTCCTCGCCGCCGAAGTGCGCGACCAGGCTGTACGCGTCGGTCACCCCGGCCGAGGCGGCCTCCCGCCGGCCGGTGCTCACCTGCCCGGCCACCACCACGCAGGGGACGCCCGGTCGCGGGCGGCGCCGGCCACCCCGGCGACGACCTTGCCCGCAGCGACTGGTGGTCGAACGACCCCTCACCGGTGATCACCAGGTCGGCGGTGTCCAGTGCGGCGTCGAGCCGGGTGGCTCGGGTGACCAGGCCGATCCCCGACTCACAGCCGCCACCGAGGGCGAGCAGCGCCGCGCCGATCCCGCCGGCGGCCCCGCCTCCGGGCACCCCACCGAGCCCCGCCGGCAGCCGGCCAGATCCCGTTCCAGCACCGCCGCGAAACGCTCCAGAGCGGCGTCCAGCAGCAGCACGTCAGCGCGGTCGGCGCCCTTCTGCGGGCCGAACACGTTGCTCGCGCCGTGCAGGCCGAGCAGGGGTTGTCCACGTCGGTGGCCGCGACCAGCCGGACACCACGCAGTCGAGGCGCGCCATCCACCGCGTCGACGGCGGCGAGCGCCGCCCCGCCGTACGGCAGCGCGGCACCGGTGGCGTCGAGGGGTCACGCCCAGCGCGGCGAGCAGGCCGGCGCCGGCGTCGTTGGTGCCGGAGCCACCCAGCCCGATCACCACCGTCCGGGCGCCGCTCTCCACCGCCGCGGCCACCAACAGACCCAGCCCGTACGAGGTGGTGGCCTTCGGGTCGCGTTCGGTCGGGGAGAGCAGGTGCAGCCCACAGGCCTGCGCGCTCTCCAGGTAGGCGGTCGCGCCGTCGGCGGTGAGGAGGATCTCACCGGCCACGGGCCGGCCCAGCGGGTCGACCGTCGACACCGGCACCCGCCGGCCGCCGAGGGCTTCGGCGAGCACCTCGACGAAGCCCGACCACCGTCGGCGAGCGGCCGGACCAGCAGGTCGTCCCCGTCGGCGACGGTGCGCCAACCGGCGGCCACCGCGGCGGCCACCTCCGGTGCGGACAGGGTGCCGGCGAACTTGTCCGGACAGAGCAGCACGCGCATGCCGAGCAGTGTGGCAGCCCACACCGAGCGAAGCTGCGTCGCGCTCGCGCTGTGGGACCATTGGTCACGTGACTTCGACCTGGGTGGAACCCTCCAACACGGCGACGGCTCTGCTGCTGCTCGGCCGGGCAGCGACCCCGACACCGAGCGTGGCGTCGAGTGTCCGGGCGACCTACCGGCGCCCAGCGATCCGGATCTGGTGGCCCGCGCCACGGCGGCGAAGGCCAGCTGGGGAGCAGGGTCTTCGTGCTGGGGCACCACTACCAGCGCGACGAGGTGATCCAGTTCGCCGACGTGACCGGCGACTCGTTCAAGCTGGCCCGGGAGGCCGCCGCCCGCCCGGACGCGGAATACATCGTCTTCTGCGGCGTGCACTTCATGGCCGAGAGCGCCGACATCCTCACCACCGACACCCAGCGGGTCATCCTGCCCGACCTCGCGGCCGGCTGTTCGATGGCCGACATGGCGGTCCTGGGCCAGGTCGAGGCCGCCTGGGACACACTGACCGAGCTGGGCATCGCCGGTGAGACCGTCCCGGTGACGTACATGAACTCCTCCGCCGACATCAAGGGCTTCGTCGGCCGCAACGGCGGCGTGGTCTGCACCTCCTCCAATGCCAAGCGCGCCCTGGACTGGGCGTTCGAGCAGGGATCGAAGGTGTTCTTCCTGCCCGATCAGCACCTGGGCCGCAACACCGCGGTGCTGGAGATGGGCCTGTCGCTGGACGACTGCGTGCTCTACGACCCGCACAAGCCTGGTGGCGGGCTCACCCGGAGCAGCTGCGCGACGCCAAGATGATCCTCTGGCGGGGGCACTGCTCGGTGCACGGCCGGTTCACGCTGGAGAGCGTCAACGACGTACGGGAGCGGGTGCCGGGAGTCAACGTCCTGGTCCACCCGGAGTGCCGGCACGAGGTGGTCACCGCCTCCGACTACGTGGGCTCGACCGAATTCATCATCAAGACCATCGAGGCGGCTCCGGCCGGCTCGGCGTGGGCGCTCGGCACCGAGCTGAACCTGGTCCGCCGGCTCGCGCTGGCGCACCCGGACAAGCAGATCATGTTCCTGGACAAGGCCGTCTGCTACTGCTCGACGATGAACCGGATCGACCTGCCGCACCTGGTCTGGGTCCTGGAGGAGCTGGTCGCGGGCCGGGTCGCCAACCAGATCACTGTGGATCCCGACACCGCGTACCACGCCCGGGTGGCGCTGGACCAGATGCTCGCCCTGCCCGGCGCGGACACCCGCCACCAACTGCGCCCTGATCACGTTCAGTAGCGCTCTTGGTACGCAAAAGTGCCGGATCACCGATTAATGCCACACACGCCGATGTGACCGAGTCCTTTTCGTCACCGAGGGCTATGCTGGCCGGAGCGACGACACAAGCGGGCCGTTTCGACATGGCCGCATCCGGGTAGCGAGAAAGCTCAGGCGCCCCACCAATAACACTGCAGCACCGACGCGCTGGAGGTTGCGTTGACCGACGACGTCCTGGTCGTTCACGGAGGCACTCCGCTCGAAGGGCGGATCGCGTGCGCGGCGCGAAGAACCTGGTCTCGAAGGCGATGGTCGCCGCGCTACTCGGCGACTCCCGAGCCGACTGTTCGACGTGCCGAAGATCCGCGACGTCGAGGTGGTCCGGGTCTGCTCGGCCTGCACGGCGTCAAGGTCACCGACGGCACCGAGGACGGTGAGCTCGTCTTCGACCCCGCGAACGTGGAGAGCGCCAGCACCGACCAGATCAACGTGCACGCCGGTTCCAGCCGGATCCCGATCCTGTTCTGCGGCCCGCTGCTGCACCGGCTCGGGCACGCGTTCATCCCGGACCTGGGCGGCTGCCACATCGGCCCGCGCCCGATCGACTTCCACCTCCAGGCGCTGCGCGAGTTCGGCGCCACGGTCGAGAAGCGGCCGGAGGGTCTGCACCTGTCCGCGCCGAACGGGCTGCACGGCACCAAGTTCGCCCTGCCGTACCCGAGCGTCGGTGCCACCGAGCAGGTGCTGCTGACCGCGGTGATGGCCGAGGGCGTCACCGAGCTGCGTAACGCCGCCGTGGAGCCGGAGATCATCGACCTGATCTGCATCCTGCAGAAGATGGGCGCGATCATCAAGGTCCACACCGACCGGGTGATCGAGATCCAGGGCGTGCCGAAGCTGCACGGCTACACCCACCGGCCGATCCCGGACCGGATCGAGGCGGCGAGCTGGGCGGCCGCCGCACTGGCCACCCGCGGGCACGTCGAGGTGCTCGGCGCGCAGCAGGCCGACATGATGACCTTCCTGAACGTCTTCCGCTCGGTCGGCGGCGAGTACGAGGTCACCGACGCCCGCGCGCCGAAGCTGGGCGACCCGGGCCAGGAGGGCGGCATCCGCTTCTGGCACCCGGGCGGCGAGCTGAACGCGGTGGCACTGGAGACCGACGTGCACCCCGGCTTCATGACCGACTGGCAGCAGCCCTGGTCGTGGCGCTCACCCAGGCCCGTGGCCTGTCGATCGTCCACGAGACGGTCTACGAGCAGCGGCTGGGCTACACCGAGGCCCTCAACTCGATGGGTGCCAACATCCAGGTCTACCGGGACTGCCTCGGCGGCACCCCGTGCCGCTTCGGCCGGCGTAACTTCAAGCACTCCGCGGTGATCGCCGGGCCGAGCAAGCTGCACGCCGCCGACCTGGTCATCCCGGACCTGCGGGCCGGGTTCAGCCACCTGATCGCGGCGCTCGCGGCCGAGGGCACCTCCCGGGTGTACGGCGTCGACCTGATCAACCGGGGCTACGAGGACTTCGAGGCGAAGCTCGCCGATCTGGGCGCGCACACCGAACGTCCGTAATTTCCACCACGTTCGCAACGACAACCCAGCGCCCGGTGCACCGCGATGTGCACCGGGCGCGGGCCGTTGGCTACCCTTGCCGCGTGCCGTCGCTCTTTCGCCGCAAGTCCACCGACCTCGTCGATGAGGCCGTCTCCTCGGTGACCCCGAGGAGACCGCCGAACGTTCCGGGATACACCCCGACCAAGGGTCGGGAGACGCTAGCGGCCGACCGCCGGTCGTCGACCGGCCGGTCCGAGCCGCCCTCACCAAGGAGGAGGAGCGGGAGCGTCGCCGCCAACTGCGCGCCGAGGCCGCGTCGGAGTTCCGCCGTGAGGGCGGTCCCCGCGACCGTGGCCCGGAACGGCTGCTGGCCCGCAACGTGGTCGACTCCCGGCGTACCGTCGGCACCTGGTTCTTCGGCGGCGCGCTGATCGTGCTGATCGGGTCGAACGCGGCCATGCCGCCGGTGGTCCGGTTGGTCTCCAACGTGCTCTGGGCGCGCTGGCGCTGGGCGTGGTCATCGACTCGGTGCTGATCTGCCGCAAGATCAGCAAACTGGTCCGGGAGCGCTTCCGAAGACCGACCAGCGAATGGGCTCGCTCTTCCTCTACGCGGTCATGCGGTCGATCACCTTCCGGCGGATGGCGCCCCGGCGCCGCAGGTCAAGCTCGGCGAAAAGGTCTGACCCGGCTCCGCACCCGCACCTCGCACTCTCAAGATCCGCGCAACATCGGCGAAACTGCTGCCTCGATCGTCTCTGAGGCAGCAGTTTCCCGTAACTGCGCGGATCTTGCTGTGCGTTCATCATGCTGAACGGGTCGTCGTTGTTCGTTTGGCCGAACGTTCGATCCCCATGGAGCGAAGGCATGCCTTTGGAACCGGCTGCCCCGCTGGAAACCATCGCCGCCGCCGTACGCCGGGAGCGGGAACGGGTCGGCATCTCGCTGACCGAGCTGGCCCGTCGGGCCGGGGTGGCCACGTCCACGCTCGCAACTGGAGTCGGGCACCGGCAGTCCCAGCGTCGAGACGCTCTGGGCGCTGGGCGTCGCCCTCGGCGTGCCGTTCAGCCGGCTGGTGGAACCCGTCGACGACGGCATACGGGTGATCCGGGCCGGGGACGGGTCCCAGGTGCGTTCCGAACAGGCCGACTTCAGCGGCACCCTGCTCAGCCGGCGCGGCCAATCTGCGCCGGGACATCTACCTGATCAAGCTGGAACCGGGCGCGGTCCGGACCGGAGACGGGCACACCCCGCAGCGTCGAACACGTGGTGGTCGCCGCCGGCCGGCTGCGGGTGGGGCCCGAGACAGCGCCGGTCGAACTCGGTCCCGGCGACTACGCCACGTTTCCGGGTGACGCCCCGCACCGCTACGAGGCGCTCGCTCCCGGCACGTTCGCCGTCCTCATCATGGAGCACCCTGACCGCGCGATCGTCCAGTGCGGTAGGGTCGGAGGCCAGATTCGGTTATAGGACCAAATGTCCGAAACCAATGGGATAACGTTTGCGCCGGTGGGCGGTGCCACAGTGGCGGTGAGCGAGCCCACGCCGTTACCCTCCATCCGCAGCCACGGCCTGCCGGAGCGGCGATCTGACCGGCATCGTGAGGCCCCAGCGCGACAATTTGCAACGAGGTGACAACGCGTGAGCGAGCGGACGCGAGCCGGCCACCGGAGCGTGGCAGGCGGCGACCGGACGTCCAGCGGTCACCCGACATCGGCTGCGGCCAACTCGACCCCGGCGATGATCGGCCCAGCGGCCGGGTGTGGCGACGGGCTCGGCCGATGAACGGCCGCTACGCCGACCCGTGGCCGGACCCGAACGAACCGGCCTGGGTGGTCGAACCGACAAGCGAGTGGCACCCCCAGTTCCCCGGTCAGCGTTACCCCGGCGACATCGGCGTACTCCACCAGCCGCCACCGCGCGGTCGCGCGACGGTGACCGGCCGGGCCGAGGTGCCGCCGCTCGCCCCACCCGGCCGGACGGCACCTACCTCGGCCGATCCTGGGCCGACGAACCGGCGGCGGAACCAGCACCCCAGGGCCGATCCTGGGTGGACGACGAACCGGGCGAGACACCGACCTACGGTCGGCCCCGGGCGACGAGCGCTCCGCCGACGCGTCCACCTACGGCCGGCCCGACAATGCCGACTCCCGCCACTACGACCACGAGCCGTACCGCCGGCCACTACCCGAGCCACCGCGTCGCGACGAACGCCGCTCCCGAGTCGGACCGGCGTACCGCCTGGTCCGACCGTCGCCCGGCGACGAGCGGGGACCCGCGCGGAGGCCGCCTGGCACCGCGACCAACCTCACCCCGAGCGGTACGACAGTCGCCGCCCACGGCAGGAGCCCAGCGAGTGGGATCGGGGTCACCAGGGCATGCCGCCGGTCTCCCCGCGCCCCGGTCCGAACCCGGCTGGGTGCCGGAGCCGGACGACGCGCCACGTCGGCGCGGCACGCAGGAGCGACCGGCCGCCGGGTACGAGCGGCACGCCGATGACGGGTACGGCGCGCGACCCAGCCGCGATCACGACAGCCGGATCGCCGACGGGTCCGACCAGTGGGCGCCCGTGGACGGCCGCGCGCGGTATCGCGCCGACGGACACCCGGACCGGGCAGCAGACGACCACCGCCGCTCGGAGCCGCGCTACCGCGCCGACGAGGGATCGCCGCCGCACAGTCACCCAACGGTGGACGACGGCGTCGGCCGAACCGGAGACGCCCGACCGGTCCCGCCTCGACGACGATCGGCGCCGGCCCGACACCGACCAGCACTGGCAGCAGCCTCGTGAGGCGGCGGCCCGCGCCGAGGCGTACCCGGACCGGCGACCCCGGCCCGACGCGTACCGCGAGGACGAATCTCGCGAGAACGGGTACCGCGACTCTCGGCCGCAGCCGGGCCAGCGGGCGGACGGCAGCCTGCCCTGGCCGTCACCCGGCCCGGTCCACCAGGACCGGACCGGGAGCCGGGCAACCGTTCCGACCCGCACCGCGCCCCAGACCCACAGCGCAGCGCGGACTCGTACCGCAGCAGCCCGGAGCCACAGCGCAACGCAGACCCGCAGCGCAGCGTCGACCCGCAGCGCAACGCGGACCCGCAGCGCAGCGTCGACCCGCAGCGCGGCCCGGACCCTCGCCGCAGCCAGGACCCACAGCGCAGCGCGGACCCGTACCGCAGTGTGGACCCTCAGCGCAGCGAGGAGCCACAGCGCAGCGAGGAGCCACAGCGCAGCTCGGGCCCTCGCCGCAGCCCGGAACCGCAGCGCAGCCCGGAGCCACAGCGCAACGTGGACCCACAGCGCAACGCGGACCCACAGCGCGGCCGGACCCTCGCCGCAGCTCGGAGCCACAGCGCAGCCCGGAACCACAACGCGGCCCGGACCCTCGCCGCAGCGCGGACCCACAGCGCAGCGCGGACCCGCAACGCAGCGCGGACCGCAACGCAGCGCGGACCCGCAACGCAACGTGGACCCACAACGCAACGTGGACCCACAACGCGGCGTGGACCCTCGCCGCAGTCCGGATCCGCAGCGCGGGCCGGACCCGTACCGCAGCGCCGAGCCGGGCATGTCGCCGCGGCCGGCCGCTCGACCTGAGCGACCAGCGGCCACCCTTCGCGGTACGAGGAGCGGCCGGTGCGCCCGGCCGCGACCGCTCCGCAGACACCTGCCGCGTCCGGCCGTGCCGTACCGGCGCCACCGGTCTACCCGGAGCGACCGGTATCGCCAGCGCCCGTCTCCCTGCCGCGCCCATCTCCCCGCCGCGCCCGGTCGGGACCGACCGGTGTCGGCCGCGCCGGTCTCGCCTGCCGCCGATCTACCCGTCTCGGGTCCGCCTGCCGCGCGCCTGCGTCTGGAGTACCTACCCGCGCCGGTGGACCCGCCCAGCTCCGACGAGAAGCCGGTCGCCCCGCCATCATCGGGACGCCGGCCATTGGCCGAGCCGGCACCGGCTGCCGGGGCGCATCCCACCGCACCGCCGCGCTACCAGGGCCCGGACACCGGAGAACGCCCGGCGGACCAGTGGCGTGGCGAGAGCCGATCCCGGATCGCCGTCGAGTCGACGACCCGCTGGCCGGTACCGCACCGACCGACCGTCGCCCGGTCACGACGGACCGCCCCGGCTCACCGGAACGACCGGCCGCACCCCAGCGCCGGACCACCCGCACTCGCCGGACCGAGCGGTCTCGTCGGAGCACTCAGCCGCGTCTGACCACTCGCACTCGTCCGACCGACCGGTCTCGTCGGAGCAGCCAACCTCGTCGGGCCGCCCGCATTCGCCGGACCGACCGGCCGCATCGCAACGCCCGCACTCGCCCGAGCGGTTGGCCCCTGCGGCGGACGCCCGCCCGCCGGTCGCGCCGCCGGCCGCCTGGCAGGTACCGGACCCTCCGACGACCCGACCCGCGCCGACCCGGGCGGCCCCGGACCCGGATCCGGCGGCTCAGCAGCCTCCGACGGAGGACCCCGCCCTGGCGCTGCCGCTGGCCCCGGTACCCCGCGCCGCTACATCCCTCCGGTGCCCTCGGAAGAGCCGGTGGCACCCGTACGCGAGCCGGACGAGGTATCGGGCACCCGTGGACCGGACGCGTGGTTCAGCCCGCTCAGTCGGCCGATTCCGACCAGGGCCAGCCGGCGACGGATCAGCAGTCGGTCGACCTGGCCAACGATGAGTCGACGGCCGACTACCCCGACCTCTCCCCAGCACCGGCCACGCCGGAGCCGGAGCCGTCGACACCGACCGACGTCGTCGAGCCGGTCTCCGCGCCGCCCGCACGCCCGGTCTCCGCGCCACCCGCGCGTCCGGTCTCCGGCGCTCCCCGCAGCTGGGCGGACGACCTGGGCGACGACCGACAGCCGGCCTTCGAGACGGGATCGACAGAGGACAACCGGCCCGTCTCCGCCGCACCCAGCGCCGTGCCGCACCACCAGACCGAAGCCGATGCCGGAGCCGCCGCCGAGGTGGGGCCGACGCTGAGGTCCACGCCGACCAATCGTGGACCTTCGAGGACACCGATTCGGTCGAGCACAACCCGACGGTCGAAGCCGCGCCACACGACCCGTCGCCGGACCGTCCGAGCACCGACCCGGTGGACGAGTCGCAGGCCGACGACTGGTCGCTCGATGCCGTGCTGCCCGCCCCGCCCGTGACGTCCTACGACAGTGCGCCCGTCTCCGCACCGCCCATGTCGGTCATGCCGGTCTCCGCTCCACCCACACCGCCGATCTTGGTTCCGCCCGCAGCACCCGTCTCAGCGCCCGTGTCCGCACCGCCCGCGCCAACACCCGTCTCCGCGCCACCCGCATCGGCAGCACCCGTGTCCGCACCACCCGCACCACCCGCGCCGGCAGCACCGGTCTCGGCGTCACCAGCACCGGTCTCCGCGCCACCAATGCCGATGTCCGCACCACCAGCGCCCGAGTCCGCACCCCCGCACCCGTGTCCGCGCCACCCGCATCGGTAGCTCCGGTCTCAGCGCCGCCAACACCCGTCTCGGCGCCAGCACACGTCGCAGCGCCGGTTTCCGCACCACCGGCATCGACCACGCCGGCGTCCGCGCCGCCAACACCCGTCTCCGCACCACCCGCCTCGGCCACACCCGCCTCGGCCACACCCGTCTCCGCACCACCTGCGGCGGCGCGACGTCCGGCCACCCGCGCCGGTCGTGCCCGGCCCGCGGTCCGGCATGGACGAGGAGTGCGTGCCGGTGTCCGCGCCGCCCGCCGACGCCCCACCGGCAACGATCCGCCCGTCGCTGGCCGACCCCGGCGACCCGGAGCAGGTGCTGGCCGCGTACCGCTGGCGGTTGGACCCGGTCACCCTGCGCGAGGATCTGACCGAGCCGGACGACCTGCGGGCGATCCGGCGACGGCTGACAGGGAAGCTGGGCTCGGCGGTCGACAACCGTGCCCGGGCCCGGCTGCTCAGCCTGCGGGCGGTGGCGTCGCGGATTCTCGGCGACCTGGACGACGCGCTGGCCGACGGTCGGCTCGCCCTGACCTACGCCGAGGCCACCGGCGAGCTGCGCCGGACCGCGCTGGCCCAGGCCCGGTTGGCCCACGTCCTGCGCTGGCGTGGTGACTTCGCCGAGGCGGACCAGCTCTTCGCCCAGGCAAACTCGGTCGAGTTGCCCGACCGGTTGCGGGCCGCACTGCACGAGCACGCCGGGCGGTCGTGTTACGACCAGGGGCGACTCATGGAGGCCTGCGAGCACTTCGAGAAGGCGCTCGACCTGCGCGGTGCCGGCGACGCCGAACTGCTGGACCGCGTGCGGGTCGCCCTCGACGCGGTCACCGTCCGGGCCACGGCGGATGGCTTCGGGCCGTACCCCGAGTCGGGACGAGGTGCTCGACCGGGACCGGCCCCGCTGCCGGACCGGGACGGGCCGCTGTGGGGTTATGTCAGTCAAAACGGCGACCAGGTCATTTCCGCCCGGTACGCCGAGGCGCAGCCCTTCCACGACGGGTTGGCCTGGGTCCGTCGGCCGGACACCGACCGGTGGTCGTTGATCAACCTGCTCGGTACGACGGTGATACCGCCGTCCTTCCGGACCGCGCACCCTTCAGCGACGGCCTGGCCTGGGTGGTCGGCGAGGGCGGGTGGACGGCGATCGACGCGACCGGCTCGGTGCACGTGGCACCAAACTTCGCCGAGGTACGACCGTTCCGGCGCGGGCTGGCCGCGGTTCGGCGCGAGGGTGGGGGCGGTCGACCGGACCGGCCGGGTCGTCGTGCCCACCCGTTTCCACGCTTTCGTCACCGAGTTGGCCGACGGTCGGCAGGTCGACGGTTTCACCGATGAGGACTTGCCGTGGTCGAGGTGGCCGGTCGGCGCGGCGTGGTGGACCGCACCGGCATGGTGCTGGTGCCGCCGACGCACCCGATGCTGGTCATCCACCCGGTGGCGTTCCTGGTCGAAAGCAGCACCGGGCGGTGGGGCGCACTGGACCGGGGTGGTCTGCCGTTGATCGACCCGGTTCACCGTGATCGCGCCGAGGTGCTGGAGGAGATCGACCGACTACTCACCGACGCCAACCCGGTGCTCTGAGCGCTCGCCAGTGGTGATCCACTGGAGCTAGGGTCGGTACATGGAATTCCGACACCTGGGCCGTTCCGGCCTGCTGGTCAGCGAGATCTCGTACGGCAACTGGATCACCCACGGTTCGCAGGTCGAGGAGGACGCCGCGTTCGCCTGCGTCCGGGCCGCCCTCGATGCGGGGATCACGACCTTCGACACCGCCGACGTGTACGCCGGCACGCGCGCCGAGGACGTGCTCGGCCGGGCGTTGCAGAACGAGCGCCGCGAGGGCCTGGAGATCTTCACCAAGGTCTACTGGCCGACCGGGCCGGCCGCAACGACCGTGGCCTGTCCCGCAAGCACATCATGGAGTCGATCAACGGCTCGTTGCGCCGCCTCCGCACCGACTACGTGGACCTCTACCAGGCCCACCGCTACGACAGCAGCACCCGCTGGAAGAGACGATGGAGGCGTTCGCCGACGTCGTCCACTCCGGCAAGGCGCACTACATCGGCGTTTCCGAGTGGACCGCCGCCCAGCTGCGCGCCGCCCACCCGCTCGCCCGGGAGCTGCACATCCCGCTGGTCTCCAACCAACCCCAGTACTCGATGCTGTGGCGGGTCATCGAGACCGAGGTCGTGCCGGCCAGCGAGGAGCTGGGCATCGGGCAGATCGTCTGGTCGCCGATGGCCCAGGGCGTGCTCTCCGGCAAGTACCTGCCGGGTCAGCCGCCGCCGGCCGGGTCCCGGGCCACCGACGAGAAGTCGGGTGCGGGCTTCATCTCCCGGTTCATGAACGACGACGTGCTCACCCGGGTCCAGCAGCTCAAGCCCCTCGCGGAGCAGGCCGGGCTCAGCATGGCCCAGCTCGCCGTGGCATGGGTGTTGCAGAACCCGAACGTCTCGTCGGCGATCATCGGTGCGTCCCGCCCCGAGCAGGTGCACGACAACGTGAAGGCGGCCGGCGTGAAGCTCGACGCCGACCTGCTCAAGGCGATCGACGACATCATCGAGCCGATCACCGAGCGGGACGCGGCGAAGACCGAGTCCCCGCGCAGCGTCCCTGACGCCATTCCGGTCCGGCCGGCGCGAAACCCTCGCGCCGGCCGGACCGGGTCATCTCAGCCCTGCCAGAAGCGGATCAGCTCCAGGCCGGCGGCGTAGAGACCCGAGGGCAGGCCGAGCAGGTCACCGATCGCGAAGACCGCGTCGAAGAACCAGCCGCCGATGCGCGGGTTCCACAGCAGGGCGAAGAGCAGGATGAAGCCGTACGGGGCGAACAGGTCGTACATCTTGCGCCACTGCGGGGTGAGCCACGGCTGGATCATGTTGCCGCCGTCCAGGCCGGGCACCGGCAGCAGGTTCAGCACGCTGGCGGTGAGCTGGAGGAAGGCGAGCAGCGCCACGCCGGCCCAGAACTCCAGCGGACCATCCGACTGGGTGCCGAGCCGCACCGCCGCCACCAGCACCAGCGTGAACAGCACGTTGGTCGCCGGGCCGGCGAGGCTGACCAGTGTGTGCCGCAGTCGGCCCGGGATGGCGTGCCGGTCCACCAGACCGCGCCGCCGGGCAGGCCGATGCCGCCGAGCAGCACCACCGCCACCGGCAGGACGATCGACAGCAGCGGGTGGGTGTACTTCAACGGGTTGAGCGTCAGGTAGCCACGGTGGGCGATGTCCCGGTCACCGGCCCGGTAGGCGACCACCGCGTGGGCGTACTCGTGCAGGCAGAGCGACACCAGCCAGCCGGACACCACGAAGAGGAACACGTCGAAGCGGACGCTGCCGTAACCGTTCCAGGCCAGCACCCCGCTGAGCACGAAGAGGGCGACCAGGCCGAGAAAGACCGGGCTGGGCCGGAACGCCGCCCTGGGTACGCCGAGGACCAGCCCGTCGCCGCCCGGCCGGTCGTAGGCCATCACTCGGCCGTGGGCAGCAGGCTCATCCGGTACTCCACCCGGTCGTCCTCGACGAGCGCGACCGAGGTGACGCCGGACGTCGCGAGCTCCCGCCAGGTCTGACCGATCCAGGATTCGGCGTCGGCCTGGCTGCCGAACGACTCCGCCGGTCCCTCGACCGTCTGGCCGTCAGTGCCCTCGTACCGCCAGCTCCACGCCATGCCGCGTCTCCCTCGCCGCTGAAGTCCCCGTGGGACGAACCCTCGCCAGCGTAGTCGGCCCGGCGCGCAACGGCCGCTCGCTCTCCTCGGCGGGACCCCGGGTGGATCAATCGGATCGGCATCGGCCGGTACGGTGGCTCGGTGTTGACTCGGGGAGTGCTACTCGGCGACCGCTACCGGCTGGGCGAGAGGGTGGCGACGGGCGGGATGGGCGCGGTCTGGCGCGGCACGGACGTGCTGCTGGAACGCGAGGTCGCGGTGAAGGTGCTGCTGCCGTCGTTGGTCGCCGATCCCGAATTCACCGCCCGGTTCCGGGCCGAGGCGCGGATGCTGGCCGCGCTCCGACACCCCGGCGTGGTCCCGGTGCACGACGTGGGGCAGGCCGCGCTCGCCGACGGCAGCCAGGTCGACTACCTGGTCATGGAGTACGTCGAGGGCGAGCCGTTGTCGGCCCGGGTACGCGCGGTGGGCGGCTGGACCCGGCCACCACGATGTCGGTGCTGGCCCAGGCCGCGGACGCTCTGCACACCGCCCACCTCGCCGGCATCGTGCACCGGGACGTGAAGCCGGGCAACCTGCTGGTCAAGGCGGACGGCAGAGTGGTGCTCGTCGACTTCGGCATCGCCCGGTCCCGCGACATGGCCGGGCTCACCGCCGCGAACATGGTGCTCGGCACCGCCTCGTACATGTCTCCCGAGCAGGCCACCGGGCAGCCGGTCTCGGCCGCCACCGACATCTACGCGCTCGGCGCGGTGGCGTACTCTGCCTCGCCGGGCAGCCGCCCTTCCACGGTGACAACCCTCGCGGTGGCGCTGCGCCACGCACAGGAGGAGCCGGCGCCGCTGCCGGCGGACACTCCGCCGGCCGTCGCCGCCGTGGTGGCCCGTGCGCTGGCCAAGCGTCCCGCGGACCGGTTCGGCAGCGCCGCTGAGTTGGCCGCTGCCGCCGCCGATGCCCGGACGCGACCCTGGCGAGCATCCCGGTCTCCGCCTGCCCACCGTGGGCGCTGGCCGCGCCCACCCGGGCGTCTCGGCCCCGCTCCTCGCCGGCCCGGCTTCCACGCCGCCGGCCGCGGTGACGCCGCCCGTCGGATCGATGTCGGCAGGGCCCGCCGCTCTGCGTCCACGGGCGAGCGTCGCGGTCGAACCGACGACCGAACCGAAGCCGACCCGGGAGGACACGCTCCCGGCGGGTCGACCGGCCGACGCCGCCCCTGTTGCTCGGGGCTGGCGCGATCGCCCTCGTCGCGCTGGTTGTCGCGGTGGCCGTGGCACTGCGGCCGGACCCTGACTCCGGTACGGCGGGTCGTCCGCCCGCTCTGGCCGGTGAGTCGGCGGACGCCACCGACGCCGCGCTGCCGGCCGGCGACGCGACCACCACCGGGCCGCGACCCAGCGGTACGCCGGGTGCCACCCGCACCGCGACGGCCGACCCGACCGGGTCCCCGCCGACGCGCCCACCAGCGGCGGGCCGACGCAGACCCCGGCGGCGGGAAGCACGCCGACCGGTACGGCCAGCAGCCGACCCACGCCCAACCGCACCCCGTCCAACCGGCCGAACCCCTACACAGCGGCGCAGGCGTGCGGCAGCGGTTACCAGGTGATCGACTCGGCGACGCTGGCCGACGGTGACGGACACCGTAAGGGGCGGGTCTTCCTGCTGTACCACCCGGGCACCGGCACCAACTGCGTGGTCACCCTCAAGGACACCGCGGTGGGCACGAAGTCGGCCGCGTCGGCGTACCTGGAGGTGCAGGGGCGCACTCGCAGCACCGACAGCGGGTCCTTCGACTACTACGCCGGGCCGGTACGAGCCAACGCCGCCGGGACCTGCGTGAAGTGGGCGGTGCCACCGGTGGGTCAGCTACGGCAGCGGCTTCGAACACTGCGACTGATCACCGGCAGGCACCGGGCCGACCGGCTCGACGGTGTGCGCTCTGGCTGGCCCGCCAGGTCGATGTGCTGGCGAGCGGTATACCTCAGAGGCATATTTATACCTCTGAGGTATACCGCCCGCGACCGCATCACCCGACGGAGGTGACCGCCGGTCGGGGACGCCGGCCCGCAACGGACGCGGGACGGACTTTCGATCTTCAGTAGGGCTGGGGCGACGTGCCCAACCCCGGAGTAGGCGAACTAAGGTACGGGCATGTCCGTAGACGGGTGGAACACGGTCCTGGTGCTCGGCGGTATCCGGTCCGGCAAGTCCGAGTTCGCCGAGTCCCTGGTCACCGACGCGCCGGTGGTCCGCTACGTCGCCACCGCGCCCGAGGGCGACCCGGAGGACACCGAGTGGGCGACCCGGTTGGCGGCGCACCGCGCGCGGCGGCCGGGCAGCTGGACCACCGAGGAGACCACCGAGGACCCGCGCCGGCTGGCCGACGTGCTCGAGTCCGCCGAGCCCAACGAGACGCTGCTCGTGGACGACCTGGGCGGCTGGGTGACTGTTCTGCTCGACCCGGACCACCAGCCCGCCGACGACGTGGCGACGATCGCCGAGCTGGCCGAGGCGATCCGCACCTGCTCGGCACGGGTGGTGCTGGTCAGCCCCAGGTGGGGCTGTCGCTGGTGCCGACCACCCGCTGGGCCGGGCGTTCACCGACGCGTTGGGCGCGGCCAACCGCGCCGTCGCCGACGCCTGCGACGCTGTGGCACTGGTCGTCGCCGGCCAGCCGGTCTGGCTGAAGCAGATCGCCGACACGACCGCTCCGGCGGCACCCGTGACAGCGGCCCCGCCACCGCACCGGTCCTGGCGAGCCTGGACGACGCCGAGCCCACCCCGAGGTGCGGCTGCCCGACGTGCTGACTCCCACACCGCCGGCCGCCCGACCCAGGAACCGGGCAACCCCTGGGCCGCACCGACCATGGCGCTGCCGATGGTGGCCACCGGGCTGGTCATCCAGCCGGGCATGGAGCTGCCGATGCCCGACGAGTACGCGGGCCCGCAGGCGGTGGACCGACTGGCCACGCTGGACGTACCGGGCGCCGGGCTGGGCGTGCTGGACCGGGTGGTCGGTTTGCCGCCGCCACCCAGGGCACCTCGACCCCGCCGCCTGGGGCTCGGTGCGGGTGTTGCTGCTGCACGGCGACCACGCCGGCGGGCGTCGGCCGGCACCGTCGCCGGTGAGTCGGCGCGGCGAGCCGCGCAGGCCCGCGCCGGCCAGGGCGCGTTGGCACGACTGGCCGCCGAGAGCGGCGCGAGCCTGCAGGTGGTGGTCGCTCCGGCCTCCGCCGCGATGGAGGACCAGCCGGCGCTCCCGCTGGAGCAGGTGGAGTCCGCGCTGCGCTACGGCTGGCGGTTGGCCGAGCAGGCCGCCGACGCCGGCGTACAGCTGCTGGTGCTGGGGGCGTGCGGAGCCGGCACCGAGGCGGCGGCCGCGGCGGTGCTCGCGGCGACCGCGGGCGCGGAGCCGCCCGCCGTGCTGGGCCGGGTGATCACCGACTCCGGCGAGATCGACGACGCGGCGTGGATGATCCGCTGCGCGGCGGTGCGGACGCGCTGCACCGCACCCGCCGCTCCCGCGGGGCCAGGACATCCTGGCCGAGCTGGGCGGCGGCGACGTGGCCGTGGCCACCGGTGTGCTGCTCGGCGCCACCGCCCGCCGGGTGCCGGTGCTGCTCGACGGGCCGGTCGGGATGGCCGCCGGCATGGTGAGCCGCGACCTGGCCGGGCAGGCACGGCACTGGTGCCTGCTGGCCGATCACGGCGGGCACCCGGCCGTGCGGCTCGCCGCCGACGTGCTGGGCCTCACCCGCTGCTCGACCTGCGGCTCGACCTGGGCGAGGGCGCGAACGCGCTGGTCGCCCTCCCGCTGCTGCGGTCGGTGCTGGCGCTGGCCGCCGCGCTGCCGGTGCACCCGTCGTTGGCGGCGACGACCCTGACCCGGCCGCCGACGAACCGGAGTCCGCCGACCCCGACTACACCGACCCCGACTACACCGATTCGGACTACACCGAGCCCGACTTCGCCGAGCCGGAGCCGGACGGGCCGGGCCCGACCCGCACCGGGGCGGACGAGCAGCCCGCGTCGGGCTGGCGTGCCGGCTGAGTCGCGGCTCCTGGACGGAGCCCGGCTGGCGGTCACCACCCTCACCACGCTGCCGGTACGGGCCGGACGCATCGATCGCCCGGTCGCCGGCACCGCGATGGCGCTCGCCCCGGTGGTCGGCGCGCTGCTCGGTGCCCTGCTGGCCGCGGTGCTGCTGCTGACCGGGGCGCTCGCTCCCCGCTGGTGGCGGCCGGCGTGACTGTCGCCGCCGCCGCGCTGCTCACCCGAGGGCTGCACCTGGACGGACTGGCCGACACCGTGGACGCGCTCGGCTCCTACCGGCGGGAGCGGCCGCCCTGGAGATCATGAAAAGCCGGACGTCGGCCCGTTCGGGGTGGTCGCCCTGGTGGTCGTACTCCTGGTGCAGGCGGCGGCCCTCGCCGACCTGGCGGGGCGGTCCTGGCCGGCGTGTCTAGCGGCGGTGGTCGCGGCGACCGCCGCCGGACGACTCGGCGTCACCGTGGCCTGCCGGCGGGCGTGCCCGCGGCCCGGCCGGACGGGCTGGCGCGCTGGTGGCCGGCACGGTCGGCCCGACGGCGCTGGCCGCCGGCGCGATCGCCGTCGTGCTGGTGGCGGTGCCCGCGGTGCCGGGCCGTCCGTGGCAGGCCGCTGGCCGTCGTCGCCGCGCTCGCCGTCGCGCTGCTGCTGCTCAACCACGTGGTACGCCGGCTCGGCGGGATCACCGGCGACGTCCTCGGCGCGACCGTCGAGGTGGTCACCACGCTGGTCTACCTGGTCTGGTGCTGTCCGGCTGAACCGGACACGGCGGGCCGGGTAGCGTTCGGCTCGACAACACCGGCACGGCCACCGGGGAACCCAGCATGCTCATCACGGACGACTTCCTGCCCGTACCGGTGCCGGAGTCGCTCAGCGCGACCTACCTGGTGCCCATGGCGGGCTGCCGAAGGTCAGCGCGAAGACCGCGGTGGCGGCCCTGACCGGCCGGCTGGCCGAGCCGGTGCACGGGCTGGCCCGGCAGATGCTCGACAGCCCGCTGATGAGCGTCGACACCCGGCCGATCTCCGAGTTCCCCGCGCTGCCACCGGACCTGCTCACCGCGTTCGGTGCCACCGAGGAGCAGCTCGCCCGGCTGGCGGCGGCGACGCACCTGGTGGTCGCAGGCCGAGTACCGGCCCGGCTGGCCGCCCGCGCACGAGTGGGCGGCCCGGCGGTCGCGGCCGCCGTCGCGGAATCCGTCCAGGGCGACGTGGTGGACGTGTTCGGTCTGCAGTTCCTCGACCCGGCGACCGCGCTGCGCTCCTGCCCGACGAGCAGGGTCGGGTCCGCCTGGTCGACTGGGTGCTGGTGCCGTACTCGTCGGACACCGAGGGCCTGTGGTTCACCACCAGGGGTTGCGGCGCTTCGGCCTGCTGGAGTTGCAGACCCAGGGGTCCCCGACCACCTCACCCGCGCCTGGGGCGCGGTGATGACCGGGCGGCACGCCGGCTGCTGCAGGACTGGACCGACGGGCTCACCGGCGAGGAGGTGCCGGCGTTCGTGCAGCTGCCGGTGCTGGCCACGGTCACCGGCCACGACATCGCGGTGGCGTACGGCAACCCGGAGCAGCACGGCGCCACCGCCCCGGTGTTGCTGCGCCTGGAACTCGACCCGGCGACCGACCCGGAGGCCGACTCGTTCCTCAGCCTGCGCCCTCCGGCCGGGCACCCGGTCCGGACGGGCGTTACTACGCCGCCTGCGCGACCCTGTTCTCCGGGATCCAGCCGGACGTGCGCTACGCCCGCTCCGGCGACGCGATGAGCCGTGCGGTCGCCACCGCGAGGGCCGCGCTGGATGACGCGCGGGCCCGGTTCGTCGCCGGCCACCTTCCGACCGAGTCGCAGCTGGTGGTCAAGTACGGCCTGCCCGGGGACGACGGCCCGGAGTACGTCTGGGCGGGCGTCACCTCGTGGGAGGTCCCGGAGCGGATCGTCGGCGTGAGCGCCAGCGACGCCAACACCGACCCGGCGGTCCGGATCGGCGCCCCGGTCGTGGTGGAGGCGGCCGACGTGGTCGACTGGGCCGTCCTGGACGCGACGGGCGTCATCGAAGGCGGCTGGACCCAGGCGGTCCTGGATTCCGGCGAACCCCAACTCTCTGCGTTGATCATGAACTTATTGCCATGACACGCCGACAGCGGTGGCAATAACTTCATGATCAACGGACCTGGTGGGGTGGGGGTTACCTCACTGAGGGGTTACGAAGGGGTTTGGTTACGGTTAGGGGCTTTCCGGCCTCGGATGTCGATCTCGACCTCGTCGCCGTCGGACAGGTTGGCGGCGGTGTCGACCAGGGCCAGCGCGATCCCCTGCTTGCGGGTCGGGGAGAAGGTGCCGCTGGTCACAATGCCCACCTGCTGGCCGCCGACGTGCAGGGTCATGCCGGGCCGCGGGATCGCGCGGTCGACGGCCACCAGGCCGCGCAGCTACGGCGGCGCCGGCGGCCTTCTCGGCGAGCAACGCGTCACGGCCCCAGAAGGACGGCTTGTCCCAACCGACCGCCCAACCGGAGCGGGCCTGCACCGGGCTGATGTCCAGGGAGAGGTCCTGCCCGTGCAGCGGGTAGCCCATCTCGGTACGCAGGGTGTCCCGGGAGGCCAGCCCGCAGGCACGCAGCTCGAACGCCGCCCCGGCCGCGAAGAGCGCGTCCCAGACCGCCACCGCGTGCTCCGCCGGGACCACCAGTTCGTAACCCAGCTCGCCGGTGTAGCCGGTACGGCAGACGGTCAGCTCCACCCTGCCAGGCTCGCGGCGGAGAAACTCATGTAGCCGTGCTCGGTGGGCAGGTCGAGGGCGGCCAGCAACTCGGCGGAGCGGGGCCCTGGACGGCCAGCACCGCGTACGCCTCGTGCTCGTCGGTGACGGTCACCTGTGCGGGCGCGGCGGCGCGCAACCGGCGCACCACCTCGGCGGTGTTCGCCGCGTTCGGGATGAGGAAGACGTGGTCGTCGGCGTACAGGTAGGCGATGATGTCGTCCACCACGCCGCCGGTGGCGTCGTCGCAGCAGAGCGTGTACTGCGCCCGGCCGGAGCGATCCGACCCAGGTCGTTGCTGAGGCAGGAGTTGACGAAGTCGGCCGCGCCGGGGCCGCTCACCCGGCCTTGCCCAGGTGCGACACGTCGAAGACCCCGACCGCCGTACGCACCGCTGTGTGCTCCTTGAGCACTCCTCCGCCGGCGTACTCCAGCGGCATCTCCCAGCCCCGAAGGGGCGAACTAACGCCGGCGGCGATGTTGCCGCTCGTGCAGTGGGGAACGACGCAGCCGGGTCGCGGCGGCATCGGAGGTCACGTCGGTCATGGGTGGCAACTTACCGGGGGCAACGTGGCTGGTTAGCATCGGCGGGAGCCCGCTGGCGCTGTCGGCGGGACAGCCATGACGTCCGGCGGGTAGGTTCCGCCGGAGACCTTCACCGCCGGTACGCGACGCCGCGACCGGCCCGGCCCCCGGAGTAGCTTCAGTGACTTCACCCCGCACCACCAACCTGAGCCTGGTCGACACCGACCCGGCCGAGCTCGCCGTCGACGCGATCGTGATCGGCGTGCACAGCCAGACCGGAGAGCAGGGCGCCACCAGCGGCCTCGCCGGCACCCTGCTGCTCGCCAGCGGCGCGAGAGCATCGCCGCCGCGTTCGACGGCAAGCTGACCGAGACCCTCGCGCTGCTCGGCGCGACGGGTGGGCCGGGTGAGGTCATCAAGCTGGCCACGCTGGGCACCGTGACCGCCCGCTGGTCACCGCGGTCGGGCTGGGCCCTGAGCCGTCGGGCGCCGCCCGGCCCGGAGACGCTGCGCCGGGCCGCCGGTGCGGCGATCCGGGCCCTGGCGGGCGCACCCGGGTCGCGCTGGCCCTGCCGCTGCCGGACGACGCGGACGCGTCGGCCGAGCTGCCGCGGTCGCCGAGGCGCGCTGCTCGGCGGGTACCGGTTCGCCGGCTACAAGACGCGCCCCAGCCGACCCGGCGGGAGCCGGTGGCCGAGGTGCTCATCGCGGTGCCGGACGCCGGCGACGCGGGCGCCCAGGCGGAGGTCACCGGGCGCAGGCGGTGGCCGGCGCGGTCCGGCTCAGCCGGGACTGGGTGAACACCGCGCCGAACGAGCTGCGTCCGCCGTCGTTCGCGGACGCGGTGGCCAGCGCGGCCCGGGACGCTGGTCTCGGTGTCGAGGTGCTGGACGAGGCGGCGCTGGCCGCCGGTGGGTACGGCGGCATCGTCGCGGTCGGGCAGGGCTCGGAGGCCCGCCGCGGCTGGTGAAGCTGACCTACACCCGCAGGGCGGCGGCAACGGCAAGCGGGTCGCACTGGTCGGCAAGGGGATCACCTTCGACACCGGCGGCATCTCGATCAAGCCGGCGCAGGGCATGTGGGAGATGAAGTCCGACATGGCGGGCGCCGCCGCGGTGGGTGCGGCCATGCTGGCGATCGCCGCGCTGAAGCCGACGGTGGCGGTCAGCGCGTACCTGCCGATGGCGGAGAACATGCCGTCGGGCACCAGCTACCGGCCGGGTGACGTGATCACCATGTTCAACGGCAAGCGGGTCGAGGTGCTCAACACCGACGCCGAGGGCCGGATGATCCTGGGCGACGCCATCGCCCGCGCCTGCGCGGACGGCACCGACTACCTGTTCGAGACCTCCACCCTGACCGGGGCCAGGTCATCGCGCTCGGCAAGCGGGTCGCCGGCGTGATGGGCACCCCGAGCTGTGCGACCGCGTCCAGGTGGTCGGCGACTCGGTCGGCGAGCCCGCCTGGCCGATGCCGCTGCCCGACGACGTCCGCAAGGGCATGGAATCGGACGTGGCGG
Organism: Micromonospora sp. M12; assembly: GCA_038070435.1. Taxonomy (GTDB): domain Bacteria; phylum Actinomycetota; class Actinomycetes; order Mycobacteriales; family Micromonosporaceae; genus Micromonospora. Next base: position 6,829,027 of record JAMYWG010000001.1, on the reverse strand, counting down.
ACATCTCGCAGGTCAACGCCGGGATGGACCGGGCCGGTCACATGCTGCAGGGCGGCGTGTTCCTGCGCGAGTTCGTGACCGACGACGTGGCCTGGGCGCACATCGACATCGCCGGGCCGGGCTACCACTCGGGCGAGCCGACCGGCTACTGGACCAAGGGCGGCACCGGCGTTCCGGTCCGCACCCTGGTGCAGCTCGTCGAGGACGTCGCCGCCAACGGCTGACGGACGTGCGAAGGGGCCTCGGCGTGAACGCCGGGCCCTTTCGGCGTCTCAGTACTGCTCGGGACGACGCTTGCGGCGCTCGTTGAAGTCGCGCATCCGCTGCGGGTAGCCCATCAGCCGGACGTCGTACACCGGAATGCCCATCCGGTACGCGAAGCGCCGGGCGCCGTCCGGGCCGTCGATGCGGCGACGGGTCCACTCGCCGTCGTCGGCGATCAGGATGACGGTGGTCTCCGTGACCGTCGTCCTCGGCTCGATGAACGCCTCGACGCCGCGCCGACTCGGATGAAGTTCTCCAGATGGTCGAGATCGCCACGATCGGCGGCACGGTCACGGCTCGGCGTGGCCGTCTGTTGCGGCGCCGGAACAACCTCACCGGATCTCTCCCCATGGTGCGTCATAGACAACGGTGCCAAGGGTACGTGTCGATGACGTGTCGTTAGGCACCTCAGTACGCACCCTGTGCTCAGTGGTGACAAGATGACCGAGGTGGGGTGTGTCCGTGTTACACCCGTGACCCCCGATGCAGCGACGCGACCTGGGAGTTGGACGTGAGCGAGCCGAACGAAGCAACCTTCGACATTGTCATTCTCGGAGGTGGCAGCGGCGGCTACGCGACGGCCCTGCGCGCCGCCCAGCTGAACCTCTCCGTCGCGCTGATCGAGAAGGGCAAGCTCGGGGCACCTGCCTGCACAACGGCTGCATCCCGACGAAGGCGCTGCTGCACGCGGCCGAGATCGCGGACCAGGCCCGCGAGTCGGAGCAGTTCGGCGTGAAGGCCGAGCTGATCGGCATCGACATGGCCGGCGTCAACGCGTACAAGGATGGCGTGATCGCCCGCCTGTACAAGGGTCTGCAGGGCCTGGTGGGCGGCACGAAGAACGTCACCTTCGTTGCGGGTGCCGGCAAGCTGGTCGGCAAGAACGTGGTCGAGGTGGACGGCAAGCGTTACACCGGCCGCAACATCGTCCTGGCCTCCGGCTCGTACGCGAAGAGCCTGCCCGGCCTGGAGGTCGACGGCGAGCGGATCATCACCAGTGACCACGCCCTGACGATGGACCGGGTGCCGTCGTCGGTGATCGTGCTCGGTGGCGGCGTGATCGGCGTCGAGTTCGCCAGCGTGTGGAAGTCCTTCGGCGTGGAGGTGACGATCGTCGAGGCGCTGCCCGGCTGGTCGCCGCCGAGGACGAGGAGTCGTCGAAGGCGCTGGAGCGGGCGTTCCGCAAGCGGAAGATCAACTTCAAGGTCGGCAAGCCGTTCGAGAAGGTCGAGAAGACCGAGAGCGGCGTCAAGCTGACCATCCAGGGCGGCGAGACCGTCGAGGCGGAGCTGCTGCTGGTCGCCGTCGGTCGCGGCCCGAACACCGCCAACCTCGGGTACGAGAGCAGGGCGTCACGATGGACCGCGGCTACGTGCTGACCGACGAGCGGCTGCGCCAGCGTGCCGAACGTCTACGCGGTCGGCGACATCGTGCCCGGCCTCCAGCTCGCGCACCGGGGCTTCCAGCAGGGCATCTTCGTGGCCGAGGAGATCGCCGGGCAGACCCCGCCGTGATCGACGAGGTCGGCATCCGCGCGTCACCTACTGCGACCCGGAGCTGGCGTCGGTGGGTCTCACCGAGGCGAAGGCCAAGGAGCAGTACGGCGCCGATCAAGGTCAAGACGTACAACCTACAACCTGGGCGGCAACGGCAAGAGCCAGATCCTCAAGACCACCGGCTTCGTGAAGCTGGTTCGGGTCGAGGATGGCCCGGTGGTCGGCGTCCACATGATCGGCGCGCGCGTGGGTGAGCTGATCGGCGAGGCGCAGCTCATCTACAACTGGGAGGCCTACCGGCCGAGGTCGCCCAGCTCGTGCACGCCCACCCGACCCAGAACGAGGCCCTGGGCGAGGCGCACCTGGCCCTCGCCGGCAAGCCGCTGCACGCGCGCCTGATCATCCAAACCGCGGCGTCCGGCGACGGGCGAAGATCCCACCAGGGTATGAAGGAGTCTCAGAAAATGCCGGTATCGGTCACCATGCCCCGGCTCGGCGAGAGCGTCACCGAGGGCACCGTCACTCGCTGGCTCAAGCAGGAGGGCGACACGGTCGAGGTCGACGAGCCCTGCTCGAGGTCTCGACCGACAAGGTCGACACCGAGATCCCGTCGCCCGCGGCGGGCGTGCTGAGCCGGATCGTGGTCGGCGAGGACGAGACCGCCGAGGTTGGCAGCGAACTGGCCGTCATCTCCGGTGAGGGCGAGTCGACCGGTGGCGGCGAGGCCGCCCGCAGGAGCAGGCCCCGGCCGAGTCGGTCGAGCCGGCCGCCGAGCCGACGGCCGCCGCCGAGGGCACCGCCGACGAGGTGGCCCAGGACGAGGCCCGGCCGAGACGCCGGCTCCGGCCGCCGCCTCCTCGGGCGAGGGCACCGCGGTGAATGCCGGCCCTGGGTGAGAGCGTCACCGAGGGTACGGTCACCCGCTGGCTCAAGCAGGTCGGCGAGACCGTCGAGGTCGACGAGGCGCTGCTGGAGGTCTCCACCGACAAGGTGGACACCGAGATCCGTCGCCGGTCGCCGGCACGGTGCTGGAGATCAAGGTCGCCGAGGACGAGACTGCCGCGGTCGGCACCGACCTGGCGATCATCGGCGCTGCCGGTGCGGCCCCGAGCAGGCGAAGCCGGAGCCGAAGCCCGAGCCGAAGGCGGAGGCCAAGCCCGAGCCGAAGGCCGAGGCGAAGCCTGCGCCGAAGGTCGAGGAGCCGACGCCGGGCATGTCGTACAACGAGCCGGCCGCGGAGACCGAGAGCTCGGCGCAGCCGCCAGGACCGAGCAGGCGTCGCAGCCTGCCGCGCCGGCCTCGACGCCGCCGCGTCCGTCCGCCCGGCACAGGGTGGCGGCGAGGAGGCTGCCGGGTACGTGACCCGCTGGTGCGCAAGCTGGCCAGCGAGCACGGCGTCGACCTGTCCTCGCTCAACGGCACCGGTGTGGGTGGCCGGATCCGCAAGCAGGACGTGCTGGAGGCAGCCGAGAAGGCGAAGGCCGCCAAGGCCGCTCCGGCTCCGGCGGCAGCTCCCGCCGCCGCCGCTCCCCGGCCAAGCCGGCCGCGAAGCCGCAGCCGAGCGCCAAGCGGGGCACCACCGAGAAGCTGCCGCGGATCCGGGCGACGATCGCCAAGCGGATGCAGCAGTCGCTGCACGAGACGGCGCAGCTGACCACTGTCGTCGAGGTCGACGTCACCAAGGTCGCGAAGCTGCGGCTCAAGGCCAAGGAGTCGTTCCAGGCCAAGCACGGCGTGAAGTTGTCCTTCCTGCCGTTCTTCGCCCTCGCCGCCATCGAGGCGCTGCAGACCCACCCGATCATCAGGCCAGCATGGACCTGGACGGCGGCACGATCACCTACCCGGCCGCCGAGCACCTCGGCATCGCCGTGGACACCGAGCGCGGCCTGCTCGTGCCGGTCATCCACAACGCCGGTGACCTCAACCTGGGCGGCATCGCCAAGCGGATCGCCGACCTGGCCGAACGCACCCGGGCCAACAAGATCACCCGGACGAGATGGCCGGGGCGACCTTCACGCTCACCAACACGGGCAGCCGGGGCGCGCTCTTCGACACCCCGATCGTGCCGTCGCCGCAGTCGGCGATGCTCGGCACGGGTGCCGTGGTCAAGCGTCCGGTCGTGGTCAACGACCCGGAGCTGGGCGAGGTCATCGCGGTCCGGTCGATGGTCTACCTGGCCATGTCCTACGACCACCGGCTGATCGACGGCGCCGACGCGGCCCGCTTCCTGACCGCGGTCAAGGAGCGGCTGGAGGCCGGCAACTTCGATTCGGAGCTGGGCCTGGCCTGATCTGCCCGCAACGCCGGAAGGGCGCCCGGTCGTCGACCGGGGCGCCCTTCCGTTTGTGCTCCTCAAGCCTTGAGCAGCGCCGTCGAGACCTTCCAGAGCCGCTCGGCGGCAGCCAGGTCCAGCGCGTAGTCGGCGACGCCGGTGCGACCACCGGGGTGGCGGGGCGGCCTCCTGACAGTCCTCGAAGTAGCGCCCGCCCACGCCGTCGAGCAGCGGCGACGAGGCGACCAGCACCGACGTGGCGGCACCCTGTTCGACCGTCTTCCAGGCCGCCGCGTTGCCCGCCCGCAGCCGCTCCAGTTCCTCCTCGCTGACGTAGCGCTGGAGGTTGGTCCGGATCGCGCCGGGCATCAGCGAGTTGGCCGTGATCCCGTCGTCCGCCCAGAGCCTGCTGGCCTCCACGGCGAAGAGCACGTTGGCCGTCTTGGACTGCCCGTACGCCTGCCACGGCTCGTACTCCCGGCTGTCGTACTGGATGTCCTCGAAGACCACCGGTGAGCGCAGGTGGGCGGCGGAGCTGACCGAGACGATCCTGGCCCCGTCGCCGGAGGCAGTGCCGAGCGTAGCCCGGTGGCGAGCGCGAAGTGCCCCAGGTGGTTCGTGGCGAACTGCATCTCCCAGCCCTGCGGGTGCGGGACAGCGGCGCGGCCATGATGCCGGCGTTGTTGACCAGGATGTGCAGCGGCCGTCCCAGTTGGCGACGAAGTCGGCGACCGATCCCTGGTCGGCGAGGTCCAGCGGGGCGACCAGGACGCGGTCGTTGCCGGTGGTGCCGGTGATGTCGTCGGCGGCCTTCTGGCCGGCGTCGGGGTTGCGGACGGCCAGGGTGACCTCCCGCGCCGGCGCTGGCCAGAGCGCGGGCGGTTTCCACGCCGATGCCGGAGGACCCGCCGGTGACGATCGCCCGTCGGCGGACGAGGTCCACGCCCGGATCACGTCCATGGCCGTGGAGGTGTGGGCGAACGAAGTGGTGATCGGGTTTTCGTCGTCATTGTCCGTCCTTGTCCAGGGAGGGGCGAACCGGCCGGCCCGCTGCCGGAGGCTGTGGCCCCGGTGTTTCCCGACCGGGCCGGAGGTAACGCCGGACACCGTCGCCATCGCCGTTCGCGCCTCCCACCAGCCCGGACGCTGCCAGAGTGGGGTCGTGGGAGGCTACCGGCGGGGTGGACAGCTGGGACCGGCCGTCCCGATCGCCCCGGTGCCCGGGTGGACAAGTTCGAGGTCTTCTTCGACCTGGTCTTCGTGTTCTCCTTTTCATCATCACCCGGGCGACCGCCGCGAACATCTCCGGCCGACGGTTGCTGCACGCCGCCCTGGTGCTCGCCGTGCTCTGGTGGATCTGGGTGGTGCACAGCCTGGTGGCCACCGGGTCCGGCTCGGCGAGGGCTACGTCCCGGTGCTGATGGTGATCGCGATGGTCGCCCTGTTCGCGTTCGCGCTGGCACTGCCGCAGGCGTTCAGCGACCCGAAGGAAGGCGCCGCCGGCCGATGCTGGTGGCCGTCAGCTACGTCGTGGTCCGGGCCGTGCACATGATCCTCTATCAGCACGTGGTGCGGGACAGCCCGCAGGAGCGGCGGCAACTGCGCCGCTTCGCCCGGAGCTGGCGGTGAGCATCGTGCTGCTGCTGGCCGCCGCGCTGATCCCGCCGCAGATCACCGACCCCGACCGGGCCGCCCTGGTCCGCGACGGACTGTGGATCGCGGTGGTGCTGGTCCAGTACGCCACCGGCTTCATCGTCGGCACCTGGGGCTGGGGTGACCAGCGCCGAGCACTGGACGGAGCGCTACGACCTCATTCTGATCATCGCGCTGGGCGAGTCGATCATCTCCACGGGGTGGGCGGCAACCTGCTCGGCAAGCCGGTCACCTGGCCGGCGGTGCGCCGCCGCGCTCGGCATCGTGATCACCGCCGCCCTCTGGTGGGCGCACTTCGACTTCATCGGGCCGGCCGCCCGGATCGCCCTGCACGCCGCGGAGGGCGGCCCCGGTGGCCATGGCCCGCGACGCGTACGCCTACCTCTACCTGCCGATGATCGCCGGCGTGATCCTCTTCTCGATCGGCAACGAGGAGATCCTGCACAAGATCACCGACCCGGCCGGCGGGATCGCCGAGAAGGTGGACGGGCCGGCGGTGCCGATGCTCTTCGGGGTCTGGTCTGGTACTTCGCCGTCAACCTGCTGTTTCAACTGCGTACCCTCGGCACCGTCAGCTGGACCCGCGTCGGCGTCATCGTGGTGCTCGTGGCGGCCCTCCGGTCGGTCAGCACCTGCCGGCGCTGGGCACGCTCACCCTCGCGACAGTGATCTGCGTGGCGCTGGTGGCCGTGGAGGTGATGGTGATGTCGAAGTCCCGGCACGCGCTACGGGCCGCCGTCTTCGAGGAGCGGACCAGCCACGAGGCCCACGAGGCCGCCTGGCGTGCGCGCTGGCACGACGTCCGGGAGACCGACGAGCCGACCACACCGTGACCCGTCCGTCTCGGTTCAGGCCGCCGCCACCGGCCGGATAGACTCCGGCGCAGCGTCGCGGTGTACCCGGCACGAAGGCCGCCGTGGGCATGGAGGCGCGGGGACAGCATGGGACGAACGTGCACCAACCGGTTCACCGGCCGGCCGGCTCGCCGCCGTCGGCAATCAAATGATCGAGATCCACCTCTGGCTCAGCGCGGAACTGGCCCGTCTCCGGGCAAGCCTCGACACCCGGGCGACGCCCGACCGTCCCGCGACCTGCGGGCCACTGCCTGACCTTCTGCGCCGCACTGGGCCGACACCACACCGGTGAGGACGCGGGCGCGTTCCGGCTGCTGGCCGAGGAGGTCCCCGAGCTGCGGCCGGTCATCCAGAACCTGATCACCGACCACGAGGTGGTGGCGGGGATCCTGGAGCGGGTCGAGGCGCTGCTGGCCGGCGACACGGCGATGCCGGTCGCCGAGGTGCGCGCCGAGTTGGACGGGTTGGCCGCCCTGCTGGAGTCGCACTTCCGCTACGAGGAGAAGCGGCTGGTCGCCGCGCTGAACGCGCTCACCGGTCGAGCCGGGACGACCGAGGAACTGCTCGGTCTGACCACGCCGCCACGCGTCCCCGGCTGACGGCTGGAGCCCCGTCGGTCAACCGGCCGTGCCGGTGGCCGTGGCCTGCTCGACCTCCGCCACCGGCCGGGACACCCGCTCGTAGAAGCGGATCTTCTCCGGAGGTGGTCGTACTGGCGCTGGAGTAGGCGCATCTGCTCCTCGACCCGCGCCGCGTGGTGGCCCAGCAACTCACGCCGCTCGTCGACGGTGTGCTCGCCCTCGCGGGCCAGTTGCGCGTAGCGGCGCATCTGCGCGATCGGCATCCCGGTGTCGCGCAGGCAGCGGAACAGCAGCAGCCAGCCGAGGTCGTCATCGGTGAAGACCCGCTGCCCGCCCGGCGTCCGCTCCACATCGGCGAGCAGGCCGATCTTCTCGTAGTACCGCAGGGTGTCCAGACTGAAGCCGCTGCGGCGGGCAGCCTCCGAGGGGCGTAACCGTTCATGCCGCGTCATCGTAGTGCTTGACCTGGAGCGCACTCCAGGTTGGAGGCTGGGCACCATGACGACGACACGAACGCTGGGACGCAGCGGCATCACGGTGAGCGCGATCGGGATGGGGTGCTGGGCCATCGGTGGCCCGCTCTGGGGTGACGACAGGCAGCCGTTCGGCTGGGGCGAGGTGGACGACGACGAGTCGATCCGCACCATTCACCGCGCACTCGACCTCGGGGTGACCCTGTTCGACACCGCCAGCAACTACGGCGCGGGGCACAGCGAACGAATTCTCGGCCGGGCCCTGGCCGGCCGGCGGACGGCGCGGTGATCGCCACCAAGTTCGGCAACGTCAGCGAGGAGGCCACCCGGCGGGCGCTCGGCACCGACGCCAGCCCGGCCTTCGCCGTACGCAGCCTGGAGGACTCGCTGCGTCGCCTCGACACCGACCACGTCGACCTTTACCAACTGCACATCAACGCACTGCCGGTGCCCGCCGCGCTCGATCTGGTCGACACCCTGGAGACCCTGGTCGACCAGGGCAAGATCCGCGCGTACGGGTGGAGCACCGACGACCCGACCTCGGCGGAGGCGTTCGCGGCGGCCGGACCGCACTGCGCGGCGATCCAGCACGACGAGTCGGTGCTGAGCGACAACGCGGCGGTGCTGGCGGTCTGCGACAGCCACGACCTGGCCAGCCTCAACCGCGGGCCGCTGGCGATGGGGCTGCTCACCGGGTCGACCCGGGCGGTCGGGGCGGACGACGTACGCGGGCGGGCACCGGAGTGGCTGGAGTGGTTCACCGACGGCCGGCCGACACCACGCTGGGCGGCACGGGTCGAGCAGGTCCGGGACGCGCTCACCGCCGACGGGCGGACGCTCGCCCAGGGCGCGCTCGGCTGGCTGCTGGCGCGCAGCCCGCGTACCGTGCCGATCCCCGGCCTGCGCACTGTCGCCCAGGCCGACGAGAACCTCGCCACGCTGGAGAAGGGTCCGCTGAGCGCCGAGGCGTACGCCGAGGTGGAGCGGCTCCTGGCCGATCTGCGCCCGGTCCGAGCGGCCTGACCACCGCCGACCTCGCCCCGGGCGCCGTCACCGGAAGTCGTCCGCGTGCTCCGCGGTCCACTGCCGGAACGTGCGCCCGGGGCGTCGGTCACCGTTCGACGTCCGGGGCGACCCAGCCACTGCCGTCGGGATAGCGCCCCATCTCCAGGAACCACTCGATCACCTCGGTCGGGTAAAGGTCCTTCCAGTGCTCGCGGGCCTGCTCCGGGGTCAGCTCGTCGAACCGCACCGGACGGCCGATCGCCTCGCCGATCATCCGGACTGCCTCCCGGCGGCGGACCGGCTCCGGCCCGGTCGGCTGGTACACCCGGCCCGCGTGCCCGTCCTCGGTGAGCGCGGCCACGATGACCGCGGCGATGTCCGCCTCGTGGACCAGCGCGCTGTTCCAGTCTCCGAACGGCGCCCGCACCACCCCTCGGTCCGGATACCGTCCGCCCAGTCGCGGGTGTTAGCCATGAACTCGCCCGGAAGACGTGCGTCCACTCCAGGCCCGAGTTCTCCACCGCACGGTGCAGGGCCGGTGCGGTGCCTCGATCGGGTCGTCGTCCGCCCGGCTCGGATCGTTGTGGCCGAGATGGGTGAGCCGGCGGACACCTTCCTGCCGGGCCAGTTCCAGGATCTCCGCTCCGGTGGTCAGCGGCCCGTACCCGTCCATCGCCACCAGGTGCATGCGCGTCACGCCGCGCAACGCCGCGACCAGCGTGTGGGGTTCGGCGAAGTCACCCGCCACCACCTCCACCCCACCGGGCAGCGCGACGGCCGCCGGTGACGAGGATCGCGGGTCAGCGCGCGTACGTCGTGTCCGGCGGCCACCAGTTGCCGGACCAGACTGCCACCGACGGTCCCGGTCGCTCCGGTCACCAGAATCGGCATGACTCCTCCTCAGGGATCGCCCGACGGCGGGCACGGCGAGTGAACCCTCCATTCGGGGCGCTCTCGGATGGCTCATCGTCAGCCAGATCGCTGCGGGAAGCAATCGCGAACATTGCATTCACGTTCGCTCTGACCTGCGGAAACGCATTTACTCTCGAAATCGCCCAGCGGCCTTTTCGGTGCCTGGGACACCCGTTGACCTGCGCTTTCCACGTCGTCTCCCGATCGACGCGAATTTCTTCGCCTGCCGGTGACGTCGGCCGCCCACGCATCCGCCGTTGGCGTTCTGGACGAAGATGGGGTATGCGCATCCTTCTGGCCGGCGCGTCCGGCTTCCTCGGCACCCGGCTGGCCGACCGACTCACGGCGGACGGGCACCAGATCAGCAAGCTCGTCCGTCGGACGCCGCGCGATGATCAGGAGCGACGGTGGGACCCGCCGCCGGGCACCTCGACCCGGCGGTCGTCGCCGAGGCGGACGCCGTGGTCAACCTGGCCGGCGCGGGCGTCGGCGACAAGCGCTGGGACGACGACTACCGGCGGTTGATCCGCACCAGCCGGGTGGACAGCACCACCACCCTGGCGACGACCGTCGCCGGGCTACCCCGCGGACCGGCCCGGGTGCTGCTCAACTCGTCGGCGGTGGGCTGGTACGGCAACACCGGCGACCGGGCCGTCGAGGAGGACGCGCCGGCCGGGAGGGCTTCCTGGCCGACGTCTGCCGGGTGTGGGAGGCCGCGACCCGACCGGCCGAGGACGCCGGGGTACGCGTGATCCGGCTCCGCACCGGCCTGCCGCTGGACCGTGACGGCGGGATGCTCAAGCCGCAGCTGCTGCCGTTCAAGCTGGGCATCGCCGGGCGGCTGGGCAGCGGCCGACAGTGGTTGCCGTGGATCTCGATGGCCGACTGGCTGGACGCGACCCTCTTCCTGCTGGCCCACGACGAGATCGCCGGCCCGGTCAACGTGGTGGGCCCAAACCCGGTGACCAACGCCGAGTTCACCCGCGAGCTGGCCCGACAGCTGCACCGCCCGGCCCTCGTCCCGATCCCCGCACTGGCGCTCAAGGTGGTGCTCGGCGGCTTCGCCCACGAGGCCCTCACCAGCACCCGCGTCCTCCCGGGTGTCCTGGCCCGCGCGGCCTTCCCGTACCAGCACCCACCCTCCCGCCGCCCTCCAAAGCCCTCACCGCCTAACCCGCCCGCCCCGCCCCGCCCCATCCCGTTGATCATGAAGTTATTGCCACTGACCTCGGCGTGTCGTGGCAATAACTTCATGATCAACGGTCGAGGGCGCCCTCCGGGAGGATCGGTGTCCGCTGCGAACGTCGTGAAGGTCGCCTGCACAGCGTGTGGGCAGGATTGGCAGACCTGGTACCGGGTGCGTGAGGACGGGCGCATGTTCCTGCTCTGCCCGGAGTGCGACTCGATCTGGCTGCCCGACGACGACCGCCACGCGCCTCCGACGCGATATCTGACCGAGCTGTTCGGCCCTCAGCCGAAGTTCTTCAACGCCTGGCCACTGATCGAGGAGTGCACACCACCACCCGCCCCCACCGCTGTTGATCAAGAGGTTTGCGTCAGATTCCGGCTTCCGGATGACGCAAACCTCTTGATCAACAAGTCGAGGGTGGTGGTGGTTTCAGCAGCCGATCACCCAGTAGTTGGCGGCGGTCTGCTTCAGGGCGCTGGTGTAGAAGGTGTTGTAGAGGCCCATTCGCTGGTTGGAGCCGTTCGCGTAGGCGTAGCCACCGGACTGGTACGCCCGGCCGGCCGCCACGTGCGCGTAGTTGCTGGCCGTCACGCAGGTCGCGGGCGTGGTCGGGGTGGGGTGGGAGTCGGCGTGGCCGTGGGGTCGGGGTCGGCGTGGCCGTGGGAGTCGGCGTGGGGTTCGTGCCACCGCCGTTCAGGCCGAAGAAGAGCGCGTCACGGTACGTCGAGCAGATGGTGTCCAGGAGGTACGCGCCGGCGGTGCCGCACTGCTCGGCAGCGGAACCGGGTCCACCGGAGTGCCGTGGCCCATCCGGAGACCCGGTAGAGGCGTACGTCGTCGTTGCCGTACACCTCGAGGCTGGTGTTGCCCGGCAGCGACGAGGTGCTGGTCGGGTCTGGGAGACCCCGCACGTTGGTCCACTGGTCGCGGGACTCGGTGCCGTTGAGCGGGGTGACGGTGGTGTCCGAGGTGCCGTGCCAGATGGCGACGCGGGGCCGGGGCCGGTGTAGCCGGAGTACGCGCCACGGACCAGGTCGCCCCAGGCGGCCGGGGTCTTGTCCGCGCCCGGGTTCATGCAGCTGAACGCGTTGACCATGCTGGTGGCGCAGCGGTACGGGATCCCCGCGATGATCGATCCGGCGGCGAAGACGTCCGGTAGGTGGCCAGCATGACCGCGCTCATCGCCCCGCCGGCGGAGAGACCGCTGACGAAGACCGGGAGCCGTTGACCCCGAAGTTCGCCTTGGCGTGGTCGACCATCTGCTTGATCGACAGCGCCTCACCCTGACCCGGGTGGTGTCGCCCTGTTCGAAGAAGTTGAAGCAGGAGTTGGCGTTGTTGCCGGAGGGCTGCTGGGCGACGATCAGGGCGAACTTCCACTGGTCGGCGTACTTCTGCCAGCCGGAGCCGGAGAAGTAGCCGGAGGCGTTCTGGGTGCAGCCGTGCAGCAGCACGACGGCCGGGAGTTGGCCGGCAGGTTGTCCGGCCGATAGGCGTACATGGTGAGGTTGCCCGGGTTGGAGCCGAACCCGGTGACCTGGGTGAGGGTGGCGGCCTGGGCGGGTGCGGCGATGGCCACCGCCCGGCCAGGGCCAGGGCGAGCCGGCGAGCCCGCCGAGCAGGCGGGTGATGGTGGACGAGGAGCGGCGCACGGCGGCCTCCTGAGGCGGCGGACTGTGAACTGGGTCACGGTCGAATTGCCGTGACGTTACGACGATGTGTCGCCCTATGACATGGGGCACAGTCACACATTTACCGCGACCGCTGTGTACGCCCAGACCGTCGAGGTGGCGGGTGGAATCCGTCCCCAACGGTCCCGTCCTTGCAGGTCTGACCGGCCCGTCCAGGTCCGGTTGGTAACGTCCGCTGCGTGCCGTCCTCCCCGTCGCTGGCCACCGGGCCCGCACCAGCGTCACCTCCGCGCGTCGTCCGGGACCGCCGGGCGGACCTGATCGTCGCGCTGGTGGCGCTCGCGCTCGCCGTCTGGGTGACCAGTGGGCTGTGGCGCGACCCGAACACCCGCACCATCACCGTCAACTCCAGCGACCAGGCGCTCTTCGAGTGGCTGCTGGCCTTCGGCGGGCACGCGGTCACCCACGGGGACAACCCGCTCTTCACGTACCTGATCAACGTCCCGGACGGCGTGAACCTCGCGGTCAACACCTCGATCACTGTGTACGCGGTGGTCTTCGCCCCGCTCACGTACCTGGTCGGGCCTCCGGCGACGTTCCTGGTGATCCTCACCCTGAACCTGCTCGCCACCGCGCTGGTCTGGTACTGGCTGCTCTCCGGCACCTGGTCCGCAGCCAACTGGCCGCCGGGGTCGGCGCCCTGTTCATCGCCTACTCCCCGGCATGGTCTCGCACGCCAACGCGCACCTGAACTGGACCGCCGGCTGGCTCGTGCCGCTGCTGATCTGGCGGCTGTTCGCGCTGCGCCGCACGGGCCACTGGCTCCGCGACGGGGTGATCCTCGGCGTTTTGGTCGCCGTGGCCTTCTCGATCGCCGCCGAAGGGCTCTTCTTCGCCGCGCTGGCGCTGGGGTGTTCGTCGCCATCTGGGCGCTGCACCCGGCCAACCGGGCCGAGGCACGCGCCGCGCTGCCCACCTTCCTGCGCGGGCTCGGGGTGACCGCAGTGGTCGCCGGCGTGCTGCTGTCGTACCCCTGTGGTTGCACTTCGCCGGGCCGCAACGGTTCCACGGCACCGGCTTCGACCCCGTGATCCACTCCGAGGACATCGCGGCGTTCGGCGCATTCCCGCGCCGCTCGCTGGCCGGCGAGGCCGGGTTGGGGACCTCACTGGCACCAACCCGACCGAGGAGAACTCGTTCTTCGGCATCCCGTTGTTGCTACTCACCGTGGTCTGCTTCGTCGCGCTCTGGCGGCGGGCCGACCGGCCGCCGGGCCACCCTCTGGGCGCTGGGCGTCGTCGCGCTGATCTTCACGGTGCTCTCCTTCGGGCCGGTCGCCAAGGTCGACGGCCGACGAACCGATCTCCCATGCCCTTCGACCTGCTCGGACAACTGCCGGTGGTGAACGCGGCGCTGCCGGCCGGCTGGCGCTCGTCGTCGCGCCAGTGGTCGGACTGTTGCTGGCGTACGTCGTCGACCAGTTGCGCGCCGCGCCGCCCGGCACCGCTCCACGGAGCTGGCCTGGCTGCTCGGTTTCGCGGTGGCCCTGGTGCCGCTGCTGCCCACCCGCTGCTGACCGACGAGCGCGAGCCGATCCCGCGCTTCATCACCTCCGGCACCTGGCGGGACTACGTCTCACCGGACGGGTGCTGACCCCGGTGCCGCTGACCGTGGACATCTACCCGGACGGCCAGCGCTGGCAGGCGTACGCGTTGTCGCACCGACAGGGCGAGTTCGAGATTCCGGCGGCTTCTTCCTCGGTCCCGGTGGGCCGGACGGGCGGGCCGGATCGGCCCGGTGCCGCGCACCCTGAGCGCGTTGATGGACCAGGCCGGCCGTACCGGGCTGGTGCCGATCGTCACCGACGGAACGATCCGGGAGGTCCAGTCGGACCTGCGGCACTGGCGCATCGAGACGGTGGTGCTCGCCGACCAGGTGCACGGCGCGAAGTTCGAGGTCGACGAGGAGGCGCTGCGGCGTACCGGCACCGCCCTGTTCGGCGAGCCGCAACGGGTCGACGACGTGTGGCTCTGGCGCATCCCCAAGCCGATCGCTAGGCCCGGCGCGACCGACCGGGGCATCACGACGGGCCGCCATCGCGTCTAATGAGCCGATGGGGCAGATCGGCGGACGACTGCGGCGCGCCGCGGTGGTCGGGGTCGCGCTGGGGCTGGTGGCACTCAGCGCGCCGCCCGCCACGGCCACGACCAGCACCGGCGCAGTCAGCACCGCCGCTGTCAGCACGGCAGCCGGGGCGCGGCCGGCGCGGTGCCGACCCGGGTGCGTGATCCCTGGCTGTGGCAGGCCACCGTGGGGCAACGCCCGGCCGGTCCGGCCGCGCTGGTGTTCTTCACCGAACGCACCCGCTACTTCGAGTCGACAGGTGTGCTGGTCGACCGGGACGGCGCGTACCGGCTGATCCCGATCGGCATCGCCGAGGGGCACGGGCTGCTCTCCCGGATGGACGGCACTACCTCCGGCCGTACGTCGGCGAGTTGCTGGACCTCACCACCGGCCGGCAGCGTCGAGCGGTGAGCACCCGCGTGTCCCCGATGGCCTGGTCGCCGGACGGGCAGCAGGTGCTGGGCACCCGCAACAACGACGACGAGGTGATCAGTTTCGGGCCGGACAACCGGCAGCTCAACGACCCGGAGAAGCCCGACGACCTGCTCGTCGTCGACCCGTTCCGGGGCACCGAGCGGGTGGTCGACGTCGGCGCCTTCGACACCCACACCGCGGCGGCCTGGTCACCCGGTGGCGACCTGGTGGCGGCCACCGGCTGGCCGGACGCGCCAGCCCGGCTCGCCGACCGTCAGCGACTGGTGGTGGTCGACCCGGCCGGTGGTGGTCCGCGTTGGCAGGTCGACCTGGGCGACCGGCGGATCCTGGCTGGCCCGGCCGCCTGGCATCCCGACGGTCGGCGGCTCGCGCTGCTCGCCTTCGACGGCTGCGCCGGGACCGAGTGCACGTCCGAGGAGGCGGCGGCACGCACCTGGCGAATCGAGTTCCTGGACGCGGCCACCGGCCACGCCGTCGGCCAGGCCCTGCCGGCCGGCACCTCGGTCAGCAGGGTCATCGGCTGGCGCGGCGACGACCCGGTCCTGCGGTATGTCAGCGGAACGGAACAGGACACCGACCGGCAGGCCATCCTCGCCGCGCTGTCGCCGGGCGGCGATCGCGAGGTGCTGGTGACCGCGCCGGTCGGGTCGACCGACCTGATCGTGCCGGGCGACCTGCTGACCCGGGCCGCGTTCGGGGCCGGAGCCCCGGCCGTCGGCGTTCGCCGCCCCGCTCTGGGTCTACCTGACGCTGTCCGCGCCGGTGCTGCTCGCCGTCGCCCTCCTCATCCGCCGTCGACGACGTCGCCGTGCGACCGACCCGCCAGCGTCGAGCGCCTGAGCCCGGCGGGCAGACGGCGGCGGCAACCCGGTGAGGCGGCTCACCAGGGATGATCGCCAGTAGCGGGACTAGGCTGGACGCCGTGACGACGACGACCCCGGCCTGACGGCCGTCCGTGCCGGCCTGATCGACTACCAGGCCGCCTGGGACGAGCAGCGGCGCCTGCACGAGTCGGTGGTGGCCGGCGAGCGGGCGACACCGTGCTGCTGCTGGAGCACCCGAGCGTCTACACCGCGGGCAAGCGCACCGAGCCGTGGGACCGGCCGGTGGACGGCACTCCGGTCGTCGACGTGGACCGCGGCGGCAAGATCACCTGGCATGGGCCGGGTCAGCTCGTCGGTTACCCGATCCTGCGGCTGCCCGACCCGGTGGACGTGGTCGCCTACGTCCGCCGGACCGAAGAGCTGCTGATCGACGTCTGCGCCGAGGTCGGGCTGAGCGCCGGCCGGGTCGAGGGCGCAGCGGCGTCTGGGTGCCCGAGGACGACCGGGGCCGGCCCGCAAGGTGGCCGCCATCGGCATCCGGGTCGCCCGGGGCGTCACCAGCACGGCTTCTCGATCAACTGTGACTGCGACCTGACGTACTTCGACCAGATCGTTCCGTGCGGCATCCGGGACGCGGGCGTCACCTCGCTCACCGCCGAGCTGGGCCGCCCGATCAGCGTCGCCGACGTGCTGCCGGTGGTCGAGC
Source organism: Micromonospora sp. M12 (assembly GCA_038070435.1). GTDB lineage: Bacteria > Actinomycetota > Actinomycetes > Mycobacteriales > Micromonosporaceae > Micromonospora. Next base: position 6,812,609 of record JAMYWG010000001.1, on the reverse strand, counting down.
GCCGGCTGTCCACCCTCGTCACGGTCTGAGCAGGCGCGGGCCGGGAGCGCCGCGCCCCGGCCCGCGCTCACTCACGGAGTCAGGCGGTGCAGGTCGCGCGGGAACGCGGTGACCTCCCGGATGTTGGCCGCGCCGACCAGACGGGCCACGAACCGTTCCAGGCCGATGGCGAAGCCGCCGTGCGGCGGCATCCCGTGCCGGAACGCGTCCAGGTAACCGGCGTACGGCTCGACCGGCTCGCCCGGGCCGCCAACGCCGCCAGGTAGTCGGCGTGCCGATGCAGCCGCTGCCCGCCGGTGACCAGCTCCAGACCACGAAAGAGCAGGTCAAAACCGTTCGAGTACGCGGGCTGCGCCGGGTCGGATGGGTGTAGAACGGTCGCTTCGCCATCGGGTAGCCGGTGACGAAGAAAGTCCGAGCCGTGTTCGCGGCGGGCCCACTCGCCCAGCGTCCGTTCGTGGGCGGGTGCGAGGTCCGGCTCGTCGGCGGGCGCCCCGGCGATCCTCAGCGCCTCGGTGAAGTGCACCGCCGGGATCTCCGCCGGCACCTGCGGCGGCGTGACGTCGAGCGTCGCCAGGGCGGCACCGGCCCGCTCGCCCACAGTGCCCAGCATCCCGGCCACTGTGTCGCGCAGTACGCGCATCACATCCCGGTGGTCCGCGACGAAGCCCAGTTCGGCGTCGAGCGACGTGTACTGCGCGAGGTGCCGGACGGTGTCGTGCGGCTCGGCCGGAAGACCGGCCCCACCTCGTAGACGCGTTCGAAGACGCCGACCATCAGCTGCTTGTAGAACTGCGGTGACTGGGCCAGGTACGCGGGCCCGCCGAACCAGTCCAGCGCGAACACGTTCGCCCCGCTCTCCGTGGAGGAGCTGACCACCTTCGGGTGTGGATCTCCACGAAGTCGTGGGCGTCGAGTGCGGCCGGAACCCGGCCACCGCCGCCGCCGAGATCCGCAGCGCGGCCGACCGGGTGGGTGCCGCAGCGCGGTCGGCGCGTTGTCCAGTTGCGTGGGCAGGCTCGCGGTGAGGGCCGGCCGGTACAGGTCGAACGGGGCGGCACGGCGGGCGGCCCGAGCGGACGTACCGTCGGGTCGGTCAGCTCGACCCGGCGGGCGCCGTGCCGTTGGACGTGGCCGTGCCGACCACCTCGACGACGGTTTCCTCGGGAAGTTTCTCCAGCTCGGCGCGGACGGCCGGGTCGGTGACGACCACCTGGGTCAGGCCGGCGGCGTCCCGCACGATCAGGAAGGCCACCGACTTGAGCAGTCGGCGTCGGTGCACCAGCCGGCGATCCGCACTGTCGCGCCGATCTGGGCGGGTAGGTGGTGGGACAGGGTTCGTTGCATGGCGGGTTGCTCCTCGGTCGATCGCCACGCCGTCGCCGCCCTGGGGTGGCTAAGCGTCGCATCAGCCCCAGGGAGGTGTGGGCGAGCGGGATCCTCGCGGTGCCACCACACCTTCACCCCGCCGAAGCGGGGCCTCGTTCGTCGCCTGATGACCGGGGCCAACCGGGCGGGCTCTACTGGGCGCGGATGACCCGCGGCCGTTCTTCCCGCAGCTCGGGAGGGTCTTCGCGCACCGGCACCAGACCGCCTCTCAGCACCGGCGGCTCTCTGCACTGGCGGGTCGGTGCGCTACTCGGCTCCGTCGTCGCTGTTGGCGGAGACCGTAGCACCCGATTCCCTCGTCTGTGACGCCCTTTTCCGACGGGCCGGTGTCCGGCGTCACAACGTTCGGGGCGTGACGCCGGTCGCCTGACGCACATAGACACCCGCCGTCCGGCGTAGGCTCGTTTTCGTGACGATCGAGCACTCCGCGCCGACGACCGGCCAGGCAGCGCGCACCGCAACGGCGGCCCCGAGGGCGGCGACTGCTGCGTATCGAGGCGCGCAACGCCGAGACGCCGATCGAGCGCAAACCACCATGGATCAAGGTCAAGGCCAAGATGGGCCCGGAGTACACCCAGTTGCGCGGGCTCGTCTCGCGCGAAGGGCTGCACACCGTCTGCCAGGAGGCCGGCTGCCCCAACATCTACGAGTGTTGGGAAGACCGGGAGGCCACCTTCCTCATCGGTGGTGACCAGTGCACCCGGCGCTGCGACTTCTGCCAGATCGACACCGGCAAGCCGGCCGAGTTCGACGCCGACGAGCCGCGTCGCGTGGCCGAGTCGGTGGTCGCGATGGGGTTGCGCTACGCCACCATCACCGGCGTCGCCCGTGACGACCTGCCCGACGGCGGCGCCTGGCTGTACGCCGAGACCGTCCGGCAGATCCACGCCCTGCAGCCCGGCTGCGGCGTCGAGCTGCTGATCCCGGACTTCAACGCCGTCCCCGAGCAGCTGGCCGAGGTCTTCGGCTCCCGTCCCGAGGTGCTGGCCCACAACGTGGAGACCGTGCCGCGCATCTTCAAGCGCATCCGGCCGGCGTTCCGCTACGACCGCTCGCTGGACGTGATCCGACAGGCCCGCGCCGACAGCCTGGTCACCAAGAGCAACCTCATCCTGGGCATGGGCGAGGAGCGGTCCGAGGTCTCGCAGGCGCTGCGCGACCTGCACGAGGCCGGCTGCGAGCTGATCACCATCACGCAGTACCTGCGGCCCTCCCCGGCACCACCCGGTGACCCGCTGGGTCAAGCCGGAGGAGTTCGTCGAGCTGCGTGAGGAGGCCGAGGAGATCGGCTTCGCCGGGGTGATGAGCGGGCCGCTGGTGCGTTCGTCGTACCGGGCCGGTCGGCTCTACCAGCAGGCCATCGACGCCCGCGCCGCCGCCTCGCTCGCCACCGCCGGCTGACTCCGCCGGCCGGCCGCACGGCCGTGCGGCGTCCGGATGCCATGATCGGGTGATGACCGTCGGCGTACGCGAGCAGCCGCGCGGCGCGGACTCTCGCGCCCTCGACCGAGCGCGCGTCCCGGCCTGGTCGGGTGGCTCACCGGGCTGGCCGTGCTCGCCGGGTGGGTTACCGGCTCTGGTTGCTGGTTCACGCCGCGCCACCGACGAACAGCGACGAGGCCACCATGGGGCTGGCCGCGCTGCACATCGCCCGAGGCGTGGACTTCCCGGTCTGGTTCTACGGCCAGCAGTACATGGGCACGCTGGAGGCGTACCTGGCCGCGCCGGTGTTCGCCCTGGCCGGTGGGCCGTCGCTGTTCGGTCTGCGGTTGCCCACGCTGGCGCTGTACGCGCTGTTCCTGCTGCTGGCCTGGCGGTTGACGCTGCGGCTGACCGCAGACCGGTGGTTCGGGCTACTGGTGGTGGCGCTGCTGGCGTTCGGCTCCGACCGGGTGGTCAGAACCAGTTGATCGCCGGCGGCGGCTACCCGAGATGAACGCGGCCGGGGCGGCGCTGGCCGTACTCGCCGTGGATCTGGCCACCGGTCGGCCGGGGTGGCGGCTGGCGCGCTGGGCGACGTGGGGATCGTGGCCGGCCTGATGCTCTGGGTCGACCCGCTCGTCCTGCCGTACGTCGCGGCGACCGGCGCGGTCCTGGTCGGGTTCTGTCATCGGGAGCTACGGGGCGCGGCCGGGGCGTTGCTCGCGGCGGCGGCCGTGCTGGGGCGGCCCGCTGCTGCTGCACAGCCTGACGAACGGGCGGAACCCGCTGGACGCCGTGCTCGTCGCCGGCGGTGCGAACGCCACCGCGAGTTGGGCCGACCGGCTGCACGGCGGCCTGCTGCTCGGGCCGGCGCTGGGCATGGGCTTCTGCGATCCCGGGCGGTGCGCCACCTGGCAGCTCTGGTGGGCGCTCGCCCTGCCGCTGCTGCTGGCGCTCGCCGCCACCACCGCCTGGTGGACACTGCGCCGACCGACTGACGCCGGCTGGCCCGCCGGTCCTGCCGGTTCCGCCGTCGGGCACTCTCGGGTGACGGCGGCGGTCCGGTTGGCGCTCGTGCTGGCCGCGGTGGGCACCCTCGGCACGTACACCGTGAGCAGTTCCGCCGGGCTGACCCCGGTGGAGAGTTCCCGCTACCTGTCCTGCCTGCTCATCTCCCTGCCGGCGTTGCTCTGGCCGGTGTGGACGGTGGCCCGGCACGGCCTGCGGTCGTCGGCGACCGACCGGCACGGCGGCGGTTGGACGCTGGCCCGGCCGGTCGCCCTGGCGGTGCTCGCCGCCACTCTGGGCACCGCCGCCCATGCCACCTGGCGGGCAGCGCAGGCCGCCCGGCCAGCCGGGCCGCCGAGGCCCGGCACACCGAGTTGGTGAGCACCCTGCGGCAGCTCGGCGTCCGACACGTGCGCGCCGGCTACTGGACCTGCAACCGGCTCACCTTCGCCAGCGCGGAGCGGGTGGTCTGCGCGGTCGTCGACGACACCCTGCGTCCCGGTTTCGACCGCTACCCGCGTATCGGCGGGAGGTGGACGGCGCCACGGCACCTGCCTGGGTCGCGCCGGCCGGCTCGCCACTGGCGGACGTGCTCGACGAGCGTCAGCGCACCGCTCCGGGCAGCCTCGACCTGGTCACCATCGAGGGCTGGCGGATCTACCTGCCGCGCTGATCGTGGCCGCGCGCGTCGGCGCGGCGCCTCGGCGCACGTGTCAGAGCGGCGCGTCGGCTTCGGTGAGCAGGCCGAGGCGGTGGGCCACGGCGGCGGCCTCCACCCGGTTGGTCACGCCCAGCTTCGCGATGATCCGGGACACGTGCACGCTCGCCGTCTTCGGGGAGATGAACAAGCGCTCGGCGATCCGGCTGTTGCTGTGCCCTTCGGCGACCAACCGCAGGACCTCCCGCTCCCGCGCGGTCAGCAGGTCGGTGCCGGCCGCACCGGCTGCGGTCCGCAGACCGACCCGGCGCGCCAGGGTGGCGGCCGCCTCGACCAGCGGCGCCGCCCAGCCGCCGGCCGATCTCGCCAGCCTCGGTGACCGCCGCCGCCGTCTCGTCGCGTTCCCCGGCCGCGGCGGTCGCCTCGGCCAGCGCCAACAGAGCCCGACCCAACGGGTACGGCTGCCCGTCGGCCCGCCACGCGTCGACCGCCGCACGCCACGCCGGCAACGCCTGGTCGCCGACCGCGAGCAGGGCGGTCACCTGGGCGGCGTGCGCCCGAGCTGCCGGGTGCCGTGCCGGCAGGTCGGTGGCGAGCGCCGCGACGGCCCTCGCCAGCTCCCGATCACTCACGCGAGCCGCGGTACGCTCGGCGGCACTGAGCACCGGCCACCCTTCCCGAGGCAGCTCGGGCAGGCTCTCGTCGACCACCGCGACGCGGGCCGCGCGTACCGCCTCGACCTTGTCGTCCGCGGCCAGCGCCGCCTCGATCGCCAACTCGTGCAGGGGCAGGCGGTGGTTCGGCCACAGGTAGGGCCGACCGAGGAAGGTGAGCGCCCGGTCGACCAGCTCGTCGGCGCCCGGATGGGCACGGGCCAGCCGCAGCCCGGCACCCAGTTGGAGCCAGTGCAGCCCGGTGACACCGGACAGGTCGATCCGGGCGGCCTCCGCGCACACCGCCTCGGCCTCGTCCCACCGACCCAGCGCGATCAGTGCCTCGGCACGGTTGGACAGCAGGTACGCCCCGGTGGAGCGGCTGATCCCCACCCGCCGGGCCTCGGCCACGCCGGCCTCGGCGGCCTGCGCGGACTCGGCGTAGCGCCCCAGCTCGCAGAGCATGTCCGACTCGAACACCATGGCGAGCACCAGGGTCGGCGCGTCCCCGCCGCACGGGCCGCGGCGGCCACCCGGCCCAGCTCGGCCAGCCCTCGCTCCAGGTCTCGCTCGCCGTGGCAGAGCAGCGCGATCCGCGTCGACAGCAGGGCCACGTCCGCGCCGAGCGCCTCGGCGTCGGTGCCGGCCTCGGCGGCGACCCGGGCCGCCTTACGAGGATCGATCTTGACCAGGTGGGTGGCGATGTCGGCGAGCAGTCGGACCCGCTCCACGCCGGGTGAACCGCCCGCCGCCAGCCGGTACGCCTCATCCAGCTCCCGACCGCCGTCACTCTTACCGAGCAGGGCCATTAGTCGACCACGCTGGTCCAGCAGGCGGGCGGCGCGCAGCGGAGCCTGGTCGGCGTCCACCTCGGCCAGCCCGGCGCGGGTCAGGGTGATGGCCCGGCTGAAGTCACCGGCGGTGACCGCCGCGCCCAGCGTCTGCTCCAGCAACGCCAGGTGGTCCATGTCCAGCAGGGCCGCGGCGTCCGGCACCAGCTCCCACAGCTCCAACGCCCGCTCCAGCAGACGGCGCTGCTCGGCGTACGCGTACCGGTCGGCGGCGGCGCGGCCGCGGCACGTGCGGCGACCAGGGCGCGCGGGTGGTCGTGCGCGGCGTACCAGTGGTGGGCGATCTCGGCCGGGGCGCGACCGACGGCCACCAGGTGCGGCTGGGCCTCGATGGCGGCGGCGAAGCGGGCGTGCAGCCGGGCGTGCTCGCCGGGCAGCAACTCGTCGTGCACGGCCTCACGGACCAGCGCGTGCCGGAACTCGTAGTCGCCGTCCCGATCGGCCACCACCAACTGTGCGGCGACGGTGGCGCGCAGCGCGTCCTCCAGCTCGGCCTCCGGCAGCCCGGCGACCTCGGCGAGCAGGTCGTGGGCGAAACGGGTGCCCCGGCCGCGGCGATCCGCAGGACCCGCTGGGCCGGCTCGGGGAGCCGGTCCACCCGGCCAGCAGCAGGTCGCGCAGCGTCTCCGGAAGTGCCGCGCAGCCGATCGGGTCACCGGCGACGGCCAGCTCCTCGATGAAGAAGGGATTGCCCTGGGTGCGCTCGTGGACGTCGTCGACGGCCGGGCGATCGGCTCGGCACCGAGCAGGTCGGTGAGGATCGCGGCGGTGCCGTCGCGGTCCAGTCGGCCCAACTCGACCCGCTCCACACCACGGGCCCGATCGAGTTCGGCGAGGAACGGACGCAGCGGATGCCCCGCTGCAACTCGTCCGTGCGGTAGGTGCAGACCAGCAGCAGCCGACCCGGCCTCGCCGCCCGGACCAGGAAGCCGATGAGGTCACGCGTGGACCGGTCGGCCCAGTGCAGGTCCTCGATGATCAGCACCAGCGCGCAGGCGTCGGCCAGTCGTTGGAACAACTCGGCGACCAGATCGAACAGATAGCCGCGCGGGGCGTCGCTGAGCGGAACGGCACGTGGTGCGGCAAGCGCCGCGGATGCCCGGCCCAGCTCCGGCAGCAACGGCGCGAACTCCGCCTCGTAGCCGGCGAAGACCTCCGGGCCGTCGGCGCGCAGCACCGCGCGCAACGCGGCGGCGAACGGGCGAACGGCAGGCCGGCCTCGCCCAGCTCCAGGCACTGACCGACGAGCACCCGCGCTCCGCCCTCGGTGGCCCAGCCGGCGAACTCCTCCAGCAGCCGGGTCTTACCCACGCCCGCCTCACCACCGACCAGCACTGTGGTCGGCTCCCGGCCCGCGCCCGGCCGAGCGCGTCGCGCAGCGCCACGGTCTCACGATGGCGTCCAACGAGGACGGAGCTGGCGGCGCGTACGGTCACGTGGTCGAGCATGCCACGACGGACCGCCCGCCGGCCCCGCCGACCGTCCGGTGACGGAGCGGCGGGGCCGAATCGGTCGACCGGTCGGCACCGCCACCGCTGCCCCGTGGCAGCGGTGACGGCGCCGCGGACGTGGCAGCGATGGTAGGCGCGGCCGACGTGCCAGCCGTGCTGGGCGCCGCCCACGTACCAGCGGTGCTGGGCGCGGTCACCGGCGGGCGTCGCTGGTGCGACCGGCCGGCCTGCGCCGGCCCAGCCAACCGCGGCTGGCGGGACGCGGCAGCGACCGGGCGAGCCGGTCCGCGGCGGCGTCGGCGCGCAACTCGGCGGCGGTACTACGGTGCAGGTTGAGCAGGAATTCTGCGTCGTTGCCGAACATGTCGGGCTCCTTCGTGGTGTCGTCGTTCGCTGCTGACGACTCTTCGCGCGAAGGCCCCACCCGGGCATGGGCACGACGCCTCATCTTTCCGACCCGCACCCTCCTTACCCGCCCGGTCCGGACCCCTGAGGCGACGTAAGGTACTCAGCTGCCCCGGCACCCGGACGCGAATCAACCGGGCCGGTGGCGACCACTAGACTCTGCGACATGGCAAAGCCCCAGGAGAAGGTCTCGTTCGGCCAACGGCTGAAGCAGATCGGGATGGTGTTCCAGTTCACCGCCAAGCAGGACCGGTGGTTCGCGCCGCTGGTCGCCGCAGCGGTGCTGCTCCGCTCGCCCTCACCGTGGTCGCGGTCATCCTCTGGGCTGGATCTGGCTGCCGCTGGGCATCCTGTTCATCCTGCTCGCGGTGCTGATCGTGCTCAACCTGCGGTCCAACAAGGCGATGATGAACGCCGCCGAGGGCCAGCCGGCGCAGCGGCGCAGATCATGGAGAACATGCGCGGCGACTGGCGGGTGACCCGGCGGTCAGCTCGACCACCCAGATGGACATGGTCCACCTGGTGATCGGCCGTCCGGGCGTGATCCTGCTGGCCGAGGGCAACCCGCAGCGGGTGCGCGGCCTTCTCGGTCAGGAGAAGCGGCGGCTGTCCAAGGTGATCGGCTCCGCTCCCTGCACGACTACGTGATCGGGCAGGAAGAGGGCGAACTGCCGATCCGCAAGCTCCGCACGACGCTGCTGCGCCTGCCGCGCGCACTCTCCGGCAAGGACGTCAACTCGCTGGACAAGCGACTCAAGGCGCTCACCGCCCGTCCGCAGATGCCCAAGGGCGCGATCCCGAAGAACATGCGGCCGCCAGGCGCCTTCCGCCAGTCCGGGCCGCTGACCCTTCGACGTACGCGTAGAAGAGCCGGACCCGTGGCGGGTCCGGCTCTTTCGCGTTCGCGCCGATCTTGCAGTTGTGGTCGTCGACATGCGTGGGATGCCCTTGTGTCGGGACAGAAAGTGCAAGATCGCGGGCCAGGGCAGGCCAGGCCTGTCGATCATGGAGTTATGGTGCCCGTTTAGCGATTTTTCGGGCGTTTTGTTGCCCACCACAACTCCATGATCGGCGAGGCAGCGCTGGTTGACGAACAGCTGTTCCGCCCGACGTAACGGCGTTGGCTTCCAGGATCGAGTGAGACCTTGCGGGTGGCCCGGGTCCCGGGTCGGCCTTGATCGGGTCTGCTCAGCCGCGGGGGCGTCGACGACGACCGAGCCGGCGAGTCGATCGTGCAGGCCACGGCGGTGCTCGTCCATGATCAGCGCGGGGACGACGAGGGCCAGCAGCAGGCCCCTGATCAGCCCTCGCAGCACGCCGATCCGGCCACCGTCGTCCCAGCTCACGCAGCGGATCTTCGTGATGTACATGCCCGGCGTCTGGGCGAACAGGCCGAGGAAGATGGCGTACTCCAGGACCAGCACCAGCACCGGAGCCCATCCGTCGCGGACCGGGTCGGCGAAGAAGTTGGACACCAGCAGGCAGAGCACCCAGTCGATGATCAGCGCCCCGAAACGCTTACCGAGGGTCGGCGGGGTGAAGGTGGGTCGGCGGCCGGCGCTGCCGGGCGTGCGGATTGGTCACAGCGGTCAAGGGTATCCGCGCCCGACGAGGGCTCGCCGGAGGCCGCCGCCACCGTGTGCCGATTCAGGCCAAAGGCATCAGATGTCACTACACTGGCACAGTCGGTACGGCGTTCGTGGGGAGCCGGAGGCGTGGACAGGAGCGTCACTGACGCTCCGCGAGGACGTAACACGGCAGAAACAACGGAGACACGGCCGGGCAACCGCCCGGCCCTAGCGTCGCCAGAAGCCTAGCCACCCCGTGGACGTGCCAGGAGGATGTGTGTTCGCCAATCCCGAGGAACTGCTGCGATACCTCAAGAACGAGGACGTGAAGTTCGTCGACGTTCGTTTCTGTGACCTGCCCGGCGTGATGCAGCACTTCAACCTGCCGGTCGAGTCCGTCAACGACGACCTCTTCACCGACGGCCTCGCGTTCGACGGTTCGTCGATCCGCGGTTTCCAGGCGATCCACGAGTCGGACATGCTCCTGCTCCCGGATGTCGCCACCGCGTTCATCGACCCGTTCCGCGCGCAGAAGACGCTCGCGCTCAACTTCTTCATCCACGACCCGTTCACCCGCGAGGCCTACAGCCGCGACCCGCGCAACGTGGCGAAGAAGGCCGAGGCATACCTGGCGGCGAGCGGCATCGCCGACACCGCCTACTTCGGCGCCGAGGCGGAGTTCTACATCTTCGACTCGATCCGCCACGAGACCTCGGCGCACCAGTCGTTCTACTACATCGACTCGATCGAGGGCGCCTGGAACACCGGCCGCGAAGAGGCGGGCGGCAACCTCGGCTACAAGACCGCGTACAAGGGCGGCTACTTCCCGGTTCCGCCGGTCGACCACTACGCCGACCTGCGCGACTCGATCGTGCGCCGGCTCGTCGACACCGGCTTCAACGTGGAGCGCTCGCACCACGAGGTGGGCACCGCCGGTCAGTCTGAGATCAACTACCGGTTCTCCACGCTGCTGCACGCCGGTGACCAGCTTCAGCTCTTCAAGTACATCGTGAAGAACGAGGCCTGGGCCAACGGCAAGACCGCGACCTTCATGCCCAAGCCGCTGTTCGGCGACAACGGTTCCGGCATGCACACCCACCAGAGCCTCTGGCTCAACGGTGAGCCGCTGTTCTACGACGAGACCGGCTACGCCGGCCTGTCCGACATGGCCCGCTGGTACATCGGTGGTCTGCTGCACCACGCGCCGTCGCTGCTGGCCTTCACCAACCCGACGGTCAACTCGTACCGCCGCCTGGTGCCGGGCTACGAGGCGCCGGTCAACCTGGTCTACTCGCAGCGCAACCGGTCCGCCTGCACCCGCATCCCGGTGACCGGCAGCAACGCCAAGGCCAAGCGCGTCGAGTTCCGCGTCCCGGACCCGTCGGCCAACGTCTACCTGGCCTTCTCGGCCATGATGATGGCCGGCCTGGACGGCATCAAGAGCAAGATCGAGCCGCCGACGCCGATCGACAAGGACCTCTACGACCTCCCGCCGGAGGTGGGGCGACGTCAAGCAGGTGCCGGGCTCGCTGCCGGCCGTGCTCGACTCGCTCGAGGCCGACCACGACTACCTGCTCGACGGCGGCGTCTTCACGCCCGACCTGATCTCCACCTGGGTCGACTGGAAGCGCGCCAACGAGGTCGACCCGGTGCGCCTGCGCCCGACCCGCACGAGTTCGCCATGTACTACGACTGCTGAGCAGTCACTCGAACACCGGCCGGGCCGGCTCCGCTGATCGCGGAGCCGGCCCGCTTCCAGCAGCCACCCACGGGTCGGCACCCCAGGTCGGCGCCCCAGGTCGGCACCCGCTTCGATACCCACGCCGGCGCCCGCGCATCAACACCTCCACCCACCCGCGCCAAGATCCGCGCAACTACCCTGATGTTGCTGCCTCAGACGCGCGGGAGGCAGCAACATCCCTGATGTTGCGCGGATCTTTCCGCCGACGCCGTTGACCCGGCAACCCGCGCCCCCACCCCCACCCGCGCCCCGGCGACCCCGGCCTCGCGGCAAGGGCACGCTCGATCCTGGATGTAGTGGCAACCGCGGGACGCCGACACCACTCGATCCTGGATTTTGCGCGATCTTGAACGACTCACCCCGTTGATTAAGGCACCAGCGAGGAGTACGGGTCGACATCACCAGCGAGGCGGCCCCGGAGCCTCCTCGGGTTCGGAATGCCCGCGACGTGCGCCGGAGGCGGAAGACAGGCGGGAGGCGCCAACAAGAAGCACGACGCGGGAGACCCCAACAACGAGCGCGACGAGGAACAGGACCGTCATCGCCACCGCGCCGGGGCCTTCGTGAATCGGGCCAGGTTCGTGCCGTCGGGCAGGGCGAGGAATGCGGCCGCCGCGGCCGGTACCACGAACCAGGTCGTCCGCTGGGCGGTCAGCGCCAGCAACGCCAGCGGCCAGGTCGCGTACCAGGGGTGGAAGACCGGGGACAGGACGACGGTGGCGACCAGCGCCAGCGCCGCGCCCGCAACGCCACCCGTGGACCCGGCAGTGGCCGAACCGCACGCAGTGCCCGCCACGCCCGCCACCAGAGCGCCAGCAGCACCGCGGCGAGCAGCAGCAACGCGAGCGCCGGGCCACCGGTACGGCCTGCGGGTCCCGGCCGACGAGTGCACCGGCGTAGTCCACCACCAGGCCGACGGCGGTGGGCGGTGACGTCCACTGCTCCGAGTCGCCGCTGTGGGTCAGCCCGCCCACCCAGCCGAACCCGAGGCCGGACACCAGCGAGGTGACCAGCAACGCGGTGAGCAGTCCGCCAGCCAGCCAGCCGCCGTCGCGCAGCAACGCGCGTACGGTGTGCCGGCCGTGCACCGCGGCCAGCGCGGCGAACGGCACCACCACCACGGCGCTGGCCTTCACGGTCACCGCCACTCCGAGCAGCGCCCCGGCGAGCAGCAGCGCCGGCCGGCCCGGTCGACGGACCACGATCAGCAGCCCGCACAGCAACAGACCCAGCATCACGGCGTCGTTGTGCGCCCCGGCGACCAGTGCACCCCGACCAGCGGGCCGGCCAGCGCCAGCCACGCCGCCCGCCGGGTCGGCACCCCGGCGGCGCGGGCCAGGCCGGGCAGGCAGAGTACGACCACCAGCAGCCCCGCCACGGCGATCACGCGCAGCAGCACGACAGTGCCGGTGAGCCCTCCCCGAGGCCGACCGCGAGCGCCGCGAGGAGTACGAACACCGGCCCGTACGGTGTCGGAGTGTCCCGCCAGATCGGCGCCACCGCGTCCACCCACGGACAGCCGGCCGCCGCCACCCCACCGCGTACGGGTCGACGCCGTGGGCATACGTCCAGCCCTGGCAGGCGTACGAGTAGACGTCCCGGCTGCCCAGCGGCGGTGCGACGAGCAGCGGCAGCGTCCACAGCCCGGCGGTGGCGTACGCCCAGCGGGTCGACGGGCGCCCGCGCGCAGCGACCACCATGCCCCGACCAGCAGGGCGGTGCCGATGAGCCAGCAGATCAGGGTCGCCGGGCCGCCGGGCTCGCCAGATCGACACCGGTGTCGCGCCGAGCGGGAGTCGGGCAGCGCCCGCCGAGCCAGCCGGCCACGGCGAGCAGGATCGCGCCGGCCAGGCCCGCGTACCGGACAGTGCGCGCGACCCGGGACCAGCCGGCGGGGCGACGCGCCGGGAGCGGTCACCGGCGCACCTTCCCTCAGTCGGCGGCGACCGACTGAGGGCCGCCCGAGCCGACCGTACCAATCGGATGACCAGCACGATCACCAACAGCGTCATCAGCGGCGCCCGATCGTCTTGGTGTAGCGGGCCAGCCCGGTGCCATCCGGCAGCACGAGGAACGACGCGATCAGGGCGACCACGACGAACCATCCGGTACGCCGGGCGGTGGCCGCCAGCACGGCGAGGGCCAGATCCAGTACCAGGGGTGAAACAGTGGCGCGAGGGCCACCGTGGCGGCCAGGGCCACGGCGGCGTACCAGAGCGGCTCTCGGGTGCGGGCACGCCACCAGAGCCAGACCAGCAGCAGCGCCAGCACTGCCATGCCGATCCCCGGGTCACCGGCAGCGCGTCGATGTGCCAGCCGAAGGGCACCGCCAGGTAGCCGATGGTCTGCCCGACGGCGGTGGACGGTGAGGTCCAGGCGATGACGTCACCGCCCGGGCCAGCCCGCCGAACCAGCCGAAGTCCAGCCCGGCCGCGAGCGTCACGCCGGCCACGGCGGCGACCGCGCCGCCGACCACCCATCCGCCGTGCCGGATCAGGGCCCGGATCGAGTACCCGCCGACGATGGCGGCCAGCGCCGCGAACGGCACCACGACGAACGCGGTCACCTTGATCGCGGCGGCCAGCCCGAGCAGCGCGCCGCCGGCGAGCAGCGGCCAGGGCGGCCCGGTCGGGAGGCGATCACCGCCAGCCCGGCGAGCAGGAGCCCGACCATCAGCGCGTCGTTGTGGGCGCCGGAGACCAGGTGTACGGCGACCAGCGGGCAGCCAGCGCCAACCAGACCGCCCGACCGGTGGGTACGCCGACCCGCCGGGCCAGCACCGGCAGGCTGACCGCCATCAACGCGACCCCGGCCACCGCGATCAGCCGGAACACCACGATCGCGCCGGTGAGCGAGCCGGTGGCCTTGACCACTGCCGCGGAGAGCACCACGAACAGCGGCCCGTACGGCGCCGGGGTGTCCCGCCAGATGTACGAGATGGTGTCCAGCCAGGGGCAGGGCAGCGCGGAGACGCCCTGCTCGTACGGGTTGAGCCCGGCCGCGTAGCTGGCGCCCTGACAGGCGTACGCGTAGACGTCGCGGCTGGCCAGCGGCGGCGCGATCAGCACCGGCAGCAGCCAGAGCCCGACGGTGATCAGCGCCCACCGGGTCGACGGCACCCGGTCCCGCAGCGACCACCACGCGTACGCCATCAGGGCGGTCCCGACCAGCCAGGTGCTGAGGACCAGCGGCCCGTTCGGGCCCTGCCAGATGCTGACCGGGTTGGCGCGCAGGGTGACCCGGGCAGGGCGCCGCCGAGGAACGCGGCGACGGCGAGTAGCGCCGAGCCCGCCAGTCCGGTCCAACGCGCGAGGTGGTGAGGCACGCCGGACATGGTGCCAGTACGGTGGTCGCGTCACGGAGGTGGGCATGCGGCACAGTCGGGTGGTGGCGATGGCCACCGGTTCCGCCGTGGTGCTCGGTGTGCTCTGGCTGGCCCTGCCGCTGATGGGCTCGGACCTCTCCGCGCAGGTCGCGCGTGCGGACTTCTTCACCGCCCATGGTGCGGCGCCGGTGGATCTGCGCTGGTACGGCGGGGTGCAGCAGTTCGGCTACAGCCTGGTGTCCCAGCCGGTGATGGCGCTGCTCGGGGTCCGGGTGACCGGCGCTCTGGCGCTCGTGGCGTCGGCAGCCGCGCTGGCCGCGCTGTTGAGCCGCGCCGCGGTGCCCCGACCGCTGCTGGGCAGCCTGGTCGGGGTGATCACGCTCGCCGGCAACCTGGTCTCCGGCCGGGTCACCTACGCACTGGGGTGGCGTTCGGGCTGGCCGCCCTCCTCGCGCTCACGCTCGACCGTACCGGCACGTACACCAGGCAGGGACGGCTCGGGTTGGCCGCGGTCGCCGCGCTGCTGGCCTCGGCCACCAGCCCGGTGGCGGGTCTGTTCGTCGGCCTCGTCGGCGTCGCGCTGCTGCTCTCCCGCCGGTACGCCGACGGTCTGGCGCTCGGGGTCGCGGCGGCCGTGCCGCTGGCCGCGACCGCGCTGCTCTTCGGCGACGGCGGCTGGATGAACATCGGCCGCACCGACGCTCTGCGCGCGGTGGTGACGAGCCTGCTGGTGGCGGCGCTGGTCGCCTACCGGCCGGTGCGGTTCGGCGCGCTGCTCTCCGCGGCCGGGGTGCTCGCCGCAGCGCTGGTGCACACGCCGGTGGGTTGAACGCGACCCGGCTGGTCACGATGTTCGCGCTGCCGGTGCTGGCCGCCGCCGCCCACCCACCGGGCTGGCTGACCCGTCGCGCGGCACGAGCCACAGGCGCCCGGCTGGTCGGCGGTGTCGGCCTGACCGCGCTGCTGGTGGCGGTCTGCGTCTGGCAACCGCCGGCGGTCCCCGCCGACCTGCGCGGCATCGGCGACCCGACCAGCGCACCGGGCTACCACGCGCCGCTGCGGACATTCCTGGCCGGACAACGGCTCACCGGCCGGGTCGAGGTGCCGCCGACCCGCAACTACTGGGAGGCGGCCCGACTCGGTGAGGTGCCGCTGGCCGGGGTTGGCTGCGGCAGGCCGACATCGACCGCAACCCGCTGTTCTTCACCACAGTGCCCGGCGCGTCCGGCACCGGCGTACCCTGGATCCGGCCACCTACCGGGCCTGGCTGGCCGACAACGCCGTGCAGTACGTGGCGCTGCCGGACGCCCGTTGTCCTGGGTGGGGCGGGCCGAGGCGGCACTGGTCGAGGGCGGCCTGCCGTACCTCACGCCGGTCTGGTCCGGCCCGCACTGGCGGGTGTGGGCGGTGCTCGACCCGACGCCGCTGGTCGCCGCTCCCGCCGAACTGGTCCGCGTCGACGGTGCGACGGTGACGTTCCGCGCCCGAGCGGCGGCCCGGTGGCCGTCCGGGTCCGGCACAGTCGGTGGCTGACTGCGTCCGGTGGCGCCACCGTCACCGCCGCCGGCGACTGGACCACCGTCACGGTGCCCCGCCCCGGCGACTACACGCTCGGCAGCTGACCCGCTACCCTCCAGCACCCGTTGCGCGGCGCCGCGCGAGCGTCGGGCGGTGCGCAGGTACTCGTCGAGGAACTCCCCGGGTCGTCCCGGCCGAGCAGCCGGACCACGCCGGCCAGCTCCACACCGTGCCGGGGCAGCTGGTCGCCGGCCCGGCCCCGGACCAGCATCAACGCGTTGCGGACCTGCGCGGCCAGGGACCAACCGGCGGCCATCTCCGCGGCGTCCGCCGGGTCGATCACGCCGGCCCGCTCGGCGGCCGCGAGGGCATCGAGGGTACGCGTGCCGCGCAGCTCCGGGACCCTGCCTGCGTGCCGGAGCTGGACGAGTTGCACGGCCCACTCCACGTCGGCGAGCCCGCCGCGACCCAGCTTCGTGTGGGTGGCCGGGTCGGCGCCCGGGCAGCCGCTCGGTCTCCACCCGGGCCTTGATCCGCCGGATCTCCACGACCTGCTCGCGGGTCAGTCCGTCGGCCGGATAGCGCACCGGCTCGATCATCGCCTCGAACTCGGCACCCAGCTCGGCGTCGCCGCAGACGAACCGGGCCCGCAGCAGCGCCTGCGCCTCCCACCCGCGACCAGCGCGCGTAGTACTGCGCGTACGCGGCGAGGCTGCGGACCAGCGGGCCCTGTCGGCCCTCGGGGCGCAGGTCGGCGTCGACACCCAGCGGCGGGTCGGGGCGGGCACGCCGAGCAGTCGGCGCAACTCCTCGGCGATCGCGTGGGCGGCGGCGCTGGCGGCGCTCTCACTGCTGCCCGGCGGCGGGTCGTAGACGAACAGCACGTCGGCGTCGGAGAGGTAGTTGGACTCGTACCCGCCGAGCCGTCCCATGCCGATCACCGCGAACCGCAGCACGGCCGGCCCCGGCTGGCTGGCCTGGGCGGCGCGCAGCGCGGCGGCCAGGGTGGCGTCGGTGACGTCGGCGAGCGCCGTACCGACAGCGGTGATGTCGGCCAGACCGGGGCCGGGCGGTTCGCGCCGTCCGGCCGGGTGGGGTGGGCGCGAGCGCGCCCGCCCGGCAGAGCACGTCGGCACAGGCCACCCGGACCAGCTCCCGGCGCCGCAGCGCGCACCGCGCGGGTGGCCTCGACCGGATCGGTGTGCCGGGCCGCCGCAGCAAGGAAACCCTCCCGGAGGATCTCGCGGGAACGCGGCGCGAGCTCGTTCTCCTCGGCCAGCAGCCGCAGCGCCTCCGGGTCGCGGGCGAGCAGGTCGGCGACGTACCGGGACAGGGCGAGGACCCGGGCCAGCCGACGGGCGACGGGGCCACCGTCGCGCAGCAGCCGCAGGTACCAGGGGTGCTGCCCAGTTTGTCGGAGACCTTGCGGTAGTTGAGCAGCCCCGGTCCGGTTCCGGCGCGTCGGCGAACTCGCTGAGCAGCACCGGCAGCAACGTCCGCTGGATGGCCGCCGTGCGACTCACCCGCCGGTGAGCGCCTGGAGGTGGCGCAACGCCCGGCCGGGTCGGCGAAGCCGAGGATCTCCAGCCGGTTGCGGGCCGCCTCGGGGTGAGTCGCAGCCCGTCGGCCGGCACGCGGGCCACCGACTCCAGCAGCGGCCGGTAGAGCAGTTTGGCGTGCAGTCTGCGTACCTCGGTGGCGTGGGTGACCCACTCGGCCCGGAAGCTCTCCACGGCGCTGCGCCCCGGCGTTGCCGTGAAACCCAGCGCGGCGGCGAGCCAGCGCAGCGCGCCCGGCTCGGCGGGCACGGTGTGCGTCCGACGCAGGCCCTGTAGTTGCAGCCGGTGCTCGACGCCGCGCAGGAAGCGGTAGCCGCGCAGCAGCGACTCACCGTCGGCCCGACCGACGTAGCCGCCGGCGACGAGCGCGCGCAGCCGGGATGGTGCCACCCGCGCGCAACGTCTCGTCGCCGCGGCCGTGCACCAGTTGCAGCAGCTGGACGGCGAACTCGATGTCGCGCAGCCCCGGGGCCGCGCTTGATCTCGCGCTCCAGCTCCTTCGGCGGGATGTGGTCGATGATCCGGCGACGCATCGAGCGCACGTCCTCGACCGCCTCGGGCCGCTCGGCGGCCCGCCAGACCAGCGGCGCGAGCTGATCGATCCACTCCTGGGCCAGCGGCAGGTCACCGGCGGCCGGGCGGGCCTTGAGCAGCGCCTGGAACTCCCAGGTACGCGCCCACCGCCGGTAGTAGGCCAGGTGGCTGGCGAGGGTCCGCACCAGCGGGCCCCGGTTGCCCTCGGGACGCAGCGCGGCGTCCACCGGCCAGGCGACCAGCCCGCAGATGTTGATCAGCCGGGTGGCCACCAGGGTCGCGGCGGGCAGGTCGGCGTCCTCGGCGGCCACGAAGATGACGTCCACGTCGGACACGTAGTTCAGCTCGTCGCCGCCGCACTTGCCCATCGCGACGACCGCGAGCCGGGGCCGCTCGGTGCCCTCGGCCAGCTCCGCGACGGCGATCTCGTACGACGCGGCCAGCGTCGCGTCGGCCAACGCCGAGAGCGCGGCCATCGTCTGCTCCAGACCACGCCCGCCGGTGAGGTCGGCCGCCGCGATCCGCAACAGCGCCAGCCGGTACGCGGTCCGCAGCGCCGCGACGGGTTGGCGCCGTCCACCGGTTCCAGCCGCCCCTCGGCGGTCGGGGCGAGCCCGTCCGGGGCGGTCCGCAGCGTCGAGGCGTGCCCGGATGCGCCACCAGGTGATCGCCCAGTGCCGCCGAGGCACCGAGCACCGCGATCAGCCGACGCCGCAGACCGGGGTCGGCGTGCAGGCCGCGAGCAGCGCCGACTCGCCGGTGTCGCCGTCGCCGCGGCGTTCGGCGGCGGCGTCACGGCGTTCGGCGGCGGCGGCGTCACGGCGTTCGGCGGCGGCGTCGCGGCGTTCGGCCGCGGCGGCGTCGCGGCGTTCGGCCTCCACGATCCGGTGCAGCTGACGCAGGGCCAGGTCCGGGTCGGCGGCCCGGGACAGCGCGGCGAGCAGCTCCGCGGCCACCTCGTCGACCGGCTCCTGCTCGACCGGCCGCCACAGGCGCAGCCCGTCCGGGCCGAGCAGGTCCGCGGCGCGCGCCGCCGTCGCCGTCGGCGGTGCCGAAGCCGTACCGGGCGAGCCGGCCCGGTGCCCTGGTCGGCCGACTCATCAGTGCCCGAGCAGCGGCAGGCCGCGCCGCACCGTGCTGTCGTCCAGCTCGCCGAGGGCCAGCGCGGCGAACCGGGCCGCGAACGGCTGCCAGACCTCCTCGACGTCGGCCAGCACCGAGGCGCAGGCCGCGACCACCAGCTCCGGGTCGTAGCCCAGCTCGGCGAGCTGGGTCGAGTCGGTGGCCCACTCGGCGATCATCGCGGCGTCGCACTCGATGTGGAACTGCAACCCCACGCCCGGTCGCCGAGCCGGAACGCCTGATGCGGGTAGCGGGTGGACGCGGCCAGCAGGGTGGCGCCCGCGGCAGCTCGGTGATCTCGTCGGCGTGCCACTGGAGCACGTCCGGGATCAACGGCACGTACCGGAACAACAGGTCGTTCTCGGCGGCGTCGCGCCGGCCGACCACACCGGGGCCGATCTCCGGCCCGGACGGGCTGCGCTCGACCAGGCCGGCGTGCGCGGTGGCGAGCAGCTGCGCGCCAGGCAGACGGCCAGGGTGGGCACCCGGTAGCGGACCGCCTTGCGCAGCAGGCCCTCCACGGCGGAAACCACTGTGCGCCGGGCGAGCCGTCCGGCAGCGGGTACGCCTGTTGGTCGCCGCCGAGCACCACCAACGCCGCGTACCCCTCCAGGTCGGCGGGAGCTCGTCGCCGGCGTGCGGGCGAACCACCCGCAGCTCCAGCCCAGCCTCGGTCAGCCACTCACCCAGCCGGCGAGCGTCGTCCGTCGGGTCGTTCTCGATCACCAGCGCGGTTGCCACCCGTCGAGGCTAGCCGGTGCGCCACGCGGTGCGACGCCCCGGCACGGGCCGCGCGCCGTCCGCCGCCCGTGCGCGGGTGTGGCTGACGGCGGGTCGTTAGGCTCTGCGGTTGTGATCAGCGAGGACACCGCCGCCGTCCGCCCGCCCGTCCTGCGCCCCGGCGACACGGTGTCGCTGGTGTCGCCGTCCGGGCCGACCTCGCCGGAGCGGGTGGCCCGGGGCATGGAGTTGCTCATCGGCTGGGGCCTGCGGCCGGTGCCGGCACCGAACGCGTACGCCCGCCACGGCTACCTCGCCGGCACCGACGACCTGCGTGCCGCCGACCTGAACGCCGCGTTCGCCGATCCGGAGGTGCGCGGGGTGATCTGCACCCGGGCGGGTACGGCGCCCAACGGATCGTGGACGCCATCGACATGGCCGCCGTCCGCCGCGACCCGAAGGTGGTGGCCGGCTTCTCGGACATCACCGCGTTGCAGTTCGCCCTCTGGCGGGGTGCCCGGCTGGCCGGGGTGCACGGCCAGGAGCCGCCTGGCGGGACGAGCGGACGCCGCTGCGTTCCGCCGAGTCCTGCACGCGGCGCTGATGACGACCGAACCGGTGTCGATCACCGCGGAGCCCACCGAGGAAACCTTCGGCGTACGCGTCCCCGGTCACGCCACCGGCACCCTGCTCGGCGGCAACCTGTGCATGATCGCCGCGTCGATCGGCACACCGGACCTGCCCGACCTGACCGGTGCGGTGCTGCTGATCGAGGACGTGCAGGAGCCCCGTACAAGGTGGACCGGATGCTCACCCACCTGCGCCGGGCCGGCGCGCTGGACGGACTGGCCGGGGTGGCGGTCGGGCAGTTCACCGACTGCGGCGACGGCTGGGACACCACGATCGTCGACGTGCTCACCGAATGCCTGGGTGACCTGGGCGTACCGGTCCTCGGCGGCCTCCCCATCGGCCACGGCCCCAACCAACTAACGGTCCCGGTAGGCACGACGGCAACCCTGAACACCGAAACCAACACCCTCACCGCAACCCCCGCAGTCCACTAACCCCGCCCCTCCCCGCCCTCCCCGTCCCCGCCTCCCCGGCCGCCTCCCGTTGATCATGAAGTTGTTGTCACTCGCCACGGCGTGTCGTGGCAATAACTTCATGATCACCGCCGGTCAGACGGGGTGGGGTTGGGTTGGGGTTAGGTGGGCTACTGCGCCGGTTTCTAGGGCTGCCCAGATGCCCTCGGGGTGTGGGTGATGCCGTGGTTCGGCGTTGGGGTGGGTAGGGCGTAGCCGTCGATCCGCCCGGCGGGGTCGAGGTGACCGATCCGGTTGGCGCCCCACTCGGTGAACCAGGCGCCGCCGGCCGGATCGGCCACGATCGCGTGCGGACGGGCCGCGCGGTCCGGCAGCGGAAACTCGACGATCCTGCCATCCGGGTCGATTCGCCCGAGCTGACCGGCGGCGATCTCCACGAACCAGATGGCACCGTCGCCACCGAGGGTGATGCCGACCGGTCCGGCGTCCGCGGTGGGCAGCGGGTGCAGTGTCACCCGACCGTCGAGGTCGATCCGGCCGATCGCGCTCGCCTTGTTGAGGGTGAACCAGAGAGCCTGGTCCGCGCCGGCAGTGATCATCGACGGGAACCCGCCGGTCACCGGCAACGGGAAGGCGGTCACCGTGCCGTCGACGTCCACCCGGCCGATCGTGTCGGAGGTCATCCCGGCGTACCAGAGGGCGCCATCGGCTCCGGTGGCGATGCCGCCCGGCCCGGCGCCGGCCGGCAGGGCGATCGTGCGCTGCTCCCCGTCGACCGTGATCCGACCGACCCCGTCGTCACCGGAGCGGGTGAACCAGAGCGCCCCATCCGGCCCGGTCGTGATGATCAACGGGCGCCCGCCGGCCGGCTCCAGCGGGTAGGTCCGGACCGCACCGTCGGGTGCCAGACGGGCGATGCCGCCGGCGTGGACCAGCGTCAGCCACAACGCGCCGTCGGGGCCGGCCGTGATGCCGTACGGGCCGGCACCCGGCTCGACGAGCGGAATCTCGACGATCATCACGAGGTGTGTCCTTCCGTCGGTGGATGGTCAACCCTGACCGCTCATCCGGTGACGACTCAACCGATTTCGCCTGCCGTCCGCCGCGATTGTCAGCCCGCTGACAGGGTCGCCACGGCTTGCGCCCAGCCTGCCCGGTCACTGTCGGTGACGACATCGCAGAACGACCGAACCTCTGGAGGACAGCATGTCCCGCACCATCCGTAGGAAGCACCTGCTGGCCGGCCTGGCCACCGCCGGCGTCCTCGGCGTCGGGATCGCGGCCCCGACGATCGCGTTCGCCGCGGACACCCCGACGCCGAGCGCCAGCACCGCACCGGAGCCCGGCGCGAAGGCCGACCGGCAGGGCGAGTTCGCCGAGGCGCTCGCCAAGGAGTTGGGCGTGCCGACCGACAAGGTGACCGCCGCGCTGGAGAAGGTCCGCGAGCAGCACCGGCCGGCCGATCGCCCGCAGCGGCCGTCCGCCGAGGACCGGCAGGCCGCGCTCAAGGAGCGGCTGGCCCAGGCGGTCAAGGACGGCAAGCTCACCCAGGAGCAGGCCGACGCCATCACCAAGGCCGTCGAGGCCGGCGTCTTCCCGGCGCGGGCGGCCACCGTTGGCCGGGCGGCCACGGTGGTCCGGCTAACGGTGGTCCTGCTAACGGCGGGCCAGCCAACGGCGGGCCGGCCAACGGCGGACCCGCAGGTACGCCCGGCGCGTGACCCCGGGGTAGGCCGGGACTCCTCTTGATCCACTCGGCTTCTGAATCGGCGGTGTCCCAGACACTCGGACACCGCCGATTCATTGACCCCGAGTCGATCACCGCAGGAGGTGCACCGGCCAGGCCCGCTCGGACGTCACGCCCGCTTGATCACCGCCAGAGGTGCACCGGCCAGGCCCGCTCGGGGGTCACGCCCGCTCGATCGCCGTGGAAGGCGCACTGGCCGGGCCCAGCTCGGACGTCACGCCCGCTCGGAGCGTCAGCCCTGTCCGGGCCGGGGCGCGAACACGCCCAGGTGATTACCGGCCGGGTCGAGCAGATGGGCCAACGTGAGCCCGCTCGGTGCCGTCCGCGCCGGCACCAGCACCCTGCCGCCGGCCGACTCGGCGCGCCGGCAGGTCTCCTCCACGTCGGCGACCTCGGCGTAGAACACCGCATAGTTCGGCGACGTCCCATCGATCGCCCGGATGGCCCCGCCGATCCCGCTGTCGCCACCGGCCCCGGTCACGCGATAGGAGCCTCCGCTGGTCGAGCCCTGCTCCTCGAAGGTCCAGCCGAACAGCTCCCCGTAGAAGCGTTCCGCCTCCTCCGGCCGGTCGGTGCCGATCTCGAACCAGGTGATGGGCGTCGTGGACATCGTTGCCTCCAGTGTTTCCCGTGCCGGCCGTCCGGCCGCCGTCTGGAGCAGTCTCGGGACCTTCGGCGACACCGTCCTGTCGGTGTTTCCGGATCACCCAACGCGTTTCCTGCCGCCGAGGTCGCGCGGGCGCCCCGCCGGTGCATCTCAGACCAGGCTCAGCGAGCGGACCCGTTCGTGCGGGATGTCGAGATCGGTCGGGCGGAACTCCCGGATCACCACGTCGGGCAGCGCCTCGACGCTCCGGATCCGGTCGGTGCGGAAACACCGCAGCTCCTCGCGCAGGCGGCACCAGGCCACCAGGTACCAGTGGCGGGGTTGCCGAGGTAGCCGACCGGTTCGACGTCACGCACCGAATCCGCGCCGGAGCGGTCCGCGTACCGGATGCGTAGCGCCCGCCGGGCGGCGACCGCGTCGGCGACGGTGGCCGGGACGGGCGCGGCCGGCCGTCGCCGATCAGGTGTACGCGGCCGGCGAGGCGGTGCGCCTCGGCGGCGTCGGCGGGCGGCAACACCGCCACCAGCTTGCGCAGCGCGGTGGCGCCCGGCCCGCGAACGGCGTGCCGGCGAGCCGGTGCAGCGCCACGGCCATCGCGACCGCCTCGGCGGCGGTCAGGTTGACCGGCGGCAGGGTGCGGGCGCGGTCCAGGACGTAACCGCCGGTGCGGCCGGGCTCGGCCCAGATCGGCACACTGGCCTGCTGGAGCGCGCCGATGTCCCGTTCGATGGTCCGGCTGCTCACCTCGAACCGCGCGGCCAACCAGCGGGAGCTGCGCGGCCGTGGCGACACCGCCCGTAGCTCCTCGACCAGCGCATAGAGGCGATCCGTGCGGTTCATACCCGGCACGCTACGGCCGGGGTACGACGCCCTCCGGCGACCGCCCACCGACGAAGCGAGCGACCGCCTGCAAACAACGCGGACGGTCGCCTGTCGTCAGGCGATGCAGGCGCAGACGATCAGCGCGGCCCCGAAGTGGGTGGCGGCGCTGACCCGGCCGCCGGGTGTGGTTCGGCCGAGCAGATGACCTCGCCGAGCTTGCCCGGGGTGAGCAGGTCCAGCACCACGAAGGCCAACGCCATGATGGCCAGCCCGACCAGCCCGAAGACCACGGTGGAGGCGAGGCCCTTCCCGAAGTCGCTGTAGCTGGTCAGGATCGCGGTGAACACGATCCCGGCGATGCCGAGCTGGTTGGCGGCGAGCAGCAGCCCCGCGTTGGCGTTGCGGTCGACCCAGATCAGGTCGCGCAACCGGCCCGGGGTCAGTAGGTCGACCAGCCCGAAGCCGGCCGCCATGAGCCCGACGCCGACGATCCCGAACACGACGCTCTGCCAGGCACCGCTGAACAGATCCTCCAGCACCGACTGCCTCCCGACTCTCCGCCCGGAAGGGGACCGGCGCGGTGATCGAGACGATAGCGGCAGCGCGCAACCGCGTCAGCCCCGCGCCTACAGCGCCAGGTAGCGCTGCCGCTCGTACGGGGTGACCTCGCGGCGGTACTGCTCCCACTCGGCCCGCTTGTTGCGCAGGAAGAAGTCGAAGACGTGCTCGCCGAGCACCTCGGCGACCAGCTCGGACTCGGCCATCACGTCGATCGCCTCGGCGAGGTTCTCGGGCAGCGCCTCGTAACCCATCGCGCGCCGTTCCGCGCTGGTCAGCGACCAGACGTCGTCCTCGGCGCCCGGCGGCAGCTCGTACCCTCCTCGATGCCCTTCAGGCCGGCGCCGAGCAGCACCGCGAAGGCGAGGTACGGGTTGGCCGCCGAGTCCAGCGAGCGGACCTCGACGCGGGCCGAGTTGGGCTTGCCGTACGCGGGGACGCGGACCAGCGCGGAGCGGTTGAGGTGGCCCCAGCAGACGTACGCGGGCCTCGGTGATCCGGTCCGGCAGGGCCTGCGGGAAGAGCCGCTTGTACGAGTTGACCCACTGGTTGGTGACCGCCGTGTACTCCCGGGCGTGCACCAGCAGGCCGGCGATGAACGACTTAGCCACCTTGGACAGCTTCATCGGGTCGCCGCTGTCGTGGAAGGCGTTGCGCTCCCCTCGAACAGCGACAGGTGGGTGTGCATCCCGCTGCCCGGCTGGTCGGTGAACGGCTTCGGCATGAAGCTGGCCTGCACACCGGTGGAGAGCGCCACCTCCTTGACCACGTGCCGGAACGTCATGATGTTGTCGGCGGTGGTCAGCGCGTCGGCGTAGCGCAGGTCGATCTCCTGCTGGCCGGGGCGACCTCGTGGTGGCTGAACTCCACCGAGATGCCGATCCGTTCCAGCGCCAGCACGCCCTGGCGGCGGAAGTCCCGAGCCACGGCGTGCGTGGTGTGCTCGAAGTAGCCGCCGGTGTCGACCGGGGTGGGCACCGAGCCGTCCTGCGGGCCGTTCTCCAGCAGGAAGAACTCGATCTCGGGGTGGGTGTAGAAGGTAAAGCCCTTCTCGGCTGCCTTGGACAGCGCGCGACGCAGCACGTGCCGGGGTCGGCCCAGGAGGGGCCGCCGTCGGGCAGCAGGATGTCGCAGAACATCCGGGCGCTCTCGCCGCTGACCCCACCCTCGAAGGGGAAGACCTGGAAGGTGGTCGGGTCGGGCATGGCCACCATGTCCGATTCGAAGACGCGGGCGAAGCCCTCGATCGCCGAACCGTCGAAGCCGATGCCCTCCTCGAAGGCCGCTTCGAGCTCGGCGGGGCCACCGAGACGCTCTTGAGCGTGCCCAGCACGTCCGTGAACCACAGCCGGACGAACCGGATGTCCCGCTCTTCCAGCGTCCGGAGGACGAACTCCTGCTGACGGTCCACTTCCCCAACCCCTCGCGACACTCTGCTGTCCGCCTTGGCCGGGTGCACCCGACCTGATCGCCCAGTCTTACCGGGCCTGGTTACGCAGACGTTACGCGAACTGCCGCCGGCCGTCCCTCGTGTCCCGCCCGGCGAGCACGTGCCCCTGCCGGCGGGCACCTCGCGCCGCAGCGTGGCGGCCATCTCGCCGGAGGGTACGGATTGACCCGAGGATGCTGGGGCAAGATGAGGACATGCCCACCCTGCGTCTCGCCCTGTCCCAGGTCAACCCGAGCGTCGGCGACCTCGCCGGCAACGCGGCCCTGGTCCGCAGCTGGACTCGCCAGGCCGCCGATGCCGGTGCCCAGCTGGTGCTCTTCCCGGAGATGGTGCTGACCGGCTACCCGGTCGAGGACCTGGTCTTCCGGCGCTCCTTCGTCGCCGCGTCCCGGGCCGCCGTGGAGCGGCTCGCCGCCGACCTGGCCGCCGACGGTCTCGGCGAGGTGCCGGTCGTGGTCGGCTACCTGGACGCCGACGGGCCGCCGCAGGTCAGCGGCGACGCGGAGCCGGGCCGGGTGCCCGCAACGCCGCCGCGCTGCTGCACCGGGGCGAGGTTGCCGCCCGCTACTTCAAGCACCACCTGCCCAACTACGGCGTCTTCGACGAGGACCGCTATTTCGTCTCCGGGAACGCGCTGACAGTGGTGCGGATCGGCGGTGTGGACGTCGCGCTGACCATCTGCGAGGACCTGTGGCAGGTCGGCGGTCCGTTCGCCGCCGCCCGCCGGGCCGGCGTCGGCCTGGTCGTCAACATCAACGGCTCGCCGTACGAGCTGAACAAGGACGACATCCGACTGCCGCTGGTCCGCCGTCGGGCCGCCGAGGCGGGTGCCACCATCGCGTACGTCAACATGACCGGCGGTCAGGACGAGCTGGTCTTCGAGGGTGACTCGATGATCGTGAGCGCGGACGGTGAGCTGCTCACCCGGGCTCCGCAGTTCGTCGAGCACCTGCTCGTGCACGACGTCGACCTGCCGGCCGCCAGCGCCGCGACGACCACGGAGACCGTCGCGGACGGCATGCGGATCGCGCACAGCACCCTGGACGGCATCCCGCCCGCGCCGTCGGTCCGGCCGCCGTCGGCGGGCTGATCGAGCCGGTGGCCGACGAGGCCGAGGTGTGGCAGGCCCTGGTGCTCGGCCTGCGCGACTACGTCAACAAGAACCGGTTCCCCTCGGTGGTGCTCGGGCTCTCCGGCGGCATCGACTCGGCGGTGGTGGCCGCGCTCGCCGTCGACGCCCTGGGCCCGGACCGGGTGGTCGCTGTGTCGTTGCCCAGCCAGCACTCCTCCGAGCACTCCCGGGAGGACGCCGCCGACCTGGCCAAGCGCACCGGCCTGGACTACCGCGTCGAGCCGATCCAGCCCATGGTGGACGGCTTCCTGGCCAACCTGTCGCTGTCCGGCGTGGCCGTGGAGAACCTCCAGGCCCGGGTCCGTGGCGTGATCCTGATGGCGCTGTCGAACCAGGAGGGCCCCTGGTGCTGACCACCGGCAACAAGAGCGAGCTGGCGGTCGGCTACTCCACGCTGTACGGGGACTCGGTGGGTGGCTTCAACCCGGTCAAGGACGTCTGGAAGACGCTGATCTGGCGGCTCGCGAAGTGGCGCAACGCGGACGCGAAGCGGCGCGGGGAGACCGCTCCGATCCCGGAGAACTCGATCGGCAAGCCCCCGAGCGCCGAGCTGAGCCCGGGTCAACTGGACAGCGACAGCCTGCCCGACTACGACGTACTGGACCCGATCCTGATCGGCTACGTCGACGGCGACCTGGGCCGCGACGGGCTGGTCGAGTCGGGTCACGACCCGGCGGTGGTGGACAAGGTGCTGCGGCTGGTGGATACCGCCGAGTACAAGCGACGGCAGTCGGCACCGGGCACGAAGATCTCCATGAAGGCGTTCGGCCGGGACCGTCGTCTCCCGATCACCAACCGGTGGCGCGAGCACGGCTGAGGCGTACACCCGGGGTGTCGGGTCGGTGGCGCGACCCGGCGCCGCCTCGCGGGCGTCGTCGCGGGGCGGCCTCGCGGCGGTGGAGTGACATCTTGCACTGGGCTCTGCCGTCATCCCGTCCGCGGTGCGACGATCGCGACAGAACCCGGGACCGCGCAGGCGGCCTCGAGGAAGGGAGACAGAGATGGTGGAGTCCACTACTCCGACCGAGGTGACCGCGCTGTACGGCGGCCCGGCCACTCGACGGGTCCGCACCCGCGACCTGATCGCCGCCAAGGAGCGCGGCGAGCGGTGGCCGATGCTCACCTCGTACGACCAGTACACGGCGTCGATCTTCGACCAGGCCGGCGTCCCGGTGTTGCTGGTCGGCGACTCGGCCGCGAACAACGTGTTCGGCTACGAGACGACCCTGCCGATCACCGCCGACGAACTCCTTCCGCTGGTACGCGCCGTGGTGCGGCCACCCGGCAGGCGCTGGTCGTCGGTGACCTGCCGTTCGGCTCGTACGAGGAGGGCCCGGCCCAGGCGCTCCGCACCGCCGTCCGGTTTATGAAGGAGGGCGGCTGCCACGCGGTGAAGCTGGAGGGTGGCCGCCGTAACGCCGCGCAGATCGCCGCGATCGTCGGCGCCGGCATTCCGGTGATGGCGCACATCGGCTTCACGCCGCAGAGTGAGCACACACTGGGCGGTTACCGGGTACAGGGCCGGGGCGACTCCGCCGACGAGGTGCTCGCCGACGCGCGGGCGGTGGCGGAGGCGGGCGCGTTCGCTGTGGTGCTGGAGATGGTGCCCGGCGAGGTCGCCAAGCGGATCACCCACGAGCTGCCGATCCCCACTGTGGGCATCGGCGCCGGCCCGACACCGACGCGCAGGTGCTGGTCTGGCAGGACATGGCCGGGTTGCGGACCGGCAAGGCACCACGCTTCGTCAAGCGGTACGCGGACCTGGCCGGCGCCCTCACCGACGCCACCCGCCGCTTCGCCGACGAGGTCCGGGGCGGCGAGTTCCCCGCCGCCGAACACACCTTCTAGTACGGCGATCCACTCGCGTTTGCTGAAATCGGGGTGTCCGGGCGTTAGGGACACCCCGATTTCAGGAAGCCGAGTGGATCACGCCGCTCGGGCGCCGATCAGAGGTCGGTGACCCGGATGCCGGCGTGTGCCTTGTAGCGCTTGTTGATGGCGATCAGGTTGGCGGTGAACGCCTCGATCTGGTGGGCGTTGCGCAGGCGTCCGGCGTAGATGCCCCGCATCCCCGGGATCCGGGCGGCGAGCGCGCCGACCACGTCGACCAGCTCGCGGTCCTCGGTGCAGATCAGCACGTCCAGCTCGATCCGATCGATCTCGGGTCGGCCAGCAGCGGGCGCTGACGTGGTTGAACGCCGCACAGACCCGGGAGTTCGGCAGCAACGCGGCAGCCTGCTGCACGGCACTGCCTTCGGCGACGGTCAGCGGGTACGGCCCTGCTTGTCGAAGCCGAGCGGGTTGACGCAGTCGACGACGATCCGGCCGGCGAGCGGCTCGGCGAGGGCGGTGACGGTGGCGGCGTGCCCGTCCCACGGCACCGCGATGATCACCACGTCGCTGCGGCGGGCCACCTCGTCGTTGGCCGCGCCGGTGACGCTGCCACCGGCCGGCACCCGGGCAGGGCGGCGATCTCGGCCGCGGACTCGGTGGCCCGCTCCGCCGACCGGGAACCGATCAAAACCGTCTGGCCGGCCCGCGCGAACCGGTACGCGAGACCCGCCCCTGGTCGCCGGTGCCACCGATGATGCCGACCGTCAGCCCGGACACGTCGGGCAGCGTGCTCGCGTCGTATGCCATGGGCTCATCCTCGCAAACCGTCCGGACCGGCAGCAGAGCGCGGCGCTGTGACAATGTCCGCCGCCGCCAACGCGCCCGCCGCTGGGGACCGGCAGCCGGGTCAGGCCAGCTCGAACAGGACGGTGCGGGCCGCCGGGTCGGCGGTGACCAGGCGGACCCGGACCCGTTCGCCGAGGGCAGTTGGCCGAGGCAGCGGGCGCGTACCGGCGGGCGTCCAGCGCGACGGTGCCGCCCGGTGGTCGGGGGCGGACTTGCCGTTGGGCGGGCGTCGACGTCGAGGACGGCCGCGTCGAAGGTCTCACCCACCCGGTGCTCCAGCACCGCCGCCTCGGCCAACTCGACAGCGCCCGGGCCGCCGCCGAGGCGACCCGGTCGGTGCTCGCCATCACCTCGGGCAGCCGGGGCAGCGCGGCACGGGCCCAGTCGGGCACCGGCTGGCCCGCGTGCAGGGCCAGGCAGACCTCGGTGGCGTAGCGGTCGGCCAGACGCCGCAACGGCGCGGTCACGTGGGCGTACGCGGCTGCCACGCCGCCGTGTTCCGGATGCTCCGGCAGCGTGCCGTCGAAGGCGGTGTACGCGGCCCCGCGCATCAGTTCGGCCGCCTGGTCGATGAACGCGGCGGCGCGCGGCTGGGCGGCGTCCAGAGCGGCGATCACCTGACCCGGACCCGCGTCGCTCGGCCATTGCACGCCCAGCGGCGCGGCGGCCCGGAGCCGCTCCACCGCCTCCGGCTTCGGTGACGGCATGGTCCGCAGCACGCCGATCCGGCCGGCCAGCATGATGTCGGCGGCGGCCATCCCGGTCAGCAGCGAGATCTGTGCGTTGTGCTCCTCCATGGCCATCGGCGCACGCAGCACCAGCTGCCAGCCCTCGCCGTCGGGCTCCAGATCCTGTTCGGGAGCGGCAGGTTGATGGCCCCACGGCGCAGCCCTCGAGCGGTCAACCGGTCGCCGATCTCGGGCAGGAGCGCGATCGGCTCGGGCAGCCGCCGGCGGCCGCCGCCTCCTGCACCCGGTGTAGTCGAGTTTGGCCCGGCTGCGCACCAGCGCGCGTTCCAGCTCGACGGCCACGGTGCCGCCGTCGGCGTCCAGGTCGATGGTCCAGATCACCGCCGCCCGGTCGTCGTCGGGCAGCAGGCTGGCAGCGCCCTCGCTGAGCGTCCGCGGGTGCAGCGGCACATTGCCGTCGGGCAGGTAAATGGTCTGCCCTCGCCGCCAGGTCTCCGCCTCCAACGCGCCACCGGGGACGACGTGCGCGGCGACGTCGGCGATCGCGTACCGCACCCGGTAGCCCCACCGGGCGGCGGGCGAGGTGCATCGCCTGGTCCAGGTCCCGGGAGGTGGCCGGGTCGACAGTGACGAACGGTACGTCCGTGCGGTCGACGGGCGGCTGCGGCGGTGCCGCAGCCGCCTCGTCCGCCTCACGTTGGGCGTCGGCCGGGAACTCCTCGGGCAGGCCGAGCTCGCGGCGCAGCGCGCCGAAGTCGATGCGGGCGCGAGTACGCGTCGGATGACCACGGCTCAATCCTGACAGTGCCACGGGTGATCCGCTTCCGGTGACCGGCCGAGAAATCCGCCCGACCCACCAGCGCTCAGCCGGTCGCCTTTCGAGCGGTGCTGCGCGTACTCCTGGGTGCGGTGGCTCGTGCGGCGACCGGGCGGGCGGGTGACTTGCGGGCGGTCACCTTGCGGGCCGGAGCCTTGGCCGCGACGGTCTTCTTCGCCGGGCTCTTCGCCGCCGCCTTGCGCGCGGTGGTCGACGAGGTGCCGGTCGCCTTCGCGGCCGGCGCCTTCTGGCCGGAGCCTTCCGGCGCCGCCGCTGGGCCGGGTCGACGCGGTCTTCTTCGCCGTCGTCTTCTTCGCCGCAGTCTTCTTCGCGGTCGCCTTCGTCGCGGCGGTCTTGCTCGCCGCTGTCTTCTTGACAGCGGACGCCCTGGTCGCGGCCTTCCGCGCCGGGGCCTTCGTGGCGGCGGTGGTCTTCCGCGCGGGAGCCTTCGTGGCGGCGGTGGTCTTCTTCGCCGCCGAGGTGGTGGTCTTCTTGGCCGCGCTCACCGTCTTCCTCGCCGTACCGGTGGTCTTCGCGCGGCGGACGCCGGGTGCGCTTGGCGGTGGCTGTCGTCTTCCGCGCCGGGCCTTCGTGGCGGCGGTGGTCTTCTTCGCCGCCGAGGTGGTGGCCTTGGTCGTGGCCTTCTTCGCGGGCGCCTTCTTGGCCGCCGTGGTGGTCTTCCTGGCCGGGCGCGCCCGCGCCGCCGGCGGCCTTCCGAGCCGGTGCCTTCGCGGCACCCGTGGTGGACTTGCGAACGGGGTGGTCCGGCTCGCCGCGGTGTTCCGCTCCGCCGCGGCGGTCTTCTTCGCGGTGGTGCGTCGGGCGGCCGGCGGGTGGTGGCCTGCTGTGCTTCGGCCATCGTGGTTCCCTCCTTGGGGACGTGCTCGCGTGCGTCCTCGCGGAGCACGAAATGCCTCGGCGCGAGCCGTCCCGCGCCGCCTATTTGTCCTCCCCGACCCAACGAGCGTCCTCGGCATCCCACGCCTCGTTGCGCTCCTGCACTCGCTGCAGGGCGTTCTCCGCGTCGGCCGCCGAGTCGTACGGGCCGAGAACGTGCTTCGCCGGACACACGTCGGCGTCCGTCTCGACCCGGTGATGCCGGGTGCACCAGTAGAACTGCCCACCACGTTCGCTGTCGCTCATGGGAATCACTGTGCACCGCGAACCGGCCGGCCGCCACCGGATCGCACAAGTCGCCGACGATCTCCACAGTAGATATGCATTCCCCGCTTCGGGCCGGAATAGCAAAAGAAGCCCAGGTCGGGAGGTTTCTGCACGGTCGGGCAATTGACCAGGCCAGTGACCAGGATCGATGATGAGAGCGGTCATCCTCCGTCCACCCTGGGCGGGGTCACCGGAGACGGAGCCCTGCGATGCCACGCACCCGCCGCTTGCCCGCCATGATCCTGGCCCTCGTTCTGCCCCTACTCGTGCTCGTCGGCGCGGCACCAGCTGTCGCCGCCGTCCCCACCGCCAAGATCAAGTTGGTGACCCTGGTCGCCAAGGGCGCCGGTGTGCGCCTGGACTTCGTGGTGACCTGCGACGAGGGCTCCACCGGAGG
This sequence comes from Micromonospora sp. M12, assembly GCA_038070435.1. Taxonomy (GTDB): domain Bacteria; phylum Actinomycetota; class Actinomycetes; order Mycobacteriales; family Micromonosporaceae; genus Micromonospora. The sequence goes on along the minus strand of JAMYWG010000001.1, from coordinate 6,779,580 downwards.
GCTGCGCGGCACGATCACCCAGGCCGCCGGGGACCGCATCGCCCAGGGTTCCGTGCCGGATTACCGCTCCTGGGCCTGCACCGGGCGGCCGCAACCAGTGCCCGCGCTGATCCCGGCCGACGTCGCCGGTGCCCCGTTCCACACCGGCGAGGCACTGCTGCTGATGTGGGTCTACGCCTGCCCGGGTGCGAACTGCGAAGAAGTCCACGTCGAACAGGTGGTGCGGATCGTCCGCTGACCCGAGCAACCGCGGTCCGGCGGGGTACGCGACCTATGATCGCCGGATGGCGACACCGGACTACATCGTGGGGCTGCGCAAGCACGTTGGCCACGACCTGCTCTGGCTGCCGAGCGTCAGCGCGGTGGTCCGCAACGACGCCGGTGAGCTGCTGCTCGGCCAGCGTGCCGACGACGGGCGCTGGTCGGTGGTCAGCGGTTTCGTCGAGCCGGGTGAGCAGCCGGCCACCGCGTTGGTCCGCGAGGTACGCGAGGAGACGGGTCTGGAGGTGGCGCCGGTGCGGCTGTCCAGCGCCGTCTCCCACCCGCACACGTACCCCAACGGGGACCGCTGCGAATACCTGAATCTGGGCTTCCTGTGCCGGCTGGTGTCCGGGACCGCCCGGGTCAACGACGACGAGTCGCTGGCCGTGGGTGGTTTCCATTGGACCGGCTGCCCGAGTTGGACAAGCACGCCCTGCTGGTCATCGCGTACGGCTCCGCGAGAACCAGGTGGCTGGTTACCTGGAGCCGGGCACGACGTGGGACGACGTGCCCGACTGAGGTTCACACCGGGGTCGGACTGAGGGCGACGGGTGCGGCGGGCGCGGACCGCGCCGCCCGGATGGTGTACGCGAGCGCGTACGGCGTGCACGCCAGGTACAGCATCGGTTCCACCAGCACCTGGTCGGTGATGAGGAACATCTCCCACGGGTGGGCCGGGGCAGGCCGAAGTTCCAGTCGGTCCAGCAGACGAGAAGCCACAACGGCGCGGAGATCCGGTCGACGGTGTCGGCTGGCATCCCGTCGGCGGTAACGACGGCGCTGCCACCGGGGATGGCGTCGACCACGAGCAGGACCACCGCGAGGTCGGCGGCGACCAGGGCGCCGACGACGCCCACCCACCAGGCCGCACGGAGTCGACCCCGGCGGCGAGACTCGCCGCGACCCAGAGCGCCAGCGTCAGCCCGCCCAACCAGAGCAGCACCCCGGGTACGGAGCGGGTCAGGCTGTCGGCGTTGGTGACGTACAGGACCAGGATGACGGCCACGCCGACCGGGAGCACCACGCCGAGCGCGATGCGCAATGGGCCGTCGAGCGCGTTGTGCCGTGCCCAACGCGCCGCGAACACCGCCAGCAGCACCGCGAACCCGACCGTCAGCGTCGACCAGAACGGCAGTTGCGCCCGCGTCGACCAGAACCCCACCTCGTCAGCACGGTGTAGAGCAGATTCATCGCCACCGCGCTGCCGACCACGATCGCGACGCAGGCGATCGGGGACAGCAGCAGAGCCAGCGCGGTACGGCGGGCCTGGCCGCGCAGCAGGCGGCGGTCGACGACCGGGGCACCGGCCCGGCTGACCGCCAGGCTCAGCGCGAAGCCGAGCACCTTCGTCCAGCGACCGGTCTCGTCGAGTATGTGCAGCTCGGCAGCCCACTCGCGACGCAGATCCTCGCGGACGTCGACCGGCCACCGACGCGCGGCCACCTTCAACAGCAACTCGGCGGCCCGACGGGTCACCACGCTGGCGCACCGGTCGGTTCGACGACGGGTGCGGCGGCGCGACCGCGCCGCCCGGATGGTGTACGCGAGCGCGTACGGCGTGCAGGCCAGGTAGAGCATCGGTTCCACCAGCAGCCGATCGCTGATTGTGATGATCTCCCAGTGGGCCGGCCGGGGAAGGCCGAAGTTCCACTCCGTCCAGGAGACGAAGAGCCACAGCGGCGCGGAGATCCCGTCGACGGTGTCCGGTGACAGCGGGGACCGCTGTAGCCGCCGGGCACCGTGACGACGATGGCGAAGATCACCGCGAGGTCGGCCGCGACAAGGGCGCCGACGATGCCCACCCACCAGGCCGCGCGGAGTCGACCCCGGCGGCGAGGCTCGCCGCGGCCCACAGCGCCAGTGTCAGGCCCAGCAGCCACAGCAGGAGACCGGGTACGGCAGCCGCCGGCCGGTCCGGATAGATGACGTAGACGAACGGAACCGCTGCCATCGCGACGGGAAGCGCCACGCCCAGCGCGATGCGCAGTGGGCCATCGAGTGCGGTGTGTCGGGCCCAACGCGCCGCGAACATCGCCAGCAGCAGCGCCATCCCGAGGGTGAGCGCCGTCCAGAGAGGCTTCTGCGTGCGGTCGGCCCAGGTCTGGGACATCAACCAACGCTGGATCGGGTACAGGGTGTACGCACTCACGAGCACGATCCCGACGCAGGCGATCGGGGACAGCAGCAACGCCGCCACGGTACGGCCGGCAGGGCCGCGCAGCAGGCGGCGATCGACGACCGGGGCACCGGCCCGGCTGACCGCCAGGCTCAGCGCGAAGCCCAGCATCCTCGTCCAGCGACCGGTCTCGGCGAGCACGTGCAGCTCGGCGGCCCACTCGCGGCGCAGATCCTCGCGGACGTCGACCGGCCACCGACGCGCGGCCATGACTAACAGCACCTCGGCGGCCCGACGGGTCACCACGCCGGCGCACCGGTCGGCTCGGTGCCACCCCAGGAGGGACGACCGTCGGGGATCGCGGCGCGGAGGTCGGCCAACGCCTGCCGGGCCTCCGTCACCCCACGGCGGTCAGGCGGTAGTAGCGACGGGCCGGCCGTCCGGCCTCGACCGGGTCGATCGGCTCCCAGTCGGCGACCAGCCAGCCGGCAGCTGTCAGCCGGTGCAGCACCGGGTAGAGCGTGCCGCTGGGAAGGCCGGTCAACCGCATCAGGTCCAGCCCGTAGCGCTGCGCGTCCGGCTCGGCGAGCAGCGCCGCGAGCACCTTCGCGATCGGAATGGTAATTCGCATCCGCCCACTATATCGGAACTCTACATAGGGTGGGGGCCGTGCGACGGACTCGGCGGGTACCGGGTCGACAGGCTCGCCGTCGACCCGGCACCGCCGGTCAGGACGCGACCCGCTCCACCGGGATCCACAGCTCGGCGTCCGCCTCGGCGCCGTCCGCCGACACCCGGACCCGGAGATCTCCGGTCCGGGCCGGCTGCGGTACGGGTTGGACGGGAACCACTGGGTGAACACGTCGCGCCACAGGTACTGCACCGCCTGCGGAAACGCGCCCGACGTGGCGAACACCGCCCACGTCCCGGCCTGCACCGGCAACGCGTCCAGGTCCTCCGGCGGGTGGCACCGGTCACCACCCCGTGCCAGTAGTCCAACTCGCTGCCCTCCTGCCGGCTGTCGGCGAGGTTGTCGCTGACGTTGACGATCCCCTTCGGCTCCTGATCGGAGAGCGCCTCGATCCGCCCGGTCGTCTCCGTGTCGATGCTCCGGATGAACGCGACGATCGCCGGGTTCATCCCCTCGTGCACCAGCGGAACCCGAGCCTTGCGTCCCACCAGCGTGAACGCGTCCTTGCTGACGATTCGGTAGTCCATGCTGCCGCTCCCTTCGACGGTGAGTCGGAAGGACATCCGGGGCTGGGCACGCAGCGCTGCCCCGTACGCCGAGCCTCTCGGGCCCCACGCCGTGCACGGCGTGGAACGCACGGGCGAACGCCTCGGCCGACCCGTAGCCGTACTGCACCGCCACGTCGAGCAACGTCCGCTCCCCGCCAGCACGTCCGCGCCGGCGACGGTGAGCCGCCGCCGACGGATGTACTCCGACAGCGGCATTCCGGCCAGCGCGGAGAACAGTCGCCGGAAGTGGTACTCCGACGTCAGCGCTATCCGCGCCAACTCGGCGACCTCGATCTTCTCGTCGAGGTGTCGCTCGATGTGCGCCATGGCCTCGTTGAGCCGCTCCAGCACCCGGCCTCCTTCCTTTCGAGCATCGACGCTAGGCGGCGGGCAGGCGGCCCACCCGACATCCGATGCCCGCAACGGTCAGGTGGGATCGGCACCCCGAAGCGCGCATCTTCGCCGCCCGACGACCTCGGGTCGCCGCCGGTCACGCGTAGATCTTGGACAGTTTCCGTTCTGACGTAACGGAAACTGTCCAAGATCTGGTGGGCGCCGGGCAAAGCCGCTCAGCGCGGCGGCTGCTGCATGATCCAGGTGGGCACGGGCTCCGACAGGGAGCCCACCACCTCCCAACCGGCGCGACGGTACAGCTCGACGTTGCCCGGCTTGCTGGTCTCCAGGATCGCCGGCAGGCCATCGGCGGCGGCGCGCTCCAGCCCGGCCCGCATGACGGCGCGGCCCCAACCGCGTCCGGCGCTGTCCGGGTGGGTGCCCAGCACACCGAGATACCAGAACGGGTACGTCGGCAGGGCGGCGTGCACGACCTCGTCGTAGCCCCGGACCCGGCCAGCACGTCGGCGGGTAAGGCGCTTCCTCCGGCAACTCGTGCCCGGCGGCCGGCGGCTCAGCGGGCGGCTCCCAGATGGCGACGGACGCACCCCGCCGATCGTCCAGATCGTCGACCGGTGCACCCGCTTGTCGAAGAGGTCCCCGAAGAAGACAGCGGCGTAGCGCGGTAGGTGTCCTCGTCCGGGAACAGGTGTCGCAGGATGGGGTCCTTGACGAACGCGGCAACCAGCGTGCCGACCACCGCATCGCGGTCCGTTGGCGTGGCGATGGTGATCTCAGGCTCTGTCACAGCAGTCGACACTATCCGGGCCGCTTCGTGAGCCTCGCGCGTCAGCCGAACGTGAAGGCGTACGCCTCGACGCCGGGCTCGTCGAACGTGATCTCCAGGGTCCGCTCCCGGACCGCGCCGTCCTGGCGGACGAGCTGGTGGAGGCGGGCGTCCTGGAGTACGCCGTTGCCGTCCTCGTCGACGTCGACGCCGTGTGACGGGCCGGGAGCCGCGCCGTCGAGCAGCACGTGAAACGGAACCGCCCGCCCCGCCCCGGGGCCAGCACGAGATGCGCGTCGCGTGCGTGGAACCGGAAGGCGACGCCACCGCCGGCCCGGTCCAGCGCCACGTTCGCCGACCCGATCGTCCACTCCCCGCCAGGGCCCACTGGTTGAGGCCGAGGCTCCCCGGCACCCGGTAGGCGCGGCGTTCGTCGAGCGCGGGCCGTTCGGCGACGCAAAGTGTTCGCCGCGACCGAAACCGAGGTACGTCTCGGGCGTCCGCAGGTTGTCCCAGTCGGCCTCCGCCTCGGGGCCGAGCCGTTCACGGGTACGGGTCCCGCTCGATGCCGAGCAGCTGCTGGAGCACCCGCTCGGACTGCTCGTAGCGTCCCTCGCCGAAGTGGTCGTCCCGGATGACGCCGTCGGTGTCGACGAAGTAGAGCGCCGGCCAGTACTGGTTGTCGAACGCACGCCAGATCGCGTAGTCGTTGTCGACGGCGACCGGGTAGTCGATCGACCGGGCCGCGACCGCCCGCCGCACCCAGTCGACCTCGTGCTCGAACGGGAACTCCGGGTGTGCACCCGACGACGACCAGCCCGTCGTCGCGGTAGGCCTGCGACCAGGCCCGCACGTACGGCTCCTGACGCAGCCAGTTGATGCACGTCAGCGTCCAGAAGTTCACCAGGACGACGCGCCCTCGCAGGTCGGCGGGACCGAGTGGCTCGGAGTTGAGCCACTCGGCAGCCCCGTTCAGCGGGGCAGGTGCACGGCCATCTAGCGAAGCGACCGGAAGGCGGTGCGCAGCTCCTCGGAGAAGGTCTTCGGCTGTTCCCAGGCCGCGAAGTGCCCGCCCTTGTCCAGCTTGTTGTAGTAGATGAGGTTCGGGTACGCCTGCTCGGCCCAACTCTGCGGCGCCTCGTACAGCTCGTCAGGGAAGACGCTCACGGCGACCGGGACGTTCACGCCCTTGGCGGCGAAGAACGAGAGCTTGTTCTCCGCGTACAGACGGGATGCGGAGACCGCTGTGTTCGTCAACCAGTAGAGCGAGATGTTGTCCAGGATGTCGTCGCGGGTGAGGCCCGCCTTGGCCCCGTCGAAGACCTGCGCGATCAGGGCCAGACTCTTCGCGTCGTGGTCGAGCAGGAAGGACGCCAGGCCGACCGGAGAATCCGCCAGCCCGGTCAGGGTCTGCGGACGTGTCGCCATCATGAGGGCGTACGCGACGTGTTTCCAGACGTAGTTGACTTCCTCGGCGGCACGCATTTCGTCGGCTGACAGACCGGACGGCAGTGAGCCCATGGCGTTGTTCGCGCCGGTGGTGTCGCCCTGGAACAACAGGTCGATCTCGGGTGGCACCGCACCCGGCATGTTGGTGTGGATGCCGAGCAGTTCCGGAGGTGCCTGCATGCCCATCTGGTCCACGATGACCGCGCCCCAGTCACCGCCCTGCGCGACGAACCGGTCGTAGCCGAGGCGCTTCATCAGCTCGGTCCAGGCGGTCGCGATCTTCTGCGGATTACAGCCCGGTTCGGTCGGCTTGCCGGAGAAGCCGTGGCCGGGCAGCGACGGGATCACCAGGTGAAAGGCGTCCGACGCGCTGCCGCCGTGCGCGGTGGGATCGGTCAGCGGCTCGATGATCTTCATCTGTTCGATCACCGACCCGGGCCACCCGTGGGTGACGATGAGCGGCAGGGCGTCCTCGTGCTTCGAGCGCACGTGGATGAAGTGGATGTCCACACCGTCGATGGTGGTCAGGAACTGCGGTACGGCGTTCAGCCGCGCCTCGACCTTGCGCCAGTCGTACTCATTTTCCCAATAGCGGGCGACGGCCTGAATCGTCGCGAGTGGCACGCCCTGCGACTGGTCGTCCACCGTTTCCTTGTCCGGCCAGCGGGTGGCCTTGATGCGCCTCTTCAGGTCATCAAGGTCCGCCTGCGGAATGTCGACCGAGAACGGGCGAATCTCCGTGGTGCCGGGACGAGTCTTGGTTTTGACAGCCATGCGTGTTCCTCTCCGTCTAGGTTTGCGCCTCGCGAGGAGAAATCATGGGGTGGGGCACTGCCCGGACTTATGTGCCAATTTGGAGTGGCACGCCGCCGCCATATCTCGGAGCCTAGAACGCGCAGCCGGGGCCCGTGGCGATACGGCCGGTCAGTGCGTCTGCCCGGGGCCGCGACGGCGCGCTCGGCAGCCCGGCTGACCTGCTCCCACCCCGCCCAGGTGTCCATCCGCTGCCGGGAGATGTCGAACGCCAGGTCGTAGACCATGCTCCCGAGCAGGAGCCGCAGCGGCGGATCGTCGCTGTCGACCAGTCGCAGCAGCGCCTCGGCGGCGAGCCGTGGTTCGCTGTCGATCGACCCTTCCGCCCACTGCCGCTCCAATTCGGTGCGCAGCGGCGCGTACGCCTCCATCGGGGTGGTGGCGCTCATGCTGGTGTAGAGGTCGGTCCAGTATCCGCCCGGCTGCACGATGCTGACCGTGACGTCGAAGGCGGCGGCCTCCATCGCCAGGGCCTCACTCATGCCTTCCAGGGCGAACTTGCTCGCGCTGTACATGCCGGTGCTCGGGAAACCACCGAGTGCGGCGATGCTGGAGACCTGCACGATGTGGCCGGACCGTTGGGCGCGCAGGTGCGGCAGCACGGCCTGACTGACCCACAGCGCGCCGAAGAGGTTGACCTCGAACTGGCGCGCGCCTCGGCCTCGGTGAACTCCTCGACCATGCCCATGGACAGGGTGCCGGCGTTGTTGACGACGATGTCGAGCCGTCCGAAGTGCTCGACGGCGGTGTCGACGGCGGCGAAGACCGCCGCCCGGTCGGTCACGTCGAGGGTCAGGGCCAGCAGCCGGTCGGCGTGCTGACCGTCGAAGTCGTCCCGGCGATGGTGCGGGCGGCGGCGACCACCCGGTCACCCCGGTCGAGTGCGGCGTCGGCGAAGGCGCGGCTCAGGCCGCGGCTGGCGCCGGTGATGAACCAGGTACGCATGGAGTCTCCCTCCGAGTGAAGCGAGACGAGACGGTCCGTCTCGTTCTCAAGGGGAAGAGTAGGGCGCGCCGACCCTGCCGTCAAGACGAGACGGTCCGTCTCGTCACTGGTATCGTTTCCGCCCATGACGCCCAACACGGCCCGCCGGAGAGACCTCCCGGCGCGCCATCCTCACCGCGGCCTTCGACCTGCTGCAGGAGGTCGGGTACGCGAAGCTCAGCATCGAGGGCATCGCCTCCCGCGCCGGCGTCGGCAAACAGACCATCTACCGCTGGTGGCCGTCCAAGGGCGCTGTCATCTTCGACGCCTTTCTCCTGCTCAGCGAGGCCACCGAGGGTGGGCCGCCGACCCTGCCGGACACCGGTGACCTGGCGGCGGACCTCACAGTGGTGCTGCGTGCGACGGTCGAGGAGATGAACGATCCCCGGTACGAGCAACCGATGCGCGCGCTGGCCACCGAGATCGCGCTCGACCCCGAGCTGGCAGCCTCGTACGCCGAACGGTTGGACGGCCCGTTGAAGGAGGCCAAGCGGCAGCGCCTGCGCAGCGCCCAGCGGGCGGGCCAGATCGCCGAGGACGTCGACCTCGGTGTGGCGATCGACCTGATCTGGGGACCCATCCTCAACCGGTGGCTGCAACGCAGTGGCCCCTCACCGCCGAGTACGCCGACCTCGTCGTCACCACCGCCCTCAACGGACTGCGCCCCGCCGATCCGCCGAGTGACTAGCCCCGCCCGGCCTGGCGCGCCGTGCAGATCACGTAGCCCTTGGGATCACGCCACGGCCCCACCTCGGAGGCGAACCAGGCACGTACCTTCGCGTCGATGGCTCGCGTCAACTCCGGGCGGAGGGCCGAGTCGGGCTCGATGCCATAGAACGACAGATTGGCCGCCGCGAAGGCGATGACCGGCTCCGGCCGGTCGAAGACGAAGCGTTGTCGTACCGGTGCACGGCGACCGCGCCGAAGGTCGCCTCGATCATCTCGGGCAGATTGTCGCCGTGGACTCGCGAGTTGGGCGCAATCGGGATGTCGATCCCTCCGACGACACCAGTTCGGCGAGGAGCGCGGACACCCGAGGTGTCGCCTCGGGCGGTTGACCGTGGCGGCGAAGACTCCCTCCGCCCTGAGCACCCGCCTGCACTCGGCCAACGCCCGCCGCACATCCGGAACGTGGTAGAGCATGTGGCGCGCCGTGACGACATCGAAAGCCGCCGCGTCGTACGGCAGGTCCATCGCGTTGCCGAGTTGGGCCGACACGCCTGCGACGTCATCGAGCGCGTGTACGGCCGCAGGTGAGGTGTCCAGCCCCACGAGCCGGCCGCGATGGCCCTGCTCCGCCAGATTGCGAAGAAAGGCGCCGGTGCCGCAGCCGACATCAAGCAGATCCGCGTCCCTGGACAGCGACACCGCCTGCTGGACCGCGTTCTCGACGTCGTCCGCGAGTTCGCTGTAGCGCTGATGCGTCTGGATCCGCGTGGTCAGCGACTCCAGTGAGAGGTACTCCTGCACGTCGGAGATGGAGGACTCCATATCGTGCCCCTTCCCTCGGTAGCGTCGGTGCAGATTCAGCCCAGGTGAGTATCGTCGGTGCCTGCCTCATGCGGTTCCATGCGGGTGTTCGTCCAGACGATCAGCGACGCGATCAGCAGGAGGAATGAGCCGACCAGGAAGGCGTGGGTGACTCCTTCGGTGAAGGTGGCCTGCAACAGCGCCCGCTGTGCGCCCCGGGGTCGCCAGGAAGCGCTGTGGTGATCGGTTCGATCACCTGCTCGTTGCGCTGCCCGGCGAAGTGCAGAGACACAGTGCTGAGCACGGCGAGGCCGACCGATCCGCCGAGTTGTTGTGCGGCGTTGAACAGGCCGGCGCCGACGCCGGTGTCCTCCGGTGCCACCCGGTGTAGCGAGGCCGGGGTGAGGCCGGCCAGCACCATGCCCATACCGACGGCCATGGTGATCAGGTACGGGAACACCTGACCCCAGTAGCTGACGTCCTCGCCGACCGTGGGGCCGCCGGTGGCGGCCAGCACGGCGGCGGCTGGGCTGTCGTCCACCGAGAGCTGCGAGAACATCACCATCGAGAAGGCGGCTAGCAGGCTGCCGATGCCGGCGATGATCCGTGGCTGGACGCGCGCCATCGCCTTGCCTGCCATGGTCGCCGCCACCACGATCCCCAGCGCGAACGGCAGGAAGGCGACGCCGGTTCGCAGCGGCGAGTAGCCGAGGATCTGCTGAACGAACAGGGTCAGGAAGTAGAACATGGCGAACATCGAAGCCATGGCCAGCGTCAGAGCCAGGTAGCCACCGGCCCGGACCCGATTGTGGAAGATCCGCAGCGGCAACAGCGGATGGCTGCGCGCCGCTCGATCAGCACAAAGATGACGAGCATGGCCGCGCTGACGGCCAGGGTCGCGATCGTCGCCGAGTCGTTCCAGCCATGCCCCTCACCGGGCCTGGTGAGCCCGTAGACCAGACCGACGATGCCCAGCGAGCCGGTGAAGGTACCCGCGACGTCGACGAACCCGGGCCGGCGAGGCGACTCACGCAGCAGCTTCGGGCCAGCGCGGCGACCGCCAGCGCGATCGGGACGTTCAGCAGGAACGTCAGGCGCCAGCCATCCAGCTCGATGCCGACGAAGCTGTCCATGCTGGTCAGCCAGCCTCCGATGATCAAGCCGATCCCGGCGCCGGCGCCGGACATCGCGGCGTAGACGCCAAAGGCGCGGTTGCGCGCCGCGCCCAGCGGGAAGGTCGTGGTGACCAGGGCCAGGGCGGCGGGAGCGATGAGCGCGGCGCTGCTTCCTGCAGGATGCGCACGGCGAGTAGGAGTGGCCCGTTCGCGGCGAGACCGCCGAGCACCGATGCGACGGCGAAGCCCACCATCCCGGTCACGAGCATCCGCCGATAGCCGAACATGTCACCGAGCCGGCCACCGAGCAGGAGCAGCCCACCGAAGAACAGCGCGTAGCCGATGGTGAGCCAGGTGAGACTGGCGCCGGACATGTCGAGGTCCGCGCCGATGAAGGGCAGCGCGATGGTGACGATCGAGCCGTCCAGCACGATCAGCAGCTGGGTGACCGAGATGAGCGCGAGCGCCCAGCCAAGGTGCCGTGTCGCCGGCACCTGCGGCGCCTCGGCGACCTCGGTGGGGTTCGTGTTGGCCATGGTTCCTTCCTTGTGGTGTCTGTCGGACAGTGCCCGGCGCGTGGCGGCCAGAGCCCCGCCTGCGCGCTGGGCCAGCCCCGGCTTCGGTCGGGCTGTGGCGTCGGCGCCGGTCAGTTGCTGGTCGTGGTGGTTACGAGGCGCCTGCGTTCGCGCGGCGGTGGTGCTCGACCGCCGCGCGGGCGTCCTCTGCGACGAGGTCGGCGTTGAGGTGCTGTCCGGCGGTCGATCCGGCGGCCGCGGCCGCCCCGACCTGCGCGGTCAGGTCGGTGACGTTTCCGGCCAGCCACACTCCGGGCACCTGGCTGCGGCCGAACTGGTCGGCGGGCAGGTGGTGCCCCATACCGCTGGGGTGTTCCACGGCGTGCAGTCCGAGTTCGCTGAGGAAGCCGGCGCGCGCTTCCATCCGGGTCGCGACCGCGATGACCTCGCGTGGCACCATGCGGCCGTCGGCCATCCGCAGACCGGTCAGGTTCCCGTCGCTAACCTCGGCGGCGGCCACCTCGCCGGTCACCACGTCGATGCCGAGGGCGGCGAACTGCTCCTGCTGTTCCTCGGTGAGCTGGCTGTGGTGGGTGAAGTAGACCAGGTCGTTGCTGAGCTGGCGGAACAGCAGGGCGTGGTGCACCGAGGGTGCGCCGGTGGCCAGGACGCCGATGGCCCGGTCGCGTACCTCGTAGCCGTGGCAGTAGGGGCAGTGCACGACGTCGTGCCCCATTGCTGTGTCAGCCCGGCCACGTCGGGAAGCACGTCGACCAGGCCGGTCGCGATCAGCAAACGACGAGCCCGCAACTGCGTTCCGTCGGCGAGCGTGACGACGAACCTGTCGTCGTCACGACGGGCACCACTGACCTCTCCGGTGAGAATCTCCCCGCCGTAGCCGCGGACCTCCTCGCGCCCCGCCGCCAGCAACTCGGCAGGCGGGTGCCCTCCTGGCGAGCAGGCCGTGAACCCCGTCCGCAGGGCGTTGCGCGGCTGCCCTGCGTCGATGACGACAACCGAGCGCAGGGATCGGGCGAGAATCAAGGCCCGCTCAGCCCGGCGGCACCGCCACCAATGATCACAACATCGACCGCTCGCGCGGCCCGTTCTCCGTTGTTCTTCACGTCGATCACCTCCGGGCACGACAGTGCGTCGCCACCGGCAGAACGACAACTTCCTTCCCAGTTATGGCAACATCGGGGATGTCCGATGACATGGAAGAGGCCATCGCCGCCGCCGCCCCGGCTGCAACAGCTGCGGCACAGCCACCGCCTCACCCTCACCGACGTGGCCGAGAGAACCGGCATCTCGAAAGCACCCTGTCGCGGCTGGAATCGGGCCAACGACGTGCCAGCCTCGAACTGCTGCTCCCGCTCGCGAAGATCTACCAGGTCACGCTGGACGACCTCGTCAATGCCCCTGCGAGCGGCGACCCTCGGATCAACCTCCGTCCGGTCAGGCGCGGCGGGCGACCCTGCTGCCGCTCACGCGCCGACCGGGCGGCATCCAGGCCTTCAAGATTGTGATTGAGGCAGGCGGATCGGACACGCCGGACCTCCGCACGCATGAGGGTTACGAGTGGCTCTACGTCCTCAACGGGCGCTTACGCCTCATGCTGGGCGGTCACGACCTCGTCCTCCGGCCCGGCGAGGCCGCCGAGTTCGACACCCGTACGCCCCACTGGTTCGGGACACTCGACGGTGAAGGGGCCGAGTTCCTCAGCCTGTTCGGACAGCAGGGTGAGCAGGTCCACTTCCGCGCGAGGCCGAAGACGCCACGACACGAGGGCAGCGCCGGCTAACGAATGATGGCCACTTTTCGGCCGCGACATGCCGCCGCCCGGCCGACGCCTTCGACGTGGTCGTGCCGAACATGCCGGGATTCGGGCACTCGGACCATCCTGCACGGGCTGCGCCCGCCGATCCACCGAGTGACGATCGGTGGGACGGCTTTGCGCTGTCACAGCGGCGTGCGGCAACATCAGACGCCGTGACGGCACCAGGCACGGCCCCGACCACGACACCCGGCCAGCACCAACGGCACGCAGCGGATGAGTCGACGGGTCCGACACTGGTTGGCCGGTGCCGGGGTCACCGCCCTGGCCGCCGTACTCGGCATCACCCTCGCCGTCCGCGGCGGTGCCACGCCGGCCTGCGCCGCGCCGCCCACGGGCAACGCGGTCCACAAGGGAAAAGCCAGCTTCTACGATGCGGGCCGCTCGGGCGGCACCTGCTCTTTCCCGGGCCCTCCGAAGGACCGGCTCTACGTGGCCCTCGGCGCTTCCCAGTACTCCGGATCGGCGGCCTGCGGCAGTTACCTGGAGGTGACCGGTCCGAAGGGCACAGTCCGGGTCATGGTGATGGACCAGTGCGGCGGCTGCGGACCCAGCAAGATCGACCTCTCCACCGAGGCGTTCACCAAGATCGCCGACCGGTCGCAGGGCATCGCGTCCGTGGCGTACCGGGCGGTGGTGAACCCGCCGCTCGACGGAGGTCTCACCTTCCGGATGAAGGGCGGCGCCTCCCAGTACTGGTTCGCGGTGCAGGTCGGCAACCACGGCAACCCGCTCCGCTCGGTCGAGGCGAAGGGGCCGGGCGGCGGCTTCCGCAAGGCGGCCCGCCAGAACGACAACTACTGGACCGTCGAGCGCGGGCTCGGCCCCGGGCCCTACAGCATCAGGACCACCGACATGTACGGACGCGAGGCGACCGCCACCGGCATCCGGATGGTCACGAAGCAGGTGCAACGCAGCACGGCCACCCTCGCCAGCGCCGTAGTGCCCAGCAGCTCACCCCGGCCCGCCGACGCCCAGCGCCGCTCCCTCGCCGACCCCGACGGAATCGGTCGCACCGACGACGACAGTCGAAGCGCTCGCCGGCGCCGCCGCTCCACTCGACCGCCCCGCTGCTGACCGCCCGCCGTTGCCTGCCTCCTAGAGGTTGGCGTCTTCCTGCCCTGCGGGTCAGGGTGATCGTCGTCAAGCACGCGGCGGGTTGTAGGAATGTCCTCGTCGAGAGCGCGCGCCTGATCATGCTGACCCAGTTCGGTTAGACCAATCGCAAGGTTGTTCGCGGAACTCAGGGTGTCGGGGTGGTCGTCGCCAAGCACGCGGCGGCGGCGTGTAAGGGTGTCTTCCTCGAGAGCACGCGCCTGATCATGCTGACCCAGATTGTGCAGGTCGACGGCGAGGTTGTTCGCGGAACTCAGGGTGTCCGGATGGTCGTCGCCGAACAAACGGCGGTAGCGGGTGAGAGTGTCCTCGTCGAGAGCGCGCGCCTGATCATGCTGACCCAGTTCGGTTAGATCAATCGCGAGGTTGTTCGCAGAGCTCAGGGTGTCGGGGTGATCGTCGCCAAGAGTGCGGCGATAACGGGTGAGAGTGTCCTCGTCGAGAGCACGCGCCTTTCGAACTGGCCCAGCTTACGCAGGACGACGGCGAGGTTGCTGGCAGAGCTCAGGGTGTCGGGGTGATCGTCGCCAAGAGTGCGGCGATAACGGGTGAGAGTGTCCTCGTCGAGCACACGCCTGATCATGCTGACCCAGGTTATGCAGGTCGCCGGCAAGGCTGTTGGCAAGGCGAAGAGTGTGGGGTGATCGTCGCCATGGACGCGGCGGCAACGGGCGAAAGTGTCCTCGTTGAGAGCACGCGCCAGATCGTGCTGACCCAGCTGGCGCAAGTCTATGGCGAGGTTGCTGGCCGAGATCAGGGTGTTGGGATGATCGTCGCCAAGGATGCGGCGGTAACGGGTGAGAGCGTCTTCGGCGAGGTCACGCGCCTGCTCGTGCTGGCCAAAATGTCGCAGGTCTACGGCGAGATTGTTCGCGGAGTTCAGGGTGTTCGGGTGGTCGTCGCCGAGGATGCGGCGACGGCGGGTAGAGTGTCTTCGTCGAGAGCGCGCGCCTGCTCGTGCTGACCGAGCTTCCGCAGGTGGCCGGCTACGTTGTTCGCGGAACTCAGGGTGTTGGGATGATCGTCGCCAAGAGTGCGGCGATAACGGGTAAGAGTGTCTTCGTCCAGCGCGCGCGCCTGATCCCGCTGGCCCAGCTCGGTCAGATCAATCGCGAGGTTGTTCGCAGAGCTCAGGGTGTCGGGGTGATCGTCGCCAAGAGTGCGGCGATAACGGGTAAGAGTGTCTTCGTCGAGAGCGCGGGCCTGTTGGTATTGGCCGAGTTGTCGGTGAGCGTAGGCAAGCAGGTGCGAGGCGTAGAGGGTGGTTTCGTGGTCGGGGCCGTCTCGGTGGGTCCACTCGCTGTGGAGGTGGTGGGCGAGTGGGAGGGCGTTGCGGGCGTCCCCGCGGGCGAGCAGATGCGATACCGCGCTGCAGGCGAGGTATCGCAGTTGGGTGTTGGTGGTGGCGGCGGGGTCGGCGGCGAGGATGTGAGGCATCAGCCGGGTCCAGCGGGGCCAGTGGACGGGGTTTCTGCCATCATCGGGTCCGGCTGCGATGAGCAGGTGGTCGACCTGCTGGCGGTTGGCGGTGCCCTGCTCGACTGTGAGGGTGTCCTGAGGATGGCTTGGGTCAGGCGGTGCAGGCTCGGCCCGTCGGCGCTGGGGCGGGCCAGGCCGTAACGGGCGATGTGCCCGACAGTGCGGTCGAGGGCGATGCCGCTGGACGCGGTGGCCGCGAGGGGTTCGGGTAGGGCCTGGTCGGGAGCGTGGCGGAACAGGTGCAGTGGGACGGGTTCGGGGCGAGGAACGCGCACAGGTGCAGCAGTTGTCCGGCGGCCGGGTCTTCCCGGGCGAGACGTTCGGCGGCGACTCGTACCGCAGCTCCCAGGGGCCGGGTAGCCGACCGGCGGCCGGTCTCCGAACAGATCCGCGGCGTGCTCATCCAGGGCCCGGAGGTAGTCGGGCACCGGCATGCCGGTCTCGGCGAGCAGGTCCGCAGCCTGCGCCACCGCCAGGGGCAGATCACCGAGGGCCTCGGCCAGTTGGTCTACCTCCGCGTCGCTCACCTGCGGCAAATGGGTCCGCAGCAGCGCCACCGACTCCGACCTGACGAACACATCCACCCCGACCGGCTGCGCGACACCCGCCCACACCGGACTACGCGAGGTCACCACCACATGACCCGATCCGCCTGGCAACCAGGGGTGAATGACCCTCGGGCCTCGGCATTGTCGAAGACCAGCAACACCCGATCGGCGGCGCGCAGGAGGCTCCGGGCGCCCTCCACAGCGGCGGGTACGTCGGTGTCCGCATCGGCGACGCCAGCGCCAACAGCGAGCGTGGCGAACTGCTCCGCAATGAGTTCAGGCTGTTCGCTGGCGACCCACCACACCACCTCGTACTCACCGGAGAACCGATGCGCGTACTCGACAGCCAACTGCGTCTTGCCCACCCACCAAGGCCCTGCAGGGCCTGAACGACCGCTCGACCACCACTGACCAGTGCCTGCCGGAGCTCAACAAGCATCCGATCGCGGCCCGTGAAGGCAGGATTGCGAGGAGGCACATTCCAGACCGATGGCAGCGACCCGGGCAGCCGCGGCCCCGAGCCGCCAACCCGACCACGCTGACCGCTGCCGGGAAACTCGGGCGCCCGTTCGGGCGCTCGCCCTGCACCACGTCCAGAAGGCGGATACGCGCTTCACCCTCTGAGACCCCGAACAGATCCGCGCACAACAGCGGCCCAAGAATACGCGGCGGGTCACCTCCTCGATCCGCAGCGGCAGGATCAGCGGCCGGGCCGCGTCCCGGACGTGTAGCAGGGAGGTCCACTCGATCGTGGTGTGCCGCTCGACTTCGAAGTAGGCGTCGGAGAACAGAGCGAGCATCCGATCACACCGCTGCAGCCCGTCCCGGATCTTCTCGACGACATTCGCGCCGACGTCCCAATCCCACAGGTCCAGCTCCACGCTGTACCCGGCCTGTTCGAGCTCCCAGCCAACCCACTCCGCCCACGCCCGGTCACGCCCGGCGTGGCTGATGAACAGGTCGACGCGCTCCGCAGGTGCCGTGTCTCCCCACACGTGTCCACTGTGCCCGGTTGCTCACCTCCGCGCGACCACGAGTGAAGCGCCATCGAGTCGAATAGCCGACAAGGACCAAGGGATCAGCACTGGGACCAGCCAGGACGCCGCACTGAATCTGGAGGCCCCGCACCACCGCCGTACCCTCCGACGATGATCTCGGAATCCTTCGATGCGCGCGGCGGGCTCACCTACGTCGACCGTCTCGACTTCACCCGGGCAACGCCCTCAGAGCTGTCCGACGAATGGCCTGGCCGACGGTGCGGCTGCACGTCGACGACCGCACGCTGACCTTCACGTCGCGTACCGGATCGGACACCCTGGAACAGGTCGACGTGGCCGCGCTGGCGCACCACCCGTTTCACCGACGGTTCCCGCTGCCGGCTACCGCCGTCTCCTTCGACGTCGAGGGACGCGACCAGGTCCTGCTGTTCTGGACTCCCCGCGCGAACGCGGTGCTGCGCGCCCTCGACAAGCTGGGCTGGGATGCCGAGGAAGCCGAGCCCTGGACTCCGTACGTCTGAGCTGCTGACCGTGCCCGCGAAGAGAGAAGGACACCCTCCACCACAGCGACCGGCTGCCCTGGCAGTACGGCCCGGCGGCGAACGCGTCGGCCAAGAAGTTCCTCAACCTGCGGGAGGAGCTGCTGCCGTACACCTACGCCGCCGCCAAGGAGGCCACCCGCACGGGTACGCCCATCGTCCGCTCGATGTACCTGGCGTACCCGCATGAGCAGGCCGCCTACGCCACCGCCGGTTCCGAGTACCTCTACGGCCCGGACTACCTGGTGGCACCGGTGACGACGCCCGGCACCACCGCCACCACGTCGGTGTGGTTCCCGCCGGGCAACAGCTGGACCGACATCTTCACCGGCAAGACGTACCGGGGAGGCACCACGCAGAACATCACCACCACGCTGGACACCATGCCGGTGTTCAAGAAGCACTGAGACGGCTCGCTCAATACCGGCCGGGTGGGTTGCCTCCCACCCGGCCGGCTCGTTGGTCGGCTGGACTCAGCGTCGGCGGGCCAGCGAGAGCCACCCGAGGAACCTGGCGTGCATGGTGGCCAAATCCGGGCGCAGCCCCAGGCCGTACACGTCGTCGATCGCCTCCTGCATCGACGCGGCCAGGTAGAACGCCAGCGCGATCGAATGACCGTAGAACTCCGCCGCGAGGTTGAGCTGAGCCGGGGCACACGGCCAGGGCGCGGCGCAGTTGCGGCACAGCCACGCCGGGCGCATCGGCAGGTGCGGGCGAGGGCGGGCGGTCATCCGACCCGTACCGGACGTCGCCGGCGTGTGGCTGGCCTGGCCGGTTTCACTGGCAGGGTTGCGACCGCACGCCCGCACGCATGACGTACAACTCGCGCCGCGCCACCGCGTCGCCCGCCGCGTTCAGCTGGTAACCCTCAATCCAGACCCACCCGTCGTACGTGTGCCACTCGGGCAACTCGCGGATGTCGCGCACGACGATCGGGCGGAGAAACTGCACGCTCGCCGCCGTGGTCAGGTGGATCACGTCGCCGGCCTTCATCACCGCAACCCCAGGGGTACGCGACAGCGCGGCTCGCGCCCGGACGCGAAACGATCGTCCCTCGCGGGTGCGGGCGATCGACGCCTCTGGGGTTCGCATGCGGTCCGTTCGTTGGGTTCGGCTCGGGCTTGTCGTCGGGCACGGTCTCCCCTGGTGCCGTTGGGAAGGGCCGCTCCCGTGAGTGCTCGCCCGCCGGAAGCGGCCCCGCTACGAACGCGACCGCCGGATCTCGTGGTCCCTACCTGCCGCGTTGCCTCGTGACACTCTGCTGTGGAGACCATTACGCTCGGAAGGCATTCCAGGTGTCCGGGCCGGAGCTGACAGAACAGCCTCAGACGTGTGGCACCCCGGGTAGTCGATCTCCGATTTGAGGAGAACTGCATGGCTGACGTGCCAAGTCCCTCGCGGACTTCATCGTGAGCGAGATCCGCCGCGCTCGTGGAGCGTCCGGCATGACGCAAGATTCGTTCGGGCGGGCAGCGGGCTTCAGCGCCTCGCATGTCAGCGCCGTGGAGAGCGGCACCCGTGCGCTGACGATGGACTTCATCCGGGAGCGGACCGCGCCTTTGGCAACGACGGGTTGTTCGGACGCCTGGTGGTGAAACTCGGCGCGCCGTCGTGGTTCCTGCCGTGGCTGGACGCCGAGCGCGGTGCGCGGCAACTGCGTCTCTTCGAGCCACTCCTGATCCCGGGCCTACTCCAGACCGAGAACTACGCCCGCGTCGTGATGCGCCTGAACGACCTCATGTCCGCGACCGAGGTCGACCAGCAGGTAAGCGCTCGCATGAGCCGACACAAGATCCTCACAGGTGACAGTCCGCCGCAGGTGGTCGCCGTGCTCGACGAATCCACGCTCCGCCGTGCGGGCGACGAATACGCCGGCATCATGGCGGAGCAGGTCGCCCACCTCATCACCGTCGCCGAGCTGCCCCACGTTCACGTCCATGTGATCCCGGCGGGCGCAGGCCTCCACATCGGGTTGTCCGGACCGTTCGCGCTGGCGCATGCCGGCGACGGGACCTGGGTCGGGCACCTCGAAAATCAGCTGGGCGGGATCGTGGTCGACAACGAAGATGGACTACATACTCTTCAGACGAGGTGGGAGAACGTGAGGAACGAGGCACTCCCGCGTCGACAGTCCAACGAGCTGATGAAGGAAGTGCACAGCCATCATGGACCTCACTAACGCCGCCTGGCGCAAGTCCCCGCGCAGCGGATCGTCCGGGGCAACTGCGTCGAGGTCGCCGACAACCTGCCGGGAATCGTCGGCGTCAGGGACAGCAAGGACCCTGCCGGCCCGGCCTTGACCTTCGGTACGGCGGCCTGGCGGGCGTTCGTCGCTCAGGCCGTCGCACGGCCGTAACCCGCGCTAGACACACGAAAGCCTCCGCGCCACCCAGAGTGCCGACATCGTCGGGGCCTCGCGGTGTCCGGCCATGCCTTGTTGGCCCCTGTGGGTCAGCGGAGGGTGCCTGCCTGCGATGAGCCCCGTCCACCACAGGCAGGCGGAGCCCCTCAGGAGTAGATGTACAGGAACATCTTGGCTACGCCGTCGCTACCGAAGTGTGCGGAGCAGTCGAAGTCGTACCACCAACCGCGGTTGTAGCCGTTCACCCGGCCGCCGTGCAAGCACCGCCGACGAGCGGGTAGGCGGCGTAGTAGTGCCAGGTGGGGCCCGCGGACGCTCGCTGTCGACACGGTTGCCAACCGTGCTCTTGGCGACCGGAGCGTTCGACTCGGCACTCGCCGGAGTGGCAATGCCGCCGACCGTCAGCGCGACGGCTAGGCCGAGCACTGCTCCACCTTGCTTAATAATTCGCATCATCAATGCCCTTCTGTCAAACCGGCTGGTCTGCCCGGTGCTTCACGGCTTGCCGTGAGGACTTCCTTCCCCTGCCCCGTTATGGGCCTGCGGGAAGGAGATCGTCCTGCGCGGCTGGATCGATCTGACGGTGAGCTTGACCTGCGATTGGTGAGGCGAGGAAGGGTTTGAGCTGTGCCGAACAGTTCCGAACACGTCGCGTTAACGGCTGCCTGCGGCCTGAGCAGGCGCAGCGCTCACAGTGACTGGCCCCTGCTCGTCCAGCCCGCCGCTCGCTGTCTCGACTACCAGCGGCGGGGTGCCGGTCGGTGGCACCGTGGGGTGCCCGCCAGGCCACCCGACGGCCCCAGCACGAGGAAGTACGCCGCCGAGTTCAAGGTCTTTGAGCGTCTACTCCGGCCGCGGCCAGGCCGCCCCAGTTCAGAGCCTTGATCAGGTCTCACGGCGCACTCAATTCCAGCCGGCCCCATGGCGCTCCGACCCGCGGTTCAGGGGCCGAGGAGCGCAAACGGCGCAGACAAGCATGATCCACTCGTGTTCCTTGAAGTCGCGGTATCCCAAGCAGCGCGATACCGCGCCTTCAAAGACCCGGAGTCGATCACGTCGGATGTCCGCCCTGCCGTGTCCGTCAGGTCGAATTGGTGTCCGACTTTAAGGCTTTCGTCCTGCAGCGGCCCCAGATCCCCTGGCCCAACCACACCGACCGACAATCCACGCACAGCGCGATGTGACCCAAAACCGTCTGATCCAAGTCGGGCTGACCCGCACGGCGCTCGACTAAGGCCGGGTTCGGACCGGCGACTCTGAGCTGGTGGGCGACGGACGAGTCGACCTGTACGCCGGATTCTGTGCGCGACGCGTACCCGAGGGTTTGCGCCGGCGGCGGCCATCCATCTCGGCCTGCCGTTGCCGGCAGGCTCCAGCGGCCTACCCGCAGACATCGGGCGGGCAGCCCTCAGCGTCTGCGCCGGGTCGTCAGCTTGCGGTGACGGCCCTTGCTTGGCCTTGCTCCGGGTGGGGTTTACCTAGCCACCCCGGTCACCCGGGTGCTGGTGGGCTCTTACCCCACCGTTTCACCCTTACCGTCCCCGTTGGGGTCGGCGGTCTGTTTTCTGTGGCACTGTCCCGCGGGTCGCCCCGGGTTGCCGTTAACAACCACCCTGCCCTGTGGAGTCCGGACGTTCCTCGGCGGCGGGCCGGAGCCCGCCGACGCGACCGCCCGGTCGACTCGTCCGTCGCGCTCTCATCCTAACGACGAGCCTGCTGCCGGTACTGCCACCCCGCCTGGACAAGATCGCGCAGCTCAAGGGCGGTCCGGCGAATTCCTCCCGGAGGCGGCGGCTAGCCTCGTGGGGCTATGGATCTCTCCCACGCCGCGCTGCTGCTCGCCGCCGGTCTCGCCGCTGGCACGGTCAACGCGGTGGCCGGTGGCGGTTCGCTGATCACCTTTCCGGCGATGATCGCGATCGGGTTGCCCCGGTGCCGGCGAACGTCAGCAACTCCGTCGCCGTCTTCCCGGGTACCTCGCCAGCGTGGCAGGCAGCCGGCAGGACCTGCCGCGCCCCGCGCGCTTGCCACTCTGGTGCCCACCACCATTGTTGGCACGATCCTCGGCGCGTTGCTGTTGCTGGCCACTCCGGCCCGCGCGTTCGAACTCGTCGTACCCTTTCTGGTTCTCGGCGCCACCGCGGTCCTGGCCTTCCAGGACCCGCTGCGCCGGCTCGTCGGTCACCCCGGGACCTGTCGCCACGCCAGCGGACGATCGCGGTGCAGACGATGGTCGCGCTCGGGGCGGTGTACGGCGGGTACTTCGGCGCCGCGCTCGGCGTGATGCTGGTCGCCGGGCTGGCCCTGGTGCTGGACGCGACCCTGGCCCGGGTGAGCGCGATCAGAATCTGCTCTCCGCGGTGGTGGGGTTCACGACGCTCGTGGTGTTCGCCCTGTTCGGCCCCTGAACTGGGCGGCCGTCGCGGTGGTCGCGCCGGCCACCCTGATTGGGGTACGCGGGCGCCCGGCTCGTCCGCCGGCTCCCGCCGGTGGTGCTCAAGACGGTGATCGTGGTGTTCGGTACGACGATCGGCCTCTACCTGCTCTGGCGCGCCCTGAGCTGAGCGCTGCCCGCCACCCGCACCCTGATATCCCGCGCCCCAACGCCCGTCGCCCGTCGCGCCGCCCAAGATCCGTGCAACTTCAGGGATAGTGCTGCCTCAATCGACGCCGAGGCAGCAGTTTCCCGAAAGTGCGCGGATCTTGGACCGCGCGTCGACCAGCGGCAGGGCGCGGGAGGCCTCGGTCAGTAGGCCTCGCCTACCGGCTCCTCGACGGTGTTCTCGGCACTCGCGGCGGCGCGGTTCCAGCGGGACCAGAGGACCCGCTCGCCGTAGCCGGCGGCCATCAGGTGCGCGAACGCCAGGTAGACGAGCACACCGACGGCCAGCACCCGAAGCCGACCCAGAACGGCAGCGCCAGCGACTGCTCGGCGAGCTTGCCGGAGATGATCGGTGCCGGGGCGGCGGCACCAGCGGACCAGGTTGAACGCTCCGGTGGCCACCCGACGGTCGCTGGAGCCGAGGCCGAGGGCCAGGTCGGTGAGGTTGGCGTTGGCCAACCCATGCAGAGTCCGGAGAGCACCAGCACCACGAGCGCCTCGGCGGTGCTGGTGGAGGTGGCGAAGAGGACCATGCAGACCAGCAGCCCGGCGATGGCCACGCCGACTGTCTGTACCGCGCCGATCCGGTGGGCCAGCCGGTGACCGATCACCATGATGCCGGCGGCCAGGCCGAGGCCCCAGCCGGTGAAGGCGAGCCCCAGCGGGATGACGTCCAGGCCGAGGAAGAGCGGCGTGTAGCCGAGCACCACGAAGAACACGAAGTTGTACGCGGCGGTGACCACGCAGAGGGCGATGAACGCCGGTCGGCGGTAGGTGGCGAAGATCTGGCCGACACGTACCGGGGCCTGTCGGTTGGTGGGCTCGCGGAGCTTGCGGGAGGCCACGCCGAGGCCAGGACCATGAAGACGCCGCAGACGAAGAACGGCAGCCGCCAGCTGACCTCGCCGAGCAGGCCGCCGATCAGCGGACCGACGGCGAAGCCGAGGCCGAAGCGGTCTCGAAGAGGCCGACCACCCACTCCCGGTCGACGGCCAGGTTGACCAGCACCACCATGGCGGTGGCGAAGAACATCGCGTTGCCCAGCCCCACACGCCGCGCAGCACGGACAGCTGCACGATGTTGTCGCTGAACGAGGCGAGGATCGCGGCCAGGCCGACCACGGAGACGCCGGTAATGAGCACCGGCTGAACCCGAATCGGCCGCTGGCCAGCGTCGCCGGGATCATGCCAGGGCCATGACCGCGATGTACGCGGTGAACAGCAACTCGACCTGCCAGGCGCTGACGCCGATCGCGTCGCCGATGGCGGGCAGGATCGGGTCGACGACGGCGATGCCGGCGATGGCGAAAGGCCACCAGCGTGGTGGCGTAGATGGCACTGCGGTTTGGTTCGGAACGCCGATCCACTCCGACTCCCAAATAGCTGTATCGTACAGGTACTTATCCTGTACTATACAGCTATGAGCGACGACGGCGAGAGCACCCTGGGCCGGATCGAGACGGAGGTTGCCCTGCTGATGCGCTTCGGCGAGGCCACCCGGCGGGCCACCGGCACCGCCGAGCACCGGGTGCTCGACCGCGCGGCGTACGTCATCCTGCGACACCTGGCCGACGCCGGCCCGCAGAACGTCTCGGCGCTCGCCGCCCGACTCAACCTGGACGGCTCGACCGTGACCCGGCAGGTCTCCGCCCTGCAACGTGACAGCCTGATCACTCGTACCCCGGACCCGTCCGACGGCCGGGCACCGTCATCTCCCCACCGCCGCCGGCCTCCAACGGATGGCCGCCGTGCAGGCCGCCCGCACCCGGCTCTACGGCGACATGCTGGCCGACTGAGCACCGAGGACCGTGCCACCCTGGCAACCCTGCTGAGCCGCCTCAACCAGGCCCTGATAAACCGCAACCGCCCCGCTGACCCGCCAACCCCTGCCCTACACCCTCCGACCCTCCTGCCTCCGACCCTCCTGCCCTCCCAGCCCCGAGCCCCACCCCGGCCACCCAGCCCAGCCTCACCCCACCCAGCCCAGCCTCACCCCACCAGCCCCAGCCTCACCCCACCAGCCCCAGCCTCACCCCACCAGCCCCAGCCTCCCCCGCCCCCGCCCCGCCCCCAGCTCGTCGATCTTGGACTTATGGTGGGGATAAGAGCCGTGAGTCGCCACATACCGGGCACCACAAGTCCAAGATCGGCGCGAGGCACGTCCCAGCTTCGCCGATCTTGCACTTACCGTTGGAAGAAACAGGGGCAAATCGGCACCGAACGGGGACCATAACTGCAAGATCGGCGCACGAACGCAAGGACGCGCGGCACGGAGAACGCGCCGCACGCAAGGACGCGCGGCACGGAAGAACGCCCGGCACTCAAGAACGCGCCGCACGCGAGGGACCCGGATAGGTACGCCCGGGCACCGACCCACGTCGGCACCCGGGCGTACTCGGATCAGGCGACCGGCTCGCGGGCCGACTCGGCGTCGCGCTCGGTGCCCGGGTGATCCGGGGTCGCCCTCGTCGGCGAAGTAGTCGTCGGGCGTGGTGCCGTCGACTCCTCGGCCACCTTCGCGGCTCGCAGCGCCAGCGTCACCAGCGCCGCGACGGCCAGGTTCACCACCACCGCCACGATGCCGACGTAGATCGTCCTGGTGGTGTCGAACCCGAACTCCGACAGCGGGAACGCCGAGCCGCCGAAGTGCTTCCGGGTCGGGCTGGCCACCTGGTAGAGCATCCACATGCCCAACCCCATGCCGACCGCCCAGCCGGCGATCAGGCCGGTGCGGTGGAACCAGCGGGTGTAGAGGCCCAGCGCCACCGCGGGCAGCGTCTGCAGGATGATCACGCCACCGATCAGTTGCAGGTCGATGGAGAACTGCGGGTCGAGGAAGACGATGCAGGCGACAGCGCCGACCTTCACCACCAGCGAGGTGATCTTCGAGACGCTCGCCTCCTGGGCCGGGGAGGCGTCCCGCTTCAGGTACTCCTTGTAGATGTTGCGGGTGAACAGGTTCGCCGCCGCGATCGACATGATCGCCGCGGGCACCAGCGCACCGATGCCGATCGCCGCGTACGCGACACCGGCGAACCAGTCCGGGAACTGCTGGTCGAACAGCAGCGGCACGACGGTGTTGCTGTCGACCGTGCCCTCCTTGGCGCCGGGCAGCGGCTTCACGCCGGCCGCGATGGCCATGTAGCCGAGCAGCGCGATCAACCCGAGCAGCAGGCTGTACGCGGGCAGCGCCGACATGTTCCGCTTGATCACGTCGCGGTTCCGGCTGGCCAGCACACCGGTGATGCTGTGCGGGTAGAGGAACAGCGCCAACGCCGAACCGAGCGCCAGCGTCATGTACTGGAGCTGGTTGTTGCCGTTGAGCAGGATGCCGTCGTTCGGGTTGGGTGAGGCGTCGAACTTCGCGTCCGCTGCGGCGAAGATGTCACCCAGCCGCCCAGCTTGTATGGCAGGTAGATGACCGCCACCAGGATCACGACGTAGATCAGGCTGTCCTTGACGAACGCGATGAGCGCCGGCGCGCGCAGCCGGACTGGTACGTGTACGCGGCCAGGATGGCGAACGCGATGATGATCGGCAGGTGCCGGGCCAGCGCGTTGTCGCCGGTGACGCCCATGGTCTTGAGCACCGCTTCGATGCCGACCAACTGCAACGCGATGTACGGCATGGTGGCGACGATGCCGGTGATCGCGATCAGCAGCGCCAGCACCGGCGAGTCGAACCGCGTGCGGACGAAGTCCGCCGGCGTGACGAACCCGTGCCGGTGCGACACCGACCAGAGCCGGATCAGCACCAGGAAGACCAGCGGGTAGATGACGATGGTGTACGGCACGGCGAAGAACCCGGCCGCTCCGGCACCGAACATCAGCGCCGGCACCGCCACGAAGGTGTACGCGGTGTAGAGGTCACCGCCGACCAGGAACCAGGTGATCCAGCCGCCGAAGCTGCGGCCGCCCAGCCCCCACTCGTCCAGATGCGCCATGTCCTTCGGCGCCCGCCAGCAGGCGGCCACGAAGCCCATCACGCTGACCAGCAGGAAGAGGAACGAGAAGACGATGATCTCGGTGAGATGGTCACGCCACATCAGGAGCCACCCGCTTCTTCGTCATCTGGTAGACCAGCGTCGTGGTGGAGACGCCGAGCAGGATGTACGCCAGTTGCAGCCAGTAGAAGCGCGGGAAGCCGAAGACCCGGGGCGAGTCGCCATTGAAGAAGACCGGGATCAGCGGCACCACGATGGGGATGAAGAGCAACCAGTTCCAGGGGCTGTGGTCCTTCGCCCTGGACGGCGCCGTGGTGGGCGCCTCCGGTTCGGGTGCAGCCATCTGACACACCTCCGGGGAGTCGAGGCTCTCGATGTAACGGCCGGAGGCTACGACTCTGTGATGGCCGTCACCTCGCCCGCCCGGAGGGCTGCGCCGAACGGCCGGCCGGCTGCGCCGAACGGCGCGACCGGCCGACCGGCCAGATGGGTTGGAGTGTGCCGGCTCAGAGGGCGGCGAGGTGGGCGGTGTCGTTGACCGTACGGACGGCGACGCCGCCGTCGGGCCACATGTCGAGCACCGAGATGCCGGCCGCGTCCAGGAAGAGCCGGTGCAGGAAGCCGTCGCCGGCCGCGAGGGCGTCGCGCAGCACCAGCGATCGGCGAGACGTGCGAGACGAGGACCACTGTCTCCGGGGTACGCCGTGAGCAGCCCGGTGATGACGCGGTGCGCACGTTCGGCGACGTGGGTGAACGACTCCCCGCCCGGCGGGGCGATCCGGGTGAGGCGAGCCAGGCGTCCATCTCCCCGGCCACTGCTGGCGCACCTCGGCGAAGGTGCGTCCCTCCCACTGGCCGAAGTCGCACTCGATCAGGTCGTCCTCGATGCGGACCGGCACGTCACCGAGAGCGCCGGCGATCGCCTTCGCGGTGGCCGTACACCGGGACAACGGTGAGCTGAGCACGGCCGCGACGGTCGGGGCCAGCGCGGCCACCCGGGCGGCGGTGGCGCGGGCCTGGGCCGGCCCTGCTCGGAGAGCGGCACGTCACCGCGGCCGGAGTAGCGCTTCTGCTCGGTGTACGCGGTCTCGCCGTGCCGGACCAGGATCAGCCGGGTGGCGGTGAAGCTCGGCCGTGGCTCCCAGGAGGCCGGCGCGGTAGCCGGGTCGCTGCCGACGGCGGGCGTCGCCGGGGGCTGAGCGGTCGCCGCGGGACGGCCGGTGGTCGCGGTCGCCGGGGCCGACCGGCGGCGGCGTCCATGGCGGCGTTGGCGAGCGCGTCGGCGTGCCGGTTCTGCTCGCGCGGGATCCAGGTGAACCGGACCGCGCTGAACCGGCCCACGAGCCCGGCGGCCTTGGCGGCGAGGGGCCGCAGGCCGGGTGCTTGATCTGCCACCGGCCGCACATCTGCTCGACCACCAGCTTGGAGTCCATCCGGACGTCCACCTCGGCGGCGCCCACCTCGGCGGCGGCGGTCAGCCGGCGATCAACCCCTGGTACTCGGCGACGTTGTTGGTCGCCGTGCCGAGCGACTCGGGCGTTCGGCGAGCACCTCGCCGGTCTCCGCGTCGCGCACCACCGCGCCGTAGCCGGCGGGACCGGGGTTGCCCGCGACCCGCCGTCGGCCTCGACGGAGACCACACGCGGTGCCACGACCTACAGACCCGACTCGTTGGTACGGACCATGATCCGGCGGCAGTCCTCACAGCGGACCACGTCGTCCGGGGCGGCTTTGCGGATGCGGGCCAGGTCGGCGCCGGAGATATCAACCGGCAGCCGCCGCGGCGGCCCGCGGTGAGCAGCGCGGCGCCCAGCCCGGTGTCCGCCCGGATCTTGTCGTAGAGGGTGACCAGCTCGCTCGGGAGGTCGGCGGCGAGCGGCTGACGGGCACCCGCTTGAACTCCTCCTCCTTGGCGATCTCGGCCAGCGCGTCGTCGCGGCGCTGCTCGGTCGTGGCCCGCTTGTCCCGGGTCTCGGCCAGTCGCTGCTCCACGCCGTCCAGGACGCCCTGCGCGGTCTCCCGCTGCTCCATCAGCTCCAGCTCGGCGTCCTCCAGGTCGCCCTGGCGCCGCTTCAGCGAGACCAGCTCGTGCTGGAGCGCCTCCAGTTCCGGGCCGGACCGGTGCCGGCGGCGAGCCGGTTCTCGTCCTTCTCCTTGCGGGCCCGGACCTGCTCGACGTCCTTCTCCAACCGGGCGATGTCCCGGTCCAGGTCGTCGACCGCCACCTGGGCGCGAACCCGCTCGTCCTCCATCGACGACAGCTCCCGGGCCAGCGACTCCAGCTCGGCCCGCTCGGCAAGCGTTCGCCGGCGGTGGGCGAGCTGGGCGAGGCTGGTGTCGATCGTCTGGAGGTCGAGCAGGCGGCGCTGCACCTGAGGGTCAGCCTTCACGGTCGGGCTCCTTGTCGTCCACAACGGGTGCGGCGGCGTGCACGGTCCACGGGTCGGTGTCCAGGTCGGACACCAGCGTCTCGACGCCCAGGGTCGCCCGGAGGAGGGCAGCCAGGTCGTCCAGCCACGGTCGTTCGGTCGCCCAGTGGGCGGCGTCGAGCAGGGCGGGACCATCGGCGGCGAGGTGCTCGCCGGCCGGATGGTGCCGCAGGTCGGAGGTGAGAACGCGTCCACCCCGGCGGCGGTCGCGGCGCCGAGGAAGCTGTCCCCGACCCGCCGCTGACGGCGAGGGTACGAACCATACGCCGGGATCCCCGCCGCGCGAACTCCCAGGACGTGACGGGGAGCACCGCGGCGGCGTGTCGGGTCAGCTCGGCGAGGGTCATCGGCTGGGGCAGCTCGCCGATCCGGCCGAAGCCCGGTCGTCGCCGTGGGCCGGTGAGCCGGGCGCGGGCCGTTGCAGCGGGCGCAGCCCGGTGAGGCCGAATCGGGCGGCGAGGGCGTCGGAGACGCCCGGGGAGGCGACGTCGGCGTTGGTGTGCGCGGCGTGCAGCGCCACTCCGGCTCGGATCAACTGGTGGATGATCCGGCCCTTGAAGGTCGTCGGAGCGACCGACGACACCCGCGCAGCAGCAGCGGGTGATGCGCGACGATCATGTTAACGTCGGCGGCCAGCGCTTCGGCGACCGTCTCGGGCACCACGTCGACCACGCAGAGCACCCGCCGGACCGGGGCGGCCGGCTCGCCGAGCACCAGGCCCACCCGGTCCCACTCCTCCGCCCAGGCCGGCGGAAAGTGCCGCTCCAGCTCGGCCACCACGTCGGCCACGGTGGGGTGGATCGGATTGTGCTCACGGCGCGCCAGCTTACCGGCGCGGGGCCGCCGGACGGTGACACCCGGCCCGGCCGCGTCGGGCGGGCACCCGCCGTACGCGTCAGGCGGTGCTCCAGGAGACCGAGCGCAACGCCGCCAGCGGCATCGCCCAGGAAGGCGTGCAGGTGCTGCTCCCCGTTCCGGGCGGGTGCAGGGCGATCACGTCGTCGCCGAAGAGCACTGTGACGCCCACTCGGCCAACCGGGCCCTCCGGCCCGAAACGCCGGGTGCGCGGCCATCGCGGCGTTGGTGAACGGCACCGCCACGATGGGGACGCCCTGCCCTGCGCCTCGACCAGCAGCCCGAGCGCGAGGTGTCGGTGATCCCGACGGCCCACTTGTTGACCGTGTTGACGGTGGCCGGGCAGACGATCATCGCGTCGGCGGGCGGCAACACGTCCGGGTCTTCGGGATTCTTGTAGTGCGTGCGGACCGGGTGGCCGGTCTGCCGGATCAGGGCCGACTGGTCGACGAACTTCGCGCCGTCCGGCGTGGTCACCACGCAGACGTCCCAACCGTCCTGTTGGGCGAGGTCGACGAGACGGTCGACGTGGCGTGCCAGCGGCGAACCGCAGGCGATGACGTAGAGCACCTCGCGGTGCCCGCTGTTGCGCGCCGCACCGGCCATCACACCGGCTCCGCGCTCATACCCCTACTCCCATGTGCTCAGCCAACTCCGCTACCGGAGAAGGCGGCGCACCACGTGCGACGGAGGATGTCGGACATCACCTCGTGGGCGATCGGCCGGCAACGGATCTCCGACGGGCGGAGTCGGTCACCGAGCAGCAGCATCTCGCCGGCGTTGGCCACGTCGCCCATCTGGGCGTACCCGCGAGCGATGTCGAGCAGGTGGTGGGCGCGGCGTTCGGGCAGCAGCGCGTTGAAGGCGGGCTCCGCGATGCGCAGCTGGTGCACCTCCACGGCCCGGCCCCGTCGCCCAGCTCCACGGCGGCGGCGGCCGGTGCAGCTCGACGTTGGTCGGGCCGAACGACGTCCAGTAGTGGTTGTGGTCACCACCGAGCATGGTGGCGGCCTCGTGGGCGCAGTTGATCAGGTCGTCGACGCTGGCCGAGTCGCCGATGCGGGACGCCGCCATCGCGCCCTGGAGCAGCAGCATCCCGTAGACGGAGAGCCGGGCCGGGAAACCTCGTTGCCCCACCGGGTGCCAGCCGGTTGGCGATCTGGACGTTCAGCTCCAGCGCCGGACGGGCCCGGCCCATCGCGACCAGGGCGTTGCACACGCGGGTGGTGGCGATCCCGGCCAGCAGCGGGTCGTCGGCCCGCTGGGCCACCGCCATCGACCGGTCGGCGGCCAGCCAGGCCAGCTCGCACTCGCCGAGCTTGCGTAGCACCGAGGAGGCGATCTGGTAGACCTGCCCGAGCAGGTGGGCCGCTCGATGGCCCGCTCACCGCCGTAGGCCGCGTCGGCCGCCTGGGCGTCGCGCAGCAGCAGGCAGTGCCCGGATGAGCATCCCGTAGCGGCCGTACTGGTAGGTCAGCCAGGCGTGGTTGACGGCCTTGCGCATGTCGTCCAACGGCGGCGGGGACGGCGCCGCGTCGAAGTACGCGCTCATCGAGTCGTAGCGTTCCAGCGCCGCGCGGATCTCCTGCACCTCGACCTGGTCGATGCAGTTCAGCGCGTCGGTACGGCGTTCCGGGTCCTTGCCCATGAGGAGCTGCACGTCCACTTGGAGGATGTCGGCGATCTCGTACAGGACGGAGAACTTGTCCAACCGGCGGACACCGCGTTCGACCTTGTCCACCCAACTCTTCGACTTGCCCAGCCGGTCGGCGAAGACCTGTTGCGACATCTTGCGTCGCCCCGCCAGTAGGCAACTCGCCGTCCTATGGGTAGCTCGTCCATCTGCCCATCCTCCCCTGCCGCCGACAACACATCGAGTCGGGGCGATTTCCGCGGGTACGGCGATCGTCGTTCGCTTTCATGTTTTGCCTGGTCGCACACGATGTGCGTCAGCCGTACAGCCGGTCCTCGTACTTTTCGTGCAAGTTGCACGAGCCGTTCGTCAACCTCAACGATCGTGGGTTACGGCAGTGACGGTGCTCGACATGCCACCTGGCGAACGCCGGGCCCGACGAGAGGAGATTGCGCACATGTGGGGAAACGTGGGGCCGCGCGTCGCCGAACTGTCGCCATTGAACGGGTCCGGCTGCGCCGGGTCGCCATCCGGTACGCCGTACACGGTTGGGAGGTCACCCGGGCGCGTGTCCAGCCCGCAGCCGCTTCGTCTGCGGCCGGGCCGGCTGTCCGACAGTGGGCTGCCACCCCGCCCTGGAGAACTGGGAGTTGGCCGCGAGCGCCGACCCGGCCCGGGTGGCCACCTGGTGGCGGAGCCGCCCGCACGGGTGCTGCTGCCCACCGGCCGGGCCTTCGACGTGCTGGAGGTGCCCGCCCACCTCGGCCGGCAGGTGCTCGAAGCGGTGCAGACCCACCCGCCGGCACCGGCGTACGCGGACCGGTGCTCGTCACCCCACCGGGCGGTGGATGTTCCTGGTGCGCCCCGGCGATCCGCTCCGGCCGGAGTTGGAGCACTGCTTCCACGTGGTCCGGCACGGGCCGGGCTCGTGGATCCCCGCGCCGCCGACCCGGCTGCCGGAGGGAACGGTCCGTTGGGCGGTCGCCCGGAGCAGCCCGCTGGCAGCTTCCGGATTCGTACCTGGTGCAGAACACGTTGATCGGGCGCTGCGCGCTTCCGGGTGACACTCGCCCCCGACCTGCTCCCCGGTCACCTGCCGCTGCCTCGACGAGGCATGTGAGACAGGGATTCGATCCGGTGCCCGACAGCGTCGCCGGGGCGCCGGTGCTCGTTGACAGGAAGACGGCGCGAACCCGCGCCACGAACGGGGAACGATGTCCACGGACGACAGAGCAGCCCATCCCGGCGGCGGCGGCACCGAGCCACCCCGACGCAGCCACCCACGGCACCGCTGGGCCGGCACGCGACCGTCCGGCTCGCGCCCCGCCGCCCACGCCCGACCGGCTCCCGCCCAGCCGGCACCCACCGACCGCTGCGCTGAACCCCGCGCCTCTAGTCGGTCAGCGGGAGGTTGACGGAGTAGTACTGGCGGGCGTCGTCGGTGACGACGGCATGGGTGTAGCCATCCAGGCGGTTCAGCCAGCCGAGACCGGGTTGCCCATGGCCAGGGCAGCTGTCGCGTACGCGTCGGCCGCCCCGAGGTCGGTGCCGACCACTGTCACCGAACGCAGCCCACTGGCCGGGCGCCCGCCGGGTCCAGCACGTGCCGGCCCGCTCGTACACGCCGGACGTGGCCACGGCCAGATCGGTTCCGCTCAGCACCAGGCAGGTCGCCATCGCCTCCCAGGGTGCCGGATGCCGATCCGCCACGGCTCCCCGGACGGCGACAGGCCCGCACCCGCACGTCGCCGCCGGCGTTCACGCAGTGGTTGCCGGCACCGGCGGCGAGCAGACGATCCGAGGCGACCTGGGCCGCCCAGCCCTTGACGAACCCGGACGGGTCGAGCCGACCGGTGGCGTACGCGTCGAAGAACCCGTCGGTGGCGCCCCACAGGTCGGCGCAGGTCTCCAGCACGAACCGCAGGTCCGCCGACGCCTCGGAGAGCAGCACTCACCCCGGTCGAAGCGGCACACCTCGCTGTCCTGCCGGTACGTGCTGAACCGCGCGTCCACCTCGTGCATCCAGGCGAAGACCTGATCCGCCAGCTCCCGCAGGGTCGCCGGGGCAGGTCGTCGGCGAGGTCCAGGGTGATCGCCGTACCCATGATCTGTTCCACCCGGCACAGCCCGGGCCGGGTCAGCGCGGCCCGCACCTCAGAAGGCCTGCTCGATCGCGGACCGCAGCGACTGCTTGTACGAGTTGCTGGTCTCGGTGGCCCCGGAGACGGTGTTGAGGTTGGCGTTCTGTTTCTGCACCACCTGCCCGCCACTGCCGTCGTAACTGTTGCGGACGTCGCCGCTGTGGATGTCGGATTCACCCCGCTGGGCAGCGACAGCGCGACGGCCTCGACGATCCGGCTCCCGAGACCACGATCTGCACCTGCACGTACCCGTACTCGTTCTCGAAGCCGTTGCCGGTGACCCGGCGGTTGGTCGGCTGGGTGCCTTGGTGGTGGTCCTGGGCGCGGCCTTCGTTGTCGTCTTCGTGCCCGACGGGCGGCTGGTGGTCTTGGTCGGCTTGGCGACGTGGGCGCGTCGGCGGTCGCCGACGGCTTCGGTGCCGCGCCGCCCGACGGGTCGGCGCTCGGGTCGACGTCCTGCGGGTGGGGCTGACCGGCTGGGCGGTCGGCAGGTTCTGGGCGACCTGGGTGGCGGCCGGCGAGCCCTGAACACCACCAGCGCGGTGGTGCTGGCGGCCAGGCCGGTGATCGCGAGGAACGCGCGACGCATGGGATGCCCTTCCTACAGCTCGAACGTGGCCAGGTGGATCTGCCGTCGGGGCACGCCGGCCCGTCGCAGCGCGCGCACCGACTGTTCCACCAGCCCGGGTGGCCCGCACAGGTAGACGTCGCGCCGGGCCACGTCGGGCACCAGTTGGCGCAGCCCGTCCGGGCTCATCAGCTGGCGGGGACCGGGGTCGTCGCGGGAGCCGATGACGTACCAGACGGAGGTGTCCCGCTCCTGGGCCAGCCAGTCCAGCTCGCGGCTGAGCAGCACGTCGGCGGGTGTGCGGGCCCGGTAGATCAGTGCGGCGCCGGGCGGCAACTCCTCCAGCATCGCCCGGATGGGCGTGATGCCGCTGCCGCCGGCGATCAGCAACGTCCGGTCCCGGTCCGGTGCGCGGCCGTGAAGGTGCCGGACGGGCCCTGGGCCCAGACCCGGTGCCCGGCTCCAGGTCGCGCAGGTCCGCGGTGTGCGTGCCGACCACCTTGACGGTGAGCCGCAGCCAGCGGCCGTTCGCGGCGGCGGAGACGGAGAACGGGTGCGACTGCCACCAGCAGCCCGGGTCAGGAACCGCCAGCGGAAGTACTGGCCGCCGAGCATCGCCAACCGGCCGAGCCGCTCACCGGTGAGGTAGATGGAGATGGTGTCCGGGCTCTCGGCGACGACGTCGGCGACCCGCAGCTGGTAGCGCAGGTTGAACGCCAGCGGCGCGATCACCCGGCCCCAGAGCACGGCGGCGACCACCAGCAGGTAGAGCGCGATCCAGCCGGCGCGTACCGGGCCGGCCTTGTACAGCTGCGCGCCGTGGGTGAACTGGTGGCCGTAGCCCAGCAGCAGGATCAGGTAACTGGACCGGTGCAGCAGGTGCCACAGCTCGTAGGGCAGCGCCCGCCGGATCGCCCGGATGCTGCTGAACCCGACGAGCATCATGATGCCGGTGGCGACGAACGCCGAGAGCATGTCCTTGTAGTCGCCGAGCAGCGTGCCGACCTCGGCGAGGATCGACTGGTTACGCAGGTCCGCGTAGCCGACCAGGATCAGCGACATGTGCGCCAGCACGGTGACCAGCAGCGTGGCACCGATGTCGCGGTGCCAGCGGCCGATCTGCTCGCCGCCGACCCACCGCTCCAGCACCGCCAGCCGGCTCATCATCAACACCTGCACCAGCAGCAGGTAGCCGGCGACGAGGCCGGTGATCCGACCGGCCGCGGTGACGGTCGCCGCGGTGCTCCGCAGCGACCCGGCGGGTGTGCCCAACCACCACGGCAGCACGCTGACGAGCAGGCCGACCAGGAGCAGCGCGCCCAGCAGTCGCCGGCCGCCGGGTCCGCGCCGGGCCGGGACCTGCGGGGTACGGGCGCAGCCGACCGGCCGCCGTGCCGGGACGAGGTCCCGGTACGACGGCCGGCGGCGTGGTGTCGAGTGCGTCACGCGTACAGCTTCATCGGGGCGTACTTCTGGCGGGGAAGACCTTGTCGACCTCCGCGTTGGTGAGCGCGAACCGGCCCTGGGCCACGGCGCCGTAGACGTTGAACATGTTGTTGTACTCCGGCACGTCGCCGGAGTCCAGCTTGTCCAGACCGTTCCAGGTGCCGAGCAGCGAACCGGCCAGCTTCTTGCCGGACAGCAGGGTGACGACCCGCCGTGCCCATGGTCGGTGCCGCCGGTGTTGGAGCCGACCCGGCGTCCGAACTCGCTGGACACCATGATCGTCACGTCGGCGGCCTGCGGGCCGAGGTCGGTGAGAAGGCGGCCATCGCGGTGGCCAGCTCGTTCAACCGGTTGTACAGCTGGCCGCCCTCGCGGGTGCCCTGGTTCTCGTGGGTGTCGTAACCACCCATGCCGACCGTGGCGACCGGACGTTCGCGCCGCCCTTGATCAGCTGGGCGAGTTGCTGGAAGGCGCCACCGATGCCCTCGTACTTGACGCCCGCGGCGGGCTGGTACGGCTTTGCGGCGAGCCGCTGGGCGGTCGCCAGCGCGCCATGCCCTCCTGCACGGCCTCCTGGACCGGGTGGTTGATCCCGGTGAAGAGCCCTTGATGGCCTTCTCGGTGGCGGCGCGGAACTTGTCGTCACCGTTGAGCCGCAGCGAGCCGACGTTGTTCAGCGACAGCGCGCCGTTGTTGCCGACCAGCGAACGGGGCAGCGTGCTGCCGATACCGACACTGCGGAACGCGGTGCCCTTGCCCAGGTTGTCGACCAGACCGTCCAGCCAGCCCCGGCCGCCGGTCTCGTTCGGCAGGCCGCCCAGGTTGCAGGCGTCCGCGGCCTGGAAGTGGCTGCGCGAGAGCCGCTCGTCAGAGACCGCCGGGATGAAGCCCAGCTGACCGGCCGTGAGCCACTTCTCCAGCGGCTGAACGCGCCGGTCAGCTGAAGCCCGGCCCAGGGCCAGCGAGTCGTTGCCGAGCAGCAGGTCGGGACGGGCCTTGGCGAGCACCGGGTCGCCGTCCGGCGCGATCAGGCTCAGCCCGTCCAGTCCGCCGTAGAGGAAGACGTGGATCAGGGTGCCGGTCTTGGTCGCCGCGAACGACGCCGACGTGGTGACGAACTGGGCGGTGGCCAGCGCGGTGGCGGTGGCCGCGGCACCGGCGACGAAGGTCCGGCGGGTGACGCCGCGACCGTCCTGCTGGGCCTCCTCAGGTTCTCCAGGGTGCGGTAGCGGTCGAACTCGGCGGCGTTCTCGGCGGCGACGATGTCCGCCTCGGCGCGCAGCGCCTCGGCCGGGTTGTCGGCCAGTCGCTGCACGTCGGGGCATTCGGGGTGCAGGGGAAAGAGTTGTACACAGTCTTCTCCATCGGGTGCCTCACCGGAGGTGGTGCTGGGGAAGCGAGGATCGCCCGCGCGACGGCGGTGATGGCCCCGTTGAACATGGCGTCGACCTTGGCGGACGCCGTGACACCGGCCACGCCGAGGATGAGGTTCTTCTCCCGCGTGCTCAGCTTCTGGCCCACCAGCCGCAGCGAGAGGGCGTCCACGTACGCCCCGGCGGTCGCCGGCGGCTTGCCGACCAGCTTCTCCGGTGCGGTGTGCGTGAAGGTGGTGCGGTAGCCGGCGATGATCTCGCCCGCCTCGTTCCAACCGTTGACCATGGTGCCGGCCGAGGTCCAGGCGACGTAGACGTCCGGGAAGCCGTCCGGGGTCGGGTGGCCCATCGGCGAGTGGCCCAGCTCGCGCAGCTTGTCGTGGATCTGGCGCAGGCCCCGGGCGTACGGGGTGCGCTTGTTGTCGCCGTTGTTGTTCTTCGGCGACGCCTCCGGGGACACGCCCAGGGTGCGGTACGTGGCGACCAGGTACTCCCCGGCCGGCGCACCTTCTGGCCCACACCGGCCCAGAACTCACTGGAGCAGAACAGCGTCATCAGGACCGGCTTGATCATGCCCTTGTTGGCGGTGTACGACTTGGCCAGCCGGTCCACCAGGGACTTCGGCGGGGTGTCCGAGACGAACCGGGTCGCCAGGCTCTGCGCCACGTACTTCGCGGTCGACGGGTGCGTCGCGATGTAGGTGATGTACGCGTCGATCGCCGCTTCGGCCTTCTTCGGGTCCGAGGAGCTGTTCGCGTTGCTGAAGCCGAGGATCTTCACCTTGCCGACGTAGTGCTGCTCGGGGCGGAAGACGTACTTGCCCTTGTCGTCGACGCCGCGGCCGGTCTGCAGCATGGCCGCCTGCCGGACGTCCGGCTCCTTGTAACCGCCGTCGACGCCGACCGAGTAGAGCTCGAGGTTCTCCCGGGCGAGGTTCTCGTTGATCGCGTCCTTGCGGGAGTCCTTCTGGCTCAGGTAGATCAGCAGCGCGGGGTGCTTGTTCGCGGCGACCAGCATCTCCGGGTAGCTGCCCAGCGCGTGCTTGCGCACCACGTCCTGGTCGAACGAGTTGCGGTACACCTCGCCGCCGTCGAAGTCGGCGGCGACGTGCAGGAAGTCGTTCCAGAAGTCGACCATCACCTCGAACAGCTGGCGCTTGGACCAGATCTGTCGAGCGATGGTGGCGTCGACCATCTCCCGCTCCGGCTGCGCGCCCTGCTCGTTGAGCTTGTCCCGCTGGTCGCGCAACTGCTGCACGGAGAGCTTCTGGGTGGGCAGCTCGGCGAGCTTCAGCTCGGCCTTCGTCGGCTCGATCTTCTCCGGGGCCATCTGGGAGCGGATCCAGGCGTCCATGCCCTCCCGCTTGATGTCGGCGACCACGGCGGGCGTGACC
Organism: Micromonospora sp. M12; assembly: GCA_038070435.1. GTDB lineage: Bacteria > Actinomycetota > Actinomycetes > Mycobacteriales > Micromonosporaceae > Micromonospora. Next base: position 6,741,240 of record JAMYWG010000001.1, on the reverse strand, counting down.
CCGAAGGTGGTACGCCGGGCCAGGTGCAGGATCGGGTCCTTGGCCAGCACCGTCTTCACGGTCACCTGGGTGGCCGCCGCGGCGGCGGCCGGGCCGGAGAAGGTCCGTCCGGTGGCGGGCGCGTTCTTCTTCAGCGCCTCGCCGGCGCGGGAGCCATGTAGCTCTCGTTCTGCTCGGTGTAGGTACGCACCGTGCTGGGCTGCTGGCCGCTGGGCCGCGCCGCGTGCCGTCGGTCACCGTGCTGGCGGTCGCGTCACCGGCCACCTCGTCACCGAAGAGGCCACGGATCTGCGGGGTCATGGCGAGCGCCGCGCCACCGGCGACGACGGCGGCGGTGCCGCCGAGGGCCACCAGCGCCTTGCGACGGCCGACCTTGCGACCCGAGTCGTCATCATCGTCCAGGGTGGGCAGTCCGGTGCCGGCCGCTCGCGCCGGGGCCGGGCGGCCCAGGCCCTCGGGGCCGACCCACTGCGGGCCGCGCGGGGCGGGCTGTCCGGCGTGCGCGTAACCGTCGCCGTACTGCTCACGGGGTCGGCCTGCTCGGCGTAGCCGCCCTGGTAGGGTGGGGCGAGTCGTATCCGTAGGACGCGGGCGCGTTAGGGTCGCCGTAGCCGTCCGCGTTGGGTGCTGACGTCCGTCCCAACCACGGTCGTCCCGCGGTCGACGTGGTGGCACATTCTGGTCGGCCATGTACCAATCCCGATTTCTGATGAGCGCCGGAAGCTGCGACCGGGCAGGTGCGGCAGGTACGGCGACTGTTGCCTGAGGGGTTGCTACGGCAAGGTAACCAAGGCCCCAGAGCCCTTCAAGGTGGGCCGAACACGCTTGCGAGGGCACTTAAGACAGCGCTCAGTGCGACGTCGGCGACAGGTGACGGGTCTCGGCCGCTCGCAGACCTTCCCAGCAGGGACTACGCGCGGCAGCCACGCACGGATCGGACCACACCGTCGTACGCGACACGTTCAGCGCCGTTCACCACCAAAGGCAAACTTAAGGTTCAGGTAAGCCGGACATGAGACGACCTCGCGTGATCGAAAAGTAGCAGCAGCGGGCGAGCGTGAGCCGTCACCGCAGCGGGTATGCCGCCGAACCGCTGAACGCGTGAGGGAAGGCAGCGCCATGCTCAGCAAAGAGGATCAGCGCAGATTCGACCAGATCACCCGTCAGCTCCGGGAGAGTGACCCGGCCTTCTTCGCCCGGCTGGACCACCGGGTCCGGGCCCGTAGGGCCGCTACCTGATGTTGTTGACCATCGTGCTGTGGGCGTCGCTGCCAGCGATAGCCGTGTTCGCCGGTCGGCTGACCGGCGCGATCTGCGCGGTGGTGCTGGTGGCGAACGCCGCCATCATGTGGCGGTTCCGCCGCCGCTGGACGTGACGACACGACCGCTGGGTCTGCCGGCTCGACCGCTGAACGTGACGAGTCAGCGGTCGGTTGGGCCGAAGGCCCGGTACGCGCGACGCAACCGTTCCAGCAGCCCCGGCCCACCGATGGCCGGGGCGGGCGCCCGAGCTGGCGCAGCAGCAGGTCGGTGCCGGTCACCAGCCGAGGCGGCCGATCCGGCAACGGCACCGGCGGTGACCAGAACCGGTCCGCCGCCTCCGCCAGCGGAGTCGCCGACAGTCCGGCGAGCGCACGGGCGGCACCGACCGGCGCCGCGACGTCCACCGCCGTCGCCACACCGTCCGGTTCGGACGGTGGGTCGACGGCGGGAGGTCGGGCGGCGCCGGTGGCCGCCACCCGCCGGGCGCGAAGCTCGTCGAGCAACTCCGCACGGGACCGGCCACGCCAGTGCAGCAGCTCGAACGGGTCCGCGTCGAACGCCTCGGCCAGCAGGTAGAACGTCGCCGCGAGGTGCTTGCACGGCACCGCGAAGTCCGGGCAGTTGCACCGCTGGGTCAGCTCGTCCACGGTGGCCGGGAAGAGCGGCGCACCGGCGGCGGCGAACAGCTCCTCCAACTCGTCGGGGAGGTCCCCGGCGAGCAGCCGGGCGCTGAAGAACGCCTGCCCGGCGAGTTCCGCCTCGATCCGGGACCAGAGGGCGGCCGGAAACTCGGCCAACGCGATGGACACCTGGTACGGCTTTGGCCGGGAGCCCTGCACCTGGGCGGTGACCCGGCCGGGTGCGATGTCCAGCCGCAGCACCTGACCGGCCCGCGCGTACGACCGGCCGCGGGTCAGGCGGGTGCCGAGGGCGAACGACTCCAGCACCTCCAGGAATCGCCGGGACCACCACGACCGCCCGATCGCACCTCGGGCACTGCGCGCCCGCAGACCCCGTCGACCCGGCGGGGACGGCCGTAGTCGGCGAACCGGTCCGTGCTCGTCCGCTCGCTCACTCCACCACCGCCCCGGCCTCCAGTGCGAACAGATCGCGGAGCTGGCCGGTGGACAACTCGGTGATCCACTGCTCGCCGGTGCCGACCACCCGCTCGGCGAGGTTGCGCTTGTCGGCGATCATCGCGGCGACCTTCTCCTCCACCGTGCCGGCGCAGACGAACTTGCGGACCTGCACCCGTCGGCGCTGCCCGATCCGGAACGCCCGGTCGGTGGCCTGGTCCTCCACCGCCGGGTTCCACCACCGGTCCACGTGCACCACGTGGTTGGCGGCGGTCAGGGTGAGCCGGTGCCGCCGGCCTTGAGGGAGAGCACGAACAGCGGCGGACCGTCCGCCGACTGGAAGCGCTCCACCATGGCGTCGCGCTCGGCCTTGCCGAGGCCGCCGTGCAGGAACAGCACCTCCCGGCCGAACCGCGCCGACAGGTGACCGCGCAACATCGCGCCGAACTCGGCGTACTGGGTGAACAGCAGCGCCCGCTCCCCGCCGCCAGCACCTCCTCCAGGATCTCGGTCAGCCGGGCCAGCTTGCCGGAGCGGCCCTCCAGCGGCGAGCCGTCCCGCAGCAGCTGGGCGGGGTGGTTGCAGACCTGCTTGAGGCGGGTCATGGTGGCCAGCACCAGGCCGCGCCGCTCGATGCCGTCGCTGGTCTCGATCCGGGCGAGCATGTCGTCGACCACCACCCGGTAGAGGGCGGCCTGCTCCGCGGTGAGGTTGCAGAGCACCTCCATCTCCAGCTTCTCCGGCAGGTCCGAGATGATCGACGAGTCGGTCTTGAGTCGGCGCAACACGAACGGGCCGGTGATCCGGCGCAGCCGCTCGGCGGCCTCGGCGTCACCGTGCCGCTCGATCGGCTCGGCGAACCGCTTGCGGAACGTCGCCGCCGGCCCGAGCAGGCCCGGATTGGCGAACTGCATGATCGACCAGAGGTCGGCCAACCGGTTCTCCACCGGCGTACCCGTCACCGCCACCCGCTGCCGGGCCGGCAGCGCGCACTGCCTCGGCCTGCCGGGTCGACGCGTTCTTGATCGCCTGCGCCTCGTCCACCACCACCCGGTGCCAGTCGATACCGGCCAGGTCGACGGCATCGCGGGCCGCCACCGAGTAGGTGGTGAGAACCAGGTCCGCGCCGTGCGCGGCCGCCGTGAACTCCGCCCCCGCGCGCTCCGCGCCATGGTGTACGTGCACACGCAGCCCCGGCGTGAACCGTGCCGCCTCCCGCTGCCAGTTGCCGACCAGCGACATCGGACAGACCAGCAGGGTCGGTCCGCCTCCGGCGAATCCCCGGCGAGCAGCGCGAGCAGCTGCACTGTCTTGCCCAGCCCCATGTCGTCGGCGAGCACACCGCCCAGCCCCAGCGAGCGCAGGAAGGCAAGCCAGGCCAGTCCGCGCTGCTGGTACGGCCGCAGCGTTCCCTGAAACCCGGCGGCGGGTCCAGCGGTGTGAGCCGTCGCTCGACCGCACCCGCCAGCAGGTCGCCCAGCGCCCGTCGGCGCTCACCTCCAGCACCGGCAGCGCCCGGTGGCCTCGCCGTCGGCCAGCCCGAGTCGGAGCAGGTCGGCGACGGTCAACTCGCCGGCGGAGCGGAGCAGACGCAGACCGGCCGCGAGCCGCCCGGGTCCAGTTCCACCCACCGGCCGCGCAGGCGCACCAGTGGGGTCTTCGTCTCGGCCAGCGCCGCCAACTCCTCGGCGGACAGCGGCTGGTCACCGAGCGCGATCTCCCAGCGGTAGTCGACCAGGGCATCCAGCCCGACACCCGCATCGGTGCCGCCCACAGTGCCCGGGCGGTGCGGCTGCGCGCCCGCAGCCGGGCGCCGAGCCGCGCCGACGAGCGCTGCCACCAGGAGGGCAGCAGAACCCGAAACCGGCCGCGTGCAGCACTGGGGCACCCGCACTGAGAAACCGGTGGGCCCCCTCGACGTCGAGTTCCATCGCCTCCGGCGCGGCGGTACGCAGCGCGGCGTCCAGGTCCGGCCAGAGTCGGCTGGCCCGGCCCAACTCGGCGAGCAGTGTCTCCTGTGGGCTGGTCGTACGCCCGGCCAGACCGCCGAGCGTGTGCGGCTCCCGCCAGACCTGCGCGGCGTCGACGTGCAGGCCGGGCTCGTCAGCGGCCTGCAACCCGAACTCCAGCCGCCAGCGCCCGCCCCCGGTCGGCTCAACGGGAACCGGCGCGGCCCCGGCGGCGGCGGCGTGGCCCCGGCCTGCGACGGCGCGGTCTCCACCGCCACCAGCGCGGTCTTGGCCGGCGACGGTGCGGTCTCGGCCGGCACCGGTCGGGTGGCCAGGATCGGTTCGGTGACCTCGTCGGGGCTGGTTCCACCAGCCGGAAGCTGGCCCGAACCGGGCCACCGGCGGCGTCGCGTTGCCAGAGGTCCAGCTCGGCGTGCAGGGTGGCCAGGCTCGCCGGGTCGAGGCTGAAGTCCCGCTGCGGGCCGGCGAGCGCGGCCAACCAGGCTGGCGCCGGGCCACCCGGCCGCAGCCCTCGGGCCAGCGTGGTGGTCGCCAGGAAGCTCGCGCGGCGGCGTCGGTCAGCGCGTCGAGCGCATCCGTGACCAGCAGCGCGGCGGTCAGTTCACCATCACTCGGCCCGGTGCTCGCTGCCGACCCGGCGGCTCGGGCAGCCGGCGGTAGGGCCAGCGCCAGCGATCGCGCCCAGGCCGCGTCGGTGCCGGTCAGCAGCGGACGCCAGACCGCCCGTGCCGGCACCTGCGAACCACCGCCGGACGGCGCTCCGGAGGGCGCTGTCGGGTTTGTCGCTGATTCGGCGCGGACCAGGCCGGAGGGCGCTGTCGGGTGCGCTGGCGCTGATTCGACGCCGGGAGGACGCGGCCCCGGGTGACCAGGTCGGACGCGAAGTCGGCCAGCTCGGCGAGGTGGCGCAGCGTGGTTCCGGGCACCGTTGGGAGGTCGTCCAGGGCGCGCAGCAGGGACAGGGCGTCGTCCGGGGCGTACACCAGAACGGGGACCCGCCACCGGGCCAGGGTGAGCCGGCCGCGCGGCGCGGGTGCGACGGTGGTCCGGATCAGTTCGGGTGAGTCGGTCGGCGCGCCCGCCAGGGTGGGCAGGGTGAGCAGCGCGGTGTCCGGGCGGGCCGGCTCGGCGGCTTCGGCGAGGCGGCGGCCAGGTCCGCGTGCCCGGCGGCGAAGGGTGCGGGCGTTCCCGGGCGGACGGCCGGAACGGGTCGGCGGGGTGGCGCGGCGCTGTCCTCGGCCCAGACGGCCAGGCCGCCGGTCGAGCCGTCGCCGGGCAGCCACAGCCCGTGGATGACCAGCACCTGCTCCCCTCGTCGCCGCCCGCGCCCAGGATAGGCGGCCCCGGTGGGCTGGCGTCAGCACCCACCACGAACACGCGCCTCCCGCCCGGCTCAGGGCGTCGCAGAGCGCGCCAGCGGGCGCGAGGGCACCAGCGGGCGCTGTGGGCGTCAGCTGGTCAGACCGCGCCGCACTCGCCGTCGGTCAACTCGCGCAGGATGTCGGCGTGGCCCGCGTGCCGGGCCGTCTCCTCGATCAGGTGCACCAGAATCCAGCGCAGCGACACCTCACCGAGCTGCGGGTGCGGCACCACGTGGTCGAGGTCGAAGCGGGCGGCGACCGCCCGGGACCGTGCGCAGGCCCGCTCGTACGCCTCGATGAGCCCGGCCACGGTGTCCTGGTCGGCGAGCGTGAAGCTCGCCACCGCGTCCTCCTCCGAGGTCAGGTAGACGTCGCCGGGCTCGGGGGCCAGCAGGGTCGGGAACCAGTTCCGCTCGACCAGGGTCAGGTGCTTGACCAGCCCGGCGAGGGTGGTCGCCGACGGCACCAGCCGGCGGCTGGCGTCGACGTCGGAGAGACCGCGCAGCTTGCGCAGCAACACGGACCGATGGAAGTCGAGAAACGAGGCCAGGACGGCTCGCTCGTCACCGGTGCGGGCGAGCACCGGACCGAGCGTCGGATCGATTGTCTGCTCCATCCGCCGACCCTAGCCACCTGGCAGGTCGCCCGCTGCCCGCTATCCGCTGCGGGCGGGCGGCACGACGGGCAGGATGGGCGCATGGCTTCATCCGTGCAGATCCTTCTCGTCGGCGGCGCGGCGGACGGACAGACGATCACCGTCGAACTCGACACCAACGGCCGCCCACCGCTGACCCACCATCACCTCGGCTCGGGTGGGCTCGCCGATGCGCAGATCTACGAGTTGGAGACCGCCCGCGAGGAGGCCCGCGAGTGGCACTACCGGTGGACCGGCCCGCCGTGTGACCGTCGGGTCAGACCCGGGTGAGGGCCTGACTCCGTAGGCTCTCCAACACGCCGCGGGTGACCTCCGAGGTGCCGCGCGCCTGATCGCACACCTCGGCCACCCGTCGTGCGGTGGCCTCGGCCCGTTGCTCCCGCTCGTCCCAGAGCCGGTCGACCTCGGCCAGCAGCGGCCCCTCGACCTCCGCGCCACGCCGCGCAGCGCCGGCACACCGAGCCGCTGGGCCAGGTCGAAGACCTTGCCGGCGTACGGCAGCGGCAGGAACGGGGTGCCGACCATCGCCGCGAAGATCAGGAAGTGCAGGCGCATGCCGACGGCCAGGTCGAAGTGGCGCATCAGCCCAAGCACCTGCTGCGGAGTAGGTGCCGTGCAGGATCCGGCCCCGATCGGCGGCGACCATGTGTGACAGCACCCGTGGGAGTGCCGGATGTCGTCGCGTTCCATCGGCACGAACAGCACGTACGCGTCGATCCGGTGCACCAGGAAATCACCGATCTGGGCCAGCAGCCGGTGGTAGCCGTCCACGTCGAGACGTTCGGCGGCCCGCCCGGCTCCCGCACGCTGATCCCGACGAGCCGCTTACCGACCGGCACACCCTCCTCGGCCAGCAGGTGGGCCGGGAAGTCCTCCGGTTGCAGGAGGAACGCCGGGTCGGCGGTGACCGTGATCGGGTTGAGCAGGCCGGCCTCCTCCAGCACCATCCGGGACTCCTGGTCCCGGACGGTCACCTGGGTCGCGCTGGAGAGCGTCTCCCGGACCATGCCGGTGTCCACGGCGTCGCTCAGCGGCCCGACCCCCACCGCGTACGTGATCAGCGGCAGGCCCCGCTCCTGGGCGACCCGGACCACCCGCAGGTAGCGGCGGGCCTCCCGGTCGTACAGGATGCCGCCGCCGCCCAGGATGAGCAGGTCGAGCTGGGCCAGGACGAGGGCGGAGTCGGTACGGCTGACGCCCTCCCAGGGCACCGCCTCGACATGCGGGTGCGCGGCCCGGTGTGTTCCGGGTTCCGGGAGAAGACGATGATCCGGGCGTTCGGTTCCTGCGTACGCAGATCGGTGAGCAGGCCGGTGAGGATCGCCTCGTCGCCGAGGTTTCGCCCACCGTACGAGCCAAGCACACCGATGGTCAGTCCGGCGCCATGAGTCATCCGTCGCTCCTCCCCAGGTGCGGTCCGCGCCGGTTTCCCGCTGGGCAGGTGAACAGTCCTGCCGGGGACCGGCCTGGGTCGCTCCGGGCCGCGCGCTCTCGCCTCAGCTCGCCGGGACGATCCGCTTCGCCATCTGCTGCGACGTGACCTCGAAGCCGAGACTCCGGTAGAGCCCGATCGCCACGGTGTTCGTACCGAAGACGTTCAGACCCAACTCGGGTACGCCGAGGTGGGCGAGTTCGGCCTCCATGAGCTGGATCATCCGCCGCGCGTGCCCGCGTCCCCGGTGCGCCGGGTTCACCTCGATGTTGTGGATCCAGGCGCGTCGGGAGCCGGTCGCCCGGGCACCGTCACCCAGATCCAGCCGACCTCGGTGTCGCCGACCCGGGCCAACCGCAGCAGCGCCCTCGGTGTCCACGCCCGCCGGCAGCGACTCCCGCCGCTGCCTGGCCGACTCCTTCAGGGCCGCCTCCAGGGTCATCCCCGGTGTTCCGCCAGTTCCTCGGCGAACTCCCGCTCCAGCGGCCCTGCAGGCGGGCCAGCTCGTCTGCCGTCATCGGCGTCAGCGTCAACTCCACCGCGTCTCCTCCTTCGTCGTTTCTCGGCCGGTAGTGCAGCAGAACCGACCCGGACACGCCAAAGCGTTTCCCCGGACGGGTGCGCGGCTCGACGAACGGCGGGTCAGGGCGCCGCGGGAGCCGACGTGAGCTGACGCGCCAACTGCGCCAGGTCGTCGAGGCGCAGGTCGCCGTCGAGCCCTTCAGCGCGGCCGTTATCGCGCCGGCCGCACGCCCGGCCGCAGCCCGACCTCGGCGTCCTCGACGACGAGGCACCGCGCCACGGGTACGCCCAGCAGCGCGGCGGCCCGCAGGTAGCCCTCCGGGTCCGGTTTGCCGACGCGCACGTCCTCCACCGTGACCAGCACGGGCGCGGCGATGCCTGCCGCGCCGAGTCGGGCTTCGGCAAGCCGCGCATCGGCACTGGTCACGACCGCCCAGGGCAGTCCCAACCGGGCCAGCGTGCTCAGGAGTTCGTGCGCTCCGAGGGTGGCCGTCACGTCGGACAGGTCGTCGTACTGCAACGCGAGCTGCCGGGCCGCCGCGGCGGCCACCGCGCCGTCGTCGAGCGCGGGCAACAGACGGCGGATGGTCCGGTCGGCCGGGCTGCCGTGCGCGATCGCCAGCGCCGCCGCCGGGTCGACGGCGTACTCGGCCGCCCACCGCTCCCAGGCCCGCTCGACGGCCGCATCCGAGTCGACCAGGGTGCCGTCCATGTCGAACAGCACCGCGCCGATGTCCGCCGATCCCACCATCACGCCGCCACCATCCCCACCCTCAGATCCGCGCAACTTCGGTGATCCTGCTGCCTCGCCGGCTCCTGAGGCAGCAAGTTCCCGGAAGTTGCGCGGATCTGGGCGGTGGGGTTGCGCGGAGGGTGGGGTCGCGGGTATCAGACCTCGGGGTGGGAGCGAGGGGTCTGATAGCCGCCAGACGGGAGGCCGGCGTGGGCACATGATCGTTCGCATGACGACGACACTCCACGACAAGGTGGCCCTGGTTACCGGCGGTTCCCGTGGCATCGGGGCCGGCATCGCGTTGCGCCTGGCGCAGGACGGCGCCGATGTGGCGCTGACCTACCGACAGGACGCGGAGCGGGCCGCGACCGTGGTGAAGCAGATCGAGGCGCTGGGCCGGAGGGCGTTGGCGATCCAGGCGGACGGCGTCGACCCGACCGCCGTCCAGCGCGCGGTCGACCGGGCCGCCGCCGAACTGGGTCGGCTGGACATCCTGGTCAACAATGCCGCGGTGTTCCTGGTCGGCGCCGTGGACCAGGTCGGCATGGCAGAGGTGGAGCAGACCATCGCGGTGAACATCCGGGCACCGTACGTCGCCGTGCGGGCGGCGCTGCGACACCTGGGCTCGGGTGGTCGGATCATCAGCATCGGCAGCAACGTCGGTGAGCGGGCGGTCTTTCCCGGGCTTACGCTCTACTCGATGAGCAAGACCGCCCTGGTCGGGCTGACCGGGTCTGGCCCGCGAGCTGGGCCCACGGGACATCACCGTCAACCTGGTCAACCCCGGTCCCACGGACACCGACGCCAACCCGGCGGACGGGCCGAACGCAACGGCCATCACCGGCTTCACCGCCCTCGGCCGCTACGCCCGCTGCGCCGAGATCGCGGCCACCGTCGCGCACCTGGCCAGCCCCGAAGCCGGGTACGTGACCGGCGCGGTGGTCAACGTGGACGGCGGCTTCACCAGCTGAGGAAGCCGGGCGGCGCTGGGCGAACCCGTCCGGCGCCGCCCGCTCGGCACATGCCGCCGCTCGTCGGCGTCACACCTGGTCCAACACCTGACGGACGACGTCGACGAACGAGATCCGACGCTTCGTCCGCACCTCGATCGCCGCGAGCCAGCGCTCCCGGTGCCGGTCCCGCAACGGCGTACTCGCGTCACCCGGCTCGTCACCGAGTCGGCGCTGGTCGGCGTACTCCGTGGTGAGACTGGTCAACACGGCCCGGCCGACCGTGGCGACCTCCGTCGGGCCCTCCAGCAACACCAGGTTGTACGCCTCGTCCACGGCGCGCATCGCCGCGTACGCCTCGTCGTAACCCGGCACCGGTGCACTCCGCCGGCGTCCAGCCACCGCCGGTCCACCTGCCGGTACGCCTGGTCACAGGCGCTGAGGAACCACGTACGCGTCCCGCCGCAGCTCGTCGCGACGCGTCGCCCGCCGCTCGACATTCTCCTGCCGGGCGACGGTGAGCTGGTGGGCCAGTTGCCGACGGTGCTGCGCGCGCCGACCAGCCCGGTCAGGGCGGCGGCTGCCAACGTGGACAGTGAGGTGATCAGCGCGACGGCGACGGTGTCCTGCACGCACCCATCATGACGTCACCGTTCCGGCCCACAGCGCCGCCCCGCCTTCCGGTTGCCGTGATCAGAGTGATGAGAAAAGGTGCCAGGAGTGTTCCTGAACTACTTTTCATCACGTGATCACGCTGGGCCAGGCTGACAATAATGCTGGTGGGCGCGGCGGGTTTCGAACCTGCGACCCTCGCTTGTAAGGCGAGTGCTCTCCCACTGAGCTACGCGCCCGGATCGCCCGTGCGGCGGGCCGGTGGCTGGCAATCTTACCTTGCTCGCCGCCGACCCGGGCGCACGGCGTACCGTCAGGCGGTCGCTTCGGCGAGGGCCTTGCGCCACCCTGCTGGTCGCGGGCCTCGCCCGGGCCGTTCATTTCGGCGAAGCGCACCACGCCGCTCTTGTCGATGACGAACGTGCCCCGGTTGGCGAAGCCGGCCACGTCGTGGAAGACCCCGTACGCCTGGGCGACGGCGCCGTGCGGCCAGAAGTCGGCCAGCATGGGGAACTGGTAGCCCTCCCGGTCGGCCCAGACCTTGTGGCTGTAGACCGAGTCGACGCTGATGGTCAGCACCTGGACGTCGTCGTTCACGTACTCGCCGAGGTTGTCTCGCACCTCGCTCAACTCGCCCTGGCAGGTGCCGGTGAAGGCGAGCGGGTAGAAGACCAGCAGCACGGTGCGCCTGCCCCGGAAGTCCGAGAGTCGGACCTCCTGGTTGTTCTGGTCCTTCAGCACGAAGTCCGGCGCTTCGGCACCAACCTCGATGGGCATGCGAACTCTCCTCCGGTCGAGGGGAAACCGCACCTGCCTGCCACCCGGCGGGGCGGACCGCCGGGCGAACGAAGCGGCGCGGGCTACTTCTTGGCCTTGGCCCCTCGACGCAGCACCAGGCGTGCGCCACTCCAGTCCCGGCCGGCGTTGACGGTCGAGGTCTGCTGAAGGCCGGCGGTGGGCGCGGACTCCGCGACCTCGCTCGGCTCGACGTGCCCGTCACGCCCCGCCTTGGGGTGAGCAGCCACACCACGCCGTTGTCGGCCAGCGGGCCGAGGGCGTCGACGAGAGCTCGAAGAGGTCACCGTCGTCTTCGCGGTACCACACGAGCACCGCGTCGACCACCTCGTCGGTGTCCTCGTCGACCAGATCTCCACAGCGGTCGGTCAGGGCGTCTCGGAGATCCTGGTCGACGTCGTCGTCGTACCCCATCTCCATGACGACCATCCCCGGTTCGATTCCGAACCGGTCCGCCAGGCTGCGTACCCCGTCGGCGGCCTGACCAGCGGTCGCGCTCACTGTCGCGTGCCTCCTCATCTCGTCCTGCTCGCGGCGTCGGTGCGACGCCGTCGAGGCAAAGTCCACACAGTTGTGCGTCCGCGCGCAAGTGGCGCACCGGGTGGAACGGAATTTACCGTGCCAGCAGCGTACGGGCACCGTCGGTAATGGCTTCCGCGGAGACCAGTACCTGGCGTGCTGCCGGACCTAATGGTACAAACGAGTCAACTCCTGCCACTCGCCGTGCGGCGCCGACATATCCGGCGTCGACCAGCGCGGCGATCACGCCTCGCCCACCCCGCCGGAGCGGCGGGTCTCGTCCACGACCAGCACGCGGCCGGTCGCCGAGGACTCCCGGATGATGTCGGCCACCGGCAGCGGGGCCAGCCAGCGCAGGTCCACCACCCGGGTGCCCACCCCTCCTCGGCGAGGACGGCCGCAGCCCGCAGCGACATCCGTACCCCGTTACCGAAGGTGATGATGGTGAGGTCGTCGGCCGACCCGACCCGGTAGACCCGGGCCCGCCCGATCGGCACGTGGCCGGCCACCCAGCTGCCCGGCTCCGCATAGCCGGCCAACCACTCCCGTCACCATCGGTGTACAGGTCGCGAGTGTGGTAGAGCGCGATCGGCTCCAGGAACACGCACACACTGCCGTCCACCGCCGCGCTGGCCAGACAGGTCCGCAGCATGGGCGCGGCATCGTCCGGCCGCGCCGGCACCGCGACCACCAGACCGGGCACATCCCGGAGTACGGCCACCGAGTTGTCGTTGTGGAAGTGCCCGCCGAAACCCTCCTGGTACGCCAGCCCCGCCACCCGCACCACCATCGGGTTACGGAACGCCCCCGCGAGAAGAACTGCATGGTGGCCGCCTCACCGCGCAGTTGGTCCTCGGCGTTGTGCAGGTACGCCAGGTACTGGATCTCCGGCACCGGCAGCATCCCGGCCAACCCGGCGCCGAGGCCCAGCCCGAGCACCGACGTCTCGTCCAGCAGGGTGTCGAAGACCCGGCCGCGCCGAAGCGGTCGCGCAGTCCCTTCGTCACCCGTACACGCCGCCCTTGGCGGCCACGTCCTCACCGAAGATCGCCATCTGCGGGTGGTCGAGCATCCCGTCGGCGAGTGCCGCGTTGATGCTCTGCGCCAGGGTCATCGGGCCGGTCAGCTCCGGCGGCTTGCCACCGAACGCCTCCTCCCGGGCGCCCGCGCCCGGCTGCCCGCGCGGCGGAGTCGGCCACCGCCCGCGCCACCCGCATCGGGCGGCGGGCGCCAACGCCGACACCACGTCGGCCGCGGAGGCCAGCTTCGGCTCGCCCAGCACCTCCTCGGCCAGCCGGCGTACCTGCCAGCCGGTCTCGTCGTACCGGGCCAGGAGTTCCTCGCCGGTCGCCACGCCGGCGTCGACCAGCAGCCGCGCGGTGGCGGCCACCGGGTCCCGGTCCAGGTCCTCGGCCAGCTCGGCGGGCTCCGGTACGCCGACTCGGCATCCGCCCCGGCGTGACCCATCAGCCGCACGGTGCGCAGGTGCAGCACGGCGGGACGCCGGTTCCGGCGTACCCAGGCCGCGGCCTCCGCCGCCACCGCGTACGTCTGCACCGGGTCGGCCCCGTCCGCGCTGAAGTAGCGGATGCCCGGCTTGGCCCGCAGGGTCGTCTCGACCCAGCCCTCCGGCGAGCGGACGCTGATGCCCAGCCCGTTGTCCTCGCAGACGAAGAACACCGGGATACGCAGCCCGGCGTGGTCGTACCACCCGGCGGTGTTGAAGGCGGCCGTGGCGCTGGCGTGGTTGACCGAGGCGTCGCCGAAGGAGCAGACCACTATCGCGTCCGGTGGCCACGGCACGTGCGCGGCGCCCGCGCCGCTGCCGAGCCGTACGCCGGCCGGTTCGCCGTCCTGCGCTGTCCAGCCGGCGCAGCCGCTCCACGGCCAGCCCCATCCCGACGGCGCGGGCAGGTGCGAGGCGATGGTGGAGGTGGTCGGCACGATGGCCAGGTCGGCCCGGCCGAAGACCTTGTGTCGGCCGCCGGCGATCGGCTCCTCACTGGAGGCGACCATCCCCGCAGCACGTCCCGGGCCGCGTCGGCGTACGCCGCGAACCCACCGACACCGGACGCGGCCCCGGCGGGATCGGACCGGCTCAGCTCCGGGTCGTCCGCCGGTGCGGGCCGGGCTCGACGGTGGTGCGCGCCGGCGGCCGTTGCGAGGCCGGCGGTCGCTGTGGGCCGGCGGTCGCTGTGGGGCCGGTGGTCGGCTCCTGGTTGGCGGTCGGCTCCCGGTCGGCGGCGGCCTGGGCGGCGCGGAGGCAGTAGAAGGCACCGGAGCGGTAGTGCAGCAGCGCCGGATCGGTGGGACGCAGCGCGGCGGCGACCGCGGCATTGCCCTCGTGCCCGGCCGAGCCGATGGTGTAGAAACCCTCCCCGAAGCTGCGCAACCAGCGGCCGGCCAGGTCGAGCTGCCGGCTGGTCACCTGTGCGTCGAACAGGTCCAGCACCTGGGCGCCGGTCAGAGGGCGTCGTCGGTGACCGGGTCGGCGGGGTCACGCCGTCGCTTCGCGGCGGGCAGCGCCGCCAGCGTCTCCCGGAACCGGTCGTCGAGATCTTGCGGGGTGGTCACGTCGGACAGCATTACCGACGGAAGCCCTGCTCGCCCAGTGGGACACGGCTGGCGCGGGCCGACTCACTCCGGGCCGCAGGGCTCCGGCCAGCCGCCGTCGGACACCTTCCGGACCAGGTCACGAAGGGTGCTCAGCTCCTCGTCGGTCAGCCCGGACAGGAGTCGGGAGTCGGACATCACCTCGGCCACCCGGTCCCGTACGACCCGGCCCTCGCCGGTCACCACAAGCGTCTTCTGCCGGCGGTCCGTCGGGTCGGCGCGGCGCTCGACAAGCCCGGCCTGCTCCAACCGGTCGACCAGCAGCGTCACATTCGACCGGTCGCAGCCCAGTTGGCCGGCGAGATCCCGGGCCGGCAGTGGATGGTCCGGTCCAGTTCGTGCAACGCCCGCGCCGCCGCCGGAGTAAGCCCCCACTCGGTGAACGCGGCGTCCTGCCGATGTCGTAGGGCGGCCGTCACGTGCGCCATCCGGTGCACCACGTCGGCGGCGAGAGCATGCCGGTCCACCGGCCCACCCGCTTCTGCGTCACTGCCACATCGTACGCAGCATGCCATTCACGCAGATCAGCGCTCGGGTTCGGGCACACCGGCCGGACGTGCAGCCCGCGAAGCGGCCGACCGGCCGGAGCGCTCACAAGGGCGGCGGCTCGGCCGGGCGCAGAACTCGGGCGGACCGGCCGGCCGCGATCGGCGCGGTCAGCAGCAGGCCAGCGGTCAGCACGGCGGCGACCGGGCTGCCCGGCAGCGCCAGGTGCACGCCCCGATGACGGCCACTCCGAGCACGGCGGCGAGCAGGGTGCCCGTGGAGATCATCGCGGAGAACGCGGTGGCGGCACTGGCCGGCAGCGCCGCCGCGAGCCTGTCGATCAGCGGGCTGAACCCGCCGGCGTGCGCGGCGCCACCCACTGCCAGCAGCAGGCTGCCCGGCAGCCACGGCCAGCCCTGCCGCGTCAACACGGCGACCGCCACCACCACGGCGGCCAGCACCGGCGGGCCGAGCAGCGGCAGCGCGTCGCGGAGCCGCCCGGGTAGTCGGGGCACCACCAGCCCGCAGAGCGCGAACCCTCCCGCGTACGGAAGGAAGGCCAGACCGGCGGCGAGCGCCGAGAAGCCGAGCCCGTCCTGCAACCGCAGCGTGAGGATGAACAGGAAGCCCGCATAGCAGCCCATCACCAGACATCCGGCGAGCAGCCCGGCGGGGACACCGGCCCGCGCCAGCACCGCGACGTCCACCAGCGAAGCACCGCCGCGCCGAGTCAGTCGGGTCTCGTGACGGAGGAACAACCTGAACCCCACCAGGCCCACACCCACTCCGGCCGGCACCGTCCAGCCAGGCCAACCGAGGTCCCGGGCGAGCACCGCCGGCGTGACCAGGGTGAGCATCGCGGCGGCCAGCAGCAGCACCCCGGCAGGTCGAGCGCGGACGACCGGACCGGAGGCGTCGCCACGGCGGCCAGCACCCGCCGACCGACGACCAGCAGCACCGCGCCGACCGGCACGTTGACCAGGAACGCTGTCCGCCAGGCGAGGCCACCCGCGTCCAGCGTCACCAGGAGGCCGCCAGCAACCTGCCCGGCCGCGACCCCAGTGCCAGAATCATCGAGTACGCCCCGATCGCCCGCCCCGTGCCGCTCCCACGTACGTGGCCTGGATCAGCGCGAGGACCTGCGGCACCATCAGCGCGGCGGTGGCGCCCTGCACGACGCGGGCGGCAACCAGCGTCACCGGCCCGAAGGCCAGGCCACAGGCCAGCGAGGCGACGGTGAATCCGGCCAGGCCGAGCAGGAAGACCGGGTCGGCCCGTGCCGGGCACCGAGCCGGGCGCCCGTGACCACCAGCACGGCGAAGGCCAACGTGTAGCCAGCCAGCACCAACTGGGTCAGCGCGGGCGGGCCGGTCAGGTCGGCCCGGATCGTCGGAGCGGCGACCGCTGCGATCGAGGTGTCCATGGAGGCCATCGCCTGCCCGGTGAGCAGCACGAGGAGCGGCGCGCGGCTCGGCCCGGTCGTGGTCGTCATGCCGGCCACCCTGCCGTCGCCGGGGCCACCCGGTCTTGACGATCCTTGCGGCGCCCTGACGAAACGCGGCGATCAGGAGGCGGTGGGCTGTCGGGGTGCGCGCTTACGCTGGCGGGCATGCGCAGCAGTCGCACACTCGTGCGCGAACCGGACTTCGCGGTCCACGCGGTGCGCTGCCGCGATGACCACACCGGCTGGTCGCGTCCCGAGCAGGCCTCCGCGTACGCCATCGTGCTGGCCCGACGCGGCGGCTTCCGGCGGCGCGGTCGCGGCGGGAGGAGTTCGTCGACCCGACCGTGGGCTACGTGACGACGCCGGGCGACGAGGAGCGGTTCGCTCATCCGTCCGGCGGCGATGACTGCACCTCGGTGCACCTCTCGAGTCGGCTGTGGCGGGAGTTGCTCACCGGCCGGTCGGCACCGACGGTGGTGCACCTGGACGCTCGGATCGACCTGGCTCACCGGCTGCTGGTGCGAGCAGCGCAGCGCGGTGACGTGGCTTCGCCGCCGCCGAACGGCTGGTCCGCCTGGTGGCTGTGGCGACCGGCCCGGCCGTGGACGCACCCAACGGGACCGGCCGGTGGTGGAGGCTGCCCGCACGGCGCTGCACGACGGCGGGCCGCACACCGACGGACTGGTGCCGCTGGCGCGCTCGATCGGCGTGTCCCCGTACCGGCTGAGTCGGTCGTTCCAGGCGCTGGTCGGGGTGCCGCTGACCCGCTACCGCAACCGGCTGCGGGTGGGCCGGGCACTGGACCGGCTGACCGAGGGGCAGCGAGCCTGGCCGCGTTGGCCACCGAGTTGGCTTCGCCGACCAGGCGCACCTGACCCGAACGTTGCGTGCCCACCTCGACCACCCGCCCGGCGAGCTGCGCCGGCTGCTAGGCGAGGACTGGTCCCGGGCAGAACCGGCCGACGGAGTGAGACCACCGAGAGATCCGACCGCATAGTCCACGCGCCCGCGCGTGCATCCCCGTGCGCGGAAATTCAGGCCCAAGCCCGCAGCACCGCGCCGCCGCGCACCCCGTCCTGAGATCCCCGCCCCGCGCCGCGCACCCGTTCTCAGGTCCCCGCCCGCACCACACACCCTCCGCGCCACACCCCGCACATCACGCCCTCCGCGCCCCGCACATCACGCCCTCCGCGCCACACGCCCCGCGCATCACGCCCTCCGCGCCCCGCGCATCACGCCCTTCGCGCCATGCGCCCTCCGCGCCTCGCCACGCCCTCAAGATCCGCGCAAGTTCACCGAAAGTGCTGCCTCGACGCGTGACGAGGCAGCAACTTCGGTGATGTTGCGCGGATCTTGAGGCGGGACGAGGCGCGAGGGTGGTGCGGCTGTGATGCCGGAGCGGGCCCTCACGGACCCCGACTCGGCCTGACGAACCCGTCGGGCGGACAACCGGCGTGATCCGCTCGGGTTCCTGAAGTCGCGGTATCCCAGCAACGGGATACCGCGACTTCAGGAACGAGCGAAGGTGCGCGGGTCGTGATGCGCCCGCGGGTCGTGATGCGCGGTCGGGGACGCCCGGACGAGCCGCGCCCGGACGACGCGCGAGGCGCGCACGACGCGCGAGGCGCGCACGACGCGCGAGGCGCGCACGACGCGCGAGGCGCGCGACGCGCGAGGCGCGCACGACGCGCGAGGCGCGACGACGCGCGAGGCGCGCACGACGCGCGAGGCGCGCACGACGCGCAGGCGCGCACGACGCGCTAGGCGCACGACGCGCTAGGCGGTCAGGCGGGGAGGAAGGAGAAGCGGACCTGGCGGGTCGGGTTGTCACCGTTGGTGTCGACGAGGCAGATCGACTGCCAGGTGCCGAGCGCCAGTCGGCCGTCGAGCACCGGCAGCGTGGCGTACGGCGGGACGAACGCGGGCAGCACGTGGTCCCGACCGTGGCCGGGTGAGCCGTGTCGGTGCCGCCAGCGGTTGTCGGTGGGCAGCAGCGCGTCGAGCGCGGTCAGCAGGTCGTCGTCGGAGCCCGACCCGGTCTCGATGATCGCCAGGCCGGCGGTCGCGTGCGGCACGAAGACGTGCAGCAGGCCGTCCCCTCGCCGGAGACGAACTGCTGTGCCTCCGCGGTGATGTCCCGGACGGTCGGCCGGGTCCCGGTCTGGACGGTGATCACGTCGCTGCGCATACGTCGCATTCTGCCGTAGAGCGGGATCAGGAGCCGCCGCCACCGCCGCCAGAGTCACCGCCACCACCGGACCCGCCCCGCCGGAGTCACCCCGCCGGACGAGCCTCCGCCGGAGTCACCCCGCCGGACCAGCCCCACCCGGACCAGCCTCCGCCGGAGTGGCTGCCAGAGTGGCCGCCGCCGACCGGTTCCGTACCGCTGGAACTGTCGTCGGTGCCGTCCCGCTGGCGGTCGACGTGCCAGCCGCTACCGACGTCGCCGGTGGGTCCGGGGTAGGAGGCGTCCCCGTCGGTGTCCGGCCGGCGGCGATGGCGGGCATTGCCTGCCGCCGGGCCGCCGGGCCGCGCGGATCGCGTCTCGGAGCAGGATCGCGCCGAGCACCGCCACCAGGACGCCGAGGGCCACCAGGCCCACCATTGCCACCTCACCGCCGGCGAAGGCGACCGCGCCGACCACCGCGCCCGCGACCCCACGACGATCATGCTCGCACCGATCGCGACATGGCCCCTGTTCATGGCTGAGACGGTAGGACCGGCGGTCAAACCACGCGGGGATCCGTGTGGCCGTCGCGCTAAGTTACTGGCGGGTACCTGTGTTCAGCATCGCGTCGGGGGCACCTAGACGTGACGAGGGATGCCACCAGAGGGCAGGATGGCGCTAGAGACCTATCCCACACACAACCGAGGGAACGCCTGTGGCTACGGAACGCAAGCGCCCGGTGATCAGCGACGGCCTACCGAGCCAGCTTCCGGACATCGACCCTGACGAGACAAGCGAATGGGTCGAGTCGCTTGACGGTGTCATCGACGAACGCGGTGCCAAGCGCGCCCGCTACGTCATGCTGCGCCTGCTGGAGCGGGCCCGTGAGCGCCAGGTCGGGGTTCCGCCCTGACCACCACCGACTACATCAACACCATCCCGCCAGAGCAGGAACCCTGGTTCCCGGGTGACGAGCACGTCGAGCGGCGGATCCGGGCGTACGTCCGGTGGAACGCCGCCATGCTGGTGCACCGGGCGCAGCGCCCGGAGATCGGCGTCGGCGGGCACATCTCCACCTTTGCCAGCTCGGCTTCGCTCTACGAGGTGGGCTTCAACCACTTCTTCCGGGGCAAGAACCACCCGGGCGGTGGCGACCAGATCTTCTACCAGGGCCACGCCTCCCCGGCATGTACGCGCGGGCGTTCCTGGAGGGGCGGCTCAGCGAGCACCAGCTCGACGGGTTCCGCCAGGAGCTGTCGCACCCGGCGGTGGGCTGCCGTCGTACCCGCACCCTCGGCTGATGTCGGACTTCTGGGAGTTCCCCACCGTCTCGATGGGCCTCGGCGGTCTGAACGCGATCTACCAGGCCCGGTTCAACCGGTACCTGCAGCACCGCGGCATCAAGGACACCTCCCAGCAGCAGGTGTGGGCGTTCCTCGGTGACGGCGAGATGGACGAGCCGGAGACGCTCGGCGCCATCGGCGTGGCCGCCCGCGAGGAGCTGGACAACCTCACCTTCGTGATCAACTGCAACCTGCAGCGGCTGGACGGCCCGGTCCGGGGCAACGGCAAGGTCATGCAGGAGCTGGAGTCGTTCTTCCGCGGCGCCGGCTGGAACGTGATCAAGGTCGTCTGGGGTCGCGAGTGGGACCCGCTGCTCGCCGCGGACACCGACGGCGCGCTGGTCAACCTCATGAACACCACGACCGACGGCGACTACCAGACCTACAAGGCGGAGTCGGGCGCGTACGTACGGGAGCACTTCTTCGGCCGGGACGCACGGACCCGCAAGATGGTCGAGCCGCTGAGCGACGACGAGATCTGGAACCTCAAGCGGGGTGGGCACGACTACCGCAAGCTCTACGCGGCCTACAAGGCGGCCACCGAGCACACCGGTCAGCCCACCGTCATCCTCGCGAAGACGATCAAGGGCTGGACGCTCGGCTCGCACTTCGAGGGCCGCAACGCGACCCACCAGATGAAGAAGCTGACGCTGGAGGACCTGAAGACCTTCCGCGACCGGCTCTACCTGGACATCCCGGACTCGGCGCTGGAGGACAACCCTACCTGCCGCCGTATTACCACCCGGGCGAGAAGTCCGAGGAGCTGGCGTACCTCAAGGAGCGGCGCGAGCAGCTCGGCGGCTTCCTGCCGTCCCGGCGGACCAGCACCAAGCGGTTGACCATCCCCGGCCGGAGCGGTTCGCCGACGTCAAGCGCGGCTCGGGCAAGCAGAAGGTGGCCACCACGCAGGCCTTCGTCCGTCTGCTCAAGGACGTGATGAAGGACAAGGAGTTCGGCAAGCGCTGGGTGCCGATCATCCCGGACGAGGCCCGTACGTTCGGTCTCGACTCGATCTTCCCCACCGCGAAGATCTACTCGCCGCACGGCCAGCGCTACACCTCGGTCGACCGGGAGCTGTTCCTGTCGTACAAGGAGTCGACCACCGGGCAGATCCTGCACGAGGGGATCAACGAGGCCGGCTCGGTCGCCTCGTTCACCGCGGCCGGCTCGGCGTACGCGACCCATGACGAGCCGATGATCCCGATGTACATCTTCTACTCGATGTTCGGGTTCCAGCGGACCGCCGACGGGCTGTGGGCCGCGGCCGACCAGATGGCCGGGGCTTCCTGCTCGGTGCCACCGCGGGCGGACCACGCTCAACGGTGAGGGCCTTCAGCACGAGGACGGGCACTCGCTGCTGATCGCCGCCACCAACCCGGCGGTGGTCGCGTACGACCCGGCGTTCTCGTTCGAGATCGCGCACATCATGGAGCAGGGTCTGCACCGGATGTACGGGGAGGCGCAGGACAACGTCTTCTACTACCTGACGGTCTACAACGAGCCGACGCTGCAGCCGGCCGAGCCGGCCGACGTGGACGTGGAGGGCCTGCTCAGGGCATCTACCGCTACTCGCCGGCACCGCAGGTCGACGGCCCGAAGGCCAACGTGCTCGCCTCCGGCACCGGCATGCAGTGGGCGCTCAAGGCCCAGCAGCTGCTCGCCCAGGACTGGGGGTGGCCGCCAGCGTCTGGTCGGTGACCTCCTGGACCGAGCTGCGCCGCGACGCGGTGGAGGCCGAGGAGTACAACCTGCTCAACCCGGGCGCCGAGGCGAAGGTTCCGTACATCCAGCAGAAGCTGGCCGACGCCGACGGGCCGAAGGTCGCGGTCAGCGACTGGATGCGTGCGGTGCCGGATCTGATCGCCCGCTGGGTGCCCGGCGACTACACGTCGCTCGGCACCGACGGCTTCGGCATGTCGGACACCCGGCACGCGCTGCGCCGGCACTTCCACGTCGACGCCGAGTCGATCGTGGTGGCCACGCTGCGGCAGCTCGCCCGTAGCGGCGCGGTCCCGGTCACCGTGCCGGCCGAGGCCGCCAAGAAGTACGCGATCGACGACGTCAACGCCGCCCCGGTCGGCGAGACCGGCGGCGACAGCTAGTCCGCACGAAGCAGAAGGCCCGGCGCACCCGCGCCGGGCCCTTCGTTACGGAGCGGCGGTGGACCGGGACCCTGGCGGGGATCCGGACCACCGCCGTCGCGGGTGACGCCGGGAGGATGGGCGCTCGTCAGCCGACGGCGGCCAGGTCGGTGAGCCGGGCCAGCGAGTCCTCCAGGTCGGCGCCGACCCGACGCAGTCCGAGGCGCAGCATGGCCGCCTTGACCGGGCCGGCCGGCCAGCGGACCACGATGAGTCGCACGATGGTCCCGCCCTCCTCCTCGTCGCCGGTGAGCTGGACGTAGATCTCGGTGCGCGCCTCCGCCGAGATCCCGCGCCCTGGCCCGTTCCCGCCAGCCGATGAGCGTCGGCTCCTGATAGGCGATCACCTCGGCCTCATGCGCCGAGCCGCGCCCCGGCTGGACAAGTTGTCGCCGCCCGAAGCCCTCTCCCGAGAGCACTTCGGCCGCGCGGACCCCGGCAAGCCAGGCCGGCAACTGCTCGGCCCGCTGCACGACATCCCAGACCACTTCAATTGGCGCCGCCACGTGCGCACTGCGTTCCACGAGGATCATTTCCGTCTTTCCTCCGGTGAGGACATCCCACGATATCGGCACTCTATGCGCTAAATCGGACTTACCCGGACGGGTTCGGAAAAAGACACGCCGATCAACCATTGCGCAATGCGTCAGGCCGGCCTATGGCGCATTCATCGAGAGCGCCCTAGAGTCCCGAACACGTTTCACGTTGACCGGGAGGGCGCATGTCGACCGCACCGATGCCCGAGTTCCCCACCGGCTTCCGCTGGGGCGTCTCCACGTCGGCCCACCAGATCGAGGGCGGGGCCACTGCTGACGGACGCGGTCCGTCCATCTGGGACACCTTCGCCCACTCCCCGGGCGGATCAGCGACGGCAGCAGCGGCGCGGTGGCCTGCGACCACTACCACAAGCACACCGAGGACGTCGCGCTACTGGCCGGGCTGGGCGTCGACGCGTACCGGTTCTCCATCGCCTGGCCCCGGGTCCAACCCACCGGCACCGGCCAGGCCAACGCGGCCGGCCTGGACTTCTACGACCGTCTGGTGGACGAGTTGCTGACCGCCGGGGTCGACCCGGTGGCCACCCTCTATCACTGGGATCTGCCGCAACCCTCGAAGACGCCGGCGGCTGGCTGCGCCGCGACACCGCCGCGCGGTTCGCCGAGTACGCCGACCTGACCGCCGCCCGGCTCGGCGACCGGGTCCGGCTCTGGATCACCCTCAACGAGCCGTTCATCCACATGAGCCTCGGGTACGGCATGGGCGTGCACGCCCCGGCCGGATGCTGCTCTTCGACGCCTTCCCGGTCGCCCACCACCAACTGCTCGGGCACGGGCTCGCGGTCGCCGCGCTCCGGACCCGCACCGCCAGCCCGGTGGCGATCGCCAACAACTACTCGCCGGTGCGGGTGCTCGGCGACCGGACGCCGACCGGGCCGCCGGGGCGGCGTACGAGGCGCTGCACAACCGGCTCTTCACCGACCCGCTGCTCGGCCGCGGCTACCCGGAGATGCCCGGCTTCGACCCGAGCGTGGTCCACCCGGAGACCTCGACACGATCGCCGCCCCGATCGACGTGCTCGGGGTCAACTACTACAACCCACGGGTGTACGCGCCGCCGAGGAGGGCTCGCCCCTGCCGTTCGACCTCGTCGAGCTGGACGGCTACCCGCGTACCGCCTTCGACTGGCCGGTGGCCCCGGACGGGCTGCGCGACCTACTCGGCTGGCTCCGCCATACGTACGGCGACGCGCTGCCGCCCATCGAGATCACCGAGGCGGCTGCGCGTACGACGACGCACCGGGAGCGGGCGGGCAGGTGCCGGACCCGGAGCGGATCGCGTACCTCGACGGGCACCTGCGGGCGCTCCGAGCCGCCATCGACGACGGCGTGGACGTTCGTGGGTACTTCGTCTGGTCGCTGCTGGACAACTGGGAGTGGGCCGAGGGGTTCACCAAACGCTTCGGTCTGGTGCACGTCGACTACGCGACCCAGACCCGGACGCCGAAGTCGTCGTACACCTGGTTGCGGGACCTGATCGCGGCCAGCCGGCCGGGTCGAAGCGGTGACCACCCTCGACCCGACGCCGGCGTCGCTGCCGGCGGCGCTCGCCGAGCCGACGGTGCCGGTACGACGCGGCTGGATCGGTCTGATCTTCGCGGCCAACCTGGGCGTGTGGATGGCGTTCTTCACGCCCATCCAGGTGCTGTTGCCGCAGCAGATCGAGCAGATCGCCCCGGGCGACAAGGAGAACA
Source organism: Micromonospora sp. M12 (assembly GCA_038070435.1). GTDB lineage: Bacteria > Actinomycetota > Actinomycetes > Mycobacteriales > Micromonosporaceae > Micromonospora. Next base: position 6,716,909 of record JAMYWG010000001.1, on the reverse strand, counting down.
TGCTGGCCGTGGTCACCGGCCTCGGTGCACTGGCCGCAGTGCTCGCCAACCCGCTCGCCGGCGCGCTCTCCGACCGGACCTGCCTGCGGGTTGCCGGCCGGGAGTTCGGTCGCCGGCACGTGTGGACGGCGGGCGGCGCCCTGCTCGGCGCGGTGGCCCTGGTGCTGCTGGCCCAGCAGCGGACGATCCTCGGGTGACCCTCGGCTGGGTCGCCGCGCAGGTCTGCTTCAACGCGATGCTGGCCAGCCTCAGCGCCGCCGTCCCGGACCGGGTCCCGGTGACCCAGCGCGGCGGCGTCTCGGGCTGGTGGGCATCCCGCAGGCGCTCGGGCTGGTGCTCGGCGCGGTGCTGGTGACCGCCGTGGTCACCGGCACCTCGGCCGGCTATCTGGCCATCGCCGTGGCCATCCTGCTGCTGTCGCTGCCGTTCGCGCTGTTCACTCCCGACGAGCCACTGCCCCGTACGCATCGGCCGGTGGTGCGGGCCCGGGCGCTGCTGGCCTCGATGTGGATCAGCCCGCGCCGGCACCCGGACTTCGCCTGGGCCTGGATCACCCGGTTCCTGGTGCAGTTGGGCAACGCGCTGGGCACCCTCTACCTGCTGTACTTCCTCACCGACGGGTGCGCCACCCCGACCCCGAGGGTGGCCTGCTGATCCTGATCCTGCTCTACACGCTCGGCATGATGCTGACCGCTGTGGTCGCCGGCCGGCTGTCGGACCGATCCGGGCGCCGCAAGATCTACGTGATCGTCTCCGGGCTGATCATGGCGGTGGCAGCGCTGCTGTTGGCCGTCGCGCCGGTCTGGCCGATGGCCATCGTCGCGGCGCTGCTGCTCGGCGCCGGCTACGGCGTGTACCTCGCGGTGGACGCCGCCCTGATCACCAGGTGCTGCCCGGGCCACCGACCGGGCCAGGACCTGGGCGTCATCAACATCGCCAACTCGGCGCCGCAGGTGCTCGGCCCGGCGCTGTCCGCCCCGCTCGTGGTCTACCTGGGCGGCTACCCCACGCTGTACGCGGTCACCGCCGTGGTCACCCTGGTCGGCAGCGCCCTGGTCGTCAAGATCCGTTCGGTTCCCTGAGTCGAGGCCCCTGGCGGAACGCGATCGACGGTCGCCGTAGGCTGGGGACGTGACAGTACGTGTGCGCTTCGCCCCTCCCCGACCGGTATGTTCCACGTCGGCGGCGCCCGCTCGGCGCTGCAGAACTGGATCTACGCCAAGCAGCAGGGCGGCGTCTTCGTGCTGCGCATCGAGGACACCGACGCGGCGCGCAACAAGCCCGAGTGGACCGAGGGCATCCTCTCCGCGCTGGACTGGATCGGGATCTCCCGGGCAGCTACGAGGGCCCGTACTTCCAGTCGGAGAACGCCGGTGAGCACCGGGCCGCCGCCGCCCGCCTGTACGACTCGGGCCGCGCCTACTACTGCGACTGCACCCGCGAGGACGTGCAGGCCCGCACCGGCTCGCAGTACCAGGGCTACGACGGCTACCACCGCGACCGTGGCCTCGGCCCGGGTCCGGGAAACGCGCTCCGCTTCCGTACGCCGGACGAGGGCACGACGGTGGTGGTCGACCTGATCCGCGGTGAGCCCACCTTCGAGAACAAGCTCATCGAGGACTTCGTCATCGCCCGGGGCGACGGCTCGCCGGTCTTCCTGCTGGCCAACGTCGTCGACGACATGACCATGGGGATCACCCACGTGATCCGGGCCGAGGAGCACCTGCCCAACACCCCAAGCAGCAGTTGCTCTGGGAAGCCCTCGGGTCAAGCCGCCGGTCTGGGCGCACGTGCCGGTGGTGGTCAACGAGAAGCGGCAGAAGCTTTCCAAGCGCCGCGACAAGGTGGCCCTGGAGGCGTACCGCGACGAGGGTTACCTCGCCGGGGCGATGCGCAACTACCTCATGCTGCTCGGCTGGGCGCCCTCCGGCGACCGGGAGATCGTTCCCTGGTCGGTCATCGAGGACGAGTTCCGGCTGGACGAGGTCAACCTCTCCTCGGCGTTCTTCGACGAGAAAAGCTGCGGTCGTTCAACGGTGAGTACATTCGCGCGCTGCCGGTGGCCGACTTCGTCGACGCCTGCCAGCCGTGGCTGACCGGCACCGGGACCATCGCCCGCCGCCGTGGCAGCCGGAGGAGTTCGACGCCGACGCGTTCGCCGCCGTGGCGGCACTGGCCCAGACCCGGATCGCGGTGCTCAGCGAAATCGTGCCGAACGTCGACTTCCTGTTCCTGGCCTCGCCTCTGATCGACGAGGCCGCCTGGACGAAGACGATGAAGGACGGCTCCGCCGAGCTGCTGGACGCCGCCATCGCGGCGTTCGAGGCGCTGGAGTCCTGGGATGCCGAGTCGCTGAAGTCGACGCTGGAGGCGGTCGGTGCCGAGCGCGGCCTCAAGCTCGGCAAGACGCAGGCGCCGGTGCGGGTGGCGGTCACCGGCCGCACAGTGGGCCTGCCGCTGTTCGAGTCGCTGGAGGTGCTCGGTCGCGAGCGCTCCCTGACCCGGATGCGCGCCGCCCGGCTCCGTCTGGTCTGACTGCCGGCCTAGTCCGGTCCAGCCCGGTCCACCCCGGTCCCGCCGGCAGCGGGTCCGGGTCGTGCTGTCTCGCCACCTTTGCTCTGCTTCAACCCACGCACCAGCCGGTGTCCGATTATCGGACACGAGGTGTTGCCTCCGTTGAAGCAGAGCAAAGGTGGCACACACCTCACTCCCGGGGCCGGTGCGGATCAGGTGATCATTGAGCCCCACGTCGGCGACGGAACACGAGGCCGGCTCCGAGGGCGACGAGCAGCACCAGGCCGCCGAGCGCCCAGATCCACCAGCGCCCACCGGAGTCGGACCGCTCCGATGCCGCCGGCACGGCGGACACCGTCGGGCTGCCGGGTGTGGCCGACGGTGTCCCGGTGGAGGGCGAGCCACCGCCCGACGAGCCAGCCGAGGGCGACGACGCCGGAGCGGTGCCGACGGCGGCCGACGGCGAGGCGGACGGGTCGGCGGCGGTGCCGGTCGTGAGTGAACCGCACCTCGCCCTTTACCGGGTGCCCGTCGGAGGACGCGAGCTGATAGCCGACGATGTAGAGCCCCGCGGCCGCCGGCTGAACGGCACCCGCACCCGGCTGCCATCGAAGGCGGGCGGGCCACCAGCCACCACATTGTCCGGTCCGGTTATTGTGATCTTCGTCGTAGCCGGCGCAGGCTTGGCGAGGAACCGTAGCTCGATCCGGGCGGGTGCCGTCGCCACACGGGCACCGTCTCGCGGGTTGCTGCCGGTCAGCTCGTTGTGGGCAGCGGCCGGCGTGGCCGGCACCAGAAACGACACACCGAACGCCACGCCGAGCACCACTGGCACGACCCGCGCCATACGTGTAACCCTGCCCCCATGAACCCCTCCGTAAGGGTACGATCCGCCCGCTGATCAAACGGCTCCTCATTAGTCGAGCAGAGATCGCAGATAGTTCCAATTAGTGTTCCGAATGCTGCAACTCATCGACGTTTTGCGGAGTCTGTAAGGGTGGGCCCGGCCATCTGGTCGATGCCGCACCGGCAGCCCGATCCAGACGCACGACGAAGCCATCCATCGAACGGGGCGAGGAGGCGGGATGGTCCGACAGATGAGGCGGTTGGCCGCCGTGCTGGCGGGCACGCTGGCGACGGCGCTGCTGTCGCTCGGCACCGCCGGCCCGGCCTCGGCGGCACCAAAGCCGCCACCCGCCGGAGTGGACATCACCGGCGTGGGGCTGTCCGCGCCGCTGCGGTTGCGGTCGGACACCGATCCCGCCCGCGTGGGCGCGGTCATCGACCAGGTCAACTTCCTCGCCCGCACCGGCCTGTCGAGCGGGCCGAAGGCCCCGACCTCGGTCCGAAGTACACGGTCGTAGTGCTCGCCGGCGAGACGGCGAAACAGACGTACGACCTCTATCCCAGGCGGCCGGCGGTCCCCGGGTATACCGGCCGGCGAAGCAGCCGGACGGCCGCAAGACCAGCGCCGGGTGGTTCCTGGGTCGGCTCAGCATGTCCGAGAGCCTGCGTACCGCCGGTGTGCCGCTGGAGCGGCAGTTCGACACGGTCAGCGGCGGCGCGGGCGGCGGCGAGCGGGTGCTGCCGGAGGACACACTCGACCCGGCGAAGGACCTCGACGAGGCGCTCGGCGACCTGCAACGCCTGCTGCTGCTCAACGTCGGCGTGATGCTGACCATCACGGTCGGTCTTGCCGGGATCGCCCTGCTGATCCGCCGACGGACCCGCTGATCCCCGCCTGAGCGGGCATCAGCACCAGCGGCGCGGCGGGCGCTCCCGACGGGTCGCCCGCGGACGGGCCGGACCGGGCCGTGCCGGTGCGCCCGGCCCAGCCGGGACGTTCGCTGAGGCAACCATCCGGAAGGTCGGCATCGGGCTCGGCGATGCCTGCGGGCTCGGCCGAGCGCTGGCGCGGAAGCACGGCTCGTCGTCGGCACGGCCGACGGTCGGCTCCGCCGGGTGCGACGGTGCGCCGCCGATCGGCCGGCGGTGCTTGCCAGCCGCCTGCGGGTCGTGGTGCCCCGGCCGGCAGGGCTCGCCCTGGGCGCAGCCGTGCTCGGCCTCCCCGTGCGCCATCCCCGGTCTCCTCACGCTCGCCTCACCCGCGGGTGCTCCCCGACGTGCCCCTGTCACCGTACTGGCCGGGACCGACAGGCCGCGCGCGGCGTACCCGTGGTCGGGACCCACCGGTTCACGACGACGACGGTGAGCGCGGGATCCGGTAGCGCAGTTCACAGCCTCTTCCCGCATCGTTCACCGCCGCGTCCCGGGTCGGAGGCGGCCTGCGGTCGACGACGGGTTCCGCGTACCCCTTTCGGCGCATGTCGGTGTGGTCCACGTCCTCCCCGGTCGGAGTCGGAGGGCCGGCGGCTGTGGTGGGATCGGGGCATGCGACCGCCATCGTGGCTCGGCTCCGGCACCCTCGGCCGCGATCTCGTGCTCGCCGGCGCGTCGCTCGCCGGCGGCCTGGTGCTGTACGCCCTGGGTTGGCAACCTCAGGTCCGACCGAACGCGGACGTGCCGCCGGCGCTGTTCCTGCCGCCGCTGGTGGCGGTGTGCGTCGCAGTCGGTCTACGGCGGGTCGCGCCGCGCACCAGCCTGACCGTGGGCACCGGCGCACTGGTGGTCGACACGGCGCTGGGCAATTCGCTGGGCACTGTGGTGATCTACACGCAGGTGCTCTACGACGCCTGCGTGTACGGCCCACCCGGCTGTGGCGGTGGTTGCTGTGGATCACCGTGGGACTCAGCCTGATCGGGGTGGTCGTCGGTGTGGTCGGGTTCGGCCAGTGGCGGGAGCCGCGCTCGGGGTGCCGGTGGTGCTCGCCGGCGTGCTGCCGGTGCTGACCGGCGTCAGCGTGCGGCAGTACCGCGACCAGGCCGCCGCCGAGCGGGCGCGGGCCGAGCAGACCGCCCGGCTGGTCGAGTTGGACCGTCGGCAGGCGGTCAGCGCCGAACGGGCCCGGATGGCCCGCGAGCTGCACGACGTGGTCGCGAACCACCTGAGCGCGGTGGCCATCCACGCCACCGCCGTGCTCTCCGTACCCGGGCTGGATCGCGGCCAGGTCGAGTCGGCGTTGCGGGTGATCCGGGGAGCAGCGTGCAGGGTCTGGCGGAGATGCGCCAGATGATCGAGTGCTGCGCGAGCCGGGGACCAGCGGCGAACGTCCGACGATCCGGCCGCGCCGGAGGTGGTCACCGCGCGGCTCGCCGAGGCGGACGGCCTGGTCGAGCGGATCCGGGCGGCCGGCCTCGCGGTACGGGTCCGCACCGACGGCACACCGGGCACGCTGCCGGTCGGGTGGACCTCGCCGCGTACCGGATCGTGCAGGAGTCGCTGACCAACGCGCTCAAGCACGGGACGGGTGAGGCGGAGCTGACGATCTCGTACCGGCCGGCCGAGTGCTGCTGACCGTGGAGAACCCGGTGCGCCGGGGTGAGGCCGGTTGGCGGGCGCCGGGGCCGGGCTGATCGGGATGCGGGAGCGGGCCACGCTGCTGGCCGGTCGGTTCACCGCCGGGGCGCACGACGGCCGCTGGCAGGTGCGGGCCGCCCTGCCCACCGGGGAGGCCGGGTGACCGGGCCCGCGCGGTCCGCGGGCGACGAGGGCGCGGCGACGGTACGGGTGGTGCTCGCCGACGACCAACCGGCGGTACGAGCAGGACTGGCCCTGATCCTGGGCGGTTCACCCGGCATCGAGGTGGTCGGCGAGGCGGACGACGGCGACGCGGCGGTGCGGCTGTGTCGGGAGTTGCGTCCGGACGTGGCGGTGGTGGACGTGCGGATGCCCCGCCGGGACGGGATCTCCGCGACCCGGGCGATCGTCACCGACGGGCTCGCCGACGTGCTGGTGCTCACCACCTTCGACCTCGACGAGTACGTTTTCGGCGCGCTGCGGGCCGGCGCGGCCGGGTTCCTGCTCAAGGACACCGACGCCGACGGCCTGGTGAGCGCGGTGCGGACGGTGGCGCGGGGCGAGGTTCATCGCCCCGCGGTGACCCGACGGTTGATCGCCGCGTTCGCGGCGACCGCGCCGGGCGCGTCGGCGGACGTCCGGGCCGCGCTGGGCACGCTCACCCGCGCGAGCGCGACGTTCTGGCCTGCCTCGGCCTGGGCCTGTCCAACCAGCAGATCGCCGAGCGGCTGATGCTGGCGGAGAGCACCGCCAAGACCCATGTGAGCCGGATCCTGGCGAAGTTGGACCTGCGCAGCCGGGTGCAGGCCGCGATCCTGGCCCAGGAGTTGGGCCTGCCGACTCCCCGCACTCGTGAGGCCGCCCCGGTGGCTCGCCGTGCTGACCGGTGCCGCCGTGGATGGCCTGCTCACGACGTGTCAGGCTAGGGCCGTGAGCACGCCGGGCGGTGGGAAGCTGTCGGCCACGCTGCGCCGGATCGAACGATCGGCGGGGGCGTTGGCCACCTCCAGCGTGGCCCGGATGGACGAGACGCTGCCGTGGTTCCGGGCACTGCCGGCCGACCAGCGCTCCTGGGTGATGCTCGTCGCCCAGGCGGGCGCCCGGTCGCTGGTGCAGTGGCTGCGCGACGGTGGTGGCACGGCGGACAGCACCAGGAGGTCTCGGACGAGGTCTTCGCCGCCGCCCGCAGGCGCTGGCCCGGTCGATCACCCTCCAGCAGACCGTGGCCCTGATCAAGGTGACCATCGACGTGGTCGAGGAGCAGGTGTCGCACCTGGCCGCCGAGGGCGAGGAGCAGCAACTGCGCGAGGCGGTGCTGCGCTTCTCCCGGGAGATCGCGTTCTCCGCCGCCGGGTGTACGCGCGGGCCGCCGAGTCGCGCGGCGCCTGGGACGCGCGGTTGCAGGCCCTGCTGGTCGACGCGCTGCTGCGCGGTGACTCGCCGGACGTACTGGCCAGTCGGGCCGCCGCGCTCGGCTGGGCGGACGCGCCACCGGTGGCGGTGGCGGTCGGCCGGTCGCCCGGCGGGAGGTGTCCGCGGTGCTGCACGTGGTCTACCGGCAGGCCCGCCGGATCGGCGTTGAGGTGATCGGCGGGGTGCACGGCGACCGGCTGGTGATCGTGCTGGGTGGCGCGCCGGACCCGATGACCGCCACCGCCAAGCTGCTGAGCGCGTTCGGGGACGGCCCGGTCGTGGTCGGTCCGGCCGTTCCGAGCCTGGACGAGGCGACCGAGTCGGCGCGGGCCGCGTTGTCGGGTTTCCGGGCCGCGCCGGCCTGGCCCAGCGCTCCCGGCCGGTGCCGGCGGCGGACCTGTTGCCGGAGCGGGCGCTCGCCGGTGACGCGGAGGCCCGTCGGCGGCTGCGACACGATGTGTACGCGACGCTGGTGCGCGCCGGTGGCGAACTGCTGGCGACCCTGGACGCCTTCCTGGCCGCCGGAGGCACGCTGGAGAGCGCCGCTCGGGCACTGTTCGTGCATCCGAACACTGTGCGTTACCGGTTGCGCCGGATCGCCGAGGTGACCGGGTTCTCGCCCCTGTCACCGCGGGACGCTTTCGCCCTTCAGGTCGCGTTGACAGTGGGCCGGTTGGATCCGGTCGCCCCGGTCATCTCGCCTGTCCCAAGTCAGACAATGACCGCGACCAACCGGAAATCCTCCCAAACCGAGGATGATCCTCACCGATCTTTGTAGGAAACCTCCAAAGGTCCTAGTGTGGTTTGGTCGAAGGCGGCACAGCGTTACCCGCTCGTATCCGGGAGAGTCATAGGCGTGCTCGCCGTACTTAGTCCCGGCCAGGGTTCTCAGAAACCCGGCTTCCTGACCCCTGGCTCGACCTGACCGGCACCGAAGCGCGACTGCGCGAGTGGTCGGCGCTGGCCGGGTCGACCTGTTGCACCTGGGCACGACGGCCGACGCCGACGAGATCAGGGACACCGCCCGCACCCAGCCGTTGCTGGTCGCCGCGGCGCTGCTCGCGGCCGAGCACCTGTCCCTGGACGACGTCGCGGTCACCGCCGGGCACAGCGTCGGAGAGTTGGGAGCCGCCGCCCTGGCCGGTGTGCTGTCGGCCGACGCCGCGATCACCCTGGCGGGCGTACGCGGCCGGGAGATGGCTGCGGCGTGCGCGCTGGAGCCGACCGGAATGGCCGCCGTCCTCGGCGGTGAGACCGACGAGGTGCTCGACGGGATCGAGGCCCACGGCCTGTACACGGCCAACCAGAACGGCGCCGGGCAGATCGTCGCCGCGGGCTCCCTGGAGGGGCTCGACAAGATCACCGTCGCGCGGCCGGGCGGTGCCCGGGTCATCCGACTCCAGGTGGCCGGCGCGTTCCACACCCCGTACATGGCTTCGGCCGAGACCGCGCTCGCCGCCGTCGCCGCCGGGATCACCCCGCCGATCCGTCCCGCACCCTGCTGTCGAACCTCGACGGCACGGCGGTCGGCAACGGCCCGGAGATGGTGCGGCGGCTCGTCCGTCAGGTCACCGCGCCGGTGCGCTGGGACCTGTGCATGCGTACGCTGGCCGACCTCGGGGTCACCGGCGTGATCGAGCTGCCACCGGCCGGCACCCTCGCGGGCCTGATCAAGCGGGAACTCAAGGGCGACGGCGCCCGGAGATCGTCACCCTGAAGACCCCGGACGACCTGCCGGCCGCACGGGACCTGATCGCCCGCATCGGAGGTCGTTCATGACTGGCAGTCGCATCGTGTCGATGGGGCACTACCAGCCCTCCCGAGTGGTGACCAACGACGACATCGCCCAACTCGTCGACACCAACGACGAGTGGATCCGCGACCGGGTCGGCATCGTCAGCCGGCGGATCGCCGACACTGAGACGGTGGCCGACATGGCCGCCGCCGCCGCCGGCAAGGCGCTGGCCAACTCGGGCCTGACCGCCGCCGACATCGACCTGGTCGTGGTCGCCACCTGTTCCTCCATCGACCGCAGCCCCAACGTGGCCTGCCGAGTCGCCCTCAAGCTGGGCATCACCGCGCCGGGCGCGTACGACCTCAACACCGCCTGCTCGGGCTTCGCGTACGCGCTGGGCACCGTCGACCACGCCATCCGAGCCGGGGCGTCGCGCAACGCGATCGTCATCGGCGCGGAGAAGCTCTCCGACTTCACCGACTGGACCGACCGCTCCACCTGCATCATCTTCGCGGACGGTGCCGGCGCCGCCGTGGTCACCGCCACGGCCGACGACGAGCCGACCGGCATCGGCCCGGTGGTCTGGGGCTCGGTGCCGGACAAGAGCGAGGCGGTACGCATCGAGGGCTGGCGCCCGTACATCCAGCAGGAGGGCCAGGCGGTGTTCCGCTGGGCCACCACCGCGCTGGCACCGCTCGCGTTGCAGGCGTGCGAGCGGGCCGGGTCGACCCGTCGGAGCTGGCCGCGTTCGTGCCGCACCAGGCCAACACACGGATCATCGACGGCATCGCCAAGCGGCTCAACATCCCTGACGCGATCATCGCGAAGGACATCGTCGAGTCCGGCAACACGTCGGCCGCGAGCGTGCCGCTGGCCCTGTCCAGCTGGTCGAGCGCCGGGAGGTGCCCTCGGGCGCCCCGTGCTGCTGTTCGGCTTCGGCGGTGGCCTGACCTACGCCGGTCAGGTCGTCCGCTGCCCCTGATGACCCCTCGGGCGCGTGAGCGTCGAGGATCGGCGGTCGGCGACGCCGTCCACCGGAGAACCCCGATGAAAGGAACCAACCGCAATGACCCGTGACGAGATCACCACCGGCCTCGCCGAGATCCTCGAAGAGGTTGCCGGGTGAACCCGGACGACGTGGCTGAGGGGAAGTCCTTCACCGACGACCTCGATGTCGACTCGCTCTCCATGGTGGAGGTCGTCGTGGCCGCCGAGGAGAAGTTCGGCGTCAAGATCCCGGACAACGAGGTGCAGAACCTCAAGACCGTCGGCGACGCCGTCAGCTACATCGCGGCGCAGTCCTGATCATGAGTCGTCCTGACGTCGTCGTCACCGGGCTCGGCGCGACGACCCGCTTGGCGGGGACGTCGCGTCGACCTGGGACGCCATGCTCGCCGGCCGCTCCGGGGTGAGTGCCCTCACCTCGGAGTGGGCCGAGCAACTGCCGGTCCGGATCGCCGCCAAGTTGGCCGTGGATCCCTCCGAGGTGCTGGACCGGGTTCGACTGCGCCGCCTGGACCGGTCCGAGGCGATCGCGATCATCGCGGCGCAGCAGGCCTGGGCGGACGCCGGTCTCGCCGACTCCGGCCTCGACGGGGACCGGTTGGCCGTCAGCGTCGGCTCCGGCATCGGCGGTGCCCTCACCCTGCTCGCCCAGGACGACATCCTGGAGGCCTCGGGGCCGCGGCGGGTCTCCCGCACACCATCCCGATGCTGATGCCGAACGGTCCGGCCGCCTGGGTCGGTCTGGAGTTGGGCGCGAAGGCCGGTGTGCACTCGGTGGCCAGCGCCTGCGCCACCGGCGCCGAGGCGATCGCCCTGGGCCTGGACATCATCCGCTCCGGCCGTGCCGACGTGGTGGTGGCCGGTGGCACCGAGGCGGTCATCCACGCGCTGCCGATCGCCGGTTTCAGCTCGATGCGGGCCATGTCGACCCGCAACGACGATCCCGAGCACGCCTCCCGCCCGTGGGACCGGGGCCGGGACGGCTTCGTCCTCGGTGAGGGCGCCGGCATCCTGGTGCTGGAGCGGGCCGACCACGCGGCAGCCCGGGTGCCGGGTCTACGCGCGTCTCGCGGGCGCCGGGATCACCTCCGACGCGTACGACATCGTGCAGCCGCATGCCGAGGGCGAGGGCGCGATCAAGGCCATCGCCAAGGCGATCGCGGACGCGGACGTGGCCAAGCAGGACATCGTGCACGTCAACGCGCACGCCACCTCGACCCCGATCGGGGACATGCTGGAGATCGGCGCGCTGCACAAGGCGCTCGGCGACCACCCGGTGCTGGCGGCGACGAAGTCGATGACCGGTCACCTGCTCGGCGCGGCGGGTGCGCTGGAGTCGATCGCCACCATCCTGGCCATCCGCGACAGCGTCGTGCCTCCGACGATCAACCTCGACGACCCGGAGCCCGGCCTCACGCTGGACGTCGCGGCCCACAAGCCACGCCACATGGACATCCCGGCCGCGTTGAACAACGCGTTCGGCTTCGGGGCCACAACGTGGCGCTCGTCTTCGTCCGGCCCTGACCGCCCGCGAAGGCCCACCGCACGTTTGGCTCGGCAGTCGGAAGGGTGCCCTCCTCGTCGAGGAGGGCACCCTTTCGTCGTTCAGGCCCGGTTGCGGGGTGCTGCTTCGCGGTGCGCTCGTTGCCGTGGCGGTAGTTGCCGGTCCAGCGGGCCATCACCAACTGCGGGTCGTCGTCGACCTCGGCGAGGAACTCCGCGGCCCGAGCACCGCGCAGCGTGCCGGCCACCCGTCCGTGGTGCGTGATCACCACAGTGCCGTCCGCTCGTTGCACGTGCCGAAATCCTTCTGCCGTTCCCATTCGAGGAAGGGTGTCAGACCGACCGGCGGCGGGGCGACAGGATTTCCGTCGCCCGTGCCGGCCGAGGGTGCCGGCCGTCAGCTGCTGGGACAGGTCGTCGCGGGCAGACCGGGGACGACCACCGGGGACCGGCCGCCGGGCCGGCCTTGCCGGCGAGCACGGCGGCCAGCGCGGTCATCGACACCCTGCTGGAGGAGTACGTGGCCAGCAGGGTCGGAGACTTCGCGCCGCTCAGCACGTACGGGTGTCCATGGCGACCGTGACCGCCGCGTCGGCGCGCAGGTCGCTGGCGCCGTCGCCGTAGCCCACCAGGTGCACGACAGTGCCGCCGCTGGGCTTGACCGCCACCCGGCGGCGGTCAGTGCGGCGGTGAGCGCCGCCCGTGTGCCGTCCCGACCTCCGGACGAGGTGACGGTGATCGGCCCCTTCACCGCTGCCCCGCAACTGCCCCGCAGCACGGTGACGGCGGCGGCGGCCAGTGCCTCGGCCGCCGCGCGGTGAGCCGGCGTGTCGAGCGTGGACATCTGCGCGGCCGGCAGCTCCGCGAGCCGGAACTTCATGGTCAGCACCCGGGTGACCGCCTCGACCAGTCGGGTCCGGGGCAGTGCTCCGCCGCGCAGCGGCCAGCAGCCCGTCGTACGCCTGCCCCACGTTCGGGGTCATCAGGATGAGGTCGTTACCGGCGTTGAGCGCCCGGACCGCCGCCTCGCCCGGAGCCCAGCGCTTCGCCGGCGGCATGTTCATCCCGTCGGTGATCACCACACCCTTGAAGCCGAGTTGGCCGCGCAGCACGTCGGTGAGCAGCTTGTGCGAGAAGGTCGCCGGGTGCCCGGTCGATCGCGCGGGCGTCCAGGTGACCGGACATCACCGCCATCGCCCCGGCGTCCATCCCGGCGGTGAACGGCGGCCACGCGCCGCTCCGCAACGCCGCCGCGGACTGGGTGAGCACCGGAAGATCCTTGTGCGAGTCGTCGGCGCTGTGCCCGTGCCCGGGAAGTGCTTGAGGGTGGCCGCCACCCCGCCGCCTGGAGACCACGGACGGCGCCGCCGACCTGGGCCGCCGCCTGCTTCGGGTCGGCGCCGTAGGACCGGGAGCCGATCACGGTGCTGCGGGTCGCCAGCACGTCGGCCACCGGGGCGAAGTCGATGTTGATGCCCATCGCGGCCAGCTCGGTGCCGGCGGCCCGCCAGGCGGCCTCGGTGAGCTTCGGTTCACCGGCCGCGCCGGCCGCGAGGGCGCTGGGCAGCACGGTGACACCGTCGGTAACGCGGGTGACGACGCCGTACTCCTGGTCGGTGCCGACCAGGAGCGGCGCGAACCGGCGGCAGCCGACCGGCGGCGGTACGCAGCCCGGTGGTGAGCTCGTGCACCTGCTTCGGATTGTCGACGTTCGTGGTCTCCTGGTTGCCCTTGGTCGGGTCGTCGGCGCTGAAGCCGACCAGGATCAGACCACCCAGCCGGTACCTGGCGATCATGTCGGCGGGGTGTCGACCCGGCGAGGGCCTGGTTGCCGGCCGCCGAGCCGGCGGAGACCTTCGTCGCCGAGTCGCCGTAGGCGTACGGCATCAGCACCTGGCCGACCAGGTCTTCGTCGGAGAGCGTGGCCACCAGTGCGGCGGCGCGACCGGCGGGATCGCCGGCCGGCGGCGCGGCCGGGCGCTCGGGCCGGCCGACGTGCCGGTCGGGCCGGGCGTCGGAGCAGGGCGTCTGAGCCACCGGAGCAGCCGGAGACGAGCAGGGCGGTCAGGGCGACGACAGCGACACTGGCGCGCCAGGGGCGATTCGACACGCCGCCTATCCCACCAGGTCCCCTTATCGGGGCAACTTGACCTTACCGCCCGCACGCGTCACCAACGGCCCGCGTGCAGGTGGCCTGCTCGGTTGCGCCCGGGTCAGCCGACCCGGGTGAGCAAGGTCACCGGTGCGCCGTCGCCGGCGTACCGGTACGGCTCCAGGTCAGCGTCCCATGCCGTGCCGAGCGCCTTGTCCAGGGCGTGGGCCAGCGCCTCCGGGGCACGGGAGGCGACCATCAGCGCCGTAGCCGGTCCTCGCCGAGCTGGATGTCACCGGCCACGCCGACGGTGGCCCGGAACAGGCCACGGGCCGGCACGTACATGAAGCGCTCCCCGTCGGCGCCGGCACTCGGCTCCTCGGTCACCTCGAAACGGATCATGGGCCACTGCCGTAGGGCAGCAGCCAGCTCGGCGCCCGTCCCCGGACGACCGGTCCACCCGCACTCGGCCGGCGTGCGCCGGGTCGACGGCTGAGCCGTCCACTGCAGGTTGACCGGCGCGGCTAGGACGCGCGCGATCGCCCACTCGACGTGCGAGCACACGGCGAGCGGGGTCGAGTGGACGTATACGACGCCACGCGTTGGCACGGTGACCTCCCGGAGAGCGAGGTGCGTCTTCCCCTACGACCTCGTCCACCCAGGTGGTTTCTGCAACACATGATGACTCCTGTGACGCGTGGTGCGCCAGAGAATCGGAAAAACGCCGGGTGGAATAGCCGGACGGGTGGCCGCCGTTGCCTCTCAGGACACCGCGACGACCAGCATGATGTCGTGGTCCTGTACAGTTCCACCGGCGGCTTATGCCGCGTTACACCTTCGCGGGCCGAGGCAACTGCGACCCGCACACAGCCCCGGACGTCCAGTCCTCCCGTACGTCTTGCAAGGAGTACCTCCGTGGCGAGCAACACCTCTAAGACCGCGCGCGCGTCCGTCCGGGCCGGCCAGGCTGGCCAGGGTGGCGCCCTCAGCGTGCTGGGCGAGTTCAAGTACCTCATCCCGCTCAACGGCGGCAAGCACGCCTACGTGCGGAACCTGACCAACGGCAAGACCGCGCACCTGCGTACGGACTCCGACGCCTTCGTCGAGGAGATCCGCGTGCTGGCCGCCGCCGGCCACGCCACCAAGATCCGGGCGGAGATCAACAACCTGGCTGCCACCCACCCGGGTGACGGCTGGGAGGCCACCGAGAAGCGCCTGGTCGCGGCCGGCGTCTTCGAGGGCTGAGCCCTCCCCTTCGCACCACTCGACAGCGCCCGCCGGAGTCCCGGCGGGCGTTATCGCGCGTCCAGGCTGAGCGCGAGATCCACTCGACTTCAAGGAAACCGGGGTGTCCCGGAGCCCGGACACCCGACATCATGGAAACCGAGTCGATCAAGCGCGCGAAGCGGGTGCGCCGGGCTCTTCGGGGCACACGCCGGGCGCGCGGGGCGCGCCGGGGCACGCCGGTGCGCCGGGGCACGCCGGGCGCGCCGGGGCTCGTCGGGGCGGGCTCAGCCCGGGTCGAGCAGGGCGACCTCGCCGGTGGCCAGGTCGTAGAGGCCACCGACCACGGCCACCCGGCCGGCGGCCACCGGCCCGGCCAGCAGGTCGTCCTGACGCAGCGTGTGCACAGTGCGCCGGACGTGCCGGCGGATCGCCAGCGGTTGCACCGCCGGGTCGTCGATGCCCGCCTCGGTCACCGCCGGGGCGATCTCGTCCACCAGGTGCGCCAGAGACCCCGGGACGCTGCCCGCTGCGCAGCGCCCGCACGGTGGCCTCCACCGCCCGCACCGCTCGTGGCCGAGAACCATCACCAGCGGTACGCCGAGCTGACCGACCACGTACTCGATCGAGCCGCACACCGCGCGGTCGAGCACGTGCCCTCCGGTACGGATCACGCAGATCGCGCCGAATGTCTGGTCGAAGATCGCCTCCAGCGGCACCCGCGAGTCGATGCAGCCGAGCACCACGGCGTACGGCTGCTGGTCGCCGGAGGCCGCGGCGGCGGCGGTGACGTCGTGTCCGTGCACGGGCTGGCCGCTGACGAACCGCCGATTGCCGGCGAGCAGATCGGCCAGCGCGGCCGGGCGTACCGCCGGCCTGCCGCCCTGCCCCGACGCCGCGCCCATGGGCGCTTCCGACGACCCATGCCGTTCAGCTTGGCCCGCCGCCGGCAGCACGGGCGAGGTCGGGAATGTTCGCCGCGGGGCGATTGGCGTGGTGTCCTGGCGGGTAGCCGGTGTTACCGCCGGGTATCCCGGTGCTGGTGGTACTGGGCGGCCCTGGGGAGGTGGCGATGCCGGAGCGGTTCGAGGTCGGTATGCCGGACGGCGTACGGCTCAACGTCGAGGTGACGGGGCCAACCGACGCCGAGGTCACCGCCATCCTGTTGCACGGCTGGACGCTGGACGGGCGTGCCTGGCACCGGCAGGTCCAGGCGCTCACCGAGGCGCCGTTCGGCGAGGCGGTGCGGGTGGTCACCTACGACGCGCGGGGCACGGCCGGTCCAGTTGCATGGCGCTGCCCACGGCCACCGTGGCACAACTCGGCGACGACCTGGCCGCGGTGCTCGACGCCGTGGCGCCGACCGGCCCGGTGGTCCTGGTCGGGCACTCGATGGGTGGCATGACGATCATGGAGTACGCCCACCGGCACCCGCGCACTTCGCCGCCCGTACGGCCGGACTGGTCTTCGTCTCGACCACCGCCGAGGGCACACGCACACCGTCTACGGACTTTCGCCACGGATCGCCCGGCTGATCCGGTTGGCCGAGACGACAGGTGCCGGAGTGTTGGCGCGGTGCGGGTCCTGGCGAGCACCCGGGCACTGCTGAAGGCGCTGCAACCGAGCATCCGGTGGATGCTCTTCGGTGACCGCTGCGAGCCGGCCGACATCCGCCTGGTGACGTCGGCGGTGGCGCGGGCCTCGCTGCGTTCGATCGGCGGGTTTCGCGCCTCCATCGGCACCCAGCACCGGTTGGACACCCTCGCCGCGTTGGCCCACCTGCCGGCCGCCGCCCTGGTCGGTGACCGGGACCGGCTGACCCACCGCCGTGCGCCGAGTCGATCGCCGCGGCTCTGCCGGCCACCGAGTTGACCGTCTGCCCTGGTGCCGGGCACATGTTGATGATGGAGCGCCCGGACGAGGTCAACGCCGCGGTCACCGGCGTTCTGCGCCGGGTGCTCGCCGAAGCACCACACGCGATCCCCGCCGAAACGGACGCGTGAGCGCGTTCCGCACCTCGGGCGCGGCGGGTCGGGCCCAGGGCCGTACCCTTCTGCGGTTGGCTTGCGCGGTTTCCGCCGCCCGCCGGCGACCTTCGAAGGAGCGTGCGTTGACCGACCAGACCGGCCTGGAGCAGGAGATCGCCGTCGAGCAACGACACCTCGACCGGGTGTACGCCCGACTGGCCGAGCTGCGGCGGTCGGCCGTGCGTGCCGAGCGCGACGGCTACCGGATGGCCCGGGTGGGCACGCACGGCGCGCTGGTCGAGCGCGACGCGATGGTCTTCCACGCGGCGCAGCGGCGGCACACCCTGGACGCCGAGCACGAGGGCTGGTCTTCGGCCGCCTGGACCTGCGTGACCGGCAGGTCCTGCACGTCGGGCGACTCGGCATCCGGGACGAGGACGCCAGCACGCTCGTCGTCGACTGGCGTGCGCCGGCCGCCGCCGCCTTCTACCAGGCCACCCGGCGCAGCCGCTGGACGTGGTGCGGCGCCGCACCATCCAGTCCCGGGCCGAGCGGGTCACCCGGATCGAGGACGACCTGTTGGACCCGACCGCGGCCCGGAGGGATGACGGTCGTCGGGGACGGCGCGTTGCTGGCCACCCTGTCCAAGGCCACCGGCCGGGCATGCGCGACATCGTGGCGACCATCCAGCGGGAGCAGGACGAGGCGATCCGCTCCCCAGCTCCGGGGTGACGATCGTCGCGGGCGGCCCCGGCACCGGCAAGACAGCTGTCGCCCTGCACCGGGCCGCCTTCCTGCTCTACTCCGACCGCAGCCGGTACGCGGGCGGCGGCATCCTGGTGGTCGGCCCGTCGTCGGTATTCGTCGAGTACATCGGCTCGGTGCTGCCGTCGCTCGGTGAGGACACCGCGACCCTGCACTCGCTGGGCACGCTCTTTCCGGGGATGACCGCGACCCGACCCGACCCGCCCGAGGTGGCGGCGGTGAAGGGCTCGCTGCGGATGCGCCGGGTGCTGGAGCGGGCGGCCCGCGACGCGGTGCCGGGCGGCCCGGTGAGCTGCGGCTGCTCTACCGGGGCACGCTGCTGCGCCTGGACCGGGCCGCGCTGGACCGGATCCGGGACCGCGCGCTGCAACGCGGCGCGCGACGCAACGAGGTGCGCAAGGTCGGCTTCGACGGGTGTTCGGCGCGCTCTGGACGCAATTCCGTGAGGTGGGTGCCGGTCGGTTGCCGGAGCAGCCGGTCTTCGAGGCGGAGATCGCCGAGCGCCCGGAGTTCCGGGAGTTCCTCAGGCGTGGTGGCCCCGGCTACACCCTCGGCACGTGCTCGGCTGGCTGGCGCAGCCGGACCGACTGCGCCGGTACGCCGGGGCATCCTCTCCTCGGCGGAGATCCGGCTGCTCACCGCCGCGTACCGGACCCTGGACTCGGCCGGTCTGACCATCGCCGACATCGCGCTGCTGGACGAGCTGGACGCACTGCTCGGCAAGCCGGCGCAGCCGGCAAGGCCCGGCGCGACCCGTTCCAGCTGGCGGGCGGCGTCCGCGAGCTGAGCACCCTCGGCGAGCGTCAGCGTGCCGCCGCGCGGCGGCCCGCGAACGTCCGGAGGACTACCGGGACTACGCGCACGTGGTGGTGGACGAGGCGCAGGACGTCTCGCCGATGCAGTGGCGGATGGTTGGTCGTCGCGGCCGACTGGCCTCCTGGACAGTGGTGGGCGACCCGCGCAGACCGCGTGGACCGGCGACCCCGACGAGCTGGACCGGGCCGGGACCAGGCGCTGGGCCGGCGTAAGCGCCACGACTTCACGTTGACCACCAACTACCGCAACTCGGCGGAGATCTTCGCGGTGGCGGCGGCGGAGATCCGCCGGCTCTATCCCGACCTGTCGCTGCCGAGTGCCGTCCGCTCGACCGGGGTCGAACCGGTCGAGCTGGTGGTGCCAGCGACGGGGTTGGAGACCTCGACCGTGGAGGCGGCCACCGCTCTGCTCGCCGAGGTGGAGGGCACCGTCGGGGTGATCACGCCGGTCCCCGCCGCGACGAGGTGGCCGGCTGGCTCGGCGCGCTCGGCGCACCGAGGCTGCAGGTGGTGACCAGCCTGGAGGCCAAGGGCATGGAGTACGACGGGGTGGTGCTGGTCGCCCCGAGCGAGATCCGGGCGGATCCGGGTGCCGGGTGCGCACCCTCTACGTGGCGCTCTCCGGGCCACTCAGCGACTCACCACCATCGACCCGACCGGCTGAAATGTGGGCGGCCACCGGCGGGAGGCGCCGCTCGTACACTTGCACACATAGCGATGTGAACATACATTTGACCGGGTCCCGACTGGCGGCGGAAGGTGGTTCTCGTGGGCGCAGGTCATGACCACCACCATGGGTCCGTCGCCAATGCCGCACACCAGCACAGGGGTCGCCTCTGGGCGGCATTCGGGCTGCTCGCCACCCTGATGGTGGTCGAGGCGGTGGTCGCCCTGCACACCGGCTCACTCGCCCTGCTCTCCGACGCCGGGCACATGTTCACCGACGTGCTCGGCATC
Source organism: Micromonospora sp. M12 (assembly GCA_038070435.1). GTDB lineage: Bacteria > Actinomycetota > Actinomycetes > Mycobacteriales > Micromonosporaceae > Micromonospora. The sequence goes on along the minus strand of JAMYWG010000001.1, from coordinate 6,697,502 downwards.
GGGATGGCGCTCGCCGCGATCACCGCGACCCGGCGGGCCACCGTCGACCCGCAGCGCACCTTCGGGCTCTACCGACTCGAGGTGCTCGCCGCACTGGCCAACGCCGTCCTGCTCTCCGGCGTCGCGGTCTATGTGGTGATCGAGGCGATCCGCCGCTTCGGTGACCCGCACGAGGTCATCGCCGGCCCGATGCTCGCCGTGGCCGTGCTCGGCCTGCTCGCGAACATCGCCGCCTTCGCCCTGCTCCGCGCCGGAGCCCGGAGAGCATCAACCTCCAGGGCGCCTACCTGGAGGTGCTCGGCGATCTGCTCGGCTCGGTCGGCGTCATCGGCGCGGCACTGCTGATCACCCTCACCGACTGGTGGTGGGCCGATCCCCTGGTCGCGGTCGCCATCGGCGTTTTCATCCTGCCGCGCACCTGGCGGCTGGCCCGCGCGGCCGTCCGCATCCTGGTGCAGGCCGCCCGGAGCACCTCCAGGTGACCGCCGTGCACGATCGGCTGGCCGCCGTTCCCGGTGTGGTCGAGGTGCACGACCTGCACGTCTGGACGCTCACCTCGGGCATGGACGTGGCATCCGCACACCTGACCATGGCACCCGACGCGGAGGTCGGCGCGGTGCTCACCGCGGCGCGTACGGCCCTCAACGACGACTTCCGGATCGAGCACGCGACCTTGCAGATCGAGCCGGGTGCCGCCACCGGCGCATGTGGCTCGATCGAGTGGTGACCGGACCTTTCCGTCACGACGCACGCACCGTCCGTCACATTGGCTGCAGACGCCCCACCGGCAACGGTAAGCTCGGTCCCGGCTTCCACCAGGCGGCGCCCTCCCGGCGCCGGTGGCGGTCGCCGCCTAATCGCCCGTGTGGGCGAACCGGGGAACCATGTTCCTGGGGTGCATCCGCGTCACAGCGGTAGGGATCTTCCGTCCCGAACCCGTCAGCTAACCCGGTCGGCGGCTGACGGAAGGACATGCGCAGTGGCACCAGCACGACCACCCGCCGCCAGACTGGCGGCCCTGATCGTCGCGATGCTCGCCCTCGGCGTCGCACTCCCGGCCGGCGCCGCGTCGGCCGCTCCCGACCGGCCTGCGGGCCGCCGCACCCGACTCGGACGAAGAGGGCGGTACCCCGGCACTGCGGGCCCAACTCGACGCGGCCAGCAAGGGTTACCTGGACGCGAAACGCGCCCTGGAGACGTCCATCCAACGGCAGCAGCAGCTCGGCACCCGGCTGAAGACCATCGAGGCCGAGCTGGCCCAGCGTGACGACAAGGTCGGCGAGCTGGCCGTCGTGGCGTACCGCAGCGGCCGGCTCGGCGCGGTGTCGGCGCTGCTCAACAGCAACACCCGGAAGGCTTCATGGACCGGGCCGCCGCACTCGACGCGGTGGCCGCCAACGAGGACCGGGTGCTGCGCGAACTGCTCGACACCAAGGACCAGGCCAACCGCACCCGGGTCGCCCTGGACGCCGAGATCAACGAGCAGCGCAAGCAGGTCGCGGTGATGGCCAGCGCAAGGAACAGGCCGAACGCGCCCTGACCGTGGCCACCACACCCAGGCCGCAGACCACCGCCGACACCGGCTCCAACGAGGGCACCTCCACCGCCAACGCGAAGGCCGCGCCACGCAACCCGACGGCTCCTGGCCATCGGAGTCGTGCAGCGTCAACGACCCACGCCGGCCAGCGGCTGCATCACCCCGCGCACCCTGCACGCGCTCAACCAGGCCAAGGCCGCCGGCTTCGACCACTACGTCTCCTGCCATCGCCCCAGCGGCTCCGGTGAACACCCGAAGGGCCGGGCCTGCGACTTCGCGGCGCAGAAGAAGGGCTTCGGCGGAAACGCCACCGGCGCCGACAAGACGTACGGCAACAACCTGGCCGCGTACTTCATCCGCAACGCCGACCGGCTCGCCGTGCTCTACGTGATCTGGTACCGGAAGATCTGGCTGCCCAGCAGTGGGTGGAAGTCGTACAGCGGGCGAACGGCACCCCGTCCACCGACCACACCAACCACGTCCACCTGTCGGTCTACTGACCCATTCGGGGCCGAGACCTGGCTCCACGAGCCTTGATCGACTCGGATTCTTGAAAGCGCGGTGTTCCCATTGCGGGGACACCGCGCTTTCCTAGAACGCGATTCGATCACGCGCTTTGGGGCGGACGGCCGCCGCGTCGGAGGCTGACCGGCGGCGACTACGTTGCTGGGCGTACCCCGGATGTCGTCGGCGGTCGGACGACCGGACCGGGGCCGGCGGGCAGCATCGCGGTATGCCTCGGATCCCACCCACCGCGCGCAAGGCGCTGCTCACCCTGCACCTCGTCACCTCACTCGGGTGGCTCGGCGCCGACCTGGTGCTGCTCACCCTCGGCATCGCCGTGCAGCGTGGCGCCGACCCGACGGCGGTGTACCCGGTCATGGCGCTGATCGGCACCGTGCTGTTCGCGCCGCTGAGCGTCCTGGTCTGGCTGATCGGATTGGCCAGCTCGCTGCTGACTCCGTGGGGCCTGCTGCGCCATCGTTGGGTGCTGGCCAAGCTCGTGCTGACCACGGTGATGGTGGGGCTGGTGCTGTTCCTGCTCACGCCCAATCTGCGGCACGCCGGTGCGGTGGGCGCCGCCCTGCCCACACGGGACCGCGCCGACCTGGTGATCGCACCGGCGGTGTCGACCAGCCTGCTGATCATCGCGACGGTGCTGTCCACGTACAAGCCGTGGGGCCGACGGCGCGTCACCCAACCCGCCCTGGCAAGACGTGGCCGCACGGCCTGACCACACCGGATCAGGGATGTTGAGCGAGAGGTTCGCGCTGATCTTGCAGTTATGGTCGCCGATATGAGGCGGAGTGCCCCTGTGTCGGGACAGCTAGTGCAAGATCGCGGAGTAGGGGCAGCCCGAGCCTGACGATCATGGAGTTGTGGTGCCCGATTTGGGGCTTGTTCAGACGTTTTGTTGCCCACCACAACTCCATGATCGGCGAGGCAGCGCTGGTTGACGTCCACCATGGAACACGATCATGAAGCGAGGCGAGGCGGCGCGCGTCAGGCCGGGGTGGGGGTCGCCGCTGCGGTCCAGGGCCGCGCCCAGCCGGGTGGCCAGGGCGAGGTGAGCGGCCCGGGCCTGGCGGAACGCGTACCGGAAGAGGGGGTTGGCGCGGTCAGGGTGATCTCGACGTCGATGCGGGTCAGGCCGTCCGGCTCGGCGCGCAGTCGGGTGTGGTTGCGGACGGTGGTGGCCGGCCACTGGCGGGCCACCATGACGATCTCGTCGGCCTCGCTGAGCAGCACGTCCGCGTGGTAGGTGGTCCGGAAGCGGAACGGGCCGGCCTGCAACCGGTCGTTGATCGTGTAGCTGGCCAAGGCACCGGGTCGGGGTGACACCCGGCGGACCCGGACGATCAGCGGGTGCAGCTCGCCCTGCCGGGTCAGGTCGCTGAGCAACGCCGCCGCCTCGCTGGGCGAACACCGGGCCTGGACGGTGTAACTGAAGGTATCCCTGCTGAGCACACCGTCTCCCGCCGCCGTTGGTCGCACGATCGTCCCGTACCGATGTCCGGCTGGCAACGGCCTCGATGTCGCATTAGGGTCGGTTAGTGACAAATCACCCGACCATCCCGGAGGGCGAACATCATGAACGGTGACGATCGTTGAGTGGGCACGTGATGGTCTTCGCGCCCACCCCGCAGCTGACGGTGACCGTGGACCAGCCGAACGAGCACCCCGAGCTGCATCTGCACCCCGGCGGGCAGGGCGTCTGGCAGGCGCGGATGGTGATGTCCCTCGGCGTCGACGTGGTGCTCTGCGCCGCCCTCGGCGGCGAGATCGGCCAGGTGCTGAAGCCGCTGCTGGTCAGCGAGGGCGTGGACCTGAAGGTCGTGGTCCGGGACTCCGGCAGTGGCGGATACGTGCACGATCGTCGGGAGGGCTCCCGGCAGGAGGTCGCCGACGTACCCGGGCAGCCGCTGAGCCGGCACGAGATCGACGAGCTGTACAACCTGGCGCTCGGCGAGGGCCTGCGAGCCGCGGTGAGCGTCCTCAGCGGGCCGAACGAACCGTGGCTCGTCCCGGCCGACCTGTACCGGCGGTTCGCCGCCGACCTCGGCGCCAACGGCGGCCGGGTGGTGGTCGACCTCTCCGGCGACCACCTCGGCTCGGTGCTGGAGAGCGGGGTGTTCTTCCTCAAGGTGAGTCACGAGGAGCTGATCCGCGACGGCCGTTCCCGCAGCGACGACACCCTGGAGCTGACCCGGGCCATCTACGACCTTCACGCCGCCGGCGCCGAGACGGTGGTGGTGAGCCGGGCCGACCAACCGGCGCTGGCGCTCATCGACGGGAACTGTTCGAGGTGGAGATGCCCCGGTTGGAGGCCGCCGACCCGAGCGGCGCGGGCGACTCGATGACCGCCGGGGTGGCCGCCGTCGTGGCCCGCGGCGGGGACATCCGGACCGCCATCCGCACCGGCGCGCCGCCGGCGCGCTGAACGTGACCCGGCACGGCCTGGGCACCGGCCGGTTGGACTCGATCACGGGCCTGGTGGACCGGGTCCGGCTGGTGCCGGCGGACAGCCGGCCACAGGAGCGGACCACCCGGACGAGCTGGCCGATCGGGTGGCCGACCGATGACACTGCGGGTGCTGATCACCAACGACGACGGCATCGCCGCGCCGGGCATCCAGGCGCTGGCCTGGGCGGCGACGCAGAGGGCCTGGACGTGGTGGTCGCCGCCCCGATGGAGGAGGCGAGCGGCACGAGCGCGGCGATGAGCGCGATGGAACGGGACGGGCGGGTCGTCGTGCACGACCATCCGCTGTCGGAGCTGGCGGGCGTGCCGGCGTACGGCGTCGCCGGCTCGCCCGGCTTCATCACGCTGATCGCCCTGCACGGCGCGTTCGGCCCACCGCCGTCGGTGGTGCTCTCCGGTGTCAACCGGGGCGCCAACGCCGGACGGGCCGTGCTGCACTCCGGACCGTGGGCGCCGCGTTCACCGCCGCCACGAACGGCTGCCGGGCGATGGCGGTCTCGCTCGACGTGCTCTCCGCCGGCGAGGCGACGGCCGCGAGCGGTGGCGCCGCGGTGGATGCCGCCGACCGGGTACGCGACTCCGCGCGGCACTGGAGCACCGCCGCCCGGGTCGCCCTGGACCTGCTCCCCGGTTGACCTCCGCGCCGACCGAGAGCGTGCTCAACGTCAACGCGCCGGACCTGCCGCACGGGCGGCTGCGCGGGTGCGGCGGGGCACACTGGCCAGCTTCGGTCAGGTGCAGATGGCTGTGGCCGAGTCCGGCCACGGCTTCGTCCGTACCTCGCTGGAGGAGCCGGGGCAGGCCGCGCAGCCCGGCACGGACGTGGCGTTGCTGGCCGCCGGGTACGCGTCGGTGACGGCCATCCGAGCGGTCACCGAAGCGACCGACGTCGACCTGACCGGACTGGACGAGCAACCCTGACGGGGATGTCCGGTGCCCTCAGGCGCCGGGCAGCACCTCGGGGTGGCGGCACCGGCGAAGTAGGGCTCGGGGCACCGAACAGGCCGAGCAGACCGGTCACCCAGAGCTGTCGGTGCACGAACCGGCTCGGCTCGGTGACCACCAGCTTGACGTCGCTGACCTCGGCCGTCTGGAAGCCGGCGACCATGGCGCTGATGCCGACGGAGTCGATGAAGGTGACCAGCCTCATGTTGAGCTCGATGCGCAGCGGGCGGCCCTTGGCCAGCACCTCTGCGATCGCTTCGCGCACTTCGTACGCGGTGTCGACGTCGATCTCACCCGCGGGGCGATCTCCACGACACCACCGGACAGGACCGACTTCACGATCGACAGGCTCACGCGAGCACCTCCACCCGCCCGTCCCCGGGCGCCTCATCAGTACGCGGGCCGCGACCGAGAGTATTCCTCCGACGGCCTCGGTCGCCACCCCTCGGATGAGCAATTGCGGATCCGAGCCCACAAAGCGGCCCATATCCGTACTTTTCAGTATCTGATTACTCAAGACTTTTCGTTATCTGACCCATCGGCGATCGGTCGTGACCGGCCCGCCGCCGAACCAGGGTAACGGCCCGAACCTGGCGCGCCCGACAACCAGCACTCGACGTACGCCCGCCCGTGTGCCACCGGCGTGTCGCCAGTGGTCAGCCGGCCGTGCCGAGGCCAGGGTTGCCGAGACCACCTAGCATCGGCCCGGTACACCCGCCCTGACGGAGAGGATCTTCGATGATCAAGCGACTTGCCGGGCTTGCCGGCGTCGGCGTCCTGCTCGCCCTCGTGTTGGCCTGCGGCTTCGGTGGTGGGGACGACGATGACGACGATGACGACGACTTCGCCCGCGGCGTGACCGTGTCGGTGGTGCGCTGAGCGACGGGTGACCCCGCCGAGGTCTGGGTTTGCGCTCGTCCGACGCGGGGCACTGCGGGTTAGGTGACACCGTGACGCGCTGGAAAGACGCCGAAGTCCGAAGTGGCCGGCGGCTTCGGCACCCGAGGAGGTAACCACGATGTTCGGAACCAACCTGCTGGACCGCCGCAGCAAGCCAGAGCGGATCGCGGACCAGGCCTGGGAGCACCTGCTCTCCGTCGTCAACTCCGCCGGAGACAGCGTGCGGGACACCGCCCGCGCGGCCCGCCACAACAGCAGCGACCTCGCCGACGGGCGGGTGACCTGGTGGGCTCCGCCGCCGACGAGGCACGACGCCGCGCCTCGCTGGCCTTCGACGCGCTCGCTGGCCGCCAGCCCGCGCTGCCCTGGACGCTCCTGATCGGTGCCGCGCTCGTCGGCGCGGCGGTCGGCTGGGCCGTCGGGTCCGCCGCGCGAGCGCCGGCAGCCGGGACGACAGTGCCGTCGACGACGTGGAGTTCGTCGACGTCGACCGTCCCAACTCCCCGCGGTCTAGACGACAGCACCATCCTGGCTCCGCTCGACCTGAGGTCGAACGGGGCCCGCTGTCGTACGCGGAACGAGGCGGCGTACGCGGGCGAGGCGGGCCGGCCCGCCGGGTGCCGGACCCTCAGGCGGCCCGGCGGACCGGTGTTCGGGTGGAGAGCCCCCGGGGACGGGGTGGGTTGCCTGGCACCGCCGTGGGCCCGGGGACGGGCACGACGACGGACGGCTGGGCTGCCCTGGCTCCCACCACCCGACGCGACGGCTCCCGCGATCGAGGAGTGCGACCACCGTAACCGAAACCGGCTCGCTTTGGAAGCGCTCCCATCATCGATGTTCGTACCCGCGTCCCACCGGAACCGCCCAGGTCCGGCCCTGCCGTCACCCGGTCCGGGCGAGGGCGGCTCACCCGGCGACGGCAGGATCGGAGCACGGCGGACCTCCGGCCGCAGCCGCCATCCGGTCCGCCATCGCAACAGCGGAGGAGGACAGATGGCCATCGCGGAGATCAGCCGCACCGACCAGGACATCCAGTCCGCCGTCCTCGACGAGCTGACCTGGGAACCGCGGGTGCAGCCGCACGAGATCGGCGTGACCGTCGCCGAGGGCGTCGTCACCCTGAACGGCCGGGTGGACAGCTACGCCAGAAGTGGGCCGCCGAACGGGCCGCCCACCGGGTCGCCTCGGTCCGGGCGGTCGCCAACGACGTGGCCGTGCAGCTGACCAACGGCACCGAACGCGCCGATCCCGACCTGGCCACCGCCGCCAGCCACGCGCTGGAATGGGACGCCTTTGTACCCATCGAGAAGCTCCAGGTCACCGTCTCGGCCGGCTGGGTGACGCTGCACGGCGACGTCGAGTGGGAGTACCAGCGCCGAGCAGCCGAACGCGCGGTCGCCCGGCTCACCGGCGTACGCGGGTGAGCAACGGCATCATTGTCCGGCCGGCCGCCGCGCCGGACGGACGAAACCTGCGGACCGGATCGTCGACGCCCTCGCCCGGGCCGGCGCGACCGAGGCCGAACGGGTCAGCGTCCGGGTGCACGGCGACACCGCGATACTCGCCGGTCTGGTGCACTCGATGCCGCAACGCGCCGAGGTGGAGCAGGTGGCCTGGTCCGCGCCGGGCATCCGAGAGGTGCAGAACCACATCGCGGTCGCCCCGGTCCTGCGCTGAGCCAGGGCCGGACGGGCGCGGAACCACCCGGGTGGGTGATCCCGTCTCACCCACCCCGGCAGCAGGCTGGCGGCATGAGTGATCCGAACGGGCTGATCCAACCGGGGCGCAGCGCGCCCGGTTTCACCTGCCAGCCACCCCGGACGGGGACCTGACGGGGCCCGAACAGTTCCGTGGCCGGCCGGTCGTGCTCGCCTTTACCCCGCCGACTGGAGCCCGGTCTGCGGTGACCAGATGTCGCTCTACCAGTCGGCGGCGCCCGTCTTCGCCCAGTACCGGGCGGTGGTGCTCGGCATCTCGGTGGACAGCATCTGGTCGCACCGGGCGTTCGCCGAGAGCCGGGGCATCGAGTTCCCGCCCTGGCCGACTTCGAGCCCAGGGCGAGGTGGCCCGCCGCTACGGCGCGTACCAGCCGCAGGGCGAGGCGGCCCGCGCGCTGGTGGTGCTCGACCCGGCGGGAACGGTGACCTGGAGCCACCTGTCGCCGCCGGACGTCAACCCCGGCGCCGACGGCATCTTCGACGCGCTGGACCAACTCGCCGCCGACCGGAAGGTGATGGCCACATGAGTACGCCACTGCAGGTCACCGCCCGACTTCGGGACCCGGTGACCACCGACGACCACATTCGTGGACCGGCCGACGCGGCGGTGACGATCGTCGAGTACGGCGACTTCCAGTGCCAGTTCTGCGGTGCCGCGTACCCGAACCTGCACGAGTTGCTACGGCAGCGGGCCGACACCGTCCGGCTGGTCTACCGCTACTTCCCGATCGCGAACGTGCACCCGTACGCGGAACGCGCCGCCGAGTCGGCCGAGGCCGCCGCGGTCCGGGGCCGGTTCTGGGAGATGCACGACTGGCTCTACGAGCACCAGGACCAGCTCGACCCGGTGCACCTCTCACTCGGTGTGGAGCAGGTCGGGTTGCCACCGGACGAGGTGAACGCCGAGGTGGAGAACCGTGCGCACGCGGACCGGGTGCGCCGGGACTTCGTGGGGGCATCCGCAGCGGCGTGAACGGCACCCCCACCCTGTTCGTCAACGGCGTCCGGCACGACGGCGGGTACGACCTGCCCGACCTGCTGGCGGCCTCGACGCCGCCGCCAACGCCTGACCGACACCGCTGAACGCTGAAGACACCGTCGAACCGCTGACCGACACCGCTGAAACGCTCAGATCAGTCGCAACTCGCGCGCCCGCCGGACCGCCTCGCGCCGGCGGGTCGCGTCGAGTTTGCGGTAGATGTTGCGCACGTGCGTCTTCACCGTGTTGACCGAGAGGGACAGCTCGGCGGCGATCTCCACGTTGGACAGGATGCTCTGCAGGTAGCGCAGGATGGTCAGCTCGCGCTCGGTGAGCGGCTCGTCGAGGATGCCCCTCGGCCCGGCGGGCGGGCCGGCGGTGCTCTGCCCGGCACCCGCACCAGATCACTGACCAGCGCGAAGTGCGCGGTGCCCGCGTCCAGGTGGGCGGCGAGCAGGTCCCGTACCGGTGGTTCGGCGCGGGTGAAGACCCGGCGGCAGCCCTGCGGGCCGGCCAGGTCCAACATCTGCTCCAGAATCCGCCCCGCCCGACGGCCGTCCCCGGCGAGCTCCGCGAGCACCGCGTCCAGCAGACCGGCGTCCAGGCGTACCGGTAGGGGCCAGGCCGCGCGGCGGCGCCTGCCAGCCGGGCAGGGTCCGCGCGGCGGCAGCGGCGTCGCCAGCCCGCAGCTCCACCTTCGCCAGGCTCACCGCGAGCGCGGGTTCGGTGCCGCCGGTGAGCAGGTCGCGGGCAGAGTCCAGGTCGCCCCGTCCCGCGCGTAGTTCGGCCTCGGCCGCGCGCAGCAGAGCGGTCAGCTCGGCGGCGGACGGCCGGTCGGCCAGCGCCTCCCGGCCCGGACGAGCAGGCGTTGGCCGGCGGCGGGTCGCCGGAGTCCCGGAACAGCTGCGCCTGGCACAGCGCGGCCACCGCCGCCGCGACCGGCTCGCCGGAAACGGCGGGAGGCCAGTCCTCGCCCGCCTCGGAGCCGCCCGCGACGCCGAGGGCGGGCAGGGCGAGGGCGAGATTCGCGGTTGCCTCCTCCGGTTGGTCGCGCAGCAGCGCCACCACGGCCAGGGCCAGGTACGCGTAGGCGCAGTCGAGCCGACAGGACCAGCCCCGGCACTGTGGCATGCCCAGGGCGTCGCGGGCCGCCTGCTCGGCCGCCCGTAGCTCGCCGCGCACGGCGAGCAGCAGCGCGGCGCGACTGGCGCCGACCAGCTCCGTACGCGGACGGCCGGCCTCCCGAGCCGCCGCCCTGGCTCGGACGAACCGGGCGGTCGGGAGCGCGCCGTCGGCCAGCTCGACCAGCCCCAGGGCGGTGCCGGTGAACGCCCTCAAGTCCAGGTCGTCGGCCGCGCCGCCCCACCGGCCGTCGGAGCCGAACCGACCGCCCGGTCGGGGCGGACTCCGGTGCGCGGGTCGGTGTGGCGTCTGCCGGACGGGTCCGCAGCAGCCGTGCGGCGGCGGCCCGGACCTCCTCGTGGTCGTCGGCGAGGCGGGCCACTGTCAGTTCCAACGCTCCGACCAACCGCAGGAACCGGTCCCGGCGCGGGATCGGCAGGGACGCCGCGTGCCCGGCGGCCGTGTGCAGGTGACCGGTGGCGGCCGGCAGGTCACCCGCGTACGCCCGCTCGGCGGCGCAGGCCAGCGCCACCTCCGGGTCGGCTCCGGTCACCTCCGGCGGCGGGGCGCGGGTGCCGGGGCGGGCACCGGATCACCGTCATAGCGGGTCAACTCCGGCCAGTGCGCGACGAAGAGGTCACCGGCCAGGTCCCAGCGGCCGGCGGCCAGGGCGTGCCGCAGACCGTCGGACGGACGGCTGTCGCCCGCGTACCAGTCGGCGGCCCGTCCGTGCAGTTCGCGCAGCTCGTCGGCGGGCATCCGGGCCAGGTCGGCGCGGAGCAGGTCGGCGAGCAGCGAGTCACACCGGTACCAGGGGCGGGTGTCCTCCCGGTGCAGCAGGCCACCGGTCCCGGCCAGGTCGGCGAGCGCCTGTCCGGCGTCGGCGCGGCCGGTCAGCGCCTCGGCCAGGTCGGCGCAGACGGTGTCGACGAGGGCGGTACGGCGCAACAGGTCCTCCTCGGCCGGGTCGAGTGTCGCGAGCACCTCCTCCTGCAGGTAACCGGCGATCTCCGGTTGATCACCACCGAACTGCCCCACCCAGCGCTCCGGGTCGGTTTGTCCGCGTACCGCCAGGGCGGCGATGCGCAGCGCGGCCGGCCAGCCGCCGGTGCGATCGCGCAGCCGGTGCACGGCGGTCGCCGGCAGCGCCGCGCCGTGGGCGGTGAGCAGGTCGGCCACCTCGTCGTCGGTGAACGCCAGCTCCTCCGGGCCGATCTCGGTCAGTTCGCCGGCGAGGCGGAGCCGGTGCAGCGGCAGCTGCAGACCGGCCCGCGCGCCGATCACCAGGTGCAACCGCCGCTCGGCGTGCCGCAGCAGGAACTCCAGGCCGCTCAGCGCCGCCGGGTCGGCGACCCGATGCAGGTCGTCGAGGATCAGCAGCACCGGCCGGTCCGCGGCGGCGAGGGTGGCCGCCAGCGCCTTCAGCTGGTCGGGGCGCGGCGGTCGGTCGGGAGCCGGGCGGTCCTCGGCCGACCCGATGGGCGATCCGAGCGCCGACCCGAGCGCCGCCGCGAGATACGCCAGAGCCGGTCCCCGTCGTCGCCGGACTCCACCGACATCCACGCCGATACCGGCTCGTCGGCGGACGACACCGACAGGTCACCGGAGTCGGGCACGACCGCGCCCGGCTCGACCTCGGGCGGACCGCCCAGCCGCACCCAGGAGGCGAGCAAGGTGGTCTTGCCCCACCCGGCGGGAGCGGCCACCACTGTGACCGGCCCGTGCTGCCCTCGTCCAGGCGGCGCAGCAGTCGGGGACGGGCCACCACCGGCTCCGGCGGCACGGCCGGCGTCAGCCGGGACGCCAGCAGCGGTGACTGCACCCGACGCCCCGGCGCGGTGTCGACACGTACGCGATTCCGCTGTTCCGGCACCCAGCCCCACCCCCACCACGCGTTCCGCCCCGGTCGGCGAGCGGTTACCCGACGCGGGCCGGTTCACCCTTCCGGGCGAGCGCGCTTCACCCGGCCGCGACCGACGATCGAGGGACGTGGACCGGGAGGACGGGTGGTACCGATGGGACGGCTGGCACGCGCGGGACCAGCCCTCGGCGGCGCGGCGCTGACCGGGGTGGCGCGGCTGCTGCGCGTACCCGGCGGCGGGCCGGCGCGGCGCGGACGGCGGGCCTTCCCGCCCGCGCGGTGGGAGGTGGTGACCGTCGACCGGCCGGCGGAGCAGGTGCTTCCGGACGGCCGCTGGCCCGAGCCACTGCGCCGCCTGGACGGCGCGGTCGAGGTGCGGGTGCGGCCGGCGCCGGGCGACCGCGGCACCGAGCTGGCCGCCCGGCCGCTGGCCGGCGTCGTCCCGCCCACCGGGCTGACCGCGCACCTGGTCGGCGACGACCCGAGCCTGCTGGTCCGCCGGACGTTGCGCCAGATCAAGCAACGTGTGGAGGCCGGCGAGGTGCTGCGCGCCGACCGGTCCGCGCTGGACCGCCCCGAGGTGCACGGGTGAGGGCACTGTGCTGGGTGGCGGCCGGCGAGCTGGCGGTACGCGAGGTGCCCGACCCGGAGCTGCGCAACGAACGGGACGTCATCCTGCGGGTCCGCCGCAGCGCCACCGGCGGTGGTGACCTGCCGTTGCTGGCCGGCCGGGATCCGCTCCTGCGGGCCGGCGACGTGCTCGGGTCGGAGTTTCTCGGTGAGGTGGTCGAGGTTGGCCCCGGGTCCGCCGCCACCGCACCGGCGATCGGGTGGTCGTCGGCACGAGTGTCGCCTGCGGCGGCTGCTGGTACTGCCGCCAGGGCCTGCACTCCTGCTGCGACAACGCCCATGCCGACCCGGCCAGCGCCGATCCCGACTGGGCGCGCTCCGACGCCGGCTGCTTCGGCCGGCCCCGGCGGCCGGCGGCTTCGCGGGCGGTCACGCCGAGTACGTGCGGGTGCCGTACGCCGACGTCGGCGCGTTCGGAGTGCCGGACGCCGTCGACGACGACCGGGCGGTGTTCGCCGCGAACGCGGCCCCGACCGGTGGCTGGCCGCCGAGTTGGGTGCGGTGCGCCCCGGCGACGTGGTGGCGATCTGGGGTGCGGGCGCGGTCGGCCAGTTGACCGCCCGAGCGGCGGTGCTTCGTGGTGCCGCCCGGGTGTTGGTCGTGGACCGGCACGAGGAGCGGTTGCGGATGGCCGAGCAGCACTCCGGCGCGGAGACCCTCGACTACCGCCGCACCGACGTCGCGGCGGAGCTGCGCGACCGCAGCGGTGGGCGCGGGCCGGACGTGTGCGTGGTGGCGGTCGGCTCGCCACCGGCCCGGTCGATCGTCGACCGGTTCGCCGGCCAGCACGCCGACCGACCGGACCCGCTCCGGGAGGCCGTCTACGCGTGTCGCAAGAGCGGTGTGCTGGTGGTGCTCGGCGGAACGGACGGGTTCGTCGACGCGTTCCCGCTGGGCACGATGACCGAACGACGGCTCACAGTGCGCGGTGCCCGGCGGCCGGACCTGCGGACCGTACCGATGCTGCTGGACCGGATGGCCCGCGACGAGCTGCGCACCGAACACCTGGCCACCCACCGTCTGCCGTTGGCGCGCGGCCCCGAGGGTACGCGCTGTTCCGGGACCGGTCCGACGGCTGCGTACGGGCGGTCTTCACGCCCTGACGCCCACTCGCGCACGTTGATCGGCCAGCGCGAATGGCAGACTCGGGGATGACTGGGGAGCGAACGTACGACGTGGTGCTGTTCGGGGCGACCGGGTTCACCGGCGGCCTGACCGCCGAGTACCTGGCCCGACACGCGCCGAGCGGCCTGCGCTGGGCGCTGGCCGGGCGCAACCGGAGCGCCTCGCCGCCGTCCGGGGTCGGCTCGCCGCGATCGACCCGGCTCTGGCCGAGCTGCCGCTGCTCACCGCCGACGTGACCGACGCCGACACCCTGCGGGCGGTGGCCGAGAGCGCCCGGGTGGTGGCCAGCACGGTCGGGCCGTACGTCCACCACGGGAGCCGCTGGTGGCGGCCTGCGCCACGGCGGGCACCGACTATCTGGACATCACCGGCGAATCGGAGTTCGTCGACCTGATGTACGTGCGCCACCACGCCGAGGCGACCCGCACCGGCGCCCGGCTGGTGCACGCCTGCGGCTTCGACTCCATCCCGCACGACCTGGGCGCCTGGTTCACCGTCAAGCAGCTACCCGCCGACGTGCCGATCACCGTGGACGGTTACGTGCGGGCCGGGGCAGGTTCTCCGCCGGCACCTACCATTCCGCGCTCACCGCGTTCTCCCGTACCGGGCAGGCCAGCCAGGCCGCCCGGGATCGCCGGGCTGTCGAACCGCGCCCCACCGACCGTCGGGTCGGGCGGTGCCCGTCCGTCTCGCCCGCTCGGCGGAGCTGGGCATCTGGACCGTGCCGCTGCCGACCATCGACCCGCAGGTGGTCCGGCGCTCGGCGGCGGCCCGTCCGGAGTACGGCCCGGACTTCCGCTACCGGCACTTCGCCGCGGTGAAGCGGCTGCCCACCGTGCTGGCCGGCGCGGCCGGGCTCGGCGCGCTGATCGGGCTGGTGAAGCTGCCACCCAGCCGACGGTGGCTGCTGGGTCGGCTCGCGTCCGGTCAGGGGCCCACGCCGGAGCAGCGGGCGTCGTCCTGGTTCCGGGTCCGGTTCGTCGGCACCGGCGGCGGGCAGCGGGTGGTGACCGAGGTCGCCGGCGGAGACCCGGGTTACGACGAGACGGCCAAGATGCTCGCCGAGTCGGCACTGTGTCTGGCGCTCGACGAGCTGCCGCCGACCGCCGGCCAGCTCACCCCGGTCGCCGCCATGGGCGACGCGCTGCTGGACCGGCTCGTCCGGGCCGGGCTCACCTTCCGGGTGCTGGACCGCTCGGCTTGACCCTCGACCGGGTCGAGGGGCAGGATGCCCAGCGTGAGCGACCTGCACAGCATCGGCGAGCTGGCCCGGGCCAGCGGTCTGACCGTCAGCGCCCTGCGCTTCTACGACTCGGCCGGGTGCTGGAGCCGACCCTGGTCGACCCGGTGACCGGCTACCGCTGGTACACCGCTGAGCAGATCGCCCCGGCCCGACTGGTGGCCGGGCTGCGCCGGATCGGCATGCCGGTGCCGGAGATCGCCGCCGCGGTCCGCGCCGAGCCGGCAGCGGTGCACCAGCTGCTCGACACACACCTGCGGCGGCTCGCCGACGGGCTCACCGACGCCCGCCGCGAGGTCGCCCGGCTCCGGCCCTGGTGGACCCGGGCTCGCCGGTCGGCACCACGCTCCTGCTCTCCCCGCCGGCCTGGCCGCCGCGCTCGACGCGGTGCGCTTCGCGGTCGGCGTCGACAGGGAGCTGCCGATGCTCGCCGGGTGCTGTTCGACGTGGAGCCCGACGGCGTCCGGCTCGTCGCCACCGACCGCTACCGACTCGCGGTGGCGCGGGCCGGGGCCGACGTCGACGGTCCGCCGGTGCGGGTGTTCGTTTCGGTGGCCCTGGTCGACCAGCTCCGGCCGCTACTCGACTCCGCCGACGTCCGGCCGGTGCGGCTGACCGTGGCGGGCGCGGACCTCCGGGTGCTGGTCGCCGACCGGACGCTGACCGGCACCGCCCTGCCGTACGACTTCCCGGACTACCACCGGCTGCTGCGCACGGCCGTCGGCGAGCGACCCGCCGCGCGCCGGATCCCGGTGGACGTGGCCACGCTGCGCGCCGCGCTGGCCGACCCGACGGCCCCCACTGTCGCCCGCGACCACGACGGCACGACCCAGGACGTCACAGTGCTCGGCATCGACGACGAGGGCGGCCTGCGGCTGCTCCCGGCCACCGAGCTGACCTCGGACGCGCTGCGGGTCGGGGTCAACGGCGGCTACCTGCTCGACGCGCTGGACGCGGCAGGCGCGCCGCAACTGGTGCTGGAGCTGGACGGGCCCATCGCCCCGCTGGCCGTACGCCGAACGGACGACGCGGACACCTACTCCGTACTGATGCCGATCCGTCTCTGACCGCGCGGCCGGCACTCCCGTCCCGGGTGGAGAAGCCCGCGACGGTAGCATCGGGTGGTTCACCTGTGAACCCCGGACGGAGGCGTACGGAGCAGCATGCTCGACATGGAGTTGATCCGGAAGGATCGCGAGGCGGTGGCGACCGCGCTGGCGAAGCGTCTGGATCCCGCCGAGGTCACCCGTGCCCTGGACGAGATCCAGCGGCTCGACCAGGAACGCCGCGCCCTGATCACGGAGATCGACGCCGAGCGGCAGCGCCGCAAGGCCGAGGCCCGGGCGTACGCGCAGGCGAAGCGCGCCGGCGAGGAGCCGCAGGCCGCCGCGCCGGAGGCGGAGCGCAAGCAGCTCGCCGAGCTGGAGTCCCAGCTGGACGAGGTGCAGGCCCGGCTGCGCGACGCGATGAGTGAGCTGCCCAACCTGCCCAGCGACGACGTCGTGGCCGGTGGCAAGGAGGCCAACCGGTCGTCAAGACCTTCGGTGAGCCGCCGGTCATCGACAAGGTCCGCGACCACGTGGAGCTGAGCCGCGCGCTGGGCCTGGTCGACTACGAGCGCGGGGTCAAGCTCGGCGGGTCCGGTTTCTGGATCTACACGGGCATCGGCGCCCGGCTGGAGTGGGCGCTGCTCAACTACTTCATCGACCAGCACATCAAGGCCGGCTACGAGTTCCTGCTCCCGCCGCACCTGCTGCTCGACTCGGCCGGCTTCGCCGCCGGTCAGTTCCCGAAGTTCTACGACGACGTCTACCACCTGGACCGGGAGTCCGCCCCGCGCGGGCAGTTCCTGCTGCCCACGTCGGAGACGGCGATCCTCGGCGCGTACCAGGACGAGATCCTGAGACCCCGAAGCTGCCGCTGAAGGCCTTCGCGTACACCCCGTGCTACCGGCGGGAGTCGGCCGGCTCGCACTCGGACGAGCGCGGCACGGTGCGGGGCACCAGTTCAACAAGGTGGAGATCTTCCAGTTCACCCTGCCGGAGCAGGCCGACGCGGCACTGGAGGAGATGCTCGCCCACGCCGAGAGCCTGGTCGAGGGGCTGGGCCTGCACTACCAGCGCACGTTGCTCTCGGCCGGTGACGCCAGCGCCTCGATGAAGAAGACCCTCGACATCGAGGTGTGGATGCCGAGCACCGGCAAGTACAAGGAGGTGTCGTCGGTCTCCTGGGCCGGCGACTACCAGGCTCGTCGGGCGGCCATCCGCTACCGCGAGCCGGGTGGCAAGCAGACGCGCTTCGTGCACACCCTCAACGGGTCGGCGCTGGCCACGAGCCGCCTCTTCCCGGCCATCCTGGAGCAGAACCAGCAGGCCGACGGCACTGTCCTGATCCCCAAGGTCCTCCAGGACCGCCTAGGCACCGACCGCCTAACCCCCGCTGACCCTCTTCCCGCGCCCACCGCCCCTTCCTGCGTTGATCATGAAGTTGCTGCCCTCGCCTCGGCGTGTCATGGCAATAACTTCATGATCAACGGGATGGGGCGGGGCGCCTGAGGAGGCCGCTGTTAGCAGCAGGGCTGCCAGGGCCGCTAGCAGCAGGGTTGGGCCTACGGCGTCGACGGTGTTGGCCAGGGTTCTTTGCAGGTGGGACGCCGCCTGGATGACCGGGTCTCGCACGGCGTCGCGGCGGCCGGCGGCGAGCCGGATCTCGTACCAGCCGTACCAGGCGACGTAGCCCCCGCTGAGCAGCAGCACCAGGCCGCTGAGGCGGGGCACCAACGCGCCGGCGACGCGCAGTCGGGCCACCAGCCCGTCGCGCACCAGCGCCACGCCGAGCGCGGCGACCGCGACCACCAGACCCATCCCGAGCGCGTACGCGCCGAACAGCGCCAACCCGCGACCGGTCGAGCCGGCCTGGAGGCTGGTCACCACGATGGCCAGGAACGGCGCGAGGGCGCAGCCGAGCGACGCCAGCGCGTACGCCGCGCCGAACAGCGCCATCGACGGCCAGGACCGGGTGAGCCGGGGCGCTCGGGCGACCAGCCGGGGCGGGCAGACGTCGGCCGGCGAGCAGCCAGCAGCCGGCCAGCACCAGCAGCACGCCGAGCGCCACGGTGAGCCACGGCAGTCGGGGCCGCAGCCAGCCGGCCAGCGGCGCGAGCGCC
Organism: Micromonospora sp. M12; assembly: GCA_038070435.1. Classification (GTDB taxonomy): domain Bacteria; phylum Actinomycetota; class Actinomycetes; order Mycobacteriales; family Micromonosporaceae; genus Micromonospora. The sequence goes on along the minus strand of JAMYWG010000001.1, from coordinate 6,679,297 downwards.
AGGCCGAACGCGCCGAAGACCAGCACGTACCCACTGTGAGCCCGGCCGCCGCGATGAGCGCGCGGGCGACCGCGCCGCGGGTGTCCGACCTCCGGCGACCAACAGCGAGAGGTACGCGGGCAGCAACGCGAAGCCGCACGGGTTGACCGCGCCGAGCATGCCGGCGGTCAGCGCGAGCAGCAGTGGGGCAGTCACGCCTTCGCCAGGGCGGCGACGCGGGCGGTGAGCGCCTCACCGTCCAGGAAGCCCTGGTGGACGACCGTGCCGTTCCGGTCGATGATCACAAAGATGCTCTGCTCGGTCACCTTGAACCGCTTCCAGAGCGCGCCCTTGCTGTCCTCGATCTGCGGCGTCCCGCCGAGGTCGAACTCGGTGACGAACTCCTTCATGGCCTTCCGCTCGCCCAGCCCGGCGACGCCGACGATCGGCACGGTGTCCCGGTACTGGGGCGCGATCTCGGCCACCGTCCAGGCCTGGCTGGCGCAGGTGGCGCACCACGGCGCCCAGAACCACAGCACCACCGGCCGGCCGGCGAACTGCGCGGCGTCGAACGCGGCCCCGCCGAGGTGGTCCCGGTGAAACGCAGGACGTCCGGAACCTGCGCGGCAGCCGGCCCACCGGTCGCCGCACCGGTCGGCGTGGGCGGGCACCGGTCAGCGTGGGCGGTGCGCCGGTCGGCGCCGGGGCCGATCCGGCGGCGGCGGGCCCACCCGGCGCGGTGCCGGTGCAGGCGGAAGCGCCGAACAGGGCCACCACGAGCGCCCGGCGGTAACGGCGCGGCGCAGCTGGCCGGGCCCTGTCCACGCCATGCCGATCCGCATCCGCTTCTCCGTTCTGGTCCGGGAGGAACCGTGCCCTCCCTATTCGGCCTTGGCGAGTCGGAGCGCCAGTTCCGGCACCTTGACCGCCTTCAGCGCGCCCTCCCGCAGCCAGGTCGGCACGGGAGTGGTCGGGAAGGCGGGAAAGCCGTTCGCGTCGAGTCGGATGAAGTCCGGTACGACGTGCGCGCACAGGCCGTGCCCGTCGCACCGCGACCAGTCCAGGGTGAGCTTCTGCGGTTCGAGGTCCGGCGCTCCCGGCAACCCCATGACGCCCTTGACCCGCCGGCCACAACCGTCGCCGGTGCTGTGCAGCCGCAGGTCCTCGGCGAAGACCTCGATCGCGGAGAGCGCGAACCGGGCGGTGCCGTCCGGGTGGCTGCACGCGCCCGGCCCTTGACCTCGCCGGCGGCCGCCCGCACCACGTCCGCGGGTTGGCTGCCGGCCACGGCCAGGTCCACCGCGCGGGCCAGGTCCGGTAGGCCCATCTTGCACGGTCCGCACTGGCCGGCGGACTCACCGGCGAGGTAGCGCACCACCTGGGCGGCCTCTCCGAGGGGGCAGGTGTCGTTGCCGATCGGGATGATGATGCCCGCGCCGAGGGTGCCGCCGACCGCCGCCAGGCCCTTGCGGGAGACCTCGGCCGTCTCCGCCGCCTCCGGCGTGATCCACTTGCCGTGGTAGCCGCCCATCAGGATGCCCTGCCCGTCCGGCACCTCGCACAGGTCCAGGACGTCCCGCAGCGGCATGCCGGCGGTGCACTCCACCACGGCTGGTCGGGCCGCCGAGCCGGTCACGGTGAGCAGCACGGTGCCCGGCTCGTCGTCGGTGCCGAGTGCCGCGTACTCGTAGGGGCCGAGTCGCGCACCGATGGCGAGCTGGGCGAACGTCTCGGCGTTGGACAGCAGGGTGGGCAGGCCGCTGACGCCGGAGTCGCTGGAGCGTTTCTTGGTGCCGGACGGGATGTGCGGCAGGCCGTTGATCCCGTTGATCAGCGCACCGCCCTCACCGGAGATGAACCGGTGCGGCACCGTGACGATCGTGGTCGGCACCGGCATCCGGCGCTCGTCCAGCGCCGCCATCAGCGAGTCCCGGCCGACCCGTCGTCCGCCACACCGATCACGATCTCCTCGGCGTCCAGCGCGAACGCGGCCAGCGCCGCGCCGTCCAGGATCAGGTGCGGAGCGCGGGTCAGCAGCACCTTGTCCTTCCAGCTGGCCGGTTCGCCCTCGCTGGCGTTGACCACCACCACGGCGGCGAGGTCCTGCCGTTCGCAGGACTCCAGCACCGCGCGCATCTTTCGGGCGAACGGGAAGCCCGCCCCGCCCTTGCCCTTGAGCTGCATGCCCTCGGCCAGCCGGAGCAGCTGCGCCGGTTCCATCGGGCCGATCGGGCCGTGCACCTCCTCGTGCGCGGCGAGGTCGAGCCGACCGAACTCGGCGAAGCCGGCGGTGAGCCGAGGTTCGCCCACGCAGGCGACCGGCGGCACGGCGGTGCGCATCACTTCGCCTCACCCCGCAGACCCGCCCAGTACGCGCCGTCCACCGCGTCCGCGCTGGCCTTGCGGCGCTTCGACCGACCCTCGCCGGCTGCCCGCTTGGCCCGCCGGGACGCCAGGTCGACAAGGGTCGGGGTGTCGTCGACCGGCGGTGCCACCTCGTCCGGCACGTACCGGGCCGGCGGGCGCCAGTAGTCCGGCTCCTCCGCCAGGTCGTCGTCGACGCTGTGCCGGCCGCTGCCACTGCGCGGCGCCGCCGAGATCGGGCTGCTGGAGATCGGCTCGACGGAGACCGGGCCGGCCGAGATCGGTTCGGCGGCCTGCCACCGGCGTGGGCTGTCCCACGGCTCCTCGGGCTCCTCGACCATCGGCTGTTGCGGGGCCGAGTAGCGGCTGCCGTCGTCCTCGCTGCGGGACCGGCGACGGGGTCGCTCGGCGGCCGGTTCCTCGGCGTGTCGGCGCCCGGTCGGAACAGCCTCGTCCCGGGTACGCGAGCCGCGCCGCCGGGTCGACGGCTCCAACTCCTCGTCCTCCTCGCGTCGGCGGGTGCTGGTCTCCTCCGCGCCGCGGCGGGTCGACCGACGGGTCGTGGTCTCCTCCGCACCTCGGGTGCGCGAGGACCGCTCGGTGTCGCGGCGGGCCGCGGGCTCCTCCTCGCGGCGGCGTCGGCTGGGCCGGGCCGGTTCGACGAGGGAGCCGGGCTCCGGCACCACCGGGACGGTGAACCGCTCGGGTCGCGCCGCGCGGTCGGCGCGGCCCAGGTGGCGGTGGTGGTCTCCGCCCAGGCGGGACGCTTGTCCGCGTCCGCGCCGCGGCGTCGGGTCAGCCCGGCCAACAGCGAACGGCCCCGGCTCACCTCGCCGCCGGCCATGGCCGTGTTCAGACCCGCGGCCTGGTACTGCTCGCGGCTGCGTCGGCTGATGGTGACCATGACCCGGGCCACCAGGGCCGCCACCACCAGCAGGATGCAGCCGATGTAGCTGAGCACCACCCAGGTCGCCGCGGCCCGACCGGCGTTGAGGCCGTGCACGATGGAGAACGGCCAGGCCAGGTACGCGGTGGAGTGCAGCGTGCGCCACAGCCACTTCGGACCGACGCCGGCGAAGCGGGCCCGGATGATGCCGGTCCAGATCACGCTGACCATCAGCAGGGCGGCCACCGTGCCGAGCCCGACGTAGAGCCCTCCCCGCCGACGAACGGCACCACCGCGTCGGTCGCGCTGGCCCGACCGGTGGCGACCTTGGTGAGGACGTGGAAACCGAGCCCGGCGACGCCCAGCACACCGGTGGCCCGGTGCGCCGACTGCAACAGCACCCGGTGCGAGATGCGCAGCACCAGTCGATCGGTGGCGATCACCCCGAACATCACTGTGGTGCTCAACGCCACCAGGGCGACCACCCCGGCGAAGAACTCGGTGAAGAAGAAGCCGTACGCGTACGCCGTCTGGCCGGCGCCGGTCAGCATGATCGCCGCCCAGAACGCGGCGAGCAGCGACGCGATCAGCAAGGCGGTCGCCGACCGGGACGGGTGCGCACCCCGACTGCTGGCGGTGGTCCGGACCGTCGCCGCCTTGGTGTCCTGCTGTGCCCGGGCCATCTGCTCCTCGATCGTCTCGCGGCGGCGTACCACCGGCCGACCCCTGCTCCCCATCCAGTACGGAACGGCGGGCCGCGCGGATCACCCACCGCCAGAAATTTCTGAGCCGGAATCGAACCGAGTGGCACCGACGTGCGTTGTACCCGCTCCGGTCCCCGCCCCAGACAGTGACGAATGCCCATGCATTGACAGTGCTCGCAACACGCTTGTAACCTTTCAGAAAATTTCAGCCCGGGTTGCAAGATTCCGACAACCCCGCGCTTCCCCGCCGCACCACCACCCCGCTCCGCTCCGCTCCCGTCAGGAGTCCCCATGCACCGACGTCGACGCGGCTCGTCGTTCCTCGCCCTCGGCCTGGTCGCGAGCCTGCTCGTCCCCACCGTGACGGCACCACCGGCCGTCGCCGCCCGGCCGGCGGCAAGAAGGTCATCGTCCAGCTCTTCGAGTGGAACTGGCCCTCGGTGGCCAGCGAGTGCCAGAGCACCCTCGGCCCCAAGGGTTACGGCTACGTCCAGGTCTCGCCGCCGCAGGAACACGTGCGGGGCAACCAGTGGTGGCTGGCGTACCAGCCGGTCAGCTATCGGATCGAGTCCCGCAAGGGCACCCGGGCGCAGTTCCAGTCGATGGTCAACACCTGTCACGCGGCCGGGGTCAAGGTGATCGTCGACGCGGTGATCAACCACATGTCCGGCCAGGCCAACGGGGCGTCGGCTGGGCCGGCTCGTCCTACGCGCACTACGACTACCCGGGCATCTACCAGGCCCAGGACTTCCACCACTGCGGGCGCAACGGCAGCGACGACATCGCCAACTACAACGACCGGTACGAGGTGCAGAACTGCGAACTGGTCAACCTGTCGGACCTGAAGACCGAGTCGGACTACGTCCGTACGAAGATCGCCGCGTACCTCAACGACCTGCTCTCGCTCGGCGTCGACGGCTTCCGGATGGACGCCAGCAAGCACATGCCGGCCGCCGACATCGCCGCGATCCGGGGCAGGCTGTCCTGCCCGCGTACGTCGTGCAGGAGGTGATCTACGGCGCCGGCGAGCCGGTCCAGCCGACCGAGTACACCGGCAACGGTGACGTGCACGAGTTCCGCTACGGCAAGGACCTGGCCGGGTGTTCCGCTCCGAGCGGTTGGCGTACCTGCGCAACTTCGGCGAGGGCTGGGGCCACCTGCCGACCGGCTCGGCCTCGGTGTTCGTGGACAACCACGACACCCAGCGCGACTCCGGCGGTGTGCTGACCTACCAGGACCGGGGCATCTACGCGCTGGCGAACGCCTTCATGCTCGCCTGGCCGTACGGATCGCCGACCGTCATGTCCAGCTACACCTTCAGCAGCCGGGACGCCGGCCCGCCGTCGGACGGGGCCAACAGGACGCTCAACGCCACCTGTTACTCCGGCTGGGAGTGCGAACACCGCTGGCCGGTGATCGCCAACATGGTGGGCTTCCGCAACGCCACCGAGGGCGCCGGCGTGGCCAACTGGTACGACAACGGCAACAACCACATCGCGTTCAGCCGTGCCGGCAAGGGTTTCCTCACCGTTAACGACGAGGATTCGGCGGTGAACGGCCGCTCCTACACGGGGCTGCCCGCCGGTCGATACTGCGACGTCATCCACGGCACGTATGCGGGCGGCACGTGCAGCGGACCGGTGATCACGGTGGACGGCAGCGGTTGGTTCGCGGCCAACGTTCCCGCGCACGACGCCGTGGCCATCCACGTCGGCGCGCGAATCTGATTCGACCGGGCCTCCGGCCGGCGGGTCTCGTCGAACCGGAGGCCCCGACGCATCGGCCACCTTAAGGTGGTTTCGTGTCGTTTGCCGGAAAGTCTCCGTACCGCCGCCGTGGCGTCTGGGTGGGGCGGCCATCGTCGTACCCGTGCTGCTGGTGACCGCGCTGCTGGTCGGCCAGGCTCTCACCCCGAGCTCGACGGCCCCGACGACCGGGCGGTGACGGCGGCCGACCCGACCCGGGCAGCGTCGAGCAGCGCCCGGAGGAGTCGACCCGCCGGCCGCGCCCGCCCGGACGGACTGCCGGTGGTCGACTACGACCCGCACCCGGTGGGTTCCCCGCCGATCCGGCCAGCATGGACACCACACCACTGACCGAGGGCGTGCACCCGACCAGACGGATCGCGGCGTACGACGCGCCTGGCGGTCGACCGCGAGCATTCCTCGAACCGACGATCCGCGGTGTCGAGCTGACCATGCCGATCGCCGAGCGACGTACCGGCTGGACCGCCGTCCTGCTGCCCTCGGCCAACCGACGGCTCGCTTGGCTGCCTCCCGGCGGGTTCGACACCGTGCGCTGCGCGACCAGATCGTGGTGGAACGCAAGGTCCACCGGCTGACCTGGTACCGGGCCGGCAAGGCGGTGCGCTCCTGGGAAATCAGCCTCGGCCAGTCGGGGCAGGAGACGCCGCTCGGACGGACCTTCGTCCTGGGCCGCACCCCGCCACCGGAGGAGGTCTACGGCGGAGTGGACATCTACGCCCTCGGTTCGGTGCCCGACGACCCGGAGTCGGTGCCGGACGGCTGCGCGGCGCGCACATCGGGGTGCACACCTGGCAGCACGACGACGAACTGGGCGAGAACACCACGAACGGCTGTATCCGCCTGACCCGCAGCGGCCAGCGGGAGTTGCTCGCCGAGGTCCGCCCCGGCAGCAGCGTCGTCGTTGTCGACCGGCTGCCCGTCCCGCCACCGACCGCCTGAGAGCCGGCGCGACAGGTCACTCGCCGAGCAGCCAGCCGTTTGCTCGGCGACCCGGATCGCGTCGGCCCGGTTACGCGCACCGGTCTTGCCGATCGCCGCCGAGAGATGGTTGCGTACCGTCCCTCGACAGGTGCAGCGCCCCGGCCAGGTCGGCGACCGTGCCACCGGCACGGGCCGTCCGCAACACCTCGGTCTCCCGCTCGGTCAGCGGGCTGATCCCGGCGGCCAGGGTCTCCGCGGCCAGCGTCGGGTCGACGACCCGCAGGCCGGCGTGCACCCGGCGGACCGCGTCGGCGAGTTGTCGAGCCGGGGTGTCCTTGACCACGAAGCCACTCGCGCCGGCCTCCATCGCCCGGCGCAGGTAGCCCGGTCGGCCGAAGGTGGTCACCACCAGCACCCGGCAGGTCGGCAGCGCGGCCCGTAACGCGGCGGTGGCGGCGATCCCGTCCAGGCCGGGCATCTCCACGTCCAGCAGGGCGACGTCGGGCGCGGTGCGTCGGGCCTCGGGCACCACCTCGTCGCCCCGGCCGACCTCGGCGACCACGGTCAGGTCCTCCTCCAGCGAGAGCAGGGCTGCCAGCGCACCCCGGACCAGCGCCTGGTCGTCGGCGAGCAGCAGCCGGATCGGCGTGGACCCGCCGCTCACCGCGCCTCCCCGGCGCGTGCACCCGCAGCAGAAAACCGCTGCCCTCCGGCCGACGACCGACGGTCACCACGGCGTCCAGCCGCCGCGCCTGCTCCCGCAGGCCGACCAGCCCGTGCCCGCTGGCGTCGGGATCGGACAGGCCGCGGCCGTCGTCACTCACCTCCACACCATCCTGGTGCACCCGGATGGTGCAGCACCGCGCCGCGCTGTGCCGGACCACGTTCGTCACTCCCTCTCGTACCGTCCAACCGAACAACTGGTCCCAGTCGTGCGGCAGCTCGGGCACCTCGGCCGGCAGTTCCGCCGCGATGCCCGCCGCAGCCAGCGCGGACCGCGCGCCGGCCAGCTCCCCGGCGAGGGTGACCTCGCGGTACGCCCCAACGGTCTGGCGCACGTCGGCCAGCGCCGCCCGCGCCAACGCCTCCACCTCGGCGATCTCGGCGGCTGCCCGGGCGGTGTCCACCTCGATCAGCCGCCCGGCCAGCTCGGCCTTGATCGCCACCACGGTCAGCGAATGGCCGAGGATGTCATGCAGGTCGCGGGCGGCGCGCGCTCTCCTCGGCGACCGCGAGCCGACCGATTTCTGCTGCGCGGCCCGGAGTTCGCTGTTGCGCTGGGCCAGCCGCGACACCCCGAACATGGCGAACGAGGCGAGCAGCACCGCGAAGACGATGCCGTTCTCCGCCTCCCACCCGGGCACCAGCCAGGACGCCAGCACCGGGTCACCGCGCAGACCACCACGACGGCCAGCGACTCCCACGGCGGCAGCAGGAACACCGCCGCCGCGGCCACGTAGACCAGGGTGGCCAGCCAGTCCCCGCCGGTGCCCGGGAGACTGGCCAGGCCCACCGCGAGCAGCAGCGCCAGCCCGGCCCGCGCCCGGCCCGCCGGGACCGGCAGCAGGAACTGGCGCAGTTTGCGGGCCCACTGGAACAGCAGCACGTAACCGATGCCGAAGGCGACGAGTGCCGCCACCCGAGCACCCGCCGCCACACCTCCGGCTGGTGCAGCGCGGTGGCCAGCGGCACGTTGAGGAAGAACAGCCAGACGGCGGCCAGCAGCCAACCGGTGATCCGCCAGTGGCGGCTCACCGGCCAGGGCTGCCCGGTCGAGAGGTCCATCGGGTTCACGCTAGCGGTAGCGGCCGGTCAGACCCGCGCGGTGTCCCGGCGGAACAGCCGGGCCGCGCCGACACCGAAGAGCAGCGCCCAGACGACGAGGTTCGCCACCGCCGCCATGTTCACCCCGTCGCCGGTCAGTGGGGCGCGGGCCAGCACGCCCATGCCGTACACCGGGTGAACTTCGCGACCTGCTGGAGCACGTCCGGCAGCACCTCGACCGGGACGAACAGCCCGCCGAACATGGCCAGCACCGCCAGGACCGGGCCGATGATCTGCATGACGTTCTCGGCCGGCGCCAGGTAGCCAATGAACAGACCGAACGCGGCGAAGACCAGCGAACCCACCCAGGCGGCCAGCCCGGACAGCAGCCACACGGACGCCGGGATACGGACGCCGGCCGCCGCACCCACCGCGAACTCGACGACGACCGCGAGCAGGCCGAGGGTCATCGCGGTGACCAGCTTGCGGCCACGTACGCGGTCGGGCGCAGCGGGTGAGCCGCAACTGACGGCTCCACCCCAGCGCCCGCTCGGTGGCCACCGCACCACCGGCGCTGGTGGTCGCCACCATGGCCGCGTACACCGCCAGGCTGATCATGACGTACGCGGTCACCGGGCGACCGTTGTCCAGGTGCTGCCCGCCCTGCGGCAGACCGAAGATGAGGAAGAAGACACCCGGCATGATCAGCGTGAAGGCGAGGGTACGGCGGTTCCGCAGCACCCGCCGCAGCTCGATGCGCAGGACGGCCGGGGCGAATCCGCCCAGGGCGGGCAGCCGACGATCCGGCTCACCGGCCCGGCTGGGGGTGGGGTTGGGGTGGCCGACAGGGTGCTCATCTCAGGCTCCGCTCTGTGCCGTGGTCAGGGCGAGGAAGGCGTCCTCGAGGTTGCGGGAGGTGATCTCCACGTCCCGGGCGGCGGTCCGGGTCAGCAGGTGCCGGGCGATCGCGTCCGAGTCGCCGGTGCGCACCAGCACGTTGTCGCCGCGTACCTCCACGGCGTCCACGCCGGAAGCGCGGCGAGCGCGGCCTGGTCCGCGCCGGGCAGGGTCGCCCGCACGGTACGGCCGGCGGCCAGGTTCTTGATCTCCGCCGTGGTGCCGTCGGCGACGATGCGCCCTGCCGGACCAGCACGATCCGATCGGCGTACGCCTCCGCCTCGTCCAGGTAGTGGGTGGCGAAGATGACGGTCCGTCCGGCCCGGGCGTCCCGGCGCAGGGCCTGCCAGAAGTCCCGCCGGCCCTCCACGTCCATGCCGGTGGTCGGCTCGTCGAGCACCATCAGGTCCGGGTCCGGCAGCAGGGCCAGCGCGAAGCGCAGTCGCTGCTGCTGACCGCCGGAGCAGCGCCCGACCACCCGCCCGGCGATGTCGGCGATACCGGCCCGCTCCAGCACCTCCGCCGCCGGACGGGTCTGCCGGTAGAAGTGGGCGGACATCTCGACCGTCTCGCCCACGGTGAGGTCCTTGAGCAGCCCGCCGGTCTGGAGTACGGCGGCCACCCGACCCGGGCCACCGCCTCGTCCGGGTGCCGCCGAGGATGCGGACGGTACCCGCGTCCGGGCGGGCCAGCCCGAGCAGCATGTCGATGGTGGTGGTCTTGCCCGCGCCGTTCGGGCCGAGGAACGCCACCACCTCGCCGGGCTGCACCCGCAGGCTCAACCCGTCGACAGCGGTGACCGCGCCGAAGCTCTTGGTGAGGCCGTCCAACTCGACAGCCGGATGCGTACTGGTCATGGCACTGATGCTCCGCCGGCGCGTACCCCGATGCCCGGAGCGGTCGTCACGCCCCGACCGTGACATTTGTCAGGGCTCGGGCGACACGGGCCCAACGGCGCAGGCATTCCAGGCGTGGCAGCGGGTACGCGCCGGGCCGGACGCCGTCACACCGGGAGGACAGGATGGAAGCCACGCCGCAGGGCCAGGTCGACACGGTCGTGCTGATCCACGGGCTCTGGATGACCCCGCGCAGCTGGGAGGGGTGGGTCGAGCGGTACACCAGGCGTGGTTTGCACGTCATCGCCCCGCGTGGCCCGGCATGGACCGGTCCGTGGAGCAGTTGCGCGACGACCCGGGCCCGATCGCCGAGCAGAGCATGGCCACGATCATCGCCCACTACGACCGGATCATCCGGCGCTGCCCCGACCACCGATCATCATGGGGCACTCGTTCGGCGGCCTGTTCGCCCAGACCCTCGCCGACCGGGGCCTCGGCGCGGCAACGGTCGGAGTGCATCCGGCGGCGGTGAAGGGGTGCTCAAGGTGCCACTGAGCCAACTGCGCGCGGGCTTCCCGATCCTGCGCAGCCCCGCCAACCGGAGCAAGGCCGTCCCGTTCACCCGGGACGACTTCGCCTACGCCTTCGGCAACACCATGAGTCGCGAGGACTCCGACCGGGCCCGGCAGCGCTACGCCGTCCCGGGTGCAGGGCGGGTGTTCTTCGAGGGCGCGTTCGCCAACGTCGACCCGCGCTCGCCCGCCCGGGTCGACATCGGACGTGACGACCGCGCGCCGCTGCTGCTGATGGCCGGCGGCTCCGACCACGTGGTGCCGGCGTCGGTGGTTCGGGCCAACGCGGGCTCTACCAGAAGTCCCGGCGCTGACCGCGTACGAGGAGTTTCCCGGCCGATCGCACTTCACGGTCGGGCAGGACGGTTGGGAGGCGATCGCCGACTACGCGCTGGACTGGGCGCTGCGAGCGGCAGCCCTGCCCCGTGAGGCGACCATCGCCAGCGAGAGCCCCGCCGCTGAGCCATCCCCTGTCGATACTCACTGAGGAACCAGTGCACCCTCTACTAGACGATGACGAACCGTACGGGTTCGTCCAGCACCACGGCAGCGCCGTCCAGGTCGGCCAGGCGCGCAGCCAGCGTGGCTGCGGCCAACCGTTTCGGCAGGGCGGCGCCGAACTTGAGACCGTCCAGGGCCTTGTCGTTGACCTCTGGCAGGCACAGTCGGGTGGCGGCGTCCGCAGTGAGTGCCTGCCAGGTCGCAGGTGTGACGTCTTCCCGTAGTCGGATGCTGTTGCCGTCGAACCGCTCCACCGGGTCGACGACTTCGCCCAGCGTGGCGGTCAACGTGGCATTCGTCCGGAAACCCGCCCAGGTCCACCAGCGCAGGTCACCGCTGCTCTCACGGACAATGACAGTGCCACCGGGATGCACCAGGTGCAGTTTCTCCTCGCGCTCCCGCGCCAGGCGAGTCAGCGCACGACGGGTGAGGGCGACCGGAGGCTCCGCTCCCAGCAGCACCTCACGCATCGCCCGGGTGATCTCGTGACTGCGGTACGCCCACCCGGTGCCCGTCCAACGGGCACGTCCGCCGCCGTCGGCAGGCTCGACGAAACACCGCCGACGGCGCCAGTCGATGTACGTAACGCGCCAACTCCGGCCGCTCAACAGCAGGCGGCGTTCGCCCCGGACCTCCTCGGTGAGCAGGCTGGGATCGATCCGACCCAGCTCGCTACGACCCAGGAGGACGGTGAACTCGGGCGGCCTGGTGAATACGGCCGTCATCTCCATGAAGTGACGACGGCCGAACCGCTCCTCGGCGGTGGGACCGATGAAGAGCATGCCCTCGTCCTGCTCCAGATAGCCGTGCTCGACGAGGTGTCGAACAATCGGTCGGGCGTTCTTCTCAAAGGGCGGCAGCTCGTTCCATGCCTGGATCCAGGTTTCCGCACCGATCCGATGCTCCTGAAGACAGAGCGCCAGCACCTGTTGCGCGACGATGTGCCGAGGTTCCGGCGGTGCGGTGACCGGCTCCACCCAACCTCGCGACCAGAGCAGGAGCAGCGCGGCCGCCTCCACGAGCGGCTGGCCACCGAGCGTCAGGAACAGGCAGTTCCGGCTGCTTCCCGGACGGCGACCGGTGCGTCCGAGCCGCTGCAGGAAGGACGCTACGGTGCCTGGCGCGTCGATCTGGATCACGCGGTCCAGGTCGCCAACGTCGATGCCGAGTTCGAGTGTGCTGGTGGAAACGATGACGCAGTCACGCGACTCACCAAACGCCTGTTCCGCGCGGCGCCGCTCGTCCACGGACAGCGACGCATGCGACAGGAAGGTGGTAACGCCCTGCTCCCGTAGCAGTTGTCCGAGCTCCTCGACTGTCTGCCGGGACTCGCAGAAGACCAGCCGCTTTTCGCCCGGATGCAGGGCGGCGATCACGGCCGCGGCGTTGGTGAGCGAGCCGACATAGTCCAGCTCGATCTCGCCCGCTGGTGCGCCACCCGCGATATGGACCACCTCGGGTGCGACGACCTGGGCCGGCCGGCTACCCGCGCCGGAGCCCTGGAGCCAGGTGAGCAGATGGTCGGGGTTCCCGACGGTGGCGGATAGGCCGATCCGCTGCAGCGGCCGACCAGCCACCCGGGTCAAACGTTCCAAGACGGCGAGCAGGTGCCAACCTCGGTCATCTCCCGCAAAGGCGTGCACCTCATCAACGACCACCGCCTGCAGACCGGCGAAGAACTGGCGGTGGTCGACGTTGGCGCTGACCAGCATGGCTTCCAGTGACTCAGGTGTGGTCAGCAGAATGTCCGGCCGCTCGAAGAGCACGGCCCGCCGCCGCGAGGCGCCGATGTCCCCGTGCCAGAGGGCCACCCGCCGCCCGAGCCAACCGGCGTACTGCTCCAGCCGAGGCTCCAGGTTGTTGAGCAGCGCCTTCAGCGGGGCGAGGTAGAGCACCGAGGTACCGGTCCACTGGTGCGCGGCCATCCGGGACAGCAGCGGGAACAGTGCAGCCTCCGTCTTGCCGCCCGCCGTCGGGGCGAGCAGGAGAGCATCCAGACCGCCCTGCACCGGGGCGATCGCGGCATGCTGCAATGGACGCAGGTCTCGCCAGCCCAGAGTGTTGACCACGTGGTGCACCACGACCGGGTCAAGATCCGGCAACACGTCAGAGCGTCAGTTCGATGTCATCGGCGCGAGCGGCGGCGTTGCGTTCGACCTCGGTCAGTTCGTCGGCCCGCAAGGTCAGTGCGTAGTGCCGCCGCGGCTCCCAGTCGGCGAACTGGTCCACCCGGTCAAAGACGTCCGCCACGAGCTTCTTGAGGTAGACACGGGGTGCCACCCCGACCTGACCGCCGAGCGCGCCGGTGACGGCACGGGCCAATGTGGCGAGGTAGTCGTCATCCACCCGAGCGTCGACCTGTGCGCTGGCGTAGATGTCTCGGACCCGGCTGCCGAGTTCAACCAGGGCGTCGACGGTGAACCCGGATAGCCGCAGTTGGGTGGCTCGCGGGTTGTCCCAGCGCGGGTCGGGGCCGAGGTCGGTGGCGAGACGTTGCGCGAGCGGCGCGAGCCGCTGGACGCCCTGCGGGCCGTCGAAGAACGCGGGCGTCCCGGTGATCACGAGCATGAGTCCAGGAAACCGGTCCGCGTGAACCTCGTCGATGAGCTGCCGGAGAGCGTTCAGTGCCTTGTCTCGCGCGTCGGAGCGCACCCGTTGCAGCGTCTCAACCTCGTCCAGCACCAGTAGCAGCCCCTGGTGGCCGCTGTCGCGCAGGACGGTGAGCAGTCCCTGGAGGAAGCTCAGCGCGCCGTAATGGTCAAGGTCGCCTTTGACCCCGGCTGCCCGCCGCACGGACGCGGCGACGTGCGGCTGCCCGCCGAGCCAGGCTGCCAGTCCGTCGGCGGTGAGGTGGTCACCGCTGGCGCTGGCGGCTCGGTAACCGCGCAGGGCAGCGGCGAAGCCCGGGTGCTCCGCGAGATGTCGCCCAGCCGGCGTTCCAGCAGCTCGCCGACGGCTCGGTTCAGCGCCTCGGCATCGTCCTCGGTGACCGCGCCGCCGGCGAGGACGTCCTCTTCGAGCGCAAAGATCCAGCCATCGAGTACGGGTCGGAAGGCGCTTGGGGCGAACTGCTCGGTGCTGAGGTGTTCGACCAGCCGCCGATAGACGGTCTCCATCCGGTGCAGTGGTGTTTCCAGCTCGGAGATCTGCACCTCTGCAGCGGCGAAGCCCCGTCGCTTGGCGCGTTCGGCCAGCCACCGCGTGAAAACGTCTTGCCGGCCTCGTATTCGCCGCGCACGGCCTTGAAGACGCTCCGCCGCCGGCGACCCGTTCCAGGTCGTCGTCCAGCGCGGTGGTGAACCGGTCCAGCCCGACCGCGAGTGCGTCGAGTCCGTTGCTCGGGACTACCCCGCGGCGCAGCGCGTCGACGATGTCCCGGCGGCGGCGGGCCGACAATTCCACGGTCACCGCGGCTCCAGCTCGAACTGCTCGATCAGCAACGCGCGGTTGAGGTGAACGGTGCGGCCGTCCGCGTCGAGGGTAAGCACGGGATATCCCTCGACCTGAAGGAGCCGACGCAACGCCGTGATCGTGCCATTGATCCGGTGCGCCGGTACGCCGGACCGGGCGGCGAGGGTGTCGAGGGTCGCCCGGTCACCGCCGGCGATCAGCGTGTTCAGCAGCGCGGCGACCCGTTCGTCGGCCAGGGGCAGCCGGGGTCGCGCCGTTGGGCGTAGCGCTCGCTGGAGAGAGGCCGCCACCGCGTCGGGCGCGGTGGGTACGGGCTGCGGTGCGGCAGCCGGCGCGACGACGGCCGGCGTCAGGTCGAAAAGACCGTCGGTCTGCTGCTCGACGGATTTGCGCGGGCGCCGCCGGGTTGCCGGCGGGGTTCAGCCGGCAGGGATGTGCTCTCCGTCAACGGTTCCCGCCACCAGTCCGGGCTGGCCACCGGCGCACCGGCCCAGCCGGGCACGGCGGAGTCGTCACCGGCGATGAGCACGAGCAGCGGGATGACGGCTTCCGCCGGCGCTGCGCCGCCGTGGTAGCCCGCCTTGCGCGGCCCGTACCGAACCTCTTCTCGCCAGGGCAGGACGACGGATCCGCCGCCGAGCGCTACCCGGCTGCCGGCGACGGCCACCTCAGCGTCGCCGGGCGGATCGGTGGGCGGTCGCCACCGGTTCTCATTGCTGGCGCTGGGCAGGGTGACCGACTCGGGGCCTCGGTCGACGACGTGGCCATGGTCGGAGACGATGACGACCACCCGGTCCGGGTCGCTCGCGGACGTCAGCAGGTCGGCGACGGCGGTGATGGTGTCGTCGCCCCAGACGGTGGTACCCGGGTCGCTGCGGTCCAGCGCGTCGTCGATCGTGTTGACAACGGCGGCGACCAGGCGGATCGACTTGTCGTCGAGGGCGGCGAGCACGTCCGGGTCGAGGGCCGCTCCGGCTCCGGCTCGCAGCGCAGACTTGTGCAGCAGCCGTCCGGCGGCGAACCGTTGCCGGAACGCCTTCCGCTCGGCCTGCTGGCCGCCGGCAGCGATGCGCCCGCTCAGCAGGCTGCACCGGCTGGCCTCGGTGACGGTGGGCAGGGCCGCCAGCACACCGTGCGGGGCCGCCGTCGGGGTGAGTTCCACCCAGGCGCCGCTGCGGGTAATGGACTCGGCCAGCTCGGTCGCGGCGGCGACACCCATGCCGTCCATGACGAGCAGCAGCACCCGGCGACCGGTGTCGAGAATTGGCTGGACCACCCGGTCGAGCACGTCTTCGACGCGCAGCAGCGCACCGGGTTCCGTCTCGGCGCTGGTGGCGGCCGCGAGCAGCGTGGCGAACTGCTGATCGTGCCGGGATCGGCGAGTGTCGACAGCCCGGTGCAGCAATCGGTACGCCTCGGCGACCTGTGGGTCGGGATCCCCGGCGAAAACGTCGAGCCGGGCCCTATCGACCCAGCCGTCCTGGCGGACCTGCCGGTGCAGTGCGTCGAGCAGGGTGGTCGGTGGCAGGCTGTCAGTGGTGTGCAGCCAGCGCAGCAGGCGGACGGCCATCCGGGCGGTCTCGACGCGCCGCGGCTCGGAGGCCCGGTGCTCGTCCATCCTGGCGAGGGCCGACTGTGCCCGTGCCACCGCCGCCGAAAATGCCGATCCACCGGCCGGCACTGCGAGTCGTACGGCGTCGGCGAAGGCCCGCAGTCGCTGAACGAATCCGCTGGGCAGGACTGTTGAGGCGCCGAGCAGTGCGGTGATCCCGACCTCAGCGGCGATCGCCTCGGCCCGACGCAGCAGCCGCATCGCCTCGTCCCGGCCGTTGTCGCCCGACTCGAGCGTCCGGTAGACCCACGCCTCGGCCGCCTGGTGCAGGAAATCGGCCTGCTGCGGGCTCAGCCGAAGGCCGCCGAACCAGGGCTCCAGTCGGGTACGACCGACAGCAACCTCCACCTCGGCGGGCCGCTCGCTTCCAGCGGGCCAGAGCAGCCCGGCCAGCAGCCCCAACGGAATGACGTCGACGCCGTGTCCGGCGCGTACGGCGGCCATCATCGGGACGGCAGCATGGCCGGCGGTCCCGGTGAGGTACGCGGTGATGCCGTCGGCGACGACCTCCGGCAGCTGGGTGAAGCGCAGTTGCCGCCGGGCGTCGGTGCTCCACTGCACCAGGCCGCTGTCGTCGAGTTCGGCGGGTGGCAGGTCGAGCAGTTCTGAGGTGAGGCTGCGCAGCGCGTGGTCGCGGGTGAGGATCGCGCCGGGCGGGCGGGCCAACCGTCGGCCGGGGCGTGATCGGTGAGTGCGTTGGCGACCCAGCGTCCGACCCGGACCAGGGTCGGGTCGAGGGCGGCCACTCCGCCGAACATCTGCCGGACCAGATCCCACGGGTCGATCTTGCGCACGGTCTGCTTGCTGAGGTGGGCGAGGACCCGTCGCCCAGCTCGCTGTCGGTCAGCTCGGTCAACAGGACCAGCCGTTCGCCGTCGGCCCGGTCGTGCAAGGCAGCACGGGCGGCCAGCGGAGTGGGACACGGGACGACCCGGACCCGACAGCCGTTGATGCTGAGCACCGTTTCGGCCGGCCCGTCGGGGCGGGCCGTCAGCGCGATGGCGTCCGCCGGATCGTCCTCGGCCAGCCACGCCTCGACCTTGCGGCGGATCGCGTCGGGCGGGGCCACGCCGACCGGCACGCTCACGATGCCACCTCAGGACGGCGGGCCGCGGATCCCGCCGCGCCGGCTCGCCGGTGGGCGAGGCGGCCGGCCGCCGAGCCGGTCACCGGATCTCCCAGGTGACCGTGACCCGCCGCCCGGCGGTGACCTCGGCCGCGATCTCGGCCGCGACCTTCTCCCAGGTGGCCGCATCGGCGACCTCGCGACGCTGATGGGCGACCGCGATCAGCCGATCGCCACCGGCCACCGCGACCGGCCCGGCCCCACCGGTCCCCTCGATCTCAGCCGCGCGGCCCGGTCCGCCATCGCCACCATTCGCGGGCACCTCGACAGGGCCGGACTCGCGGGCTGCTGCTGCCCCGGCACCGTGACGGTGGGGACCGTCCCCGCCGTTCGGCGCACCGCCGGGGTTGTTGACTGTGCGGTCCTGCGGCGGGTTGGTGGCGAGCAGCGCCGCCGACGCGTCGACTGCCGTCTGGAGGGCGTCCACCAGGTCCTGCCCGTGCTGCTGGTGCCGGGCGACCTCCCGGAGCTGCCCGATGATTGCCTGCGCCTGCTCGTCGTGGGCGGCCCGAGCCGAGATCGCCTGGAGCAGGGACCACTGGTGGCCTCTGGCCATGGCGTTGAGAATGGTTCCCGCCTGGCTGAGCAGCTCTCCGACGGCCTGGTCGTCGACGTCGCCCAGGTCGGCCCGGGCGACCGTTTCGACCAGCACCACGTCGTCGCGCTCGGTGGCCAGCTCGGTCACGAGTCGGGCCGCGCGGCGTGCGGTGGCGAGTCGGCCGGTCGGGGCCGAGGCGTCAAGGCCCAGCACGTCGGCGTGGGCTTCCAGCGCTTCGACGAGGTCGCGCGCGGCTTTCGCGCGCGTGCTCGCTGCCGTGCGCAGCGTGCCGGCGAGTTCACCGAGGTTGGCCGGCGTCCGCCAGACGGGCAGCACGCCGCCGAAGATGGCTGAACCTCGGCGGACCGTGTCTCTCCAGGCCTGCTCGTCGGGCATCGGTGGGTGGCGCAGCTCCAGCTCGTCCCGCACGAGGGCGAGGTTGGTCACGTCGACCTTGCCGCCGTGCTGGTACCAGGCGAGCTGCTGCTCCAGCCCGAAGACGACGATGATCAGGTTTTGCAGCTCACGGTCGAAGCCGAACGCGGCGGGCTCGTCGATGAGCCGGCGCAGCACGTGCACCGGGAAGTGGTCGGTGTAACCCTCGTTGGCGGCGGCCTGGAGCAGGTGTTGGCTCCACCGGCAGGTGCTCGTGTTGAGCACGTAGCGGCCTTCGATCAGCTCGCCGAGGCGCAGATTGTTGCAGACGCGCCGGAGGATGCGCTGGTCGACCGGGTTGGGCACGCTGACGCCGCGGGCGGGTCGGCGGCGGCCAGCCGGGCGTACTCCAGGATCTTGGTCATCTCGCCGCGGGTGACGGGCTTCTCGTCGTCCGGCATGGCCGGCCGGCCGGGTAGGACCAGGCGAGGAGTTCGCCGGTCAGGTTGGCGAACGCCTCGGCGAGGGTGCCGCCCGGGGTCGCCGACGTGCAGGCCCTCGGCGAGGGTGTGGAACACCCGATGGTGTCGTCCTGCACGTCGGAGCCGCGCGACGTGGCCGACCCGTACGCCTGCATCATGGCGCTGATCAGCGTGCCGCGCAGTTGGGTCTGGCGCTGCTGGAGGTAGACCCGGCCCTGCTGCCGGTCGGCGAGGGCCAGTCGGCGGCCAGCGAGTTGAGCCGGTCGCCAGTGCCGTTGCCCAGCAGGTAGTTGATCCTGGCGAGCTGGCCGACCTTGCCCATCAGCTCGTCGGTCAGGAAGTAGGGCAGCCAGAAGACGGTCCGGGAGCCGCGTTCCAGGCGCTCTATCCGGGCGCGGTCGGCGACGCGCTCGTAGCCCTGCGGGTCGAACGGGTAGTCGATGATGACGCGCCACGCCTCGCCGGTGGCGATAAGCGCGGAGACCGGCATGGTGTCGGGGTCGCGGACGTTGCCGAACTTGACCTGGACGGTGTGCCGCCGGCCGCGCCAGTCCGGAATGCAGCAGCTCACCGAGCTGCCCCTCGGCGCCGGCGATCCCCATCTCGGCGGTGACCAGCTCCCGGATGAGCTGCTGCCGGACGCCGGTGGTGGTGGCCTCGTCCTCGGGGACCAGGTCGAGCAGCTTGTCGTAGTCGACGGTGTGCAGCTGAGCGACACCACCGGGTCCGGGTCTTGGTGAGGTGCAGCTCGCCGGCGCCGTCGGCGACCCGGTTGAGCCGGTTGAGCACGATCTGCCGCTCGTAGCCGGGGATCGGCGAGGTGATCGAGCCGAAGTTCAGCGCGTGCAGCTTGGCGGCGGTGAGGTTGTGCAGGGCCGGCACTTCCGGGACCAGCGCGCCGAGCAGCACCGTCTTGACCAGCTTGTCGTCGAGCTGGAACTGATGGTGTCCAGCCGCCTGATCTTCGGTGATGCCGTTGAGGTTGAGCAGGATGGGGCGCAGCTTCTGGGTGTAGAGGGTGCGGGCGGCTTGGAAGAGCTGCTTGAGCTTGGGCCGGTCGGGCAGCTCGCCGTGCAGCACCAGGGGTCGAAGAGGGCGGCCACCCGATCAGGTCGTTGACCCGCAGGGTGTCCCGGCGGTCGACGAGCAGCTCGGTCATCACCTTCAACGCGGTGCGCTCGCGCTGCAACGCCTGGGAGAGGGCGACCAGGGTGGCGACCAGGGCGGGCGAGAACGGGTAGAGCTTGCGGAAGGCGGCGGCGTCGGAGCCGATTCCGGCGTCGCCGTACTGGGCGCCGAGCAGCAGGGCGTCCCAGACCTCCCGGTTGCCCTTCACGGCGGCGAAGGCGTTGTCGATGGCCGCCCGGCCCTCGTCGGTGAGCGGCTTGAGTAGCCGCTTCTCGGTGATCTCGGGCAGGTTGGTGTCGGCGAGGACGATCTCGCCGAATCGGCCCTGGACGCTGCGCATGACATGCGCGAGGGCTTCCCGCTCGGTGCCGCCGACCTGGGGCCGAGGAAGTCCTCCAGGTTGCGCTGCCGGGCGACGAACGAGATCAGCGGCAGCGGCCGGGTGGCGTCGGCCGACTCGACGAGCTTGTTGAGCTTGGCGCCCTCGCTGTTGACGAAGGTGTGATCGCTGATCTTGGTGGAGAGCCAGAGGATCAGCTCGTCGAGGAAGAGCACCAGCGCGTCGTACCCGAGAGCCTTGGCGTGCCGGGTGATCACGGCGAGGCCGGTGTCCAGGTCGAGGTACTCCCCACTGCGGACCGCACCGGTGAAGAACGTGCTGGTCAGCGCGCTGACCAGCCGGTCCCGCTGCTCGGTGCCGGGTACCGCCGCCGCAGCGGCGGCGTAGCTCTGCGGGGTCCAGCCGTCGGCCTGGGCGCGCAGCGCGGCGAGTGAGAGGCCGCCTCCGGCCGCGGGTGCGCCGCCACCGTCGCGCAGAGCCGCGAAGAAGGCGTCGTCGTCCATCCGCCCGCGCAGCCGTGCGGCGTCGTCGAGCATCGCGTCCGACCGGTGTACGGCGGGGACGGGCGCCTCCGGGTGCAGCGCGGTGATCTGGTTGAGGTAGCCCTCCAGGACGGCCTGCTCGACGGAGCGCGCATCGAGCATGTGGAAGGTGAGGGTGAGCAGCTTGCGGTCGCGCAGCCAGGGGTCGGCGGCGAGGACCGGCTCGGTCAGGCCGCGCACCTCGCGGGCCTCCGGGTTGTGCTGGAGGATCTCCCGCAGCACCGCCATGAAGTGCGACTTGCCGGAGCCGAACGAGCCGTGCAGGAACATCGCCTGGGAGCGCCCGGTGGTGACGGCGTGGCCGATGCGGCGCAGCGCCTCGGCGAAGTTGTCCCGGAGCTGGTCGGTGACCACGTAGCGGCGCAGGTCGGCGCCCTCGGCGGCGCGAACGACGAAGTCACCGTCGCCGACCGAGGTCGGAATGTCGATCACGTCCCGTAGCAGGGTCATCACCGCTCCTCGCACTTGCGCCCCGTGAGGCCGGCGTCACCGGCAACCCGCCGATCCTAAGGTGTCATCGCCGCAGGTCCCAGCCCGCCGGTCCCGCGATCGCACACATCATGGGAGCGCCACCGCCACGCTCACCGCTGGCGGAACCGCCGGGAACACCCGCCGTCGTGGTCGGGCCGGAGCAGGCAGCGCCGGCCACCGGGCAGCAGCCGGTCGCAGAAGACCCAGTGACGTACGTTCTGCGCGTCCTCGGCCGACACGGTGGTGCCGCCCGGTCGATCTGCGGCAGGACGTGCGTCCAGTGCGCGACCACCCGGGCGAGACGCTGGGCGGCGACCAGATCGTTAACGACCACCGGCAGGTGGATGACCCAGCGCTCGGTCACCGGTCGTACCCCGCTCGTTGCGGGCGCGGGCCTGCTCGGACTGCCAGCGGCGCAACGCGTCCTGACCCGGTCGGTCTCCCGGCGGCTCTGCGCGAGCGCGTCGTAGACCACGGCCAGGTCGCCGGCGACCCGGTCGAGGAACTCGCGCACCTCCTGCGGGTCGAGCCCGCGACGGCCGAGCGGAGTGGGCCGGAATCCCGCTCGCGCACCTGCCACGGCCGCAGCGGATGGCAGGCCGCCGAGCGGTAGCAGGTCGGCCCGCTGACCGACCGTTGGCGACTCCGGGCACGCCGGAAGAAGACGCGCATGACAGGACCTGCCTCTCACCGTCGAGATTGACCTGTGGATGGGTAGGCCCACCGGCCCACCCCGCACCGACGGACCCACCCGGCACCTGCCACCGCTGCCTTCAACCAGCAGTACGACAGCAGGGCACAGATAGCGGCTGAGCAGCGAGATCTCCACAGTGGCCGCAAAGGCAGTCAAGCACCGCATCGGATCAGATGCAACGTCTAACAGAAGACGTCTTAGAATCGTCTAGCACTCCTAGAAGGACTCAGCATGACGTGTCTATTGTTTCTGAAACATCGGAAGCGTTTAATTGGGCAGACGTGCGTCAACCACGACCTGACCATCGGAGGCAGGGGTGTCACAGTCGGTAGCCGGATCGACCATGCTTCGGCGCCAGCTCGGCAGGAAGCTCGAAGCACTTCGCAAGGCCGCTGGACTGACGATGGAGAAGGCAGCCGAGGAGCTGGACCGCGCACGTGCAACTCTCTATCGGATCGAAAGCGGCGCTGAGAACGTCCGCTTCCGCGCGACAGACGTCAAGGAGATGCTCCATCTCTACAGCGCTTCCAACGACGACATTGAGTTGGTCCTCGCGATGGCGGCGGCCACCCGCGAGAACAAGAACTGGTGGCACGACTACATCGGCTCCGGCCTGCCCCGCTGGTTCCAGCTCTACATTGGACTCGAAGCCGCAGCCTCCGACATCCGCAAGTACCAGCCCGAACTGGTCCCCGGCCTCTTCCAGACCCGCGCCTACGCCGAGCAGGTCTTCAACATGCCCGGTGGCTCGATCGACGCGAGAGACAGCGACGAGCGGCAGCGCGCCGTCCAACTCCGGATCGAACGGCAAGGGCTGCTAACCCGGTTCTCGGCGCCGCAACTGAGCGTGATACTCAACGAGGCGGTGTTGCGCCGGCCGGTCGGCAGCGCCACGATCATGGCGGAGCAGCTACACCAGATTCTGAAGGCCGCCGAACTACCCAACGTAACCGTCCAGTGCTGACTTTTTCTGCCGGGCTGCATGCCGGGGCGATGGCAGGAGCCTTCTCAATCATGGAATTCCCGCGGGACAGCAGCGGCAAGGAGGTGGAACCGCCGGTGGCTTACCTTGAAGCTGCGACTGGGGCGATCTACCTCGACAAGCCGCACGAGATCGCCGCCTACGATGCAATCTGGCCGACATGGCCGACCGCGCTCTCAACGAGTCCCGATCGAAGGATCTAATCCAGCAAGTCGCAGAGGAGTACTCCCGTGCCTGACCTGACCGGTGCCGTCTGGCGCAAGGCGACCCGCAGCAACAACGGCGGTGACTGCGTCGAGGTCGCCGACAACCTTCCCGGCGTCGTCGGCCTACGAGACAGCAAAACCCGACCGGCCCCGTGCTGACCTTCACCCCGAGTGCCTGGGTTGCCTTTGTCCAGGGCCTTCAGGTCAAAGCGCGTAACCGCTGATCCAGCGTTGCGCCGCCTCTTCGATGCGTGGAAGGTGGCCAGCATTCCAAAGCAACAGCACGGGCACAGGATTTACCTACTCGGCAAACCAATTCTCGCTAGACAAGGCGATCAGGCCTATGCACGTCGATAAAATCCCAATGTCGTGGGACGTCGTGATCGTAACCGCCAAATTCTCAACTCTTAGCCCAGTCAAGATGCAGCGGCCTACCATCCAACGCTGAACCCTCTAACTCCAATCTCGCTCGCTGCGCCTCTCCAGATGAGGCCATCTCGACGAACCCGTAACCCCGATTCCTGCCCACGGCAGCGTGATCTGCGGGAAGTGACACATTCACGACCAGCCCCTTCCGCTCGAATAGCGACTTGAGGCTGTCTTTGTCGTCGCATAAGACAAATTACCAACGAATATCACAGTTGGTTCGCGACTCGCGGATATCTCCCCGCTTGCCGGATTTCGTCCTGGGAAATTCCCGCCTCAACAAGTTCTTTGCCTTCACGCCTCGACACGGATTCATCTCTCGACAAGTCTGGCCCAGACCGTGGAAAGTTAGGTGCATGCTGCGGGCCGAGCACTGCCTTGAAACGACCAATGGGATTTCCATATTGATCCGTAAGGCCCAACCGGCGAAACGCTCTTCCAAGCCCGCCCGTCGAGCCATAAGGACTGTTTTGCGCAAGGGAGGCGCCGATACGAATAAAGTCCTTTCCCGACAGGGATTCTCCCCTGTAAACTTCCTTCGCCGCCTGAATCAGTTCGCCGTAGTACCCATTGGCATCCTTTGGTTGCACAACCTTCCATCTAGGCGAGTTGCGAGTTCGAACACCAGATCTACTACGGCGCACGCCCTGGATTAGCCCCTTCTGCTGGAGGCGCTCCATAAGGGCCCGGTAGTCTTCAGTGTCAACAAGGTCCACCGCATCCATAATCTGTTGGACGCTAAGCGGCTCCCCTCCGCCCGAGCAGCAGAACCTTCTCCTCATCACGCTCAAGGTCAAAGTACTCATACGCCGCAATCCACCGCTGATCCTCTTCAGAGAAGACGGATCGGTGCTGAAGAGATACAGCAAAGCTCTGATTATCCGCAAAGATCTCCGGCGCGACTAGGTCATGAGCACGCATAAGCTGAAAGATTCGCCGGAATCCTCACCCATCTCGCGCATGTAGCCAAGTTCCCGCAGCGTTCGGGCGATAATTGTGTTCCTTGATTGATGAACGCCTTGCAGGCTTTTAATACCTTCAACAGTCACCGTCGAGAGGAGTGCACCAGGACTACGGACTTCCAACCGGTCGTCGTAAACGAAAACCTCAATTGCCCTGCCCTCCATTGAGTAGTCTCGGTGAGCGATAGCATTGGTAAGCGCCTCTCTGCAAGCATCCTCGGGATACCGAACTTGCTCTTCAAAGCGGCCATCCGGGCCCAGTCGCGTCTCGACCAAGTATGGCCGTATCTCCTCCCATGCGATGGAGAGGAGCTCCAGAATGCAGCCCGATACATGCTTGTCTGAGAGCACGTTGTAGTCACGACCCGTTTTAGCTCGGTGCCCGCGACGCGCAGAATTCGAACTTCACAACGCGGATGCCAGTGGCTAACATTTTTACCGAGTAGCAAAACTGCCGCGCGGCGCAGCCTGACGCCCGACCCGCTGAATTCAGCCAGATCTAACAGCTGTAGCACTTTTTCAGGCGACAGGCCGGGTGCGATCTGATCACCAATTCGCTCTACCGCCTCAAGGTCTAGTGCGTTCGGATCCCCTCCGTCAACAAATGCTCGGTCATACTCCCGAGACAGTCTTTCCTGCCGCTCAAAGTGAATTTGCTCCGTGGGCACAGGCGAGGATTCTCGGTCCCTGCGTTGCAGACACCGCCCGTCGGTCGTGAGGTGCACATAGGCGGTCCCCTTCTCAACCGAGAAGTACAAGACCTTCTGCCCGTCCAACGTGACGATCGCGGTGCGAGGAGTCGGAAGTGGCGTCGCAGCATGGACATGCGTCTTCCATGCGTCAAGAAGTGAGTCGAGGACTTCCACCTTGTGCGGAACGCCGGTGACGCGTCCATTGTCCTCTACGCCTACCAGGAGTTCTCCTCCGTCGGCGTTAGCGAAAGCGACCAGAGCCTCGCCGATATCCTTGCGGATCGCCCGGGGTCTCTAGGCGTCTTGCCTCCTGGAGGTCCTTCGAACGCGCTCTTGAACTCTCGGAAATGGCTCTCACTGAGGTCAATCGTCGCCCGAACCCGCTCCTGCAACGTCAACGGTGCATCATGGACCACCATAGGCGAAGTCTACGAGCCAACGGCCGGGACGGCGACCCTACGACAGGCTGAACATTAGGCCCAGTGGATCTGCGGCCTCTGGCGCGCACCATGGACGACCCAAGGTTGCGTCCATTAGGTTCCTGCGCCATTTCGCCTCCACCGAGCTTCACAATGCGGCGCTTCGCCCCTAATGCTTCAGAATGCCTCCGGCACGCCGCGGAGCAGCGCCAGCGCCGAGCGGTCGGAGCTGAGCTGGGACAACTCGGCGTTGATGAAGTCAGTAAAGAACTCGGCGGGCGACCCAGGGAAGCCAGGCTCCTCGCCCGAGTGCCACTGGTGCAGCCACGGCTCAATCTCGACCAGCCCAGCGAGCAGCGGCAGCAGGCGGTGCGCCGGCCACGCCTCCTGCGTCTTCCGGTCGAGGTAGACGGTGGCAAGGGCCTGCGCCTGCTTCAAGTGGTCCCACCCGGCCCAACCGAGCAGTTCGCTGCCGTCGCTGTCCCGCCCCGCCTGCGGGTACGAGATGAACCGCTCCTTCGGCACATCGAGCTTGCCGCGCGCCCGCCAGTACGACGGCCGGATGAAGTCCGCCGAGGCGTACTTCGGCGGCACCTCAATCTCGACCTCCTCCCCGCATCCTCCCGACGCTGCAACGCCCAGGTCCGCTCCCACTGCGCCCGCTTACGCAGCCCCGACGGCTTGTACCGCTGAGACGGCAGGTACGGCACATGCTCATCCGCGATCAACAAGCCCAGCGTGCGGGTCAGGTCGTAGTTGTCGTGCCCGACCCATAGGTCCAGCACCGCCCGGAAATCCTGGTCGCTGCCGATCCGGTCGGCGAGCTGCGCCACCGACAGCGGCGTCGCCTGACCGGCCCACAGCTCCGGCGCCTCCAACCGATCGAGCAGCCAGTCCCGCAACGCGACCGACTGCATCTTCTCCCACCCGTCGGTGGACCAGCGCCGCTTGCACTCGGGCCGCTCAATCAAACCGATGTGCCGGTTCGAGCCGATGGTGGCGATCCGCCGCTCGACCAGCGACCGGTACTCCGCCGGCCAGTGCGGCTGCGGCCGGTCAATCGGCTTGGACCCGTGCCGGTTGAACCACTCGGTCTTCGCCCCGCTGGTGTGCAGCACGATCTCGAAGGCCCGCTCCCCAGCGCCAACTCCGGCGGGTTGGCGCAGGTCAAATCCTCGTCGATCAGCCCGTAGAGCCGGTAGACCTCCCAGTCCAACTCCTCCTGAAGCGCGATCATCCGCGCCCGCACCGAGTGGTACTCCGCCTCAGCTTCCGCGAGCCGCTGCCGGGTGGGCACCCCGACGCGGCAACCGCCGCCGGGGTCAAGCTCGCCAGCCGCTGCGCCAGCCCATCCAACTCCCGCACCCGCCCCAACGGGTACGCCCCGGCAACGGAAACCGCTCGACATTGGATGCGTTGAACGCATACCTTTCGAACCAGGGCTCAGGACTCCACCGATTCCCTCCCCACTGGAGTTCGCAGTACCACCCTTCGGGAAGCAAGCCTGCTTGAGCCAAAAGCAAGAGGTCGAGCTGTTTAGCAGCCCAAGCAGTCGCAGGTGATCATCCTCGCTCGCCCCTCCTGGCAGTTTCATAACTGGTGCAGTACGGTTAAAATCTTCCCGCCGCGGTCCAACACGAAATGGTTGTGTGTCGCTACCTCACCCATCCCGATACCAAGGGGAACAAGGAAGCGCTCCGGGTGCCAGCGGCTCCACTCAAACCAGGTCAGACCAATTTCTTCGTGCGTACCTCCGGGCTCACGCCGACGCCATAGGATACTTGCCGTAAGCCAGAGAATCCGCCGGGACGCTTCGTCCCGAAGCGACGGGTGAAGGTCTGCATCATACGGGAATAGCGCCTCAATTTCCGGCGCAATAACCCAATCCCGAACAGCTTCGCCCGCAACGATCGAAACAACCGATGAATGCTCGACGCCATAGCGCTGCCAACTTCCATTGGGCGCAAAATAGCTATCATCCATACCGGTATGCGTTACTCGCCCAATTGCCGTGACAACGTCTCCAACTTTCGCTCGCCCAGCGCTTTCAATTCGCTCCAATAGGCCCGTAGCACCACCGCCGCTGAGACTCCACGGATGGCTAGCAAATTGGGTGCGGGGTGAATCAGCAACGCTAACCCAGTCCGACTCGGACCCCGATTGCTGCACTTGGTTGACAATCGCCTGCCAGACCCTGCCGCTTGCAGGATTGGCTGGGGTGGACGATTCTCCCTTAATGCCGAAGACCGTGCGCAGGCTGGGTGAGCGGCGACGCTTGTTGGCGCGACCAACCAGAATCACGGTCGGCGTACCGTGACCGGGGATGTATGCACCGGAGGTATCTATGACCTCGGTCAGTTCGACCTCGTGTGCGAAGTAGTCGTTGATAAGCTTTTGCCAAACTCGCGCTTCATGAAGGCATTTCCGGTGATCTGGCCGACATGCCCAGCTACCTCGCCATGCTCGTCGGACCGCTTGGCGAGGTCGAAGAAGCGCTTGGCGAACGGCACGGTCAGCGCATACTGGCGGTGGCAGACCGTCGGGTAGATGTCACGGTAGAGCTTGTTACGGGCCGGGTCGGCCACGGTTATGTAGGGCGGGTTGCCAACCACCACCGTGTACTGGTTCTCGGCCAGGTAGTCCTTGAGCAGGTCGGCGTCCTCGCTCTCGTACGCGAAGACCTGCCGCCCTTCCGACGCGGCGAAGAGGTCGCCCTGCGCCCGGGAACTGAACGCGCCCCACGGCAGCAGCGAGTCGCCGGTCGCCACCCGGACCGGGAAGGCCGGCGTCCGCTCCAGCTTGGTCAGCCCGCACACCTTCATCGCAGCGATCAGCAGCCGAAAGCGGGCGATCGCCACCGCGAACGGGTTGATGTCGACGCCGGTCACCTGCCCGAGCGCCGCTCCGCGAGGATCCGTACATCGGTCCCCGGCTCCCGGTCCTGCCACTTGCCCACCAGCCGGTGGAACGCGCCGAGCAGGAAGTGGCCGGACCCGCAGGTGGGTCGATGACGCTGGTCGCGGAAAGCCGAACTCGTTGACCGCTGGCTCGAAGGTCCGGTCGAGGATGAACTCCTCGACGAACTCTGGCGTCTGCAACAGCGCGTACGTCTCTTCGCGTGCGTCGACAGGTCCTGGTAGAGGTCGCCCAGGAAGCGGGTGTTCAGGTCGTCGCGGCGCAGCGACTCCTGCCCGGCTCCCCGGCGGAAGAAGTCGCTCAGCTCCTCGGCCGCCGGGCCGGAGATGTCGAACCGCCAAGCCGGGTTGTGCTGGTCGAAGATCTTGCCGGTGGCCTTGAGCCCGCGCAGGTAGCCGAACGCCTCCCGCAGCCAGTGCCGATCGTTGTGCCGGGGTTGGCGATCAGGTACGCCTGCCGGTGCTGTACCGCCCGCTCAGCCGGCGCCGCCGGGTCGGCACCACCGATCCACAGCTTTCGACCAGCTCGTTGTCCTCGCAAAACCGGACGAACACGCAGCCCAGCACCCAGGCCACCGCCGCCTGGTCCAGCACGTCGTCAAGCCACGTTTCGAAGCTCCCACCGACCCGCTCGGCGGCCTTCGCCTGGGCATACTCCTGGCGCAGTTCGGAGCGCAGACCCGGCGCCTCCGCGACGTGCCCGCGCAGATCCTCCACCAGGGTCTTGACCTGCGCCTGAAGCGCCTTAAGCTCGATCACCGCCAGATCCTAAGGCCCGACCCCGCAACGGCCACTACTTCGAGTCGTCATCGGCCACGCCTTTCAGGTTGCCGCTCCAGCCGTAGCGTCCGCCTCGAAGAATCGACGTGCCATGGTCGCGGCCGCCCGCCGACTACGAGACCAGCCCGAAACCCTGAGGCGGCAGCCGTCAAGACCTGACGCCCCCAGACCTGACCTACCGCAACTCAGGAACGCCGCGGAGCAGCGCCAGCGCCGAGCGGTCGGAGCTGAGCTGGGACAACTCGGCGTTGATGAAGTCAGTAAAGAACTCGGCGGGCGACCCAGGGAAGCCAGGCTCCTCGCCCGAGTGCCACTGGTGCAGCCACGGCTCAATCTCGACCAGCCCAGCGAGCAGCGGCAGCAGGCGGTGCGCCGGCCACGCCTCCTGCGTCTTCCGGTCGAGGTAGACGGTGGCAAGGGCCTGCGCCTGCTTCAAGTGGTCCCACCCGGCCCAACCGAGCAGTTCGCTGCCGTCGCTGTCCCGCCCCGCCTGCGGGTACGAGATGAACCGCTCCTTCGGCACATCGAGCTTGCCGCGCGCCCGCCAGTACGACGGCCGGATGAAGTCCGCCGAGGCGTACTTCGGCGGCACCTCAATCTCGACCTCCTCCCCGCATCCTCCCGACGCTGCAACGCCCAGGTCCGCTCCCACTGCGCCCGCTTACGCAGCCCCGACGGCTTGTACCGCTGAGACGGCAGGTACGGCACATGCTCATCCGCGATCAACAAGCCGAGAGTCTTCGTCAGGTCGTAGGAGTCGTGCCCCACCCACAGCTCCAGCACCACCGGAAATCCTGACCGGAGCCGACCCGGTCAGCCAGCTGCGCCACCGACAGCGGCGCCGGCTGCCCAACCCATATCTCCGGCGCCTCCAACCGGTCGAGCAGCCAGTCCCGCAACGCTGCCTTCTCCTGCTCAGCCCAGCCCCACCTCTCCTTGTCCCGCTTCTGTGACCACCGCCGCTTGCACTCCGGCCGCTCAATCAATCCGATGTGCCGATTCGACGCGATGGTGGCTATCCGCCGCTCAACCAGGGACCGGTACTCCGCTGGCCAGTGCGGCAGCGGCCGGTCGATTGGCTTGGATTCGTGCCGCTCAAACCATGCCGTCTGCGCTTCACTGCTGCACAGAACAATTTCGAAGGCGCGCTCCCCAGATGTCAACTCCGGCGGGTTCGCGCAGGTTAGGTCCTCGTCGATGAGCCCGTAGAGCCGATAGACCTCCCAGTCCAACTCCTCCTGAAGCGCGATCATCCGCGCCCGCACCGAGCGGTACTCCGCCTCAGCCTCCGCGAGCCGCTGCCGGTAGGCACCCCGAGGCGGCAACCGCCGCCGGGGTCAGGCTCGCCAGCCTCTGCGCCAGCCCATCCAGTTCCCGCGCCCTCTCAGATGGATACGCCGAAGGCAACGGGAAACGCTCCAACTTGGTGGCGTTGAACTGATAGCGCTCCTCCCAGCTCTCGTCCTGCATACCCCGACCGACGCCACCGCCTGCCTTCGCCTGGCTAACCTGCTTAAGCCAGAAACAGGCGGTCGAGCTGTTCAAAGCCCGACTAGCCTTAAATGGTCGTCTTCGGTCGCACCGTCCGCTAGTTTGATTACTGGCGCGGTCTGCCTGAAGACCTTCCCGCCCCGGTCCAACACAAAGTGGTTGTGCGTTGCCACCTCGCCGTAAACGATAGACCATTCATGGGCTCCGACATCCTTGGGAGCTGATGCCAACCCCACCAGGGCCGGCCATCGCTGAAATATGTGCCTTTCGTGAAAGTCGCCCGATTGCCAAGCTCGGTTCGATATGACCAGAATCGGGTCGCCAGCCGGGGCATACGCTCCAGGCTGATCAATTCTCGATCGGCGCCGTAAGGATGAAACGCAAAGTCCCCGGCGAAACTTTCCAATCGCGAACCTCGTCACCGGTAACCAGTCGCGCCACACAGCACTTCTCGGCGCCTGCTCTAAGAAACACGTTCCGAGGAGCCGACATCGCATCGTCTGCCCCCATCACGCCATAAAACCAATACGAAGGACTCTCTCTAATACGCGGGCCGCCGCTTCATTCTCCAGAATCGCCATGAGGTCACTAGCGCCCCCGCCGCTCAGGCTCCATGGGTGTTTAGCGAGCTGGGCCCGGTCGAGATCTGCTGAGCTAACCCACTCGGATTCGGAGCCAGGGTCATCAACTTGCCGAACGATCGCAGTCCACACCAGGCCCTCGGCCGGCCTTTCGGGGTTGAAGGTTCGCCTCGCACCCCGAGAATGGTACGGATTGGGCCGCTATAACGCGGGCTGACGAGACGGTTTCGACCGATCAGAATAACGGTAGGCGTGCCGTGACCAGGAATGTATGAACCAGAAGCGTCGATGACCTCGGCCAGCTCGGATTGTCCGGCGAAGAATTCATTGATCAGCCTTTTACCAAATTCGCGTTTCGTGAAGGCGTTGCTGGTGATCTGCCCGACGTGACCTGCGCCGCCGCCGTCGTGGTCACCGCGCTTGGCCAGCTGAAAAAGCGCTGAGCAAACGGCACGGTCAGTGCGTACTTGCCCGAACAGGCGTCGTACAACCGTCGGTAGAGCTGGTTGCGGGCGCTGTCGGAGACGGTGATGTAGGGCGGGTTACCGACAACCACCGTGTACTGATTCTCGGCCAGGTAGTCCTTGAGCAGGTCGGCGTCCTCGCTCTCGTACGCGAAGACCTGCCGCCCTTCCGACGCGGCGAAGAGGTCGCCCTGCGCCCGGGAGCCGAACGCGCCCACGGCAGCAGCGAGTCGCCGGTCGCCACCCGGACCGGGAAGGCCGGCGTCCGCTCCAATTTGGTCAGCCCGCACACCTTCATCGCAGCGATCAGCAGCCGAAAGCGGGCGATCGCCACCGCGAACGGGTTGATGTCGACCCCAGTCACCTGGCCGAGCGCCCGCTCCGCCAGGATCTTGATGTCGGTGGCAGGCTCCCGGTGCTGCCACTTACCCACCAGCCGGTGGAACGCACCGAGCAGGAAGTGGCCCGACCCGCAGGTCGGGTCGATGACGCTGGTCGCGGCGAGACCAAACTCCCGGACCGCCGGCTCGAAGGTCCGATCGAGGATGAACCTCTCCACGAACCTCGGAGTCTGCAACAGCGCGTACGTCTTCTTGGCGTGCATAGACAGGTGCTCATAAAGGTCACCGAGATCCCGAGTGTCCAGCTTCGGATCCCTTAGCGAGACGGAGCCGGCTCCCCGGCGGAAGAAGTCGCTCAGCTCCTCGGCCGCCGGGCCGGAGATGTCGAACCGCCAAGCCGGGTTGTGCTGGTCGAAGATCTTGCCGGTGGCCTTGAGCCCGCGCAGGTAGCCGAACGCCTCCCGCAGCCAGTGCCGATCGTTGTGCCGGGGTTGGCGATCAGGTACGCCTGCCGGTGCTGTACCGCCCGCTCAGCCGGCGCCGCCGGGTCGGCACCACCGATCCACAGCTTCTCGACCAGCTCGTTGTCCTCGCAAAACCGGACGAACACGCAGCCCAGCACCCAGGCCACCGCCGCCTGGTCCAGCACGTCGTCAAGCCACGTTTCGAAGCTCCCACCGACCCGCTCGGCGGCCTTCGCCTGGGCATACTCCTGGCGCAGTTCGGAGCGCAGACCCGGCGCCTCCGCGACGTGCCCGCGCAGATCCTCCACCAGGGTCTTGACCTGCGCCTGAAGCGCCTTAAGCTCGATCACCGCCAGATTCTACGACCGAACGCCCCGACCGCCACTACTCCGAGTCGTCATCAGCCACGCCTTCCAGGTTCTCACCGAGCCGGACCCCGATCTCGGCCGCGAATTCTCGTAGTTGCTGCTTAAGAAATTCCGCACGATCATCGACAAAACGATCTTATTGCCCTCGCAGAGTCGACGCCACGCCTTGAATGGGATGCCGTGACTCCGCAACACGCGCTCCGGCGCGGAGATAGCCCTTCCCCGGAAGCTGCTTTTCCAACAAATCCGACCAGGGATCGCGCGGAGCATCGGCCCTGAGCTGACCCGCGGACAGGTCGAGATTCTTCAAGGCGTCGATCAGCCGTACCTCCGGCCTGGTTGGCATCACAAGCCGATTCGCCGGTCGCTTGTCGCCTGGCGCAACCTGGCGGTAGCTCTGAGACTCACCGGACGCTAAGACCTTCACAACGTCGAAGGGCTGTCCCATGACATCTAGCCGGCGGGAAACTCCAGCAGCTCCCAAATCACATACGCCTTGGTACGTGCGCTGTTGAGGTTGAAAGCGTCAGGCATGGGCTGGACACCGACGTCGCTGATGGGAAGAACACCCGAGCCTAGGGCGTAGCCCCGCACGTCCTGCAGCGCCCGCCGCAGCAAGGTCGAGGTCGCACCGCCGAAGGCGCTGGTCCAAGATGTCACCCAAAACCAGGTTCGGAGCATATCGACTTGTGCGGTCGTCGGCTCTGGCGTGTGATGAAAGAACGTCGCAAGCAAAACGAGCTGGTGCGAGTAGGGCAGAAGCCTGGCGAGCGGTAGGCCAATCTTCGTCTGAAGGAAACGCACAGCCAGCCCGACTGCCCGCTCCGTATCGGGGATGGAGTTGTGCAGCCGGTTCTGGAGATCGCGCGCTACCACGTCCCAGCGAGGAGACAGGATGTCTGTCTCACCGGCCACGGCCAGCATTGCCCTGAAGACAGCGATACGAGGCAACTCGCCGAATCCAGTCTCGGCGATCGACGTGACAATCTCATCGATGCGATCGGCTAGTGAAGCCCGGGCATGCTTGTAGGTCAACGCCGAAACCATCTGATCCGGGTCCATCCGTGTGCCGGTGCGGTTGAGCCGGGAGTAGACGTTGACTGCTTGGTCCAAACTGGCGCCTTGGAGACGTACCAGGGTCAACTTGTAGCTCTTGATCCGCTGTGCTACCGCCTCGGCTTCCCGGATCAATTCCTCAACCTGCCGAGGGTCTTTCGTCTGAAGCTCGACGCGTCGGAAATGTCCGAGGAAGTCCATCGTCCGCATAACCGCAGCCAGCGGCAGCAAGTGGCTTGGCGGATGACCTTCCGGTCGGTAGTGGCGATAGCGTTCCGGCACCAGTGGGTCATGGCGCAAGTCGCGGTAGATACGCCAGATCCAGTCCTGCTCCGCCTGGTCGGCCCGCGAAGAGAGCTGTGCCGCAGCACCCCGAACAAGGTGGACACGCGCTGGTGCCCGTCGAGGATGTAGGAGATAGAACTGCCTGCAGCAGGCGGGGATCGGCATGCCACCGATGTGATCCAGCGACCGCACCTCCTCGTCCGTCTGCCATACCAGCAGACTGCCGATGGGATACCCACGCTCAATGCTGTCGAAGAGTTCCAGCATCTGGCCGGGCCGCCAGACGAACGGACGTTGGAAGGCCGGCACTCGAACCCGCCCTCGACCAATGTCGGTGAGCAGGTCGTCGACGAGCACGACCGTGGGATCTGGTCGTATCTCGTTCTGGTCGCTGCGCATGTGCGTCAGTGTCCTACAGGATCCGGTGGATCATCGCGAGCAACTCCCGCAGCTCCGTCACAACCCTGGGCCCAGCTCCGCGAAGTCCTCCTCCGTCAACGGCAGATCGTCCGGAAACATCCGCTTAGGCATGTTGCGCCTGCCGAATTCGTCCTTGAGGTTCTGGTAGCCCCGCTGCCTCGGGATTCGGGTGCGTAGCTCTTCGATCTGGTTGCTGCGGGCGGGGAAATGTCGTTCCCACACCGGGAAGGGGACGTAGTTTTCCATCATCCGCCAAGTGAGCAGGTGCACCTCACGGACCCCAGCCTCGCGACACTTGGCAACCTTGTCATGATGAGGGCTCGGTTCGTCGGGCTCCACACGGTCGCCGTCAAACAGCACAGCGACTCGCACCAGCATGCTGAAGGCCCGGCACTCCTCAGCAGCGAGGTCAGGCATCTGGCCGCAGCCTCCGCCGTTACTCAACCGTAGCCAGTCATTGTCGCCCCGCAGAGCATCGACGATCCTCTGGTCCCGTAGCGCCGCCGCGACCGCCCGTACAAACCCGCCATCACCGATCCGGTTCTCCACAACCAGCACCGCTGGCTTACTCAGATCGGCCAGCACGGCGCGGAGGTCACCTGCTCGAACTTTCGCCACCGCGGCCGCCGGTGTCGCCGGGTTGGCAGCCTCCACCAAAACCTTCTGCATGTACTCGGACAGAGCGGGCACCTGGCGGGCGACGAACTGCACGGCAGCCGACGCGACCGACAACGAAGGCTGCCACTCATGTCGTCCGTCGAGCGTGAGGATGATCAAATCGATGGTGGCTACCGGATCCGCTGATGCAAAGACCTCCGGCTCAATGTCAAGACGCATGCCGGCTCCGCTTCACCTGCGCCGCCGCAAGTGCCCGAACTTCTCTGTAGTCCTGGGAGAAGTAACCCTCGGGCCAGCTCTCATCGAGATTGCCAAGGTCGTCGATGTGCACCCGCCTGACGTTCGAAGCGCCGTCGTGCTGCTCCACCACATAGACGGCGACAGTCTTCGGGGTACGTCCTCCTGAGCGATTCGGCGCCGCAGCCGTAGCAGCAAGGTCTCGCTGTGGGTCTCGATGAGGAATCGGGTACCGGTGGCCTGCGCGGTCCGCAGGTAGAGGTCTCCCAGTTCGGCGTGTGCCGCGGGTGCAGGTGCATTTCCGGCTCCTCGATGATTTGCAACGGTGCGGCTACGTTCCGACCGCGTTGCTCGTCGAGCGCACACTGCACGAGGATCGGCAGCATTTGAGCCAGGCCGGAGCCGGCGTCCGCCAGATTGACGCGCACCCTGCTGCCTCGCCTAGTCAGGACCGTGGACCAGAGAGGGCCTGCTTCGATCTCTTCCAGACGCCAGCCCGGCACGATGAGCTGCAGACGCTCATTGACCATCCCCAGCAGGTCGCCGCCACCACGTTCCTGATCGTGAGCAAGGATGCCCAGCGTCCCCTGCCCCTGCTGTCCGATCCTCTGTGGCGTCCCAAGCGGAAGTCTGTGCTGCCGCTCTGGCCGGTCTCGGTAAGCGCTGAGATAGCGGATGGGCCCGAGCGAAAGGTCCATTCCCCGCAGGTCACGAAGTTCCGGGACGCCATCAGCTTGCGGGCACAAACCTTGGAATGCCACAGGACGTATGGCAGAAGGTCGGTCAGAACTGCGGACTTCATATGAGTATGGACCGTCACCGACGTGGAAGGCAGGCTGCCAGGCAAGCACGACATCAATGTCCGAAGCGCGCAACGTCAGGTCCGAGACGAATGCGGTGCGGTTCTCGGCCACATGCTGGATCGTCGCGGCCATCTGGAAGGGTCTCGGCCCATCCACATCAAAGCCGAGGAAGAACTTGCCGTGCGGGCTCTGCTCGAAGATCAAATCTGGGAAGCCGTCCACCGGCTGGGGTTCGAGTCGGTCCAAGTCGAGCGGCGCGGTAGTCGTCGTCGCGAAGCCCGTCGCGATCACCATCGGCGCCCGAGTCAACACGCTTTGCCCGAGTTGTTCTTGCCGAGCACCACTGTCACCGGGGCCAGCTCAATCTCCTGCCGGTCCCGGAAGCAGCGGTAGTTCTCAAGCACGATCTTGCTGAGGGGCATTCAAAGATTTGTAGCAGTCCACAGTAGTAATCGCCGACCCGCAGCATGTCAGCAATACGACAGTCAGGACGTACGCGCTGCCTCGAAGGTTCCTTCGAGCCAGTCGTTGCCGAGCCACAGCGATTGGCTGGCCGGTGAGGTCAGTGGCAACTGCACCCGTCCAGCACCGCCGGCTCGGGCGCCGTGCCGGCACCAGCAGCAGCCGGGCCGCCGGCCGAGGCTGGTCGGGTCGGCCAACTCCTGGAGCAGCCCGAGCTGCCCGTACCGGGCCAGTGGTGCCGCCTCGGTGAGGAGCACCGGCCCCTCGGCGGCGACGATCGCCGCGCTGACCGCCGGCACCACCTGGTGCCGGACCAGGTCCACCAGGCTGCGGAAGTCCGCGTCCAGCGCAGAGCCGTTGTCGGCCGCCACGATCGCCTCCCAGGGAAAGCCCAGCGCACGCAGCCGGTCCAGCAGGATCGCGGTGACGTCCACTTCGGTCAGCGGCAGCCGGGCCAGCAGCGCCCGTCGGGCCGGCCCGAGCCGGCGCAGCGGCGCCAGCACCGCGAGGAAGGCCCGCCGGTCGATGGCAGAGGTGAGCTTGTCTCCCACCTCGTCGGCGGCGGTGAGCCCGAGCAGCGGTGCGTGGGTGGTGGCCAGCCGGGTGCCGGTCACCGACGCCGCCGTGGTCGCCGGCCCGTACACCCGGTCGTGCGGGTGCCAGGTCAGCGGCACCTCGGCCGCGACGAGCAGG
Organism: Micromonospora sp. M12; assembly: GCA_038070435.1. Lineage (GTDB taxonomy): Bacteria > Actinomycetota > Actinomycetes > Mycobacteriales > Micromonosporaceae > Micromonospora. Next base: position 6,641,723 of record JAMYWG010000001.1, on the reverse strand, counting down.
TCGTTCAGCGCGGGCCGCTTCGGCAGCCGCTCCGCGCGGGGAATCGGCTCTGCACTCGGTCGCGCATCTGGTCCTCGCTGAGCCGCTGCCCGATCAGGCTGCCCACCGACAACCGCAGCGCCCGCTCCGCCGGCATCCCCACCGGGTAGAGCTGTCCCTGCGGGTTGACGTCGACCCGATCGTTGCGGGCGGCCGCCGCGAGCTGCAACAGCCGCAGGTCGGCCACGGCCGGCATCCCGCTGGCACGGACAGCCGGCGCAGCTCCTCGACGGCACGTTGCCGGGTCGGCAACGGATCGGCGCCGGCCAGCTCGGCGGCCCGGCCGCCCAGCTCCACCACGTACCCCAGGAAGTCGGCGGCGGTGACGCCGGACGCCGGATCGTCCGGTTCCCGGCCGACCAGGACCGTGCCGGAGGTGCGGAACCGGTGGATGGCCACCCGGGCGTCCCCGCCGGTGCTCAGCTCGGCCTCGACGGCGGCGCGGACCAGCCCGATTGCCTGTGGCAGCCGCTTCGGCGCGGGGTGTACGAGCCCCGGGCGGCGATCAGCGCCTGGGCCAACTCCACGGCGGACATCACCGCGCCGCGGGCGTCGAGCAGCGCCACGATCTCGTTGCGCACCGCCTCCAGTGCCGGCTCGCCCAGCCAGCTCCTGGCCTGGGCAGCGAGCAGCTGGAGATCTGCGGCTGGCTCCGGCCGGTGGCCGGGCCGCTTCGCTCTGCGCCGGCCAGCACAGGAACTCACCGTCGCCAGTGGGCGTCTGCCCGAGCAGCACAGCCAGCGTCCGGTGGTTGCGGGAGGTCGAGGCGGGAAGCAAGGTCGCGCAGAGTGCCTCCACGCCCTGCGCCAGCGGCTGCTCGTCGACGGCGGGCGACTCGCTGCCGCCGGGCAGCACGGCGCGCAGCGCCCGCGCCTGGGCGAGGATCTCCTTGCGGGTGGCGTCCGGCACTCCCTTGGCCCGGGTCAACGCCGACGGTTCCGCGTCCAGCAGCTCGCCGACGGTGTGCAGGCCGAGCCGTTCCAGCGCCGAGCGGGCCCGGGCGGTCAGCTCGGTGACCTCCAGCGGCGACTCACGAGTCAGCCCCACCGCCGCCGGCACCGGGCCGACCGGAGTCGCCGCCGGCTGCGGGACCTGCTGGAAGATGGCCCGCCAGGCATCGGTCATCTCGTCGACCGTGTTGAACCGCGCCGCCGCGTCCTCGCCAACGCCCGGCTGAAGAACTCCACCAGCCGGTCGCCAACCGCCGGGTCGAACACCGCCGGGTCGAGGGCCACCTCGTCGCTGACCACGGCCGGGTTGGCGTTGTCACCCCAGCGGGGCAGCACGCCCGTCGCCATCTCGTAGAGCATGACGGCCGCCGCGAACCGCTCGGCCGCCGCGTCGTAGCGCAGCCGGCGCGGCGGGCCGAGGAACGGATCGAGGTAGCCGACGGTGCCCGCGCCGAGCTGGTCGGCGGGGGCGGACGAGAGCGAAGTCGAAGACGCACAGGTGCGGCTGCTTGTCCTTCGGCCTCGGTCGGGCCGCCAGGTTGGCCGGCTTCAGGTCACGATGCCAGACGCCCTGGCCGTCCAGGTAGTTGACGATGTCGAGCAGGTCCCGGCCGTACCGCTCCAGCAGGTCCAACGCCAGCCGGCCGCCGCGCAGCTCCTCGGCGAGGGTCCGCGTACCGGCGCTCTCCATCAGCAGCGCGGTCCGGCCGCCAACCCGCACCGGACCCTCGACCAGCGCGGCCACCTGGGGTGCTTCAACCGCGCGAGGGTACGCGCCTCCGCCGTCAGCCGTTCCTCGTGCTGCTCGTCGCGGGCGACCTTCAGCACCAGGTCACGCGACTCCCCGTCGCGAGTGACCAGGAAGGCGACGGCGGTGGCACCGGAGCCGAGCCGGTCCTTCACCTCCAGGCCGCCGTCGAGCACGTCACCCCGATGGGCGGAGAGCGGGTCGGCGACCGGCTCGGGCTCAGGCGCGGTTAGCTCCTCCCAGACCTTCTCCAGGTCCTTGTGGAACCGGGAGACGCTGGGCAGCCGTTGCGCCGGATCGCCCCGGGTCGCGTCATAGACCAGGGTGACCAGCGTGTGCGGCATGCCATCGACCGCAGCATCGAGGTGCAGGCCGCTGTCGCGTACCGCGTTGACGAGTTCCTCCGGCGTGGCGGCCGGCACCGCCCCGGCGAAGATCCGGTACGCCAGCGCGCCGAGGGAGAACACGTCGAGCTGGTGGCCCGGCAGCCGGGTGGCGTTCTCGGCCTCCGGCGCCTGGTAGCGGCGAACCTCGTCGTCGAAGAACAGCTCAAGCTGGCTGGGTCGCTCGACGGACCGAGCCGGGTGAGCTGGGTAGTGCCGGCCAACCGGCCGCCGGTCTGCCAGTCGGTGACCACCAGCGTCGGGCGCGGTCCATCCGGGTTACCGACGTAGATAGCCCGGGCGAGAGCGCCCGGTGCGCCAGCCGACGGGAGTGCGCGTAGTCGATGATCTCGGCGAGATCCTGCACCAGTTGCAGTCGCTGGGCCAGGGTCAACGCGTCGCCACGGCGCAGCAGCCACTGGTCGAGGCGTACCCATTCCTCCTGATGGTCGAAGATGACCGCCGGGCCCCACGAATGCTCGACCAGGTCGTGCGCCCGGGCCACGCCCGGATGATGGATGCCCTGCAGCAGGCGGAACTCCCGCTCGGCCGCCCTGCGGATCGCCGGAACCTCATGCTCGGCGGCCCGGCTGGTCAGGTAGAACCGCACCCGACGCACCAGCGAGGTGTCCAGCGCATGCCCGGCGAGGAAGTCCTGCCAGCCGAGACCCTCGGCGAACGGCTTCGGATGCAGCAGCAGTTGACCGACCTTGCGGTCCGCCACCGACGGGCGGATCTTCGCGCCACGCACCAGCTCGACGATCTCCCGGCCGCGCGCCTCGTCCACCAGATGGTCCGGATTCCGCGGCAGAGCGAGCAGTAGCTTCTTCAGGCCAGGCAGGCCGGAGTCGTGCCCCTCCAGGCCGTAGATGTGCTGGCTGCCGATCGCGTCCAGGTCGGCCCGCATCGCCTTCGCGTGCATGAAGACCGCCGCCCCGACATAGGGCGTCTCACGCTGCCGCCCATGTTGCTTGGCGTAGTAGCGGATCAGGCTGGCCAGTCGCTTCGCCTTCCGATTGGCCAGGATGTACGGGTTGTCCTCGGGGATCAGCCGCGAATTCGGCGCACGGCGCACCCACTGGGTGCCGTCACCGCGAATCTCGCCCTGCCAGTGCTTCAACTCCAGCACGTAGAGCCCGCTCGGGGTCAACACCAGGGCGTCGACCTCGTTGATCGAGCCGTCGGCACCGACGAACTCGACGTTCGTCCAGACGTGGTATGGGTCGGCGTCGGGCAGGTAGCCGGCCAGCTCGCGCAGACCGTCCTGCTCCCAGATGTACGAGCTGGAGTTGATCTGCTCCCAGCGCGGTGAATCCTCCCGCATGCGCCGACCCTTCCGCCCTGGCCGTCATGTTCCGGCTCAGGCTGCGCACTTTACCGTTTCGGCGCTTGATCAGCGGAGACCACCGCTCCGAGCACGTAGTGCATCTGGCCAAACACTGTGGGTATCAATAGACTTCGCTCGACGTCCTTCCCAACCCCTCGGGAGGTCGGCATGGGCACCTCGACCCGTCTACCAGGTCCGAAGAACGGCAGCTGGACCGCTGCCAAAGGCCGGCTGGGCAACTGGACGCCGGACGCCACCAGCCGGCGTGATCAACTACTCGGGCATGACCACCAGCGCGCCGAGGTGATCGCGGCCCAGTACCAGCGAGCGTTGCGAGACGCCCTGAACGCAGACCCGGAGGCGTTCGGCATCCGTGCGGCAGCGGAGCAGGCCGGCGGACGGCTGATCGAGCTGCTCGATGGCCTCGGGCGAGCGGATCTCCCGCTGGTGGGGACTTGGCCGCGCAGGATGACGCCGACGAGTTCGTCCGGCGGTTCGTCGGGCAGGTCGCCGGCGATGGCCAACTCATCGTGGACGCTGCCATCCGCCGGGCCGCCCGACGCGTCGCGGAACACCTGGTGACGCAGGAAGGACCGCTCGCCGATCCTGGCCGTCCAAGACCGGTCACCGGCGAGCTGTTCTGCGCGTTGTATCGGGCGTTCTTCGGTGAGGTGGTCGGCGAGTTCGTACACATTCTCATCGCGGAGAACATCAAGATCGCCGTACCGGCACTGATCATCCTCGATCCGACCGATGTGGTAGCCAGCTTCGTTGCCGATCAGGTCGTCAAGGTGCTGCCCAACCCCTGCGCCGAGGCGGTCAAACGTGGGCCGGAGCCACCACGGCTCGCCGTCGTCGCCAAGGACCTGCTGACCACCACGGTGAGCCAGGCCCTCGGGCTCGGCGACAGCGGACTGGAGTTGGCGGCGTGAGCCAGGCGAGCTTCGCGTATGACTACGCGACCCGGGCCGGAGTGTCCACCGGCCGGAAGCGGGAGACCATCGGGTGGCCGCTGCTGGAGCATGCCGACGAGCGGTTGCAGAAATTGGCCGAGGTACCCGAGGACCGTCCGGACTGGGCCGGGACCTGCTACAGATCGCCCGAGCCGTGTACCTGGCCGACAAGCTGTCGCTGCGCGAGTGCGCAGTCGACGGCTGGACCCGAAGGATCGACCTGTCCGTGGAGGTGGTCAACCCCTCCGTCTGGAGCCCGCCGACGCTGCGGCTGCTGTCCCACCTCGCGGAGACGTTAAGCGCGGATCGATGGACGATCAACGTCCGGGCCGGCGGGCGTAGGTGGCCCCAGCAGGGACGGACCACCTACGCCGATGTGGGAGAGGTGGCCCTGTTCTCCGGAGGGCTCGATTCCACCGCGTGGGCGGCAGAGCGTGCCAAGGTCGCGGCCGCCCTCCTGCTTGTCTCCTATTTCGAACCTCAGTGGGGCAGCCAGCAGGACCGGACTCTCAGCGCGATCGAGAGCTCGGCCCGTCGCGACATCGAGCAGCTCAAGGCGTCGCAGCAGGTCCGTCTCACCAGGAAGCTCGAAAGTCTGCGCGTACCCGCGGGCTGCTCTATCTCGCCACCGCCATCTACCTCGCCGCCGCCCACGGAGTGCCACAGGTGGTCGTACCGGAGAACGGACAGCTCGCCGTCAATCCCCGCTCACACCAGCCCGGGTAGCCGCCTGCTCCACGAAATCTGTACATCCGGGACACTGCACCTGCTCAACTCGTTGATCGACGCTCTCGGCGGCGGGGTGACCGTCATCAACCCGTACCTGCACCTCACCAAGGGCGAGGTCTGCCAGCAGGCGCTGAACGCCGGCCTGGCTCCAGCGACCCTCACCCATGCCACCATCAGCTGTGGACGTCCACCACGAGACCGACCGGGTGCCGAGCACTACCACTGCGGCACCTGCTACCCCTGTCTGGTACGCCATTCTGGTCTCCTTACCGCGCTCGGAAGCGACAGCACCCATACAAGGCGGATGTTTGGACGCTCGGCGACCGGGATAAGGCTGCCGTCGATCGACGGGCGCTGCACCAGTGGTTGTGCCGCCCCATCTCCGTTCGAGACCTGACCACCGACACGCCATTGCCGGACACCATCGGCCCTGGTCCACTGCTTGAGGTCGTGGAGCGCGGTCGAACGGAACTTGGGCAGATGTTCGCTCGACATGGCCAACCGATCACACCGACCGAGACGCCACCTCGTCGACTGGCATGGGCAGGCTGAGTAGGGGTATGAGCCCGGATGAGGGCCAGTTTCCGGCTTGGCCGGGTCGCGGGGTGCCGGTCGGCGTCAACTGGAGTGTCCTGGTCATCTTCGCGTTGATCGCGTGGGGCTGGCCGCCAACCAGTTCCGCGCTCGTACCCCGACCGCTCGCCCGTCGCGTACACGATCGCCGGGCTTGCCGCCGCGGTGGTCTTCTTCGTCGGCCTGCTCGCCCACGAGGTGTCGCACGCGGTGGTGGCGAAGCGCAACGGGCTGGAGGTCGACGGCATCACACTCTGGCTGTTCGGCGGCGTGGCCGAGTTGCGGGGCGAGCCGCGTGACCCGGGGCGGAGCTGCGGATCGCTGGAGTCGGTCCCCTGGTCAGCCTGCTGATCGGGGCGTTCTTCGGTGCCGTCGCCGCGCTGCTCGCGCTGGCCGGGCAGGGCGGGCTGCTGTTCGGCGCCGTGGCCTGGCTGGCGGGCATCAACGTGCTGCTGGCCGTCTTCAACGTGCTGCCGGCCGCGCCCCTGGACGGTGGCCGGTTGCTGCGCGCCGCGGTCTGGAAGGCCACCGGTGACCGGACCCGGGCGTCCGTGGTCGCCGCCCGCGCGGGCTGGGTCCTGGGTGTGCTGCTGATCGGTCTGGGGCTGTGGCAGTTCCTGTCCGGGGTCGGTTTCGGTGGGCTCTGGCTGGCGCTGATCGGCTGGTTCCTGATCGGCGCCGCCGGAACGGAGGAGCGGCAGGCCCGCACCGGCAGCGCGTTGCGCGGGATCCGGGTGGGCGACGTCATGACCCGCAGCCGCAGACCGCCTCGGCGGAGATGACGGTCGCGGACTTCGTCGACCACTACCTGTTCGCGTACCGGCATTCGGCGCTGCCGCTGATCGAGGACGGCCGACCGACCGGCCTGGTCACCGTCGCTCGGGTCCGGAGCGTACCGGCCGAGCGCCGTTCGTCGACCACGTTGGCCGAGGTGGCCTGCCGGGCCGACGAACTGGTCCTGGCCCAGCCCGGTGAACAGCTCAACGACCTGCTCCCCGGCTCAGCCAGTGCGCCGACGGCCGAGCCCTGGTGGTGACCGACGATGGCCGCCTGACGGGCATAGTCTCCCCAGCGACATCAGCCGAGCCGTCCAACGCAGCACCCTGCACCCCACCCCACCCACCCGGTCCCCGCCCCCACCCGCCCGTTGATCATGAAGTTATTGCCCCGACACGCCGAGTCGGATGGCAATAACTTCATGATCACCAGCAAGGGCAGAGGCAAGGGGCAGCGAGCCGGGTCAGGAATGGGGCAGGTGTCGCGGTATTCCTGGATCGTCGAGGCTTGGGGTGCGGGGCAGAGGAACTGCTCGTAGCGGGTGTCGTCGTCCACGAAGCGCTTCAACCAGGAGATGCTGTACTTGGCGATCGTCACGTTCGACGAGGTGGGCGCCGAGTGGCTGGCGTTGTTGAGCTCCAGGTACGCCTTGTCCAGGGTGGACGGCAGGCTGGTGTAGAACGGCTCCGAGTGCGACGCCACTGGCGCGACCGAGTCGTTCTCGGCGCCCACGACCAGCGTCGGCACCCGTACGCCGGACCAGCTCTTGGTCGTGTGCCAGCCGGTCAGCGGGATCGCGGCCTGCAAACTCGGTCGGGTGCTCGCCGCCGAGAGGCTGCCGCCGCCACCCATCGAGTGGCCCATGACGGCGAGCCGGTTGCGGTCGATCCGGGTACGCACGCCGCTGCTGTTGGTCAGGTAGTCCAGGGCGGCGAGCAGTTGGGTGCCCCGGCTGGCCGGCTGGTCGTAGCGGGACAGGGTGTCGATCGTGATCACCACGAAGCCCTGCGAGGCGAGGCGTGGCCCGAGCCACGCCACGCTGGACTGGGTCGCGGTGTAGCCGGGTGAGATCGCCACCGCGCCGAAGGTGCCCTCGGCGGTGCTGGTCGGGTAGTAGATCGTGCCGCCCGGAAGCCGCTGACGCTGGTGGCGGCGACAGTGCTCTGGGCGATGGCGAACGCACCCCGGCTGGCCTCGATGCTGGCCACGGTGGGGGCAGGGCCGCGCTCATAGGGGCTGGCGGCGGCCTGGGCGGCGGTGCGGCGCCCAGGCCGGTGCCGAGCACGGCCAGGGCGAGCGCCCACCGCAGGACGGGCGGAGGCGGCGGGCGGGTGGGACGGGGTGATGGTGGGCAGGGGCTGCATGTCTCGCTCCGAGGGGTGGAGCCGACGATCCCGGACGGGGACCGGTCGATGAGATTCATCGACAACAGTCAGTGTCTTGCGAGTGCCCGGTTCCCACCATCCCACCCCACCCATGCCATCGCGCTATGGCACCGGGCGGGTCAGCGGGGAAAGTAGCGGTCCAGCAGGTCGGTACGGAACTTCCCGGTCGGGTCGAAACGGCCCAGCAGTGCGGCGAAGTCGGCGTACCTCGGGTAGCGGGCAGCCAGGGCGGCCGGGTCGGTGGCAAAGACCTTGCCCCAGTGCGGACGGGGCGCGAAGGTGGCCAGGCGCTCCTCCACCGCGGCCACCACCGGCAGCACGGCAGCGGTGTCGTCGACCCAGGTGAAGTGCAGCACGAAGCTGTCCCGCCGATAGTTCGGGCTGAGCCACAACTCGTCCGCCGCCACGGTACGCAGCTCACACACCAGCAGCACCGGGGCGATCAGGTGCGCCACGTCGTCCAGTGCGGCGAGCGCGTCGGCCGCCGACGTACGCGCGACGTGGTACTCGGACTGCAACTCGTCGCCGCTGCTCGGGTGAAGCCGAGCTTGAAGTGCGGCAGCCGCTCGTGCCACGGGCCCGGCTCGCCGAGCTGCGGGTGCAGTTCTCCGGCGGCATTCCGAGCACCGGGTGCCGCGGCTGGTCGGCGGCGGAGGTACCGAGCCAGTCCGCCGGGGCGCGGGCTGGTCCGCCCTGCTTGCGCCACACCTCGCGCAACCGTGGCGCACGCCAGTCGGTGAAGACACTCACGCTGTAGGCCGAGCCGAGCGCCTCGTCCAGCGCCTCCCGCGGCAGGTCGAGGCGTACGTACTGGCGCAGCTCGAAGGCCGGCACGACGTCCAGGGTGACCTGGGTGACCAGGCCGAGCGCGCCGAGCCCGACCACCATTCCGGCGAACCCGTCGGTGTCGCGGTCGACCCGCAGCAGGTCGCCGTCGGCGGTGACCACCTCCAGGCCGGCGACGGCGCTGGCCAGGTTGCCGTGGGCCTGGCCGGAGCCGTGGGTGGCGGTGGACACCGCGCCGGCCACCGAGATGTGCGGCAGCGAGGCGAGGTTGGCCAGCGCGTACCCTGGGTGTGCAGCTGCCGGGCGAGGTCGCCGTAGCGCAGCGCGCCACTCACGGTGACCTGCCCGCGCTCGCGGTGCACGTCGACGACCGGGGCAGCCCGGCGAGGCTGACCAGGTCGCCGTCGGTGTCGCCGAAGCGGTTGAAGGAGTGCCCGCTGCCCACCGCCCGGATCCGGGTGCTGCCGGCGACCAGTCGGCGCAACCCGTCGACGGAGCTGGGCCGGTGGAACGCCCGCGCGGCGTACCGCACGTTGCCGGCCCAGTTGCGGCGCGGAACGTCGACCGTGCTGGTCGAAGCGGCGTGCTGTTCCTGCGCGGTCATGTGGCGGTCTCCCGATCGGTGGTCTGGTGGTCGGCCAACGCGGCGACGAGGGCGTCCAGAACCGTATCCGTCTGGAGCCGCCCGTAGCCACGCTGGGCGATCGGCAGGCCGGCGGCGTGGGCGCGTTCGATCTCGCCTCGGGCCGCTCGCCGGGTCTGCGTGTCCCCGGACACCAGGGCGTTCTGGCCGCGCCGGATCATCTGGTCCACCCGGTCCATCTGGTAGCCGCGCAGCCCGGCGGGAAGGTCCGGATCGGCGAAGGCGGCACGGCGCAGCACCGGCAGGTCGACGAAGCGGTCCCCGGCATGACGGGTGAGCGCCGCGACCACCTGCTCGGGCTGCTCCCGTACCTGGTCGAGGACGAGCAACTCGACGGCGGGTCGACCGTCGAGCGGATGGCGGGCGGTCGCCGGCTCGATCGTCACACCCGGCACGGGCACCAGCAGCAGTCGCGGAGGTTCCGGACGGCCGTCGCGCCGGGGCGGCTCGTCGAGGACCAGCGCGTCGACCTCGGCCCACGGAATCGACCGGCGCAGGCCGGGCCGTCGGATGGTGAGCCCTCCGCGCCGATCCCGAACCGGAACGGCCGCAGCGCGCTGACCAACGCGACCACGCCGAGCGCGACAGCGCCCACCGCGATGATCGTCCGTAGCAGGGCGCCGTCGCGCGGTAGCGCCAGCAACACCACCCACCGAGTACGCAGACCAGGGCGAGCACCAGTGCGCCCCGACTCCGGCGCAGTTCCACGCTCGGACCCCGTTCATGACCGTGGCGTCGGTTCCAGCATCCTCCGCCAAACCGGGCACCGAGGACACCGGTCGATCGGGCACGGTTGTTCTCGTCATCGTCGGGGAACCCTACGCCCATGAGCAGCTACCGTGATCCGGCCCCAAGGGGCGACGTCTTCCCCTCGGAGGAGGAGCTGGACCCCACCGGCATCGGGGTCGAGCAGGCCAGCGCGCCGCCGGCTGGCGGGTTGCCGAGCCACCCGTCGCCCACGCCCGGTCCTCGACCGACACCGGCACCCGCGCCGGCTCCGACGCCGGTGCCGGCACCGGCCGCCGCCGCACACCCGGTGCCGGGGCACAGTCGATCGTGACCCGGCACCTGGACGGCTCGGTGGAGGTGGTCACCGACCTCGACGGTGACGGTGTCGCCGACATCGTCCAGATCGACATTGACGGCGACGGTATTCCGGACATCACCTACGTGGACAGTGACCGCGACGGGCGGCTGGACACCGTGCTGGTGATCCGGGCGCCGTCCGAACGGGCGCCCATCGCGCCTGACCGGCGACCCCACTCGGCTCAGAGCTTCGCCATCACCTCGCTGGCGACCAACTCCAGGTGCTCCAGGTCGCCGAGGTCCAGCACCTGGAGGTAGAGCCGCTGGCTGCCGATCTCCGCGTACCGGCCGATGGTGTCGAGCACCTCGCCGGGCGTACCGGCCAGGCCGTTGGCCCGCAGCTCGTCCGGTTCGCGGCCGATGGCGGCGGCCCGGCGGGCCACCTCGGCGTCGTCGCGTCCACAGCAGAGCACGAGGGCGTTGGACCACACCATGTCGGTCGGGTTCCGGCCGATCTCGACGCAGGCGGCACGGACCCTCTCGAACTGCGCGGCCGTGTCCGGCACCGAGGCGAACGGCAGGTTGAACTCGTCGGCGTAGCGGGCGGCCAGCCGAGGGTGCGCTTCGGGCCCGTCCCGCCGAGCAGGATCGGCGGGCGCGGCTGCTGCACCGGCTTGGCAGGGCCGGCGAGTCACGGACCGGGTAGTACCGACCGTCGAAGTCGAACCGCTCCCCGAGGGCGTGGACCAGAGCCCGGTGATGACCGCGAGCTGCTCCTCCAGCCGGTCGAACCGTTCGGCCAGCGGCGGGAACGGGATGCCGTACGCGGTGTGCTCCTCGGCGTACCAGCCGGTGCCGATGCCCAGCTCCACCCGGCCGCCGCTCATCTGGTCGACCTGCGCCACGGTGATCGCCAGTGGGCCCGGCAGCCGGAAGGTCGCGGCGGTCATCAACGTGCCGAGCCGGATGCGGCTGGTGTCCCGGGCCAGACCGGCGAGCGTGGTCCACGCGTCGGTCGGGCCGGGCTCGCCGGACACGTCACCCATCATCAGGTAGTGGTCGGACCGGAAGAACGCGCCGTAGCCGGCGTCCTCGGCGCAGCGGGCGACGGCGAGCAACTGGTCGTAGCTGGCGCCCTGCTGGGTTCGGTGAAGATCCGCAGTTCCATGATCCGAGCATAGGGAGCCGATCGGCGAAGCCGCGTCGGGATGAAGGCCACAGTCATATGCCTTGACGGTCATATGAACGTCAAGGCATATTGTGCTGGTGTCCACCGACGCCTTCACCGTCCTCGCCGAGCCCACCCGGCGCCGGATCCTCGATCAGCTCCGCGACGCCGAACGCAGCGTCGGCGAGCTGGTCGACGGGCTCGGGGTCAGCCAGCCAGCCGTCTCCAAACACCTGCGGGTCCTTCGCGACGCCGGCTTCGTCACCTGCCGGACGGCCGCTCGACAGCGGATCTACCGCCTCGACCCGCGCCCACTGCGGGACGTCGACGGCTGGCTCGACCCGTACCGACGGCTCTGGGCCCGACACCTGGACGCCCTGGAACGGCACCTCGACAGTCAGGAGCAGTGAATGGACCGCGACGCGTTCCGCCCGAGCCCACCCGCCGACGTGCGCGCCGAGTCCGCCGACGACGGCGCGACGCTGGTCTTCGTCCGCGACCTACGGCATCCGCCAGCCACTGTCTGGGCGGCACTGACCGACCCGGCCCAACTCGCGCAGTGGGCGCCGTTCCTCGCCAACCGCGATCTCGGCAACGCCGGCGCCGCCGTGCTCACCCTCGTCGACGGCGAGACCACCCAGGAGCACCCGGCGACGGTACGCCGGGCCGAGCCGCCGCACCTGCTGGAGTACACCTGGGGCGACGACCTGCTGCGGTGGGAGCTGAGCCCGCTGGGTGGCGGCACCCGGCTCACCCTGCGGCACACCGTTGCCGACCAGGGCATGCTGCCGATGGTGGCGGCCGGCTGGCACCTCTGCCTCGACGTCGCCGACCGGATGCTCGACGGCGACCCGGTCGGCCCGATCCGCGGCGCGGAGGCCAAGGACTTCGGGTGGCCCGAGCTGCGCGACGCGTACGCCGAACGGCTCGGGAAGGGCTGACCGGTAGGGTCCGGCGGCCCCGGAGCCCCGGAGCCGCCGGAGCCCGGTCAGACGAACGGCCGCTTGGCGTACGCCTCGCGGAGCGCGGCCAACCCCGTCGCCTTCGGGATCAGGGTGCCCCACCCCGAGTTGAAGTAGTTGGTGCGCACGATCCGTGGCCCACGCTCGGCGTTGAGCTGGGCGATCGCCGCCGGAACGGTGGCGATCCAGGCCGCCTGGTTCGGGATCTCGGCCGACCTGACCCCCACTCGGCGATGATCACGGGCCGAGACAGCGCCACCGGGCCGAGATCGGCGACCGCCCAGTCCTTCGTGCGCCGAAACCGGGACAGCGCGGTGTGGCTGGCGTTCGTGCCGTACGCGTTCCACTGGAGGAAGTCGAGTCGCGCCATCAGCGCCTCCGGGTGCATGCGCTGGAAACAGGGCCGGTCAAAGCCGGCCAGCCCCACCGAGAAGGTCGATCCGGTGGGCAGCGTCCGTGCCTTGAACCACGTGAGGATGTAGTTCACCGCCTGCACCGCCCGGGCGTCCGACTCGGCCCAGGTGTACGCCTTGCCGTCCTCGGTGGTGCCGAACTCGTGATCGGTGTCGAACTCCGAGGCGAGCTGGATGTTCACCCCGAAGCCGAGGGTCCGGTACTGCGACAGGGCGCGGGCGAACAGCCCGTCACACAGCCCCTTGAGCACCTGGCCGTACCCGTACGCCTTCGGCCAGGTGGTGCCGGCCCGCTGCTGGATGGTCATCGACGGCGCCGGCACCGTGTAGCTGACGCCGTCCACCGTGAAGTTCTGCGGCCCCTGGTTCGGGGCGCCGTAGTGCTTCAACTCCAGGACCATGTTCATCTGCACCCCGGCCTTGCCCAGGCTGGTCAGCCAGGTTCGGTTGTAGCCGGGGAAGATGCTAGCCGTCGGCGAAGCTGCGGTACTGGGTGAGGGACCGGAAGTTGCCTCCGGCCATGTCGGCGGTCGGGTCGGCACCGCCGGACAGGTAGTAGCCGCCGAGTACCGGTTGGACCGGTTGACCCAGGCTGTATTCGGCGGTGGCCGTCGCGGTGTTTCCGGCGGCGTCGCGGACCTGGACGGTGACCTGGGACATCATGCCACCGACCGGTACACGGCAACGGAGCCGTTGTCGGAGACCCGGGTCCAGATACGCCCGGAGCTGTCCGTCACGGTCACGGTGAGCGGGTCGATGACCGCGGTGACCTTGACCGGCGCGCTGCTGTTTCCCTGCGCGTCGGTGACCACGATGGTGACGGTCAGCGGTTTGGTGTCGGCGTCTGAGTAGGTGACGGTCAGCAGCATCTGGGCACCCGGCGCGAAGACGGATGCGTTCAAGGCTGCGGTTACGGTGGGAGCGGCCATGTCGGGCCCTTTCTGGCTCGGTCGCCAGGGCTCCGGCGCGCGGTTCAGCGACGTCGGACCCGGCGGGTCCACGGTGCGAAATGCCGGCGGGGCACGGGGACGGCAGGCACGGCCCATGGGCGGCGTCGCCTGACGGTCGGCGGTGCTGACGTCCTTGTCCCGATGGGCGGAGGCACCGCTGCGGGCGCCCGCAGGTGTCGGTGGCAGCCACGGTCTGTCGTGCGCGCGATCGGCACGGCTTCTGTGCCGTGACCGTCAGCGCATCGGGGCCGGGCTGGGTGGGTGCGGCACCGGTGCGGACGATGTTGTCCCCGCCGGGCCGGAGGATCGGGATGTGGCCCGCCACCCGTCTACCTCCACCTGCCCCAAGGGTGCTCTACCAGGGGCTTTACCGTCTTGTCCGAATTGCGACAGCGTCCGGCGGGGCCCGTCGAGGGCGGCGTCCGCTTGATCGACTCGGGTTCCTTGAAGTCGCGGCATCCCCGGCATCGGGACACCCCGACATCAGCAATACCGAGTCGATCATCGCCACGAGGCGGCCGGGCAACGGCAGCGCTGGCGTTCAGTCCAGATGGTCGGCGGGGCGGTCTGGAGCAGCCAGGCCAGCGGCATCCGGGCCCGCGCCTCGTAGGTGCCGTTCCCACCCAGCCGGTGCAGAGTGACGGTCTGCGCGGCGTCCCGATCGACCACCCAGTACTGCGGGATCCCCGCCGACGCGTACTCGCGGACCTTGGTCACCGAATCCATCGCCTCCGAGCCGGGCGAGACGATCTCCACGACGAGTGCGACGTCGGCGACCCCGGCCCAGACGCTACGGATGGGCGGCTTGCGCCAGACACTGAGGTCGGGAATGCGGCCACCGTCACCGTCCGGCCCGGAGATGCGTACGCCGGCTGCCTGAAGCACCTGCTCGGCGGGCCAGCCGGCCATGATCAGCCAGGCGAAGAGGCGACTGGCGATCATGGCGTGTTCCGAATCGGGCGGCGGCATGACCGACAGGACCCCTCGGGGCTGGTCTCGTAGCGATGGCCGTTCGGATCGGCGGCGTTCATCGCCGCCACGTCGTCGAGCGTCACAATGGCGGGCATGTGCATGCCGACAGCCTCAGCGCTCATGGGCCTCATCCTAGGCGACCAGCGGCGGCGGCCACCGCACACGAATGCTCAGGAACGTCGGCGTGCCGGCCGCTTGATCGACTCGGGTTCCTTGAAGTCGCGGCATCCCCGGCACCGGGACACCCCGACATCAGCAATACCGAGTCGATCATCGCCCTCGCGGACGGATAGCTTGGCGATCATGGTGGACTGGGAGCTCCGGCCGGCCTCGATGGCGGACGTCGAGGCCGTGGCCGAGCTGCGGGCGGCGGTGCTGCGGGCCGATCTGGAGCGGCTCGGGCGATACGACGAGCAACGGGTACGGCAGCGCCTGCGCGACGGGTTCGCGCCGGCGTACACCTGGGTCGTCGAGGTGGGCGGCGCTTTCGCCGGCTGCGTGGCGCTGCGGCCCGCGGCGGACGCCCACTGGCTGGAGCACTTCTACCTGGCTCCGCATCTGCAGGGCAGCGGCATCGGTACGGCCGTGCTGCGCGGACTGCTCGATCGGTGCGACCGCGACGGCATCCTGGTTCGGCTGAACGTGCTGCGGGGCAGCCCGGCCCGGCGACTGTACGAGCGGCTCGGTTTCACGCTCGAAACCGAGGACCCGGTCGACGTGTTCATGGTCCGCGGCCCCGCTCTCGGCTGACAGGCCAGGCGAGGCCCCGAAGACCGGCGGGCGTCAATGTAACGTTGACACATGACGTCCGAGCTGGCCCGGTTGGCGGAGGTGCGCGTTGCCCGAACCCAACTGGACGAGCAGGAGCTGGAGATCATCGAGCGAGCGCGTCAGGGCGGCGCGACATGGGCGCAGATCGCGACGGCCCTGGGGCTCGGCAGCCGGCAGGCCGCCGAGCAGCGTCGGCAGCGCCTGGTGGCGGCGCGGTGGTCACGGCGTCAGCAGCTCGATCTCGGTTTCGCACCGCAGATCGCGGCACTGCGGGCAGCCGTGGCCGACCTCGACCGCTGGATCGCCGCGGATCAGCGCTGGGAGTCCCGTTTTCGCCGAGCGGCACTCGTGCGAAGCACTGTGGACGCCGCCCTGAATGCCGCCCCGGCTCGCTGTACGCGTTGGCCCTGCACCTCGCCACCGACCTCGCCGAGGCGGGCGAACGACTGCCCACGCCCGCCCGGACCGCAGCCGCGAAGATCGACGCCGCCATTCTGTCAACGCATCGTTGACAAGCCGTTGCAGCATTGTCCCTCCCGAACTCAACCTTGAGGATGTGAGTCAACTCGACTCAACTCGGAGGGCTCATGCGTCGCAACGCGGGTCTGTTCGTGGCGATCTCCCTCCTGTCCGGCTTCGGCAGCAGCGCCATGGCCCTGGTCGCCGGCATCTGGATCCTGGACCTCACCGGTTCCACAAGCCTCGCCGCTCTCGCCGGTCTCTGCGTGTACGCCCGGTGCTCACCGGCCCGTGGCTGGGCGGCCTGCTCGACCGGGTGCCCCGACGGCCCTCGTCATCGCCGTCAACCTCCTGCTGGCCGCCGCGCTGCTGGCGCTCCTCGCGGTGCGGGGTCGGAACAGGCCTGGCTCATCTACGCCGTCTCGTGCGCCTACGGCGTCAGCTACGTGCTGATCGACGCGGGCGAGACGGCGCTGTTGCCGTCCGCGCTGTCACCGAGCGAACTCGCCAACGTCAACGGGTGGCGCTCAAGCGCGCAGGAGGGCATGAAGCTGGTCGCTCCCTGGCCGGGGCGGGCCTCTACGCGTGGCAGGGCGGCCCGGCGGTCGTCGTCCTCAGCGCCGCAATGCCGGTCCTGGTCGCCGTCCTGTACGCGGTGGTCCGCCTGAACCGGACGTCCTCGACCAGCCCGCACCGCGGCGGCGGCTCGCGTACCGGATGGGTGGTCCTGTTCGGACAGCGGGCGACGCGCCGGCCGGTCGTGCTCGCCGGCGTGTCGATTGCCATGTCGGGGTTCACCACGGCGGCGATCTACGCGATGGTCGTCACCGAGTTGCGCCTACCGACGACGTTCCTGGGGTGCTGACCAGCGCGCAGGGCGCCGGTTCCATTCTCGGTGGCCTGATCGTCGGCCGGCTCGTCAGGCGCGGAGGCCCCGCCGCTGTCGGCGTCGCCGGGGCGGTCCTGTTCGCGGCCGGTTGCCTGGCGCGTTGCCTGCCGTGGTGGCCGGTCACCGTCGCGGGGCCACGGTCGCCGGCGTCGGCCTGCCCTGGACCCTGGTCGCGGCGGTGACCGCGGTGCAGCTCCACACGCCGTCGGCGCTGCTCGGCCGGGTCTCCGCGACGGCCAACACCGCGATGTTCGGGCCGCTCGTGGTGGCGATCCCCTTGGTTCGGCAGCCGTCCACCTCGGCGCCCGCCCGCCGCCTCGCCGCCGCCGCGATCTGCCTGACGGCCGTGGCGGCAGGTGGCGCGAGCCAACTCCGAACCGTTCGCCGTTCGCCTGGATACAGTCTGGTCATGCCGCTGAGTTCGGACGAGGTCGAGCTGTTCGAGCACTCCAGGGCACGCCTGGAGGCGATCGCCTATCGCCTGCTGGGCTCGGCCAGCGACGCGGAGGACGCCGTTCAGGACACCTTCCTGCGCTGGCAGGCCGCCGACCGGGAGCACGTCGAGACGCCCGAGGCGTGGCTGACGAAGGTGCTCACCAACGTCTGCCTCAACCAGCTCACCTCGGCACGGGCCAGGCGGGAGACCTATGTGGGCACGTGGCTGCCCGAACCGCTCCTCGCCGGGGACCGGATGCTCGGTCCGCTCGACACCGCCGAGCAACGCGAATCCGTCTCGATGGCGGTGCTCACCCTGCTGGAGCGGCTCTCGCCCAACGAGCGCGCGGTGTACGTCCTGCGCGCGGCCTTCGGCTACTCGCACGGCGAGATCGCCGAGATCCTCGGCATCACCGAGTCGAACTGCCAGCAGACCTACCGGCGTGCCCGGCAGCACGTCACCGCCGAGCGGGCCCGCGCGGAGGTCGACCGGCCACCCTGCGGACGATCGTCGCGGAGTTCCTCACGGCGGCCAACAACGGCGAGGTCCAGCGGTTGGTCGAGCTGCTGACCGACGGCGCGACGAGCCGCGCCGACGGCGGGGCAAGATCCCGGCCCGGGCCACGACGATCGTCGGTGCGCTGGCGGTGGCGAAGTTCCTGCGCGGTCTGTTCAAGCCCGCCGACGTCAAGCGGGACCTCGTCGGAGGCAAACCGGCCCTGCACGTCGCCACCGTCAACGGCGGCCCGGCGGTGGTGGTCGTGATCGACGACCGGGTCATCGGCGTGATGTCCCTGGAGGTGACGCCCGAGGGCGTCGCGGCCATCCACAACCAGGTCAACCCCGACAAGCTCGTGCGGGCCACACGTCAGTGGTCCGTGGTCGAGCGCACCGACCCTCCTGCAGCTCTGGTGACCCAGGTCATAGCCGACTCCCGTCAGGAATCGCGTCGCTGTCCGGTTCAGGAAGCGACAACCGCCGAGACAGGAGTGCCGCCATGAAACACCGCATCGTCGTACTCGGATCCGGCTACAGCGGGGCCATCGCCGCCGGCCGCCTGGCCAGCGGCTGCACCCGGACGACACCGAGATCACCGTCGTCAACGGGGACGCCGACTTCGTCGAACGAATCCGCATGCACCAACTCGCCACCGGACAGGACCTCAGACGCCGCCCGCTCAACGATGTCTACACCGGCACCGGCGTCGCGTTTCGACGGGCGCGGGTCACCGCAGTCGACGCCGAGCGCAGGACCGTCGCGCTCGCCGACGAGCACGGCACCAGCGAGATCGCGTACGACACGCTCGTCTACGCCCTCGGCAGCACCACTGCGGACCATGGCGTTCCCGGCGTGACCGAGCACGCGTACGACATCGGCGGAAGGCCGTCGGCGCTGCGGTTGCGTGACCGCCTCCACCACCTCGCGGCCGGCGGAACCGTGCTCGTCGTCGGCGGCGGCCTCACCGGCATCGAGGCGGTCACCGAGATCGCCGAGGCCCGACCGGACCTCGACGTCGCGCTCGCCGCCCGCGGCGGCCTCGGCGACTGGCTGAACGACAGGGCGCGGCGGCACCTCCGCGGCGTCTGCGAGCGGCTCGGCATCACCGTCCACGAGCACACCGACATCGCACGCGTCGACGCGTCCGGCGTGCTCACCGGCGACGGACGGGTGATCTCCGCCCAGGTGACGGTATGGACGACCGGTTTCGCCGTGCACCCGTCGCCGCCGCCAGCACCCTGACGGTCGCGGACACCGGCCAGATCATCGTCGACGCCACCATGCGGTCGGTCTCGCACCCCGACGTGTACGCCATCGGTGACGCCGCGCTCGCCGACGGACCGAATGGCACGTCACTGCGGATGTCCTGCGCCTCGGGAACCCCGATGGCCTGGCAGGCCGCCGACGCCATCGCCGCGCGCCTGACCGGTCGGACGAAGATCCCAAGGCCCCGCTGCGCTACGTCAACCAGTGCATCAGCCTCGGCCGCCGCGACGGCATCATCCAGTACGTGACCGCCGACGACCGGGCCAGGCCGGCCCTCATCACCGGGAAGCTCGCGGCCCGCTACAAGGAGTTCGTCTGCTCGGGCGCGGCCTGGAGCATCTCCCACCCGGTGCTGTACCCGGTGCGCCGCCGCCGCGTCGTCGCGGCGGCAACGGAGACCCACGCGGCCGTCGTCTGAGCGGCGTACGGGCGGGCCGGAGTTTGGGCCGACCCGCCCACGATCGCTCGCGCCTCACCTACGTGGCCCGGTCCGGAGGTGCTACCTGTCACCGTAGTGATACCGGCAGGCGATGATCTCGACGTCTTCCTTGGTGATCCGGTACACCAGCCGGTGTTCACGATCGATCCGACGGGACCAGAAGCCGGACAACTCTCCCGGAGAGGCTCCGGCTTACCGATGCCCTCGTAACCGTTGCGCAGCACGTCCGCGATGAGGTCGTTGATGCGTCTGACCAACTTCCGGTCGGTGTGACCGAGGTACTGGCTCCAGGCTGTCGCGGTGAAGACCAGCCTCACGCGACGTCTCGCACAGCAGCCGGGTCGATCAGGTCACGCTCGGCCGCGTCACCCTTCTCAAGCTCTGCGATCGATCGGCGCAGAGCGGCGGCGTTGCTCGGGCTGCGGAGGAGATACTCGGTTTCCTTCATCGACTCGTACTCCGCCAGCGAGACGATCACCACCGGCTCATGACCGGACCGGGTCACCACCACTTCCTCCGCGTCGTTGATGACGCTGTCGAGTTCGGCGGCCAGGTTCTGCCGAAGCTGGGTGAAGTTCACCGTCCGCATGATCACCTCCGGATAAGTACAGAAAATTGTACCTCACTCCATGAGGTCGCCTGAGCGGCGATGCCACAGGGTGGTGCGGGCTGTTCGGCCGGCCGGCGACGACCACGACGAGAGTCGAGCGTTGCGACAAAGCGTCGCGGCAGCGGAGGTCACTTCCGGCGTAGACGTTCGGACGGGCGGGCCGGCATGAGGCCGGCCCGCCCGCCGCGGTTCGTGCTGGATTACCCGTGACCCCAGCCCATTGTCACCAGGATGGGTGCCGGGGCGATCGAGACATCGTCGGCCTGAGCCGGCGCGGCCATTCCGCTGATCGCCAGCACCGCCCCGACCGCCACTGCGTAGAAGACACGACGGATTCGCATGAAGCCCTCCCCGAGCGTTTGTGCTGCCACGTGAAACGCGCGACAGCATTGAAGAATTGTGGATGCGCTTGCGTCCCCTGGCGCCGTGGGGACTGATACTCAGCGTATTGATGCGATCCGGGTAATTACTACCGCCGATGCCTGTTCCGAACAGAGGATCACCTATCCGGGCTGCTCGGGTATCTGTTCGGCCTTGTCCGGGAAGCTGATCCACTCCGGTTTCGTGAAGTCGGGGTGTCCTGGTGCGGGATACCCCGACTTCAGGAAGGCGAGTCGATCACGCCCGCCGGCCGTTCGTCAGCTGTCCTACTCCACCGGTGCCGATACTCCGGTTGCCCGCAGGGTGTCATAGGGATGGCAGCCGTACGCCTCGCGGTACGCCTGGGCGAACCGCCCGGGGTGGGTCCAGCCCAACGTCGGGCCGTCTCGGCCACGGTCTGCCCCGGCTTGGCGTGTTGCAGGTCCCAGTGGGCCTGGCGTAATCGGACGGCACGCAGGAACGCCATCGGGCTCTGGCCGTGGTAGCGCTGGAACGCGACCTGTAACGCGCGTTGGCTGACCTCGCATGCTTCCGCTATCCGGCCCACGGTCAACGGAACCGCGGCATGCGCCTCGATGAACTCGGCTGCCCGGCGCACGATCGCGCGGCCCACACCAGCCTGGCCGGGCAGGTAGTTGATGGTCATTGTGGTGTTCGGGAACACCGCGACGGCGGTGGTCGCCACCAGGTCCACCAGGCCCGCCCGGCCAGTGGACTGGCAACCACGGCGTTGACCGCGAGTTGTCGCCGGACGAACGCCGTCATCGACTGCCAGAGCAGGGCCATCGCCGGGGACAGGGGCGTGATCGTGGTGAAGTGGAAGTCCGCGGCGGGCAGGCCGGTTCGGACGGAGGCGGCCGCCGCCACCCGTTGCATCGGCAGTCGAACGAAGACGGACGCCAGGTCGTCGATGAGGTGGACCGCGCCCACGTCCGGGTAGCGGCCGGTCGTACCGGGGCCGAGGCGCAGTTCCTCGTCGTTGGTGCGCACCGCGTACCGGCCGTGCGTCACAGTTGTCACGGCAAGACCGCTGTAGGGCAACGACTCACTGCGGTTGCGCATGGTGTAGCGAGTCTCGCCGATCTCCAGCTCGTCGGCCCGCAACACGGCTTGCCGGTAGCGGAACCGGGCAGGCGGCCCGGAGATCCGAACTCGGTGTTCTCCGAATCTCTGTGCGATCAGATGGTGCGCTCGTTCTGGGTCGTCGGTCTCGACGACATCTCGGGTTACAGGCTCCGGCCCGTCAGGTTTCCCCGTCCACGGCATGGGCCGTCACCTCCGTCGGGCCGTTAACTCGGCCCGAACTGTTTGAACGTGATACTCGGTGGTACGCAACGGCTTGCCGGCGACTTCAGGACGACGGCAGCGACCTCCACGTCAATGCGACACGCCACGATCGCGATCCGATCCGCTTCCCGTGCAAGGCTGGCCGTTTCGCGAACCAAGGGTCGCGTGATGGTTCTCTACCAGGCCACAATCGAGTCGTTCATATCGCGCTCGCGGGCTGCACCGAGGCGGTCTTCCGGTTGAGCGGGCTGAATATGACGTTGTGGTGACGCGTTTTCCATCGCGAAAGTGTCGGGTTCTCGACTCTTTGGCAAACACAACCGAATCCACTCATCAGCTCCAGCCGCTGCCTGTCCGAGCCACTCAACCTGGCCCGGCCCACTCGACCGGCCGATCGGGGTCGCGACGTTGCGACCCCGATCGGCCGGTCGCGTCTCGAACACCTCTGACGCCCGCGGCGGGCAGCACTGGTCCCACCGGCCCGGTCAGCGCAGCCAGGCCGGTGGGACCGGGTGCCGCAGGATCTCGGCCAGCTCGTGCCGGTGCGGGTCCGGGTCGCCGTCGAGCCAGGCGTGGGCGTGGAAGCCGGCGGCCGGTGCGCTGACCCCGATCACCACGGTCCGTCGCACCCCCGCTCGGCGAACCAGCGCTGCCGTACCAGCGCGGTCTCCAAGCAGTTGCCGCCGCTGCGATCCAGCGCCCGCCGGACCAGCAGGTCGGTGCCGCCCGGTGGGGCGCGGCGAGACGTACCGCCCGAGTCCGCCTCGGGCGAGTTGGCGACGCACCCGCCGGCAGGCCAGCATCGTCCACGCCACCAGGGCCAGCCCAAGTGGCCCGTGCCCGCGGATCAGCCGGGCCACGGCGCGCAGCCGGGCAGCCATCACGACCGCCGCCGCGCGGTCCGCAGATCCCGCAGCCCAGAGGGCAGCCGCCGGGCGTGCCAGCCGATCCGACGGACGTACGCCCACAGCAGGCCCCACCGGCCGCGACGCGCTCCCGCGTCGATCTGCCGCAGGTACAACGGTGGCGGCAGCACCCCCGGGCGAGCGCCCGCAGGATGTGCCACCGCCCGGACAGCTCCGTCAGGCGAGCCAGGCCGACGGAGGTGGGGCTGGCCAGGCGGGCGGCGAGCCACGCCGACGACGGCACGACCGTGGACGACAGCCCGAGGCGGGTCGCGACCACCGTGCCGGCCGGCAGCACCCGCAGCCCGACGGCGAACGCCAACGTGGCATCGCAGTCGGCGGCGAGTCGACCTGCCGCCGTCCAGGCGGACGGGGCAGGACCGTCAGCGCGCGGGCCAGGTCGCGGGCGGGTTTGCGAAGCCGCCCGGGCTGGCGGCGTGCAGGGCGGCCAGGAGGGCGGTGCCGGCGTCGTCAGGGATGAGGACGGTCCCGCCGGCCAGGTCGAGAGGTTCCGCCTGAGCGCGCAGCAGACGCCACAGCGCGTCGTGGTCTCCGACCCCGGCGAAACCTCGGTGCAGGTCCACGGTCAGTGGCAGCGGGCCGGGGCGGACCAGGGCTGCTCGTGCCAGCTGGCCGCGACGTCGCACAGCTCGGCGGGGAGCTTCATCCGGTAGCCGGCGCCGTGCAGGATGTCCCGCACGGCCGTGATGGTGGCCGGCGCGACGAGCAGGTCCACGTCGGCATAGATCCGGTCGGTGTCCAGCCGGCGGGCCAGGCCGGCACCCTTGAGCAGGACGCTGTCGACGCCGTTCTGGCGCAGCACGTCGCTGGTGGAAACGGCCAGGGCGTCGAGGGAAAGGCAGCGCAGTGCGAGGCCGGGAGTGGTGGTCACGGCAGCGCCTTGTCGCCGAGGGCCGCCCAGTCGCGCTCGGCGACCTCGTCGAGGCCGCGGATGTGCGGCCCGTACGCGGATCTGACTGGCATGTCGTCTCTCCTGCGGACACGGAACGGTGCGGGACGCCGCCAGAGGCGCGCGATCGGACAGATCAGTGGATCAGCGCAGGTTGCCCCTGCGGGTTGGTGATCGGTGAGCCGCCGTCTTTGAGGTACCACGTTTCGCCCGCCCAGAGCCTTTCCGCTGGTCCCGCTCGGCGGAATCTGGCCCGTCCTGTGCGGAACCTGGCCAGGTCGTGCCCGGCCGAGCCGTCCGAGGACGACCCGGGCCGCCGGTCGGTGCGTCAGGGGTCACCCGGTGGCCGGGCTGTCGCCCGGCAGGCCCGACATGTCGGTCTCGAACGGCGGCAGCGGGTGGTTCCGAGGACACGACCGTCCGCCGCGTACGCGGTGAGGGTGGCCGGCTTGCCCGGCGGTATTCCAACGGTGCCGGCGTTCGACACGTCGAGGGTGACAGTGGCGGGGTGCGCCTTCGACAGTCACCGTGACACGGGCCGCGTCCGGTGGAGCGATCACCCGCGCCTGGCCCGTGGGCGTTCTGGGGCCGTCGTCGGCAGCGATCCGCCAGCCGATCGGTCGCTGCTCGGCGCCCTCGGCCGGCAGCAGCAGCCGCAGATCGGTCCACCACCCGGTGCGTTCGTCGCCGTGCATGGCGTACGCGATCACTCCCCGCCGGCCGGCTGCACGGTGAGCAGCGCCGCGGCCTGGCCGTGTTCACGGCCCGACCAGCGCACCCGTACCGTCGTGCCGGCAGCCGGTAGGTGACTGTGCTGGAGCGCCGTCTCGACGAAGGTGCGGAGATCGGCGTCGGCGAGCGGCGTGCCTCGGGCAGGTCGGTGGGCGGCGGTGAGCAGTGCGTCCATCTCCCGTCCGGTCGGATCGATCGCGGCCCACGGGCCACCGGCCAGGCCCCTGGAAGAGCACCCGGTCGCCACGGCCGACCCGGACAACTGGTTGGTTCGACAGCGGTTCGGAGGGCAGGACGGCGAACCCGATCCCGCTGCCATCCGCCCTGGCGATGTTCTGGTACTCCAGGGTCCCCGCGACGTGTACCGAGGTTCGCCACTGATGGTCACTGTGGAGTCCGCAGGCCCGACGACGACCGCAAATCCAGCCCTGTCCGGGTATGCCTGCATCAGCGTCATCACCGGTTCGTCGACGCTCTCGCTGTGACCGCCGTAGCGCATCTGTCCGGCGCCGCCCCGGCCGGACCCACGTACCAGACCAGCGCCTCCTTGGTCAGCAGGCCGAACCGCAGCGGCACCGCGACCAGCGCGACCCGGTGGCCCGGCTGGTCGCTGCCATAGACCAGTCGAATCCGGTCACGGTCGCCGACCTTCCAGATGCCGTCCGGGTTCCAGCCGTTCGACGGCATGCCGATGCGTGCCCGCAGGGCATCCAACCAGGCCTGATCCCCGGCCAGCGCCCCGCGGTGGCCCGTCGAGCAACGCTGTCGGGGCGGCGGCGACCGCGATGCCGGGCGCCCACCCGGGCAGCGGGACCACGTTGGTCTGGACCCCGACGAGCACGACCCCGACCGCGGCGGCCACCGCCGTCCGGACCAGCCGCGTCCGCTGGTGCCGCCGCTCGCGGCGCGCGAATCCCGGCCACGGGTCCTCGGGTACGTCGACAGCGTGCGCGGCCTGCCGCAGCGCGGGACTCAGCGTCGACGTCGCGAAGTTCTCGGTCATGCCAGTTCCTCCTTGAGCCGTGCCGGGGACTGCGCGACAGCCGGCACGAACTCGACCCGTAGCCGGGCCAGTCCGCGCGACGCCTGGCTCTTCACCGAGCCGACGGAGCAACCGAGCACCGCGGCGGTGTCCACCTCACTGAGATCCTCGAAGTAGCGCAGCACCAACACCGCCTGGGTTCTCGGCGGTAACCGCCGCAACGCGGCGAGGTAGCTGCCGCTCCTCCACCTGCGCGTACGCGTCACGCGTCGGCTCGCTGTCCGAGGTGAGCAGCGGCACCTCCAACGGCCGCCGCCGACGTCGCCAGGAGATCGCCGTATTGACCATCACCCGGCGTACGTAGACCTCGGGCGCGTCCCTGCGCAGCACCCGCCCCCAGCGCCGATGGGTCTTCTCCAACGCCGACTGCGCCAGATCCTCGGCAGTCCCCGGTCACCGGTCAGCAGGTAGGCCGTTCGCAGCAACGACCCCACTGCCGTTGGACGAACAGCCGGAACTGTTCGTCGTCCTCGTACCGACTCACGCCACCTCCAGGTCGCGTCCACCTCGCGTCTTCGTGCGGACGCAGAGTGAGACGCAGCCGGCGGTGTCCAGGGTTGAGTGCGCTCTGGGTGGCCCGCCGTGTCGATGTGCTGTTGAGCGGTATACCTCAGAGGCATATTTATACCTCTGAGGTATACCGCTCACTACCGCATCCGCCCCACAGAGGTGACCGACGGTCACCGCCGCCCGCCGGCGGCCTACGCGCTAGAACCCGTCCCACTGGCGGGTCGAGCATTTCAGGTCTTCCCGCCGTCCTGCGAGATGCAGACCGCGAGGATCGTCCCGATGAAGGGCAGCCTGAAGGTGAAGATGTGGGCCTTGGTCTTCGCGTACACGACGCCGGAGTTCTCGGCGATGTCGGCCAACGCCCACCCGGGGTCCGGCCCCTTCAGCGTCGCCACCCGGCGCAGCGAGCCGATGTCCTTGCCGTCGAGCAGCATCCCGATCTCCGCTGCCGAGGGCTCGCCGTCGCCAATCAGCGTCTCCACGACGTCCGGTCCGTCGACGGCGACGCCGTTGGCCTTCTCAAGGCCGCCTTCGTCCCGCCCACTGTGGTGTCGCCGGTGAGGCCGAGGGTGAGGATCTGGTCGGCGAGCCTGCGCATCCGGAGGCATTCCCAGATGGACTTGCCCCTGGCGACGCACATGGTCAGGCACCATTCCCGGCCGTCGGGCACGGACGAGGCGAAGAGCAGAGCAGGGGCCCCGGTGCCGCCCTTGCCGTCGAACACGCCGTCGGCGAGGTCGGCCATCGTCGTGCCGAGGATGTCCCGGCTTCCCGGCATCGCGCCCAGGACCTTGACGCCGTCGACCCCTTCGCCGGCGATGAGCGCGTCCAACTGGTCGACGGTGAGGTCGCGGCCTCCGGCATCGAGGGCCAGCACCTTCTCCAGGTCGCCGGCGGGCTGGCCGGTCAGGTCCTCGAACCGCTGGAGCATCGTTCCCGGCGCACCGGGCTCGTCGGTGACCGTCGTCCGGGTCTCATCGTCGGCTGCGTGGGAGGGAGCGTACGCGGCCGTCAGCCCGACGATCAGGGCCACGGAGACGACGGCGACGCGCCTGGTCACGTTCCACAGAGCTGTCATGCTGTCCTCATCTCGCTGTCTCGGTGATCGGTGTCGGCGGGTTCGGCCGGGCTACCACTGGCACGTGACCACGTCACCCACGTCGTTCGGGTCCCCACGGCGCAGTGGTCGTCGATCCACTCACCGATGTCGCCGATCGTGTCCACGATCCAGGCGAACAGCCCCTGATCGCGCCCCAGATGCTGAAGTAGACGACTGTCGTCTCGGGGTGCCGCCGGCCTCGTCGATGACGTCCTTCGTCGACATGGCCGCATTCGGCTTCTCGATGATGTCCAGCACCCGTACCCCGGTGGTGTCCTTGCCGGCCAGCAGCGCCTCGACCTGCTCCGGAGTCCGCTCCTTGCCGTCGTCGACCGCCACGATCGCGCGGTCGACCAGCACCTCGCGACTGCCGCTGACGGCTCGGGCGATGCCGGTGATCTCGCCCACCGTGAGGGCGTTGCCGAGCGCGGGGCGGCGAACCGCCGGGCCGAGACGGCACCGGACGGATCGATCTGGATCTCGTCGGCCGTGATCAGGTCGTCCGCTCCGAATGGCGCCCAGGCGAACGTCCACCGCCCGGCGACGCAGCGGAACTGCCCGTGCTCCCGGCCCTCGGGCTCGGTCGTGGTGCGGACGACCTCGCCACGGTCGTCGACGTGCTGGACGACGCAGTCGCCCTTCTGCGGCGGCTTGTCGGTGTGGGCCACGGCGGCGGTGGACATGGCCAGCACCGTCCCGCTGACCACCCCGATCACTGCGAGGCGGTGTGCCAAGCGACTCATCGAAAGCTCCATTCCTGGTGAGGAAAACTGGTGCCCGAAGAGTGCCGGGCCGCGCTGAAGCGGCCCGGAAACCGTGCTGAAAGAGGGTACGTCAGCGGAGTCGCGTGGCGTCGAGCTGGTCGAGGTCGGCGCGGATCGAGTCGGCGCCGGCATCACCGAGGTCGTCGAGGATGGTCAGGGCTCGGCGCCAGGCGGCACGGGCGGCACCGAGGTCGGCGAGGGCACGGTGGCTGCGGCCAAGATTGACGTACGTGCTGGCCTCGGCGTACCGGTCGTTGACCTGGGTGAAGAGATCGAGCGCGTGCGCGTAGCAGGCGATGGCTCGCCGGTCGTCTCCGAGCTGGTGGTGGGCGTGACCGAGGCTGTCCCAGGTGTCGGCCTGCCCCTGGACGTCGTCCACCTCCTGCAACATCGTCAGCGCCTCGCCGCACGACGCGAGGGCACCGTGGTAGTCGCCGAGCAGCGCCTCCTGCCAACCGACAGCGTTGAGGGTGCAGCCCTGCCCGGCCCGGTTTCCACTCCTGCGAAACAGGGTGAGCGCCCGCCGGGAATGGTCGAGTGCCTGCGGGTACTCCCCTGTCGCTCGGCCAGCTGACCACGGTTGAGGTAGGTGTGTGCCCGCCCGGCGTCGTCGCCGACGTCGGTGAACAGGTCGAGCGCGCGCCGCAGGTGGTCGTCGGCCTCGTCGTACCGGCGCAGCCGGGAGCAGGCGAGACCGAGGCTGCGATGGGCGTGGGCCTGCCCGGTCCGGTCCCCGATGCGGGACGCGGCGGCCAGTGCGATGCGTTGCGTGCCGAGCCAGTCCTGCCAGTGCCCCTGGCGATGCAGGAAACCGGACATGGTCCAGGCGAGCCGCCAGGCGTGTCCCTCGAACCCGAACCGCGCCGCGAGCGACACCGCGGCGAGCAGGACCGGAACCTCGACGGTGAACCACGCCGTGGCGGCCGACCGGCTCCTGGGGCTCTCTGGCGTCACGCCCACCTGCGGTCGCGGCAGGCTGATCGTGCTGAAGTGTGGATGCAGCGCGAGGTCGGCGGCGTGTGCGGTGTGCAGGCAGTGGTCGAGCAACCGGTGCACGGCGGCACGGCGGTCCGTCGGTGGCTCAGCCTCCTCGGCGAGGCCGGCGGCGTACGCGCGCAGCAGATCGTGGAACGCGTAGCGCCCGTACCTGTGCTCGGTGAAGAGGTTCGCCCGGGTCAACTCGGTGAGCAGGGGCCGATCGCGGGCGGGGCGACGCCGGCCAGGCTGGCTACGGCCGGGGCGGAGACGTCCGGGCCGGGATGCAGGCTCAGCAGCCGGAACAGCCGGGCCGCCGGTGGACCGAGCGTCCGGCACGACCAGGAGAAGACCGCCCGGACGTCGGTGGCCTCGTCGCCTCCGTGGAAGGCGTCCAGATCGCCCAGCTCGCCGGCGACCGCGGCCAACGAGAAGTGCCGGTTGGTGGCTGCCCTGGCCGCGACGATGGCCAGGGCGATGGGTAACCGCGCGCACCGGTCGGCGATGACGTCGGCCGCCGCCGACTCGGCGGCGACCTGGGCGCCCGAGGCGGCGGACCAGCATGTCGCGGGCTTCGCCGGCGCTCAGCAGATCGAGGATCACCGGTTGGGCGCTCTCGGTGACGACCAGCGGAACGAGCTGGTCGCGGCTGGTGACGATCGCGAGACAGTCGGGTGAGCCGGGCAGCAGCGGCCGAACCTGTTCGGCGTCGCGCGCGTTGTCGAGCACCACCAGCAGACGCTTGCCGGCCACCGTCGTGCGGTACAGACTCGTCATCGCGTCCGGGTCGCTCGGCATCCGTGCCGCCGGAACGCCGAGCGCCTCTAGGAACCCGTGCAGCGCCCGCGCCGGCTCGGTGGGCGTGGCCGCCGGGTCGAAGCCGCGCAGGTTGACGTAGAGCTGCCCGTCGGGGAAGTGCGCGGCGGCGCGGTGCGCCCAGTGCACGGCAAGCGCCGTCTTGCCGACGCCGGCGGTTCCGGAGATCACCACGGCACCGCCCCGGTCGACGAGCGCGTCCAGGGCCGCGAGTTCCGCGTCGCGCCCGACGAACGTCGGTACGGGGAGGCAGCTGGGCCACCATCACCCGTACCGGAGCCGCCGCTGGCGAGGCGGGCGCGGCGATCGCGGTGTCCTGGCGCAGGATGGCGCGTTCCAGATCCCGGAGCCGCGCACTCGGGTCGATGCCGAGGTCCGACCGGAGGGTGTCGCGCAGCCGCCGGTACGTGGCGACCGCTTCGCCCTGCCGGCCGTCGCGGTAGAGGGCGAGCATCAGTTGCGCGTGCAGGTGCTCGTCGAGGGGTGCTGCCGGACGAGCCGCTCCAACCCGGGGACGAGCCGGGCGTGCTCGCCGACGGACAGCCGCGCCTCGGCGAGCGCCCGTTCGGCCTCAACCGCAGTCGCGCCAGGTGTTCGGCCTGCTCCTCGAGCCAGGTCGAACCGGTCACGTCGGCCAGCGGCGGCCCACGCCACAGCGCCACGGCGGCGGTGAGGTGGTCCACCTGCTCGGCCCGGTCGGTCGAGCGGCGGGCCAGTTCGAGAGGCGTTCGGCGGCCTGGACGTCCGTGGACTCCGGCCCGGTGTTGAGCAGGTAACCAGGCTGGCGGGCCACGATCGACCCGGGTTCGCCGAGCACCCCGCGCAGGTAGGAGATGTGCCGCTGCAACGTGTTCGCGGCGGTGGCCGGTGGATGCTCGCCCCAAACCACGTCGATGAGCCGGTCGGCGCTCACGACCCGGCCCGCGTGCAGTGCCAACGTCGCCAGGACGGCCGTGCGGCGCACGCCGTTCACCGCCTGCGTGCTGTGGGCGACGACCACCTCCACCGGCCCGAGCAGCCGGACGCGTACGCCCGCGCCCACCATCGACATCACCGAGTCAAACTAACGTGCCGGGCGCAGCAAACTCGATCTATTCGTCGCGTAGTGGACACGACCGGCGGCCGGGCCGGGTGGCGGTGGATGTGGCGCGGAACCCACCGCCACCGACGTGGCTAGCCGGTGTACTTGCCGTTGCGGGTGTCCCCGCCGCGCCGTCGTAGACCACCTTGCGGTAGCGGTGCACCGACCCTTCTTGACCGCCTGCCAGTGGTACGACGCCACCTCGTAGTCGTGGTGCTTGTAGTAGTCACCGAACGACTTGTAGTAGATCCGGTGCCGGGCGTACCCGCCGCAGTTGGCGAGGTAGCTGTACGAGTACATCTTCATCCCGCCGAAGTCCGACGAGTAGTACGTCTTCGCCGGGTGCCACACCGAGGCCGGATTCGGGTAGCCGGGCAGCTCGGCCCAGTTGTACGAGTTCCAGTACAGGTCCCAGCAGGTCATCACCGCTGCCGTCGACATTCCACCGGACCCCGGTGCGGCGAGATCGTCGGCGACGACCACGGACGCCACGATGGTCCGGTACGCCAGCTCCGGTGGGGTCGGCGTGCCGGCCGGCGGCTCCGACAGCAGCGCCCGCGGCACGGGCACGGACCTCGGCGTGATGGCCAGGTACGCCGCCAACATGCCCTGCTTGTCGTCGTACACCAGGGGTGCGTTGCGGCCCATCTCCCCGTCCTGCCGAAGACCCCAGTCGCCGGATTCCCCGTCCCGGGAGAACACCACCCGCACACCGTTCCGGTAGCCCAGCCGCGCCAACTCGACCTCGCGGTCCACGGGCTCGTCGTCGTACACCACCGACCTCGGCCCACCGGCGGCGGCGCTGGCCGGCGCGGCATTCCACGCGGTCAGCGTCGGCAGGACGACCAGCACTGCGAGCAGTGCGCGTCCCGACAGCACTCGTGCCATCACAACTCCTCATCCGTTCGATCCGAGACGCGGACCCGGACGGTTCGCGCCTCTGTGTGCCTCGACATCCTTCGAGGCGAGGCTCAGAGCGCCGTCAAGGTGACGTCAATCGGGCCCCGGATCCGGTGTCGTAACGGCGACGTTCGCGTACGTAGGCCGGCCGGCGCAGCGCCAAATGAGACATGAACCAGCGTCAACTGGAAGGCCAGCCGATGAGCGTGACAGCGGATCACGGGTTGAGCCGGCGGTGCACCCTCGTGGTCGGCGCGGCCGGGTACGGCAAGACGGTCGCCGTGCGAGGCTGGCTGGGCGACCGTCCGGTGCGCTGGTGCGACGCGGCGGACGTCGCCGAGCTGGCGACGACCGGGCTGGAACGGCTCGTGTCCCTGGGCACCCGGTCCGCGCTGGACCTGCCCGTCGACGAACCGAGCTGGCTCATCCTCGACGACGTGCCGCGACTCCCCGGCACCGGCTACAGGCGCTACTGGACAGCCTCGAACACCTTCCGCCGCAGCTCCGGGTCGTGCTCGTGACCCGCCACCCACCGGCGCTCTCCCGACGGCAGTCCGGGCTGCTCACCGAGCACGGTCCGCCGGACCTCCGGCTCACACTCGACCAGGTGGCGACACTCCTCGCCGACCACGGCCTGACCGACCCGACACTCGCGGCCCGCATCCACACCGCGACCAGCGGTTGGCCGGCCCTGGTCACCCTGGCCGCTCGGGCGCCACTGCTGCCGGCGCCGACTGGGACGAGCCGGGGACGCCGCTGGAGTCCTGCCTGGTCCGCGACGTGTTCGCGGAACTGGCGCCCGAGGCCCGCCGGCTGCTGCGGGACGCGGCGCACCTCGATCCGTTCCACCCGGACCTGGCCCGCGTGCTCGGGCACCGGCACGGCCTGCACTGGCTGGACCATCTGGCCCGCGCCGGCATCCTCGTCCCGGAGGCGACGGGCGGGCACGCGTACCGGATGGTGCCGGTCGTCGCCGGCGTCGCCCGTCGCCGGTTCCCGTTGACGTCGGCGGCGGTGCAACGCCTGCACGCCAGAGCCGCGCCCTGGTACGCCGAGCACGGGTTCCTCGTCCCAGCCCTTCGCTCGTACCAGAAATCGGGTGTCACCGAGGCTGCGGCGCGGATCCTCGCCGACCACGGCGCGACGCTGCTCGGCGCGGGCGGCGCCGAGGACGTCGTCGACGCCTTCCAGTCCCTGCCCGAGCACACCCGGTCCGACGGCCTGCGGCTGCTCTACGGGGAGGCGCAGCAGATGCGCGGCGACTTCGAGACCGCCCTCGCCGTGTACGCCGCGCTGGCGGATCGTCAGGAGTTCCTCAGCGCCGGGCTCGCCTGGCGGTACGGCCTCGTGCACTACCTGCGCGGCGAGCCGCACTCCGCACTGGAGGTCTTCCGGCACGGTGTGCTCGACTCGCATCCGTCCACCGACAACGCCCGACTGCTCGCCTGGACCGCCGCGGCGGAGTGGACCAGCGGAAACGCGGCGGCGTGCCAGGACAACGCCGAACGGGCCCTCGCGGCGGCGACAGCGGTCGGCGGTGACGCCGCGCTCGCCGCCGCGCACACCGCGCTCGCCCTGGACGCCAAGCTTCGTGGAGATCGGTCGGGTGCCGACGAACATCACGAGAAGGCGTTGCGGGCAGCCGACGCCGCGCGCGACACCGTCCAGGTGACCCGCATCCGCGCCAACCGCGCGTCCGCCCTGGTGGGCGAGGGCCGCTACCTCGAAGCCCTGGCGGAGGTGCGGCCCGCGGTGGAGTTGGCCCAGACCAACGGGTACGCGGCGATGCTCGCGCTGGCACTCTGCAACGAGGGCTCGGCACACTTCCACCTCGGCCAGCTCGCCGAGGCCACCGCGTGTTACGAACGCGCCGTACCGCTCCTGCAGCGGATGGGGTCACGCAAGGTCGCGTACCCGTTGGTGGGTATCGGCGACATCCACGGCTGCGCGGCCGGATCAACCTGGCCCGCGCGGCCTACGAGGAGGCGCTGCGCGTCAGTGAACCCGTCAACGACCTCCAGATCCAGGTCCCGGCGCTCGCCGGACTGGCCCGCGTACTGGCCGCCGAGGACGGTGCCACCGCGTTCGCCCTGGCCCAACGCGCCGTCGAACTGGAACGCGGCCCGGATTCGGCGACCGCCCGACTCGCGCTCGGCTGGGTGGCCCTGGAAATCGGCGACCGCACGCGGGCCGTCGAGGTGGCACTGACGGCGTCCGCCGCCGCCCGGCTGCACCGGGACCGCGCCGCGCTCGCCGAGGCGCTGGAGCTACGCGGGCCGCCGCCACCGACACCGACGACACCCGGCGGGCCTGGCGGGAGGCACTGGCGACCCTGCTCGACATCACGTCGATCGTGGCCGCGGATCGGCTCACGGTGCTGCTCAGCCGGCTGCCCGGGCGGAGCCGCAGGAGCGCGTCAACGCCCGGCTGGCCGCCGAGCGGCTGGCGGCTGCCGGTGCCGCTGCCGACGCTCAGCCGGCAGGACCCGCGCTGCATCGCACAGGTCACCGTGCGCACCCTCGGACGCTTCGAGGTGTACGTGGACGGCTCGCAGCTGTTGGCGGCGGACTGGCAGTCCCGTAAGGCCCGCGACCTTCTGCGGATCCTCGCCGCCCGGCGTGGACGCGCGGTGCCCCGGGAGCAACTCGGCGAGATGCTCTGGCCCGCCCAGGACCCGGGCCGGGTCGGTCACCGGCTGTCCGTGGCCCTGTCCACCCTCCGGGCGTGCTCGATCCGGAGCGCCGCAGCCCGACGGACCACTTCATCATCGCCGCGCACCCGAGTCTCGCCCTCGACGTCGGTCACCTCGAACTCGACGTCGAGGAGTTCCTCACCGAATCAACGCACGGCCTCCGGCTGGCCGAAAACGGGGAGACAGACGACGCGCGCGCCACGCTCCTGCTCGCCGAGCAGCGCTACCGGGGTGACTTCCTGGAGGACGAGCCGTACGACGACTGGTCCCGAACGACCCGCGAGGAGGCGCGTCGGGTCTACCTGCGCGTCGTCCGCAAGCTGGCCGCACTGGCCCGCGATGCCGGGGAGATCGACGAGACCATCCGCCACCTCGGCCGCGCCCTCGACCTGGAGCACCACGACGAGGGTGTGCACGGCGAGTTCGTCCGGACGCTGACAGCCGCGGGCCGGCACGGCGAGGCCGCCCAGGCGTACCGCCGCTATGTGGAGGCGATGTCCTCCATCGGCGTTCCGGCCCGGCGCGCGGCGACCTCTGTGGTGCCGCCTGACCAGCGAGTCGCGTGCGTGGTTGGACGGGCGCAGGCGTTCCTCTGCGTTCCTCTGCGTACGAGCGGGTCTTGCCAGGGCCACCTACTCGTGTTTGAGTACTCATGTGAATTCCATACGGTTGTTCGTCCTCGGAGCACTGGCCAAGGACGGGCCGATGCACGGTCACCGGATGAGGCGCGCGCTCCAACTCGACCAGGTCGAGCTGTGGACCGAGATCAAACCGGGCTCGCTGTACGGCGCGCTGCATCGGATGGCCGGGGAGGGCGCCGTCGAGGTGGTCGGCACAGAGCAGGAGGGCAATCTCCCGGCCCGGACCATCTACGCCATCACCGATGCCGGACGCGCCGAACTCGCAACGCGACTGCGCGCCGCGCTCGACGACACAATGCTGCGCCCGGACCCGTTGGACCTTGCGCTGCAGCACGCCGACCACGTGGACCGCGCCGAACTGACGACCCTGGTAGCCCGACGTCGGGCTGCGCTCGCTGAGCGGCTCGCCACGATGACCGCGCTGCGTGGGCGGGCCGCCGAGCACCTGACCGGGCTGGAACCGGTCATCTTCCACCACACACTCGTGCGGCTGGAGACGGAGGTGGCCTGGCACGACGAGCTCCTGGCGACCCTGGCCCTCTCCGACGCCACGGCGCCACAAGCCTGACGGAGCAGACCTATGCGATCCACCCCACTGCGCGTCATCATCGTCGGCGGCGGCATCGGCGGGTTGTGCCTGGCCCACGGGTTGAGGCGACAGAACGTCGACGTGACCGTGTACGAACGGGACCGCTCCCCGGACGCGAGGCTTCAGGATACCGCATCAACATCGAAGCCGACGGCAGTGCCGCGCTGGCCGAGTGCCTCGCCCCGGAACTGTGGCGCGAACTGACAGACACGGCCGGCGACCCGGGCCCCGGCATGGGCGTGTACGACGAACACCTGCGCCTGCTGGTGCGCATCGGGCCCGAATCTCAGGACGCGGTGGCCACCGACGAGCACGCGGTCAGCCGCGTCGCCCTGCGCCGGATACTCCTCACCGATCTTGACGACACGGTCCGATTCGACAAGGAGTTCGTCGGCTACGAGCAACACGGCGACGGAACCGTCACCGCGCGCTTCACCGATGGCAGCTCGGCCACCGCCGATGTGCTCGTCGGCGCCGACGGAGCCCGCTCCCGCGTCCGTCGCCAACTCCTACCGGACGCCGGTGGGCAGGTGATCACCGCTCCGGTGTCGGGGGCAAGCTGCCACTCACCGCGCACACCGAGGCCTGGCTACCACACCCATCCTGACCCGCAAGAACATGTTCCTTCCGCGCCAGGATTTCCTGTTCACGTCGGTGTACCGCGCCCGACGGCCGTCCGATACCGACGCCGACTACGTGATGGGGCCTACGTCGCCGACCGCGACAAGCTGCCCGCCACGACCGCGGCCTTGAGGGCAACCGCTACGCGACCTCGTCGCCGCGCGAATGACCGACTGGCACCCCGACCTGCGCAGGATGATCACCTCGTCCGACCCGGGCAGCACCCAGCAGTTCGCCTTCGCCGCCTCCGCACCGGTCACCCCGTGGCCGAGCACGAACGTGACCCTGCTCGGCGACGCGATCCACCACATGCCACCCGTCGGCGGGCTTGGCGGCAATGCGGCGCTGCACGACGCGCGACTGCTCTGCCACGCACTGACCGAGATCGCCGAGGACCGAGCACAGCTGCGCCCCGCCCTGGCCAGCTACGAAAAGCAGATGCTTGAGTACGGGTTCGCTGCGGTCGCCGAGTCCATGCGCAACCTGAAGGTGGCCACCCAGGGCAGAAAGGGCCGCACAGCGGTACGCGGGTTCTTCCGCCTCTGCGGCGCGGTGCCGCCGCTTCGTCGAGCCGTATTCGGCGAGTGACTCGCCGGAGCTGAGCCAGCCCTGCGTCAACCGATGCGGCTCGCGGAGCACCCCGCCGCGCGACGCCTGCGGTCACGCGATGTCACTCCTCCCCGTAGCCTGCCCGGCGAGCTGACTGAAAAGCCGGAGCGGCAGAGTCGTACGACGGAGGTTGTGGTGTCCGCTATCGCGTCACTGACCGTGGTCCCCAGGGACAGCGTCACCGAGCTGGCCCGCCTGGCCCGCACCTCGTCGTCGTCGCTCCACGCGTACCTGGCGGAACACGGAAGCAAGGCACGGCAGGAGTACGACTGGTCCGGCTACTGCATGCTCTACGTCCTGACCTACCTGGAGGAGCGCGGCGTCGACCTGGAGCAGTCGGAATTCGATGTCGAGTCGGAGGCCATCAACAGCGCGTACGGCCTGACCACGCTCATTCCTCCAGCCCCAGGCAGTTACTGGATCAGCTCGACCCCGCCGGGCACCGCAAGAAGGAGTTGGTCGCCCACTTCACGGAGATGGGGATGGAGTTCGAGGAGAGCGGCACGGCTGGCCTGGACACGCTGCGGCTGTTGCGCGAGTGCATCTCCGACCTCCGCGACGACCAGGTGCTGCTCCTGCACATCGGCTGAAGGGCCTGACCGCCGCGGGCAGTTTCCACAGCCGGTTTGGCTCACGCGTCGGCGGGAACCCGCGGCACCGGAAGCTCTTGGATGAGCACCGTGGCAGCCCTGCCTGCGGTGCGCAGATCGGGTGCTCTCACCTTGGGGAGGCTCATGCGCTGGTTCCGCGCAGCTCGCGACGCCCCCAGGGGCGTGACCCGATCCAGCAGCCCGATCGGTGCGGAACGGGATCCGAAACGGGCAGTCACCTTCAGCGACGCGGTCATCGCCATCGCCGTCACCCTGCTCGTCCTGGAGATCCAGCCGCCGGAGGACACCGAGCACCTGCTCCGCGGCCTGATCGAACTGTGGCCCTCCTACGTGGCGTACGCCGTCACCTTCCTGCTGATCGGGCAGATGTGGGTGAACCACCACGTCATGTTCGATCACATCCGTTCCGCCGACCGCATGTTGCTCCTGCTCAACACCCTGCTGCTGATGGTGATCGCGTTCCTGCCGTTCGCCTCGTCCCTCCTGGCCCACGCGTTCGAGTCCGGCCACGGCAAGCGCACCGCGCTCATCTTCTACGGGGCCACCTACGAGGTGGCCGCCATCCTCTTCAACGTGATCTGGGAGTACGCGAGACGCGGCCGTCGCCTGCTGACCTCCACCACCGACGACGACACCGCCTGGGCGATCAGCAGACGCTTCCGCCCAGCGCCGTTCTGGATCGTGGTCGGGACCGCACTGGGTGCTCTCCATCCGGTCGTGGGCCTCATCGTGGTCATCGCGTTCATCCCCTTCTACTGGCTGCCGATCAAGGGCGAGGTTGCCAGCATTCAGGCACGCGCGAGCAGAGTCCAGGTGACGCATAGGTAGAGGGCCAACTCGTGCGGCGTGGTGGACATCGACCGTTGTAGGGTGCCGCCGTGGATACACGGTGATGCCCTCAGGCCGTCTGAACCTCCCGGAGTCGGACGACGCCGCTGTGGTCGCCGCCGTCCAGGCCGCCATGGCTGGACGAGGTGGTTGGTACGAACCGGATGACTTTCCGCCGAACGGCACGGTGGTCGACCTGGCGGTGACGGCCAGAGCCTCGATCACCCGCGACGGCGACTGGCTCGAGTTCGGGGCCGACGACGAGGGTGACCCCAAGTGGTCGGACCAGGCGACGGCCCTCTACGTCGCGATTGCGCCGTTCGTTCGCTCGGGCACCGTCCATATCGAGGGCGAGGACGGTGCCCGCTGGTCATACACCTACGCCGACGGGCACGTCACCCAACAGGGTTGGAACGGTTGGGACGGGTCCGTCGAGCCGTTCGGCGAGTACGTGGACATCCCTCCCTGGACCATCCGTAGACGCGATCAGGACCACGTCCTGCACGCCTGCCGGCGCGGCCTGGGCACACTCCCGGCTGAAGCCGAACGCCCGGTCCCGGTCTCCGCTCCACTCTGGGCACCCGCGTGGCACCTGCACGGCCAATTCGGCGTCGTCGCCGGGGCCGCGAGCATCGGCATATCAATGAATTGAAACCACAAGCGGTCGTTACCAAACCGTGATATTGAATTCGATCATTAACCCATTGTCAGCACAGATGGGGCACAGTGGACGCCGCGCAGGGAACCGCTCGGCCGGGTATGCACCGCCCGTAGTCGTGGGTTCGTGGCTGATCATGCATCAGATGGCAGACATCAAATAAGGGCCATGCGTCAACATGATGGCGGTCTATGGTCAACGACAACGAGGACGGCCCGCGACGTTGAGCGCCGCGGGCCGCAAGCCCTCAACCCATCTCTCGTCCAAGGAGGTATCGGTGTGAGAACATCGATGATCGTACCATCAGGCGCGAGACGGACACCAAAGGCGTCCGTCTCGCGCACACGCGCATCGCATTCATTGCCGCCATCGCGGTTGGCTGCCTGGTGACAACCCAGGGATTGGCCCATGCGGCACCGAAGGACACGGTGGCAGTCAACGACAGCGCGCAGGGCGCGACCGACGCGTTGTCGACCGTGGGGATCACGGTCCGGCCGGACGGCTGGATCGAGTACGCCTCCGTGCTGCGCAGCGTGGGCGTGAGCGGCACGTCGTCTCGGGTCGCGGGAGTCCGCGAGAAGAACGGCGGTTGCACGTTGGCCGGCTCCGACAAGGCGTCGAGCGGCTCGAGCCGCACGACGTACACCGAAGAGGTGGCCTACAATCCCGCGACCTGCGAGTTCGACATCCTGGTCGCCGATCTGACGCCAGCGCAGGCCGCCAATATCAACTCCCTGGGCGGCGCCAAGGCCATCGACGCGTCGTCAGCGCGGAACGCCGGCAACATGGCACCGGCCGCCACCTATTCCCGCTACCTGAAGACCTCTTGGATCGACCCGATCAACATCACGATCTCGTCCCAAAAG
Organism: Micromonospora sp. M12; assembly: GCA_038070435.1. Classification (GTDB taxonomy): domain Bacteria; phylum Actinomycetota; class Actinomycetes; order Mycobacteriales; family Micromonosporaceae; genus Micromonospora. The sequence continues at coordinate 6,602,055 of JAMYWG010000001.1, read as the reverse complement.
TGGGGCTCAAGTGGTCGAACACGGCCTGGCTCAACTGGGCCTACCAACGCGACTCCTTCAGGGTTGCATCGGCAGCGTCTGCCTCGACGAGACCTACATCGTCTCCGGATCCGACAGCCTGTCCACGTTGTCCAATGGCTGGACCAAGACCGCCAATGTCCACTTCAGGAACACGTCGTTCGCGTTGTGGGTCGTGGCGATTCTCGGCGCATCGGGTTGGGCGGCTTGCGGGTTCCCCAGCAGCTCTCAGGCCGATTTCTACCACACGGACAACGTAACGGGGTACACAAATGGGGGCTCAGCGTGGAATTGGAGCGACTCGAAGAGCGGCGCGTGCACGAACCTCGTCCATCATGGTGATGAGACCGGTCCGTCCTACCCGTTCTGATCTCCCCGGGTCCACTCGGTGCAGCCCTGGGCCGTTCTGCCGGTGATCGCAAGCGGGCCACACGATGAGCCAGACCATCGCACGACGCACCATCACGGCCGGGCTCACCGGGTGCTACTGATCGCCTGCCTGACAGCCTGTGTCGACCAGGCGGCCACGATCACTGGACCCACATCGCCGAATGCGGTCGATTCTGGGCCGGAGCGAGTGGCACTGGACTACACGCGCGCCGTCGCTCGCGGTGATTTCAAGGCCGCGATCCCACTCGTCGCCCCGAGCCAACGGGTAATCTTGAGGCCATCACTCTGGGACAGGGGCCGGGAACCCTGCCGCAGGTCACAGGCGACGTGTCAGTGGGTGAAGTGGTCGAGAATGGAAACAAGGCCAGCGTCTCCATTCTCGGCAAGATGTGCCGCACCGAGGTGGCTCCCAGGAGCGCGACCTCGGCACCGCCCACCAACTGCATCGAGAACCACGATCCGAAGACGGACTCGCCAGTGTTCCTGGTGCACCTGGCAAGAGAGGACGCAACGGGATGGAAAGTGATCTTCAGTCCCGCTGCGGGCAAGCCGGGACCTTCGCATGAGGGCTGAGCAGGTCTCGCTACCGGCCTCCAGGTCGCGTCCAGCACTCTGGGCGTACGCCTGGTGGGCGGTTGTGGCGCCCTCCTCGGCCTCGGGCTCGCGTCGATCCTCACGATCGGACTTGCCCTGCTGCTGGTGGGTTGTGTGCTCGCTGTGGCGGGAATCCTGCTCAGGCCTCTGCGGAATTACTCGGCGGTCGCGGTGCCGGCTGGTGTCGGCGTGGCGGCGCTCTATCTGGGCTGGTTGAACCGTGAAGGGCCAGGGCGGGTGTGCGAGACCACGGACACGACCACGTCCTGCACCGAGGCGTGGAGTCCATGGCCGTTCCTGGTGGTCGCGCTACTCCTCATCGCCGCCACGGTCTTCCTGGTCCGCCTCACAAGGCGCTGAACGGGATCAGGGAATCAGGGTTCGACTCCCTTCGGAGGTAGTACCTGTCCAGGGAAGATGGCCATCGGCCATCTTCCTGGACTCGGATGAGCCACCCGCGAGCTGCCAGGAGGGATCGCAGCGTTCCCGCGGCTTCCGTCACCGGATGCCAGGGTTCCCAAGCAGCTCGTCGCGCGTGCCACCACCCTGCCGGGTCAGGGCTGGCAGGTGTTCGTCTTGATCGTGGCGACGAACGCGCCCCAGGCTGCGGGCGCGAAGCTCAACATCCCGGCATCGGGCGCCTTGGAGTCGCGAACGTCGACCTGTGCGCGCCGGTCACGCACCTCCACGCACTGGCCGTTGTTGCCGGAACGGCTCGACTTGCGCCAGGCGTTACGTTGCATGCTTGCTCAGCTCCTTGATGAACGTGATCGACTCGGCGGGCGACCGCGCCAGCGTCCTCAGATTGTCGTACGCCGCCGACAGCCGCGCCAGATCGCGACTCGACTCAAGGAACAACTCACCGGCCAGGGTCTCGATGTAGCCCAACGGTGGCTCGTCCTGCTCGAAGCTGAGCAGGGCGAAGCCGCTGCTAATTGCAAGATGGGCGCCGGCCTCGAAGCGCAGCACCTGGATCGTCACGTTCGGCAGCCGACTCAAAGTCACCAGGTGATCGAGCGGCTCACGCAGCACGTCCGGCCGCCCACCTCGGTGCGTACCGACGCCTCGGAGAGAATGGCGTGCATCCGCAGCGGAACCGGCTCCCGACGAAGCACCTCCTGCCGGGTCATCCGGGCGGAAACCCGCTGTTCGACGGTCTCCGGGTCGGTCTCCCGGCCGATGACGTTGACCTCGCGGGCGTAGCTCTCGGTCTGGAGTAGACCGGGCACGAGCATCGGCTCGAAGTTCTTGAGTTCCACGGCCTCGATCTCGTACGCGATGTAGGTGGCGTACTTGCCACCAAGGCGTTGCCACCAGCCGTCCTCCCGCAGACCGCGCGCCTGATCGAGCAGCGAGATTCCCGGCTCCTCGTCGATCTTGACGCCGTAGGCGACCAGCAACTCCATCACGTCACCGACCCGAGGTCTGATCTCGCCCGACTCGATCCGACTTATCCGAGACGGTGAACAGGCGACGGTCTCCGCGACGCCCTCACCGGTCAGGCCCTTGGCTTCGCGGAGCTTGCGTAGCTCCCGGCCCAGTCGCCGAGAGCGCGGTGTCGCGGGCGTGAATCGAGGCATGTCGTGATTCTGCGCCCTGCCTCGCATTTCTCGATGGCCTGCCGCACGTGCTCGGCGTGTCGATCATGTTCATCTTCTTGCAATGCATCACATGATGCGTAACTCTGATGACCGTCAGCAACGAAGCATCGCCGCAGCGTGAGTCACGGGTGCCGCAGTCTCCCGACCCCGGCGTCGTCAGGAAGCGAGCGTGCGCGTGGTTTCCGAAGTCGTGTCGATCGTGTTCGGCGGCCTGGTGCCCGGGTTCCTGTTCGGCTCCTCGCCTTCCGGGTCAAATCGCGATGGTGCCCGCGCTGCGGGAGTCCACCGATGCCCTCCAGCCAACGCCGGAGCAAAAGTGATGAACGAGCCCGGCCGCCGCAACGGCAACGAGCCGCCAATCGGGCGGCGGATGGCAGAGCTGCGCGCCCATCGGGGCATGAGCCAGCAGGTCTTCGCCGACCGGATCTCCAAGTCGAAGAGCTGGGTGGACAAGGTCGAGCGAGGGTGCGTAACCTCGATCGGTTCTCGGTGATCGAGACGGTCGCCGCAGCCCTCGGCGTCGCCCGGACGTCCTGCTCGCCGGCATGACCCCGCCCGAGCAGGTCGCCGACACCGGCGGTGACGTGGAACGACTCCGCGCGGCGCTGGCCCGCTACGACCTACCCGCCGGCGGCAAGCCAGCGCCGTCGTTGGCTCAGCTCGACGCCCAAGCGGGGTACGCGTGGACGGCGTACCGCAACGGCCACCACCCCAGGTGCTGCGCTTGCTGCCCGACCTGCTCTGCGACAGCCGCACGCAGCCGGGAGACACCGCGGATCTGCTGGTACGGGTATACCGGCTCGCTGCCCAGGTGCTGGTCAAGCTCAGCGAGGCGGATCTCGCCTGGCTGGCCGCCGATCGGGCGATGAGCGCCGCCTCCGGTGACCCCGGCGTGCCGGCCTTGCGGCGATCTCTCGCGCAGGCACTGCGAGCCCTGGGCGAGGCCGGTTGGCGATGACGGCGGCCGTCAACGCCGTACACCAACTGGACCTGGCACCGCCCCACGTCCGCCGGCCGGGCGTGACGGGAACTTTGCTGATCGAAGCGGCGCTCGCCGCCGCCGTCAGCCGGGACGCCAGCGCGGCCGGCGAACTCACCGAGCGCGCGGCCCGCCTCGCCGACGGCCAGCGTCAGCACGACTGTGACGGCATCGGATTCGGTCCCACACCGGTCGACCTCGCCCGAGCACTGATCGCGATGTGGTCTGGCGACCACCAATCGGCCGTGACTACCCACCGACGGGCAGCCAGCGGCAACGCCTGGCACCTGCTCCCCGCCGAACACCGGGCGGCGCAACTGATCGACATCGCGCACGCCTATCTGGACCTCGGCGATACCCGCGCCGCAGGCCGGGCGCTGGTCGCTGCCGACCGGGTCGCCACCTGGGAGACCCGAATTCGTCCCGTTGCCCGGGCAGCGCTGACCGCTGTGCTCCGCGCCGGACCCGGTACCGCCGACGTGTCCCGCCTGGCCGCCACCATCGGATTGACGCGCTAACAAGCCTGCCCTTCCAGGCGCATGCCGAGGTTGGAGCGGCCGACGTCACCGGCGACGTCTTCCCGATGTGCATCATGATGGGCTGATAGACCAGTTTCCATCGGCTGTCACCTGCACCAGAGCTGGCGCCTCCAGTGGCCGAGTGCCGGAGTACCCGCCGATCTCGTTCACCAGCAGGCCGCCCTCCCCGTCTCCAAGCTGTAGGCATGAATAGCGAAATTCCCTTGACCCTTAGAATGGGTGATCTTCGCGGTGTCGGCTTCTCCACCCAACACAATCACGTCGTCGCCCCGCCCCGACGCCTTTCCGCTGGCGGCCTGCGTCGCCACCTGCTCAACAGAGCCGATCGTCAACGTCCACTTGCCGTTCGTCTCCCACCTCGAACTGGGTGGTGAGCGAATCTTCCTCAAGGTTGATCCACCGCTTGCCTGTGTACGCACCGATCTCATTCACGAGCAGCCCGTCTGGCCCGTCCGACTTGAGGACGGTGTTGCCAGTGCATCGAGGGCAGGAAAATTTGGCGATCGCAAGGTCGGTGAGATCGCCGACTTTGACGACGTCGTCACCGCGGCCGGTATAGACCTTCGGCTTTGGCTTTGGCTTTGGCTCTGGCTTCGGCGCTGGCGGGGTGGGGTGCAGCGCTGGTGGGCGGCGGCGGCGCCGAACTGGTCGTGGCTGCGACGGCCGGCGCGGCGAGGGTCGGGCCGGTGACGCTGGGACGGGCGTCGCACTGGCGCTGCTATCGGCGGCTTTCTTATTGCCGTCGGAGGTCAGCGCACCGACGATACCGACACCACAGCAAAGGACGAGGACGGCGGCGACTCCGCTGAGGATCCACAGCAGCGGCTTCGACTTCTGGGGCGCGGCGATGGGCGGACCAAGCGTTGGCCACACCTGCGACGGCTGTCCCGGCTGGTAATCCTGCGAGGTGACGTGGTCGGGCCCAGGTTCCTGCGGGTAGGTCAAGGTGACTCCTTGCTCATTAGGGTTTCGTCGATGGTGATCGCCGGAACGGCTCAGGTCAGCGCGTTGTCGAGTTGGTGACAGGCGTTGTGGCTGCTCGGCGATCAAGCGATGTCACGACGGCCGACCCGGTCTGACCGGACGGCTCGATGGCCGCAGCAGCGGGGATGGGACGACTCAGACGGCCGCTCGTAAGCGTTCGAGCAGGGCATCGCATCAACCGTGCGGTAAGCCTCGATCGCCATGAAGCCGACCGGGCAGTTTGCCGCCTGGTCCATCGGTTCATGCATGAACCGATGGACACACAGCCGTAACCCGCAGCGCTTGTGGAGTCGCCTTGACGGTCACCGGCGTACGGTCTCTACTAATCGCCGTGGTGGATCGAGCCCAGTACCTACGCCGGGGAGGACCCCAGGCAGGAGTCCGGTCCTGGGCTCTCGGCAAATGACTACCTCACCGACCGACTCGCCCAGTACCAGTCCTGGTACGACAAGAAGGCGGTGAAGGCAAAGGCAACCCACCTTCGAACTCGCACGGCTGCAGTGGTCGGCGGTTCCCTGGTCCCGGTCCTCGTCAACCTCGACTTCCCCTACGCCCAAGCGGTGACCACCGTCGTGAGCCTGATCGTGGCCGGGGCGGTGTCGTTGGAGAGCGTGTTCCGCTATCGGGAGCAGTGGAAGAACTACCGGTCGACGGAGCAAACCTTGGGGCACGAGAGGATCTACTTCCTCACGCGGACCGGGGTGTACACCGACCTGGACGACGTCACTGCCTTCGCAGCCCTGGTCGAGCGGGTGGAGGCGACAATCGCCAATGAGAATGCCGCGACACTGAGTGTCATGACGCAGGTCGGTTTCGCTGGCGAAGACGGGCAGACGACAATCGGGCAGCAAGGCAGCAGGCAGTAGACATACGGGAATTGCATGGTGGGGCGGGCGGGACTCGAACCCGCGACCGAGGGATTATGAGTCCCCTGCTCTAACCGGCTGAGCTACCGCCCCGAACACCGCGCCGGATCTTATCCCGGTCGGCGATCAGCAGCCAGCACCGAGCCGGCCGGCGCCCACGACTGCACCAGCACGATGGGCTACAGGAATATAACAGCGTGCTCGGGTACGCCTGTCAGCCGGCGCGCAACTCCTCCAGCACCGCCTCGGCGGCACGCCAGCCGCTGGTGAGAGCGCCCTGGATCGATGGGCTGTCCCTGTGGTCACCGGCCACGAACAGGCCCTCCCCAGCGCCACGGGCTTGCGCAGCCGTCCCTGCGGTGGCGGGGCGGCGGCAGCGCGGCCGGTACGGCCACGGTGGTGAGGTGTGTCCAGTCCGCTGTGGAGCGGCCGTACAGCCGGGTCAACTCGGCCCGGATGGTCGGCTCGGCGGGCGTCGGGCCGACCACCGAGGTGGCGACCAGGTGCCGCCCGGCCGGCGCGTACGTGCCGGCGGCGTTGCTGAGCACCACAGTGTTCGCGACGATCTCCCGTCGGTCGCCGTCGACGAGCAGGATCGGCTCGGTGAGCGGCGGCTCGGGTGCGCTGTGGTAGTACGTGGTGTAGCTGTGCATACGTACCGTCGTCAGGACCGGCAGCAGCGCGGACGCGGCGGGCGGGTCGACGGCGACCACGACGGCCCGGCAGCGGATGTCGCCGGCCTGGGTGCGGACCCGGCCGGGGTGACCTCCGCGACCGGGGTGTCCAGGTCGAGCAGGTCGGCCGGCAGCGGCTCGGCGATGGCCGGGGCAGCGCGGCCATCCCCTCGGCGGGCAGGCCGATCCGGCCACGGGCGAAGGAACGCAGCACCATCGCCAGGACATGACTGGAGGTGGACAGCTCCCGTTCGATGAACACCCGGACAGGAACGGCCGCAGCAACTCCTCGATGATCGCGTCGGAGAGGCCCGCACGGCGCAGCGCCGTCTCGGTGCTGGTCTCCGGTGCGGCGAGCAGCCGGGACGGGGCAGCGTGGCGCACCCGGTGGCGAGCGCGGCGAACCGCAGCCGGTCGAGCGCGGTACGAGGCCCGCCGGTCGGCTCGCGCAACGGGTTGACCAGTCGCAGCAGGTCGTCGCCCTTGCGGACCAGCACACCGGAGGTGAAGTACCCGAGGTTGAGCCGGTCGGTGTCGATGAGCGTGCCGAGCCGGGGTAGGCGGTGTTGAGCACCTGGAAGCCCCGGTCGACGAGGTAGCCGTCGACCACGTCGGTGGCCACCCGGCCGCCGAGGCGGCCGCTGGCCTCCACCAACCGCCAGGGCACGCCGGCCCGGTGCAGACGGCGGGCGGCGGCGAGGCCGGCCAGGCCACCGCCGACGATGACCACATCGGTTTCAGCCAGCATCGCGCGCCTCCCGCTCGCCGTTCGTCCGGGACAACCGGCCCGGCCACCAGATCTTCGGCCCGATGTCGTACGCGAGTGCGGGCACCAGCAGCGACCGGACGATGATGGTGTCGATCAGTACCCCGATCGCGACCGCCGTACCCAACTCGACCAACACCACGAGTGGCAGGACGGCGAGGGCGGAGAAGGTCGCGGCGAGCACGATGCCCGCGGAGGTGATCACCCCGCCGGTGACGGCGAGGCCGGCGAGCACCCGGCGCGGGTGCCACGCTTGAGGACTCCTCACGGACCCGGCTGGTCAGGAAGATGTTGTAGTCGATGCCGAGCGCGACCAGGAAGACGAACGCGAACAGCGGAAACGACGAGTCCACGCCGGGAAAGTCGAAGACGTGGCGGAACAGCAGCGCGCAGAGGCCGAGGGTTGCCGCGAAGCTCAGCAGCACGGTGGCGATCAGCAGCACCGGAGCGAGCAGTGCCCGCAGCAGCAGGGCCAGGATCACCGCGATGACCAGCAGCACCACCGGGATGATGACGTTCTGGTCGCGCCTCGCGGCGTCCGAGGTGTCCACGTCGATCGCGGTGAAGCCGCCCACCACCGCGTCCGCGCCGGGCACCTGGTGTACGGCCACCCGCAGCTCACGGATGGTCCGCTCGGCGCCGTCGCTGTCCGGCGGATCGGCCAGGGTCGCCTCCAGCTGCACCCGCCCGTCGACGACCTTCGGTGTGGCACTCGGGTCGGGTGGGCCGGTCTGCGGGCCGGCGGTGAGCGGACGGACGTCGGCGACACCGGGCACGGCCTGCGCCACCTGGGCCACCTGCCGGGCGGTCTGCTCGGTGGTGAAGATGGTGGCCGGGCTGCCGGTGCCGGCCGGGAAGTGCCGGGAGATCGCCTCCTGACCGTCGACCGAGTCGGTGCGCTGGGTGAACAGGTCGGACTGCCCGAGGGTGGTGGCGCCGAGCTGGGTGAGCCCGAGCGTGAGCACGGCCAGCACGACGGCGGTGCTCAGCCAGATCGGCCGGGCGTGCCGGGCCACGAAGCCGGCGATGCGACTCCAGATGCCGTGCTCGGCCCGTGGGTCGGCCTGGTCGGCTCGGGGCCGCCGGGGCCAGAACGCCCACCGGCCGCCGAGCACCAGCAGCGCGGGCAGGAAGGTGAGCATCACCAGCAGGGTGGCGGCGATGCCGATCGCGGCGACCGGGCCGAGCGCCCGGTTGGAGTTGAGGCTGGACAACAGCAGACAGAGCAGGCTGACGATGACCGTGCCGCCGGACGCGATGATGGCCGGCGCGGCACCCTCCAGGCCGTACGCATGGCGTCCCAGGGGCGGTCGTGGCGGTGCAGCTCCTCCCGGTAGCGGGCGATCAGCAGGAGCGCGTAGTCGGTGCCGGCGCCGAAGACCAGCACGGTGAGGATGCCCTGGGCCTGCCCGTTGAGCTTGACCACGTCCGCGTCGGCGAGCAGGTAGACGAAGACCGAGGCGAGGGCGTACGACATCCCGGCCGCGAGCAACGGGAAGATCCAGAGCACCGGGCTGCGGTAGACGACCAACAGGATGACCAGCACCACGACCAGGGTGACCAGCAGCAGTGGACCGTCGATGGCGGAGAAGACCTCGATCAGGTCGGCGAGCAGACCGGCCGGGCCGGAGACATCCACGGTCAGCCCGTCCCGGTCCCCGCCGGAGATGTCGCGCAGCTGCTTGACGACCGCGCCGATCTCCTCCCCTCGGCGTCGTCCACCGGTACGACCACCTGGAGCGCCTGGCCGTCCTCGCTCGGTATGGGCGGGGGCAGCGGGGTGACCACTCCGGGGATCTGGGCGAACCGGGCGGCGTCGGCGGTCACGCGTTGCCGGTCCGCGTCGGTAATCCCGGAGGGCCGCTCGTAGACCACCAGAGCCGGGATGGTCTGCCGGTCGACGAACTTGCCGGCGAGGTCCTGGGCGCGGGTCGCTTCGGCGTCGGTGGGCAGGAAGGCGGCATTGTCGTTGGTGGCGACCTCGCTGAGGCGCCCCGCGTACGGGCCGGCGACGCCGCCGATCACCAGCCAGGCCAGAATGACCGCCACCGCGATCAGCGTGGCCCTGCCGGCCCGTCCGGACATTCGCACTCACCCCAGGATCGACGCCTGGATCGACGCAGCAGCCGACTTCGACCATCCTGCCGGCCAAGCAGGTGGCAAAAGACCGAAACCGGCATCCCCGACGGCGTCGATCATGGAGTTGTGGTGGTGGACGAAAGGTGCAAACACCCTCAACCCGGCACCACAACTCCATGATCGACGTGGACCGGCGGGGTGGGGCTGGCCCGGCGGGGTGGGGTGGGGTGGGTGACGGAAACGCCCGTCGGCCGGGGCCGACGGGCGTTGGTGGAGAAGCTCCCCGATTGGACTCGAACCAATAACCTGCCGGTTAACAGCCGGCTGCTCTGCCAATTGAGCTACAGGGGATCGTGCACCGCAGGACTCCGGATCTCGCCGACGCCGTGCGACGGGACAAGAGTACAGGACATTCCCCGGTGGCGGTCCAGTGGGTTCTGTCCCATCCCGCAAAGATCAAGAGGCGCAGGTCAGCGCGAGCGACCCATCGACAATCGGGGTAAATCGCCATCCCGGCACAAGCATGCTTGAGCGGAGAGCAGGATGGGTAGTTAGCTGCGGACAGAGGACGCAGGCGCGAACAGGTCGCCTTCCGACGGGGCAACTCGCCGGGGTGACGGCGCGTCAGGTACGGAAGGAGCCGCCATGCGCGGAAAGATCATGTTTCTTGGCGGGCTGGCTGCGGGATTCGTCCTGGGCGCCCGTGCCGGCCGGGAAAGTACGAGGAGCTCGTGGTCAAGGGCCGCAAGGTGCTCGACCACCCGACCGTCCAGGAGGCGGCCGGGGTCGCGCAGGCCCAAGCCAACAAGCTCTACAGCGAGGGCAAGGACAAGCTCGGCCAGACCAAACTGGGCGAGAAGCTGGGCACCACCAACGGCAGCACCGACAAGCAGGAGCTGACCGCCGCCGACGACGCGTTCGCCGGCACGCCCGCCACGGTGGGTGCCAAGGCGGGCACCAGCACGGTCGGCACGACCTCCGGGTCGCCGTCGTCCACCAACCCCGCACCAAGCCGTCCGGCTCGGGCACGAACGCCAGCACGCTCTGACCAACCGCACGTAGACGGGCCGGTCGCCGCAGGGCGACCGGCCCGTGGTCTGTCCGGGTGCGGTCAGTCCTGCTGCTGAACGCCGCGTCGAAGGCGGCGGTCGGCGCATCGAAGGCGAGCCGGCGGACGAACTGCAACGCCTCCGGGGCACCGACCAGGCGGTCCATCCCGGCGTCCTCCCACTCGACCGAGATCGGGCCGTCGTAGCCGATCGCGTTCAACGCGCGGAAGCAGTCCTCCCAGGGCACGTCGCCGTGGCCGGTGGAGACGAAGTCCCACCCGCGGCGCAGGTCCGCCCAGGGCAGGTGGGAGGCGAGCCGGCCACGCCGGCCGTCGCCGGTACGCACCTTGGCGTCCTTGCAGTCCACGTGGTAGATCCGGTCGGCGAAGTCGAAGATGAAGTTCACCGGGTCCAGCTCCTGCCAGACGAAGTGCGACGGGTCCCAGTTCAACCCGAACGCGGGCCGGTGACCGATCGCCTCCAGCGTCCGCTTCGTCGTCCAGTAGTCGTACGCGATCTCACTCGGGTGCACCTCGTGCGCGAACCGGACCCCACCTCGTCGAACACGTCGAGGATCGGGTTCCACCGGTCGGCGAAGTCCTGGTAGCCGCGCTCGATCATCGACGGCGGCACCGGCGGGAACATCGCGAGGGTGTGCCAGATCGACGAACCGGTGAAGCCGACAACCGTCTTCACCCCGAGCTTCGCCGCCGCCCGAGCGGTGTCCTTGATCTCCTCGGCGGCCCGCTGGCGGACCCTCCGGCTCTCCGTCACCCCAGATGCGGGCGGGCAGGATGTCCTGGTGCCGCTCGTCGATCGGGTGGTCGCAGACCGCCTGCCCGACGAGGTGGTTGGAGATCGTGAAGACCTCAGGTTGTGCTTCGCGAGGGTCTCCCGCTTGCGCTCGACGTACGAGTCGTCGGCGAGCGCCTTGTCGACCTCGAAGTGGTCGCCCCAGCAGGCGATCTCCAGACCGTCGTAGCCCCACTCGGAGGCGAGCCGGCAGACCTCCTCGAACGGAAGATCGGCCCACTGGCCGGTGAAGAGCGTGATGGGTCGCGCCATTGTCCTTCTCCCCTGATGTGATGGGGATTCCTTGTGCGGACCGGGGCGAGGTGACCGGACGTGCGTGGCGTCGGGCGGTCACCGGTGGGTGCGGAACACACCTGGGCCCGGCGGGTTGCGCCTCCCACCGGGTCACCGGCCACCAGCACGGTCGCCGCCCCCACCCTATTTCCGCAGCACCCCATCGCGGAAGCCCGGGGTCGGCCGATCATCCGATCATTTCCTCGGGTGCGGGCAGCACGGCCCGTACGGTGAAGCCGCTGCCCGCGCGTGGGCCGGCGGAAAACGTGCCGCCGAGTCGCTCCGCGCGCCGGCGTACCCGAAGACCCCGCCCGGCGCCCGGGTGCCCCGCCGGACGGCGCGGGACCGACGCCCTCGTCGCGGACCTCGATGGTGATGCCGGTGACGTCGTAGCGCAGGCGGACCGCGACCGGTGCGCCCGGAGCGTGCCGGCGCGCGTTGGTCAGTGCTTCCTCGATGATCCGGTACGCCACGACGTCGACCGGACCGGGCAGCGGCCGGGGTTGCCCGGCGACGGTCCACCGCACCGGCTGGCCGGCGGTGAAACCCTCTACCAACGCGTCGAGACGGTTCAGGCTGGGCGTCGGCCCGGTCGGGTCGTCGTCCGGCTCGTCGGGCCGGCGCAGCGACCACCCAGCCGGTGCCCCTGCGCCAGCACCATCCCGCGCCACTGCGCGAACCGCCCCATGCAGGTCAAGGTACGGCAGTCGGCTGTGAGCCGGGCTCCCGCGTCGCCGGAACGCGCACGACGGGCGAGCTGCGGGTCGGGGCACACATCAGCGCGACTGAAACATTCCGGAGCCGACGAACCCGGCCGGTCGGGGCACACCCGGCCGGGCCTGGTCGGCGCTGGAGCGAAGGGCCGACGCCGTGGGCGTCGACCCTTTCAGCTCTAGTCGGTCAGGGCAGGGTCCACTTCTGGTTGGCCGCGTTGAGGCAGGTCCAGAGGTGCACGATGGTGCTGTCCGCCGAGTTGTTGCCGGAGACGTCCAGGCACTTGCCGGACGACGGGTTGCGCAGGGTGCCGTCGGACTGGGCCGCCCAGTTCTGCGCGCCGCTGCCGTTGCAGGTCCAGAGCTGGATCTTGGTGCCGTCGGCGGTGCCGCTGCCGGAGACGTCCAGGCACTTGCCGAGCGCCTTGATCGTCGAGTTCGGCGTTACGGTCCAGGTCTGTGCCGTGCTGCCGTTGCAGGTGTAGATCTGGATCTGGGTGCCGTCGGCGGTGGCACCGTTACGCACGTCCAGGCACTTGCCGGCGAGACCCTTGACCGGGCCGACCCGGTGCCGCCCCGCCGCCCTTGACCACTGTGAAGTCGTCCAGGTCGAAGAGCCCCGTGCCGCTACCGGTGAAGGTGAGGTAGACGTTCTGGGTGCCGGAGGGACGTTGGACAGCGCGGTGGTGACGTTGGCGTAGGTCGACCAGCTGCCGGTGTTGGGCACCGCGACCGTGCCGAGCACCGGGCCGGTGGCCGAACCGGTGCGCACCTGGATGGCACCACCCGCGCCGCCGGAGACGACCGGGCGGTGAACGAGGTGGCCCCGGTCAGGTCGACCCGTTGTACGCGGCCCAGTCACCCGGTTCGATGTAGCCGAGGGTCTGCCCACCGTTGGCGCCCGCCTTGGTGAACGCGGTGACACCGCTGGCCGAGCTGAACGACTCGGCCTGGACGGTGCCGGTCGGCGGCGGGGTGGTGCCCAACTCCTTGATCCGGATGTTGCGGAACGAGGCGTCGTCACCGGTGCCGTGGTTCTGGATGCCGATGTGACCGGCCAGCGAGCGTACCGGGTTGGTGTTGGTGAAGTCGTTGATCTTCACACCGTTGAGGAAGATCTGCAGCCGCTCACCCTCGACCAGCAGCTCGTAGGTGTTCCACTCCCCGGCGCGTTCAGCGCCGCGTCGCGGGCGGCGATGTCGGCGGACTTGTACGTGTAGACAGCGCCGGTGGTGCGGTCGGCCGCGTCGGTGGCGTCGATCTGGATCTCGTAACCGTTGTCCACCGCCGACCACGGGTCGCTCGACGGCGGAAGCCGATGAAGATACCGGAGTTGTCGTCCCCGGCCAGCTTCCAGTCCAGCTTGAGCGAGTAGTTGGTGTACTGCTTGGTGTTGTACCAGTACAGCCCCATGCCGCCGACCGAGGTCAGGGTGGCGTCGGAGCTGGTGAAGTTGCCCGGACCGGCCTGCGACCAGCCGGCCGTCGAGCCGTTGTAGATCGGGGTGTAGCCCGTCTCGGGCCGGCAGTCGGCCTTGCTCCGACCGGCGGAGTACCGGATGCCGCCCAGCAGGTGGGTCCGGAACGCCGGCTCCGCGTACGACGCCTGGGTGTGCCCGGCGCCGGTGTAGAAGGACCGGCCGCCGTTGTAGCTCTTGCACCAGCTCAGCGGGTGGTCGGCGCCCATCCCGCCACCGGAGTACGACGACTCGTCGAGCGTCGCCAGCACGTGCGCGGTGGACCGGGCGTTGGTCCGGTAGTTGTACCACTCGTCGGTGCGGGTCCAGGTCTGTGGCAGGTGCCCGGTGGCGGCGTGGCCGCGGTCCTCGACCTTGATGTTGGCCTGCTGGATCGCCGGGTGCGACGCGAACCACGCGCCGACCAGGTTGCCGTAGAACGGCCAGTCGTACTCGGTGTCGGAGGCCGCGTGCACACCCACGTACCCGCGCCGGAGGCGATGTACGACTCGAAGGCGGTCTGCTGGCTGGCGTTGAGCACGTCGCCCGTGGTGTTGAGGAAGACGACCGCCTCGTACTGGCCGAGGTTGCTGGTGGTGAACGCGGCGGCGTCCTCGGTGGCGGTCACGGTGAAGTTGTTCGCGGCCCCAGGTCGCGGATGGTCTGGATGCCGACCGGGATCGCGTCGTGCCGGAAACCGGCGGTCTTGGAGAGACCAGCACGTCGTAGGGGCGTCGGCGGCGCTGGCCGGGGTGGCCGGGGTGGTGCAGGCGATGACGGCGAGTGCGGCCATTGCCGCACCGAGGACGGGTCGCAAACGTCTGCGCATATCGCTCTCCTAACTGCGGTTAGGAGGGCCCCTCGCCTCACACTAGGCGTTGTCGAGGGCCCCACCTGTCAGCTCAGGGCAGGATCCACTTTTGGTTGGCGGCGGCGGTGCGGGTCCAGAGGTGGACCACCGTGCTGTCGGCGGAGCTGCTACCGGAGACGTCCAGGCACTTGCCGGACGCCGCGTTTCGCAGGGTGCCGTCGGCCTGGGCGGACCAGTTCTGCGCCCCGGTCCCGTTACAGGTCCAGAGTTGGATCTTGGTGCCGTCGGCGGTGCCACCACCCGAGACGTCCAGGCACTTGCCCAACGACTTGACAGTGGAGTTGGCGGTGACCGCCCAGGTCTGCGCCGTACTGCCGTTGCAGGTGTAGATCTGGATCTGCGTGCCGTCGGCGGTGGCGCCGGCGCGCACGTCCAGGCACTTGCCACCCAGACCCTTGATCGCCCCGGCCCCACCGGCCGGGGCGTCCCGGTGACGAAGCTGAACGCGTCCAGGTCGTAGAGCGCCCCGGTGCCCGACCCAGCGAAGGTCAGGTAGAGCGTGGTCGTGCCGGTCGGCGGGCTGCTGATCGTGCCGGTGACCGTGGCGAAGGTCTCCCAGCCGCCGGTCACCGGGACCGTGGCCGTGCCGAGCACCGTGCCGGTGGCCGAACCGGCCGGACCTGGAGGGTGCCGCCGGCACCCGCCGAGGAGACCCGGGCGTTGAACGAGGTCACGTTGCCCAACCGGTACGGCTGGAACGCGATCCAGTCACCGTTGTTGATGTCGCCGACGGTCTTGCCACCCTCGGCCGTGGCCTTGCTGAACACGTTGATCCCGGACGAGGTGCCGAAGAACTCGGCCTGGCGGTGCCGCGGCGGCAGCGTGTGCTGGGTGTGCGTGGTCAGACCACCGGCGTCGGTGTACTCGGCGTCGAAGATCGCGAAGATGTTCGCCGCGTCGTCGTGCTCACCGTCGACCGGGATGGTGATCGAACCCGAGCAGCCGTTCTGCGAGGTGATCTGGTGCCCGTGCTGGTCGTGCCCGAGTACGTAGGTCATCTTGACCTTCGTGCAGTCGATCGTGCCGTCCTCCGGGTCGGTCACCGTGATGCTGAACGGCACGGTGTCACCGAAGCTGAACAGCTGGCCGTTGCCGGGGTTGTTGATGGTCACCGTGGGCGCGGTGTTGCCGACGTTGATCCGTACGCTGCTGCTGCCGGTGGCGCCCTGCGGGTCCCGGACCGTCAGCGTGGCGGTGTAGCTGCCGTTGGTGGTGTAGGTCTTCGTCGGGTTGGCCGCGGTCGAGGTCGTCCCGTCACCGAACGCCCACGAGTAGGTCAACGCGCCGCCCTCGGGTCGGACGAGCCGGCCGAGGAGAACGTCACAGCGAGCGGGCCGCCCGGAGGTGCGGTTGGCGCTGGCCACCGCGCTGGGCGCCCGGTTGCCGCTGCCGACGTAGTCGAAGCGGTAGAGCGCCGAGTTGGCGTCACCGTTGAAGTAGCCGGTGCCGTAGTCGAGCACGTAGTACGCGCCGTCCGGGCCGAACGCCGAGTCCATCACCTGCTTGCCGACCCACGGGAAGGTGTCGATGGTGCCCCGGGAGCCGTCGGAGTTGACGTGGATCGGCTGATCCAGCCACGACCGAACTCGGTGGCGAAGAACTGCCCGTCGAAGGACTGCGGGAACTTGGTGGTGGAGGTCGACGAGGCGTTGTACCGGTAGACCGGGCCGCCCATCGGGGACTCGGAGCCGCCGCCGAACTCGGTCGGGGTGCCGGCGTCGCCGGCGTACCGGATCCAGGCTGGCTGCGCGGCCGGGAGGTGGTCAGGCCGGTGTTGCGGAACGAGTTGTTGGTCGGCCCACCGGAGCAGTTGTACTTCCCACCGCCGGTGTTGGAGGCGAAGTCCCACTCGTTGTACGTCTCGGTGGAGGTGTTGGTGCCGGTGCAGTACGGCCAGCCGTAGTTGCCCGGTGCGGCGACCCGGTTGAACTCGACCTGACCGGACGGCCCACGGGTGGAGCTGGTGGTGCCGGCGTCCGGCCCGTAGTCACCGACGTAGACGACACCGGTGGCCTTGTCCACGCTGATCCGGAACGGGTTGCGGAACCCCATCGCGTAGATCTCCGGCCGGGTCCTGGCCGTGCCGGGGCGAACAGGTTGCCCGACGGGACGGAGTACGTCCCGTTGGCGTTCACCTGATCCGCAGGATCTTGCCGCGCAGGTCGTTGGTGTTGCCGGCGCTGCGCTGCGCGTCGTACGCGGGTTGCGGTTGGTCCGCTCGTCCAGCGGTGAGTAGCCGGCCGACTCGAACGGGTTGGTGTCGTCGCCGGTGGACAGGTAGAGGTTGCCCGCGGCGTCGAAGTCGATGTCCCCGCCGACGTGGCAGCAGATGCCACGGCTCGCCGGAACGTCGAGCACGTCGACCTTGCTTGACTGGTTGAGCGTGAAGTCGGAGTTCAGGGTGAACCGGGAGAGGCGGTTCACTCCGTCGAAGGCCGAGAAGTCGGTGCCGGTGGCCGGCGCGTCCCCGCCAGGAGTGGAGAGCGGCGGGGCGTAGTAGAGGTAGATGTAACGGTTCGAGGCGAAGCCCGGGTCGACGCCGACGCCCTGCAACCCTCCTCGTCGTGCTGGTAGACCGACAGGGTGCCGATCGCGGAGGTGGTGCCGTTCGCGTCGGTGCGGCGCAGGGTGCCGTTGCGGGCGGTGTGCAGGACGGAGCGGTCCGGCAGCACCGCCAGCGACATCGGCTCACCCATGTCGTTCACACCACGGGCGAGTTCGACCTGCTGGAAGTCGGTGGCGACGATGGTGTGCGCCTGCGCGGGTGCCGAGCCGGCGGCGAGTGCGACGGTGCCGGCGGCGACCGCCAGCAGCAGTGCCGATCCGGCGGAGAACCACCGTCGGGACCGATGTTCGGGTGTGTCCTTCATGGACATGTGCTGCCCTTCCTGACGAGTGTGACTGCCAGGCCGGGCGCGCGCCGTCGCGCCGGATGCCGTAGCGGTGATGGTGGGGTCGATGGGTTACCGCGCCGCCGGTTCACCTCGACGAAACATTGTCGTGTTGGTCACGACACTAAGTTGACGGTTTCGATGTGTCCATACCTTCCGGCGATTCAGCGTCAACTTCTGTCGATCTGATCGAAAGTCGCCGGTCAGGCCCGTCGATCGATCGCCTGTCCGGCCAGCGCAACCAGGGCCGCGCGAGCCTCGTCGGCCACCATCGCGCTCTGGAGGGCGGTGAGCGCGGCCTCGGTGCGTACCCGGATCATCTGCTCGATCCGCTCCCGAGCGCCGGTCGCCTCGATGATCCCGCGCAGCTCCGCCGCGCCCTCGGCGTCCAACGCCGGGTTGCCGAACAGCTCCCGCAGCCGGATGGTCTGCGGCCGGTCGGCGGCGCTGCGGGCCAGCGCCATCATGACCGTGGGCTTGCCTCACGCAGGTCGTCCAGGACCGACTTGCCGGTGATCGCCGGATCACCGAAGACGCCCAGCACGTCGTCGCGGAGCTGGAACGCGTCACCCAGCGGGTCACCGAACTCGCCCAGCGCGGCGATCAGCTCCTGACCCGCGCCGGCCAGGGCCGCGCCGATCTGCAACGGCCGGGTGACCGTGTAGCGGGCGGCCTTCATCCGGATCACGGTGAGCGCGCTGGCCACCGAGCCGTCACCACGCCCGAGACCAGGTCCAGGTACTCCCCGCGATCACCTCGGTACGCATCAGCGCGAACACGCCGTACCCCGGTGCACCTGTTCGGTGGTGAGCCCGCACTCGTGGAACATCTGATCCGACCAGGCGGCACAGAGATCCCCGCAGAGCAGCGCGGTGTTGCGGCCGTACGCCTCCGGGTCACCGCGCCACGACGAGCGGGTGTGCAGGTCGGCGAAGAGCCGGTGCACCGACGGCTCCCGCGGCGGCGGTCGCTGCCGTCCAGGATGTCGTCGTGGATCAGCGCGAACGCGTGGAACAGCTCCAGAGCCGCCGCGGCCACCACGATCGGGTGCCGTCGGCCGCCCCGCGCCGCGCCAACCCCAGTAACAGAAGAGCGGGCGGATCCGCTTACCGCCGGCCAGCACGAACCGTTGCAGCGCGGTGAACACCCGCGCGGCGCGCCGTCCGGCCAGTCCGGGCCCTGCCGTTCGAGGAATCCGGCCAGCTCCGCGTCGAAGCGGGCCCGCAGTTCGCTGGCGTCGGTGGGCGCGACGGTGACCGTCATGCGCCGTCCCCGGCCCGTCCGTCGCGCCGACGCTCAACCCGGCCAACTCCAGCAGGAGCCCCTTGACCTCGGTGGCCGCGATCCGGTCCCGGGCGGCCGTCGGGTCGGAGCAGAGCAGCACCGGACCGTCCGCCGGGTCGTCCGGCAGCCGCCCGTGCGAGCCCTTCACCGCCCGCGCGCCGGCGTCCAGGCCGACAGCGCTCATCAGGTACCGCATGCCGAGCTCTTGCGGGCCAGGGCCACCCGGCGCGGGCCTTCGCGGCACCGGGGTTGGCCGGGTCGAAGAACAGCTCCGCCGGGTCGTAACCGGGCTTCCGGTGGATCTCCACGAGCCGGGCGAAGTCCGGTGCCCGATCGTCGTCCAGCCAGTGAGTAGGTGAACCAGGCGTCCGGCTCGGCCACCAACACCAACTCACCGGCGCGTGGGTGGTCCAGACCGTGCGCGGCCTTGCCGTCGGCGTCGAGCACCTCGGCCACCCGGGCAGGCCGGCGCAGAGCTTCGCCACCGCCGGCACGTCGGCCGGATCCTGACGTAGACGTGCGCGATCTGGTGATCGGCGACCGCGAAGGCCTTCGACGTCCACGGGTCCAGATACTCCATGCCCGCCTGGGTGTGCACCCGCAGCAGCCCTCGCTACGGAGCAACCGGTTGACGTCCACCGGCCGGGACACGTCGGTGATGCCGTACTCGGACAGCACCACCACTGTGGCGTCGCGGGCCCGAGCGGCGTCCAGCAGCGGGCCGAGCACCGTGTCCAGCTCGGCAGCCGCGGCGGCGGCCTGGGCCGACGAGG
The DNA here is from genome assembly GCA_038070435.1 of Micromonospora sp. M12. GTDB lineage: Bacteria > Actinomycetota > Actinomycetes > Mycobacteriales > Micromonosporaceae > Micromonospora. Next base: position 6,582,442 of record JAMYWG010000001.1, on the reverse strand, counting down.
GACCGAACCGTTGCAGGTCGTAGTCCAGGTGCGGTACGTAGACCAACGTCAGGTCGGGTGACACGTCCGCCAGGAGCTGCTCGGCCGCCTGGCAGATCCACCGCGACGACGGCAGCCCGGCCGTCGGTCCCCAGTAGGTGAACAGGGGAACGTGCCGAGCCGCCCGGTGAGCGCGTCGTGCAGCTCGGGCGGGTCGGTGTAGCAGTCCGGTTCCTTGCGCCCGTCGGCGTAGTAGACGGGCGTGGGTGACCGTCCAGTTGACGTCCGCGCCCATCGCGTACCACCAGCAGACGTTGGCGACGGTGTAGCCGGGCTCGGCCCGACGGGCGGCCTGCCAGAGCTTGTCCCCACCGACGAGCGCGTTGTGCTGCCGCCACAGCAGCACCTCGCCCAGCTCCCGGAAATACCACCGTTGCCGACGATCCCGTGCCCGCTGGGCGGCTCGCCGGTCAGGAAGGTGGACTGCACCGAGCAGGTCACCGCGGGCAGCACGGTGCCCAGCTCGGCCCGGAAACCGCCGTCGGCGACGCCGCGCAGCCGGGGCATGTGCGCCAGCAGCCGCGGGTCAACCCCACCACGTCGATTACCACTAGTCGCCGGCTCATCGCGTCACCCCCATGCTCACGGTTCGCTCTGCGGTCAGGCCGAGGCCGACCAGTTCGTCTCGGGCGAAGGCCAGCTCCGCGGCGATGCCGGCGGCCAGCTCCGCGTCGGTGCCGGGCCGTCGTGCGGCCGGCAGCACCCCAGGTGTACGTCTCGACGTCGAGGTGGTCGCAGCCGGCGGCCGGCCCGTCGAAGAGCGCTCTCAGGGCCGCGCGGAGGACCGGCAGGGTCGAGCCGAGCGGCTCCTCGGGTGGGGCGTGCAGGGGCACGTGGTAGTGCACCCGCCACGGGCCGGGCAGAGCCCGGTCCAGCGCCTCGTCCAGGTCGTCGGCCGCGTACGCCGGGTCGGCGGGTCGGCCAGACCGGCGCAGCCGGCGCCCGGGTCTGGTGCAGGAAACGTGGCTCCACCCAGCGGCGCAACGCCTCCGCTCCGCCCCGCGGGTCGGTGGCCTCGACGGCGGCGGAGACCTGCACCTTCACCACGGGCAGCCCGGCCGTCCGCAGTCGGTGTAGCGCCTCGGCGGGCTCCTCCCAGGCGCAGGCCAGGTGGGCCAGATCGAGACAGACACCCAACCGGTCGGTGTCCATTCCGGACAGCAGCGCCGCCGCCTGGCCGGTGCTCTCCACCACGCAGCCGGGCTCCGGCTCGAAGGCGATCCGCACCTCGCGCCCGGTGTCGCGCTGCAGCTCGGCCAGGCCGGCGGCCAACTGGTCCAGCCGACGTCGGGCCGCGTCGGCCCGACCGGTGTCCCACGGCTCACGCCAGGCCAGCGGCAGGGTGGAGATCGAACCCCGGGCGGCGTCGTCGGGCAGCAGGTCGGCGAGCACCCGGCCAGATTCAGGGTGTACGCCAACCGCTGCTCGGTGGTCCAGTCCGGGTGGTACACGTCCTGTTTGACCACCGGGGCCTGGAAGGCCGCGTACGGAAGCCGTTGAGGGTGACCACCTCCAGCCCGCGCGCGTCCAGCTCGGTGCGCAACCGGCGGCGTAGCGTCGGGTCGGCGGCCAGCTCGGCGGCGACCGGGGCGGCCAGCCACAGGCCGAGCCCGAGCAGGTCGCTGCCGAGCGTCTCGCGGACCGGCACGGCGTAGGTGTCCAGTTGACCGAGGATGCCGGCGAGGTCCTCAGCGGGTGCACGTTGGTGCAGTAGCCGAGGTGGACGGTCTCGCCGCCGGAATGTCGCAGCCGCATCAGCTGCCGCCGCGCAGGATCGAGTTGCCGGTCTGCGGGTCCACGGCGGCGGCGACGTCCAGGTCGCTGAGGTCGAGCCGCCCCGACTGCCCGTAGAACTCCACCGGGTTGCGCCACAGCACCCGGTCGACGTCGTCGTCACTGAACCCGGCCAGCAGCATCGCCTCGCCGGTGGCCCGGGTCAGCAGCGGGTCGGAGCGCCCCCAGTCGGCGGCCGAGTTGACCAGCACGCGTTCCGGGCCGTACTCCCGCAGCAGCTCGACCATCCGCTCCGGGGTCATCTTGGTGTCGGGTAGATGGAGAAGCCCAGCCAGCAGCCGCTGTCCCGGACCAGCTTCACTGTCACCTCGTTGAGGTGGTCCACCACCACCGACCCGCGTCGATGCCCGACTCGGCGACCACGGCGAGGTCGCTCGCAGCCGCGCGCCTTGTCCCGGTGCGGGGTGTGCACCAGCGCCGGCAGGTCGTACGCAACCGCGAGGGCGAGCTGCGCCGCGAACGCCTCGTCCTCCTCCGGCGTCATCGAGTCGTACCCGATCTCGCCGACCGCCACCACCGCGTCCTTGTCCAGGTAGCGGGGCAGCAGGTCGAGGACCGGACGGCAGCGCGGGTCGTTGGCCTCGCTGGGGTTCAGCGCGATGGTGGCGAAGTGCCGCACCCGAACTGCCCGGCCCGGAACGGCTCCCAGCCGATCAGCGAGTCGAAGTAGTCGGTGAACGACGCGGCGCTGGTCCGCGGCTGACCCAACCAGAAGGCCGGCTCCACCACGGCGCGTACGCCGGCGGCGGCCATCCGTTCGTAGTCGTCGGTGGTGCGCGAGGTCATGTGGATGTGGGGGTCGAAGATGCGCATTCACGCCTCCCGGGGCAGTGCGGCGGTGAGCCGGTGGAGCAGGTCGGTGGCGTCGGCGGGCAGGTCACGGCCGGCGGCGTGCCGTTCGGCGGCCAGGGCGGCCAGCATCGCGGCCAACTCGCCGTCGGCCCGGCTGTCCAGGTCGGCCACCGCGGCGAGGGACGCCGCTGAACACGCACTTGAGCACCGCCTGCCGCCAGGCGGCCGGGTCGAGGTGTCGGGCGTACGGGCCGAGCGCGGCGGCGACCAGCCGGGTGTCGTTGGTCCGGATCGCGTCGTGCAGCAGCGGTACCCCGGCGCCACCGATCGGCAGCAGCGGCAGGGCCCGCAGCACGGCGTCGTTCGGCCGCGTCACCGTGCTGGTAGAGGCTCTCGGCGTACGCCGCGTGGTCGCCGGGCAGGCTGGTGAGCAGCAGCACCCGGCGGCGTCGTCGGCGGTCCAGCCGGGGCGTCGGGCAACGCGTCTCGACCACAGCGCCGGCCGACGGCGGGGAAGAGCCGGGTGATCGCGGTGGGCTCGGCCGTGACCCGGCGCAGCGCCGTGTCCAGCCAATCGGGATCGGGTACGCCTCGCAGCGCGGCCGTAGTGAATCCGGTGTCATCCCGTCTCCTCCCTCGTGCTGCTGTGCGGCTCCGCAGGTGCTCAGGCGCGTCCTTGCTCTGCTTCACTCCACGCGACGGTCGGTGTCCGGATACCGGACGGTCGCCGTTGCGTCCGTTGAAGCAGAGCAAAGGACGTCGGCAGCACCTCGGGTCGACGGCGACCATCGGCCGTCGAGGTGGCCGCCGCGGAGCGCAGAAAATCAATGGATCGGGCCGCCACGGCGGCGCGGCGTGCGAGTCGCGGGGCAACTCCACAGCGACCAGCCCTCCGTAGCCGGCTGCCGACAGGGCGGCCAGCACCGGCGGAAAGTCGATCTCGCCGACGCCGAACTCCAGGTGCTCGTGCACGCCCCGACGCATGTCGTCGATCTGCACGTTTACCAGGTGCTCGGCCACCTCGGCGACGCACTGCGGCACCGGCCAGGGCTCCAGGCACCGGCAGTGGCCGATGTCGAGCGTGATGCCGAAACGGGCCGGGGCACCGAGGGCCGCGTGCAGTCGACGCCAGTCGGCGATGTCCTGCACCAGCATTCCCGGCTCCGGTTCGAAGCCGAGGGTGACGCCCGCGGTGTCGGCCGCGTCGACCACTGTGGCGCAGCCGGCCACCAGCCGGTCCCACGCGCTCTGCGGGGACACCGCCTCCGGCCGGACACCGGCCCAGAACGAGACCGCCTCCGCGCCAGGTCGGCGCCGATCCGCACGGCCCGGCGCAGGAACTCGATCCGCCGGGTCGAGTCGTCGTGCAGCAGCGTCGGCGCGTGCTTCCGCCACGGGTCGAGCAGGTAACGGGCCCCGGTCTCGATGACCACCGCCAGGCCCAGCGTCTCCAACCGTCGACCGACCGCGGCGACCCGACGGGTGAGCCCGGGCGCGAACGGGTCCAGGTGGTCGTGGTCCAGGGTGAGCGCCACCCCGTCGTAGCCGAGGTCGGCGATGACGGCGAGCGCGTCGTCGAGACGGTGGTTGGCGAAACCGTTGGTGCCGTACCCGAGGCGCAGCGTCGTGGCGTCGGCGGCCGGCGGGTCGGTCGAGGCTGGGGCACGCTCATGTCGGCGAGACTCTCCGGGCCAGTCGTCGGCCCAGCGGCGCGGCCGCCGCGACGGCCAGCCCGAGCAGGCCGGCGCCGCCTCGCGCGGTGAGTGCCCCTGGAGGGCGGGCAGACCGGTGATCCCGGCGCCGACGGCGGCACGGACCCGCCCGGCCGACGGGTCCCGGACGACCTCGGCCTGGGCCGCGCCGTACCTGGCCGCATACCACCCGGCCAGCACGGCGGGCAGCACGGCGGCCCGCCGAGGGCGGTGACGGCGGCGCTGACGGCGACCACCGCCGTGCCGGCGAGGGTGCGCTTCGGCAGGGTGGCGTCGGCGCCGCTGACCTCCCGGCGGGACAAGGCGGTGACCGTCCAGGTGTGCGCGGCGACGGTCGCCGCCGCCGGCAACGCCAGGTCACCGGCCGGCGGACGCGCCGAGCAGCACGTCCAGCCCCGACAGGCCGCCATCACGGCCGGGCCGGCGGCGGTGTTCTTGGCCAGCAGGTCGTACCCCAGATGGTGGCGGCCAGCGGCACGGCGAGCGCGGCGGCGCGGCGACCGCCCACGGCGGCGGCCAGGCCCACACCGGCGGCCGTGAGGCCAGCCGCGAGACCGACCGCGGCGGCCGGGGAGATCCGACCGCTGGGGATGGGCCGCTCGGGCCGCTCCACCTCGTCGAGGCCACGGTCGGCCCAGTCGTTGGCGGCCATGCCGGCCCAGTAGAGCAGCACCGAGGCACCGGCCAGAGCGGGGTACGCGGACCGAGCGTGCCGGCAGCCGCCGCTCCGGCGATCACGTCGCCGGGCACCGAGACGCGGCCGGTGCCCGGACCAGCTCGGCGAGATCAGCCAGCGTGGCCATGGTCACCGTCTGCGCCGTCGTGCAGTTGCCGGGTGAAGTCGGTCAGCCGCGCCCACTGCTCGCCCAGCGAGTGGGTGGGTGAGCCCAGCGGGTCCTTGAAGAAGAAGCCCAGGTCGGCCAGCGGCCCACCCGCCCGGCAGCGTGCGCGGCGGCGGTGAGCCGGGCCAGGTCGAGCACCAGCGGCGCGGCCAGCGCGGAGTCACAGCCGTGCCAGGTGAACTCCATCCGCATGCCGGTGCCGAGGAAGCCGGTGAAGGTGATCAGATCCCAGGCGGTCTTGAAGTCGCCCAGCTCCTCCACGTACTCGATGCGCGTGCCGCCCTGCGGACGTAACCCAGCGTCTCGCCGAGAACCCGCTGCTTGCTCTGCACCTTGGCCGCGTTCGCGGCCGGGTCGGCGAGGGTGGCGCCGTCGCCACCGCCGAGCAGGTTGACGCCCGACCAGGAGCCCACCGCGAGGTTGCGCATCGCGAACATCGGCGCGAGCACCGACTTGACCAGGGTCTCCCGGTCTTGCCGTCGTGCCCGGCGTACGGCAGGCGGGCCTCGTCGGCCAGCGCGGCCAGCGCCGGCAGCCGCAGCCCGGTGGAGGGTGAAGTCGACGTACGGGCAACCGGCCAACACTGCCGCGTACGCGTAGAGGAGCTGACCGGCAGCACCTCGTCCGGCCCGTCGAGGGCGGCGCGCAGCGCTGTCGGGTCGGCATGCCCGGGGTGCGGCAGGGGCCGGTTCGGTGGCGGAGACGTTGACCACCACCACCCGATCCAGCCCGTGCCGCTCCCGGAAGCTGGTGAGGTCCTGGACCACGAGCGCGGCCCGTTCGGCCTGGGTGCCGCCGACCGGGGCGGGCGCAGCTCCTGGTCGACCGCGCCCAGCTCGTCCCGGAGTGCGGCGACCAGCCGCCAGGGGATGACGCCGGTGTCGGCCAGCGCCTCGGCGCGCTTGCAGAGCGGGGTGGTGGCCAGGTCGTGCCCGCCGAAGACCAGGTCGCCGAAGGCCGGCAGGGCGGGACCGCGCAGGTCCGGAAGCTCGGTGACGCAGCCGGTGGGCGCGGCCAGGCCGGCTCGCAGCGCGAGCCCCGACGATGCTGGTGGTCGCGACAGAACCCCGCGCTCCTACCAGCCAGACACCTGTTCGCATGGTGCTCCTTCCCCGTTCACGAGGAACCGTCGGTACCGCTCTAAATATAGGAATATCAGAATATGTTTCGGAAAGATACGCCCTTGATTGGATGGCCCGCCCGCCCGCCCGCACCGAACGGCACCGGATTCCGACGTCGGCGTCGGCGGCGACGACGCCGGACCGGTTTCCGGTACGGGTGCGAGCAGACGGGCTGGTAGGCAGGGTCGGGTCGGCGTCTCGACCCTGCCTCCCCGCATCCGACCAGCCGGGGCGACGATGCCCCGACCGGGCGTCTCAGGCCGCCGCGCCACCGGGTCACCGACCGCGAGACGACAGGCCGGGGACCGGCGAGCGGACGCGATACGGGTGGGGGCGACGACGGGTGGTGCCAACAGATCCTTCGGGTGGTGGCGGTCCTCCGGTGCGGCCGGGGAATCCCGGTCCGGCCGCACCGGACGACCGTCCTGCTCGTGCGCCACCGGGCCGTACGGCCCGGCTGCACGCTCTCCGCTACCGACCTCTGTCCCGGCCACGGGCGCAATCCGTGGCTGGTCCTCGCCGGTCGGCTTCGGAAAGCCGGTCGGGCGACAGCGGTACGAACACCGCCGTCGCGGATGGTCAGTGGTCAGACAGCCGCCGCGGTCAGCGCCGGTTCCACCTCGGCCCAGGAGGAGCCGAGTTCCGCCGAGCGGTCACCGCGTCCAGCACAAGCTGGACCTGCAACGCGTCGGCGAAGGACGGAGTCGGGTCGACACCGGTGGCGACCGCCTCGATGAAGTCGCGCATCTCGTGCGTGAACGAGTGCTCGTAGCCGATGATGTGGCCCGGGGCCACCACGCCGACATGTACGGGTGCTCGCCCTCGGTCACCAGAATGCGGGTGAAACCCTGCTCCACGCTCGGACGGCTGGCGTCGTAGAACTCCAGCTCGTTGAGGCGCTCCAGGTCGAAGACCACGCTGCCCAGCGAACCGTTGATCTCGACACGCAGGGCGTTCTTGCGACCGGTCGCGAACCGGCTCGCCTCGTACGTGGCCAGGGCGCCACCGTCGAGCCGGGCCACGAGACCGCGGCGTCGTCGACGGTGACCAGGCCGGTGGGCGACGAGCCGCCGTCCACCGAGGCCGCCAGACCGCTCGACTCGGCCGGCAACGGCCGCTCCTGACGAAGGTCTCGGTGACCGCGCTGACGCCGCTGATCCGCTGGCCAGTGACGAACTGGGTCAGATCGATGATGTGCGCACCGATGTCACCGAGCGCGCCGGAGCCCGCCCTGTCCTTCTGCAACCGCCAGACCAGCGGGAACTGCGGGTCCACGATCCAGTCCTGCAGGTACGTCGCACGGACGTGTCGAATCACCCCGAGCCGTCCGTCGGCGACCAACTGGCGCATCATCGTGACCGCGGGGACCCGGCGGTAGTTGAACCCGCACATCGACCGCACTCCGGCGGCCCGGGCTGTGTCCGCCGCGGCGGTCATCGCCCGTGCCTCCTCCACCGTGTTGGCCAACGGCTTCTCGCACAGAACGTGCTTGCCTGCGGCCAACGCGGCGAGGCGATCTCGGCGTGACTGTCGCCCGGGGTGCAGATATCGACAACGTCGATGTCGTCCCGTTTGATCAGGTCACGCCAGTCGGTGGTGTACGCGTCCCAGCCGAGTGTGTCGGCGGCATCGGCCACCTTCGCTGTGTCTCGGCCGCAGATCAGCGCCATCCGGCCTGTGCCGGCAGGTCGAACACGCGGTTCACGGTGCGCCACGCCTGTGAGTGCGCGGCGCCCATGAACGCGTAGCCGACCATGCCGACCCGCAGTTCTTTGTCTGTCGTGGACAAGGTGGGTCTCCCCGTATGTCAGAACCCGAGCTTGTCGTAGCTGCTCGCGTTCTCCTTGGTGATCGTCTCCGAGGCCAGGGTTACTTCCTTGGGCACCTGCAGCTCCGTCAGGTCGCCCAGGCCCCGACCCTGCGCGACGAGCCGCGCGAGGGACACTGCCGACGAGGCCATCGACGGGTTGTAGGTGACCGTCGCCTTCAGCACCGTGTTGTCGGCCTTGATGGCGTCGATCGCGAGCTTCGAACCCGCGCCGCCGACCATGAAGAACTCGGTCCGGTTGGCCTGCTTGATGGCCGCGAGGACACCGATGCCCTGGTCGTCGTCGTGGTTCCAGATCGCGTCGATCTTCGGCAGCGCCTGGAGCAGCTGGGCCGCTCACGCTGGCCGCTGTCCGAGGTGAACTCGGCCGAGCGACGGTTGCCCACCTTGAACCCGTAGGTCGCCAGGGCCGCCGCGAAGCCGGCGCTGCGCTCGACGGTCAGCGGGATCTCCAGACCGGCGATCTCACCGATCACCGGGTTGGCGACGCCCTTGTCCTGAGCATCTTGCCGATGTAGTGCCCGGCCGAGACGCCCATGCCGTAGTTGTCACCCTTGATGACCAGCCGCGAGGCCAGCGCGTCGGGGAACGCCCGGTCGAGGTTCACGATCGGAATGCCGGCCTGCATGGCCTGGAGGGCAACGGCGTTGACCTCCTTGCCGTCGTGCGGCAGCACGACGATGATGTCCGGCTTCTGGGCGATCAGCGTGCCGAGCGTGGAGCGCTGGGCCTCGGAGTTCGACCCGCCGTCGACCTCCTTGAACTCCACGTTCGAGTACGCCGCGGCCTGGGCCTTGGCGTTGGCGTGGATCGCGCCCATCCAACCGTGGTCGGCGGCCGGGGCGGAGAAGCCGATGACGACCTTCTTGCCCGGGGCGTTGTTGCCCTCGGTGTTGCCGGCGGCCTTGGTCTGGGTGCTGGCGGCCGGGGTGTCGTTGCTGGTGCAGGCGGTGAGCAGGGTGGCAGCGCCCACTGCGGCTCCACCGAAGAGCAACCGGCGGCGCGACAGGTCGCGACTGTGCTGGGTCATTAATGACCTCCTGGGAGCGGGACTTTGACTAAATGAGGGTGTGCGAGGCCCGGCCACCGTCGAAGTTCTCGACGTCGCCAGGACAACGGTGCGGTGCGTCAGGTTGCGGTGGTGACCCTGTTCCGCGCGAGGAGCCGAGTGACGGACTTGAACTGGAACTGCTGGACCAGGACGGCCGCGACGATGATGCCGCCCTTGACCATGTTCTGGGCCTCGATGGAGAGGCCGTTGATGGCGAAGAGGTTCGTGATGGTGGCGAAGATGATGACGCCGAGCAGCGAGCCGACGATCGTGCCGCGACCACCGCTGAGCAACGTCCCGCCGATGATCGCCGCGGCGATCGCGTCCAACTCGTACAGGTTGGCCATCGCCGCCTGCGCCGAGGTGGCCTGGGAGGTGAGCATGATGGCGGCGATGCCGCAGCAGAGACCGGAGAGCGCGTACAGCAGCATGGTGTGCCGCCGGACGTTGATGCCGGCCAAGCGGGCGGCCTCCGGGTTGCCGCCGACGGCGATGGTGCGCCGGCCGAAGGTCGTCCGGTTGAGCACTACCCAACCGGCCAGCACGACAGCGCCGAGGATGTAGACGAGGATCGGGATCCCGATCACCTTGCGCGCCGCGATGTCGTTGATGAACGTGCTGCTCGACACCTGGGTCTGCTTGTTGGAGATCGAGGCCGCGAGCCCTCGCGCCGCCACCAGCATCGCGAGCGTCGCGATGAAGGGGACCAGCCGCCCGTACGAGATGAGCACACCGTTGACGAGGCCGACGCAGATGCCGACCGCGAGGGCGGCGAAGATCATGCCGCCGCCCCGTAGCTCTGGTGGCGACAGTGGTGCACCAGACCCCGGCCAGCGCGACGATCGCGCCGACTGACAGGTCGATGCCGCCACCGATGATGACGAAGGTCATCCCGACCGTGACCACGCCGACGACCGAGGCCAGCTGAAGGATGGCCAGGACGTTGTTCCAGACCCAGTTCGGGTCGCCGTAGAGGTCGGGCTTGGTGATCGCGCCGACGATGATGAGTGCGGCCAGCACCCCGATCAGACCGAGGTTTCGCTTGGCGCCGTCGCCACCGTCACCCCGCCACCAGGAGAGCCGACCCGCGCCCGCCGCCTTGTCGCTGGCCACCGCAGTCTCCGCCGGGACCACCGGCGGCGACTGTGCCGGAAGCTGCGGGCGCTCCGGTGTCGCGGTGGGAGTGGAGTCGCGTCGCTCATGCCGGTGCGCCTTCCATCAAGGACCCCGCCATCACGAGGTCGAGCACAGTGTTTTCGTCCACTTCGCCGGCCGCGGCTTCGCGGACGACCCGCCCTTCCCGCATCACCAGCACCCGGTCGGCCAGGCCCAGCACCTCGGGCACCTCGCTGGAGACCAGCAGCACCCCGACGCCCTGAGCGGCCAGTGAGCGGATGACCTGGTAGAGCTCAGCCCGGGCCCCGACGTCCACACCCCTGGTGGGCTCGTCGAGCAGCAACAACTTGGTGCCGCCGAGCAGCCAACGCCCGACCACCACCTTCTGCTGGTTGCCGCCGGACAGCGTGCGTACCGGCCGGTCGACGCCCGGGGCCGCAGCTCCAGGGTCTCCGTGATCCGGTCCGCCTCGGCGCGTTCCTTGGCGGTGTCGGTGAAGCCGAGCCGCGCGTACCGGCCGAAGGTGGCCAGCGTGACGTTGCGGTAGATCGGCTCACCGAGCAGCAGCGCCTGACTCTTGCGTTCCTCCGGGGCCATCCCCATGCCGGCCCGCACCGCGGCGCCGACGCCGGGCGCAGCACCCGACCCTCCATCCGGACCGATCCCGCTTCCGCGAGTCGGGCGCCGTAGATGGTCTCCAGCAGCTCGGAACGACCCGAGCCGACCAGGCCCGCGATGCCGACGATCTCCCCGGCGCGCACGTTCAGCGAGACGTCGGCGAACTCACCGGTGCGGGTCAACCCCTCCACCTGGAGCAGGTCGGCACCCGCTGTGTCGTCGGTCGGGCGGTCCGGGAAGACGTACTCGATGGTGCGGCCGGTCATCCGGCTCACCAGGTCGCGGGTCGGGGTGTCGCGCGCCGGCAGGTTCGCCGCCGTGGTCCGGCCGTCCTGAGTACGGTGACCCGGTCGCCGATCTCGCGAATCTCCTCCATGCGGTGGGAGATGTAGATGACGGCGATGCCCTGCGCGGTCAGCTCCCGGATGATCCGGAACAGGTTGCCGACCTCGTCGTGGGCCAGCACCGCGCTCGGCTCGTCCATGATGATCAGTCGGGCCTCGTGCGACAGCGCCCGCGCCATGCTGACGATCTGCTTACCCGCCGCCGGCAGCGACCGGACCATCCGTCCCGGCGGGATCTCACCGTGGCCGAGCCGACCGAGGATCTGCCGGTGTGCCGGGCCATCCGGCCGCGCCGGATGAACCCGAAGCTGCGGTACTCGTGGCCGAGGAACGCGTTCTCCGCCACCGACAGGTCCTCGACGAGGTCGAGCTCCTGGTAGATCGTGGCGATGCCGGCCTTCATCGCGGCCTGCGGGTTGGCGAAGCTGGCCGGCTGGCCGCGCCACTCCACCTGCCCGGAATCCGGTTGGTGCACCCCGGCGAGCACCTTGATCAGGGTGGACTTGCCGGCACCGTTCTGCCCGAGCAGGCAGTGCACCTCGCCGGCGCGCACCTCGAGCTGCACGCCGTCGAGCGCGCGTACGCCGGGGAACGTCTTGACCAGGTCGGTGAGGCGCAGGACCACCTCGCCCGCGACGGTGTCGGCGGGAGCCTCCACCAGCGGCGCCTCGGCGACGGCCTCGGCCGACGCGGTGGCGGGGTCATCCTCGGGCAGAGCCACAGTCTCCTCCTCGCTCACGACGGAACCTCGAACAGCCTCATGACGCTTCCCCGAAGGCGACGTCACTTGCGAGCACCGCGGCGCCGGTGACACCGGCACGACCACCAGCTCGGACAGCACGACCGGCAGGTTGCCGGTGGCCAGGGGCAGCGACCGGCGGTAGACCACGCTGCGGATCTCGGCGAGCAGGATGTGCCCGAGCTGGGCCAACCCACCGCCGATCACGATCATCGACGGGTTGGTGAAGCTGACCAGGCCGGCGAGCACTCCGCCGACCCGCCGTCCACCGTCCCGGATCAGTTGGATGCAGGTCACGTCGCCCTCGACGGCGCCCTCGGCGACGTCCAGGGCGGTCACGACGCCTCGCAGGCTCATCCGCTCGGCCAGCGCCGGTGAGATCCCGCTGCGGGCCGCGGCGATCGCGTCCTGGCCAGCGCGGCACCGCTGAACAGCGCCTCCAGGCAGCCGACGTTGCCGCAGGAACACATGGGACCGTGCGAGTCGACCTGGATGTGGCCGATATCCCCGGCACAACCGTCGGTGCCCCGGTAGACCTCGCCGGTGAGGTAGATGCCGCACCCGATGCCGGTGCCGATCTTGACGAACAGGAAGTCGTCCACCGAGTGCGCGACCCACCGTGGCGCTCACCGATCGCCATGATGTTGACGTCGTTGTCGACCACCGCGGGGCAGCCGTGCTCCCGGCTGAGCAGCTCGCGCACCGGGAACCGGTCCCAGCCCGGCATGATCGGTGGTGACACCGGCACGCCGTCCCGGAAGCTGACCGGGCCGGGGACGCCGATGCCGACCGCGTCCAGTCGCTCGTACGCGCCGTCGACCCGGGCCTTGTGCAGCAGCTCGTTGACCCGTTGCAGGGTCACCTTCGGGCCGTTGCGGATGTCGGCTGCCTCGGCGTAGTGGGCGACCGGTTCGAGGCGGCCGTTGACCACCTCGACGTCCATCGAACTGGCGCCGAGGTCGACGGCGGCGAAGCGCAGCTTCGGGTTCAACTCGACGAGCGTCGAGCGACGCCCGCCCGGAGGCGGCGAGACCGGCCTCGGCGACGTAGCCCAGCGCGACCAGACGGTCCAGCTCGGCCAGCATGCGCGGACGCGGCATCTGGAGCCGGTCGCCCAGCTCGGCGCGGGACACGGCGCCCTCGTCGCGGAGCAGCCGCAACAGGCGCACGTGCAGGGGTCGACGGTACGCATCGGGAGCCCCTCTTCATTGGCAGCGTTCACATCGACGCAATGTCGATGTGTTGTGTCCGACACAGTAAGAGCGTTCGGCGCCGCCTGTCCAGAGCTTCGACCGTTCCGCAACCAACTTTGTCCGAAAGAACAAAAGCTACTAGTCGATCAAGGAAAGGATCACGGGCTGCCCGCGTCCACTCGCCCGCAGTTCCATCGACGAACACGAAATCGCCCCACCAGCCGATCTTGGCCGGTGGGGCGATTGTGAGGCGACTGGTGCCGTGCCGTCAGCGGCGCGTGGCGGAGTTCCGCTTCTTCTTCAGCTTGCGATCGTCCCGCAACTCGACGTACGGCTCGTCGTCCACCGCGTGGCCGGCCGAGATCGCGCGGCTGCGTTCCAGCTCCGCGTCGAACTCGGCCCCGAGCAGGATCGCGATGTTGCTGAGCCAGAGCCAGACCAGGAAGATGATCACCCCGGCCAGCGTCCCGTACGTCTTGTCGTACGAACCGAAGTTGCTCACGTAGAGGGCGAACAGGCCGGAGATCACCAGCCAGATCACCACGGCCAGCACACCGCCCGGGCTGACCCAGCGGAAACCGCCGTGCCGCGCGTTCGGCGACGCCCAGTAGAGGATCGCGAACATCAGGCTGATCAGGATGAGCAGCACCGGCCACTTCGCGATGTCCCACACCGTCACCGCGGTTGAGCCGAGACCGACCACGTCCCCACCGCTTCGGCGAGGCGGCCCGTGAAGACCACGATCACCGCGCTGACCAGCAGCAGCACCCCGACCACCGCGGTCACGCCGAGGCGGATCGGCAGCGTCTTCCAGATCGGCCGCCCTCCGGCACGTCGTAGATCGTGTTGGAGGCGCGCATGAACGCGCCGATGTAACCGGAGGCGGACCAGAACGCGGCCACCAGACCGATGATCGCCGCGATGCTGGCCAGGCCGCCGTTCTTCTGTGCCTGCTCGATCGCACCCTGGATGATCGTCTGGACGCTCTCGTTCGGCACCGCCTGGTTGACCGTGTCCTGGACGCCCTGGGTGGCGCTCTTGCCGAGCAGGCCGAGCAGGAGATCAGCACCAGCAGACCCGGGAAGATGGACAGCACCCCGTAGTAGGTGAGAGCCGCCGCCCAGTCGGTCAGGTTGTCGTCCTGGAATTCGCTGATCGTCCGGCGCAGCGCCGCCTTCCACCCACTGCCGGGCAGATCGGTGGGCTGTCCGGCCCCGCGTCGGGCCCGACCGGGGCACTGGCGGGATCACGCTCCCGCTGGGCGGAAGACTCGTCGGAGGCCATCGCCCCTCCTCTTCGTCGGCGGTGTCACCTCCGGACATGCCCCGTCGACGAGCACGGATAACCCCAGGCGTCGAGCAACCTGCCCATTCGGCGTCCGGCCACCAACAGGTGGAGCCGCCGGCCACCCGACAACGACCCCGGCAGCGTGCCGCCCGGGCTTCGGCGTTGGTCACGCCGGGCGGTGGGCGCGGATCAACGCCTGCACGGCGTATCCGAGCAGCAGCATGCCTGCGCCGGTGCCGACCACCAGACCGGCGGACACCGCCGAAGCGAGGCCGGTGACGAGTCCCGCCACCGCCACCAGGCACAGCCCGACACCGAGCGGTCGAAGCAGTGGATCCCGCAGCAGCGGGCGAGCGGAAAGAAGTGCAGGCCGACCACCAGGCAGACCAGCACCGGGACGTACTCGGACCAGCCGGCCGCGACCAGCAGGGCGGCACCCAGCCCGGCGGCGGCGAATTCGGCAACGACGATGAGGAGGTACGGACGGTCCGCCGCCCGGTCCCGCGGACTACCGGCCCCCGAAGACGGGCCGCCAGCACGCCACCCACCACGGCAGTGAGTAGGGCGAGGATGCTGCCGGCCAGGAGCAGGGCACGCAGCGGTTGCTCCGCCGCCGGCACGCTGAACCAGACCATCGCGAAGATGCCCAGGTAGAGGGCGGTCAGCCCAGCCTGACGTCGGTTGGCGACCAGCAGATCGGACATGAAACCCCGGGGTACGAAAGATCGCCGGTCACCCTACGACACCCCCGTCGACGTGTCCCGGCGGCCGACCCGGCCAACTCGGTCGTCCACCCGACCACCAAGCCCCAACTGCTTGATCGACTCGGGTTCCAGGAACCTGGGCTATCCACCCCGCCACGTCACCCCGACTTCAAGGAAGCCGAGTGGATCTCCGCAGGGCCGGGGCGATACGCCGGAAATATCGCCCTGATCTCGGCGAAACGCCGGTCGATGTCTCACCCCTCGGTCAATCGACGTGTATCGTCCCCTCGTGTCGCCCATCAGCTCGCCCGATGGTTCGCCGTCACCTCCCCGACCAGCCAATTCTCCCGTCGGGGGTCCACAGCGGGCCCTGGCGGCGGGCCACCCGGCCACGCACGACGGCCGAGCCCGCCGAGGCCGACGCCACCCGCCGCCCGCCGAGTCCTCCGCCCCGCGACCGGTCCCGCCCCAAGCAGACCCCGCCCGACCGGTCCCGACGCGAGCAGACCCGACCTGACCCAGGCCGGCCCGAGCAGACCCGGCCCGACCGAGTCCGACCCCAGCGCGCCCGAGGCGAGCAGACCCGACCCGACCCGACTCAACCCGGCAGCGCGCCACCTGACCGAGCAACACCCGGCCGGGTCTGGCGACGGCGGCTCGGCTGCCGAGTCTGCGACCCGGGACCTGGCCGCCCAGTTCGAGGACGAGAAGCCGAGCCGGGCGTTGTCCGGGCCGGCCGATCTGCTCCTCAGCGCGGCAGCGTTGGCGGTCGGTGCCCTCGCCCTCTGGCAAGTGTTCCGTCCACTGTCGCAGGGCAGCAAGTACTACTTGATCATCTTTTGGCCGGCGTACTCCCGCTGGTCTTCCTCGCCTACCCGGCCAACCTAGGGCTACGGGTCCGCCTCCACACCCGGCGACGCCCCGCCGACCACCCCAACGGCGACAGCGACAGCGACGGCCACACCGACGCCCGCAAGGCCTCGACGCGGCCCACCCTGATCGACTGGATCCTTGTCGTGCTGGCGGCGACGGCCTGTCTCTACCCCGTCCTGCCGATCCGGATCGGTAGCGGTGGCGGCGGCTACAACGCGTTCCTCGACCGACAGGGCCTGCTGGCGTCGACGGACCTGGTGCTGGGCACCGTCCTGTTGCTCCTGCTGCTGGAGGCCTGCCGACGGACGACGGGTGGATCCTGCCCGCGGTCTGCCTGCTGTTCCTCGGCTACGGCTACTACGGTGGGCTGCTGCCAGTCCTGGCCGGTGGCCCACGCCGGGCTGGACTTCGGCCA
This sequence comes from Micromonospora sp. M12, assembly GCA_038070435.1. Taxonomy (GTDB): domain Bacteria; phylum Actinomycetota; class Actinomycetes; order Mycobacteriales; family Micromonosporaceae; genus Micromonospora. The sequence continues at coordinate 6,565,974 of JAMYWG010000001.1, read as the reverse complement.
GCTGATCGACGCGTTCTACAACTCCGACAGCGGCTTCTACGGCACTCCGCTGGATGTGGCGGCCTCGTACATCGTGCTGTTCACCATCTACGGCGCGGTGCTGGAGCTGTCCGGGGCCGGGCGATTCTTCGTCGAGCTGTCGGCTATGGCGTTCCGCCGCTCGCGTACCGCCGCCGGCCGGACGGCGGTGGCCTCGGGTTTCCTGCTCGGCACCGTTTCCGGCTCCGGCGCGGCCACGACGGTGAGCATCGGCGCGGTCACCTGGCCGCTGCTGCGCCGCGCCGGCTATCCGCCGGAGCGGGCCGGTGGCATGTTGGCCGCGGCCGGGGTGGGGCGATCCTGTCCCCGCCCACCCTGGGTGCGGCGGCGTTCATCATCGCCGAGTACCTGGGCGTCTCTTACCTCCAGGTGCTGGGCTGGGCAACCGTGCCGACGGTGCTCTACTACCTTGGCATCCTGCTCTCCGTGGAGATCGACGCTCGCCGTTCAGGCGTACGTCCGGTGGTGATCGACGTCGGCTCCCCGTGGCGTCTGCTGGCCCGGTTCGGCTATCACTTCGCGTCGCTGATCGCCATCATCGTGTTCTCGCCATCGGCGTGTCAGCGACGAGAGCCGTCGTCTTCGCCATTCTGCTGGCGGTCGCGCTCTCCTTCCTGGACCGCGCGCACCGGCTCGCCCCGGCCAGGCTGGTGACCGCGCTCGTCACCGGCGTACGCGGCGTCCTCGCGGTCACCGCTGTCTGCGCCGCGGCCGGCATCATCACGGCGACCACCACGAAGACCGGCCTCGGGCCGCAGGCGGCGGCGCTCCTGATCGGCGGGGCGAAGGCGGCCACCTCGGACCCGACGCTGGTCCTGGTGCTCACGGCGCTGCTCGCGGCCGTCGCGCTCAGCCTGCTGGGTCTGGCCGTGCCGGTCACCGCCTCGTTCGTGATCGGTTGGGTGATCGTCGGTCCTGCACTGCTCGACCTGGGCGTGGCCGCGCCCGCCGCGGCGATGTTCGTCTTCTACTTCGCGGTCCTGTCCGAGGTGTCGCCGCCGACCGCGCTCGCCGCGGTGGCCGCCGCCGCGGTGACCGGCGGCCGGTTGGTGCCGACCATGTGGCAGACCCTGCGGTACGCGCTGCCGGCGTACCTGACGCCTGTCGCGTTCGTCATCACGCCGGCCGGGCTCGGTCTGCTGGGCATCGGTGGCGTGCAGCGGATCGCCTTCGCCGCAGTGGTCACCGCGCTCAGCGTGGCGGTGCTCGCCGTCGCGGCCGGTGGCTGGCTGCCCGGTGTGGGCCCAGCCGGTGCCCCGGAGCGCGTGCTCGGTGCCCTCGCCGGCGTCTCCCTGCTCTGGCTCGAACCTGTGCCGGTCACTGTCGGCGCGGCACTGGCCGCCGTCGCGACGGCGGGTGTGTTCGTCCGACGGAGATCCACCGGTCGGCCATCGTCCGGATCATCAGCCAATCCTGTGGAGGAACAACTGTGAGACGAATCGACGTACGCCTCGCGGCGGGCCTGAGCGTGTTGGCCCTCGTCACGGTCGGCACCACGGGCTGCGGGGGCCAGCAGGGCGGCGCGGCCAAGGACGACGCGGCCAGCGAGGTGACCTGCGAGGTGACCAAAGAGACCCGCGTCGGCATCGCCACCGGCAACGCGACAGGCGTCTACTACGTGGTCGGCAACGCTTTGGCCGGGCAGTTGTCCGGGCGACCGGCGGCAAGCTCACCGGCACCGCGGCCGAGACCGGCGCCTCGGTGCAGAACGTCGAGCAACTGGTCGGCGGCCAGTACGACGTGGCTTTCTCGCTGTTCGACACAGCGGTCAACGCGGTCGAGGGTAAGGGCAGCTTCACCGCGCCGCAGCCGGTGGAGGCACTGGCCCGGATTTACGACAACTACACGCAGGTGGTGGTCCGCAAGGACTCCGGGATCACGTCGGTGGCCGGCATGCGCGGCAAGCGGATCTCCACCGGCTCACCGAAGTCCGGTACCGAGGTGATCGCCAACCGGCTGCTGGAGGCCGCCGGCCTCGACCCGGCGAAGGACATCCGGGGGCAGCGGCTGGATCTGGCCAAGACGGTCGAGGGCATCAGGACGGAAGCGTCGACGGGTTCTTCTGGTCGGGTGGCCTGCCCACCAGTGGTCTGACCGACCTGTTCACCACCGCCGGCGACCGGGTGGCGTTCGTCGACATCGCGCCGCTGCTGCCGAAGATGACCGCACTGAGCCCCGCCTACCAGGCCGGGACGATCGGCCGGGACGCGTACGGAACGACGACCGACACCCCGACCATCGTCGTACCCAATGTGTTGTTGGTCCGCAAGGACCTGGATGCCAACGTCGCCTGCGCGATCACCCGGACGGTCTTCGACAAGCGGGACACCCTCGCCCAGGCGAACCCGGCGGCCCGGGGATCTCGCTGGACACCGCCCGGAAGACCGAGCCGGTGCGGCTGCATCGCGGCGCCGAGAAGGCGTTGACGGACCTCGGCGCCAAGTAGGGCGCGTCAGCTGTCGGCCGGCGCGGTGGCGGCGCGGGCCACACCGACCAGACGATCGGTCTCGGCGAGCAGGGCCTCGTCGTCCGCCGGGTGCCGGGATCGAGTCGCACCGTCCAGGTGAGACCGTCGACTCCGGCCACGCGCCGGGCCGCGACCCGCGCCGCGCCGCCGGGCACCGGCTGGTGCTCGGTGTACGCGACCGAGCGGGTCACCCGCGCCCGCACCTGGTGCGGCAACTCGCCCGGGTCGAGCAGCAGGTGTGTCTCGACGGGCCGTCGGCGACCACCGCGTAGCCGTCGCGTTCGACGACCGGCTCGGCGGGCGTGACGGCCAACTCCCGGCCGGACCAGACCGCCTTGAGGATGGTGTGCCAGCCGAGCCGGTGCCCCGACCGGGCAGCCACAGCCCGAGGTTGGTGGCCACCACCACGCCGTCGCCCTCGCCGTTGCCGGCGGCTGCCCACGCCAACACCCGCTCGTCGGCGGTCAGCGGCGGCCGGTCGGCCGGTGGCAGCTTGGGTTTGCGGCTGAACAGTCCCATCTAGAGGCCTCCCGCAGCCTGCTCGCGCAACGCCCGGGCGTGCTGCTCCAGGGACAGCAGCTCACCGAAGGCGGCGAAGTACTCGTCCTTGTTGTTGACCGGGTTGATCCGCTGGATGCGCGACTTCAGGTCGCGGATTCTGGCGGTCACCGACCCGAACTGCACCCGTGCCATCGTGATCGACACATAGCGTGGGTCCGGCTCTCCGTCGATCCGCAGTGGCTCGACGGCCAACTCACCGACCAGCGCCGCCGCTGCCAGGTCGTCGCAGGCGTCGCGGACCGACTCGATCCAGACCGCGCCGCCGGTCGCCGACGCGGCACCACCGGCCGCCGCGACGGCAGTCCGCACGGCGACGTGCACCGGGTGGCGGTATTCGGTGGCCTCGACCGCGTCGAACATCGGCCCGGCCAGGACCGGCTGCTGGAGGGCGAGCTTCAACGCCTCCCGCTCGACCATCGACAGCGGGCTGTCCAGTGCCGGCTCGGGGCGAGCCGGGGCGGGCCGGGCGGCGGGGCGGTGTCGCGGCTGCCGGGCGGCGGGGTGTTGGCGGCGGCGAGCACTGCCCGCTGCACCGGCTCGATCTCCATCCCGAGGTCCATGGCGAGCTTGCGGACGTACTCCGGGCGCTTCTCCCGGTCCTTCAGTCGCGCGACCAGGGGCGCGGCGTGACGCATCGCCTCGACCCGGCCGTCGACGGTGTCCAGGTCGAAGCGACCGATCACGTGCCGCAGGGCGAAGTCGACGAGCGGTTCGCGGCGGGCGACCAGGTCCCGCACCGCCAGGTCGCCCTTGGCCAGTCGCAGGTCGCACGGGTCCATGTTGTCCGGGCTGACCGCGATGAACGTGCGCCCGACGAAGCGCTGGTCGTCCTCGAAGGCGCGCAGCGCGGCCTTCTGACCGGCGGCGTCACCGTCGAAGGTGAAGATGATCTCGCCGGCCACCTCGTCGCTGTCGAACAGCAGCCGACGCAGGACCGAGATGTGGTCCGCCGCGAAGGCGGTGCCGCAGGTCGCCACCGCCGTGGTCACCCCGGCGAGGTGGCAGGCCATCACGTCGGTGTAACCCTCGACGATCACCGCCCGGCCCTGCTTGGCGATCTCCCGCTTGGCCTGGTCGATGCCGTAGAGCACGTGCGACTTCTTGTAGATCGGCGTCTCGGGGTGTTCAGGTATTTCGGGCCGTCGTCGTCGTCGAAGAGCTTGCGCGCGCCGAAGCCGATCACGTCACCGGCGAGGTCCCGGATCGGCCAGAGCAGTCGACGGCGGAACCGGTCGATCAGGCTGCCGGAGCGGGCCTCCCGGGACAGCCCGGCGGTGACCAGCTCCTGGTGGGTGAAGCCCTGCTGGCGCAGGTGCTTGGTGAGCAGGTCCCAACCCTCCGGCGCGAACCCACACCCGTAGCGCTCGGCGGCGGCCCGGTCGAAGCCCCGACGGGCCAGGAACTCCCGCGCCGGTCGGGCACCCGCGGTGCTCAGCTGCGCCCGGTAGAACTCGACAGCGGCGGCGTGCGCGGCGACCAGGCGCTGCCGCTGGCCCTGCTGCGGGCGGGGACGCGGGGTGCCCTTGTCGTCCTCGATGTAGCGCAGCTGGATGCCGGCGCGACCGGCCAGCCGCTCGACGGACTCCACGAAGCTGAGGTGGTCGGCGTCCATCAGGAACTTGATCGCGTCGCCGCCGCCCGCAGCCGAAGCAGTACCAGACGTTGCGGGCCGGGGAGACGTTGAACGACGGACTCTTCTCGTCGTGGAACGGGCACAGGCCCTTGAGGTTGCCGCCACCGGCGGACTTCAGGGTGACCGTCTCGGAGATCACATCCCCGATCGAGGTGCGTTCCCGGACCAGTGCGATGTCCTCGTCCCGGATCCGCCCAGCCATGCGCCACCCCTCGCCGTACATCCTGCCCTGCCGGATCGACGACATGCCGGCCGGGGACGCCGGTGTGGCGGCGGCCGCTGCGGGCTGCGCGATTCCGGCCCGGCAGCCGGGTCCGCGCGGGGACCATGACCAGATGCGCAGGGTACGGACCGACGGCCCACACGTGCCGAGATGGTTGGGCACCCGGTTGGGGCTGAGCGGACAGGCCCGCAGACGGACGAGGCTGGCCACCGTCACGCCACCTGGCTGGAGCTCTTCCTCGACCTCATCTTCGTGTACGCGCTGGCGGCGGTCGTGGCCCGGCTGGGCAGCGACCCGACGCCGTCGCCGAAGGCCGTGCTGGCCGTGATCGGGCTCTTCGTGGTGATCCAGTGGGCTTGGGTGGGCCAGGTCTTCTACGACACCCGGTTCGACCCGGACGACGCCCTGCACCGGCTGCTGGTGCTTGTCGCGTTGGTGGGCGCGGGTGCGATGACGCTCGGTGTCGACGAGGTGCCGGAGAGCGTGCTCCTGCCGGTCGGGTACCTGATCGTGCGGGCGTCCTGCTGCTGTTGTACCTGCGGGCCCGGCCGACCAGCGCGATGGCCCGCCTGGTGACGACCATCTACCTGATCGGGTTCGGTACGGGCTGGCTGATCTGGCTGGCGTCGCTGACAGTGCCCGCCGAGTGGCGCCCGATGCTGTGGGTGGTCGCGATGGTCATCGAACTGGCCACACCGTGGGTCGGTGCGCGCTGGCTCAACCGCTGGCCAGTGGACAACCAGCACCTGCCGGAACGGATCGGGCAGTTCACCATCATCGTGCTGGGCAGCGCGTTGGCCAGTCTGCTCTTCGCCGTACCGGACCACCCGCCGCCACACATGATCCTCACCGCCGCGATGGCCTTCCTGATTCCGGCGGCCGTCTGGTGGGTCTACACCACCTTCGTCACCACCCGGCTCCTCCAACGGCGGTTGCGCGGCGGGCAGGCGTACAGCTACCTGCACATTCCGCTCGGCGGCGCGCTGCTGCTGCTCGGCTGGTCGCTCGGGCAGGTGGTCCGGCTGGTCGATGCCGACGCGACCCGGCTGCCGCTGGAGTTGCGGCTGCTGCTGGGCGCGTCGGTGGTGCTGTGGACGGCGTGCGGGCTCGCCCTGTACTGGTTGTGGAACCGGCCGAGCCTCGCCCGGCTGGCGATCGCCGCCTACGGGTGACCTCGGTCTGCCTGGTCACCGCGACGGTGCACCAACCGAGGCTGATGCTGGCGCTGCTCTCCTGGCGGTCGTGGGGTACGCGGTCCTGCTCAGCCGGCGCCTCAACCGGGCCGGCGAGCAGAACCGCACCCCGAGGGATGAGCGGACGTCAGACGGTCGCGGCCGGGTCTCCTCCTCGGCTGCCACCCGCTGGTTCCATTCGGTCTTGGTGGAGCGCCAGCCCTCGTCGTCCATGCCACGCCGCCAGTAGCCGGAGATCGAGAGCTGAGCGAGCGGGATGCCCCGCTCGCCGCGCAGCAACCGGCGCAGGTCCCGGACGAAGGCGGCCTCGCCGTGCACGAACGCGTGCACCTGGCCCGCCGGGAACTCCAACGCCCGCACCGCCTCGACCAGCGCCTCGCCCACCGGGCGGTCGCCGCGATGCAACCAGGTCAGCTCGACCGCCCCGGGCTGAGCAGCTTCTGCTCCTCGGCCGGGTCGGCGATCTCCACGAAGACGTGTGCCGGGGCACCGAGCGGCAGCCGCTCCAGCGCGGCGGCGATCGCCGGCAGGGCGCTTCGTCACCGACCAGCAGGTGCCAGTCGGCGTCCGGGCTCGGGGCGTACGCGCCGCCGGGGCCGACGAAGTGCACCGGGTCGCCGGGACGCAGCGCGGCGGCCCACGGGCCGGCCAACCCTCGTCACCGTGGTGCACGACGTCGACGGTCAACTCCTCGGCCAGCGGGTCCCACCGTCGCACCGTGTACGCGCGCAGCCGGGGCCACTGCTCCCGGGGCAGGTCCCGGCGGATCGCGGCGAGGTCCAACGGCTGCGGGTACGCGACACCGGGCTGCGGGAACACCACCTTGATGTAGTGGTCGGTGAACTCGCCCACCGGCAGGCCGGTCAGCTCCTCGCCACCGAGGACGAGCCGGATCAGATGCGGGTGGGCCGCTCGGTGCGCAGCACCCGGGCCGAGGTGACGTTCCTGGGGCGTTCCGTCATGCCAGTTAGGTTAGCCTAAGCTGGCTCGTGGTCGGTGCCCGGTGCGCACTTACCGACAAGGCGGGTGTGCCAGGTCACCGCCGCCGGGTCGGTGAGGGAGGCGACCTGGTCGATCACCACCCGCAGTCGGGCCGTGTCGTCCGGGGCGGCCCGCCACAGCGGGGCGAAGATCGGGTCGAGCCCGTCCGGCGCGCGCCGGACCAGCGCGGCGACCAGTTCCGCCAGCATCGCGCGCTGCCGCTCGTAGCGACCCTGGAAGCCGCTCCGACGCATCACGTACCGCAGCGCGATGCCCTTGAGCAGGGCACACTGCGCCCGGACCTGCCGGGGCACCACCAGGTCGGCGGCGTAACGGCGATGCGGCCCGGGACCGAAACGCTCCTCGGTGGCGGCCACCGCAGCGGACACGAACAGCCCGGTCACTCCGCTGGTGGTGGCCTTCAGCGCGATCTGCGCGCGATGGCTGCCGTCGTATTCGGCGAGGGTGCGAGCAGCGGCCCGGCCAGCAGGTCGACGAGCACCTCGGCCAGGTCGGCCGCGGACTCCCAGGTAGGCGGCGGCCACGTCGGCACAGAGCGCAGCCCGCTCGTCGGCGTCGGTGAGCAGCGGTCGCAGTGTGACGTACCCGCCGTGGATGCCGTCCTCCACGTCGTGCACCGAGTACGCGACGTCGTCGGCCAGTCCATCACCTGCGCCTCCAGGCAGCGCCGGTCGCCGGGCGCACCCGCTCGGATCCAGTCGAAGACGGCCGCGTCGTCGGCGTACACCCCGAACTTGCGCTCCCCGGTCGGCGCGGCCAGGGTATTTGCCGATCGCGTCGAGCGACGCCGGGTCAGGTTCAGCCCGGCGGACGAGCCGTCCGGGGCGAGCACCTTCGCCTCCAGGCGGGTCAACACCCGCAGGGTCTGCGCGTTGCCCTCGAAGCCGCCGCAGGGCGTGGCGAGCAGGTCCAGGGCGGCCTCGCCGTTGTGCCCGAACGGCGGGTGCCCGAGGTCGTGCGCGAGCCCGCGACGTCCACCACGTCCGGGTCGCAGCCCAGCCGGGCACCCATCTCCCGGGCGATCTGGGCGACCTCCAGCGAGTGGGTCAGCCTCGTCCGCAGGAAGTCGTCGGTGCCGGCGGTGTGCACCTGGGTCTTGGTGGCCAGCCGGCGGAACGCCGCGGAGTGCAGGACCCGAGCCCGGTCACGCTCGTACGGTGACCGGCGATGCCGGTGTCGCGGGCGGCTCCTCGACCAGCCGGGCGTCCGCGGGGTGGACGGCGGTGCGGTCAACCGGTCACCTAGCCCCGCTCGGCCGGCAGGACGCAGAACTCGTTGCCCTCCGGGTCGGCCAACACCGTCCAGCCGACCTCACCCTGGCCGATGTCGACGTGCCGGGCGCCCATGTCGACGAGCCGCTCGACCTCGGCCTCCTGGTCGGCGGGACGCAGGTCGAGGTGCAGCCGGTTCTTACGCTCCTTGGCGTCGGCGACAGGACCGAAGAACAGGGCGGGATGCCGGTCCGCGGACTGGCGGATCTCCACGCCGTTCGGCGTCTCCGAGACGACCTGGTAGCCGAGCGCCTCGGCCCACCAGCGGGCCAGCCGGGCCGGATCGCGGGCATCGACGGTGAGGCTCTCCCAGACGCTGGTCATGCAGTCATCCTTCCGTTCGACGGCGTACGCAATCAGCCGTGTGCGAGCGAGCCAAGATTACGCCCGCTCCCGGTCCTCGACCCGTCCACGACGCAGCGCCGGAGGGCCCACAACCACCGATTGGCCCACAGTTGTCACCCGATTGCCCAGGGTCACGGGCTCGCGGGCGGCGGTGGCCACCGGTAGCCTTCCCAGCGCGGAACGTGACCAACCGACTGACAGACAGAGCCCGACGGTTAGGGGTGTCGTTCGTGGACGCAGAGACGGTGCTGGGCCCAGAGTTACGCAGACTGCGCCAGCGCCGACCCGAGGTCGCCGGCACGGTGCTCGCCGGCACCGACGGGATGCTCATCTCCAGTGACCTGCCCAGCACCGACGCCACCCATCTCGCCGCGCTCGCCGCGGCCAGCTTCGGCTCGGCAACCGGGTGGCCGACACCGCCCGACGAGGTGAGTTCCGCGAGTCGGTGGTCTGCACCACCGCCGGCTGCGTGGTGACCTACCCGGTCGGCCGCAGCGCCCTGCTGACCCTGATCACCGCGTCGGCGGCGGAGGAGCTGGAGGCGCTGCACGAGGAGGCGCGCGCCGTGGCCCGCCGAGCCGGCTCGCTGTTGGACACTCGCGGCACGCGCACCGACGCCACAGCCCACCGGACGCACACGCCCGCTGGCCGTGCGTACCCCGATGGCGACCCTGCCGACGCAACTGCGCCGCGCGGCCGGCCCACCTGGCGTCGCCCCCGATCTGAGCACCGGCGGCGGGCCGGTCACCTGGCCGCCGCCGGCCCGCGTCAGCGGCTGTCCGACCCGCCGGTCTCCACGACCGCCCGCCCGCCTCCAGCCGGGCCACCGGCACCGGAACGGCGAGCAGGACACGTAGTCCAGGCCGACCTCGTGGAAGAAGTGCACCGAGTCGGGTCGCCGCCGTGCTCACCGCAGATGCCGAGCTTCAGGCCGGGTCGGGCCGCCCGGCCCTCCTCGGCGGCGATCCGGATCAGTCGGCCCACGCCGTCGCGGTCGATCGACTCGAACGGGGAGATGCCGAAGATGCCCAGCTCCAGGTAACGCCAGAAGAACGCGCCCTCGACGTCGTCGCGGGAGAAGCCCAACCCATCTGGGTCAGGTCGTTGGTGCCGAAGGAGAAGAACTCGGCCGCCTCGGCGATCTGCCCGGCGGTCAGCGCCGCCCGGGGCACCTCGATCATGGTGCCGATCAGCACCTCGACCCCGCTGTCCCCGACCACGTCCGCGATGATCTTCTCGGCCTCGGCGCGGACCGTCTCCAGTTCCTGCACGGCCCCGACCAGCGGCACCATGATCTCCGGTTTCGCCACACCACCGCCGCGGGCGCAGCTGACGGCCGCCTCGGCGATGGCCCGGACCTGCATCGCGAACAGGCCGGGGATGACCAGGCCGAGGCGGACGCCCGGAGCCCGAGCATCGGGTTCTCCTCGTGCATCCGCCGGACGGCGGCGAGCAGCGCCTCCTCCTTGGCGACGTCCTCGCCGCGTTCCTGAGCGACGGCCACGTTGACGGCGAGCTGCTCCAGCGGCGGCAGGAACTCGTGCAGCGGCGGGTCGATCAGCCGCACGGTGACCGGCAGGCCGTCCATCTCGCGGAAGATCTCCTCGAAGTCGGCCCGCTGCAACGGCAGCAGCGCCGCCAGCGCCGCCTCCCGCTCACCCTCGGCGCGGGACAGGATCAGCCGCTCGACGAGCTCCCGCCGCTCGCCGAGGAACATGTGCTCGGTGCGGCACAGCCCGATGCCCTCGGCGCCGAAGCGCCGGGCCGAGCCGCGTCCGCGCCGGTGTCGGCGTTCGTGCGGACCGCGAGCCGCCGCTTCCCGTCGGCGTGCGTCATGATCCGGTGTACGGCCCGGACCAGCGCGTTGTCGATGTGCTCGGGGTCGAGGCTGCCCTCGAAGTACTGCACCACCTCGGAGGGCATGACCGGCACCTCGCCGAGGTAGACCTTGCCGGTGGTGCCGTCGATGGACACCACGTCGCCCTCGGTGACTATCTGCCCGGCGACGGTGAACCGCTTCGCCGGCACGTTCACCTCGATCGCGTCGGCGCCGGAGACACAGGTCTTGCCCATGCCCGGGCCACCACGGCGGCGTGACTGGTCTTGCCGCCGCGCGAGGTGAGGATGCCCTTCGCGGCGATCATGCCGTTCAGGTCGTCCGGGTTGGTCTCCCGGCGTACCAGGATCACCGACTTGCCCTCGGCGGCCAGCTCGACGGCCCGCGCGGAGGTGAAGACCACGGTGCCGGAGGCCGCGCCGGGCGAGGCGCCGATGCCCGTGGCGACCGGCTGGAACTCGTGGTCGAGTTGGAAGCGGGGAAACATCAGCTGGGCCAGTTGCGCGCCGTTGACCCGGAGCAGCGCCTCGTCCAGGTCGATCAGGCCCTCGTCGACGAGTTGCCCGGCGATCACGAACGCGGCGGCGGCGGTGCGCTTGCCGACCCGGGTCTGCAACATCCACAGCTTGCCGCGTTCGATGGTGAACTCGATGTCGCACAGGTCCTTGTAGTGCTCCTCCAGCCGGGCCATGATGCCGAGCAGCTCGTCGTAGGAGGACTTGTCGAGCTGCTCCAACTCCTGCAACGGCACGGTGTTACGGATGCCGGCGACGACGTCCTCGCCCTGGGCATTGGCCAGGTAGTCGCCGTAGATGCCCTGCGCGCCGCTGGCCGGGTCGCGGGTGAACGCGACCCGGTGCCGGAATCGGGGCCGAGGTTGCCGAAGACCATGGTCACCACGTTGACCGCGGTGCCGAGGTCGGCCGGGATCCGCTCCTGGCGGCGGTAGAGCACCGCACGCTCGGCGTTCCACGACTCGAAGACCGCGCGGATGGCCAGGTCGAGCTGCTCGCGCGGCTGCTGCGGGAACTCCCGACCGGTGTGCTTCGAGAAGATCTTCTTGTACGCGTCGACCAGCCCGCGCAGGTCGTCCGCGTCCAGATCCAGGTCGTCGCGGGTGCCCTTGGCGTTCTTGGCCTCGTCGAGCGCGTGCTCGAACTCCTCGCCCGGCACCTCGCAGACGGTCTTGCCGAACATCTGGATCAGTCGCCGGTAGGAGTCCCAGGCGAACCTGTCGTTCTGTCCCGCCTGCGCGGAGAGGCCGACCACGCTCTCGTCGTTGAGGCCGACGTTGAGGACGGTCTCCATCATGCCGGGCATGGAGAACTTGGCACCCGAGCGAACGGACACCAGCAGGGGTCCCGTGGGTCGCCGAGGCGCTTGCCCATCGCGCGCTCCAGCGACTCCAGGTGCGCCTCGATCTGACCGGCGAGCCCGTCCGGCTGTCGTCCCGTCGCGAGGTATGCCTGGCAGGCCTCGGTGGTGATGGTGAAGCCGGGTGGGACGGGCAGGCCGAGGTTTGTCATCTCGGCGAGGTTGGCCCCTGCCGCCGAGCAGGTCCTTGAGATCCTTGTTGCCTTCGGAGAAGTCGTAGACGTACTTGTGATCGACGGTCTCTTGCGCTGCCACCAGAGCCTCCACAACACACGCGCCGGATTGACACTTAACGAAGGTTCAGTTTTCTTCTACCCGGGGCGGACCACCGGTAATCCGGGGTCGACGCCGATCGGTGGGCGAAGGTTAAGCGAACATCGAGTGACCTGGGACCGTTCGGTGACAATTGGCACAGCCATCACGACTATCCGTGTTCGTACCGGTTTTGGGAACGCTTCCATGCGCACCATCACGCATCCCGGCCGAGCGTCGTACGCTTGACGACACGCCAGCCGGCGAACCTCACTTTGCCATAACCGACGCGAATACACCCCCGGAGTCGCCGCCGTGTCGACCATCCCTCCCCGGTCCCGCCACCGCGCCCGCGCCGCTGTCGGCGGGGAACCGGACGCGGCCACGCTGGCCCAGGCCGCCGAGCGGGCCGCCAGTGAGCTGCTGGCCCCGTCCGCCCCGCGCCGGCTGACCGACGTCGTGCCCGCCCCGCAGCAGGTCCAGCCGGACCTCACCGGGGACTGGGCGCTCACGGCCGAAGCGGTGATCGCGTCCAGCGCCGACCCCGCCGCGCTGGCGGTCGCCGAGCAGCTCGCCGCACTGCTGCGCCCGGCCACCGGCTATCCGCTGCCGGTCACCGACGCCACCACGCCCGACCCCACCGGTGGCATCGCGCTGGTGCTGGACGGCACCGCCGACCTCGGCGCGGAGGGCTACCGGCTCGACATCACCACCACCGGGGTACGCCTCACCGCCACCACCGCCGCCGGCCTCTTCCACGGCGTGCAGACGGTGCGCCAACTGCTGCCCGCGGCGATCGAGAGCGCGGCCCCGATCACCGAACGCTGGGTGCTGCCCGGCGGAACCCTCACCGACGCACCCCGGTTCCCCTACCGGGGCGCGATGCTCGACGTCGCGCGGCACTTCTTCGCCGTCGAGGACGTCCTGCGGGTGATCGACCACCTGGCCCGCTACAAGCTCAACCACCTGCACCTGCACCTCACCGACGACCAGGGCTGGCGCATCGCCGTCGACTCCTGGCCGAAGCTGACCACCGTCGGCGCAACGACCGAGGTCGGCGGCGGCCCCGGCGGGCACTACACGAAGGCCGACTACGCGCGGATCGTCTCCTACGCGGCCGCCCGGCACGTCACCGTCGTCCCGGAGATCGACCTCCCCGGGCACACCAACTCGGCGCTCGTCGCCTACCCGGAACTCGCACCGGACAAGATCGCACCACCGCCGTACACCGGCACCGAGGTCGGCTTCAGCTACGTCGACCCGCCGACGACCGCACGTACGACTTCGTCACCGACGTGCTGCGCGAGGTGGCAGCCCTCACCCCGGGCCCTGGCTGCACATCGGCGGGGACGAGGCGTTCAAGGTGAAGGGCGAGGTCTACACCGGTTTCGTCGAGCGGGTCCAGCGCATCGTGGCCGACCTCGGCAAGACCGTCGTCGGCTGGCACCAGCTCGCGCCAGCCGCCCACGTCGACGGGCGGGTGCTGCAGTGGTGGGGCACGAACGGCGAAGACCTCACCACTGTCGACGCCGTCCACCGGGGCGCCCGGCTGATCGTCTCCCCGGCAACCACGCCTACCTGGACATGAAGTACGCCCCGGACACCCCGATCGGACACGACTGGGCTGGCCTGATCGACGTCCGAAAGGCGTACGACTGGGATCCCGGCACACACGTCGCCGGTGTACCCGCCACCGCCGTCCTCGGGGTGGAGGCCCGCTCTGGACCGAATCGGTCACCTCGCTGGCCGACATCGAGTTGCTGCTCCTGCCCCGCCTCCCCGCCATCGCCGAGCTGGGCTGGTCACCCCGGTCAAGCCACGACTGGGCCAGCTTCCGCGACCGGCTGGCCGGCCACGGCCCGCGCTGGACGACCGCCGGCATCACCTTCCACCGCGCGCCCGAGATCCCGTGGCCAACCACCCCAACCATCCCGGCACAGCGCACTGTGACCCAAACCGACAACGCCGCTCTCTGACCCGAGTCGGGCCGGCCCGAACAGGCGCCCGGCCAGAGCATTAGCTCCAGCCGGCCGGCACGACGCTCGGGTAGGGCCCTCGGCTCTAGCCGGCCGCACGGCGCTCAGCTAGGGCCGGCCGAGGCGCGCAAACGGCGCAGGCGGCGCGGACAGCGCAGACCCACAGACCACCCAGACCGCGCAGACGGCGCAGACGGCGCAGACGGCGCAGACGGCGCCTGATCCACTCGCGTTCCTTGAAGTCGCGGTATCTCGACAGCGGGATGCCGCGACTTCACGGAACCGGAGTCGAACACGCCGGTTTCCGCCCTGCCGGCTTCGCCAGGCCAAATCGTCGTCCGGTTTTGGATGTTTCGTCCCGTGGTCGGGGCCACCCCGCGGCGGAATCGGTGGACGGCCGGGGTCGTTATACCTGGCAGGCCACCGCGACTGTCGAGTCGTTGGTGCGCGGCAGCCGCCGGGAACACCGACCGGGCCGCCACGGTTAAACCCCCGAGCACAACCCCGGGCAGACCGCGGAATGCGCCGCCGGCCCGCACCGTTACACCCCGTACGGCCGAGCACCACCACGGCCGACCCCGGTAGGCGGAATGACCTGCCGGCCCGGACCGTTACATCCTGACCCGACGCCGGCCCGCTTCACGGGTCGCCGGGTAGGACTTCTTTCGAACTTTCCCCGCACCGCCGTCACCCCGTTGTGTGGTGTGGGGTTCCCCGATGCAGAGGAGCACGCCATTATGCGTACCGATCTGATCCGTAAGACCGCACTGACCGCTGCTGGGCTCGCGTTCACCGGTGGTGCCATCGCCGGCCCGATCACCGCCGCCTACGCCGCGTCCGATGCCAAGCCGGCCACCCAGACCCAGTCGGATCGTAAGGGTCATGGTGAGCGGGAGTTGGGTGTGCGCTACGAGGCCCAGCCGAACTTCTACTACTGCGGACCCGCCGCCACCCGCAACGCCCTGAGCGTGCAGGGCAAGAACATCAACGTCGACGACATGGCCAGGAAATGGGCACCACCGAGGCCGGCACCAACTCCATCAACGACATCACCCCGTCCTGAACAAGGAAACCGGCAAGACCGACGCCTACCACAGCGTGGAGATCAGCAACCGGACGCCGACGCCGCGCAGACCGACCAGTTGCGCGCCGACGTCGTCCGCACCGTCGACGACGGTCGGGCCGTGGTCGCCAACATCGCCGGCACCAGCACCGACATCGACGGGACCACCCACTCCTTCGAGGGCGGGCACTACATCAGCGTCGTGGGCTACCGCGACGGCGGCGAGACGGTGAAGATCGCCGACTCCGCCGACCCGACCATGGCCTCGTACTGGATCAGCGTCGAGCACCTCGCGGACTGGATCGCCACCCGCGGCTACGCCACCAGCTGACCCGCACACCCGCACACCCGCACACAGAACGCCAACACCGAAGGGCCGGACCCCACCACGGGGCCCGGCCCTTCGGCATACCGAGTCATGTCCACACCCTCGCCGGTCCGAGCGACGTCGAGGGGTCATCCAGCTCGCCGGGGCCAGCGCGGGCCACCGACCGAGCGGGCAAGGGCCGACCGAGTGGGTCACTGATCCTTGGAGCTGATGTCGTAAGCGAATCAGGGCATCGGCTAAACGCTGTCGAGCCCACGTCGTAGGCGAATCGGCGCAGGCGGACGGCCGCACGGCGCTACGGCGCTACGGCGCTACGGCGCTACGGCGCTACGGCACACGGCGCTACGGCGCTACGGCGCTACGGCGCTACGGCGCTACGGCGCTACGGCGCTACGGCGCTACGGCGACACTGCACACGGCGACACGGCCCCGGCGCACGACGACTCGGCGCACACTATCGAGCTGATCTCGTAGGCGAATCAGGGCACTAGCGACCGAGCCGAGCCGTTGATTCGTTCACGACATCACCTCGATAGCGTGCCGAACCCAGGTGCCGAGCCCGTGCCGAGCCGGCGTTCGGAGGGCGTTCGCCGGGCGTCTCCGCTCGACCCGACCGCCGTCAGCGAGCCGCCAGACCCGAGGGGCAGCCGGCCGAGGGGCAGCCGCCCAAGACCTCAGCCGACCGAGGCTCAGCCGCCGCTGTCGTCCATCTCGGCACCCACGGGGACCGTGTCGTCGTCCCGGTTGGCCAGCCAGCCTTCCGGCAGGGCGACCTTTCCGGGTGAGTTGGTGCGACCGCGCGGCTGCCCCAGGGCGGTGACCGGGAACGGCTCCGCCGGGTCGAGCTTGCCGAGCAGGTCGTCGAGCTGGGCCAGGCTTTCGATCATCGCCAGCGAGCGGCGCAGTTCGCCGCCGACCGGGAAGCCCTGAGGTACCAGGCGACGTGCTTGCGGAAGTCGGTGCAGCCGTCCCGCTCACCCGGGCCGGGTTGCGCGCTCCTGCCGCGAACTGGTCGACCAACAGCTCGGCGTGGCGGCGCATGGTCGCCGCGACCTCGCCGAGGGCGGGCAGCCGTCGCTCCGGCCGACCGTTGAAGGCGGCCTCCAGGTCGGCGAAGAGCCACGGGCGGCCGAGACAGCCTCGCCCGATGACCACGCCGTCGACGCCGGTGTGCGCGACCATCCGCAGGGCGTCGTCGGCCTCCCAGATGTCGCCGTTGCCGAGCACCGGCACGTCGAGGGCCTGCTTCAGCGTGGCGATCGCGTCCCAGTCGGCGGTGCCCGAGTAGCTGCGCGGCCGTGCGCCCGTGCAGGGCCACCGTGGCGACGCCGGCGTCCTGGGCGGCGAGCCCGGCTTCGACGTACGTCAGGTGGTCGTCGTCGATGCCCTTGCGCATCTTGACCGTGACCGGCACCCCGGCCGGTGAGGCGGCAGCGACCGCGGCTTTGACCAGCCGGGCGAAGAGCCGGCGTCGCCACGGCAGCGCCGCGCCGCCGCCACGCCGGGTGACCTTGGGTACGGGGCAGCCGAAGTTGAGGTCGATGTGGTCGGCCAGGTTGCGCTCGACGACGATCCGGACGGCGGCGGCGGTGATGTCCGGTCGGTGCCGTAAAGCTGGAGGCTGCGCGGCTTCTCGTCATCGCCGAACGCGATCATGCGCAGCGTCTTCGGATTGCGCTCGACAAGCGCCCGAGTGGTGATCATCTCGCAGACGTAGATGCCGCCGCCCTGCTCGCGGCAGAGCCGCCGGAACCCCACGTTGGTGATCCCGGCCATCGGCGCGAGCACCACCGGCGGCCACACCTGGTGCTGCCCAGGGTCAGTGGGCGCAGCGCGGGCACGGTCGAGGCAGTCACCGGACAGTGTACGGGGCCCCGACCGGCGCTTATCGCGTCGGCCGAGGCCCCGTGCGCAGAGTCTCAGCAACCGGGAGGCGCTCGATCAGGTAACGCTCGACCTGGTCCAGGGAGACCCGCTCCTGGGCCATGGTGTCCCGGTTGCGCACCGTCACGGCGTTGTCGTCCAGGGTGTCGAAGTCGACGGTCACGCAGAACGGGTGCCGATCTCGTCCTGCCGGCGGTAGCGGCGCCCGATCGCCTGCGAGTCGTCGAACTCCACCACCCAGCGCTTGCGCAACAGCGCCGCGAGGTCCTTGACCTTCGGCGACAGGGCCTCGTTGCGGGACAGCGGCAGCACCGCCACCTTGACCGGGGCGAGCCGAGGGTCGAACCGCATGACGGTGCGCTTGTCCACGCCGCCCTTGGTGTTCGGCGCCTCGTCCTCGTCGTACGCCTCCAGCAGGAAGGCGAGCACCGCGCGGGTCAGACCGGCGGCCGGCTCGATGACGTACGGCATCCAGCGCTCACTCTTGGTCTGGTCGAAGTACGACAGGTCGACGCCGGAGTGCTTGCTGTGCGTGGAGAGGTCGAAGTCGGTGCGGTTGGCCACACCTCCAGTTCGGCGAACTCGGTGCCGCCGAACTGGAAGCGGTACTCGATGTCCACCGTCCGCTTCGAGTAATGCGACAGCTTCTCCTTGGGGTGCTCGAACAGGCGCAGATTGTCCGCCGACAGGCCAAGGTCGATATACCAGTTCCAGCGCTCCTGGAGCCAGTACTCGTGCCACTGCTCGTCGGTGCCCGGCTCGACGAAGAACTCCATCTCCATCTGCTCGAACTCGCGGGTCCGGAAGATGAAGTTGCCCGGCGTGATCTCGTTGCGGAACGACTTGCCGGTCTGCGCGATGCCGAACGGCGGCTTCTTGCGGGCGACCGTCTCGACGTTCTTGTAGTTGACGAAGATGCCCTGCGCGGTCTCCGGGCGCAGGTAGTGCAGCCCTTCGTCGCTCTCCACCGGGCCCAGGTAGGTCTTCATCAGGCCGTTGAACATCTTCGGCTCGGTGAAGGTGCCCTTGTTGCCACAGTTGGGGCAGTTGAGCTCGGCGAGCGAGGTCAGCGGCTTGCCGTGCTTCGGCGTACGCCTCTTCGAGGTGGTCGGCCCGGAACCTCTTGTGGCAGAACTGGCACTCGGTGAGCGGGTCGACGAACTCGGCGATGTGGCCGGACGCCTCCCACACCTTGCGGGCCAGGATCACCGCTGAGTCGAGGCCGACGACGTCGTCGCGCTGCTGGACCATGGTCTTCCACCACTGCCGGCGGACGTTCTCCTTGAGCTCCACACCGAGCGGACCGTAGTCCCACGCCGATCGGGTGCCTCCGTAGATCTCGCTGGAGGGAAGACGAAGCCTCGGCGCTTGGCGAGGCTGACGACGGCGTCGATACGGTCGGCTGGCATGTTTCCTCCTACGCCGGCTGGCGGTCGGCGGGGCGAGATGTGGATGGAACGGTCAGTTCGGAACAACGGTACGACCACCGTCGCCCTGAGCCCAGCAGAATACCGGTGGCGGGTCAGCTGACCCCGCAGACCTCCACGCCGCCGGTCTGCCCGTCGTGGCCGAGGCTGACCTGCTGCCGTTCCCGGTCGCCGCCGTCCAGCGTCACGTCGACCGGCACGGTCAGGTTGGTGGCGTCCACCTCACCCACCCGGAACGCGGCGACCTGGGTTCGGCGGCGGCGCGCCGCTCGAACTCGGGCCGGGACTCGCGCCGCTGCGCGTCGTCGCAGAGCTGCTCGTACGCGCGCCCGTAGTTTCGCTCGACCAACGCCTGGTAGTAGTCACCGGTCACGGTGCGGGCCTGCTCCCGGATCGCCTGCACCCCGCTGACGGCCAGGCCGACGACGGCGCTGCCGCCCCGCCACAACAGAGCGCCACGGCGAGCGCGCCGACGCCGAGGCCGATCCAGAGCCGAGTCCGGCGGCCCTCGGTGGGCGGCGCGGCGAACGGCGGAGCCACGCCGGGACCGGGTGGCGGGCGGGTGCGGTCATAGGAGCAGCGTAGTGTCCGCCGGCTCAGCGGTAAGGACCCGCAGCCCGATCACTGTCGGCGACGACCACGGCCCCGCCAGGTGCGGCGGTGGCCAGCGCCTCGTACGCGGAGGGCTCGTCGACCGACTCGGCGAGCAGCGGTATGGCGCTGACCTTGACCTCGAAGGCGCCCAGCGCCCGCCGGTAGGTGCCGACCGACTCCCATTCGGTGACCAGCGACCAGTACCGGGGTCGTCGAGTGCCCGGACCAGTTGACCACGCAGGTAGCCGGGGCGGGCGGCCAGCGCGGTGAGGGCGGCGTGCGCCCGTTCGGTGAAGCCGTCGGCGGCATCGACGTCGACCACGAACCGGTTGGTCACCAGCACCGGGGTTCCTCCTCGTAGAGTCTGTGGGATGCAGCGTACGCAGCGCCCTCTGCTCGCCCGGTTGGCCGGGGCGAACCCGACGTCGGTGTTCCTGCTCACCCTGGTGGTGGTGCTGGTGGCGTTCTTCACGCCCGGGTGATCGGCGGGCTGCTGACGCTCGCGCTCGCCGCGGTCCTGATCGCCCTGTTGGCGACGACCTGGGCGGTTCAGGCGCCGCAGACCCGGGTGATCCGGCTGGTGATGCTGACCCTGCTGGTGACGGTGGGCGTCGCGAAGCTGCTCTGACATGCAATCATGCGTTTTGACAATCATTATCGTTGCCACGGACAGTTGACGACATGACCAACCGCACCACGTACCGTGTCCTGGCCGCCGCGACCGCCCTGCTCACCCTGGGTGCCGGGGCCGGCTGCTCCACCAACGGTGCCGCCGGCGCCGACCCTCAGCGAGTCGACGTGGTGGCCGCGTTCTATCCCTCCAGTTCCTGGCCGAGCGGATCGGCGGCGACGCGGTCCGGGTGACCAACCTGGCCAAGCCCGGTGCCGAGCCGCACGACCTGGAGCTCAACCCGAGCCAGGTCGGTCAGGTCAGTGACGCGGAGCTGATCGTCTACCTCAAGGGGTTCCAGCCGGCGGTGGACGACGCCGTGGCCCAGAACGGCGGCGACCGGGCGTTCGACGTGACGAGCGTGCAGCCCCTGTTGGACGCGTCCGACGGCGGGCACAACCACGAGGGCGAGGAGGGGCACGCCGAGGAGGGCAACGGCGGCAAGGACCCACACGTCTGGCTCGACCCGACCCGGCTGGCCGGCATCGGCGACCAGCTCGCCCAGCGGCTCGGCAAGGCCGACCCGGACCGCGCCGCCGACTACACCGCCGCGCCGCGGCCCTGCGCGCCGACCTGACGACCCTGGACGGTGAGTTCCGCAACGGCCTGGCGACCTGCCAGCGGCGGGAGATCGTGACCAGCCACGCCGCGTTCGGTTACCTCGCGGACCGCTACGAGTTGGAGCAGGTCGGCATCACCGGGCTGAGCCCGGACGTCGAGCCTCGCCGCAGCGCCTCGCGCACGTGATCGAGGAGGCGAAGGAGCACCGGGCCAGCACGATCTTCTTCGAGACGCTGGTCAGCCCGAAGGTCGCCGAGACCATCGCCGGTCAGGTCGGCGCGAAGACCGCAGTGCTGGACCCGATCGAAGGACTCGCCGCCGGCAGCAACGGGGACTACCTTTCGGTGATGCGTACCAACCTGCAGACCCTGCAGACGGCCTTGAGCTGCTCATGACCGCACCTGTCATCACCGTCGAGCACGGGTGGTCGGCTACGACGGCCGCCCGTGCTCCGGACATCTCGTTCACCGTGACCGCCGGCGAGGTGGTCGCGGTGCTCGGTGCCAACGGCTCCGGCAAGTCCACGCTGATCCGCGCCGTGCTCGGGCTGGTGCCGATCAGCGCCGGCTCGGTCACCCTCTTCGACCGGCCGTTGCGCCGCTTCCGGCAGTGGGCACGCATCGGGTACGTCCCGCAGCGCCTGGGCGCCGGCGGTGGCGTGCCCGCCACGGTCCGCGAGGTGGTGGCCTCCGGCCGGCTGGCCCGTCGAGGGTGCTGCGTCCGCCCGGCCGGGCCGACCGCGCAGCCGTCGACGCCGCACTGCACTCGGTCGGGCTCGCCGACCGGGCCGGTGACCGGTGTCCACGCTCTCCGGCGGCCAGCAGCAGCGCACCCTGATCGCCCGCGCCCTGGCCGGTCAACCGGAGCTGCTGGTTCTCGACGAGCCCACCGCCGGGGTGGACGCGGTCAGCCAGGAGGCGTTCGCCGGCGCGCTGCGCGACTTCGTCGGCGACGGCGGGACGGTGCTGTTGGTCGCCCACGAGTTGGGCCCGCTGCGACCGGTGATCAGCCGGGCTGTCGTCGTACACGAGGGTCGCATCGCCCACGACGGCGCGGTGCCGGACCCGGCCGGCCATCACGCGGAGCCGGACCACGACCACGTGCACCCGCACTGCTACGACGAGCCCGCCGGGCTGTGGAGCAACTGACGCATGGAACTCTTCCAGTACCCTACATGCAGCGCGCCCTGATCGGCGCGCTGGTGATCAGCTGGCGGCGCCGGCCCTCGGCATCTACCTGGTGCAGCGTCGGCTGGCGTTGATCGGCGACGGTGTCGGGCACGTGGCGCTGACCGGCGTCGGGGCCGGCCTACTCCTCAACCGCTCACCGGTGCTGGTCGCGGTGATCGCCGCCACCATCGGCGCGATCGCCATCGAGGTGGTTCGCGCCCGCGGGCGTACCTCGGGTGATTTGGCCCTGGCCCTGCTCTTCTACGGCGGCATCGCGGGCGGCGTGCTCCTGGTCGGCCTCTCCGACGCGACGAGCGCGAACCTCAACGCCTACCTGTTCGGGTCGCTGACCACCATCTCGCCCGCCGACCTGACCACCATCGGGGTGCTCGGCGCGGCGATCCTGGTCACGATGATCGCGTTGCGGCCGGCGCTTCGCGGTCAGTCACGACGAGGAGTACGCGCGGGTCTCCGGCCTCCCGGTCCGCACGCTGAACCTGCTGATCGCGGTCGCCACCGCGGTCACCGTGACCATCGCGATGAGAGCCGTCGGGTGTTGCTGATCAGCGCGCTGATGGTGGTGCCGGTCGCCACCGCCCAGCAGGTGACCCGGGCTTCCGCAGCACGATGGCCGCCGCGATGGCGCTCGGGCTCTTCGCCGCCGGCTCCGGTGTCTGGGTGGCGGCCACGGCGGACACCGCGCCGGGTGCCTCGGTGGTGCTGGTGGCGATCGCCTCCTTCCTGGTGGTGGCAGTGGCCGGTGGCGTGTGGCGGGCGGTACGCCGTCGTACGACGCCGAGCGCCGCGCCGACGCCGGAACCGCACGAGGTCGTGCTGAGCTGATCCTCACCAGCGGGACGTCGGTGGTATTGGTTACCGTTGCAGAATGACCAGCGCGACGGGATACGACGGGTTCGACGGGGCCAGCGAGTTGCTCCGCGCCCTGTCCGCGCCCATCCGGCTGGCAATCGTGAGCGAGCTGGCCGGCGGTGAGCGGTGCGTCCACGAGCTGGTGGAGAAGCTCGGTGCCGCGCAACCACTGGTCTCCCAGCACCTGCGGGTGTTGCGGGGAGCGGGCGTGGTGCGTGGCTCTCGTCGAGGCCGGGAAATCGCGTACAGCCTGGTCGACGAGCACGTCGCGCACATCGTGGCGGACGCGGTCAGCCACGCCGGGGAGGGATCATGAGCGAGAGCAGCGCCGCGGTGCGCAACACCCGGCAGCGCTCGGCGGTGAGCGCGCTGCTGGGCGAGATGGAGGGCTTCCACAGCGCTCAGGACCTGCACGCGATGCTGCGTCAGCGCGGCGAGCGGGTCGGTCTGACCACCGTCTACCGCACCTGCAGGGCTGGCCGACGCGGGTGAGATCGACGTGATGCGTCCGCCGGGCGGCGAGCACCTCTACCGCAGGTGCAGCGAGGGCACCACCACCACCTGGTCTGCCGGGCCTGCGGGCGTACTGTCGAGGTGGCCGGCCCGGCGGTGGAGAGCTGGGCCGAGCGGGTCGCCGCCCAACACGGCTACGCCGATGTCAGCCACACCCTGGAGATCTTCGGCACCTGCCCGTCCTGCGTCCGCGCTGACGAGGTTTCAAGGCCACAACAACCCTGAAGTTGCTGCCTCGCTCCCAGCCTAAGGGGCCGTTCCGGGACGAGCGGCTGATCCGGCGGGTGCCGGTCCCGGCACGTTCGTGGCACGCTGGCCGGCGTGAAAATCTATGCCGATCGGTTTCCGACCCTCGCCCGTCAGTTGCTCACCGACCTGCTCGTCGTCGCCTGGGTGTACGCGGCGATCCGCGGCGCGCTGTGGCTGCACGACCTGGTGCAGAAGCTCGCCGTACCGGGGCAGAAGTTGGAGGGCGCCGGCAGTGGGCTCGCCGACAACCTGGGTGACGCCGGCAGCAAGGTCGGCCGGTGCCCCTGGTCGGCGACGAGCTGACCGCACCCTTCCAGCGCGCCGCCGACGCCGCCCGCTCGCTCGCCGACGCCGGCCGCGACCAGCAGCATCTGGTGGATCAGCTCGCGCTCGCGCTGGCCATCGCGGTGTTGATCTTTCCGCTCGGCATCGTGCTCCTCGGTTGGCTGCCGCTGCGCGTCCGCTGGATGCGCCGGGCCGGGTCGGCGACGAAGCTGGCCGTCGGGCCGGCCGGTCGGGACCTGCTCGCCCTGCGCGCGCTGGCCACCAACCACTGGGCCGGCTGACCCGGATCGGCCCGGACGTGGCCGAGGCGTGGCGGCGCGGCGACGACGCGACAGTCGACGCCCTGGCCGCCCTGGAACTGCGTCAACTCGGCCTGCGCGGCCGGAGCCGCTGAGGTCGGGCCTTGATCACTTGATGAAAACAGTTGTCGGCGGCCTCTCCCAACTACTCATCATCAGTGATCACCGCGCGCCGCTCACCGGCCGCGGGCACAGCCCGACGACGTGTCGCTACAGTCGTCGGGTGTTCTACTTCCTCGTCGTCATCGCCGTCCTGCTGCTCGGCTACGCCGCCGTCCTGGTCACCTTCGTACGCCGGGGCAGGAAGATCCCACCTGCGGCGTACCTGGCCCTGGCCGGGCTGAACGGCCTGATCCTGGCGGGGGTCCTGGCCTGGGCGGTCTCCCGCTGACCGAACCGTCGACCCGCGTGACACCGCCGGCCGGTCGACGATTTACGGCTTTGGTGGGATGCGGCGGCGGACGTCCTCGGCAGCGGACGGGCCGGGCGACCACTGGGCCACCCAGGGCAACTCGTCGGACGGGTGAGCACGCCCTCCTCCAGGCCCGCGTAGCGGCCGGCGAGGATCCGCTTGGCGGCGGCGGTGTCGACCGAGTCGGTGTTGTCCCACAGTGCGGCGAACAGGGCATCCACCCGGACCCGCGCCTGCCGGCAGAACAGGTCGGCCAGCTCGACGTTCTCCGGTCGGCTGTCGCGTTCCGCGGAGGCTCGGACGCAGACCGCGGACCGCGCCGGCCGTCTCGGGGTGGGCGTGGAGTCGGGGCCGTCCGGTGCTGGTCGGCCGTCCTGCGTCGTGGTCACGGCTGCCCCTCGAACCTCGGTGCGGCTGCGTCGACGTGCACGTCTACGACAACGCTACCCCGGGTGTTACCCAGGGTAGCGCTGCGTGGAGAAGTGCTCGGTCAGCGGACGCTGACGGTGTCCGGTCGTCGTCCTCGTCGTCGACGTCGTCCTCACCCCAGTTGCGGCGGGCGAACGGCAGGACCACCCAGAACGCGAGGAACCAGAGGCCGGTCAGCGCGCTGAGCAGGAACGCGATCGGCCGGTCCAGCACGAAATCGGTGATCAGCAGCACCGCACTGACCATCGCGATCAGCATGAAGGCGAGACCGCCGGTGGCCATCCGGTGGGCGAAGCGGACCAGCTCCGGCTTGCGCCCTGCCGGAACAGCGCCCGGTGGAACGCCACCGGCGAGATGATCAGGGCGGTGGCGGCGGCGGCGCGAGCAGCGCGACGATGTAGACGTCGCGCTGGAACTCACTCGTGCGGGTGAAACCGGCACTGAACGGCAGGGTGAGCAGGAAGGCGAAGAGGATCTGCACGCCGGTCTGCGCGACCCGCAACTCCTGCAGCAGGTCGGCGAAGTTGCGCTGCCAGCGCTGCTTCTCGGTCTCCTTGGACACGCGCTACCTCCGGTGAGACGGTACTGCCGGCGGTCCCAGCCGCCGGCAGCAACGCTAATGCCCCACCCGGCCGAGCGCGAAACAGGTTCACGACATCCGTCGTTAACCGCACGGACGCACGTCGGCCATCAGCAGCGCGTCAGGACCCGCGTCGGATCCGGCCCGCGTACCGGGCCTCCAGCTCGTTGTTGTGCGCGTCGCCGTCCGGGATGTTGGCTGACAGGTAGACCGGTGGTCGCTCCCCGCCGCCAGCAGCCGCGCCACCACCTCCACGGTGACCTGCTGGGCCAGCAGCGCCGCGGTGATCGAGGAGACCGCGCCGACCGCGCCACCGCCAGGGAGCGGCAGCGTCGCGTCGCCGTACGGTGCGCCGTTGTCGAGCACCACGTCGGCGAGATCGCCCAGCTTGCGCCCGGACGGGTGGCGGGACGTCATCCGGCCGGAGTGCTGTGCCGAGGTGATCGCCACCAGCCCGTGACCGCGTTCCTGACCACTGTGGCGAACTCCACCATCGCGCCGTTGACTCCGGAGTTCGAGGCGAGCACGAACACATCGGTGGGTCGTACCGGGGCCAGTTCGAAGAGGCGGTGCGCGACCGCCGGGTCCCGTTCCAGCAGCGGACCGAGCCGATCGGCCGGCTCGCCGCCGAGCAGCACCAGGTCGCGGAGCGCGATCCGGTTGGTCGGCACCAGACCGCCCGCCCGGCCGGCGATCTCCATCGCGAGGGCCTCCGAGTGCCCGGTGCCGAAGGCGTGCACCACCCGTCGGCGCGTACGGCCTCGGCGATCAGGTCGGCCGCCCGCCCCACCGCCTCCCGCTGACTGGCGGCCACCCGGCCGATCGTCTCGGTCACCACGGCCAGGTAGTCCTCGGCACTCACCGTCATGCGTCCTCCATCGTCCGATGGCGGGCCAGCCAATGCACCGCGAAGTCGACAGCCGCCCGCTGGCGCATCAACCTGCCGGTCCCGACGCCGACCGGTCCGGTACGCACCGCCCCGGTGGCCTCCAGGTCCACGCCCAACGTGTCGAAGTCGTCCGCGTCGAGCCGTACGTCCTGCCACCACGCCCACTCCTGGCCACCGTCGGCGGTGCGTACCGCGGCGCCGACCCGCTCGCGGGGTGAGCCGGGGCAGCGGTACTCGGCCAGGTGCAGCGAGGTGCTCGCGGAGTGGCCGACGCCGAGCAGCAACACGTCGGCGTCCAGGTCGTAGAGACGGGCCAGCGGGGAGCCCTCGCCGAGCATGTCGGCCAGGGTGTGCCCGGCCACCACCTGCTCGGCGGCCGGACCGAGCGCGGCGAACGACACGTGCGGATGCGAACTGCGCAGTGCCCCGGCCAGCCCCGGACGGTCTCGGCGAGCACACCCATGAACCGGCTCGGCGTGACCGTCGGATCGAAGCCCGGCATCTCCGCCCGGATCACCGGCCACCAGTCCGCCGGCACCGGCGG
The DNA here is from genome assembly GCA_038070435.1 of Micromonospora sp. M12. Taxonomy (GTDB): domain Bacteria; phylum Actinomycetota; class Actinomycetes; order Mycobacteriales; family Micromonosporaceae; genus Micromonospora. Next base: position 6,539,035 of record JAMYWG010000001.1, on the reverse strand, counting down.
TTGCGCCACTGCGCCGGGTCGCTGTTGTCCGGCGTGTGGGTGGGCACGACGATCGTGCCGCCCGGGCCGAGCACGTCACGCAGGGCGAGTACCACCGCGTGCGGTCCGCCGCTGACGAACCCGAGCGGACGCAGCCCGGCGTGCACCAGCAGCGTCGCGCCGGGCGTACGCCCAGCAGGCGCAGCTGCGCGGCGACCGAGCGTCGGGTGCCCGGCCCGCTGACGTCCGCCGTCACGATGTCTCCTCCTCGCTGACCCGCACGGCTCAGGCCGTTCCGCGAACCCGGGCGAGGATCGCCTCGGCGAGCGGGCGGCGCCTCGTCCGGGATCCAGTGACTCACTCGGGGCACCGACACGAAGCGGTAGTCCCCGGTGACGTTCGCCGCGCACGCCCGGCGGCGGTCCGGCCGATGGCGATGTCGCGGTCACTCCAGACGTACGTGGTCGGCACCGCGACCGGGCCGACGGCGGCGAGGTCGGCGCGGGACATCGCCCGGTACCAGTTCAGCGCGGCGGTGAGCGCCCGGCTCGCGCATCGGGTCGGCGTAACGGTTCACCCGGGACGCGTCGCCCACCCGCCGAGCAGCTTGCGCAGCGCGGTGGCGTGCCACGCCAGCAGTACCTTCTCCGCCTTCTCCGGCTTGCGGAACAGCGCGATGTACGACGAGCGGGCCTTCTGTTGGCCGTCGGTCGCCAGGGCGTGCGCCATGGCCGCCGGGTGCGGCACGGAGACCGCGGTCAGTGTGCGGACCCGCTCGGGGTGACCGGCGGCAACTGCCCAGGCCACGATCGCACCCCAGTCGTGGCCGACCAGGTGGACGGTGTCCAGCCCCAGCGCGTCGAGCACCGCCACCACGTCGGTGACCAGCTCGGGGATCCGGTAGTCGGCCACCGCCGTGGGTCGGGCGCCGGCGAGTAACCGCGCTGGTCCAGCGCGTACGTGCGCAGCCCGGCCGTGCAGCGCCGGCACCACGTCGTCCCACTCGCCGCTGTGCTGGGGAACCCGTGCAGCAGCAGGACGGGTACGCCGTCCTGCGGACCGTCGACGGTCACCTCGAACGTGAAGCCTCGCGCGTCAACCCGCATGATCGGAAGCGTACCCAGCCGACTGCGGGCCGGTCGCTTCCGCAGGTCAGGCGGATGCCCTGCTGGCCTGCGGCCCCGGTCGGTGTTAGCGTCAGCGAGACAACTTCATATCCGACAGGGAGCGCACAGCGCTGAGAGTGCGGGCACGCCCGCAGACCCTCGAACCTGATCTGGGTAATGCCAGCGCAGGGAGTTCGGTCGACCTCAGCCGCGCCGCAGTCCGGTGCCACCGGACGCGGCGTGCGTCTTCTCCTGGTTCTCTTTCCAGAACTGGGAGCACATCATGAAATCCACCTCCGACACCAACCGTTGGCGGACCATCGACATCGTGGTCGCCTCGGTGATCGCGGTCGCGTTCGGCGTCATCTTCTGGGCCTGGGGCCTGGTCTGGAGCGCCACCGAGGGCGCGTTCGCCTTCTTCCCCGGCGCAGACGCTGCTCTACGGCGTCTGGCTGATGCCGGCCGTGATCGGCGGGCTGGTCATCCGCAAGCCCGGTGCCGCGCTCTACTGCGAGACGGTGGCGGCGGTCCTCTCCGCGCTGCTGGGCAGCCAGTGGGCCGGCACGGTGATCCCGCAGGGCATCGTGCAGGGCATCGGCGCCGAGCTGGCGTTCGCCGCCTTCCGGTACCGGTCGTTCCGGCTGCCGACCGCGGTCTGGCCGGCGCGCTGACCGGTGTCAGCGCGGCGCTGTTCGACTTCTTCGTGTGGAACGCCGACTACGCGCTCACCGACTACCGCATCCCGTACGCGCTGCTCACCGTCGTCAGCGCCACGATCATCGCCGGCGTGGGCGGCTGGCTGCTGACGAACGCGCTAGCCAACACCGGAGTCCTGGACCGCTTCCCAGCAGGCCGAAACCGAGCCCTGATCTGACCCCAGCGACCCGGAAGGGGTGTGGACTGGTGGGCGGGGTACTGCTGCGGGGGTTCGGGTGGCGGCACGCTGGGCGGCGGGCCTGGGCCGTTCGGGGGTTGACCTGCGGATCGAGGCTGGGGAGCGCGTTCTGCTTCTCGGGCCCTCCGGGGCGGCAAGAGCACAGTGCTCAGCGCGCTGGCCGGGCTGCTGCCCGAGGACTCCGGCGAGCAGGAGGGCACCGTCGAGATCGACGGGCTGGACCCGCGCAAGGGACGGGAACGGGTCGGCATCGTCTTCCAGGACCCGGAAACCCAACTGGTCATGGCACGCAGCGGCGACGACGTCGCGTTCGGGCTGGAGAACCGGGGCGTGCCGGCAGACGAGATCTGGCCCCGGGTGGACGAGGCGCTGCACCGGGTCGGCTTCCCGTACTCCCGCGACCGCAACACCGCCGCCCTCTCCGGCGGCGAGCAGCAACGCCTCGCCCTGGCCGGCGCGCTGGCCCTGCGTCCCGCCCTGCTCCTGCTCGACGAACCGACCGCCAACCTCGACCCGGCCGGGGCCGACCTGGTCCGGCAGGCCGTGACCGGCGCCCTGGACGCCGACACCACGCTGATCCTGGTCGAGCACCGGGTCGCCGACGCCCTGCCGCTTGTCGACCGGGTGGTCGTCCTGGAACCCGGCGGCGGCGTCCGCGCGGATGGCACCCCGAGGCGGTCTTCGCCGCGCACGGCGCCGCTTTGGCCGCCGAGGGGTCTGGGTGCCGGGTCACCCATCGCGCCCCGGCCGGCCACCGCCGGTCCCGGGAGCTGCTGCTCACCGCCGACCGGCTCGGCCTGCCACCCCGGCTGGGCTCCACTGATCTGGCGGTACGCGCCGGAGAGCACTCGCCGTACGCGGACCCAACGGCGCCGGCAAGTCCACCCTGGCACTGCTGCTCGGTGGGCTGCTCCGGCCGGAACCGGGCGGATCACCGCGTCCGCCGAGTTGGCCGGCGCGGACCACCGCACTCCCCGCACCGGTGGCGGGCCCCGCACTGGCCCGCCGGATCGGGTCGGTCTTCCAGGATCCGGAGCACCAGTTCGTCACCAGCACGGTCTTCGACGAGCTGGCCCTCGGCCCCGCCGCACCGGCCAGAGCGAGGCCGCCGTCAAGGAGACAGTGGCCGGGCTGCTGGAGCGGCTACGGCTGGTCCGGCTCGCCGCCGCCAACCCGTACACCCTCTCGGGTGGGGAAGCGCGGCGGCTGAGCGTGGCGACCGCCCTGGCCACCGCGCCCCGCCTGCTGATCTGCGACGAACCCACCTTCGGTCAGGACCGGCGGACCTGGCGGGAGTTGGTCGACCTCTTCGCCGACCTGCGCGACGCCGGGCACGGTGTGGTCGCGGTCACCCACGACGCGGACTTCGTCGCCGCGCTCGCCGACCGCACCGTCACCCTGAGCGGCCGTCCCCGTGTCGGAGACGGCCGCTCTCGTTCACGTACGACGGATCAGACGCCGGACGGCGACCGATGATCAGCATTGAACCCGTCGCCGCGCCCGACGCGCCGCTGGCCCGCCGCAACCCGGTGGCGAAGGTCGCCGCCGCACTGGCGTTCTCGTTCATCCTGCTGGCGACCCTGGACCCGGTCGCCCCGGCGATCGCCATCGCACTCGAACTCGCCGTGCTGCCGCTGTTCGGCATCCGCTACCGGGTGCTGGCCAGGCGGGCCTGGCCACTGCTGCTCAGCGCCGCCGGCATCCTGGTCACGCTCGTGCTCTTCGCCGCCGACCGGTCCGGCCGGGTCCTCCTGGACGCGGGACCGGTCCTGGTGAGCACCGGTGTCCTGCTCACCGCCCTCGGCCTGGTGCTGCGGGTGTTCGCGGTCGCCCTGCCCGGCGTGATCGTCTTCGCGACCACCGACCCCACCGACCTGGCCGACGCGTTGATCCAGAACGCGAAGGCGCCCGCCCGGTTCGCCATCGGGGCGCTGGCCGCGTTCCGTCTGGTGCCGCTGCTCGGTCAGGAGTGGCAGATGATCAGCATGGCTCGACGCGCGCGGGCGTCGACGCGGGACGCAACCCGGTGGCGAAGCTGCGGCTGTTCGCCTCCACCGCGTTCGCGCTGCTGGTCGGGGCGATCCGCCGGGGCACAAGGCTGGCGGTGGCGATGGACGCGCGGGATTCGACGCCGGCACACCCGTACCGTCGCCCGCCGCCAGCACTTCACCCGCGCCGACGCCCTGCTCGTCGCCGGAGCCGTCGTACTGGCCGGAGCCGCCCTGACCACGAGCATCGTCCTCGGTACCTTCCGCCCCTGATCAGCTGAGCCGCCCAACTGCTCCTCCACGCAGCCGCCGGGCACTACCGGGCGCGCGCGCCGCGCACCGCCCGCCGCGGCGCGCGCCGCCGTGCCGTGCCGTGCCGCGTGCCGCCCGCCCGCCGCGCCTCTGCCCTTCGCGCGCGGCCTGCCCCTGCCCTGCCTCTGCGCGCGCGCTCTACCTGTCGATCTTGCACTTTCTGCTGTCGATTCACCCCAATTGCCGGTGATGCGAGGACAGGAAGTGCAAGATCGCGGGCGGGCTGGGGCGGGGCAGGCATCGGGGCCGGGCCGGGCGGGTCGGGCAGGGCAGGCCGGGGTGGACCGGGCCGGGCGGGGCAGGCACCGGGGCTAGGCAGGGCGGGCTGGGGCCGGCTCGGGGTGGCTCGATCAGCTGCGGCGGAAGGCGTAGCGGCGGGCTTGCCCGGCCTGCTGGCCGCGACCGCCGCCGGAGCGGTTGCCGCCACCCTGCGGTGGTCCGGCCGTCGGTGCCTTCGGTCGCCCGGTCGGCTTGGGCAGATCTTCCATCGCCGGCACGTCGACAACCGCCGGCACCTCGTCCGGCAGCGCCACCTCGTCCGGAACAGCCGCAAGCAGCACCGGCAACGCCGGCTCGGTCGATTCGACCGCGAACTCGGGGTGGGTGGGCAGGAGCGGGCCGTGGCCGGCCGCCGGGTCGACGCCGAGCGGCGTCGCTTTCGGGTACGGGACTTCTTCGGGTTACGCCTGGCAGGCATCCGGGCCTCCTTCAGTGCCGACCGGCACGGCCGGTCCGCGCAGCGGCGGTCGGTCGGAGCGGCTGGTGACCGTCGCGGTGCGACAGTCGGGTGGGGAAGGACTGCTCACCGGGATCGGGCAGGGCCTACGCCGCGAGACAGCGGGAAGGAGATGCGGGACGCCCGGGAGCGCACGGACCGCGACGCGGGACGGCGGCCGGCTCGGAAGATGGGGCGTCAGTTACGCATGTTCGTACCCTAACCACGGCCCGTCCGGACGCGCACCCGATTTACTGGCAGGATCGGCACATGCTGATCGCGTTCTCGATCACCCCGCTCGGCGGTGACGACTCCGTGGGTGACCTGGTCGCCGAGGCGGTGCGGGTGGTCCGTGAGTCCGGGCTGCCCAACCGGACCGATGCCATGTTCACCACCGTCGAGGGCGAGTGGGACGAGGTGATGGCGGTGGTGAAACGGGCGGTCGACGTGGTTGCCGCGCAGGCGCCCGGGTGAGTGTGGTGCTCAAGGCGGACGTCCGACCCGGGGTCACCGACGCGCTCACCGGCAAGGTCGCCCGGATCGAAGCTCGCCTCGCCGAGGGCTGAGCACCTAACACGACTGATGACCGAAGGCCAGCCATCGGTAACGGGACGTCGATCACTGACACGTATCGGCTCACATCACGGTAAGTTTCGAAACGCCAATAGCGGTGACGAGAGGTGGCGGCACGGATGGCTGAGCAGGCGAGGGCACAAATCGGTGTGACCGGGCTGGCGGTGATGGGCCGCAATGTGGCCCGCAACCTGGCTCGCAACGGCTTCACGGTGGCGGTGCACAATCGCTCACCGGAGCGCACCCGCAGCCTGGTGGCCGAGCACGGCGACGAGGGCACGTTCGTGCCCGGCGAGACGATGGCCGACTTCGTGGCCGCACTGGAGCGCCCCGCGCGGTGATCGTCATGGTCAAGGCCGGCGCGCCCACCGACGCGGTGATCGACGAGCTGGTGCCGCTGCTGGACGAGGGCGACATCATCGTCGACTGCGGCAACGCTCACTTCGCCGACACCCGCCGCCGGGAGGAGTCGCTGCGCGCGCAGGGGCTCCACTTCAGCGGCACCGGCGTCTCGGGCGGCGAGGAGGGCGAGCTGCGCGGGCCGAGCATCATGCCGGGCGGCTCCGCCGAGTCGTACGCGAAGCTCGGGCCGATGTTCGAGAAGATCGCCGCCCAGGTGGACGGCGTGCCGTGCTGCACGCACGTCGGGCCGGACGGCGCCGGGCACTTCGTCAAGATGGTGCACAACGGCATCGAGTACGCCGACATGCAGCTCATCGCCGAGGCGTACGACCTGCTCCGCGCCGGTCTGGACGCGACGCCGGCGGAGATCGCGGAGATCTTCCGCGACTGGAACAGCGGCGAGCTGGAGTCGTTCCTCATCGAGATCACCGCCGATGTGCTCGCGCACACCGACGCGGCGACCGGCCGGTCCTTCGTGGACATCGTCCAGGACCGGGCCGAGCAGAAGGGCACCGGCCGCTGGACGGTGCAGAGCGCCCTGGACCTGGGCATCCCGATCACCGGGATCGCCGAGGCAACCTTCGCCCGTTCGCTCTCCGGGCACGTCGACCAGCGGGAGGCAGCCCGCCGGGCGTTCCCCGACGCGGGCGAGAAGTGGCAGGTCGCCGACCGGGAGGCGTTCGTCGAGGACGTCCGCCGGGCGCTGCTCGCTTCCAAGATCGTGGCGTACGCGCAGGGCTTCGACCACATCCGTGCCGGCAGCCAGGAATACAACTGGGACATCGACCTCGGCGGCACCGCGACGATCTGGCGGGGCGGCTGCATCATCCGGGCCCGCTTCCTGAACCGCATCCGTGAGGCGTACGACGAGCAGCCGGACCTGCCGACGCTGCTGGTGGCGCCGTACTTCGCCGAGGCGGTCAGTGCTGGCGTGCCGAGCTGGCGGCGAGTGGTGGCCGACGCGACCCGGGCCGGCGTGCCGACGCCCGCGTTCTCGTCGTCGCTGGCGTACTTCGACGCGTTGCGCGCGGAGCGGCTGCCCGCCGCGCTGATCCAGGGGCTGCGGGACAACTTCGGCGCGCACACCTACCAGCGGGTGGACCGCGACGGCTCGTTCCACACCACCTGGGCAGCGGACCGCACCGAGTCCCCGGCGTAGCCGGCGCGGCGCCCTGCGCGCCGCCCGTGATCGTGCTCGATCCTTGATGTAGTGGTCTCCTCCCGGTGGGGAGGCCACTACATCCATGTTCGGGAGATCACGGCGGCGCGGCTGACGGTCAGCCGACCGTGGCGTGCATCTCCCAGACCAGGATCTCGGCCGGTTCGTCGGCGGTCACCCGCCGGCCACCGGTCCTGGTGAGCCGGGCCGCGTCGCCACTGCCGAGCGGGCCGCTGCCCTCCAGGGTCACCGTGCCGTCGGGCACGTAGACGTGCACGTAGGGCGCGTCGGGGATGGTGACCTCGTCGCCGGGGCGAGACGGGCGGCGTGCAGCGTCGCGTACCGGTTGCGGATCCGGATCGCGGACGCGCCGTCGTAGCGGTCCATCCCGGAGGCGATCGGCACCAGGCCGCCGCGGAGCAGCTCGTCCTCGATCTCCAGTTGCTCGTAGCCGGGGTCGACACCCTGCTCGTCGGGGAGCACCCACATCTGCACGAAGTGCACCGGGTCGGTGTGCGGTTCCTGGTTGTTGAGTCGCCAGGCGTCGTTCTTCTCCGAGTGCAGGATGCCGGTGCCGGCGCTCATCCGCTGGGCCAGACCCGGTAGATCACCCCGGAGTGCCCGGTGGAGTCCTGGTGCACCAGGGAGCCACGCAGCACCCAGGTGATGATCTCCATGTCCTGGTGCGGGTGGGTCTCGAAGCCAGCGCCCGGTCGGACCACGTCGTCGTTGTTGACCAGCAGCAGACCGTGGTGGGTGTTGGCCGGGTCGTAGTGCCGGGAGAACGAGAAGGAGTGCTTGGAGTCCAGCCAGGAGATCCGGGTGGCGAAGCGATCGTCGGCACGACGGACGTCGACCGCGGGGCGGGGGCGGGCGCGGTCACCAGGCACGCTGCCCAGCGTCGGGGATCGTCGGCGCCCAGGTCAGGGCCGGCTCACCGGTGGCCAGTTCGGCGATCTCGCCGGTAAGCAACTGCGGTGTGTGACCGAACTCGGCGCAGTGCTGCTCGGCGATCTCGGCACAGATGTCGGCGACCTGCTCGCAGATCGGGTCGCCCAGATCGGCCGCGTTCAACGCCATGATCATCTTGAACCGGAGTTCCCGCATCTGCACCCCAACCGCCGTCGTCCCACCACCTCCGGACCCTACCCGCCCCATTCCGCACGACCCGAAAACAACAGCACCCACCCCAAACCACCCCGGCCCCGTCCCGACCGCGCGCTCACCCCGGGCCGTGCCCCGCTCGCGTCGATCAAGGAGTTGTGGTGGTGAACATAAGTCGCAAACGCTGCTGATCCGGCCACCACAACTCCATGATCGACGGGCGAGGTCGGGGCGAGGCCCGGGCGAGGCGGGCGGGTGAGGCGGGAGCCGTGGGATGCGACGCGCCGCCCGCACTGAGGTGCGGGCGGCGCCTGGAGATCAAAGGTCAGAAGAAGCGGCGGCGCTTGGCCTTCTGCGGTCGAATCAGGTCCGCGCCCCTGGTCAGCAGCCGGGTCGCCCGGAGGGACCACGCCGGGCCTCCAGGGTGTGGCTGAGTCGGCGAGCACCGGCAGCCGCCAGTGGCACCGCGACCGCCATCACCGCCCACTGGGCAATGCGCTTCTGGATCATGTGGGTTCACCTCCGTCAGTGGCTTCTGACAGTGGTGATACCCAGAGTGACCTGAGGGTAAGCGCGTCGGTTCAGATGACCGGGGCGACCGGGTTGGGCAGCGCGCCGCCGAAGCGTCGGTCCCGCTGTGCGTACAGCTCACACGCGTACCACAGGTGGCGGCGATCGAAGTCGGGCCAGAGCGTGTCCAGGAAGACCAACTCGGCGTACGCGGCCTGCCAGAGCATGAAGTTGGAGATCCGCTCCTCCCCGAGGGGCGCAGGAACAGGTCGACCTCGGGGATCTCCGGGTGGTAGAGGTACTTCGCCACGGTCTTCTCCGTGACCTTCGCCGGATCGAGCCGGCCGGCCGCCACGTCCCGCGCGATCGCGGCGGCGGCGTCACCGATCTCGGCCTGCCCGCCGTAGTTGACGCAGAACTGCAGGGTCAACGTCGTGTTGTCCGGGACATCTCCTCGGCGGTCTGCAACTCCGAGATGACGCTCTTCCACAACCGCCCGGGACGACCCGACCAGACCACCCGTACGCCGAGGTCGACCAGCTGGTCCCGGCGGCGGCGGATCACGTCCCGGTTGAACCCCATCAGGAACCGGACCTCGTCGGGCGAGCGTCGCCAGTTCTCGGTGGAGAACGCGTACGCCGACAGGTAGGGATGCCCATCTCGATCGCACCCTCGACGGTGTCGAAGAGGCTGTGCTCCCCTGCCTCGTGCCCCTGGTGCGGGGCAGCCCGCGGTCCTGGCCCAGCGGCCGTTGCCGTCCATCACCACCGCCACGTGCTTCGGCACCGCCTCGGTGGGCAGCGCCGGCGGCCGGGCCCCGGATGGGTGTGGTGTCGGCGGCGTCGGCTCGCGCCGGCCTGCCTTCTTCGATCGGATCACGTGCTCACTCCCTGTTCGCGCCGTCCGCCCCGGCCTCGACGTCGCCGCGTGGCCGGAGCACCACGGCCCCGGTGCCCTGCGGCGGCGAGGCCGTGCCGGTCGCCGAGGAACCCCGGTCGACCAGCGGCAGCGAGCGTAGCGCGCGTTCCAGGTGCCACTGCAGGTGAGCCGCGACCAGCCCACTGCACTCCCGGCGGATGGCGGACTCGGTGGCGTCGGCCACGACCAGTCGCCGGTGGTCAGCGCGGACATCAGATCGATGGTGGCCGGCGCGGGATGAGCCGCCCGGGCGGCCGACAATCCGGCAGACCGTCCCACCGGCCGGCACGGAGAACGCCCGGTGCCGCCCGGTGGTGCCGCAGACCGCGCAGGCGAGCAGCGCCGGCGCCCAGCCGGCGTGGGACATCCCGCGCAGGAGGTACGCGTCGAGAACCAGTGTGGTGGCGTGCTCGCCCGGGACATGGCCTTCAGCGCGCCCAGGGTGAGCTGGAACAGCCGCAGCGAAGGCTCCCGCTCCACCGGCGTGAGCCGCTCGGCGGTCTCGGCGATGGCACTGGCGGCCGTGTAGCGCGGGTAGTCCCCGAGGAACCGTTTGCCGTACAGCTCGATGCCCTCGACCTGGCTGACGGTGTGCAGCGAGCTGCCGGTGTTGCCCTTCGGGTCACCGGCGAGCTGGAGGTCGACGTGGCCGAATGGCTCCAGCCGGGCGCCGAACTTGCTGGTGGTGCGCCGGATCCCTCGGGCCACCGCACGCAGCCGGCCGTGCCGACGGGTGAGCAGCGTGATGATCCGGTCGGACTCGCCGAGCTTCTGCACACGCAGCACCACCGCGTCGTCGCGGTAGAGCTGTCGGCGGTACCCGGCCATCTGGCCATTCTCCCTCGGGGTGTGAAATCAGGGTTGGTTCGGGGTGGATGCGCGGACGAACCCGATGCGCCCGGCTCGTCACCGGTCGTAGCGTTCTGGCCATGGCAATGCACCTGACCCCGACGCACTCCGTCGTCGCGCCGCCGCGCCTGTCGCCCTGGGCCTGGCCGCCACCCTCATCCTCGTCACCGGGTGCGACAACCTGGCGATGCGCCGGCTCGACTACGACAACACCGAAGCGGTACGGGTCACGACCATCCGCGTGCAGGGCGGCTCGGGCGACGTGGTGGTACGCGGCACCGGCCCGGCGTCCGAGGTGCGGATCAAGCGGGTGGTGCGCTACCAGGGCGGCGAGCCGGACAGCGCCCGGTACGAGATCAAGGGCACCGAGCTGGTGCTGGACACCGACTGCGGCTCGCGATGCAGCATCTCCTACGAGGTGGCCGTGCCGGAGGGTGTGGCCGTGCAGGAGAGGTCGGTTCCGGCAACATCGAGCTGAGCCGGGTTGGCACGGTGGAGCTCCAGCTGGGCTCGGGCGACATACGCGTCGCCGGTGCCTCCGGCGCGCTCGGCGTGGAGACCCGCTCCGGCAACATCGAGGTCAGTGAGACCAGCGCGGCGGTTCGGTTGCGGGCCGCGTCCGGGGACATCACGGCGCGCCGGCTGGGCGGCGCGGTCGACGCCGAGGCCAGCTCCGGCAATGTCAACGTCGAGCTGGAGAAGCCCAATCGGCGCGCGCGCACGCCTCCAGCGGGGACGTCACGCTGCTGGTGCCGGCGGGCAGCTACCGGGTCCGCGCCAACGCCGGTTCCGGTGACGAGCGGATCACCGTCGCCGACGACCCGGCCGCGTCCCTGCTGCTCGACGGGTCGGCCGGCAGCGGCAACGTCACGATCAGCCAGCGCTGACGGCGACGCTGGCCGTCTCACCGGCCCGCTGTGCCGGCACCACCGCTCGCCCGTACCAAACGGGCGCGACCCGAACCGAACGTGAAGATCGCCCGACCCGACCGAAGGCGAGCCCGCCGCCGGTCGGGCTGCGCCCGGAGAGTCGGTCAGAAACCGAGCTTGCGCAACTGCTTCGGGTCGCGCTGCCAGTCCTGGCGACCCGCACGTGCAGGTCCAGATAGACCCGGCTGCCGAGCAACTCCTCGATCTGCTTGCGGGCGGTCGTGCCGACCTCCTTGAGCCGACTCGCCTTGTGACCCAGCACGATGGCCTTCTGGCTGGGACGTTCCACGTACAGGTCGGCGTAGATCTTGATGACCTGGCCCTCGGGGATCATCTCCTCGACCACGACGGCGATGGAGTGCGGCAGCTCGTCGCGTACCCCTCCAGGGCGGCCTCCCGGATCAGCTCCGCGACCATCACCTGCTCGGGGTCGTCGGTGAGCATGTCGTCCGGGTAGAGCTGCGGCGACGGCGGCAGGTACTTGGTCATCACGTCGACAAGGGTGTCCACCTGATGCCCGGACACCGCGCTCACCGGCACGATCTCGGCGAACTCCCCATCTTGCTGACCGCGAGCAACTGCTCCGCCAGGCGGCGCTTGTCCACCAGGTCGGTCTTGGTGACCACTGCCAGCACTGTCGCCTTCAACTCGGCCAGCTCGCCGGTGATGAACCGGTCCCCGCGCCCGACCGGCTCGTCGGCCGGGATGCACAGGCCGATCACGTCGACCTCCGTCCAGGTGGACCGGACCAGGTCGTTGAGGCGCTCGCCGAGCAGCGTACGGGGACGGTGCAGACCCGGCGTGTCGACCAGGACCAGCTGCGACTCCGGCCGGTGCAGCACCGCCCGGATGACGTGCCGGGTGGTCTGCGGCTTGTTCGAGGTGATCGCGATCTTGGTGCCGATGATGGCGTTGGTCAGCGTCGACTTGCCGGCGTTGGGTCGACCGACGAAGCAGCCGAACCCAGCCCGGTACGGCCGCGCCTCCGGGTCCTGCACGGGCTCACTGGGTCACCGTGCCGAGGACCGTGCCGTCCGGTGCGGCCACGTGGATCGGCGCGTCGACCGCGAGATCGCGGACCGCCGCGTGCCCGGCACCGTCCAGCGTCGAGGCCTCGGTCACCACCGCCGCGGCCTCCAGCCGGCTCGCCCCGGCCGCCACCGCCGACGCGACAGCCAACTGCAACGCGGTGAGGGTCAGCGAGGGCAGCGCGACATTCGCCGCCGCGTACGTCCGGCCGTCCTGATCCCGGACCGCGGCGCCCTCCACGGCGCCAACCCGTGCGCGGGCTCCCCGGGCCAGGACGACGAGCTTGGCGTCCTCGGCGTCGAGTGCGGCCGACGCGGTGGGGGCGGCCTGGCGGCAGGCGCGGCGGGTGTGTCAGGCATCGGCGGGTTGCCTCTCGTCGTCTCGATAGTTGTCGGTGTCGTCCCGGGGTCGGCGTGCTCGCCGCGACCCGTGCTGTCCTGCTCGTGGCCCGACTCCACCCTGCTGACCAGGACGGTGTCGATCCGATTGCGCCGTCCGGTGGTGCCCTCCGCGACCAGCCGGAGGCCGGCGACCTCGGCCTCCGCGCCGGGGATCGGCACCCGCCCCAGCGATTGGGCGAGCAGGCCACCGACCGTCTCCACCTCGTCGGTGGGCAGGTCGGTGTCGAACATCTCGCCCAGATTCTCCACCGGCAGGCGGGCGGTCACCCGCACCGAGGAGTCCGCCAGACGTTCGACAGGCGGGCGCTCGACATCGTACTCGTCGGTGATCTCACCGACGATCTCCTCCAGGATGTCCTCGATGGTGACCAGACCACCGGTGCCGCCGTATTCGTCGACCACGATGACCAGGTGGTTGCGGGCCGCCTGCATCTCCGACAGCAGGTCGTCGACCGGCTTGGACTCCGGTACGAAGGTGGCCGGGCGCATCAGCTCGGCCACCGGCAACTGCTCGGCCTCCGGGTCTCCGCCACGGGAACGCCGGATCAGGTCCTGAGGTAGAGCACACCGAGCACGTCGTCGACACTCTCGCCGATCACCGGGATGCGGGAGAAACCGGAACGCAGGAAGAGCGCCAGCGCCTGCGCGAGCGTCTTGCCCTCCTCGATCCACACCATCTCCGTGCGCGGCACCATCACCTCACGGGCGATGGTGTCGCCGAGCGCGAAGACGGAGTGGATCATCTGACGCTCGCCGTGCTCGACCACGCCGCGCTGCTCGGCCAGGTCGACCAGCTCCCGCAACTCCACCTGGGTGGCGAACGGCCCTCCCGGAAGCCACGCCCGGGTGACCGCGTTGCCGATCAGGATCAGCAACGACGCGAGCGGGTTGAGCGCCCGGCCCAGCCAGCGGACCAGCGGCGCCACCGCACGACCGACGGCGTACGCGTGCTGCCGGCCGATGGTGCGCGGCGCGACCCCGACCACCACGAAGCTGACGATGGTCATCGCGCCGGCGGTCACCAGCGCGGCCCGCCAGCCGGCGCCGAAGCTGTCCACCGCGACCAGCGCCACCAGCGTGGTGGCGGTCAGCTCGGCGAGCAGCCGCAGTAGCAGCAGCAGGTTGAGGTGTCGGACGACGTCGCCGGCGACGACCTGGAGGGTGCGGGCGCCGCGTACGCCGTCACGGGCCAGCTCGGCGGCCCGCGCCGGAGAGACCGCGGCGAGCGCCGCCTCGGTCATCGCGATCAGGCCGCCCAGCACCACCAGGCCGGCCGCGAAGAAGATCAGCTGCAGGTCGGGAAGACCGGCGGTGGCCCGGCCGCCAGTAACGGAGGAGTGGACATCACTGGGTGCGGGTCGACCGCCAGCTCGCCAGCAGTCGGGCCTGGAGAGCGAACATCTCCCGCTCCTCCTCCGGCTCGGCGTGGTCGTAGCCGAGCAGGTGCAGCACCCCGTGCACGGTGAGCAGGTGCAGCTCGTCGGCCGGCGTGTGATCGGCGGTCGCCGCCTGCTTGGCCGCGACCTCCGGGCAGAGCACGATGTCGCCGAGCAGCGCGGGCTCGCCGCCGGCCGGTGCGGACTCGCCCGGACCGTGGTCGACACTGCCCTCGTCCATGGGGAAGGCGAGCACGTCGGTCGGGCCGTCGCCACCCATCCAGCGGTGGTTCAGCTCGGTCATGTAGTCGATGTCGACCAACAGCACGGACAGCTCGGCGAGGGGTTGACCCCCATCTCGTCGAGGGCGTGCCGGGCGACGGCGAGCACGGAGTCGGTGTCGACGTCGACACCGGACTCGTTGGCGATCTCGATGGACAACTGCTTTCCTCTGCTTTAGCGGCGGCGGCTGGCCCGGCCGCCCTGGGCGGGCCGCCCAGGCACGGCGTGGACGCCCTGCGCCTGCTGATTCTCCCGCTCGGCGTCCCAGCGGGCGTACGCGTCGACGATCTCCCCGACCAGCCGGTGGCGGACCACGTCGGAACTGGACAACTGGGAGAAGTGCACGTCCTCGACGTTTTCCAGGATCTCCCGGACGACCCGCAGACCGCTGCTCGTCCCGCCGGGAAGGTCCACCTGGGTGATGTCACCGGTCACGACGATCTTGGAGTTGAAGCCTAGTCGGGTGAGGAACATCTTCATCTGCTCGGGCGTCGTGTTCTGCGCCTCGTCCAGGATGATGAACGCGTCGGAGAGCGTCCGGCCCCGCATGTAGGCCAGAGGGGCGACCTCGATCGTCCCCTGGGCCATCAGCTTGGGGATCGTCTCCGGGTCGAGCATCTCGTGCAGCGCGTCGTAGAGCGGGCGCAGGTAGGGGTCGATCTTGTCGTTGAGCGTGCCGGGCAGGAAGCCCAGTCGCTCACCCGCCTCGACCGCCGGCCGGGTGAGGATGATCCGGTTGACCTGCTTGGCCTGCAACGCCTGGACGGCCTTCGCCATCGCCAGGTAGGTCTTTCCGGTGCCGGCCGGGCCGATGCCGAAGACGATGGTGTGCGTGTCGATCGCGTCGACGTACTTCTTCTGCCCGAGCGTCTTGGGGCGGATGGTGCGCCCGCGCCGGGAGAGGATGTTGAGTGTCAGGACCTCGGCGGGCCGCTCGGCGCTGCCCTCCTCGAGCATGCCGACGGTACGCCGGACGGCGTCACTGGTCAGGGTCTCGCCTTTCTCGATGAGTTCGAGCAGCTCGCTGAAGACCCGCTCGGCGAGGGCGTTGTCCGCGGGGTCACCGGTGATGGTGATCTCGTTGCCGCGGACGTGAACGTCGCTGCTGACCGAGCGTTCGACGAGTCGGAGGATCTCGTCGCCTGCGCCGAGGAGATTGACCATGATCTTCGGATCGGGCACGGTGATCCTGGTCTGCACCCGGGCGGGCCGGGAGGTGGGTGCCGGTCATAGGTTGGGCCGAAGGGCCCTGCGCCACCTGCTTCGATCTCGGCGCCAGGCTGCTGGCCTGGCGTGCGGACGTTACACCCATCGTATCGGTTCAACGCGGGCCGCATCGCGCCCATTTCCGCTGGCCGCGATCAACTCCCGGCCCGGAAGTCGTACCGGTCGAAGGTCTCCTGGTTGCGGGTGAACCGGTACGTCGCCCAGTGCATCCCGACCACCACGCCGGCCTCGTCCCGGGTCAGCCGCAGCAGCTCACCGACCTCCCGGCCGGAGACCGTGCGGAACACGTCCGGCTGGTCCGACAGCGGGTGAAGATCGCCGGCGGGCGTCCCGCCAGGTCGCCGGCCCCGCGCCCGGAGGGCACCGTCGTGCCAGGAGAAGAGGTACTCGGAGCCCTCCCCACCAGCGGCCGAGCACACCCGCAGGGCCGCCGGCGCTGGTGCGCCGGGCCGCCAGGGCTCGATCTCGGCCGGGTCGTGCTCCACCGCCGCGGCGAGCAGCCGGTGCGGCAGGTCGAACAGTTCGGCCGCCGTGCCGGACGAGCCGAGCACCGCGGCGCCCATCGCGCCGGCCGTGCCGTCGCCGCCCTGGCGGCCGTAGACACCGGCGAGGAAACCGGGCATGGCGCCGTCGTGCCCCACGTGCATCACCCGCTCTCCTGCGGGATCACGATCAGCCCGAGCCCGAAGCCGGCACCCCAGAGCGTCTCGTCGGTGGTGGTCACCGGCCAGCGCATCTCGTCCAGGGTGGCCGGGGCGAGCACCGCGCCGGTCGGGTCCAGCGCCGCCGGGTCGGCCAGGAACGCCGCCCAGCGGGCCATGTCGGTCGCGGTGCTCCAGAGCTGGGCGGCCGGGCCGACCGCGCCGAAGTCGGTGGGTGGCTCCGGGTGCGCCTCGTCGGAGTACGCGTCGACCAGGAAGCCGGTGGCCGCCGTCGGCCGTGGGGTCACCGTGGTGTCGGTCAGCCCCAGCGGTGTCAGGACCCGTTCGGTCAGCGCCTGCGCCCAGCTCACCCCGGAGCTGGGCGACGAGGTGGCCGAGCACGGCCATTCCCAGGTTGGAGTAGTGGAACCGGCGGCCCGCCGGCAGCACCCGCTCGGCCCGGTCCAGCTCCGCCACCAACCGGTCCTCGTCCGGTGGACGCAGGGTGTCCCAGACGTCGCCGAACGGCTCGCGTTGCAGGCCGGCGGTGTGCGACAGCAGCCGGCGGACGGTCAGCTCGCCGTGCGCCGGGAGATCCAGGTGCCGGCCCACCGGGTCGTCCAGGTCCAGCAGGCCGTCGTCGCGGCACTGCAGGACCAGCACCGCGGTGAAGGTCTTGGTGACCGAGCCGATCCGGAACTGGGTGTCCGGCCCCAGCGGGTCGTCGGTGCCGGTCTGGCCGACGGTCCAGCTCCAGAGCGTTCGGTCGGCCCGGTGCAGCGCCGCCGACACCGCCGGCACCCGGGCGTCGGCCTGCACCCGCCGAACCAACCGGGCGAGGCGCTCGTCGACCCCGATGCCGGGCACCGGGCCTACGCTCACGTCAGGTCCCGGGCGAGCATCGGGCCGAGCGGCGCACCACCGAGCAGGTGCGCGTGCACGTGGAACACCTCCTGCCCGCCGTACGCGCCGGTGTTGAACATCAACCGGAAGCCGTCGCCGAGCAGGCCCTCGTCCTCGGCCACGGCGGCGGACGTGGCCAGCACGTCGGCGGCCAGCGCCGGGTCGCCCTGGGCGAGCGTGGCGACGTCGGCGTAGTGCTCCTTCGGAATGACCAGGATGTGCACCGGCGCCTTCGGGTCGATGTCGCGGAAGGCGAGGGTGGTGTCGGTCTCCCGGACCACGGTGGCCGGGATCTCCCCGGCGACGATGCGGCAGAACAGGCAGTCGGATCCCATCGGGGCAGTGTAAGAGATCCTCCGGCTGAGGCAGGATGGCCGGCATGACGGATCGAGCGGTACTCGTGACCGGGGCCTCACGCGGGATCGGCCGCGCGGTGGCGACGGCGTTCGCGGCCAGCGGCGACCGGGTGGCCATCCACCACCGCGACTCCGCCGAGGTGGCCGAGGAGCTGCGGGCCCGGCTGCCCGGCACCGGACACGTGGTGGTCCGCGCCGACCTCACCGATCCGGACGCGGTCCGGACCATGGTCGACCAGGCCGCCGAACTGCTCGGCGGGCTGGACGTGCTGGTCAACAACGCCGGGACGTACGGCGACCGGGACGACCCGCACCCGATCTTCGGCACCTCCTACGAGCAGTGGCAGGAGCGCTGGCGGCGGGTGGTGGAGACCAACCTGACCGGTGCCGGCAACGTCACCTGGTGCGCCGCCCAGCACATGCGCGACCGCGGCGGGCGGATCGTCAACGTCTCGTCCCGGGGCGCGTTCCGGGCGAGCCGGAACAGCCGGCGTACGGGGCGAGCAAGGCGGGGCTGAACGCGCTGGGCCAGTCCCTCGCCGTGGCGCTCGCGCCGTACGGCATCGCGATCGCGACCGTCGCGCCGGGCTTCGTGGCGACCGACATGACCACCGAGCACCTGCGCGGTGAGCGGGCGCGGCCATCCGGGCGCAGAGCCCGTTCGACCGGGTGGCCCAGCCGGAGGAGATCGCCGCCGCCGTGCACTGGTTGGCCTCGCCGCAGGCCGAGTGGGCATCCGGCACGATCGTCGACCTCAACGGCGCCTCCTACCTGCGCAGCTGACCGCTCGCCCGGTCGCTACCGGCAACCCGACCCGTGCATCGCGCCCTTTGCTCTGCTTCAACGCACGCAACACTGGCGGCCCTCGACTGTTGCGGTGGTTGAAGCAGAGCAAAGGAGCGCCAGGTGTTCGGGACCGGGCGTGGCCGGCGCACCCGGCCGCCGAAAGCCGAGGTACGGCCGGCGCGCTCGGTCACCAGCGGCCGAGGCGGGTGGCGAGCACGCTGAGGGCCGCCACCCCGGCGGTGGAGGTACGCAACACCGCCGGCCCGAGGCGTACGGGCCGCCCGCCGGCCTCCTCAAACGCGGTCAGCTCGGCCGGGGCGATGCCACCCTCGGGACCGACCACCAGGACGATCTCACCGGCGGTCGGCAGCTCGGCGGTGGTGAGCCGTTCCTCGGCCTCCTCGTGCAGCACGAAGCCCGCGGCGGCACCGGCGATCCGGCGCGCGACCGTCGCGGTGGACTCGTCCGGTGCTCCGGCCACCACCGGCAGCCACGGCCGGCGAGCCTGCTTGGCCGCCTCGCGAGCGGTGGCGATCCACTTCTCCGGGCGCGTACGCCCCGGTCGCCGCGCCACTGGGCCACCGAGCGCGACGCCGCCCAGGGCACGATCTCGTCGACCCCGACCTCGGTCATCGCCTGCACGGCCAGCTCGCCCCGGTCGCCCTTGGCGATGCCCTGCACGGTCACCACCCGGGTACTGGCGCGTCCGCGTACCCCGGGAGGTGATGGTGACCGCCAGGCTGCCCGGCCGACGGCGGTGACCACGGCGGCGGCCGTGCCGCCCGGCCGTCGGCGAGCAGCAGCTCCTCGCCGACGCGCAGCCGTTGCACCGTCGCGGCGTGGTGCCCTCCGGGCCGTCCAGGGTCAGCGCGTCGCCAATGGGCAGCGCCTCGACCAGGAACAGCGGCGCGGACACCTCAGGCGTGCCCGTTGAACGCGTCGCGCATCCGGGAGAAGAAGCCGCCCTGCTTGGATAACTCGGCGACCTCCTCGCCACGGGTCTTGGCGAAGTCGCGCAGCATCTTTTCCTGGTCGGGGTCGAGCTTGGTGGGCGTCCGCACGTCCAGGTGCACATAGAGGTCGCCACGGCCGGTGCCGCGCAGGTGCGGCACGCCCGGGCGCGCAGCCGCAGCGTGCTGGCCGGCTGGGTGCCGGCCTTGACGTCGACGATCTCCTCGCTGTCCAGCGTCTTGATGGTCAGCCGGGTGCCCAGCGCCGCCGCCGTCATCGGCACGGTGACGCGGCAGTGCAGGTCGTCGCCCTTGCGGGAGTAGACGTCGTGCGGACGCTCGTGGATCTCCACGTAGAGGTCACCGGCGGTGCCACCGCCGGGGCCCACCTCGCCCTGCTGGGCCAGCCGGATCCGCATGCCGTCCTCGACGCCGGCCGGGATCTTGACGGTCAGCGAGCGGCGGGTGCGGACCCGACCGTCGCCGGCGCAGGTGGTGCAGGGGTGCGGGATGGTGGTGCCGTAGCCCTGGCACACGGTGCAGGGCCGGGCGGAGACCACCTGACCGAGGAAGGTGCGCTGCACCGACTGCACCTCGCCCGACCACCGCACGCCTCGCAGGTCGCCAGGTGCGTGCCGGCGGCCGTGCCGGCACCGGAGCAGGTGGTGCAGAGCACCGCGGTGTCGACGGTGATCGGCGCCTCGACGCCGAACGCCGTCTCGTGCAGGTCGAGTTCGAGCCGCAGGATCGCGTCGGCGCCCGGCCGGGTACGCGGACGGGGCCACGGGCGCCGCCCGCCGCACCGCCGAAGAACGCGTCCATGATGTCCTGGAAGCCGACGAACGGGCCGGCCCTCCCGGGCCCCGGGGCCTCCGGCACCGCCGCCACCGGGGCGAGCGGGTCACCACCCAGGTCGACGATCTGCCGCTTGCGATCGTCCGAGAGGACCTCGTACGCGGCGTTGATGTCCTTGAACTTCTCCTGAGCCTCCGGGTCCGGATTGACGTCCGGGTGGAACTGGCGCGCCAACTTCCGGTAGGCGCGCTTGATCTCGTCATCGGAGGCTTCCCGGCTCACACCGAGAATGCCGTAGTAGTCCCTGGCCACTGCGTTCCGTGTCCTCATGTTCGTCTCGCGTTGTGCCGGTCGGCGGCCGCAGCCGGCCGCATCGGCCCTGACCAATCAGTTCTGGGCCAGCAACTCGCCCACGTAGCGTGCCACGGCGCGCACCGTGGCGATGTTGCCGGGGTAGTCCATCCGGGTGGGGCCCAGCACCCCGAGGCCGCCCAGGATGGTGGTGCCCGGGCCGTAGCCGGTGCTGACCACGGAGGCGGCGCGCAGGTTGTCGAACTCGTTCTCGTCACCGATCAGCACCCGCGTCGTGCTCGGCTCGGTCTCCCCGATGAGCTTGAGGAGCACGACCTCCTCCTCCAGTGCCTCGAGGATCGGCCGCAGGGAACCCTGGAAGTCGAGCAGGCCGCCCCGGGTGAGGTTCGCGGTGCCGGCGAGCGCGATCCGCTCCTCGTGCCGCTCGACCAGCGTCTCCAGCAGGACGGTGGCGAGCGTGGTCATCGCCGGACGCAGCTCGGTCGACGCCTCCTCGACCAGCGCCTGCACCAACGGCGGCGTGTCGGACAGCCGGGCTCCGGCGAGCTTCTCGTTGACCAGCCGGCGTAGGTCGGTGACGTCGTCGGCGGACACCGGCCTGGGCAACTCCACCAGCCGCTGCTCCACCCGACCGGTGTCGGCGATCATCACCAGCATCAGCCGGGTGGTGGAGATCGGCACCAGCTCCAGGTGTCGCACCGAGGAACGGGCCAGGCTCGGGTATTGCACGACGGCCACCTGCCGGGTCAGCTGGGCGAGCAGCCGCACTGTGCGGTGCACCACGTCGTCGAGGTCGACCGCACCGACGAAAGCGCTCGATGGCCCGGCGCTCGGCCGGGCTGAGCGGCTTGACCCGGGACAACCGGTCGACGAAGAGGCGGTAGCCGCGGTCGGTGGGCACCCGGCCGGCACTGGTGTGCGGCTGCCGGATGTAGCCCTCCTCCTCCAGCACGGCCATGTCGTTGCGGACCGTGGCCGGGGAGACCCCGAGCTGGTGCCGCTCGACCAGCGCCTTGCTGCCGACCGGCTCCTGGGTGGAGACGTAGTCTTCGACGATGGCGCGGAGCACGGCGAGTTTCCGGTCGTCGAGACCCATTCCTCCGCACCTCCTGTCGCACGTCGGCCGCCGGCGTCGTGGCCGGCCGAGCCGCCCTGGCACTCGACTGTAACGAGTGCCAGTCTACGTCGGCGGACCCGCCGGCGCGATGATCAACGGTGGCCGTTCGCTGCGGGCCACGCCACGCTGCCGGACCGATCGGCCCACACCGGCCGGGCGGTGTCGCTCTGGTGCCGCGTTGCCACCGGCACCTACCGTGACACTCATGACTGAACCTCCTCGCCCTCCCGGTGCTGGTGACCCCGGCTACCCGCCGCCGGACCCGACCTCGCCGGGCCCGTACCCGTCGGCCGAGCCACCCACCGCACCACTCTCCGGCGCACCCGGCACGGGCGGCTATCCCCGGCCGGTGGCTATCCGCCGCCCACCGGTGACCAACCGCCGTCAGGCGGCTACCCTCCGCCCGGGGACTATCCACCGGCGGGTGGCTACCCCCACCCGGCGGCTATCCCCACCCGGCGGCTACCCGGCCGGTGGGGCCTACGGCGCTCCCGGTGGGGCCTACGGCGCTCCCGGTGGCGGCTACGCCAACAACGAGGACAAGACCTGGGCGCTGGTCGCCCACTTCGGCGGTGCCCTCGGCGCGCTGGTCAGCTTCGGTCCGCTGGGCTTCGTCGCCCCGCTGATCGCCTACCTGGCCCGAGGCAACCAGTCGCCGGCCGTCCGGGCGCACGCCCTGGCCGCCCTGAACTTCCAGATCCTCTGGTCGATCATCGCGTTCGTGCTGCTCTTCGTGAGCTGGTGCCTGTTCTTCCTGCCCAGCATCGCCGTCGTGGTGATCCAGATCCTGTTCGGGATCATCGCCGGCATGAAGGCCAACGAGGGCAGCCCCTACCGCTACCCGATGTCCGCCACCTTCATCAAGTGACCCGGGCCGGCCGGTTCCCCGGCCGGTCCGGAGCACCCCTGGCCGGTCGGGAGCCGACCGGCGGGCGGCCTCACTCAGGGCAGCAGGTCACGCACGACCGCGTCGGCCAGCAGCCGCCCGCGCAGGGTGAGCACCGCCCGACCGGCGGCGTACTCCCGTGCGTCCAGCACGCCGTCGGCCAGCGCCCGCCCGGCACCGGCCCGACCGGTGGCGTCGAGCACCGCCAGCGGGAGGCCGCTGGCCAGCCGCAGCCGGAGCATCACGTCCTCCATGTGCGCCTCGTCGACGGTGAGCAGCTCCCGAGCCAGGCCGGGAGACGCACCGGCGGCCAACCGCTGGGCGTACGCCGAGGGTGTTTGACGTTCCACCAGCGCACCCGCCGACGTGGCTGTGCGCCCCGGCCCCAGGCCCCACCAGTCCGCGCCGGTCCAGTAGAGCAGGTTGTGCCGGCACCGGGCCTCGTCGGTGCGGGCCCAGTTGGAGACCTCGTACCAGGACAGGCCGGCCGCGTCGAGAGCGGCCTCCGCGGCCAGGTAGCGGTCCGCGGCCACGTCGTCGCTGGGGTACGCCAGCTCGCCGCGCCGCATCCGGGCGGCGAGCCGGGTGCCGTCCTCGACGATCAGGGCGTACGCGCTGACGTGGTCCACCCGGCGGCGACCACCTGCTCCAGCGAGGCGGCGAAGTCCTCGGCCCGCTCCCCGGTGTGCCGTAGATCAGGTCCAGGTTGACGTGCTCGAACCCGGCGTCGCGCGCCTCCAGTGCGGCGGCGGTGGCTCGACCGGCGCTGTGCTTGCGGTCGAGGATCGCCAGCACACCGGGCGAGGCGGACTGCATGCCCAGCGAGATCCGGGTGTAGCCGGCGGCCCGCAGCAGCGTCAACGATTCCGGGGTGACCGACTCGGGGTTGGCCTCGGTCGTCACCTCGGCGTCGGCGGCCAGCCCCAGGTGCGGTCGATGCCGTCGAGGATGCGGGCCAGGTCGTCGGCGGGGAGCAGGGTGGGCGTACCGCCGCCGACGAAGACGGTGTCGACCCGGGCGGCGGGTTGTCGCCGAGCACCCGGGCGGCGAGCGCCAGCTCGGCCAGGACCGTGTCGGCGTACCCCTCGCGGCTGGCACCACCGCCCAGCTCGGACGCCGTGTAGGTGTTGAAGTCGCAGTATCCGCAGCGGCTGGCGCAGAACGGCACGTGCACGTACACGCCGAAGCCGCGCGCGCCGACCGCGGTGGTGGCGGTGGCGGGCAGCGATCCGTCGACGGGGACGGTCTCACCATCTGGAAGGACGCCGGGCATGGCCACTAGTGTGCCCGGCATGACCTCTCCCGACGGCCTCGTGCGGGTCGCCACGGCCCGTGGGTGACCACCCTCACCCTGGACAGCCCGCACAACCGCAACGCGCTCTCCACCGCCCTGATGACCCAGCTGCTGGCCGGGCTGGCGGACGCGGTCGCCGACGAGGCGGTCCGGGTGATCGTGCTCGACCACACCGGTCCGGTCTTCTGCTCGGGTGCGGACCTGAAGGAGACGGCCGCGGCGTACGCCAGCGGGACCGTGCCGGCCGGCATGTTGGGCGACGTGCTCGCGGCGCTCTGGGAGTGCCCAGCCGGTGCTCGCCCGGGTGGCCGGTCCGGCGCGGGCCGGCGGGCTGGGCCTGATCGCCGCGGCCGACCTGGCGGTCTGCGCCGACGAGGCGACGTTCGCGTTCACCGAGGTCCGCATCGGGGTAGTCCCCGCGGTGATCTCGGCGACCGTGCTGCCCCGGTTGCATCCCGTGCCGCCGCCGAGCTGTACCTGACCGGGGACACCTTCGACGGGCGGCGGGCCGCCGAGATCGGCCTGGTCACGGCCTCGGTGCCGGCGGACGGGTTGGACGACGCGGTACGCGGCTACTGCGACTCCCTGGTGCGCGGCGCGCCGGCGCGTTGGCCGGTGCGAAGGAGTTGCTGCGCCGACCGGGCACCGCCGAGCTGCGCGGTGATCTGGTCCGGCTGTCCGCACTCTCGACCGGCTACTTCCTGTCCGACGAGGGGCGCGAGGGGTCACCGCGTTCCGGGAGAAGCGACTGACTCGATGGGTGGCCGCTCTGGACGGTGGTTCCGCTGATCAGGCAGGGTAGGACCGGCGTGCGTGCGTCCTTTGCTCTGCTTCAACGGGCGCGATGGGTGCCCGCTCTCGGCGTCTGAGCCTCCGGGTGGGCCTTGCCCTGCGTGGATCCTTGCTCTGCTTCAACCGGCGCAACGCCCACTGTCCGGATATCGGACATCCGCTGTTGCGTCCGGTGAAGCAGAGCAAAGGACGCAGATCAGGGTCGCCTCCCGGCCGGGCCGGGGCCGCGCCGGCCGGCGCCGCGCCGCGCCGGGGCCGTGCAGGGCCGGGGCCGCGCCGCGCCGGGGCCGAGCCGGGGCCGAGCAGGGCCGGGTCCCGGCCGGGTTACCAGGCGGTCGCGCCGCCGTCGACCGGGTAGTTCGCCCCGGTGATGTACGACGCCCGGTCCGAGGCGAGGAAGACCACCAGTTCGACGACCTCCTCGGGGCGGGCGAAGCGCTTGAGTAGGGTTTTGCTGGTGATGGCGTCCCGCGCCTCCTGGTTGTCGCCGAGGTCGCGCTCACTGGCCGGGGTGAGGGTGGGCCGGGGCTGACCGCCACCGCGCGGATCCCGTGCGGGGCGCCCTCGAGCGCGAGCTGACGCGTCATCCCGATAATGCCGGCGTTCGCCGCGGTGTGTCCGACCATCGGCGGGACGTGGCCGCCGATCATCCCGGCCATCGAGGCGGCGTTGATGATGACGCCACCGCCGCGCTGGACCAGGTGCGGCCAGGCGAACTTCGACACGAAGTACGGAATGTCGAGTTCCCCGGTGATGGTGTACCGCCAGTCCTCCACGGAGAAGTCGGGCATCGGCCCGAAGCGGAGCGCCGCCGCGTTGTTGTAGACCACGTCCAGTCCGCCGTAGGCGGCCACGGCGTCGTCGACGAGCCTGCGTACCTGGTCGGGGTCGGTGAGGTCGACCGGCGCGATGCCGGTCATCTCGCCGCCCGCGCGGCGAACGAGTTCGACGGTCTCGTTGTTGCCGGCGACCTGGAGGTCCGCCCCGACGACCTTCGCACCCTCGCGGGCGAAGGTCAGCGCCGCGACCGGCCCAGACCACCGCCGGTGCCGGTGATGAGTACGACCTTGCCCTCCATCGTTCCCATGACACTCTCCTCGATCCGTGACCGGCCTGCCCGGGATGGGCGGCCCGTCGGGTTGACATGTCAACGCCCACAAAGCCCTTGACTGGTCAATCGCTTCCCGCCGTCGCCGCCCCGGTGACGTGCACGACAGGTCCCAACAGAGGCAGGTGGCGGTGCGACGCGGCAGGTGAGATCGCGTCCGGGCAGGAACGTCGCCAACGGCACGCGACAGCGAGCCGGCCCTGAACCGGTCGGAGCCGACCCAGCCGGACCCGAAACGCTCGGACGACCCGGGAAGGACATGCGGGGACGTACGCTTGTCAGACTGTCGATCTGGGGTGTGGGTGCGAACTCGGGCAACCGTGGCGGGCGGAGTGGTGCTCATCCTCGTCGCCGTGATCGCGATCTGGCTCGTCGTGCGGCAGGTCGGAGGCAACCTCAAGCTGCCACTGGTGGCACGCAAGTGCACGGTGCAGGCCGACGGTCGCGTCGCATTGGACGCCGACCAGATGGCCAACGCGGCGACCATCGCGGCGATCGGCGCGAAGCGCGGAATGTCCGAGCGGGCCGTCGTGGTCGCGCTCGCCACCGCGTACCAGGAGTCCGGGCTGCGCAACCTCGCCGACGGCGACCGCGACTCGGTCGGCCTGTTCCAGCAGCGACCCAGCCAGGGTGGGGCACTCCGGCGCAGATCCGCGACCCGCGGTACGCGGCCAACCGGTTCTACGCCGCCTTGAAGAAGGTGCGCGGCTGGGAGGAGATGCGCGTCACCGACGCCGCCCAGCGGGTGCAGCGCTCGGCCTTCCCAGAGGCCTACCAGAAGTGGGCAGACGACTCCGAGGTGCTCAGTCGGGCTCTGCTCGGCGACGCCAGTGGCGCGGTGACCTGCACGGTGGGGCGTACCCCGGTGATGCACGGCGCGGCGGCGGCCGCGCAGCTGACCCGCAACCTGGTGCTGGACTGGGGTTTGAAGGGCACCGACCCGACCGACCCGACCGGGCTGGCGGTGACGCCGGGAGACCAGCGCGACGGCTGGCGGTACGCCCACTGGCTGGTGTCGCACGCCCAGGATCACGGGGTGAAGCGGGTCCGCTTCGGCGACCTGGAGTGGACCGCCCGGGACGGCTCCTGGGGTCGGGTGGCCAGCCAGCAGAGCCCCGCCGGCCAGGTGGTGGCCGAGGTCTTCAACGAGGGCTGACCGACCCGGATCTCTTAACCGGCAGTCACCGCACAATCGGACAAAGACCGCTAGAAAGCTCCATTGATCACCAGAATGTAACTCTGCGCAATTCCCTCGCTGCACCGGGTCCCACCGCAGCCCATTCCCGCACCACTCCCTCCCCGACGCCTCGGTCATCGCGTTACGATCGGCGGCCTGTGCCAGAAAAGATTTTCACCTCATGGGGAGGGTACGACGCGGTGTTCGATTACGGCGACCGGACCGGTTACGAACCGATCAGCGACACTGACCGCAAGGAGTTCCACGAGCAGGGTTTCCTCCTGCTGCGCAACGTCCTGACGGAGGACCACCGGGCGGCGCTGGAGGCGGCGGTCGACCGCGTCTACGCGGAGGAGCAGGCGAAGGGCACCACCAAGAAGGACGGCACCCTGCACCTGCTGGGCTTCCTTGAGCGCGACGAGCTCTTCGGCGAGCTGCTCACCCACCCGATCGCCTTCCCGTACATGTGGGGCTGGCCGGCTGGAACATCTACACCCACCACAACCACCTGGACGTCACTCCGCCGGCACCTGAGCCGGAGAAGCCGTACTGGGGTTGGCACCAGGACGGGTACCGGCAGAACTCCGACCCGGAGACGATGGACCCGAACCTGCCCCGGCCGATGTTCTCGCTGAAGGTCGCGTACGTGCTGTCGGACCTCTCCGAGACCGGCCGCGGCGCCACCAAGGTCATCCCGGGCAGCCACCTGAAGAACTCGCTGCCCCGGCCTGCGGACCTCACGGTGCAGAACCCGGACCCGGAGGGCACGGTGGAGATCACCGCCAACCCGGGCGACGCCTTCATCTTCGACCGTCGGCAGTGGCACTCGCGCTCGACGAACCTGTCGAACATCACCCGCAAGATGCTCTTCGTCGGCTACACCTACCGGTGGATCCGCCCGCTGGACGAGCTGCACCCCGACGTGAACGGCGAGTGGTACCGCAATCGCACCCCGTGCAGCGCCAGCTGATCGGTGAGGGCACGCACACCGCCAACTACTGGGGCATCAACTGGGACGGGTACGTCGACGACGAGATCCCGCTGCGCAAGGAGCTCAGGAGCGCGGCCTGCTGGACCGCAACGTCCCCTGGCTCCGCTGACCTTCTGCTCGTAGAACGGCCCCTCCCAACGCTCGGCGATGGCAGGGGCCGTTCCACGTCCGCCTCGCGGCGGGTGTCGTCGCGGCCGGTCAGCGTGGGGCGGCGAGGCGTCGGCGGGCCTTCTCCAGGATCGACTCCGGCAGGTCCTCGGCGTCGAGCAGTCGAGGCAGCAACTCCGGCTCCAGGCTGGTCGCCCGGAACACCTCGCCGATCGTCACACCGTGCGCCGGCCGGTCCACCACCTCGATCGGGTCGCCGGCGCCGACCTCCCTCCCGCAGCACCCGCAGGTGGCCCGGCAGGGCCGGACGGTGAACCGCTTGATCAGATCCGGGACGCCCCAGAAGCCGGCGAAGGTGGTGCACGGCGTTCGGGGCTTGGTCACCTGGAGCAGGGCGGACCCGACCTGCCACTGCTCACCGACCACCGCGCCGGTGACGTCGACCGCGTACGTGGTGAGGTTCTCGCCGAAGCCACCGGGCCTGATGTCCCGGCCCAATTCGGTCGCCCACCAGGCGGCGTCCTCTTCCGCGTAGACGTAGACCGCCTGGTCGGGGCCGCCGTGGTGGGCCCGCTCGCCGATGAAGTCGCCCGCCACGCCGCCGGTCAGCAGCGAAACCGGCCCGTCGACCGACCGCTTGTCGATGCCGCTGCGACCGCTCGCGTCGCCGGCCCACTCCGCCTCGGTCACGATGCCGAGGTTCACCGCTGCCACCCTGCCCGTCATGGCCGTCAGCCTAACCGCGCACCGACGCCCGGGGCGACACCTCGCGCGCGGCAAGGAAAGTACTTGCCCACCAGGAAAGTAGATGCTCTACTTGCCTGACAGGAAAGTGTTTGCCTTCTTCTCAAGGAGCAGCCATGACCGACCCTGGCATCACCCCGCGTCGGCCGCCGACGCGCTCGCCGAGATCCATGCCCGCCGCGACCAGGCAGTCTCCGCCACCCTCGTCCCCACTGGTACTGGCCCGCGTTGGGCGGGCTCATCGTCGCCTTCACCGCCGCCGTGGAGACCCACCGGCCGTGGGTGGTCGCGGTCGGATCGGTGGCGTACGCGATCGGTCTGGCCGCCGTCGTGGGCCGAGTCGTGGTGCGGCACCCGGCCCAGATCCGCGCCAGCCTCATCGGTGTGCACGGCGCGATCACCATCGCCGGTTACGTGCTCGTCCTGGTCGCGCTCGGCCTCGGCACCGGGTTCGCCGCCGAGGCGGCCGGCCTGGCCTGGCCCGCGACGATCGGCGCGATCACCACCGCCGGCGCGATGACCGCCACCGGGCTGCCGCTGATGCGCTACCTTCGCCGGGTGATGACCACCCGACCGCTTGGCGGCGGCCGGTGAGCACCCCCGGTTCGACGAGCTGATCCACGCGCCGACCCGGCTGTCCCTGGTGAGCCTGCTCGCGGCCACCGAGTGGGCGGAGTTCCGCTACCTGCGCGAGCAACTCGGGCTCTCCGACTCGGCGCTGTCCAAGCAGCTCACCACACTGGAGCAGGCCGGATACGTGGAGATCCGCAAGAGCTTCGTGGGCAAGCGCCCGCGTACCTCGGTGACCCTGAGCAGGCCCGGTCGGGCGGCGTTCGACGGGCACGTGGCAGCGCTACAGGAGATCGTCGCCCGGTCCGGGCTCACCGTCCTGCCCGGCGGTTGACCACCGGCCCCGGCGGTCGTCCGAGGCCGGCCGGTCAGCCCTTGACGGCGCCGGCGACCAGGCCGGAGACCATCCGACGCTGCACCAGCAGGAAGAAGATGATGACCGGCAGGGTGAACAGGGTGGACGCGGCCATCACCGGCCCCCAGTTCGTGTCGTCCCGACCGAAGAAGAAGGTCATCGCCACCGGCAGGGTGTAGCTCCCTGGTCGTTGATGAACGTCAACGCGAAGATCAGCTCGTTCCACGCGGTGATGAAGGAGAAGATGCTGGTGGCGACCAGGCCGGGCGCGACCAGCGGAAAGAGCACGCGACGGAAGGTCTGGGCCCGGCTGGCACCGTCGATGGCCGCCGCCTCCTCCAGTTCCTTGGGCACCGCGGCGACGAAGCCGCGCAGCATCCAGACCGCGAACGGCAGCGAGAAGCCCAGGTACGTGAGGATCAGGCTGGGCAGGGTGTTGTAGAGCCCCAGGCGCTGGATCATCAGGAACAGTGGGATGACCAGCGCCTCCAGCGGGATCATCTGCACCACCAGCAGCATGATCAGGAAGCTGGTCCGCAGCCGGAACCGGAACCGGGCCACCGCGGTCGCGGCGAGCAGCGCGACCAGACCGCTGAGCACCACAGTGGAGACGGCAACCAACGCGCTGTTGAGGAAGAAGTCGAAGAAGCTCACGCCGGGGATCAGGTTGCCGGTGAGGATCTCCCGGTAGTGCGCCAACGTCGGGTGGGTCGGCACCGGCTGCGGGTGGCCGAGAAGATCTCACTGCTCGGCTTCAGCGAGGTGGAGATCATCCAGTAGACCGGGAACGCCGCGAAGAGCGCGACCAGCAACCCGGCGCCGTTCAGCGCGATCTTCTTCACGACTCGTCCTCCTGCTTGAGCACCATCCGTACGTAGAAGCCGGTGACCACGAGCAGGATCAGCGTGAGGATCACCGCGATGGCCGCGCCGAGGCCGTACTTCGGCGGCGGAGAGAAGGCTTCGGCGTACGAGTAGATGGCGAGCATGAACGTCGGCCGGTCCTGGTGCCGCCGGCCAGCACGAACTGCTGGGTGAAGACCTTGAAGTCCCAGATGGTGGAGAGGACGATCAGGATCCCGAAGACCGGGCGCAGCAGTGGAAAGGTGATCTTCCAGAAGACCCGCCACGGGCTGGCACCGTCCACCCGGGCCGCCTCGTGCAGCTCGCTCGGCACGCTCTTCAGACCAGCCAGCACGCTCACCGCGATGAACGGGAACGAGTGCCAGACCACCACCAGGGTGAGGATGGCGAAGAACAGCAGCGGCGAGTTGAACCAGCCGTAGCCGGTCCAGTCGCTACGACCGAACAGGCTGTTCGAGAGGCCGTCCGGCAACTTGTTGAACAGCCAGGTGACCAGGCCACTCGTGTCGTCGAAGATCCACTTCCAGACGATCGTGCCGGTCAACGCGGGCGTGGCCCAGGCCAGCATCACGCAACTGGCCACGAAGGTGGCCATCTTGCGACCGAGCCGGTTGAGCAGCAGCCCGACCAGCGTGCCGAGCACCATCGTGAGCAGCACGTTGGCCGCGGCGAACAGCACCGTGTTGCGCAGCACGGTCAGGAAGAACGGATCGGAGAGAATGTCGGCGTAGTTGCCGAGCCCCACCCACGGCCACTCCCGATCGCCGCGCAGTTGCCGCACGGAGTTCAGCCGGTAGAAGGACATCACCACCACCTGGCCGAGCGGCCAGAGCAGCAGCACCCCGATGATCAAGAGGGCGGGCAGGAGCAGCAGGTAGGGCAGGCGGTCCACCCGGCGACGCCGCCGCGCGGGAGTCTCCGCGCGGCGGACGTCTCCGGTTTTGGTCTGTGTGCTCACTTGCTGTTCAAGATGCCTTCCATCTCACCGGCCGCGTCGGCGGTAGCCTTCTCGACCGTCTTCTGACCCTTCATGACCGAGCTGTTCATCGCCTGGGTCACGGTCTTGGTCCGGCTGACCTCCACCCACTTCGGGCTGAGCGGCGTGAGCTTGGTGTTCTGCATGGTGGTGGCGAACGCCCCATCACCTTGTCGTTGGCGTACGTGTCACCGGCGACGAGGTCCTGGTAGACCGGGAAGAAGCCGAGGCTGCTCGCGAAACTCTGCGCGTTCTTCTTGTTCAGCAGCACGGTTAGGTAGTCCCAGGCCAGGTCCTGCCGCTCACTGTCCTTCCAGATCGCCACGTCCGAGCCGCCGGCGAAACCGGTGCCGCCTTGCCGTCCGGGCCGGAATCGGAACGTACCCCAGACCTTCTCGATCTCGGGGTTGTCCTTCTGATGGCGCCCTGCTGCCAGCTGCCGGCGAAGGCCATCGCGGCCTTTCCGGTGGCGAACTGGGTACGCGCGTCGATCTCGTTCCAGCCCGCAGCCGCCGGAGGGGCCACCTTGTGCACTGTCACCAGGTCGGTCCAGAACTTGACCGCCCGCTGCGCCTCCGGAGTGGTGTAGCCGGACTTCCAGGTGCCGCCCTGGTTGCTGGCGATCTCGCCGCCGGCACCCCAGAGGAAGGAGTAGAAGGGCAGCTCGGAGTTGCCCGGCAGGGCGATGCCGTAGGTGCCCTTCTTCTTGGCCTGCACGGCCTTGGCCACGGTGACCAGGTCGTCCCAGGTCTTCGGGGCTGCACACCGGCCTCGGCGAACCAGTCGGTGCGGTAGTAGATGGCGCGCACACCCGCGTACCAGGGCACGCCGTACTGCTTGCCGTCGAGCTGCGCGTTGCGCACCAGGTCAGGCAGCAGGTCCTGCCCTCGGCCCAGCCGCCCATCCGGCCACTCACGTCGGCGAGCGCCTCCTGGGCGGCCCAGCCCTGGGTCTCGGTGTTGCCCAGCTCGGTGATGTCCGGTCCTCACCGCCAGCAAGCGCCGCCTGGAACTTCTTGGGCGCCTCGAGCCAGGGGATGTACTGCACGACCACGTCGGTGTCGGGTGCTTCTGGCGGAACTCGCTCTCGACCCCGTCGAGGAAGGAGTTCTGGGCGTCGCCGCCCTCGCCCATCATCCAGACCGTGAGCTTGCTGTCGTCGGCCGCGTCGTCGCCGGAGCCTCCACAGCCGGTCAGCACCATCGCGGCCGAGGCCACCATGGCGGTGACCGGGGCCAGCCGCTTCCACCTGTTCACGCCGCTTCCCCTCGCGCCACCTGGAACTAACCTTCTCCGCCGCACCCTAGTACGAAGAATTCCTTTACGACAGTGGGCGGATCTGGCCGAAGCGTGGCGACCGTACCGCAGAGACCCGACGACGAGCCCTCTGACAGCGGGCCGAAGTCGGGCACTTCAGCGAAAGAGCCCGGCCGAGGCCGGGCGCTCTTTCGGTGGTGCTGTCCTACCTGTCGTGGCGCCGTCTTACCAGCAGTGCTGTGGCGCCAGGTGTTGCCAGGTCGTTATCGGGTGACGCTGCGGCGGCGACCCACGCCGGCCACCAGCGCGACCGCGATCGCGGCCACCACGACCTGCACCAGCAGCTCGCTCCAGTCGATGCCGTTCGTCTCGGTCGCGATGCCGATGGCCCGCGCCAGAACGGTGCCCAGCAGGGCCGCGCCGACGCCGATCAGCAGGTGCAGCCAGATCGGCATGTTCTGCCGGCCCGGAACAACCAGGCGGCCGAGCGCGCCGACGATGAGACCAACAACGATCGCAGTGATGATGCCCCACACGGTGAGCTCCACGGCCACCCTCCTTCACATGTCTGCCACACACGAGGTGTGCTTCCTGTCGTGACCACTAATTGCCCGACCCAACCAAAATCCAAACCGACTTCACCCACCAGACGATCACGACCTGGCCGACAGGAACACGTTCCACCGTCCACGCCGCCCGGCCGCCGGGCCGTCGGCCGTCGGGCCCCACCGCGCCAGGCCGCACGATCCACAATCCAGCACGCCGGGGACGCCGACGAGACGAAAGCGACGCCCGCCGGATGCCGCGAATGACCGGCCGCAACATGGACGCGCGCAGGGCCTGGCGATCGGCCACCGCAGCAGAGCAACCCAACAGACACGACGATCGGCCGCCCAGGAGGAACATCGACGAACGCCGCGATCGACCGCCCCACCAGCACACGCCGATGGGCGCCTGGCCTGTCGGCCGGGCGCCCATCGGAGGTATCGCGTGGTACGGGTTGGTGCTTGGTGTTACCGGGTTACGCGGCGGCGGCCACCCACACCGGCCACCAGTGCGACAGCGATCGCGGCCAGCACGACCTGCACCAGCAGCTCGCTCCAGTCGATGCCGTTCGTCTCGGTCGCGATGCCGATGGCCCGCGCCAGAACGGTGCCAGCAGGGCCGCGCCGATACCGATCAGCATGTGCAGCCAGATCGGCATGTTCTGCTTGCCCGGAACGACCAAGCGGCCGAGCGCGCCGACGATGAGACCAACAACGATCGCAGTGATAATGCCCACACGGTGAGCTCCACGGCCACCCTCCTTCATAAAGAATGTTCGACACACGTTGTGTGCTTCCTGTCGTGACCGCTAAGTGCCCGACCCGCCGAAGCCCAAACCGACTCACCTCGAAGGACAACGTCAGTCGTCGATGTCTGAGGGATGCGTCGGTTGGCACGGGCTGCGTCCACACAGGTGGGAGCCCTGTCGCCGGCCCGGGAACCCGGAACGGTGACCAGAAAATTTTCCGCCCGGACGGTCACACCACCGCACCCGGCGCTCGAACGGCGACCAGAGAGGAAGGAAAGAAGGACCATCGAGAACGGGAACGCGCCGGTGCACAGGGCACCCGGGCGCGTACGAAGCGCGAGCTACTTCTTCCCGGCGGCTTTGCCGTCACCGGAGTCGGACGAGGGCGGCGATGAAGGCCTCCTGCGGCACCTCGACGCGGCCG
The DNA here is from genome assembly GCA_038070435.1 of Micromonospora sp. M12. Lineage (GTDB taxonomy): Bacteria > Actinomycetota > Actinomycetes > Mycobacteriales > Micromonosporaceae > Micromonospora. The sequence goes on along the minus strand of JAMYWG010000001.1, from coordinate 6,504,583 downwards.
ACCATCTTCATCCGCTTCTTGCCTTCCTTCTGCTTCTCGAGCAGCTTGCGCTTACGGCTGATGTCACCGCCGTAGCACTTGGCAAGCACGTCCTTGCGGATCGCCCGGATGGTCTCCGGGCGATGACCCGGCTGCCGATGGCCGCCTGGATCGGCACCTCGAACTGCTGGCGCGGGATCAGGGTACGTAGCTTGGCGGCGATGGTGACGCCGTAGTTGTACGCCTTGTCCTTGTGCACGATGGCGCTGAACGCGTCCACCGGCTCGCCGTGCAGCAGGATGTCCACCTTCACCAGCTCGGACGCCTGCTCGGTGGTGGGCTCGTAGTCGAGCGAGGCGTAGCCCTTGGTACGGCTCTTCAACTGGTCGAAGAAGTCGTAGATGATCTCCGCGAGCGGCAGTGTGTAGCGCAGTTCCACCCGGTCGGCGGAGAGGTAGTCCATGCCCAGCAGGTTGCCGCGCCGGCCCTGACAGAGCTCCATCACCGCGCCCACGTAGTCGTTGGGCGTCAGCACGGTTGCGCGGACCACCGGCTCGTACACCTCGGCGATCTTGCCGGTGGGGTACTCGCTCGGGTTGGTCACGACGATCTCCTCGCCGTCGTCCGTGATCGCCCGGTAGACGACGTTGGGCGCGGTGGAGATCAGATCGAGGTTGTACTCGCGCTCCAGCCGCTCCCGGATGATCTCCAGGTGGAGCAGGCCGAGGAAGCCGCAGCGGAAGCCGAAGCCGAGCGCACCGGACGTCTCCGGCTCGTAGTCCAGGGCGGCGTCGTTGAGCTTGAGCTTGTCCAGCGCCTCGCGCAGGTTCGGGTAGTCGGACCCGTCGATCGGGTAGAGGCCGGAGTAGACCATCGGCTTCGGGTCCTTGTAGCCACCAACGCCTGGGCCGCCGGTCGGCTGTTGATGGTGACCGTGTCACCGACCCGGGACTGCCGGACGTCCTTCACACCGGTGATCAGGTAGCCGACCTCGCCGACGCCGAGCGCCTCGGCCTTGACCATCTCCGGTGAGATGACGCCGATCTCCAGCAGCTCGTGCACCGCGCCGGTGGACATCATCTTGATCCGGTCGCGCGCCTGATCCGACCGTCGATGACCCGGACGTACGTGACGACGCCGCGGTAGACGTCGTACACCGAATCGAAGATCATCGCCCGGGCGGGCGCCACGGCGTCACCGACCGGTGGGATGAACTGCCGGACGATCTCGTCGAGCAGGTACGGGACGCCCTCGCCGGTCTTGCCGGAGACCCGGATGCAGTCGGCGGGGTCGCCACCGATGAGTGGGCCAGCTCCTCGGCGTACTTCTCCGGTTGCGCAGCCGGCAGGTCGATCTTGTTGAGCACCGGGATGATGCGCAGGTCGTTCTCGAGAGCCAGGTAGAGGTTGGCCAGGGTCTGCGCCTCGATGCCCTGCGCGGCGTCGACCAGCAGCACGGCACCCTCGCAGGCGGCCAGCGACCGGGATACCTCGTAGGTGAAGTCCACGTGCCCCGGGTGTCGATCATGTTGAGCACCGCGTGCTCACCGGCCCGCTCACCCTCGCGGATGGTCCACGGCATGCGGACGGCCTGGCTCTTGATGGTGATGCCGCGCTCGCGCTCGATGTCCATCCGGTCCAGGTACTGGGCGCGCATCTGCCGGGGTCGACCACGCCGGTGAGCTGCAGCATCCGGTCGGCCAGGGTCGACTTCCCGTGGTCGATGTGGGCGATGATGCCGAAGTTCCGGATGCGACCGGGGTCGGTGGAACCAGGAGCATTCGCGCCGGGATCGAGCTTCGGTGGCACAGCGGTCCGTTCTGGTCGGCTGACGTGAACAGGCCGGCGCGCCGCCGACCCCTCTATGTTCCCACGCCGCCGGGTGCGCCCACTGCGCGGGCGACGGATCTCCCCGGGCCTCTTACTCCATCGGCGGCTCGACGAAGAGCGCGGCCAGCCGGGGCAGCCGCCGACGCGCCTCCTCCTCGTCGTCGAAGTCCCAGAAGTCGTTGAGGTCCGGCGTCCGCACCGGGTCACGGTCCGCCGGCAATTCGGTCGCGGTGGCCTTCCGGTACGCGTCCCAGGGCACCGAGAGCATCTGCTCGGCGGAGAACTCCTCGCCGCTGAGCGAGGCGGCCCGCACCTGGGGCAGTTCGGCCAGCGAGTCCGGTTCGGTGACGGCCCGGGCGAAGACCGCACGACCCTGGGTCATCAGCCAGCCCCGGAAGTGCTCGAAGCCGTCGGCCGAGGCGCCACCGTTGATCAGGTACGCCGCACCCCACAGATCCGCCTTGTGCGAGGCGGCCAACACACGCGTCTGGTGCCGGGCGTACCCGATGATGTCCTCCGGGTCGCGCTCGGCGAGCAGCGCGACAGCCCGCGCGGCCACCGGGCCGGGCTCTCCCCACCGCCGGCGCGAGCCTGGTCGATCAGCTGCCAGAAGTCCTCGGTCCTCATGGCTTGGCAGTCTGGCAGTGTCGCCGCGCGCCGCGCACGTACCCCGGGCAGCATGGTGGGATGTCGCCTCCCCGCTGCCGCCCGTGCCGTACCACGCGAGTGCGCTGCGCCCGTCGTGGCCGACGCTGCCGACGGAGCTGCGGGCCGCGGTCGCCGACCGGCTCGGCGCGCCGGTGGTCAGCGCCCGGGTCGCGAGCGCGGGCTTCACCCGCGGGTTCGCCGCCGTGCTCGGCACCGCCGACGGTGGCCAGGTCTTCGTCAAGGCGGCAGCCGCCGCCGAGCAACCGCACCTGGTCGACTGGTACGCCCGGGAGGCCGCGATCCTGGACCGGCTGCCGGCGGACCTGCCGGCGCCCGCCCCGGTGGACCCTGGCCGCGGCGGGTTGGTTCGTGCTGTGCACCGACGCCGTCGACGGGCACACTCCGCGCCTGCCCTGGGCGCCCGCCGAGCTGGATGCCACCCTCACCGGGTACGCGCGGGTCGCCGCCTCCTGGCCGACCCGCCGGCGGGAATGGCCGCGCTCGGCCTCCGCAGCTGGCCGACCTGGCTCGGTCGGACATCCTCTGGTGGGAGGAGGTCGCCGCCGGTCGCGAGCCGACCCCACCGCTGCCCGCACCGTTGCAGCGGAAGCTGCCCGAGCTGGTGGAGCTGGAGTCCCTCCTCCCCGGTACGCCGCCGAGGCGACCGGCCTGATCCACGGCGACCTGCGGGTCGACAACGTGCTGATCGACGCGGACGGCCGAGCCTGGTTCTGCGACTGGACCTGGGTCTGTTCCGGGCCGGCCTGGTTCGACCTGGCGGGTCTGCTCCTCACCGCGTACGCCAGCGGGCTGGACGCGGACCGGCTCTTCGCCACGCACCCGGCGACCGTCGGGGCGCCGCCGACGCGCTGGACGCCACCCTCGCCGCGTTGGCCGGCTACTACCTCACCGGGGCCGCCTCGGCACCGCCGACCGCCTCGCCGCACCTGCCGGCCCATCAGCGGTGGAGTGGCGAGCAGTCGCTCGACTGGCTGGCCGGCCGCCAGGGCTGGCGGTGACCGGGGCTGGCGGGGTCGGGCTGGCTGGCCGGGGCGTAGCCTGGTCCCCGACGGGCCGGGTCCGTCCGCGCGAAGAGACGAGCCGTTTTGGCTCGTGCCGAGCGACCTGGTAACCTGGCTCTTCGCGCAGCGATGACGCATGTTCGTCATCACGCGCAATAAGCTGACCAACCCGAGCTATCAAGACGAGGCTGTCGCGTGGCGAACATCAAGTCCCAGATCAAGCGCAACCGGCAGAACGAGAAGGCCCGGCTGCGCAACAAGTCGGTCAAGTCGTCGCTGAAGACCGCCGTCCGGAAGTTCAACGAGGCTGCTGAGGCCGGTGACGTCGAGAAGGCGACCGCGCTCATGCTGGACGCCTCTCGCAAGCTGGACAAGGCCGTCAGCAAGGGCGTGATCCACTCCAACCAGGCCGCGAACCGCAAGTCCGCGATCTCCAAGCGCGTGGTGGCGCTCTCCGCCTGACGACACCGTCAGACTGATTCGGAAGCCCGGGCCTCGGCCCGGGCTTCCGTGTCCTCAGGACGGTAGGTGTCTGGGTGGACCCGGCCGGGGTCGGGGCTCAGTCCGACGGATCGGCGCGGTGGGTGGGTGGCACCGGATCGGCGGTGATCACCACGCCGGTGACGCTGCGCGAGACCCACTCGACCCGGGCTCGACCCACCACCGGTTCCATCTGCCGACGAAACCGGTCCCGTTCCTGCTCGGGCACGAGCGCCGCCGACCGGACCACGATCGCGGCCACCATGTCGTTGAGCTTGACCATGGCCGCCACCACGGCGGGCAGCACCAGCACCGCCCACCAGCTGACCAGCTCGGCGAGGGCGAGCAGCACCGCCAGGGCGATGGCGCCCTCGAAGAAGAGGAAGCAGAGCACGCCGCCGGGGTTGACGAACCGCAGGCCGAGGAGTCGGGCGTAGAGCGGCCGATACCGCTCCTCACCCACTCCGATGGTGGCCCACGCTGGGCGGTTCGCACCCGTCACCTGGTGCTGCCCTGCCGGGCCGCCGCGACCGAGAAGACGGCACGCTCCAGGGCGTACGCCCGGTCGTCGGAGCCCCTTGACGGCCGCGTTGCACTCGGCGGCGACCTGCATGGCTCGGACCAGGCCCTCCGGTGTCCAGCCCCGTCCCTGCCGCTGCGCCGCTCGATCTTCCAGGCGGGCATTCCGAGGCTGCTGGCGAGCTGGTACGCGTTACCCCGCCCGGCCGACGCCACCCGGGCCACAGTGCGTACCCGTCGGCCAGGGCGTCGGCGATGGGCACCGGGTCGACCCCGACGTGCAGGGCCCAGCGCAGCGCCTCCAGTGCCGCCGGCACGTCACCGACCATGGTGGCGTCCGCCACCGTGAAGCCGGTCACCTCGACCCGGCCCCGGTAGTAACGGGCGACCGTGTCGGCGCTGATCCGCCCGTCGGTGTCGGCGATCAGTTGGGAGCAGGCAGCGGCCAACTCGCGCAGGTCGTTGCCGACCGCCGCGATGAGTGCCTCGGCGGCGTCGTCGGTGCACTTTCCGCCACCTCGGCGGATCTCGTCACGAACGAAGGCCACCCGGTCCCGGTGCCCCTGAGCTTGGTCGCCGGGACCACAGTGGCGCCGGCCGCCCGCAGCCCGTCGGCGAACGCCTTGCCCTTGGCGCCGCCCAGGTGCAGCACCAGAAGTTGGACGTCCGGGTCGGGATTCTTCGCGTACGCCAGGAGCGCGGCGACCAGGTCCTTGCGGGCGTCCTGGCCGGAGCGCAGGACCAGCAGCCGCCGCCCGCCGAACAGTGAGGGCTGAGCATCTCGGCGATCTCGCCGACGGTGAGCGCGCTGGCCTGGTACTCGCGCACGTCCACCTCGGGGTCGACGCCGCGAACCTTCGCGACAGCTTCGGTGACCGCGCGCGTGGCGAGCAACTCCTCGTCACCGAGGACGAGCAGAATGGGGCGAGGCTGGCGGGGTCACGCCGCCCATATTCGCACGCCCCAGGGCGGGATCGTGCCTGCTCATTCGCTGCTTGGGCTGCACAGCCCGCACACAGCGCAAATCCCGACATCTGCCTCAATTGCCCATGCAATCCGCAAGTTGCCCCATGCTGACGGCCCAGACGTGAGCCAGCCGCGCACCTCGCCCTCTCGTGTGGATCAGCCTCGCCGAGCCACCCCACACCATCGCTCGTCCGAACCACCGCCAGGTCACCGTCGGTGTCGGTACGCAGCACCGGGCACCGCCCTGCTCAACCGCGCCAGCAGCCCGGGTTCGGGTGTCCGTAGGTGTTGCCGGCGCCAACCGGCACCAGCGCGACGGACGGCCGCACGGCGTCGAGAAACCCGGCGTCCTGGTACGCCGAACCGTGGTGGGCGACCTTCAGCACATCCGCCCGCAACTCGCCCGGGCTGCCCGCGCCACCATCGCGTGCTGCTCCTCGGTCTCCGCGTCGCCGGGCAGCAGGATCCGTACTCCGGCCACGGTGGCGAGCAGCACCAACGAATTGTTGTTCGGATCGGACCTGGTGCCGCCCAGCGGGTACGGCGGGCCGAGCACCAGCAGGTCGACGCCGCCGATCGGATGACGAGCACCGGCGACGGTGGTGACGAGTGCCGCCCGTCCCGCGGTCGCCGCCGCCCGAACCACATCCCGACCGCTCTCCGGGTCCGTCGACGACGGCACCAGCACGGCACCCACCCGCCGCCCCCGGAAAACACCTGCCACCCCACCCACGTGGTCGGCGTGGAAGTGGCTGATCACCAGCAGCGGCACCTCCCGTACGCCGAGTCGGCGCAGGCAGCCGTCCACCGCCCCGGGCTCCGGGCCGGTGTCCACCACCACCGCGCGGCCGGGAGCGACCGGCACCACCACGGCGTCGCCCTGGCCCACGGCGCAGACCACCACCACCCACCCGGAGGGCGGCCAGCCGGACGCCAGCAGCCGGACGGGGAGGGAGCCCAGCACCGTGGCGACCCCGACCACCGCCACCAGCCGCCGGACGAGCGGCCGGCGCACCGCGATCAGCAGCGCCACGGTCAGCCCGGTCAGCAGCAGTGCGCCCGGAACCCCGCCCGGCCAGGGCAGGGTGCCGGCCGGCAGTCGAGCGCCCTGATGGGCGACGACCACCAGCCACCAGGCCGGCCAGCTCGCCAGCCAGGCGAGGAACTCGGCACCGCCCGACCAGATCGGCGACAGCACGGCCGCCAGCACGCCCAGCACGGTCGCCGGCGCGATGGCCGGCACCGCCAGCAGGTTGGCCGGCACCGCCACCAGGCTGACCGTCCCGGAGATTCCGGCGACGACCGGCCCGCAGGCCAGCTGCGCCGCCGCCGGCACGGCCAGTGCCTCCGCCAGACCGGCCGGTACGCCCGCCGCCGCAGCCCGTCCCGCCAGCGGGGCGCAAGCAGCAGCAGACCCCGGTGGCCAGCACGGAGAGCGCGAACCCGGGGTCACCGGCCAGCTCCGGGTCGACGAGCACCAGCACGGTCACGGCGGCAGCCAACGCAGGCAGTGCCGCCCGGGCCGACCGGCGGCCAGGGCGGCAAGCCCGATGGCTCCCATCGTCGCGGCCCGTACGACGCTCGGTGACTGGCGGACCAGGATGACGAAGCCCACGAGCGCCATCCCGCAGAGCCCGGCGGCGAGCCATGGACCGGCGCGGGCCCAGCGGGCCAACAGCAACACCGCTCCTACGACAATAGCGACATTGCTTCCTGAAACGGCATTGAGGTGTGTCATTCCGGTGGCCCGGAAGTCCTCCTCGACGGCGGGTGGCAACCGGCTGGTGTCCCCACCACCAGACCGGGTAGCAGCCCACCCGGATCGTCGGGCAGCGGCACGCAGGCTCGTTGCAGGCCGGCACGCAGTGTCCCGGCGGCGCGCTGCGCCCAGGACGACGCACCGTGCCGCTCCGGCGGACCGTTGGTGCTCAGCACCGCCGCGGTGAGGTCCCCTCCGCGCGGAGTACCGAGACGGCCGTCGACGGTGAGGCGTTGCCCGGGCAGCAGGCCCCGCCAGGCGGGGTCGGTCGCCAGCACGAGCAGCCGCACCGACGCGAGGATGCGTCGACCGTCCGGGCCGGTGAGCCGGACCAGTTCCGTCGACACCAGCAGCATGCCCGGCCGGCCGGCGCTCCGGATCGGACGCGGATCGTCCCGGACGACCACGTCGGCGGTGACCGGAGCGCGTTGCTCGGCCAGGAACGGATCGGCGGTGTGTCCCGGATGGCGAGCCGGGCAGCGGTGGCCGCCCTGCGCAGACCACGCCGAGACCGACCGCGACGACGATCCAACCGTAGCGGTGAGCCGTCGCCCGAGGCCAACGACCGAGGTGACCGAGCAGGTACAGGGTGCTCACCGCCGTCATGCCGGCTGCCACCCCGCTGACCACCAGCAGCGGGCGGGTGCCGAGGTGGAGGCCGGCGAGCGCGGTGAGCCAGGCGGCCACCGCCAACCCGGCGAGCCGCAGATCCGGCGGCGACGTCTGGTCGTGGGCAACGCTCGGGTCGTTTCCAGCCCTTGTGCTCGACGGCTCCCACTCGTCGGTGGCGCGGTCGGCGCTCACACCGTCACCAGGTCCTTGAGCTGCTCGTACCGGGCGTCACCGATCCCGTCGACCTGGCGCAGATCGCCAACGGACTTGAACCCGCCGTGCTGATCCCGATGGGCGAGGATCCGTTGGGCGAGGACCGGCCCTACCCGGGCAGCGCGTCGAGCTGGGCCAGGGTGGCGGTGTTGAGGTTCACCGGACCGGCGGCGGGTGCCGCGCCGCCCGCGGCAGGCCCGGCCGCGCCGCCCGGCACCGGTGGTGGCGTCACCCCGACCACGATCAATTCACCGTCGGTGACCTTGCGGGCGGGTTGAGCAGCGCCACGTCGACCCCGGCAGCGCGCCGCCGGCTGCCTGCACCGCGTCGGCGAGACGGGAGCCGGCCGGCAGGCGTACCAGACCGGGTTTGCGGACCTTGCCCGCCACCGCCACCACCAGCTCGCCGGACCCGGACGCGCTGAGGTCACCCGCCGGCGCAGCCGATGCGGTCTCGCGGGCCAGCGGGGCGACCGGTTCCGACTGCGGCCGGGATCGCCAAGCCCAACCGGCCGCGACCAACACCACCACCACGGCGACCACCGCCAACGCCCGCACCCCTGCGCCCGGGATCGAACGCCCCAGGCCCGGGCAACCGCGATTCAGACACCACCGCAAGGCCGCCCGGCACCAGCTCAGAGGCCAGCGCCGGTTGGGCCGACCGCACGTCCGGAGACGGCGCGCCGGGCGGCACGCCAAACGGGGTACGCCCGCGAGCGACGCCTCGGGCCGGGTCAGCGGGACCACAACCGTCTCCGTCAGCCGGCGCAGGCGCTGGCGTACCTCTGTCTCCTCGTCGTGCGACACACCGCGACGCTATGGCGGCGGCCGGGACGGTGGACGGGGGCGACGCCGTCCTGTGGACAACCAACGCCACTGTGGACAACCACCTGATCAAGCTTCGATCTGCTATGAGGTCAGCATGTTGACCTGGCCCTGGCACCCGAGGAGTACCAAGCCACGGGTCAGGACCGGGTCGAGCCTGGCGAGGCGAGGACTCAAGCGCTGCGGACCGGACCTCCGACGACCGATACTTCCCCGCCTGCTTCCGCCGCAGCCCCGCCAGCATCACTGGTGATGGCTCAGTGCGGCGTAGAGTACGGCTATCGATCTTGGAGGATCGGAGGCGGCTCAGATGCGGGCTCGACTACGACAGATACACGTCGACGGGCACACCTATACGTGGCGCGCGGACCTGCACCGCGTGCAGGTTGACGGTTTTCACCGCCGGGCCGTCTACGTTCGCGCCTGGGGTGCCGGCGGCAAGAACGGTCAGAAACTCGAAGCGGATCTGCTGTCGGCCCCGGGCCGTACGTTGTCGACGACGGCTACCCCACACCTGCCGACGTGCGAGCGGTCATCGTCTGCGGCCTGAGGAGTGGTTGGCAGCCACAGCAGCGGGGCGGAACGTTCGTGCTGTCCGATCGCGAGCACGGAGCCGACTTCTCGGCACCCGGATTCCAGCTGACTGATCCCGTGCACACGGGCGAGAGCGCGGGGCCCACGGCCCACGAGGCTCAGCAGCGAGGCTGACGGCCGGTGGGGCAACAGCGCCCGACCGGCCGCCGGGCCTGCTACAGGTACGGCCGCGTGATGATCTCGATGGCGTGGCCCGACGGGTCGAAGAAGTAGAAGCCCCGCCCACCGTGCTCGGTGTTGGTCTCGCCCTCCCGCTGCAGCTGCGGGTCGGCCCAGTACGTGATGCCGCGACCCTCGACGAACGCCAGGCACCGCACGAAAAGCTCGTCGTCGACCAGGAACGCGTAGTGCTGCATCTGGATGTCCACCGGCGGCTCGGCGAACTGGAGCAGCACGCCCTCGTCCAGCAGGACGTTGACGAACGGCCCCACGAGGGCGCCTCGGGCAGCTCGAACAGCTCCCGGTAGAACGCGGCCGAAGCGCTCTTGTCCTTGCTGGCGATGATGGTGTGGTTGAACGTGACTGTCATCCGTACCGTCTTCTTCCCGGTCGATCCGAAGACCCGACCGGAGGCGCACAGCGTTCACCCAGCCACACAGATGACAAAGCCCCGAGGGCACCGACGCCCCGGATCCCGCACGAGAGACGCGTACATGGCGTCGATCTCGGCGTGGTGGCTGAAGTAGCCAGAACCTCCGGGGTAGGCCCATCTGGGGCGCGCACGGAGGCTAACACAGCAGTCAGACTGGATCAGTCACCGCTTCTGGAACATCACCGAGGCGACCTCCGCCATCAGCTCGACCGCCCAATCAAGTTGTCGGCAGTCGTTCTGCCCTCGGCATTCGAGGCACCCGCCTGCCCGCCACGGGCGGTCGGTCGCGCGGGTCCAATGAGCATTCAGTACGCGATGTGCCGTGAACAGTTGGGTCGCCGCAGATACCGGTTCGTCGATTGGCATGGTCGGCGCCTCTCGGGAGATCGAGTAGCCCGCCCGGAGGAAACCTCAGGGCGGGCAGACCAGACAGCTCAGGAGTGCTGAAGTCCAGGAGCATCCGGCCACTGTCTCACTGTATCCAGTGTCTCACTGTAGTCAAGTTCTCACTATCTCCACTTTGCCGTGTTGTCGCCTTGTCTCAATCACAGCCGTGCTGGAAACATGATCTCTGCTGAAGTCCAGGAGAATCGATCATGCCGACGAGGCCACCGCACTACCGCCGCGTGGCGGACGACATCGAGCAGAAGATCCGCTCGGGCGAATACTCGCCGGGCCAGCAACTGCCATCGGTGTCCGAGATCGGCGAGCTCTACAACGTGGCACGCTCCACCGCCTACCGAGCCGTCAAGGAACTGCACGAGCGGAACCTGATCTACGGTCAGCAGGGGCAGGGCGTCTTCGTCGCCGACAGCTAGAAATCCGACCGGCACGAACGCCGACGAGGACGGCGTCAGCGGGCCTCGGGGTCGAGGCCGAGCACGGCCCGTCCCCGTCCACCGGCAGCGTCACCCGTTGACGAAGCTCGCCGCGGGCGACAGCAGGTACGCGACCGCCTCGGCCACCTCCTCGGCCCGCCCGATGCGGCCCACCGGGTGCAGCCGGGTCAGCTCGGCGTCGATCCACTGGGCCTGGTTGGGCTCCTGGGTGGCCAGGAATTCGGTGTGCCGCTCGGTGGCGATCGAGCCGAGGGCGACGGCGTTGGCGCGAATTCCGTGCCGCCCGTACTCGACGGCCAGCGCCCGGTCAGCCCCTCCACGGCGGCCTTCGCCGTCGCATACGGCAGGGCACCAGTAACCGGTCGGCGGGCCTGGTGCGACGAGACGTTGACGATCGCGCCGCCGGCGGCGCGGCCAGGAACCGGCGGACGGCGACCGCGGCACCCACCACGGCGGGACGGAGGTTCAGCCCGATCAGCTCCAGCACCGTGTCGGCCGACGCGGAGTGCAGTGCGGCGTCGCGGAACACCGCAGCGTTGTTGACCCAGCCGCTCAGTGGCGCGGCGTGATCCGCCAGTTCGGCGGCGTGCTCGGCCACCCGCTCGTCGGCGGCGTCGCCGACCACCGCGACGAGTCGATCGGCGGCCGGATGGTCGGCCAACCAGTTGACGGCGTCAGCGTCGCGTTCCAGTACGACGATGGTGGCACCTGTCGCCACCAGCCGTTCCACCACGGCTCGGCCGACACCGCGACCGCCCCGGTCACCACGCACGACGTGGCCACGGCTCAGCTCTCCGGTCGGCGGTGGACGACCACGCAGGCCAGGCCGGGCCCGGCGTGCGCGGCGACGACGGCACCCGCCTCGGAGACGTACGTGTCGTGCAGCCGGTCACCGAGCCGCTCGGTCAGCGCGGCACGCAGCGCCTCGGCCCGTTGCGGCGCGGCCAGGTGGTGCACCCGAGGTCCACGTCGCCGTCGCCGGCCGCCTCGACGGCCAGGTCCACGAGACGGGCCACTCCCCGGCTGGCGGTGCGGACCTTCTCGCGCAGCACGATCGCCCCGTCCGGCATGTGCATGATCGGCTTGACGGACAGGGCGGTGCCGAACAGTGCCTCGGCCGCGTTGATCCGGCCGCCCCGGCGGAGGAACTCCAGCGTGTCGACGTAGAACCAGACGGTGGTCCGTTCGACGGCGGCGAGTGCCGCGTCGCGTACCCGAAAGGTCTGTGCCGGCCTCGGCGGCGATGGCGGCGGCGATGGCCGGGAAGCCCAGCCCATGCCGGCCGAGCGGCTGTCCACCACCTCGACCCGGCCGTCCAGGTCGGCGGCGGCCAGGCGGGCGGCCTCGACCGTGCCGGACAGGGCGGCGGAGATGTGCACCGAGACGATGCCGTCGGCGCCGGCGTCGAGCAGTCGGCGGTACGTCCGGGCGAACTGCTCGGGAGCCGGGCGGGAGGTGGTCGCCGTGACCCGGCGGGCGCTCAACGCCCGGGTGGCGTCGGCCGGCTGGGTCTCCACCCTCCAGCCCTTCCGCCCCGTTGAGGACGACGGTCAGCGGGACGACGGTCAGCCGGTGCGCCTGCACCAGCTCGGGCGGAAGGTAGGCGGTGGAGTCGATGACAACCGCGACGGGCATGCCCGGCACGCTAGCCGATCGAGGTCTCGAACGCCGAGGCGCGAGCGCTCAGACCGCGTCGGCGGCGACCGGGGCGGTGACCAGGCCGACGTTGTGCGCCCGCAACTGCCAGCCACGGACGTCCTGCGGACGCCCGATGGCCGGTGCACGGTCGTCGTGCCGTAGCTCACTCCAGTGGCAGTTGGCCAACGAGCCGATGGAGCGCAGCACGCCGGTGTCCCAACCGAGCAGATGACCCATGCCCTGCCGGGAGCCGCCACCGTGGGTGGCGATCACCCAGTGCCGCCGGGTGCCGCGTCGGCCGCTTCCCGCAGCGCGACGCCGACCCGCTCGCCGAGGTCGTGCAGAGGCTCCAGGTCCGCGCCCGGGTCCGGTCGCCGGCCCGCCAGCGGGAGTACTCCTCGGGGAAGCGTTCGGCGACCTCGGTGAGGTGCAGACCCTGCCACTGGCCGAAGTGCCGCTCGCGCAGCCGGGCATCCGTGCTCACCGGCAGGCCCGTCAGCGCGGCGAGCGCGGCGGCGGTCTCCGCGGCGCGGCTCAGGTCGCTGGCCACGATGGCGTCGGGCCGCAGCGCCGCGAGCAGCGGAGCGGCGGCGCGGGCCTGGTCGCGACCACGGTCGTTGAGGGTACGTCGAGCTGCCCCTGGACGCGGTTGGCGGCGTTCCAGTCGGTGTTGCCGTGCCGCCAGACGATCAGCCGGGTCATTCGGCGGCGGCGGACCCGCTGGCGTCAGCCTCGACCAGGTCGCGATCGACGAACGGGATGGTGGGGCAGTCCTTCCAGAGGCGGTCGAGCCCGTAGAACTCCCGCTCCTCGGTGTGCTGGACGTGCACCACGATGTCGACGTAGTCGAGCAGCACCCACCGGGCACCACGCTCGCCCTCGCGCCGCACCGGCTTCGCCTTGTCCGGCAGCTCCAGCAGCCTCTCCTCGATGGCGTCGACGATGGCCAGCACCTGACGCTCGTTGGGGCAGCGGCCAGCACGAACGCGTCGGTGATAGCGAGCTGGTCGCCGACGTCGATGATCGTGATGTCCTGCGCCTTCTTGTCGGCGGCGGCCTGGGCGGCCGCGATAGCCAGCTCGTGAGCGCGTTCGGAAATCGTCACCGTTCTCCTTCGATCAAGCGTGCGATCCTCCAAGCGTCTCATACCCGGCGACGCCCCGATCGTTCAGTTCTAGCCGGTTAAGGGCATCAACCTACGCATAACGGGTGCGCTCAGCGCTGATAGAGGCTCCGCTTGGCGATGTACTGCACCACACCGTCGGGCACCAGATACCAGACCGGCTCACCTCGGGCGACCCGAGCGCGGCAGTCGGTCGACGAGATGGACATCGCGGGCACCTGGATCAGGCTGACGGTGTCCGCCGGAAGGTGCTCGTCCGTCAGCGGAAAACCGGGCCGGGTCACCCCGATGAAGTGCGCCAACTCGAAGATCTCGTCCAGGTCCTTCCACGACAGGATGCGTTGCAGGGCATCAGCGCCGGTGATGAAGAACAGCTGCACCTTCGGCCCGTACTCGGCCTGGAGGTCACGCAGGGTGTCGACCGTGTAGGTCGGCCCGCTGCGGTCGATGTCCACCCGGCTGACCTGGAACCGGGGATTGGAGGCCGTGGCGATCACCGTCATCAGGTACCGGTCCTCGGCCGGGCTGACCGGCTCGTCAGCCTTCTGCCACGGCTGCCCGGTCGGGACGAACACCACCTCGTCCAGGCCGAACCGGTCCGCCACCTCACTGGCCGCGACAAGGTGCCCGTGGTGGATCGGGTCGAAGGTGCCACCCATGATCCCGATCCGCCGGATGTCTTCCTCCACCCAGTGATCGTAGGCCGACCGCGTCGACGGACCATTCCGGCCTGGCAGAGGAGCACGTCAGGCCCGAGGGCCGCAGCCCCGACGCGCGAGGATCCGCCTCAGCGCCGGCCGCGACGATCGACTCGGCGCGGCGCGGCGCGGCGCGATGATCGACTCGGCTTCCTGGAATTCGGGGCATCACACCGCATCGGATACCGCGACTTCCTGAAACCGAGTCGATCATGCGAGAAACACCTTCGGCACTAGCACGCGTTCGGCGGCGGGTCGCGGTGTGGGCGCCGTCAACGTATACTCGTTAACGAGTATACGTTCGCGAGCGAGGAGAGACGTCGTGCCGAAGCGGCGCAAGGTCGGCAACCTGCTGGCGTTGGCAGTGCTGTCCGCCCTGGTCCAGCGGCCGATGCACCCGTACGAGATCGCCACCACACTGCGCTCCTGGGGCAAGGACCAGGACATGGAGTTCAAGTGGGGATCGTTCTATACGGTCATCCGGAACATGGACAAACACGGCATGGTCGAGGCCGTGGAGAGTCTGCGCGAGGGCCGGCGCCCGGAACGCACCGTCTACCGGATCACCGACGCCGGGCGGGCCGAGTTGGTCGACTGGGCTCGGGAGCTGGTTTCCACACCGATGCCGGAGCACCCCGCTTCCGGGCCGGCCTGTCCGTGCTCGCCGCCCTGCACCCCGACGAGGCCGCCGACCTGTTGCGGCAACGGCTCGACCTGTTGGATGTCGCGATCCAGCGGGACCGCGAGACGCTCGATGTGCACCTGCGGGAGATTCCGCGGCTGTTCCTGGTGGAGTCGGAGTACGACCTCGCCATGCGTGCCGCCGAGGCAGCCTGGCTGCGGGCACTGCTCGCCGAGCTGACCTCGGGCAGCTATCCGGGGCTGGACACCTGGCGGGCCTTCCACGAGACCGGCGAGATACCGGCCGAGCTGACCGAGCTGGCCGAAAGGGCCAGCACCGAAACCACCAGCCCGGACACCACCAGCACTTCAACCACCAGCAGCCGGGAAGCCGACGCCACCGACTGAAGGACGGCCCCGGCGGAGTGCGCCAACACCCGCCGGAGCCCTTACCCCGAACCGACACCTGGGAAGATGCCCGGCCCGAAGCGGCAACCACGAGGATAACCGGGCTCCTCCCAGGTTCGTGCCACGCACACGAACCCAGAGGTCCGTGCACCCACGCACGAGTCCAAGGTCCGTGCGCGCGCACGAAACCACCACACCAGGGAGAGAGCATGACCACGGTACGAACCGCGATCGTCATCGGCGGCGGCATCGCCGGACCGGTGACAGCGCTGGCACTCCGTCGCGCCGGCATCATCGCCACCGTCTACGAGGCGTACCCGACCATGGCCAGCGGCATCGGCGGCACCCTCGCCCTCGCGCCCAACGGCATGGCGGCTCTGCGCGCGGTCGGCGCCCACGAGGCGGTGACGGCGATCGCCACCCCGATCGGACGCAGCGCGATGGCCGTCGGCCGTCGCCACCTCGACATGCCCACGCTGGCCGGGGTGCCTCCGCTGAACGTGGTGCACCGCGCCGAGTTGTACCAGGTGCTGCACGACCGGGCGGCGGCCGAGGGTGTGCCGTTCGCGTACGGCAAGCGGTTGGTCGACGCCGAGCAGACGGACGGCGGTGTGACCGCCCGGTTCGAGGACGGCAGTGCCGCGACCGCCGACATCCTCGTCGGCGCGGACGGAATCCGCTCCACGGTCCGGGGCCTGATCGACCCGGCCGCGCCCGGCCCCGGTTCACCGGGCTGCTCGGCTTCGAGGCGGTCGCTCGGCACGAGGTGGATGCCGAGCCGGGCACGATGACGTTCGCGTTCGGGCGACACGGCTACTACCTGTACTGGCCGGAGCCCGGCGGCGGCACCCGCTGGGGCGAACCTGCCGCAGCAGCGGCCGATGAGCCTCGTCGAGGCCCGGGCGGTGCCGGCGGAGCGGTGGTTGGACACGCTGCGCACCAGTTACGGCGACGACCACCCGGGCCGGGAACTGATGGCGACGAGCGACGCCGACGGTCTCCAGGTGGTCGGGTCGTTGCAGATCATGCCGCCGGTGCCGCACTGGTACCGGGGTCGGATGGTGCTGGTCGGCGATGCGGCACACGCTCCGTCGAACAGCTCCGGGCAGGGCGCGGCGCTGGCCATCGAGAGCGCGGTGCAGCTCGCCCGCTGCCTGCGCGACGTGCCGGAAGTGGAGGCGGCGTTGTCCGCGTACGTGCGGCTGCGGCGCTCCCGGGTGGAGAAGGTCGCCGCCCGCGCGGCCCGGATCAACCACGCGAAGGCCCCGGCCCGGTCGCCCGAACGCTGATGCCGTTGCTGATGCCGCTGATGGTGCGCACCGTGCTCGACCCGGAGAAGACCGTCGCTCACGAGCAGCGTTACACCATCGACTGGGAGGCCCCGGTCACGGCGGAGCCCGCGCTGCGGTGAGCGTTGGGCGCGGGGTGGCCGGCCAGCCACCCGCGCGGGGCCGCCGTCAGGCCGAGGCGGCGGCGACCGCCGTCCGGGCCACCAGCGCGCGGCGCAGGTCGTCGTCGGCGTCGGTGACGACCCGGCGCAGGCCGGGGTCAGGTCGTCGCGGGCGAGCAGCGCCACGGCCGCCTCCCGGGTCGGCTGCGCCACGGCGTAGCGGGGAACGCCAGGGCCGCCACCCGGTCGGCCGTCCACGGGGTACGCAGATGGGCGGCGGCCGGCATCTCGGCGAAGTACCGATCGACGTACGCGGAGGTCAGCTCGGCCTGTTCGGGTTGCCAGAAGCCCTCGGCGGTCGCCTCCAACAACCGGTTGGACAGCTCGGTGTCCCGCACGATGATGTCCCAGGCTGCCTGCTTGGCCGCAGGGTCGGGCAGGGCCGCTCGGCAGCCGGCGGCCCACTGCGCGCCGGTGGAGCTGTTGTCGGCGGCCACCTCGATGGCGATCTCCGCCTCGCCGGCGACGCCCAGCACCACCAGTCGGCTCAGCACCGCCCAGCGCAGCTCGGCGTCGACCTTCAGACCGGTCGGTACGTCCCGGCCGGCGAGCCAACCGACGAGCAGGTCGGCGTCGGTGGTGGCGGTGATCCAACCTCGGGCGGCGGCGAGCTGCAACGACTGACCGGCCGGCGCGCCGTCGAGCAGCCGATGGCATGACTCGGCGACCCGGCCAGGGCCGTGGCCCGGGTCGGCGGGTCGAGATAGCGGTCGACAAGCGACCGGCTGAGCGTCAGCACGTCCTCCGCGATGATCACCTCGGTCTCGGCGGGCAGCGCGGCGACGATCAGGTCGACCAGGCCGGTGACCGGCCGCTCTCCGTCCTTTGTCGCGTCCAGTGCCTCACCCCAGAGCACTGCCCTCGCCAGCGGGTCGGTCAGACAGGGCAGCACCAGCGGGACGGCGTCTGCGGAGGCCCGGTCGAGGCGCACCTTGGCGAACGTGAGGTCACCGTCGTTGAGCAGCAGCAGCCGAGCTGCCGGCGCACCGGTCAGCTCACCGAGCACCGTCCGGCCTCCGTCGGCGGCCGGGTCGATGTCGACCTCGTCGCGCCGCACGGTGCCGTCCGCCGAGTAACGACCCACTCCGATGCGGTGCGGGCGCAACACCGGGTGAGACTCCGGCGCGGTCTGCACCACGGCCACCTCGGTGTAGTGCCCGTCGGCGTCCACGGCGACCTCCGCCCGCAGGGTGTTGACCTGCGGTCGGCGCAACCACGACTCGGCCCAGTCGGACAGGTCGCGCCCGCTGCTGGTGGAGAGGCTGGCCAACAGGTCGGCGAGGGTGGCGTTGCCGAAGCGGTGCGCGGCGAAGTGCGCGTTCAGGCCGGCGAGGAACGCCTCGTCACCGAGCCACGCGACCAGTTGCCGCAGCACGCTGGCCCCTTGGCGTACGAGATGCCGTCGAAGTTGAGCAGCCCTCGTCGGTGTCGGCCACCTCCTCCGGGGCGACCGGGTGGGTGGAGGGCGCTGGTCGGCGGCGTATCCCCAGGCCTTGCGGCGCATGGCGAAGGTGGTCCACGCCTGGTCGAAGCGGGTGGCCTCGGCGGTGACCCGGGTGCCCAGGTACTCCGCGAAGGACTCGTTCAGCCACAGGTCGTCCCACCAGCGCATGGTGACCAGGTCGCCGAACCACATGTGGGCCATCTCGTGCGCGATGGTGGTGGCCCGCAGCTCGCGCTGGTGTCGGTGACCGCCGAGCGGAACACGTAGTCGTCGCGGAAGGTGACGATGCCCGGGTTTTCCATCGCGCCGGCGTTGAACTCGGGCACGAACGCCTGGTCGTACTTGCCGAACGGGTAGCGCTCGCTGAAGAGCTGGTGGAACCGGTCCAGGCACTGCCCGGTGACGGTGAAGAGCTCCTCGGCGTCGGCGTCGAGGTGCTCGGCGAGCGATTGGCGGCAGTAGATGCCCAGCGGCACGCCGTCGTGCTCGGCGCGCCGGACGTGGTACGGCCCGGCGATCAGCGAGAAGAAGTAGGTGGCCAGGGGCGCGGTCGGGCGAACTCCCAACGACCGGGCGCGGGGTTGGCGGCCACCTCCGCGTTGGCGACGACCGTCCACTGCGGCGGCGCGGTGACGGCGAGGGTGAACGGAGCCTTGAGGTCGGGCTGGTCGAAGGCGGCGATGATGCGCTGCACGTTGTCGAGGAAGCTCACCGCGTAGAGGTAGGTCTCGCCGTCGGCCGGGTCGACGAAGCGGTGCATCCCTCGCCCGTCCTGGAATACGCCATCTCCGCCTCGACGACCAGCGTGTTGTCCGTGGCCAGGTCGTCGAGCGGCAGCCGGTTGTCGGTGAGCAGGTCGGGGTCGAGGTCGCGGTCGTTGAGGCGTACACCCAGCAGTTTGGCGGGTTTGACCTCGGCGAAGGTCGCGCTGCCGGCGGTCGCCCGGAACCGGATCTCGACGTGGGAGCGGAACGTCTCGGCGTCACCGGTCAGGTCGAGGTCCACCTGATAGGACTCGACAGTAATCGCCGCGCCACGCGCGGTCGCCTCTACACGGGTCAGGCTCGGCATCCGCTTATCCTGCCCGATGGGGATCGGCACCCGGTCACCACACGACCCTCGGCACTGGAGGAAAGAAACATGGCGCAGCACCCAAGGGCGACTTCGACCTCTCCCGGGCGGTCTGGCAGCGGGCCGAGGGGACACCTCCGACAGCGCCGTTGAGGTCGCTTTCGTCGACGATCTGATCGGTATGCGCAATTCGGCCCAGCCGGAAGGCCCGGTGCTGGTCTTCACCCAGGCCGAATGGGACGCGTTCGTGGCCGGTGCGCAGGACGGCGAGTTCGACCTGGAGTGAGCGTGGCCGCCGTCTGCGGTTGCCGTCGACCCGGATCAGCGACCCCGGGTTGGCGGTCAGCCACGAAGCCGGCCCGTCGCCGTCGCCCCAGCCGAGGCCACCGGGACCCGGGGCGTGGTGGAACCCAGGATGGTCGGCCACGTCGACGCAGCGCTCGCCGTCCGGGCCGACCGCACCGCAGAACAGTCGTTCGGCCCGATTCCAGGCGTCCGCCGGCGACAGGGCCGACGCACCGAGCGCCAGCTCCGGGCGGAGCAGACTCAGCGCCTCCGCGTACGCCACTGCCAGCTCGCGAGCGTCGGCCGCGTCGGGCGCGGTGAAGCCCAGGTGCACGGTGAAGAACCGGTGCGGCCGGGTGGGCCGCCGGGGCGGCCCGATCAGGGACCGCCCGTCGCGGCCTCCGCCCAGTGCCCCGACCGCCCGCCGCTGCCGCCAGTACGGCGATCTGTTGTCGCGCATCCGCCCTCCCCTTGGTTGCCCCACCAGCAGCAAACCAGGTTCCGCCGTCCCTGGGAGGGGCCAGCCGGCGTGCCGTCGGCGCGGGATTCAGCGGCGGTGACGGGGTAGACGCAACCGGCCGGAGGCCACCGGCCGCATCTGCGCGTGAGGAGACCCGATGGCAACCATGCCGGCCGACCGCAGCCCGGACAGCACCCTCGCTTTGCTCCGGGCCGGCTACCGGTTCATCGGCGAGCGCTGCGAGCGGTACGGCAGCGACGTCTTCCAGGCCCGGATCCTGCTCGCCCCGACCATCTGTCTCCGGGGCCGCCCGGCGGCGATGCTCTTCTACGACACCGAACGCTTCCAACGGGCGACCGCGATGCCGCTGCGGGTGCAGCGGACCCTCACCGGTCGAGGGGCGTGCAGGGGTTGGACGGGCCGGAGCACGTCGACCGCAAGGCCATGTTCATGTCGATCATGACGCCGGCCGCCATCGGGCGGCTCGGACAGCTCTTCGACGACGAGTGGCGGACCCGGCTCGCCGCCTGGGAGGGTGCCGGGCCGGTCCGCTCTACGACGAGCTGGGCCGGATGCTGACCCGGGTGGTCTGCGCCTGGGCCGGGTGCCGCTGCCCGAGGCGCAGGTCGACCGCCGCGCCGTGCAGCTGCACGCCATGATCGAGGCCCCGGCGGTGGCCGGCCTCCGGCACTGGCGGGGCGACTCGCCCGGTACCGCGCCGAGCTGGCTCGCCGACCTCATCGAGCGGACACGGGTCGGCTTCTGCCGGGCACCCGCCGGCAGCGCGCTGGCCGTGATCGCCGAGCACCGGGACGGGCAGGGTCGACTCCTCCCCGCCGGATCGCGGCGGTGGAGCTGCTCAACGTGCTGCGGCCCGTGGTCGCGGTGGACCAGTACATGACCTTCGCCGCGCTCGCCCTGCACGACCACCCGCCTGGCGGGAACGGGTCCGCGACGACGACCAGGCCACCGAGCACTTCGTCCAGGAGGTACGCCGCTACTACCCGTTCTTCCCGATGGCGGCGGCCCGGGTCCGGCGTTCCTTCGACTGGCAGGGCCACCACTTCCCCGTGGCAGACGGGTGCTGCTCGACCTCTACGGCACCAACCACCACCCGAGCCTCTGGCCGCAGCCCGAGCTGTTCCGTCCGGAGCGCTTCGCCGACCGGCGTGTCGACCCGTTCGAGCTGATCCCGCAGGGCGGTGGCGAGCACTGGACCGGGCACCGGTGCGCCGGCGAGTGGATCACCATCGACCTGATGAAGCGGGCGGTCACCAACCTGACCAGCACCATGCGGTACGACGTCCCCGCCCAGGACCTGGCCCTGGACCTGCACCGGATGCCCGCGCTGCCGCCGATCGGCCTGACCCTCTCGAACATCCACCGCACCGCCTGACGTCCGCCCCGCCGATCGTCCGGTGAACGTCCCTGTCCTGCCCAGGAGGCACATCGATGTCCCTCTACAGCCCCACCGGTGACGCGCGCCGCGCGCGCGGGACGCTGCGTCAGGCGCCGCCGGCCCGTCGTCGACCCGCCTGCCGATGACGTACGTGCTGCCGCTGCGCTGGCACACCGACGCCGGCCTGGCCGAGCTGACCGACTACCTGCGCTGGCTGGCCGACAGGGTCGAGGTGCTCGTGGTCGACGGCTCCGCACCGGACCGCTTCGCGGGGCACGCCGAGGCATGGCGGGGCTGATCCGACACCTCCCACCCGACCCCACCGAGCGCGGGCTCAACGGGAAGGTGGTCGGCGTACGCACCGGCGTCCGCGAGGCGGGCCACGAGCACGTGGTGATCGCCGACGACGACGTCCGCTACGACGACGCCGGCCTGACCGCCGTGCACCGGCTACTGGGCCGCGTCGACCTGGTCCGACCGCAGAACTACTTCGACCCGTTGCCCTGGCACGCCTGGTGGGACACCGGCCGGACGTTGCTCAACCGGGCGCTCGGCGCCGACTACCCCGGCACGCTCGCCGTGCGCCGCAGCACCTTCCTCGCCATGGGCGGGTACGACCCGGACGTGCTCTTCGAGAACCTGGAGCTGATCCGCACCGTACGCGCGTACGACGGCACCGAGGCCGCACCGGCCTGGCTGTACGTCCGTCGACTGCCCCGGACAGCGCGCACTTCCGGGGCCAACGTGTCCGCCAGGCGTACGACGACCTGGCCCAGCCGGCTCGCCTGCTGCCCGCGCTCGCGGTCCTGCCGGGACTGGTGGCGGCGATCGCGTCGCGGCGGCCCCGGCTGCTGCTGGGCGCGGCGGCCGGGGTGGTCGCCCTGGCCGAGGCGGGTCGTCGTCGCGCCGGCGGCGGCCGGGTGTTTCCGCCTAGCACGGCGCTGGCAGCACCGCTCTGGCTGCTGGAGCGCGGTGTGCGGCTGGCTGGCGGTGGCCCAGCGGTTCCTGCTCGGCGGCGTCCGCTACGGCGACACCCGGATCCGCCGAGCCGCCAACCCCACCCCGCAGCGCCGCCGCCACCGCTGACCCGCGCGACCCGCTGGCCCGCAGCCCGCAGCCCGCAGCCCGCAGCCCGCAGCCCGCAGCCCGCAGCCCGCAGCCCGCAGCCCGCACGATCTTGCACTTTCTGTCGCGACAGAAAGGCCTATAGACTCACAAAGCCCGGCCGAAACTGCAAGATCGGCGGGGCAGGGCAGGGCGGGGCAGGGGCAGGGCGGGCAGGGCGGGGTCGGAGTGGCGCGGGACAGCTCGCGGTCACCGGATGGTGGCCGCGAGCTGTCGTCGCTGGTGCGGTGGTGGTGGGGTCAGGAGGTGACCTGGTGCCGGGCCTGCTGGGCCTGGTCCTGACGTCGTGCGCGGCGGTCTTCGTGTCGTCCTTGACCGCGTGGACGGCGTCCTGAGCGGTGGACTTCACCGACTCGGCGGCGTGCTGGGCCGGCTCGCGCAGCTCCTCCTGAGGTCGCTGGCCACCGCGCTCAGCTTCTCCGTCACCGCACCGCTGTGCTCGCTGACCTTGGCCTTCACCTGGGAGGCGGCCTGCTGCTCGCGGCGGGAGGCCGGGATCAGCGACGAGGCCAGCCAGCCCACCCCGAACGCGATCAGACCGGCCGCGAGGGGTTGCCCTGGGACTTCTGCCGGATCACCTGCGGCGCGCTGTGCGCGGCGCCGCTGACCGTGGCCGCCGCCGAGTGCGCGGCGTCGCTGACGCTGGTGGCCGCCGACGAGGCACGGTCGCCCACCGAGTGGGCAGCGTGGCTGGTGCCGTGGCCGAGGTCAGACGCGGTTCCCATGACCTTGTCCCTCACATTCTGCAGAGCGGAACGGGCCCGCTGCTTACGGTCGTCGACGATGCGGCTGGGGCTGACCTTGTACGCCAGCGCGTCCACATCGGAGCTGAGGCTGTTACGGGTGGCTTCGATCTCGCGGCGGATCTGATCGGGATCGGTGCTCATCGGGTGACTCCCTCCGGGTGCGGCTTGAGTGCGTCAGGGATCCGCTGCACGCTGTCGTTGGTCTGCTTGAGCCCGCGTACGTGCTGGGCGTTCTTCTTGGCCATCGAGTAGAGGACCGCGGCGACGGCGGCCCAGATGACGGCCACGATCAGTGCGGCCAGGCCGGAGTCCATGACGTTGTCCAGGAACTGCCAGATCGCGATGGACACGAAGAGCGCCACCATGTAACCGCCGAAACCGGCACCGCCGAAGAGGCCCGCGGCCTTGCCGGCCTTCTTGCCCTCCTGGCGGATCTCGGCCTTGGCCAGCTCGACCTCCTGACGCATCAGCGTCGACAGGTCCGTGGTGACCTGACGCATCAGGTCACCCAGGGAGCTGTTCTTCACCTCGGCCGCGGTGTGCGGGGCGCCCGCGTCGGGGTGGTAACCGGAGTCCAGGCCGGACCCCTGCGTCGGCATGCTCATGCCGTCGTCTCCCTTCGGACTCGGCGGCTCACGGGCGGGGCTGCCGCTGGACGGCACGCCCGGCAGCGGGTCGGTCTGGGTCACCGGCGGCAACGGCTGACCGGTGCCGGAGTGCTCCGGTAGTCGCCCGGGTGGGCTCGACAGAGCCACCGGGCGTCGGGTCGGCGTAGCCACCGGGCGTGGGTCGGCGTAGCCACCGGACGTCGGCGGGGTGTGCGTGCCGGGGTCGGGTCGAGGTAGCCGCCCGGCGGGACGGCGTCCGGCACCGCGCAGGCGCCGGCGGCTGCGTCGGGATCACGGCGGTCTGCTCCGGGTCGTACGCCCCGGCGCCCCGGTAGGTCGAGGTTCCGCCGGTGGAGTCGTCGCTGGCGGCGGAGATGCCGCGGGTCAGCCGACCGGCCAGCACGCCGAGAACCGCCGCGCCGACCAGGAAGGTGCCCGGGTTGCGTCGCGCGTAGTCGCGTACCTCGTTGAGCATGTCACCGGGGTCGCGCTCCTCAAGCCAGCCGGCGACGCCGTGCACCCGGTCGGCGGCCTGGCGGGCCAGCTCGGTCACCGGGCCGGCCTGGCCACCCTGCTCGGCCATCGAGCGCATCTCGTCGGCCAGCGACCGCAGGCCACCGGCGGCTCGACGCTGCTGCTCACCGGTCTGACTGGTGAGCTGGGTTCGGCCTCGCCGTACAGGTTGCGGGCCTGCCGGGCGGCCTCGCGGCCGACCTCGGTGCCCTGCTCCCTGGCGGTCTGGGCGACGGCACCACCAGCCTGCGCCGCCTCCGAACCGACGTGGCGCGCCTGGTCGCGAACGCCACCGCCGTTGGCCGACTGCCCGTAGGTGGAAGACGTAGGTGAAAGATCGTTAGTCATGATGTCCCTTCCGCTCAGAAAGTCGTCGCGGTTGTGCTGGGGGATGCGGTCGCGTTGTTCGAGCCGCTGACCATTCACCTACCCTGCGTTTTGGCTTCCATACCTCTTCGTGCATTTCTCTGCGCGCCCCACCCCAGGGACTTCAAAATGGAGGATCGTCGGGCTGCGTCACGTCGCCGCTGCGGACAGTGAGCGCGAAGGCCGGCAGATCCATGGAGGGGCAGCGATGGCACGAGACGCGCGAGGCGGCCGAGCGGCCAGGCCACGGCCCCGGTGCAGCTGGCCGCACTGGCCGTGGCCGGGGTATTCCTGCTGATCGGCGTCCTCGGCTTCATCCCCGGATCACCACCGACTACGGCGAGCTGAGGTTCGCCGGACACCACTCGGACGCGCGGCTGCTCGGGCTGTTCCAGGTGTCGATCCTGCACAACGCGGTGCACCTGCTCTTCGGGCTGGCGGGCCTGGTGCTGGCCCGCAGCGTCGCCGGCGCCCGGGTCTTCCTGGCCGGCGGCGGTGCGATCTACCTCGCCCTCTGGCTGTACGGCCTGGGGATCGAGGCGGTCAACCCGGAGGGCGGGGCGAACATCCTTCCGGTCAACGACGCCGACAACTGGCTGCACCTCGCGCTCGGCTTCGGAATGCTCGCGCTCGGGCTCCTGCTGTCGAACCAGGCGGGCACCGGCGGGCACCTGGACAATCCCGCCGACCGGCACTGACCTGAGCATCGTCCTGCGTCAGCACGCCTCACCGGAGTCGAAGCCGGTCACTGTCGCCCACACCGAGACCGGCGCCTGAGCCACGGCGTCGGCCGTCAGGCCGCGACCGGCAGTCGCTTGGCGAAACAGACGCTGTACGGGTTGCCCACGTACTCGCCGTAGACCGGGATCCGGTCGTAGTCGCACGAGGTGTACAGCCCGATCGCGGCCGGGAGGTAGCTGCCCGTCTCCAGGCAGACCACCGAGTGCCCCTGCCGGAACGCGCACTCCTCCAGCGCGGCCAGCAGCTGACGGGCGATGCCCCGCCCCGGTACGCGGGCCGGACGTACATCCGCTTGATCTCGCCGGTCTCGGCGTCGATCGACTGGAGCCCACCGCAGGCGACCGCCCGACCGTTGACCACCACCGCCAGGTACCGGACGTCGTCGTGGGGAACGAAGACCTGCCCATCCAACCCACCATCGGCCTCGCGTAGCTCACGCTGCTGCGCGACGAGCATGGCGGCGATCTCCGGATCGATGGCGGGGCGGGACTCGATCAGCATCACCCCACGCTAGGAGGCGCGGATTTCGCGGAGGTTTCCGGAAATCAACCCCATCACGGAGCGCAACGAACTACTCGGCGTCGTCCTCGTCGTCGATGTCGTCGTCGAGGTCGTCGGAGGCGTCCGCGCCCACCTCGTCGGCCGACCGCACCCGGCGAGCCTTCCGGGCGGCGAGCCGGTCCGCCGCGGAGGCCCGGTTCGACTTCTCCTCCAGGCGGACGTCGGTGCCCCGGTTACCGGGTACGAAGTCCACGCCGGCGAAGAGCGTCGGCTGCCAGTCGAACTCGCGCTCACCGATGCGGACCAGGTCACCCGGCTGCGCACCGGCCTTGGCCAGCTTGTCCTCCACCCGAGCCGGGCCAGCCGGTCGGCGAGGTAGCCGACCGCCTCGTCGTTGTCGAAGGTGGTCTGCTTGACCCAGCGCTCCGGCCGGACACCGCGAACGGTGAACGAGGCGTCCGCCTCGGCCGTGATGGTGAAACCGTCGTCGTCGACGGCCATCGGGCGGATCACGATCCGGGTCGGCTCGGCGGGCGGAGCGGCCTTGCGCTCTGCCTCGACCAGCTCGGCCATCGCGTAGGTCAGCTCCTTGAGCCCTTCCCGGGTGGCCGCGGAGACCTCGAACACCTGGTAGCCGCGCTCCTCCAGGTCGGGGCGCACGATCTCGGCGAGGTCCCGACCGTCCGGCACGTCGACCTTGTTCACCGCGACCAGGCGTGGGCGGTCGGTCAGCCCGCCGTACTGGCTCAGCTCGGCCTCGATGGCGTCGATGTCGGCCACCGGGTCACGGCCGGGCTCCAGGGTCGCCGAGTCGATGACGTGCACCAGCACGGCGCAGCGCTCGATGCCGCAGGAACTCCAGGCCCAACCCCTGCCGGTCGCCGCGCCGGGGATCAGGCCCGGCACGTCGGCGACGGTGAAGGTGTGGTTGTCCATCCGGACCACGCCGAGGTTGGGCACCAGGGTCGTGAACGGGTAGTCGGCGATCTTCGGCTTCGCGGCGGAGATCACCGAGATCAGCGACGACTTGCCCGCGGACGGGAAGCCCACCAGACCCACGTCGGCGACGCTCTTCAGCTCCAGCACCATGTCCAGCTGGTCGCCGGGCTCCCAGCTCGGCGAAGCCGGTGCCTTGCGCTTGGCGTTGGCCAGCGAGGCGTTACCGCGCCCGCCGCGCCCACCCCGCGCGACCTCGAAGGTGGTGCCGGCGCCGACCATGTCGGCCAGCACCGTGCCGTCGGCGGTCTGCACCACCGTGCCGTTGGGGACCTTCAGCACCAGGTTGTGGCCGTTGGCCCCGTCCCGGTTCGACCCGGCACCGCCCTTGCCGTTGTCGGCCTTGACGTGCGGGTGGAAGTGGAAGTCGAGCAGCGTGGTCACCTGTGGGTCGACCACCAGGGACACACTGCCTCCGTGCCCACCGTTACCGCCGTCCGGCCCACCGAAGGGCTTGAACTTCTCGCGGTGGATCGAGACACAACCGTGCCCGCCATCGCCGGCCTGCAGATGCAGAACGACCCGGTCAACGAACGTTGCCACGGCGTCAATCCTTCCAGCGAGGTCCAACCCCGCACTCCGAAAGCTAAGCGGGCCGGGACCCGGAGGTCCGCGGCCCGCTTAGCCCGAGAACTACTGCTGCGGAACGATGCTGACGGTCTTGCGACCGCGCTTGGTGCCGAACAGGACCGCACCGGCGGACAGCGCGAACAGCGTGTCGTCGCCACCACGGCCGACCAGGTCACCGGGGTGGAACTGGTGCCACGCTGCCGGATGATGATCTCACCGGCGCCGACGACCTGACCACCGAAGCGCTTCACGCCGAGTCGCTGGGCCGCAGAATCGCGACCGTTACGCGAGCTGGACGCACCCTTTTGTGAGCCATTGGAGGACGACCTACTTCCCGCTGGAGATGCCGGTTACCTTGACCTGGGTCAACGGCTGGCGGTGACCCTGGCGCTTGTGGTAGCCAGTCTTGTTCTTGAACTTGTGGATCCGGATCTTCGGGCCCTTGGTGTGCGCGGCGATTTCGCCGGACACCGCGACCTCGGCAAGCTTCGCCGCATCGGTCACCAGGTCGTCACCGTCGACGAGGAGCACCGCGGTGAGCTTCACCGCGTCACCGGGGCACCGGTGAGCTTCTCGACCTCGATCACGTCGCCCTCGGCGACCTTGTACTGCTTGCCGCCGGTCTTGACGATCGCGTACATCGGAGGCGGACTCCTGTCGTTGAGGCTGCTGGCGGTCGTCCCCGCAGCGGCTCGCCGGGTAGCAGTGCACGGCGGCGCGGGCACACGGGAACTCGGCACACCAAAGTGCGCCGCAGGCAAGAGTACGCCATTGCCGGCCCGGACCCCAAACCGGCCCGCCCTGGTCAGCGCGCGCAGAGCTGGTCGAGGCGCTGCTGGAGCCGGTCGAGTTCGGTCTCGTCGATCGACTCGACGTCGGCGCCGAGCGCGGACACCTCGGTGCCGATGTCGGTGAGCAGGGTCTTGAGCTGCGGTTCGACGGCCCGCTCCGACTGCTCCCGCAGCGCGGCCGCCAGCCGGCCAGCGCCGCCTCGGCCCGCCCGCGAGCAGCCTCGGCCGCGCGGCTGTCTCCGGCACCCACCGCCGCGACCATCTGGCCCAACTCCGCCACGTACGTCCGGACGGCGGTGGTGCTGGCCTGCTGGGCGGCGGCGCAGACCTGGACGGCGTTGCCGCCCGCCGCACCGCCGCTGGCGGGCGTGCCGGTCGACGCGGGGCGGTGCCACCGGCCGCCGAAGCAGCGACTCCGGGGGCCGCTCGGTGGGCTGATCGGTGGAGCATCCGATCGCGCCGGCGAGCACGGCGACCAACACGGTGACGGCGAGCAGACGACGCATTTTCTTCTCCTGACCCGGGCGGCCGATCCTGGAACGGGTGACCGCAACGACGAGGTCCCTCCCCGTCACATTGCCGGAGAGGGACCTCGTCAACACGTGCCGGTCAGGCGGTCAGGGGCGGGTCCTCCGACGGGCGCCACCGCGGCGCGATCGGCGACGACCGCCGCCACCCTCGGTGGCCTCCTCGTCGCTCTCACCATCGGCGAGCGCGTCCGGGTCGTCCGCCGCGGCCAGCCGAGCCGACTCACCCTGCTGGCTGTCGGAGATCGCCGGCGCGGCGGCGGTCTCCGACTCGTAACGGGTCAGGTCGTAGCCCATGGTGTCCTGGTAGTCGGCGTCCGGTTCGGCGTTGGAGTCGGTGTCGACGACCTCGACCACCGCCCGCTCGGCCGGCGCGTTCTTGCGCGCCCGCCGACGGGACGAGGTGCTGCCCTGCTCGGCGGCCGGAGCGACGGCCACCGACGAGGCGACCGCCTTGACCTTCTCCCCGCACCGGCGGGACGCGGCTTCTCCGGCACCGGCTCGGTGTGCATGATGACGCCCCGACCCTTGCAGCACTCGCAGGTCTCGCTGAACGCCTCCAGCAGGCCCGCGCCGATCCGCTTCCGGGTCATCTGCACCAGGCCGAGCGAGGTGATCTCGGTGACCTGGTGCTTGGTGCGGTCTCGACCCAGGCACTCGGTCAGTCGACGCAGCACCAGCTCACGATTGGACTCCAGCACCATGTCGATGAAGTCGATCACCACGATGCCACCGATGTCGCGCAGCCGGAGCTGACGGACGATCTCCTCCGCCGCCTCCAGGTTGTTGCGGGTGACGGTCTCCTCCAGGTTGCCCCGGAGCCGGTGTACTTGCCGGTGTTGACGTCGACCACCGTCATCGCCTCGGTGCGGTCGATCACCAGCGAGCCACCGGAGGCAGGAACACCTTCCGGTCCAGGCCCTTGATGATCTGTTCGTCGATCCGGTACTCGGCGAAGACGTCGCTCGTTCCGACGTGCCGGCGCACCCGGTCGACCAGGTCCGGGAGACGTGCGACAGGTACGACTCAACGATGTCGTACGACTGCTCGCCCTCGATCACCAGCTCGCGGAAGTCCTCGTTGAAGAGGTCCCGGACAACCCGGATGACCAGGTCGGGCTCCCCGTAGAGCAGCGCCGGGGCGCCACCCTCGGTGGCCTTGGCCTGAATGTCCTCCCACTGCGCCTGCAGACGCTTGACGTCGCGGGCCAGCTCGTCCTCGGTGGCACCCTCGGCGGCCGTCCGGACGATCACGCCCGCGCCGTCCGGGACCAGCTTCTTGAGCACGTCCCGCAGCCGCTTGCGCTCGTTGTCCGGCAGCTTCCGGCTGATCCCGGAGGCGTTGCCGTTGGGCACGTAGACCAGGTGCCGCCCGGAGAGCGCGATGTGGCTGGTCAACCGTGCGCCCTTGTGCCCGATCGGGTCCTTGGTGACCTGGACCAGCACCGAGTCGCCGGAGCGTAGCGCCTGCTCGATCGAGCGGGCCCGCCCTCCAGGCCGGAGGTGTCCCAGTTGACCTCACCGGCGTAGAGCACCGCGTTGCGGCCCCGGCCGACGTCGACGAACGCCGCCTCCATGCTCGGCAGCACGTTCTGCACCTTGCCCAGGTACACATTGCCGGCCATCGTGCCGGAGGAGTTGCGGGTGACGTAGTGCTCCACCAGGATGCCGTCCTCCAGGACGGCGATCTGGGTGCGGTCACCGCGCTGGCGGACCGCCATCACGCGGTCGACGGCCTCCCGGCGCGCCAGAAACTCCGACTCGCTCAGGATCGGCGGGCGGGTACGCCGCTGCTCCCGACCATCCCGACGACGCTGGCGCTTGGCCTCCAGCCGGGTCGAGCCGGACACGCCCTGCACCTCGTCGACGGTCCGGCGCGGCTCGCGGATCTTCACCACGGTAGGTACGCCGTCGTCGGCCGCGCCGCCCTCCGTGTCGCCGGCACCTCGGCGGCGACGGCGACGGCGACGACGGGTCAGGCCGTCTCCGCCCTCGGACTCCTCGTCCTCGTCGCCCTCGGCCTCGACTTCGGCGGTCTCTTCCTCATCGGCCTGCGCCGCCTCGTCGGACTCCTCGTCCTCGGCGTCGTCGGCCCCGCCCTTGCCCCGGCCCCGGCCCGGCGACCACGCCGGCGGCGGCGACGCGCGGCGGCGCTGTCCTCGTCGTCCTCATCCGCCTCGGCGGCCTCGTCGGCCTCGTCGGTCGGCTCCTCCTCGGCCTCGATCGCCTCGATCGGCTCCACCGGCTCGGCCTCGCGGCGGCCACGTCGGCGGCGGCGGGACGGCTCGGCGGCCTCCTCGACGGCCGGCTCCTCGGCCACCGGTGCGGGCGCCTCCACCGGGCGGGTCACCGGCACGGCGTCCGGCTGGGGTGCCATGAACAGGACGGTGGGCGCGGAGAGCGCGGCCCGTCGACGACGGGTACGCGGCTGCTCCGGCTCCTCGGCTGGCTCGTTCGGCTCATCCGTCACACCGGAGACGGCCACACCCGGCGGCACCTCACCGGAGCGCTCCTGGGCACCGCTGCTCCAGGCCAGCTCGGCGGCGGTCGCGCTCGGAAGGGCCTCGGTGTCGTCCACCTCGGCCTCGGCCTCGCGCAGGTCGGACTCCGCCGGCTCCGCGGCGGCGACCGGCTCCTCGATCGCGAGCACCTCGTCGGTGGCGACCGGCTCCTCGACGGCAGCCGGCGTGGCCTTCTTCCGCCGGGTACGGGTCACCTTGACCGGCGGAACCACCTCGGCCGAGGCCGCCTCCGCGGAGGCCGCGACCAGCGGCTCCTCGGCGGTCGTCTCGACGGCGGTGGCCTTACGGCGACGCCGGGGTCTTCGGGGCGACATCGAGGTCACCGGAGATCGGGGCGAAGACCTCCGCCTGCGGCGACTCGACACTGCCGGCGCCACCGGTGGACGCCTCGGCCGGGCGTCGGTCTGCTCCGGTTGGTTGAGCGGGCGGCCCGACGTCGGGTCGTCCGGTACGCCGCGCCGGCGCGGCCGGCTCGGCGGTCTCCGCACCGCCCGGTTCCACCGAGGCCGAACCGACCGCAGTCGTGGGAGGCGCGACGGCGGCGCCGTCGGCCGTGCTGCTCTGGTCGGCGGTCTCGCTGGCCGGCTGTGAACCGGTCCGTTCGCCGCCCTCGGGCTCGTTCTCGAGCATGGACGTTCTCCAGTTCTGGCTGCCCCGGCGCGGGTGAGCGCTGCCACGCAGGGTCGCCGCAAAGTGTTTCCGCCGGGCGCGCGTGGTGCGCGACCGCCGAAGTCTGCCTGCCAGAGCACGGACCGTCGGTCAGTGCCCAACGATGGCTGCCCGTCGCGATCCGCATCCAACGGATCCACGATCGCACCCTGCGCGGTCAACGTGCCCTGAGCCAGCCGGGTCACCCTCGGCGAAACCGGCGGCTCCAGGTCGGCCACCACGCGGAGGCCGGAAAGGACGTCATCGGGCCGTACGGACGGGGTGACCTGCCGGACGACCAGTTCGAGTATCGCACACGGTACGGCCGGCGCCCGGAAGGCGTCGGCGTCGGCACTTGGACATCGATCGATATCACGGCAGCACGGGCATCGAAAGTCCGTTTGCCCTGCTTGGTCATCCGCTCGACCAGCACCTCCTCGGTTGCGACGAACGCGTCCACCGCGGCGCGCAACACCTCCGTGTCGACCTCGGGCAACTCGATGTGCCAGTGCGACGCCTCGATCCGGTCCGGCAGATTGCCTCCCTCGGCGATCACGGCGTCCAGGACGTCCAGACCGGGTGAGAGCGCGGCGTCCAACGCGGCGCGAAGTTCCTCCGGGTCGACCTCCGCCTGGAGGGCGATCTCCAGGTACTCCGCCTCGCTCGCCACCCCGGTGGGGCTGCACTGGCGTAGGAGATCTTGGGATGCGGGTGGAAGCCCTGGGAGAAGGCGATCGGTACGGCGGCCCGGCGTAGCGCGCGCTCGAACGCCCGGGCGAAGTCCCGGTGCGAGGTGAATCGCAGCGGCCCGCGCTTGGCGTACCGGATGCGGACGCGCTGGACGATTGGTGCCTGGCCGCCCTCGGGTTGAGGCTTCTTGGCGATCGTGGGCTCCTCGGTGTACCTGCGTGTCCGCCCATCCTGGCGCAGGGCTCGTGACGGTATGCAGCCGGGCGGTCGGATCGCCCCGGCAGACGGGCACAAACCGGTCGTGGGGTCGTGACCACCGTCCCGAAAGCCCGATGGCCGGCCGGTGACCCGGGAGGTCACCAGCGGGCCAGCACGATCAGGACCGGTTACCGCTCCGGCGGCGGGCGGGCGGCGCCCGCCCGGAGGGGCCGTAACCGGGGCGGACCGCTCGGAGGGCCGTACCCGGGAGGAGGTCCCCGGAGGGCCGTAACCGGGAGCAGGGGCATAACCGGGAGGCGGGGCATACCCGCCAGGCGAGCCGTAGCCGGAAGGCGGCCCTGACCCGGGGTGGGGCATACCCGGGGGTGGGGCGTGCCCGGGAGGTGGCGGGTAGCCGGGCGCCGGGCGTAACCCGCGCCCGGCGACGGTAGGCGCCGAGAGCGCCCGGTCCAGCGCCTCGTCCGGGATGTCGGCGGCGGCCCGGGCCGCCTCCCGCCGGTACCGACGGCGGTTCCAGACGAGGAACACCGCCAGCGCCAGCAGCAGCACCAGCACCACGGCGATGCCGATGCCCACCACCATGACCTGCTGGTCGGTGGGGCCACCGCGATCACCGTGCTGGGTGACGTCGAACTCCTCGTCCGCACCCCGGTGCGGGCCGGCCCGGTCGACCGGCGCGGGCGGCCCGAGAGCGGGTTGGCGGTGACCGGCGGCACGTTCGCGGTCAGCGCCTTCACCGGGTCGATCACCCCGAAGCCGTACTGCGGATCCCGGCCGGACGGCTCGGCGTCCCGCGAGGTGCGGATGATCCGGTTGATCACATTGGCGGCGTCGAGGTTCGGATACTTCGCCCGGATCAGCGCGGCCAGACCGGAGACGATCGCAGTGGCGTCGGAGGTGCCGTCGCCCCAGCCGTAGCCCTTCTCGTTGGCGACGTTGTAGATGCGGTCGCCCGGAGCGGCGACCACCGCCTCCGGCCCCTGGACCGAGCCGGACCAGAACGCGCCGCCCCTGGTCGTCCCGGTCACCGCGATCACGCCGGGGTATTGGCCGGGCTGATGACGGCGGTGTCGCCATCGGCCGTGTTGCCGGTGGCGGCGACCACGACGACGTTGCGGTCCAGCGCGTACTTGATCGCGCTCACCTCTGCGGCGTCTGAGAGGCCCGGGCTACCTAGGGAAAGGTTGATCACCTTGGCGCCACCGTCGACGGCCATCCGGATGCCGTTGGCCACCGCCCCGGCCGGGGCGGCCGTGCCGCTCTTCTGCAACCTGATCGGCAGGATCTTCGCCCCGGGCGATGCCGTCCACGCCGTCCCGGCTGGCCTTCGCCGCGATGATGCCGGCCATGTGCGTGCCGTGCCCGTTCTCGTCGGCCCGGCCGTCTCCGGAGGCGCCGTAGCTGCGACCACCGGCCAGCACCTGACCGCGCAGGTCTGGATGGGTGGCCTCGACGCCGGTGTCGAGCACGGCCACGACCACGCCCCGCCCGGTCGAGATCTCGTGCGCCTGCTCGATCCGGAGCTCGTCCAAATACCACTGCTCGGCGCGCCGGGCGCGGCGGCCGCCGGTTGGGCGGCACCAACCACCAGGAGCCCGCCAGCAGGCAGGCGGTCACCCGCCGGAGCGCTGCACCGTTGACCCTCATCCGTCCATCCTCATCGAAGGACACCCGGGGACGCACCGTCACCGGGACCCCACGGATCGTCATCCTCAGTCAACCACGACGAGTGCTCGAGCCGCTGCCGCCACCGCCGTGTCCGGCGCCGCCCGCGCCACCCATCATCCCGGCGCCGCCCACACCGCGCCACCACGTGCGCCGCCCGCCAACCCACCGGCGGCACCGCCGGGCCAGCGCCCGCAGCGGTACGCAGCGCGTTCGCCGCGCTCGTCATCGGCGGCAGCTTTCCGTTGCCGCCACCGACCATGCCGGGGATGCCGCCCACGCCGATGCCACCGCCGCCCGCGCCGATGCCACCGCCGGCGCCGATCCCGCCGGCCGAGCCGACGCCAGCGCCACCGCCGAAACCACCGCCGGCGCCGCCGAGCCGGCGCTGCCGACCCCGCCGCCGCCGAGGCCACCACCGAGGCCACCGACACTGCTCGGGCCGGCACCAGCCAGACCGCTGCTGTAGCCGTCGTCGCCCTCCGGGTAGCCGGGGTAACCGGAGCTCGGTGGGGTGTCAGCCCGCTGCCGCCGGGTGGGCCACTACCGATCCCGCCGGGGTGGGCCACTGCCGATGCCGCCGGACGTGGTCGGAGAGAACGGGTCGACGGTGGACGTGGGACCGCCCCGTCGCCGAGGCTCGGTGGCCTGCTGCCGATCATGGGGTTGCCACCACCGATGTCGGGCTTCCCGCCGATCTCGCCACTGCCGATGTCGGGTCGCCCCGACGGCGGGACCGGGGTCACGCTCGATGTCGTCCTTGATGTCTCTGATCGGGGTGTTCACGGTCAGCTTGGGACGCTCGGTGTAGACCGCCTGGGGCAACGGCGCCATCGCGGTGTTGGCGGCATTCTGGTTGTCCCGGTACCAGTTGTCCAGGTGGGCCCCGGTGTCCCACCAACCGCCCCGCTTGCTGTCGCCCGCCTGGCCGTCGACCTTCATCGTCGCTTCCAGGTCGTCGGCCTTGTCGCGGAACGCGCCGTCGGCGTACGAGCCGGGTTGCTCTGGTAGTCCTTGCGCAGCGCGGCGAGGAAGCCCGAGGAGCTCTCGCCGTCGCGGGCGTCGTCGAGCTCGGTGCCGTTGGGCAGGCTCCACTCGTTGAAGCCGAAGTCGTCCATCAGGGGATCGGGATCGTGGAGACCGACTTGCGGATGTCGCCCTCGATCCGCGTCAACGCACCACTGACGTTCGTCGCGTCGGTGATCAGTTCCTCGATCTGCGTGCCGATCTTGCCCAGGTGCTCACGGTGGCGTCACCACCGCCGCCCTTCCAACCGGCGAGCATCCGGGCAGGCCGCCGACGTGCGGGCGTTCCTGGCCGGTCGCGATCGGGCCGACGAACGAGCGGCCGACGAGCGCGTCCCGCAGCTGTTGCAGGCCGCTGGAGAGGTTGCTCCAGCCGGCTCCGACCGATCCGACCGTTTCCGGGTCCGCGGAGAGCGTCACCTCGCGGACGCACCGCTCCCAGGTTCCTCCAGCCATGACGTCCCCTCAGGCCGTGTACGGGTAGGTGGGTGCACCGCTGGCAGAGGGCGGCGGCGCCGCCGACTCCAGCAGTCGCTCGATCTCCTTGCCGTTGGCGCCGTTACGCGCCTCGGTGTCGCGGAACGCCTTGGCGATCTCTCGGTGCCCTCCTTGAGCGCGGCGAGCTTCTCAGTGAGGGCCGTGAGGTGCATTTCCATGTTCGTCGTGGACGTCTCCAGAGCTCGCCACTGCATGACGGCGTCCTCGTACGCGCCGAAGGGAGTGCCGTTCGGGACGGTCTGGGCGTTGTTGCTGTCGCCCTTCATCCGCGTCTTGATGCGCTCCATCTCGTACTTGATGGTGTCGTCGATGTACTGCCGGAGCCGCTCGACGTATGTGGCGGCGGCGTCCAGGTCCTCGACGCTGACGTGCAGATCGCCGATGCTCGGCGGCGGGATGCTACCCATGCGTTCTCTCCCCGTCCCCGACCCGCCGGGTCGGTCCATGTCAGACGCAGCGTATCGAGTCTGACCTAGTCGGGCAGCCCCAGCCACCAGCACGTGGTACAGATGGCGGCCGATCTCGCGGAAGGATCGGTGCCGGGCCGCAGTGCGGCCGAGCCGAACAGCACCAACGGGCCCGCGAGACGCGGACCCGTTGGGTGAGATGTCGGATGTGGAGGGTGGTGGGTCACCGCCGGCCGGCGCTGCCGACGGCAGCCTGGTCAGGAGTGCGAGTGGCCCGACGGAACCTTCATGCCGTTGCCGCCCAGCGGGTGAGCGGCAGCAGCTTCTGCCGGTGGGGCCGATCTGGATCTCGGTGTCCATCGAGGGGCAGACGCCGCAGTCGAAGCACGGCGTCCAACGGCAGTCGTCCTGCTCGAACTCGCTGACCGAGTCCTGCCAGTCCTGCCAGAGCCAGTCCTTGTCCAGACCCGAGTCGAGGTGGTCCCAGGGAAGGACCTCCAGCTCGTCGCGCTGACGGGTGGTGAACCAGTCGAGGTCCACCCCGAACGCGGGCAGCGTCTCGGCTGCCGCCTCCACCCAGCGCTGGTACGAGAAGTGCTCGCTCCAACCGTCGAACCGGCCGCCGTTCTCCCACACCTTGCGGATGACCGAACCAACCCGGCGGTCACCCTGGAAGCAGTCCTTCGATGAGCGACGGCTCGCCGTCGTGGTAGCGGTAGCCGATGGCCCGGCCCAGCGAGCGGTCGGAGTTGATGGCCTGCTTGAGGATCTTCAGCCGGTGGTCGATGACCTCCGGACGCTCCATCGAGGCCCACTGGAACGGGTGTGCGGCTTCGGCACGAACCCGCCGATGGAGACCGTGCAGCGGATGTCCTTGGAACCGGTGGCGGCCCGACCGGCCTTGATCACCTCGTGGGCCATCTCCGCGATCTCGAGGACGTCCTCGTCGGTCTCGGTGGGCAGGCCGCACATGAAGTAGAGCTTCACCTGCCGCCAGCCGTTGGTGTACGCGGTGACGACGGTTCGGATCAGGTCTTCCTTCGTCACCATCTTGTTGATGACCTTGCGGATCCGCTCCGACCCGCCCTCCGGGGCGAAGGTCAGGCCGGTACGCCGCCCGTTACGGGACAACTCCTGCGCGAGGTCGATGTTGAAGGCGTCCACCCGGGTCGACGGCAGCGACAGCGAGACGTTCGTGCCCTCGTACTGCTGGGCGAGGCCCGAGCACATGTCACCGATCTCGGAGTGGTCCGCCGAGGAGAGCGACAGCAGGCCCACCTCGTTGAAGCCGGAGAACTCCAGGCCCTCGCGGACCATCTGCCCGACCGTGGTGATCGATCGTTCCCGCACCGGTCGGGTGATCATGCCGGCCTGGCAGAACCGGCAGCCCGGGTGCAGCCCGGAAGATCTCCACGGCGTACCGCTCGTGCACGGTCTCGGCGAGCGGGACGAGGGGCTTCTTCGGGTACGGCCAGGCGTCCAGGTCCATCGTCGTGCGCTTGTGCACCCGGAACGGCACGTCCGCCCGGTTCGGCACGACCCGCTGGATACGCCCGTCCGGCAGGTAGTCGACGTCGTAGAAACGCGGCACGTAGACACTCTCGGTGCGCGCCAGCCGCAGCAGCAGCTCGTCGCGGCCACCGGGCGAGCCCTCGGCCTTCCACTCCCGCACGATGGCGGTGATCTCCAGGACCGCCTCCTCGCCGTCGCCCAGCACCGCGGCGTCGATGAAGTCGGCGATCGGCTCCGGGTTGAACGCGGCGTGCCCGCCGGCCACGATCACCGGGTCGGCGTCGGTGCGGTCGACGGCCAGCATCGGGATGCCGGCCAGGTCGACCGCGGTGAGCATGTTCGTGTAACCCAGCTCGGTGGAGAAGGAGATGCCGAAGACGTCGAAGCCACGTACGGCCCGGTGCGCGTCGACGGTGAACTGCGGCACGCCGTGCGTGCGCATCAGCGTCTCCAGGTCCGGCCAGACGGAGTACGTCCGCTCGGCGAGGGTGTCGGGCAGCTCGTTGAGCACCTCGTAGAGGATCTGCACACCCTGGTTGGGCAGGCCCACCTCGTACGCGTCGGGATACATCAACGCCCAACGGACGGTCGTCGAGTCCCAGTCCTGGTCACCGCGCCCAGCTCGCCCCCGACGTACTGGATGGGCTTGGAGACCTGGGGCAGCAGCGGCTCAAGCTGGGACCAGACCGAATTGGTCATCGCGGCTGCGCGCGGCGTCGTGGGCGTGGCACTCATGATGGCCAAGGGTACGCGCCCGTCCGGCGGTGATCGCGCACACGGCCCGATCGGCGGTGGTGGCGGCGCGGTACTAACCTCGGACCGGCGCGAGAGGAGATTGCCGCGATGCCGGAGCCCCAGCCGGATGCACGGCCGGCCGACGGAGCACCCGGGCGCGGAGCCGGAGCGGGACCAGACGGTCGCCGACCAGCCGACCTCCCCACCCGTACCCCGGACCAGCCAAAACCGTCGGACCAGCCGGAACCCTCGGAACCGTCGGAACCGTCGGACCAGCCAAAACCGTCGGAACCCTCGGACCAGCCGGAACCGTCGGAAAAGTCGGAGCCCGCCGCCACGGCCGAGGTCCCCGCCCAGGTGGAGCGGCTCGGCCCCGGTGCCACCCCGCTGCCGCGCCGGCCCGCCTGGGCGGGTCGGCCGAGCCGACCCGCTGCCACCGGTGCCCGTCGGGCCGCCGGAGCACCAGACGCCTGTCGATCCGTGGGCCG
Organism: Micromonospora sp. M12; assembly: GCA_038070435.1. Lineage (GTDB taxonomy): Bacteria > Actinomycetota > Actinomycetes > Mycobacteriales > Micromonosporaceae > Micromonospora. The sequence continues at coordinate 6,465,218 of JAMYWG010000001.1, read as the reverse complement.
GCGTGGACACCGGCGGCTGGGACCTGCCCTCCGCCGAGTTGCCCCGCTGCCGCCGACGATGCCGTACCCGACACCGCCGGCAACCCGGCAGTGGTCCGGGCCGCCCGCTCCTCGGTCGGGTCGCACCCGGTGTCACCGGCCGCTGCCCGAGACCACCACTGGCCGCCCGCGTCCACCACAGGCCGCCGCGTCCCCATGCCGGCCCGGCCGATGTCGCCGCCCGCGCCGCCACCCGCGCCGCCGCCGAAAGTGCCGAAGCAGCGCCGGGGCGGCGGTCCACCCAGCCTGCGATGACGGCACCGCCGACACCACCGCCGGGCTGGCAGGCCCCAGGGGCACGTCCCGACCCGGTCCGTCGTCGGCGCCGTCGCCGCTGGCCGTGGCTGCTGCTGCTCACGCTTGCCTGCTGCTGCGGCTGCCCGCCTACTACGGTTTCCCGATCTCGGCGCAGTACCCGGCCCGCGCGGTTCTGCCCGACCAGGTGGAGGACCTCAGCCTCCGTCAGGACGACCGCAGCGTGGCGACCGCCCGGCAGTTGGAGGGCGAGATGCGCACGCAGCACTGGCTGGCCGAGGACGCCTTCGCCGGCGTCTACTCCACGACGAGCGGCAAGCGGGTGACGATCTTCGGCGGCACCGGCTTCCGGGTGACCCCGAGTCGGACGCGGAAGCCGAGATCAGCCGGCTCACCGAGCGGTACGCGCTGGCCGCTCCCGAGACCGTGGACACCGGTGTACGGGGCCGGCACGAGCGCTGTGCGGTCGGCCAGGCGGACGGCAGCGACGTGGTGGTCTGCACGTCGGTCGACCACGGCAGCATCGCCACCGGTGTGTTCACCCGGCTCTCCGTCGGGGACAGCGCCGACCTGCTGAACACCCTGCGCGCCCAGATCGTCCAGCCCGAGCGGGGTTGAGCCGCACCCCGGACGATCGGCCCGCACGGCACACGCACCGCCGGCGGTAGCCGTGACCCTGCGTCACGTCACGCCGAGACGACAGAGGAAGGCGGTATACCTCTGAGGCATATTTATGCCTCAGAGGTATACCGCCTGAAGACAGTGCTCCCCTCGACCGGGAGCCAGCCGGGCAGACCCGGCTCGCGTGCCGCAAGCCCGACGGGCAGCGTGCGCCCGCCGCGGTCAGGCGTCGCGGGTCGGGTCCGGGTGGGCCCGTGGCGGGGCGTAGCGGGGACGTACTCCTGGCCGGTCAGCTTCTGGATCTCGCTCATCATCTCGTCGGTCATCGACCGCAGCGAGGTGCGGTCGGTCGGCCGTCCGGTGAAGTCCAGCGGCTTGCCGAACCGAATGGTGATCTTGGCAGTGCCGGGACGGGGCACCGGGCACCGATCGGCTGCGCCTTGTCCGTGCCGATCATGCCGACCGGGATGATCGGCACACCGGTGGCAGTGGCCAGCCGGACCGCCCGGTCCGGCCCCGGTAGAGCCTGCCGTCGGGTGAGCGGGTGCCCTCCGGGTAGACCACCACCAGGTCACCGCCCTGAGCGCCGGAATCGCCGCGTCGAACGCGGACAGCGCGGCCCGCCGCCACCCGCTCGACCGGGATGGCACCCAGGCCGCTGAGGACGAACTGGAGATCGCGCCCTTCACACCGGTGCCCTTGAAATACTCCGACTTGGCCCAGAACGCCAGGTGCCGGGGCACGACCGTGCCGAGGAACAGCTCGTCGGCCACCGAGAGGTGGTTACCGGCGAAGACCGCGCCGCCGACATCCGGCACGTGTTCCAGCCCCTCCACGGTCGGGCGGAACGCCAACCGCAGCGTGGGCGCCACGGTGAGCTTGCCGATGGTGTAGAGCAGGGGCACTGGTCCTCCGGCAGATCAGGTGCGAGCAGGCGGTGTCACGGTAGCGGACGCCTCCACACCTCCCAGACGGAGGTGGTGAGGCGCCCGCACCCTGGCGATGGTCCGTTACACGCGGCGGACGACCACGGTTACGCGCTCACCCTCGCCGACCTCGCCGGCGAAGCCGTCGAGCCCTTCGGCGAAGTCCACCGAGTCGGCCAGCACCTCACCGGAGACGAAGTCCGCGTACGCGGCCACCGCCGCGCGTACCTCGTCGGAGGCCGACACCGACACCACGATCCGGTCCGAGACATCCAGGTCGGCGTCCCGGCGAGCCTGCTGCACCACCCGCACCACGTCGCGGGCCAGCCCTTCGGCGGCCAACTCCGGGTGACGTCGGTGTCCAGCACCACCACGCCCTCGCTACCGGGCAGCGGCGCGGAGTGCTCGGCGTCGGCGGCGACCAGTCGCAGCTCGTACTCGCCCTCGGCGAGGGTGACGCCGGCGGCCACCGGGGCGCCGTCGACCAGCTCCCACTCGCCCGCCTTGACCGCCTTGATCACCTGCTGCACCTGCTTGCCCACCCGCGGGCCGAGCGCCCGGGGCACCACCGTCAACACCTGCTCGCAGTACGCGGACAACTCCGCGCTGAACTCCACGGTCTTCACGTTGACCTCGTCGGCGACCAGGTCGGCGAATGGCCGCAACTGCTCCGCCGCCGGCGAGGCCACCGTCAGCTTCGACAGCGGCAGCCGGACCCGCAGCCCCTTGGCCTTGCGCAGCGACAGCGCCGCCGAGGCGACCGCCCGGTGGCGTCCATCGCGGCGACCAGGTCGTGGTCGGCCGGGAACTCGCTCGCGTCCGGCCAGTCGGTCAGGTGCACCGAACGCTCACCGGTCAGCCCACGCCAGATCTCCTCCGCGGTCAGCGGCGCGAGCGGCGCCACCACCCGGCAGAGCGTCTCCAGCACCGTCGACAGCGTGTCGAACGCGTTGACGTCACCGGACCAGAACCGGTCCCGGACCGACGCACGTACCAGTTGGTCAGCGCGTCCAGATAGGACCGGACGGTGGCACAGGCACCGGAGATGTCGTACGCGTCCATCTGCGCGCCGACCGTCGACACCAGCTCGTTCGTCTTCGCCAGCACGTACCGGTCGAGCAGGTGCGTGGAGTCGGTACGCCGCTGTGCCTGGTGCCCGTCGGCGTTGGCGTAGAGCGTGAAGAAGTACCACACGTTCCACAGCGGCAGCAGCACCTGCCGGACGGCGTCACGGATGCCCGCCTCGGTGACCGCCATGTCGCCGCCACGCAGCACCGGCGACGACATCAGCATCCACCGCATCGCGTCCGAGCCGTACGCGTCGAAGACGTGGTAGACGTCCGGGTAGTTGCGCAGGCTCTTGGACATCTTGCGCCCGTCCGAGCCGAGCAGGATCCCGTGGCTCAGGCAGTTGCGGAACGCCGGCCGGTCGAACAGCGCGGTGGCCAGCACGTGCATCGTGTAGAACCAGCCGCGGGTCTGCCCGATGTACTCGACGATGAAGTCACCCGGGTAGTGGTGCTCGAACCAGTCCGCGTTCTCGAACGGGTAGTGCACCTGGGCGAACGGCATCGACCCGGACTCGAACCAGCAGTCCAGCACCTCCGGCACCCGGCGCATCATCGACTGACCGGTCGGGTCGTCCGGGTTGGGGCGGACCAGGTCGTCCACCGCCGGCCGGTGCAGGTCGGTGAGGCGTACGCCGAAGTCCCGCTCGATGTCGGCCAGCGAGCCGTAGACGTCCAGGCGCGGGTAGTTCGGGTCGTCGGACTTCCACGCCGGGATCGGCGAGCCCCAGAACCGGTTCCGGCTGATGGACCAGTCCCGGGCGTTGGCCAGCCACTTGCCGAACGAGCCGTCCTTGATGTGGCCGGGCGTCCAGTTGATCTCCTGGTTCAGCTCCACCATCCGGTCCCGGAACGTCGTCACCGCGACGAACCACGACGACACCGCCTTGTAGACCAGCGGGTGTCGCAGCGCCAGCAGTGCGGGTACGAGTGGGTGTAGGTGTCCTGCCGGAGCACCACCCCCGATCCTTCAGCTCCCGGATCACCGGCTTGTTGACGTCGAACACCTGCTCACCCTGGTACGGCGGGACCAGCGCGGTGAACCGGGTGTGGTCGTCGACGGTGACGATGGTGGGGATCCCGGCGGCGTTGCAGACGTTCTGGTCGTCCTCACCGAAGGCCGGGGCCAGGTGCACGATCCCGGTGCCGTCCTCGGTGGTGACGAACTCCGCGCCGAGCACCTGGTACGCGTTCTCCCCGGCCTGCTCGACGAGGAAGTCGAACAGCGGGTGTAGCGGCGGCCGACCAGGTCCCGGCCGTACACCGTCCCGACCTGCTCGTAGGACTCCAGCTCCTGGCGTACGCGGCCAGCCGCGCCGCGCCCACCAGGTAGCGGTCCCCGTCCCGCTCCAGCACCGCGTACTCGATGTCCGGGCCGACGGCGAGCGCCAGGTTCGACGGCAGGGTCCACGGCGTGGTGGTCCAGACGCCCAGCTTGACCGGCCCGCGCACCAGCTCCGGCGCGGACTCGTCGGCGGTCAGCCCGAACCACACGGTCAGCGTCGGGTCGTGCCGGTCCCGGTAGACGTCGTCCATCCGGGTCTCGGTGTTCGACAGCGGCGTCTCGCACCGCCAGCAGTACGCCAGCACCCGGAAGCCCTCGTAGATCAGACCCTTGTCGTGCAGGGTCTTGAAGGCCCACATGACGCTTTCCATGTAGTCCAGGTCGAGGGTCTTGTAGTCGTTGGTGAAGTCGACCCAGCGGGCCTGCCGGTTGATGTACCGCTCCCAGTCCTGGGTGAACTCCAGCACCGACGTGCGGCAGGCCTCGTTGAACCGGGCCACGCCCAGGTCGAGGATCTCCGCCTTGCTGGTGATGCCGAGCTGCTTCTCGGCGACCACCTCGGCGGGCAGGCCGTGGCAGTCCCAGCCGAAGCGGCGCTCGACGTGCCGCCCGCGCATCGTCTGGTAGCGCGGCACCACGTCCTTGACGTATCCGGTGAAGAGGTGGCCGTAGTGCGGCAGACCGTTGGCGAACGGCGGGCCGTCGTAGAAGACGTACTCGTTCTTGCCGTCCGTCCCGGCGGGACGGGCCTCGATGCTGGCCTCGAAGGTCTTGTCGGCCGTCCAGTGCTCCAGCACCCGGCGCTCGACCGCGGGCAGGTCCGGGCTCGCCGGGACACCGGCGGCGGTCGGGTCGTGCAACGGATAGGCCATCAGGGGTCGCTCTCCTCGCGCAGCTCACTCAACGTGGGTCTGCGAGGACGAACCTCCGGGTACGCCTCGAACGACGCTCCCGGTGGCCCGCGGTACCACCCGCTTGGCGGTCAGGATCGACCGCCCGCTCATTGTGCCGGCTGTGACGGGCCGCACCCGTCCGGTTCTACTGGGCCGGTCACCCGGCTGTTCTTCCGGAGGCTCACCGGTGATGGCCGGATCATCGCCTTACGGTCCCAACGATACAAGACCCACCCACCACCCCGCCCCCGAGTAATCCCCGGCCCTCCCACCCCGTCCCGTCCTCGCCTGTCCCCGCCCTCTCCCGTTGATCATGAAGTTATTGCCTCGTGCGTCGGCGTGTCCTGGCAATAACTTCATGATCAACCGCAGGAGAGGGGTGGGGTGGGGTTAGGGGCTGGGAGGGTGGTGGTCCAGAGGGAGGCGCCGTCGCGGTCGCGCAGGTGGACCGTCAGGGCCTCGGACTCGCCGTCGATGGTGACCTCGCCGAAGTGCTGGAAGCCCCGCCGGCCCCGTGTTGGCCACCGGCGGAGCGTGTACGAAGCCGCCTGCGGCCCGAACGTGCCGTCCAGCGCGTTGGGGCCGAACGCGCCGGCGTGCGCCGGGCCGGAGACGAACTCCCAAAACGGGGTGAAGTCGCCGACGGCCGCGCGGGACGGGTCGTAGTGGTGCGCGGCGGAGTAGTGCACGTCGGCGGTCAGGAAGACCATGCCGGTCACTCCGGCCCGGTGGGTGGCCCGCAGCACCTCGGCGAACTCCAACTCACGTCCGGCCGGCGCGCCGGGATCGCCCTGCGCGACACCCTCCTGGGCACCGGGGCGTCCGGCACCACCACCCCGATCGGCAGGTCGTTGGCGATCACCTTCCAGGTCGCCGTGGACCGCTTCAGCTCCCGGATCAGCCACTCCCGCTGCTGCCGGCCGAGCAGACCGCGCTTCGGGTCGGCGTACGTGTTGCCGTCGTTCGGGTCCTTGTGGGTTCGCATGTCGAGCACGAACACGTCCAGCGACGGCCCGTACGGCAACCGCCGGTACATCGGCCCGTCGATCGGCACCGGCAGCCACTCGTTGAACGCCTGACGGGCCGGGCGGCGAGCACGTCCACCCGCCGCTCCGTGTAGCGCGGGTCGTCGAGGATCTCCCCGGGTACCAGTTGTTGAGGACCTCGTGGTCGTCCCACTGGTTGATCTGCGGCACCGTCGCAGCGAACGTCCGCAGGTGCTCGTCGAGCAGGTTGTACGCGAACTGCCCCGGTACTCGGCCAGCGTCTCCGCGACCTTGCTCTTCTCCGGGGTCACCAGGTTGCGCCAGATCCGCCCGTCGGGCAGCGGCACCGACTCGACCAGCGGGCCGTCGGCGTACACCGTGTCGCCGCTGCACAGGAAGAAGTCCGGCCGGGTCTCCCCATCGCCCGGAAGATCGACATGCCGCCGAAGTCGGGGCGATGCCCCAGCCCTGCCCGACGACGTCGCCGGTCCACACGAACTTCACGTCGCGTCGCCGGTGCCGACCCGGCGCGGTGGTGAGCGTTCCGGTCAGCGGCTCGCTGACCACCCCGTGCCGATCCAGGCTCTCCACCCGGACCCGGTAGTGCAGCCGCTCGGCGTCCGGCAGACCCGCAGCCGGACCTTCCCGGTGAAGTCGCCGTTCGGGTGAGCACCGGCCGCGCAGCTTGCGCGCTCCCGGAAGTCCGGCCGTCGGCTCACCTCGACGAGCATCCGACCCGGGCGGTCGGCCCGCGTCCAGACCAGCGCCGAGTCCGCGGTCACGTCACCGCTCTGCACACCGTGGGTCAGCACCGGGCGCCGCCGGGCGCCAGGCCGGGGCCGCGTTCGCGCCGGCACCGCCCAGCAGGGCGCCGCCGGCGGCTCCGGCACCGACCACCAGGCCGGCCCGCAGCAGGGTACGACGATCAAGCTCGGTCATGGTTCCTCCCGATCATGGGTTGACCCCGTGGGTCTATCGGGCGGAGGTGACCGCGAGCGGCGGCCCGGATGACGCGAACGCCGGCTGTCGGTCGGCTTGACCCCGGTGACCGGCTCGCGAAAACCTCGCCGGTGCGTTCGCTTAGGTACGAAGAAATTCCAGGCCATGCGTCGATTTCCCGCCCTGGACGGGCTGCGGGCGGTAGCCGCGATCATGGTCTTCGCCTTCCACTACGGCGGCCCGTCCTGGAAGTGGCTGACCGGCTGGATCGGCGTACACCTGTTCTTCGTGCTCTCCGGCTTCCTGATCACGACGCTGCTGCTGCGGGAGGAGCATCGCTACGGCAGGGTCTCGCTGCGCGCGTTCTACCTGCGGCGGTTCTTCCGGATCATGCCGGTCTACCTGCTGGTGCTCTTCCTGACCTGGGGACTGGCCCGGCTCAGCGGCAGCGCCGAGGCGATCGAGCACCTGATGAAGTACTAGCTGCTCTTCCTCAACGAACTCCTGCCCGCGGACGCTCGTACCTGCACTCCTGGACGATCGGCATCGAGCAGAAGTTCTACCTGTTCTGGCCGGCGCTCGCGTTCGTTCTGGTGACGGCCGCCTTCCGCCGCCGGTTGGCGGTCACGGTCGGCCTCCTCGTGCTGTTCATCGCAATGATCCCGCCGGACATCGCCTGGCTGAGCTGGCCGATCCACTACGTGGCGATCCTCTTCGGCTGTCTGACCGCCGTGGTGATGCACCACCCCGGGCTTCGCGCTGGTGCGGCCGCTGACCCACCCGGTGACGGCCACCGCCGCGATCGTGCTCTTCGGAGCGTTCCAGGTGGCGGTGCACTACTGGCCGGCCCGGTACGGCGAGGAGCCGCTGATCGGCGTCTACGCCGCCGCCGCCGCGTGCTGCTGCCGGCCCTGCTGTCCCGCAGCCTGCTCGCCCGAGGGCTGGGGCTGCGTCCGCTGGTCCTCATCGGCGAGCGGTCGTACTCGATGTATCTGGTCCAGTCCATCGCGGCGCGGGTGGCGATCGGGCTGCTGCCGGCCATGGGCCGGCGCAGCACCGCCGTCCTCCTGGGTGCCGTGGTGGTGGCGCTGCTCGTCGCGGACGTGCTCTACCGCTGGGTCGAGCTACCCATGATCGAGGTGGGACGCCGGCTGGCCGCACGGGCGACCCGGCGCGGGCTGCGCGTCGACGACGGTACGACGCCGACCCGCCCACCGCTGCCGTCGACGACGTCCAGATCCCCGACCGCGTGAGGTGCTGGTGGACACCGCCCCGGCGGCTCGCGGCTGACCTCCACCCGGTCCGCGCCGACCCCGCCGCCAGCGTGGTGCCGGACGCCTCGCCGGCATGAGCGGGTCACAGCCGCGGTTGTCACGTCCCAGCCCGGCCGGACCGTCGTGACGGTGTCGGACCGATCAGGGAGGTAGCCGTGCAGAGGATGAACCCGGCCGAGGTCGCGCCGCAGGCGTACAAGGCCGTCATGGGGTTGGAGAAGTACGTCCAGGCGAACGTCGACCACACCGTGCTGGAGCTGGTCAAGCTGCGGGCGTCCATGATCAACGGATGCGCGTACTGCGTCGACATGCACAGCCGGGACGCGCTCGCCGAGGGTGAGTCGAGCCGGCGGCTGTTCGCGGTCGCCACCTGGCGGGAGGCGCCCTTCTTCGACGAGCGGGAGCGGACCGCGCTGGCGCTCACCGACGCGGTCACCCGGCTCGGTGAGCACGGGGTGCCGGACGAGGTGTGGGATGACGCCGCGAAGGTCTGGTCGGAGAAGGAACTGGCCGACCTTGTCATGGCGATCGCCACAATCAACGTGTGGAATCGGATCGGCGTGACGATGCGGCTGGAGCCTCCGGCCGAGGCGTGACCACCGAGGCGGCAGAGGCGGCCGGTGCGCTGCAGGCGCACCGGCCGATGCTGCTCGGGCTCGCGTACCGCCTGCTGGGCAGCCGACACGACGCGGAGGACGTGCTCCAGGAGGCGTACCTGCGCTGGCTGGGCGTGGACCGCTCGAAGATCGACGAGCCGCGCCGGTACCTGTCCCGGGTGGTCACCCGGTTGGCCCTGGACCGGCTGCGCACCCGACAGGCAGCCCGCGAGACGTACGTCGGGACGTGGCTGCCCGAGCCGGTGCCGACCACGCCCTCACCATTCGGGCCGTTGGACCGCGTGGAGCTTCGTGACTCGCTCTCCATCGCGTTGCTGCACGTTCTGGAGCGGCTCACCCGCCGGAGCGGGCGGTGTACGTCCTGCACACGGCCTTCGACCTGCCATACGCGGAGATCGCCGAGATCCTGGACCGGTCCGTCGACGACTGTCGGCAACTGCACCACCGGGCGACCGCACGGGTACGGCAGGAGCAGCGTCGGTTCACCGCCAGCCGCCCGGAGCGGGAGCGGTTGCTGGACGCGTTCCTCGCCGCCGCCCGAGACGGCGACCTGGCGACGCTGACCAGCCTGGTCGCCGCCGACGCCACCGCCTGGAACGACGGCGGCGGTCGGGTACGGGCCGCCCTCAACCCGGTCAGCGGCGCGGATCGGATCGCCCGGTTCTACGCCGGGATCTATGGCCCGCACCGGTCGATGACAGTGGATCCGATCGAGCTCAACGGGGAGCCCGCCGTGCTGATCACCCGCGCGGACGGCATTCGGTACACACTGACCATCGCCGCGGCGGACGGCCGGATCACCGGAATCTACGTGGTCGGCAATCCGACGAAGATGCCCCGGTCGACTGAACCCGCTGGCGCCGGTCGACCCCGACCGGTGCGCGTCAGCCCAGTTCGGGGAACGCGTCAGCCCAGTTCCGGGAACGCGTCAGCCCAGCTCGGGGAACCAGAGCGCGATCTCGCGCTTGGCGCTGTCCGTCGAGTCGGAGGCGTGCACCAGGTTTTCCCGGTTGGACAGCGACAGGTCACCCCGGATGGTGCCGGCGGCGGCCTTACGCCCGTCGGTGGCACCGACCAGCCCACGGACCACGTCGATGACCTGGTCGCCGGAGAGCACCAGGGCGACCAGCGGGCCGCCGGTCATGAAGGACTTCAGCGGCGGGTAGAACGCCTTGTCGACGTGCTCGGCGTAGTGCTCGTCGGCGAGCGCGGCGTCCATCGTCCGGTGCACCATCGCGTCGATCCGCAGCCCCTTGCGCTCGAAGCGGGAGAGGACCTCGCCGACCAGGCCGCGGCGAACCGCGTCGGGCTTGATCAGAACGAGGCTGCGCTCATCCGGGCTGTTGCTGGACACGCTGGGTTCCTCCTGTACGCGCTTAACGCTTGGGATCGGTACGGTCAGCCTAGCGACCCGGTCCCGGCGCCGGCGCGGCGGCCGGTCTTTCCCCGGTGGCCGATCCGGCCTAGCCTGGCCCTGACCCTCGGGAGGTCCACTGTGGCGAATGGCGGGAACCGCACCATCGCGCCGGTACGCAAGCTGATCGGCGCGGTGCTGGGCACCGTCGCCACGTTCGTCGTCCTGTTCGGCCTGGGCATGACCAGTTGGGCCATCGTGGCTCTCGGGGTCGCCCTGCTGGTGCTGGCGATCGCCCTGGCGACCGTACGCGGCGGCGGTCGCGCCTGGGTCGTCGGTGTCGGGCACGTGCACAGCGCCTCCGAACCACCCACCCAGTACGCGTTCGGCCGTTGCGAACTGCAACTGGTGATCGACGCGCCCGGTCTGCCGCCGCGGTCCAAGAAGATCATCGAGCCGCGGGTTCCGGTCTCCAAGTGGCCGTCGCTGGGCCAGACCCTGCCGATCCGGGTCGCGTTGGACGACCAGCGGCACGTCAAGGTCCTCTGGGACGAGGTGCCGACCCACGCCGAGACCGCCGCCGCCGTCGCCGACCTCCCACCGGAGTTCGCCGACGCCGACGCGATGGACGAGTTGCTGATCCAGCAGGACGCACCGCCGTGGGCCGACCGTGCGCCGGACGACGACTTCCGGGACGACTTCCGCGATCCGGGCGGTGAACCGTTCCGGGACCCGCTCGGTGACCCGCTGCGCGACGACCCCGGCGCGACGACTCGGGCGTCCTGCCCGAGGAGCGCGAGCACGTGGTGATGCACCAGAGCCCGGGTGGCCCGGTGGTGCTGGAGGGCGTCCTCGTCGACCAGCAGGCCGGCGGCGGGCTGCCCCGACGGGCCACCCCGGCACCACGCCCACCCGCCGAGGAGCGCTTCGACGAGCCCGCCGCCGAGCGGTTCGACCTGCCGGACGAGGACGAGGGGCCGCTCAGCCCTCCGGGGCACCGCCGACCCGCTCACCGCGCGAAGCTCAGACCAGCCCACCGCACAGCGCTTCGACCAGCCCAGCGCGCGACGTTCCGACCCGCCGCCCGCGCAGCGGACCGGTTCCGCCGCGACCGACCCGCTGGACCCGCTCGACCTTCCGCTGGACGATCCCTCCACGGCCGGTGCGGCGCGGGCGACAGTGACGGACGAGGAACTGGACCAGGCGATCTTCGGGTTCGACACCGGCGCGGCCGCGGACCCGGCCGCGCCGATCAGCGGGTGGGCCTCACCCTGCTGGTGACCGACCTGCCCCGATCGCTCGGCTTCTACCGCGACGTGCTCGGCTTCACCGAGGTCGACCAGGGCGCCCACAACGCCGTACTCGCCTCCGGGACCACCCGGCTCGTGCTACGCGAGGTCACCGGGGCCGCGCCCATCAGCCGCCGGCTGGTGCACGTCAACCTCGAGGTGAACGACATCGAAGCGGCGTACGAGCGGCTGCGCGGGTCGGGCGTCCGCTTCACGTACGCGCCCCGAGTGGTCAACCGGGGCACCAAGCTGGAGGTGTGGGCGGCGGCGTTCCGCGACCCGGACGGCCACGGTGTCGCGCTCACCCAGTGGCGCGAACGCGCCGAGGCCTGAGCCGCCGCGCGGACAGCTGCCGGCCGGGCGTCAGCCGAGAATGACGCGACGAACGTGCAGCGCGTACGCCCAGACCAGGGCGAAGATGATGCCCAGCGCCAGCAACGACCAGTGCAGCAGCCCTCCGAGCATCAGCAGGCCCTGGAGCACGGTGCCGGCGTGCCACGCCCAGGAGCGACGCATCATGCCGGCGAGAACGATGGCCGCCACCGCCAGGGCCACCACGACACCGATCGCGGCGCCGCCGAGGTCACCGCCGACCACCCGGATCGGCTGGATCGCCAGCAGCAGCACCAGCGCCTCCAGGCTGAGCGTGCCGGCGCCCAGGCCGCGTACCGCCCGCTCCGGGTTGCGCAGGCCGGAGCGTCGCGGCTGCCCGGCCGTGGGCTCCGCACCGACGGGCTGCTCGACCGGCGGACCGGTCGGGCCCTCGGTGGCGTGCGGGTCCCGCTCCGGGTGGTCATCGCTTCAGCAGCCGGCGGGCGTCGGCGACCGTCACCACGGAACCCGTGACCAGCACCCCGACCCCGCTCAGCTCACCGGGGACGTCCTCCTCGGCCATCGCCACCGCCAGCTCGATCGCGTCCGGCATCTCCTCGGCCGAAGCCACCCGCTCCTCGCCGAAGATCTCGCCGGCCAGCGCGGCGAGTTCCTCCGTCGCCATCGCCCGCGGAGAGCTGTTGCGGGTGACCACCACCTGGTCGACCACCGGCTCCAGCAGCTCCAGCAGCCCCTCCGCGTCCTTGTCGGCGAGAACGCCGATGACCGCGACCAGCTTGCTGAACGCGAACTCCTCCTGCAGAGCGGTGACGGTGGCCTTCATGCCGTGCGGGTTGTGCGCGCCGTCCAGCAGGATGGTCGGGGCGTTGCGAACCCGCTCCAGCCGACCGGGGAACTGGTCGAGGCGAAGCCCTCCCGGACCGCCTCGAGGTCCAGCTGCCGCCGAGCCCCCGCACCCAGGAACGCCTCGACGGCGGCGAGCGCCACCGCCGCGTTCTGCGCCTGGTGGGCACCGTGCAGCGGAATGAACACGTCGTCGTAGACGCCACCCAGGCCCTGGAGGCTGAGCACCTGACCGCCGACCGCGACCGCCCGGTTCAGCACACCGAACTCGGCGCCCTCCCGGGCGATGGTGGCCCCGACCTCGGCGCAGCGGTCGAGGAGCGGACCCGCGGCCTCCTCCTCCTGCGCCGCCGCGATCACGGTGGACCCCGGATGGATGATGCCGGCCTTGGCCAGGGCGATGTCCTGGAGTGTGTCGCCGAGCCACTCGGTGTGGTCCAGCCCGATCGGGGTGATCACACAGACCCCGGCCTGGATGACGTTCGTGGCGTCCTCAGCACCGCCGAGGCCGACCTCGACCACCGCGATGTCGACCGGCGCGTCGGCGAACGCCGCGAACGCCAGCGCGGTGGTCATGTCGAAGTACGTCAGCGGCTCGTCCGACCGCGCGTCGACCAGCTCGGCCAACGGCTTGATCTCCCGGTACACCGCCGTGAAGCGCTCCTCGCTGACCGGCTCCCCGTCCAGGCTGATCCGCTCCCGGACGGTTTCCAGGTGCGGGCTGGTGTACCGGCCCGTGTAGCCCGAACGACCGCAGCAGCGAGTCGATCATCCGCGCGGTGGAGGTCTTGCCGTTGGTGCCGGTCAGGTGGATCGCCGGGTACGCCCGCTGCGGACTGCCGAGCAGGTCGAGCAGCGACTCGATCCGGTCCAGCTCGAAGACCATGCGGGTGAAACCACGGGCGTTCAGGTCGGCCTCGACGGCGGCGAATTCGGTACGGTCGGTCACGAGGACAGTGTCTCCAGAGCAGCGTCGATCCGGACCAGGTCGGCCTCGGCGGTGGCGAGCCGGTCGCGGATCTTCGCGACCACCGGCTCGGGGCCTTGCCGATGAAGGCAGGGTTGTCGAGCTTCGCGCGCGCCTGCGCGACCTCCTTCTCGGCCGCCGCGCGTCCTTCGTCAGCCGGGCACGCTCGGCGGCCACGTCGATCGACCCCGGGTGTCCAACGCGACACCGACAGCGCCGGGCATGGCCAGCGTGGCGCTGGCCTGGAATTCGTCACCGGCCGGGTCCAGGCGGACCAGCGAACGGATCAGCGGCTCGTGGGCGGCGATGCCGGCGCCGGACAGCCCGTCCAGGCGGGCGGCCACCCGCTGCGTCGGGCGCAGCCCCTGGTCGGAACGGAACCGGCGGATCTCGGTGACCACCCGCTGCACACCGACCAGCTCGGCTTCGGCGGCGTCGTCGATCAGCGACCGGTCGGCGACCGGCCAGGCGGCGGTCTGCACCGTCTCGCCGCCGGTCAACGCGAGCCACAGCTCCTCCGTGACGAACGGGATGACCGGGTGCAGGAGCCGCAGCAGCTGGTCGAGCACGTGGCCGAGCACCCGACGGCTGGCCTCGGCCCGCTCACCGCCCTCGGCGAGCACCGGCTTGCTCAGCTCGACGTACCAGTCACAGACGTCGTCCCAGGCGAAGTGGTAGAGCAGGTCGCACACCTTGGCGAACTCGTACGCCTCGAACTGCTCCTCGACCTCGGCGGTGACGTGCGCCAACCGGGACAGGATCCACCTGTCGACGGTGGAGAGCTGCTCGGCGGGCGGCAGGTCGCCGGTGGCGTGCGCGCCGTTCATCAGGGCGAAGCGGGTGACGTTCCAGAGCTTGTTGCAGAAGTTGCGCGAGCCCTGGCACCACTCCTCGCTGACCGGGACGTCCTGGCCGGGGTTCGCGCCCGCGCCAGGGTGAACCGCGTGGCGTCGGCGCCGTACCTGTCGATCCAGTCCAGCGGGTCGACCACGTTGCCGAACGACTTCGACATCTTCTTGCCGAACTGGTCGCGCACCATGCCGTGCAGCGCCACCACGTCGAACGGCGGCCGGCCGTCCATGGCGTAGAGGCCGAACATCATCATCCGGGCAACCCAGAAGAACAGGATGTCGTACCCGGTGACCAGCACACTGGTCGGGTAGAACTTGGCCAGGTCCGGGGTCTGCTCGGGCCAGCCGAGGGTGGAGAACGGCCACAGGCCGCTGGAGAACCAGGTGTCCAGGACGTCCTCGTCCTGGTGCCAGCCCTCGCCGGTCGGCGGCACCTCGTCCGGGCCGACGCAGACGATCTCACCCTCGGGGCCGTACCAGACCGGGATGCGGTGCCCCACCACAGCTGGCGGGAGATGCACCAGTCGTGCATGTTGTCGACCCAGGCGAAGTAGCGCTTGGCCAACTCGGCCGGCTCGATGCGGACCCGACCGTCGCGCACCGCGTCACCGGCGGCCTGCGCCAGCGGGCGGTGTTGACGAACCACTGCAGCGACAGCCGCGGCTCCACCGTCGTCTTGCAGCGCGAGCAGTGCCCGACCGCGTGCATGTACGGGCGCTTCTCGGCGACGATCCGGCCTGCTCGCGCAGCGCGGCACGATCGCGGGCGTGCCTCGAACCGGTCCAGCCCTCGAACGGGCCGGGCACGGTGATCACCCGCGCTCGTCCATCACGGTCAGCGCGGGCAGGTCGTGCCGCTGGCCTATCTCGAAGTCGTTCGGGTCGTGGGCGGGGTCACCTTGACCATGCCTGTGCCGAAGGACGGGTCGACGTGCGCGTCGGCCACGATCGGGATCCGCCGTCCGGTCAGCGGCAGCTCGACCTCGGTGCCGATGAGGTGCTGGTAACGCTCGTCGTCCGGGTGCACCGCCACGGCGGTGTCACCCAGCATCGTCTCGGCCGGGTGGTGGCGACCACGACCTCGTCGCTGTAGCGGATCGAGATCAGCTCACCGTCGTCGTCGGTGTGCTCGACCTCGATGTCGGACAGCGCGGTGAGGCAGCGCGGGCACCAGTTGATGATCCGGTTGGCCCGGTAGACGAGGCCCTCGTCGAAGAGCTTCTTGAAGATCGTCTGAACGGCGCGGGTCAGCCCCGCGTCCATGGTGAAGCGCTCACGGTCCCAGTCGACGGAGTCGCCGAGACGGCGCATCTGACCCAGGATGGCCCCGCCGGACTCGGCCTTCCACTGCCAGACCCGCTCGACGAACTTCTCCCGGCCGAGGTCGTGCCGGGAAAGCCCTCGGCGGCGAGCTGACGCTCGACCAGGTTCTGGGTGGCGATGCCGGCGTGGTCCATGCCGGGCAGCCACAGCGCCTCGAAGCCCTGCATCCGCTTACGCCGGGTCAGCGCGTCCATCAGCGTGTGCTCGAACGCGTGACCCATGTGCAGCGAGCCGGTGACGTTCGGCGGCGGAATGACGATGGTGAAGGGGGCTTGTCGCTGTCGGCGGAGGCCCGGAAGTGCCCGGCGGCTACCCACTGCTCGTACCGTCGCTGCTCTACCTCGCCGGGCTGGTACTGGCCGGCAAGGGTCGGGGCGTCGGGGCGTTGGGCATCCAGTCTCTCGGTCACCTGACAAGTCTACGGAGGGCTTCCGCAGACCCGACGTGCGCCACCTGTCGTTCGCGTACGGTGTCGGCTATGTCCGACGCACATCTCACCGAGCGGTTGCTCGACGGCGGTCGCGAGCCGGTCGAGCTGACCGAAGAGCCGATCCAGCTGAGTACGCGGGACTCCGGAGGCGACCCCGACGAGCGGTCCGGCGGATGGTCCCGGCGGCGCAAGATCGGCTGGACGGTCGCGCTGGTGATCGGTCTCGCCGGCGCCGGGGTGCTGGGTGTCGGTGGGTGGCGGATCGCACAGCAGAAGAACACCCAGCTGACCTCGCCCGAGCAGGTGGCGGGCCTGACCCGGGACGACAGTGAGCGGGCCAAGAGCACGGCCGACTACCTGCGCAGCGGCCTGGCGGCCAACATCGAGTTGGACAGCAGCTTCGGCACCGTCTACCGCGACCCGGCCGACGACAAGCGCTCGGTGCTCATCTTCGGGGCACCACACTGCTCTGGCAGCCGGAGCGGGACCTGGACACCCTCTTCCGCCTCATGTCGGACGAGACCGGCGCGGTGACGGGCCTGCGCGAAGCGCCCGCCGGCGACCTGGGTGGCGTGCTGAAGTGTGGCAGCACCAGCGGCGAGGGCGGCGACTTCGCGGTGTGCGGCTGGGCCGACCACGGCAGCGTCGTCATGGCCATGTTCCGGGTCGGTCGGTCAGCGACGCAGGTGGCCTGCTGCGCAACCTCCGCAACACCATGCAGACCCGAAACTGACCGCGCCCAGCACCGCGGCCCCGTCCGCACAGCGCGCCTACGTGTCGGTCAGGCAGCCCGACTCTGCGCCGGTCGGACAGCGCGTCCCCGTTGATCGACTCGGGTTCCTGGATGTCGGGGTGTCGGACGCCCGCGGATACCCGACATCGCTGATCGTCTCGGGGTTCCGGGATTCGGGTGTCCCGCACTCGGGATACCCCGATATCCCGGAAGCCGAGTCGATCACCTCGCGAGCCGCCGGCCATCGCGGCACAGTGGAAACGCAGAAAGGGTCACCCGCAATGGGGTGACCCTTTCTGAAAGATTGTCCGGCGGCGTCCTACTCTCCCACACCCTCACGAGTGCAGTACCATCGGCGCTGGAGGGCTTAGCTTCCGGGTTCGGAATGTAACCGGGCGTTTCCCTCCGCCATGACCGCCGTAACTCTATCGACATATCAAACAACACCAACACACGTGTGGTCTGTTGTTCGTTTATCGAGAGTTGCACAGTGGACGCGTAGCAGCTTAGTAGTCAAGTCCTCGGCCTATTAGTACCGGTCAACTGAACCCGTTACCGGGCTTACATTTCCGGCCTATCAACCCAGTCGTCTAGCTGGGGCCTTACCCCACAAAGTGGGTGGGATACCTCATCTTGAAGCAGGCTTCCCGCTTAGATGCTTTCAGCGGTTATCCCTTCCGAACGTAGCTAACCAGCCGTGCCCTTGGCAGGACAACTGGCACACCAGAGGTTCGTCCGTCCCGGTCCTCTCGTACTAGGGACAGCCCTTCTCAAGTATCCTACGCGCACGGCGGATAGGGACCGAACTGTCTCACGACGTTCTAAACCCAGCTCGCGTACCGCTTTAATGGGCGAACAGCCCAACCCTTGGGACCTGCTACAGCCCCAGGATGCGACGAGCCGACATCGAGGTGCCAAACCATCCCGTCGATATGGACTCTTGGGGAAGATCAGCCTGTTATCCCCGGGGTACCTTTTATCCGTTGAGCGACACCGCTTCCACTCGCAAGTGCCGGATCACTAGTCCCGACTTTCGTCCCTGCTCGACCTGTCAGTCTCACAGTCAAGCTCCCTTGTGTACTTGCACTCAACACCTGATTGCCAACCAGGCTGAGGGAACCTTTGGGCGCCTCCGTTACCTTTAGGAGGCAACCGCCCCAGTTAAACTACCCACCAGACACTGTCCCTGAACCGGATAACGGTCCGAAGTTAGATACCCAAATCAACCAGAGTGGTATTTCAAGATTGCCTCCACCCATACTGGCGTATGGACTTCACCGGCTCCCACCTATCCTACACAAGCTAATTCGAGTACCAATGTCAAGCTATAGTAAAGGTCCGGGGTCTTTCCGTCCTGCCGCGCGTAACGAGCATCTTTACTCGTACTGCAATTTCGCCGGGCCTGTGGTTGAGACAGTGGGGAAGTCGTTACGCCATTCGTGCAGGTCGGAACTTACCCGACAAGGAATTTCGCTACCTTAGGATGGTTATAGTTACCACCGCCGTTTACTGGCGCTTAAGTTCTCCGCCTCGCCCCCGAAAGAGCTAACAGGTCCCTTAACGTTCCAGCACCGGGCAGGCGTCAGTCCATATACATCGAATTACTTCTTCGCATGGACCTGTGTTTTAGTAAACAGTCGCTTCCCCTGCTCTCTGCGGCCATACAACGCTCCACCCGCGCGGGCTTCACGTCTCCGGCCCCTTCTCCTAAGTTACGGGGCAATTTGCCGAGTTCCTTAACCACAGTTCGCCCGATCGCCTCGGTATTCTCTACCTGACCACCTGTGTCGGTTTGGGGTACGGGCCGCTAAGAACTCGCTAGAGGCTTTCTCGGCAGCATAGGATCACTGACTTCACCTGAATCGGCTCGGCATCACGTCTCAGCCTATATGTGTTGCGGATTTGCCTACAACACGGCCTACACGCTTACCCCGGCACAACCACCGGCCGGGCTCAGCTACCTTCCTGCGTCACCCCATCGCTTGACTACTACCCATCAGGTTCCCACGCTCCCCACCATCCGTCCGAAGACATCAGGCAGTTCGGGTGGTTAGCACAACGAGGTTCATCAGGGACGCTCTTTCGCGGGTACGGGAATATCAACCCGTTGTCCATCGACTACGCCTCTCGGCCTCGCCTTAGGTCCCGACTCACCCAGGGCGGATTAGCCTGGCCCTGGAACCCTTGGTCATCCGGCGGAAGGGTTTCTCACCCTTCTTTCGCTACTCATGCCTGCATTCTCACTCGTGCCGCGTCCACAACTGGGTCACCCGCTGCTTCACTCGCGGCACGACGCTCCCTACCCATCCACACACCTGCACAAGGAATCAAGTCCAAGCGAGGATAAAATGTGAATGCCACAGCTTCGGCGGTGTGCTTGAGCCCCGCTACATTGTCGGCGCGGAACCACTTGACCAGTGAGCTATTACGCACTCTTTAAAGGGTGGCTGCTTCTAAGCCAACCTCCTGGTTGTCTATGCGACCCCACATCCTTTTCCACTTAGCACACGCTTAGGGGCCTTAGCTGGTGATCTGGGCTGTTTCCTCTCGACTACGAAGCTTATCCCCGCAGTCTCACTGCCGCGCTCTCACTTACCGGCATTCGGGTTTGGCTGATTTCGGTAAGCTTGTGGGCCCCTAGACCATCCAGTGCTCTACCTCCGGCAAGAACACGCGACGCTGCACCTAAATGCATTTCGGGAGAACCAGCTATCACGGAGTTTGATTGGCCTTTCACCCCTAACCACAGGTCATCCCCAATTTTTCAACATTGGTGGGTTCGGCCCTCCACGCGGTCTTACCCGCGCTTCAGCCTGCCCATGGCTAGATCACTCCGCTTCGGGTCTAGGACACGCGACTGAATCGCCCTATTCAGACTCGCTTTCGCTACGGCTCCCCACACGGGTTAACCTCGCCACATGCCACTAACTCGCAGGCTCATTCTTCAAAGGCACGCCGTCACCCGCAAGGCTCCGACGGATTGTAGGCGAACGGTTTCAGGTACTATTTCACTCCTCCCGGGGTACTTTTCACCATTCCCTCACGGTACTTGTCCGCTATCGGTCACCAGGAAGTATTTAGGCTTACCAGGTGGTCCTGGCAGATTCACGGCAGATTTCAGGGGTCCGCCGCTACTCGGGAACACCCACAGAAGGTCAGCAACTTTCACCTACCGGACTCTCACCGTCTACGGT
>JAMYWG010000001.1:4800000-6442500 GCA_038070435.1 Micromonospora sp. M12 | reverse complement strand
TCAACCTCGTATCCGAGGTGATCAATGGGGTTCGTCCGATCCACGATGACGCACGCCGTTGCCGGCGGTCGTTTCTGTCGTGGAAGCCGCAGACCGGCCGATCGCCGCTTCGCGGCTCTCCGCCGGCTCCTGCCGGCTTCGCAACTCTACCCGGTCGGCTTCGCGTTTGCAACTCCGTATCCGGAGTGAACCGCACCGCCCGATCCTCAGTCTCGCTCGGCGTCACCGCCACGAGCCTGGCGCCCGAACTCGGCCAGTTTGTCCGGCCTCCCCGTGCAGAGAAAGTTACGCGGACGGCCCGGAGAAGGCAAATCAGCGTTCATCACTGGTTCGGAAGAGCGGTGCGCGGCGGACCCCGACGCAGCCGGGGACGCGGACCGTCTCGGCATGCCAGAGTGTCAGACATGGATGAGTCCGGGCGCGGTGCCAGGGTGTTCGCCGAGGAGGCGTTACTGGCCTCCTCCTGCCGTTCTGGCAGGTGGTGATCGGCGCGGTCGTGCTGGTCGTGCTGGTGCTCTCGGTCGGACGGCTGGCCCGACGGGGAAGTCCCGGATGACCACCGCGCTGCTGATCACCGCCGCGGCCATCGCCGGGTTCGCGGTGATCGGCGTCCTGCTGGAGGGCTGAGGCTCAGAGCCGGCGGTTGGCCAGGCTGGGCAGCTCGGCTCGGATCGCGGCAAGCCGATCGAGGTCCAGGTCCACGACGGTGAGCCCCGGACCGTCCGGCACCTGGCCGAGGACCGTCCCCACGGGTCGACCACCATGCTGCGACCGAAGCAGGTGCGACCTGGCTCGTGATCGCCGGTCTGGCCGGCAGCCGCCACGAAGCACTGGTTCTCGATCGCGCGGGCTCGCAGCAGGACCTCCCAGTGGTCCCGCCCGGTGTGCATCATGAACGCCGCCGGAACCACCAGCAGCTGCGCGCCACCGTCGGTGGCGAGCAGCCGGTACAGCTCCGGGAAGCGCAGGTCATAGCAGATCGACAGGCCGACCCGTAGACCCTCGACGTCGACGACCACCGGCTGCACCCGGGCGCGACACTCGCCGACTCCCGGTAGGAGACGCGACCGGGAATCTCCACGTCGTACAGGTGGATCTTGCGGTAGCTCGCGGCCAGGCTGCCGGAACGGTCGAAGACCAGCGACGTGTTCCAGGTGTGCTCCGGGTCTGGGCCCGCCTCGTGGAACGAGCCGGCGACCAGCCAGATCCCGAGCCGACGGGCGACGCCGGCGAAGAAGCTGCCCACCTCGCCATCGGCCGGTTCCGGCAAGCCGGCGGCAGGGCCGAGGTAGTCGACGTACTCCGGGAGGACGGCGAGGTCCGCGCCGCCGGCGGCGCGCTCCAGTAGGCCTCCGCAGCGGCCAGGTTGGCCTTACGGTCGTCCCGGGCGTTCAGCTGGCAGACGGCGACACGCATGAGCCCAGGGTACGTCTGGAGGGCCGCTCACGGACAGCGTCACAGTCTGGCCGGCGCGGGTCGCACGGGCAGGCGTCGGCGAACACGAACACGCCGCCGCGTCAGGATCGAACGGCCGGCGTGACGCGGGAAGGATCAGGCCGACTCTCTTCGCGGTCCCGCCGGGCCCGGCGCCCGGTGAACTCACGCGGCACGATCGTCGGGTTGACGTTCTCCAGGACCACCTCGCGGGTGATCAGCACCCGCGCGGCATCCGGGTTGCTCGGCACCTCGAACATCGCGGAGAGCAGAACCTCCTCGATGATGGCCCGCAGACCACGGGCACCCGTGCCGCGCAGCATGGCCTGGTCGGCGATGGCTTCCAGGGCCGGGTCGTCGAACTCGAGCTCGACGCCGTCCAGCTCGAACAGACGCTGGTACTGCCGAACCAGGGCGTTGCGGGGCTCGGTGAGGATGCGAACGAGGGCGCTGCGGTCCAGGCTGCGCACGTTGGTGATCACCGGCAGCCGGCCGACGAACTCGGGGATCAGCCCGAACTTGAGCATGTCTTCCGGCATGACCTGGCTGAAGATGTCGTCGGTCGACCGATCGGACACTGACCGGAGCCGGGCGCCGAAGCCGGTGCCGCCCTGACCCGTGCGGGACTCGATGATCTGGTCGAGGCCGGCGAACGCACCACCACAGATGAACAGCACGTTGGTGGTGTCGATCTGGATGAACTCCTGGTGCGGGTGCTTGCGGCCACCCTGCGGCGGCACGTTGGCAACCGTGCCCTCGAGCATCTTCAGCAGGGCCTGCTGCACGCCCTCACCGGAGACGTCGCGCGTGATCGACGGATTTTCCGACTTGCGGGCGATCTTGTCGACCTCGTCGATGTAGATGATGCCGGTCTCGGCGCGCTTGATGTCGTAGTCGGCGGCCTGGATCAGCTTGAGGAGGATGTTCTCCACGTCCTCGCCGACGTAGCCCGCCTCGGTCAGAGCGGTGGCGTCGGCGATGGCGAACGGCACGTTCAGCATCCGGGCGAGGGTCTGCGCCAGGTGGGTCTTGCCGCAGCCGGTGGGGCCGAGCAGCAGGATGTTGGACTTGGCCAGCTCGACGGCGTCATTGCCGGAGCCGGCGCGCCCGCGGCCTCAGCCTGGATTCGCTTGTAGTGGTTGTAGACCGCGACGGCGAGTGCCTTCTTGGCCTGATCCTGCCCCACGACGTAGGTGTCGAGGAACTGGCAGATCTCCATCGGCTTGGGAAGCTCTTCCCACTTCACCTCGCCGGACTCGGCCAGCTCTTCCTCGATGATCTCGTTGCAGAGATCGATGCACTCGTCGCAGATGTAGACCCCTGGGCCCGCGATGAGCTTCTTGACCTGCTTCTGCGACTTACCGCAGAAGGAGCATTTCAGTAGGTCGCCGCCGTCACCGATCCGTGCCACCTACGTTCTCCCTGCACTCATCGGCCGGAGACCCGGCCTGACCTGCGGACGCTACGCGCCGCCCGGCTTAGTTCACCTCCGCCGGCCGAACCGGCGAAGTGGTACGGACCCGACGTTACCCGCTGACGGGGCATTCTCCGACCCCAAAATGGGTGTGTCAGAGGTCGGCCAGGACCGGGGCCCCGGCCAACCTCTGACCCGGTGCTACTCAGCGGGCGGCGTTGGCCGCCAGCAGACCCTTCTTGCGGCTGGTCAGGATCGTGTCGACCAGCCCGTACTCCTTGACTCCTCGGCCGTCATGATCTTGTCACGGTCGATGTCCTGCGAACCTGCTCGATCGGGCGGTTGCAGTGGCGGGACAGCATGTCCTCCAGCTGCGTACGCATCCGCAGGATCTCCGGGCCTGGATCTCGATGTCCGAGCCCTGCCCGTAGCCGCCCTCGGTGGCCGGCTGGTGGATGATGATCCGCGAGTTCGGCAGGGCCATCCGCTTACCCGGGTGCCCGCCGACAGCAGCACCGCCGCCGCGCTGGCCGCCTGCCCGAGGCAGACCGTCGAGATGTCCGGACGGACGTACTGCATGGTGTCGTAGATCGCCGTCATGGCGGTGAACGACCCACCCGGCGAGTTGATGTACATGATGATGTCGCGGTCCGGGTCGGTGCCCTCGAGCGTCAGCAGCTGGGCCATCACGTCGTTAGCGACGCGTCGTCCACCTGGACGCCGAGGAAGATGATCCGGTCCTCGAAGAGCTTGTTGTACGGGTTCGACTCCTTGACCCCGTACGACGTGCGCTCGACGAACGACGGCAGCACGTAACGGTTGTGCACGGCCGCGAACTGGGGCGGCAGGCTCAGATCGGTCATCGTCAGCTCCTCAGCTCAGGGTCCCGGCGCCATCCGGAACCTGAGCGGCTCCGATGATCACCTTGTCGATGAAGCCGTAGTCCATGGCCTCCTGGGCGGTGAACCAACGGTCCCGGTCCGAGTCGGCCTCGATCTGCGACTGGCTCTGGCCGGTGTGGTGCGCGACCCGCTCCTGGAACATCCGCTTCGTGTAGAGCATCTGCTCCGCCTGGATGGCGATGTCGGACGCCGTGCCGCCCAGACCACCGGACGGCTGGTGCATCATGATCCGTGCGTGGGCAGGGCGTAACGCTTGCCCTTGGTGCCCGCGCAGAGCAGCAGCTGGCCCATGGAGGCCGCCATGCCCATCGCCACGGTCGACACGTCGTTGTCGATGAACTGCATGGTGTCGTAGATCGCCATGCCGGAGTAGACCGAGCCACCCGGCGAGTTGATCCACAGGTTGATGTCGCGGTCCGGGTCCTCCGCGGCGAGCAGCAGCAGCTGCGCGCAGATGCGGTTGGCGACCTGGTCGGTCACCTCACTGCCCAGGAAGATGATGCGCTCCTTGAGCAACCGGTTGTAGACCGAGTCGTCGAGGTTGCCAATGGAGTCGCCACCGCGCGCGTCAATCGCCCGGAGCGACTTCTTGGGGATGTGCATGTCGGTCATGGCAGCCCTTCGCTCTCCGTACCGTCTTTCCGACACTAACCGCTGTGCGAGGCGGCAGAGTCCCGGTCGGGGCAGTGTTCGCTCTCAGCGCAGCTGTGTCGGGCGTACCGCGGCGCGGGCTTCCGGCGTACCCGGAAGGAAACGGCCGCCATCCACCGCTCAGCGGCGGACGGCGGCCGCACCCGACGATCAGTGGTCGTGGTTGTGCTCCGCCTCGTTGGCGGCACGCAGCGCGTCGAGGGTGACCTCGTTGCCGGCCGAGTCCTTGATCGTGATCCGCTCCATGACGGCCGCGAGCGCCTTGCCCCGGCGGACGTCGCCGAAGACCGCGGCGGCCGCGCCGGAGCGCACCAGCTGGTCGTAGTACTGCTGCGGGGCCATGCCGGCGCGCTGCGCCCGGTGCACGATCTCGTGCCCGAACTCGTCGTCGGAGACCTGCACGTCCTCCGCGTCGGCAAGCGTGTCCAGCAGAAGCTGGACCTTGACGCCCTCGGTCGCCGCCTCGGTCAGCTCGGCGTCGATCTGCTCCTCGGTCTTGTCCTCGGCAGCGAGGTACTCCTCCATCGAGGCGCCGATCCGCTCCAGCTGATCGACCATCGCCTGCTTGCGGCTCTCGACCTCCTCGCGGACGACACCCTCCGGGGCCGGAATGTCGGCGGCCTCGACCAGCTGCGCGAGCGCCTTGTCACGGGCCGCGTAGATCTGCTCGACCTGCTTGCCCTGGTTGACCCGGGCCCGCAGGTCGCCGCGCAGCTCCTCGATCGTGTCGAACTCGCTCGCCATCTGGGCGAACTCGTCGTTCAGCTCCGGGAGCTCCTTCTCCTTGACCGTGCGCACGGTCACCGCCACGTCGGCGTCCCGGCCGGCGAAGTCGCCGCCGACCAGCTGGGTGGTGAAGGTGGTGTCGTCGCCGGCGGCGAGGCCGACCACGGCCTCGTCGAGGCCCGGCAGAAGCTGCTTGCTGCCCACCTCGTGGGAGATGTTGCTCGCCTGGCCGCCCGGCACGTCCTCGCCGTCGACGGTGGCGTTCAGGTCGATCTGGACGTAGTCACCCTCGGCGGCGGCCCGCTCGACGGTCTTGAGGGTCGCGAAACGCTCGCGCAGGTTCTTCACCTGCTCGTCGATCTCGCTCTCGTCGATCTGCAGCTCGTCGACGGTCACCTCGATGGTGCTCGCGTCCGGGATGGTGATCTCCGGGCGGACGTCGACCTCGGCGGTGAAGTTGAGCGAGTCGCCGTCGTTGAACTCGGTGATCTCGACCTCGGGGCGCCCCAGCGTCTTGAGGTCGTGCTCCGCACGGCGGCGAGGATGTTCTCCGGGATGGCCTCCTGGACCGCCTCGTTGAGGACGGTGCCCCGGCCCACCCGCTGGTCGATGACCGCGGTCGGCACCTTGCCCTTACGGAAGCCCGGAACCTGGACCTGCGAACCGATCTCCCGGTACGCCTTCTTGAGGCTCGGCTCGAGCTCGACGAACGGCACCTCGATGGCGAGCCGCACGCGCGTCGGGCTCAGAGTCTCGACGGTGCTCTTCACAGGCGTACTCCTTGACGGATCTCAGTTGAGTCTGGGCGTGATTCAGCCCATCGAGTGTAGGCGAGCCGGCCTGACGCTCCGGCATCGCCGGGGACCGCACTGGGCGGCACCCGGGCGGCCCGGCCGCGGACGACAGTCGGGGTGGCGGGATTTGAACCCACGGCCCCTCGCTCCCAAAGCGAGTGCGCTACCAGCTGCGCCACCCCGTGGCGACGAGCAGTCTATGCCGTCGCCGCGCCTCCGGCGGTGCCGGGGCATCCCCACCCGGACATAACCCCAATCACCCTAACCGCCCGCTCGCCCCACCTGCCCCGGGGCTGGTCAAGATCCGCACAACTACCGGGATGTTGTGGTCTCCGCGCGCCGCGAGGCCGCAACATTCCTGATGCTGTGCGGATCTTGTGGCGTTGCGACGCGGCGCCGGGACGACGCGGCACCGCGGGCGGCGGCGCGGTTACACGTCGCGCAGGAGCATTGGGTACGCTGTTGGCGCGTCCCGTTTCGACGGGTGCACGCGGGCGTAGCTCAATGGTAGAGCTTCAGTCTTCCAAACTGACTACGCGAGTTCGATTCTCGTCGCCCGCTCCACACACGAAGGCCCAGGCAGACCGCACGATGCGGCACCTGGGCCTTTCGCTGTCCGAAGCACCCCACGCGTTCGCGCCACCACGGCCGCCCGGCGAGGCCACGTGTCACTTCAGATGGAACCGTTCGTCGACGGCGAGGGCCGCCAGCTGCGCCGGGAGAACGGCAACGTCGTCAACTCCGGCCGGCTCTCGTCGAGCCGCACGCCCTGCGCCACGAAGACCACCACGCCATCCGGGTGCCGGTACGCCGACCACTGGTCGAGCCGGTCGTCGCCGCCCGGTCGGACCACCACACCGACCCGCGCTGCCCCGACGCTCTCGACCTGACACTCGCCCTGCATGCCCCAGAACTCCTGGGCCAGCGCGACGGCTCGGCCGGTGTCCCTCGACGGGTCCGGAATGCCCAGTGGCCCGTGACCCGCCGGCTGGTAGAGGGGCGTCCGGGGTGGCGACGGCCGCGAAGCCGGCAACCGACAGGACGACGGCCGCCGACCCGAGGAACCCCAGACGGTACGGCGGCGCAGGCGCGCCCGTCGCGCCGCGCCCAGCGCTGCTCCGTACTCAATGGTGGTGGCGGGGTGACGCTCGCCATCTCGCTGCGGAGCCCTTCGCGTAGCTCTTGTTCGTTCATCGCTCCCCATCTCGATCCCGCTGTAGGTAGGTGCAAGGAGGCCACGCAACGTGTCGAGCCCGCGCGCCGACTGGCTCTTCACCGTCCCCGGAGAGCACTCCAGCAGCGCCGCGACGTCCTCGATCGACAGGTCCTCCCAGTACCGGAGAACCAGCACGGCCGCTGGCGCGGTGCCACGCGGGCCAGCGCCTGGAGCAGCACCAGTCGGCTCTCCGGCGAGTCGGGCGGGGCCACCTGTTCGGCGTCCTCGCCACCCACCCGTTCACGCCGCCACCAGCCGCGGCGCCGCTCGTCGAGGAAGGTCCCCTCCGATCCCCGTTTCGAGGTAGTCACGCGGGGTCCGGCCCGGGGTGCTCGAAACTCGCGGACGTGTCAGGAAATCAACGCCGAACGGCGTCCGGGGCTACCACCTCGACACCTTGACAGGTGTCGATCTATGCACTGGTGTAGGACCAGACACATCGACGTCCGTCACAGGAGGGCCCATGATCGTCCGACGACGGTGGACGGCTGCCGCCACCACAGCGATCCTGTTCAGCGCAGTGTTGTCCCATCCCACCTCCGGAACGGCGGCACCCGCCGCCCCGGCCGCACCGATCACCCTGAGCGCCACCGAAACCGCCCTGGTCCGGGTCCAGCTCCGCGACCAGGCGCAGCTCGACCGGCTCGTCGCCACCGGCGCGGACCTGGCCAACCGGCCCCGAGCCCGGACGGGCGGATCCTCGCCGACCTGGTGCTCACCGGCGGGCAACTCGGCGACCTGACCGCGCAGGGTGCGACGGCCGTGCAGATCGTGCAGCGTGCCGGGGACGGCGACCGGCACTACGCCGAGAGCGTCCGCGCGGCGCGAGCCCGCACCACCGCCGGGCTACGCGCTCCGGCAGCCGGCCAGCGGACCACCGCCGCCGCGGCCGTGGACACCCTCCAGGTGCAGCAGGCGTACTGGTGGACCTCGACCGGGCAGACGTTCGTCCAGGTCCAGGTGGCGACCACCGCAACCGACGATCCGAACGTGGAGATCACTGTCAACTGGCGGACGGCGGACGGCGCCACCGGTTCGTTCCCGCTCTACCGGTTCGAGGACTCCGGCGAGTACCAGTACCACTACGCGCTCCCCAGCCGGTGCCGAGCCGACCGGTGCAGGTGAGTGCCACCTCCAGCCTCGGCGGGGTCAGCCGGGTGGTCCCGCCGACACTCTGGCCGAACGCCACCCGCCCCCACTGCCGGCCGGCTACCAGAAGGACTTCATCGACGCGTACCAGACGCCGGTGGACATCCAGGCGCGGATCAAGCGGCTGGCCCGCCAGTACCGGGATCTCGTCGATGTCATCGACCTGCCGAACAAGACCCAGGGCTACCGCCGCACCGCAGCCGGTTACCTGGGCGACCCGGCGGTCTCCGCCGTGGTGGTCGAGTCGGTCCGCTTCGGCGACCAGAGCATGAACGGCGTACAGGTGCGGACCGTCGACCCGGGCCGACCGAACCGACCACTGACAGTCGGCTACCGCGATCGCGTTCTCACCGTGTCACTGGCTACCGACACCGCCGGCAAGACGGTGAGCACCACCGACGAGGTCGCCGCCGCGATCAACGCCCGCCAGCCGAACCGGTTCCGGGCCGTCGTCGAGGACGGCTCGGCGGGCTGCCGATGCCCGTCGCCGGCCCACCCGACTCGACGACGGTCTACAGGGCACCGAGGTGCCGGCGCGGCCGTGGACCGTGCAGGCGCTACGCCTCGGCGTGCACCGGGACGGCTCCCGGGTCGGGGTGCTCGCGTACTCGCAGGAACACGCCCGGGAGTGGGCCACGCCGCTGGTGACGCTGGAGTTCGCCGAGCGGATGCTGGCCAACGCCCGGACCGACCCGGAAACCCGTGAGCTGCTGGAGCAGGTCGACATCTTCGTCATCCCGACGGTCAACCCGGACGGCGCGAACTACTCGTTCAACGACTTCGACTTCCAGCGCAAGAACCTCGTCAACCACTGCACCGGGCCAGCCCGCGACCCGAAGAACCGCACCTCGTGGGGCGTCGACGTCAACCGCAACTACACCGTCGGGTCGTACTTCGACGGCTACGTGGGCGCCAGCGCCAACTGCCTGTCCGGCAACTTCGCGGGCACGTCCGAGCTGTCCGAGGCGGAGAGCCGCAACGTGATCACACTCGCCCAGGACCACCCGAACATCAAGTTCGCGATGAACGTGCACTCCTTCGGCGGGTACTTCATGTGGCCGCCGGGGCGTACCGGGCCGACGGCAGGGTCACCCTGCCTCGACCGTCGATCGACGAGTCGACGCTGTTCCTCAACAGCGCCCGGCGGATCGTCGGCGCCATCGCACAGGAGCGCGGCACCGTCACCTGGCCGTCGCAGACCGGACCGGTCGCCGACGTGCTGTACTCCGCCGCCGGCAACTCGGCCGACCAGCTCTACTACGAGCTGGGGATCTACGCCTGGGACTTCGAGGTCGGCAACGATCGGTGGAACCCGGACACCGGCCAGTGGGAGGGCGTCGGCTTCCAGCCGCCGTTCGACGAGGCACACGGCGAGTCCCAGGAGTACGCCGGCGGGCTGGTGGAGATGGTCCGGGTGGCCGGGACTACGCCGCCGCCGGAGCTGCCGGCTGACCGGGCGAGACGGACCGGCCGGCCACGGATGAACCGCGGCCGGCCGGGTAGCAGCGACCTTGCCTGGTGGGGAGACGACCGGGTGCACGGGTGGGCGGTCCTGGACCGGCCCGCCCGTGCACACTCCGGTCAGTTCGAGGAGATCCAGTTCCACGCCGAGACGACCCACTCTGTCTGCTGGAGCCACGCCACACCGAGACCGGCGAGGAACACCGCCGTCGCGAGGTGGGCGCCGCGGCGCTGCGCCGGACCCGACCGAGCTGCCGCTCCAGCACCACCCGGCCGACCAACCGGGACAGGGCGAACAGGCCGACCGCCACCAGCAGGCTGAGCACCAGCACCAGCAGCGGGCCGCTCAGATCACCCTGGCCGGACAGCGCCCAGATCCCCAGCACACGAACGCGAAGAGCCCGGCCGCCGCACTCCACTCACCGCCGCGACGCAGCTGCGCCATCTGCGAGCTCAGCGACCGGCGCGGAGCCGGCTCACCCGGCCAACCGGTGCCGGTCGGCTCCTGCTCGACCACCGGGAACGGCTCGGTCCGCGGGCTGCGCCGCTGACCCACCGGGGCGACCCCGGCGGAACCCGTCGCGCTGCGGCGCACCCCGACGCCGGCCTGCGGTGGCACCTCCACGGTCCGCTCCGCCCACGGCTGCGTCTGGTCTGCCATCTCGTCCTCCCCTGACCGGCGGCATCGCCACCGCCTGCGTTCGAGGGTAGCCAGCCGGCAAATCGGTCGCCGACCCCGCCCGAGACGCGAAGCGGCACGACGGGGTCGAATCCCACCGGGAGCAGGGTACGGTCGGCTGATGGCTGACCCCGACCGACGACGGCGACGGCTGCGCCACCACTCCGACGCCGAGCCGCCCAAACCGGGTGCCGAGGCCCCGACGGCAGCCACCCTGGCGTGCACGACGGCGACGACCCGCCGCCCCGGCGCAGGAGCACGGGCGGCGACGAGCGCGACGGCGAGCGAGGGCTGCGCGGGTTGGTGGGTTCCGGCTCGTCCCAGGTGGGGCTGAGCGCCGCGCTGCGGGCCCGCGACGCGGCCCGCCCGAGCGACGACGACCTGGCCGAGGCGGAGGCCCGGGTGGTGGTCGTCCGCCGCAACTGGGTGCCCGCGAGGAACTCCCCGCTCGCCGCGCTGACCTCCGGCGAGATCAGGGCAGGTCGGGCAACTCCGGGTCCGCTCGTACTCGGCCACCTGGGCGATCCGACGGGCGTGCCGCTCGTTGCCGGAGAACGGCGTGTTCAGGAACGCCTCGACGATGCCGGTCGCCTCGTCCAGCGTGTGCTGACGGGCACCGATCGCGACCACGTTGGCGTCGTTGTGCTGACGGGCCAACTGAGCGGTCTCGACACTCCAGGCCAGCGCGGCGCGGACACCGGCGACCTTGTTCGCGGCGATCTGCTCACCGTTGCCGGACCCGCCGATGACCACCCCGAGGCCGGTCTCGTCGGCCACCACCTGGTCGCCCGTGTGCAGGCAGAAGGTGGGGTAGTCGTCGTCCGGGTCGTAGCCGCGCGGACCGACGTCGACCACGTCGTACCCTGCATGGCCAGGTGATTGGCCAGGTGCACCTTCAACTCGAAACCGGCGTGATCGGATCCCAGATAGACGCGCATACCGGGCAGTCTGTCAGGCCGCGCTCGGGGACGTCGCAGGGCGGCGTCCCCGAGCCGAGTTCGTCACACGGTCGTGGGGGCGGTGCTCAGCGGGGCAGCTCGGCCACGACCAGACCGCCACGCGCCTTCGGGGTGAACCAGGTGCTCTTGCGGGGCATCTTCTCCCTGGCCAGGTTGACCGCGACGAAGTCCGCCACGGTCACCGGCGCGATCAGGATGGCCAGCTCGGCCCGCCCGGCGTCGACCTCACCGGTGAGCCAGCTCGCCGGGTAGTCACCGCCGACGTAGGTGATCCGCTTGTCGCCCGGGTCCAGTCCGAGCGCGTCACGCAGCAGCAGTCGCTCGACCAGGGCGTGGTCCAGGTTCTCCAGACGGGCCGAGGCCGTGGCGGGCAGGCGTACCGCGTACCCCTGGCCGTCGAGGCGGAGATGCACGGTGCCGCCGGCCGCCGGGACCTCGACCGGGCCGTCGATCGGCTCGACCTCGGCGCCCGCGGCCCGCAAACGGTCGAGCAGCTCGGCCGGCGTGGTGGTCAGCTCGCTGACCAGCCGGTTGTAGGGCTGGATGGCCACCGACGCGGGGTGGTGATCACGGCCAGGAAGCGCGGCAGCCCGCCGGTCTGGGCGGCCAGGCTGCGGTGGTTGCCGTCGGCGACGACGAGGTCGCCGCCACCGGCGAGGCGGCCAGCGCGGTCTGCTCCGGGCCGGGACCGAGCAGCCAGATGGCGTGGGTGCGGCCCGCCTGGTCGGTGTCCGTCGCGGCGGCGCGCCGGCCGTGTCGGTCGCCGCCGCGAGCGCGGCGTGCAGCTCGTCGCCACGCCCGGTCTGCAACAGGAGTACGGGTGACAGCAGGTGGCCCAGCGCCTCGGCCAGCGCCACCCGCTCGCGCACCTTGGCGATGAAGACGTCCTCGTTGCGGATGACCAGGCCCGGCTCGTCGGCCCGGGTGGAGATCTCGTCGGTGTCCACCATCGCGAACAGCCCGTACGCGGGATCCTCGCCGGGGCGCTGATCCGGTAGAGCACCACCACCTGCTCGGCCGGGGTGTAACTGCCGTCGGCCTTGGCCTCGGCGAGACGGGCCGCCGCGTCCGGCAGCGCGTCGAGGAAGGATTTACCCAGGCTCTGCGGGGCGCGGTGCGGCATCTCGATGCCGAGGGCACTGTGCGGGTTCGACTCGATGATCGCGGTGATTTCCGCGTCGTCGGCGAACTCGTCGTAGTTTTGCGCGCCGGTGCCGCCAGTGGTGACCCAGGCCCGGGTGATCGGATGCACGACCGTCATGCCCACTGACGCTACCGGCGACGGTGTCGTCGTCGACGGGGACCCGCGGGCGTCCACCAGATGAAAGCGTCGGGCCGGGCGAGGCGGTCAGCCGGCCCGGTCGGACGCGCCCGCGGTGCCGACCCGCGCCCGCCGGCCCGCCGTTGCCCGTCGGCCGGTCCCGGCCGGCCCGGTGTTCTGGCTACGGCGCGGCGACGCCGGCGGTCCCGGCACGGG
Organism: Micromonospora sp. M12; assembly: GCA_038070435.1. GTDB lineage: Bacteria > Actinomycetota > Actinomycetes > Mycobacteriales > Micromonosporaceae > Micromonospora. Next base: position 6,429,638 of record JAMYWG010000001.1, on the reverse strand, counting down.
ACGCTCGGGCGGCGGCGCGGGGACGGGCCGTGGGCTCAGCGGCGGTGTCGGCACCGGGCGCGGGGCGGTCGGTGCGGGCGGCGGGGGCGCGGGTTGCGCCGGTGCCGCCGACGGCACCAGCGCCGGTGGGTCGGTCGGCACGGCGTCGTCGGTCGACGCCAGCGGATCGGCCGGCACGGGTGGGGTGAGCCGGGAGGTCACCGGGACCCGGGCCACGCCCACCACGATCGGTGGCGCGAGCAGATCCACCAGGTGGGCGGGCAGGTCCGGGCGGAGCGTCGGCCAGCGGGAGTCGTCAACGGACCAGTACGCCGCGCCGGGAGTCTCGATCACCCCTGCCGGGTCAGCTGATCGTCACCGGACGCACGGTGCTTGGCCATCGGGATTGCCTCCACGAACTGCGGGGTGCGGCCCTGCGGGTCGCTGCGGCGGACACCGAGGGAAACGACGCCGCCCGCCCAGCGGTGACGCCACGTTCGTGCGACAACCCGTCAGCCGCACTCGGCGTCCGACGCGACGCGCCCCGTCCAGGCGGTGCAGAGGCCTGGACGGGGGCGCGGTGCTCGTGGATCAGTCGAAGATCGGGTCCTGCTCACGGGTGCGCTTGAGCTCGTAGAAGCCCGGGGTGCCGGCGACCAGGAGCACACCGTCCCAGAGTCGGCCGGCGGCCTCCCCTTCGGAGCCGGGGTGATCACCGGGCCGAAGAACGCGACAGGGCTGCCGTCCGGGCCGGGCGCGTGCACGACCGGGTGCCGACGTCCTGCCCGACCGGTCGCATGCCGGCCTCGTGGCTGGTCCGCAGCGCCTCGTCGTAGTCGGTGCTGTCGGCGGCGGCGGCCAACGCCGGGTCCAGGCCGGCCTCGGTGAGCGCGGCGACGTACAACTCCGTGCCCCGCTCCTGCTTCTGCAGGTGGATCCGGTTGCCGAGCGCGGTGTAGAGCGGGCGCAGGGCGTCATTGCCGTACCGCTGCTCGGCGGCGATGCTGACCCGCACCGGACCCCAGGCGGTCTTCAGGAACTCCTTGTACTCCTCGGACAGCTCGTCCCGGCCCTCGTTGAGCACGGCCAGGCTCATCACGTGGAAACGGATGTCCACGGCACGGACCTGCTCGACCTCGAGCAGCCAGCGGGACGTGATCCACGCCCACGGGCAGGCCGGGTCGAACCACATGTCGGCGGTGACACGATCGGTCACGGTGAGGTCCCTTCGCGACGGGTGGCGCCGACAGTCGGCGTCTCTCGGTGAATCTTCACCCGCAGCGCATCGACCGGCACCCGGATGAGAGCGTGACCTCGGCCACCGCGGGCTGCCCGTACATGGAAGACTCGAATCCGGGCCGCCGCCACGAGCGGTTGGCAGACGGGCGCCGCCGGGCGTACGGCGAGATGTGGGATGGAGACAAACAGTGCCGGGAGTGCGCAACCTGACCCAGGTCGAGGCGACCGAGCGGGCACGCCTGCTCAACGTGACGGGGTATGACATCAGTCTGGACCTGTCGACCGCCGTGCTGGCGGCCGACGGCCGCACGTTCCGGTCGACGACCGAGGTTCGGTTTCGCTGCTCCGAGCCGGGCGCGAGCACGTTCATCGAGCTGGCCGCCGAGTCGGTGCGTGCCGCGACGCTGAACGGGACACCCGTCGACCTGGCCGACTGGTCGGCCGAGAAGGGCCTGGTCCTGTCCGGGTTGGACAGCGACAACACCCTGGTGGTCGAGGCCGACTTCGGTTACTCCAACAGCGGCCAGGGTCTGCACCGAACGGTCGACCCGGTGGACGGCGAGACGTACCTCTACAGCCAGTTCGAGACGGCCGACGCGCAGCGGGTGTTCGCCTGCTTCGACCAGCCCGACCTGAAGAGCGTCTACACCTGGCACGTGACAGTGCCGGCGCACTGGCGGGCGGTGTCCAACATGCCGGTGCAGCGGGAGGAGCCCGCGGGTGAGGCCCTGAAGACGCTGCACTTCACCGAGTCGCCCCGGATGAGCACCTACATCACAGCGATGTGCGCCGGCCCGTACCACGAGGTGCGGGACAGCCACGACGGCATCGACCTGGGGCGTTCTGCCGTGCGTCGATGGCACCGTACCTGGACGCCGACGACCTGTTCCTGATCACCAAGCAGGGCTTCGACTTCTTCCACGAGAAGTTCGGCGTGCGCTACCCGCTGCCGAAGTACGACCAGCTCTGGGTGCCCGACTTCAACGCCGGCGCGATGGAGAACTTCGGCTGCGTGACGCACGCCGAGTCGCACTACCTGTTCCGCTCGCAGGTCACCGACTTCGAGTACGAGCAGCGGGCCAACACGATCCTGCACGAGCTGGCCCACATGTGGTTCGGCGACCTGGTCACCATGCGCTGGTGGAACGACCTGTGGCTGAACGAGTCGTTCGCCGAGTGGGCCAGCCACTGGTGCAACACCAACGCGACCCGGTTCACCGAGGCGTGGACGACGTTCCTGTCCATCCGCAAGAACTGGGGCTACCGGCAGGACCAGCTCTCCTCCACCCACCCGGTCTACACCGACATGCCGGACATGGAGGCCGTCGAGGTCAACTTCGACGGCATCACCTACGCCAAGGGTGCGAGCGTGCTCAAGCAGCTCGTCGCGTACGTGGGTGAGGAGCCGTTCGTGGCTGGGCTGCGGGCCTACTTCGGCAAGCACGCCTGGGGCAACGCCACGTTCGACGACCTGCTCACCGAGTTGGAGGCCGCGTCCGGTCGGGAACTGCGCAAGTTCGCCGCGCAGTGGCTGGAGACCGCACAGGTCAACACGCTGCGGCCGGAGGTGACGATCGGCGCGGACGGCACGTACGAGCAGGTGCTGGTGCGGCAGGAGGCGCCGACGGCGTACCCGACGCTACGAACCCACCGGATCGGCGTGGGCCTGTACGACCTGACCGACGGGCGGCTGGTCCGTCGTGAGCGGCACGAGGTGGACGTGACCGGCGAGCACACGGATCTCGCCGCGTTGCGGGGCGTCCGGGCGGCCGACGTGCTGCTGCTCAACGACGACGACCTCAGCTACACCAAGCTGCGCCTCGACGACCGCTCGATGGCGACGGTGGTGCAGCACATCGGCGGCTTCGAGTCGTCGCTGGCCCGCGCGCTGTGCTGGACCGCGGCGTGGGACATGATCCGCGACGCCGAGCTGTCCGCCCGCGACTACGTGGCGCTGACGCTGAGCGGGTTGCCCGCGGAGACCGACATCAACCTGGTCACCGCCACCCTGCGTCAGGCGACCACCGCGCTCACCCTGTACGCCGACCCGGCCTGGGCGCCGACCGGCTGGGCCGAGCTGGCCCGTACCGCCCGGACGCGCTCGCCGCCGCAGAGCCGGGCAGCGGGTTCCAGCTGGCGTGGGCCCGTGCGTACAGCTCGGCGGCCCGCTCCGAGGGCGACCTGGCGACGCTGCGCGGTTGGCTGGACGGCACCGGCATGCCGGCCGGGCTGACGGTGGACACCGAGCTGCGCTGGTCGGTCCTCGCCGCGCTGGTGGCCAACGGCGTGGCGGGTGCCGCCGAGATCGAGGCGGAGCTGACCGGCGACCGCACGGCCAGCGGCGAGCGGGAGGCCGCGTACGCGCACGCGTTGATCCCGACGGCCGAGAACAAGGCCGCCGTGTGGCCCTGCTGACCGGCCCGGACGCGCTGCCGAACTGGCGGCATCGGGCGCTGTTGCAGGGCTTCGCCCACCCGGTGCAGGTGGAGCTGGTCGCCCCGTACCGGGAGCGGTACTTCGCCGCCGTCGGGCAGGTGTGGGCCACCCGGGACAGCGAGCCGGCGCAGGAGTTCGCCCAGCTGGCGTACCCGACCTACCTGGTGGATGACGACACCGTGGCGGCCACCGACGCGTGGCTGGCCGGCGACGGTCACCCGGCCCCGCTGCGTCGGCTGGTCGCCGAGGGCCGCGACGGCGTGGTGCGGGCGCTCAAGGCCCGCGCGAAGGACGCCCAGAGCGCCTGAGCAGCGTTGTCCGGCCCGGGGCCGGCGTGGGTGGGAGCCCGCGCCGCCCCGGGCGTTATCGTGACGGGAGGAGGTGGACGTGATGGCACAGCCGACCTACCAGTGGCAGCCCCGGAGCGGGGTTGGCGCGAGCAGGACCTGTACGACCTACCCGCCGACGGCAACCGCTACGAGATCATCGACGGGAGTTTGCACGTGACGCCTCCAGCCGGTCCCGAGCACCATGAGCTGGCGGACGAGATCCGGATGGCGCTGCGCCACGCGGCTCCCACGGAGTGGCGGGTCATCCGGGAGATCGGCGTACAGGTGCCCGGCGGCAATCTCATCCCCGATCTGACGGTGTTGAAGCCAGGAGCACCGCGCAAGCGCATGTGGGCCGACCCGGTGGACATCGCGCTCGTTCTCGAAGTCGAGTCGACGGGGAGCCGTCGGCACGACCGGTTCACCGCCGGCGCTGTACGCCGAGGCGGGCATCGCGCACTACTGGCGGGTGGAACGGGGCGACTTCGGCCCGGTGATCTACCGCTATCGGCTCGGCAAGGGCGACCATTACGAGCTGTTGGGCACGATCGGTCCCGACGACGCGGTGAGCGTGGACGAACCGTGGCCGATGAGGTTGGACCCGAGCGCCTGGCCCCGCTGAGACAACCAGACAGACGAGCCGGCCGCTGAGCGCGGGCCGGGCTTTGTCGTGCGGAAGGGCTCAGGCCTTGCCGGCGTGGCTGGCGAGCTGGTCGAGGCCGTTGATGATGCCGCCGGCCAGGTCACCGCCGCTGAACGCGCCGACCATGGAGAGCGCGGCCAGCTTGGCGTAGGTGTCGGGGATGCGCTTGCGCGCGTACCGCCCGGTGATGATCTCCAGCTGACGCTGGTTGGGCGACACGGCGATCAACACCGACCGGTCGGGGTCGGCGAGCTGCCGGTGCAGCCGCTGGGCGTGCTCCCGGATCGGCTCGTCGAGACCACCGACGAAGACCGAGAACACCAGGCCGGTGCCCTGGTCGGCCAGGCGCAGCGCCTCGTCGATGCGCAGCAGCTGACGGGTCGAGAAGGCCCGTCCAGCACCTCGGCCGCAGCTGCGACCCGGCCTGCTTCTCACCAACGGTCACTTGCGCCTCCGGTTCCACCGGCCGGCGCCTCGACGCTGGCTCGCTCAAGCTTGTGGCTGGTCAGCGCGGGCGCCTGCGCCCCGCCGTCAGCGCGGTGCCGGCCGAGTCGGCCAGCTGCTCCGGACGGCCCAGGAACCAGACCGGAGTGAAGTCGAAGGGCCGGCCCGGCCGGTAGCGCTTGGCGCTACCGCCACCGCCGGTGGCACCACCCCGGCTACCGGCGTACGACAAACCGGTGATGACCAGCACCGCGGCCAACGGGATGCCGACGAAGACCAGCAACGTCTCGGTAACAGACAATCCCAACGCCCCCAGGCGGAAGAAGGACGACCTCGAACAACCGGGTCGGATGGACAATCATGATGCCGACCAACCGACTCCGTCGCCATTCACGTTAGCGGAGTCGGCGGCCCGCCAGATCGCGGGTGCCGATCCCATCCGTCACTGGAGTTCTCCAGTTGCGCAGCGGTCGCGATGAGCCGCGTGTCGTCGCCGTATCGGCCGCTGAGCAGCACCCCGACGGGCAGGCCGTCGGCGGTGGTTCCCACCGGTAGGGAGACCGACGGATCGCCGGTGACGTTGAAGACGGCGCAGGGCGAGAACCGGCGTTGCCGGTCGAAGTCGGCCGCCGGGTCCGCGTCGGCGGTGAACCAACCGACGGGTGCCTGCGGGTGGCCAGGGTGGGACAGAGCAGGAGGTCGACGTCGGCGGTGCGGCGGGCGCCGAGGCGCACCTGCGCCTGCAACTCTCCGAGGGTGGCGGCCAGGGTGCCGGCGGAGACCTCTGCGCCCCGGGCCCGCAGCAGCCGGGTCAACGGCAGCAGCTCCGCCTCCCGCTGTGGTGGCACCGGGCGAGCGCCAGGACGTACCAGAGGATCTCGAACAGTGGCCACACCGCCGGCCCGAGTGGCGGCGGCACCTCGACCACCTCGTGGCCGGCCGCGGTGAGCAGCGCGGCGGTCTGGTCCACGGCGGTCACGCAGTCGGGGTGCACCGGTTCGTCGGCGAGCATCGGCGTGGTGAACCGACCGATCCGCAGCGGGCCGGGCTCGGCCCTGCGCGCGACGGCCAGGTAGCCGCCGGGCGGCGCGGGTGGCGGCAGGTAGGGCTCGCCGGGGACCGGGACGGCCATGACGTCGAGCAGCGCGGCGACGTCGGTGACGGTCCGCCCGAGCGGGCCGCTGGTGGCAGCCCGAACGCACCGGAGCCGAGGGGCCGCCGGAGACGAGGCCACGGCTGGGCTTGTAGCCGACCAGGCCGCAGAGCGACGCCGGGATGCGCAGCGACCCGCCGCCGTCGGACCCTGGGCGACCGGGACCAGCCCGGCTGCGACCGCCGCCGCGGCGCCGCCGCTGGACCCACCCGCCGTGTACGCCAGCTGCCACGGATTGCGGGCCGGCGGCGCGACCGGCCCTCGGAGTAGAGCGAGCAGCCCAACTCCGAGGTGGTCGTCTTGCCCAGGCTGACCAGGCCGGCGGCCTTGATGAACCGGACGACGTCGGCGTCCACCGGCGGGACGAAGTCGATGAAGGCCGCCGAGCCGAAGGTGGTGCGGACCCCGGCGGTGAGGGTCAGGTCCTTGATCGCGGTCGGGACGCCGTGCAGCGGGCCGCGCTCTCCGATCGGCACGGCGTCGGCGGCGAGTGCGGCGTCCCGGGCGAGATCCGGTGTGACGGTGACGAACGCGCCCACGGTGTCGCCGAGCGCCGCCACCCGGCTCAGGTGGTGCTCGACCAGGTCGACGCTGGACAGCTCACCGCGGGCGATCGCGGCGGCCTGCTCCAACGCGGTCAGGTCGTGCGGCTCGGCCATGCCGTCATCCTGCCGGCCGTCGGCCCTCCGCGCAGCCGACACGCGCGGCCGGAACTCCACTGCGCGCCGCGCCGCCGCGCGCCGCGGGCGGGCAGCCGGTGGGCGGCAGCCGGTGGGCGGCGGCCGGTGGGCGGCGGCCGGTGGGCGGCGGCCGGTGGCGGCGGCCGGTGGCGGCGGCCGGTGGCGGCGGCCGGTGGGCGGCGGCCGGTGGGCGGGCGGCCGGTGGGCGGGCGGCGTCCTGGCCGCGCTCGTGCGGCACCGGATGTCCGGGGCGGTACGAGTCGCGTCTTTGCTCTGCTTCAACCCACGCAACGGCGGACGTCCGGTTTATCGGACGCCGGTGTTGCGCGGAGTGAAGCAGAGCAAAGGCGCGAGGTAGAGGTATCCACCGGCCGCACGGGGTCGGCGAGCCCTCGGAGGGCGCGAGGTAGAGGCGGGCTACCGGCCGCGCGGGAGCCGGCGATCGTCCGAAGAGCAGGTTGCGGTGCGAGCGGGGCGCCGACCTACCCGTGCAGGAAACGCAGGGCGTTGGCGGACAGGAGCTTGACGCGCTGGTCGTCGGTGAGGAAGTCGGCCGCACGGACCACCGCACCGGCTGGCCGTTCGCCCAACGGGTACGGGTAGTCGCTGCCGACCAGCACCCGGTCCTCCCCACCGTGTCGACAAGCAGCCGCAGCGCGGGCGGCGCGAAGACCACCGAGTCGACGCTGAACCGGTCGAGGTAGCTGCTGGGCGGGCCGGCGGACGCTCCCGGACCAGGTCGCCACGGCGGTGCCAGGCGTTGTCGGCACGGCCGACCCAGAACGGGAAGCTGCCGCCGCCGTGCGCGAAGCAGATCCGCAGCGTCTCGGGCACCCGGTCGAAGACGCCGCCCAGGATCATCGCCAGCACCGACAGGTGCGTCTCGGCGGGCATCCCGGTGAGCCACCGAGCCATCCAGCGGTCGAGTCGCGGACCGCCCGGCATGTCCCACGGGTGGACGAAGACGGGTGCGCCCACCTCGGCACAGTGCTGGAGGAAGGTGACCACGCCCGCGTCGTCCAGGTCCCGGTCGCCGACGTGGTTGCCGATCTCCACGCCCACGTGCCCGGCGGCGAGGCTGCGATCCAGCTCGGCGCAGGCGGCGTCCGGGTCCTGAAGGGCACCTGGCAGAACGGCACCAGTCGGTCGCCACCGGCCGCGGTGACCTCCAGGGTCAGGTCGTTGAAGATCCGGGCGACCTTCACCGCCTGGTCGGCCGGACGGTCGTAGCTGAAGAAGACCGGGGTGGGCGAGACCACCTGCACGTCCACGCCGTCGGCGTCCATGTCGGCCAGTCGGCGCGACGCGTCCCAGCACTCGGCGCCGACCGGGCGGAACTCCGTCTCCCCACCATGATCATGGCGGCGCGTTCGGAGTCGACCCGCAACCACGGCCAGTCGGACCCGCCGCACGCCGCGCCGAGGTCCGGCCACCTTCGGTACGACGTGCGTGTGCACGTCGACCACACCTGGAGGCATCAGCCCTTGCCCGGATGCAGGGTGCCGCAGTTGGCGCAGGTGCGCGCCTGCTCGTCGGCGTAGAACGCCTGGAACACCGGCGGCAGGTCGGCGGCGATGTCGCGGACCTGCAACTCCACCTCGTGCACCTTGCCGCCGCACTCGGGGCAGTACCACTGGAACGTCTCCAGCGTGCCCTCCTCGCGGACCCGCTCGACGACCACACCGATCGAGCCGGCCTCGGGCCGCTGCGGCGAGTGCGGGGTGTTGCGCGGCAGCATCCACATCTGCCCTCGCGCACGTGCACCGTACGCGGCCCTCCGGGGTGACCAGGTTGATATGCATGTTGCCCTTGACCTGGTAGAAGAACTCCTCGTACGGGTCCACGTGGAAGTCGGTGCGCTGGTTGGGCCCGCCCACCACCATCACGATGAAGTCGTCCCCGCCGGGGAACATCTCCCGGTTGCCCACCGGCGGCTTCAACAGGTGCTGGTTGTCAGCGATCCAGCCCGGAAAGCTGAACGGCTCGGCGATCTCACTCACGACTGACCTCCCGAGGGAAGAAGGGCCACGGCCTGGATTTCGATGAGCAGGTGCGGGTGCGGCAACTGGTGCACGGCAACCGTCGTGCGGGTCGGCCCCGACGCGTCGAAGAACTCCGCCCACACCTCGTTGTAGCCACCGAAGTCGTTCATGGTGACCAGGTACGACGTCACCTGGACGAGGTCGGTGAGATCCGCGCCGACCGACCGCAGCAGGTCGCCGATGTTCTCGATGACCGCCCGCGTCTGCACCCGGATGTCGAGGTTCGTCGTCCCGAACTCGTCCACCTCGACACCGGCGAAGCTGTTGTCCGCTCGCCGCGAGGACGTACCGGAGACGAAGACGAACCCACCCGCGACCTTGACGTGCGGAAAGGCCCCCGGGCACGGCCTTGCCCGCCACCACCCGCGCGGTCACGACGACGCCCGCAGGGAGGCGGTGCCGAGCTTCTCGACGACGGCACGGACGTGGGCGCCGGGACGCAGCGGCACCGCGGCCGTGGCGGCGCCGGCCAGGAAGACCCAGCCGGACTCCAGCCGCACCCGTGCCGGCCCGCCAACCGGATGCCCTCGTCGAGGGCCCGGCGCGGATCGCCGAGGATCGCCGCCGTCGAGCCGACCTGCGCGACCCGCCCGTCGACCTCCAGCAACACGCCCAGGTTGTCCAGCCCGGCCGGCACCGGGGACCACGGCCCGATCACGAACGCGGCGGCGGAGGTGTTGTCCGCGATCACGTCCGGCAGCGAGAACCGGAAGTCCGCGTACCGGGAGTCGATCAGCTCGATGGCCGGGGCGACGGCACGCACCGCCGTGACGAAGTCGCCGACCGGCTCGCCCGGCTCGGGCAGCCGGTCCAGCAGGAACGCCACCTCCGGCTCGACCCGGGGATGGATGTACGCGGCCGGGTCCACCACACCGCCGTCGGGCACCCGCATCGCGTTGGTGAGCCGTCCCCAGATCACCTCGTCCACGCCGACCTGGGCCATCTTCGCCCTGCTGGTCAGCCCCATCTTCAACCCGACCAACCGCTCACCGCCGTCCAGCCGGCGCTGGAGCAACGCGGCCTGCACGGCGTACGCGCCGTCCACGTCGAGGCCGGTCTCGGCGGCGAGTTGCGGGATCGCGGTGGCGGTAGCCGCTGCCACGCCCAGCTTCTCGGCGATCCCGACAATGTCTACGCCGATCACGAGTGCTGCTCCTGCTTGCCAGGTCGAGTGCGACGTCCACGATCATGTCCTCCTGACCGCCGACCATCCGGCGACGACCCAGCTCGACCAGGATCGACCGGACGTCCACGCCGTAGCGTGCGGAGGCCCGTTCGGCGTGCCGCAGGAAGCTGGAGTAGACCCCGGCGTACCCCAGGGAGAGCGTCTCCCGGTCCACCTGGACGGGCCGGTCCTGCATCGGACGGACCAGGTCGTCGGCCGCGTCCATCAGCGCGAACACGTCGCACCCGTGCTTCCAGCCGTGCAGCTCGGCGACCGCGACGAAGACCTCCAGCGGCGCGTTGCCGGCGCCCGCGCCCATGCCGGCGAGGGAGGCGTCGACGCGGACGGTCCGACCGTGCGGCGCGTCGGGGCCGACCGGCACGGACCCGGTGACCGGCCGTGCTCGACGGCCAGCACGCTGTTGGCCACGCCGAGGGACAGGTTGTGGTGGGCGTGGATGCCGATCTGCGTCTCCGGGGCGAGGACCTGCCGGTACGCGTCGACCCGCTGCGCCACGTCGGACATCAGCAGCCGGCCGCCGGAGTCGGTGACGTAGACGCAGTGCGCCCCGTACGACTCCATCAGCTTCGCCTGCCCGGCCAACCCGGCCGGATCGTTCATGTGCGACATCATCAGGAACCCGGCCACGTCCATGCCGTTCTCCCGGGCCCAGGAGATGTGCTGGGCGGAGATGTCCGCCTCCGTGCAGTGGGTGGCGATCCGGACGCTCGTCACCCCGAGCGCCCTCGCTGCCCTCAGGTCGGCGATGGTGCCGATGCCCGGCAGCAGCAGGGTGGTCAGCTTCGCCGTGGTCAGCACCTCGGCGGCCGCGGAGATCCACTCGGCGTCGCTGGCGGCGCCGTGACCGTAGTTGACGCTGGAACCCGCGAGCCCGTCACCGTGCGCCACCTCGATCGCGGCCACCCCGGCGGTGTCCAGCGCGGCGGCGACGGCGCGTACCTGATCGACGGTGTACTGGTGCGCGATGGCGTGCATGCCGTCGCGCAGCGTCACGTCCTGGATGTACAGGTCGGTCATGGCGCGGCCACCTCCGGAGAACGCAGCGCTACCAGCCGCTCCGCGGTGGCAGCGCGGCGGAGGTCATGATGTCCAGATTTCCGGCGTACGCCGGCAGGTAGTGCCCGGCACCGGAGACCTCCAGGAAGACCGACACCTGGAGGGCGGTGAGCTGCCGCCCGAGCGTCGGCAGGTACGCCTGCACCCTGTCGAACTGCACGTCCTGCTTGAGCCGGTAGCCGGGAACGTACTCCTGCACGGCCGCCACCATGTCCGCGACCGAGGCGGCGATGGCAGCGGTGTCGGCGTCGGCGTCCGGGCAGAGGCAGTAGACGGTGTCCCGCATGAGCAGCGGTGGGTCCGCCGGGTTCAGCACGATGATCGCCTTGCCCCGCTCGGCCCCGCCGACCACCTCGATGGCCCGAGACGTGGTCTCGGTGAACTCGTCGATGTTGGCCCGGGTGCCCGGCCCCGCCGACTTCGACGCGATCGACGCGACGATCTCCCGTACGCCACCGGGGTGACCCGGCGTACGGCGGCGACGATCGGCACTGTCGCCTGCCCGCCGCAGGTCACCATGTTGACGTTCGGCTCGTGCAGGTGCTCGTCGAGGTTGACCGTCGGCACCACGTACGGGCCGAGGGCGGCCGGGGTGAGGTCGACGACAGTGCGGCCGTGGGCGCGCAGCACCTCGTCGTGGCGTCGGTGCGCTCCGGCCGAGGTGGCGTCGAAGACCAGCTCGACGTCGGCGAACTCGGGCAGCGCGACGAGCCCGTCCACACCGTCGGCGGTGGTGGCGACGCCGAGCCGGCGAGCCCGAGCCAGGCCGTCGGAGGCGGGGTCGATGCCGGCCATCGCCACCATCCGCAGGCTGTCGCTCAGCCGCAACACCTTGATCATCAGGTCGGTGCCGATGTTGCCGGAACCGAGCACCGCCACGTCAGTGGTCACTGGCCGCCCCTGTCGCTGAAGGATGTGCGCACCGAGCCGAGCCCGGAGATCCGGGCCTCGTACGCGGCACCCGGTGTGACCGGCACCATCGGGCCGAGCGCCCCGGAGAGCACCACGTCACCGGCGCGCAGCGGATCACCGGCGCGCGCGAGGGTGCCGGCGAGCCAGAGCAGGGCGTGCAGCGGGTTGCCCAGGCAGGCGGCGCCGGCACCACCGAGACGGGCTCGCCGGCGTGCTCCAGCACCATCCCGCACAGTCGCAGGTCGACGTCGGCGAGCCGACGCGGCGTGGTGCCGAGCACGAAGAGCCCACTGGAGGCGTTGTCGGCGACGGTGTCCACGATGGAGATGTCCCAGGCGGCGATCCGCGAGTCGACGATCTCGATCGCCGGCAGCACGTGGTCGACCGCGCGGATCAGGTCGACGCTGGTGATCTGCGGGTTCGGGAGGTCCTTGTCGAGCACGAACGCGATCTCCGCCTCGACCCGCGGTTGCAGCAGCCGGTCGATGGGCACCTCGACGCCGTCGCCGACCGCCATCGCGTCGGTCAACAGGCCGAAGTCCGGCTGGAACACCCCGAACGTCTCCTGCACCGCCCGGGAGGTCAACCCGATCTTCGCGCCGACCCGGCGTTCGCCGCGGCCCTGCCAGGCCCGCGTCTGGAGCTGCTGCACACGGTACGCGGACTCGACGTCCCCTCCGGCAGCAGCCGACCCCGTAGCGGTGGGCACGGCTTGCCCGTGCTGCGGGCCTCGGCCAGCTCCCGGTTCGCCGCCTCGATGTCAGCTTCCATGCCTGCTCCCTCGCTACGGCTCACGACAGGTCCACGCAGACGTTCGTGAGTTCGGAGTAGAAGTTCAGCGAGTGCACGCCACCCTCGCGACCGATGCCGGACGCCTTCACCCCGCCGAACGGGGTGCGCAGGTCACGCAGGAACCACGTGTTGACCCAGACGATGCCGGCGTCCAGTCGGGCACCGGCGCGGTGCGCGACGCCCACGTCCCGGGTCCACACGGTCGCCGCCAGGCCGTACTCGGTGCCGTTGGCGAGGGCGTACGCCTCGTCCTCGGTGTCGAACGGCGCGACGTGCACCACCGGGCCGAAGATCTCCTCCCGGTTGGTGCGGGCGTCCGCGCCGAGCCCGGTGAGCACCGTCGGTTGCACGTACGACCCGCCGTCGCGGGCATCCCCGAAGGTGGGCGTGTCGCCACCGGTGAGCACCTCGGCACCCTCGGACCGGGCCAGCGCGTACGCGCCGAGCACCTTCGCCCGGTGCTGCCGGGAGATCAACGGCATGGTGGCGGTGGCCTCGTCGGTCGGCCAGCCGTACGCCAGTTCGCCGGCCCGCTTGGCCAGCCGGGCGGTGAACTCCTCGAAGACCGGGCGCTGCACGTAGAGGCGTTCGGTGCAGAGGCACACCTGCCCGCCGTTGGTGAAGCTGGAGCGCACCGAGCCGGCCACCGCGGCGTCCAGGTCGGCGTCGGCGAAGACCAGGCCGGCGTTCTTGCCGCCGAGTTCGAAGCTGACCGCCTTCACCCGTCGGCGGCGGCCCGCATGATCGCGCCGCCGGTGGCCGACTCACCGGTGAAGGTGATCGCGTCGACGCCCGGGTGGCGGGTGAGGAACTCGCCGGCCGAGTCCGGACCGAAGCCGTGCACCAGGTTGAAGACCCGGCCGGTACGCCCGCGGCGGCCATCACCTCGGCGAGCAGCGTCGCCGAGGCGGGCGTCTCCTCGCTGGGCTTGACCACCACGGCGTTGCCGCAGGCCAGCGCCGGGGCGACCTTCCAGGTGAGCAGCAGCAGCGGCAGGTTCCACGGGACGATGACCGCGACCACGCCGACCGGCTTGCGCAGCGCGTAGTTGAGCGCCCGGCCGCCGGTCGGGGTGACAGTGGTGAACGACTCGGTGGGTGCGGTCGCCACGATCTCCGCGAACGCCCGGAAGTTCGCCGCGCCGCGCGGGATGTCCAGCATGCGGGCCTGGGCGATGGACTTGCCGGTGTCGGCGACCTCGGCGGTGACCAGGTCGTCGAAGCGGCGCTCCAGCTCGTCGGCGACCCGGCGCAGCACCTCGGCGCGCTCGCGCTCCCCATCCGGCCCCACGGCCCACCCAGGGCCGCCCGAGCGGCGGCGACCGCGTCGTCCACAGTGGACTTCGACGCCTCGACCACCTCGAAGACCTGCTCACCGGTGACCGGGCTGGCCTTGGCGAACGTCGGCCCGCCGTCGACGAACTCGCCGCCGACGAAGTTGCGCAACCGTCGCGGACCGGTCGGCGCGCGACCGGTCATCAGTCGCGGATCCCAGGTCTCGGTCATGCCCGCCTCCCTCGGCTCAGTGCCGCGCCGATCGCACCGACCAGCAGCAACGCGGCACCGCCGACGACCCGCCGAGCACCCGGTGCTGTCGGCGCACCGGCGGCGCACCTCGGCGTACGGGGTGGTGGAGAAGGACACCAGCTCGTACTGGGAAACGTACCTGCCGGGCAGGGCCCGTTCCAGTGCGTGCTCCACCCGCCGTCGGGTCTGGAAGACCGGGGAGGCGACCCTGTCCCGCATCTCCACGAAGTTGGTGAGCGCCATCGTCGCGATGGCCTCGACGTTCTCCTGCCGACGTCGCTGGAAGAGCGGCAGTGCCGCCAACCAGTCGTCGGCGCACTCGTCCAGGCAGCGGTCCAGCTCGACCACGTCCTCGAACGCGCAGTTGGCGCCCTGGCCGTAGAACGGCACGATGGCGTGCGCCGCGTCACCGAGCAGGCCGACCTTGCCGAAGACCTGCCAGGGGTGCAGCGGACCGTGCCGAGCACGCCCACCGGGTTGTGCTGGTAGTCGTCCACCAGGTTCGGGGCCAGTGGAACCACGTCCGGGTAGTGCTCGGCGAAGTGCCGTGCGATCTCCGCCGGGCCGGTCAGCGAGGCGAAGCTGCCGACGCCGTCGTTGGGCCAGAACAGGGTGCAGGTGAAGGACCGGTCCGGGTTCGGCAACGCGATCATCATCGAGGTGCCGCGCGGCCAGATGTGCAGGGCGTCCGGTTCCAGGGCGAAGTCCCGCCCAGCGGCGGGATCGTCAACTCCTTGTAGCCGTAGTCGAGGAAGTCCACGCTCTCGTCCAGCAGCCCGTACGCGAGCAGCTGCCCCGCACCGCGGAGCCGGCACCGTCGGCACCCAGCACCACCGACGCCGTGGCCGCGACCGGGCCCTGCGGGTCTCGAACCTCAGCGTGCCGTCGGTCGGGTCGAGCCCGACCAGCCGGTGGTCGAAGACGACCCGTACCCCGGGCAGCGCGGCCGCCTCGTCCAGCAGGGCGTTGTTCAGCGCCCCCGGCTGATCGAGTTGATCGCCCGATCGCCGGCCGCGCTGTAGGACTGGAACTGCTGCTCACCCTCGACCGGGTGGATCATCCGGCCGCGCATCGGCAACGCGTCGGTCAACACCTGCTCGGCCAGCCCGATGCGGCGCAACGCGTCCAGGCCACGCTCCGAGAGCGCCAGGTTGATCGAGCGACCCCGCTCGACCGTGCCGGCACGGGGATCGGACCGACGCTCGTAGAGGGCCACCGGGTAGCCCCGGCGAGCCAGGAAGCAGGCCGCCAGGCAGCCGGCCAGCCCGCACCGATGATCGCGACCTCGTCGCGCCGCGCGGTCATGCTGAGCCGCCTTTCGTTCGCGACTGCGGGCTCGCAACCCGGCTCACCTCGCGCTCACAGAGGTCGCCCCGACGGTCGCGGCGAGCGCCGCAGCGGCCCGCCAGCAGTCGAGGTACGTGGAGTAGAGCGGCACCGGGCGAACCGGACGACGTCCGGCTCACGGGCGTCGGCGATCACGCCGTGTTCGTACCGTAGGCGTTTGGTCAACTCGTTGGCGCTGCCGGCGCCGATGCGCACGGACAGCTGGCAGCCTCGCCGGGCCGGGTCGCGCGGGTGACCACGCGCAACGGCCGGTCGGCGACGACCTCGTCGAGCAGCGACGCCAGCCAAGCGGTGAGTCGCAGGCTGCGGGCCCGCAACGCCGGCATGCCGACCGCGTCGAACAGCTCCAGCGAGGTACGCACCGGGCCCATCGCGAAGATCGGCGGATTGGAGATCTGCCAGGCCTCCACGGTGGCCGGTGGTCGGGACACCGGGGTCATCTCGAACCGGGTGGCCGCCGCGGTGCTCCACCACCCCTCGAACCGGGCAAGTTCTCGTCGCCGAGGTGCCGCTCGTGCACGAAGACGCCCGCCAGGGCACCGGGACCCGCGTTCAGGTACTTGTAGGAGCACCACGCGGCGAAGTCGACGTCCCACTCGTGCAGGGCCAGCGGCACGTTGCCGACCGCGTGGGCCAGGTCCCAACCGACCACCGCTCCGGCCGCCCGGCCGGCGGCCGTGATCGCCGGGATGTCCAGCAGCTCGCCGGTGAGGTAGTTGACCCGCCGAGCAGCACCAACGCCACCCGGTCGCCCTCGGCGGCCAGGTAGTCGGTCACGTCCTCGGTGCGCAGGGCCTCCTCGCCCGCGCGCGGACGCAGCCGGACCACCGTCTCGTCCGGGTCCAGGCCGTGGAACCGGGCCTGGCTGCGCACGGCGTAACTGTCCGACGGGAACGCGGCGTCCTCGATGACGATGCGGGTGCGCGCGCCGGCCGGGCGGTAGAAACTCACCATCAGCAGGTGCAGATTGACCGTGAGCGAGTTCATCACCACGGTCTCCGCGGGCAGGGCGCCGACCAGTCGCGCGGCCGGCGCGGTCAACAACTCGTGGTACGGCAGCCAGGCGCGCTCCGCCTCCAGGTGCCCCTCCACGCCGAGCCGACCCCAGGCGTCCAGGTCGGCCAGGAGTTCGTCGCGGGTGGCCCGTGGTTGCAGGCCGAGCGAGTTGCCGGCCAGGTACGCCGACTCGGGTGGTCGCCGCCGTCGGCGGGCGGCACGTGGAACAGGTGCCGGTGGCCCGGGTCGGCTTCGTCGAGGCGGTGCGCCTCTTTCTCTGGGTGTGCATGTCTCGCTCTCCGGTCACATCGCGGTGCGGGCCGACCACAGCTCCGGGAAGACCACCCGGGCCATGCTGCGCTGCAGCCACGCCAGGCCGGCAGAGCCTCCGCTGCCGACCTTGGCACCCATCGTCCGCTGCACCGCCTTGACGTGGTTCCAGCGCCAGTCGCCGAACTCCTCGGCGACACCACTGAGCGCCTCGCCGAGCAGCCGCAGATGGTTGTCGGGGCTGTCGTCCCCGTAGATCCGTACCCAGGCCGCCTCGACCGACGGCTGCGGGTCGTGCTCGACGGCCACGTCCCGGTCGAGCAGGTCGGCGGGAGGTCGAAGCCGTTCCGGCCGAGCAGCGCGAGCACGTCGTCCCAGAGGCTCGGGGTGGTCAGCGCGGCGCTCAGCGCGGCGTGCACCTCGGCCTGTCGCCGGAACGGGCGGATCAGCGTCGGGTCACGCAGCCCGAGCAGGAACTCCAACTGCCGGTACATGGCCGACTGGAAGCCGGACGCCTCGCCGAGCAGGTTGCGGAACCGGTTGAAGTCGGCCGGGCTCATCCAGCGCAACCCCTGCCAGGCGGCGTTGAGCCCTCCAGGTGCAGCTTGGCCCGACGCAACGGGGCCAGCGCCTCCCACACCTGGTCGGCGCGGACCAACCGCTGGGTCTCCCGCAACTCGTGGCAGGTCAACCCGAAGTACAGCTCCATGATCTGGCTGACCATCAGGAAGGACATCTCGCCCGGGTCGCTGCTGATCGGATGCTGCATCTTGTGCAGGGCGCTGGCCTGCACGTACGCGTCGTACGGCACCATGTCGGCGAACTCCAACGTCGGCTCGCCGCCGGTACGCGCCGCCTGGGCAACCCGCTGCCCCGGGGTCACCGGTCGCAGCGCGGCGTGGCGGTTCGGCGCCCGCCGCTCCGTCTTATCCACCATGTCGTTCCCTCCCGGACTAGCCGACGTCATGATCCCGCGGTCGGATCGGCCTGCGGAATGCCGGATCAACGGCTCTCGCCAGGTTCTCCTGGCGAATCAAAGCAAGTAGGCGAAGTTGGTTCACGAAAGTAAGGTCTGAGCGTGGACGACATGGACTGGGCGCTGCTGCGCGAGTTGCAGGCCGACGCGCGGCTCTCCTACAGCGAGTTGTCCCGGCGGGTGCACCTCTCGCCGCCGTCGGTCGCCGAGCGGGTTCGCCGGTTGGAGGAGAGCGGCGTCATCACCGGCTACCACGCCCAGGTCGACCTGAGCCGCGCCGGACGCACAGTGGTCGCCCTGATCCGGATGTCCTGCTACGGCGCCCGTTGCATCCTGCACGACCCGGCGGTGGCCGGCTGGCCGGAGATCCTGGAGATCCACCGGATCACCGGGGACGCGTGCAGCGTGCTGAAGGTGGCCGCCGGCTCGATCGGCGCGTTCGAGGGCTGATCGACCGCCTCGCCCCGTACGGCCAGCCGTCGAGCACGATGGTCCTCTCCTCCCCGCTGAACTGGCAGCCGATCACGCCCTCTAAAACCCCCGCCCTCGCCCCGGCCCGGCGATCTTGCGGGTTTGGCCCCGCGTCAACGGGAAAGCAGCCCGCGTGCCCAGGGAGGTTCCGGCGGTCGTCGCCGGTTGGGGAAATCATGCAGGGAATCCGCACGATCAACCGCGCGCTCTCGTCCGTACTGATGCTGGTGGGGCTGGTGGGGCATTCGTCCTGCTGTCGGTCGCACCGGCACGCGCAGGCGAGAACGCCTTCGTCGAGGTGACACCGAACAGCGTCCAGGCCGGTAGCCGGGTCACCATCAAGGCGAGCTGCGACAACGACAACAACAACCGGCAGTCCAACGTGCACTCGGACGCGTTCGGGCACGTCATGCTCAAGCCGGACAAGGGCTTCCTGACCGGGCAGGTCACCATCCCGGGCGACAAGCAGGCCGGAAACTACCCGGTCGACCTGCGCTGCGAGAACGGCCAGACGGCCACGACCACGCTGACCGTGCTGAACATGGCCTCGCCCAGCAAGGGACCGGCGACCGGTGGCGGCGCAACGGCCGGGGTCGCGGCACGGGCTCGCTGCTCGTACTCGGCGGCGTGGCGCTGGTGGCCACCGCGATCGCGCTCGGAATGGCGGGCGGCCGGCGCCGCCGGAGCCGGCTCCTGAGCCGGACTACCCATGACCCGCAGATCCGCGCGTGCGCGGTCGGATCGCCGCGCCCGCCTCCGGGCCGGGCCGGTGCTGCGTGCCTCCGGCCGGCTGGTGGCCCGCGCCTCCGGCCGACTGCGCCGTGTCGCCGGGCAGGCCGTCTCGGCCAGCGTCGCCACCACCGACCCGGACGCCCGTCCGCTGCCGCCGAGGCGCGCAGCCGGGCCGTCGTCGGCCCGACGTCGTTTCGGCACGAGCCCCGGGCTGCCGGTGCTGGCCATCGCCGCGCTGATGGTGCTGATCGTGGCGATGCTCGGCGTCGAGCAGGTGACCGGCATCAGCCTCCTGCCGGACCAGATCAGCGCTGGTCTGCGACCGCCGCCGAAGAAGTTCCCGGTGCTGCCGGCCAGCGACCCACCACCCTGGCCATCGAAAGATCGACGTCCAGGCGCCCGTGCACGACGTGGGCATCGCCCCGGACGGCACGATCGCCGTGCCGGACGCGGCCCGCGCCCAGGAGGCCGGCTGGTACGACCAGGGGCCCACCCCGGCCAGTACGGCCCGGCGGTGATCGTCGGGCACGTCGACACCACCACCGGACCGGCGGTCTTCCACAAGCTCCGCGAACTGCGCTCCGGTGACCAGATCGAGGTCACCCGCTCCGACCAGAGCGTGGCGGTCTTCGAGGTGGATTCGGTGGAGCGGTTCGACAAGGGCCGACTGCCGGTCGACGAGGTGTACGGCGACTTCAGCCGCCCGAGTCTTCGGCTGATCACCTGCGGCGGCCAGTGGGTGGGCGGCGAGACCGGCTACTCCGACAACGTGGTGGTGTTCGCGTCGTTGGTCAAGGCGCGTGGTGGTTGACGTCTGGCGTCGAGGTACGCGGCGAGCCGGCCGGCCCGATGAGCATCGCCTGGCCGCGCTCGGTGAGCCGCTTCCGCCACTGGCCCAGCGCCGCGGCGAGCGGCTCGGTGCCGCCGGCGTTCCGCACCTGCCGGAGCACTGTGGCGATGTGGTCGAGCCGGTACCCGCCCCGACGCAGCAGGTGGGCGAGTTCGGCGTCCCGGACGTCGTCCGGAGAGTAGACGCGATGCCGACTCACGGGATCGCGCTCGGGCTGCAGAACCCCGGCCAGCTCCCACTTGCGCAGGGTCGCGGGTCGCAGCCCGAGCCGGTGCGCCAGCAGGCTGATCGGAACCGCCTGTCGGCTCCGCGGTGCGGGCTTCGATCCGGTGAGAGTCGCGACCGCAGCCTCGACCGCGTCCAGCGTCTCCCGGTCCCGTCGCAGCAGGGCGTGGCTCTGGTCGATCGCGCGCAACGCCGTGTCGATCTCGCCCCGGTTGACGGCACGCATGATGTCGCCGCTGGCCGCGTAGCCGTGGCCCACGATCAGCGCGAGGTAGGCGTCCAACGCCGTGGCGTGCACCTCGGTGAACCGACGGTAGCCGTTCGAGGTGCGCTCGGCCGGCGGCAGCAGGCCCTCCCGCTCGTAGTTGCGGACGGCCTGGGCGGACAGCCCGTGCGCACGCGCGAGGTCGACCGGTCGGTGCACCCCAGGGTTTGAGGGTTTCGTGGCAGCCACCGCGCTCCATCGCTCGAAAGCTTCAATCGGTAGTTCAACGATACGGTTGATGCAATGACCACCCTTTCCGACCTGCTCGGCGGATCACCCTCCTGCTCGCGCTCGGCGAGCCGACGCATGGCGAGTCCGCCTTCCTCCAGATCCGCAACGAGGTCCTTCTGACGCTGGCCGCGCAGGGTTACCGCTCGATCGCGGTGGAGAGCGACCGGGCCGCCGGGCTGATCGCCGACGAGTTCGCGCAGGGCGGCGCCGTGCCGCTCGACCGTGCGCTCGCCGAGGGTTCAGCCACGGTTGGGGCACCGCCCGGCCAACCGCGACCTGCTGCTGCGGATACGCGAGTGGAACGACGGACGGCCCGTCGCCGAGCGCGTGAGGTTCCACGGCTTCGACGCCCCACTGGAGATCGAGAGCGTCCCGAGCCCGCGCCGCCACCTCGTCCGGGTCTGTGGCTTCCTCGATCTCGACCGGGCAGCGGAGATCGACGACCTGATCGGGGACGAGGCACGGTGGAGCGACACCGCCGCGATCTGGGAGCCGGGCAGGTCGATCGGCCGCTCGGCCGACGCCCAGCGACTACGGGTGATCGCCGACGACCTGCTGACCGAGTTGTACCTGCAGGCACACCGGCGGCCCGAGGGCTGGCGGGCGGCGTTCGTGCACGCCACGTCGGCGGTCGCGGTGCTGCGCTACCACGCCGCGGCCGCCGCACCATTGGCCGGCAGCGAGCGCTTCGCCCGCCTGGCCGGGGTCCGGGACGCGCTGATGGCCGAGAACCTGCTCGCGATCCGGGCGGCCGAGGCACACCGCGGGCCCACACTGGTCTTCGCGCACAACACGCACCTCCAGCGCCATCCGAGCACCATGACGATGGACGGCACGGAGGTGTCCTGGGCCGGTGCCGGCGCGATCATCGCATCGCTGCTGGGTGACCAGTACCTGGTGATCGTCGGCAGCCTCGGCGCGAGCCCGCTCTCGGCCTCGGGGCACCCGCCGCGTCGACCTACGAGGGCAGACTCCAGCAGCGGGCAACCTTCCGGGTACGTCCGAGCGTCCGACATCGGGCCGGCCGAGCAGCGGACGCACGACTACCGCTACTTCCCGTTGGATCAGGCGGCTGTCGACCACGCGGACGCGGTCCTGCACATCCCGACCGCCGTCGACGCGACAGTGCTCGCCGACCGGATCCTCGCGCTGCCTGGCGTCGAGCAGGTCGTGGCCAGCGAGGAGAACGGCTCGCCCGAGGGCGCCTGGGGCGACCGGTTCTTCCACGTCGGCCCGGACCGCCGCCAGCCGTTCGCCACCATCGTCGAGCACGACGTGCCGGGCTTCGACGAGGCCGCACAGCTTGATCGCCCCGGCGTCTTCCGGCTCAACCTGGACCTGGGACGAGCCGAGTTCGAGCGCCTGTTCGGCTTCCCGCCCGGGGAGTTCGAGGACCACCGCAACGGGTTCGACTTCGCCCGGCTGGACACCCTCGTGCCGCACCCGGGCTACGCGCTCTACGGCTTCGCCAGCATTGTGATGCCCGGTCCGCAGCTGCTGCCCGAGGTCGACCGACTACTGGCGATCGCGCACGGCCGGGCGGTGAACCGCCACCAGCGGGCGGCACGCCGGGCATCCGACCAGCAGAACTGAGCCCGGGCCACCGCTGGTAGCGCGCCGTGGCGCGGCGTACACCCGGCCTCGGCGGAGTCAGGCGGCGGCCTCGGGCTCGCGCAGATCCAGCCAGTCGGCCCACCGTGGGTCGGGGCGCGGTGCCCGAGCACCCGCCAGGCGGTGCCCTTCGGGGCGGCTGGCAGCGCGTGTAATCGCCACCCCATCTCGGCCGGGGTCTTGTCGCCCTTCGTGTGGTTGCACCGCGCACAAGCGGCGACCACGTTCTCCCAGGCGTGCCGGCCACCCCGGCTGCGGGGAAAGACGTGGTCGATGGTCTCGGCCGGCCCCGGCAGTAGGCGCACCGCCACCCGTCCCGGGCGAAGATCGCCCGCCGGGACAGCCCGACATGCGTCCGGTACGGCACACGGACGAACCGGGTCAGCCGGACCACGGACGGCACCGGGAGGGCGTTGCGGGCGCTGTGCAGGATGCCGTCACCATCGGCGACGCAGACCGCCTTGGCGGACAGGACGAGATCGCGGCACGACGCACCGACACGACACACAGCGGCTCGTAGGTGGCGTTGAGGACCAACGCGGCGGAGCCCACCGTGGGTCGTATGTCAGGCATCGCGCTCACCCTCCCGGTTCAGCGGTTGCTGCGAACCGCCGTCGACCGGGGCCGGGCACAGGGCCACACGGTCGACGCCGGGCCGATCACCGACGTCCGTTGCGCCAATAGTCCCTGATCGGACCCCGGATTGCACGCACTAATCTTGCTTCTGGTAAGCGGATCACCCGGGGTGGGACTTCTGATCGACGGCCAGGGGCCGTGGGGGCCAGGCGCGCTCAGGACAGAAAGTGGTGTAGCGCCGCGGTCAGGTCGTCGGGGTTCTCCTCGGCGACGTGGTGGCCGGACTCGATCGAGTGGCCGCGTAGATCGGCGGCCCACGGGCGCCAGACGGCCAGCGGATCGCCGTACAGGTCTTCCAGGTCGTCCCGCGTCGACCACAACAACAGAGTTGGGCAACGGACGCTGCGACCCCACGTCGGTCAGCCTCCTCGTGCGCCCGGTCGACGCCGAGGCCGGCTCGGTAGTCCTCCAACATCGCCCGCACGGTGGCCGGATCGTGGATGGCACGCCGAAACTCCTGGTAGTTCTCAGCTCCCATGGTCTCGGGCCGGGCCTTGTCGGCGTACCAGGCATCGGGGTCGGCGGCAATGGCTCGCTCGGGCTTGTCTGGCTGGGCGAAGAAGAACCAGTGGTACCAGTCCTGGGCGAATGTCGCGTCGCACCTGGCAAGGGCCTCACTGATGGGCACGCCGTCGATGACCACCAGGTGACTGACCGCGGCGGGATGGTCCAGCGCCAGGCGCAACGCCACGTACGACCCACGGTCGTGCCCGACCGTGGCGAACGTCGGGTGGCCCAGTTCGTCCATCAGCTGGACCAGGTCCGCCGCCACCATCCGCTTGGACTGCTGGGAGTGGTCCGCGACAATCGCCGCCTTGCCGGATTGCCCGTAGCCGCGCATGTCGGGACAGACGACGGTGAACCCGCGATCGACCAACTGCGGCGCGACCCGATGCCACGTCGATCCCGTACGTGGATGTCCGTGGATGAGCAGGACCGGAGGCCCGTGCCCCGCATGCCGGACCCGGAGTTCCACTTCTCCGACGTCGATCCGCTCGTCCTCGAAACCGTCAAACATGCGCGACAAGTATCCGAGCCCCGCCCCAGCAAACATCCACTCAGCTACGCTCCGGCGGGGTCGGCGGCGGGGTGCAGCAGGCGCTCTCGGTGGCCTTCTCCAGATGGTCGGAGTCGGCCTTGACGGTGTAGACCTCCCAGGGCTCGTCACCGGGACCGCGGACCCACACCTTGTCCTGGAGGGCGTAGCAACACTCGGTGCTGTTCTCCTCCAGGGTGATCAGACCCGCATCGGTGAGCCGCCGGGTGGCCGCGCCGACGTCGTCGCTGCTGAACACCTCGACACCCAGGTGGTCCATCACGGTGGCTGCTCGGGCTCTCCTTCGAGCAGGACGAGCTTCAGCGGCGGGTTCTCGACGGCGAAGTTGGCGTAGCCGGGGCGGCGCTTGGCGGGCTCGACGCCGAACAGCTTGGAGTAGAAGGCGACGGAGCCTTCCAGGTCGGACACGCGCAGGGCGAGCTGAACACGAGACATGACGCTCCTTGTCTAGATGCTTTTCGAAGCAGCACTCACCTTGCACCCTGTTTTGAAGTCTGTCAACCTAGAGGAATGTCGAAACAAGCTCTTCCGGTGAGCCTGGAGGGCGTCGCATGCTGCCCCCGATCGCGGTACGCGCGCTGGACGCCGATCAGGCAGCGCTTGTCGCACCGATGTTCAAGGCCCTGGGCGACCCGGTCCGGCTGCGGCTGATGTCGATGATCGCCTCGGTGCCGGAGATGTGTGTCTGTGACCTGACCCCGGCGTTCGACCTGTCCGGGCCGACCATCTCCCATCACCTGAAGGTCCTGCGCGAGGCTGGTCTGGTCGACTCCGAACGGCGCGGCACCTGGGTCTGGTACCGGGTCCGCCCGAACGCCTTCCGGCAACTCAGCGCGCTCCTGGAGCTTCCTCCCGTCCGCACCGGCCACCGCGTGAGCCAGCTGACCCGTCGCGCATCGGCGGAGTTCGCCGGTACGGCAATGCTCGTCGCCGCTGTCGTCGGTTCCGGGATCGCCGCCGTCCGGCTCTCCCCACCGACGTCGGGCTTCAGCTCCTGGAGAACGCGATCGCCACGGCCCTGGCGCTGGGCGCGCTGATCCTGACGTTCGGGCCGGTGTCGGGCGCGCACTTCAACCCGATCGTCTCCGTCGTCGACTGGTGGCTGGGTCGTGGCACCGGGACCGGCCTGACCGCTGGGGATCTCGCCGCCTACGTCGCCGCGCAAACCTGCGGCGCGATCTCCGGAGCGGCTCTGGCCAACCTGATGTTCGGGCTACCGGCCGCCGCGTGGTCGCGTACCGACCGCTCCGGCGGGAACCTGTGGCTGGCCGAGGTCGTCGCGACCGCCGGCCTGGTCGTCCTGGTCTTCGCCCTCGCCCGTACCGGTCGCGGCAACGCGGCTCCGGCCGCCGTGGGCGCCTACATCGGTGCGGCCTACTGGTTCACCTCGTCCACGTCGTTCGCGAACCCCGCCGTCACCATCGGCCGAGCCTTCACCGACACCTTCGCCGGCATCGCCCCGACCTCGTTGCCCGGCTATGTCGGCGCCCAGCTCGTCGGTGGCCTGATCGCCATCGCCGCAGTCCTCATCTGGTACCCCGACGCCGGGCACACCGCCGACGCCGTGCTCGTACCCCACCTCAGCACGGAGACGGAAGCCCCATGACCGACAAGCCCAGCGTCCTCTTCGTCTGCGTACACAACGCCGGCCGCTCCCAGATGGCAGCCGGCTGGCTGCGACACCTCGCCGGCGACAGCGTCGACGTCCGCTCCGCCGGCAGCGAACCCGCCGACCAGATCAACCCCGTCGCCGTCGAAGCCATGCGAGAAGTCGGCGTCACCATCACCGGACAGTTCCCTCCCGGCTCACCTGGGACACCGCCCAGGCCAGCGACGTCATCGTCACGATGGGCTGTGGTGACGCCTGCCCCGTCTTCCCGGGCAAACGCTACGAGGACTGGAAGCTCACCGACCCCGCCGGTCAACCCCTCGACGTCGTCCGCCAGGTACGCGACGACATCAGGGCCAGGATCGTCGAACTGCTCGCCAGCATCCAGCCGGGAGGTTACCCGGCCGGTGGGTCGGACGCGGGCCCTGCGGCTCCTTACGGTACGAAGACAGGGTGAGTGCCACCAGCGTGACGCCCCTTGCCCTCTCCACCGTCGGGTCGGTGAACTGCCAAGGCAGCACCTCCTGCGAATGGATCTACGACATCACCAAGTCGTCCTGGTTCGCCGAGGGCAGTTACTGGATCCTGCTCAAGCCGCTGCGGGTGCTGCTGATCCTGGCGTTGGCGATGGTGGCCCGGTGGGCGTTGCACCGAACGATCAACCGGTTGGTCCGGACGACCACCGACGGTGCGGTGCCGACGATGCTGCGGCCGTTGCGGGAGCGGGTGCCCACCGCGGCGGTCGACCCGGCCGAGTTCGTGCCGGAGCGGCGACGGCAGCGCGCCGAGGCGATCGGGTCCGTGCTGCGCAGCCTGACCACCGCGTTCGTCTTCGGCATCGCGCTGCTGATGATCCTGCGCGAGTTCAGCTTCGACCTGGCGCCGCTGCTGGCCAGCGCGGGGATCGCCGGTGTCGCGCTGGGCTTCGGCGCGCAGAGCCTGGTCAAGGACCTGATCGCCGGTCTCTTCATGCTGATCGAGGACCAGTACGGTGTGGGCGACAACGTCGACCTGGGTGAGGCGATGGGCGTTGTCGAATCGGTCGGGTTGCGGGTGACCACAGTGCGCGACGGCCGCGGTGTGCTCTGGTACATCCGCAACGGCGAGATCATCCGGGTGGGCAACAAGAGCCAGGGCTGGGCGCTGGTGGTGGTGGACCTGCCGATCGGCTTCAACAGCACCGAGGAGGCCACTGCCGTCCTGCGGACCGCGGCCGCCTCGGTCGCGATGGACCCGGAGCTGTCGCCGGAGATCGTGGAGGCGCCCGAGGTGCTGGGTGTCGAGCAGGTGACGGTGGACGGTGCGGTCATCCGGACGGTGGTGAAGACGACCGCCGACGGGCAGTTCGCGGTGGGCCGGGAGTTGCGTCGGCGGCTCGCGGAGGCTCTGGAGAATTCGGGCATCACCGCGCAGATCGCGGCCGCCCGCATCTATCCCGGCCTGCCACCCCGACCGCTGCCGGACGGTGAGACCGGTCAGGGCGGCGCCACCTGAGCCAGCGGGCACTGTCCTTCAATTCAGGGGTCGCGAGCCGCCCGGCCCCTCAGGTATCGTCCGTTCGTTCAGTCGGGGAAGCGACGAACGGCCCGTTCGGCCTAGCTAGTTGTCAGACGATCGGGCAGAATCCGGAACACGCGTTCCCGCCAAAGCGTGATCACATCCTCGCTGATCCGTAGATCTGACGAGAGCTTCCGGCCGGGCTGCCACGAGCGGCCGACCCGGGGTCGATGGAGGCGACGGTGCCCGACGAGCGACCTTCCGCGGAAGGCCCGCCACATTTCGCGAAGTGTTCGCCCAGCACGAGTTTCGGGCTGTGTTCGTGGCCGGCTCGCTCTCCTGGGTCGGCGACTACGTCGCGAAGGCCGCCGTCACGCTGCTCGTCTACCAGGAGACCAGGTCCGCCGCGCTCTCGGCGGCTGCCTTCGCGGTCAGTTTCCTGCCCTGGCTGCTCGGCGGTCCCGTGCTCGCCGCACTCGCGGAGCGGTACCCGTACCGGCGGGTGATGGTGGCGTGTGACCTCATCCGGATGGCCCTGATGCTGCTCATCGCCATTCCGAGCCTGCCGTACCAGGCGGTGCTGGTGCTCGTCTTCGCCGCCACGCTGGCCAATCCACCGAGCCAGGCGGCGAAGTCCGCGCTGATTCCGCAGTTGCTCGTCGGGGACCGGCTGGTATTGGGGCTGTCGTTGAACAGCAGCGTCGGTCAGGCCGCCCAGGTCGTGGGGTACGTGTTCGGCGCAGCCGTCGCCTCGATCGACCCGGAGGTGGCGTTGCTGTTCAACGCGGCCACGTTCGGCGTCTCGGCGCTGCTGGTCCGCCTCGGTGTGCGCAACCGCCCGGCGGTGACGGACCCGACGCAGCGCAGCCACCTGCTGCGGGAGACTCGCGAGGGTTCGGCATGGTGTTCCGCACGCCGGTGCTGCGGGCGATCGCGCTGCTGGTGTTCAGCGCGATGCTCTTCTCGATCGTTCCCGAGGGCTGGCCGCCCCTGGGCCAACGAGGAGGGCCGCGGCGCGGTGAGCGCCGGCACGGCCCAGGCAGTGATCATGGTGGCCAATCCGGTCGGCTTCATCCTCGGTGGGTTGCTGGTGAGCCGTCTGTTCGGGCCGGCACGCCGACTGACGTTGATGCGGCCGCTCGCGGTGCTCGCTCCGCTGGCGCTGGTGCCGGCACTGCTCGACCCACCACCGCTGGTGGTGGCACTGCTGGCCGCGCTCTGTGGGTTCGCGGTCGCCGGCATGCTGCCGATGGCCAACGGGTTGTTCGTCCAGGCGTTGCCCGACGGGTTCCGGCCCGCGCCTTCGGCGTGATGGCTACCGGTGTCCAGGTCATCCAGGGTTTCGCGGTGCTGGTCACCGGAATGCTCGCCGACCGGTTCCCCATCCCGATAGTCGTCGGGGTGTGGAGTTCAGCCGGGGTGCTGCTGATGGCGGTGGCCACGCTGCGCTGGCCGGACCGGCAGACGGTGGACGATGCGATCGCTGCCGCCGCGGCGGCAACGCGGAACCACCCGAGGGCTCGGGCGGCCCCGGCAGCGACGGCACCGCGGCGGGCACTCCGGCCCGCGTACCGGCGACGGGCACCGCCGACACGCGGTCACCTGACCCGCCCGGTCGGCCCGGCGAAAGCGGGCGGAGCGTCGACCTGGGTGATCCGACGCACGCGTGCGGGTCGGGCCGGCGCGGAGCGCACCTGGCAGGATGGAACGGTGAACCCGCAGGTGAATCCGACCGTCCCGGCGCATCGATGACCCTCTTCGAAGCGGTCGGCGGTGAACCGACCTTCCGCAAGCTGGTGGACGAGTTCTACGTCGGCGTGGCCGCCGACCCCTGCTGCGGCCGATGTACCCGGAGGAGGACCTCGGCCCGGCCGCCGATCGGCTGACGCTGTTCCTGATGCAGTACTGGGTGGCCCCAACACGTACTCCTCCGAGCGTGGCCACCCGCGACTGCGGATGCGGCACGCGCCCTTCCGGATCGGCGTGGCCGAACGGGACGCCTGGCTGCTGCACATGCGCCGCGCGGTGGACCGGCTCGACCTGGAGCCGCAGATCGCCACAGCGCTCTGGGACTACCTGGAGCGCGCCGCGTACTTCATGGTCAACATGATGGACGACCACGCCGGCGGCGTCTGACCCGCCGGTCCGGAGGCAGCCTCAGAGCAGCGCGCCTCGTCGTGCAGCCAGTCCACGAAGCTGGTGGCGACCGCCGCGCCGCAGTCGAGCATCTCGACCAACAGCGCGTCGTGGGTGCCGGCGCCGAGCGGCACCTGGAGCTCGGCGTAGATCGGCAGTTGGCCGCGCTCGGTCGGGTCGCCGATGTATGCCTTGCAGAACCGGCGGGTGTGGTTCCACTCGTTGACCACCCGGTAGGCCCGGTCGGCCCAGACCGGCGGGACCGTGGCGTGCGGGCGTGCCCGCATGACCAGGATCTCGTCCTCCGGGCCTTCGAGGGTGACCAGCACGGCGTGCCGTTCCCACATGGCCAGCAGGTTGCCGTCGCCGTCGGCCAGGTAGCGCACGTCGAGCAGGTCGAGTGCGTCACAGACCCGACGCAGGCTCACCGGCTCGACGGTGGCGGGCATCTCGGTCAACATGGGTCGCTCGTTGGATGGGCAGTCGTCCCCGGCTGACGAGGGCTGGGCGGCCCGACCCGGACCGCGCTCTCGACTGTGATCCCGCTTCGGGTTTCCGGATCGCCGCCGTCGGCGGGACCGGGCGCCATGACCACCACGGCATCGCTCGCGCACCTCACTCCCCAGCGGATCCAGTCGCCTACGGTGCGTTGGATCCGAGGATGGACGGTACCCGGACAGCCGGGTTGAAGCACCCCAACGACCGCCCTGACCAGAAGAATGAGTCTGGCTCATCCGTTCGGACGAGGTGAGGGGTCACGGCAAGATCCGTGGCCTTCTGCAACCATGCCGCTCCGTGCGGTCCCACCAGGCCGACCCAGCGGCCGGCCACCCGTACCTGAACCGCGGCCTCGGCGTGGTCGACGCCCGCGCTGTCGGCGGCGCCGAGGAAGCCCATCCGGACCACGCCCTGCACCAGCCGCTGCGACACCTCCACCGGCGCGGCGGGCGCCCGTCCGGAGTGACCAGCACCGCCACGTGGTCGAGCAACGCGTCACGCAGCACCCGCTGGCCCACGGCCCGGCCGGCCACACCGTGCTCGCTCGCCGTCCGCAGGGTGCCCGCCGCCGCGTCCGCGATGCGTCGCAGCTCGGCAGCGGGCAACGCCTCCACCTGCCGGCTACGCACCGGCGGCAGCGGCCACCGCCACTGCGCGTCCCGGCGGGTCGGCAGGGCCGCGCCACCGCGCTCCAGCTCGGCCAGCAGCTCCGCGGCGGCCACCGTGACGTCCTCGGCCGCACCGTCGGCCGGCCCACCGGCCACCGTGCGGACCACCAGCACCTGCCACGGCAGGCGGGCCCAGAGGGCGAGTCGACCGGCGCACCGGCCGGACGCAGCCGGACCGGTGCGACCGGATCCAGCCGGACCAACCGGGCCAGGAAGGCACCCGCGTCCGCCGCACCGGCGACGTCGTGCGTGGGCGACGACGCCGCCACCCGGCCAGGCTCAGCGGTGCCCGGCCGGGTCACGCCACACCGCCCTGCGGCGCGTACGTGAGCAGGAAGTCCCGCTCCTCGGTGGTGACTCGTCGGGGAACCTGTCGGGTCAGGTCGAACGGCACCAGCACCGACCGGGCGCGACTGGCCAGCACCTCGCCGTCGTACAGCTCGTAGGCGACGGTGAAGGAGGCGGCCGGATCTCCTCCACCCACAGCTCGATCCGAACCGTGGGCGCGGCCTCGGCGGTGGCCCGACCCAGCGCGTAGTCGACCGGGCGCAGGTAGTCGACCTCGTGGCGGCGGATCACCACCCCGTCGGCGAACGAGCCGACCCCCAGGCCCGGCCGCCGGCGAACATCAGCGCGACCCGCGCCTCCTCGTACAGGGTGAGGAAGCGCGAGTTGTTGATGTGGCCGTACGCGTCCAGGTCGGACCAGCGCAGTGTGCAGTGGTAGATGAACCGGTCAGACACGGTGTCGGCCGGTCAGTCGCGGGTCAGTTTGCGGTAGGTCACCCGGTGCGGCCGGGCAGCCTCGGCGCCGAGACGGTCGATCTTGTTCTTCTCGTACGCCTCGAAGTTGCCCTCGAACCAGAACCACTTGGCCGGGTCCTGGTCGTCGCCCTCCCAGGCCAGGATGTGCGTGGCGACGCGGTCCAGGAACATCCGGTCGTGCGAGATGACCACGGCGCAGCCGAGGAACTCCAACAGCGCGTTCTCCAGGCTGGACAGCGTCTCCACGTCCAGGTCGTTCGTCGGCTCGTCGAGCAGGATGACGTTGCCGCCGATCTTCAGGGTCAGCGCCAGGTTGAGCCGGTTGCGCTCGCCGCCGGAGAGCACCTTCGTCGGCTTCTGCTGGTCCGGGCCCTGAAGCCGAACGCGGCGATGTACGCCCGCGACGGCATCTCGACCTTGCCCACCATCAGGTAGTCCAGGCCGTCGGAGACGACCTCCCAGACGGTCTTGTCGCCGTCGAGGCCCTCGCGGTTCTGGTCGACGTACGACAGCGAGACCGTCTCACCGACCCGCACCTTGCCGTCCGTCGGCTGCTCCAGCCCGACGATGGTCTTGAAGAGCGTGGTCTTGCCGACGCCGTTGGGGCCGATGATCCCGACGATGCCGTTACGCGGCAGCGAGAACGACAGGTCGTCGATGAGGATCCGGTCGCCGAAGCCCTGGTGAGGTCGGCCGCCTCGATGACAGTGCTGCCCAGTCGCGGGCCCGGCGGGATCTGGATCTCTTCGAAGTCGAGTTTGCGGGTCTTCTCCGCCTCGTTGGCCATCTCGTCGTACCGGTCCAGGCGGGCCTTGGACTTGGTCTGGCGGGCCTTGGCGTTGGAGCGGACCCACTCCAGTTCCTCGGTGAGGCGCTTCTTCATCTTGGCGTCGCGGCGACCCTCGACGGCCAGCCGGGAGGCCTTCTTCTCCAGGTAGGTGGAGTAGTTGCCCTCGTAGCCGATCGCCCGGCCGCGGTCCAGTTCCAGGATCCAGCCGGCCACCTTGTCGAGGAAGTACCGATCGTGGGTGATCGCCATGACGGTGCCGGCGTACTTCGCCAGGTGCTGCTCCAGCCAGGAGACGCTCTCCGCGTCCAGGTGGTTGGTGGGCTCGTCGAGCAGCAGCAGGTCGGGCGCCTCCAGCAGCAGCTTGCAGAGCGCGACCCGGCGACGCTCACCACCGGAGAGCTGGGTCACGTCGGCGTCCGGCGGCGGGCAGCGCAGCGCGTCCATGGCCAGTTCGAGCTTGGAGTCGACGTCCCAGGCGTCCAGGTGGTCGAGCTCCTCCTGGAGCTTGCCCATCTCCTCCATCAGCTCGTCGGAGTAGTCGGTCGCCATCTGCTCGGCGATCTTGTTGAACCGCTCCAGCTGGCCTTGGTCTCGGCGACCGCCTCCTCGACGTTGCCGAGCACGGTCTTGGCCTCGTTGAGCGGGGCTCCTGGGCGAGCATGCCGACGGTGTAGCCGGGCATGAGCCGGGCCTCGCCGTTGCTCGGCTTGTCCAGCCCTGCCATGATCTTGAGAAGGC
This sequence comes from Micromonospora sp. M12, assembly GCA_038070435.1. Classification (GTDB taxonomy): domain Bacteria; phylum Actinomycetota; class Actinomycetes; order Mycobacteriales; family Micromonosporaceae; genus Micromonospora. The sequence continues at coordinate 6,396,854 of JAMYWG010000001.1, read as the reverse complement.
TGGACTTACCGGCGCCGTTCGGACCGAGCACACCGATCTTGGCCCCGGCAGAGCTCAACGTCACGTTGTCGAGCACGACCTTGTCGCCGTGCGCCTTGCGCGCCTTTTCCAGAACGTAGATGTACTGGGCCACGGTGCGGGCTACCTCCGTCGGTTGCTGTCGCTGATCGGCGGCGCGGCGCGGGCTGCGAGGACCGCCCGCCGCCGCCGGCCGGGAGCCGGCCGCGCGCACGCCATCGTCAATCCTGACAGGTACGGCGCGCTTCGCCCACATCACCCCGCCCCAGGAGTACGCGGGCGAGCCTCCTGCCAGAGCCGGTAAGGCAAATTACGGTTTCGGTATGACCAAGAAGATCACCATCAGCCTGCCCGACGATCTTGCAGAGACTCGCACTGGAACCTAACGTGTCCGCCTTTGTGGCGGACTCCTGCGGAGCCGGGTCGCCGGGGAAAAGACCGGGAGATCCTCCGAAGCGTTGGCTTCAAGCTGACCGATGAAGGCTTGGCGCGGGCGCATGCCGAGATGGAGCAGGCCAAGGCCAGCATCACCCCGAACTGCGCGCCCAGGCCGCTCAATTGCAGGCAGAGGTCGAAGCGGCCCGCGCACGGGTCCGCCGGTGACGACCTTCGGCCTCGCGCTCGACACAACCGCACTACTCGCCTATTCCGCGACGACTCAGGAGGTGGGGCACCGGATCGCCGAAGTCGCCGACCACGCCCTTGATGTACTCGTGCCGGCGCTCTGTCTCGCGCGGGCACACCAACAGGCGACGCCCGAGCAGTGGGAACTGCTCGAACTGCTCTCGGCGCTGCCGAACATCCGGGTCACACCGGTCGAAGCCGACATGTGCGCCATCCTCGGTGGCTGGTCTCGCCGAATGAACGGTCGCATGGATCTCGCCCAGCTCGCCATGGAGGCCGCGTCGCATCCCTCGTGCCGATCATGACGGATCGGCGGGAGTTGCTCGGCGAGGTGCTGCCCAAGGAATGGCCGATCATCGACCTCTGAGGCACGGCCTGTCGACAAGATCACCTCCAGGATTTCGGCACGTCCGGGGCGGGTAGGAGACTCCGGCACGGGGCACAAGACGCCGCAGCTACGCTCAGTACGCTCATCGCGGTGGACCCGTCAGTACCCGGAGGTGGCCGATCGTGACCGTCCGTAGCTCCTTTGTCGTAGTGGCGAACCGTCTGCCGGTCGACGAGGTGAGCACCCCGAGGGCCGGCAGTGGCGACGCAGCCCGGGTGGGCTGGTCACCGCGCTGCATCCCGTGCTCGCCGAACACAAGGGCACCTGGGTCGGCTGGGCCGGTGGCACCGGCGCGGCCCCCGAGCCGTTCGACCTGGAGGGATCCGGCTGCACCCGGTCCCGCTCAGCGCCGAGGAGCTGGAGCGCTACTACGAGGGCCAGTCCAACGCGACGATCTGGCCGCTCTACCACGACGCGGTGGAGACGCCTGCCTACAAGCGCCGGTGGCGGGAGGCGTACCGCCTGGTCAACGCCCGGTTCGCGGAGGCCGCGGCCGACGTGGCGGCCGAGGCGCGACGGTCTGGGTGCAGGACTACCAGCTCCAACTGGTCCCGGCGATGCTCCGTGAGCTGCGCCCGGACCTGCGGATCGGGTTCTTCCTGCACATCCCGTTCCCGCCGATCGAGCTGTTCATGCAGATGCCGTTCCGCACCGAGATCCTGCGCGGTCTGCTCGGCGCCGACCTGGTCGGTTTCCAGCAGCGGCTGGCCGCGCAGAACTTCGTCCGGCTGGCCCGGCACCTGCTCGGGCTGCGCTACGAGGGCAGATGATCCAGGTCGACGGTCGACAGGTGAAGGCTGGCGCCTTCCCCATCTCGATCGACACCCAGGAGATGGAACGGATGGCCGCCGACCCGGCGATCCAGGCCCGGCCAAGCAGATCCGCGCCGAGCTCGGCGACCCAAAGACGATCATCCTAGGCGTCGACCGGCTGGATTACACCAAGGGCATCGAATTGCGACTCAAGGCCTTCCGTGAGTTGCTGGCTGACGGAAAGCTGACAGTTCCCGACGCGGTCATGGTGCAGGTGGCCACACCGAGCCGTGAACGCGTCGAGCACTACCAGGCACTGAGGGTCAAGGTCGAGCGCGAGGTTGGTCGGATTAATGGTGAATTCGGCAGGGTCGGCGTGCCGGCGGTGCATTATCTGCATCAGTCGTACAGTCGCAGTGAGCTCGCGGCGATGTACGTTGCTGCCGACGTCATGATGGTGACCCCGCTGCGAGACGGAATGAATCTGGTAGCCAAGGAGTACGTCGCGTCGCGTGCCGACCAGGGTGGCGCGCTCGTACTCAGCGATTTGCCGGCGCCGCAACGGAGCTGCGCCAAGCTTTCCTGTGTAACCCGCACGACCCGGACGCGGTCAGGACGCCCTGCTCCGGGCAGTGCACGTGGAGAAACCGAGGCACGCCGCCGGATGCGGACAATGCAACGTCACCTGCGTACCCACGACGTGGGCCACTGGGCCAAGTCTTTCCTCTCCGAACTCGGAGTCCCCGAGGCGGAGGCCGAGTGAACACGACCGTCAACGATGGAGCCGCGATCGCCACCGGGGTGATGGACCCTGAGCTGCGCTCCGCCATCGGCCGGATCGCCCGGGTCCCCAGCTCCTGGTCGCCTGCGACTACGACGGCACACTGGCGCCGATCGTGGAGGACCCGAGCACAGCCGTACCGCTGCCCGAGTCTGTCGCCGCGGTCCGCGCGCTCGCCGCGCTGCCGCAGACCACAGTGGCAGTCGTCTCCGGCCGGCGCTGCGCGACCTGGCCGCGCTGTCCGGCTGCCCAGCGAGGTGCACCTCGTCGGCAGCCACGGCTCCGAGTTCGACATCGGCTTCGTCGAGCGGCTCTCCCCGAGCTGGTCGCGGTGCGGACCGAGGTCCGCAACGCGCTGCGCGAGATCGCCGCCAAGCACCCGGGCATCCGGCTGGAACGCAAACCGGCCAGCGTCGCGGTGCACACCCGTGGGATCGACCCGCAGGTGGCCGCCGCGGCCATCGAGGCGGTCCGCAACGGCCCGGCCACCTTCGACGGCGTCACGGTGACCCAGGGCAAGGAGGTCATCGAGCTCTCCGTCGTGGCCACCCACAAGGGCACCGCACTCGACCAACTGCGGACCCAGCTGGCCTCCAGCGCGGTGCTGTTCATCGGCGACGACGTCACCGACGAGAACGCGTTCGGTCACCTGCACGGTCCCGACCTCGGCATCAAGATCGGCCTGGGGACACCAAGGCCAGCTACCGGGTTGCCGACCCGCTGGAGGCCGCACGGGCGCTGGCGCTGCTGCTGGAGACCCGGCGACACTGGCTGTTCGGCGAGCGGGCGGTGCCGATCGAGCGGCACTCGATGCTGGCCAACGGTCGTACCGTCGCTCTGCTCACCCCGAGGCCAAGGTGAGCTGGCTCTGCCACCCAAGCCGGACTCGGCGGCGATCTTCGCCGACCTGGTCGGGGCAGTCCGGCCGGTCACTTCAGCGTCGCACCGGAACGCGGCGGGATCCCGCTGGGCCAGCGCTACCGTTCCGGCACGATGACAGTGGAGACCCGGTGGTCCGGGCTCACCGTCACCGACTGGCTGGACAAGCCGGCCCGGGAGACCACTCCGGACGACAGCCCGCGGTCATCACCGGCGACTCGACGATGGTCCGGGTGCTCACCGGCAGCGGCAAGGCCCGGTGGAGTTCGCGCCGAGGCCGGAGTTCGGTCAGGTGGCCGTGCAGTTGCAGCCGCTCGGCGACGGTCTGCTGGTGCTCGGCTCCAACGAGCCGGTCGCGCTCTACGCCCCGGCGTGCAGTGGGAGGTCGGCAACGACGGCGGGTACGAGACCGCGAAGGCGGTCGTCGACCTCTCCGCCGCCGGCGGGCAGGTCGTGCTGGAGCTGCGCTTCGGCACGCACAGCCTGGAGCACCACCGGGTGCCGATCCACGAGCGACAGGCCGCCGCCGAGCAGCCCTGGAAGGACTGGGTGGCCTCGCTGCGGCTGCCGTCCACCGCTCGCGACCTGGTCGCCCGCAGCGCACTCACCCTGCGCGGGCTCTGTCACGAGGCCACCGGCTCGATCCTGGCGGCGGCCACCACCTCGCTCCCCGAGGAGCTGGGCGGCGTCCGCAACTGGGACTACCGCTACTGCTGGCTGCGTGACGCCGCGCTGACCGCCCGCGCGCTTGTCGACCTGGGCTCCGTCGGGGAGGCCGAGGCGCTGTTGCGCTGGGTGGACGGCTGCATCGAGCGCACCGGCGGCCACCCGGAGCGACTGCACCCGCTCTACACCATCGACGGGTACGAGCTGGGCGCCGAGGCGGTCATCGACACGCTGCCCGGCTACGCCGGCTCCCGGCCGGTCCGGGTCGGCAACCTCGCCAACCACCAGCTGCAACTGGACGTCTTCGGCCCGATCGCCGACCTGATCGCGGCCGTCGCCGACGCCCGCGGCTCGGTGCGGGACGACGAGTGGCGGGTCCTGGAGAACATGGTCGAGGCGGTCCGCCGCCGCTGGCACGAGCCGGACCACGGCATTTGGGAAGCCGTCTGCCACCCGGCACCACGTCTTCTCAAGGTGATGTGCTGGATGACCGTCGACCGGGCTCTGCACGTGATGCGCGAGCACGGCGGCGAGGACCGGCCGGAGTGGAAGGATCTGCGCGACCGGATCGGCGCCAACGTGCTGGAGCACGGCTGGCACTCCGACGTCGAGGCGTACAGCGTCGCGTACGGGGACGAGGACATGGACGCCTCGTCGCTCTGGATCGGGCTCTCCGGCCTGCTCCCGGGTGACGACCCGCGCTTCCTGTCCACCGTCCTGCGGATCGAGGCGGACCTGCGCAGCGGCCCGGTCGTCTACCGCTACCACTGGGACGACGGCCTGCCCGGCCGTGAGGGCGGCTTCCACATCTGCACGGCGTGGCTGATCGAGGCGTACCTGCGCACCGGCCGCCGCACCGACGCCGAGGAGCTGTTCGCGCAGATGGTGCTGACCGCCGGCCCGACCGGCCTGCTCCCCGAGCAGTACGACCCGCTCGCCGAGCGCGGCCTGGGCAACCACCCGCAGGCGTACAGCCACCTGGGGCTGATCCGCTGTGCCCTGCTGCTGGACAACATGCTCAAGCAGTAGTCCGCCGCACGTACGACGGGGCCGGAGCGCTGACGCTTCGGCCCCGTCAACGTCAGTCGGTGCGGTACGGCAGGCTCGGTTGCCACCCGTACAGGCGGGCGTCGAGGTCGGTGGGCACCGTCCAGTGCGCGTACGGCAGCACCGCGCTGCTGCCGGTGTGGATCAGGCTCAGCAGTGGGGCGTCGCCGGTGTGGTCGAGCGTGAGCTTCGGTTTACGGGCCGCGCCGACTCCGCCGAGGCCGAACAGGACGACCGGATCTCGGACCGGCAGCCCCTGTGCCTGCCGGCCGTCACGCCAACCTCGGTACGCCGCGTCCAGCCGCCAGGGCGCGAGATCGGCGAGACCGCGGTACAGGTTCGCCACCCAGGTCGGGGTGAGTTCGGCGTCGGAGAGCCGGTACGGCACCCGGTCAGCAACGCGTCGAGTTCTGGATCCGTCTCCACCCCGGCGTTGGTCAGCGCCTCGGGCAAGGCGCCTCGGCGGACGGCCGCGACCGCGGGGCGGCCTGCTCGACCCGATCGACCTGCCAGCGACGCCCTGCCGGGGTGTTCGCCTGTCGGCGGTCCCACAGCCAGCGGGCGCTGTCCCAGCGGTGTCGCTGGTTGGCCGGGATCAGCTCGTCGATGCCGATGACCAACCCTCGCCCTCGACCCGTGCGGTGAGCCACCGGCCCCGCAGGTGCGGCCGCTGCTCGCCGTAGCCCGCCAGTGCGACCACGGCGGACCGCAGGTAGGCACCGGTGTTCCCGCGCGGGAAGTGCCAGCACAACGCGGACGGGTCGATGGCGTCGAGATCGGCGGCGGCCTCGTCCGACACCACTCCGATCCGGACCAGCGGCGATGCCGCGCTGGCCTGGCGGTGGTCGAACTGTCGACGGTCCCGGCGCTGCCGCACCTCGGCTCGCTCGACCGACGGGCTGACCGAGTACGCCGCCTTCTTCCCGGCCCACCGCAGCACCTCCGCCCCGGCCGCCTGCGGGTCGCCGAAGAGCCGGAACGCCAGCAGCTCGTGCTCGTCGGACCCGTCGTCCTCGGTCACCTGCAGCTCGTACACCAGGTCGCCGGGCGAGTCCAGGTCGTAGGCGGTGTGCGGGTCACGGCCGAACTCGTTGCCGACGAGCGAGTCGCCCGGCTGTTGGCGATAGCCGCGGACCACCGTGACCAGAACGGCCCAGGAGCCGTCCGCATCCGTGCACCTCAGAGTCCGGACCGGAGCATCGCGCCAGGTCGAGGGAGATCTTCGAAGGTGGTGGTCAGACTGGGGCTTCCGCACTGCAGAGCGACGGGTGTGAGCAGTTCCGTTCGCCACGTCTCGTGAGGGTCCTTCACGGTGAGCATGAGCGACATTGTGGCGACAGCTACCGACAGCCCCACCACCGTGCCGGATCGGCCGACAGCGACGTTGAACAGGGTCACGCCGACCGCCAGTTCAGGCCCACCACGGAACCCTTTGCTCTGCTTCACCGCACGCAACAGAAACGTCGCCAAAGTGTTGCGTGGGTTGAAGCAGAGCAAGGACGCACAGCAACCACCCGCTCCTCGCCCCGGCGGCACCCACCTCAGCCGTCGAGCGCGTTCACCACGTCCCCAGCACGACGACGGCGGGTGGCCGCACCTCGGCGGCGAGCGCGTCGGCGGCCACCGCGCCGAGCGTGGAGCGCAGCACCGCTGGGCACCCGTCGTGGCCTCCTGCACCACGGCGGCCGGCGTCTGCGGCGACCGCCCGTGCGCGATCAGGGTCTCGCTGATCGCGGCGAGGTTCTTCAGCCCCATCAGGATCACCAACGTGCCGCGCAACCCGCCATCGCTTCCCAGCGCACCAGCGAGGCCGGCGAATCGGGTGCCAGGTGCCCGGAGACCACTGTGAACTCGTGCGCCACCCCGATGGGTGACCGGGATGCCGGCCGCCGCCGGAGCGGCGATCGAACTGGTCACCCGGGCACCACGGTCACCGGCACACCGGCCTCCGCGCAGGCCAGCAGCTCCTCGCCGCCCCGCCCGAAGACGTACGGGTCTCCACCCTTGAGCCGCACCACGAAGGCCCCGGCCAGGGCACGGTCGACCAGGATCTGGTTGATCTCCTCCTGCGCCCGGGACGGTCCGTAGGGGATCTTCGAGGCGTCCACCAGCTCGACGTCCGGGCGCAGCTCGTCCAGGAGCAGGCCGGGCACCAACCGGTCGGCGACCACCACGTCCGCCTCGGTGAGCAGCCGCCAACCCTTCACGGTGATCAGCTCGGGATCACCCGGCCCTGCCCCGACCAGCGCGACCCGCCCGCCGGCCGCCTCGGGAGCGGCGCCCTCGGGCACGAGACGGGCCGCGAGAAGGTCGCGGATCGCGTCTCGGATGGCCATCGCCCGGCGGGGATCGCCGCCGCCGAGCACCGCCACGGTGACCGGGCCGTGCCGGGTCACCGCCGGGGTCCAGGCCGTGGCGGCCGTCCGGTCGTCGGCCCGGACGCAGAAGATCCGCCGCTCGGCGGCGACGGCGCTCACCGAGGCCGCCGCCATCGGGTCGTCGATCGCGACCTGGACCAGCCACGCGCCGTCCAGGTCCTCGGGCTCGAACCGGCGTGGCACCCAGTGCAGTCGACCCGCGTCGACCCGGGCGCGCAGCGCCGGGGTCAGCTCCGGCGCCACCAGCAGGACGTCCGCACCGGCGTCCAGCAGCGCGGGCACCCGTCGGGTGGCGACCGCGCCACCGCCGACGACGACCACCCGCCGCCCGTCGAGCCGCAGACCCAGGGGTACGGATTGGAGGTCACTTCTCGGCCACGCCTGCGGAGTCGAAGGTGGCGACCTCGTGCAGCACCGGACCGCGCCGGTGACCACGGGCAACGCCAACAGCGCACCGGTGCCCTCGCCGAGGCGCAGCCCCAGGTCGATCAGCGGGTCGAGGCCGAGGTGGCGCAGTGCCGCCGTCGCGCCGGGCTCCGCCGAGCGGTGCCCGGCGACCATGGCGCAGACCGCCGCCGGGGCGAACGCGGCGGCGGCGAGCGCGGCCGACACCGCGATCACGCCGTCCAGCAGCACCGGCGTGCGGCGAGCCGCGGCGCCGAGGATCAGCCCGGCCAGGGCGGCGTGCTCCAGGCCACCGACGGCGGCCAGCACACCAGCGGGTCGCTCGGGTCGGGCGTGTGCCGGGCCAGCGCGGCCCGCACCACCGCCACCTTGTGCGCGTACGTGGGGTCGTCGATCCCGGTGCCCCGGCCGGTGGAGTCGAGCGGGTCGACGCCGGTGAACGCGGCGATCAGCGCGGCAGCCGGGGTGGTGTTGGCGATGCCCATGTCACCGGTGAGCAGGATGCCCGCTCCGGCGTCGATCAGCTCGTCGGCGATCCGGATGCCGGTCTGTACGGCGGCCAGCGCCTCGTCCCGGGTGAGCGCGGCGGTCACCGTGAAGTCGCGGGTGCCGGGGCGGACGGACGCGACGACCAGCCGGGGCACCGCCGGGTCGAGCACCGCCGGGTCGACGTCGGCCGCCTCGACAGAATCGCTGGCGGGCTGAGCGGTCAGGGGCGTGGCCACGCCGACGTCGACGACGGTGACCGAGGCGCCGGCCTGCCGGGCGAACGCGTTGACCACCGCGCCGCCGGCCAGGAAGTTACCGATCATCTGCGCGGTGACCTCCTGCGGCCAGGGGCTCACCCTGGGCGTGCACCCCGTGGTCACCGGCGAAGATCGCCACCGCGGCCGGTTCGGGCAGCGGTGGCGGGCAGGTCCCGGCCAGCCCGGCGAGGCGTACCGAAAGCTCCTCCAACGCGCCCAGCGAGCCCGCCGGCTTGGTCAGCCGGCCGTGCAGCTCACGGGCGGCGGCCATGGCCCCTCGTCCGCCGGGTGGATCGCCGCGATCGTGGTCTCCAGCATCATGCCTCCATGGTCTCGCGCAGCACCTCGATGAACGCGTCGGTGGTGTTTCGGTCCCGCACCGCCACCCGCAACCAGTCCGGGCCGAGCCGGGAACGTGTCGCCTCGGCGTACCGCCCAGCCCCGCTTCCGCAGCGTCGCCCGGATCGCTGTCGCGCCCGGTAGGTGCAGCAGGACGAACGCGCTGGAGGGACGGCCGACGACGCGTACACCGGGCAGGTCGGCGAGGCGCGTCACCAGGTGGTCGCGGTCGGCGGCGAGCTCGACGGCGATCGCGCGTTCGGCCTGGACCGCGACGGTGGTGGAGCAGGCCGACGCGGCGGCCAGCGCGGGTGTGGAGACGGCCCAGAGGGCTGCACGGCGGCCAGTCGGGTCAGCAGCTCCGGAGCACCGAGCAGGTAGCCGATCCGGAGGCCGGCCAGGCCCCACGTCTTGGTGAGGCTGCGCAGCACGAGCAGGCCGGGCAGGTCACGGCGCTCGGCCAGCGACTCCGGTTCGCCGGGGCGCCCGGGGACGGTGGTGGTGTCGGCGAACGCCTCGTCGACCACCAGCACCCGCCCGGGACGGGCCAGCGCGGCCAGCGTCTCGGCGGGGTGCAGCACGGAGGTCGGGTTCGTCGGGTTGCCGATCATCACCAGGTCGGCGTCGGCGGGCACCCGGGACGGGTCGAGCCGGAAGTCGTCGGCGGGGTCCAGCAGCACCCGCTCGACCGGGTGTCCGGCGGCCCGTAGCGCCGCCTCCGGCTCGGTGAACTGGGGTGCACCACCACGGGGCGGTGGACGCCTCGCAGCGCCTGTGCGATCAGCACGAAGCCCTCGGCCGCGCCGGCGGTGAGCAGCACCTCGTTCGGGTGACGGGCGTGTCGGGCGGCGACCGCCGCGCGGGCCGGCACCGGGTCCGGGTAGCGGGCCAGATCGGTCAGGGTCGCGGCGATCGGGTCCGCCAGCCAGGCCGGGGGCGGCGACTGCCGGACGTTGACGGCGAGGTCGATCAGGCCGTCACCGACCTCCGCGTCCCCGTGGTGCGCGAGGTCCGGCTCAGCCTCTGCGGGCGGGGCGCCCTCGCGCGGCTGATCACACATGTCCGCGATCCTGCCGGGAAGGTGGCCGGTGGGACAGCGGATCCCGGCGTAAGCCGCGTCACCACCCGCCGGTTTAAGAGTTCTTCTCATGTACGAATCGGAAATGTCATAACTTGGCCACGTGAGTAACCGACCCCTTACTGCCGCTGGTCGACTCGTCCCTCTCCTCCGCGCCGGACTGATCGCCGGAATCGTGATCGCCGCCGCCGCCTATCCACTCGTCGCCCTCACCGGGCTCGGCGCGAAGGCCACCGCCCACGCCGTGGACCAGAAGACCAGGGTGCTGAAGACGGCCCTGCCCGCCGAAACCTCGTACGTCTATGGCCCGGACGGCAAGACGGTGCTGACCATGTTCTACGAGGAGTATCGGCAGTACACCAAGCTGTCGGACATGTCGCCGAACATCCAGCAGGCGATCGTGGCCGCCGAGGACTCCCGCTTCTACCAGCACCACGGCGTCGACCCGAAGGGCGTGGCCCGGGCCTTCGTCTCCAACGCCCGATCCGGCGGCTCCCAGGGCGCCTCGACGCTGACCATGCAGTACGTCCGGATGGCCCTGCGGGACAGCGCGACCACGCCAAGGAGGTCCAGGAGGCCACCCAGCAGACCAGCCTGCGCAAGGTCAAGGAGATGCGGATGGCGCTGGACCTGGAGAAGGAGATGAGCAAGGAACAGATCATGGAGCGTTACCTGAACTCGGCGTACTTCGGGCACCGGGCGTACGGCATCTACGCGGCCAGTGAGATCTTCTTCTCCAAGACCCCAAGGACCTCACCCCGGTCGAGGCCGCCACCCTCGCCGGACTGGTCAAGTCCCCGTCCGAGTACGACCCGGCCGACTCCGACCAGAAGGAGGCCACCGGACGCCGTAACTACGTGCTGGACCGGATGGGCCAACTCGGCTACCTCTCCCCGACTCGGCCACCGCCGCCAGAGTCCGAGCCGATCCGGCTCAAGCTGACCACCCGCCGCACGACTGCGCCGCCGTGGCGGAGAAGTACAACAGCTGGGGCTTCGCCTGCGACTACCTGAAGAACTGGTGGAGTGCGCAGCCCGCGTTCGGGGCGAACCGGCTGGAGCGGATGGACAACCTGCGCCGGGGCGGATACCGGATCGTGCTCAGCCTCGACCCGAAGGTCCAGGAGGCGGCGGAGAAGAGCGTCGGCGCCAGGACGCCACCGGCAGCCCGTTCGCCAACGGGATCGTGGTCTCCGAACCGGGCACCGGGCGGGTGAAGGCGATGGCGGTGAACCGGACGTACTCGCTGGATCTGGCCGAGAACCCGCAGAGTTCCAATCCCGAGGCCGGGCCGAAGGTGAAGGCCAACTATCCGAACACTGTGGCGCCGCTGCTCGGTGGCGGTGACCTGGCGGGCTACCAGGCCGGGTCGACGTTCAAGATGTTCCCGATGCTGGCCGCGCTGGACTCGGGGATGACACTGTCCACCTCGTTCAACGCCCCTACCGCTACCGGTCGGCCGTCTACGACGGGTGGGCGCCCTCGAACGCCAGCGGCGCGATGACCGGCCAGCAGACCATGTGGTCCGGCTTCGGCAAATCGGTGAACACGTACTTCGTGTGGCTGGAGGAGAAGGTCGGCGCGGACCGGGCGGTCCGGCTGGCCGAGCAGCTGGGCTGCGGTGGCGTACCGACGTCGACCGGGACCACGCGTCACCGACCAAGGCGAAGCAGTGGGGCGCGTTCACCCTGGTGTCTCCGACGCCACCCGCTGGAGATGGCGAACGCGTACGCCGCCGTCGCCGCCGACGGCCGCTACTGCGAGGCCATCCCGGTGCAGGCGATCATGAACCGGGACGGCACACCCGCCACGTACGCGACCCCGGGTGGCATTCATCGGGAGGTGGCGAAGCCACGCTGCCGGCAGGTGGTCAGCGCGGACGCCGCTCGGGCGGCCACCGACGCGGCCCGCTGCCCGACCGGAGACACCCGGCGCGCGGCAGCTGTGGCGGCTGGTCGACCGCCGACAGCGTCCGGGGCACCGTCGGGCGGCCGGTGGCCGGCAAGACCGGTACCACCGACAGCACCCGGTCCGCCTGGTTCGTCGGCTACACCCCGGAACTGGCCGCGGCGAGCTTCATCTCCGACCCGGACAATCCGTTCAACGCGGTCGGTGACGGGCAGTCCCAGATCCCGATCAAGGCGGTCTCGGAGACCCTGCGCGACGGCCTGAAGGGCACGCCGACCCGCCAGTTCACCCCACCATCGGACGCCATCGTCGGCTGACCCTGCCCGGGTCGGCAGGGGTCAGCGCAGGTCGTTGGCGACGAACGACCAGACCTCGAGATCCACCCGACCGCCGCCGACGAACCCGGCGTTACGCAGCAGACCCTCGTAGGTGAACCCGGCCTCTCGGCGACCCGGCGCGAGGCCAGGTTGCCGGGCGCCACCCGCAACTCGACCCGTTGGAAGCCGTGCTCCAGGATCAGCGCGATGGCCACCGCGTCGACGGCCTCGGCGGCCAGACCGAAGCCCGCGCGTGTGGCGCCATCGCGTAGGAGATCTCGGTGAGGTGGGCACCCCAGTCGGTGCGCCGGGTCCAGAGGCAGCCCACCATCTGGTCGTCCTCGCGCCGGAGCACCGCGTAGTGGTCGCCCTCACCGCTGTCCCGACGCTGCCGGGCCAGATCAGTGCACCAGGCGTGCCCGTCGATCGGGCCGGAGTCGTCGGCCAGCGGCAGCCAACGCCGGGTCAACTTGTCGGCGAAGATCTCCCGGCCGCCACCGCGTCCGCCGCGATGAGCCGGCGCACCTCCGTACGCGGGGTGGAGACGGTCAGCACCGGGAAACGGCGTACCGCCACCTGACCGATCACACCGACACTCCGTCGGGCTGTGCGGGCACCGCCTCGGTCGACGGGTCGGCCGCCGCCGCGGCGACCAGCCGGGCGGCGGTCTCCGGATGACCGGCCCAGTGCAGGGTGAGCTGTGAGGCGTGCACGTTGCGCCAGACGAAGCCCTCCGGCGTGCCGCCGTCCCAGCTCCACGCCGGGCGCTGACCAGCTCGGGGAGTGAGCACCGCACGGTGCGCCTTGTGCCCCATCACCACAGTGCCGCTGGCGGCGACCACGCTGTCGGTCTGGGCGGTCGCCTCCCGGTAGCCCGCCACCAACCCGTCGCGGCTGACGCCGACCGCGTCCAGGACGCCGCACATCGGCAACCCGTCCAGCTCGCGGGCCAGCCAGAGCAACCCGGCACCCTCGGCGACCACCGGCCGCCCGGTCCGCGCCAACTCGGCCACCGCGATGCAGAGCCTCCGGTTGGCCGACAACTGCTCGGCGTACGCCTCGGGCAGCGCGCCACCGACGACCAGCGCGCGGGTGCCGACCGGCAGCGCCTCGTCACGCAGCGGGTCGACGACGACGACCTCGGCGCCGGCGGCCCGAAGCAACTCGGTGGTCTCCGGGTGGCTGAAGCTGCCGCCCGGCCCACCGGCGACGGCCACCAGCGGGCGGTTCGCCGGGCGGTGAACGCACCGAGAGCCTCCTCGGGCGACCAGGCCGGGCTGGGCAGCGGTGGGGCGGAGCGGGCCAGCCCGAGCAGCCGTTCCAGGTCGACGGTGGCGGCGACGGCCTCGCCCAGCCGGCTGACCGCGCGGACGGCGTCGGCCGAACCGTCGACCACCGGCGCCACACCGTGCCGCCGCGACGGCAGCACCGCCGGCAGATCCTGGCGACGCAGCGCGCCGTAGACCGGCACTCCCACGTCGTCCAACGCCTCGCGCAGCATCTCTCGTGCCGTGGCGACGCCACCCGGTTGAGGATCACCCCGCCGAGCCACAACTGCTCGTCGTACGAGCGGAAACCGTGAACCAGTGCCGCCACCGACTGACCCATCGCGGCCACGTCGACAACGAGCACCACCGGGCTGCGCAGCGCTGCCGCCGCGGCGGCCGTGGACTCCTGCTCCGGGCGGCCACCGACCGAGTCGTACAGGCCCATGCTGCCCTGCACCACGGCGAGCCCGGCACCGGCGGCACCGTGGGCGACCAGCGGGGCGAGCCGGTCGACGCCGACGAGCCGGGGTCGATCACCCGGCCGGGCCGACCGGCGGCGAGGCCGAGGTACGCGGCGTCGACGTGATCCGGCCCGAGCTTGAACCCGGCGACGTCGACCCTCGCTCGGCCAGGGCAGCGAGCAGCCCGATCGCCAGCGCGTTCTTACCGTGCCCGGAGGACGGCGCGCTGAGCACCAGGCGCGGCACGACGGTCATCTTCGACTCCTCGCGAGCGGCGGCGGGTACGCGACGGGGACGACCGAGGCCGATCCGTCGGCGTGACGATACCGGTCCGGCCAAAGACGCGAGCACCGCCAACCGGGGTCGACGGCTCGGCCCTGGCCCATTCCGGCCCACTCCCGGCCCGATCCCGGCCCGGTCCAGGTCAGTGGCGCCGGTCATACGGGTAGCCTCGGTGCCGTGTACCGGTTCCTGCTGACCCCGCGCTGGCTGGGTGCTCTCGCGCTGACCCTGGTCGCCGCCGCCGTCATGGTGTTTCTCGGCAACTGGCAGCTGGACCGCTACCGGGGCGGACCGAGGTCAACGAGCGGATCGACGCGGGCCAGCGGATGGCCCGGTGCCGCTCGCCGACGCGCTCCGCGCTCCCGCCACCGGCCCGGGGACGGCCGGTCCGGCCCCGCCGAGGACAAGGTCTGGACCCGGGTCACCGTCTCCGGCCGGTACGACCCCACGAACACCGTGCTGGTCCGTGGCCGGACCGTGGACAGCCGGGTCGGCTTCGAGGTGCTCACCCGTTGGTGCTCGCCGACGGCACGGCGGTGCTGGTGGACCGGGGCTGGATCCCGCCTGCACCGGGTGGGCGACCGCCAGCCGGCGGTGCCGGCCGCGCCGACCGGCGACGTGACGGTGGTCGGTCGGGTGCACGAGACCGAGAGCGGTGCGGGTGCGGTGGCGCGCCGCGACGGGACGCTGGAGATCCGACGGATCGGGGTGTCCCGGCTGGCCGGTGAGCTTCCCTACCCGGTCTACGGCGCCTACCTGCTGCTCGACGAGCAGACCCCGGCGGCCGACCCGCTGTTCAAGGCGGTGCCGGTCGGGCACACCAACAACTGGCAGAACTTCGGCTACGTCGTGCAGTGGTGGCTCTTCGCGGTGATGGCCCTGTTCGGGTACGGCTGGGTGGCCCGCCGAGAGGCCCGTCGGGCCGCCGGCATCGGCACCTCTGCGCCACTGGACCGGGCCGCCGAACCGGCACCGAGCGCGTCCGCCTGACCCCGGCCGCCTCCGGTCAGTCGGCCACCGGGCCGGTGGGCCGGCCGGCGTGGATGGCCTGCACCGCGTCGATGGTGTCCGCCTCGGCGGCGGACTTGTCGTCGCGATAGCGCACCACCCGGGCGAACCGCAGCGCCACCCCACCGGGATAGCGCGAACTCGTCTGCACCCCGTCGAAGGCGATCTCCACCACCTGCTCGGGCCGGACCCGGACCACCCAGTCGCCGCGCTCCACGGCAAGGCCGAGGAACCGGTCGGTCTGCCAGCGCAGCAACTCGTCGGTGAGCCCCTTGAACGTCTTGCCGAGCATGACGAAGTCGCCGGTGGCGCGTCCCGCGCACCCAGATGGAGGTTGGACAGCCAGCCCTTGCGGCGGCCACTGCCCCACTCGACGGCGAGCACCACCAGGTCGAGGGTGTGCCGCGGTTTGACCTTGACCCAGGCGGCACCGCGCCGGCCCGCGTCGTAGGGGCGTCCGGTGCCTTGACCACCACGCCCTCCTGGCCGGCGTCGAGCGCGGCCGCGAACGCGGCGGCGGCCTGCTCCGGGCCGTCGACCTCCATCCGCCCCACCAGCAGCGACGAGTCGACAGCGCCGGCGAGGGCGGCCCACCGCTCCCGGCCGGGAAGATCGATCAGATCCTGGCCGTCCAGGTGCAGCAGGTCGAAGAAGTACGGAGTGAGCACTGTCGCGCCCGTGCTGGCGGCCGCCGCGAGCACCGCCGGGGCGACCGGGTGCGCCCGGTGGTGCTGGGGTGGTGCGTCGGGCGGCCCGGCTCGACGTCTGCTGGAACGGCAGGGGACGACCCGTCTCGTCCAGGCCGATCGCCTCGCCGTCGAGCACCAGCTCACGGCCGGGCAGGGCACGGACCGCGGCGACCACCTCGGGCACCCGGGCGGTGATCTCGTCGAGGCTGCGGGTGAAGACGGCGATGTCGCTGCCGGAGCGGTGCACCTGGATGCGGATGCCGTCGAGCTTCACATCGACCACCGCCGGCGTGCCGGTCGCGGCGAGCGCCTCGTCGACCGAGGGGCGCTCTGCGCGAGCATCGGCGCCAGCGGTCGGCCGACCCGCAACCCGAACCCGGCCAACTCGGCGGCCCTCCGGACAGCGCGGCCACCGCCACGGCCCGCAGGTCACCGGCGAGCAGCAGAGCACGTCGGACCGCCGCCACCGGCACCTCGGCGGCCCGGGCCACCGCGTCGGCGAGGAGCCCGGCCTGGGCACCCTGGCGTAGCTCACCGCTGAACAGGCCGGTGAGCAGGCGTTGCTCGTCGGCCGTCGCCGCCGCGTAGAGGGCATCGAGCAGTGCCCGACGCCGCGCCTGCGAGCCGAGCCGTGCACCGCGGCGATCTGCGCGATGGCCGCGTCGACGCCGGCCACGGTCAGCGTCGGCTCGGCTGCCGGTGGCGGCAGGTCACGCAGGCTCGCGTAACCCACCCCGGTCTGCCGTTGGCGCAGCTCACCGGCCAGATAGCCGGCACCCGGCTCGATTTCGGCCGGGTCGAGCCGGCGCAACGCGTCAGCGAGCAGCTCCACCTTGGCCCGCCGGCCGCTGGTGGCGCCGACTGCCGCGGACGTGGCTGCCAGGTCGAGAAACCGCACGCAGCTCATCCTGCCAGTCACCTCCGACACCGCCCGGGCATTGCCGTGCCCGGGCGGTGTCGGAGGTGCCGCCCACTGACGCGGACGACGGATCAGGGCCTGTTCTGTGAGGGCGGTGGAGCCGCTAGGCGGAGATGGGCTCCTCGATGCGCAGCCCTCGGGCGCGGACCTCGCCGGCGACCCGGGAGAGCACCGAGTCGAGGGCGACCAGGGCAGCGGAGAGCTCACCGAGCTGTTCGTTGAGCGTGGCCTCGGACCACGCGGAGACGTCGACATCTCCCAGTGCGCTGACAGCGGCCCCAACCGGGCCATCACCTCGTTCGTACTCATGTACGAAAGGCTATAACAGACAGCCGTGCGACACGCCGTAAACCCGCAGATCAGGCCCAGAGTTGTCGTTCTGATGCCTAACTTCCCGCCGCCGCCACCTTGCCCAGCAGCAGCGCCTCGGCGAGGCAGACCCGGGCGAACTCCCCGAGGTGCAGACTCTCGTTCGGGCCGTGGGCGCGGGCGTGCGGATCCTCCACCCGGTCACCAGGATCGCCGCCTTCGGGAACATCTCCTGGAAGGTGGCGATGAACGGAATCGAGCCGCCGACGCCGATGTCCACCGGGTCGGTGCCGTCCCAGGCGGCCCGGAAGGCCGAACGGGCGGCGTCGAACATCGGCCCGGACGCGTCGATCACGCACGGGTCGCCGTCGTGTTCGAAGCTGACCGTCACCTGCGCCCCCACGGCGCGTGCTGCTCCAGGTGCGCGCGCACCGCCGCGTACGCCCGCTTGGGTCGTCGCCCGGCGCCAGGCGGACGCTGAGCTTCGCCTTCGCGGCCGGGACCAGGGCGTTCGGCGCCTCGCCTGTCGACGGCGCGTCGATGCCCAGCACGGCCAGCGCCGGCTTGGTCCAGAGCCGATCGGTGATCCGGCCGGTGCCGATGAACTGCACGCCCTCGGCGAGCCCGCCTCGGCCCGGACCCGGTCCTCCGGTAGTCGACGGTCGCGCCCTCCCGGCCGACCAGCCCGCCCACCGCCACGTCACCGAAGTCGTCGTGCAGCGTCGCCAGCAGCCGGACCAGCGCGGTGAGCGCGTCCGGCACGGCACCACCGAACATGCCGCTGTGCACCGCGTGGTCCAGCGTGCGGACCTCCACGAAGCAGTTGACGATGCCCGCAGCGAGGTCGTCAACGCCGGTACGCCGATGTCCCAGTTGCCGGAGTCGGCGATCACGATGACGTCGGAGGCGATCTCGTCGCGGTGCTCGATCAGCAGTTGCTCCAGCGAGTCGGAGCCGTACTCCTCCTCGCCCTCGATGAAGAGGACCACGCCGACCGGCAGCGCGTCACCGTACGCGCGCAGCGCCGCGACGTGCGCCATGATGCCGGCCTTGTCGTCGGCCGCGCCCCGGGCGTAGAGCCGACCGTCCCGTTCCACCGGCTCGAACGGGTCGGACTCCCACAGCGACCGATCGCCGACTGGCTGGACGTCGTGGTGCGCGTAGAGCAGCACGGTGGGCGCACCGGGCGGGCGGCCCGACGGCCGATCACCGCCGGCTGGCCGCCGGATCGCACGATGTCGACGTCCAGGCCGCAGCCGCGCAGCAACTCGGCGACCGCCTCGGCGGAGCGTTCCACGTGCGAGTGGTCGAAGCCCTCGAAGGCGATGCCGGGGATGCGGACGAGGCGCTCCAGATCGGCGCGTACGCCGGGCATCTCCCGCTCGACGGCGGCCCGCACCTCGGACTCGGACATGATCGGTGAGGTCATGACCGGCATCGTATGCCGGCCTTACCGGGGCGTGCCGGCGGAGCCAGTACCCTCGCCGTTTTCCGCCGGGCCGGCACCCGCCCGCGCGCCGGAGCGGCCCGGCCGGCGCGGTGCGCGCGGCCCGCGGCCTCGGTGGCGGCATCCATCCAGGAACGGGCCCGACCGGCGGTGCCGCCCACCCACTCGCCCACGTCGCTCGCACCGTCGCCGAGCCGGCGCAGCAACCCGACCAGCGGGTCGGTGGACCGGCTGAACTCCTCCCGGTACGAGTCGGCGGCCGCCTTGATCTCCTCCGAGACGCTCGTCGAGCCGTCGTCCTGCCGGCGCGGATAGTCCCCGGCCAACACCTGCCCGTACGCCCCGGAGTCGACCCACTGACGCAGCTGCGCCGCCTCGCCACCGGCGTGGGTGGGTGCTCCACGCGGTCATCCGGATCTTGTGCAGGCTGTCGCGCAGGTCGCCGCCACCGGCGTACTCGGCGGCCTGCTCCAGGAAGGCGGTGGTGTCGACCTGGGACAGGTCACCGCCGCCGGCGAGCTTCATCAGCAGCCGCAGCGCGGCCGGATCCTGCCCGGCGAGCAGGCCGGCCCGGTCGGCGGAGAGTTCCGCCTTGCGCCACCACTCCAGCATCGCCGCGATGATGGCCCGCAGCGCGATCGCACCGACCGGCAACCAGCTCAGGTTGGCCGCCCACCGGGTCAGGATCATGAGCATGGTCTTGTAGACCGCGTGCCCGCTGCCCACGTGCCCCAGCTCGTGGCCGAGCAGGCAGCGCAGCTCGTCCTCGTCGAGTTGCTGCACGCAGGCGGAGTTCAGCACGATGAACGGCCGCTCCAGACCGACCGCCTCGGCGCCCAACCAGGGCGACTGGGTCACGTACAGCTCGGCAGCTCGGCGACGTCGAGCGCCGCCGCGGCCTCGGTGTAGCGCTGCCACACCGCCGGGTACTGCCGGTGGTCGACCCGGATGCCGGAGGCCAGCACGGACAGCCGGAAACCCCGCTCGTTCCACATCCCGAAGAACGCCCGCACCACGTCGTCGAAACCGCGCAGCTCCCGCAGCGCCACCAGCGCGCCCCGGTCGGCCGGATGCTCCCAGGCCCGGGAGCTGATGCCCGTGAGGGTGATCCGGCGCCGCGCGGGCGAGTCCGTTGCCGACATGATGAATCCCCGATCGCCGCAGTCCTCGCATCGTGCCCCAGCCGGTGGCCGACGTCCATGGCCCGTCCCGTTCAGGGAATGCGCAGGTAGTACCGGTCCGCGTCGTGCGGCAACGTCGGCGCACCATCCACCAGCACATCGGCGTGGGTCACCGTGTCGTCGGCGGCGAAGTGCGCCCGCTCCCCTCGTGCCAGCGCCGCAGCTCGGGCAGGATCTCCGTCCGTCCCGGCGACCGCGCGAGCCAGCCGCAACGACGCGGGCGCGGTGACGAACACGGCCACTGTCAGCTCCGGCCGCACGACCGTCCGGGCGGCGCTGACCCTCGACCACCAGCACCGGAGCCACCGGAACCGCAATCGGCCGGGGCAGAAAGCGTCGCCGGACCCAGCTGTACCGCCGGTAGGCGCCGGCTTCCCATTGCGCAGCGGGGCGAGCACCCCTCGTCGAACCGTGGCCAGAAGGTGACCTGGTCGTCCCACCCGTCGAGCAGGTCGTCGGTGTGCACCACCGGCGGTCGTCCGCCGAGCGGCCCCGCCAGGGCGTCCGCGAGCCGCGCGGCGAACCGGCTCTTCCCGCGCCGCTCGGCCCGTCGACAGCGACCAGCCGGGTCCGCCCCAACCGCGCCGGGCCCGCGAGCACCCGACGAGCCAGTTCGGCGTACGCCTCGACGACCGCCACGGCCGACCTGCCAGTCCCACTGTCGGACAACTCCTCGGCCTCCCCGACGTGGTTCCCCTGCCCTGCCCCGGCTGGTGCAGTCGTCTGCAGAGCAAGTGTGATCGAGTGCCGTTCAGCGATGTCGCGGTATCCCCATCGGCAGGACACCCCGGTATCAGCAAAGCCGAGTGGATCACGCCGAATCGGCGGTCTGCACACGCCGGGGCGGCGGTCTGCACCGGCCCGGTGAGCGCGTCCAGCTGACCGCCCCGGCCGGGTGCCGTCACGTCCGGGGAATTGGGCCGGCGAGGGTGACGGGCGGCCCGTTCGCCGCCCGGGGTGCCACCGAATCGGCATGATCGGGTGGTGCTCCGAGACGTGATGAGCCCCGGTATAGATGCCCTGCTCGAACAGGCCCGCGCAGGCCTGCACCGACTAACTCCGCAGCAGACCGTCGAGGCGGTCCGAGGCGGTGCGCTGCTGGTCGACACCCGTACCGATCTGCAGCGCCGCGAACAGGGCGACCTGCCGGGCGCGGTCGTCGTCGACCGGACCGTACTGGAGTGGCGGCTCGATCCGGCCAGCGCCTGGCGCATTCCGGAAGCCACCGGCTACGACCGGGAGATCGTGCTGGTGTGCCGGCAGGGCTACAGCTCCAGCCTGGCCGCCGCCAGCCTCCAGACCCTCGGGCTACGCCGGGCCACCGACATGATCGGCGGCGTCGACGCCTGGCTCGCCGCTGGCCTCCCGACCAGCGACCGCCCCGCCGACATCCGCCCCTGAATCCCACGGTCCGGGAGTCCATCCTCCACAGGGGCCGGTCAGGACGGTGGAGGCCCGGGCGGGATGAAGGGAGGCCGGCGGGTGGGCCTGCCTCGATGAGTTGCCAGAGGGCATCGGTGTCCAGGTGTTCCTCGACCAGGTCACCGAGCAGGTCGAGGGATCGTTCCCGGGCGGCGGCGAAGCTGGTGGCCGGTGCGACCCGGAACCCGCTCCGGCCGGCCAGGCGAGCCGCCTCGGTGAGGAACCACCGGCGGAACCCGTCGGACTCGAACGCCCCGTGCCAGTGCGTGCCGTGCACAGCGCCGAGCACAGCTCCTCGCCGATACCGTCGTCACCGGTCAGCAGCGGGTCAGACTCGGGTCGGTGTGTGAGACGTACCCGTGGTGGATCTCGTAACCACGCACCGGCAGGCTCCGTGGCCCGTGCCCACCGACTGCCGGACGGTCTTGCGCGGATCGAAGGTGATCTCAATCGGCAGCAGGCCGAGCCCCGGCACACTGCCCTGCCGGCTCTCCACCGGATCGTGGATGGCACGGCCGAGCATCTGGAAACCGCCGCAGAGGCCGAGCAGCGGTTTGCCGGCCGCGACGTGTGGCCACCGCGTCGGCGAGGCCGGTTTCGCGGAGCCAGGCGAGGTCGGCGACGGTGGACTTGGAGCCGGGCAGGACGACCAGGTCGGCGGCGGCCAGTTCGGCTGGTTCGATGGTGAGGCGTACGCGGACGCCCGGCTCGGTGGCGAGTGCCTCCACGTCGGTGGCGTTGCTGATCCGGGGTAGGCGGACGACGGCGACGTCCAACCATTCGGTGCCGTGCGGGGCGGCGGGACGGCCGAGCACCCGACCGTAGGCGAGTGAGTCCTCCGCGTCGAGCCACAGGTCAAGGGCCCAGGGCACCACCCCGTACGTGGGGCGGCCGGTCACGTGACGCAGCATGTCCAGCCCGGCTGGAGCAGCCCGAAATCGCCCGGAACTTGTTGATCACGAAGCCGGCGATCAGTGCCTGGTCGGCCGGATCCAGCAGCGCCACGGTGCCGAACATCGAGGCGAACACGCCGCCCCGGTCGATGTCGCCGACGACGATGGTGGGCAGGCTGGCGTGCCGGGCCAGCCCCATGTTGACGTAGTCACCGGCCCGCAGGTTGATCTCCGCAGGGCTGCCGGCGCCCTCGCAGATCACCACGTCGTACGTCTCGCGCAGCTCGGCCAGCGCCGCGTACGCGGTCTCGGCGAGCCGGGGACGCAGGTGCCGGAACGTGCCGGCGGTGATCGTGTCCACCGCCTCGCCCAGCAGCACCACCTGACTGGCCAGGTCGCTGCCCGGCTTGAGCAGTACCGGGTTGAACCGCAGATCGGGCGCCAGCCCGCAGGCCGCAGCCTGCATGGCCTGGGCTCGCCCGATCTCGCCCCGCGCCCGTCCGGCCCAACCACCACCGCCGAGTTGTTCGACATGTTCTGCGCCTTGTACGGCGCCACCTTCACGCCCTGCCGATGCAGCCATCGACAGATGCCCGCGGTGAGCACGCTCTTGCCCGCGTCGGAGTAGTGCCGGCAACCAGCAGCCCGCCGCTCACCGCCCGCTCCCCGCCCCAACCGCACGACCCGCCCACGCCGACGCCCCGCCCACGCCGACGGCCCCTGCGGCGGCAGCCCGCAGCCCGCGCTCGCCGGCACCGACCCACCGCGCCGTCCGGCCGTACCGCGCTTTCCGGCGGCAGCCGCCAGCCCACGCCTGCCGATGGCCCCGACCAGGCGGCCGAGGGTGACCGGTACGCGGCGGCCAGTCCAAGCGCGGCCAGCCCGACCGCGCCGGAGATCCGGGCGGCCCGCTTCAGGTGCCGCGCCTCCGGTCGGGGCCGTCGCCGAGGAATGGCCGCACCTCGGAGCGCCCGAAGTAGACGTTGCGACCACCGAGGCGGACGCCGAGCGCACCGGCCATCGCCGCCTCGCACTGGCCGGCGTTGGGGCTCGGTGTCGTTGCGGTCGCGCCGCCAGACCCGCAGGGCCGCTGCCGATCCCCGTGCGCGACCGGCGCGACGGCGATGGTGAGCAGCCCGGTCAGCCGGGACGGCACCAGGTTGAGCACGTCGTCCAGTCGAGCAGCCGGGGTGCCGAACCGCGCGTAGCGCGCGGACCGGTGCCCGACCATCGCGTCGAGGGTGTTCGCCGCCCGGTACCCCAGCAGCCCGGGCAGCCCGGCTACCGCACCCCAGACCAGCGGGCGACGACCGCGTCGGAGGTGTTCTCCGCGACCGACTCGACTGTGGCGCGGGCCAGTTCCGACTCGCCCAGCGTCGACGGGTCCCGCCCGCAGAGGTGACCGAGGCGTCCCCGAGCAGCCGGCAGGTCACCGCGGCGCAACGTCCGGCCCATGACTGTCGCTTCGTGCCGCAGCGTCCGACCGCCCAGCACCGTCCACGTCCCGGCCGCCATGAGCACCGCCGGGTCACCGGCCGGTGCCGGGTAGCGGCTGCGGCGACCGCCCGAGCAGCACCGGTCCACCCACGGCCAGCGCGGTGAACGCCGCACCCGCCGTCCGCTCCGGGCGGTAGAGGTGGCGCTCCAGGCGCCGGCGGCCCGCCCGAAGCCGGCCACCGGATGCCACCGGCGTGGGTCGCCGAGCAGCCTGTCCAGCGCGTAACCGGCCAGCAGTCCCACCGCGTTCGCCACCGGCTGTCCGTCGCACCCGCACCACCTCCGGCCGGCCAGCCTAGACGAGCTTCCCGTGAACCAGCCTGGCCCACGGTATGCACCACCGACGAACGCCCGCGCAGAATCGGACATGTTGGCCGGCGCTGCCGTCACGCGGGGTGACGACGCTGGTAGCGCCGCCACCCGCCCCGTCGTGCCGCGCCGCCGCCCAGGCGGTCAGGCCGGTTGCGGAACCCTTCCCCGGCCGCGCCGCCCCGACCAGGCTGCGCGGGCTCCGGCTGCTCCTCGTCCGGCACCGGCTCCAACTCGTCGTCCGGAGCACTGTCAGCCCGTCGTCGTTCACCTCGGACGGGAGCACCCCTCACGTGAAAGGGCCAGCTCGGGCGACCCGGCCAACTCGTCGTCGAGGCCCGCCCGGTGGTTGGCCTCCCCGGTCCGCCCGCCATTCGGGGAGACCCGCCGTCCAGGGCACCCTCGCCGTCTGCCGGCCCGTCGAGGAACGGGCTGGTTCGCAGCTCGGTGTAGTCGGGCAGCTCGAAGTCGTCGTCCAGCTGGCGATTGTCGGGCAGCACGGGGCCTGCCCGGGTGGTACCGGCTCGGTGGGCTCGCCGTGCACCCGGCTCTCCGCCTCCGCGTCCTCCACCGTGCTGGTCGTCATGCTCGGCCGGTTACGCAGGAAGCGGGCCCGACCCGGACAGATCGTGGCCGACGGCGACCGCCTCCAGCTCGTAGAGGGTGCGGTGGTTGTTGGCGTCGTCGGTCCAGTCGCGGGTGTAGAGCCGACCGCAGACCACCACCGGATCGCCGACCATGACGGAGGCCGCCACCCTTCGGCGAGCTTGCGCCAGCAGTTGACGCGGACGCGAAGCGAGTTGCCGTCGACCCACCGGCCGCTGTCCCGGTCGAGTCGGCGGGCGGTGGAGGCGACCTGAAGTTGGCCACCAGGGTGTTGCTCTGGGTGGTACGACGCCACTCGGGCGTGGTCAGCACATTGCCGACAATAGTTACATAAGTGTCGAACATCATCCCTCCAGGGGATCGGGGCCTGCCAGCGCGAGTCGACTCGACACCGAGCCTGGGCGGCGGAAGCGCTCCGCACCACCGCCGGACGCCGACCTGTGGACAACGAACCCACCTGTGGACAACGCCCTGATCACGGCCCTGGTGTGGTAGGCCCGACCCGCCCGGCTGGGCGTCGGCGGTTTCCCGGACCGACCAGAGTGGGTATGTATTTGATCAACGCACCACCGACAGCTCCACGTCGACGAGAGGTCAGCGTCATGATGATCACTACCATCGGCTCCCCGAACGCTTCCGAGGCGCAGCGATGAGCGCCGTGGCGAACCCGGCGACCGTGGGCGAGTGCCTGCGCGTGGGTGCCGGATTCTCGCAGGGCGACCGCAACTGGATCGCCGAGCAGTTCGCCACCCTCGACGCCCGCCTCGCCGGGTTCCACGCCGACGCCACCGAGCTTGAGGTGTCGGTGAAGGATCGGGAGGCTCGCGGCCAGAAGGTGACCCTGGAGTGCTGGATCGCCGGCCGACAGAAGATCGTCACCACCTCGGCGGAAGAGGACCTGCACGCCGCGCTGAACGACGTCCGCGACGACCTGCGCCGCAAACTCAACGACGCCAAGACGCGGCAGGAGCCCCGGCACAACAAGCACCTGCGCGACGTCCCGCAGCCACAGAGCGAGCTGGACCTCACCGACGATCAGGAGCAGTTGCCCGCCGCCGATCCCACGCGGGCCGACGCGAAACCGTCTGACCACGCCCGTCCCCGCGATCCTGCCCAGGCGGGCGGCGCGGGCTTGATCGACTCGACTTTCACGACATCGGGGCATCCCGACGCCGTGACGCCCCGACTTCAACGAAAACCGAGTCGATTAAGCCGGCACCACCGGGAGAGCAGGATCACGGGACGGGCGGGCGGGCCAGGACGGGCTACCGCTCGGTAGGTTGGCGGCGTAGCGTCGCGGTCGTGGAACCGGACGTGTTGGGGCCGCCGTACGAGCGGCAGACGATCGACCTGGGCACCGACGACGAGGACCGGTTGTCGCGACCCTGGTCCGACGGCGAGCCGAACGCCCCACCGGGCGGGCCGTCCTCTACGTGCACGGCTTCGTCGACTACTTCTTCCAGACCCACCTGGCCGACTTCTTCGCCGAGCGGGGTTGGGATTTCTACGCGCTCGACCTGCGCAAGTACGGCCGCAGTCTGCTCCCGGGCCAGACCCCGAACTTCTGCCGCGACATCGACGACTACTTCCCCGAGCTGGACGCCGCTGCCGAGATCATCCGCAAGGACGACGGGCACGACACCCTGCTCGCGATGGGCCACTCCACGGGTGGCCTGATCATCTCGCTCTGGGCGGACGCTCGCCGCGACACCGGCACCGTCGACGGCCTGGTGCTCAACAGCCCGTTCTTCGACCTGAACGCCCCTGGGCGGTGCGTAGACCATCGCGGCCGCCGTGTCCCGGCTGGGCCGCAGGGCGCCGCACCGCATCCTGCCGTTCGGGCTGGGCACGGTGTACGGCGAGAGCATCCACTCCGACCACCGCGGCGAGTGGACCTACGACCTGGCGTGGAAGCCGCTGGCCGGGTTCCCGGTCCGGGCCGGGTGGCTGAACGCGATCCGCACCGGGCAACGCCGACTGCGCGCCGGCCTGGACATCCAGGTGCCGGTGCTGCTGGCCTGCTCGACCCGCTCCTTCCGAGGCACCAAGTGGCACGACAACGCGACCCTGGCCGACGCCGTGCTGGATGTCGAGCACATGGTCCGGTACGCGCCCCGCCTCGGTCGCCACGTCACCCTGGCCCGCTTCGACGGCGGGTTGCACGACTCACGCTGTCCGGCACCGCCGTCCGCAAGAAGGTCTTCGACGAGGTCGGTCGGTGGGCCGAGGCGTTCCTCGCCGCCGGCCCCACCGCCCGGCCCAGGCGGCGCCGACGGACGCGGAGACGGTCAGCGCAGCCCCGGCCCAGACGGCGACGGCCAACGCGGCGACACCCGGCTGACCGCTCCGGACATCGCCGAACAGGCTCAGATGTCGCCGGGCGTCGCCGGGAGGACGGCGCGGACCCGGTCGAAGGTCGCCACCGGGTGCGCGCCGACGCCGGGTAGCACCAGGCCCAGGCAGTACGGCGACACCCCGTCGGTGGCGTCAGCCTGGACGACGAAGACCGGCGCGCCGACGTACCCCGGTGGTAGCTCCGCGGTGATCCGCAGGTCGTCCCCGTCGCGGACCACCCGCTCGATCGCGACCTCCAGCGGGCGCGAGCCGTCTTCGCGTACCCCATGGGCCAGCACGAAAGCGGAACTGGGCTCGGCGCCGAGGCGGGCGACCACCTCGGGCCCGGCGGCGATCCCTGCGGGCACCGGCTGGACGCGCCACCGCCAGCCGCCGTCGCCGGCGTAGCGGTGCAGGCCGGCGGTCGGCAGCACCGCGACCCGTCGCCCGGAAAACGGGCCCAGCCGGGCAGGATCTCGACCGCGGCAACGATGGCCGGTGCGACCCCGCCGGCTCGGTGACGCTCGCCCGCAGGCCCAGCTCACCACCCGACGCGTCCACCAGGTCGGCCGCCGTCAGCAGCGACTCCCCACCGGGTCGCCGCCGCCCTGGAAGAAGAACGCGGTGCCGTCACCGTGGGACGACCGGAAGGGGAGGATGGCGCGACCAACGACCTGGCACAGCTCGTAGGCGACGTCGCTCTCGGCGTCGGAATCCAGCAACACCAGCCAAAGGTACGGTCCGACGCCGGGCCGGTCGGCGGGAACCCGGATGACCGAGGCGCCGCCAACATGAGACCCTGCTCGGCAACGTGGACGCGGGCACCCTTTCGCCGTCGGGCAGTAGGACGGCGGTACCCTCTGGGCGCGACATCCACGCCACGCGCCCGTAGCTCAGCGGATAGAGCAGGGGACTTCTAATCCCAAGGCCGCAGGTTCGAATCCTGCCGGGCGCGCAGGTATTTCCTCAATCTGAACCAGCTCGCTTGGGGCTGTTCGTGGCGCGAGCGCGCTCCGGTGGACCGTGGCAGCCTCGAACGGACACACCATGCGCCAGCGCGGCGAGATCGAAATCCTGCCCTGTGGGTCACTGCGGGTGAAGGTCTACGCCGGCGTCGACCCGATCAGCGGGAAGCGGCCCTACCTCACCGAGGTCATCCCCGCCGGCCGCCCACGCACCCGCGCGACGCTCGATCAACATCTAGACCGATGGCTTGAGGTGGCCGACATCGAGGCGACCACCCGCATGGTTACGTGCACAAGCTCAACAAGCACGTCCGCCCGTTGTTGGGCAAGCTGCCGGTCGGAGGACTCGACGCCGAGACGTTGGAGTCGTTCTACGCGAGCCTGCGCCGCTGCCGCGACTGGTCGGCGGTAAGGCGTACGTGAAGCACCGTGTGGAGGGCCAGCACACCTACCTGCACGGCGAAGTGTCGGCCGCACGCCTGCAAGCCGCACAACGCTTCGTCCGTATGTGAGATTCACTCCATCCTCAGTGGTGCGCTCAGTCGCGACGTCCGGTGGCGCTGGATCGTCGTCAACCCCGCCGGGCAGGCCGGACCACCTGCGCCGCCGCACTCGACCCGCGACCGCCAAACCGTCGCGGTGAAGGTCGTCGCGGAGTGGAAACACACCGCGCTGATCGAGTCGCCGAGTCATGTGCGCCGACGCCCGGAGCCGGTGCAGGCGGCGATGCGAGCCGTGTCAGCCGACGGCGGTCGTGGATTGTGGTCGGCCGCGCCACGCGGGAGCGCCCGCCACATTCGCCCACCGAGGAAGAACGCCACTGCGAGCACGAGGAAGAGGGTGAGCATGCCGCCGCTGGTCTCAAGGGTGAATCCGGAGAAGCCGGCCGCGTCCATGGACACCTTGTACTGCGGGCCCCAGCCCCGAGCGGCGCCCAGGTGTAGTCGCCGGCGGCCGGCCGGGCTGTTTCGACGCCGTCGGTGAAGGCGGCGATTCCGGCGAACATGCCCAGGAGTAGCACGAGCTCGGCCCCGAGCGCCCATGCCAGCCCTTTCTCCCAGTGGGGTCGCGGCGCCTGGTCGCCGAACTCGGCGTCGAGGTAGCCGTTCGCTAGACGGCGCGGGCTACCGAGGCGGCGTAGCGCTTCGGGCCCGCCGAGCTCGGCCGCCGACGCGTGCAGGTTAGCGCGTAGTTCCTGGCGGATCTCCCGGCGTCGCCGGCGGGGAAGATCGCCGACGAGGGCGTCTAACGTCCAGGCGGCGTGCGCGATGCGAAGGCGGTCGATCGGGCGTATGGGATGTCGCATGTCAGTTCTCCTAGGAAGGCGGCGCGGGTTCGGGGGCAGGGGATTGTCAAGCAGCCTGTCGACCATGACCGAGAGGAACGCCAGGCGGCGTGGCCGTCGGTCAGGGCCTGGTAGCCAGCCTGCGACGGTCGGTAGTACTTGCGGGCCGGCCCGGAGCGGGACGGGAGCAGTCGGGCGCTGAGTCGACCCTCGCGTTCGAGACGCGTCAACGCGGGATAGACGGTGCCCTCCGCGATATCGCTGAGCCCGATCTGCTGCAGGCGCTGCACGAGCTGGTAGCCGTACGACTCTCGATCGGCGAGCAGGCGCAGGAGAAGCAGGTTGAGCGCGCCCTTCAGCAGCTGGGGATCATGGCGCGTCATGGCAGCAAAGCTATGCCTGGTACTAGATATAGTCAAGTAGCGGCACGAGCCCCAGCCGAACCCTGCCCAGAACTTGCCATCACAAGTCAGGTCTGACCTACAGCAACAGGCTCAGCGCCGGATTGCCGACCATCGGCCCTCAAGGGCCGCCCGGCATCCGCCGAGATCAACTTTGGGCGGCCGGTCGCAAAATCGTTAACAACGCCCGAACAGGGGATGCAAGAGCCTTGGCACCTTAATGCGGGCCGCCTTGATTTGATCTTGTGGACTCGGCAACTGGCTACCCCACCCTCCGCTGACCAAGCGATCGACCTGCTCGGCAGGATGGACATATGCGTTTGCTGGTGCTCGGCGGAACTTGGTTCGTAGGACACGCGATCGTCACAACGGCGATCGATGCCGGCTGGGACGTAACGACGTTCAACCGGGGCACCGCAGATCCCTTCCTGGAAGCCGTTCGGCCCATCCGGGGCGATCGAACCCGCCGGAGGACGTCGCCGTTCTCACCGCCGCCGGCCCTGGGATGCCGTGGTCGACACCTCGGGCTACGTGCCCAGGAACGTACTCGACGTGGCTCGCGCCCTCGCTCCCGTCGCCGATCGCTACGTCTTCATGTCGACGGTCAGCGTCTACCGAGACTGGCCATCGAAGCCGCTGAGCGAACTCTCCGAAGTGCTCCACTGCCCGCCCGACGCCGGCACGGACTACGGCACCGATACGGAAGATGGCCCGACCCAGTACGGCTACCAGAAAGCCGGCTGCGAGGCAGCGGCAGTCGCCGCGTTCGGAGCGGATCGGGCTACGATCCTGCGCCCCGGTGTCGTGCTCGGCCCGCGCGAGTACGTCGGCCGCCTGCCGTGGTGGCTGCGCCGCGTGGCTGCTGGTGGGCAAGTCCTAGCCCCGGCTCCCCGACCGCACCATCCAACCGGTCGACGTGCGCGACCTGGCCGCGTTCGCACTCCACACCATCACCGAAGGTTCCTCCGGCGCGTTCAACGTCTGCGCCCCGATGGACGGCGCAACCTTTGGCGGGCTACTGGCGGACTGCGCCCACGCGACCCGGGTGACGCCTCCTTCGACTGGGTGCCCGATGAGGTGCTGCTCAACCAAGGCGTCCGGCAGTGGTCCGAGCTGCCCCTCTGGCGGACGTTCGACGGTGTGTGGCGCGTCGACACCACCAGAGCGCAGGCAGCCGGCCTGCGCTGTCGGCCTCTCGCTGACCGTCCATGACACCTGGCGATGGATGGTGGAGAACGACGAGGTCAGCAACCACGATCGAGCTGCGGAGATCGGCATCAGCCGAGAGAAGGAAGCGCAGGTTTTGGCCGCCTGGCACAGGTCAGGTGAGCGGACGGGCTGAGGTTTCCGACGACCACGCCGAGATGCGCTCGGCGAGCTGGTGAGCCTCCACGTCGCGGTCCCGCGGCGCTTCGCTCAGCACGCGCTCTATCCGCGACAGCCGGCCTGTCAGCGAGACGTTGCGCTTCTGCGGCGGCAGGTCCAAGACGGCACGCAGCGCTTCGGCCGCACCATCCTTGTCGCGCAGGTGGAGGTGAGCAGCAGCCATATCGATCCGCGTTCCGTTGATCTGCGAGTACGGCTGCCTGGGCGAGGGCAGCGCCTCGTACACCCGCAACGCCTCTCGGCGTACCCGCGGCTTGCTCACCGTTCCGGAGCTCAAGCCATGCCGCCGCCGCACATGCCGCCGCCCGCGCTTCGCCGAATGCGAATTCCCCGCCAGTAGAGGTGGCGAGTTCGTCAGGTCTGTCCGCTGCCGATTCTCTGTCTCGCTGGGCTGATTCCAAGACCGCAGCGGCTGAACCGGAATCGGCGAGCAGCGCGTGAGCGGGAGGCGATATAGCGGAGCCTCAACCTCGGCTCTCCCTCCGGGGCCGTTCGCATGGCACGAGCGAAGTAACTCAGTGCGGAATCAGGTTCGTTGCGCCAGTTGGCAAGAGTCATTTGCAGGCCGTAGGTCCATGCCTTCAGGGATGCATGTCCGGCCAGGTCGGCGTACTGCGTCGATGCCCTGGCCAGTGCCGCCGACTCGTTCCAGTGTCCGAGATCGAAGGCGGTGGAAGCCATCAGGGAGGCGCTCTGGCCGATAATCACGTAGAGATCGGCCAACTCAACCGGCCGACGGGCGCGCTCGACTAGAGCCCTTGCCTCGTCGCGCAACCGCCTGGCACCGCTGAACACGTCGAAGGCCGCCATGCCGCCCGACCGGGCGAGCAGCGTTACGTCTGCCTGCAGGACTCGATGGAGTCGTGCTGTACAGCAGGGCTCGTCAGCAAGGGATCGTTGGCGACCGAGTCCACAGCAGCGCTCACACCATCCGGAACATCGCCATCGCTGCCAGCGATTCTGCCCGCCTGCACTCCCCTGAGCGTTTCGAAGAACCGTGATCGAACCGGATCCGTTACACGACCCAGGGCGGCGTTCAGCACGTCTTGATTCGCGTTTCCAGGAACAGTGTCGGGTCGACTATGCCAGTGAGCGACTGTCCTTGTCGCGATCCCGAGCCACCCGCGAATCCCTCGTTCGTCATCCCGGCGGCGGCTTGAAGCGAGCAGGCGAGGCTTCCTGTCCACCGGCCTACCGTCGCCACAGTGGTCCCCGAGCTTGCGAGTTGCATCGGATTGCCGCGTATTGCACTGGGTTTGCATGGGCGCTCCAGTCGCTTTCGACTTCACTTGGTTCAGCAAGCCGAACGGAAAGCCAACCACAGAGTACTGAGGAGACGGTCGTGGCTGAACCCCTCGCTTTCAAGAACGATCGTCCCCGGTTCCGGGTTTGTGACCAGGGCTCAGTCGTACCGGCCGAACGGGGTCGCGGTGCCGATCGATGAACCGGTCTCCAGAGCCACAGAGCTGTTCATCGCTAACCGGATCTTGGACGCGCACTGGACTAGGGCTCTCGACCAGCCGTGGCGCGCAGGAGGGTGCCTGGAGTGCCGAGACCGGAACGTCTGCCCCAACTTGACTGGGCCATCGAGCTGACCGCAGAAGTGGCATCGATGATGCTGCAGAAGGGCTGAAACCACCCCGGCACAGAATCTCCCGCGTTGATAGCGTCGGGCTGTGTCGATGTTCCACAGCCCTCAGGTGATCCTCTTCAGCGAGGACGTCCCGCGCGCCGCCGAGTTCTACGTCGGTCTCGGCTTCACCGAGACCTTCCGGGTGCCGGTCGAGGGCGAGCCGATCCACATCGATCTCGCGCTCGACGGCTACCAGATCGGCATCGCCTCGGTGGCCTCCACCCGTGCTGATCACGGGCTCGACCCCGTACCCCAGGGTCAGCGAGCTGCGGTGATCCTCTGGACCGACGACACCGCCGGCGCGTACGCCGACCTCACGGCGAACGGCGCCCCGCCCTGGCCGCGCCGCATCGGTGGCTCGATCACCTGCTGATCGCCTGGACGGCCGACCCGGACGGCAACCCGATCCAGATCGTCCCACGGCTCTGACGACCGCGCGTTCCTGGCGTCGAGCGTGAGATCAACAGGCTTTGCACAGCCAACTACCGTGGGCGCGAACACGTGTGGGGAGGCGCCGTGGCAAGCGTTACCGACGGCGCTCGCGAGCGACGAACCCATGGACCGCCGGGCAGTCGGTTGGCCCGGTCGAGCGGAAGCCCCGCAGCCGCTGGCGTCCCGGCTACTGGCGCCGACACCCGGCCGTCGGCATCGTCTTCGTCGCGCTGATGACAACTGTTCTCGTGTCCTGCGGCGTCGGCGCCATTGACCACCGGAACGACATGGTGGAACGGGGCGAGCGGGCGGTCGGGACGGTTGTTGGCGAGTCCAGCCGCACGTCGCGAGTGCCGGTCCACTTCACCACCCGCGGCGGTGCGGAGGTCACCGCCAGGGTCAGCCACTCACTCTGGGACGAACCGAGCATCGGAGACGAGGTCGACGTGACCTACGATCGGGCCGACCCGATCGGAAGCGTCTACCTGTCGGGCGACGAACCGGGCCTGTTCGCCCCGACCTTCATCCTCGTTGGCGGCACCGCACTGATCCTGGCCTACGCGTGGTGGCTGCGGCAGAACTGGCGCCGGTTGCGTAACGGGCGACGTCGTGGCGCACCCGGGGCGCGCGCTGACCGAGACGACGAACGGCCCCTGCCCTGGTGGGAGGGACCGTGTGGCGCTTGGCGTCAGCTTCGCGGGCAGCCGTCGCGTGGGGTGTGTTCAGCCCTGCTGGTAGCGCTCGTTGCGTCGAAGGGCCTCTTCGAGTTGGTCCTCAAGGATGATGATCCGGCAGGCGGAGGCGATGTCGGTGCCCTGGTCACACATCTCCCGTGCTCGCCCGGCAAGGCGTAGCTGGTAGCGGGAGTAGCGGCGGTGCCCGCCACCGGAGCGCTGCGGAGCGATCAGTTTTGCCTCGCCGAGCCGACGGAGAAAGTCCTGCGAGCAGCCGATGATCTCGGCGGCGCGGCCCATGGTGTAGGCGGGGTAGTCCTCGTCGTCGAGCATGTCGTCGGATTGGGTCATCAAACCTCCATCACGAGGGCCCCGGTGCTCGAAAGCACCGGGGCCCAAGGGTTGTGGGTCAGGAACACCATCTGCCGACAGAACGTCGGCTTGTCTTGTCCACACCGGCCGTCAACGACGGCATCGGGTGCGAGGATCGCATAAGCGTGACCGGAGACCACCTCTCGTTCGATGGAAACTGCGGTGTCCGCGCCCAGCCCAGACCTGCGGCTGACAGCGGGCGATCCAACGGTGTAATGCCCTCCCTTGCCTCTGGTTTCCTCTGTCGTACCTCGTGCTGTCCGTCGGTGTCCGAGCCCCACGCGACTTCATTGGCCCTGACACGTGCGACGAACCCTGCTTACCTCGGGTGCAGCCCTGAACGAGCCTCGGCCCCACCCGCAACTTCTCGTGCGTGTTACCCAACTGCGGCAGGGTGCTGCCGCCAATCCCGAGCGAGGCCCACCAGTTGCCTGGCCTCACTCCTTCGCCCTCGTGCGGGGCGGTCACGTCCGCGTCTTTACGTGCTCCGTCTTGACTCCAGGAACGTTAGCCTACGCCGGCAAGAATATCTAGCACTTGGCCCATAGTTTTTGGTCGGCCCGGAACAGGCCCCCACCGGGTGTCTACGGGGCGGCCGACCCACGGCGTTAATAGGGCGTGACGTTCGAGGAGTACGCGTTCGCTCGCACTTCGGCGCTGGTGCGGCTCGCCCGACTGCTGACCGATGACGAGCACCGAGCCGAGGACCTGGTTCAGGAGGTCCTCGCCAGGGCGTACGCCCGCTGGGGCGCATCTCCCGGACGGACCAGCCGGACGCCTACGTCCGTCGGATGCTCGTCAACGCGCACCACTCGTGGTGGCGTCGGCGCAGCAGCCGGGAGATCTCGGTCGCCGCGGTGACGGACCGGGCGGGCTCCGCGGACGAGGCCGCCGTGGTCGCCGAGCGCGACGCGTTGTGGCGGCTCGTCCGCGAGCTGCCGACGCGCCAGCGCACCGTGATCGTCCTGCGCTACTACGAGGATCTGGACGACACGACGATCGCCGAGATCCTCGCCTGTTCGACCGGCACAGTTCGCACGCACGCGAAGCGCGCCCTGACGGCGCTGCGGAAGCGGCAGGACGCACCGACCCCGCACGAACCGGAGGGTTCTGATGTTCAGCGACCTCGATCAGCAGCTCACCGCGACACTCCGGCAACGCGCGGGCGGCGACGTCGACCCGACACCGATCGTGGAGCAGGCCCGTCATCGCGGTCGCCGGCTTCGCCTGCGTCGCCGAGGGCTGATCGCCGGGGTCTGGCAGCGGCCTGCGTCGCGCTCACCGCGGTGGTGACGGCGATGCCGATCGGCCGGACCACCGATGACCCGATCATGCCGGCCGCGGCCCTGATACTGCCGGAGGCGTCCGGGCAGACCGGCACCTCGCGCGCCCCGAGGACGTCGGCGCCGATCCGGGAACTGTGCACTTCACGACCGATTCCCTGGTCGACGGTGCCGAGTACGCGACGTGGCGCGCCGGGCGGGGCATCGAGAGCGTCGAGTTTCGGGGCCGACAGGTCAGGCGCGTTTCGTGCTGACGCCCAGCCTGGCGTCGCTGGACGGATTGCCGCAGACGTTGGCCTCGGCGGGACGACCGCAGCCGCGGACCGACACGCGAGTCGGAGACCGCCCGGGTGTCGCCTGGTTCGATCCGTCCGGCGACCGGAAGCTCTGGTTCGTGCGCTGGCAGCCCGCCGACGGGCTCTGGGCCCAGTTGGACACGTACGCGACCACCAGCGACGAGGCGGCAGCCACGGCGACGCGGGTCCGGTTCGACGGTGCCCACCGCTGTGTCGTGCCGTTCCGCCTGGAGTCGCTGCCCCTGGCGGACGGCTGCGCGAATGCTCGGTAACGCTGGGCCGGTCGGGCCGAGACTCCTTCGTCGAGGGTGCCCTCGTCGTCGGTGACGACGCCGGTCGTTGGCTGACCGTCCGGGCGCAACCCGCCCCGAAGGGCCCCGCGGTCCGGCGCGGTGATCTCGTCGCCGGCCCGTACCGGGTGCGCCGGCAAGGGAGCGACGTGCTGGAAACGGCCACCGAACGGTGTGTCGTCCAGGCGTTCCTCAAGGGGTGGGGAAGGGCTACAGCGAGTCGGACGGCCTGGTGGTCCTCGGCGGATATCACCAGGCCGGCGACCTCGACCGGCCCGACACCTGGTGACACCGCGCCGGCGGTGAGACGTCACCCGAACAGGTCGGTGGGCGGCAGGACGCGCCCCTCCTTTGCGTGGGAGTAGTCCCGGGCCTCGGTCACCAGACCCTCGTCGTCGAAGCGCAGCACCGTGCAGCCGGAGACGGTGAACGGCCCATCCTTCGGGTACGTCACCGCCCAGTACTCCACGCTTGCCGTGTCGCCGTCGACCTGCGGCTCGCCGAACCAGACCTCGGCCGGGCGGGTCTCCTCGTCGAAGCACTCCCGCAGGTAGGCGCGGAGCCCGCACGCCCCCGGTGGGCCGGAACATCGACGCCCAGTGATCGCCGTCCTCGGCCTGCAGGCTGGCGATGCCGTCGACGTCCTGGGCGGGCCAGCCGTGCGCCCACACGGTCGCCCACCGTCTGGCTGCGGCTCGTGCATCCACGCTCGCCCCTCACGACGCTGTCTGCCCCGTTCTACCAAGAAGCTCCGACATGGCTCAGTTGGGCCCCAGCAGCTCGGCCAGCATGGCATCACCCTGGCCGAGCTGCGCCCCACCGGCTGGCGGAGCGACCAGGAAGCGCCGACATCCGTCGAGTTCCACGTACCGGTCGGGACCGCCGCCGTCCATCGGGCGCAGCACCGCGAAGCGGGACGCCGGAGTGGCACAGTCGGCCACCGCGCGCCGGTTGGCCAGCGCCCGGAGGACGCCCGCCTGACGCTCGGCCGGCAACGGCCCGCCGTACACGAAATCACCAGCCGGTTTGCCGCTCCCCGCTGCGCCGGGGCACCTCGTAGACGCAGAGCCGCAGCGGCCCGGCGGCCGGCGCGGTGACCGGTCCGGGCGGCCCGGCCGGCCGCTGTTGGTCTCCACCCAGACCATGTCCGTCCACCGCGGCGAGCATCCGGCGGCGTCGGTCGCCGGCGACCCGAGTTGCCCGACGGTACGGCTGTCCACAGTGGTCCACTGCGGCCCGGCCAGCGCGGCGATCACCTCGGCGCGTGGCTTGCCGCAGGAGTCCGTGGGCAGGAGGGCCGCAGCCAGCGACTCTGGTTGTCCACCAGGGCCAGCCAGGGCGGGATGACCATGTCGAGGGTGCAGGCGACCTCCCCTCGGCCTCCTCGTCGGGCAGGCGTAGCGCACTGAGTAGCGCGGCGATCTCCTCGGCGCGTCGCTCGGTGGCGATCTGGTCCTGGCCGCCATTGGGGCCGGTCGGATCTCCCGCCCGCAGATCACGGCGGCGACCGGCGCGAACGCGGGTCGATGCGCCCGATCCTCGGTTCGCGTACGGCGGGTGGCGACGCGGTGTTCGGCACCCAGGTCATCTCGCCGGCCCGTGGTGCCGCCCTGGCACAGGAGGTCCACGACTCGACGATCTCGGCCGGGTCGGGCTCCGCCTCCCCGCCGGGCCCGATGCCCGTGCCACCGCAGCCGGCCAGTGCCAGGCCGAGCAGTGCCACCGCCACTACCAATCCAGACGAGCGCATCTGGCTCACCACCTTTCCACCTGGCAATCGGACGAAGGTCGGGCGCGCACGGTTCCGACCCTGCGCCGCCCCGGCGATGATCGACTCGGTTTCCTTGATAACGGGGCATCGGTGCGCCCGGATACCCCGACGTCAAGGAAGCCGAGTGGATCAACCGGGCGCCCGCCGGCATGATGGCCGGATGGCACATCTGGGACTTGTCGCGCTACTGGTCAGGAGTACGACGAGGCGATCGACTTCTACGTCGGCGACCTCGGTTTCGAGTTGGCGGAGGACACCGCCCGACCGGACGGCTCCCGCTGGGTGGTGGTCCGTCCGGTGGGCGCCCGGGAGACGGCGTTGCTGCTGGCGCGGCCGAGCACCGCCGAGCAGCGTGCTCGGATCGGCGACCAGACCGGTGGGCGGGTCGGGCTGTTCCTGCACACGGAGGACTTCGCCCGGGACCACGCCCGGATGGTGGCGGCCGGGGTGCGCTTCCTGGAGGAGCCACGACACGAGTCGTACGGGTCGGTAGCGGTGTTCGTCGATCTCTACGGCAACCGGTGGGACCTGCTGCAACCTCGCAGCGCAGAGTGACGCATTAGCGACACCCCGCACACAAAGGGTCATCTCTCGGCGCTCGTCATGCTATTGTCCGATGTCGATCTACGCCGTGCGGACCCGGACCGGGTCGTTGTCGGAAGGACACTTCCCGATGCCGGCCGTTGCCACCCCAGTCCGCCGCCCACGCTGGACAATCCGGCCGGCGGAGCCCTGGGTCTCATCTTCACCACGTTGCCGGCGCTGCTGCGGCTGAGCTGCGGGCTGTTCGTCGCGGCGGTGGCCGTGTCGGTGCAGACCCCGCCGGTGGAGCAGGCGGTGTTGCTGCCCGCCGTGGCGGTGCTGACCGGCTGGTCCCTCTGGTATGCGCACCGCGCCTTACGCCACGGCATCGGTCCCGCCCTCGTCGCCGGTGACGTGGCGGTCACCGCGCTGGCCTGCCTCCTCATCCCGGTGTTGGTGGCGCCCGAGGTGCTGCCCGGCGAGGGCAGTTGATCGCCGTGCTGGCCAGCACCACGGTGATCAACACGCAGGCCACGACCTCGGCACGCTGGTCGATCCCGGCCGGGCTGCTCGTGATCGCCACCTACGTGACCGGGGCGCAGGCCGCCGGCAACCCCACCGAAGCTCGGGCGCACGCGGCCACGCTGCTGGCGCAGACCGCCTGCACGGCGATGATGGCGGCGGTCATGCGCCGACGGATCGGCCGGGCGGACCGCGCCTTCGTCGAACACCAGCGGCTGACCCGGGAGGCGTTGGTCGCGCGTGCCGCCCGCGAGGCCGAACGCCAACAGAATCGCGACCTGCACGACACCGTGCTCGGGACGCTGACCATGGTGGGCTGGGCGCGGTGCCCGACCCTCGGCCGTCTTCCGGGACCGGTGCGCGGCTGACCTGCGTACCCTCGTCGCGCTCACCGACGTCGGCCCGGTGGCCGGCGACGGCCCGGTCCCGCTCGACGGTCGGTTGCGGTTGGTGGTCGGCCGGCTGCCCGAGCTTGCGGTACGGCTGGATCTGGCATCCTGCGCCGTCCCGGTCGGGGTGGCCGACGCGATCAGCGAGAGCGCCTACGCGGCGCTGTCCAACGTGGTCCGGCACGCGTCGGGTGCCGGGGCCACGCTGCGGCTGAGCCGCGACGCGATCGGCGTCGTGGTCGAGGTCGCCGACGACGCCCCGGCTTCGACCTGGCCACCGTCCCACCGCATCGGTACGGGTTGCGCGAGTCGATCCACGGCCGGATGGCGACGGTCGGTGGGCGGGCCGACGTGCACTCGGCCGTTGGCGCGGGCACCCGGATTCGACTGGAGTGGCCCGGTGTCGGCTGACCTGAACGCCCGGCGCACCCGCAGCGCCGGAGGCACCGACGCGGAGCGGTGTGCCGACCCCGCGAGCCGGACTCCCCGCCGCGCTCGCCGCGCCGGCAGCCGTCGCGCACGCGTCCGACCGGGGTGCCCGGATCGCCGCCGTCGCCATCGCGTTGGCCTGGCACGTCGCGATCGCGCTGCCGGCGGTGCTGTCCGCCCGCGCGGAGTTCGCCGCGCCGACGGTGGTGCTCGGCGCCTGGATACTGGTGGCCGTGACCGGCGCGGTGGCCGGGTGCGACTGCTCCAGGGCTCGCCGCTGCCGCCGTGGCCGCTGGCCGGGTTGCTGCTGGTCGTCGATGCCGCTGTCTTCGCCGCGGCCGGTGAGCGGCAGTTGTTCACCGCCGCCAACTGGGTGTGGGGCACGCTCGGCTGGTTCTTCGTGCTGGCGGTGTGGGGTCGGCGCGTCGTTGGGCTGATCGCGCTCCTGGGCACGCACGCGTTGATCGCCCTGGTCGCCGTGCTCG
The DNA here is from genome assembly GCA_038070435.1 of Micromonospora sp. M12. GTDB lineage: Bacteria > Actinomycetota > Actinomycetes > Mycobacteriales > Micromonosporaceae > Micromonospora. Next base: position 6,356,769 of record JAMYWG010000001.1, on the reverse strand, counting down.
GGCACGGCCCCGACCCGGCCGACGTGGCCCGCTACGTGATGTACGTCTACGGCACGTTCTCGCTGCCGGTGGCGGTGTTCGTGGGCAGCGCGACGATCGTCGGCCTGGCCGGGATCGGGCCGCCGTCTCGGCCGCCGGACACGCGATGGCCGCCGAGCGGGATGCCGCCGAGCGCAGCTTCCAGGAGCGGCGGGACCGGCTGGCTCTGGTCAGCTCGGCGGCCGGTCGGGTCCTCGGGGACCTGGCCGCCGGTCGGGCCGACCCAGCCGACCCGGAGGTGCAGCGCCGGTGCGTGTTGGCCGCCGCCCGCCTGCGCCGCCTGATCGCCGAATCCGACGACGTGCCCGACCCCTGCTGCACGAGTTGCGGGCCGCCGCCGACCTGGCGGAACGCAACGGCCTGCCGATCGACCTGGTCACCATCGGCACCCCGCCGCCGCTGCCGGTGGAGGTTCGACGCCGGCTGGCCGACCCGCTCACCGGCACCCTCGCGGACGCCGGGGAGTGGGCACGACTGACCGTCGTCTCCGAGCCGAACGAGGTGGTGGTCAGCCTGGTCACCCCTGATCGGGAGGGGCCGGACGCCACCGGCCCACCGCCCGGGGAGCACGACGACGGGCTGGTGCAGTACCTCTACGAACGGGACGGGAACATCAGATGGGCGCAGACCCGGTGGCGGCGGTGACCGGCGATCGGCCGGTCGGGGTGGCGATCGTCGACGATCACCCGGTGGTGGTCGAGGGGTCCGCGCCTGGCTCGCCACCGAGCCGCGGCTGACGGTGCTGGCCACCGGGGACGACCCGGACGAGGTGCTGCGCGCCGCGCCGGACGCCGACGTCGTCCTGCTCGACCTGCGGCTGCACGGACGGATGGCGTTGGACAAGTTGGCCGAGCTGAGCGCCGCCGGCCGGCGGGTGGTGGTCTACTCCGAGCACACCGACCCGCAGACGATGCTCGCCGCGCTGGACGCCGGGGCGGTGGCGTTCCTGGCCAAGCACGAGGGTCGGGAGCACTGCGTCGCGACAGTGCTGGCCGCCGCGAGCGACCGCCCGTACGTGCCGCCGGCGTTGGCCGGCGCGATGGTCGGCGATCCTCGTCCGGATCGCCCGATGCTGTCCGACAAGGAGCGTGAGGCGCTGCTGCTCTGGTTCCAGTCGATGTCGAAGGCGTCGGTGGCCCGGCGGATGCAGATCAGCGAGCACACCGTCAAGCAGTACGTCGACCGCGCGCGGATCAAGTACACCGGGCGGGCGGCCAGCCGCCACAAAGGCCGCGTTACTCGCCCGCGCGATCGAGGACGGTCTCGTCCGCCCGGAGGAGATCGGCATCTACCGGTCACAAGCAACGCACGACCGGACGACCCCTAACAGGCGTCATGACATCGGCCCGCCGATCCGCCAGGCTTCACCACACAGCCAGCTGACCGGAAGGTCGTGACGATGCACGCCGACACGTCCCCTTCTTCATCGGTCCCCACCGGTTCGATGCTCCGGACGACGATGTCGGGCCGATCCTGGACCGCCGCTACAACCTGCGCCCGGCGCACGGGGAGCGGGTGCTCGGGCGACACCAGTTCCTGGTCGCGGGCTACCTGCTCGGGCCGAGTGAGATGCGGCGACGGTGGCAACTGCCCGCGCCGGTCTCGGTGACCGTCACCGACCAGCGGATCTGCTGGGTGGGCAGCGGCTCACAACTGTCCCTGGTCGCCGACGACACGCGTCGGGCTCGGCCGCCCGCTCGGCTCAACTGCCTGATGAGCGGCCAGATCCGCTGGCAGTGGCCGTCCCGGTTGGAGCTCCCGGCAACCGAGCAGGACGCGCCGGCGCAGGTGCTGATCGTCTGCGACGCGTTGCGCACCATCCAGCAGCCGGCGTTGGCCCTCGGCGGGCCGCCGGCCGAGGTCGCGGCGCTGGCCCGGCAGGTGCGCCGGGCGGTGGCCATGTTCCGACTCACCCGCCCGCAACTGGTCGACCTCTCGGCCCAGGAACGCGACGTGCTGCTGCTGCGGGCCGGCCCCGGCCTGCTCGCCGGGGACACCCGCGTCACGCTGCCCGGCTCGTTGCCGGTCGAGTTCCACCTCGGGACGACTACTACCGCTCACGACCGGAGCCGCCCTCGTGGGACGGGCTCGCGGGCGGCGCGGCATCCGGGCATCGGTGAGACCGACGCCCTGACTGTCAGGCGCTCGGGGTGCGTGCCTCGGCGGCGGCGTCCAGGGCGGCGGCCTCCTCAGGCGTGGGCGCGCTGCCGCCCAGGTGCGCGGGCTGCCACCAGGTGTCGTCCGGGCCGGCCGGCACCTCCGGATACTCCCGCTGGGCCCGGTCGACGAGGGCGCTGAGCCGGGTGGTCAGCTCGGCGGCCAGCACGTTCGGGTCCGGGAAGTCCGCCGGGTTGATCGGCTCGCCGATCAGGATGGTGATCGGCGTGTGCCGGCGGGTGAGCGTGCGCGGACGGCCCTTGGTCCAGAGCCGCTGGGTGCCCCACAGCGCGACCGGCAGCACCGGCACCTTCGCCGAGCGGGCCATCCGGACCGTGCCGCTCTTGAGTTCCTTGACGGTGAACGACTGGCTGATCGTCGCCTCGGGAAGACGCCGACGACCTCGCCGCGCTTGAGCGCGTCCACGGCGGCACGGAACGAGGCCGCGCCGGCCTGCCGGTCCACCGGGATGTGCTTCATCCCGCGCATCAGCGGGCCGCCGATCCGGTGCGCGAACACCGAGTGCTTGGCCATGAACCGGACCAACCGCCCCGACGCGTTCGCGCCCAGCCCGGCGAAGATGAAGTCGAGGTAGCTGACGTGGTTGCTGGCCAACACCGCCCCGCCCGTACGGGGTACGTGGTGGGCGCCCTCGATGGTGATCTTCAGATCGAGGAGACGGAACATCGTCTTGGCGGTGGCGATTACGGGCGGGTACACGAGCTCCGGCATCCGCAGAATCTACCCTGCCGGCCTGGGGTTCGGCTGGGTGGCGAACCGGTGGCGACGCCGATCGCGCGCCACCGCCGGTTCGCCGATCGGGTCGGTCAGTCGCCGAGCTTGTGCAGGTCCAGTCGGCCCCGGGCGAACGCGTCCACCCGGCCCCAGCGACCCGGGATGTCCAGCACCTCGATGCGGCCCATCCCCACCGGCAGCCGTGGCTCGACCGCCAGGTGACCGTCGTGCGGTTCCAGCCCGAGCATGGTGCGCAACAGCAACAGCGGCGTACCCGTCGACCAGGCCTGCGGGCTGCACGCCGTCGGGTACTCCACCGGGAACTTGGTCAGCTCCGCGGGTAACCGCCGAACGCCTCCGGCAACCGGCCGTTGAAGTACGTGGCCGAGTCCAGGATGCCGTTGGCGATGGTCGCGGCCTCCTCGGCGAAGCCGTAGCGGCGCAGGCCCCAGGCGATGAACGAGTTGTCGAACGGCCAGATCGTGCCGTTGTGATAGCCGATCGGGTTGTAGCGCGCCTCCCCTCGGCGAGCGTGCGCACGCCCAGCCGGAGAAGAGCCGGGGCCCGACCAGGTGCGCGGCGAGCTTCGCCGCCCGTTCGGGCTCGACGATCCCACTCCAGAGCAGGTGGCCGATGTTGGAGCTGAGGATGTCGCACTGGCGGCCGTCCGGGTCCAGGGCCAGGGCGTAGTACTCGCCGTCGGCCACCCACCAGTCCCGGTTGAACCGCTCCTTCAGCTCGGCCGCCTCCCGCTCCAACTGGTCGGCGTACTCCGGGTCACCCCAGAACTCGCGTGCCAGCCGGGCCGCGCGGACCTTCGCGTCGTACGCGTACCCTGCACCTCGCAGGTGGCCCGCGGGAACGGCGGCAGCGTGCCGTCGGCGTAGGAGATCGAGTCCCAGGAGTCCTTCCAGCACTGGTTCTCCAGGCCGGTCTCGGTGTTGCGCCGCTCGTACCAGATGTAGCCGTTACCGACCAGGTCGGCGTAGTTGTCGATCCACCTCAGCGCCGCCCGGGACTCCTGCTCCAACTCCTTGACCAGCGCCACGTCCCCGGTCCACCGCTCGTACTCGTCGAGCAGCACGACGAACAGCGGTGTGGCGTCCACCGAGCCGTAGTACGGCGAGTGCGGCTGCTCCTCGAAGGCGGCGGTTTCGCCGTAGCGCATCTCGTGCAGGATGCGCCCCGGGTCCCGTCCCGGAAGTCGTCGAACCGGCTGCCCTGCAGGACGCCAGGACCCGCAGCGTCGTCTTGGACAACTGCGGGGTGAACGGCAGCGTCTGCAGGCAGGTGAGGATGCTGTCCCGGCCGAACATGGTCATGAACCAGGGCAGGCCGGCGGCCGGCAGGGTGGCGCCGCCCAGCGACAGCGGCGAGAACCGCAGCGCCGCCAGGTCGATGAGACTGCGTCGGTACGTCGCGGCCACCCGGCCGTGCTCACTGTTGACCTTCGGAGCGTCGGCGATCCACTTCTCCAGGTCGTGTTCGAGGGCGAGCCGTTCGTTGCCGTGCACCCGCAGCCCGAACCGCAGGTCCCGACCGCCGGGGCCGACCGCCTGCGTCTGGACGTCGATGGAGGCTTCCCACTGCTCGTTGGGCTCCAGGTGGACGGTGTACGCGAACCCCTTGTCGTCGTACCGGGCCGACATCGACGACGAGATGACCGTCTCCCGCCGGAAGTTGCCCCGGCGGTACCCCAGCCGCAGCCGGTCCGACTCGACCTCGGTGTAGATCTCGCCCTTCTTGTTCAGGATCTCGTCCTGACCTGGAACAGGTCGGCGAAGTCCGACGCCGCGTCCATCCGGACTTCCAGGTCGACGGGCTTCTCGTCGTGGTTGAGGATGGTGAGCTGCTCGCAGAAGCTGCCTCCCACCGCGCGTTCCCGGATGATCGAGAGCTTCGCGTCCACGTAGTGCGTGGCCATCCCGGAACGAGGAAGAATCGCGACTCGAAGTACTGCAGGTCGTCGTAGGAGAGCGAGTTCAGCCGCTCACCGTTGACGGTCAGCACCCAGGTCGACAGAAAACGGGTGTCGAGGGAGAAGAGCCCGGTGGGCTCACTCGGCGTCGCCTCGATGTCCCCGGTGTCCTCGCAGACGACGAACGTGTTGCCGTCCAGGATCCGGATCGTGTTGCTCTGCCCCATCAGTGCTCCTCCCCACGAACCGCCGACGAGGCCCGCGGGCGTCGGGAGAGCCCGGGAAGATCCGCTCCACCTGCACCACCAGACGAGCGTCCCCGACACCGTCATGTCCCCCGCAACAGCGCGGCCAGGCCGTGCTCGCGGCCCGAGGCGATGTCGTCGAAGAGAGCCGGGCTGGCCCCGATCACCGTGTCCGCCTCCCGGTCCTCCTGACTCACGTTCAGCCGGCCGTGGTCGATCCTCAGCAGCCAGTGCCGGGTCTGCGCCCCTCGTGCAGGTCGATGCGCAGCGTCCCGGAGGTCTTCGCCAGCAGGGGTTCGTACCCCGCCGGTCCAGATCCTCGAAGAACCTCGTGGTCGCGTCCACCATCGGGTCCACTCCTCCCAGTTGCCGGGCCCGGGATCCCACCCACCGCGCTCGCGTGGCGCGGACGGCCGGCGTTGCACGTCCTCGCACGGGTCCCCGCCGGTTCCCCGGTCAACCTCGCCCGGATCGGGTGAGCGGCCGCGTCACAGTGGTCCGGACACCGCAACGCCGGCCCTCCCCAACGGGAAGAGCCGGCGCGCCCGCGGCGGACGGACGGTCAGTTGTTCGGGTCGTCGGCGCTGATGTCCGCGAGCACCGACTGCGGCTCGCGTTCGACAGCGAGGTCACCCATCGAAATGAGTCCGATGAGACGCCCGTCGTCGATCACCGGAAGCCGGCGTACGGCGTACGTACGCATCAGGTCCGCGGCGGCCACGACGTCGTCGTACTGACTCACCGTGATCACGTCACGAGTGGTGATCTGGCTCAACCGGGTCGAGCCCGGGTCCATGTTCTCCGCGACACCCCGGACCGTGATGTCCCGATCCGTGACGATGCCAACCACGCTGTCGCCGTCGGTCACCACCACATCGCCAATCGCGCTGTCCCGCATCTCCTGCGCGGCGGCGATGAGCGTGTCGTTGCCGTCCATCGTCACCAACCGGGTCGTCATGAACTCTCCGACCGTTGTCATGGTGCTCCCTCTCGGTGTCGGCACGGCCGTCTACCCGTCGCTCGGGAGGGGTAACGCCGACGGCCCGCCGGGCTGGCCGTGGTGGTGTCGCAGGCGCCGCAGTTCGTACAGGCCGCTGCTGGTCAGCGAGTAGAAGATCGGCAGCAGCAGGAAGATCGCCAACGCGAACAGCGGGTTGGCCAGGAATCCGACCAGGACCGCCAGCCCGTAACTCAGCACGCCGGCCGCGGCGCGGGTCCGTTCCGTGGCGAAGAATCCGGTTGGCACGGCCTCGTCCAGCAGATCGTGACGGCGGGCGAGATAGTGGTACAGACCCAACCAGCTCGTCGTGATCAGCGCCCCGACCAGGCCGTACAGGGCCACGCCGGCTCGTTGGTCAGCCCGGTCACCGTCCCGCATGGCCTGCGAGACGACCGAGGTGGCGAACGGCAGCAGGGCGGTGCTGAACAGCACCGCGAGGTTGTACCACTGCAGAGCCTTTCCGCTGCTGTGGACGCGGTGGAAGGCCGACCTGTGGTTCAACCAGCTGACCGCCACGTACAGGTACGACGTGACGTAGGCGACATACGCCGGCCACTGCTCGACCAGCGCGTGCAGCAGCTGACCGTGACCCACCTGGGGTGGGCGCAGATCCAGCACCAGCAGCGTGATGATGATGGCGAAGACACCGTCGCTGAACGACAGCAGACGGGAGGTCTCCGACCGCAGGGACGGGCCGCCGGATCGGAACTCGTCGCCTGTCGTACCCGAGTCGTCGCCGCCCTGGTCGGCACCCATCCGTCACCCCTCCCCGCTGTCCCGCGACGGCGAAGCAGGGCGGTATACCCGCCGACGAACGGCACACCCGCCCGCCGTCGACGCGACGCCGCTCCGCCGCCCGCGGCTCCGCTCCGCCGCCCGCCGTCGACGCGGCTCCGCTCCGCCGCCTACCGTGGGCGGATGGCGGCGGCAGGTGAGGCGGAACTACGGGAACTGGTCGCCGGCAGCGACTGGCTCACCGGGCGCTGACCGTGGTGCGGGACTCCGCGCTGCCGGACGCCTGGATCGGCGCGGGCGCCCTACGCGACCTGGTCTGGGGCGAGGGTACGGCGACGGGTTCGACCCGTCGACGGTCCGGGACGTGGACGTGGTCTTCTTCGACCCGGAGAGGCTGACCCGCGCCGACGACGACCACGCCACCGCCCGTCTGGCGGCTGCCTGGCCGGAACCACCGTGGGAGGCCCGCAACCAGGCCGCGGTGCACATCTGGTACGCGGCGACGTTCGGCGGCGACCCGATCGAGCCGTACCGCAGCGTGACCGAGGCGATCGCCACCTGGCCGGAGTACGCGACAGCCGTGGCCGTCCGGTTGAACCCGGCCGACCGCCTGGAGGTCTGCGCCCCGTACGGCCTGACCGACCTGCTGGGTGGGATCTGGCGACACAACCCAACCCGGGTGGACGTGGCCCGGTCCCGGCAGCGGTTGGCCGGCACCAGCCGGCGCGACGCTGGCCCGGGGTGACAGTGATCGAACCGGGCTGACCGGAAACGACGGCGCGTCAGCCCGGGCGGCATCCCGTAGATCCGGTCCACGTGCAGGCGCAGCACCAGCCGCGCCTCGTCCACCATGGCCTGCCGGTATTCGTCCCAGTCCGGGTGCTCGCCGCGCAGCCCCGGTAGAGCGCCACGAGTTCCTCGACGGTCTCGTCACCAGGCTCGGCGGCCGGCGCGGTCAGCTCGGCGCGACCCTCGACCACCGCGTACGCCCAACCGTCCTCGCTGCTGACGTGGAAGCTGGCTCGCGGGTCGCGGCGCAGGTTGGCCGTCTTGGCCCGGCCGCCGGTGACCGAGATCCGGATCAGGCCGGCGGCCCGGTCGAAGGAGTAGACCACCGTGGACAGCTGAGGACGCCCGTCCCGCTTGATCGTCGCGAGAACGCCCATCGAGCGACCGGCGACCAGATCGGTCAACGCCTGCTGGGTGCGGTCATCCGGCACGATTTCCTCCAGGTGGGACGTTCGATCGGCTTCGTCCCATCCAAGCACGCCCTGCCGACCGCCGCCGGTGGCCGGCAGGCACCGGCGGTACGGGGCGGCAGGCACCGGGCGGTGCGGTGGCCGGCGCTCGTCGCGGACCGCGCGCCGTCCGGAACGGCACCGGGCCCCGCCGACGTACGGCAAGGGCCCGGTAACGGCGATGGTCAGCGACGTTCGGCGGCGACCAGCTCGGCGATCTGCACCGCGTTGAGTGCGGCGCCCTTGCGGAGGTTGTCGCTGGAGCAGAACAGGGCGAGCCCGTACTCCACGGTCTCGTCGGCGCGGATCCGCCCACGTAGGTCGGGTCCTGACCGGCGGCCAGCAGCGGCGTCGGTACGTCGGTCAGCGACACCCCGGCGCGGCGGCCAGCAGCTCGTGCGCGCGTTGCGGGGTGAGCGGCCGGGCGAACCGGGCGTTGATCTGGAGCGAGTGGCCGGTGAAGACCGGCACCCGCACGCAGGTGCCAGACACCTTCAGGCCGGGAATCTCCAGGATCTTGCGGCTCTCGTTGCGGAGCTTCTGCTCCTCGTCGGTCTCGAACGAGCCGTCGTCGACGATCGAACCGGCCAGCGGGAGGACGTTGAACGCGATCGGCTGAGCGAACGAGCGCGGCGCGGGAAACTCCACGGCCGACCCGTCGAAAGCCAGCCCGGCGGCGTGCTCGGCGACCTTGCGGACCTGCTCGTCCAGCTCGGCGACACCGGCCAACCCGGCACCGGAGACCGCCTGGTAGGTGGAGACCACCAGGCCGACCAGGCCAGCCTCGGCGTGCAGCGGACGCAGCACCGGCATCGCGGCCATCGTGGTGCAGTTGGGGTTGGCGATGATGCCCTTAGGGCGGTCCAGGGCGGCGTGCGGGTTGACCTCGGCGACCACCAGCGGCACCTGCGGGTCCATCCGGAACGCCGAGGAGTTGTCGATCACCACGGCGCCGGCCTCGGCGACCCGGGCGCCAACTCCCGGGCGGTGCCCTGCCCGCCGAGAAGAGCACGATGTCCAGCTCGGAATAGTCCGCGGTCGCGGCGTCCTCGACGGTCACCTCGCCGTCGCGCCACGGCAGCGTACGCCCGGCGGACCGCGCCGAGGCGAACAACCGCACCTGCTCCGCCGGGAACTCCCGCTCCGCCAGCACCTGCCGCATCACGCCACCGACCTGGCCGGTGGCCCCACAATGCCGATCCTCATGCCCGCGAGGCTACCGACCCCACCCCGAAACCGGGACCCCTTTCCCACCCCCGGGTCCGCATCACCCACCCCACCCCCAACCCCTCCCCGGACGTCTCCGTTGATCATGAGGTTATTGCCGCGACACGCCGCGCCGCGTGGCAATAACTTCATGATCAACGGGGCGGAGGCGGGGCAGGGCGCGGGGCAGGGCGGCGGGGGCGGTTAGGGAGGAGGTCGCCTAGGGCTGTGGAGGACAGTTCGTCGCGGATGACCGCGGCGTCGCCTTCGATGACCAGGGTCAGCGAGTCCGGGTGCAGGTGGGTGGCCGCCGCGGCGGAGACCTGGTCCACGTCCGCGGCGAGCAGCGACTCCCGCAACCGGGCGTGGTAGTCGTCCGGCAGGTCGTGCACCACCAGGGTGGTCAGCGCGGAGGCGATCGCCCGTGGGCTCTGCAACTCGACCGAGAGCTGCCCGGCCCGCCAGGACCGGGCCACCTCCAGCTCGTCCTCGGTCACCCCGGTGAGCTGGGTACGGGTGATCTCGCCCACCGCCTCGACGAGGGCCGGCGCGGTGACCGCCGTCTGTACGCCGGAGCTGACCGCGAACCGGCCGAACCGTCGCGACGAGGCGAAGTCACCCCGGATGCCGTAGGTGTAGCCATGCACCTCGCGGAGCAGGTGGTTGAGCCGGGAGGTGAACGCCCGCCGAGCACCGTGCCGGCGAGTGTCATCGGCACGTGGTCGGGGTGCGCCCGGTGCGGTGACGGGTGGCCCAGACGCAGCGTGGACTGCACCGAGCCGGGCCGGTCCACCAGGATGATCCGCCGGCCGCTCTTCAGGGGCACCTCGATCGGGCCGCCCCGGTCGGCCGGGCCGCCGCCCGTGCCGGCGAACGCCGCGGCACCGAGGGCGTCCAGGTCGATCCGGTTCAGGTCACCGGCGACGATCAGGGTGCCCGGGCGCAGGAACCACTCGGAGTGGAAGACCGTCACGTCCTCCACGTCCAACCCGGCGACCGACTCCGGGTCGCCGTGCATCGGCCGTCCCCAGCGGTTCTCCGCGCCGAACAGGTCGGCGCGCAGCGCGGCGTCGGCGCGCGGGCCGGGTTGGCCCAGTCCATCCGGAGCGCGGTCGCCTCGTCGTCACGAACCCGGCGTACGTCGGCGGGGTCCAGCCTGGGCGTCCGGACCGCCTCGGCGAGCAGCTCCACGGCCGCGCTGAGCCGGTCCACCGGGATCACCACGCTGGCCTGGAACGAGTCCCAGTCCAGCCCGGTCGACAACGCGGTGCCGAGCCCTTCGACGGCGAGCGCGTACGCGGCGGCGTCCCGCTGCGCGGTCCCCTCCTCCAACGCCTTGGCCAGCACGCCGGACAGGCCCTCCTTGCCGACCGGCTCCTGGCCCGCGCCCACGTCGAGCAGCAGCAGGGCCACGGCGAGGTTCTGCCCCGGCAGGTGCGCGGCGACGACCTGACCACCGGCCACGGCGCGGCGGACCACCGGCGGGAACCGGTACGGGCGGGCGGCACCCGGGCCGGGACGGTCGGCGATCAGCGTCATGAGGTCTCCTCGGGCAGGTAGGACAGGATCACCCGGTCGGTGGCGAGCACGTCGGCGGCGGCCTCGGCGATCTGCTCGGCGGTGACCGTGAGCAGGGCCGGCAACTGGTCGGTGAGGCTGATCGGGTCACCGAACTGGGTGGCGTACCGGCCGAGCAGGTCCGCGCGGCCGTCGACAGTGGACAGTTGGCGCCACCACCCGGTGGTGAGCATCGCCTTGGCCCGATCCAGCTCGGCGGCGGTGACGGGCACGGTGGCCAGCTCGTCGACGACCTCGGCCAGCCCTTCGGCCAGCCGCTCCGCGCTCACCCGGGCGGGCGGTGGCGGTGGCGATCAGCGGTGCCGGGGCGTGCGCGAGGTCCACCCCGTACGCCCCGACCAGGTCCGGCTGGGCGATCCGTTCACCGTCGGCGAGGCGCTGGTAGAGCCGGCTGCCCCGGCCGCTGCCGAGCACCGTGGCGAGCACGGTCATCACGTTGTACCCCGGGCTGCCGAACGGGTAGGTGCGGTGGGCGATGTACACGCGTGGCGCGGGCACGTCGGCGCTCACCGACTCGATCGCCGTCTGCCCGGTCGCCGGGACGCTCCGACCGTCCGGGGCCGGCGGGATGTCGTCCCGTGCCGGCAGCGCGCCGAAGTACTTGTCGGCCAGTGCGAACACATCCGCCGCGGTGGCGTCTCCGACCACGGTGAGCACGGCGTTGTTGGGCGCGTAGTAGGTCTGGTGGAACGCCTGGAAGGTGGCGAGGTCGGCGGCGTTCAGGTCGGCCATCGAGCCGATCGTCGCGTGGTGGTAGGGGTGCCCCGGTGGGTAGAGCAGCGGCAGCAACCGCAGCCACGCGTCGCCGTACGGAACGTTCTCGTAGCGCTGTCGGCGCTCGTTCTTGACCACGTCGCGCTGGTTGTCCAGCGTCTCCTGGGTGAGGGCGGGGACCAGGCCGCCCATCCGGTCGGCCTCCAGCCAGAGTGCCAACTCCAGGTGCTCGGCCGGGACCGTCTCGAAGTAGTTGGTCCGGTCCGGGTTGGTGGTGGCGTTGAGCGAGCCGCCGGAGCCCTGGATCAGCTTCATGTGCTCGGTCTTCGCCACGTTCACCGAGCCCTCGAACATCAGGTGCTCGAACAGGTGGGCGAAGCCGGTCTGCCCGGCTGGCTCGTGCCGGGAGCCGACGTCGTACCAGAGGTTGACGGCCACGGCGGGCGCGGTGCGGTCCTCACTCACCACCACGCGTAGGCCGTTGTCCAGTCGGGACGTCTCGATGGGCCAGGGATAACCGCTGTCGGGCATCCCCGACGCTATCCGATCTCGCGGGCGGAAAGGTGACGTGCCGTTGGTTGGCGGGCCGACCGGCATCGGGGCCGCCGCTCGGGTACCGGAGGGAATGACCGTCACCCCACCGCCGTCCGGGTCGCCACCGCCGTCGAACGCGCCAGCACCGCGCTCGGCCGGCTGCGCCGCGGCCGGCTGCTGCATCCGGCCGGTCGCTCGTTCACCGGCGAGACGATGATCTGGGTACGCCCGGACCACCCACCGGTGTCGCTCTGCTGGACCAGCCCGGCCGGTACCGGACCACCGTCCGGCTGTCCAAGGGGACGCCCACACCCGGCAGTTGGCCGGACGTGCTCGGCCTCGCGCTGCGCCTGCACGACGACGGCCGCCACCCGATCGATCTACTGGTCAGCTCCAGCGGGCGGCCCCGGTGCTGCGGAACCTGCCGCTGCCCCGGCGCCGCTTCACCGGGACATACAGCAGCATCGTCTGCTACCGGGTGGGTCGGCGCCGCCTCTGGCTGGCCGCGCTGGCCGACCCCGACTCAGTCGACCTCGGTCGCAGTCTGACCACGGCGGCCGCCGCGACCCGGACGGACACACCGCGCCTGGTGCTCGCGGTCGCGTCCTCGGTCGGGTCGTGGCGGCCGGTCGGGCAGGTCAGTCTCGGTGCTCAGCTCAGCGCCGAGGAGGACGCCGCGCTCGCGTTCGACCCGGTGCGCAACCTGCCACCCGACCTGCGGGTGGCAGGTCCGTTGGCCTGGCTGCGCGATCAGACCTACCGGGGTCGCGCCGGGCGCGCGGGCGACCGCTCAGTCCGGCGGCTCGACCGCGACAACCGTCTGATCCGAGGTACGGCGTTCCAGCACCGTGTCCGGAGCCGCGTTCTGATCCGCCGTACGCAGGTCCGACTCGGCGAGGATGGCCTCCGCCTGCGCCTCCGGGTCGTCGCTGCCCACCGCCGCCTCCTCCGGCAGGAGGTGGTGTGCACGGGACTCGATTCGGTCCTGATCGATCTGCTCGTGAGTCATGGCTCCCCTGTTACCCCGCGTCCGCGCCCGGCACGCGATGTTCGCCCCGCATCTTGGGACGACCGCCCGGGCATTCGTGTTCGGTCGGGTACGCTGGTCCGGTGACGCGTTCCTATCGATGGTTTAGGCGGCCGGCTCGCACGCCGGTGACTTCACCATGAACTGATGTCACCACGGACCGAGCCGGCTGGGCAGGAGCTGTCGTTCCTGCCCTTTGCGTACGAGCAGCCGGCTCGTCGTCCGGGCACCGGCCCCGGGCACGGTCGGCGAGAGGATGCCCACCGTGACGACCCCGGAGACCCACCGGGTCAGCGATCAGCGGATCGACCGCGTCGTGCCGCTGACCACGCCCGCCCTGCTGCACCACGAACTCCCCTGGACGCCCGCTCGCGTCGGCCGTGCTGACCGGCCGCCGCGCCGTGGGTCGCGTGCTCGACCGCGAGGACGACCGTCTGCTGGTGGTGGTCGGCCCCTGCTCGGTGCACGATCCAGCCGCCGCTCTCGAGTACGCGCAGCGTCTGCGCGCGGCCGCCGACCGGGTGGCCGACGATCTGCTGATCGTCATGCGGGTCTACTTCGAGAAGCCCGCTCCACGGTCGGCTGGAAGGGCCTGATCAACGATCCGGGCCTGGACGGCAGCGGTGACGTCAACACCGGCCTGCGGCTGGCGCGGGCGCTGCTGCTCGACGTCGTACGCCTCGGTCTGCCGGTGGGTTGTGAGTTCCTCGACCCGATTACCCCGCAGTACATCGCGGACACGGTGGCCTGGGGCGCGATCGGTGCCCGCACCGTGGAGAGCCAGGTGCACCGTCAGCTCGCCTCCGGCCTGTCCATGCCGATCGGCATGAAGAACCGCCCGGACGGCAGCATCGGCACGGCCGTGGACGCGATCCGCGCCGCCGGAGTGCCGCACGTCTTCCCGGCATCGACTTCTCCGGCACTCCGGCGATCATGCACACCCGGGGAAACACGGACGGGCACCTGGTGCTGCGCGGCGGGGTGGCCGGCCCAACTACGACGCGGACTCGGTCGCCGGCGCGCTCGACCTGCTCCGCGCGGCCGGGTTGCCGGAGCGGCTGGTCATCGACGCCAGTCACGCCAACAGTGGCAAGGACCACCGCAACCAGCCGCTGGTCGCCGCGGACGTGGCCGCCCAGCTGGCCGGCGGCCAGCGCGGGATCACCGGTGTGATGCTGGAGTCGTTCCTGCTGCCCGGCCGGCAGGAGCTCGACCCGACCCGAGAGCTGAGGTACGGCCAGTCGGTCACCGACGCCTGCCTCGGCTGGGACGACACCACCGAGGTGTTCGACCACCTGGCCTCCGCCGTGCGGGCCCGCCGGGCCACCCTGCCGACAACTGTGTGACCGCCGACACCGAGACACTCGGAACACGGGCGGGGTCGGCTCGTTGACAGGGGTGTCGGTGTGTCCAGTGTCCCCGGGCCTCACCTAAATAGCCTTCGCGGAATACCGTCCGGCTGGAGCCGCGTAGTGCCACTCGCCGAGAGGCGACCTGCACACGACACCAGCGCCGCCCCCGGCCCACAAGGCCGGGGGCGGCGCTGTTCTTCAAAGACACGAACCAGCCCGAACCGGCCGGCACGCCCACCCCGACCCGGCCGGGTACGCCCGGCCCGACCCGGCCGGCGCGCGCCCTGCCCGACCCGGCCGGCGCCCGAGGCAGCCGGCCACGGCCACTGTCGCGCCCCTTTGCACTGCTTCAACCCGCGCAACAGAAACGGCCGAAAACTGTTGCGTCGGTTGACGCAGAGCAAAGGCCGCCAGCAGGGTCCCCGGGCCGGCCGTGGGACGACCGAAGACGATTGATCGACTCGGTATCACGGAAGTCGGGCTGTCCCCGCTCAAGAAAGGCCGACTTCAAGGAAGCCGAGTGGATCACGACCGGGCGCGCACCGGCCGAGGTGGGATCACCTGCTCGGCGGCGAGCGGGCCGGGCAAGCAGGACGGGCAAGCGGGCCGGCAGCCGCAGGCGCGCGGGCCGCTCCCGTGACGTTTGACCGATTCCGACCCGGGTAGCTGATCGAGGTGACCGACGACGCATCCGTGGCCGGCGAGCCGGACACCCGGGCCCTCGACGACCTGCTCGACGACATCTTCCGGGCTCAGGAACGGGTCACCCAGGCAGAGATCTATCGCCGGGCGGTGGCCGCCGAACTCCCGCCAGACCTGCTCGCCCGCATCGACGCGCTTCCCGAGGGCGAGTACGCGGTGGACGAGGCCAGCGACCTGCTGGGCGGGACGATCGGGTGAGCGACCGCAGAAGGGACACCGACATGACGCACCACGAGGACCACGACGAGAAGGTGCCGGCGCTGGGCCAACCCCGAAGGGCAGGGACACCACGCCGGAGCCGGACTTCGCCAACGAACACGACCGCACCGCCGTCGATCGGGACATCATCACCGGGGAAGACGAGGACGAACGGGAGCCGGAGTCGCCGCACGGCTGGTCCGGCATGCAGCGCTGAGGCGTACGACGCAAAGCTGAGGCGTACGACGAAAGGGGCCGGCGAACCGCCGCCCCTTCGTACGTCCTCACCTCAGTCGTCGTCGTGCCCACCCTCGGCGGCCTGCTGCGCCGTCGCGTACGCCATCTGCAGGAAGTCGGACACGGCGACTGCCGTCAGCGCGGTAGCCACCAGCCGGGTCAGCCGGGCGCGAGCACCAGGCCGCCGGTGAGCCCCGTGGCCACCCAGACCGCCAGACAGAACGGGCAGCTCAGCAACTCGCCGATGGCGTGCCGGGTCGGGCTGCCCGAATCGCGGACCTGCTCCATCACCTCGCCGCTGCCGATCGGCCGGTCGTAGCGGGTGAACGGCGCCCGCAGCGGACTGGTCACCGCGTCCTGGAGAGCAGCCGGCTCAGCTTGTGTGTGGCGATGGAGAGCAGCACCACGTCGGACGGCGCGGGACGCTCCGGCACCGGCCGACCGGTCACCTTGACCAGGCCGGCGAGGGCCCCGGCCACCCCGGCATAGGTGCCCATCGCCACCAGGTAGCCGCCCAGCGGCCGGTGTTCGTGCGGGCGTACGCCCGGCGTAGCCGAGCCGCCTTTTCCCGCAGGCCAGTGTCGCTCACCCGGTCTCCTCACATCTAGGGTGGTGCGGGTCCCAGGTCCCGCGCGGCCGGCTTCAGCCGGCCTGGAGGTTGTCGGCGACCTCGCGTGCCAGGTTGGTGAGCGCCTCGTCGGCCAGCTGGTCGGGTTCCGGCCCGTCCGACCCGTCGGCCAGGTCGAGCTGGATCCGGCGCCGCCGGAGTCCGCGGACTCCACCCGGATCTCGGCGGACCAGTCGTCGGCGTCACCGTCGCCCCAGCGGGCCCGCAACTCCTCGGCGCTGATCTCGGCGGCGGGCTGCCGTCGGCGCGGAGCGGTTCGGGCAGCCAGGCCGAGGCGCGGTCGGGGTCGGTGGCGGTGTTGAAGACCACCTCGGGTGGCGCGGACATGCCGCGCACGGCACGCGCCGGCATCAGGCGCCCGCAGGCGGTTGGTCGACCTCCCGGCCCGGGTGGCGGGCCAGGTACTCGGTCTCCAACTCCGCCGTACGCCGCAGGTGGTTGGCGAGCGCGGAGTCCGCCGCGTGCCGCAGGGTGTCCAGCCGGGTGCGGTGCAGACTGTGCATCTCGCGGATGAGATCCTCGTCGCTCAGTTCCGTCGGGTCGATGCCGAGCACGTCACCGTCGAGGCCCGCGGTGTCGGCCGTGTCGGCGAGGTGATCTCCGCCCCACTCGGGCACTCGCTGCTCCGGGCTCATCTCCGTGCTGCCGCTGGACGCGAAGCCGTCCTCGCGTAGCGATCCGGTCATGATCGCCCCTTGATCTCGTGTGGGCTGGCGTCTAGACGATTGCCCAGGCGGGCTGTTGCCAAACCACCCCGGCCGCGCGGCAACCCACCCCGACCGCGCGGCAACTACGACACGGTGTCGGAGACCGGCGGCGCCCCGGTACCCTCGATGCCATGAGGCGGCTCTGGACCCCGGCGTGGATCGCGCGTCACGTGGCCATGGTCGTGCTGGTCGTGGGCTTTCTTGGGCTGGGCTGGTGGCAGGTCAGCCGGGCCACCGCCGGCAACAGCCTGAGTTGGGGTACGCGGTCGAGTGGCCGGTCTTCGCCGGCTTCGTGGTCTACGTCTGGTGGCGCGAGGTGAAGTTCGCCCGGCGCAGGGCTGCGGAGGCCGACGCACCACCATCGGACCCGCCGGTCGAGCCGCCCCGGCGGTCACCACGGGATCCCGACCGGCGGTACGCCGACCGGTGCGGGTGTCCGGGTGCCGGCCGGCAATGTCGTCGAGGACACCGACCTGGCCGCCTACAACCACTACCTGTCATGGTTGAACGCCAATCCGGGCGCCCGGCCCGGTGACTATCCCGGCTGAGCCGGTTTCGGAAGGACGGACGAAGGTGGGCGCAGCCCTTACCCGGTACCGCGTGATCGCCTGGATCGTGGGCGTGGTGCTGATCCTGCTGGTCGTGATCGGCATGCCACTGAAGTACGCGTTCGACAACCCGGTCGTGGTGGAGACGGTGGGGCCGGCGCACGGCTTCCTCTACATGATCTACCTGGTTGCCGCGTTCGACCTGAGCCGCCGAGCCGACTGGCCGCTGAAGCGGATGCTGCTGGTGATGCTGGCCGGCACCGTGCCGTTCGTCTCGTTCTACGCCGAGCGCCGGGTCAGTGCCTGGCTCGCCGCACCGCAGGAGGAACGGACTCCGGAGCCGGTCGCTCGCTGAGCGGTCGTGGGCCGACGGCGACTCGGCGCCGGTCCACCCCGCTGCGGGTCAACGGTTGGGCCGCCACGGATCGGCCGAGGCGAGCGGGTCGACCCAACTGCCGTAGCGGGCGACCTCCCGGCCCGCAGCAGCGCCGGGTGACCTGGCCGAACTGCCGTTCGTCGTCGGCACTGAACAGCAGCACCTCCGCTCCCTGGTACCACCCCCACAGCTCGTACGGCGGTGGGCGCCAGCGATCGCCGACCAGGGCCAGCGCGGCCGGGAGCAGGAACACTGCGCCGAGGATGAGGTACGCCCCGGCGGTGAGGTGCTGCAGACCGCCGCTGAAGCCGAGGAGCAGTCCGACACCGCCGAGCATGCTGGTGGTGATGACGACGGCGCGGACGGCGACCCGGTCGTGCGGACCTCGGGTGGTACGCAGATGGGTCAGGTCGCCGACCTGGTAGCTGGTCCGGCCGACGGTGAACCGTTCGGCGGTCACGATGATCCCGGTCGCGCATACAGCAGGGTCGACCGGGCGCCCGGTACGGTTCGCGGCGGTCGCGTCTTTGCGCCTTCACGATCCACGGTTCCTCCCGCGGGGACGGTGTGCCGGCTCGACCCGCCGATGACAGGTGTTGCTACCTGTCGACGGGAATCCCGGTGCCGGTCCTCATTGTGTTCGGCAGTCGCCAGTCGACCTGGGCTTTTGTCGACTTCCGGCAACTCCCCATCGGGAGGAGATCGCCGTGAAACAGCATCCATTTCGGGTTTTTCGGTTATGGCGTCCAGGGATCCGGCGGCATACGCCTGCAACGACGAAAGTCGTAAATCTGTCATTAGCTCGCCAAAGGACGATTTCCCGCCCTCCGTGGACGTCATCAGCCACGATGACGCCACCCAACCCAGCCGTACGCCCCGCAACTCGCTGAACTTTCACCCCTGCTTCAACTGCGAGTGACATCCGTCCCGGGTTAGGTTGGGCGAGCCGGTCCGGCCCAGTGCCGTCCGCCCGGGTGGCCCCGGCCGGTGTCGCCGAGGGCATCAGCAGCCCCGGCGGCTGTGGGAGAGGGCCTTCCGCTCTTGTCATCCCTGAGAAACCTGCTGCGCACCATGGCACTGGCCGGCATGTCGGCCGCGCTGATCGCCCCGACGGCGGTGGCCCACGCCGAGCCGTCCCCGGCCGAACTAACCCGCCGGATCGAGACGTCCTCGGCCGAGTTGGAGCGGGTCGTCGAGTCGTACAACAAGTTGCGTGAGGAGATCAAGACCAACGAAGCCGCCGTGGCCCGATTACAGACCCGCATCGGTCCCCTGGAACAGCAGGTCGAGCAGAGCCGGGCCGACGTGGCCGAGTTGGCCGCGACCGCGTACAAGAGCGGCGGCCTGCGCACGGCGGACGCCCTGCTGCGTCCCGGCGGATCGTCCGCGCTGCTGGACCGGCTCGGCACGCTCGAGCAGTTGACCCGTCAGCGGCAGGAACGCATCTCCGGTTTCACCGCCGACCAACGACGGCTGCTCGACGAGAAGACCCGTCTGGACGCCACACTGGCCCGGCAGGCCGCGCAGGCACGCCAGCTCGCGGCGGGCAAGAAGCAGATCGAGCAGGACCTGGCGAAGCTGTACGAGCTACGCCGGAGGCGTACGGGCCGCCACCGAGCGCCCCGAACCCACGGCCGCGAAGGCTGAGGCCAGAACGTGCCGGCGGTGGCCGGAGATGCCGGCGCGGCGGTGCGCTACGCGTTCGGGGCGATCGGCAAGCCGTACGTCTGGGCGAGTGACGGGCCGAACGGCTACGACTGTTCCGGGCTGACCTCGGCGGCCTGGCGGGCGGCCGGCAAGTCCCTGCCGCACAACACGCGGATGCAGTGGAGTGCTGTCGCGCACATCGGCCGGGGCGACCTACGCCCGGGTGACCTGATCTTCTACAACGGGCTCGGGCACGTCGCCCTCTTCGTGGGCGGCGGCCAGGTGATCGACGCGCCCAGCGCCGGTCGTAACGTGCTCAAACGGGGCATGAACATGATGCCCATCGAGGGCTACGGCCGGGTTCGCTAACCACGACCGGCAACGGCGAACGGCCGGCGTCCCCTATCGGACGCCGGCCGTTCGCCGTCATTACTACCAGGTCAGGCTGCCTGCAGCCCTCTGCCCGGGCCAACTCACGCAGCCGGCCGAGGGCCTGGATCTCCAACTGTCGGATTCGCTCACGGGACAGCGAGAACCGGGACGCGACCTCGGTGAGCGAGTGCTCCCGGCCGTCCTCCAGCCCGTAGCGGGCCCGCATGATGCCGGCGGACCGGTCGTCGAGGTGGTTGAGCAGCCCTCGATGCGCTGCCGCTCCAGGCCGCTGAGGACGATGTCCTCCGGCGACGGCGCGTCACTGTCGGCGACCAGGTCGCCGAGGCTGGTGTCGCCGTCGTCGCCGACCGGCGTGTCCAGCGACACGGTGTCCTGCGACCAGCGGCGCAGCTCGTTGACCCGCTCGACGGTGACGCCGAGGGATGCCGCGATCTGCTCCGGCTCCGGGTCGGCGCCCAGCTCACGAGTCAACTGCCGGGCCACGTTGCGCATCCGGTTGACGTCCTCCACCAGGTGCACCGGCAGACGGACGGTGCGCTCCTGCTGGGCGATCGCCCGGCTGATTGCCTGGCGGATCCACCAGGTGGCGTAGGTGGAGAACTTGTAACCACGCTCGTAGTCGAACTTCTCGACCGCCCGGACCAGGCCGGTGTTGCCCTCCTGGATCAGGTCCAGCATGGGCATGCCCGACCGCACATAACGGCGGGCGATCGACACGACCAGTCGGAGGTTGGCGCGGATGAAGAGGTCCTTCGCGCGGTCCCCTCGACGACCAGCCACTCCAGGTCAGCCCGGTCTACACCGCCGGGGACAGCATCCTCACCGAGCAGGTGCTCGGCGTAGAGGCCGGCCTCGATCGCCTTGGAGAGATCGACCTCCCGGGCGGCGTCCAGCAGTGGCGTCCGGGAGATCTCGTGCAGGTAGACGCCGACCAGGTCGCGCTCCTCGGCCACCTGATCGGTGCGCATGCCGATGTTCTTGTCCACGTTGCCCACGGTCCCTCGCTCGCGCCGGCTGCCCGGTTCCTTGCCATTCCCCACGCACGTCAGCCCTGGTAACTTCTGCTGTGCCCATCGGTGCTGACACCTACACAACAGATGAGACGTGTCGGGGATTCCATGTCGTGAGTCGAAAGTGTCACGAATGCCTGAGTCTTAGCTGAAAGCGCGGTCCATGTTTGCTGTCAGCACCCCATCGGGTGGCTCGCCACTGGGCACCACGTACCGGCTACCGCATCATGGCAACACCGCCCGCCGCGGGGCACAGCGACCCGGGTCACCACTGCGCTGCGATCCTGGTCACTGCCAGATACGCGCCGAGGGACCGGTCGGTTCATCCACGGGGTGTTATTACCCCGGCCCAGATGAACAATCCGAAGCCCCGTTCGCTTCCCGGGTGGGATCGCGCTAGGAGACGAGCAGTGCGAGAGCGCCGCGCACCTGGTCGGCCGAGCGGGCCAGCGCGGCCGGGCAGCGTCGATCTCGGCGCCCGAGACCAGCGCGACGAGGGCCGTCTTCAGATCACCGTCGGCCTCGGCGAGGCCCGCTGGGAGACCTCGTCCGAGCAGCCGGTGGCCTCGACCAGGATCGAGATCATTCGTCCGCGAAGCTTCGCGTTGGTCGCCACCATATCGATCATGAGGTTCGAGTAGACCCGCCCCAGGCGCACCATGACGGCGGTGGAGAACGTGTTGAGCACCAACTTCTGCGCGGTGCCCGCCTTCATCCGGGTCGACCCGGTGACCACCTCGGGTCCGGTGTCCACCCCGATGAACACGTCGACCGACCGGGCGGCGTCCGCCTCCGGATTGGCACACAGCAGCACCGTCGAGGCGCCCTTGGCGCGGGCCGCGGCGAGCGCCCCGAGGACGTACGGCGTGCGCCCGCTGGCCGCCAGACCGACCACCAGGTCCCCGGGCGCACACAACCGGCCGCCTCGACCGCGCCGCCCCGCTCGTCGTCCTCGGCGTCCTCCACAGCCCGCCACATGGCGTCCGGGCCTCCGGCGAGGTGCGCGCAGAACCAGTGTCGGGGCGAGTTGAAGGTGGGAGCGAGCTCGGCGGCGTCGAGCACACCCAGCCGGCCGGAGGTGCCGGCCCCGAAGTAGTGCACCCGGTGACCGCCACGCAGTGCCGCGACAGCCAGGTCGACGGTGGTGGCGATCTCGTCGAGCACCGCGGCGACCGCCGCCGGCACCCGCCGGTCGGCCTCGTTGATGACGGTGAGCACATCCCGGGTCGACATCAGGTCGAGGTCGGCACTGAGCGGGTTACGCCGTTCGGTGGGGCACCCACTCGAACCGTCGGGCGGGTGGCTGGTGCAGGCAGGTCCGCACCGGCCGTCATGCCCGCCTCCGGTTGGCACCCACCCGGTGCGACTGGACCGCCTCGGCGGTCGCCTCCAGGGCCTTACGGGCGCGGGCCCGATTACGGGCGGCCACCCCGACGAAGAGGCAGTCGACCACGGTGAGCTGGGCCAGTCGGCTGGCTGTCGCGCCGGAGCGGTAGGTGGTCTCTCGAGCCGCCGTGGTGAGCACGAAGTCCGCCACGTCGGTGATCGGCGAGCGCGGGAAGTTGGTGAGCGCCACTGTCGCGGCACCTCGCGTACGGGCCTGCTCCAGCACCTCGATCACGTCCGAGGTGGTGCCGGTGTGCGAGATGCCGATCGCGACGTCGCCCCGGCCGAGGAGGGCGGCCGAGGTCAGCGCGGTGTGCACGTCCGGGAAGTAGAAGGCGATCCGGCCGATGCGGTGCAGCTTCTGCTGAAAGTCCGAGGCGACGAACCGCTGGCGCCGGCACCGTAGATGTCGATCCGGCTGGCGCCGCTGATCGCCTCGACGACCTGTTCGCAGACGGCGGGGTCGAGCTGCTCGGCGGTCTCCTCGACGGCGCGGGCGTCGTTGAACGCGATGGTGGCGATGATCTGCGCGAGGTCGGCGCCGGGCGGGATGTCACCGCCGACCACCCGGGCGTCCGGCGGCTCGATCCGGCGGGCGGCCTCGGCGGCGAGCCGAATGCGCAGCTGCGGGTAGCCGTCCATGCCCACCGAACGGCAGAACCGGATGACTGTCGCCTCCGACGTCTCCGCTGCGGTGGCGAGGTCGGTGATGGTGCGTCGGGCGGCAGCGGCCGGATCGGACACGACCAGCTTGGCGACCCGCTGCTCGGCGGGCGACAGCGACGGCAGGAGCCCACTGATGTGGACGATCAGCCCACCGGGTTCGTGACTCGCAGAAATCTTCGGACTCTTCGCCACGGATGAAACTTACTTTCAGTAAGCGTGAGCGTCAACCATGACTGTCCGAAATGGGAAGGAAACTGCGAGCAGCCAGGATCACCGGTTCCGCACAGCCTGCCACTTTCGCAGGATCGCCGCCTCCTCCACCGGGTCCAGTCCACCCTGCCGGACGGCGGCCGGGTCCGCTGCCATCCAGGACGCGGTCGCCCGAACGGTGTCGGGCAGCGGGCGGATCGTCAGCCCCGCCGCCAAGGCTTCGCGGGTGTCCCGATCCATCAGGCCGGCGGACTCGGGCAGCCGCACCCAGAGCGGCAGCGCGCGCTCCCCGACCACTCGCGTACGTCGTGGGACAGCAGGAAGTCCTGGTCGACCCAGGTGAGGACCGGATCGGCGACGCCCAGCCCGGCGGCCACCCCGGCCAGCATCTCGGCGCGGGACATCGCCGGCCCGGTGCCGTCGTACGTGCCGGCGAGGCGGGTGCCGGCGGCGTGCAGCAACCAGCCCGCCAGATCGGCGACGTCGACGAACTGCACCCGATCGGCAGGGCTTCCGGGTGCCAGCACCTCGCCACCGGCCGACAGCCGTCGCACCCAGTACGGGAAGCGGTCGCTCGGGTCCTCCGCGCCGACGATGAGACCAGCCCGGCAGATGAACGACCTGTCGACGCTCACCCGCTCTTGTACGAGGTGCTCGATGCTCACCTTGCACTCGCCGTACCAGCGGTGGTCCGGCCCGACCGGACCGTCCACGTCCGGCGGGGCCGGTGCCAGCAGCGGTGCGGTGGCCGCGATCTGGCCAGGGTGGTGTTGTCGGCGTACACCGAGATCGTCGACACGAACGACCAGTGGCCGACGCGGTCGGCGAGGGCGGAGAGCGCGTGTCGGGCATGGCTGACCTGACGGGTCACGTCGACCACGGCGTCGAAGACCTCGCCGGCAAGCGGCACGAGCGCCTCAGGATCGTCCCGGTCGACCGCCACGAACCGCGCCCGGGCGGCACGACCCGGACACACCCGGGCCGCGCAGGTCACGTCGTGACCCTGCGCGACGGCGAGCCGGGCCACCGCGCTGCCGAGGAACCTGGTGCCACCGAGAACGAGGATTCGCATCCGCCGATCCTGCGGTGCCGAGGGGCGATCCGGCCAGCAAGTCTGCCCACGGCAGACACCGTGATCATGAAGTTATTGCCACCCAGGCCGGCGTGTCGCGGCAATAACTGCATGATCAACAGCGGAGTCGGGGCGCGGGTGGGGTGGGCGCGGGGCGCTAGCGTGAGGCGCATGGCGGAGCGGAGCGTTTTGGTGACCGGGGGTTCCGGGGTCTCGGTGGGGCGGTCGTCGCCGCGTTCGTCGAGGCGGGCTGGCGGGTGGTCGTACCGGAGCGGAAGGCCCGGCCTGGTCGGAGCCGGCGGCCGCCGGACTGGTTCGGGTGGTCGCGGACGTGAGCGAGCCGGCGGACGTGGCGCGGGCGGTCGAGGCCGCCGTCGGGGAGCCGGCCGCGCCGCTGCGGGCGGTGGTCAACCTGGTCGGCGGGTACGCCAGCGGCGGGCTGGTGCACGAGACGCCGGTCGAGGAGTTCGAGCGGATGCTCACCGTCAACCTGCGGCCGACCTACCTGGTCACCCAGGCCGCACTGCCACACCTGGTGGCGGCCGGCGGCGGCGCGGTGGTCTGCGTCTCGGCCCGCGCGGCGGTCGCCCGTTCGCCGGCGCGGCCGGTTACGTGACGGCGAAGGCGGCGGTGCTGGCCTTCGCCAACACGGTCGCGGTGGAGTACCGGTCCCGCCACGTGCGCTGCAACACCGTGCTGCCCAGCGTCATCGACACTCCGGCGAACCGGGCAGCCCAGCCGAACGCCGACTACTCCCGGTGGGTGACCCGGAGGAGATCGCACCGGTGATCCGGTTCCTCGCGTCGGCGGATTCCGCGCCGACGAGCGGCGCCACAGTGCCGGTCTACGGGCGGGCCTGAGCCACCAACGGCCCACGTCATCCCCGTGGGCGGCAGCCAGGTCTCCAGATGTGCCTGGATCTGCTCGGTCACCTCTCGGCCGGGCGCCCCGCGTCCACGAGCACGAAGCTCGGGTATTCGGGAAGCGCCCGGTAGGCGGTGTCCGCCGCCGTCAGCCAGCCCATCGTCTCGTGGTCGGTGCCCGCTCCTCGATCCGCCGGTACGCCTCCGCCGGATCCACGGCGAGCAGGAAGGTCACCTGCGGCGTCGGGAACAACCGGTAACCGGCCCGCGCGAACCGCTCCCAGCGTTGCCCGCCGTGGGCACGGATGCTGGCGTACTGGCAGGCCGAGTAGCGGTCCATCACCGCTGTGCGGCCGGTGAGCAGGCAGGTGAGCAGAGCGATGGCGATGGCGAGCCAGCGCAGCACCGACTCCACCGCCAGCATGCCGTCGCGCCCGACGAGCCGTTGCGCGTCCGGTCGGCCGAGTCGGTGGGCGAGCCGGCCGAGCCAACGACGCCCGCTGGCGTTGCGGCGGTAGCTGGCGGGCGTCCGGCGGCGGTCAACGCGTCGGCCAGCCGGTGTGCCTGAGTGGTCTTGCCCGAACCGTCGATGCCGATCAGCGCGACGGTGCGTAGTTGGGCCCTGCGTCGTCGCATCCCCGATGATCTGGCCACCCTCCACAGGTTATCCGACCCACGCATCAGCTCCGCGAGGTTTGTGGTGCTTCATCCCGGTTGACACCTGACCGCGACGTCAGCAGGTGTGGCCGACCGGAATGCCGGGTACCGGAGTTCGAAATCAACTGCCAGGTCCAGTCCACCCATACGACGACGGGAGAACCAGATGGCTGAGCGCGGGGACGAGAGTCTTGTGCACACCCTCAAGAAGGTCGCCGCCGTGCTCAAGCAGTCCGAGATCCCCTTCGCCCTGGGCGGCAGCTTCGCCGTCTACGCCCACGGAGGCCACTCAAGCGACCACGACGTCGACTTCCTGATCCGGGAGGCCGACGTGGAACAGGCGCTCGAGGCCCTGGTGGCCGCTGGCTTCGTCGCCGAGCGTCCGCCGGAGGACTGGCTGGTGAAGGTCTTCGACGACGGCCGGATGGTGGACCTGATCCACCGACCGGTCGAGACGCCGGTGACCGAGGAGACGTTCGCCGACACGGTCGTCCGGCCGGTGGACGCCATCCAGATGCCGGTCCTGTCCGCCTCCCAGCTGATGGTGCACAAACTGCTCAGCTTCTCCCAGCACTACTGCGACTTCGCCCGCGGCCTGCCGCTGGCCCGGTCCCTCCGGGAGCAGATCGACTGGGAACGGGTACGCAAGGAGACGCAGCACTCGCCGTACGCGGAGGCGTTCCTGGTGCTGCTGGATCGGCTGGAGGTGGTGCCGGCCGCCGGCACCCAGCCAGGAGAGGGGACACCGTGACCCACCAACGCGACATCGACGCCGGGCCACCGGACGAGTACGTCGAGGCGGAGATCCAGCGCCTGCTCGCCGAGGACCCCGCGGTCGCCGAGCAGGGGATCACCGTGGTTCGACGGGAACGCGCCCTCGTGCTCCACGGCGAGGTGGAGAGTCCGCACCGGCGGGAGGAGATCCTGCGTCGGGTGTCCGAGCGCTTCCCGGACGTGCCGATCACCAGCGACATCGGGTGATCCGCGCCCAGGCGCCCACGGAGATCGAGCAACTGCCCTGAGGGAGGTTCCATGGTGATCCGGATCGCCGCAGTGGGCGACGTGCATCTGGACGAGGATGTGGTCGGCCGGTTCCGACCGGCCTTGGATGAGCTGCCGGAGTGCGCCGACGTGCTGCTGCTGGCCGGGGACCTGACCCGGCACGGCACCGAGGCCGAGGCGCGCTGTGTGGCGGAGGAGTTCGGTGGGTTGGCAGTGCCGGTGGTGACCGTGCTCGGCAACCACGACCACCAGTGCGACCAGGTGCCGCAGGTGGTCAAGGTGCTGGAGGACGCGGGCATCACCGTGCTGGAGGGTAACGGCGTGGTGCTGGACTGCGCGGGCGGCCGACTCGGCATCGCCGGCGTCAAGGGCTTCGGCGGCGGGTTCGCCGGGCGGTGCGCCAGCGACTTCGGCGAGCCGGAGATGAAGGCCTTCGTCCGCACCACCACCGAGAGCGCCGACCGGCTCGGAGCCGCGCTGCGATCGCTGGACTGCGACATGCTCGTCGCGCTCACCCACTACGCGCCGGTGCCCGACACGCTCGTCGGCGAACCGCTGGAGATCTACCCGTTCCTGGGGTCGTACCAGCTGGGGCAGGCGATCGACTCGGCACCCACCGCGCTGGCCCTGCACGGCCACGCGCACGCCGGCACCGAGCGCGGCACGACCCCGGGAGGGGTACGCGTCCGCAACGTCGCCCACCCGGTGATCAAGCAGGCGTACAGCGTGTTTCACGTTGGCGATCAACTCGACACCGACCAGGTTTCCCCGCTCGGCCAGTCGGGTAGTCAGAGGTCATGGAGCTGATTCTCTGGATTCTCGCAGTCGTACTCGTGGTCGCCGGCATCCTCGCGCTGTTCCGCCGGCAGATCCTGTGGGGCATCGTCCTCATCGTTGTCGGGCTGTTGGTCGGCCCGGGTGGTGTCAGCATCTTCAATTAGCGCTCGTACGTCATAAAACCGGGACCCGCCGGGGTCGCCGTGGCCGGAGCTTCGTCCTCCCGACAGAAGCATCGGCCGTGGTGATCCCGGCGCTTTGTGGGTTTGAGCCGCAGCAGGCCGGAAATATCTTGACCATGGAGATATCTCGGGACGCGCCGGTGACCTCCGGCCGACGAGCGTGGCGGGCCTCGCCGGCTTCGGGGCCGCGGTCTTCGTCGCGGCCGCGATCGGCGGGCTGGGCGTGCAGGGCACCACCGAGGAGTACGCGAGCCTGCGGCAACCCGGGTGGCCCCGCCGTCGTGGGTGTTCGGCCCGGTCTGGTCGCTGCTCTACGCGCTGATCGCGGTGGCCGGCTGGCTGGTGTGGCGCCGGGTCGGCTTCTCCCCGCCCTCTGGGCGTGGACGGCCCAACTGGTGCTCAACGCGATCTGGACCCCGCTGTTCTTCGGCGCGGGACGGTACGGGCTGGCGTTCGCCGAGATCGTGGTGATGTGGCTGGCGATCGGGCTCACCGCGGTGCTGTTCGCCCGGGTGTCCCGGGTGGCCGCCGCGCTGCTGCTGCCCTACTGGGCCTGGGTCACCTTCGCCGCCGCGTTGAACCTCTCGATCTGGCAGCTGAACAACTGACCGACGGGTCCCCGGCGGGCGTGCGCCCTCCGGAGACCAGCGTCGTTGCCGATCAGCAGCGGGCACGCCCGGGATGTATCCGTCGGAGCCCGTGTACACGTAGGCGTCCGCGATGAAGCGGCCGGAGCCGATCCGGTCCCAGATCGAACTGGTGCCGTAGGTGCCGGTGACCGTGGTGCCACTGGTCTGGCAGGCGATGGTCACCCGGGTGCCGTCGGCGACGGTGCCCACCGAGGCGTACCGGTGCCCGGGCCGGAGCGGACGGTCAGCGGCGTGCCGCTGGTGTCGACGGTGCCGTTGCCGCCGCCGGAGGAGCAGCCGTTGTCGCTGGAGTAGCTCTTGGAGCCCCAGTACAGCCCGAGGGTGCCGTTGAAGCGGACCTGAACGTCGGCACCGTTGAGGCGCTGCTCGTAGTGCAGGTGGGGGCCGGTCGAGCCACCGGTGCTGCCGACCCAGCCGAGCACCTTGCCGTACCCGACGGTCTGCCCGACCGACACGTTGAAGCCGCTGAGGTGCGCGTAGTAGGTGCTGTAACCACCACCGTGGTTGATCCGGACGTACTTGCCGTAGCTGGTGCCACCGAGGTCGGTCACCCGGTCGACAGTGCCGGGGCGCTGGCCACCACCGGGTCGCCGTTGTCGTCGGTGCGGTTGAAGTCGACGGCGTACGCCGGGCTGTGGTCCGACCTGGTCTGCCCGGACCAGGACTGGCCGCACGGGAAGGGCACCTTGAAGGTCGGCGCGGCCAGCGCAGGACTCGCCGGCACCAGTGCTCCTCCGACGAGCAGACCCGTCGCCAGCAGGCTGATCCACCGCTTTCGCATACAGCTCCTCCTATGTAGAAAACCTTCGATCCGATGCGCTCAGCCTGACAGATATCGTCAATCTTCGAAAGAGTCCCCAGCGTGTCCCGAGAGCGTGCCCACGAGGCAGCCCGCAGGTTTCCGGATTGTTACTCGCTCGTGTCTGCCAGGGGTGGACCGGATCGGATGCAAGCGCTTACATGTGTGC
Organism: Micromonospora sp. M12; assembly: GCA_038070435.1. Taxonomy (GTDB): domain Bacteria; phylum Actinomycetota; class Actinomycetes; order Mycobacteriales; family Micromonosporaceae; genus Micromonospora. The sequence goes on along the minus strand of JAMYWG010000001.1, from coordinate 6,327,412 downwards.
ACGCCCAATCGGACCGGCGACGGGTCACCAGCACGACCGCGCCGGCTAGGAAGGAGGACGGCATGGCGGTCTTTACCAGACCACGCCAGGCCTTCGTGATCGCCGGTGTACTCGGGCTGGCGCTCAGCGCCACGGCTTGCGGTACCGGCGACGACAAGAAGAGCAGCAACGCGGGCTCTGCGGAGTGTGCCGCATACGACAAGTACGAGGGCCACGACGGCAAGAAGGTCTCCATCTACGCGTCCATCCGTGACGCCGAGGCCGACCTGCTGGAGCGCTCGTGGTCGGACTTCACCAAGTGCACCGGCATCGAGATCGACTACGAGGGCAGCGGCGAGTTCGAGGCGCAGCTCCCCGTCCGGGTCGACGGCGGCAACGCCCCGACATCGCCTTCGTGCCCCAGCCGGGCCTCGTGAAGCGTTTCGCGGACGCCGGCAAGCTGAAGAACCTGAGCGCCGACACCAAGGCCCTCGCCGAGCAGAACATGCCGGCCGACTGGCTGAAGTACGGCACTGTGAACGGGACGCTCTACGGCGTGCCGCTCGGCGCCAACGTGAAGTCCTTCGTGTGGTACTCGCCGAAGACGTTCAAGGAGAAGGGCTGGGAGGTTCCGACCACCTGGGACCAGCTCATCACCCTGAGCGACAAGATCGCCGCCAGCGGCATGAAGCCGTGGTGCGCGGGCGTCGAGTCCGGTGACGCCACCGGTTGGCCGGCCACCGACTGGATCGAGGACGTGATCCTGCGGACGCAGGGTCCCGAGGTCTACGACCAGTGGACCACCCACGCCATCCCGTTCAACGACCCGAAGATCGTCGACGCGGTCGACCGCGCCGGCAGCATCCTCAAGAACGAGAAGTACGTCAACGGCGGCTTCGGCGGCGTCAAGAGCATCACCACCACCGCCTTCCAGGAGGCGGGCCTGCCGGTGACCACCGGCAGTGCGCGATGCACCGACAGGCGTCGTTCTACGCCAACCAGTTCCCCGAGGGCACCAAGGTGGCCGAGGACGGCGACGCGTTCGCCTTCTACTTCCCGACCATCGACCCGGCCAAGGGCAAGCCGGTGCTGGGCGCTGGCGAGTTCGTCGTCGGCTACGCCGACCGTCCCGAGGTCCAGGCGGTGCAGACCTACCTGGCGTCGGCGGAGTACGTGAACAGCCGCGCGAAGCTCGGCAACTGGGTCACGGCGAACAACAAGCTGGACATCGCCAACGTGGCCAGCCCGATCGACAAGCTCTCCGTCCAGATCCTCCAGGACAAGACCGGCACCTTCCGGTTCGACGGATCCGACCTGATGCCGGCCGCCGTCGGTGCGGGAACGTTCTGGAAGGGCATGATCGAGTGGCTGAACGGCAAGCCGACCGCCCCGGTGCTCCAGGGCATCGAGAGCAGCTGGCCTAGTGATCCTGGCGGTGGCCCGGTCCGCGTTCGCGGGCCGGGCCACCGGCCGAGGTGGACCCGGAAGGGAGGGTTGATGAAGTTCGACTTCGCCGATCAGCAGCCGAAGTTCCTCATGCTGATGTACGGGCTGGTCGCCTTCGTGGTGGTCGTGGGCGGTCTGCTCCTGTTGCTCGACGTGGTGCCCGCCTGGTTCGCCCGTCGGCGGGAGGCCCAGCTCGTCGCCGCCTCCGTGGGCGGGGCCGCTGCCCCGCCGACGCAAGCAGCGGGAGGGGCTCTTCGCGCTCTTCTTCCTGCTGCCGACGCTGCTGCTGCTCGCCGTCGGCCTGGTCGTGCCGGCCATCCGCACCATGCTGCTCTCCTGATGAACGGGACCAGCACCGAGTGGGTTGGGCTGCGCAACTTCGGCTGGATGTTCTCCGACGACTCGATGACCACGGTCCTGATCAACACCCTGGTCTGGGTGCTCCTCGTCCCCTGGTGGCGACCGGGTTTGGCCTGATCTACGCCGTACTCGTGGACAAGGCCCGATTCGAGTCGGTGGCCAAGTCACTGATCTTCCTGCCGATGGCCATCTCCTTCGTCGGCGCCAGCATCATCTGGAAGTTCGTCTACGCCTACCGGGGTGAGGGCGACCAGATCGGTCTGCTCAACCAGATCGTGGTCAGCCTGGGCGGTGAGCCGAAGGCGTGGCTGCTCGAATCACCGCTGAACACGCTGCTGCTGATCGTCATCATGGTCTGGATCCAGGCCGGCTTCGCCATGGTGGTGCTCTCCGCCGCGATCAAGGCGATCCCGGGCGACATCGTGGAAGCCGCCCGACTCGACGGTGTGAGCCCGTGGCAGATGTTCTGGCAGATCACCATGCCGAGCATCCGACCGGCGCTGATCGTCGTGGTCGTGACGCTCACGATCGCCACGCTCAAGGTCTTCGACATCGTCCGGACCACGACCAACGGCAACTACGACACCAGCGTGATCGCCAACGAGATGTACAACCAGGCCTTCCGGTACGGCCAGAACGGGCAGGGCTCCGCGCTCGCGGTCTTCCTCTTCATCCTGGTCATCCCCGTCGTGATCTACCAGGTCCGCAACCTTCGTAAACAGCGGGAGGGCTGAGATGACGACCGCAACGCCCACCGTCGCCGCCGGCGCGCAGAAGACCGACGACACCCCGACCACCACGGCCGGACGGGTCCGCAAGCGGCTGAACAGCCGCACCGCGACGCTCGTCTCGATCGTCATCGCGGTGGTCTGGACCATCCCGACCTTCGGCCTGCTCGTCTCGTCCCTCCGACCGGAGGACGAGATCAAGACCACCGGCTGGTGGACCGCGTTCACCAACCCGCAGTTCACGCTGGAGAACTACCAGCAGGTCCTGTTCGGGCGGTCGGCGTCCTCCGGGCAGCTCGCCGGGTCCTTCATCAACTCCCTGGCGATCACCATCCCGTCGGTGCTCTTCCCGCTCGCCTTCGCGTGCCTGGCCGCGTACGCGCTGGCCTGGATCAACTTCCGCGGCCGGGACTGGGTCTACATCGCGATCTTCGCGTTGCAGATCGTGCCGTTGCAGATGGCCCTGGTGCCGCTGCTCAGTTCTTCTCCACCGGCGTCACCCTCGGCGGCGTCACCCTGATGCCGGCCTGGGACCTGGTCGACGAGCAGAAGTTCGCCCAGGTGTGGTTCGCCCACACCTGCTTCGCGCTCCGTTCGCCGTCTTCCTGCTGCACAACTTCATCTCGCAACTGCCGGGTGACCTGATGGAGGCGGCCCGGGTCGACGGGGCCACCCACCCGAAGATCTTCCGCACCATCGTGCTGCCACTGATCACCCCGGCGCTGGCGGCGTTCGGCATCTTCCAGTTCCTCTGGGTCTGGAACGACCTGCTGGTGGCGCTGATCTTCGCCGGTGGCAGCGACGAGACCGCCCGCTCACCGTCCGGCTCGCCGAGATGGCCGGCACCCGGGCAACGAGTGGCAGCGCCTGACCGCCGGCGCGTTCGTCAGCATCGTCGTACCGCTCATCGTCTTCCTGTCCCTGCAGCGCTTCTTCGTGCGGGGCCTGCTCGCCGGCAGCGTCAAGGGCTGATCCGCGCGCCGCCGCCGCCTGGCCCCTCGGGCGGCGGCGGGCGCTCCGGCACCGAGCGGGGAAACCGTGACGAGGATCGATGATGTGGCCCGCCTGGCCGGAGTGTCCACGGCAACCGTTTCGCGGGCGCTACGCGGACTACCGACGGTTTCGGCCGACACCCGACGCCGGGTGGTGGCCGCCGCCGAGCAGCTCGACTACGAGGTCTCACCGAGCGCGTCCCGACTCGCGGGCGGCCGGACCGGCACGGTCGCGGTGGTGGTCCCCGGATCACCCGCTGGTTCTTCAGCACCGTCGTCGAGGCCGTCGAGGAGTACCTCCACCAGTCCGGCTACGACCTGTTGCTCTACAACCTGGGCGGCCGGGAGCAGGTTCGCCAGCGATCCTGCGGACGGCCAACCTGCACAAGCGGGTGGACGCCATCATGCTGGTCGCCACGCCACTGCGACCGGCCGACCTGACCGCGTTGGCCGCCCTGGAACTGCCCGGAGTGACCATCAGCTCGGGCAGCAGAGTGCCCAACTGGCCCTGCGTACGCATCGACGACGTGGCGGCCGCGCGGGTCGCCACCCGACACCTGATCGACCTCGGCCATCAGCGGATCGCCCACATCTCCGGCGACCCGGACGACGAGTTGGCCTTCACCACCCACCTGGATCGACGCCGGGCTACCAGGCGGCGCTGCGCGCCGCCGGGCTGCGGCCCGACCCGAGCCTGGACATCGAGTCCACCTTCACCATCGACGGCGGCAACCGGGCCGCCGCCGAGCTGCTGGCCCGCAGCGAGCCGCCGACAGCCATCGTCGCCGCCTGCGACGAGATGGCGATGGGCGCGATGACCGCCGTGCGCGACGTCGGGCTGCGGGTGCCGCAGGACGTCAGCGTGGTCGGTATCGACGACCACGATCTGGCCGGGTGCTCGGGCTTAGCACCGTCGCCCAACCCGCCGCCGAGCAGGGCCGGCTCGCCGCCCAGATGCTGCTCGACCCGCTCGGAGCCCGCCCTCCGGGGCACATCGTCAGTCCGCGGGCGACGGTGGTGAGACTCCGGTGATCCTGCCCACTCGGCTGGTGGTCCGGGAGTCGACCGCACCACCCCGGGCACACTGAAACCACCACCCACAGCGATACGGGAGACGACCCTGAACACCGATCCGACGCAGCAGACCCTCCGGTGACCCGGTCCCCGGCTGGTGGACCGAGGCGACCATCTACCAGATCTACCCCCGCTCGTTCGCCGACTCGGACGGGGACGGGATCGGTGACCTGCCTGGCATCACCGCCCGCCTCGACCACCTGGTCGAGCTGGGCGTGGACGCGGTCTGGCTCTCCCCTTCTACCCGTCGCCGCAGGCCGACGCCGGCTACGACGTGGCCGACTACCGCGACATCGACCCGCTGTTCGGCACCCTCGCCGACGCCGACAAGCTGATCGCCGAGGCCCGTGCCCGCAGCCTTCGGGTGATCGTCGACCTGGTGCCGAACCACACCTCCTCGGCGCATCGCTGGTTCCAGGCGGCGCTGCCGCCGCACCCGGCAGCCCGGAACGGGCCCGGTACGTCTTCCGGGACGGCCGTGGGCCGGCCGGCGACCAGCCGCCGAACGACTGGCAGAGCGTCTTCGGCGGGCCGGCGTGGACCCGGACGGTCGACTCCGACGGGCAGCCCGGCCAGTGGTACCTGCACCTGTTCGACACCGGCCAGCCGGACCTCAACTGGGACAACCCGGAGGTGCACGCCGAGTTCCTGGACGTGCTGCGGTTCTGGCTGGACCGCGGCGTGGACGGCTTCCGGGTCGACGTGGCGCACGGCCTGATCAAGCAGGCCGACCTGGCCGACTGGCAGGAACCGCAGGAGATCCTCTCCGGCAACGAGATCGACAAGCCTCGCCCACCGATGTGGGACCAGGAGGGCGTGCACGAGATCTACCGGCAGTGGCGGCAGGTCTTGAACAGCTACCCCGGCCAGCGGGTGCTGGTCGCCGAGGCCTGGGTCGAGCCGGCCGAGCGGCTGGCCCGGTACGTCCGCCCGGACGAGATGCACCAGGCGTTCAACTTCGAGTACCTGCTCGCCGCGTGGACCGCACCGGCCCAGTACGCGGTGATCACCCGATCGCTGGAGGCGACCGACTCGGTCGGCGCCCCGACCACCTGGGTGCTGTCCAACCACGACGTGGTGCGGCACGCCTCCCGGCTCGGTCTGCCGATCGGCACCGTACGGCCCAACGGCATCGGCATCGGCGACCCGCAGCCGGACGCCGCGCTCGGTCTGCGCCGGGCCCGTGCGGCCACCCTGCTGATGCTCGCCCTGCCCGGCTCCGCGTACCTCTACCAGGGCGAGGAGCTGGGGCTACCGAGCACACCACGCTGCCCGACGAGGCCCGGCAGGACCCGACCTGGCGCGCAGCGGCACACCAGCGCGGCCGGGACGGCTGCCGGTGCCGATCCCGTGGAGGCCGACGCCCCGTCCTACGGTTTCGGGCCGACCGACGCGAGCTGGTTGCCGCAACCGCCGCTCTGGGCGGAGTACGCGCTGGACCGCCAACGCGACGTGCCCGGCTCGACGTACGAGCTGTACCGCCTAGCGCTGGCTGCGCCGCTCCCACGGGCTGGGTCGCGGCACCCTGGAGTGGGCGTCCTCCGGCGACGAGGTGCTGTCCTTCCGCAACGGTGAGCTGACCGTGTTGACCAACTTCGGCGACGCGTCGGTGCCGGTGCCGGCCGGTGCCGAGGTGCTCGCCGCGAGCGGAGCCCTGGACGACGGCGCGGTCCCGACCGACGTGACCGTCTGGCTGCGCGGCTGACCCAGCGCCGACCGGTCCGTTCCGCGGTACTGCGGGCGGGCCGGTCGGTGTGACCGGCTCGCTGTGGAGCTGATGTCGTAAACGATTCCCGCCCGCGCCACGCCGCGCCGCCCACGCCACGCCGCGCCGCCACCGCGCGCCTCAAGATCGCACTACTTCCAGGATGCAGTGGCCTCGGCCCGCCGAAAGGCAACTAGAACCAAGAAGTAGCGCGATCTTGAGTGGCGCGGGACGTCGGGACGCCTGAGCCCTCGGAACCGCAGACCAAACGTGTCCCCACGCCGCCGCCGCGCCGATCTTGCAGTTTCGGTCGCCGGTATGGGTTCAATGCCCGCCTTTGGCGGACAGTAAGTGCAAGATCGCGAGGCGGGGCGTTCCGGCCCGTCGATCATGGAGTTGCGGTGCCCGTCTTGGTGCCTTACAGGTGATTTGTCACCCACCACAACTCCATGATCGACGGGGCGGGCGGGCGGGCAGGACGGGGCGAGGCAGGACGAGGCGAGGTGGGCGCGGGTTAGAGGTTGTCGGCTCGGTTGTGTAGCAGGTCGTGCACGCTGTCGATGTCTCCGGGAGAGGTTCGCGAGGCGAGCCAGTACATGACACCTGTCGGTATGAAGAAGAGCTGGAACGCGGCCAGCCCCACGGCGAAGTTCAACGGTGGCGGGAATGCCGCTCGCAGCCCTGGAACGCCACCCCGACCAACCCGTTGCCGGCCGCGCGACCGACCCCGTTGACCAGGTTGCCGAGACTGTAGACAGTGCCGCGATGCTCGGGCGGGTTGACGTCGGCGATCAGCGCGAACCAGTTCGGCGAGTTGGCTGACGTCAACGCGAGCGCCACGACGGCGGTGAGCAGGCTCAGCCCGACCGACGGCTCGGTGAAGACACTGGCCAGCACCGCGCCGACCACCGCGCCGCCACTCGCGCCGTCCGGCACGTCGATGGTCACCGGGACGAAGAACAGCACCAGGTAGAACGGCAGCGCGGCCAAGATGCCGACCGCGGCGACCAGTGCCCGACCCCGAGGGGTACGCCGTTGCAGCGCGTCGCCGACCAGTCCACCGACGATGGACAGCACCCCGCCGAGCTGGAAGAGCGTGGCGAAGACGCTGCCCACGACCACCGCTGTCGACGCCGAGTAGCCCTGCGCCTCGGCCCGTTCGGCGAAGAGCACCGGCAGCCAGACCAGCGAGCCGAACGCTGCCTGCGCGGTCAACCCTGCAGGATCAGCCACCGGTTGGTCCGTCGGGCCAGGATGCGCGGCAGGTCGGCGCGACTGATCCGGTAGTCGTACTCGGCGCCGGCGTCCAGCCTGCCGGCCAGCTCCGGCTCGCTCTGGCCACGGCGGATGTCGTAGGTGAACAGGTAGGCCAGTGTGGCGATCAGGCCGACACCGGCCAGCAGCAGGAACGGCCGACGCCAGTCGGTCGAACCGAGCAGCCCCCGACGAGCGTGCCGGCCAGCGTGCCGACCCCTGGGAGAGCCCCCAGAAGCTCATCACCAGCCCCGCCGGCGCGGTGAGATCAGGTCGGTGACCACCGAGAAACCCACCGAGCCGACCGCGCCGAGACCCACCGCCGCGATCAACTGTGCGGCCAGGAAGGTCAGGTAGCCGCCGGCGAGCGCGCTACCGCCGGTGCCCGCCGCCCAGAGGAGCGTGCCCACCATGAGCAGCGGTTTGCGGTTGGTCCGGTCTCCGACGTACGCCCAGCCGACGGCGGCCACCGCGCTGACCAGGAAGCTGACCGCGGTGACCACTCCGAGCAGCCGCCCCGACACGTCGAACGCGTCGGAGATCGGGCCGTACAGCGGTGGGACCAGCCCGATCGCGACGTTGTCCAGCGAGGCGAGCACCACGAACACCACGACGCTGTACAACCGGTGCGCCGGGCCGCCGCCCGGCCGTGCGGGCGCTGGCCGGGCCCGCCACTGGTCACCGTCATGACCGGCAGCCAACCAGACTCCACCGAGGAGGTCGTCACGCGGGTGGGTGCCGGTCAGTGTCGACCGGCACCCACCCGCGTCGATCCCGACTGGTCAGCGCCGGTCGAGAACCAGTCCACGAGCCGCGGCGTACTGGTCACGCACGGCGGGGACGGCCTCGGCCGCGTACTCCTCGGTGCCCTCGACCGCCCAGACCGGCGGCGTGGCACCGCCCAGGGCGACCAGGCGGCCTGTCGGGCGGCGCCGTCGGCGACGTACTCCCGGCCGGTGGGACGACGACCGGGCAGCCGAAGACCTGCGGGGCGATCCGACGCACCGCGGCCGACCGGCGCCGCCGCCGACCAGGATGACCCGACGGACGGTGGCACCCTGCGCGGTCAGTGCGTCCAGGCCGTCGGCGAGCGCGCAGAGCATGCCCTCCACGGCGGCCCGCGCCAGGTGCGCGGGGTCGACGTGCGCAGGGTCAACCCGTGCACCGCGCCGGTGGCGAGCGGCCGGTTCGGCGTCCGCTCGCCCTCCAGGTAGGGCACCATGACCAGCCGTCCGCTCCGGCTGGCGCGGAGAGCGCCAGCTCGGCCAGCTCGTCCAGGCTGACGCCGAGCATCGCGGCGGCCGCGTCCAGCACACGGGCCGCGTTGAGCGTGCAGACCAGCGGCAGGAAACGACCGGACGCGTCGGCGAAGCCCGCGACCATGCCGCTCTCGTCGGCGGCCGGCACGTCGGCGACGCTGAACACGGTGCCGGAGGTGCCGATCGAGACGACCACGTCACCCGGGCCGGCACCGACGCCGAGCGCGGCGGCGGCGTTGTCCCGGTGCCCGCGCCGAGCAGTGCGCCACCCGGCCCGCCCAACTCGTCGGCCAGCTTGCCGGCCGACTCCGCCGGACCGAGCACCTCGGGGACCACCAACCGCCGACCGAAGCCCCGCTCCAGCAAGTCCAGTCGGTAGTCGCCGGTCGCCGGTGACCAGTAACCGGTGCCGCTGGCATCACCCCGGTCGGTACGCAGCGCGCCAACCCGGTGCGCCGGCCAGCCGCCAGGTCAGCCAGTCGTGCGGAAGGCAGACGGCGGCCACCCGGGCCGCCAGCTCCGGTTCGTGCCGGGCCAGCCAGCGCAGCTTCGTGATGGTGAAGCTGGCCACCGGAACGCTGCCGGCGGCCTCGGCCCAGAACCGACGCCCGGCCGCGCCGCCGCCGGCCTCCTCGATGAGGTCGGCGGCGGCGTCGGCGGATCGGGTGTCGTTCCACAGCAGCGCCGGGCGGACCACCCGGCCGTCCTCGTCGAGACACACCATGCCGTGCTGCTGGCCGGCGACAGAGATCGCCGCCACGTCGGCCAGCCCGCCGGCCTGGTCGGCGGCGCTTCGCAGCGCCTGCCACCAGGCTTCCGGGTCGACCTCCGTGCCGTCCGGGTGCGGTGCCCGGCCCTGCCGGAGCAGGGCGCCGGTCTCCGCGTCCCGGATCACCACCTGCAGGACTGGGTGGACGAGTCAACGCCTGCGACCAACGGCATGGCGGGCCTCAGCGGGCGCCGAGCAGGTGCTCGACGGCGAGCTGGTTGAGCCGGACGAAGGCGAAGCCCCGAGCGGCCACAGCGTCCACGTCGACGTCCTCGAACGCGGACCGGTCGGCCAGGAGCTCGTCATAGCTCTCGCCGTCGCCGAGCGTCGGCGTGCTCAGCTCGCCGACCTTGCTGGCGGCGAGCGCCTCGACCACCTCGGGTCGGCGCGGAACGCCGCCGCCCGCTCCTTGAGCAGCAGGTAGGTGCTCATGTTGGCCGCCGCGGAGGCCCACACACCGTCCATGTCCTCGGTGCGGGACGGCTTGTAGTCGAAGTGCCGGGGCCGTCGTAGGCCGGGCCGCCGTTCGGGCCGCCGTTCTCCAGGAGGTCCACCAGGGCGAACGCGTTCATCAGGTCACCGTGGCCGAAGACCAGGTCCTGGTCGTACTTGATGCCACGCTGACCGTTGAGGTCCAGGTGGAACAGCTTGCCCTGCCAGAGCGCCTGGGCGATGCCGTGGGCGTAGTTGAGCCCGGCCATCTGCTCGTGGCCGACCTCCGGGTTGAGGCCGACCAGCTCCGGGTGGGCCAGCTGGGAGATGAAACCGAGCGCGTGCCCGATGGTCGGCAGCAGGATGTCGCCGCGCGGCTCGTTGGGCTTGGGCTCCAGGGCGAACCGCAGGTTGTAGCCCTTGTCGATGGAGTACTGGGTGAGCAGGTCCACGGCCTCGCGGTAGCGGTCCAGGGCGGCGCGGACGTCCTTCGCGAGGTCGTACTCGGAGCCCTCGCGGCCACCCCACATGACGAAGGTGCTGGCACCCAGCTCGGCGGCCAGGTCGACCTGACGCAGCACCTTGCGCAGCGCGTACCGGCGGACGTCGCGGTCGTTGCTGGTAAAGCCGCCGTCCTTGAAGATGGGGTGGGTGAAGAGGTTGGTGGTGACCATCGGCACCACCAGGCCGGTCTCGTCGAGCGCCTTGCGGAACCGGGCGATGTGCTGGTCCCGGGTGGCGGCGTCGACCCCGAACGGGATCAGGTCGTCGTCGTGGAAGGTGATGCCGTACGCGCCCAGCTCGGCGAGCCGGTGCACTGCCTCGACCGCGTCGAGCTCGGGACGGGTAGCGTCACCGAACGGGTCGCGGGCCTGCCAGCCCACGGTCCAGAGCCCGAAGGAGAACTTGTCGGCGGGGTGGGACGGGGTGCCATGAGCAACCTCCGGGTGGTGGTGTCGGCTATTTGTTCAGCGATTGAATTATTTGCCCACCGTATGGCAGTGTCAAGGGGTGAGCCCCACCCACGCCCCGGCCGGCGCAGTCCGTCAGGGCAGCCTCCGCGAGCTCAACCTCGCCCTGGTCCTCGGCCGGATCGCCGCTGCCCACCGACCTCCGTCCCGGGCCGATCTGGCGACCGCGACCGGCCTGACCAGAGCGACAGTGTCCGCGGTGGTCGAGGACCTGCTCGCCGGCCAGTTGGTCAGTGAGTCCGACCCCGCGCCCCGCTCCGGGGCCGGCCGCCCGGCACGAGGGCTGGTCCTGGCCGACCAGGGCCCGGCCGGGCTCGGCCTGGAGGTCAACGTCGACTACCTGGCGGTCTGCGTGGTGGACCTCGCCGGCCAGGTGCGACACCGGACGGTGCACCGGGCCGACCTGCGCCCGGTGGCCCCGCCGACGCGGTGGCCCGGCTGGTCGAGATGGCCGAGGCCGCCCGCATCGACGCCGCCGGGCAGGGCCTCACCCTGGTCGGGGCCGCGCTCGCGGTGCCCGGCCTGGTGGACGACGCGGGCTGGTCCGACTCGCCCCGAACCTCGGCTGGCGGGACGTACCGGTGCCCGCACTGCTCGCCAAGCACCCCGCGCTGGTCGAGCAGGTGCCCGGCGTCCCAGCACTGGTGGTGGACAACGAGGCCAACCTCGCCGCGCTCGGCGAACTGCACTCCCGGCCACCCGGCCCGTCCAGCTTCCTGCACATCTCCGGGAGGTGGGCATCGGCGCCGGCATCGTGCTGGACGGTGCGCTGTTCCGGGGCGTCCGCGGGTGGAGCGGCGAGATCGGGCACCTTCCGGTCCACCCCGAGGGCCGTCCGTGCCGCTGCGGCGGGCAGGGCTGCCTGGAGCAGTACGCCGGCCAGGAGGCGATCGTGACCGCGGCGGGGCTGGCCCGGGCCGAGCTTCCCGCGGACACCGCGACGGCCCGGTTGGCCGAGTTGGCCGAGGCCGGCGACGCCGACGCGCTGCGGGCGCTGCACGACGCCGGAACGGCGCTCGGTGTGGCGGTGGCCGGTGTCGTCAACCTGCTCGACCTGGACACCGTCGTGCTCGGTGGCGGCTACGCGGCGCTGGCGCCCTGGCTGTGCCCGCCGGTGCTCGCCGAGATCGATGCTCGGGTGCTCACCGCTGCGTGGTCGCCGGTCACGGTCCGGCCGTCGACGCTCGGCGCGGAGGCCGCGGCGGTCGGTGCCGCCGGCTCGGTGGTCCGCCGGATCATCGCCCAGCCCGCCGGGTGGCTGGCCCGCACCGGCTGATCACCGCCCTGTGCCGTGGGCGGCTGTCGGAGCGGGTCGGTACCCTTGCCCACAGGCAACGATCCCCGGTGAGGAGTCGGAGAAGCAGCATGCGCACACGTCGTCAGACGCGGGCCGGCGTCCGACGGTGACCACGAACCGGCAACCCAGCGGCGCGCCCCTGCCAACCGACGCGCGACTGGCTCGTGAGCTGCTCGACGGGCTCGCCGAGGCCGTGCTGACCACCGACGAGAACGGCCTGGCCACCCTGGTCAACGCCAAGGCGGCGGAGCTGCTCCCTGCTGCTCGCGTACACCGATGGGGTGACCGAGGCGCGCGGCGCGGGATGTTCGGCGAGGCCCGACTGCGTGCGGCGCTGGTGTCGACGGCCGGGCGGACGCCGGCGGCGCTGATCGACCGGGTGCTCCGGGCGGTCGACGACTGGCTGGACGGGCAGGCCCACGACGACGTCGCGATGCTCGCGGTGTGCGCATCCGCGCCAGCGTGACGGGCGACCCGGCCGGTCCGATCAGGCGGTACGCGCCACGGGCGGGCCGTCGGTCGGCCACTCCCGGGTGGTGCCGGCCGATCGTTCCGGGCTGCCCGACGAGCCGGTCCACACCGCGCGGGTCGGCCCACCGCGTCGGCCGACCAGTCCCCGACCGCCCACCGGGCCGGTCCGGGTCCTTCGGCCAGTTTTCGTCTTCCGCTTGACCGCCCAGGGCGGCGGCGCCCTGCGCCTGCTGGCGGCGGGCGATCCCGTCGAATTCCCGCATCCCTCCAGCAGCGCGTCGCGGCCCGCAGGGCTCATCGCGGCCAGCACGGCGGCGAGTTGGGCCTGGCGGTCCGCCCGCAGCTCGGCGAGGAGCCGGCGGGCCTCCGGGGTGAGGTGCAGTGCGATCTCCCGCCGGTCGAAACGGCCCGGCTCGCGCTCCAGCATGCCGGCGGCGACCAACCGGTCGCACAGGCGGCTGGCGGAGCTGAGCAACATGCCGAGTCGGGTGGCGAGCCGGCGCAGGTTGATCCCGTCGAACTGCTCGACCACCGTCACTGCGCGTAGTTGCGCCCGGACACCCGGTTGGCGGTCCTCCCGGGCGGATTCCCAGATGCCCAACAGGGCAGCGGCCGTCGCGTCCAGCGCGGCAGCCATACTCGTCTCAGGGTCCGTCGGACGGTTCATTTCGGCCATGGTGGCCCGAGAATACTCCGAACACACTGGTGGTCGAGCTTTCAGCGAGGGAGTGACCATGAGCGAACCGGTCAATCGGGCACGACGTGCCCTGAACGAGACACCGGCCGACCGGCTCGTGGGTGGTATCGGGGACGTTGTCGACCGGGCGTACGGGATCACCGACGTCGAGCTCTATCAGGTCGACTACCGGCTCGCCGAGCTGCTGCCGCTCACCGACGGTGACTCCATCACGAGCCCCGGCACCCGGCCTGGCGTGCCTTCGACCACCAGTCGCCGATACTGACCGACGGCATCGGCTGGTTTCCGGTCACCATGCGTGGCGAGCGTCGAGGGTGCTGCGCCTTTCGACCGTTCCGGACGACAGTACGGTCCTCGCCGCGCTGGCCGAGATCGCCACGGCGCTCGCCCACGAGGTGGCGGCGGTCTCCGCCGGCACCGACGTCTACCGGACGGCGCGACGCACCCAGCGCCTCACCCTGGCCGCCGAGATGCAGTGGGACCTGCTCCCCGGCCGCAGCCGCATCCGCCCCTCGTTCAGCCTGGCCGGGCAGTTGGAGCCGGCGTACGCGGTGCGCGGCGACAGCTTCGACTGGTCCGACGACGGGCAGCGACTCTGGCTGTCGACGATCAACGGCACCGGCGAGGGGTCGCCGCCTCCCTGCTCACCTCGTTGGCCACCCACGCGCTGCGCAACGCGCGCCGGGCGGGCCTGAGCCTTGCCGACCAGGCTGCCCTCGCCGACCAGGCCATCTACGACCTGTACCGGGGCGAGCAGCACCTCTCCACGTTGCTGATGGAGCTGGACCTGCGGTCCGGGATGATGACCGTGGTGGACGCGGGCTCACCCCGACTGGTCCTGCTCCGCGACGGGGACGTCACCGAACAGCCGCTGGAGGCGCAGTTCCCGCTCGGCATGTTCGAGGCGACCGACTACCACGAGCAGAAGTTCTCCCTGGAACGCGGCGACCGGGTCTTCGTGGTCAGTGACGGAGTGCTGGAGGCCACCGGGCAAAACATGCGCTACGGCGAGACGGCACTGGACCGGTTCCTGCGGCGGACCGGGCCGATGGCACCACTGGACGCCGTGCGCTCGCTGATCGGTGACCTGCGCGCGTTCGTGGCCGGTGACCTGGTCGACGACGCGGTGGTCGTCTGCCTGGACTGGGCCGGCCCGCAGCCGTGACCGACGGCGGTCAGTACGCTCCGCGACCGTTCAGCACCGCACCGAAGGTCTTCCAGAGGATGGTGAGGTCGGCGGCGAGGACCAGTTCTCCACGTAGTAGAGATCGAGTCGGATGCCGTCCTCCCAGCTCAGGTCCGAGCGGCCACTGACCTGCCACAGGCCGGTCATGCCGGGCTTGACCAGCAGCCGCCGGGCCACGTCGCCGTCGTACCGGGCCACCTCCGAGGGCAGCGGTGGGCGGGGCCCGACCAGGCTCATCTGACCCAGGAGCACGTTCACCAGTTGCGGCAGCTCGTCCAACGACCACTTGCGCAGCAGCCGGCCAACGCGGGTGACCCGGGGTCGTGGCGCATCTTGAACATCAGGCCGTCGGTCTCGTTGCGCGCGGTCAGCTCGGCGAGCAGCGCGTCCGCGTTCACCACCATGGTGCGGAACTTGAACACGCCGAACTCCTGCCCACCCCGGCCGACGCGGACCTGACGGAACAGGACCGGGCCCCGACTGTCCAGTTTGATGGCCAGGGCGATGAACGCGATGAGCGGCAGCAGCACCGCCAGCGCCAGTGACGAGGCAGACCGGTCGACGAGGCCCTTCACCAGCTTGCGCGCGCCGCGGAACTCGGGCGCCTCGACGTGGATCAGCGGCAGGCCGGCGACCGGGCGGGTGTGGATCCGCGGGCCGGCGACATCGGTCAGCGCCGGTGCCACGACCAGGTCGACACCGGTGCCCTCCAACTGCCAGCCGAGGCGACGCAACCGGGCCGCGGTCAGCTCGCCGGAGGCGGTCACCGCGACCGTGTCCGCGCCGATCGCGGTGGCGGCTTCCGGGATCCCCGGAACGACCCCACCACCGGCACGTCACCAAGCCGCTGGGCCACCGGCGCGAGCAGCGCGTCCGGGATGCAGGCGCCCACCACCTGGTAGCCGGCGTACGGCTCGCGGCGCAGCGTGTGCACCAACTCCAACACGTGGGCGGTGTCACCGACCACCAGAACCTTGCGGGACCAGCCGGCGCCCACCGAACGGGCCCGGTGCAGGCGCTTGCGGGCGGCGAACCGCGCCACCTCCAGCCCGACGGTGCCCACCGCGAAGGAGATTCCGAGGAAGCCTCGGGAGACGCCGATGTCGGCGACGTAGCCGAAGATGGCTATCGCGCCGGCCAGGCGCAGGCTGGCGGAGCTGACCCGCCGGTACTCGTCCGCCCGTAGCCGATCACCCGGTCGTCGTAACAACCGAGCGCCTTGAGGGAGATCAGCCAGGCCAGCACCAGCCCGGGGCCACCAACACGTACGGGATCTCCGAGCCGGTCGGCTCGGCGTCGCCGAAGCGGGCGACGTACCCGATGAACAGCGCGATGATGAGAACGGTGGTGTCCAGCACCACCAGCACCCGCACGTAGGACCGTTCGTCGGCACGGGCCACCAGCCCGCCGGGACGACCGCCCTGCTCCGCCGACGTGGCGGGGTCAACAATGTCGCCACGCTCACCGGCCCTCCCACTCTTTACAGGATGGCCCCGGTCGACGGGTCGGACCGGAGGCGGACCGACCGTGCCGGAACAGTCGACATCCTGCCTCGATAACTATGACTGCCGATTGCTTCCGACGTATTGCCGTCACTTTTCTTCAACCTGGTGGCCAAAGGGCCTGCCACACCGGATCGACGGTACGGCAGGCCCTTCGACGTCTGAGCCTCGGATCAGCGGGGTGCCGGCGGACGCCGTGCGATGGCGCTGAGGAAGATGCTGCCGATCTCGCTCGGGTCCTTGGTGACGAAGACATCGCCACCGGTCACCTTGGTGATCGACTCCAGCTCGGCCTTGCTGACGCCCTCGCCGATGCCGATCATGATGACCTGGACGGGCCGCTCCGGGTCGGCGATCTGCTTCAGCTTGGCGAGCAACTGCTGCTGGTTAAGGCCGTTGTCGTCCTCGTTCTTGCCGTCGGTGAACAGCACGATCGAGTTGACCCGGCCGGGCTGCCAGTTCTCCTGCACCGCCTGGTACGCGGCCAGCATCGTGTCGTAGAGGCCGGTGTCACCGCTGGAGGGCTTGATCGTGGCGAGCGCACCCTCCAGCTGGGCCCGCTGGCCGGAGAGCGGCCCGATGGGGACCAGTTCCCGGTAGTCCCGGTTGCCGAGCAGTTTCGTGGAGAAGGTCCACAGGCCGATCGACCAGGAGTCGTCGAAGAGGCCGAGGCCGCGACGCGCCGCGTCGACGGTGACCTCCTCCCGGCTGCGGTTGTTGGCGCTCGGCACCTCGTCCTTCATCGAGCCGGAGACGTCGATGACGGCCAGCATCCGACCGGACTGGGTGGCGATCGACCAGCTGGAGACGACCCGCTGGATGGCGGCCGGGTCGAGGCCACCCGCGGCGGTGCCGCCGTTGGCGGGTGCGGTCGGCGCGCCGCCGGCCGGGCTCGGCGCACCCTGCGGTGCCTTGAAACCCTCACCCCAGTTGCCGTCCGGCGAGCGCAGCGACTGCGCGGCGAGCCGGTTGCGGAAGGTGGAGCTGCTGAGCAGCTCGAACAGCACCTTCGCCGCCGACGCCTTGTTCGGCTCGATGCCGGGCAGCACCGCGAACGGGTAGTCCAGCGGCATCGGCGCCGGCTCCATGTAGAGCGCGGCGAGCGGCACCGGCGGCTTCTGCTGTTGTAGGCGATCACGTCTTCTTCGGACAGGGCCGCAGCGCCGAGACCACTGGCGATCGACGTCGAGTCGTTGGACGTCGGGAACCGGGCCAGCAGGTCGTTGCGGAGCGACGAACGCCCGGTGGCCAGTGCGCGGAGCGCGCCGACGGTCTTGCGCTGCGCGTCGCCGCCGGCGCCGTTGGCGGCCGCGGTCAGCGAGAGCAGACCGGACAGGCCAGCCGCGTCGCGGGTCGGCTCGACGATCCCGGTACGCAGGGTGGCGCTGTTGACCTGCTGGAGCAGGTCGGTCCAGTTGAACTTCTGTCCGGCCAGCCCAGCCGGCTCGCGATCGGCGTCGGCATCGCGACGACGATGGGGCTGCGCGCGATGGACGCGCCGTTGGTCGGAGCGAACGCTGTCGCGTCCTTCTTCAACCGCAGCAGCCAGGTCGAGGAGTCGGGCACCCAGACGTCCGGGCTGACGGCGGTGCCACTGGCCTGCCCCACGCCGGCCAGGACAGCGCCGTGCTTGGCCGCCACCACGGCCGCCACGTCGACCGGGTCGGACGCGGAGACGTCGACCCGGATGCAGGTGGGGCCGACCGCGGCACCGTCCTTGACCCACTGCGACGCGGCGGCATCCACCGCGGGCGCGAGCTCAGACGCGACCGCCACGGCGAGTCGAATCTCCCCGAGCAGTTGGCCTGGATCAACTCCCGATAGCCGAACCACGCGCCCGTCGTCACGACGAGCACCCCACCGTTGCGGCGGCGGCGGCTAGGTGGAGTTTCGAACTCATGCGATGGCGGCCTGCTGACACGGTGACCATCTTGCGTACTAGGTGCCGTCTCTGCCACATCCGTTCGGACTAAAGTTACGGAGGAGAAACAGTTGACCACCTTTTGCGACAGAGAGTGACACCGCAGCCTCGTGGCGTTGCCAAATCGGTGCGGCACTCGCGTTTCTAAGTCATCGTTCAGGGCAAAACGCACGTCGGGCTCGGCACCGGCACCGGTTCGCCGATCGCCTCCAGCAAGCCGGTCTCGGCGTCGCGCCGGAAGATCCGTAGCATGTCCGCCCGCTCGTCGGCGACGTAGAGGTGCTCCCCGATCAGCGCGAAGTGCCGAGGCCACTCGCCGCCGGTGTCCACTTCGGCCACCAGCTCGGGCAGCTCACCGGCCAGGGTGAAGACCGCCACGGTCCCCACCCCGCGGTTGCCGACGTAGAGGAACCGGCCGTCCGGAGCGACAGCGACCTCCGACGGCTGCACGTGACCCGTCCGCTCGCTCGCCTCGACCCGACCGCGCTGGTGCAACGCGCCGTCGTCGGTCACCTCGTACGCGGTGACCGAGCCGTCCAGCTCCCCACGAGGTAACAGCGCCGCCCGTCCGGGTGCCGGGCGAGGTGCCGGGGTCCGCTGCCGGGCGTCGTCTGGGTCCGTGGCGCACGGGGCACCAGGCGCCCGGTCGAGTCGTCCAGGTCGTACCGGTAGACCGAGTCGGTGCCGAGGTCCACCGCGAAGATCGGCCCGCGACCCGTGCCCGGGGAGACCATGTGGGCGTGGGCGTGGTCCTGACGTTCGGGTCGGGGCCGTGCCCTCGTGCACCACCAGGTCGGTGCGCTCGCCGGGCACGCCCTGCGGGTCGAGCGGAAGACCGCGATGCTGCCGCTGCCGTAGTTGGCCGCCAGCAGGTGGCCGCCGCTGGGCAGCACCGCCAGGTGGCAGGGCTCGGCTCCGCCGGTCGACCGGCTGCCGAGCGGGTCCAGCGCGCCGTCCGCCCCGACCCGCCAGGCGCTGATCTCCCCGTCCGTCAGCTCGTTGACGGCGTAGAGCACCGGCTGGGTGGGTGCCGCACCAGGAAGGAGGGGACGGGTGACCGCCACCGTGCCGAGCGGGGTCAGCGCTCCGGTGCGTGGGTCGCGACGTGCCGCGACGATGCCGCTCCCCGCCCACCACTCTGCGCGGTGTAACCCCGATGTGGACGACCTCACCCTGACCACTCACGTTCCACTCCTCCGCCGGCATCCTGCGCTGATCCAACCAGAGGCTGCCCACGTCACCCGCCCGTTAACCAGCTTTCCGGCCCGGATCTCAGGCGGTAGGCACCGGTTCGCCGCGCTGCCGGGCGACGTGCTCGACCAGCGAGATCAACACCATCTTCCCGGACTGCCGGTCCGGGCGTCGCAGAGCACCATCGGCACGTCCGGGTCCAGGTCGAGCGCTCGGCGTACGGTCTCCAGGTTGAATCTGCGGGAGTCGTCGAAGCAGTTCACGCCGACCACGAACGGGATGCCCCGCTGCTCGAAGTAGTCGATGGAGGGGAAGCAGTCGGCCAGTCGGCGGGTGTCGGCCAGCACCACCGCGCCGAGTGCGCCGAAGGCCAGCTCGTCCCAGAGGAACCAGAACCGGTCCTGACCCGGGGTGCCGAACAGGTAGACCTGCAGGTCGTCGTTGATGGTGATCCGACCGAAGTCCATGGCGACCGTGGTGGTGGACTTGCCCTCCACCCCGGAGACGTCATCGGTGCCGATTCCGGCCCCGGTCAGCACCTCCTCGGTCTGCAACGGACGGACCTCGCTCAGGGCGCTCACCAACGTCGTCTTGCCCGCTCCGAAGCCTCCCGCAATGAGGATCTTCAGTGCCAGCGGGATGGTGACGCTGGTGCCGACCTGGTCATAGCGCACGGAGTCCACTGACCACCGCCTTGAGGATGTCGTCGTCGGGAAGAATTCCGGCGGCCGGCGGCTCGTGCACCGCGACCAGGCCCTCGGCCAGGAGATCACCGAGCAGTACCCGGACCACCCCGACCGCGAGGTCCAGTTCGGCTGCCAACTCGGCCACCGACACCGGCCGGCGGGCCAACGCGACCAGCCGACGATGCTCCGGCAGCAGGTGCGGGTGGCTCGCCGCGTCGACGTCCGATCCGGACAGCACGAACGCGACCAGGTTGAAACCGTCGACGGCGGAGCGTACCCGGCCTCCGGTCAGGGTGTACGGGCGCACCAGAGGGCCGGCGTCGCTGTCCAGCCACTCGTGCTGCGGCCCGGGCGGCTCAGTCCGCATCACCGGCGACCGCCGACGATCGGGCCGGCGCGGCGAGACTCTCCCCACCCGGATGACCAGCATCGCCATCTCGTACGCGACCAGCCCGATGTCCGCGTCGGCGTCGCTCACCACCGCCAGACAGGTGCCCTGACCGGCGGCGGTCACGAAGAGGTACGCCGACTCCATCTCGACCACGGTCTGCCGGACCGGACCGCCGTCCACGTGCCGGCTGGCGCCCCGAGCCAGGCTGGAGAAGCCGGCGGCGAGAGCACAGAGGTGCTCGGCGTCAGAGCGCTCCAACTCGGCCGAGCAGCCGAGCAGTAGACCGTCGGCGGAGAGCACCACCGCCTCCCTGGCGGGCGGTACCCGTTGCACCAGTTCGTCGAGCAACCAGTCGAGGCCGGCGCTCTGCTTCGTCGAATGCCGCACTAGGCGTCCCTCTCACTCGCGGTCGGGGGTTCGGGGATCGTCGGCGGGTCGGCAGGTGTCGCCGGGACCGCCGGACCGGTTGGTGCCGCCGGAGCAGCCGGGGTGACCACTGTGGCGCGTCCGCGTGCCGTGCCGGCCTGGAGCGCCGCCATCACCTGACGGACCTCTTCTGGTGAGCGGGGCGACGCCATGTCGGTGACCGTCGAACGGGACTGCGCGGTGGGGTGCGGCGGCGCACCCGGCGCGGCAGGCCGTCCAGCTCGTCGGCCGTCTCCTCCGCCGTCGTCGACCCGGCTTCCGACCCGTTCGCGGGCGGTGCGGCCGAGGTCGATGCTCCGCCGGGTGGACCGGGCGGGGCCGCGACGGCGGGCGGCGCCGTCGGGGGCGGGTGCGGGGCGGGCCGCGGTGCCCCGGCGCGCGGTTCGAGCCAGCCGCCGGCCCGCGTCGGCCGACGCGGCACCCAGGGTGGCCAGGTCGGGACCGGCCGGTGGCTCGGTGGTGACCAGGTCGCCCGGTATCAGCACGACGGCGGTCACCCGCCGTCGCCGGACGGACCAACCCCACCCGTACGCCGTGCCGGGCCGCCAACCGGGCCACCACGAACAACCCCAGCCGGGCGCTCTGCGCCGGGTCGAACTCGGGTGAGCTGGCCAGCCGGGTGTTGGCGGTCTCCAGCGCCGCCGGGGACATGCCCAGCCCCGGTCGGTGATCTCCAGGGCGTACCCGTTGGCGACCTGTTCCCCGGTGACCGTGACCCGCGTGTCCGGCGGGGAGAAGGCGGTGGCGTTCTCGACCAGTTCCGCGAGCAGGTGGATGACGTCGCCGACCGCCCGCCCAGCACGCCGACCGGCTTGACGGCGGTGACGTCGACCCGTTCGTACGCCTCGACCTCGGAGATCGCGCCACGGATCAGGTCGACCATCGCGACCGGGTTCCGCCAACCCCGGCCGGGCGCGGAACCGGCGAGGATGACCAGGTCCTCGGCGTGCCGGCGCAGCCGGGTGGCCAGGTGGTCGACCTGGAACAACTCGGCCAGCTCGTCCGGGTCCTCGGTACGTCGCTCCATCCGGTCCAGCAGGTGCAGCTGACGATGCACCAGGCTCTGGCTCCGCCGGGCGATGTTGAGGAACACCTCGTTGAGCCCGCGACGCAGGGTCACCTCGTCCACCGCAGCCTGCACGGCGGTGCGTTGCACCTGGTGAAGGCGCGCCCGACCTCGCCGATCTCGTCGTGGCCGTACTCCAGCGGCGGCGCCTCCCGTGCGACGTCGACCTGCTCGCCACGACGCAGCCGCGCCACCACGTCCGGCAGACGATGATCGGCCAGCTCCAGCGCGGCGCTGCGGACGCCGCTGAGCCGCCGGACGAGTGTGCGACCGACTCGCAGCGCCACCAGCACCGACACCACCACGGCGACGAGCCCGAGTACGCCGGCGGCGGCCAGCCGCACCAGGATGCGGACGGCCATCGGCACCGAACGGTCGGTCAGCGCGTCCGCCTCGGACAGCTCGAAGTCGCGCAACTGCTGCTGCACCGCGTCCTGGCTGGCCTGCCAGGTGGCGGCGGCGACAGGTGGACGGCCGGACCCGTTGGCCGCGACCAGCGCGTCCTGCATCGTGTGCAGTCGGGTGAACGCGTCGCCCTCGGTCAACCGTTGGTACGCGACCCGGCTGGTGCCGGGCAGATCGGCCACGGCGCTCTCGGTGAGCCAGCGCTGGTTGCCGATGGCCTGCACCAGCTGGGTGTGTTCCCCTCGGCGAATCGGCCGGCGGTCAACGCGCCGGCCAGCAGCGCGTCGGTCTGGCCGAGCAGTTCCGGGAACGACCGAGCGCGGTGAGTGCCAGCGCCTGCCGGTTGAGATCCGGATCGCTCAGGGTCGCCATGCCGGCGAACGCCTGGAAGGCCGCAGCGACCATGCCGCTGTACAGGCCGATCGCGCCGGTCCGGTCCACCTTGCGGTCGTCGATGAAGTCCCGCCCGCTGGGTAGCGCCGCCAGAGCGGTGACCAGCTGGTCGATCCGGGCTTCCAGTGGGTCGTCCGCGGCGTCGCGTAAGGACTCACCGTCGACCCGGCGACGCAGTTCGGCGATCGCCCGATCGGTGCGTTGGCGCTGCTCGGAAAGGGCGGGCAGCGCGGTGGTACCGGCGAGCTGCACCACCGAGAGCCGGCGTTCGCGCTGCAGCTCGGTGACCACGGTCTCGCCCGGGCGACCCAGGTCGTAGAGCAGGGTGCGGGCGGAGAGGAGGTTCAGGGCGGGGCCGAAGGTCAGTGTGGTCGCGAAGATCCACAGTGCCAGGAGGGCGGTCACCGGCGCGACGACCAACGCGGTCAGCTTCGAGCGGATCGGCCAGTCGCGGGTTCTCATCAGACCTCGCCCGTGAAGGGGTGGCAGGAGGGGCGCCGGCACCGCCGGGCAACGCGCCGGCCGGCTGCGTGCCCGGCCGTGACGCCAGGCACCGGCGCGGGCGCCTGGGCAGGATACGTAATCGGGGGCCGTTGCACTACCGCCCGTCGCAGCCGCATCGACGCTCCGGGATGGACCGGTCGGAAGCGGCGAACGCCCGCCGGCGGTCCGGCGGGCGCTCGTGTGCTGGCGGGACGGGTCAGGCGTGGTCGGCGATGCCGAGCCCTCGGCGACCCGCCGGCCGTAGGCGTCGTCGCACTGGCTGAGGTGCCAGACCATCTTCTCCTGGATGTGCTTGTCGCACTGACCCAACAAGCTGATCATGTTTTCACCAGGTCGTCGCGCTCCCACCGCGGCATCGTGCGGAAGCGCTCACCGGCCTGGGCGTAGTTGTTCCGCCGCTCGATCGGCGCCCGCATGACCCGACCCGAGACGAACGGTCGGTATTCCCGGTACGACTCGTCGGCCTCGTCGAGACCGGCCACCGAGGACGGCTCAAAGTTGATGTGCGGATTGCCGCCCCGGCCGTCCACCCGGTAGGACATCTGGCCGCCGTCCTGGTTGGTGTCGACAGGGACGTCGTCGCGCGGTGCGTTGATGGGCAACTGGAGATAGTTCGGGCCGATCCGGTAGCGCTGGGTGTCCGAGTAGGAGAACGTCCGCCCGACCAGCATCTTGTCGTCGGAGAAGTCGAGGCCGTCGACCAGCACGCCGGTGCCGAACGCGATCTGCTCGTTCTCGTTGTGGACGTTGGCGACGTTGCGGTTGAGCGTCATCATCCCGACCGGGCGCAGCGGGAACACGTCCTCGGGCCAGGTCTTGGTGTCGTCCAGCGGGTCGAAGTCCAGCTCCGGGTGCTCGTCGTCGCTCATGAGCTGGACGTTGAGCTCCCACTGCGGGCACTCGCCGCGCTCGATGGCCTCGTACAGGTCCCTGGAGGCGTGGCCCAACTCGGTCGCCTGGATGGCGGCGGCCTGCTCCTCGGTCAGCGACTCGACGCCCTGCTGCGACTTCCAGTGGTACTTGACCAGCACAGCCTCGCCGGCGGCGTTGACCATCCGGTAGGTGTTCACGCCGAAGCCGTCCTGCGTCCGGTAGTTGGCCGGGATGCCGCGCGGGCTGAACAGCCAGGTCAGCATGTGCATCGACTCAGGGTGTTGGACATGAAGTCGAAGATCCGGTTCGGCTCCTGCCGGAAGGTCACCGGGTCCGGCTTCAGCGAGTGGATGACGTCGGGGAACTTGATCGCGTCCCGGATGAAGAAGACCGGCAGGTTGTTGCCGACCAGGTCCCAGTTGCCGTCCTCGGTGCGGAACTTCACCGCGAAGCCACGCGGGTCGCGGGTGGCCTCGGAGGAGTCCCGGCCGCCGATGACCGTGGAGAAGCGGACGCTCACCGGGCTCTTCCGGCCCGCGGTCTGGAACAGCTTGGCCCGGGTGTACGTCGCGGCCGGCTCGGCACCGATCGTCCCGTACGCCGCGAACTCGCCGTGTGCGACGAAACCACGCGCGTGCACCACCCGCTCCGGGATCCGCTCCCGGTCGAAATGACTGATCTTCTCCAGGAAGTGGTAGTTCTCCAGCGTGGCGGGGCCGCGCGAGCCGACCGTCCGCTGCTGCTGGTTGTTGTGCACGGGGTGACCCTGCCGGGTGGTGAGGATCGGCTTGCGGGGCGGTGGGTGCATCACCCCACCCAACCGCTCTTTCTGGAATGAGTCAACTTTGGGAGCGGCAGCGAGTCAGGAAAGTGTTCCGGATCGGGATTGGCGATCAGTACGCGGAGGGAATACCAGAGGGCGAAGGAGGAGCCCATGTCGCCCACGCAGGTAATCGTCATCGTGCTCGTGGTGCTGGTGATCGTCGCGGCGCTGGCCGTGGCCGCTCGCTCGCTCGGTCGCCGTCGCGCGCTGCGCAGCCGGTTCGGACCGGAGTACGACCGGGTGGTGGCGGAGCAGGACAGCCGGTCCGCCGCCGAGCGCGAACTGCGCGACCGGGAACGCCGGCACGCCGAGCTCACGCTCACCCCGCTCAGCCCGGAGTCCCGGGCCCGCTACAGCGCCGCCTGGGAGGAACTCCAGGTCCGCTTCATCGACTCCCCGGCGAGACCGTGGGCGACGCGGACGAACTGGTCACCCGGCTCATCGAGGAGCAGGGCTACCCGACCGGCGACTTCTCCGACCAGATCGCCCACCTCTCCGTCGAGCACGCCCGCACCCTGACCAACTACCGGGACGCGCACGAGATCCACCTGCGCAACTCCGGGGCGAGGCCAACACCGAGGAGCTGCGGCAGGCCGTCGTGCACTACCGCGCTCTCTTCGCCGACCTGCTCGGCGAGGAGCCGGTCGGCAACCACACGCCCGAACAGCGCCACCACCCGGACCACGACGCCACGAGCCGCTGAGGAGGCCACCAATGCGCCAGGAAGAGCAGCAGGTGAGCAACGACCACCCGGAGGCCGTCCGGTCCGCACCCGTGCCGGTAGCCCCGGCCGGCGACCGGACCGGGCGCTCCGACGTCCCCGAGGACTCCCTCGACGACCGAGGCACCTTCGACGACCAGACCGCCGCCCACGAGCGGGCCGACGACACCGAACGGGACGCCGCGTACGACCCGGTCGACGACGAGCTGACCGACGACTCCGACCCACGCCACCGGCGCGACGACCGGTCCACCGACGAGGGCGGGTTCCACGAGCCGGGGCCGCTGCCGACGACGTTCGGCGCCACCACGGTGGCCGATGCGGTGGCCGCCTCCGCGCTGGCCAGCCCGCGTCCGCAGGATCAGCCGGACCCTCGGGCCGAACGGACCGCCCAGCCGGGCGACGGCGCCGAGGACGGTGAGCGTGAGGGTCTGCGCGCCGACCCCACCGCCGAGCTGCACCGCCGCGACACCGACGTCGACGACGAGGCGGACCTCGACGATCGCGCCGACACGGACACGTCCTCGCGGACGGTCGTGGCGCCGGGCAGCACGGACGGCGCCCCGGGCGACGCGACGACCTGACCGCCGATCCGGACGCCGTCGCGGCCGGTTACGGCAGCGCGACACCGGAGATGGTCGACCCGGACGCGGACGGCGAGCCGGCTCCCACCGACGACACCAGCCCCACGCTGGAGTCCGCCGGGACGTCCCGACCCACCGGGTCGACCGTCGCGGACGCGCCAGCCACGCTGCTGGACACGGACACCGCGCAGGGCTTCCGGGACCGCTGGCGGGACGTGCAGCTGCGTTTCGTCGACGACCCACAAGCGGCGGCAGGCGAGGCGCAGTCGCTCGTGGAGGAGGCCATCCAGGCCCTCTCCTCGGCGCTGGCCGCGCAGAAGACCACCCTGGGCGGATGGCAGGACGCCGGCTCGGCCGACACCGAGCAACTGCGGATGGCGGTCCGCAACTACCGGGACTTCCTGGACCGCGTCCTGGGTCGCTGAGTCACCCCAGCAGCGAGGCGCCCGGCCGGACGGCCGGGCGCCCTCGTGTGCGCTCGATCGCCGCGAGCCGAGCCGATGGGACCGCCCGATCGGGCGGGAACACGACGAACGCGTGTTCAAGAGTGAAACCGCGCACAGCGGGTAATAGGGCGCGCGCACCCCAACCGGTGCGGACGTCGGGACGAGGGGTGACGGGATGGACGGCGGCGGTCTTCGGCTCAACATGAACGGGCTCGACTACCTGATTCTGGCGCTGTACTTCGTCACCGTCCTCGGAGTCGGCTTTGCCGCCCGTCGGGCGATCCGGACCAGCGTCGACTTCTTCCTCTCCGGCCGGTCCCTCCCGGCCTGGGTGACCGGGCTCGCCTTCGTCTCGGCGAACCTGGGCGCGCTGGAGATCATCGGAATGGCCGCCAACGGGGCCCAGTACGGCGTGATGACGCTGCACTACTACTGGATCGGCGCGGTCCCGGCGATGGTCTTCCTGGGCATCGTGATGATGCCCTTCTACTACGGCTCGAAGGTCCGCAGCGTGCCGGAGTACCTGCGGCTGCGGTTCAACCGGCCCACCCACCTGCTCAACGCGCTCAGCTTCGCCGTCGCCCAGGTGCTCATCGCCGGGGTGAACCTCTACGCGCTGGCCCTGGTCATGCAGGCGCTCCTCGGCTGGCCGCTCTGGACCGCGGTCGTGGTCGGCGCGGCGATCGTCCTGGCGTACATCACCATCGGCGGTCTGTCCGGGGCGATCTACAACGAGGTGCTCCAGTTCTTCGTCATCCTGGCCGGTCTCATCCCGGTCACCGTGATCGGCCTGGTCAAGGTCGGCGGGGTGAACGGCCTGATGGACGCGGTCCGCGACTCCAAGCTCGGCGAGGCCGGCCTGCACGCCTGGCAGGACACCGGCAGCACCGCGAACCCGCTCGGTGCCCAGTGGATCGGCATCGTCTTCGGCCTGGGATTCGTGCTGTCGTTCGGCTACTGGACGACGAACTTCGCCGAGGTGCAGCGCGCCCTCTCGGCGAAGAACATGAGCGCCGCCCGGCGTACGCCGATCATCGCCGCGTACCCGAAGCTGTTCATCCCCTGGTCACTGTCATTCCCGGCCTGGTGGCCCTGGTCACCGTCAAGGGGCTCGGCGCGGAGAGCGGCGACCTGCAGTACAACAACGCGATCCCGCTGCTGATGCGCGACCTGCTCCCCAACGGCGTGCTCGGCGTGGCGGTCACCGGTCTGCTCGCCTCGTTCATGGCCGGCATGGCGGCCAACGTGAGCGGCTTCAACACCGTCTTCACCTACGACATCTGGCAGGCGTACGTCCGTCCCGGCCGGTCCGACGACTACTACCTGCGCATCGGTCGGTGGGCGACGGTCGGCGCCGTGGTGATCGGGATCGGCACCGCGTTCATCGCGGCCGGGTTCAGCAACATCATGAACTACATCCAGGCGCTCTTCTCCGTCTTCAACGCGCCGCTGTTCGCCACCTTCATCATCGGCATGTTCTGGAAGCGGATGACCGCGCTGGCCGGCTTCTGGTCGCTGCTGTTGGGCACCCTGGTGTCGCTGAGCCTCTACCTGCTCTACAAGGGCGGCGTGATCGACTTCAACTCCGACCTGGAGGAGAGCTTCTGGGGTGCCGGCCTCGCCTTCGTCACGGCGGTGGTGGTCGCCGCGATCATCACCCCGCTCACCGCGCCCAAGCGTGACGAGGAGCTGCGCGGGCTGGTGTACGGCGTGGGCGGCGTCGACCTCAGGGCGACGTCCTCGCCGGGGACGCCGCCTGGTACCGCGCCCCGTGCTGCTCGGCCTGATCGCGGTCGCGCTGGCCGCCCTCTTCTACATCCCGGTCTTCTAAGGAAAGGGGTCGGCAGATGGACGACCACAGCCAGCCGGCACAGGACCCGCTGATCGACGAGACGCAGGAGGAGCAGCGGCGCTCCGCCGCGGCCCGGCTGTTCGACATCCGCCGGGTGATCGGTGGCCTCTTCGTGGCGTACGGGGTCATCGTCACGCTGATCGGCGTCTTCGACAGCCGAGCCGAGATCGACAAGGCCGAGGGCGTACGGATCAACCTGTGGGCCGGCCTCGTGATGCTCGTCTTCGGCCTGCTCATGCTGCTCTGGCAGTGGCGGCGCCCGGCCGAACCGCCGCCCCAACGAGCAGCAGCCCGACGCCTGAGCGCCGGTGCGCGCGGCATGAGCGCGGCACGAGGGGTACGCGAGGGAAACCAGGCACCGTGTCGGACACAGGAGGCAGCACCATGACCGATCGCGACCGCCAACCGCCGTTGGAGGACAGCCCCGAGGTGGCCTCGGCGGTGGATGATGACGCCACCGTCCCGCAGTTTCGGACCGGCGGTGGACCCGACCGGGACACCCGGCCTTCTCCGAGCCCCGTACCCGACCGGACGACCTCGCCCCGGGCACCGACGAGCTGATCGGCGACCCGTACGCCGCCGGCACCGGGGCGACCGGGACGGGCACCGGCGCCGGCGGAGACAACATCCGCACCGGGGCCGAGCAGCCCTGGGAGCCGGAGGACCTGGTGATGGCCCGCGGGCAGGACCTCACCCCGGAAAACCTGGACAAGGCGCGCCGCGACCTGGCCGAGCAGGGCCGGGCGGCGATCGAACGCACAGTGCCCTGACCCGGGCATGGGGTCCCCGACCCGACCGAGAACGGTCGGGCCGGGGACCCGGGGAACCTGCTGCCGGCAGTGCCTCACCAACAACCGGCAGCGGGTTGGCGCGTGAGCTACCCGATCAGAGCGCCGGGTACGCGTTGCGCATGAGCTCCTGGAACTGGGCGGAGAACCACGCACCGGAGATCGGCGCGTTGGCCAGCGCACCCGACGGGTTGTTGCCGTTACGGGCGTTGCCGCCGTAGGTCGGGTCGCACATCCGGTCGAAGCCCTTGCCCTCGTTGTTCGGGATCTCCTTGCTGGAGCCGTCCGACTCGCCCGGAGGCTTCACCCAGACGTAGGCGTCGATGCCGGTCGCCGGGTTGGCCCGCGGCCGCTCGCCGAGGCCGGCGCCGGACTGGTTGCACCAGTTGCCGAGGTGGGCCCGACGGTCGATGCGACCCCGTTGACGTACGTGTCGACGCTGGTCGTGGCACCCGGCCCGGTCGGCCGCGCGGAGCCGCCCCACCCGTTGCGGGAGGTGTCGATCAGCATGCCGATGTTGGAGTTGAAGCCGACCGAGACCAGCTTGCTCCGGAACGCCTGGGCGAAGGACAGCTCGTCGACGTAGAAGTTCCAGTCGACCCACTGGACTGCCGCACCGTCTGGCCGTTCACGTTGTCCGTGACCTTGAAGTACGGCTCGGTCAGCGCCGAGTAGTTCGCGGTGTTGGTGATGAACCCGTGCACGTTGTTGACAGTGCTGCCGGAGGCCACCGCGGCGGTCTTCAGGATGTCGGCGGTCGGGCCGAAGTTGGAGTCCCAGCCGAGCCAGCCGTGGTGGCCGGCATCGATGTAGTTGTAGACGTTGCCGAGGGCGCCGAGCTTGGCGAGGGCGTAGCCGACACCGTTGACGTACGCGCCGTTGGCCTTGACCGTGTCGCACATGACAGTGCCGCCGGGCTGGCCGGACGTGTTGGTGACCAGGTTCGGCAGCGAGTCGATCTCGATGACGTTGATGATCCGCAGGCTGCTGTACTTCGACTCACCCTGGATCGCGGCGATCGGGTCGATGTACTGGGCCTTGTACTTCGGCAGCTCGTCCGGGCCCAGCTCACCGTTGGAGGCGAGCGCGGAGCAGTCCCGGCCGGGCAGGTTGTAGATCACGAACTGGATGTAACCGGCGCCCTGGCGCAGCGCCTCGTCCAGGTGCTGCCGGACCCCGAAGGCCCCGTTGGAGCTGCTGTCCGGCGTGCCGTTGATCGCGGCGATCCGGTCCAGCCAGACGGCGGTGGGGTTGTTGGAGACCCGGCTTCCACCGGTCTCGGCGTCCGCCTTGGCCTTCCACTCCGGGTTCACGTAGCCGCGCACCCCGACGTACGGGTTGTCGACCTTGGTGCCCGGCGGGTTGGTGGGCGGATCGGTCGGCGGATCCGTCGGCGGGTCGGTCGGCGGGTCGGTCGGCGGGTCGGTGGTCGGCGGGTGCCCCGTTGCAGACCACGCCGTTCAGGGTGAACGAGGTCGGCTTCGGGTTGCTGCCGCTCCACGCGCCGTTGAAGCCGATGCTCGTCGACGCGCCGGTGGCCAGGGTGCCGTTGTAGGACAGGCTCCGGGCGGTGACCTGGCTGCCGGACTGGGTGAACGTGGCCGACCAGCCCTGCTGCACCCGCTGGCTGGAGTTGGGGAACGTCCAGCCCAGCGTCCAGCCGTTCAGCGGGTCGCCGACGTTCTTGATGGTGACGCTCGCGGTGAAACCGCCGGGCCACTCGTTGCTCGTGTAGGCAATGTCGCACTGCGTCGCGGCTTGCGCCGCGGTAACCGGAATCGTTACCAGCCCACCGGCGACCAGGGCACCCGCGCCGGCGAGCGCGAGGCCCGGCGTGGGCCGGATAGCCTTCTCCACACATTCATGCCACTGATCTCCTTGGGCGAGACCGGGCCCGGGTACGGCCCGGCGGGACGGCTCGGCGGCGTCCGGTTTGGACGGCCTCCGGCGCCAACGGGATTCTTTGGGTGCCCGACCCGGACGGGCGATGGTGGTGGTGCGCGGCCATGGCGTCGGCCGGTCGATCGGCGGTGGGATGTCGCCCGGTAAACCGGTGCCCTCGACTCTCCTACCTGCGCGGCGTGGCTCATCGAACCGCGTTGGACGATTCTTGCATGGGAGCGCTTCCATGGCAATGGCTCGATGCGTTGCCGGGCGCTCACCACACTCTTCGTTCCGGACGATACCCCCGAGCGAGACCTACCGGGCCGAGCACGGCGCTACCGGATGAGCGGCGCCGGCCGGACACGGCGACCCGGAACACCGTGCGGAGCGCGCAACGCCGCCCGAGACCCGAGACGTCGTTCGGCGCGGCGAAAGCCGCGTAGCACCCTTCAACTCTTACCCGGACCAAAGGCCAAAACGCGAATCTTTTGCTTCTTAAGTCATGAAACGGTCTAACGTCGGTCTTAGCTCGGTTGTCGCCGGGCTCAGGACAACAGGGATGGAGTGACGCAGGTCATGGCTAAGAAGATGCTCGGGAAGGTCGTTGCGGGCGCCGCGCTCGGCGGTGCATCGCTCCTCGTGTTCGCACCGGGGATCGCGTTCGCCAACGGCCACGACGACGGCGCGGACCGCGACGGCAAGGTCTACGCCAAGCCGCATGTCGTCAAGGCCGGCGACGAGGTCAAGCTCCTCGAGATCTGCCCGGATCGGCAGGAGCACGCGTACGTGTGGTCCAAGGTCACCGGCAAGGTCAAGCTCGATCCGGCGCACGAAGACCGGGGTGAGGACCGCGAGTGGAGCGAGGAGGAGAACCTCCGACCACGACAAGGGCAAGGACGAAAACGGCAAGGACGAGCACGGCAAGGACGACAGCGGTAAGGACGAAGGCGGCAAGGACGAGAACGGCAAGGACCACGAGGGCAAGGACGAGAACGGCAAGGACCACGAGGGCAAGGACGAGAACGGCAAGGACGACAAGGGCAAGGACGACAAGGGCAAGGACGAGCAGGGCAAGGACGACAAGGCGAAGGACGAGAACGGCAAGGGCGGCCAGGGCGGCGGCGCTGCTGCCGACGCCTACGGCGATGAAGACAGCAAGGACTGGAAGGGCGAGGAGCACGGCCAGGCCGCGGACGACAACCGCGACAAGAAGGACTCGGACTCAAGGACGAAGACAAGAAGGGCTGGGAGTCAAGGACGAGCACTCGGACGAGTACGGCTCGGACAAGGGCTGGGAGTCCAGGACGAACACGGCTCCGAGTACGGCTCGGACGAGAGCTCCAGGACGAGGGCGAGTACGGCTCCGACAAGGGCTCCAAGGACGAGGGCGAGTACGGCTCGGACAAGGGCTGGGAGTCGAAGGACGAGCACTCCGACGAATACGGCTCCGACAAGGGCTGGGAGTCCAAGGACGAGCACGGCTCCGAGTACGGCTCGGACAAGGGCTCCAAGGACGAGGGCGAGTACGGCTCCGACAAGGGCTGGGAGTCCAAGGACGAGCACGGCTCCGAGTACGGCTCGGACAAGGGCTCCAAGGACGAGGGCGAGTACGGCTCCGACAAGGGCTGGGAGTCCAAGGACGAGCACGGCTCCGAGTACGGCTCGGACAAGGGCTCAAGGACGAGGGCGAGTACGGCTCGGACAAGGGCTGGGACTCGAAGGACGAGCACGGCTCGGACGAGCGCGACTGGGAAGAGGAGCGCGAGTTCGTCACTACGGCGACGCGAAGGTCGACAAGGACGCCAAGCCGGGTCGTTACGAGCTCAAGGGCACGTGCGGCGAGGGCGAGCTCGTCGTGCTGCCGCACGGCGGTGTCGACGGTGGTGACGGTGGCGCCAGCACCGGCACCGACCGTGGCCTCGCCGCTGGCGGGCGAGCGTGCTCGGCGCTGCCGCGCTGGGCGGGATCGTGCTGATGCGTCGTCGGCGGACCGATGGTTCGCTCGTCTGACGTGACGACGACACGGGCCGGCGGCCGTCACGGGAGACCGTGGCGTGCCGCCGGCACGGCCGTCGTCGTCACCACGGCCATGATCGGTGCCGGCATGATCGGCGCCGCCGTGCAGACCACGTCCGCTCCCCGACCGCCGCAGCCGCAGGCCCAGGCCGGTCCCGAGGCCACTCCTCCGGCGATCGACGGGCAGCCGGTCGGCCAGAGGAACGCGCCGGCCGGGTTGGCCCGTTCGGCGCCGACCAGCATCGAGATCCCCGGATCGGCGTCGACGCGACGATCATGTCGTTGGGCACCAACCCGGACGGCACCGTCCAGGTTCCCCGCTCGACCAGGCCGACAGGGCCGGTTGGTACGAGCCGGGCGCGAGCCCCGGCGAGACGGGTAACTCGGTCATCGTCGGGCACGTGGACTCGGCGGCACTCGGCCCGGCCGTCTTCTTCGACCTCGGCGCCCTCACCCTCGGCGACACCGTCACGGTGCGCCGAGCCGACGGGTGCCGGCCACCTTCACCGTCGACTCGGTGAGGTCGTACCCGAGACGGCCTTCCCCACCGAGTTGGTGTACGGGCCCAGCGACCGGCCCGGCCTGCGGGTCGTCACCTGCGGCGGGCAGTTCGACGAGGCCGCCAAGAGCTACCCGGACAACATCGTCGTCTTCGCCACCCTGGTGGCGTGAGCCGGCGGAAACGGAAGCGGTCCGGCCGGTCGGGTTCCCCGACCGGCCGGACCGTGTCCGGCGTGCCTGAACTCAGGCGGCCGCGGAGGTCCGCACCAGGGTGCGGATCTGGCGCAGCAGCACCGACAGGGCGGCGAGATCCGCCCGCGACTCGTCGAACTCCCCATCGCTCGCCGGGCGCGGTGGATCGACGTCGCGTTGGACTGCTCCCACTGCTGCACCCTCTCGTGCGGCGGCAGGTCGTCCGGGTGGAGTCGAGCACCTCGGCGGTGAGCGCGGCCAGCGCGGCGTACAGGTCGTAGCGCAGCGCCATCCGGGCCAGTGTCTGCCAGCGGTCCTCCCGCGGCAGCAAAGAGATCTTCGACAGCAGCGAGTCCACCCGGAACAGGTCGGACAGCACGAAGTAGACCGAGGCCACCTCACTGACGTCCCGTCCACTGGCGTTGGCGGTCTCCACCACGTCCATCAGGCCGAAGCTGTACATCAGCCGGGTCGCACGCTCCGCCAGCTCGCGTGGCAGGCCACGCTCGGTCATCGAGTCCATGTGTGCCTCGATGCCCTGCCGCTCGTTGCCGTAGAACAGCTCCTCCAACCCCGGCAGCAGCCGGGTGACGCCGTCGCGCAGCCGGGCGATCTCGGCCGGTACGTCGATCGGCGAGCGCCGGTTGGAGACCAGCCACCGCACCGCCCGGTCGAGCAGCCGGCGAGTGTCCAGGTAGACGCTGGTCTGCAGCTCCGGCGAGACCTTGTTGTCCAGTGCCTCCACCGCGTCCCACAGGGCGCGCAGGCCGAACACCTCGCTGACCACCACGTACGCCCGGATCACGTCGGCCGCGCTGGCCGCCGTCTCCTCGACCACCCGGAAGATGAACGAGATGCCACCCGGTTGACCGCCTCGTTGACGAGCACTGTGGTGACGATGTCCCGGCGCAGCCGGTGCCGGCCCATCCGGTCGGCGAACCGCTCGCGCATCGGCGTCGGGAAATATTTGACCAGGACCTCGGTCGTCCACTCCTCGTCGGCCAGACCCTCGGTGAGGATCTCCCGCTCCAGGACGATCTTCACGTACGCGAGCAACACCGCGAACTCCGGCGCGCTCAGGCCGGACTCGCTGCGGACCGCCAGTTCCTCGTCCGGCGGCAGGGCCTCCAGCGCCCGGTCCAACGCGCCCGACCGCTCCAACTCGTTGATCATCCGGCGGTGCACCGGAAGCAGCGAGGCGGCCTGGGCCTGGGCGTTGTTGATCGCCCTTGCCTGGTCGTAGTTGTCCCGCAGCACCAGCTCGGCGACCTCGTCGGTCATCCCGGCCAGCAGTTCGTCCCGCTCGGCCGTGGTCAACTCCCCGTCGGCCACCGCCGTGTTCAGCAGGATCTTGATGTTCACCTCGTGGTCGGAGGTGTCCACCCCGGCCGCGTTGTCGATGAAGTCCGTGTAGATCCGGCCACCGGTCAACGCGTACTCGATCCGGCCGAGCTGGGTCCAGCCCAGGTTGCCGCCCTCGCCCGCCACCCGGCAGCGCAGGCTGCGCCCGTCCACCCGGATCGCGTCGTTGGACTTGTCGCCCACCTCGGCGTTGGTCTGGGTGGACGCCTTGACGTAGGTGCCGATGCCGCCGTTCCAGAACAGGTCCACCGGGGCGGTGACGATCGCCTTCATCAGGTCCTGCGGCGACATCTGCGTGACACCGTCGTCCAGGCCGATCGCCGCCCGCACCTGCGGCGTGAT
Organism: Micromonospora sp. M12; assembly: GCA_038070435.1. GTDB lineage: Bacteria > Actinomycetota > Actinomycetes > Mycobacteriales > Micromonosporaceae > Micromonospora. Next base: position 6,291,923 of record JAMYWG010000001.1, on the reverse strand, counting down.
CGGGATGGACTTCGCGGTACGCGGGAAGATGCCGCCGCCCGCCGAGATCAGCTCCGCGTTGTAGTCCTCCCAGGAGGAGCGGGACAGGTCGAACAGCCGCCGACGCTCCGCGTACGAGGTGGCCGCGTCCGGCTCGGGGTCGAGGAAGATGTGCCGGTGGTCGAAGGCGGCCACCAACCGGATGTGCTCGGAGAGCAGCATCCCGTTGCCGAACACGTCGCCGGACATGTCGCCGACACCGACCACAGTGAAGTTCTGGGTCTGGTGTCCAGGCCCAGCTCCCGGAAGTGCCGCTTGACCGACTCCCAGGCGCCCGGGCGGTGATGCCCATCTTCTTGTGGTCGTAGCCGGCGGAACCACCGGACGCGAACGCGTCGCCCAGCCAGAAGGTGTGCGCCGTGGAGATCTCGTTGGCGATGTCGGAGAACGTCGCGGTGCCCTTGTCGGCCGCCACCACCAGGTACGGGTCGTCGCCGTCGTGCCGGACGACGTCCTCGGGCGGCACGATCTGCCCGCTGACGATGTTGTCGGTGACGTCCAGCATCGCGCCGACGAACTCCTGGTAGCAGGCGACCGCCTCGTCCCGGTCACCCGGCTTCTGCTTCAGCACGAAGCCGCCCTTGGCGCCGACCGGCACGATCACGGTGTTCTTCACCATCTGCGCCTTGACCAGGCCGAGCACCTCGGTACGGAAGTCCTCCCGACGGTCCGACCAGCGCAACCCGCCCGGGCCACCGGCCCGAACCGCAGGTGCACACCCTCGAACCGGGGCGAGTAGACGAAGATCTCGAACTTCGGCCGCGGCGCGGCAGGTCCGGGATGGCCTGCGGGTCGAGTTTGAACGCCACGTACGCCTTCGGCCGCCCGTCGGCGCGTCTCTGGTAGAAGCTGGTCCGCAGGGTCGCCTCGATCAGCGTCAGGTACGACCGCAGGATCCGGTCCTGGTCCAGACTGGCCACATCGTCCAGCGCGCCACGGATCGTCTCCACCAGCTCACCGCTGCGCTGCTGCCGCTGCTCGGTGCTCAACTCACCCGGCGCGAACCGCGTCTCGAACAGCTCCACCAGCAACGCGGCGAGCTTCGGGTACGCGACGAACGTCTGCTCCATGTAGTCCTGCGAGAAGACCGTGCCGGCCTGGCGCAGATACTTCGCGTACGCCCGCAGCACCACCACCTGCCGCCAGGTCAGCCCGCCGCGCAGCACCAGCTCGTTGAACCGGTCCACCTCGGCCTCGCCCCGCCAGGCAGCCGCGAAGGCGTTCTCCACGTGCGGGCGCACCTCGGCCAGCTCGTGGTGCCCCTCGGGCAGCATGAGACCGAAGTCGTACAGGTAGACCCGACCGTCGATCCGGTCCACCTCGTACGGGTGCTCGTCGACCACGCGTACGCCGAGCGAGTGCAGCACCGGCAGCACGGCGGAGAGCATCATCGGTTCGCCGTACCGGTAGACCTTGAACCGGACGTCCATCGCCTCAGCCAGGTCCGCACCGGGCACCCGGGTGCCCGGTCGGGGTGCGAGCTGCTTGCGGAAGAGGTGCATCTCCAGCTGGCCGGGCTCCTCCAGCAGCTCCAGCTTCGCCAGGTCCTTCATCGCCTCGTACGGCGTGTGCCCGTCCTTGTAGCCCTCCGGGAACGCGTCGGCGTACCGGGTGAACAGGTGCTTGGCCTGCTCGTCGCCGAGCTTGCGCTCCAGCACCAGCCGGTAGTCGTCGTCCCAGAGCCGGGTCGCGTCGGCCAACTCCTCGGCCAACAGGTCGGCGTCGATGTCGCCGGGCGGCCGGGTCGGGTCGGTACGGACGATGAAGTGCACCCGGGCCAGCATCGACTCGGTGACGCGGGTGGTGTAGTCCACCCCGACGCCGTTCAGCTCACGCAGCAGGATGTCCTGCATCCGCAGCCGGTTCTGAGTGGTGAACCGGTCCGGGGCAGGTAGATCAGGCAGGAGATGAACCGCCCGTACGCGTCCCGACGCAGGAACACCCGCAGCTGCCGACGGCCGGCCATCCGCAGCACGCCGACCACCGCGTGGTACAGGTCGTCGGTCTTGATCTGGAACAGCTCGTCGCGCGGGTAGGTCTCCAGGATCTGGATCAGATCCTTGCCGGAGTGGCTGCGCCGGCTCAGGCCGGAGCGGTCCAGCACCTCGGCCACCTTGCGGCGCACCACCGGCAGCTCGCGAACGCTGGTCCGGTAGGCGGCCGTGGAGAACAGGCCCAGGAAGCGCCGCTCGCCGATCACCTCGCCGTCCGAGTTGAAGATCTTGAAGCCGAGGTAGTCCAGATACGCCGAGCGGTGCACGGTGGCCCGGGAGTTGGCCTTGGTGATGATGAGCAGGCGCTTCTCCAGCACCTTCTCGTGCGCCTCCGGTGTCATCGAGGACAGCGACCGCGCGTCCGGCGAATCCGACCGCAGGATGCCCAGACCGGTGCCGAGCACCGCCTCCAACGCCTTGCCGTCGACCGGGTCGCTGGCGTCGCCGCCGTCGGCGTCCACCAACCGGTACTCGCGGTAGCCGAGGAAGGTGAAGTGGTCGTGGGCGAGCCACCGCAGCAGCTCCACCGAGTCGGTGATGTCCTTCTCCGGCACCGGTGGGCGGTTGTCGGAGGTACGGGCCGAGGCCAGCTCGTCGGCGAGCGCGAGGGCACGCTGGCGCATCTTCGGCCAGTCCTCCACCGCCTCCCGCACGTCGGTGAGCACCCGCTGCAACTCGCGGCGCAGCCGGTCCCGTTCGGCGGCGTCCCGGACCGGGTCGATCTCGATCCGCATCCAGCTCTCGATGATGTCGCCGGCGATCGCGTCGTCCGGCTCCACATCCGCGGAGACCTCGGTGAGCCGGCCCAGCGGCTCACGCCGGACCACCACGAGCGGGTGCACCAGCAGGTGCACGTCGAGGTGGTACGAGTTGAGCAGCGCCGTCACCGAGTCGACCAGGAACGGCATGTCGTCCGTGACGATCTCGACGACGGTGTGGTGCTGGTCCGCGTGCGGTTCGTGGATCCGTAGCTTCAACTCGCCCGGCACCCGCTGCTGGGCCAGATCCCGGTGTGCCCGGGCTGCGTCGAGCATTTCCTCTGCCGTGAAGCCGACCAGCTCCTCGTCCGGGGCGAACCGCCAGAAACGGCCGACAAGTGTCGCCGCGTCATGGTCGTCCCCGGCGAGCGCGACAGCCTGGGCCACCAGGCGCTCCGCGTTGGGGACTGGTTCGTCGAGCTCGGCGTCCTCCACGTCGTCGGCCAACGCCTCGGCTGGCAGACCCAGATCGTAGATGGTGTCGATGCTCGACCCGGTCAGCCCGGTGACGCCCGTGTCGAGTCGGCCGTAGCCGTCCCCGTCGGTCGCCGAATCGAAGCTGTCATCGTCCCGGCCGGAGTCATCCTGCCGGAGGTCGGGTTCCGGTTTGATCGCCGGACGCCGGTCCATCGGTGCCACTCCCTCGACCCACCGCGTTGTGGGTCACTCTGCCGCCCAGCCTAGGCCCTGCCGTTTCTGCGCATTCGTCGGCGGACCAGTGGCCAGACGTCCGGATCGGGACTTTGTCCTTTCACCCGTTGCGGGTCCGAGGTTGGCTGGCTGCCGGATACCCGCCACGCGATGTTCATCACACCGGCGCGGACCGTCTTTTAACCGCGGTCGAGCACCCGGGGACGTTACGGACACGGCTCACGTACTACCGTGCGAGGGCAGTCCGAGATCGGAAGGACCAGCTTCATGCCCCTGTCGTACCCCCGGCCCCACCGGCCGAACCTCGCCCGCCGTCGGCCGCCGCCGCCACCACGGCGCTGCTCGCGGCGGGCGTCCTGGCCGGTTGTTCGGGTGACGACGGGCCGCAACGCACCGTCGACGCCTTCCTCGCCGGCTGGCGCAGCGGCGACCTCCAGACGGTCGGCGTGATCGACCCGCTCGGCACCAAGATCCCGTCGGCCGACGTGGCACGCGAGATCAAGGAACTGTCCGGTGAGCTGGCCGCCACCCGCCCACGCTGACGCGCCGCGGCGAGCCGAAGATCACGAAGGACATCGCGACCACGACCGTCCAGGTGGAGTGGTCCCTGCCTGGTCAGACCCGCTGGGCGTACGACCGGGAGCTGCGGCTCGCCCAGGGCGACGACGACCAGTGGCAGGTGATCTGGGAGCCGAAGGTGATGCACGAACAGCTCACCAAGGGTGACCGGTTGGCACTGCGCCGCGACGCCGCTGCCCGCGCCGGCGTGCTGGACAACGCCGGAAAACCGCTCGTGACTCCCCGCACGGTGGTCCGGGTCGGTGTCCAGCCCGACGGTGTCGACGACATGAAGAAGCTCGTGAAGGACCTCGACGCGGCGTTCAAGGCCATCCGTCCGACGCTGGTCCCCGGCGTCGACCTGGCCGATCTCCCCAGCCGGGTGGCCAAGGCCGAGCCGGGTGCGTTCGTCGAGGTGGTGTCGCTCCGCGAGGAGGCGTACCGGCAGATCAAGTCCCGGATCTACGACCTTCCCGGCACCAAGTTCATCACCGACAAGATCGACCTGGCACCGACCCGCGAGTTCGCCCGGGCGTTGCTCGGCACCGTCGACCCGGCGCAGGCCGACGACATCGCCGCGCACCCCGACCGGTACGTCGTCGGCGACCTGGTCGGGCACGGCGGCCTCCAGGGCCGCTACGACGAGCGGCTGCGCGGCGGTCCGGGGCTGACAGTGGTGGTCGAGCGTTCGGCCGAGGACGGCAAGGTGGAGTCCACCGGCACCGAGCTGTTCCGCCGGGAGCCGCAACCCGGGCAGACGCTGAAGACCACGCTGGACGTCGCCGTCCAGAATGCGGCCGACGGGGCGCTGCGCGCCGAGTCGCGCCGATCCGCCCTGGTGGCGCTCCGGGTCAGCGACGGGCGGTGCTCGCCGTGGCGAACGGCCCCGGGCCGGCCGGGGAAAACCTGGCCTTCAACGCCCAGGTGCCCCCGGCTCCACGTTCAAGGTGGTCAGCACGCTGGGCCTGCTGGACCGGGGCGCGGTCACTCTGGACGGGCCGGTGGACTGCAAGAAGACCTTCACCGTGGACGGTCGGTCCTTCAAGAACTCGGACAATTTCCAGCTCGGCTCGGTGCCCTTCCGCACCGACTTCGCCAAGTCCTGCAACACCGCGTTCGCCTCGCTGGCCCCGAAGCTGGGCGGCGACGGGCTGGCCGCAGCCGGCCGTTCGCTGGGCCTGGAGGGTCAGTGGGACCTCGGCACGGACGCCTTCACCGGCAAGGTGTCGACCGGCGGCAGCCCGGCCGAGCAGGCCGCGGCATCCTTCGGGCAGGGCACCACGTTGGTCAGCCCACTCGCCATGGCCGGCGCCACCGCAGCCGTCGCCCGTGGCCGCTTCGAGCAGCCGAAGCTACTGCTCGACCCGGCCCCGCCAAGCCGGCCCCGGCGGGCGAGCAGCTCAAGCCCGAATCGGTCGCCGCGCTACGGGCGATGATGCGCGAGGTGGTCACCACCGGCACCGGCAGCGCGCTCAGGACGTACCAGGCGAGGTCTACGGCAAGACCGGCACCGCCGAGTACGACGACAACCCGGCCCACACCCACGCCTGGTTCGTCGGCTGGCGGGCGATGTCGCGTTCGCCGTCTTCGTGGAGAAGGGCGGCGCCAGCACGGCCTCGGCCGTCCCGATGGCCGAACGCTTCCTCCGCGCCCTCCCCACCCCTGACCCCAAACGCCACTCCCAGGGCGGCGCGCCCGCCGCACTCGGCGTTGATCGACTCGCGTTCACTGATAGCGGGGCATCCCCGCCTCCGGACACCCCGACATCCTTGAAACCGAGTTGATCTTGGCGAGCGCGGCCCGGAAGAGGTCAGGGGTGTCGGCTTTGTGCCAATCTGGGGCGTTCTGGGCCGGCGGGGAGGGACGCCGGAGCAGGCCCGGGCCGGCGGACACGGGCGGGCCAACCGGCTCCCGCTCGACCACGCCCGGGACGTGGGCCGCGACGCCCGCCGACGGTTCGGGATGCACCACGAGGCCCGACGACTCGACGCGAGCCGCGACGCCCGACGGTTCGGAGTGGGCCGCGAGGCCCGACGACTCGACGCCCGACAACTCGGAGTGGTCCCCGGCGCCCGAAGACTCGACGCCAGCGGCGACGCCCGACAGGTCGGGGTGACCTCTCCCAGATAGCCCGGTCTCGGCCGCGACGTCCTGAGGCACCGCACTCAGTAACGAGCGGACACCGGACGAGCCAACCCGCCGGACTCGAGACCGGCAGGGCCAACGCCGGAAAGACCGACACCGGCAGACCCAGTCTCAGGGGACCGAACGCCGGAGGACCCGGTATCGGAGGGAACGCCATCGGGGCGGTCGACATCAGCCACCTCCACCCCGGAGCTGTCGACGTCGGAAAGATCGGCGGCCATGGTCTCCGCCCGGAAGAACCGACCTCCGAGACCGACCTGACCTCCGAGACTGACCCGGCATCGACCGATGAGCCCCAGGAGGGGACATCGGTGGAGGACTCCTCTCCGCCGCCGACCACCCTCGGTGAGCCACCAACCCGCTCGGCACGGTCGCGCCCGGAAACCCGCTCGGTGGCGGTAGCGTTTCGGCCGTTGCCGCCGCGGCCGGGGTCGACCGGGCCGACAGCAGCCGGGGTGGCACCGCTTCCGGGGCGGTGACCGGTGCCAGACCAGCGACGACGGTGTTGACGATCTCGGCCGCGTACGAGCCGTCCGGGTCGTAGTCGGGGTCGAAGACGGTCAGCTCCACGCCGAGGCAGTGCGGGGTGTCGACCAGGCCGGCGAGCAGGATCTCCAGCTCGGCGAAGGCGATCCCGCCGGGGTCGGGGCGTCCACGGCGGGCATCACCGCCGGGTCGAGGACGTCCACGTCGATGTGCACCCAGTAGCCCGCGCAGTCGGCGAGTTGCTCGTGTGCCCACTGGGCCGTCCGGGCGGCGCCTTCGGCTCGTAGCGCCGGCACCGGTCGGGTGGTGATCCCGGCGGCCTGGAGGTCGAGCCGGTATTCGTCCTGGGCACGGATGCCGAGCACCACCACGTCGATGTCGCGGAAGTAGGGTCGGCGGCCCTCCAGCGCTGCCAGGTCGGCCTGCCCGCGCCCGGTGACCAGGGCCAGGTCCTCGCCGGCGGCCGCGCCGACGTAGGAGGCGTTGCCGGGTGTCGGAAGTCGGAGTGTCCGTCGACGAAGACCAGCCCGATCCGCCCGCCGACGGCCTCACCGAGACGGTGCATGGCCAGCGCCGAGCCGAGCAGCACGGAGCAGTCGCCGCCCAGCACCACCGGGAACTCACCCCGGTCGATGATCGAGCCGATCCGTTCGGCGAGGGCCAGCGAGTAGTCGGCGATGTCCCGGGCGTGGCACACGCCGTCGCCGGGCGCCAGTCGCCTGGGTCGTACCGTGCGGGGTGACGCAGCCGGCGTCGCGGGCGCGCAGCCGGGCGAGCAGGTCGTGGTCGCGCAGCGCCGGGCGCCTTGGCGCAACCCGGCACCGACGTGGGCGTCGGCGGCCGCAGTCCGAGATTTGTCGGCGCGTCGAGGACGGCGATCCGGCGCATCATGAGCTCCCGTCCTCGGTGGTCGGGCGGGCCGGCCGGAACGCCGGCCCGCGCTGGCGTGCTACGAACTCAGAACAGGGCGCTGGCGAGAGCCCGGCGTGCCGAGGCGACCGCCGGATCGTCCGGGCCGGCGATGGAGAAGAGCGAGACCAGGTGCTGGCGGACCGTCTCGCGGTCCTCTCCGGCGGTGCGCCGGACCAGACCGACGAGGCGGGCGTACGCCTGCTCGGCCAGACCGCTGAGCACCTCGATGTCGGCGGCCAGCAACTGGGCGGCGACGTCGTCGGGGCGCTCGGCGGCGGCCAGCGCGGCGGACGGGTCAGCGCCGGCCACGCGGCGGGCCACCCGACCTGGGCCAGCCCGCCGTGGCCGCGGCGTCTGCGGGGGCGTCGGCGAGGATCTTTCGGTACGCCTGCTCGGCGGCGTCCAGATCGCCGCTCATCAGGGCGTCGTCCGCCTCGTCGAGGCGGGGATCCTCCGGCTCCGCAACGGTCACGCCGCCGGCCTTGAGGACGGCCTGGAGCCACTGCCGCAACTGGGCTTCGGGCACCACTCCGGAGAAGGCGTCGACCGGCTGACCACCGACGACCGCGTAGACCATCGGAATGCCCTGGACCCGGAACATCTGGGCGATTCGCGGGTTTTCCTGCACGTCGACCCGGGCCAGCACCCAGGCGCCGGCGCCCTCGGCGTTCAGCTGCTCCAGAACCGGGGCGAACTCGTCGCTCTCCGGAAAGCCGGCCGCACCGAAGAAGACGACGACGGGCGTGGTCATCGACCGTTCGAGCACGTCGGACTGGATGGTCGCCTCGGTGACGTCCACGATGGCGGTGTCACCGCCGGTGGCGCGCCAGGGGCGCCGGTGGAGGGCCGCCCTGCGGGCGTGCCGGGACGGGTACTGGCTGGTGCGGGGCCACGCAGCGTGCTGAGGTCGACCGCGCCGCGGGTGAAGATCGACGAGGTGATCCGTGGGTCGCTCATGGTTACCTAGTCTCGCACGTGAGCCGCCGATCTCTGCTCACCCACAACCCCGACGTTGCGACTTCACCCCGCCCCCACCCCGCGATCTTGCACTTTCTGTCGCCGATACGCCACATTTATGCCTTATGGAACGGCACAAACTGCAAGATCGACGGGCAGGGTGGGGCAGGGCGACGGGCCGGGGTTAGAAGCGGGCTGGCTCTCGGTAGGTGCCCCATTCGGCGCGCAGTGCGTCGCAGATCTCGCCCAGGGTCGCCTCGGCGCGGATCGCGTCCAGCATGGCGGGGATCATGTTCTCGTCGGTACGGCTGGCGTCGATCATCCGGGTCACCGCCGCGCGGACAGCTGAGTCGTCCCGCGCGCCCTTGCGCTCGGCGAGAACCCGGCGCTGCTCCAGCTCCACCTCGTGCGAGATGCGCAGGATCTCCAGCTCCTTGGCGACCGTGCCGGTGTGGCAGTTGACTCCGACGATCCTCTTGTCGCCCTTTCGAGGGCCTGCTGGTAGACGAAGGCCGACTCGGCGATGTGGCCGGTGAACCAGCCGTCCTCGATACCGCGCAGGATGCCCGAGGTCATCGGACCGATCTGGTGCGGCCCGTCCCCGCCCAGCTGCCGGATCCGGGTGAAGATCTCCTCCGCCTCGGCCTCGATCTTGTCGGTCAGCGCCTCGACGTACCAGGAGCCGCCGAGCGGGTCGGCAACGTTGACCACGCCGGTCTCCTCCATCAGCACCTGCTGCGTACGCAGGGCGATCTCGGCGGACTCGTCGGTGGGCAGCGCCAGGGTCTCGTCCAACGCGTTGGTGTGCAGCGAGTTCGTGCCGCCGAGCACCGCCGCGAGAGCCTCGACGGCGGTGCGTACGACGTTGTTGACCGGCTGCTGCGCGGTCAGCGACACCCGGCGGTCTGGGTGTGGAACCGCAGCCACAGAGCCTTCTCGCTGGTCGCGCCGTAGACGTCGCGCAGCCAGCGGGCCCAGATCCGGCGGGCGGCGCGGAACTTGGCGATCTCCTCGAAGAAGTCGAGGTGCGAGTCGAAGAAGAAGCTCAGGCCGGGCGCGAAGACGTTCACGTCCAGGCCACGCGAGAGGCCCAGCTCCACGTAGCCGAACCCGTCCGCCAGGGTGTACGCCAACTCCTGCGCGGCGGTCGAGCCGGCCTCGCGGATGTGGTAGCCGGAGACCGACAGCGGCTTGTAGCGCGGGATCTCGGCCGCGCAGTATTCCATCAGGTCGCCGATCAGGCGCAGGTGCGGCTCGGGGTCGAAGAGCCACTCCTTCTGCGCGATGTACTCCTTGAAGATGTCGGTCTGCAGCGTGCCGTCCAGCTTGGACAGGTCGGCGCCCTGCCGCTCGGCGGCGACCAGGTACATGCAGAACACCGGCACGGCCGGACCGGAGATGGTCATCGAGGTGGTGACGCCGGCCAGGTCGATGCCGTCGAAGAGTGCCTGCATGTCGGTGGCGGTGTCGATGGCGACGCCGCAGTGGCCGACCTCGCCGAGCGCCTGCGGGTCGTCCGAGTCGCGGCCCATCAGCGTCGGCATGTCGAACGCGACCGAGAGGCCGCCACCACCGGCGCCGAGGATCATCTTGTAGCGCTCGTTGGTCTGCTGGGCGTTGCCGAAGCCGGCGAACTGCCGGATCGTCCAGGTCCGCCCGCGGTAGCCGGTCGGATACAAACCCCTGGTGTACGGGTATTCGCCCGGCCAGCCGATCCGTTCGAAGCCCGGATAGGTGGCACCCACCGGTGGCCCGTAGACCGGCTCCACCGGCATCCCGGAGAGCGTGGTGAAGTCCGCGTCCCGCTTGCGCGCGGCGTCGTACCGGGCCTGCCAGCGCGCCCGTCCGGCGTCGATCTCGTCGGCGTCCATGAGCAGGGCTCCTCCTCGGGTCCTCGACTGCACGTCGAGTGTAAGGCCCTACCTGAACGATCGCTAAGTCAGGCCGTACCAACCGGTAACGTCAGCCGGCGGGCGGCGCCGCCTCAGACCGCGGCGGCTCCCGGCTGGTTCAGCTCGATGTCGTCCACCGTGACGTTCACCTGGGTGACCGTCAGGCCGTACTTCTCCACCGCCTCGATCACGGCGGCCCGCACCGCCTCGGTCACGTCGGTCACTACGTGCCCGGTATCGATCACCAGGACCACGTTGATGACCGCCGAGCTGCCCTTCACGTCGGCCGAGACGCCCCGGCGAGCGTCGCCCACCTCGTCCAGCCCGACCTTGTCCAGGATGCTGTTGAAGAACCGGGCCACGTCACCGCCCAGATCGGCGACACCGGGCACCGAGCGGGCGGCGGCACCGGCGATCTTCTCCACCACCTCGTCGGAGACCGACGTGACGCCCCGGGCCGCACCCGTAGCGGGCTGCACACTGCCGGCGTTCTCCACCGCGTCCGTCATGATCACATCTCCCCTGGTCCCGACGATTGTGGACCGACCAGCTCGCCGGCCCGCCGCGTGGCAGCCTCGCTTGCGGCCACGCGCGGCGAGCCTACTAAACCGGAGCGACATTCGCTTGCGGGCGTGGCCGCGCTCGGGCCGGCCGCACCGTCGGGACACGTCCAGGATGGAGAGTCAGCGGGCGAGCTGGGCGAGCAGCTCGTCAGCCGCCGTGTACGGGTCGGTCGCGCCCTCGGCGACCTTGGTGGCGAGCGTGGCCAACTCCGTACCGTCGCGTAGTGAGCCGATCCGGGCGCGAAGGATGCCGAGCGCGATGGCCTCGATCTCGGCGGCGGCCCGCGCCTCCTGCCGGCGGCGCAGCTCGCCGTGCTCGACCAGCCAACCGCGGTGCTTGTCGATGGCGGCGGCGATGTCGTCGATGCCCTCGCCGCGCGCGGCCACCGACCGGACCACCTGCGGCCGCCACTGCCCGGGCCCGCGCTCACCGAGAGCGATCATGCCCTGGATGTCACGGACGGTGGCGTCGACGCCGTCCCGGTCGGCCTTGTTCACCACGAACACGTCGGCGATCTCCAGGATGCCGGCCTTGACCGCCTGGATCGCGTCGCCCATGCCGGGGCGAGCAGGACCAGCGTGGTGTCGGCCAGCGAGGCGACTTCCACCTCGGCCTGCCCGACGCCGACGGTCTCCACCAGCACCACGTCACAGCCGGCGCCCTCAAGCACCCGAACGGCCTGCGGCGTCGCCGCCGCCAACCCGCCGAGGTGCCCCGACTGGACATCGACCGGATGTAGACGCCCGGGTCGGTGGCGTGGTCCTGCATCCGCACCCGGTCGCCGAGGATCGCGCCGCCGGTGAACGGGCTGGACGGGTCGACCGCCAGCACGCCGACCCGGTGCCCCTGCGCCCGCAGCGCGCGGACCAGCTCATTCGTGGTGGTCGACTTGCCCACCCGGGCGAACCGGTCAGGCCGACAACCTGGGCCTGCCCGGCGTACGGCGCCAGCGCCGCGGCGACCGTCGGCAACAGCGGGTCACCGTTCTCCACGAGCGTGATCAGCCGGGCCACCGCGCGGGGTCACCCGTGCGGGCCCGCTCGACCAGCAGGGTACGTCCCGGCTGCGGCGCACCGACGTGGTGCCCGCCGCCGGAGCGTGCTCAGCCTCGCTCACCTGCTCACGCTCACTTTTCGACCGCGGCATGTCCCGGCACGTGGATGATCAGCGCGTCGCCCTGGCCACCGCCACCGCACAGCGCCGCCGCGCCGGTGCCCCGCCGCGCCGCTTCAGTTCGAGGGCGAGGGTGAGGACGAGACGCGCGCCGGACATGCCGATCGGGTGCCCCAGCGCGATCGCGCCGCCGTTGACGTTGACCCTGTCCGGGCTGATGCCGAGGTCACGGGTGGACTGCACGCCGACCTGGGCGAACGCCTCATTGATCTCGATGAGGTCCAGGTCCGCCACGCTCAGGCCACCCTTCTTCAGGGCGTGGTTGATCGCGTTGGACGGTTGCGAGTGCAGGGAGTTGTCCGGGCCCGCCACGTTGCCGTGCGCACCGATCTCCGCCAGCCAGGTCAGCCCCAGCTCCTTGGCCTTGGCCTTGCTCATCACCAGCACGCGGCGGCGCCGTCGGAGATCGGCGACGAACTGCCGGCAGTGATGGTGCCGTCCTGGCGAAGGCGGGGCGCAGCTTGGCCAGCGACTCGACGGTGGTGTCCGGGCGGATGCCCTCGTCCTCGCTGATCACCAGCGGGTCACCCTTGCGCTGCGGGATGACCACCGGGGCGATCTCGTCGGCGAAGTGGCCGTTCTTCTGAGCGGCGGCGGCCCGCTGGTGGCTGGCGGCGGCGAAGGCGTCCTGCTCGGTACGGGAGATGCCGAGCCTGGTGCCGAGCCGCTCGGTCGACTCGCCCATCGAGCAGCAGTCCCAGGCGTCGCTGAGCCCGTCGTGCGCCATGTGGTCCTGACCACCACGTCGCCGTACTTGTAGCCGGTGCGCTGACCCATCAGCAGGTGCGGGGCGTTGGTCATCGACTCCATGCCGCCGGCCACCACGATGTCGAACTCGCCGGCGCGGATCAGCTGGTCGGCCAGGGCGATCGCGTCCAGACCGGAGAGGCAGACCTTGTTGATGGTCAGGGCGGGCACGGACATCGGCACGCCGGCCTCGACCGCCGCCTGCCGTGCCGGGATCTGACCGGCGCCGGCCTGCAACACCTGTCCCATGATCACGTACTGGACCTGGTCCGGGCTGACGCCGGCGCGCTCCAGCGCCGCCTTGATGGCGATCCCACCGAGCTTCGTGGCCGGAAGGTCCTTGAGGTTGCCCAGCAGCCGGCCCATCGGGGTCCGCGCGCCGCTGACGATCACCGAAGCCATGCCTGCCTCCGAGGGGTGCCGAGCTGTACGCCTTAACGATTGTTCGGCCAGACTAGCGCCATGGCAGAGAACTCCCCGTCGAGCCCGGTGCGGACTACGTCACAGACATCGGGCTTCGCAAGATTGACCACGTTGGGATCGCCGTGGCCGACCTGGACGCCGCGATCGACTTCTACCAGCGGACGTTCGGGATGCGCTGCGTGCACGTCGAGACCAACGCCGAGCAGGGCGTCCGGGAGGCGATGCTGGCCGTCGGGCCGACCACCGAGGGTGGCTGCGTGCAGTTGCTGGCCCCGCTCACCCCGGAGTCGACGATCGCCAAGTTCCTGGACCGCAACGGGCCGGGCGTGCAGCAGGTCGCGTACACGGTGGTGGACATCGACGCGGCCTGCGCGGCGCTGCGCGAGCGGGGCATGCGGCTGCTCTACGACGCTCCCCGACGCGGCACCGCGGACAGTCGGATCAACTTCGTCCACCCAAGGACGCCGGCGGCGTCCTGGTCGAGCTGGTCCAACCAGCACCCACCGCCCACTGATCCTCCCGCCCCTCCACCACTGTTGATCAAGAGGTTTGCGTCATCCCGCACGCCCGCGGTGACCGAAACCTCTTGATCAACACGGGTGGGCACCCGCGCTTCGGTCCGGTGCGCACGAACGGCGGTGCGCGGTTGGAGGGCTGGTCGGACACCTTCACGCATCGGCGGATGCAGTTTTCACAGTCGCTTCCCGGCCTTGATACCGACCAGTAACGTCCGGCCCCACCGGAGCGCGACCGGGGCCGGATGTGTCGCATACCGACATGGCGGGTCGTGCCCTCCGGCACCGACGATGGCAGCACCGGGCCCGTGGGGTGCGGACGAACCGGAGGTCACCGTGCAGGACATCCTCGAAGCGATCATGGCGGCGGAGGAATCGAACGATCCGGACCGCGAGCTCGCCGGCGTCGCCGGGCTGCCCGTACCGAGAGCTACCGAGGCGTGGTGGTCCGCGCCGAGGAATCCCGGATGTTCGACGGCATGACCACCCGCGACAAGGACCCCGAAAGGCCCTGCACGTGCAGGAGGTGCCGACGCCGGAACTGGCGCCGGGTGAGGCGTTGATCGCCGTGATGGCGAGCGCGATCAACTACAACACGGTCTGGACCAGCATCTTCGAGCCACTGCCCACCTTCAAGTTCCTCCAGCGCTACGGCCGGATTTCCGAGCTGACCCGTCGACACGACCTGCCGTACCACGTGGTCGGTTCGGACGCGGCCGGCGTGGTGCTGCGCACCGGGCCGGGGTCACCCGGTGGGCGCCCGGCGACGAGGTGGTGGCGCACTGCCTCTCCGTCGAGCTGGAGGACGCGGCCGGGCACGACGACACCATGCTCGACCCGCAGCAGCGGATCTGGGGCTTCGAGACCAACTTCGGCGGGCTGGCCGAGATGGCGGTGGTCAAGGCCAACCAGCTGATGCCCAGCCGCGGCACCTCAGCTGGGAGGAGGCGGCCAGCCGGGGCTGGTCAACTCCACCGCGTACCGCCAGCTCGTCTCGCATCACGGCGCCAACATGAAGCAGGGTGACGTGGTGCTGATCTGGGGCGCGTCCGGCGGCCTCGGCGGGTACGCCACCCAGATGGCGCTGAACGGCGGCGCGATCCCGGTCTGCGTCGTCTCCTCACCGGAGAAGGCCGAGCTGTGCCGCCGGATGGGCGCGGACCTGGTCATCGACCGGGCGGCCGAGGGCTTCCGCTTCTGGAAGGACGAGGAGACCCAGGACCCGGACGAGTGGCGGCGCCTCGGCGAACGCATCCGCGAGCTGACCGGCGGCGAGGACCCGGACATCGTCTTCGAGCACCCGGGGCGGGAGACGTTCGGCGCGAGCGTCTACGTGGCCCGGCGCGGTGGAACCATCGTCACCTGCGCGTCCACGAGCGGCTTCCAGCACCAGTACGACAACCGCTACCTGTGGATGCACCTCAAGCGGATCGTCGGCAGCCACTTCGCCAACTACCACGAGGCGTGGCAGGCCAACCGCCTCGTCGCACTCGGCAAGGTGCATCCGACGGTGTCCCGCACCTACCCGCTGGAGCAGACCGGCCAGGCGGCGTACGAGGTGCACCGCAACGCCCACCAGGGCAAGGTCGGCGTGCGTTGCCTCGCACCCACCGACGGGCTGGGCGTACGCGACGGGGAGCTGCGGGCCCGACACGAGGACGCGATCAACCGGTTCCGGGGCCACTGACCGGCACCCGCCGGTCCGTCCGCCGAGCCGGCCACCGGCCGGACGGGTGAACGCTGGATGGCCAATACGACGATCGGCCATTGTTCTTCCGCCCCCATTAGCGGAAAACCCACCTGGATCGAACAAAGGGCCTCGGGTAACCCGGGGCCCTTTTCCGCGTCACGCTGCGTGGTGCCCCACCGGCCGGGACCTGCCAAGATCGCCGATTGGTCCGGCCTTGCCGATCGCGCGAGTTGACCATGTAATGAGGGCACGAAAGCTGCGCACCGCTCTTGCGAAGCACCCTGGGGCGTCTGCCAGTATGTCCCAATGCCCCAGCAGCAGTCCTCCCTCTCGCGTTCTTCGATAACGCGAACTCGCAGCCAGATTTCACCGTTGGCCTGCGCGGTTACAACACCCACCAGGTCGACGACTTCCTCGGCCGGATGACCGCCGCGCTGACCCAGTCCGAGCAGGCCCGTGCCGAGGCCGAGCAGCGGATGAACGACGCCCAGCGTCGCCTCCGCCAAGCTGAGCAGCGCATGGGTGCGCTGGAGCAGAAGCTCACCGACACGAACAAGCAGCTCGAAGAGAACAGCCGACCCACCCTCTCCGGGCTCGGCACCCGCGTCGAGCAGATCCTGCGGCTCGCCGAGGAGCAGGCCAACGACCACCGCAACGAGGCCAAGCGCGAGTCGGAGGGCATCCTCTCCGCCGCCCGCCTCGAGGCCCGTGAGATCACCGACAAGGCCCGCGCCGAGGCCGCGGCCATGAAGGCCAGCGCCGAGCGGGAGGCGGGCAACCTGCGCACCGCCGCCGAGCGCGAGGCCGCCGAGGTCCGGGTGCAGGCCCGCCGCGAGGCCGACACGCTGCGCGCGGACGCCGACCGCGAGACCAAGCAGCTGCGTACTGTCACCGCGCACGAGGTGGCCGAGCTGAAGTCGACCGTGGAGCGCGAGGTCGCCACCCTGCGGGCCACCGCCGAGCGGGAGATCACCCAGCAGCGGGCGAAGGCCGCCCGTGAGGCTGAGGAGAAGCGCGCCGAGGCGACCAAGCTGCTGACCGATGCGCGCGACAAGCGCGACAAGGACCTCCAGGCTCTGGAGCTCCAGCTGGCCGAGCGACGCGAGAAGGCCGAGCGCGAGGAGTCCGAGCGGCACGCCGCCCAGGTCGCGCA
Source organism: Micromonospora sp. M12 (assembly GCA_038070435.1). Lineage (GTDB taxonomy): Bacteria > Actinomycetota > Actinomycetes > Mycobacteriales > Micromonosporaceae > Micromonospora. Next base: position 6,275,266 of record JAMYWG010000001.1, on the reverse strand, counting down.
GACGCAGAAGTTGGTCAGCGAGGCCGAGCAGCGGGCCCGGGCCGCGCAGGAGCGGGCCAGGAGATCGAGCAGCGCGCGAGGCGCGCCGGGTCGAGTCGGAGCGCAACGCCGCCGAGACGGTGGACAAGGCCAAGGCGCACTCCGAGAAGACGCTCCACGAGGCGAAGGCCGAGTCGCAGCGCCTGCTCACCGAGGCCCGCACCGAGGCGGAGCTGACCACTCAGGCCGCTCGCCGCGAGGTCGATGACCTCACCCGGCAGAAGGACGCGGTCACCTCGCAGCTGGGTCAGATGCTCTCCGGGCTCGCCGGGATCGTTCCGGAATGCCGGCGGCGCAGGCCGCGCCGGCAGCCAAGCCGGAAGCCAAGAAGACCGACGGTGGTCAGGAGCGGGTTCCCGCGGAGACCAACGGCTGACGCGAGGCGTCAGGTCGGGGCATCGACGGCGCGAGGTGACACCGGGTAACCGGTGCCACCTCGCGCCGTATGCGTTCCCAGCCAGTGGTAGCCCTCGGTAGCAACGGAGTGAAGTAGCTCCCACATGGCCCGTCCGTATCGCCCCAGCCGGGCCGTTGCGTGTGAGGATGGGGGCATGTCGCACGGCGAGGAACTGTTCGCTCTCGGCGGGGACGTGACGACGGAGCCCAGCTTCGAGTCCGCTCTGCGGGGTACGAGAAGAAACAGGTCGACCGATATGTCGCACGTGCTGAGCACGAGATCGCGACCCTCGCCTCCGAACGGGAACAGGCGTACACACAGATCCACAAGCTCGCCGGCCAGGTCGAGGTTCTCCAGCGCGACCTGACCCAGGTGCGCAAGCAGATCAACGTGGTCGACCGGGCCTCGTTCCGGCACCTCGGTCCGCGGGTCGAGTCGATCCTCACCCTCGCCGAGGAACAGGCCGAGCAGATCCTCTCCGACGCCAACGTGGAGATCGAAGCTCGCCGTGCCGCTGCCGAGCACATCGTCGAGGAGGCCCGCGATCAGGCCGCGCGGGCGCTGAAGGACTTCGAGATCGCCCTCGCCGCCCGGCGTTCGGAGGAGGAGCGGCACAGCGCCGCCCGACGGGCCGAGGCGGACGCGACCCTCCAGTCGGCCAAGGACGAGTCGGCACAGCTCCGCAAGGTGGCGCAGGACGCGCTGGCGAAGGCCCAGCAGGAGGCCACCCAGCTGCGGGACACCGCCAAGGAGATCCACAGTCGGGCCCAGCAGGAGGCCACCAAGCTGCGCGAGACGGCCCGCGAGACGCTGGCCACCGCACGGCAGGAAGCCAGCGATCTCCGCGAGACCGCCAAGGAGGTGCACGCCAAGGCCCTCCAGGAGGCCAAGCGGCTCACCGACACCGCGACCGAGGCCGGGCGGGCCACCCACGCCAAGGCGCAGCAGGAGGCCAAGCAGATCATCGACGACGCGTCGATGGCCGGCGATCCACTCGCGCCAAGGCGCAGCAGGAGGCGGAGCGGCTGGTCACGCAGGCCACCGAGGCGGCCAAGCGCAGCCGCGCCGACACCGAGGCGTACGTGCAGCGGATGCGCACCGAGACCGAGGCGTACGTGCAGCACACCTGGCGCAGACCCAGCAGGAGCTGGGTGCGTGGCGGGCCGGGGTGGAACAGGAGGTCAACTCCCGTCGGGAGGCGGCCGACCGGGAGTTGGCCCAGCGGCGGTCCACTGCCGAGCAGGAGTTCGCCAAGCGTCGCGACGAGCTGGACAAGCAGCACACGTCGCGCCAGCAGGAGCTGGAAAACGGGTTCACCGGCCGTCAGCAGGAGCTGGAGGCCGGGTTCACCGCCCGCCGCGACGAGCTGGAGACCGAACACTCCGGCCGCAAGGACGAGCTGGAGACCTCGTACACCGCTCGTAAGAACGAGATCGAGCAGGGCGCGGCCGAGGTCCTTCAGACGGCCGAGCGGGACGCGGCGGCTCTGCGTCAGCGTTCCGAGGCGGAGGCCACCGAGCTGCTGAGCCGGGCCGAGACCGAGGCCACCGACAAGCGCCGCAAGGCCGACGAGCACGTCGCGGCGTCCCGGCGGCAGTTCGAGGAGTACGCGGCCACCACCCAGCAGCACCTGGCCACCACCCAGCAGCACCTGGCGGCCACCCAGCAGGAGTCGGCGGCGGGCCGGCAGCAGTTGGCCCAGGTGATGCTGGAGATCGCCCAGGCCCAGCAGCAACTCGCGGACCTGCGGCAGGAGACCTGGAAGTCCCGGCAGGAGTCCGACGAGCTCCAGCGACAGATGTCCGAGCTGCGGTTGCGGAGCGTTGCCGGCCCGATCGACGGCCCGACCGCGCCGACGGCCGGCGAAGGCGCGAGCAGGAGCACGGCCGACGACGGCGACGACGGCGTGACCGTGTCCGGCACGGCGACCGTCGACGCGAGCACGTCGCCCGGGTCCGGCGCGGCCACCGGCGACGCAGACACGTCGCCCGGGTCGGGCGCGGCGACCGGCCTCAAGGCCGAGCCCGCCGACACCCGCCAGCCGGTGAACGCCGGAGCCGACGACGTCGGGCAGTCGACGACCCGACCGGTGGCCGAGCCGATGACCACCGTCGACGGAGGCACGGCCAGCGCCGGCGTGGACGGGGAGCCGACCGTGGCCGCCGTTCCTGGCGAGGGTGGCCGGGGCGCCAAGCCCACCAAGATCACCAGCACCGGCGAGAACGGCAAGCGGCCCAGCAAGCCGACCACCGACGAGCGCAGCGCGAAACCCAGCAAGGTCACCATCGAAAGGACTGACCGCCTGCGCCCGCCCGTCCGAGCTTCGAGATCTTGGACACTTTCCGTCAGCGGCTGACGGAAAGTGTCCAAGATTCATTCTGCGTCTGGGTAGGCGTCGGCGTCGGGCGACGCGGGGCCTGCGTTGGCGTCGGCGTTGCCGTCGGGCGGCGTGGGGCCTGCGTTGGCGTTGGCGTCGGGCGGCGCGGGGCCTGCGTTGGCGTCGGCGTTGCCGTCGGCGGCGCGGGGCCTGCGTTGGCGTTGGCGTCGGGCGGCGCGGGGCCGGGTTGGGGCTGAGGGTTAGGACCGGGGTCCAGCCGGCCGCTGTCAGGGCGCGTCGGACCGTTTCGGCGACCTCGTCGGGGCGGGCGCGGACCAGCCAGGCCGGAAAGCGCAGAATTCGATCGCCGCTGGTCCAGACGTCGTTCTGCCGGCGCATGTCGGCCGCCCACTGCTTGGCCTCCATGTGGTGCGCGCCGTCGACCTCCACCTGCACCCGCCACTCCCGCCAGTACGCGTCCAGCCAGCGGTTCCGGCCGGCCACGTCGACCCGATGTTCTTGCAGGTCGGGGCGGGCAGTCGGTGCTGGCGACACAGCCGGAGAAAATCGATCTCGGAGAGTGCCTGTGCGCCGCCCTCGATGTCGCTGATGGTCTGCCCGATCAGTTGCCGACGAGGTGCCCGAGGCAGGACGTCGAGCACCGCCCGTAACTCCTCGGGCAGCACCCGGCGTTGCTGGCAACCGGCGGCCAGCACCGCCTGTGCCTCGTCCACGCTGCCCGCCCAGCCGGCCGCATCCACCAGGGCCCGCGCCGTCGTGGTGCGGGGCGGACGAGCGAGTTGGCAATGGGATTCGGGCAGCACCGACGTGCGATGCACCAGCACCGCGGGCATGTCGAGAGGGAGCCGACGCAGGGTGGTCCGCGCGGCACGGCGGGCTGCCGGCACCAGCACGTGCACCGGCTCATGTCGCAGTCCCCGTACCCCGGCTTCGGCTGCGGCGGACACCCGGCCAGCACCGCCCCGGCCCTGCCGCCAGCACCGCCACCCACAGCTGCTGGTCGCGGGTCAGTCGGCCGTTGCCGGCCAGCAGGATGCCCTGACAGATCGACCGCCACCGACCGGAACGAATCCGACCCCGTACCGTCCCCTCGCTGAGCAGCCCGCGGACCTGCGCGGTCGTCAGCACGCCCGCCTGCTCGAAGGCGAGCCAGTCGAGTGCGTCGGCGTCATCGGAGGGAAGCATCCGAACAGCTTTCGCCGCTGACCGCAGCCGCACTGCCAGATCTTGGACACTTTCCGTCAGGCCGTGACGGAAAGTGTCCAAGATCTGCGCGGATCAGGCCCAGTCTTCGGGGGCGGGTCCATGATCGGGCGGCGGAACGGGCCCCACGCCACGAAGCGCGCGGACGGCGGCCGGGTGGGGCACATGGGCGGTCTTGTGGTCGACAGCGACCAGGAAGTGGCTACGCTGCTGGCGCGCTGGGAGATGATCAGAAAGAGTGCCCTACCCGCCAGCAGTCGATCAAGCTGATGAAGGAAGTTGTGACCTCATGGACCTGACCGGCGCGCTCTGGCGCACGTCCAGCCGCAATGGCGATGGTGAGTGCGTCGAGGTGGCGGACAACCTGCCCGGGATGGTGGGGTGCGGGACAGCAAGGACCCGTCCGGCCCGGTGCTGGTGTTCGCGCCCGGCGCGTGGCGGGCTTTCGTGGCCGTCGCCCGTCGTCCGACCGCCTGAGCCGGGAGGCCCCTGGTGCCACAGCACGACCCGTCCGGCGACGACCCGGACGTGACCCCAGCTCCCCGCCAGCGGAGACACCAACGCCACCGTCGGCGGAGACTCCACCGCCGGTGCCGGTTCCCGCCCGGGCATCGACCCGACGAGCCGCCGGCGGTGCCGTCCGGCAAGTTCGGCACGCCGGGCGCCCGCTGCGCCGCAGCAGTTTCCTGGTCGGGTTCACCGGTGCGCTGGGCGTGCTGCTGGCGTACACCCTCTATCTGGGGATTCGCAATGCCGGCGGCATCCTCGTGCTGGTGGTGATCGCGCTCTTCCTCGCGGTCGGCCTCAACCCGGCGGTGGTCCGGCTACGCGGCTGGGGCGTGCCGCACGGTTTGGCGGTGGCGGCGGTCGCGTTGACGGTGGTGCTGCTGCTCTGCGGCGGCGTGGTGGCGCTGGTTCCGCCGATCGTCACGCAGTCCGGGCAGTTCATCGACCAGATCCCGAGCCTGCTCGACGAGCTGCGCCGCAATCCGACGGTCAACGACCTGGTGGAGCGGTACGACGTGGTGGAACGGGTGCAGGGCGCGGCCAACGCGGACACCGTCGGACGGGCGCTCGGCGGTGTGCTGGGCGGCGCACAACTGATCTTCGGCACGGTGTTCCGGACGTTGACCGTGCTGGTGCTGACCATCTACTTCCTGGCCTACTTCAACCGGCTCCGCTCCCTGGGCTACTCGCTGGTGCCCCGGTCGCGGCGTGAGCGGGTGCAGCTCATCGGCGACGAGATCCTGGCCAAGGTGGGCGCGTACATGGTCGGGGCGCTGAGCATCGCGGTGCTGGCCGGCGCGACCACCTTCGTGTTCGCGCTGGTCGTCGGATTGCCGTACCCGTTCGCGCTGGCGGTGGTGGTCGCGGTGACCGACCTGATTCCGCAGATCGGGGCCACCCTGGGCGCGGTGATCGTGAGCCTGGTCGGCTTCGCCGCCGACCTGCCCACCGGCATCGTCTGCGCGGTTTTCTTCCTCATCTACCAGCAGGTGGAGAACTACCTGATCTACCCGAAGGTGATGCGTCGCTCGGTGGAGGTCAACGAGGTCGCCGCCCTGCTGGCCGCGCTGCTCGGGTGGCGCTGCTGGGTGTGGTGGGCGCGCTGATCGCGATCCCCACGGTGGCCGCGCTGCAACTGATCCTGCGCGAGGTGGTGCTGCCCCGTCAGGAGCGCGGCTGACCCTCGCCGCGCGAGGAGCGCGGCTGACCCTCGCCGCGCGAGGCGCGGCTGACCCTCGCCGCGCGTCAGTCGGCAGCCCTGGTGGCGGCCGGACCGGGAACGGGGTGTCCGCGAAGGCGGCCACCGTCCGGTCGGCGTACGCGCTGACGTCACCGGCCTCCATCGGGCCGTCCCAGGTCGTCGGCAGCGGCACTCGACGGCCGGGTTGACCCGTCGGACGATCTCGTCGAGCACCGTCTCCGCGTCACCCACCCAGAGGTGCTTGGCGCCGGGCACCCCGACCACCTCGGCCTGCGGCACTGCGGCGAACCGCTCCCCGCCTCGGCCGGGCGCAGGTAGTCGTCGAACTCCGGCACCAGCGCCGTCAGCGGCCGACCGAGGCGGCCCAGGTGGCCAGGTCCTCCGGGGCCGAGAGCGCAGCGGCGGGAGAGCAGGATCGCCCCGGCGATCGCCGGGTCGCAGCCGTACTTCAGGGCCAGGTCGGTGCCGAACGACCAACCGACGAGCCAGATGTTGGGCAGCTCGGCGAACTCCGCGTACTCGATGGCGGCTGCCACGTCGTACCGCTCGCCCTTGGCACCGTCGAAGGCCCTTCGCTGGTGCCGCGCACGCTGCTGGTGCCCCGGGTGTTGAACCGCAGCACGGCCAGGTCGGCCAGCGCGGGCAGTCGCCAGGCGGCCTTGCGGAAGACGTGGCTGTCCATCATCCCGCCGTGGGTGGGCAGCGGATGCAGGCAGACCAGGGTGGCCACCGGCGGACGGTCGGCCGGCAGGGCCAGCTCACCGACCAGCCGCAGACCGTCGGCGGTGTGCAGCTCGATGTCCTCCCGGCGGCCGGGCAGGATCGACGACGCGCGGATCGCTGTGCTCACCGCCCAAGTCTGTCGCGAACTCGCCGCCACCGCCCGCCCAGGCACGAAGAGGGTGATCCAGGTCGCCCCGGAACTGTCGCTCAGTAGCGCGGGCGCCACGGCCGCGCTGCACCGCCGGGCCGCGCCGGTCCCGTGCGCGCCAGCAGCCGCTGTGCCAGTGCCGCCGGTCGGTCAGGTCCCCAGACCGTCGGCGGGCCAGGCCACCAGGTGCGCCACCCCGGGTCGGATCTCCTGGTTACAACCGGGGCAACGGTACGTCTTGACCGACGCGCCGGCGCCGATCCCGCGCACCTGCCAGGCGCCGTCGGTCCACTGCTGCACCGAGGCGACACCCTGCCGGACCCGATCGGAGTCCAGGTTGGCGTTCTCGTCCCGACGAGGGCGGTTGCGACGAGGGCTCACAGTCACCAAGCGTACGTTCCGTCGGTCGGACCAGCCGGGGCGGTCCGACCGACGGCCGCGCTCACTTCCAGCTCTGCGGCCGGGTCGGATCGTCGACGACCTGTGCCCCGCCAGCACTGTCGTCGCGTCCGCCTCGGTGAAGACACTCGTCGCGCCCGGCTCGACACCGGCCGGCCGCTTGCCCTCCCACTGCCAGCCGAAGATGGCACTCACCGTCGTCCTCGGCCCGGTGCTCGTCACCGGTCAGCAGCCGGGCCAGCCGGACGAGCGCCGGCCCGCGACTGCTGACGTACTCCTCGAAGGTCACACCCTCAGACGCCGTCACGCCCGGCCGGCGTTGACCCGGTCAGCGGTGCGAGTGGTCGCGGAAACCGCGGCGGGTCTTGCGGCCCAGGTAGCCGGCGGTCACGAGGTGCTCCAGCAGCGGCGCGGGCGCGAAGCCGGCTCGCGCAACTCCAGGTACAGCTCACGCTGGATCGCCAGGGAGACGTCCAGCCCGACGACGTCGAGCAGCTCGAACGGGCCCATTGGTAGCCGCAGCCCAACTTCATCGCGTGGTCGATGTCGTCGGTCGTGGAGTAGCTGGCCTCCAGCATCTTGACCGCGTCGTTCAGGTACGGGAAGAGCAGCGCGTTGACGATGAAACCGGACCGGTCGCCGCAGACCACGCCGGTCTTGCCGAGCGCGGCGCACACCGCGCGGGCGGTGGCGGCGGCCTCCGGGAGGTGCGGATGGTGCGGACGACCTCGACCAGCGGCATGACCGGTGCCGGGTTGAAGAAGTGCAGCCCCACCACGTCGGCCGGCCGCTGGGTGGCCATCGCCACGTCGATCACCGGCAGCGAGGAGGTGGTGGTGGCCAGCACGACGCCCGGCTTGCAGATCTCGTCGAGGCTCGCGAAGAGGGCCTTCTTGACGCTCAACTCCTCGACCACCGCCTCGACCACCAGGTCGACGTCGGCAAGGTGGTCGAGCGTGGCCGACCAGCTGATCCGGCCCAGTGCGGCGTCCCGGTCCGCCTCGGCGAGCTTGCCCCGCACCACGCCCTTGTTCAGCGAGGTCTTCACCGCCTCGCAGACCGCCGCGGACTTCTCCATGCCGCGGGTCACCGAGACGACCTCGTAGCCGGCCTTCGCGAAGACCTCGATGATCCCGGTGGCCATCGTCCCGGAACCCACAACGCCGACCTTCGCGATGGCTCGCGCCCCGTCCGCCACCGCCGCGTCCGTGGCCAGCGGCGTCGCCTCGTCCGGTACGACCACCGGGGAGCCGGGCCTCTCGTAGGTGTAGAAGCCCCGGCCGGACTTCCGGCCGAGCAGCCCCGCCGTCACCATCTGCTTGAGCAGCGGCACCGGGCGTGCCGGCGGTCCCGTCCGCCGCGCCGGTACATCGTGTCCAGGATCTCGTACGCGGTGTCCAGGCCGATGAGGTCCATCAGCGCCAGCGGGCCCATCGGCAGGCCGCAGCCGAGCTTCATCGCGGCGTCGATGTCCTCCCGGGTCGCGTAGTGCGACTCGACCATGCCGACCGCGTGGTTGAGGTAGCCGAACAGCAGCGCGTTGGCGATGAAGCCGGCCCGGTCGTTGATGGTGACGTCGACCTTGCCCAGCCGGGCGCAGAGCGCCTCGACGTCGGCTACCACCTCGGGCGAGGTGACGACCGTGCGGACCACCTCGACCAGCTTCATCACCGGGGCCGGGTTGAAGAAGTGGATGCCGATGACCTGGTTCGGCCGGCTGGTGGCCACCGAGATCTCGGTGACGCTCAGCGACGACGTGTTGGTGGCGAGGATGGTCTCCGGCCGGCAGACCCGGTCCAGCTCCGCGAAGATCCGCTGCTTGAGGTCCAGGTGCTCGGGCACTGCCTCGATGACCAGGTCGACGGAGTGCAGCGCGTCCAGCCCGACCTCGAAGTGCACGCGCTCGTGCAGGGCGTCGCGGTCCGCCTCGGCGAGCTTGCCCTTGGCGACGGCCCGGTCGGTGGAGGCGGTGAGGGTGGCCCGGCCGCGTTCCAGCGCCGGAGCGGAGATCTCGACGGCCACCACGTCGATGCCGTTGCGGGCGAAGACCTCGACGATGCCGGCACCCATGGTGCCCAGCCCCACCACGCCCACGGTGCTGAACTCGCGTGCCACGACCGGCCTCCCCAGAGACTGCGCACGACCACTGAACGGTCGCTAAGGTTATGCGCGCGAGTCTGCCACGTGACGCTGGGTTGTCGAGACGCCGTGGCATATTTCACCCACGGCGCCACGGCCGCCGGGCCGCCGTTCAGGCAGCGGAATCGGTGGTCAGGGCCAGCAACTCCGCGACGAACTCCGCCGGGCGTTCCAGGTGCGGGCTGTGGCCGCAGCCGGGCAGCACCACCTCGTGGTACGCGCCGCCGGCCGCCGCGTACCGCTCCAGCACCGCCCGGGTCTGGCCGATCATCGGCTGCGGCGGGCAGGCTCCTCGCCGGGCCAGCCGGGTACGAGATTCAACGAACCCAGGTACGCCAGGTCGAACAGCGAGGTGTCCGAGACGATGACGTCGGCGTCTCCGCGTACCCAGGCGATCGGGGCTTCTCGGCGACGGCCACCAGCTCGTCGGCGAGCCGGAACCAGGTCGGCGCGAGCGCGTTGAGCACCCGCGCTCCCCGGCGCGGTGCCCGGCCAGTTCTCCGACGGCACCGCCGTGCCCGGTAGTTGTCGTCTCCGGTGGCGGTGGAGAGCACGGTGTCCAGCAACAGATCCTCGTCGGTGCCCAGCGAGGCGGGATCGGCCACATAGGTGGCGCGCAGGACGGCGCGCGGGCTGGCCGGAGTGTCCGCGTTCCGGTCTCCGGCCGCGAGCAGGGCGACGAAGTCCGGATTGGCCGTGCCGGCGCCGGTGCCGGCGAAGTCGGGGTGGTCGGCGTGCCGGTCAGGTCGCGGGTGCCACCGAAGCCGTACGGGAGACCGGCGCGGCGAGCAGCAACGCACCCACCCGGTGCGGATGGTCGACCAGCAGGCGCATCGCCACCCCGCCGCCGAGGAGTGCCCGACCACCACCGGGCGGCTCCCGGCGGCGAAGAGTGTCGGGTCGTCCAGCAGGGCGGCCACGTCGTCGGCGAAGTCCCGCAGGCCCCGGGTGGCGTCCACCGGGGCCGTGGCGGAGTCGCCGTACCCCGAAGGTCGGGGCGACCACCCGCAGCGTCGGTGGCAGACGCCGGACCAGCGGCTCCCAGAACAGCGCGGACGAGCAGTTGCCGTGGATCAGGAGCACCGGCGTGCCGTCCGGCGGGCCGGCCACCCGTACCGCCTGGGTGATGCCGTTCGCCGTCACTGTCCGCTGCTCGGTGTTCATCCGCGGCATGCTGCCACGCCTGCCCCCGCCGGTCCAGGTGCCGGGCAGCCACCCGGGTGCGGCCCGGTGTGGGCCGCACCCTCGTCAACGACGCGCGTTGGCGGCGCGGCCAACGGCAGCGGCAGGGTGGTCGGACGTCCCGCCGGGACGGGCCGAAGCTGAGCCCCACCGGATCGGTGTGCGCCACACCGGGGTCGAACAGGCGCAGCTCGGTGCGGCCGAGCCGGATCACGTCACCGTCGGACAGGAGTTCCACCTCGGTGATCCGGCGGTCGTTGAGCCAGGTGCCGTTGGTGGAGCCCAGGTCCCGCAGGGACGGGCCCTCCGGCGCCAGCCACACCTCGGCGTGGCGACGGCTCAGGTGCGGGTCGTTGATCACCACCTGGCCGGTCGGCGCTCTGCCGATCACCTGCGGGTCGACACCCACTCGAAAGCTCGCTCCGCGCATCGGGCCACCCGCGACCGTCAACAGCGGCATCAGTTCCGGATGTTCCTCCATGGACAGTCAGCCCTTCCCCACACCGTCACTCCGCGCGTCAGCCTGCCATCAGACGGTAATCGTCAATACCGACCGGCCGGTCAGCCTCTCGTCACCTCCCGGCCACCTGCCGTTCGACGATTCGGGCGGTCCGCTTTCGGCATCAACGCTCTGACCTGCACTGATCAACGATCGGCCTGGTGAGAGCGACGCCGATCCCTCCTACCCCAATCGGGGACCTACCGGTGAGTAATCTTCGGGTCTCAGACTTCCGCCATGACGGCTGTGCATACCCCGGGCATCCCGGTCATCGAGGCGGGTCAGCTGGTTTCGACCAGCCCGGCGACCGGCGCCGAGGCCGGTCGCCTCCCACCGCCACCGAGGCCGACGTGCGGCAGGCCGTCGACCGCACCCGCGACGCCGGCGCGTGGTGGGCGGGGCTCGGCTTCACCGGCCGCCGCGAGCGGATGCTGCGCTGGCGCGCCCTGCTCGCCAAGCGGATCGAGCAGTTGGCCGAACTGGTGCACGTCGAGGGCGGCAAGCCGATCGACGACGCCATCGTCGAGATCGTCACCGCGATCGAGCACATCGACTGGCTGCCCGCAATGCCGGCCGCGTGCTCGGTCCGCGCCGGGTGCGGTCCCGACTCATCCTCGCCGAGTTCTCCGGGCACCTCGAATACCAGCCGTACGGCGTGGTCGGCGTGATCGGGCCGTGGAACTATCCGGTCTTCACCCCGATCGGCTCCGCCGCGTACGCGCTGGCCGCCGGCAACGGGTGGTGCTCGCCGAGCGAGTACACGCCCGCGGTCGGCCAGTGGCTGGTGGACAGCTTCGCCGAGGTGGTGCCCGAGCACCAGGTGTTCGCGGCCGTGCACGGGCTGGTGACGTGGGCGCGGCGCTGTGCCGCCCGGGTCGACAAGCTGGCCTTCACCGGCTCCACCGCGACCGCCCGAAAGGTGATGGCCGCCTGCGCCGAGACGCTGACCCCGGTGCTCATCGAGGGTGGCGGCAAGGATGCCATGATCGTCGACAGCGACGCCGACCTGGACGCCGCCGCCGAAGCGTGCGTCTGGGGCGGGATGACCAACGCGGGCCAGACCTGCATCGGCATCGAGCGGGTGTACGCCGTCGACTCCGTCTTCGACGCCTTCGTCGACAAGGTGGTGGCCCGCGCCGGTCGGTTGACCGTCGGGCCGGAGGGCACCGACATCGGCCCGATCACCATGCCCAAGCAGATCGACGTGATCCGCCGGCACATCGACGCCGCGATCACGTCCGGCGGTCGTGCGGTGCTCGGCGGTCCGAGCGCGGTGCAGCCGCCGTACGTGCACCCGACCGTGCTCGTGGACGTCCCCGAGGAGTCGGCAGCCGTCCGCGAGGAGACCTTCGGCCCGACGCTCACCATCAGCCGGGTCCGTGACGCCGACGAGGCCGTCACCCGCGCCAACGCCCTGCCGTACGGCCTGGGTGGTTCGGTCTTCGGCCGACGGCGCGCGGTGGCCATCGCCCGGCGCCTGCGCTCCGGAATGGCCTCGGTCAACTCCACGCTCACCTTCGCCGGCATGTCCACCCTGCCGTTCGGCGGTGTCGGCGACTCCGGCTTCGGGCGGATCCACGGGGAGGACGGGCTGCGTGAGTTCGGCCGATCCAAGGCGATCACCCGGCGTCGCGCCCGCTCGCTGTTGCCGTCGATGACCTTCGAACGCACCCCGGCCGACATGGCCCGTCTCGTCAAGGCGATCAAGGTGATGTACGGAAGGTGAATGTCGGATAACCGATCTTCGAGGAGGATCGGCGTATCCACATGTTTGTACTCCGTGTCGACAGCGGTACATTGCGTTAAATGGGCCCCAATCGATTGCGCTACCGGCTTGTCGACAGTGACCAGTCGTGGAGCGCCCGACGGCGTCGGGACCGCTCCGACTGGCTGGCGCGCACGTTCCCCGACATCGGCGACATGCACGTGGTCGACCTCGGCGGTCGGCTCGGCTTCTGGCACCGGGCCACCGTCCGGCCGGCGCACGTGACAGTCGTCAACCTGGAACAGCCGCCCACCGTCGTCCCCGACTGGGCCCACGTCGAACAGGCCGACGCCTGCGACCTGCCGTCACACCTCGCCAAGGGCAGCTTCGACCTGGTCTTCTCGAACTCGGTGCTGGAGCATGTGGGCGGGCACGAACGCCGGCTTCGCTTCTCCGCCGCCACCCGCTCACTGGCCGACCGGCACTGGGTGCAGACGCCCTACCGCTACTTCCCCATCGAGCCACACTGGATCGCACCGGGCATGCAGTTCCTGCCGGTACGGCTGCGCACCGCACTCGCTCGACGCTGGCCGCTGGGGCACAAGCCCACCCGCAGCCACGCCGCCGCCATCCACCAGGTGCTCTGGACCGAGCTGTTGGACCGCTCGCAGATGCGCCACTACTTCCCCGACTCGACGATGCTGACCGAGCGGGTGCTCGGCCTGCCCAGTCACTGATCGCGGTGCGCACCGGCACGTGAGCCGGTCAGAAGAGGGTCAGCTCGTCCTTCTCGATGCCGCGCAGCCTGTCGTAGTTCACGACCACACACCGGATGCCCCGGTCGGTCGCGAGCACCCGTGCCTGCGGCTTGATCTCCTGGGCGGCGAAGACCCCGGCGACCGGGCTGAGCAGCGGGTCCCGGTTCATCAACTCGAGGTAGCGGGTCAGCTGTTCCACCCGTCGATGTCGCCACGCCGCTTGACCTCGACGGCCACCGCACGCGAGTTGGCGTCCCGGCAGAGCAGGTCGACCGGGCCGATGGCCGTCATGTACTCGCGGCGGACCAGCGTGAACCCCTCACCCAGGGTGCCCGGGTTGGCGGCCAACAACTCCTGCAGGTGCGCCTCCACCCCGTCCTTGCGCAGGCCCGGGTCGACACCCAGCTCGTACGAGGTGTCCTGGAAGACCTCCTCCAGGGTGATCCGCAGCTCCTCGCCAGCCTTGTTGACCACCCGCCACACACCGGGGCCTCCTCCAGCCGACACGGAGGGCTCATCCAGTTCAACGGCTTGTACGCCCGGTCGTCGGCATGGATCGACACCGACCCGTCCGCCTTCACCATCAGCAACCGGGTGGCCAGCGGCAGGTGAGCCGAGAGCCGTCCGACATAGTCCACCGAGCACTTCGCAATGACCAACCGCACCCGACGAGGGTAGCCGAGCACCCGCCGGCCGCCGGCGAGCGGCACTGGCGCGTCGGTGCGATGCTGAGACAGTGTTCGAAGTCCTCACCGGCACCGGCCTCGCGGCATCAGCGGGTCTGAATGCCTACATTCCCCTGCTCGTCCTCGGTCTCCTCGGCCGCTACACCGACCTGATCGACCTGCCCAGCGGCTGGACCTGGCTCGGCAACGGCTGGGTCATCGTCATCATGGCCGTGCTGCTCGCGGTGGAGATGGTGGCGGACAAGGTGCCCGTGGTCGACCACATGAACGACGTGGTGCAGACCGTCGTCCGACCCACCGCCGGTGGCCTGGCCTTCGGTGCCGGGTCCTCCTCGGAGACGGTGACGGTCAGCGACCCGGGAGTTTCTTCTCGACGCACCAGTGGGTGCCGGTCGTCACCGGCGTGCTGCTGGCGTTGGGCGTGCACCTGCTCAAGTCCGCGGCACGTCCCGTCATCAACGCGACCACCGCCGGGTTCGGCGCCCGGTCGCGAGCACCGCCGAGGACGCCACCAGTGTGGTGGTCTCCTGGCGGCGATCATCCTGCCGGTGCTGGTGCTCGTCTTCCTGCTCGGCCTGGTGTTCTTCGTCTTCTGGTTCGTCCGCCGCCGTTCCGAACGTCGCCGCGAACGCGGCGGCCCGCGCCGCCGGTTTCCGCGTCTGAGCCGCGGTCAGGGCAGGTCGTTGGCGCGACGGATGACCGTCACCAGGTCGTCGATGATGCCAGTGAGCGCGAAGTCCTTCGGGGTGAAGACCCGGCGACCCCGGCAGCCCGGAGGAGATCGGCGTCACCGGCGGGGATGATGCCGCCCACGACCACCGGCAGGTCCGCCCGCCCGGCGGCGCGCAGCCCGTCGAGGACCGCGGGCACGGCGGCCAGGTGCGATCCGGAGAGCACGGAGAGCCCGACCAGGTCGACGTCCTCCTCCACGGCGGCGGCGACGATCTGCCCCGCGGTCAGCCGGATGCCCTGGTAGACGACCTCGAAGCCGGCGTCGCGGGCGCGTACCGCGATCTGCTCCGCGCCGTTGGAGTGCCCGTCCAGGCCGGGTTTGCCGACCAGCAGCCGCAGCCGGCCGCTGCCCAACTCCCGCGCGGTGGCGCGGACCCGCTCGCGGACGGCCACCAGGCCCGGCTCACCGCCACCGCCGGTGGCCCGGCCAGTCCGTCGGCGCCCGGTACTCCCCGAAGACCTGGCGCAGCGCGCCGGCCCACTCGCCGGTGGTCACCCCGGCCCGCACGCACTCCAGGGTGGCCGGCATCAGGTTGGTGGTGGTCGCGGCGTCCGCGCGGAGCGGGCCAGGGCCGCGTCGACGACGGCCGCGTCCCGGTCGGCCCGCCACCGATGTACGCGGTCCGTGGCGGCCGCCTCGACCGCCGGGTCGACCTGCTCGACGCCCCGCGCCGGCGGCGGTCAGCGGGAGGATTCGGTCTCGGTGTACCGGTTGACCCCGACCACCACGTCCGCGCCGGACTCCATCCGCCTGCGGCGCTCGGCCAGCGACCCGACCAGCGCACTCTTCAGGTGGCCGGACTCCACGGCGGCGACCACGCCGCCCAGCTCCAGCACCGTGTCCAGTTCGACCCGCGCCCCGGTGACGATCTCGTCGACCAGCGCGGTCATCACGTGCGAGCCGGCGAAGAGGTCGGGATATTCGAGCAGGTCCGACTCGTACGCCAGAACCTGCTGCATGCGCAGCGACCACTGCTGGTCCCAGGGGCGGGCAGACCGAGCGCCTCGTTCCAGGCGGGCAGTTGCACCGCGCGGGCCCGGGCGTCGCGAGACATGGTCACGCCGAGCATCTCCAGCACGATGCGCTGGATGTTGTTCTCCGGCTGCGCCTCGGTGAGGCCCAGCGAGTTGACCTGCACGCCGTAGCGGAACCGGCGTTGCCTGGCCTCGGTGACCCCGTACCGGTCCCGGGTGATCTCGTCCCAGAGCGCGCCGAACGCGCGCATCTTGGCGATCTCCTCGACGAAGCGCACCCCGGCGTTGACGAAGAACGAGATCCGTTGCACCACGTCGCCCATCCGCTCGGCCGGCACCTGACCGGCGTCGCGGACCGCGTCGAGCACGGCGACCGCGGTGGCCAGCGCGAAGCCGACCTCCTGCACGGGCGTGGCGCCCGCCTCCTGGAGGTGGTACGAGCAGATGTTGACCGGGTTCCAGCCGGGCATCTCGCGCAGTGTGTACGCGACCACGTCGGCGGTGAGCCGCAGCGACGCCGCCGGCGGAAGATGTACGTGCCCCGGACAGGTACTCCTTGATGATGTCGTTCTGGGTCGTGCCGGCGCAGCGGGTCAGGTCGGCACCCTGCTCCAACCCGACGGTGCCGTACAGGGCGAGCAGCCACATCGCCGGAGCGTTGATGGTCATCGAGGTGTTCATGTCGGCGAGGGAAGACCCTCGAAGAGCGCCCGCATGTCACCGAGGTGGGCCACGGCACGCCGACCCGGCCGACCTCACCGGCGGCCAGCTCGTGGTCCGGGTCGTACCCGGTCTGGGTGGGCAGATCGAAGGCGACCGAGAGGCCGGTCTGCCCCTTCGCCAGGTTGCGGCGGAAGAGGGCGTTGGTCGCGGTGGCCGACGAGTGGCCGGCGTAGGTGCGCATCACCCACGGGCGGTCCCGCTCGGGCAGACGCCCCGGGTTGCCGTTCATCCATGGCCGGAGTCTAAGTTACCGGCCAGTAAAAGCAGCTGTGGAAAACCACACAGGCCCATGTCGGGGACGTCCGGGTGCCAACCGGCCCCAGTGGCGCGGACCGCCACACCCGGGCACCACCCGGGCGGGATCAGGCGCACACTGGACGGCATGGATGACGAGCTGGCCATCTCCGTCCGAGGGCTACGCAAGGCGTACGGCGACAACGTGGCGGTGGCGGGCGTGGATCTCGACGTCCACCGTGGTGAGGTGTTCGCCCTGCTCGGCCCGAACGGCGCCGGCAAGACCACCACGGTGGAGATCCTGGAGGGCTACCGCCGCCGAGACGCCGGCGAGGTCTCTGTGCTCGGCACGGACCCGGCCCATCCCGACGCCGGCTGGCGCTCCCGGGTCGGCATCGTGCTCCAGGGCACCGGCGAGTTCGACGAACTGACCGTTGCCGAGGTGATCCGACACTTCTCCGGTTTCTACCCCGACGCGGACGACCCGGACAAGGTGACCGAGCGGGTCGGGCTGGCCGACAAGGCTAAGGCCCGTATCCACACCCTCTCCGGCGGGCAGAAGCGCCGGCTGGACGTGGCGCTGGGCATCATCGGTCGCCCCGAGCTGCTCTTCCTCGACGAGCCGACCACCGGCTTCGACCCGGAGGCCCGCCGCGAGTTCTGGGAGCTGATCCGCGACCTCGCCGCCGCCGGCACCACGATCGTGCTGACCACCCACTATTTGGACGAAGCCGAGGCGCTCGCCGACCGGGTCGGTGTGATCGCCGGCGGCCGGCTGGTCGAGGTGGCCGCCCCCGGTCGACTGGGCAATCGGCAGGAGGCTCTCGCTACGGTCTCCTGGCGTACCCCGGAAGGGACGCTGGAGAGTGCGCAGAGCGCGACGCCGACGGCCCTCGTGGCCGATCTCGCCTCGCGCTACGGCGGCGAGGTGCCGGGGCTCACGGTGACCCGGCCGACCCTGGAGGACGTCCACCTCACCATGATCGGACACCAGCGATGACGACCACGACGACGCCGGCGACGCCGGTCACCGCGACCCGCGGCCGGCGGCCGGGAGCCGGTTCGCTCGCCCTGCGCCAGGGCCGGCTGGAGATCACCCAGTTCCTGCGCAGCAGGGAGTCGGTGGTCTTCACGATGGGCTTCCCCATCATCATGATCCTGATCTTCGCGTCGATCTTCGGTGGCACGATCGGTGGCGGGGTCAAGTTCACCCAGTACTTCATCACCGGCATGATCGCGACCGGCCTGATGACGGTGAGCTTCCAGAACCTCGGCATCTGGATCCCGATCGAGCGGGACCGGGGCGTGCTCAAGCGTTACCGGGGCACGCCGATGCCGAAGTGGGTCTGGTTCGCCGGCAAGGTGATCATGGTGGTGGCGATCGGCATCGCCGAGACGGCGCTGCTGTTGGCCGTCGCGGTGGCGCTGTTCGACCTCGACCTGCCGGGCACCGCCGGAAGTGGTTCACCTTCGGCTGGGTCGCCGTGCTCGGGTGACCGCGTGCACCCTGTGCGGTATCGCGATCTCGTCGCTGGCACGCACCGCCCGCAGCGGTTCGGCGGTCGTCACCCCGGTCGCCCTGGTGCTCCAGTTCATCTCCGGGGTGTTCTTCGTCTTCACCGACCTGCCCACCTGGATGCAGCAGGTGGCGGCGCTGTTCCCGCTCAAGTGGATGTGCCAGGGGCTGCGGTCGGTCTTCCTGCCGGAGAGCTTCGGCGCCCAGGAGCCGGGCGGCTCGTTCGAGCTGGGTCGGGTGGCCGTGGTGCTGGCTCTGTGGTGCGTGATCGGTGTGGTGCTCTGTCTGACCACCTTCCGCTGGACCACCAAGCGCGACGGCTGACGCCCGGGCCGCGCCCTTCCCGGTGCCTGCCACACTTTGAGGATGGCCGCTCGCCCGACCCGACCAGCCGCCCTTCCGCAGCGCGTGGCCGCACTGTCGACTTCTACACCGCCGTCCCGGACGGGCACGGCGACGGTCGGGGTTGCCGGTCTGCCTGGTGCTGCACGGCGCGTCCACCACCGCAGGGGACTTCCCCGGCCTCGGCCTGGGCGCTTCCTGACCGACGCGGTGCGTCGCGGGCGCCGCCGTTCGTACTCGCCGGGCGACAGGTGACCGCTCTCCTGGCGCCCCTCCGGTCGGGACGACCCGCAACGGATGGTGCACGAGGAGGTGCCGGCCTGGTGCGCCGCGTGGGGCTTCGACGTGGGTCGGCTGGCGGCCTGGGGCTGGTCGATGGGGCTTCGGCTCGCTGCTCCTCGCCGAGACCTGGCCGGGCAGCTCCGGGCGGTGGCCGCCTTCTCCCCGCCGTCGCGCCCGACGATGCCGTCTTCGCCGGAGTCGACCGGCTGCGCGGCATTCCGCTGGGCCTGTGGTGCGGTCGGCAGGACGACCTCCTCGACGATGTACAGGCGCTGGAGCGGGCGCTTCCCGAGCCGCCCGCCCGCGCGGAGTACGCCGAGGGCCGACACGACTTCCGCTACTGGGGGCGCGTCATACCGGGCGCCCTCGACTTCGTCGCGGCGGCGCTGGCGGCCTCGCCCCGGTCGCCCGGCTGACCTAGACGAGTAAGTCCTGATCTGGCTGAGGCTTTGGGCGCAGCCGGCGGTAGGCGGTGACCGTCCGTCACCTCCGTCGGGCCAGACTCGGTAGTGAGCGGTATACCTCAGAGGTATAAATATGACTCTGAGGTATACCGCTCACCAGCACATCGCCATGCCGGGCCAGCCAACGCACATGCTGGAAATCGTGGCGCGACCTCAGTAGGTGTAGAAGCCCTTGCCGGTCTTGCGGCCCAGGTCGCCGGCGGTGACCATCCGCTGGAGCAGCTCCGGCGGAAAGAACTTCTCGTCGGCGGTGTCGGTGTAGATGTTCTTCGAGGCGTGCAGCAGCACGTCCACGCCGGTCAGGTCGGTGGTGGCCAGCGGACCCATCGCGTGCCCGAAGCCCAGACGGCAGGCCGTGTCCAGGTCCTCGGCGGACACCACGCCGGACTCCACGAGCTTGACCGCCTCCATCACCAGAACGGAGATCAACCGGGTCGTGACGAAGCCGGCGATGTCCCGGTTGACCACGACCACCGTCTTGCCGATCTCCTCGGCGAAGGCCCGCGCGGTGTCCAGCGTGGCGTCGCTGGTCTGGTAACCGCGAACCAGCTCGCAGAGCTGCATCATCGGCACCGGGGAGAAGAAGTGGGTGCCGACCACCGCTTCGGGCCGCTCGGTGACCGCGGCGATCTGGGTGACCGGGATGGCCGAGGTGTTGGTGGCGAGCACCGCGTCCGACTTGCAGATCTTGTCCAGGGCGCGGAAGACCTCGTGCTTGATCTCCAGCCGCTCGAAGACCGCCTCGACCACGATGTCCGCGTCCGCCGCCGCCTCCAGGTCGGTGGTCGGGGTGATCCGGGCGAGCGTCGCCTCGACCTCCGACGCCTCGATCCTGCCCTTCTCGGCGAACTTCTCCAGCGACTTCCGGATGCCGCCGAGCCCTCGGGTGGTGGCCGCGTCGTCCAGGTCGCGCAGCGTCACCTGCCAGCCCGCCTGCGCCGCCACCTGGGCGATGCCGGAACCCATCAGCCCGGCCCCGACGACCGCGAGTCGACCCGCCATCTACTTCTCCCTCGCTGCGATTGAGTGCCTGCCTGCACCCTAGTCGGCGAGCCTGAACGATGGCTAAGTGGCGGGGTTGCCGGAGCCCCGGCTCAGATGTGCAGGGACGGCTCCTCCGGTGTGGTGCCCCGCTCCACCGCCACCCCGAGTGCCCGCAGGTCGGCCACGAAATCCGGGTAACCCCGGTCGACGTGGTGCACGTGGGAGACCTCGGTGACACCCTCCGCGCAGAGCCCGGCGATGATCAGCCCGCGCCGGCCCGGATGTCGGTGGCCCGCACCGGAGCACCGGAGAGGCGTTCCCGTCCGCGGACCACCGCGTGATGCCCATCGGTCTTGATGTCCGCACCGAGCCGCATCATCTCGTTGGCGAACATGAACCGGCCGTCGAAGATGTTCTCGGTGATCAGGGAGGCACCGTCGCTGACGGCGGACAGCCCGATCGCCATCGGCAGCAGGTCGGTGGCGAAGCCGGGGTACGGCAGCGTCACCACGTCCACCGCCCGGGGCCGGTCGTCCATCCGTACGCGGAAGCCGTCGCCCCGGGTCTCCACCAGCCCGCCGGCGGCCACCACCTTGTCCAGGGCGACCTCCAGGAAGGCCGGGTCCAGCCCGGTCACCGTCACGTCCCCGGGTCATCGCCGCGCCGAACGCCCAGGTGCCGGCGACGATCCGATCCCCACCGTCGCGTGTCGCACCGGGCGCAGACCGGGCACACCGGTGACCCGCAACATGGACGTGCCCGCGCCGGCGATCCGCGCGCCCATCTGGTTGAGCATCGTGCAGATGTCGACGATCTCCGGCTCCCGGGCCGCGTTGTCGATCATCGTGGTGCCCTGGGCCAGCACCGCCGCCATCACCAGGTTCTCGGTCGCGCCGACGCTCGGGAAGTCCAACAGGATGTCCGCGCCGCGCAGCCCGTGCGGGGCGGAGGCGATGACGAACCCGTGCTCACCGGAGATCTCCGCACCCATCCGGGTCAGCCCGGAGATGTGCATGTCCAGCCCCGTGACCCGATGGCGTCGCCGCCGGGTGGGCCACCCGCACGTATCCCCGACGGGCCAGCAGCGGGCCGAGCACACAGATCGACGCACGCAACCGCCGGACCAGGTCGTAGTCGGCGTCCGCGCCCGGCTGCTCGGGCACGTCGATGGTCACCGAGCGGGACCGGGCTACGCCGCCACGCGCCACCATCGGGTCCACCGGATCGTCCGCGTCGAACTGGACGTCGCAGCCCAGCCGGCGCAGCACCTCCCCATGATCGCGATGTCGGTGATCCGTGGGACGTTCGTGATGACGCTGCGGCCCGGCGCGAGCAACGCGGCGGCCATCAGCTTCAACGCCGAGTTCTTGGCACCGACCACGTGCACGGTGCCGGCCAGCCGGGCGTCACCGTGGACCCGGATGGCGTCCACGTCGTTGACCGCCGGATCACCGGCGTCACCAGGACCAACCACCACCGGCCAACCGGGTGCCCTCCGGCCGGGCCGGGATCGTCAGATCGGGAATCCGTAGGCTGTGCGTCATGGCCGTCCACCTCACGCGCATCTACACCAGGCCGGCGACGCCGGCATGACCAGGCTGAGCAACAACGAGCAGGTGCCGAAGACCGATCCACGGATCGCCGCGTACGCGGATGTCGACGAGTGCAACGCGGCGATCGGGGTCGCGCTCGCGCTCGGCGACCTCGACGAGGAGCTGCGCGGAGTGCTGGGGTCGGTGCAGAACGACCTGTTCGACGTCGGCGCCGACTTGTCCACGCCGGTCGAGCCCGAGCCGAAGTACCCGCCGCTGCGAGTGACCGAGGAGTACGTCGAGCGTCTGGAGGGCTGGTGCGACGAGTACAACGCACGCCTGAGCAAGCTCGACTCCTTCATCCTCCCCGGCGGCACCGCGGGCGCGGCGCTGCTGCACGTGGCGCGGACCACCGCCCGGCGTGCCGAACGAGCGGCGTGGGCCCTGGTCGGCCACGATCCGGACCGAACCAGCACGCTCCCGGCAAAGTATCTCAACCGGCTCTCCGATCTGCTCTTTATCCTGTCAAGAACGGCAAATCCAGCGGGGACGTGCTATGGGTGCCGGGCGGCAAGCGCTGAACAAAGGCGCTCCGCACCACGTCAGGGTCTGGATTCCCAATCTGGCCGCCCCACGCGTACCTGAAGAGCCTGGCGACGCAGGGGCGGGCGCGCGGCGAGCGCGCGGGCGAGCCCGGCGAGGCGCGGCAAGCCCGGCAGGTGCCGTGATCCACTCGGGATTACTGAAATCGGGGTATCAGACCAACAGGACACCCCGACATCAAGGAAACCGAGTCGATCAAGGCCGCCCGCCGACCGGGAAGGCAAGACTCAGCCTCACCGGCAACGGCAGGTGACGAAAGACCGCGCCGAAGTGACGCACAGTGCCCACGGAGGGTTTCCGGGAGCCCGCCCGGCGCAGGGATCAAGCCTGACCGCCCGGAGCCGGGCGGGCTCCCCGGAAACCCGAACAGCGACCACAGACAACGCCAGCAGCGAGCCACACAGGCCTCAGGCAGCCGGCCAGTCCTGGGAGGCCATACGCGGCGAGACCGCCCCGGAGGGCGGCCTCGAGCCAGGAGAGGAAACCGGTGACGGTCGACCGCGCCATGGCGATCTCCACCGGTGAGTGGTTACTGGTACAGCGGACGATCACCCAGTCGGACGGCATGGAGAGCCGTTCCTGACCTTCGGGCAACCGGCGGCGCTCCACCGCCAGCCCTTGCGCGAGAGGACCCGCTTGGGCCGGATCGCGAAGCTGAACATCCGGTACCAGCGCAACTCGTCACCGGCGAACCGGCCGAAGCCGGGCGACCAGCCACGGCCGTCCAGCACGGTGGTGACCCGGACGCTGAGCCGGATGATGCCACCGCTGCGGGTGACCAGAGCTCGCCGGACGAAGAGGGTCAGAAGCGCGCCGAGGATGACGACGACGCCGATTCCGAATCCTTCGACGATCTCCATCCCCGGTGTGGCTCAGCGACTCTGCGCGGAAACCGGGGTCGCGCTCTCGGCCAGCACGGTGACGCCGTCGGCGCTCACCGAGAGGAAGCCGCCGGCCACCTCGTAGGCGACCTGCTCACCGCCAGCAAGCTTGATGCGAACCTGGCCGGGCTCGGCGAGTTGGCCGAGCAGCGGCGCGTGCCCCGGCAGGACACCGAGCTCGCCTTCGGTCGTCCGGGCGACGACCATCTCGGCGTCACCGGACCAGACCTTTTCCTCGACGGCGACGAGCTCGACGTGAAGCTGCTTGGCCACGCTGTCTCCTTGCTGCGGCTACGGATTGCCGAAAGTCTAGCCTGACGCCGGCGCTCACCCAACGCGGGTGGGGACAACGGCGCCGGGACTACTTGGTCTTGTTCACGAACTGCGGGTGCTCCAGCAGGAACGGATCGAGCTGCTCGTTGTGCAGGGCGCTGAAGAAGTCCGGGACCCCGACTGGAATTCCTCACCCAGGTAATCCTTGCCGTCGTACACCCCGCCGCCGGGGAGCTTGATCATCTGGATGGTGTTCGGGCGGATGTCCTTCAGGGCGAGGCCGAAGTCGACCACGCTGTTGCCTCGACCGTTGAAGATCAGCGACTGGCCGGCTGCGCGGAGCACCTTGTCCAGCTTGATCGGGTTGGACACCACGTCGGCGCTGAACGCCTGGCCGACCATGGCCTTGACGAACTGCTGCTGGTGGCGCTGCCGACCGTAGTCGGAGTCCGGGACGCCGTTCTTCGGGTAGCGCTGCCGTACGTAGTCCAGCGCCTGCCACCCCTTGAGGTGCTGGTTGCCCTTCTTGTAGAGCGCCTGCGGGCCGACGTAGCCCTCGCCGCGGGTGTTGCCCGGTCGCGCCTTGCCGTCCGGCTGCTTGTGCTCGGACTTCACGTCGCGCTCGATGTACATGTTGACGCCACCCATGGCGTCGACGATCTTCTGGAAGCCGGTGAAGTTGATGATCGCGCCAGCGTCGAAGCGCTTGATGCCTGTCACATTCTGCACGGTGGTGGCCAACAGCTCGAAGCCCCGCGCCGCGTCCGGGTTCGCCCCGGCACCTTGCTGCCGAACGACATGGCGGCGTTGATCTTCGTCTTCTCGCCGGGGAAGTCGGCCTTCTTGAACTGCGGGATCTGCACGTAGAGGTCACGTGGCAGCGAGAACAGGTAGGCCCGGTCCATCGACGCCGGCACGTGCAGCACCATGATCGAGTCGGCCAGCGGCGCGGCGTCGGCGTACGCGGGTCGATGCCGACCAGCAGGATGTTGAGTGGGCCCTTGATGTCGCTCTTCTTCGCCTGGGCGCCCGCTGCCTGGTCGCCGAACAGGTCAGCCTTGCCGACGGCCCCTCGTAGCGGGCCATGAGCACCTCGGTGCCGACCAGCACCGCCCGCTGAGCACGGTCAGCACCGTGCCAAACACCGTGCAGAGCCTGGCCCAGCGCGGCACACCCGCCAGACGGACGACTTGCGGCCACTCTTGCCGGCCTTACCCACGAGCATCTCCGTTCGTTACGCCCACAACGAGAAGACGGGCGCACGTCGTCGAAAGGTTGCAAAGATCAACGCTCGTTCAGGTGAGCGCGGAACGAACCGTAGCTCAGGTGCCCGGGGAGCGACGACCACGAGTAACGGACCGCGACGATGGTAAGACGCCAACATGAACAAAGACTGCCCGGCGTTGCCGGGGCAGTCTTTGTTGCTGAGCCGAGGGGCTTGTCAGCCCTTCATCAGTTCCTCAGCCTTCTTTTCCAGGTCCTCGAGACCGCCGCACATGAAGAACGCCTGCTCGGGGAAGTGGTCGTACTCGCCCTCGCTGATCTTGCGGAACGCCTCGATGGTCTCCTTGATCGGGACCGTCGAGCCCGGCACACCGGTGAACTGCTCCGCAGCGTAGGTGTTCTGCGAGAGGAAGCGCTCGATCCGCCGGGCACGAGCCACGGTGATCTTGTCTTCCTCGGAGAGCTCCTCGATACCGAGGATGGCGATGATGTCCTGCAGGTCGCGGTAGCGCTGCAGGATCCGCTTCACCTCGGTGGCGACCTGGAAGTGCTCCTGACCGACGAACTCCGGGCGAGGATCCGGGACGAGGACGCCAGCGGGTCGACCGCCGGGTAGATGCCCTTGTCGGAGATCGACCGCTCCAGGTTGGTGGTCGCGTCCAGGTGGGCGAACGTGGTGGCCGGGGCGGGGTCGGTGTAGTCGTCCGCCGGCACGTAGATCGCCTGCATCGAGGTGATGGCCTGGCCCCGGACGGAGGTGATCCGCTCCTGGAGCTCGCCCATCTCGTCGGCCAGGGTCGGCTGGTAACCCACGGCGCTCGGCATACGGCCGAGCAGGGTGGACACCTCCGAACCGGCCTGCGTGAAGCGGAAGATGTTGTCGATGAAGAGCAGCACCTCCTGCTTCTTCACGTCCCGGAAGTACTCCGCCATGGTCAGCGCGGACAGCGCCACCCGCAGTCGGGTGCCCGGCGGCTCGTCCATCTGGCCGTAGACCAGCGCGGTCTTGTCGATGACGCCGGACTCGGTCATCTCGGCGATGAGGTCGTTGCCCTCACGGGTGCGCTCACCCACGCCGGCGAACACCGAGGTACCACCGAAGTTGCGGGCGACCCGGGTGATCATCTCCTGGATGAGCACCGTCTTGCCCACGCCCGCGCCGCCGAACAGGCCGATCTTGCCGCCCTTGACGTACGGGGCGAGCAGGTCGATGACCTTGATGCCGGTCTCCAGCATCTCGGTCTTCGGCTCGAGGTCCGCGAAGGCCGGGGCCTTGCGGTGGATGCCCCACCGGTCGTCGGCCTCGAACGTCTCGCCCTCTTTGAGGTTGAGCACCTCGCCGATCGCGTTGAACACGTGGCCCTTGACCGCGTCGCCCACCGGTACGGTGATCGGCTCGCCGCGGTCGCGCACCTCGGCACCACGAACCAGGCCGTCGGTCGGCTGCATCGAGATGGCACGGACCAGGTTGTCACCCAGGTGCTGGGCGACCTCCAGGGTCAGCGTCTTCTCACCGCCCGACAGGTTCACGGTGACGTTGAGGGCGTTGAACAGGGCCGGCATGGCGTCGCGCGGGAACTCGGCGTCGACGACCGGGCCGATGACCCGGACCACGCGACCCGTGGCCGTCTTGGTCTCTACTGGTGCAGTCATCACACTTCACTTCCCGACGCGGCCAGCGCGTTGGCGCCGCCGACGATCTCGCTGATCTCCTGGGTGATCCCGGCCTGGCGAGCCGAGTTCATCTCGCGCGTGTACTTCTCGATCATGTCTTCGGCGTTGTCGGTGGCGCTCTTCATCGCCCGCCGACGTGCCGCCGACTCACTCGCCGCCGACTCGATCAACGCGCGTAGATCCGCGTGTTGATGTACCTCGGCAGGAGCGCGTCGAGCAGCGCCTCCGCCTCCGGCTCGAACTCGTACGCCGGCAGCAACCCTCGGAGCGCGGCCGGTCTTCCACCTGCATCGGACCGATGACCTTGGTGACCGGGCTCTGGGTCATCAGCGAGTGGAACTCGGTGTAGACGATGTGCAACTCGTCGACGCCGAGCACCCGTCCGCTCCGGCACCGCCGTCGGCGTCGTCCGCTCCGGCCGTGAACGCCTTGATCAGCGTCTCACCGACGGTACGGGCGTCCTCGAACGACGGCTGCTCGCTGAACCCGGTCCAGTTGGCCTCGATCGGCCGGTTGCGGAACCGGTAGAACCCGACGCCCTTACGCCCAATCACGTAGAGCACCGGCTCCTTGCCGTCCGCCTGAGACGCGCGATCAGCGACTCCGCCATCCTGATCGCGTTGGAGCTGTAGCCGCCGGCCGGCCGCGGTCGCTGGTGACCAACAGGACGCCCGCCCGCCGCACCCGCTCGCGCGGGGTGAGCAGCGGGTGGTCGATCCGCGCGTTGGACGCCAGCGCCGTGAGCACGCCGGTGATGGCCTGGGCGTACGGCAGGGACGCCTGCACCCGGGCCTGAGCCTTGGCGATCCGGCTCGTCGCCACGAGCTCCATCGCCTTGGTGATCTTCTTCATCGACTTCGCCGAGCGGATCCGTTGACGAAGAACGCGTACCTGGGCCGCCACGGGATCAGCTCTCGGCCGGGCGGTCGGTCGCGCTGTCGCGGAAGCGGGTCACCGTCTCGCGGTTCTCGTCGCCCTCGAGCGGTGCGGCCGGCGCGTCGTTGACCTTGCGCTCGTCGTCCTTGTTGAGGAAGACCTGCTTGAAATCGGCGATCGCCGCGTCCAGCGAACCGACGATGTCGTCGCCCCACTGGTTGTCGGCGATGCCGGCCAGCACACCCTCGTGCTTGTGCCGCAGGTACTGGAGGAACTCCGCCTCGAAGCGCCGGACGTCGCTCACCGGGATGTCGTCCAGCTTGCCCTCGACGCCGGCCCAGACCGAGACGACCTCCTCCTGCACCGGGTACGGCGAGTAGTTCGGCTGCTTGAGCAGCTCCACCAGACGGGAACCGCGGTTCAGCTGGTTCTGCGAGGCCCGGTCCAGGTCGGAGGCGAAGGCGGCGAACGCCTCCAGCTCGCGGTACTGCGCGAGGTTGAG
Source organism: Micromonospora sp. M12 (assembly GCA_038070435.1). GTDB lineage: Bacteria > Actinomycetota > Actinomycetes > Mycobacteriales > Micromonosporaceae > Micromonospora. Next base: position 6,247,525 of record JAMYWG010000001.1, on the reverse strand, counting down.
CCGCAGCGAACCGGCGACCTTACGCATCGGCTTCACCTGCGCGGCGCCACCGACCCGGGAGACCGAGGTGCCGACGTTGATCGCCGGACGGACGCCCTGGTTGAACAGGTCGGTCTCCAGGAAGATCTGACCGTCGGTGATCGAGATGACGTTGGTCGGGATGAAGGCCGAGATGTCGTTGGCCTTCGTCTCGATGATCGGCAGACCGGTCATCGAGCCGCCACCCAGCTCGTCGGAGAGCTTCGCGCAGCGCTCCAGCAGGCGGGAGTGCAGGTAGAAGACGTCACCCGGGTACGCCTCACGGCCCGGCGGGCGACGCAGCAGCAGCGACACGGCCCGGTACGCCTCGGCCTGCTTGCTCAGGTCGTCGAAGACGATCAGAACGTGCTTGCCGCCGTACATCCAGTGCTGCCCGATGGACGAGCCGGTGTACGGGGCGAGGTACTGAAGCCGGCCGGGTCGGACGCCGGCGAGGCGACGATGGTCGTGTACTCCATCGCGCCCGCCTCCTCCAACTGCCCCTTGATCGAGGCGATGGTGGAGGCCTTCTGGCCGATGGCGACGTAGATGCAGCGGACCTGCTTCTTCGGGTCGCCGGTACGCCAGTTGTCCCGCTGGTTGAGGATGGCGTCCAGGGCGACAGTGGTCTTGCCGGTCTTCCGGTCACCGATGATCAGCTGCCGCTGACCCCGACCGATCGGGGTCATCGCGTCGATCGCCTTGATGCCGGTCTGCAGCGGCTCGAACACCGACTGCCGGGCCATCACGTTCGGAGCCTGCAGCTCCAGCTCACGGAAGCCCTCGTTGGCGATGTCACCGAGCCCGTCGATCGGCTTGCCGAGGGCGTCGACCACGCGGCCGAGGAAGGCGTCGCCGACCGGAACGGAGAGAACTCGCTCGGTGCGCTTGACGCGCTGCCCTCCTCCAGCTTGGCGGAGTCACCAGAACGACGACGCCGATCTCCGAACGTCGAGGTTCAACGCCACGCCGAGCGTGCCGTCCTCGAACTCCAGGAGCTCGTTGGTCATGGTCGAGGGCAGGCCCTCGACGTGGGCGATACCGTCGCCGGTGTCGGCGACGGTGCCGACCTCCTCGCGGGAGACGTCGGACGAGTAGGAAGAGACGTAGCGCTCCAGGGCGCCGCGGATCTCCTCCGTCGAGATGGTCAGCTCGGCCATCCTCTGCTTCCTTAAATTCAGGGGCCCGGGATACCTAGTACCAACCGGTCCGAATGGCGTCTGTCAATCCGGGCGCTGTGCGGCGAAGCCGCCCGATGCTGTGGCGGAGCCGCTCAGCCGCTGGACGGCGAGCCGTTCAGCGCTTCGCGAGCGCGTTGCGGGTCTCGTTGAGGCGGCGCAGGATGGTGCCGTCGTACAGATCGGAGCCGACCCGCACACTCACGCCACCCAGGACCGCGGGGTCGACCGTCTGCTTGACGGAGACCTCTCGACCGTATATCGCGGTGAGGCTCGCGCCCAGCCGGCGCTCGTCCGAGTCACTCAACGGGGCCGCGACGGTCACGTACGCCACCTGCCGGTCGCGTCGCTCGGCCGCGAGCTCCACCAGCCGGGTGAGCGCGCCGCTGAAGGAGCGCCCTCCGAAGCCGCCGAGTGCGACCTCGACGAGGCGGACGGTGACCGGACGGGCCTTGTCGGCGAGCAGCTCGCGGGCCAGCGTGGCCCGCTGCTCGACCGGGCGACCGGGTCGGCGAGCGTGTTGCCCAACGCCGACTGACCGGACACGACCTGACCGAAGCGGAACAGCTCGTCCTCGACCTCGCCCAGCTCGCCGGCCTTGTCGGCGCTGGCGAGCAGCGCCTCCACGCCCAGGCGCTCGGCGCCTTCGAGCAGCTCCGACGGTGCCGACCAACGGCCGGACACCAGCGACACGAGCAGGTCGAGCGCGTCGGCGCCGATCCGCCCACCCAGCATGTCGCCAAGCAGAGCCCGCGGTCCTCACCGGAACGAGCCGGCTCGGACAGCGCCCGGCGCAGCCGGCTCGCGCCGCAGCAGGCTTGCCACGGAGGATGGCGTCGGCGGTGGAGGCCACCGCCGACGGCTCCGCGCCGCGGACGTACGCGTCGAGGCGCTCGGCCGCGACCCGGTACGACTCCCGGCTGGCGGCCTGCATCAGCGGGCCCCGTGCTCTCGAGACCGCTCAGGAACCGGTCGACGGTGCCCTTACGCCGTGCCTCGTCGGCCAGCGACTCGCCAACGATCTTGCTGGCCAGGTCCACCGCGATCGTGCCGACCTCCGCGCGCAGCTCGCGCACGATGGTGGCCCGCTCGGCGGCGAGCGCGTCCTTACCCGCCTGGATGACCCGGTCGGACTCTTCCCGCGCCTTGGCGAGGATGTCCTGTCGGATCCCTCGGCGTCGGCCCGCGCGTCGTCACGGATCTTGGCGGCGTCGGTCCGCGCCTCGGCGAGCTGGGCACGGTACTGCTCGAGCAGCTGGTTGGCCTCGGCCTGGGCGGCCTCGGCGCGCTTGATGCCGCCCTCGATCGCGTCGACCCGAGCCTGGAACGTCTGCTCCATGCGCGGGAAGACGAACTTCATCAGCACGAAGCAGAGCACGGCGAAGGCGACCGTGCCGACCACGATCTCCTGCCAGATCGGAATGATCGGGTTGTGCTCTGACTCACCACCCTCGGCGGCGAGGAGGAACAACATGGGTGACCTCCCGGTCGAAAGGGCTAGATCAGGCTGCGGAGCCGGCCCAGATGAAGCCGAAGGCGATGCCGAACAGCGCGAGCGCCTCGATGACGGCGAAGCCGATCCAGACGTACGGCAGCGTCATGCGCGACGACTCGGGCTGCCGGGCGGTCGACTGGATGTAGGCGGCGAAGACCAGGCCAACGCCGATGCCCGGGCCGATGGCGGCGAGACCGTAGCCGATGGCAGCGGTGCTACCGGTGACCTCGGCGAGAACGCTAACGTCCATTGGTGTGGTTCCTCCTGGTTATCACGCGTGACTCTCACGCGGGACGACAACGGGTTGGTGCGTGGATCAGTGCTCTTCGGCGATCGCGCCCTGGATGTAGCTGGCGCTCAGCACCGTGAAGACGTAGGCCTGCAGGACGATGACCAGCGCCTCGAGAAGGGTCAGCGCCACGGTCATCACCCAGGAGACCACCGAGATCGGCGCCAGCCAGGCGTTGGCGTTGAGCATCGCGAAGCCGCCGAGCGTGAAGACCAGCAGGAGCATGTGGCCGGCGAACATGTTCGCGAAGAGACGAACGGCCAGCGAGAACGGCCGGATGATGAAGGTCGAGAACGCCTCGATCGGGATCAGCAGCGGCAGGATGTACCACGGTGCCGGCGGGATCAGGGCGTGCTTGAAGTATTTGCCGAAGCCGTGGTGCCGGATGCCGATGTAGTTAAACAGCACGTAGCTGATCACCGCGAGGATCGCCGGGAAGGCGATGTGCGAGTTCGGCGAGATCTGGAAGAGCGGAATGATCGCGAACGCGTTCGTCAGCAGCACGAAGCAGAACAGCGTCGTGAAGTACGGAGCGAACCGCACGCCCTGGTGACCGATCATGTCGACCGAGATGTTGTTCCGGACGAAGCCGTAGATCGACTCCGCGAACCACTGCTTCTTGGTCGGCACCAGCTGCGGCTTCCGGTAGGTCGCCAGGAAGAAGATGATCAGGACGCCGACCGCGATCCAGATCATCGCCGTGAACTTGGTGAACCACGGAGCGTTTTCCACACCCCAGGGCAGGATGGCGGGCAGGTAGAAGTCGTCCACACTGGGTGGGAATGCCGCCTGGCCTGCTGCCAGAACGTTCGCCTGTCCGGAACACCGTGTCCCTTCCTAAGTAGGCGTGCCGAGTCGGCGGATGACCAGGATGACTCCCCGGCCATGCCGAGCACGACGCCGATGCCGGTGGCGACGCCACCGGTGTCGAGCCACTGGTCGACCAGCCAGCCGATGAAACCCCACACGAGCATGCCTCCGATGAGGTAGCTGAGCGCGGTCCAACCCTGACCGGCACCGGACGGATAGTCGTCCGGTTGACCGGCGGACGGGGGTTTGGTCATCAGCCATGACGGGGCGAACGATATCAGCCGGGAAGACGAGGCTGTGCCTCACCCCGCACAACCATCGTTGTGTGGGCTTCTCGTGGGCGCCGTCGTCTGTGGGCACGCTACTCCCCTTCCGCCCGTCGGAAAATGACCGGAGGCCGACACATTGCGGCGCGTCCGCTGGTTGGGACGACCGGCCGCAGGCCAGGTCAGCCCTACGGCCGACGGGCGTGCACCCTGGTCAGCCACCAGAGGTGCACCGCTGTCCACACTGCCACCCCGGCGACGATGCCGAGGCAAAGAGGGATCAACCCCGGCCAGCCGGTCGACGCCACCGCCACCAGCACGACACCCAACAGGGTGAACTTCAGCACGTACAGGCCCAGACCGAGCGGCAGCAGCAGCTGCGGGTTGACCTGGTCGGCGCGGGCCAGCACCACTGTGGTGAGGTGTAGCTGAGCACCGTGACGCCGACTCCGACCGCCGCGCCGAACGCGGCCGTCGCGCCGCCGGTCACCCGCCCAGCACCGCGGCGACCGCGGCCAACGCCGCCGACGCGCCCAGCAGCACCGGCAGGTGCCGCAACCGCCACCGCCGGTCGGCGTCGGGCTCGACCACCCGGGCTCAGCCACGGGGTACGCCGGAACGCCGCGACCAGTTCGGCCACCTCGGCACCGAGCCGGGTCAACTCGTCGGCACCACCCGGTGCCCCGGGATCGGTGCGCACCGCACGGGCGATCAGGGTCGCCACCTGGCGCAGCTCGCCCTCCCGCATCCCTGGGTGGTAACGCTCGGCGTGCCCACCCGGATGCCGGAGGCGACAATCGGCGGCTGCGGGTCGTACGGAATCGCGTTCTTGTTCAGGGTGATCGACGCGGCGTCGCAGCGTCGCTCGGCCTCGGCGCCGGTCACCCCAGCTCCCGCAGGTCGACCAGGGCGAGGTGGGTGTCGGTGCCACCGGACACCGGCCGCATCCCTCGTCGGCCAGCCCGGCCGCGAGCGCCTGGGCGTTGCTGACCACCTGCCTGGCGTACGTCTGGAACTCCGGCTGGGCGGCCTCGCGCAGCGCGACCGCCTTGGCCGCTACCGCGTGCATCAGCGGGCCACCCTGGGTGAACGGGAAGACCGCCTTGTCGATCCGCTGGGCCAGCGACTCCCGGCACAGGATCATGCCGCCACGCGGGCCGCGCAGCACCTTGTGGGTGGTGGCGCAGACGACGTCGGCGTACGGCACCGGGGACGGGATGGCCCGGCCGGCGACCAGGCCGATGAAGTGCGCCGCGTCCACCATCAGGTACGCGCCGACCTCGTCGGCGATCTCCCGGAACCGCGCGAAGTCGATCAGGCGGGGTACGCGGTGGCCCCGCAGATGACCAGCCTGGGTCGGTGCGCCCGCGCCAGGTCGCGTACCTCGTCGTAGTCGATCTGCTCGGTGTCCGGCCGGACCGGGTAGCCGACCGGGTGGAACCACGTGCCGGAGAAGTTCACCCGGCTGCCGTGGGTGAGGTGCCCGCCGTGCGGCAGGTCCATCGCCAGCACGGTGTCGCCCGGCTGCACCAGCGCGGCGTACGCGGCGAGGTTGGCGCTCGCCCCGGAGTGCGGCTGGAGGTTGGCGTGCTCCGCCCCGAAGAGCTCCTTGGCGCGGGAGATGCCGATCTCCTCGGCGCGATCCACCTCGGCGCATCCACCGTAGTGGCGCCGGCCCGGGTAACCCTCGGCGTACTTGTTGGTGAGCGTCGAACCGAGCGCGGCCAGCACCGCCGGCGAGGTCAGATTTTCGCTGGCGATGAGTTGCAGGCCGCCCCGCAGCCGGTCCAACTCACCGAGGACCACCCCGGCGATCTCCGGGTCGGTGGCCCTGAGCTGGGCGAAATCCGGCCCCAGAAGGTGCTCGTCTCGGTCTCCACAGCGAACGAGTCTAGAGGGCAGCACACTGGAACCCGTGAGATGCCTCGTCACCGGCGCTACCGGATACATCGGCGGGCGGCTGACGCCGCTGCTGCTCGCCGACGGCCACACCGTTCGCTGCCTCGCCCGCAAGGCGGTGCGGCTGCGCGACGTGCCCTGGGCCTCGGCGGCCGAGATCGTCGAGGGAGACCTGAGTCGTCCGGACACGCTGCCCGCCGCGTTCGCCGACGTCGACGTCGCGTACTTCCTGGTGCACTCGCTGGGGCGCTCCGACTTCGAGGCGGCCGACCGGGCGGCGGCGACGAACTTCGCGGCAGCGGCGCGCGGCCGGCGTACGCCGGATCGTCTACCTGGGTGGGCCGGAGCCGGCGTCCGACGCGGAGGTGCCTCCCGCACCTCCGGTCCCGCGCGGAGGTGGGGCGGATCCTGCTGGCCAGCGGGTGCCCACGGCGGTGCTCCGCGCCGCGGTGATCATCGGGTCCGGTTCGGCATCGTTCGAGATGCTGCGCTACCTGACCGAGCGGCTGCCCGCCATGATCACTCCGCGCTGGGTGCGCAACCGCATCCAACCGATCGCGGTCCGCGACGTGCTGAGCTACCTGGTCGGCTGCACCGCGCTGCCGGCGGAGGTCAACCGGGGCTTCGACATCGGCGGGCCGGACGTGCTCACCTTCCGCGAGATGATGCAGCGCTACGCCCGGGTGGCCGGGCTGCGCCAACGGATCATCGTGCCGGTCCGCCCGCTCACCCCGTCGCTGTCCTCGCACTGGGTCGGCCTGATCACGCCGGTGCCGAACGCGATCGCCCGCCCCTGGTGGAGAGCCTGATCCACGAGGCGGTCGCCCACGAACACGACATCGCCCGGTACGTGCCGGACCCGCCCGGCGGGCTGACCGGCTTCGACGACGCGGTGGCGCTGGCGCTCGCCAAGGTGCGCGACGCCCAGGTGGAGACCCGCTGGTCCACCGCGAGCGGCCGGACGCGCCCGCCGAGCCGCTGCCCACCGACCCGGACTGGTCCGGCGGCACCGCCTACACCGACGTCCGGGAAAGGGCGGTGGACGCGCCACCCGCGGCGCTCTGGCGGGTCATCGAGGGAGTCGGCGGCGAACACGGCTGGTACTCGTTCCCCTCGCCTGGTCGATCCGGGGCTGGCTGGACCGGCTGGTCGGCGGCGTCGGGTTGCGTCGGGGCCGACGCGACCCGCATCGCCTCCAGGTCGGTGAGGCGCTGGACTTCTGGCGGGTCGAGGAGATCGTCCCGGGCGAGCTGCTGCGGCTGCGCGCCGAGATGCGGCTACCCGGCCGAGCCTGGCTGGAGATGCGGGCGCTGCCGGCCGAGGGTGGCCGCAGCCGCTACCAGCAACGCGCGGTCTTCCTGCCGCGCGGCCTGGCCGGACACGCCTACTGGGGCTCGGTGGCACCCTTCCACGCGGTGGTCTTCGGCGGAATGGCCCGCAACATAGCCCGCAACGCGGAGCAAACCCGCTAACCCGCGCCCCGGCCCTCCCGCGGCCCAGCCCTGCCCGGCCCGGCCCGGCCCAGCCCAGCCCTGCCCTGCCCGGCCCAGCCCGCGTCGATCATGGAGTTGTGGTGCCCCGCAAAGGTGTGTTTCTGAGTTAACGCCCACCACAAGTCCATGATCGACGCGGGCCGGCGTCGCACTCCGCCTCCCCGCGATCTTGCACTTTGTGTCGCCGCTTAGTTGGCATTTGCACTATTTGCCTAGACAGTAAGTGCAAGATCGGCCGGCGCGGGCGGGAACGAGAGGCGGGCGGGAACGGGAACGGGAGGCGGGGCGGGCGGGAGGGCGGAGTGGGAACGGAGGCGGGCGGGAGCGGGAGGGCGGGAGTGGGAACGGGAGGGCGGGGCGGGAGCGGGAACGGAGGCGGAGCGGGAGGGTGGGGCTAATTGCCGGTGCGGGCTTCGCTTACCTGGAAAGCCGATCGCTGGCTTGCGGGACGAAGTCGCGGACCGGTTGGTCGCGCAGGGCGAAGGTGAGCACCTCGCCGACCGCGTTCACCATCTGGGCCTGCACCGCCTGGCCGACCGCGTCCCGGGATCGTCCGGGTTCGCCGCCATCGAGGCGACCGCGAGCTGCGGCGTGAACGCCACGACCGTCTCCGTCTCGTACCGTTCCGAGCTGCCGGTCTTACCCGCCACCGGACGGCCGAGCTCGCGCGCAGCCCGGCTGCGGTGGCACCGTCGCAGCGCCCGTACATCGACTGGTCGCCGACCGGGCAGCGGGCCGCGTCGGTGGCCGCCCTCGCCACGTCGACGTCGAGCACCTGCCGGCAGTCCGGCTTGGCGGCGTCGACCGGTCGCCCGCCGGCGTCGGTGATCGAGACCACCGGCAGCGGCGCGCACCAGGTCCCTCGGCCGCCACCGTGGCGTACGCGGTGGCCAGGTCCAGCGGCGTGGTCGCGGCCACGCCCAGGGTGAACGGACCCCAGTCCTTCGCGCCGTAGCGGGCCAGCCGGGCATCCGAGTCGGCCCGCAGCACAATGCCGAGCCGCTCGGCCATCTCCACGACCCGGTCGGCGCCGACCCGTTCGGTGAGCCAGGCGAAGTACGTGTTGACCGAACGGCCGAACGCGCTCCACATGGTGCGGGGCCGTCCATCTCCGACGGGCTGGCGTTGGCCGGGCACCAGTGACCGCCGCAGCTCGCCTCCCCGGTCACCGGGAAGCGGGTGAGCAACTGGGTCGGCGCGATGAAGTCGGTCGACAGCGGCAGGCCGGACTCCAGCGCGGCCAGCATGGCGAAGAGCTTGAACGTCGAACCGCCCTGGTACCCCTCGATCGCCCGCCTCCGGCGATCAACTGGTTGACCGTGTTCGGACGGTTCTTCTGCCCGACCGGGTTGTCCGCCACGCTGTAGGCGCGGTTCACCGACATCGCCAGCACCCGCCCGGTGCCCGGCTGCACGACGGCGGTGGGCAGCGCCGCAGCTTTGGTCGTCGGGTAGATCTTCAACAGCTGCTCGGTGGTGGCCCGTTGCACCCCGGGATCCAGGGACGACACGATGGAGAAGCCCCCGACGCAGGGTGCGCTGCCGCTCGTCGGCGGTCGCCCTGAACGCGGACTGACTGCTCCACCAACGGGTGAACCAGTCGCAGAAGAAGCCCCAGTCGTTCTGCGCCTCGGGTACTCCGGTGCAGTCGTTCGGGTCTCGCTGGGCCGCAGCTGCAACGGTTCGGCGCGCGCCGTCGCCGCCGCGTCCGCCGGCACCTGCCCGGTCTCCACCAACCGCTCCAGCACGTACGACCGCCGGCCCACCGCGCTGTCGGCGTCACCGTTGATCGGGTCGTCGCTGTCCGGTGAGCGGACCAGGCCGGCCAGCAGTGCTGCCTGGGCCAGGGTCAGCTCGGACGGGGACCGGGAGAAGTACCGCTTGCTGGCCGCCGCGATGCCGTACGCCCCGGCGCCGAAATAGGCGATGTTGAGGTAGCGGGTCAGGATCTCGTCCTTGTCGAGTTCCCGCTCCAGTGCGAGCGCGTACCGCATCTCCTGGAGTTTGCGCACTGTGGTGAGTTCGGTTGCCGCCGTTCGCTGCGCCTCGGTCAACCGGGGTCGTTGCTGAGCACGTTGCGGACGTACTGCATGGTCAGCGTGGAGGCACCCTGCCGGGTCCGGCCGTCGCGCTTGTTGACGGTGAACGCGCGCACCACGCCTCGCAGGTCCACCCCGCTGTGCTGGTAGAACCGGACGTCCTCGGCGGCCACGATCGCCCGGCGCATCACCGGGGCGACCTCGTGCAGCGGCACGTCCACCCGGTCCTCCTGGTAGAAGGAGGTGATCAGGGTGGTGCCGTCGTTGGCGTAGAGGTTGGAGCGCTGGGCGGTGGGCGGGGTACGGAGCGTGTTCGGCAGCTCCGAGTACGGCGTCGACAGGGCGCTGAAGCCGATCCCGAAGACCAGAGCCGCGGGCAGGGCGGCCACGGCCAGCACCAGACCGGCCAGCACTCCGGCGATCACCACGGTCAGCAGTTTGTCGAGTTGGGCCCGGATCATCAGCTCTCCCCGCAGGAGCCGGTCACGCTAGGACCCGTTCAGAATGACCCGGAACGCCCCTTTGGCCCTGGGTTTCCCCAAACCCGGAGGAAACTCGCACCACGCTCAGGGCAGTAGTACGCCGGCCAGCGGGTGAACCGTCTCCTCGATCTCGTCGGCGACCCGGCTGAAGCACTGGTCACCGCGACCCCACGGGTCGTCCAGATCATCGGTGGTCAGCGCCGAGGCGCCCAGCCGCGCGTCGTGAGCGGCAGCCACCAGGGCCACACCCCGGGCGTACACGGCCTCCGGGTCGCGTCGTCCGCCGGCATCGCCGCGGCATCCACCGCGGCCAGCAGCCGGCCGAACTCACCCAGGACGAACGTGCGAGCCGCCGCGTCCGGACGAAGCGCCACCACGTACTCCTGCTGATCGGCGGTGGCGGTCAGGACGAGGTCGGCGGCGTCGATGTGGTCCGAGCGCAGCTTGCGCGCGGCGAACCCTCGACGGCCCCGCCACGGCCGGTGACCTGCCGCGCGGCCGGCGGGTTCATCTCCTCGCCCGCGTGCCACCCACCCGTGCCGGCGCTGTGGCTGTGCACCAGCTCCTCGGCCAGAGCCGGGTCCTGCGCACGCCGCTTCAGCCGCTCCTGCACCGCGAGGGCGAGCAGGCGCTCCGCCATCGGTGAACGGCAGATGTTGCCCATGCAGACGTGCAGAACGGTGAACGGCGGCACTCAGACCGCCCGACCGTCGACGAGATCCGGAACGACGTCGCGCAGCTTCTCCAACGGGATCGCCCCGGCCCGCAGCAGCTGCGGCACCTCACCGGTCAGATCCACGATCGTGCTGGGCACCGGGTCCGGGCAGGGCCCGGCCTCCAGGTAGGCCCGCACCGAGTAGCTGAGCTGGTCACGTGCCTCCTCGGCGGTGACCGCGGCAGGCTGGCCGGTCTTGTTGGCCGACGAGACCGCCATCGGGCCGGTCTCGCGCAGCACCTCCAACGCCACCGGGTGCAGCGGCATTCGCACGGCCACCGTGCCCGTCTTGTCGCCCAGGTCCCACTGCAGGCTCGGCGAGTGCTCGACCACGATCGTCAGCGCACCCGGCCAGAACGCCTCGACAAGGTCCCGAGCGGCCGTGGGCAGCGAGAAGACCAACCCGTCCAGGGTGTGTCGGGAGCCGATCAGCACCGGCGGCGGCATCTGCCGACCCCGGCCCTTGGCGTCCAGCAACGCCTTCACCGCGTACGGGGTGAAGGCATCCGCCCGATCCCGTACACCGTGTCCGTTGGAAGGACGACCAGCTCACCGTTCTTGACCGCCTCGATCGCCGCAGCGATGCCGCGGTCCCGATCGGCGGGCGACCGGCAGTCGTAGAGCATCACGAGGAGTCAGTCTGCCACGCCGCCCCGATCGGGCGTGCTGGCCGTCCGCCCGTCGGGACGCGGTGGCGTAGCGGGGACGTCCGGTGAGGTCCAGATGCGCCGTGACCGCGGTGAAATTGCCCTCACCGGAGAGCAGCTCGGGCACCGCGGCGCCGTGTGTGTCGTCGTGCTCGACCCCGACCACGCCGCCCGGGCGCACCAGCGCCACCGCCCGCCGGACGACCGGACGGATCACCGCCAGACCGTCCGCGCCGCCGAAGACCGCCTCCGCCGGGTCGTGCCCGGCCACCTCCGGTGGAACCAGCACGTCGTCCGGCACGTACGGCGGGTTGCAGAGCAGGACGTCCACCCGGCCCACCAGGTCCGCCAGCAGGTCCGGCGCGGTGACGTCGGCCTCGACCACCTCGATCGGCCGGTCCCCGCCGCGGCGCGCTCGGCCGCGTTGCGGCGCAGCCAGGCCAACGCCCCCGGCGACCGCTCCACCGCGATCACCCGCGCCCCCGGCAGCTCCTGAGCCACCGCCAGCGCGATCGCGCCGGAGCCACTGCACAGGTCCACCACCAGCGGGTCGCGCCGCCCGGGCCTGCTCGACGCCCCAGCCGGCCAACAGCTCCGTCTCCGGCCGGGGCACGAAGACACCCGGGCCGACCGACAACTCCAGGTGCCGGAACCCGGCCCGACCGGTCAGGTGCTGCAACGGCTCGCGTGCCGCGCGACGACGCGTCAGGCCGTCGAGCCGCGCCCACTGCTCGTCGCCGAGGTCGTCGGCGAGCGCCAGCCGACCCCGGGGCACCCCAGCACGTACGCGGTCAGCACCTCGGCCTCCACCGGGCCGAACCGACCCCGGCGGTGGCGAGCGCACGGGCCACTCGGCCACCGCCGCGCTCGGCCGGATGGGGCCTGTCGCTTCGGGGGTGTTGCGGCAGAGTGCTCACGACATAATCATGAAGCGTCGCGGGCGACGTGACGAACGGTGCGCCCTGGCGCACGACAGGAGGTTGGCGGGTGGGCTGGCTCGACCGGGTCGATGACCAGGTTGATGCCCTCACGCACGCCCGTGCACTGCAGGAGGCCAGCCGCTCCGCTGAGTCGTACGTCCTGCTGGAGCGTGTGATCCGCACCACGACCGACCCTGCGGCACGAGCCGACGCGATGGTGCAGCGCCTCTCCGCGCTGATCAATCTCGGTCGGACGGCGGAGTTCACCCGGGCCATCGAGGAAGCGTCGGCGGCGGTCCGCGACCTCGCCGAGCCCTACCTGCACGGTCACCTCAACGCACTGGCCGCGCTCGCCGCGCACCACCAGGGCGCACTGGACCGCTGTGTCATGCACCTCGTCCGAGCCGCCCGGGCGCTGGGTGCCGTGGCCGATCCGGACCGGGACACCGCCTGGGGCTGGCACGACCTGGCGATGGCCTACAGCTACCTCAGCTTCCACGGGTACGCCCTGGGCGCCATCGAGCGGGCCCGGCATCTCGGGTTGACCGCCGGGATCCCGGAGGAGACGTTCGCCGCCCCGGGCATCCGACTGCGCAACGCCGTCGCCCTGGACCACAACGGCGACAGCGACGGCTGCCTACGGGTGCTCCGGGACGTGGCCGCCGACCTGGCCCGCTTCGTTCGCGCCGGACGGGCCAACCGACTGCGCCCGAGCAGCCTCGCCGCGTACGGCTATGCGGCGGCCCGCCAGGCCGCGCTCGGTGATCAGGTGGCGGCCGAGGGTCGACCGAGCCGGGCCGGTTGATCAGCCACGGTGGGGACAGCGCCCGCGCCCGTGACCTACGTCAGCTCGGGCAGGTGTGCCTCGCCGTCGCCGACGGGCGTCCGATCGAGGCGGTCGCCCGACTGGACACCGTCCACGTGTCCACCGAGACGCTCGGGGCGGCCGAGCCGGCGAGGCTGCGCAGCATCGCGCTGACCCGTGCGGGGACCATCTGGCGGCGCACCGGGCCGACCGGTTGGCGTTCCGGCTCGCCGCCCAGCGCAACGACCGGCTGCGTGACGTCTACATCGACGGCATCGCGGCCCGTATCGACCACGAGGAGATGCGCCGCGAGGCGGCACGGTTCGAGGGCGAGGCGTTGACCGACCCGCTCACCGGGCTTCCCAACCGCCGTCGGCTGGAGCGGTACATCACCGCCGTGGTCACCCGGGGCGAGCGAGTGGTGATCGGTGTCTGCGACCTGGACGGCTTCAAGGCGGTCAACACCCGACACGGCCACCACTCCGGCGACCTGGTGCTGCAACGCATCGCCGGGGTGATCAACCGGGTGATGCGCCGGGGCGACTTCGTGGCCCGCTACGGCGGTGACGAGTTCGTGGTGGTGCTGCCGGACACCGGCATGGCCGAGGCCGCCGAGGTGGCCCGCCGGATCGAGGCCGCGGTCCGACTGGAGGACTGGGAATCACTGGTGCCGGGGACCCCGGTCGGGTGAGCATCGGCTTCGCCGAGGTGTCCGGCGGCGGCGGGTTGCGGGACGCGCTGAGCGTCGCCTTCGAGCAGGCCGACCGCGAGATGCTCCGCGCCAAGTCCCGCCCCGCGCGAGCTGAACGCCGGGAGCGGCGGGTCAGCGGCGGGTCAGCTCGGTGTCGCCGGCGAGTCGGGCGGCGCGGTCGGCCTCGACCAGGGCGTCCAGCACCCGTCCAGCTCGCCACCGAGCGCCAGGTCCAGGTTGTACGCCGTATAGCCGATCCGGTGGTCGGTGATCCGGTTCTGCGGGTAGTTGTAGGTGCGGATCCGCTCAGAGCGGTCCACCGTACGCACCTGGGCCTTCCGGACGTCCGAGGCGGCGGCATCGGCCTGCTCCTGGGCAGCGGCGAGCAGCCGGGCCCGCAGGATCCGCATCGCCTGCTCCCGGTTCTGCAACTGGGACTTCTCGTTCTGGCAGGAGACGACGATGCCGGTCGGCACGTGGGTGATCCGCACCGCCGAGTCGGTGGTGTTGACCGACTGCCCACCCGGGCCGGACGAGCGGAACACGTCGATGCGCAGGTCGTTCGCGTCGATGGTGACGTCGACGTCCTCGGCCTCCGGCAGCACCAGCACCCCGGCGGCGGAGGTGTGGATCCGGCCCTGCGACTCGGTGACCGGGACACGCTGCACCCGGTGCACGCCGCCCTCCCACTTGAGTCGCGACCAGACGCCGCTCCCGCCCTCCGGCACACCCTTGGTCTTGATGGCGAGCGAGACGTCCTTGACCCGCCGAGGTCGGAATCCTGCGCGTCGATCACCTCGGTGACCCAGCCGTGCCGCTCGGCGTAGCGGGTGTACATCCGCAGCAGATCGCCGGCGAACAGCGCCGACTCCTCGCCACCCTCGCCGGCCTTGATCTCGACGATCACGTCCTTGGCGTCGTGCGGGTCACGCGGAATGAGCAGCTCGGCGAGGCGCTCCTCCAGCACCGGCAGGGACACGGCGATGGCTTCGGCCTCACCCGCGAAGGACGGGTCCTCGACGGCCAGCTCGCGAGCCGCGGCCAGATCGGCGCGGGCCTGCTCCAACTCGTCGGCGGCCTTGTGCAGCGGCACCAGCTCGGCGTACCGGCGACCGACCCGGCGGGCGGTGGCCTGGTCGGCGTGGATGGCCGGATCGGCCAGCCGCTTCTCCAGTTGCGCGTACTCGTCGAGAAGGCCGGCCAGACGCTCGCTGCTCATGCTGGGGATGCTCCTTCGGCGGTGCGCGACGACCGGGCCGGGCCGGAAGGCCAGCGGCCGGACGCAAACGTGGGAAACGCGGACGGCGCCCGCGTCCGGGAAACCGGACGCGGGCGCCGAACGAGAGCTACTGGCCTTCTTGGCCTGAACCTTGGCGTACTTCTGCTGGAACTTCGCGACCCGGCCGGCGGTGTCGAGAACGCGCTGCTTACCGGTGTAGAACGGGTGGCAGGCGCTGCAGGTCTCGGCGTGGATCGCCCCGCCCTTGGCGGTGCTACGGGTCGTGAACGTGTTGCCACAGGAGCAGCTGACCTCAGTGGTCACGTACTCCGGGTGGATGTTTGCCTTCATCTCGCCTCGGTCCTCTCGTTGGTGGTCGCCGGGTCGCCGTCATCGCTCGTCGCGCCGTACACGACGGGCTCGGGCGTGAACCGGAACCGGTGGCCGATTGACCAGTGTGCCATGGGCCTGAGCCGACCCGGTAATCGGGCCGCACACCTCGTCCGGCATCGTCAACACGTGCCTACCCGTCCGCATTCCGCCTCCCGGCGGGCATTCACCGGTCCGGCGGACCGACGCCGGTACCCACCGGGGTACGCCCGCCGAGCCGGAGGTTCGTCGATGAGCCGCCTGATCGCCACCCGGGGACTGCCCGCCTCGGGCAAGACGACCTTCGCCCGTACGCTCCAGCCGTCCGTCGTACGGGTCAGCCGGGACGACCTGCGTCGCATGCTGCACGGCGAGCGGCTCTTCACCCAGTGGGCCGAAGCGCAGGTGACCGCCGTGCAGCGGGCCCAGGTCGAGGCGCTGCTGCGGGCCCGGGCGGACGTCTGCGTGGACGACACCAACCTGCGTGCGCGCACCCTGCGAGGTGGGCCGACCTGGCCGCCAGCCACGGTGCCGATTTCGAGGTGCACGACTTCACCGACGTGCCGCTGGACGAGTGCCTGCGCCGCGACGCCGCTCGCCCGGCCGTCGACCAGGTCGGCGCGGACGCGATCCACCGGCTGCACGAGCGGTACCTGGAGGGGCGGTCCCTGCCGTTGCCGGTGCCACAGGCCGCGCCGGACGCCCGCGGTGGTGCACCCGCCGTCGACCGAGCCACCGGAGATCGTCCTGGTGGACATCGACGGCACCGTGGCGCTGGCCGTGTCCCGTAGCCCGTACGACATGACCCGGGTGGGTGAGGACCAGCCGAACACGGCGGTGATCGCGGCGGTCCGGGCGATGCACGCCGCCGGATACGGGTGGTCTTCTGCTCCGGACGGGACGCCTCGGCCCGGACGGCCACCGAGGCGTGGTTGGCCCGGCACGTACGGGTGCCGTACCTCGGCCTGCACCTGCGGGCCTCGGCGACTCCCGCAGGGACTCGATCGTCAAGCGGGAGATCTACGACCGGGAGATCCGGGACCGTTATCGGGTGGCCGGCGTCTTCGACGACCGCGTCCAGGTGGTCCAGATGTGGCGAGCCCTCGGCCTCACCGTCTTCCAGGTGGCCGACGGCGACTTCTGAGCCGCGAGCGGTCACCCGCCGTGGCGATGCCGACCGGCCGGCCCTGCTTCACCACCTTTGCTCTGCTTCAACCCGCGCAACAGTGCGGGCCGTTTTGTGTTGCGTCGGTTGAAGCAGAGCAAAGGACGACATGCGCACCATCGGGGCCCGGGCAGGCGTGCCCGGGCGACCGGCGGGACATGACGAAGGGCACGGCCATGACGGCCGTGCCCTTCGTCGTCACCGGGAGGGGTTACTCCCCGGCGTCGACTTCGCGATCTGCATCAGGAACTCGATGTTGGTGCGGGACTGCTTGAGCCGGTCCAGCAGCAGATCCATCGCTGCCTGCGAGTCCAGCGAGTGCAGCACCTTCCGGAGCTTGTGGATGATGGCCAGCTCTTCCGGTGCGAGCAGGACCTCTTCCTTACGGGTGCCGGACGGGTTGATGTCGATGGCCGGGAAGGTCCGCTTGTCGGCGATCTTCCGGTCCAGCTTCAACTCGGCGTTACCGGTGCCCTTGAACTCCTCGAAGATGACCGTGTCCGCCATGGACCCGGTCTCCACCAACGCCGTGGCGATGATGGTCAGCGACCCACCGTTCTCGATGTTGCGGGCCGCGCCGAGGAAGCGCTTCGGCGGGTAGAGCGCTGTGGAGTCGATACCACCCGACATGATCCGACCGCTGGCCGGCGCCGCCAGGTTGTACGACCGACCGAGCCGGGTCACCGAGTCGAGCAGCACGACAACGTCGTGTCCGAGCTCGACCAGGCGCTTGGCCCGCTCGATGGCCAGCTCCGCCACCGTGGTGTGGTCCTGCGGCGGACGGTCGAACGTGGCCGCGATGACCTCGCCCTTGATCGACCGCTGCATGTCGGTGACCTCTTCGGGCCGCTCGTCCACCAGCACCACCATCAGGTGGCACTCCGGGTTGTTGCGGGTGATCGCGTTGGCGATCGCCTGCAGCACCATCGTCTTACCCGCCTTGGGCGGAGACTGGATGAGTGCCCGCTGGCCCTTGCCGATCGGCATGACCAGGTCGATGACCCGGGTGGTCAGGATGTGCGGCTCGGTCTCCAGCCGCAGGCGCTCCTGCGGGTAGAGCGGGTGAGCTTGTAGAACTCCGGACGACGCCGGGCCTCCTCGGGCTCCATCCCGTTGATCGTGTCCAGCCGCATCAGCGGGTTGTACTTGTCGCGCCGCTGGTCACCGCTGTTGCCGCCCTCACGGGCCGCCCGCACCGCACCGGTGATCGCGTCACCGCGGCGCAGGCCGTACTTCTTGATCTGGGACATCGAGACGTACACGTCGTTCGGGCCGGCCAGGTAGCCGGTGGTCCGCACGAAGGCGTAGTTGTCGAGCACGTCGATGATGCCGGCCACGGGGACGAGAACGTCGTCCTCGCTGACCTGCGGCTCACGCCCGCCGGTGTCGGCACCAGTCTCGGTACGCTCGCCACGCCCACGGCGACGGTCGCGGAACGGCTGCGCCGACCGCGTCGGCCGCCGGCCTCGTCGTCGTCGCCGTCGCTGTCCCGCTCGACCCGCTGACCACGGTCATTGCGGTCGCCGCGATCATTGCGGTCGTTACGCTCGGCCCGCTCACCCCGGTCGGAACGCTCCGGCCGGTCGTTGCGCTCGGTGCGCTCGCCCGCTCGCTCCGGTCGTTGCGCTCGCTCCGCTCGGCACGGTCGGTCCGCTCGGCCCGCTCCGGACGCTCGGCCCGGTCGGCACGCTCGCCCGCTCCGGACGCTCGGCCCGGTCGGTCCGCTCGCTCCGGTCGGCACGCTCGGCCTGCTCCGGACGCTCGGCCCGCTCAGCGCGCTCCGGACGCTCGGCCCGGTCGGCACGCTCCGGACGCTCAGCGCGTTCGGCCCGCTCCGGACGCTCGGCCCGGTCGGCACGCTCGGCCCGCTCCGGACGCTCGGCCCGGTCGCGGCGGTTCTCGCCACGGTCGGCCCGCTCGCCGGCTTCCGCCTCGTCGGTACGCGTCTCAGTCGGACGCGCCTCAGCGGCGCGTGCCTCGGTGGGACGGGTCTCCGCCGCTGCGGTCCGGGTGCGCCGGGTGCGAGAACGGCCCTCAGGCTCGGTGGCCGGCTCGGCTGACGCCTGCTCGGCACCGCGTCCTTCGGCTGCCGGCCGGTCGGCGGTCTCCCGCACCTCGGCGCGCACCCCTCACGGGTCGGGCGGCCGCGGCCGCGACCTCGGCCCGTGGTCGAGGGTACCGGCGGCGTTGCCGCCCTGCCGCTCGGAAATCGCGGCGATCAGCTCGCCTTTGCGCATGCGAGCCGTGCCGGAGATGCCGAGCGACGCAGCCAGGCTCTGCAGCTCTGGCAGCAGCATCGCCGACAGACCGGTGCCGCTACGCCGACGACGGGCGGGAGCGGCGGCGGTGGCATCGCCAGCGACGTTGGAAACATCCGACGTCACGTCGGTGGTGTCGCTCAATGGATTCCTTCCTCGATAAGGCCGGGACTGCCCGGAGTCGGAACTCAGGTGGCCGGGCGGCCTCGGTGCACCCGCCTCGCAAGGACGCGTCGCGGGAGTCTGTGACACAGCAGCCGGTCGGTATCCCGACTCACCAACGTCGGTGAGCAGGTCTCGCCGTCTGCGGCGACCTGTGGAAACTGCGGTGCGGCGTGGGCCTTGGCAGGGGTAGACGGGCTGACCGCCGAGAGCTTCGGGGTGCGCCGCCCCGCAGGAGATCGCGTGCTTCGCGGCTGTGCTAGGTCTAGAGCGTAATCAACTCTTCCGACCTGCGGCAACAGGGTCCCGCTCGGCGTGTCCAAGTCTACCCGGGCGACCCGTGCGCCGCTGACGTCTATCGGTAACTGCCAGATCTGCCAGTCTGTTCCCACCGGGAAGCCGCCGGAGGCTCGCTGAGTGCCAGCACGGTCGGCCCCGCCCACTGACCACAGCTGCCACATCTGCCGCTCGCAACGCGCTGACCAGGGAAGATGTGCCTGGCATCCCCGCCGAGCGGTAATCCTGGTGGAGTCGATCGACGGTCGCCGGCAGCAGCAGGGTCGGGTCCGCGGTGAGCGCGTGCACCAGCAGTGCGGCCCGCCCGGCGGTCAACGCAGCGTCGCCATGGGGCACGGTGGCCGGCAGTGCAGCCCGCGCGGTCGCGGTCAAACCACGCTCGGCCGGAACAAAACAGTGGGCCGAACCCCGTCGGCGACCGGCAGGGACACCGCCCGGGCGCCGGTCGACTCGGTCCAGGCCAGTGTGAAACCGCCGAGCAGACACGGCGCCACATTGTCCGGGTGACCCTCGATCTCGGCGGCCAGCCGGAGCGCTCCCGCGTCGTCGAGTCGGTGCGCCCGTCGGTGACCAGGGCACGGGCCAGCAGCACCCCGGCGACGATCGCGGCGGACGACGAGCCCAGCCCACGCGCCTGCGGGATCCGGTTGACGCACTCCACGCTCAGCCCCGCGGTGTGCCCCGAGCACGTCGAACGCGACGCGCATGGCACGCACCACCAGGTGCCGGTCGTCGTCGGGCAGCTCGCCGGCCCCTGCCCGGTCACCGTCACCCGGACGCCGCCCGGCGCGACCTCGGCGGCCACGTCGTCGTAGAGCCCGAGGGCGAGACCGAGCGCGTCGAAGCCCGGCCCAGGTTGGCGCTCGTCGCGGGCACCCGGACACGGACCGGCCCGGCGGTGAAGTTCGTCGGCACGCGCTCATGCTAGGGCCCGGCACCGACGAACCGATGCGGTGCCCGCGGCCTGGGACTGCCGGACTCAGCCGGCCGGGTCCGGCACCGGCTCGGCGACCGGCTCGGTGAGCGAGAGCCGGCGGGTGGCGATCCGCCAGCCGACCGCGTACACGAGGGTGATCAGACCGCAGCCCGCGAGCACCACCCGTTCGTCCACCACGTCCACGACCAGGGCCACCGCCAGTTGGCTCACCGAGATCGCCAGCGTCGCGAGCATCATGTCGGTGGCGAAGACCCGCCCCGCAACCGGTCCGGGACCTCGCCCTGCAGGGCGAAGTTCGACATCACCCAGTTGCTGCCACCCGCGAAGTGCGCCACGAAGACCAGCAGCAGCACCAGCGGGAACCATCGCACCACCGAGGTGCCCAGGTAGGACAGGCCGTAGAGCGACATGGACAGCGCGAGCCGGGCAGCAGCCAGGCCCGGTTGGTCAACACCCGACGCATCAGGATCGGTCCCACCAACGCGCCGGCCCGCGCACCGCGAAGAGTAGACCGGCACCGAGCGAGCCGACGCCGTACACGCCGGCCAGCAGGGGAAACACGGTCAGTACGCCGTTACCCAAACCGACCGCCGACTTCACCGTGACCAGCGCGAGCACCCGCGGGCGGTGGCCGATGTAGGCGAGCGCCTCGCCGACGGCCGTCCAGGTCCGCTGGGCCGGTTGGTCGGCGTCCGGGCGCCTGCAACGGCCGGCGGATCCGCGTGGCGAGGCCCGCGGCCAGCAACAGGCCCACCGCCGCGACCCAGAAGCAGACGTACGGGCCGGCAGCGGTGCTGAGGACGCCACCGAGCGAGGCGCCGACCACGGTCATGGTCCCCAGGCCGAGCCGGCAACGGCGTTCCCGGCGGCCAACTCGTGCGGCTCCAGAACGTTCGGCAACGCGGCCTGGGCGGCCGGCGAGTAGAACGCCTTGGCGACCGCCACCACGCCGATCGCGACGAGCGCCAGCCACGCCGTTCCGGCGCCCGCACGCCGAGCAGCAACAACACACCGGCCAGCGCGGCACGTTCGCCGCGATCATGATCTTCCGGCGGTCGAACCGGTCGGCGATCGTGCCGGTGTACGGCAGCAGCAACGCCACGATGCCGGTGTCCACCGCCAGCACCAGCGCGCCCCAGACCCGCTGCCGGTCAGCTGCGGCAGCAGCACCAGCAGGGCACCATGACGAACCAGTCGGCGCCGAAGACCACCAGTTCGGCCAGGAAGAGGTTGCGGAAGCTCCGATTGCCGGTCAGGACCGAGAGGGTGGACGCCACGGAGCGGGACCCTACCTGGTCGGGATCGAGGCGACACCCGCTCCCAGCAGCGCCGAAACCGTGACGAAGGTGTAACCGCGCGACCGTAACCCGCCGATCATCTCGGTCAGCCCACGCAGTGCCACCAGCCGTCGACGTACTCCCACATCGTGACCGAGCACGATCGATCCCGGTCGGACATCGGCCACGATCCGCCGGGCGTGGCCGATCGGATCGCCGGGAAACTGCCGCTCCACCATCTGCAGCGACCAGAGCACCAGCCGGTAGTCCAGCCGGGCCGCCGCGTGCAGCACCGCCCGCCCAGATGGCCGTACGGCGGGCGAAGCAGCAGAGGTGGTGTCCCGGTCACGTCCGCAATCACGTCGTGGCTGCGACGCAGGTCGTCGTACGCCTCGGCGGCGTCCAGTTCGGCCAGATCCCGGTGCGCCCAGCTGTGGTTGCCGACCTCGTGCCCGGCGAGCCGACCCGGACGACGTCGGCGTGCCGACGGACCTGCGCCCCGACCATGAAGAAGGTGGCCGGGACCCGGTGCTGGGCCAGGGTGTCGAGCACCAACGGGGTCCACTGTGGTGCGGGGCCGTCGTCGAAGGTGAGAGCCACCAGCCGTTCACTGGTCGATACGGACCAGACGACCTTCACCGCACCCGAACCGACATCCTGCTGGGCGTTACCGAGAGTGGTGCTGGCCGGGCCACCCGCGATCGGCATCCGGCGATGGGTGCTCCACCACGCCTCGGACGTGCCCGCCCCGACGGCCACACCACCGAGGACCAGCAGGCCACGACGCACCAGGTCGCGCCGCCCCCACCCGCGCGCGCCCTCGGTCATCCGCCCGCCCGCTTCACCGACATCCCCACGGACCCACTAGGAGTATGCAGGACGTTACACAAGGTGCGGGCTGGTCAGTCGGCCGGTAAGCCCGGAACGCCCCGGCAGAACCCTGCCGGGGCGTTCCAGGTGCGGTCCGACCTACTCGGTCGGCTCCGTCGGAGGCAGTGGCGAGGTGCGGCTGCGGGCAGCCGCAGCACCTGAACTGGTCCGTACCCTCCACCAGCGCGGCCGACGGCGCGGGTCGCGCCGACTGCTGCGTACCGTCGGCCGGGGCCGGGGCGGGCGCACCGCTCGGCACCGCGACCTGGTTCGGGGCCGCCGCCTCCTCGGTCTCCGCCGAGTGCACCGTCGGCTCGCCGGAACGCCGCCGAGCGCGTCGAGCGCGCAGCGACTCCTTGGTGTGTTCCACCATCGAGTACAGCGTCGGTACCAGGATCAGCGTGAGCAGCGTGGAGCTGAGCAGACCACCGATCACGACGACCGCCAGCGGCTGCGAGATGAAGCCGCCCTCACCGGTCAACCCGAACGCCATCGGCAGCAGCGCGAAGATCGTCGCCACCGCCGTCATCAGGATGGGCCGCAGCCGACGCCGGCCGCCTTCGACCACCGCCTCCCGGACCCCCATGCCCTGCGCCCGGTACTGGTTGATCAGGTCGAGCAACACGATCGCGTTGGTCACCACGATGCCGACCAGCATCAGTACGCCGATCAACGCCGGCACACCGAGCGGCGTCCCGGTGAGCAACAGCAGACCGATCGCGCCGGTCGACGCGAACGGGATGGAGATCAGCAGGATCAGCGCCTGGGTGAGACTGCGGAACGTCGCCACCATGATCAGGAAGACGATCGCGATCGCGGCCAGCACCGCCAGGCCCAGGTCCCCGAAGGCATCCGCCTGATCGGCGCTGACGCCACCGATGGTGAGGGTCGCACCCGGCACGTCGATGGCGTCCAGCCGCTTCTGCAGCTCCGTGGTGGTCGCACCCAGGTTCGAGCCGGTCGCCGCGCCGGTCACCGACACGCTGCGCTCGCCGTCGATCCGGGTGACCTGCTGGGGCCCTCGCCCTGCGTGACATCGGCGATGTCGTCCAGCTTGACCGGACCCACCGGCAGCGCCCGCAGTTGCTCCACGGTCACCGGCGGCTGCGTACCCAGTCGCAGCACCACGTTCTGCTGCTGGCCGTCGAGCGCGACCTGACCCAGCGGTGCTCCCGGAACGCCTGGGACACGAGCTGCCCCACGGCGGCCTCGGTGAGCCGGCCCGGCCGGCGGCGAGCCGGTCGACAGTCACATCGACCCGCGGCACCCGCTCGGCCAGGCTGGTGGAGACGTCCTCGACGTCCGGAACACCGGCCATCGCCGACCGCGCCTCCTCGGCGGCCTGGGCCAGCGCGTCCGGGTCACCCGCCTGGACGATCACCTCCAGCTGGCTGGTCGACGCCTCCTGCCCGCCACCGAAGCTGATGTCACCCACGCCGGCACCGAGCTTGTCGAACTCCTTGCGCAGCACCTCGCGCATCTGCTTCGCGTCGGTGTCACCGCCGAGCGCCAGCGACCAGCTCGCGACGTTGTTGCCGCCGCCGCCCGCCCACGGGTTGTCCCCACCGCCCGCGGTCACCTGGTACGTCTCGACGCCCTCGGTGCGCGACAGCACCGACTCGACCTGCTTGGCCGCCGCGTCGGTGGCCGCCAGACCACTGCCGGCCGGCAGTTCCTGGCTGATGTTGAGGGTGTCCTGGCCGGAGTCGTCCAGGAAGTTGGTCTCCAGCTTCTGCGCCAGGCCGAAGGTGCCGAACAGCACCAGCAGGCCCAGCCCGACGGTGATCCAGCGGGTCGACCGCTTGCGGGTGGCGAAGCCGATCACCGGCAGGTACGCCTGCTGCAACGGGCTGCGCAGCTCTCTCCTCCGCGCCGCGCCGCACCGCCTCGTCGTCCGCGGTGCCGCCGCGCGGCTTGAGGAACCAGTACGCGAGCACCGGGATCACGGTCAGCGACACCAGCAGCGAGGCGAGCAGAGCCACCGTCACGGTGATCGCGAACGGCGCGAAGAGCTGGCCCACGAACCCACCGACCAGCGCGATCGGCGCGAACACCGCCACCGTGGTGAGGGTGGACGCGGTGACCGCGCCGGCCACCTCGCGGACGCCGGTGATGATGGCCTGCCGCTTCTCCTCGCCGTACTCGAGATGTCGTTTGATGTTCTCCAACACCACGATCGAGTCGTCGACCACCCGCCCGACCGCGATGGTCAGCGCGCCGAGGGTGAGCAGGTTGAGCGAGTAGTCACCGATCCACAGGGCGATCAGCGCCACCAGCACGGAGAGCGGGATGGAGACCGCGGTGACCACCGTCGAGCGCACCGAGAGCAGGAAGACCAGGATGACGATGACCGCCATCACCAGGCCCAGCAAGCCCTCGGTGGTCAACGACTCGATCGACTTCTCGACGAACGGCGCCTGGTCGAAGACCACCGTCAGCTCCGCGCCGGAGGCGTCCTTCAGGTCGTCGAGCCGGTCGCGGATCTCGTGCGAGATCTGTACGGCGTTGCCGTCGGGCGCCGCGGTGACCGCGATGCCGAGGCTGTCCTTGCCGTTGGTGCGGGTGATCGCCGTGGCCGGGGCGAGCTGCTGCTCGACGGTTGCCACGTCCGCGAGGCGGACGGGCGCCGGGCCCGGGTGATCACGATGCCGCGCAGGTCCTCCAGGGTGGCGATCGGCTTGCCGACCTGCACCGGGAGGGCCAGCGTGCCGTCGGTCACCGCGCCGGCCGGAATCGCCACGCCGTTGGTCTTCAACGCGGCGCCGATCGCCGTCGGCTGGACCCGCGCGGCAGCCAGCCTCGCCGGGTCCGGCGTGACGACCACCACGTCGTCGCGGGTGCCGGTCACCTCGACCGTGCGTACTCCCTTGATGCCCTCCAGCTCGGGCACCACCGCCGTGCGCAGCTTGTCGGCGAGCGCCCGCTCGTCTCCGGTGCCGGCCGCGGCCAGCACCACCGCCGGAAGGTCGTCGGTGCTACCCGCGATGACCTGCGGGTCGACGCTCTCCGGCAGCTGGGAGTCGATGCGACTCAGCGCGGTCTGCATCTTGTTGACCACGTCGTCGAGGTCGGTGCCGAACTCGTACGTCACCTGGACGGTGGCCGAGCCCTCGCGGGACGTGGAGGTGACCTGGTCCAGCCCGGGATGCCCTGGAGGGCGTTCTCGATCGGCTCGGTCACCTGGGACTCGACGATCTCGGGGCGGCACCGGGATAGGCGGCCACGATGAACGCGGCCGGGAACTCGAGCGACGGCAGCAGTTGCTGCTTCAGCGACGGCACGGCGAACGCTCCGAACACCGTGGTCACCACCGCGATGAGGGCGATCAACCCTCGGTTGGCGAGGCTGAATCTGGCGAGCAGCGACATCGGCCTGGTTCACTCCTGAACGAGAATGCGGGCGGGGATACCCGAAAGTGTGCCGGACTCGCACACCCCGACCCCGCCGCCCCACGCCCTTCCATCGAGCGCCTGCCCGCCGCCGATGGCCACCTGGCCGGGCGGCTGGTGGCGACGCGTTCAGACCAGGTCGAGGGCGCGAGCCGCGGCCAGCGGATCGTTCGCGATGGTGACCGGTGCCGGCGCGGTGGAGATCGCCCACTCCGGGTCCTTCAACCCGTGGCCGGTCACCGTGCAGACCACCGTCGAGCCGGGCGGCACCGCGCCGGCCGCGGCTGCTGGAGCAGCCCGGCCACGCTGGCCGCGCTGCCCAACTCGACGAAGACTCCCACCTCGCGGGCGAGCAGGCGGTACGCGGAGAGGATCTCGGTCGGTCACCGACGTGATCAGGCCACCGGAGGCGTCCCGGGCGTCCAACGCCTTGGTCCAGCTCGCCGGGTTGCCGATCCGGATCGCGGTGGCGATGGTCGACGGCTCCGGCACGACCTGGCCGATCACGATCGGGGCCGCCCCGGCGGCCTGGAAGCCGTACATCTTCGGCGTCCGGGTGGTGGCGCCAGCGGCCAGCTCCTCGGAATATCCCATCCAGTAGGCCGAGATGTTGCCGGCGTTGCCGACCGGCAGGCAGTGGATGTCGGGCGCGTCACCCAGCGCCTCGACGATCTCGAAGGCGGCCGTCTTCTGGCCGTGCAGCCGGTCGATGTTGACCGAGTTGACCAGCGCCACCGGGTAGTCCTGGGCGAGCTTGGCGGCCGTCGCGAGGCAGTCGTCGAAGTTGCCGTTCACCTGGAGCAGCTTGGCGCCGTGCACCAGCGCCTGGGCCAGCTTGCCCAACGCGATCTTGCCCTGCGGCACCAGCACCGCGCAGGTCATCCCGGCCCGAGCTGCGTACGCCGCGGCGGAGGCGCTGGTGTTACCGGTGGAGGCGCAGATGATGGCCTTGTTGCCGGCCTCGACCGCCTTCGACACCGCGAGGGTCATCCCCGGTCCTGAACGAGCCGGTCGGGTTGGCGCCCTCCACCTTCAGGTGCACGTCGCAACCGAGACGGGCGGACAGCACCGGCGCCGGCAGCAAGGGGTGTTCCCTCGTGCAGCGTGACGACCGGCGTGGCCGGGGTGACCGGCAGTCGGTCCCGGTACGCCTCGATCAGACCCCGCCACATGTCGCTCTCCTCGCCTCTTACACCGCGCCGACCCGAGCATCAAGGGCCACCTTGGACCAACCTGCCGGAGCGGCCGACGGTGCACCCGGCTTACCCACCTGACGGGACACGTCGAAGTGTCTCATCGATGGTTCAACGACTCAGGCGTCGCCCTCGACCCGCAGCACACTTGTCACCGAACGGACGATGTCCAGACCGCGCAGCTCGCCGACGGTCGCGGCGAGCGCGGCGTCCGGTGCCACGTGCGTGACGATGACCAGCTCCGCGTCGCCGTCGCGGCCCGAGGGCCCACCCGCCGAGCCCTGCCGGACTGTCGCGATCGAGACGTCGTGGCGGGCGAACACGCCCGCCACCGAGGCCAGCACACCCGGACGGTCGGCCACGTCGAGACTGACGTGGTAGCGGGTCAACGCCTCGCCCATCGGCCGGACCGCCAGGTCCGCGTAGGAACTCGCTGGCCGCGCGCACCCCGGCAAGTCGGTTGCGGGACACCGCGACCACGTCACCGAGCACGGCGCTGGCGGTTGGCGCGCCCCGGCGCCCCGACCGTAGAACATCAGCTGCCCGGCCGCGTCGGCCTCCACGAAGACCGCGTTGAACGCGTCGCCGACGCTGGCCAGCGGATGGCTGCGCGGGATCATCGCCGGGTGCACCCGGACGCTCACCGTCTCGCGGCCGGTGGGGTCGACACCCGGGCCGCGATGCAGAGCAGTTTGATCGTGCACCCCATCGCCTGGGCGCTGGCCACGTCCGCGGCGGTCACCTCGGTGATGCCCTCGCGGTGCACGTCGGCGGCGCCGACCCGGGTGTGGAACGCCAACGAGGCGAGGATCGCCGCCTTCGCCGCCGCGTCGAAGCCCTCCACGTCGGCGGTCGGGTCGGCCTCCGCGTAACCCAAGGCGGTGGCCTCTTCGAGGGCCTCGGCGAACCCGGCGCCGGTCGCGTCCATCGCGGAGAGGATGAAGTTGGTGGTGCCGTTGACGATGCCGGTGACCCGGTTGATCCGATCACCGTGCAGCGACTCGCGCAGCGGCGCAGCAGCGGGATGGCCCCGGCCACGGACGCCTCGTAGTA
The DNA here is from genome assembly GCA_038070435.1 of Micromonospora sp. M12. Taxonomy (GTDB): domain Bacteria; phylum Actinomycetota; class Actinomycetes; order Mycobacteriales; family Micromonosporaceae; genus Micromonospora. Next base: position 6,219,590 of record JAMYWG010000001.1, on the reverse strand, counting down.
AAGGTCGCCACCACCCTCGGCCGCCGCCTCGTGCAGGGCCACGCCGTCCTCGGCGAGCAGCGCCTTGTTGGCGGTGACCACGCTCTTGCCGGCGCGCAGCGCCTCGACCAGCCAGCTGCGGGCCGGCTCGATGCCGCCAACCACCTCGATCACCACGTCCACGTCGTCGCGCTTGATCAGGCCGAGCGCGTCGGTGGTGAACAGGTCCTCGTCGACCGGCAGGTCACCCGGTCGCGGCCGAGCCGACGAACGGCGATGCCGGCGATCTCCAGCGGAGCGCCGATCCGTGCGGCCAGGTCGGCCGACTGCTCGTGCAGCAGTCGGACCACCTCCTGGCCGACCGTGCCGCAGCCGAGCAGCGCCAAGCGCACAGGTGACGTCATCCCACATCCAAAGCCAGCAGGTCCTCTTCGGTTTCCCGCCGGACGATCAGGCGTGCCTGACCGTCGCGCACCGCGACCACCGGTGGCCGGGGCACATGGTTGTAGTTGCTGGCCATGCTTCGGCAGTACGCACCGGTGCCGGGCACCGCGACAAAATCTCCGGCCTGCACGTCGGCGGGCAGGAATTCATCCTTCACCACAATGTCCCCGGACTCACAGTGCTTTCCCACCACGCGGGCGAGAATCGCCTCCGCACCGAGGCGCGCGAGGCCAGCGTCGCCGAGTAGGACGCGTCGTACAGGGCGGTGCGGATGTTGTCGCTCATCCCGCCGTCGACGCTGACGTACGTCCGGAGGCCGTCCAGTTCCTTGACCGTGCCGACCTCGTAGAGGGTGAACACGGCCGGGCCGACGATGGCCCGCCCGGCTCGATCGACAGGTGCGGCACGGCGAGGTTCTCCGCCGCGCACTCCGAGTCGACGATCTTGCGGAGCCGCTTGGCCAGGTCCTGTGGAGTGGCCGGGTCGTCCTGGGTGGTGTACGCGATGCCGAAGCCGCCGCCCAGGTCCAGCTCGGGAAGCTCCACGCCACGCGCGTCGCGGATCTGCGCCTGCAGGGCCAGCACCCGACGGGCCGAGACCTCGAAGCCGCTGGCGTCGAAGATCTGCGAGCCGATGTGCGAGTGCAGACCGCGCAGCTCCAGCACGCCCTCGTCGAGGATCTTGAAGGCGGCGTTCGCGGCGGCACCACCGGCCAGCGAGAAGCCGAACTTCTGGTCCTCGTGCGCGGTGGCGATGAACTCGTGGGTGTGCGCCTCGACGCCGACCGTGACCCGGACCAGCACCCGCGGCCGGACCCGCGCTCGCGGGCCAGCGCGGTGAGCCGGTCGATCTCGGTGAACGAGTCGACGATGATCCGTCCCACCCCGGCGTCCAGCGCCCGGCCCAGCTCGGCGACCGACTTGTTGTTGCCGTGGAAGCCGATCCGCTCCGGCGGCATCCCGGCCGACAGCGCGGTGGCCAGCTCACCACCTGTGCAGACGTCCAGGTGCAGCCCCTCCTCGGCGATCATCCGGACCACCGCCCGGCAGAGGAACGCCTTGCCCGCGTAGAAGATGTCCTCGGTGGGAAGGCCGCCCGGAAGTCGCGGCAACGCGAGCGCAGGTCGGCCTCGTCGAGGACGTACACGGGGTGCCGAACTCGGCCGCGAGGTCGCGGACGCTCAGGCCCGCGACGGCAAGGGCGCCGTCGGCTCCCGCGTCACCGACCGCGGCCAGAGCGCCGGCACCAGGGCGTTGACATCCTCCGGGGTACGCAGCCAGGCCGGCTCCCGGTTGCTGATGTCCGCGTGCAGCGCACCAGCCTCATGAGCCCTCATGTCACATCCTCTCGGGTGCGGAGACGCCGAGCAGGTGGAGGCCGTTGGCGACCACCGTGCGAGTGGCGTCGTTGAGCCACAGCCGGGCGCGGTGCAGGTCGGTGATCTCCTCGTCGCCCCGCGGCAGGATCCGGCAGTTGTCGTAGAACCGGTGGTAGGACTGCGCGACGTCCTCCTCCAGGTAGCGGGCCACCCGGTGCGGCTCACGCAACTCGGCGGCGGTGGCGACCACAGCCGGGAACTCGGCGAGCGCCTTGAGCAGCTCGTTCTCCTTCTCGTGGTCGAGCAACTCGGGCGGAACGCGTCGGCGTCACCCGCGACCAGCCCCACCTCGGCGGCGTTGCGGACCACGCCCGCCGTCCGGGCGGCCACGTACTGCACCTTGTAGACCGGGTTGTCGTTCTTGGCCTTGGTCCACAGCTCGATGTCGATGTCGATCGGGGAGTCGCTGGAGTAACGGGCCAACGCGTACCGGGAGGCGTCCACGCCGATCGCCTCGACCAGGTCCTCCAGGGTGATCACCGTGCCGGCCCGCTTGCTCATCCGCATCGGGCACCCTCGCGCAGCAGGTTGACCAGCTGCCCGATGAGGATCTCCAGGTTGCGCTCCGGGTCGTCGCCGAAGCAGGCGGCCATCGCCTTCATCCGGCCGATGTAGCCGTGGTGGTCGGCGCCCAGCATGATCACGACCCGCTCGAAGCCGCGCTCGCGCTTGTCCAGGTAGTAGGCGCAGTCCGCGGCGAAGTACGTCCACTCGCCGTTGGACTTGCGCAGCACCGGTCCTTGTCGTCGCCGAAGTCGGTGGTGCGCAGCCAGGTGGCACCCTCGGACTCGTAGAGGTGGCCCTGCTCGCGCAGCCGGTTCAACGCCAGGTCGAGCTCACCCCGGTCGTGCAGGTCCTTCTCGTTGAAGTAGGTGTCGAACTCCACCCCGAAGTCGCGCAGCGACGACCGGATCTCGTCGAACATCAGCGCGACGCCCTCGACCCGGAAGATCTCCTGGGCGGCGGCGTCGTCCAGGGACCGCACCTCCGGCCGGCGGGCCTGCACCTCGGCGGCGATCTCGCCGATGTACGCCCCGCCGTAGCCGTCCTCCGGCGCCTGTTCACCCTTGGAGGCGGCGAGCAGCGAGCGGGCGAACCTGTCGATCTGCGACCCGGCGTCGTTGAAGTAGTACTCCGTGCCGACCTCGGCGCCGGTGGCCCGCAGCAGGCGGCTCAGCGCGTCACCGACGGCCGCCCAGCGCACCCGCCGATGTGCACCGGCCCGGTCGGGTTGGCCGAGACGAACTCCAGGTTGATCTTCTCGCCGGCGAGCCGCTCGCTGCGGCCGTACTCCGCGCCGGCCTCGACGATCACCCGGGCGAGCTGACCGGCCGCGGCCGCGTCGAGCCGGATGTTCAGGAAGCCCGGCCCGGCGATTTCCACCGATTTGACACCGGCCGTCCGGCTCAACTCGTCGGCCAGCGCCGTGGCCAGCTCCCGGGCGGGACACCAACCTTCTTACTCAACTGCAGAGCGAGCGTCGACGCGTAGTCGCCGTGCTCGGGGTTGCGCGGTCGCTCCACCACCGTGCGCTCCGGCAACGCGGAGCGGTCCAGCCCACGCTGCTCGAAGACGGCGTGGGCGGCGGCGAGGACGACCGAGGCTAGTTCTGCAGGAGTCACCCAACCATGTTATCGGGGGTAGACTCGGGCATTCGGCGGCTCCCCTGCGCGTCTTCCGGCCCGCCACTCCCTGACCGACCGACTTGACGAGGCACGATGAGCATCAGCACCCGGGTGGCCCTGAGCGCCGCCCGACCGTGGTCAGCACCGGCAAGAAGCCGGCCGCAGGCCGGCCGGCGTCCGGCGCCAAGGCCGGTTCCGGCAAGCCGGCGGGCTCCCCGGGCCGGCGGCAAGGGCCACGCAAGCCGGTCACCCCGGTCAAGGTGAGCCAGGGCCGCGCCTGGGGCCCGATCGCGCTCTTCGTCGCGGTGGGCGTCCTCGCGGCCGGAATCATCGGGTACGGCGCCTGGGCGTCGTTCCAGGGCTCAAGCCGTGGGACAAGCGGGCCAACGCCATCGACGGCATCGCCAACATCCGCAAGACGGACAAGGAGAGCCTGGAGTACGAGTCGCACAAGTCGGGCCCGCTGACCTGGAAGTACTCGCCGCCGGTGGTGGCGTGCACAACGCCGCCTGGCAGAACTGCATGGGCGACGTCTACGACGCCCCGATCGCCAACGAGCACGCGGTGCACAGCCTGGAGCACGGCGCGGTGTGGGTCACCTACCGCCCCGACCTGCCCAAGGACCAGGTCGACAAGCTCGCCGGCAAGGTGCGCGGCGTCGAGAAGATGCTGATGAGCCCGTACGAGGGCCTGGACAAGCCGATCTCGCTGCAGGCCTGGGGCTACCAGCTCAAGCTCGACAACGCCGACGACTCGCGGATCGACGAGTTCATCAAGGACCTGCGGGTGAACGCCTCCGCCGAGGGCCCGACGGCGCTCTGCAACACGGGCATCACCGCCACCGGCACCACGCCGCGTGAGCTTCCGCAGCAGCAGCAACAACAGCCCACCCAGTAAGGGACGCCGATGACCGCCCCCGCCACCACCGACAGCGAGTACGACGACATCCCGGCCGTCCCGGACGAGGACGGCCGGGCTCCGGCGTCGCGCTACGGCGTGCTGGCGCTCGCCGTCATGGTGGTGGTGGGGTTGCTCCTCGGCTATGCGGGCGGCCTGCTCACCCCACGGCTCACCCGGCCGGGTGACGCGTCGGTCGGCGGGCTTCGCCCGGGACATGACGACCCACCACGCGCAGGCGGTGGAGATGAGCCTGATCGCGTACCGGTCGGCGACCCTTCCCGAGGTGCGGCAGATCGCCGTCGACATCGCCACCGGGCAGCAGGGTGAGATCGGCGCCATGCAGACCTGGCTGCGCGAGTGGGACCTCAGCCCCACCGGGTCGAAGCCACCGATGTCGTGGATGTCCGACGGGGCCACCGTCAAGAACGGGCTGATGCCGGGCATGGCCACACCGCAACAGATGACCGCCCTGCGCAACGCTCAGGGCATCGAGGTCGACCGGCAGTTCCTGGCCCTGATGTACGACCACCACCTGGGCGGCATCCACATGATCGACGCGGCGCTCGACGAGACCGACAACGCCGAGGTGGTCCGGGTCGCACAGACGATGAAGAACACCCAGCAGACCGAGCTGAACAACCTCCGGCAGCTCCAGGCGCAGGCCAAGGGCTGAGCGACCAGCAGGGCACATCGGGCCCGCGTCCCGCCGCACGCCGGCGGAACGCGGGCCGCCCCATGCCGCTCGCGCGGTCGGCCGGGCCGCGCGCCCTGATCGACTCGGGTTCAGGAAGTCGGGCTGTTGCGCGGCCGGGACACCCCGACGTCAAGGAACCCGAGTCGATCAAGGACGAGGCCGCCGACTTAGGCCGTGTACGTCCAGTTTTGTCCTGTATGGGCGCTTAGCGAGACACAGGCGATTACGTTGCTTCGAGACTTTTCTCCCCACATATCGTGACCAGTTGTGATTCGGGCTCGTTGCCCAAGACGTGGGGTTGCACTCAGAGACGCACGGCGTTCGGTCACCAGTTGGTGCCGACGCCACACCATCGGTGGTGACGGGCGGTGGCAGCCGTCCGTCGCGGACAGCGGCAGGGCGAGCCGGGATTGCTCAGCCGCGAACAGGAACTCGAACTGATCGACACACTGCGGGGCGTCCACCCCGACGAGTTCGGCCTGGACGAGGAGTTGTGGACGCGGCAGAGCCTCACCACGCTCATCCAGCGGCGGTTCGACCTGCCGCTGGACGTCGGGCGGTCGGGGCGTACCTGCGAGCCTGGGGTTGGGTCCGCGGGAGCCGCGCGAACGGGCCTGCGGGCTCTGCGTCAGCGCGGTCGAGCGGTGGGTCCGCAGTGAGTACACGGCGATCACCAGGGCCGCCCAGGAGCACCTCGCGGAGGTCTACTGGATCGGCCGGGTCCGGCTGCGTGGCACCATGCCGGCAGCCGACGTGATCTCGGCCGTCTCGTCCCGTGGCCGGGTGCGCTTCATGATCACCACGCCGAGCGTGGACCCGCCGCTCCCCGCGACTTCGTGCTGCGGCTCAGCGGCGAGGAGCAACGCACCGTACATCTGATCGTGGACGGCTCCTGGCCACGCAACGAGTGGCCCCGGCGGCTGCCTCGACGGCTCGTCCTGCATCCGCTGCCCAGCTGCGGGCGGGTGGTAGCGGCCTGAGCACCGGGTGGGCCGGTCCGACACGATCGGCTCACCCGATACCGATTCGGCGTACGCAGGGAGGTTTGCTAGTCTTCTCCCGTCGCTGAGCCCCGTAGCTCAGGGGATAGAGCACCGCCCTCCGGAGGCGGGGCGCAGGTTCGAATCCTGCCGGGGCACCACAGATCACCAGCACACAAGGCTCCTGACCAGGACGATCGGTCGGGAGCCTTGAGCGTCTGACTGGCAGTTGGCGGCCTGCGCTGCGCCTCTGTGCCATATCCGTGCCAAGAGAAGCTGGCTGTGAGTCCGTCACTCGGTGACGGGTTCGGACTCATCGCGGCGGCGTAGCTCGTCCCAGGTCACGCGCTGACTCAGATCGGCGAGATCGTTGTCGAACCGCACACCCTGATCTTCCAACAGTTGGCGGCAATACTCCGGTCCCCGGCCTGACTGTCGCGCCACTTTGGATTGATGCGCCCTCCCTCCATGAGGACTCGTTCGGGATGGGGAAGGTGGTGAGTGCTGCGGCGGCCTGCCCAACGCCTCGGGCCGCTTTGGTATCGCCGCGCACGGCAATCGAGATGTCTCCGTAGGTCGTCCACTCGCCTGGACGGATACGGGAGGCCATGCGCATGAAGACGACGCTGGTGGTGCGATAACGGGTGGCCAGGCGCCAACGTTGCGGGTCGCAGCGGGGACCAGTTCGACGAGGCCGGCCTTGTGCAGGGCTTGCAGCGAGGTGTGGGTGTTCGGTCCGTCGTAGCTGATGGCGGCGGCGATGTCAGCAGTCTTCATCCCATCCTCGGCGGCGAGACCGGGCACGGCGAGGATCTGCTGTTGGCGCTGGCCGCGTCCAGTGGGAATCTCGACCTCGGGGTCTGCAGTGAGGTCGGGGACCTGCGCCGCGGCTTCCAGCTCGGCGGCAAGGTTGAGGTAGAGCTCGCCTTGGCCGCGGGCGAACCTCGCCAGTGCGAGGGCAATCTGCACCATGTCTTGTCCTTTCAAAGAGTTCTGACAGAGCCAGACTGATGCCCATGTGCCTTCATGTCAACATCGTTTCAAAATATGGCACCGTCGATCAACAATGTCGGCATGCTGTTCTCGGGTTGCTGCTCGCCGCGTTGGGCGGGGCCGCCATCGCGACGGCCCTCACCGTTCGCGGGCTCACCGCAGCGTTCCGGGCAAACGAACGGCCAGGTTGGCTGCGGGCGGCGGCGTTCCTCGCCGGTGCGGCAACGGTCGGCGTGTACGCCTGGGGCCTGCTCCACCTCGGCTACGCGGTGCTGCGTGCCGAGGACGGTGGAGCCGGCTCCTCCCCGATCGAGCCGTGTCGCGAGGCCGGGCCGCAGCGGGCCAGCCAGGTCGACGGGTACGACGTCGGCTACCTACCGGTCCGCTTCGAGTGCCACCTCAGTGGCGGCGGCACGTTCGTCACCTCGTCGGTGCCCGCGTACGTCAACCCGGCCACGACCGTCCTCGGGCTGGTCGCCGCCACCTGTGGGGTCCTCGCGGCCACGACGGCACGACGGGTCCGACCGCCGGTCGCCTGAACGATCGACCGGCGGCGGCCGTGGTCAGGTGCCGACGTACGCGGCCAGGTGCTCCCCGGTGAGGGTGGAGCGGGTGGCGACGAGGTCGGCGGGTGTGCCCTCGAAGACGATCCGGCCACCGTCGTGACCGGCACCGGGACCGAGGTCGATGATCCAGTCGGCGTGTGCCATGACCGCCTGGTGGTGCTCGATGACGATCACTGACTTACCGGCGTCGACGAGGCGGTCGAGCAGGCCGAGCAGCTGCTCGACGTCGGCCAGGTGCAGGCCCGTGGTCGGCTCGTCGAGAACGTAGACGCCCCCTTGTCGGACATGTGGGTGGCGAGCTTCAGTCGCTGCCGCTCCCGCCGGAGAGGGTCGTGAGTGGCTGACCCAGGCTCAGGTAGCCGAGCCCGACGTCGGCGAGCCGGTCGAGGATGGCGTGCGCTGCCGGAATACGCGCCTCGCCGGCGCCGAAGAACTCTCGGCCTCGGTCACCGACATCGCGAGCACCTCGCTGATGTCGCGACCGCCGAACCGGTATTCCAGCACCGACGCCTGGAACCGCTTGCCCTCGCAGTCCTCGCAGGGAGCGGCGACGCCGGCCATCATCCCCAGGTCGGTGTAGATGACGCCGGCACCGTTGCAGCTCGGGCAGGCGCCCTCGGAGTTGGCGCTGAACAGCGCCGGCTTCACACCGTTGGCCTTCGCGAACGCCTTGCGGATCGGGTCGAGCAACCCCGTGTACGTGGCCGGGTTGCTGCGCCGCGAGCCGCGGATCGCGCCCTGGTCGATCGACACCACACCCGCACCGGCGGGGATCGAGGAGTGCACGAGCGAACTCTTGCCGGAGCCGGCGACACCGGTCACGACGACGAGCACCCCGAGGGGTACGTCGACGTCGACGTTCTGGAGGTTGTTGGCCGTCGCGCCACGGATCTCCAGCTTGCCGGTGGCCGGTCGTACGGTCTCTTTGAGGGCTGCTCGGTCGTCGAGGTGCCGGCCGGTGATGGTGCCGCTGGCCCGCAGACCGTCCAGGGTGCCCTGGTAGCAGACCGTCCCGCCGTCCGTGCCGGCGCCGGGCCCGAGATCGACGACGTGGTCGGCGATGGCGATGGCCTCTGGCTTGTGCTCGACGACCAGCACGGTGTTGCCCTTGTCGCGCAGTTGGAGCAGCAGTTCGTTCATGCGTTGGATGTCATGCGGGTGCAACCCGATCGTCGGCTCGTCGAAGACGTAGGTGACGTCGGTGAGCGAGGAGCCGAGGTGGCGGATCATCTTGGTGCGCTGCGCCTCGCCGCCGGAGAGGGTGCCCGACGGCCGGTCGAGCGACAGGTAGCCCAGCCCGATCTCCTCGAACGAGTCGAGAAGGTGTTGCAGCCCGGCCAGCAGTGGAGTCACCGAGGGCTCTGTGATGCCACGCACCCAGGCCGCCAGGTCGCTGATCTGCATCGCGCAGGCGTCGGCGATGTTCTTGCCCTTGATCTTCGACGAGCGGGCCTCCTTGCTGAGCCGGGTGCCGGCACACTCGGGGCAGCTCGTGAAGGTCACCGCGCGTTCCACGAAGGCGCGGATGTGCGGCTGCAACGCGTCGATGTCCTTGGCGAGGAAGGACTTCTGGATCGAGGGGATCAGGCCCGCGTACGTCAGGTTGATCCCGTCGATTTTGATCTTGGTTGGCTCCCGGTGCAGCAGGTCGTGCAGCTCCCGCTTGGTGAACTTGGCGATCGGCTTGTCCGGGTCGAAGTAGCCGCAGCCCCGGAAGATCCGGCCGTACCAGCCCTCCATGCTGTAACCCGGGATCGTGATCGCGCCCTCGTTGAGCGAGAGGCCGTCGTCGTACAGCGCGGACAGGTCGATGTCGGTCACCGCGCCCATGCCCCGCACCGCGGCACATGCCGCCGAGACGGGTGAAGGTCGCCTTCTCGGTCTTCGTCTTGCCCACGCCCCGGTCGACGGTGATCGCCCCGGTCGCCTTCACCGAGGGACATTGAACGAGTACGCGTTGGGAGAGCCGATCTGCGGCTGACCGAGCCGGCTGAACAGGATGCGCAGCATCGCGTTGGCGTCGGTGGCGGTGCCGACGGTGGAGCGGGAGTTGGCGCCCATCCGCTCCTGATCCACGATGATCGCCGTGGTCAGGCCGTCCAGCAGGTCGACGTCGGGTCGCGCCAGCGTCGGCATGAAGCCCTGCACGAAGGCGCTGTAGGTCTCGTTGATCATCCGCTGCGACTCGGCGGCGATGGTGCCGAAAACCAGCGAGCTCTTGCCAGAGCCGGAGACACCCGTGAACACCGTCAGCCGCCGCTTCGGAATCTCGACGCTGACGTCCCTCAGGTTGTTGACCCGCGCGCCCTGCACGCGGATCAGATCGTGACTGTCGGCCACGTGCGGTGCGGACGGCTGGATGGCCGTGCTCATCGTGTCTCCATCTGTCGGGCGTGCGGGGCTCAGCGCACTTCCTGGATGCGGACCATGTTGCCGGCCGGGTCCCGGAAGGCACAGTCGCGCACGCCGTACGGCTGCTCGGTCGGCTCCTGGACGACCTCGGCGTCGCTGGCCTCCAGCTTGGCGAAGGTGGCGTCGAGGTCGGTGGTGGCGAGGTTGACGCCGAAGTAGCTGCCCTTGGCCATCAGTTCGAGGATGGTCTGCCGCTCGTCGTCGGTGATGCCCGGGTTGGCGGCCGGCGGGTGCAGGACGATGGCCGTGCTGGGCTGGTCGGGCGGCCCGACGGTGATCCAGCGCATCCCTCGTAGCCGACGTCGAGGCGGACCTCGAAGCCGAGGATGTCGCGGTAGAAGGCCAGCGAGGCGTCCGGATCGGTGTGCGGAAGGAAGCTCGAGTGAATGGTGATGTCCATGCTGGTCACGCTAGTTGCGGCTCGGTGGCCCGCGCTTCTCGATTCCTGACCGGTCTGGTCACCTGCTTAGCCACGCACGACGGCATCCCGGCGGTCGCCTGGGCCGCCTGCCGCCGGTAGACGCTCGGCGGCACGCCGACCAGCTCGGTGAAACGCGTGCTGAAAGTGCCCAGCGACGAACAACCGACCGCGAAACAGACGTCGGTGACACTCAGGTCGCCACGACGCAGCAGTGCCATCGCGCGCTCGATCCGTCGCGTCATCAGGTAGCTGTACGGAGATTCGCCGTAGGCGAGCCGGAACTCACGGCTGAGGTGCCCGGCCGACATGTGCGCGCCACGAGCGAGCGCCTCGACGTCCAGCGGTTGCGCGTACTCCCGGTCGATCCGGTCGCGGACCCGGCGCAGCCGCGCGAGGTCGCCCAGTCGCTGGGTCGCGTCGGGTTTGCTGCTCACCTGGGAAATCGTGCCACAACCCACCGACAATCAACCGCCCGCCGGGCGCGAGCGAGCCGAGCCGGGGCCGAGCGCGAGCCGGGGCCGAGCGGCCCGACGAACCGGTCAGCCGGCCTCGCGGCGGGCGCGGGCGCGACGCTTGCCCTCGTGCATGGCCTGCACCCGGGCCACCGGGATGGTCCGGCCCTCGGCGACCAGGTCGGCGGGGAGCGACTGCGGGGCGGCATCAGCGCGGCCCACGGGTCGCCGTCGGCGAGCAGCGCCGGCGCGGTCCGGATGGTGAAGTCGGCGGGAGCCACCTCGGTCAGGTCGGCCCAGTCGACCGGGAACGAGACCGGCATCCCGGGGCGGAGCCGAGGGCTGTACGCGGCCGCCACGGTGGCCCCGCCCGCGCGGGTGGCGTCCACGAGACCCGGCCACCCGGTCCTCCTTGATGTACGCCGTGGTGGCCAGCGCCGGATCGAGCCGCTCGGCCCGGACCGCGAGTGCCCGGGTGGCAGCGGCCAACTCTCGGCCGTGGAGTCCTCGGTCACCGGAACGAAGACGTGCACGCCCTTGGCGCCGCTGGTCTTGACCGCGCCGGCCATCCCGACGTCGGCAAGCGCCTGGCGGACCAGCAGGGCCGCGCCGACGGCCGCCGGAACCCGTCGCCCTCCGGCGGGTCCAGGTCGAGCACCAGGTGGGTCGGGCGATGCAGATCCGCTGCGGTGGCCAGCGTCGGGTGGTACTCCACCGCCCGCTGGTTGGCGAACCAGAGCAGGGTGCGACGGTCGTCGCAGAGCGCGTACGAGATCTCCCGGTGCGACGCCTCCGCCCAGACCGGCGCCCGGCGGACCCAGTCCGGGGTGTAGCGGGGAAGGTTCTTCTGCATGAACGGCGGCTGACCGGGGCGGACCCTGATCACCGACAGCGGTCGGCCCCGCAACTGCGGGAGGATCCGGTCCCGGACCGCGTCGAGGTAGTCGACCAGGTCACGCTTCGTCGCGTCGTCACGGTCGGACAGGGGCTGGTCCAGGTTGGTCAGCGCCACGCCGTCCCGGTCTCGTCGGCCTCACTCACCCGACCACCCTCCCGGCCCCGGTGCCATCGGTCAACCGGACGCGGCGCTTCGGTGCGGATCAATTCCGACACCCGCGCCGACCGGGTCCGAGGGTGCGGCACCGGCCGGGTGTCGGGGCAGCGTCGTCAGCGCCACCAGCCCGGCGGCGACCACCAGGGCGGCGGCCACGGCGAACGCGGTCCGGTAGCCGCCGGCGAGTGCCGCCGTCTCGGCCCAGCCGGCGGCCCGTAGACCGTCGCTGCGGGCGGCGGCCAGGGTGGCCAGCGCGGCCAGGCCGACCGCGCCGCCGACCTGTTGGGTGGTGTTGGCCAGGCCGGAGGCGAGCCCGGCGTCCGTGTCGGTCGCGCCGGCCATGGCCAGGGTGGTGACCGCCGGCAGGGTCAGGCCGCCGGCCACGCCGAAGACCAGCATCGAGGGGAGTACGTCCGCGACGTAGGCACCGTCGGCGGGCAGCCGGGCGAGCAGGAGGAAGCCGACGGTCGCCAGGCCGAGCCCGGTCAGGAGTACGGTCCGGGCACCCCAGCGGGCGATGAGCCGACCGGCCAGGCCGAGCGACACCACCGCGATCATGACCGGGGTGGGCAGGAAGGCCCAGCCGGTGGCCGACGCGTCCAGCCCGAGCACCAGTTGCAGCTCCACGGCGAGCAGGAACTGGAAGCCGAAGTACGCGGCGACCATCAGGAACTGCACCGTGTTCGCCGCGACCAGGCCCGGTACGCGCAGTACCCGGGCCGGCAGCAGCGGACGGCCGCCACCCGCTGCCGTACGGCGAACCCGCCGAGCAGCAGCGCCGCGAGCGCCACCGCGCCGAGGGTGCGTGGGCTGGTCCAGCCGTGCTCGGCGGTGCCCACGATGCCCAGCACGGCGACCATCAGGCCGGCGGTGGCGAGCAGCGCCCGGGCACGTCCAGGCCGGCCCGCCGCCCGATGCCCCGTTCGGCCGGGAGGCGGCGGACGGCGGCGAGCAGGATGACCGCCCCGATCGGCAGGTTGACCAGGAAGATCGACCGCCAGCCGGTCAGCTCGGTGAGAACGCCGCCGGCGACCGCTCCGACCGACGCGCCAGCCGCTCCGGTGAAGCTGAACACGGCGATCGCACGGGCCCGCTCGGCCGGTTCGGGATAGAGCCGGACGATCATGCCGAGGCTGACCGCCATGGCCAGCGCGCCGCCGACACCCTGACCGAAGCGCGCGGCGACCAGCAGTGCCGGCCCGGTGGCGACCGCGCAGGCCAGCGAGGCCACTGTGAACAGCGCGATGCCGGCCAGGAAGACCCGCCGCCGGCCGAGCAGGTCGCCGAGGCGGCCGGCGAGCAGCAGCAGCCCGCCGAACGCGACCAGGTAGGCGTTGACCACCCAGGCCAGCCCGGCGGCGGTGAAGCCCAGGTCGCGTTGCACGGCGGGCAGCGCCACCGCGACCACACTGCCGTCCAGGATGATCATCAGGCTGCCGGCGCAGAGCACGAGCAGTGCCGGCCAGCGGGGCGAGACGTCGCGATCCACGTAAACCTCCTTGGTGCACGGTTTGTTACCGAGGTCATCGTCTGTGACCATGAGCCGGAGCGGAAGGAGGCACTCTGATGTCCCAGAGGAACAGCGATGTGTCCGCGCAGGTCGAGATCGGTTTGACCTGCGCGGCCGGCGACGTGCCGTTCACTCCCGGGCAGGCTCGGGCGTGCACCGTCCGCGAGGTGCTCGACCGGGTCGGCGGCAAGTGGAGCATCGGCATCCTGGTCGCCGCGTCGAACGGGCCGGTGCGCTTCACCGAGCTGGAGCGGCACATCGAGGGCATCAGCCGCCGGATGCTCACGCTGACGCTGCGCAACCTGGAGCGCGACGGCCTGCTGCACCGCCGGGTCTACCCGACCGTCCCGCCCAAGGTCGAGTACACCGCCACCCCGATGGCGCTGGAGCTCTACGAGTCGCTCGTCGCGCTGACCAGCTGGGCCGAGCGGCATCGCCGGACCATCGCCGAGGCGCGGACCAGGTACGACGCCGAGCACGCCGGATAAAGCGGCCCGGGTGTGGTGAACGCCACCGCTCACTTCTGACCGATCGGTCAGGGTCTGACCGATCGGTCAGGCATGCTGGTCTGCGGGAGGTGGACCAGTGGCCAGAGCGGTGTCCGAGACGCACGGCGAGATCCTCGCCGCGGCGGCGCGGCGGTTCGCGGTCACCGGCTACCGGGGCACCTCCCTGCAGGACATCGCCGGCGAGGTGGGCTGCTCCAAGGCCACAGTGCTCTACCACTTCGCCAACAAGGAAGCCCTGCTCGCCGAGCTGATGGCACCGGCCATCGCCGTGTTGCAGGACCTCGACGACCAGCTCACCGGACAGACCGGCGCGGTCGCCCAGGAGGCCGCCGCGATCGGCTTCGTCGACCTCGCGGTGCGGTTCCGGCGGGAGATCGCGGTGCTGCGCGGCGAGTTCCCGGAACTGCTGTGCCAGCCGGCCTTCGCCCACATCCAGCAGATCTCCGACCGGCTGCGGGACGCGCTGGCCGGGCACTCCGATCGCCCGGTGCCCGGATCGCCGCGCTGGTGCTGCTCGCCGGCATCTCCGAGGCGTGCGCCGAGTTCGTCGACATCCCCGACGACGAGTTGCGCCCCGCCCTGCTCACCCTCGTCCGGCGGGCCGTCGAGCCCGTCGACACACCTCTGCCCCATCCACCCACGACCGAGGACAAGGACTCCTGATGGCCACCCTGCTCTACCGGCTCGGCCGGGCGCGTTGCGCCGGCGACGGCTCGTCGTCGCGCTCTGGCTCGTCGTACTCGTCGCTGCCGGCCTGGCCGCGGCGACCCTGCGCGGCCCGACGGCGAGCAACTTCACCATGCCCGGCACCGAGAGCCAGCGCGCTCGACCTGCTGGCCGAGCAGTTCCCCGCCGCCAGCGGGGCCACCGGCACCATCACGGTCAAGGCACCGGCCGACGGCCAACTGGCCACCCGCAGGGCCAGGCCGTCGTGCAGGAACTCGTCCAGCAGGCCTCGACCCTGCCCGGCGTGGTCGGCGCGGTCAACCCGTTCCAGGTCGGGGCGGTCACGCCAACGGCCGGTACGCGCTGGTCCAGGTCCAGTTCGCCAGCGGTGGCGACGACGTGACCGACGAGCAGCGGACCGCGTACGAGGAGGTGGGCGCAGCGGCAAGGCACAGGGTTGGCAGGTCGCCCGGGTGGCGAGGTGCTCGGCGGTGAGCCGGAGATCGGCTCCACGGAGGCGCTCGGCGTCCTGGTCGCCGCGATCGTCCTGATCATCACGTTCGGTTCGCTGGTCGCCGCCGGAATGACGATGCTCAACGCGTTGATCGGCGTGGGCGCCGGGATGGCCGGGCTGTTCGCGCTGAGCGGCGCCGTCCAGCTCACCAGCACGGCACCGATCCTGGCGCTGATGCTCGGGCTCGCGGTCGGCATCGACTACTCCCTGTTCATCACCTCCCGACACCGGCAGAACCTGCTCGACGGCCTGTCCCCGAGGAGGCGGTCGGCCGGGCCGTGGCACCGCCGGCTCCGCCGTGGTCTTCGCGGGCGCCACCGTGGTCATCGCGCTGGCCGGCCTTGCCGTGGTGGACATCCCGTTCCTCACCGTGATGGGTCTCGCCGCGGCCGGCACGGTCACCGTCGCCGTGCTCGTCGCGATCACCCTCCAGCCGGCACTGCTCGGCTTCGCCGGCCGCAAGGTGCTCCCGCGCAAGCTGCGCTCGGTCGCCGCCAACGGCACGACCGCCGACGGCACGACCGCCGATGCCACGTCGACCGACGCACCGAGCGTCGACACCGCACCGGCTGAGAACCGCACCGGGTTCGGCTTCCGCTGGGCGCGGCTGATCACCCGGTTCCGCGTACCCGTCATCCTGGTCGGCCTGCTCGGCCTGGGGCTGCTCGCGCTGCCCACGCCGGACATGCGACTGGCCTGCCGGGCGCCGCGACGGCCGCCGTCGGGTCCCCGCCCGGGTGGCGAACGACCTGACCGTCGAGGGCTTCGGCGCGGGCTTCACCGGTCGGCTCGCGGTGGTGGTCGCCGGCGACACGCCCCAGGCCACCTCGGCTGCCGTTCCGCAGGTCACGGCCCTGCTCCAGCGCACCGAGAACGTCCTCGCGGTGGCACCGCCGCAGCTCAGCCCGGACGGCCGGACCGCACTGCTCGGCGTGGTGCCGAAGACCGGCCCGACCGACGAGGCCACCGAGACCCTGGTGCACGACATCCGTGGCAAGGTGAGCGGGATCCCCGACGCGGACGTGCTGCTCACCGGCGTCACCGCCATCGGCATCGACGTCTCCGAGAAGCTCTCCGACGCGCTGCCGATCTACCTGCTGCTGGTGGTCGGCCTCTCGGTGCTGCTGCTGATGCTGGTGTTCCGCTCGCTGCTGGTGCCGATCAAGGCCGCGCTGGGCTTCCTGCTCACCGTCGCCGCCACGTTCGGCATCACGGTGGCGGTCTTCCAGCAGGGACACCTGGCCGACCTCGTCGGGCTGGACACGCCCGGCCCGCTGATCAGCTTCCTGCCGATCCTGCTCATCGGGATCCTGTTCGGGCTCGCCATGGACTACGAGGTGTTCCTGGTGTCCCGCATGCGGGAGGACTTCGTCCACGGTAAGACCGCCCGACAGGCGACCATCAGCGGCATGGGGCACGGCGCGCGGGTGGTCACCGCCGCCGCGCTGATCATGATGTCGGTCTTCGGGGCTTCGTCTTCCTGGAGGACCCGGTGATCAAGTCGATGGGCTTCGCGCTCGCCGTCGGTGTCGCCATCGACGCGTTCGTGGTCCGGATGACCATCGTCCCGGCGGTGATGTCGCTCCTCGGCGACCGCGCCTGGTGGCTCCCCGCTGGCTCAACCGCGCCCTGCCGAACGTGGACATCGAAGGCGAGGGTCTCCGCACCCACCTGGAGGAGCAGACCCCGGCCCGGGTCTGACGACCCTCCCGCACGCACCACCCGGTCGATCATGGAGTTGTGGTGCCCGTCGTGCCCCATTCGGGGCCTTCGTCCAGCACCACAACTCCATGATCGACGGAGCCGGCGACGCCGGCGCAGCCGGCGCCGGTCAGACACCCGCCGGGTAGGTCTCCATCTCGCCGGGCACCGCCGGCACCGGTAGCGGGTGCAGGGCGGTGGTGTCGTCGCACCAGATGAAGGCGTCGTACCGGTCGCCGAGCCGCGTCGGCACGTAGTTGCCCCAGGACTCGAAGGACGGGTCGTAGACGACCCCGATCGCCCGGTGGTCCACCGTGTCGGTGACCCAGCCCGGCTGGTCGTCGCCGCCGAAGATCAGCACCGCCCGCTCCGGCATCAGCTCGTGCAGCCGCCGCTCGATCGACCCTCCCGAGCCGGAGGCACCACCATCGCCTCGGGAGGCGAGCCCCACCGGGTGCGGCGATCACAGTGCCCCGGTAGCTGCCGAAGCCGATCAGGGCCACCGCGTCGTCGCCATGCCGTTCCCGGGCCAACTGGCCAATGTTGACCATCCCGTCGGCGGCCATGTCGGTGGCCCGCGCATCCCCGATGTGCGTGTTGTGCGCCAGACGATGCCCCGGGCGTCGGGGCCGTACCGGTCCAGCAGCCGATCCAGGGTGTCCTGCATGTGGGTGTCGCGGATGTTCCACGAGTCCGGCCCGCCGGCCACCATCGCCCGGTAGTAACGCTCCGCGCCGGCCACCACCTCGGCGTTCTGCCAGGCCGAGAAGCGGTCCGGACCGTCGGAGAGGGCGTGTTCACGGGTCCGGGCGAGCAACCGGACGACCTCCTCCTCGCAACGGGCGGAGACGAACCGGCTGGCCGCGCCGTACTCCTCGACCCTCTTGCCGTACGGCTCGAAGCACCGGTACGCGTCCTGTGCCGCCTCCAGCGACGTCGGATCCTCCTCGCCCAGGTAGTCGAAGATCGCCTGCATCGACTCCCAGAGGCTGTACACGTCGAGCCCGTGGAACCCGGCCCGTCGCTCCTCCGGCAGCTCCACGTTCCAGGCCCGCAGCCAGCTGGCGAACCTGGCCACCTCGGCATTGGCCCACATCCAGGTCGGCCACCGCTCGAACTGGTCGAGCGCGAGCTGCGGTTCGAGGGCACCGCCCGGCGCGGCCGTCACCGAACGGTGCACCCGGTCACAGTCCGGCCAGTCACCCTCCACCGCGACGAAGGAGAAACCGCACTCCGCGATCAACCGGCGAGTGAGCTGCTCACGCAACCGGTAGTAGTCGTAACTGCCGTGAGTGGACTCGCCGATCATCACCACCCGGGCGTCCCGAACGCGCTCCAGCAACGGGTCGAAATCGCTCGGCGCGCCGAGCCGCTGAACCAGCATGCCAGCGGCTACCCGGCCGCCGCTGGGACAAACCGTGGGCGCGTCGCGGGCCGACACGCCGGTCGCACGGGCCGTCGTGGGTGCCAACCAAGCCGGTGTACGCCCGCAGCGAGCGGGTAGCCGGCCGACATGACCGTCACGGGGCTTCAGTTGCAGGAGTACCTGGCCGGGCTCGACTACCCGGTCTCCCGGGAGGACCTGATCCGCTGGGGGCAGGAGAACGGGGCCAGCACGGCGATGTTGCAGATGTTGCAGGGGCTACCAGCGGAACAGTTCAACTCACCAGACGAGTTGAACGCAGCCCTGTCCACCCTCCCTAGCCAACCACCCGGCGCCACCCACCCCGCCCTCGACACCTCGGCCAGCCCTGGGCCGCGCGCCCCGTTGATCATGAAGTTATTGCCATTCTGCACGGCGTGTCGCGCCGCTAACTTCATGATCAACGAGGTTGACGGTGGGTGGGGGTGGGGTTGGGGTTCGGTTAGGGGCTGGGACTGGGATGGTGCGGGATTCGGCGCGGGCGGTTTCGGCGGCGGCGATGATGCCGACGACCTCGCGGCCGAAGCGGACGTCGCAGCGGTGGTCCCGAGTGCCGGCCCGCACCTGTTCGATGAGCTGGTCGATCGCGACGCCGAACGCCGTGGCGGCGTCGTTCTCGCCGTACGGGACGTTCTCGATGCCGTTCTCGCCGTAGAACACGAACTCCCGCGCCATCGACTCGGTCGGGGCGTCCAGGAGAGCGAGGCGCTGCTCGTGGCGCCACCCTCGTGAGTGAGCAGCAGGTGCACCATCCCACTCGGCCCGTCCATTGCCGCCACCTGGGTCACCCGGCCCAGCACCGGCAGGAGGATCGACAGGGCGTGCGGGGCGATGTCCCAGAGCGCGCCGTGCTCGCGGCGCCACAGCGAGCCGCCGTACGGGCTGCCGTCCTGAAAGATCGAGGCGAACGCCGTGGTCCGGCCGTGCTGCCAACCCCGGCGGCGGCGGTGGCGGCCAGGAAAGCCGTCACGTTCGGCTGGAACCGCTGGGTGAAGAAGACGACCGAGGCGACCCCGGACTCCTCGGCTGCGGCCACCACCCGGTCGGCGTCGGCCACGCTGAGCGCCAGCGGCTTGTCCAACAGCAGATGCCGGCCGGCAGCCGCCGCCCGAACCGCGATGTCGGCCTGGATGTCGGGTGGCAGCGCGACGGCGACCGCCTCGCACTCCTGGATCAACGCGTCGATGTCGGCGAAGGCTGGCACCCGTACCGCTCGGCCAGCGCGGAGGCCCGCTCCGGGTTGCGGCCCCACACCCGACCAGTTCGGCGTCCGGGTGTGCGTGCAGCGCTTTCCCGTGCGTCTCGATCGCCCAGTGACCGGTGCCGAACAAGCCGAACCGCAGCACGTGTACCTCCGCTTTTCCCCGCCGCGGCGACGCTCACGGACGTGATCCACGCTAGTCGCCCTGCCGGCCACGACGGCGGCAGGTTCGACCAATCGACGCCTCCCGGCACAGTCTGCGCCGCTTCCCGAAACGCCACGTCCGATTGCCGCCAGACACACGGTCCGGCCCGGCAGTCTCGACGACATGCCGAGCACGAATTCATCGATGACCAGCGGTCTCGCCACGTTCGAACACTGGTACGACTTCACCGAGGGCGGCCCTGTGCACCGCGCGCTGCTGCCGTTCCCGTCGACGGCGCCCGCCCGTTCGAAGTTGCTCGCTGGTCGGTGGCTCCAAACACGTCGAACGACCTCGATGTCCACCGTTCGCGTGAGGTGTGGATCATCGTGTCCGGCACCGGGACCCTGACGTTCGCCGATCAGACAGACGTCCTGCGGGCCGGAGACGTGGCGGCGTTCGACAGCAGGGTGCCGCACCAGATCCGGAACGACGGACCGGACCCGCTCCTGGCCATTTCCGTCTACTGGTTGCCGGACAGCGACTGAGGCGACCCGAGGAAGGCGGGGCGAGGCGGGGCACGCGATTACTACGACGGTTAGTAGGCTGTGCCGGTGACCGAGGCAACGACCGGGTGGGGCCGGTGACCAGCGTGGGCGCCGACTCACCGGTGGATGGGTTCGTCGCGACGCTGTCGATCGTGCTGTCGCTACTCGTGGCGGTGTGGGCGCTGGTGGCGGCGGTACGCCGCCGGCCACCGGACCGGGTGCAGTTCGTCGGCCTGGCCGTCCTCGAGGTGGCGCTGCTGGTGTTGACCGTGCTGGCCCTGGTCGCGGTCGGCGGCGGGGACCGGCCCGGTGAGCCTGGTGCCTTCTTCGGCTACCTGGTCACGCTCGTGTGCCTGCCGCCGTTGGCCTGGGTGCTGGCCGGATGGAGCCGACCCGCTGGGGTTCGGCGATCGTCTGTGCGGTCTGCCTGGTGGCCCCGGTGGTGGTGGTCCGGTTGCAGCAGACCTGGGAGGTCCTCGGTGGTTGAGACACGACCGGCCGGACGCGCCACGAACGCCGGTCCGGGCCGGCTGCTGATCGCTGTCTACCTGCTCTTCGCCATCGCGGCGACCAGCCGGGCCGGTCTGCAGATCGCGACCAAGTTCGACGAGGCGCCGGTGGCGTACCTGCTCTCCGGGCTGGCCGCGCTCATCTACATCGTGGCGGCGGTGGGGTTGGCCCGTGCCGGGCACGCCGGCCGACAGGTGGCGCTGGTGTGCTGCTCCGTGGAGCTGGTCGGGGTGGTGGCGGTCGGCATCCTGAGCCTTGTCGACAAGGAGCTCTTCCCGGACGAGACGGTCTGGTCGCAGTTCGGCAGCGGGTACGGCTACATCCCGCTGGTGCTGCCGGTGCTCGGCCTGCTCTGGCTCTGGCGTACCCGGCGCGCGCCCGCCTGACAAGCGACGAGGGCGCCCGGAAGGCACGCCCTCGTCGAAGAAGTACGGGTCAGTCCCGTGGGCCGCCGGCGACGTAGATGACCTGGCCGGACACGAAGCCGGCACCCTCGCTGGCCAGGAACGAGATGGTGTGCGCGACGTCCTCCGGCCGCCCGGGCGACGCACCGGGATCTCGGCGGCGGCGTGCTTCTGGAAGTCGTCGAAGTCGACCTTCATCCGGGCGGCGGTGGCCGCGGTCATGTCGGTGACGATGAAGCCGGGCGCGACCGCGTTCACTGTCACCCGAACGGCCCCAGCTCGATGGCGAGCGTCTTGGTGAACCCTGGAGGCCGGCCTTGGCGGCGGCGTAGTTCGCCTGGCCCCGGTTGCCCAGCGCGGAGGTGCTGGAGAGGTTGACGATCCGCCCCCACCTGCGGTCCACCATGTGCTTCTGCGCCGCCTGGCTGAACAGGAACGCGCCGCGCAGGTGCACCCCATCACCGTGTCCCAGTCGGCGTTGGTCATCTTGAACAGCAGGTTGTCGCGGAGCACACCGGCGTTGTTGACCAGCACGGTGGGTGCGCCGAACTCGGCGGCGACCCGGGCCACCGCCGCCTCGACCTGCTCCCGGTCGGACACGTCGGCGCCCACACCGAGTGCCCGCCGCCGGCGGCGGCAATGGCGTCCACCGTCTCCTTGGTGGCGGTCTCCTCGATGTCGACCACGGCGACGGCCATCCCGTCGGCGGCCAGCCGCCGGGCGGTGGCCGCGCCGATACCGCGTGCGGCTCCGGTGACGATGGCGACGCGGGGCTCCTCCGACATGATTACCTCCCGGTAACGTGGGGTCGATCGGAGGAGCTTAACGTCAACAGGCCGGCCCTCGGCATAGGCGAATCCACCGGTATCCGTGGCCGGAGACCTTCACCGCGCCGAGCTTGCCCAGCTCGCCGTAGCCCCGGTCGGTGAGCACGTCGATCGGCAGGTCGGCCTCCGGTTCGAGGCTGCTCAGGTCCACCTCGACGTCGTCGGTGCCCAGGTTGTGCACGAAGACCATCGTCCCGGTCGGCCCGTCGGCCCGGTGTGCGAGCACGCCGGCCGGCATCGCCACGTCGATGTGGGTGGTCGAGCCGGAGCCGATCTCCGGGCCTCCCGCAGCGTACGGATCATGCGCTCGAACCAGGCGAGCAGCGACTTCGGGTCGCCCGCTGGGCGGTGACGTTGACGGTCTGGTAGCCGAAATCACCCTTGTCGATCACCGGACGGATCAGCTTCTCCGGGTCCGCCGTGGAGAAGCCGGCGTTCGGCTGGTACGACCACTGCATCGGGGTACGGATCGCGTCCCGACCCCGCAGCGACAGGTCCTCGCCCATCCCGATCTCCTCGCCATAGCGCAGCACCGGCGTGCCGCGCATCGAGAACTGGAGGGCGTACGCCAGCTCGATGCGCCGCCGATCGTTGCCGAGCATCGGGCGAGCCGGCGACGGATGCCCCGGTCGTAGATGCGCATGTTCTCGTCCGGGCCGAACTCCGCGTACACCTGGTTGCGCTGTTCGGTCGTCAGCCGGGACAGGTCGATCTCGTCGTGGTTGCGCAGGAAGGTGGCCCACTGCCCACCGACCGGCAGCTTCGGGGTGTCGCGGAGCGCCTCGATCAGCGACTCCGGGTGCTCGCGGGCCAGGGCGAGCATGAGGCGCCGTTGAGCATGAAGTCGAAGAGCATGTGGATCCGGTTGCCCGACCCACTGACGTCGCCGAAGAACGTCGGCAGCTGGTCCGGTTCGACGTTCGCCTCGGCCAGCAGGACGGCGTCGCCGCGACGCCACTGCACGTGCTGGCGCATCTCGGTGAGGAACTCGAAGTCCTTCGGGGAGTTCGGGTTGCCCGGCTCGGTCAGCTCGATGATGAACGGCACCGCGTCCATCCGGAAGCCGGAGACGCCGAGCTGGAGCCAGAACGACATGACCTTCTTGATCTCGTCCCGGACCTGGGGGTTGGCGAAGTTGAGATCCGGCTGGAATTTGTAGAACCGGTGGTAGAACCACGCCTTGGCGGTCCGGTCGTAGCTCCAGGTCTCGTCCTGCTCGCCCGGGAAGACCATGCCCTGGTGGCGGTCGTCCGGCTGGGTGTCGGACCAGACGTACCAGTCCCGGTAGGGCGAATCCGGTGAGGATCGGGCGGACTGGAACCACGGGTGCTCGTCGGAGGTGTGGTTGACCACCAGGTCGATGATCACGCGGATGCCCCGGTTCTGTGCCTGGTGCAGCAGCTCGGCGAAGTCGCCCAGGGTGCCGAAGCGCGGGTCCACGTTGTAGAAGTCGGTGGCGTCGTAGCCGTCGTCGCGGTTGGGCGACGGGTGGATGGGGTGCAGCCACAGGCAGGTCACCCCGAGCCGGGCCAGGTAGTCCAGCCTCCCGATCAAGCCACGGATGTCACCGACCCCGTCGCCGTCCGAGTCGGCGTACGTGTCGATGTCGAGGCAGTAGACGACGGCTTCGGAATACCAACGGTCACCCATGCCGGAGGAACATCTCCGGTCGATCACCGCCGCAAACCCGTCCGTGACGGCCGGTACCGTTCCGGCCATGGAGAACGACCTCGTACCACCGAGCGAGCCGTTGGACTGGTCCCGGGCGCCTGGTTGCATCAGCCGGTATGCGTCGAGGAGGGCCCGGCCGGTGAGCTGGTCGTCGAACCGGCGGCGGACAGCGACTTCTGGCGACGGACCAGCTACGGCTTCGTCCACGACAACGGCCCGGCCCTGCTCGCACCGCTGCCGGTCGGCACCGCCATGGAGGTGAGCTTCCGGCTCGACTTCTCCGCGCAGTTCGACCAGGCCGGCGCGCTCGTACGCGTCGACGAGCACACCTGGACCAAGGCCGGCGTCGAGATGAGCGACGGCGAGTCGCAGCTCGGCGCGGTGGTGACCCGGGAGTTCTCGGACTGGTCGGTGGCGCCGGTGCCGGAGTGGGCGGGCCGGGAGGTGACCGTCCGGGTCAGTCGGGCGGGCGACGCGCTGACCGTTCGCGCCCGCGCCGACGACGAGCCGTGGAGACTGGTTCGGCTCGCCCGCTGGCCCCGGAGGCCGAGGCGGTGGCCGGCCCGTTCTGCTGCGCCCCGTCCCGCGCCGGACTGACAGTAATGTTCACCGGCTGGCGGCAGGGACCGGCGGACACCGCGCTGCACCCGGAGCACTGAGCAAAGGTGTAGGACCAGCCCGGCAGGGTAAGACCTTCCGATCCCCGACAGCCGACCGGAAGGACGACCCATGGCGTACGCCCAGGCTGGCGACCCGTCCGAATTCACCGGGTTGACCGGTTGGGTGGCCTCGGTGATCGAGGTGATGGGCCCGGTCGGCGTGGCGCTGCTGGTGGCGCTGGAGAGCATCGTTCCTCCGATCCCCAGCGAGATCGTGCTGGCGCTCGCCGGCTTCCTCGCGCACGAGGTCAGTTCAACGTCTTCCTCGTGGTGTTCGCCGCGACGGTCGGTTCGCTGGTCGGCGCGTTGGTGCTCTACTGGCTCGGCGCGGCGCTCGGCGAGGAACGGCTCAAGCGCTGGTTGGACCGCATCCCGTTGGTGGACAGCGACGACCTGGAGAAGGCCGACCGCTGGTTCGAGCGGCACGGCCGGTGGGCAGTGCTGATCGGCCGGGTGGTGCCGGTGGTCCGCAGCCTGGTCTCCGTGCCGGCCGGCGCCAACCGGATGCCGTTGGGCGAGTTCATCCTGCTCACCACCATCGGCAGCGGGTGTGGAACGCGCTCATCGTGGGAGCCGGTTACGCGCTCGGAAGCCGCTGGCAGGACGTCGAGCGCTACAGCGACTGGTTCAACTACGCGATCGGCGCGGTCTTCGTCCTCATGGTGGTCAGCTGGGTGATCCGCAAGGTCCGGAAGCGTCGGGACCGCGACGACCGGCGGTCGGTGGCCGCCGGTCGCTGATCCGCGTTACCGGTTACCGCCGGCACCCCGGGTGCGCCGGCGCCGCCTGCGGGCGGCGGAGCACCGCCTGTTCGACGGCCGACCACACGCTCGTGGTCACCAGATAGATCACCGCGGCGAGCGGCAGCACCAGCGCCACCAGCACCGTCGTGAACGGCAGCAGGGCAGCAGCCGGCCGAGCGTGGCCGCCCCGGCCCCTCGATGGGCGTACCGGCCACCGTGCCGACGGCCGCCGACGCGCGGCGGGCTCGCCGCGACGACCACCAGGCCACGGCCAGCAACACGGCAAGCAGTACGCCGAACAGCGGCCCGGCCGCGCCGGCCAACCCGTCGCCGAGGTGATGACCCAACGGCACGCCGGCCAACCGCTCGTCCAGCAGCCCGGTGCCGCCCTCGCTGGTGCTGAACAGCCGGTACAGGACCAGCAGGAACGGCGCCTGGAGCAGCAACGGCAGGCAACCGGCGATCGGGTTGGCACCGGCCTCGCGGTACAGCGAGAACACCTCGCGCTGGAGCGTCGCCGGTCGTCGGCGTACCGCTGCTGCAGGTCACGCACCTGTGGGCGAGCGCCGCGCGGCGTCGCTCGCCGCGGACCTGCGCGACGGTGAGCGGCGAGAGCAGCAGTCGGACGGCAATGGTGAACAGCACGATGGCGGCGGCGGTCGCCGTGCCGCCGGCCAGTGGTGCGAGCAGATCGTTGAGCCAGGACAGCGCGGTGCCGGCAGCGGCGACAGTGTCGTGCAGTGGTGCGAAGGCGAGCATGGAAACCCTCGGTCCGATTCCGGTGAGGCCCTCCCCGGGCGGCATGCGCTCGACGAGGGGGCCGGTGACGGCGGGATCGGCCGCGCGGCGGCGTGGCGCTACGCGGCCGAGGGGTGACCGGGAGCGCGGGGACGGGTCGACCCGCGGCGTCCGGGTCGATCTGGCGAGGCATTCGGCGACCACGGGAGCGTGCGCGCAACCCGGCCCACCGCGGCCCGGCACCGGACACACCGGCGCGGCCGCGCACCCTCGCCGCCAGCAGCACCGCGAGCAGCACCAGGGCGGTCAGCGCGGCGCCCGCGAGGAGGTCGACCGGTCGACCCGCGAGCACTGTGAGCTGGGCGAACGCGGACACCACGCGACCCCGACAAAGCCCAGCGACACCGGCACGGGCCCAGCATAGGACCCGCTGTCACGTCGCCCGGCCAAACTCGGCGGCCGCGAGCGCCGCCACGTTTCCCGGCATCGCCACGTTGGGTAACTGGACGACGGGCCGACGCGGACGGACCGCGAACGGTAGAAACGGACGGTGGTGTCGATGACCGGTCAGGTGGCAGAGGCGCCCAGCGAGAGGGCTGCGGCGACCGGGTTGCTCACCGTGGGCGTCGAGGAGGAGTTCCTCCTCGTCGACCCGCACACCGGGGCAGCGGTTCCGGCCGTCGATCTGGTCATGGAGCAGGTGCCGGCCGAGTTGCGCGGGCAGGTGGAGCGCGAGTTCCAGACCAGTCAGATCGAGATCGGCAGCCCGCCCGGCCTGGAGCTCTCGTCGATCCGGCACTCCCTCGGCGTACTGCGTCGGGCGCTCGCCGACTCGGCCGAGCGGGCCGGCGTACGCCTGCTCGCCATCGGCACCGGCCCGGTGGACGGCCCGGTGCCGCCGGTGGTGGACAAGCCCCGCTTCGACCGGATGATCGAGCGGTTCCGGTTGCTCGTCCCCGGCCCCGGCAACAACGGCATGCACGTGCACGTGGGCGTGCCCGACCCGGACACCGGCGTCCAGGTGCTCAACCATGTCCGGCCGTGGCTGCCGATGCTGCACGCGGTGACCACCAACTCGCCGTTCTCCCGAGGCGAGGACACCGGCTACGCCAGTTGGCGCTCGGTGGAGTGGGAGCGGTGGCCCTCGGTGGCCCCGACGCCGTTCCTGGAATCACACGAGCACTACCAGCGGCTGATCCAGCAGTTGATCTCCAGTGGGGTGATGCTCGACGAGGGATGCTCTACTGGTACGCCCGCCTGTCGGCGAAGTACCCGACGGTGGAGCTGCGGATCGGCGACGTCTGCCCGTCGGTGGACGACGCGGTCCTGGTCGCCGCGCTGGTCCGGGCCCTGGTGGCCACCGCCATGGCGGATGCCGAGGCCGGCCGGCCGGCGTTGCAGACCGACCACCACCTGCTCGTCGGCGCGCACTGGCGGGCCGCCCACGACGGTCTGGAGGGCGACGCCGTCGACGTCACCACCGGGAGCTGCGCCCGGCCTGGGAACTGTTGGACCGGTTCGTGGAGCGGGTGCGGCCGGCGCTGGAGCAGCACGGCGACTGGGCCGAGGTGACCGACCTGCTGGGTGGGTTGCGTCGGCACGGAAGCGGCGCGGCACGGCAGCGCGCGGTGTACGAGCGCACCGGCCGGCTCACCGACGTGGTGGAGGACGTCGCGCGGCAGACCCGCGGCTGATCTCCGCGTGACAGGATGGACCCGTGGCGCAACGACTCATCGTCATCGGCGGGGACGCCGCCGGAATGTCGGCGGCGTCCCAGGCCCGACGCCGCCGCGGGTCTGACGACCTGGAGATCGTGGTCTTCGAACGCGGCCACTTCACCTCCTACTCGGCGTGCGGCATCCCGTACTGGATCAGTGGCCTGGTCCCCGGCCCGGAGGCGTTGATCGCCCGCGACCCGGAGACGTTCCGCACGAAGTACGCGATGGACGTACGGATGCGCCACGAGGTCACGACCATCGACCTGGAACGCCGCGAGGTGGTTGCCCGGGACCTGGAGGGCGGCGGCGAGGTCCGCGAGCGTTTCGACGACCTCGTGTACGCCACCGGCGCGGTGCCGGTGAAGCCACCGTGGGCGGACACCGACGCGGGCGGTGTGTTCGGCATGCAGACCCTCGACGACGGTGCGGCGCTGCGCGAGTGGCTGGACGCCACGCCGAAGCCGCACCGGGCCGTGGTGGTCGGCGGCGGTTACATCGGCGTCGAGATCGCCGAGGCCCTGCTCCTGCGTGGTCTCTCGGTGACCCTTGTCGAGGCGGGCGACCAGCCCATGGCGACGGTGGACGGCGACATGGGCGAGCTGGTGGCCGACGCCATGCGTGGCCTCGGCATCACGATCCGCACCGGCCTTCCGGTGACCGGCCTGGAGCAGCGGGACGGCCGGGTGTCCGCGGTGGTCACGGCCGAGGGGCCGATTCCGACCGACGTCGTGGTCCTGGGCCTGGGGTACGCCCCAACGCCGCGCTCGCCAAGGCCGCCGGGCTGCCGATCGGGCCGACCGGTGGGGTCCGGGTGGACCGCCGGATGCGGGTGCCCGAGCTTCCCGGCATCTGGGCTGCCGGTGACTGCGTGGAGACCCTGCACCGGGTCAGCGGGATGCCGGTGCACGTGCCGCTGGGCACGCACGCCAACAAGCAGGGCCGGGTCGCGGGGATCAACATCGGCGGCGGGTACGCCACGTTCGCCGGCGTGATCGGCACGGCGGTGACGAAGGTCTGCGACCTGGAGGTGGCCGGACGGGCCTACGCGAGGGCGAGGCCAGAACAGCCGGCTTCGACTTCGTCTCGGTGATCGCCGAGTCGACCAACCGGGCCGGCTACTACCCGGTGCGCGGCCGATGACCGTCAAACTGATCGCCGAGCGTCCCAGCGGCCGGTTGCTGGGTGCGCAGATCATCGGCTGGTCCGAGGCGGCCAAACGGATCGACACGCTGGCCGTGGCTCTGTGGAACGGCATGACGGTGGACGATATGACGTCACTGGACCTGGGCTACGCTCCGCCGTACGCCCCGGTATGGGACCCGGTGCTGATCGCCGCCCGAAAGCGGTCGACGCGCTCGCCGCGCTCGACCGCTGACCCGCGCCCGCCGTGGAGGACCACCCCGTGACCCAGACCCCGACCAGGCCGACCGCGCGTCGGCGCCCCACGATGGTCGACGTGGCCCGGCGTGCCGACGTGAGCCTGAAGACGGTCTCCCGGGTGGTCAACGACGAGCCGGTGGGGCAGGAACTGGTCGGCCGGGTGCTGGCCGCCATCGCCGAGCTGGGCTTCCGGCGCAACGACATCGCCCGCAACCTGCGCTCCCGGCAGCTCAACGCCACCGTCGGGCTGCTCATCGAGGAGATCGCCAACCCGTTCTACGCGACCATCGCCAGCGTCGCCGCCGAGATCGCCGCCGCCCACGGCACCATGTTGATCACCGCTTCGTCGGAGGAGGACCCGGAGCGCGAACGCGCCCTGCTCCAGGACTTCACCCAGCGTCGGGTCGACGGCCTGCTCGTGGTGCCGGCCGGCCTCGACCACTCGTTCCTGCGTCGTGAGGTCGAGCTGGGCATGCCTGTGGTGTTCCTGGACCGACCGCCGCAGGGGCTGCAGGCCGACGCCGTGCTGCTGGACAATCGCGGCGGCAGTCAGGCCGGGTCGGGGCGCTGCTCGACGAGGGGCACCGACGGGTCGGCCTCCTGCTCGGCGCGCCGAGCGTGCCCACGATGCGTGAGCGGCTGGCCGGGCGCGGGCGGCGCTCGCCACGGCGGGGTCGAGCCGGACGAGTCACTGGTCCGCGAGCGGCTGATCGCTCCCGAGGAGGCCGGACGGGCGGTCGCCGCGCTGCTCGACCTCGCCGACCCGCCCACCGCCTTCTTCTGTGCCAACAACCGGCTCACCGTCGGCGCGCTCCAGGAGTTGCACCGGCGAGGCAGTGACGCCGCACTTGTCGGCTTCGACGACTTCGAACTCGCCCACCTGATGCCCCGACCGCTGACCGTCGTCGCGTACGACACCCGCGAGTTGGCCAGGGTCGCCACCGAGCGGCTGTTCGAGCGCATAGCCGGCGACGACACCCCGCCCTCGACAACGGTCCTGCCCACAAGGCTCCTGAAACGCGGCCTGGCCTAACCACCCCTCCCCGGGTCGATCATGGAGTTGTGGTGCCTCGCGTATGCCGCGAAGTGCAGTAGAACGCCCACCACAAGTCCATGATCGACCCGGCTGAGGGTCAGGTTTCGAGGAGGGCTTGGACCTCGGCGCGGGTGGGCGGGTCGGCGCCTCGGTGGGCGCAGGTCAACGCAGCTACCGTGGCGGCCTGGCGGAGCACCTCTGCCCACTGCTGCGCGGTCACCGCGGCGAGCCGGTCGGCCGGCCGGTCGCCGAGCGCGTCGAGGTCGGCCAGTGCGGCCAACAGGCCACCGGTGAACGAGTCGCCGGCGCCGACGGTGTCGACCACCGTGGTGCGTACCGCTGGCTGCTCGTGGAGCGAGCCGTCGGGTGCGAGCAGCCAGGCGCCCTCACCGCCCCTGGTCACCACCGCGCAGGACACGCCGGCCGCGCGCCACTCGGTCAGCACATCGGCCAGCGGACGGTCCGGGTAGAGCCAGGCCAGGTCCTCGTCGCTGGCCTTCACCAGGTGCGCGAGACGTACCTGCCGGCGTACCCTCTGCTGCTCTGTCGCCCGGTCCGTGACGATGCTCGGCCGGAGGTTGAGGTCGACGGAGATGGTGAGCCCGTCCCGCTGGTGCTCACCGGCGAGCAGGCCCTCCAGCACCTCCGCGCCGGGTGCCAGGGCGAGCGCGAGGGACCCGGTGTGCAGCGCGATCGCCGGGGACCCGGCCAGCTCGGGCAGTTCCTGCGGCGTCCACTGCCAGTCCGCCGCGCCGGCCAGCCGGAACTCGTAGCTGGCCTGCCCAGCGGCGTTCACTGTGGCCACCGCCACCGAGGTGGGCTCTCGGCGGGACCGCCCACCCCAGGTCCACCCGGTTGGCGCTCAGGTGCTCGGCGAGCTGCCGACCGTACTCGTCGCTGGCGAGCCGGGCCAGCAGCCGTACCGGTTGGTCGAGCCGGGCCAGGGTGACCGCGACGTTCGCCGGCGAGCCGCCCGGCACGGCCCGCTGCCCTTCGGCAGTGACCACCAGGTCGATGAGCGCCTCACCCGCGACCACGATCACGCGGTCACCCCACCCGGTGCGAGCGGGCCCGGGCCACCGAGCCCGTCGGCCGAGCGGGACAGCAACACCGCCTGGTACGCGTGGTAGACGTCCGGCCGGCCGTGCCAGACCGTGTCGGCGGGCAGGTTCTGCGCGTCCAACTCGTGCCGCCAGCCGGTGCGGTCGATCAGGTTGCGCTGGGCGTACGCCCAGAAGACCCGGTACCAGTCGAGGTAGATCGTGTCGCCGGTGCGGCGGTGCAGGGTGATCGCCGCACCGATGGCCTCGGCGAGCACCCAGTGCATCCGGGCGCGCACCACCGGCTGGTCGTCCCAGTCGATCGTGTAGACGAAACCGTCAGCGCCGTCGACCGCCCAGCCGCGCACGGCGGCGGCGAACAGGGTACGGGCGTCGGTGAGCAGCCAGCGGGTGGCTGCGGCAGGACCGCCTCCAGGTCCACGAGCAGCCGGGCCCACTCCAGCCAGTGGCCCATGGTCGAGCCGTACGGCCGGAACGGGTCGGCGGGCGGTCCCGGTTGTAGTCGAGCAGCGGCGTCCAGTCGGCGGTGAAGTGCTCGGGCAACCGCCAGTCGTGCCGGGCGGCTTCGCCGTGCACCAGATGGGTGGCGATCCGCAGGGCCCGGTCGTTCCAGCTGGCGTCGCCGGTGGCGGTGGCAGCGGCAAGGAACGCCTCGACCATGTGCATGCTGCTGTTGGCACCGCGGTAGTCCTCGGTCACCGTCCAGTCCCGGTTCCACGATTCGCGAACCGCACCGGCGTCGTCGTCCCAGAACCGGTCCCGCACGACGGTCAGCGCGTCGGCGAGCAACCGGTCCGCGCCGGGCCGTCCGGCGCGGGCGGCACTGGACGCGGCGAGCAGGACGAACGCGTGGTCGTAGCCGGCCTTGCGATCGTCGACGGCACCCCTGCTGGTTCACCGCACCGAACCAGCCGCCGTACCGCTCGTCACGCAACAGTGTGCTGAGCGCGGCGATCCGTGGTCGACCAGGACGGCCGCGCCCGGCTCGCCGTTGCAGTGGGCGAGGGCGGCCACGTGGGTCATCCGGCAGGTGATCCAGGTGTGTACCGGCTCACCACGGTCCGGGGTGCGGTCGTCGGTGAGCCACCAGAAGCCACCCTCGGGCCGGACCGAGCGGCGGGCCGTCTCGAGCAGTGTGTGGGCCTGGTCGGCAAGGAAATCGTCCAGACGGGGCAGGTCGGGTGACCCTTCCGGAGCGGGGTCGTTTCGGCGTCGGATCGGGGCAGGTCGGTCATCTCAGCTGGTCACCGTCGGGTAGGGAAGGGACATATGGCCAGGATCGGCGGGCGGACCGGGTTCGCGTCGGGAAACCGCCAACGGGACACCGTAAACCGGCCGGCCGCGCCGGGTACGAGCGGAGAGGACCATGCGTACGATTCCTCCAGTTTTGCCCGTTGACATCGTTGTCACTGCTCAACCCTGCTCCGGCGGTCGGTCGACTGTCAATTCCGGCTACGTCACACCGCATCGGGCAGGTCGTTCCGAAGCGGCTCCCCACCCTGGCAATCCAGCCGGCGACCAGCAGTGACCGGGCGACATGCTGAGCGATCAATCAGCTTCCTCAGCGTCGTCTTAGCCGACACGCCGAGACTGTGGGCATGAAAGCCGACGGATGGATCCGGCCCGCCGCGCTGGTCTGGCAGATCGCCTACGTTCTGGTTCACGTCTGGTGGGCGATCGGTGGGGCACCGCCCTTCCTCGAAGGCCGGGAGTCCTACTTCCGGGCGGATGGGTGCCGGTGGCCCTGGGCGTCCTGGCCGCGGTCGCGTGCCTGGCGGCGAGCAGTCGCAGAGAACTGGACGACACCGGCCACTACCTGCTCGCCGGGCTCAACGGCGTCGCGGGTGCCGCCCTGTGCGTGTACTCGTTCCTGTTCCCGGTGATCGTGGTGTCGCTGCTCTTCGAGGGGCCCGGCCCAGGCACCGTCAACAGCCTGCTGGCGACCGGCAGCGGTGCCGTCGGTGGAGTCATCTGCCTGCTCATCGCCGCAGCCGAGCGGCGGCTGGCCGCGCATTCCTGTGCGGCGTGCGGGCGGGTCCACGGCAGGTCACCGGAGAGCCGGGCGGACCCGGCACCGAGCTGGGCCTTCGCCGGCGCCTACCTGGCCGTCGCCGGGTTCCTGGCCCGGCTCAGCATGTGGCTGCACGACACGATCGCCGGCCGGTGGCCCTCCGCGGCCAGCCGGGCGAACGGCATCTCGTGGACCTCGATGGTGGTCTTCATCGTGCTGATGAGTCTGGCCGGCACGCTGTTGCCCCTGGCCCTGGCGCACCGCTGGGGCCGTATCTGGCCAGCCTGGGTGGTGCCACTGCGAGGCCGAGCGGTGCCTCGCTGGCTGGTGCTCGGTACCGGCCTGTTCGTTGGGGCGAGCCTCACCGTCTACTTCGGCATCGCCGGTGGGATCGCCTGGATCCGTGGAGACCTCAGCGGCCCGCTCCTGCCACTGGTGCTGGAGATGGGCGGCTACACGCTGTGGGTGTCGGGCTGCTCGTGGCCTCGGCGTCGTACTTCGCGTTGACCAAACCGCCCTGCCCGGCGTACGGCACCACGAGCCCTGGTCAGTAGTAGTCGTCGATCGGCTGGCGCGCCTCGTCGAACAGCGCCGGCCCTCGTAGCGGACCGGGGGCAGCGGCGGGTGACCGGCTTGACCTCCTCGAACTGCTCGCTGGACAGGGCGTACACCACCCGCCCGAGACCGGACCGGTCGATGGCGGTCGCGCACATCGGGCAGGGCTGGCAACTGGTGAACATGGTGGTGCCGGCGGCCGCTTCGGGGAGAGTTCCCGAGCGGCCCAGCGGGCCAGCTTCAGTTCCGGTGGGCGGTGATGTCCGAGTCGGAGACCACAGTGTTGTGGTCCTCGATCAGGACGACGCCGTCCGCCCCGACCAGCAACGAGCCGAACGGTCGTTCGCCGGAAGCCCCTGCCCGGCTGGCGAGTGCGACGGCGTGGCGGAGAAATCGTTCGTCGTCCGGGGTCATCGGTCCTCCTGGGACTTGTGGTGTGCGGCGACAGCCGCGAGTGCGCCAGGCGCGTTCGGGCTGGCGGATCTCGGTCAGGTCACCGTGGAACGGATCCAGCACCACCGTCTCCGCGCCGAGCAGACGGATCTGCTCGATGTCGGCGATGATCTGGTCGATGGTGCCGACACCGGCGAGCCGGTCCGGCGCGGTGTTCGGTGCGGGGTCTCCTGGAGCGCGATCCGGGGCATCAGTGCGGGCATCGGGCGGCCCAGTTCGTCGGCGATGGTCTTGAGCCGTCCGGCCGCGTCGGTGAGCTCGGCAGGGTGAGACGCAGCGGATGCCACGCGTCGCCGAGTCGGATGGCGCGACGCATGCCGGTTCGCTGTTGCCGCCGACCCAGAGCGGGATCGCGGCGGAGTCGTAGTCGTCGGTGTTCTCCCAGGCGTCGCGCATTCTGCGCAGATAGTCGTCGGTCAGCGCGCCGCGCCGCTGGAACGGCACGCCGAGCGCCTCGAACTCCTGCCGGGCCCAGCCGACGCCGACACCGAGGACGAGCCGGCCGCCGCTGAGCCGGTTGAGGTTCGCCGCCATCCGGGCGGTGAGCAGCGGGTGCCGGTACGGGACGATGAGCACAGTGGTGCCCAGCCGGACCCGGCGAGTCACCCCGGCCAGCCAGGACAGCGTGGTGAACGGCTCGTAGAACGGTGCCGGATACTGCTCGGCCACGTCCGGGGTCACCGCGATGTGGTCGGAGACCATCAACAGGTCGAACCCGAGACCCTCGACCGTCTGCGCCCACTGTCGCAGCATGTCGGGGTCGGTACCAGGTGCGAAGTTCGGGACGTTCACGCCGATGTGCACGGCATCACGGTAGCCACTGTGGACTGCGCCTGTGAACACCATGATCGTTGTCCAGGCTGGCCCTTGCCGTGGATCCGCCGGTAGTTTGGCCCGATGGCCGGGAATCTCGATGATCTCGACTGGTCGATCCTGTCGGAGTTGCAGCGCGACGGCCGCCTGCCGATCACCGAACTCAGCCGTCGGGTCAAGCTGAGCGCGTCGGCGACCAGCGAACGGGTACGACGGCTGGAGGCCACCGGTGTGATCAGCGGCTACCGCGCCGAGGTCGACCTGACCAGGGCGGGCTTCGCCGTGCTCGCGGTGGTTCGACTGAAGTACCCGGGCAGCCGGCACGCGCCGCTGCATCGACTGCTGGACCGACGGTCGGAGATCCTGGAGTGCCTGCGCACCACCGGCGACGACTGTTACGTGCTGAAGGTGGCCGCGACGTCGATGGCACACCTCGAACAGGTGGTCAACGATCTCGCCGAGTTCGGCAGCACCACCACGAACGTGGTCTACAGCGCCACCCTGCCCTATCGCGGCCGCGCCCGACGCCGCCCCGGTCGTGACGGCGCGGTGGCTGCCCGGTTGGACCTACCCGAAGGGCTCGACTGGGTACGCGGAACACCCGCCGGTCGGGCCTGGCTGGCCGTACTCCCCGGTGGCTGACGGAGTGCGCCGAGCGGTGGTCGTTGCGACTCGGCCAGCCCTTCCGTTCCGCGTACGCCTCACTGGCGCTCCCCGCCGACCTGCCCGACGGCACGGCGGCGGTGCTGAAGCTCCAGTACCCGGACGAGGACAGCCGGCACGAGGCTGACGCGCTGGCCCACTGGGACGGAGACGGTGCCATCCGCCTGCTCGCGCACGATCCCGGGCGGCGCGCCCTGCTGGTGGAAGGCTGCCGACCGGGCACCCTGCTCCACGAGCTGCCCCGGACCGGGCGTTGGACGCGGTGACCGAACTGCTGCCCCGACTGTGGCGCCCGGCCGGCGCGCCGTTCACCCGCTGGCCGAGGAGGCCGCCGGCTGGATCGACCGCACACCCGGGCCTGGGAACGGGCCGGCCGACCGTACGAGCGGCGACTGCTCGACGCGGCGCTGGCCCTGCTCAGCGAGCTGGTGTCGAGTCAGGGTGAACAGGTGCTGATCAACCAGGACCTGCACGCCGGCAACGTTCTCGCCGCCGACCGGGAACCGTGGCTTGCGATCGACCCGAAGCCGCTGGTCGGCGAGCGGGAGTTCTCGGTCGTACCGATGGTGCGCGGCCGGGAGCTGGGCCACTCACCGGCCGCCGTCCGGCACCGACTGGCCGGCTCACCGCCGAGCTGGGGCTGGACCGGGAACGGGTCCGGGTTGGACGATCGGGCAGACGCTGGCCTGGAGCGTTGCCGACGACGGCGTCCTTCCGCATCAGGTCGAGGTGGTCCGCTGGTTGCTAGACGGCGACTGAGGCCCCGACACCGCCGCGGTTCGCCGAACCAAGGCATGACCGGCGCCGCCTCGTCGATCATGGAGTTGTGGTGGGTGACAAAGAACCCGTAACTCCCCAAATTAGGCACCACAACTCCATGATCGACGGGGCTCACCGCGATCTTGCACTTTCTGTCCCGACCTAAGGCGCATATCCACCCATGTCGACGACAGAAGCTGCAAGATCGGCGCGAGGTGGGGCGAGGGCGCGAGGCTTAGCGGACCTGGCAGTTATGGCACCAGTAGAGGTTGCGGCCCGCCAGCTCACCGCGGCTGACCTCGGTACCGCAGACGTGGCAGGGTGCGCCGGGGCGGCGGTAGACGTACACCTCGCCGCCGTGCCGGTCCACCCGGGCCGGCCGGCCCATCGCCTCCGGCAGGTGTACGTCGCGAACCGTGTCGATCCGGCCGCGCTCG
Organism: Micromonospora sp. M12; assembly: GCA_038070435.1. Taxonomy (GTDB): domain Bacteria; phylum Actinomycetota; class Actinomycetes; order Mycobacteriales; family Micromonosporaceae; genus Micromonospora. Next base: position 6,183,040 of record JAMYWG010000001.1, on the reverse strand, counting down.
ACCGCCAGCCACATCAGCCCGACCAGGTCGACCCAGAGCGCGTCCCAACCGGCAGGGTCAACTCTCGACCGGGCATCGTCGGCGGCAACCCGGCCCGGAACAGCGCCTCGGTCACGAAGATCAACCCGGTGCCGGCCACCACCGACTGGTCCAGCAACAGCGCGGCGAGGGGCGTGGGCTGCGCGAGATCCGGGCGTACGCCCGCTCCGGGTCGGCGTCGGCACGCAACGGATCCGGGCCGAGGCGGTCCGCAGCGCGGCACCTCCGGTGGGGTGAACAATTCACAGGCGGTGGGGCCACGCAGGTCCAGCCAGTGCTGGTCGCTGGCCAGCCGCAGCCGCACCTGACCGACCGGCTCGGGCGGCTCCCGACCCGTCGGTGAACTTGCCGTACAGCCCGAGATGGATGTGCAGCGTCAACTCGCCGGCGTAGTGGTGCAGCAGATGCTTGCCGTACGCCTCGGTGCTCTCCAGCACCGTCCCGGAGAGCCGGGCAGCACCGTCGGCAAAGCGACCCTGCGGGCTCGCGGCGTGCAGCTTGTCCCCGGCGAACAACTCGGCGTGCCGGGCCGCCAGGCGGTGGATCGTGTGTCCCTCTGGCACGGGTCCCAAGGATAGCCAGCCAGCCGTGACGCCGACCGACCTGCCGTGACGCCAGCCGACCCGCCGTGACGCCAGCCGACCCGCCGTGACGCCAGCCGACCTGGCGTGACGCCCGCCGACCCGCCGTGCGCCGGACGACCCGCCGTGCGCTGACCCACTCGCCGTGCGCAGGCCCACTCGCCGTGGCTGATCGACTCGCGTTCACGGAAGTCGGGGTGTCCTGATGAGGGACACCGCGACTTCCAGGAAAGCGAGTCGACCAAGAGCAGACCGGGCGGGGCGGTCAGCTCTGGCGCTGCTCCTGACGCCACCGACGAACGCCGCCCAGGTGGCCGGGCGAAGGCCAGCGCCGGCCCGGTCGGGTCCTTGCTGTCCCGTACTCCCACGACGCCGGGCAGGTTGTCGGCCACCTCGACGCAGTTGCCGCCACTCCCGCCGCTGCGGGTGCTCTTGCGCCAAACGGCACCGGCAAGGTCAGTCATGATGCTCCTCGATGATCGAAGTGATCATTTTCTCTGATTCTGCCTCACCCGACGCGAGCGCCTCCAGATCCGACCAGACATGTTCGAAGGCGGCGACCTCGGCTGGCTTGTCCAGGTAGAGCGCTCCGGTGATGTTCTCCAGGTAGACGGTGGTCGGCTCGGTCGACGCCCGGCCGAACCCCTGCGGGAAATCCAGCAGGACGAAGGTGCCGGTCTCGCTGGCCAGCGGTGGACCGGCGGCGAGCGGCAGCACCCGCAGACTCACGGTCGGCAGCGCGGCCACGTCGAGCAGGTGTCGCAACTGCTGAGCCATCGCCCGATGGTCGGGGATCGTGCGCCGCAGCACCGCTTCGCTCAGGACGACCCGCAGGGTGGGCGCGGTGGGCAGCCGGCGAACGAGGATGCCCTGCCGCTGCAACCGCACCTCCACGAGCTTTTCCCGATCCTCGCCGCTCATCGTCGGGTTCTTCCGGCGGAACAGCTCGCTGGCGTACTCGCGGGTTTGCAGGAGCCCGGGATCAGCTCCGCATCATATTGACGCAGCCCGGAGGCGGACGATTCCAGGCCGACGTATAGCGAGAACCACGACGGGACGACATCACCGTACGAATGCCACCAACCCCTGGCGCGAGTCTCCTTCGCCAGGCCGGCGACGATGTCTCCATCGCGTCCGGCACCCGGTAGAGAATGCACATCGCACGGGCGTCCACCACACGCACCGGGACCAGCCCTTCTCGATGCGCCACACCTTCTGCCGCGAGCAGTCCAGTGCTTCGGCCGCGGCGTCCAGCGTCACCGAGGCATCCTCGCGCAGCTGCGTGAGCAGCCGCCCGAGCTGCCGCCGAGGGACCGTGGACCCGCTTGTTTCATCCGCCATGCAACATCACCGCTCTCCTCCTGCAACACCTGATGTTTCGCCACTTACGCATCCGTAGTCCATTCCTCGTGCGTCAATTCGGCCTGAGAGTAGGACGGCTGGGAACGTTGCACAAGGTGGCCAGGATGAAACATGCTGTCACGCGTCAGGGGACCCCAGGAAAGGCGCCAGGAATGGCGTCGGCATTAGCGCGCCCTATCCGGGCACGCGCCATTCATTGGGAAGGACACCACAGTGCGCGTGTCGTACAACGAATACCTCTTGGTCACCGCGCTGACCCTTGCCCGTCGACACCGGCCGGTCTGGAGTTGGGTGCGCTGGCGCACGGTGTGCCGGTGCGGCGCGGACCTGCCCTGTCGGGCCCGCCACCGCATCCCGATCAACCGTGGGCACTGGCCGACATGACCGACCTGAAACCCGGCGTCCTGCTGCTGATCGGCGAGGCGTGCTCGGTGCAGTTCGCCGGCGACCGGGCGGTGCGCCTCCGACTGGTGAGTGTCGACCCGCGTCCGACGTACCACGGCTGGGTCTGGCTGACGGGTTACGTCCTCAACGGCAAGGGCGTGGCCGTCGACAAGCGGGAGGTGTTCGTGCAACGGACCGGGTGCGGGTACTGCGCGCCGCACCCCGCTCGTGCGAGGAGGCCAACGCGCTCCGCCGCTGATCGACTCGCGTTCAGACCCCACCTGGCAGCCCGTACCCAGGATTGGTGTCAGGAAACGCCCAGGTGGGTATTGAAGAGGCGACACCGCGTGGGTGCCACCCTTTCCGTCGGCCACCACGCATTCATCAGGAGGTGTGTAGTGGTCAGGATTCCTTCGCTGTCCCGCCGGTCCGAGCCGGCACCGCCGCGGGACGAGAGCCCGACGCGGGACGAGAACCTCGACGGCCGCGTGGACGGTCGCGACACCCGGTCACCGACTCGGTCCGGCCGGACGACGGCGTTGGCCGCCCGGTGGTCACCGACCGGGACGCCGACCAGACGACGTACCGCAGCGCCGGTGCCACCGGCGGCCAACTCAGCGAGGCCGAGCGCCGTGCCAGCGAGCGGGCGGCGGTGGCCCGAGCCGCAACCGCGCGGCCGGTGGACAGCGATACCCGCACCGCCCGGACGATGGACACCGAGGCCCGCACCGCGCGGCCCGCGGACGCCGAGGCCCGCACCGACCGACCGGTGGACGCCGAGCCCGGACCGCCCGACCGGCGGACACCGACGCCCGCACCGCGCCGATGGACACCGAGGCCGGCACCGCCTCGACCACGGCTCTCGCCGCCGAGCGGGATGCCGACCTGGACAGCACCACCCGGCGATCTGACACGACGGACCGGGTCACCACCGACCGTCCGGTCGACCCGACCCGGATCGGGCGGTCCCCGAGCCGGAGGTGGCGCGTGGGCCGAAGCCGCGGGCCAGTCTCCTCGCCACCCTCGGCCTGATCGTCTCCGTCGTCGGTGCGATGTTCGTCCTGACCGGGACCCTGGCCGGGTACGGCATCGGGGTCGGCGCGTTCGGCGCGGTGCTCTCGGTGCTCGGCCTGATGGCCACCCGCCGCCGGCACGTCGCCGGCAAGACCGACGCGCTCTTCGGTGTGCTGATCGGGCTGGCCGCAGTGGTGGTCGGGGTGCTGGCGATGACCGGCCAGTTCGACTGGCCCACCACCGACGGCGACTGGGTGCAGCGCTTCCGCGAGTGGCTTGACTCACAGTTTGTCGATCGCTTCTAGCGGGCACTGTTCCGCTCGCCGGTGATGCACCGGCGAAATACCCGGTGGTTCACCGGTCAGCCCGATCGCTCGGTGGTTCACCGGCAGGGCACTCCTCTCAGGGGCGGCGATTCGCCGCCCTGAGGTGTCCGGGTCTGGACCGCGCCGCGTTCGCCGCCAGGCGGAGATGTCCCGGCAACCCCACACCACGTGGCTCGGAACACGAACCCCGGCCCACAGCTCCCTCGGCGCAACGAATCGAAGCTGCGACCGGCTCACACGCAACGAATGTTCGGTCTGCGCAACTCTCGGTGGTGGATCCTGCCGCTGAGGCCGCATAACGTTGAGCGAAGGCGCCAGCCCGTGGGCCACGGTGGCCGGCGCGCCCGACCCTGGGAGCAGGACAATGACGATGGACGCCACCAGCCAGCGCCTGTTGATGTGCCGGCCGACGTACTTCGCCGTCGACTACGCCATCAACCCGTGGATGGACCCGAGCGCGCCGGTCGACGCCGCGCTGGCCGTCCGGCAGTGGGAGCAACTGCGCCAGACGTACCGCGACCTGGGCCACACCGTCGAGGAGATCACTCCGGTGCCCGGCCTGCCCGACATGGTCTTCGCCGCCAACGGTGGCACCGTGATCGACGGCAAGGCGATGGCCGTGCAGTTCCGTGACCCGCAGCGCGCCGACGAGGCACCGGCGTTCCGCGCCTGGTTCGAGGACGCGGGCTTCGAGATGTACGACCCGAAGCACGTCAACGAGGGCGAGGGTGACGTCCTGCTGGCCGGCGACCACCTGCTGGCCGGCACCGGCTTCCGCACGGCGCACGCCGCACACGCCCAGTTGCAGGAGGTCTTCGGCTACCCGGTGATCACCCTGCAGCTGGTCGACCCGCGCTTCTACCACCTGGACACCGCGCTGACCGTGCTCGACGAGCGGACCGTCGCGTACCTGCCCGAGGCGTTCACCCCCGGCAGCCAGGCCGTGCTGCGCCGGCTCTTCCCCGACGCGGTTCACGCCAGCATGGCCGACGCCGAGGTGCTGGGATTGAACGCGGTCAGCGACGGACGGCACGTGGTGCTGCCCGCGCAGGCCACCGACCTGGCCGCCACGCTGCGCGACCGGGGCTACGAGACCATCGGGGTCGACCTGTCCGAGCTACGTAAGGCCGGCGGCGGACCGAAGTGCTGCACGCTGCGACTCCGTCAGGGAAAGGCAAGCAAGTGATCGTGGATGACAAGCTGCGGACGCCGGGAGCGGTCCGGACGCCGAGCGCTGGACAGCGCACAACTACCACCCGCTGCCGGTGGTGATCTCGTCCGCCGAGGGTGCCTGGCTCACCGACGTGGACGGCCGCCGCTACCTGGACTGCCTGGCCGGCTACTCCGCCCTGAACTTCGGCCACCGACACCCGCAGCTCATCGCCGCGGCACACGCCCAACTGGACCGGCTCACGCTGACCAGCCGGGCGTTCATCCACGACCAGTTCGCCGACTTCTGCCGCGAGCTGGCCGAGCTGTGCGGCAAGGACCTCGTGCTGCCGATGAACACCGGCGCCGAGGCGGTGGAGACCGGGATCAAGGTGGCCCGCAAGTGGGGCTACCAGGTCAAGGGCGTGGCCGCCGGGCAGGCCAACATCGTGGTCGCCGAGGGCAACTTCCACGGGCGGACCACCACCATCGTGAGTTTCTCCACCGACGAGGATGCCCGCGCCGACTTCGGGCCGTACACCCCGGGTTCACGGTCGTGCCGTACGGCGACCTGGACGCGCTGACCGCCGCGATCGACGAGAACACCGTCGCGGTACTGCTGGAGCCGATCCAGGGCGAGCAGGGTGTGGTGGTGCCACCGGAGGGCTACCTGCCGGGCGTACGCCAGGTCTGCACCGAGCGCGACGTGCTGTTCATCGCCGACGAGATCCAGTCCGGTCTGGGGCGTACCGGTGCGACCTTCGCCTGTGACCACGAGGGCGTCGTGCCCGACATGTACCTGCTCGGCAAGGCGCTCGGCGGCGGCATCGTGCCGGTCTCCGCGGTGGCCGCGAACGCCGACGTGCTCGGCGTGCTCAAGCCCGGCCAGCACGGCTCCACCTTCGGCGGCAACCCCTGGCCTGCGCGGTGGCCATCGAGGTGGTCCGGCTGCTGGCGACCGGTGAGTTCCAGCGGCGCTCGGCCGAGTTGGGCGAGCGGCTGCGGGCCGGCCTGGAGGGGCTGGTCGGCAAGGGCCTGGTCGGGGTACGCGTCCGCGGCCTGTGGGCCGGTCTGGACATCGACCCGGCGCTGATGAGCGGGCGGGAGGCGTGTGAGCGGCTCGCCGAGCGTGGCGTGCTCGCCAAGGACACCCACGGGTCCACCATCCGGCTCGCCCCTCCGCTGGTGATCACCGAGGAGGAGATCGACCTGGCGGTGGCCCAGCTGGCCGAGGTGCTGGCCGGCTAAGAACCGCGCCGGTCAGACCGCCGCCAGCCAAGATCTGCGTAACTAGGGAGTGCTGCCTCGGACGTCGTCGAGGCAGCACTTTCCTGACTTGTGCGGATCTTGACCGGCGGATCTTGACCCCGGCCGAGCCCCGCCCCGGGTCAGGGACGGGGTAGGCGCATGGCCATCGTCGGGGCCTCGGCCATCACCGAGGTGGGGTGAACGGTGCACCGGTGGGCAGCTCCTCGGCCCGACCGATCTGCACCCCGGGTACAGCTCCACCATGTCGTTCTCGCCCAGCACCCGGGACTGCTGTGGTGCCAGGGAACCCGGTCCGACTCCGTCATCGAGCCGGCCGGGCGGATGCCGGAGCCGTTGGTGCTGACGTCGGTCACGATGACCTCGCCAACCCGCAGCTCGAAGTGCACGTGCCCCGGCTGATCCACCGCCGGGCCTCGTCGTTGAGCCACTGCCCGAGCATGATCCCGCCGTCCTGCTCGGGAGCCCGGCCAGCCACCACCGGCTGGTCCTCGCTGAGCACGAACCGCCGCCGGACCAGGCCGCCGACGCGCACCGCGAGCACCTCCGTACGCGGACGCGGGCCGGCGTCGCCGAGCCGTGCGCCGTGCCGGGGACAGGTCGGCACGCCGTTGCGCAGCGCGGGAGGCGGCTGCCCGGCGGGGCTGCGTTCGACAACCCGGGCCAGGTCGGCGAAGGCACCGCCCCCACCACCGCCGCCGAACAGCGCACAACCCGACTCCGGGCAGCGCCACTGACGGGCCAGCAACTTGGTTCCGGTCGACGAGGGCTTACCGGCGACCGGCGCGTGGCCGCCGCCGACGTGTGCGATGAACACCGGCCCGCCCGCGCCGGGCACCGGGCGACCACACGACCGGGCTGCTCGACCAGCCACGGGAACCGGCCCGCAGCCCGTCGAAACGCACTCGGCTGAGCACCGGCAACCCGAGCAGGTCGGCGACCTCCAACATCCGGTCACCCGGGTTGTCGAGCACCTCGACGAGCCCGTCGTCGGCCCAGCGGCGGACGACCATCCGCTCGTTGGAGGTGAGGTCGGCGTCGGAGAGCAACGCCCGGTGCACCACCGCGTAGACCTGGACGCTGTCCTCCTCCAGCTCACGGGAGAGGGCGTCGATGACCATGCCGAGGCGCAGCAGGCTGGCCGGCCGACCACCGTCGATGTCCTGGTAGCGGATCACCTCGGCCAGGTCGATCACGGCTCGGGCCAGCAACGGGTCGGTGCAGACCCGTCCTCGATGGCGTCCAGGACCTTGCTGATCTCGAATCTCATGCCGCACTCCGGACGATGTCGTCGATCCGCCCGGCCAGCTCGATGTCCCGGTGGGTGACCCCACCGGCCGAGTGCGTGACACAGCGGAAGGTCAGGGTCCGCCATCGGATGTCGATGTCGGGATGGTGGTCGAGCTCCTCGGCCACCGCCGCCACCCGGTCCACCACCGCGATGGCGGCCGGGAAACTGCCGAGCTGGACGGTACGAACGATGCCGGTCGGGTCGCCCGACCAGTCGGACAGCCCGCCCAGCTCTCTTCGCACCGCGTCCGCGGTGAGCAGGTCTGCCATGACCAGACCCTACCGGTGAGGCGTCCAACAGGCCGGACGCGCCACCGGCGTCGGCTCGATCCATGGCGGCGAAGCGAACGGGCATCCCACCGAGAACGCGACGGTGGGGCGGCATCTGACGATGCCGCCCCACCACGTCGTGTCTGGTCAGACGCGCAGCGGCTGCCCCACCTCGTGCAGGTGACCGAGTGCCTGCCGGTACGACTCGACCAGCCCGGTCTCGGCGTACGGGATGCCCTGCTCGGCGCAGTAGGCCCGGACGATCGGCTGGGCCCGCCGCAGGTTGGCGCGGGGCATGTTCGGGAACAGGTGGTGCTCGATCTGGTAGTTGAGACCGCCCAGCGTGGTGTCCACCAGCCGGCTGCCTCGCACGTTGCGGGAGGTCAGCACCTGCTTACGCAGGAAGTCGAACTCGTCCTCGGCGGTCGGCATCGGCATGCCCTTGTGGTTCGGCGCGAACGCGCAGCCCATGTAGAGGCCCACAGCGCCTGGTGGACCACGGCGAAGAGCAGCGCCTTGACCGGGGACATGACCGCCAACAGCAGCGCCACGTAGGCGGCGGTGTGCACGATGAGCAGCACGGCCTCGACCGCCCGGCGCCGCATCGGGACGGTGTACCCGCCGTCCGGCTCCCGACCGACGATCGCCCGGATGCTCGCCACGTGCAGGCTCAGGCCCTCCAGCAGGAGCATCGGGAAGAAGAGGTACGCCTGCCGCTTGGCCATCCAGCGGTTGATCCCACGGGTCTCCATCGCCTGCTCGGTCGTCCACACCAGGGCTCCCGCGCCGACGTCCGGATCCTCGTCCTCGTGGTTCGGGTTGGCGTGGTGCCGGTTGTGCTTGTCGACCCACCAGCCGTAGCTGATTCCCACCGCCACGTTGCCGGCGAACAGCCCCACCAACTCGCTGGGACCGCGCCGACGGAACATCTGCCGGTGCCCGGCGTCGTGACCGAGGAACGCGACCTGCGTGGTGGCCACTGCCATCAGGGCCGCGAGCGGCAGTTGCCACCAGGAGTCGCCGAGCAGGAACACGGCCACCCAGCCGGCCACGAAGGCACCGAGGGTGAGCACGATGCGGGTGACATACCAGCCGGGACGCCGCTCCAGCAGGCCTGCCTGGCTGATCCGTCGGGACAACTGTGCGTAGTCACTGCCTCGCCGTCGTACCGGCGGTTCCGCCACCGCTCCGAGCGCCATCGCTGCTCCCGTTCCGCTTGCGCCCGTACCGGGGTGGTTCGGGGCTATTGTCAGTGTCCCGATTGCGGTAGCGCTCAGTAACCCCGACAACCCCGAATGGGGGTAGGGCAGCCCTACCCCCGTGCTCCGACTCAGCCCAGCCGACCCACCGCGGTACGCAGTCGAGCCAGGTCACGCCGCCGCCGCTCGTAGGTCGCGGCGAGCCCGACCAGCGCCAGCCCACCGGCACCCAGGTAGATCCACCGGGGCAGCAGATCCCATCCCCGGGCCAGCTCGTGCAGGGCCAGCAGCGTCAGCACCCGCCACCGAGCAGCACCGGTGCCTGCCATCGGCGGGTCGCCCCGGCCAGCACCGCGCCGAGCGCCGCCGCGCCGAGCAGCAGTCGCCGCCAGGGCTGCGGGTCCGGTCCGGCCAGCACCGCCACGAGGCTCGGCAGCAACGCCGCGACCAGCCCCGGGCCGAGGGCCGGCCAGCTGGTCAACCCGGGCCGGGTACGCAGCGCCAGCAGACCCGCGCCGAGGGCGAGCGCGGCTGCCGGCACTGTGTACGCCTCCAGCACGCTGACCCGCCGGCGGCCAGCAGCACCCACGCCCCGAGCAACTCGCTGCCGGCGGCGATGCCGGCGAAGGCCCACCGTCGGCCGGCCGGCTCACCCGGCGCAACAGTCGCAGCGCGACGGCGACACCCAGAGCACGCAGACGGTGGCGAGGTGCCGCGCCGCCTCGACGGCGAGCGCCGCCGCCACCAGCGCGACGGCCTGCGCGGCAGCATCCAGCACCCGCCCCAAGCGGGCCTGCGGCACGGTCGCGGCGGCCAGCACCAGTGCGGCCACCCCAGCAACGGGTACGCGGCGACCCGCAGCGGCAGCCCGCCGGCGAGCGGGGCGGTCACCGCCAGCGCGGCCGCCGCGCCCACGGCCGCGAGGCAACCCACGACGCGTACCTCCACCCGGCGCCCGCCCACGGCGACGACGACCGCCGCCACCAGCAGCGCTCCTCGGCAGCGAGCGTCCCGGCGCGGGTGACCAGCAGACCCACCACGCCGGAGGCCACCAGCACCACGCCCACCGGTACGGCGATCGGTGCGAGCGCCATGCGGGCCGGGCCCAGCGCGGCGAGCAGCAGCGCGGCCAGCCCGACGAGCAGGACAGCGGCCGGCAGCACCGGCCAGGGCACGCCGACCGCGATGAGCAGCACCGGCAGCGCGGCTGCGCCGAACGGCAGCGCGGGCAGCACCGACAGGCGGAGCCGACGACCGGCCAGCGCGGCGGCCACCGCCAGCACGACGAGTGCCACCCCGACGGGGAACACCGTCGGGTCGGCGACGACCGGGGCACCCGGACCACACCCGTTCCCGACTGCCGTACGGCGACACGAGCGCGATCAGCACCGTCGGCAGGGCCGCCAGGACAGCGACAGCCGTCAGCGTGCCGCCCGCCGCCAGCAACACCCCGGATCGGGCCGGTTCGCGCTCCTCGGCCGCCGGCCGATCCCGCAGGGCGACGAGCGCGACGCCCAGCGCCGCCAGCGCGGCGTACAACGCGAGCGGCTCGTCACCCGCCACGACCAGCGGAGCGAGGCCGGGCACTGTCACCGCGACCACGGCTCCGGTCACCGCGTACCCGATCAGCTCCACCCGGTGGCGACGCGCCGCGAGCACCGCGACCAGCGGGAGCCCGGCGGCCACCAGCGCGAGCCGGGCCTGCCACCACGGCGGCGAACCCGCCGCGAACAGCGCCACCGCCGCCATCCCGGGCAGCGCGAGCTGCGCCACCAGCAGACCCGCGCCGGCCACCCAGAGGTACGGCCCGACACCCGCCGTACGGCCAGCGCCAGTCCGAGCACGGTGAGGACGCCGAGCACCACCAGGACACCGGCCGGGGCGGCCAGGGCGACCAGCAGCGCGTGCCCGAGCAGCACGGCACCGCCCACCGCGCGGGTGAACACATGGGCCGGTCGGGCCAGCACGGCGAGCAGCAGCGCGACCCGCCCACCAGGTCGACGGCCACCACCTGGGACCAGGTGGCCGTCCAGCCGGCAGGCAGGGCGAGCAGCACCGCCACCGCGCCGGCCGTGGCGAGCACCATCCGCGTCCTCCCGGGCACCAGCAGCACGATCGCGCCGATCGCCAACGCCACGGCGGGTGCCAACTGCCAACCCCAGGACAGGTCCGGTCCCGTCTCGCCGTCCTGCCAGGGCGGCAGCGACCGACTGACGGCGGCGACCGCCAGCCCGACGGTGATCAGCACGGTGACCTGCGCCGTGCCGGCCGCCACGAGCAACGCACCGACCCGCGGCCCGGACCCCGGTCACCGGCACCCGCCACCGCGGCTCCGGCGGCTCGCGGCAGCAGCGCACGGCGGCGGCCAGCCCGAGGGCCACCGTCGCCGCCGCGAGCAGCAACAGTGCCGGCCGCAGCTCGGCCACCGGACGCAGCAGGGCGGCGGCGAGCACCGGCACCAGCAATCCGGCACCCACCGCCCGCTGCGCCCGCCCCCGACGAGCCAGGCCGCGCCGAGCCGGTCAACGCGACCAGCACCAGCGGCAACCCGGCCAGCAGCGGCGAGCCCCGCCCGCCCGCTGACCAGCGGAACCACAGCGCAGGCCGCGGCACCCACCAGCGCGGCACCATGACCGACTCCGGCCACCACCCGGCCGGCGAGCTGCGCCGACCCCTGCCGGCCGCGCAGGGCGGCCAGCACGGCCAGGTTCAGCAGCGCGACCCCGAGCAGGACCAACGCCCAGCCGGCCGCACCCATCCCGGCCCCGGCGGCGAGCAGCGGCAACACCGGCTGCGCGGCCAGCAGGGCGGCGAACCGAGGCCCCGTCAACCTGGTCCACCGCCCGTACCCGACGGCGACCGCCGCGCTGGCCCCCGACCAGCGCGGCGTACCTGCTGCCCGGCCAGCCGGCCACACCGGCCAGGTTCACCGACCAGGCCGCATAACCGTCCAGCACCACCAGCAGCAACCCCACCGCGGCAAACGTCTCCGCGGTACCACGTAGCCCTCGGCGGGCCACCAGCACGGGTACGCCCAGGGCGAGCGCGGTGAACGCCGCCAGGATCAACGCTCGCCCACCGACGCCCACCGACGCCCAGGCGACAGCCGTGAACACCACCGCGGCGGTGCCCAGCAGCAGTCCACCGAGGACGAAGAGCAGACCCTGGACCGTCCGGGTGGAGGTCTCCGCCGCGCCCGGCCGCGCATCCGCCGCGACCCGGGGCCCGGACCGATGGACGGCACCGGACCGACGGGAGACACCGGCCGCGCCACCGCCGAGGCCGCCAACCCGGCACGGACGACCGCCGCCAGCTCGGCCCGTCGCCGCGACACGGCCGACAGGCGTCCGGCCAGCTCGGTGTACGCGCGGCGAGCCCGCTCCACCGCCGGCTCGAGCTCGGCAACCTCCCGGCCCAGACGGACCACCTCGGCGGCGATCGGGTCGGGCGGGCGGCGGCAGCCGGTGCAACCGGTGCTCAGGTCGGCCGGTGCACCGCAGGCGGGGCAGGGGTAACGGGTGTCGTCCACCCGGTCATCATCGTGAGTCGAGCGGGGCGCGGCCCAGAGTGCGCGTACTCAGGGGCGGGTGTGCTCGAACACCCAGGTGGCGTAGTCGGGGTTGCCGCTCTCCACCCTGGACACCAGGATCTCCGGCACCTCGTACGGGTGGCTGACCCGGATCTGGTCCAGCAACGCGGAGAGCCGGTCGGGTGCGGTCTTGAACTGCAACGACCACTCGGTGCTGGTCTCCACGCCGGACCGCCACCAGTAGGTGCTGTCCACCTGACCCCCACCTGGGCGCAGGCGGCGAGCCTACCGGCGACGGCCGCGGCCGCCAGCACGTCGGCGACCGAACGCGCATCCACCACCGTTGTCACCACGCAGATCTCGTTCACGCCCGCACCTACGCGGACATCTACCGATTAGCGGCGATCCAGGCATCAATCTGCGCCCACCAATCGAAGAGCCAGTCGATGCGCTGCTGCCGTCCGGTCGGTACGTCCTCCGGCGGCACCGACCAGAAGCGCATCACGATCCGCTTGTCCATCGGCAGCTCACGCCACACGTCGGCGACGGTGAGCATCCGGTCCAGCCCGGTGTGCGCGACGAAGATGACCCCGGCGTCCGGGGCCGCGTCCAGCGCGGCGAGCATTCCGCCGGGCTGCGGGGCGAGGACGTGGCGCATCCGCTCGGCCCGCAGGGCCATCCGTTCCAGGCCGAGGGAACGCAGCCGGGCGATGGCGCGCAGTCGTCGCTTGGGGTGAAGTTGCCCTCCGGGAAGATCACGAAGGCGTCGTTGTCGTCCAGGCCGGTGGCCAGGTGCCCGACCTGGCGTACCGTCTCCTCGCCCGCTCCGGCGTCGGCGCGATGAACCGGTTGGGCAGCCGGTTGAGCAGCACGTCGATCGCCGGGTCCCACTGGAGGCTGTCCTGAGGACGATCCGCGGCTCCCGGTGGAACCAGTTGACCAGCCCGTGGATCAGGATGAACGAGTCGCCCGGCCCGGCGTGCCGGCAGAGCACCAACTCGGGCCGGCCGGGCAGGGCGGTGTCCGGGTCGGTGCCCACCACGTCGATGCTCAACCGCAACGTCCAGCGCGCCTGCCAGAACAGCACCCGCAGGAACCAGCCGGCCAGCACGTAGTGCGCGCGCTGGAAGGCCGGGGACCGGGCCCGCCAGCCGAAGCCGGAGACGAGCCAGAGCACGAAGAGCGCGAGTAGCGCGGCGGCGTCCCAGACCAGGTAAAAGCAACCGATCCAGAGCAGCCGCAGCGGACGCAACCGGCCCGGGACCAGCGGGGAGGCGGCCGCGGCGAGCAACGCCCAGACCGGCAACGTGGTGACCACGACGAAGGCGAGCAGCACGACGGCGGGGGCGAACAGCGTCCGACGCAGCCACCGGGGAGGCAGCGGCATTACCGCTCCTGGTGGGTGGCGAGGTAGCGCCGGGAGGCGGTGTACGCCCGGCTGATCCGCCGTCCCACCGCAGCCATGTCCCGGTACGCCCACGGGGTGTCGTCACGCGGGTTGAGCCCGCCGGTCGGCAGGACGTGCACCTCCACCCTCGGGCAGCGCCGCCATCTCCCGGAAGAAGCGGTGCCGGCGGGATATCTCGAACGCGACCTGCGCGATCTCCCACGGCCGCCGGGGCGGTGTCAGCTCGCGTTCGATCCGGCCCACCTGGAGTACGTAGATCCGGCGGGCGCCGACGGCCACCGCCTCGCCGATCGGGATGGAGTTGACGATGCCGCCGTCCACGTAGTGCGCGCCGTCGATCTCCATCGGCGGGAGCAGGCCCGGCACCGAGGCCGACGCCATCACCGCCGGCACCACCGGGCCGCTGGTGAACCAGTGCTCGGCGGCCCGCTCGATGTGGGCTGCGCAGCAGCGGAACGGCACCCGCAGATCGGCGAAGGTGGTGTCCACCCCAGCTCGGTCTCCAGGAGACGGCGCAGCGGCCGAGGTGAGTGCAGGTGGGTGCGGGCGGCGAAACGGCGCAGCTGCCGGGCGACCGAGTCGCCGTACACCTCGCTCGCCTCCGGCGAGGCCCAGAGTCGGACCAGTCGGTCGGTCACCGCCTCGGACGGGTCGGCGGCGACCAGCGCGCCGTTCACCGCGCCGATCGAGGTGCCGAGCACCATGTCGGGTTGGATGCCGGCGCGGAACAGCGCGCGCAACATGCCCACCTCGACCGCGCCGAGCACTCCCCGCCGCCGAGCACGAACGCCACCGGTCCCCCGCCATGTCTCTCATCCTGGCACGGGCCCGCCGTCGACCGGTGGGCCGCTGTCGACCGGCGGTCGGCGCACGACACACCGCCCGTCGACGACGGGTCGCGACGGCGTTGACAGGCAGGACACATTCGCGCAACCTGATACCGCTCCCACCCCTGAGGCAGGTGCGATCCGTGAAGGCAGCGCTGCATCCGGGCCGATTGCTGGCCCGCAGATACCGACTTCTGGACCAGATCGGCGCCGGCGGCATGTCGGTCATCTGGCGTGCCCGGGACGAGGTGCTGGACCGGGTCGTCGCGCTCAAGGTGCTCGCACCGTCGCTGGCCGCCGACGCGCGGTTCCGGGGCATGGTGCGCGAGGAGGCGCGGGCGGCCGCCCAGTTGGTGCACCCGCATCTGACCTCGGTGCACGACTACGGCGAGACGGTCGACCCGGACGGGTCGATCACCTCGTTCGTGGTGATGGAGCTGCTCAGCGGCGAGGAGCTGAAGCTGCGCCTCACCGAGGGGCCGTTGCCGTGGACCGAGGCGATCCAGGTGGGCGCGCAGGTCGCGGACGCGCTGGCCGCCGCGCACCGGCTCGGCATCGTGCACCGGGACATCACCCCGGCCAACGTGATGATGACCGCGACGGGCGTCAAGGTGCTCGACTTCGGCATCGCCACCCGGATCGGCGCGCCCGACGAGGACGAGGACGGCGAGACCTTCGGTACCCGGCGTACGTCGCCCGGAACGCCTCGACGGCGCGCCGGCCCAACCGTCCACCGACGTGTACTCGCTCGGCGTCCTCCTGTACGAGGCGCTCACCGGCCGGGTCCCGTACCCGGCGGACACCTGGGATCAGCTCAGTGCCGCGCTGGCCAGTGGCCCGCCGCCGACGCTTGCCGGGCTGCCGGAACTGCCCCCGTCGGTGGCCCAGATCTGCCTGCGCAGCCTCGCCCGCAACCCGGCCGATCGGCCGACCGCCCGGCAGGTCGCCACCGCTGCGCGGCCACGCGCTGCCGGCCGATCCGCCGACCGCGACCATCCAGGTGCCCACCCAGCCCCTGCCACCACAGTCGACGGCCAGCGCCCCGAGGTCCGCCGTCGCAACCGCCAGCGTCCCTGAAACGCCGGACGGCGACGTGGCGTCCGTACCGGCCGGGTCGGGCTGGTCCCGGCGACGGCTGGCCGTGCTGCTGGCGCTGGCCGTCGGGGTGACGCTGGCCGGGGTGGCCTTCCTGCCCGAACAACAGCCGCCACGCCGGGCGCAGCCACGGTGAGCCCGGTGACGACCCCGTCGAGCGACCCGCCGGCTCCCGCCTCGTCCGACCCGGTCGCGTCACCGTCCACGAAACCGAGCACCGGCCCGCCCACCTCGACCCCGGGCACCCTGATCGAGGCCGCCAACCGGGTCGACGGGTTGATCAGTGCCGGGCTGAGCGCCGGGCAGATCCGCGACGACGTGGCCCTCGACCTGCGCAACGAGCTGCGCAACCTGGCCGTGGCGGTCAGCTCCGGCAACGAGGAGCTGGCACCACCGGTGGCCCGGCTTCGCGAGAAGGTCGCGGTCCGCCTCGGTGAGGGCGCCATCAGTCCGGGTACGCGTCTCGCCTGGACGTCGCCATCGCCGAGCTGGGCACGGCCGAGGTCTGACCAGCCGGCGGGCGGGTTCAGCGGGCCGGCACCCGGGCCGGCTCGCGGATGTCGTGTCGGCCGAGGGCGAAGCGCCGGTAGACGTCCGCATAGCCGTACGCCATCCGCTCGACGGAGAAGTTCTGCGCGACGTGCGCCACGCAGTCCTCCGGGTCGAGCTGCTCCGCGGCGAGCAACGCCCGGACAGCTCCTCCGACCGCTCGACGACCAGCCCGGTCACCCCGGCCGGACCAGCTCCGGCACCGCACCCCGGTTGAGCGCGACCACCGGTGTCCCGGTCGCCATCGCCTCCAGCATCACCATGCCGAACGGCTCGTCCCACTGGATCGGCATGATCAGGCACCGGGCCTCGACAAGCATCCGCAGCGCCGCCGCACGGTCCGCGTTGAACACGACTGTCACGTCCTCGCCGACGAGCGGCGCGACGACCTGCTCGTAGTAACGGCGCTCGGCCGGCTCGTTGCACTTACCGGCCAGCAGCAGGGGCAACCCGCCGCCCGGCACGCCCGGATCGCGGTGTCCGGGCCCTTGTCCGGGCTGAACCGTGCCAACCACAGCACCGGCCCCGGCCGGCACGGTCTTGCGGGGAAGCCGCGGATGTCCAGCGCGTTGTGCACGGTGCCGGCCCAGGGCAGGTTCGTGTTCAGCCGGCGCTGGGCGTGCGAGATCGCCACCAGGGCGACACCCGCATCGATGTCGCCCAGCACGTCGCCGTACTCCCCACGGGGTTTCCGTGCACTGTCGCGACCGTCGGCACGGCCCGGCGGCCGGCGACCAGCGGGCCGATAGTGGTGTGGTCGTGGATCACGTCGAAGTCGGCCGCCGAGATCAGCCGGTTCACCCGGGCCAGGTGGGCCAGCTCGGGCAGTGACTCGCCGAGCCGCTCGTACTGGACCTCGGCGACGGTGGACACGAAGCCGCTGGCCGCCGTGCCGTGGCCAGCTCCCGCACCGAAGAGGGTCACCTCGTGCCCCTGCCGGGTGAGGGCATCCACCAGGGCGGCGACGACCTGCTCAAGGCCGCCGTAGCCGGGCGGCGGTACCGACAGCCACGGCGGAACCACCATCGCGACACGCAGCGCCCGCTCATCCGGGCGGCCCGCAGGCGAGTGGTTCACGGCCACGAGTCCTCCCCGTTGCTCCCCGGTGCGGCGGCACCGCCGGTCGAGACGGTCGGCGGAGGCTTCCCAGTGACGCCACGGGTAAACCGGACAAGGCGGACGATCACCCGCCCACCAGGAGTTGGTCGTGGACCACCCGCACCCCGGCGCGGACCAGGCCACCCGCTCGACCTGGTCGCGTTCCCACCAGGACCGGACCACCCCGGCGAGGACCAGCGTGTCGCCGTCCACCTCGACGGTCACCCGCTCGCCGCCGATCGTGCGCAGCAATGCCCGCTGTACGTCCCGACGCAGCCGCTCGGCGGCTGGTGGCGCCGGAGGTCGTACCTCGATCAGGTTGGTGAGCCCCGTACGCCGTCGAGCCGGCGCAACTCGCCCTCGGCGGCGCGCCGCTGCCACCCGAACTCGACCTCACCGCGGAGCATCAACCAGCCGTTGGCCACCGTCACGTCCAGCCGCTCGGCAGGCACGAAACTGTCCCACTCCAACGCGCGGGTGGCAGCGATGGCAACCTCGCCGTCGGTACGCCCCGAGTGCCCGGCAGCCGCACCTCGATCTCGTCGGCCACCGCCCGTACGCCACGAACCCGCTGGGCGCTCCGGGTCGCGGCCCACCCCGAGCGGCACCGTCCACGAAGCCGGTCAGGGTGACCACGCCCTGGTCGACGGTCACACCGATCTCGTTCGGTTGCAGCTGGGCGTCCCAGGCGAGTTCCGCCAGGACGTCGCGTTGGATCCGCTGGTCGTCGCGGACATCCACCACCTCGGTCATGGTTTCCCACCCCGGTTCCGGTCGCCGAAGACTCGCCCTCCGAAGCTGCCGGACACGGGTGACGGCGGTTCACCCGATCCGGGTGAACCGCCGTCCGGGCGAAGAAGCGGCGGGTGACGGAGCCGACCCCTCGGCCCCGCCACCCGCCGCCGAGGGAGGCAGGTTCAGATGGTGGTCAGGACGTCTCGGCGAGCGTCACGGTCGCGGTCTTCGACGCCGTTGCGCTTGAACTGCACCTCGACCCGGTCGCCGACCTTGCCGGCCTGCACCGCGCCGACCAGGTCGTCCGAGTCGTTGACCGGCTTGTCGCCGAACCGGGTGACGACGTCACCACGCTGGAGGCCAGCCTTCTCGGCCGGGCTGCCCTGGGTAACCGACGCGACGAGCGCGCCGCCGCCCTCGGCCTGGTTGACGCCGACTCCGAGCGACGGGTGGCTGACCTTCTCGCCGCGCTGGAGCTTGCCCGCGACGTCCTTGGCCTTGTTGCTGGGGATGGCGAACCCGACGCCGATGTTGCCGGTGCTCTGGCCGGAGGTCGCGATGGCGGTGTTGACGCCGATCACCTCACCCGGGTGTTGACCAGCGCGCCACCGGAGTTGCCGGGGTTGATCGGCGCGTCCGTCTGGAGCAGGCCGGAGATCGAGCTGACCGCCTGGCCCTGCTGCTGGTTCGGGTCCTGCGGCTGGGTCGGGTCCTGCGGCTGGCCCTCGCCGGCCCGGATGGTGCGGTCCCGGGCGCTGAGGATGCCGGAGGTCACCGAACCCTGGAGGCCGAGCGGGCTGCCCAGGGCGAGCACCTGGTCGCCGACCTGCATGGCGTCGCTGTCGCCGAACTTGGCCGCCTTGAGGTTGTCGACCCCGTTGGCCTTCACCACGGCCAGGTCGGTCTTCGGGTCGGTGCCGATGACCTTCGCGTCGGCCTTCTTTCCGTCCGCGAAGATCACCTGCACGGCGCCGCCTGCGGCGGAGGCGACCACGTGGTTGTTGGTCAGCACGTACCCGTCGGCACTGAGCACCACCCGGAACCCTCACCGCTGTCGGTGGTGATCGAGACGACGCTGTCCTGCACGGATGCGGCGATCTTCGGCAGGTCGGCACCGTTGATCACGGGGCCGCCGAGTAGGTGCGGGTGATACCGCCGCCGTCACCGTCGAGGGCGAGCGCGAGTGCTCCACCGGCAACGCCGGAGCCGAGCATCAGGGCGAACACCGCGACACCGGCACCGGCGAACTTGGCGATCCGACCCGGCCGAGGACCGCTGCCGGGCGGCGCGACCTGCGGGCCCACGGCGGGACCGGCTGGCCGGGTGCTGCTGGTGCTGCCCGGGGTGCTGCTGGTGCTGCCCCGGGTGCTGGGCGTGCTGGCCCGGGTGCTGCTGGTAGGCCACGCCTGGCTGGCCCCGCCGGCCCAGCCGGACTGCTGACCCTGGTACCAGGGGCACCGGGGTAGTGGCCGGCGTTCGGCTGCTGCGGGTAGCCGGGCTGGCCGGGTGCGGGTGGCCGGAGACCGGGTACGGCGGCGCGGACGGGGTGGCGGCGGTGGGCTCGTACCCGGTCGGCGCGGCGCTGGCCGGGCGGTGCTGGCCGGCGGCGCGCTGCCGGGCTGGCTCGCGTACCCAGCCGGCGCGGCGACGTGACCAGCCGGGTTGACGGCGGTGGCGTCCGGGTCGCCGGCGGTCGGACCGGCCGGGTGGTCGCCGGTGGACGAGACGACAGTTACGGGAGTGGTCGGGGAGTCGGACTGCGCGCGCTCGTCGCGCGGCAGCTCGGCGGTGGGGTGCGACGGCTCGGCGTCGGTGGGGGCGGCCGGCGCTGCGGGTCGGACTCGAACTCGGTCATGGCACTACCTTCTCCCCAGCACTGCAATCAGCTGGATCCGTCCTGGAAGTTGGCTGAAAGTCACTCGCCCGCTCCGTCGACCTGTGGCAGCAGCGGCAGCCGGACCCGGAAGGTGGCTCCGCCGCCAGGCGTCCTGACCACCTCGACCGAGCCGTGGTGGGCGGCGACCAGCGCCGCCACGATGGCCAGGCCCAGGCCGGTGCTGGTGTTGCCGTCGGCCCGCCGGGTTCGCGCCGCGTCGGCCCGGTAGAACCGCTCGAAGACCCGCTCCGCCTGCTCCGTCGAGAGCCGGGCCCCGTGTCGGCGACCTCCACCACGGCGAAGCCACCGGGCTCGGCCCGCAGTCGTACCGGATCTCGGCCTCCGGCGGGTGTGGGTCAGCGCGTTGGTGACCAGGTTGCCGATCACCTGCCGCAGCCGTGCGTCGTCGGCGGAGACGACGAGCGGGCCCGATTCCGGTTCGATCTCCAGCTCGATCCGCCGATCGGGTGCGATCGCCCGAGCCGCGTGTACGGCGTCCGAGGCGAGCACCGGCAGCTCCACCGGGGTCAGTGACAGCGGCCGTTCGTGGTCCAACCGGGCGAGCAGCAGCAGGTCCTCGACCAGCAGCCCCATCCGGGCCGCCTCGTCCTCGATCCGGCGCAGCAGGCCGGCGGTCTTCTCCGGCTCGCGGGCCGCGCCCTGCCGGTACAGCTCGGCGAAGCCGCGGATGGTGGTCAGCGGAGTCCGCAGTTCGTGCGAGGCGTCGGCGACGAACTGCCGCATCCGCTCCTCGGAGCGGACGGCCGCGCCTCGGACGCCTGAGCGGCTGCGGCGGCGTCCCGGCGGCGCTCTCCGCCCACCGCGCCGAGGTCTCCGAGGCGGCTCGGGCGGTGAACGCCGCCTCGATCTGGGTCAGCATCGCGTTGAGCGCACGGGAGAGACGGCCCAGCTCGGAGGTTGGCTCGACCTGGCCCTCCTCCGGGTCGGGCACCCGTCTGGTCAGGTCACCACCGGCGATGGCGGCGGCGGTGCGTTCGATCTCCACGAGCGGTTTGAGGCTGGTGCGGACGATCGCCGCGCCGATCGAGGCCAGCAGGATCAGCACCGCGCCGCCGACCAGCAGGTCGATCCAGACCAGCCGATTCACGGCCAGGTCGACATCGGTGAGGTGCTGGCCGATGGCCGCGAGTTGACCGTTGGGCAGCTCGGTGTAGAGCATCCGCCAGCGCACCTTGCTGTCCCGAGCCCGGACGGTGAAGGGATCGCCCTCCAGCTTCTCGAAACCGGCGGCGTCCGACGGCCACGTCGGAAGGTCGGCGATGTCGAACCGCTTGTTGTCGAACGAGTAGGAGGGTGGCTTGCCGCCACTCGGGTTGGTGAACACCACCAGGTAGTCGGTCGGGATGCCCAACTCGCCCTGCCGCGCGATCAACACCGCGGTCTCGATGTTGCGCGCCGAGCTACTCAACTCGGCGTCGACCTGGGTGACCAGATAGTTGCGCAGGAAGTACGCGGTCAGCGAGCTGATCACCAGCAGCGCGACGGCGACCAGCGCGAGCACCGAGGTGACCAGCTTCACCCGCAGCGGAACGCTGCGCACCCGCCCTTCGCCTGCTGGATCGGGTTCACGCCGCCGGCTTGCGCAGCACGTACCCGACGCCGCGGAGGGTGTGGATCAACCGGGGCTGGGTGGTGTCGACCTTGCGTCGCAGGTACGAGATGTAGGACTCGACGATGTTGTCGTCACCCCGGAAGTCGTAGTTCCAGACGTGGTCGAGGATCTGCGCCTTGGACAGCACCCGGTTGGCGTTGAGCATCAGGTACCGCAGCAGCTTGAACTCGGTCGGCGACAGCTGCACCCGCTGGCCGGCCCGGTGCACCTCGTGGGTCTCCTCGTCCAACTCCAGGTCGGCGAAGGTGAGCCGGGACGGGGCCTGCTCGCCGGTCGTCGTACGGCGCAGGACGGCACGGATCCGGGCGGTCAACTCCTCCAGGCTGAACGGCTTTGTGACGTAGTCGTCGCCACCCAGGGTCAGCCCACGGATCTTGTCGTCGGTGGCATCCCGCGCGGTCAGGAACACCACCGGGGTACGCGTGCCGCCCTCGCGGAGCATCCGGATGACCTCGAAGCCGTCGAGGTCGGGGAGCATCACGTCGAGCACCACCAGGTCGGGCCGGTGGTCCTTGGCGGCGTTGAGCGCCGCGCTTCCACTCGTCGCGGTGGCCACGTCGAAGCCCGCGAACCGCAGGCTCGCGGAGAGCAGTTCGAGGATGTTGGGGTCGTCCTCGACGACGAGGAGACGCGCCTCGGTCTGGGTAGCGGGCATGCGCCCATCATCGGTGACGTCACTGCGCCAGCGCTGGACGGTTCCTGGAAAACCCTGTGAGTCGACGCGCCGGTCAGCGCAGCAGGCGGCGTAGCCCGTCCAGGGCGCCGTCGAGCAGCCGGATCGCCGTACGCAGCTGGGTGTCGCTGAACTGCCGGGCACGCATCAGCCGGCCCACCTCGGCGGTGAACGCGGTCAGCCGCTGGTCCAGGTCGTCGAGCAGTTCGGCCTGCGCCCCGGCAGCCGGCGCCGGCCGGGGCGGCGGCGCGGGCGCGTCCCAGCGGGCTCGTCGGGTCTGCCGAGTGGCCTCGCTCAACTCCCGCTTGAGGTCGCGGACCGACCCGCGTACCTCGCTGCGAATCTCACCGGCCAGGCTGGAGAGGTCGGCCACCGAGGCGGCGATGTCCGTTTCCAGCGCGGTCAACTCGTCGGCCCGCTGGCGCAGCTCGGCACGACCGGCCTCGGTGATGTCGTACGTCTTGCGGCCGCCGGCTGCGGTGTGGCTGACCAGGCCCTCGACCTCCAGCCGTTGCAGCCGGGGTAGATGGTGCCGGCGCTGGGCGCGTAGAGGCCGAGGAACCGGTCCTCCAGCAGGCGGATCAGCTCGTACCCGTGCTTCGGGCCGTCGTCGAGCAGCTTGAGAAGGTAGAGCCGAAGCCGCCCGTGGCTGAACACGGCGGTCACGGCAGCTCCTCCCCATCGTCCTCGACGGCTCGGGCGAGCAGGGCGATGCTTCCCGAGGTCGCGGAAGCCCAGAGCTTACCTTCGCCGGCGCCGAGCACCCTCGCCGCTGGGCAGTGGGAACGTCGAGGTGTGCAGCTGCGGAAAGCCGCTGGTGATGCGGCCGGAGGCGGTGTTCAGCTGGACGGCGAGGTCGCTGTCCTCACGGACCCGGACGGTGATGCTGCCCGAGATGGTGGTCAGCCGGATCTCGCTGCGCCGAGGGTTGTCCAGGTCGCAGGTGATGGCGCCGGAGACCGTCTGCGCCCGGACCCGGTCGGCGGCGCTGTCCGCGAGGATCACCTCCCGGAAACCGTCTCCAGGGTGAGGTCACCGCGAACGCCGAGTGCCTCCACCGGACCGGAGGTGATCTTCGCGGACGTGCTGCCCCGCAGGCCCATCAGGGCGATCTGGCCGGCGACGACGTTGACGGTGGTCTGCCGGCGCAGGCCGGAGGCGACAAGCGAGCCCGCGACCAGACCCAGATCGGCGACGACGTCGGCGGGCACGGCGACGGACACGTCCACCCGTGGATAGCGGTGGATCATGCGAAACCACCGCAGGACGTCCGACCAGCCCCGACCACGCTCCTGCCTGATGCTGAGCCGCCCGTCGGTGTGGTCGATCAGGACCGGCCGACGGCCGACCTGGGTCACGTCGATGCGGGTCGGCCCGTCGGTGGCGACCACGTTGAGCCGCCCACTGATCAGGCGCACGTCCAGCCGGATGACCGGAGCGTCCACGGTGAGCCGCTGCGGGCTCTCGACAGTCCATTCGGCCATGGCGTCCTCTTCGACGATGCGCAGACGCGCACCGACAGGGAGGACAGTAACGCGATACATCGCGACAGCACAAGACACATCGCGAGTTGCCCCGCCGCCGTGCGCCAAGATCCGCACAGGTTCCCCGATGCCGCTGCCTCAGACACGCGGAAAGCGGCAACGTCGCCGACGTTGCGCGGATCTCGCTCTGGAATCCCGCCCGTACGCCCAAGATCCGCCCAACTTCCCGGATGTTGCTGCCTCAGGCGCGCGGGAGGGAGCAACTTCACCGATCTTGCGCGGATCTTGCTCCGCGATCCCTCCCGCGCCGCCAAGGTCGCGCTCGATCCTGGATGCAGTGCATCCGACGTCGCCGAGGCCACTACTTGATGGATCGAGCACGATCTTGGCGCGCGCGAGCCGGCGCGACGCAAGCGTCCGGGCACGACGCAGCGCACGGGACGCAGGCGCGAGGCAAGGGACGCGGGCACGGACACGGGCACGGACACGACGCCGGGCACGGACACGACGCCGGGCACGGACACGACGCCAGGCACGGGCACGACGCCAGGCACGGATGCGACGCGGCGCGACGCCGGGCGCGGGTGCTGGGCGTCGTCCTCAGGCCGCCAGGTCCAACTCGCGACCGGTCACCGACGTCGGCGCGGCGACGGTCGGGTTGTCGTGGACACCGGGCGCAGCCGGGCCCGCGTCACCGCACCCGCAGGGGCAGCAGGTGTACGGCTGACTCGGCGGCTCGGGCCAGCAAGCGCCGGTCGGCGTCCCGGGCCGGGTGCAGCGCGGCGGTGATCGTCACCGTGACCACCAACTCCGCGCCGCGACCACCCGTGCCACGGATCGCAGCAGGGTGTCCGCGCCGAGGAAGGCCGCCGCCGTGGTGGTCGTCCCGGTGGCCTCGCAGCGGTAGCTGAGCCGCAGCGGCACCACCGGGCTTCCGGTGTCGATGGCCGCCTGGAACGTCGCGGGCCGGAAGCCCCGCCGGGCGGCAGCCGGTGGCACCGTCACCGGCGCACCACGTCGTACCCTCCGGGAAGACCGCCACCGACCGACCGGCGCGCAGTGCGTCGGCGACCCGGCCGACGGTGGCCGGCAGCCCCAGCGGCCGGGAGCGGTCCACGAAGACCGTGCCCGCCGCCGCGGCCAGCAGGCCGACCACCGGCCAGGAGCGGATCTCCCGCTTGGCGACCATTCTGGTGGGCGCCACCGCCAGCACCGCGAGAATGTCCAGCCAGGAGACGTGGTTGGCGACCAGCAGCGCCCGCCGCCGGGGCAGCCGCCCCGGATCACGAGGCGTACGCCGAAGGCACGCGCGGTCGCCCGCGCCCAGCCGCTCAGCGCGACCTGCCGTTCCTGGGTGGGGAGCACGGGCAGCAGCAGGACCAGCCCGGCCCCGGTCAGCAGCATGCCGAGAGCGGCGGCCAACCGGAGCACCCGGCGGGCCACCGACACCGTGGGCACCTCGCCGGCCGTCGGCAGGCAGTCGTCGTCGCAGCCCGAGGAGGGCCGCCACAGGTCGCGCGCCACGGCGGTCACCGCTGCTCTCCTCCGAGGAAGTGCCGCAGGTAACGCGGGTTCATCCGGTCCAGGGAGAAGAGCACGTAGAAGTCGGCGCACCCGAAGTCGGGGTCGTACGACGGCTCACCGCAGATCCACGCGCCGAGCCGGAGGTAGCCCCGCAGCAGCGGCGGCACCGCGACGCGCCCGGCCGGATCGGCGGCGGCTGCCGGGGCTGTGCCCGAGCCGGCAGCGGCAGCCGGATCACCGAACCAGGGCCGCAGCGGGCGGACCCGCAGCGGCGGCGGCGACAGGTGCCGGGCCTGGGCCTGCGTCCACACCTCGGTGACCGTCCGCCCGCCGTCGGCCACCGGCACCGAGGCACAGCCGCCGAGCCAGTGGGAGCCACGCAGATGCAGGTACCGGATGATGCCCGCCCACATCAGGTTGATCACCGCACCGGTGCGGTGGTCCGGGTGCACACAGGATCGGCCCGCCTCGACCAGGTCGTCGCGGAGGGGTCGAGCGCCCCAGGTCGAACTCGTCCTCGGCGTACCGCCGGGTGGTGCGGCCGGGCGGCAGCAGCCGGTAGGTACCGACCACCTCGCCGGTGCTGTCCTCGCGGACGATCAGATGGTCGCAGTAGGCGTCGAAGGGTCCACGTCCAACCCGGCCTGACCGGGGAGGAGGGTGGCGCCGAGTTCGGTGGCGAACACCTCGTGGCGCAGGCGTTGAGCGGCCGCGACCTGGGTGGGTCGTCGGCGATCAGCAGGGTGTATCCGCTGGTCCTCAGGGGTGCGTCAGCGGCATGCAGAACGGCCATGGGATCTGTGTAGGTGCCCGGGTTGCCATTCACGGGGACCACCGGTGTCGATCGGATGAACGCCGGCAGGCGAGACCGCTAGCGGTGCCCGACCCGGGCCGTGCGAGGCTGCCGGGCAGGCCGGCGAAGGCGCCGACCCGCCCCATCGGAGGTCGACGATGCGCATCGAGTCCCGCTACAACGGGCCCGCCGGCTCGGGCAACGGCGGCTGGAGCGCGGGGATGTTCGCCGAGGCGGGCGGCACCGCCCCGGTCGAGGTGACGCTGCGCCGGCCACCACCGCTGGAGACCGAGCTGGCCGTGGTCGACGGCGAGGTCCGTGACCCGGCCGGCGAACTGGTGGCCGAGGTACGCCCGGCGGGGGCGATCGAGGTCGTCGTACCCCCGGTCGACCTGGACACCGCGACGGCCGCGGCTGCCCGCTACCCCGGCCTGGTCGAGCATCCCTTTCCCAGCTGTTACGTCTGCGGGCCGCAGCGGGCGGACGGGCTGCGGATCTTTCCCGGACGGCTGCCGGACGGGCGGACCGCCGCGCCGTTCCGGGCGCCCGAACAGGTCAGCGGCCCGACGGTCTGGGCGGCGCTGGACTGCCCCGGCGGTTGGGCGGTGCTCGCGCCGGGCCGCCCCTACCTGCTGGGTCGGATCGCCGCCGAGGTCGCGGCGCTGCCGGAGCCGGGTGACACCTGCGTGGTGACCGGGGCACTGCTCCGCGTCGATGGCCGCAAGGCGCTGGTGCACACCAGCCTGTACGGCCGGACGGCGCGCTGCTCGGCGCGGCCCGGGCAACCTGGATCGCCCGCTGAGCCCCGCGCCGTCGTCCGCAGGGATGAGCCACGTCCGCCCCGCGACGGAGGCGAACGTACGGACCGCGCCTGATTGACCTTGTTGCCACGGGCCGTCACGCTGTGCCACGGCGTGCCTCTACGCCACACGGGAGGAGAACGATGACTGACGGGCAGCGAAGCCCCACCAGCGACGGTCAGATCGTGGTGTCCGGTCTGACGAAGCAGTACAAGAACGTGCGGGCGGTGAATGACCTGTCCTTCACCGTGGCATCGGGACGGGTCACCGGCTTCCTCGGCCCCAACGGCGCCGGCAAGACCACCACGCTGCGCATGCTGCTGAACCTGGTTACGCCGACCGCCGGCTCGGCCACCATCAGCGGCCATCGGTACACCGACCTCAGCGACCCGTTGCGGCACGTCGGCGCGGTCCTGGAGGCCTCCAGCGCGCACAAGGGCCGCACCGGCATCAACCACCTCCGGGTCATCTGCGCGGCAGCGGGCTGCCCCGGAGCGGGCCGACGAGGTGCTGGCCATGGTCGGGCTGACCCCGGCGGCGAAGCGCAAGTTCAAGGGTTACTCGCTGGGCATGAAGCAGCGGCTCGGCATCGCCGCCGCGATGATCGGCAATCCGCGGGTGCTGGTCCTCGACGAGCCGGCCAACGGGCTCGACCCCGAGGGCATCCGGTGGATGCGCGGGTTCCTCAAGGGCCTCGCCCAGGAGGGTCGCACCGTGCTGGTCTCCAGCCACCTGCTGTCGGAGATGCAGCTGCTCGCCGACGACGTGGTGATCATCGCGGCCGGGCAGCTGGTCCGGCAGGGGCCGGTCGACCAGGTTCTCGGATCGATGGCGCAGAGCGCCCGGGTCCGGGTCCGCACCCCGCAGGCCGAGGCGCTGACCGCCGCCCTGAAGGCACAGTCGGCGACCGTCGACATCGACGAGCACGGCGTCCTGCTGGTTGCCGGGGTGGACGCCCCGACGATCGGTCGGTCCGCCCTGGCCGCCGGCGTGGAGCTGCACGAACTGACCACCGAACGGCCCGATCTGGAACGGGTCTTCCTGGAGCTGACGGCCGGAAAGGCGGGCATCCGATGAACCTGGTCCGAGCCGAACTGCTCAAGATCCGTACTACCAGCACCTGGTGGTGGCTGGTCTCGGCGCGTTCCTCTCGCTCGCCCTGGCGTTCGCTTTCAACGCCTGGTACGCCGTCACCGTCCTCGGTGGCGAGGGCGGGAGTTCGGCGCCAGCCCGGAGCAGTCGACCCCGGCGGCGCAGGCGGCGAACCTCTACACCTCGGGTCAGTACCTCGGGCTGATGTTCGTGATGCTCATCGGCATCCTGATGGTCACCAACGAGTTCTTCCACCAGACCGCGACCACGACGTTCCTGACGACGCCGCGGCGCACCTCGGTCATCGTCGGCAAGCTCATCGCCGCCAGCCTGCTCGGCTTCATGTTCTGGCTGGTGACCACGGTGATCGACCTGGCCGCCGGCTCGATCTTCCTGTCCCTGAACGACTACGGCGCCCAGCTCGGCGAGTGGCCGGTGCAGCGGGCGCTGCTGTTCAACCTGCTCGCGTACGCCATCTGGACGGTCCTCGGGGTGGGCATCGGCACGCTGATCACCAACCAGCTCGGAGCGGTGATCACGGCAGCGGTGCTCTATCTGGTCGGCACCCAGGTGGTGGGTCTGCTGTTCCTGCTGCTGTCGAACGTCCTGGACAGCGAGGCGGTGATGAAGTGGCAGGTGATCTGGCCCGCGGTGGCATCCCAGGTCATGATCACCGAAGGTGAGTCGGAGATGGTTCCGGCCTGGTGGGTCGGCGCTCTGGTGCTGTTCGGTTACGCGCTCGTCAGTGGGATCGTCGGAGTCCTGATCACCCGACGTCGCGACATCGCCTGACGGCATTTCCGACCCCGGAGCGGCGGCGACAGGCCGGTCGTTCCGGGTCGGCGCCGTTTCCGGGCGGCCGGTGCGGGCCGAGCGTCACCGGCCGCGCACCGGCCGTGCGGGCACCGGCGTTTACCAGCCCCGCACTGGTCGCGCAGCCATTGGTGAACTTCTGGCATCTTCTGTGAAACCGGCCACGGGACCGAGGCGGAAATGCCTGCGGGATCGGTACGGCGTAGCCTGGGAGTCGTCCACTCCGTGCTCCGAAACGGGCGCGACGGACGCACCGCGTGCCACACAAACCCGCGTGAAAGAGGCGATTACCGGCCGTGTCGACCCAGCAGACTTCGCAGGAGAACCCACTGGCGGGTTTCGGCCCGAATGAGTGGATCGTCGAGGAGATGTACCAGCGGTACCTCGCCGACCCATCGAGCGTCGATTCGGCCTGGCACGACTTCTTCGCCGACTACCGACCAGCACCCGGAGCGGGCACCCGCGCGGGGCCGAGTCGTCGGACAAGCCGGCCGCCGCCCCGAGCCGGACGGTCAGCCGGAGGCTGCCGCCACGGTCAGCCAGCCGAGCGCCCCGGCGAAGCCGGCAACGAGCGCCCGGCCAAGCCGGCAGCGGCATCGTCCACCGCGCAGTCGGCCCCGGCCAAGCCCGCCGCCGCTCCGGCCACGGCCAAGGCCGCCCCAGAAGGCAGCCCGGCCAAGCCGGCCGCCAAGGCCGCCGCGCCGAGTGCCGACGGCCCGCAGACCACGCCGTTGCGAGGCGTCGCCGCGAAGATCGTCCAGAACATGGACGCCTCGCTGAGCGTGCCCACCGCGACCAGCGTGCGCGCGGTCCCGGCCAAGCTGCTGGTCGACAACCGCATCGTGATCAACAACCACCTCGCCCGTGGGCGGGTGGCAGGTCAGCTTCACCCACCTGGTCGGCTACGCGATGGTCCGGGCGCTGGTCCAGCACCCGGAGATGAACAACTCCTTCGCCGAGGCCAATGGCAAGCCGGCCATGGTCCGCCCGCCGCACGTCAACCTCGGCATCGCAATCGACCTGGCCAAGCCGGACGGCAGCCGCAACCTGGTGGTCCCTCCATCAAGGGTTGCGAGCAGATGGACTTCCGGCAGTTCTGGCAGGCGTACGAGGACGTGGTCCGGCGGGCGCGGCGCAACGAGCTGACCATGGAGGACTACTCCGGCACGACGATCTCGCTGACCAACCCGGGCGGCATCGGCACCGTGCACTCAATGCCCCGGTTGATGCAGGGCAGAGCGCGATCATCGGCGTCGGCGCGATGGAATACCCGGCCCCTACCAGGGGATGTCCGAGGCGACCCTGGCCGAGCTGGCTGTCAGCAAGATCATCACGCTGACCAGCACGTACGACCACCGGATCATCCAGGGCGCGCAGTCCGGCGAGTTCCTCAAGGTGATGCACGAGCTGATCCTGGGCGAGCACGGCTTCTACGACCAGATCTTCACCGCGCTGCGCATCCCGTACGAGCCGGTGCGCTGGATGCGCGACGTCGCGGTCAACTCCGAGGGTCAGATCAACAAGACCGCCCGGGTGCACGAGCTGATCCACGCGTACCGGGTCCGCGGTCACCTGATGGCCGACACCGACCCGCTGGAATTCAAGATCCGCAAGCACCCCGACCTGGATGTCCTCCAGCACGGGCTCACCCTGTGGGACCTCGACCGCGAGTTCCCGGTCAACGGCTTCGCCGGCCGGCAGCGGATGAAGCTGCGCGAGATCCTCGGCGTGCTGCGCGACTCGTACTGCCGCCGGGTCGGCATCGAGTACATGCACATCCAGGACCCGGAGGAGCGACGCTGGGTCCAGGAGCGGATCGAGCGCAAGTACGAGAAGCCGTCCGCCGACGAGCAGAAGCACGTGCTCAACCGGCTCAACGCCGCCGAGGCGTTCGAGACCTTCCTGCAGACGAAGTACGTCGGCCAGAAGCGCTTCGCTGGAGGGCGGCGAGTCGCTGATCCCGCTGCTCGGTGAGGTGCTGGAGTCCTCCGCCGAGAATGGGCTGGACGAGGTCGTCATCGGCATGGCCCACCGGGGCCGGCTCAACGTGCTGGCCAACATCGTCGGCAAGCCGTACGAGAAGATCTTCTCCGAGTTCGAGGGCCACCTGGACCCGCGCTCGACGCAGGGTTCCGGCGACGTGAAGTACCACCTGGGCCAGAACGGCAAGTTCACCACTCCGGACGGCACGCACGTGGTCAAGGTGTCGGTGGTGGCCAACCCGTCGCACCTGGAGGCCGTCGACCCGGTGTTGGAGGGCATCGTCCGGGCCAAGCAGGACCGGATCGATCTCAAGCTGGAGGGCTACACCGTGCTGCCACTGGCGGTGCACGGTGACGCCGCGTTCGCCGGGCAGGGTGTGGTCGCCGAGACGCTCAACCTGTCGCAGCTGCGCGGCTACCGCACCGGCGGCACCGTGCACGTGGTGGTCAACAACCAGGTCGGCTTCACCACCGCCCGGAGTACAGCCGGTCCAGCCTCTACAGCACCGACGTGGCCCGGATGATCCAGGCGCCGATCTTCCACGTGAACGGCGACGACCCGGAGGCCGTGGTCCGGGTGGCCCGGCTGGCGTTCGAGTACCGGCAGACGTTCAACAAGGACGTCGTCATCGACATGGTCTGCTACCGCCGGCGCGGGCACAACGAGGGCGACGACCCGTCGATGTCCAACCCTCAGATGTACAAGATCATTGATTCGAAGCGTTCGGTCCGCAAGCTCTACACCGAGGAGCTGATCGGTCGCGGCGACATCACCGTGGAGGACGCGGAGGAGCTGCTGCGCGACTACCAGGCGCAGCTGGAGAAGGTCTTCAAGGCCACCCGGACGCCGCCTCGGCACCGCGCCAGCTCAACCGGCCGCGCCGCGAGGAGCCGGAGCCGCAGGTCGACACCGCCACCGACGCATCCGTGGTGAAGGCGGTCGGCGAGGCGCACATCAACCTGCCGGAGGGCTTCACCCGCACAAGCGGATCCAGCAGCTGCTGGACCGGCGGGCCAAGATGTCCGTCGAGGGCAACATCGACTGGGGCTTCGGCGAGATCATCGCGCTGGGGCCCTGCTGCACGACGGGGTCACCGTCCGGCTGGCCGGGCAGGATTCACGTCGCGGCACGTTCGTCCAGCGGCACGCCTCGGTGGTCGACTCCCGCACCGGCGACGACTACCTGCCACTGAAGTCGCTCACCGGTGACGGCGATCGTTCCCGGTCTTCGTGCACGACTCGCTGCTCAGCGAGTACGCGGCGATGGGCTTCGAGTACGGCTACTCGGTGGAGAACATCAACGCCCTCGTCGCCTGGGAGGCCCAGTTCGGCGACTTCGTCAACGGCGCCCAGTCGGTGATCGACGAGTTCATCTCGTCCGGTGAGGTGAAGTGGGGTCAGCGCTCCGCCATCACCCTGCTGCTGCCGCACGGCCACGAGGGCCAGGGTCCGGACCACACCTCCGGCCGGCCGGAGCGGTTCCTGCAGATGTGCGCCGAGGACAACATGCGGGTGTCCATCCCGACCACCCCGGCGAACTACTTCCACCTGCTGCGCCGCCAGGCACTGTCGCCCAAGCGCAAGCCGCTCGTGGTGTTCACGCCGAAGTCGCTGCTGCGGCACAAGCTCTGCGTCTCGTCGGTGGAGGACTTCACCACCGGCACCTTCCAGACGGTGCTGCGCGACACGGCAGCCCCCGCGCCGGAGGCCGTGAAGCGGGTGCTGCTCTGCTCCGGCAAGGTCTACTACGACCTGTTCCAGGCCCGGCAGGAGCGCGGCGTCACCGACACCGCGATCCTCCGGATCGAGCAGCTGTACCCGCTGCCGGTGGAGGAGATCCGGGCCGCCCTCGCGCAGTACCCGAACGCGGAGGACTTCGCCTGGGTGCAGGAGGAGCCGGCCAACCAGGGTGGCTGGTCGTTCGTCGCGCTCAACCTGCTGGAGCACCTCACGGACGTTCGGCTGCGGCGGATCTCCCGCCCGGCCGCGGCCGCCCCGGCGGTCGGCTCGGCCAAGACCCACGAGGTCGAGCAGAACGCGCTGATCGAGGCGGCTCTTCCTCGCCCGTGACCTGACCCACGTCGGAAACCGGGGCAGGGCCGTTCACCACGGTCCTGCCCCGGCTCTCGTAGGTCCACCCACCCCGCCCGGTCCGAGCCGGGCCGAGCATGAGGACGTACCCATGTGCTTCACCGACCGAGGCATCGAGGGCTGGTCGAGCGCCGGGGCACCGAGCAGGTGACCCTCGAGTGGCTGGGCGAGCGCCTGCGCGACTTCGTCGACCTCAACCCCGACTTCGAAACCCCCGTCGAACGCCTGGCCACCTACCTGGCCCGCCTGGACGATCCCGACGACGACGACGCCTAGTCCGTCGGACGGGAGCGACACCTATACCTCTCCTCGCGTCCTTTGCTCTGCTTCAGCTGACGCAATGCTTCGCGTCCGATATCCGGACATCCGCTGTTGCGTGGGTTGAAGCAGAGCAAAGGACGACCCAACCACCCGGCAACCGGCCGCCGAGACGCACAACCCCGAGGTTCCCTTCTCAGCCCGCGAGGGGTTGCCACTCCGACGATCTTCTAGGGTGGGGGCTGTGGCTCGCAGCGTGTATCTGACCAGCGTCGGTTCGGGCGGGGCAAGTCGACCATCGCCCTCGGGCTGGCCGAGTTGCTGTCGCGGCAGGTGGGGCGGATCGGCGTGTTCCGGCCGTTGGTGGCCGACACCGGGCTCGACCCGATCCTCGCCCTGCTCAGCGAGCGTTACCGGGTCGAGGTGCCGCTGTCCGAGCTGTCCGGAGCGACTTATGCCGAGGCCGCGGCACTGGTCGCCGACGGCCGGCGCGAGCAGCTGATCTCCGCCATCGTCGAGCGCTACCGGGCGGTGGAGCGGCAGTGCCCGGCGGTGGTCGTGGTGGGCAGCGACTTCGACGACCCAGGCGACCCGGCCCGACCCGGAGCTGGCCTTCAACGCCCGGCTGGCCACCGAGTTCGGCAGCGTGGTGGTGCCGGTGGTGGACGGCTTCGGGCAGGAGCCGGCAGCTGTCGCGTCGGCCGTGCGCGGGCGTACCACGATGTGGCCGACCTGGGCGCGACAGTGCTCGCGGTGATCGCCAACCGGGTGCCCGGGCCGATGACGCTGCCCGACCTGCCGGTCCCCGCGTACGCCATCCCGGAGGTGCCGAGCGTGTCGGCGCCGACGGTGGCCGAGGTGCCGCGGCGCTCGGCGCCACCCTCCTGGCCGGGGACGACGCCGCGCTCGGTCGCGACGTGCTGGACTTCGTGGTCGGCGCGGCACATGCCGACCCTGCTGAGCCACCTCACCGAGGGCGCCCTGGTGATCACCCGGGGACCGTGCCGACCTGCTAGTCGCCGCGAGCGCCGCGCACGTGGCCGGCCAGGTGTCGGTTGCCGGGCTGGTGCTCACCCTCGGCGAGCAGCCCGACCCCGGGTGATGCGGCTGGTGGAGGGCTGAACACCGGGCTGGCGGTGCTCTCCGTGCGCAGCGACAGCTACGACACGGTGGCCGCGTCCAGTCGCATCGAGGGTCGGCCCAGCGCCGACAATCCCCGCAAGGTGGAGGCCGCGCTCGGGCGTTCGAGCGGTGCGTGGACACCGACGACCTGGCCCGACGGCTGCGGGTCAGCCGGTCGGCGCGGGTCACCCGCTGATGTTCGAGAACGAGCTGATCGACCGGGCCCGCTCGCGGCCCCGGCACCTGGTGCTACCGGAGGGCACCGACGAGCGGATCCTGCGCGCGACGGAGATCCTGCTGCGCCGTGGGGTGGCCGAACTGACAGTGCTCGGACGGCCGGACGACATCGCCCGGCGTACCCGTGAGCTGGGCATCGACCTCGGCGACGCGCACGTGGTCGATCCGATCACCAGTGATTGGCGCGACGATTTCGCCGCCGAGTACGCCGGCTGCGCGCACACCGGGGCGTGACTGCCGAGTTGGCGCACGACATCGTGGCCCAGCCCAACTACTTCGGGACGCTGATGGTGGCCACCGGACGGGCCGACGGCATGGTCTCCGGCGCGACGCACACCACCGCCGCGACCATCCGACCGGCGTTCGAGATCATCCGTACCGTGCCGGACGTCTCGGTGGCCTCCAGCGTCTTCTTCATGCTGCTGGCCGACCGGGTGCTCGTCTACGGCGACTGCGCGGTCAACCGCGACCCGGACGCGGCCCAGCTCGCCGACATCGCGATCTCGTCGGCCGACACCGCAGCCCGGTTCGGCATCGAACCTCGGGTGGCCATGCTGTCGTACTCCACCGGCAGTTCCGGCGCCGGCGAGGACGTGGAGAAGGTCGCCGCGGCCACCGCGCTGGTCCGGGAGCGCCGGCCCGATCTGCTGGTCGAGGGACCCATCCAGTACGACGCGGCGATCGACCCGGCGGTGGCGGCGACGAAGCTGCCGGGAAGCCCGGTCGCCGGGCACGCCACCGTCTTCATCTTCCCGGACCTGAACACCGGCAACAACACGTACAAGGCGGTGCAGCGCTCCGCCGGGGCGGTCGCCGTCGGCCCGGTCATGCAGGGCCTTCGCCGACCGGTCAACGACCTGTCCCGGGGCGCCGGAGTGCCGGACATCGTCAGCACGGTGGCGATCACCGCCATCCAGGCGGCCACCAGGAGGCATCGTGAGTCGGGTGCTGGTGCTCAACTGCGGGTCGTCGTCGGTGAAGTGGCGCCGCTACGACGGTGACCGGGCACTCGACCACGGCACCGTCGAGCGGATCGGTGAGCCCGGTGGCGGCCCGGCCAACCACGCCGACGCGGTCCGCCAGATCCTCGACGAGTTGGACCTGAGCGGGCTGGCGGCGGTCGGGCACCGGGTCGTGCACGGCGGCCGCACGTTCAGCGCACCGGTCCTGGTGGACGACGCCGTACTGGCCGCGATCAGGACCTGGTGCCGCTCGCCCGCTGCACAACCGGCCAACCTGGCCGGTATCGAGTGGCTCGCGCGCTGCCGGACGTCCCGCAGGTGGCCGTCTTCGACACCGCGTTCCACCACACGCTGCCGGAGGCTGCCGCGACGTACGCTATCGACCGGGACACCGCCGAGCGGTACGACATCCGCCGGTACGGCTTCCACGGCACCTCGCACGCGTACGTGTCCCGCCGGACGGCGGAGCTGCTGGGCCGCCCGTACGAGCAGCTCAACACGATCACCCTGCACCTGGGCAACGGGGCCAGCGCCTGCGCGGTGGAGAACGGCCGCAGCGTCGCCACCTCGATGGGCATGTCACCGCTGGAAGGGCTGGTGATGGGCACCCGCAGCGGTGACCTGGACCCGACCGTGATCTTCCACCTGCGCCGCGAGGTGGGCTGTCGGTGGACGACATCGACGACCTGCTCAACCACCGCAGCGGCCTGCTCGGGCTGACCGGCGTCAACGACATGCGCGAGGTGCTCCAGCGCCGGGCGTCCGGTGACCGGGCGGCGACGTTGGCGTTCGACGTGTACTGCCGGCGCATCACCGGCTACGTCGGGGCGTACTACGCGCTGCTCGGCCGGGTCGACGCGATCACCTTCACCGCCGGGGTCGGCGAGCGCGGCGCCCGTCCGGCCGCCACGCTGGCCGGCCTGGACCGGCTCGGCATCACAGTGGACGACGCCCGCAACGACGGCGACGGTGACCGGGTCATCTCGCCCGATGGGGCCGAGGTGAGCGTCTGCGTCATCCGCACCGACGAGGCGGGAGATCGCCCGGCAGACGCGGGACGTGGCCGGGTGGCCTGAGACCGCCAGACACGCACCCCGGGAGGCCGGGGTGCGTGTGAATCGGTCCGGCTCGTTCAGCTCGTCGCCAGTGAGGCGACGTCGTTCAGCTCGCCAACCAGGCGACGATGGCCACCAGCGCCACGACGACCACGGCCGCGACGATGATGAGCGGCAGGCGGGATGGGGCCTCCGTGGGCGCAGCGGCCTCCGGCGTCTGGTTGAAGGCGCGGAACGCCTCAGTGTTGCCGCTGGGGTCCGTGTAGTTCTCAGCCATGTCGGTGACCCTAGCGAAGCAGTTCACGCGGCACCGCCCCGGCCCACGGCGTCCCAGCGGTGGACCCGGCCGGCGCTCGGCGCGCCCCTGCCGGTGACGATCTACGAGTCCCGCCCGCCCGCTGACGCCGAGCGGACCTGCCCTGGTCCAGCAGGTCCTCGTACACCCCGACCTTGAAGGTGATCAGGTCCAGGCACTGGGTGAGCCGGTCGAGCTGGGTGGTGACGCGCCCGTGGTGTTCGCGGAGAAGCGCGAGTCGTTCCTCCTCGTTGCCGTCGCCCTCCCGGACGAGGTCGGCGTACCGGCGGAGTGCGGGGAGCGGCATGCCGGAGGCGCGAAGGATGATGCAGACGTTCAACCAGTCCACGTCGTCCTCGGTGTAGCTGCGCCGTCCGCCAGGCCCACGGAGTACGGGACTGACGAAGACGCCCTGCTGCTCGTAGAAGCGGAGCGCGTGCACGCTCAAACCGGTGCGTTCGGCGACCTGTCCGATGCTCAGAGTCGCGGCAACCTCAGCCATGCCGAGCACAGTAGCGGGGTTGACCTAGAGCCGACTCTAGCTCCTAGGGTGCCCCGTGATCGCTACCGAATCACCCAAGGAGCACTGGCATGCGCTATCGCACCCTCGGCGGCACCGGCATCGAGGTGAGCACCCACTGCCTCGGAACCATGATGTTCGGTGCCGTCGGCAACCCCGACCACGACGACTGCGTCCGCATCATCCACACCGCTCTCGACCAGGGCATCAACGCCGTCGACACCGCCGACATGTACGGCCGGGGTGAGTCCGAACAGATCGTGGGCAAGGCGCTGCGGGGCCGCCGGGACGACGTCGTGCTCGCCACCAAGGTGCACTTTCCGATGGGCGAAGGCCCCAACCACTGTGGTAACTCGCGGCGGTGGATCCTCAAGGCGGTCGAGGGAGCCTCCGGCGGTTGAACACCGACTGGATCGATCTCTACCAGGTCCATCGTCCCGACCCTCCACCGACATCGAGGAGACGCTCTCGGTGCTCACCGACCTTGTCCGCGACGGCAAGATCCGCGCCTTCGGCTGCTCGACGTTCCCGGCCGAGGAGATCGTCGAGGCGCACCAGGTGTCCGAGCGTCGCGGCCTCGGACGCCTGCGCACCGAACAGCCGCCGTACTCGATCCTGGCCCGTGGGGTCGAGGCGTCGACCTCCCGGTCTGCCAGCGGTACGGCATGGGGTGCTGGTCTGGAGCCCTCTCGCCTTCGGCTTCCTCAGCGGCAGATACCGCAGGGACCAGCCCATCGACCTGTCGAGCGGGCGTGCCGTGCTCCGGCCGGCACAGTTCGATCCCGCCATCGCCGAGAACGCCGCCAAGCTCGACATCGTCGAGCAGCTCGTCGACCTCGCGGCGAGCATCGGCTGCACGCTTCCGCAGCTCGCCATCGCCTTCACCGTGGCCCATCCGGCCGTCACCTCGGCGATCATCGGCCCGCGGACCCTGCCGCAGCTGGAGGATCTGCTCAAGGGCGCCACGCTCACCCTGGACGATGCGACCCTCGACCGGATCGACGAGATCGTGCCGCCGGGGCGAACCGGTACAACCCCAACGCGGCATTCCCGGTGCGTTCCTGACCGACACCGCCCGGCGGAGGCGCCCACTAACGGAACGCGCTGCGCCTGAGGGAGTGCCCCGCGACATCGGGTGAGCGGGCGGGCACAGCGCGCCGAAGTGCACCGGGTACGCCCGTCGGGCGAGGCACAATCGGATTCATGTCGCGTCGCGTTACTCCCGCCCTGCTGGCCAGTGCCGTGCTCATGGCCGGTCTGGTCGGCTGCTCGGCGGACACCCGCCCACGTCAGGGTGGGCAGGCACCGCCGGTCGAGCCGAAGCCCGCCGCCACGCCGACACCGCAGGTGCCCGCCGGTAAGGCCCGCAACGCGCCTTCGCGGTCGGCGTACGCCAACTCAGCTGGACCGGGACGGCCGCGCGCTGCCGACGACGCTCTGGTACCCGGCGACCGGAGAGGCCGGCGGCTCGGCCAAGCGGTCCGCGACGGCGGCGCAGGGCCGGTTTCCGGTGGTGATGTTCAGCCACGGGCTGGGTGGGCGGCCGGACGACTACGCCACGCTGCTGACCCGGTGGGCGGCGGCGGGTTTCGTGGTGGCCGCGCCGACCTTCCCGCACCTCCCGGGTGCCGACAACAACGTCCTCGACGTGCTCAACCAGCCGGCCGACGTGTCGTACGCGTTGGATCGGGTGTTGGCGTTGGACGGCAGGGCCGGCGACGCGTTGCGCGGCCGGTTGGACGGTGAGCGGGTGGCCGCGGCCGGGCACTCGGCCGGCGCGGTGACCACGATCGGTCTCTTCACCGCCAGTCGGGACAAACGGTTGGACGCGGGCGTGGTGTTCGCCGGCACGGCGCTCGGCGTGGGCACCGCGTTCGCCGGAGAGGCCGCACCGCAACTGTTCGTGCACGGGGAGTTGGACGAGGTGATCGAGTACGCGGCGGGCAAGGCCGCGTACGACAAGGTGCCCTGGCCGAAGGCGATGCTGAGCCTGCCCAGGGCGACCACGGGCGCGCGCTGCTCAGCGACGGTGCGACACTGCGGGTCGTCTCGGACACGTCCGTCGAGTTCCTCCGCTGGTCGCTCTACGGCGACGCGGGGCCAGAAGCGCATCCCCACCGACGCGACGCGCGGCGACATCGCCACCTTCGACGACCACCTGTAGGGACACCCGGCCAGATCCGCGCACCATCAGGGATGCTGCTACCTCAACGCGGCCGGAGGCAGCAGTTCCCCTGATGGTGCGCGGATCATGAAGGCGTCAGGCCTCGTGGTCGATGACGATCTTGCCGAACGCGTCGCCGGAGTGCAGTCGGGCGAAGGCGTCCTCGACCCGGCTGAACGGGATGACGCTGTCCACCACCGGGCGCACCTCGTTGTCGGAGCAGAACGCCAGCAGCTCGTACAGCTCGCCGGGCGTACCCATCGAGGTTCCCAGGATCTCCAGCTGCATCGCGAAGACCCGACGCAGGTTGACCGACGGCTCGTGACCTGCTGTCGCGCCGGAGACCACGATCCGGGCCATCGGCGCGGCCGACTTCAGCGAGTGGTCGAAGGTGGCCGCGCCGACCGTCTCGATCACGACGTCGACCCGTTCCGGCAGCCGGGTGCCGGGTTCCACGGCGGTCGCGCCGAGGGCCGAGATCCGGTCCCGTTTGCCGGCGTCGCGGCTGGTCGCGTACCCGCTTGCCCATCGCGACGGCGAGCGCGACGGCCGCGGTGCACGCCACCGCCGCGCCCTGCACCAGCACGCTGTCCGCGTCCGCGACGCGGCCTTGGTGGTCAGCATCCGCCACGCGGTCAACCAGGCCGTGGGCAGGCACGCCGCGTCGGTCGCCTCCATGCCGTCGGGCAGCGGGATCAGGTTCGACCGGGGTACGGCCACCCGCTCGGCGAGCGTCCGGGGAAGTGCTCGGAGAGGATGGACACGCCGCGCGGGTCACCGGAGTCACCACCACCGGGTACACGACCACCGGGCGCCCCTCCGGGTCCAGCCCACCGCGTCACAGCCGAGGATCATCGGCAGCTGGGCCTCGGTGAGACCCACCCGCGCAGTGACCAGAGGTCGTGGTGGTTGAGCGAGGTGGCACGCAACCTGACGGTCACCCAGTCGTCGGCCGGATGGGTCGGCTCGAGCCGTTCGCCGACGGTGAGCGCGGCGAGCG
The DNA here is from genome assembly GCA_038070435.1 of Micromonospora sp. M12. GTDB lineage: Bacteria > Actinomycetota > Actinomycetes > Mycobacteriales > Micromonosporaceae > Micromonospora. Next base: position 6,142,545 of record JAMYWG010000001.1, on the reverse strand, counting down.
GATCGGCGTCGTCGAAGCGGGAGGCAAAGGCAGCACGCATGATCGGCACGGTAACAAGCTGAGCGCCCGTTAAGAAGGCGCGCGCTCAGGCCGGCGGCGCGTGTGCTGCGCCGGAGCGCCCGGCCGAGCGTCCTAGCGACGGGCGACGCCGTCGCGGCGGGCGGCTTCGGCGACCGCCTCGGCGACCGCCGGTGCGACGCGCGGGTCGAGCGGGGACGGAACGATCGCGTCGGCGGTCAGCGACTCGGCCACCACACCGGCGATGGCGTCCGCGGCGGCGACCTTCATCGCCTCGGTGATCCGGGTGGCACCGGCATCCAGCGCGCCACGGAACACCCGGGAAGGCCAGCACGTTGTTGATCTGGTTGGGGTAGTCACTGCGCCCGGTGGCGACCACCGCGACGTGCCGGGCGGCCACCTCGGGTGCACCTCGAGGTCGGGTTGGCCAGGGCGAACACGATCCCGCCGGCGCCATCCCGGCCACCGCGGCCTCCGGGATCTGCCCGCCGGACACCCCGATCAGCACGTCCGCGTCGCGCAGCCCTCGGTGATGTCACCGTGCCGGCCGTCGGCGTTGGTGCTCGCCGCCAGCTCTGCCTTCGTACCGGTCAGCTCGGTGCGGTGCCGACCGATGATCCCCTTGAGTCGCAGACCACCACCTGGTCGGCGTTGACGCCCCCGCGATCAGCATCTTCGTCACGGCCACGCCGGCCGCGCCCGCGCCGCTCACCGCCACCCGCAGGTCACCGAGCTTGCGGTCGAGCAGCGCCGCGGCGTTGCGCAGCGCGGCGAGCACCACGATCGCGGTGCCGTGCTGGTCGTCGTGGAAGACCGGGATGTCCAGCGCCTCGTCGAGTCGCCGTTCGATCTCGAAGCAGCGCGGCGCGCTGATGTCCTCCAGGTTGATCCCACCGAACGAGGGGCCAGTGCCCGGACCACGGCGACGATCTCGTCCGCGTCCTGGGTGTCCAGACACACCGGCACCGCGTCCACACCGCCGAACTGCTTGAACAGCACCGCCTTGCCCTCCATCACCGGCAGCGCGGCGCGGGCCGATGTTGCCGAGCCGAGGACCGCCGAACCGTCGGTGACGACCGCGACCGTGTGCGACACCCAGGTGTAGTCGTCCACCAGGGCCGGGTCGGCGGCGATCGCCTCACACACCGGGCCACCCCGGGGTGTACGCCAGGAGAGGTCCTCCCGGCTGGTGAGGGCACGGTCGAGGTGACGGCCATCTTGCCGCCGCGATGCAGGAGGAAGACGGGATCAGCGGGGTCCACGGTGGACGAAGACATGGTGGTGACTCCAGGATCTGTCGAGCAGATGTGAGGCGGCCGGCCCGGCCGCGAGGTGGGCGGCGAGCGGTGGCACGCGGTGCGGGGGTCACCCGGGCACTTCCGAGCATAGTGTCGGCACTGCCCCTCGGATGTGAGCAGGGTCATAACCGACGACGGGGCACCCGTCCGGGGCGGGCCAGTAGCGGGCCACCACCCTTCCGCGCACGTCGGCCACTCCGTAGGCGCGGGAGTCGTCGGTGACCAGGTCGTTGTCGCCGCGCAGCCACCAGCCGCCGTCCTGGGGCGGACCGCCCGCTTCACCACCAGCAGTTCCGGACGGTTCCGGAAGACCGCGACCACCACGTCACCGGCTCGGATCAGACGGCCACCGGGGCGAACCAGCACCGCGTCGCCGTGCCGCAGTGTCGGCGCCATCGACGGACCGGTCACCAGGACGGCGGTCAGTGGCCTGCGCAACCGGGGCGCCTCAGCCGGGTGATCGGTGGCCATTGGTTTCACCTCCACCCGGTTCGGGAGCATCTCCAGGAGTAATGTCGCCTTTGATCATCGCAAACTTCCCATGGAGGATCCCGATGCGACTTCCGCGCATCCTTGCGCCCGCGTCATCGCGAGCGCTCACTGCGACCTGCCGTGCGGTGTCTACGATCCGGCACAGGCCCGGATCGAGGCCGAATCGGTCAAAATGATCTGCGAAAGTACCAGTCGAACACCGATCCGGAGTTCCGCACCCGCGCCATCATCATCAGGAGCAGCGCGCCGAGCTGGTCAAGCACCACCTCTGGGTGCTCTGGACCGACTACTTCAAGCCGCCGCACTTCGAGAAGTACCCGAACCTGCACAGCCTGTTCAACGAGGCCACCAAGCTCGCCGGCGCCGGTGGCGTCAAGGGCAGCCTCGACCCGGCCACCGCCGACAAGCTGCTCGCGAAGATCGACGAGATCTCGAAGATCTTCTGGGAGACCAGAAGGCGTGACCTCTCCGGTCATCCCGACGATCCGGCCGGCGCGTCCCGAGGACGTGCCGGCCGTCGTCCATGGTGCACGAGTTGGCGGAGTACGAACGTGCCGCCGACCAGTGCCACCTCACCACCGAGCAGCTGACCTCGGCCCTGTTTCCGACCGCTCCGGCGCTCTTCGGTCACGTGGCGGTGGACGAGCGGGACGAGCCGATCGGCTTCGCCCTGTGGTTTCTCAACTTCTCCACCTGGGCCGGTGTGCACGGCATCCACCTGGAGGACCTCTACGTCCGGCCGACGGCCCGGGGCACCGGAGCTGGTCGGCTGCTGCTCGCCGCCCTGGCCGACATCTGCGTACGGCGCGGCTACCGGCGGCTGGAGTGGTCGATGATCGACTGGAACCCGGCCGCCGGCTTCTACGCCTCGATCGGCGCGGAGCAGATCGGCGAGTGGGTCTCCTACCGGCTCGGTGGCGAGAAGCTCCACAAGCTGGCCGAGCACGCCAGCACCGCCGGCACGCACGGGCACGACCGACCGGGTAGAGTCCCCGACCGGGGATGAGGCGTGACTCAACTGACTGGCCAGCCAGTGACCGACGATGACGTGGTGCACCTCACGGTGCCCGCGGACGGCGGTTACCTCGGCGTGCTGCGCACCGCCACCGCCGGCCTCGCGGCCCGGTTGCAGTTCGCGCTCGACGAGATCGAGGACCTACGGATCGCGGTCGACGAGGCGTGCGCCATGCTGCTCGCCATCGCGACCCGTGACGCCGAGCTGGAGTGCCGCTTCGCGGTCACCGAGGACGCGCTGACCGTCGAGGTGACAGTGCCGACGGTGCGCGGTGCCACGCTGCCCGCCGAGTCGTCGTTCGCCTGGAAGGTGCTCACCGCGCTGACCACCTCGGCGTCCGCCACGGCCGCCGACGGTCGGGCCACGATCGCGCTGCTCACCCGGCGCTCCGGCGGCTACTGACCAGCCCGACTCGCGCCGGCACTGTCACTCGAAGCCGAGGGCCCGGGTCGTCGGCGGGCTGACCAGCAGCCAACCCACGCCCAGCCCGAGCGCCATCAGCGGCACGCCCAGCCACCCAGCCCGGCCTGGATCATGAACCACCCGATCGGCAGCAGCATCAGCTGAAGCACGATCGCGGGCGCGTGCGCCCGCCTGACGACGCAGCAGCGCGCGGCCCAGCGCCCAGAGCGCGACCGCCGCCCCGACGGCGAACGCGGTCACCAGCACCGCCGAGACCAGATCGGTGCTGGTGGCCGTGAGGTCGGCCCAGACCAGCCAGACGGCGAGCAGCCCGACGGCAGCCGCTTCCGCCCACAGCAGCCGGACCGCCCAGCGGAGCGTGACGGGAGACGGGTCCGAGTCGATGGTCACGCGCGCCACGATACCCGGGCTGTCGGGAGGTACAGTGCCGCCCATGCGGGCCGTCCTGGTGGTCAATCCGAAGGCCACCACCACCAGCGAACGCAGCCGGGACGTGCTCGTCCGGGCGCTGCGCAGCGAAGTCGACCTCAGCGTGCGCTACACCCGTCGGCGCGGCCACGCCGTGGCGCTGGCCCGTGAGGCGGCGGCGGAAGGGTCGACCTGGTCGTCACCCTGGGTGGCGACGGCACGGTGAACGAGGTCGTGAACGGTCTGATGACGGCCGAACCCCGGGTCGCGCCGACGGTGTCCCGATGGCTGAACGGCTGCCCGCGTTGGCGACCGTCCCCGGCGGCTCGACGAACGTGTTCGCCCGCGCGGTGGGCCTGCCACGGGAGTGGCCGGAGGCGACCAGCATGATCCTGGAGGGGCTGCGGCTGGGTCGGAGCCGCACGGTCGGGCTGGGCCGGGCCGACGACCGCTACTTCACCTTCTGCGCGGGTTCGGGCTGGACGCCGCGGTGATCCACCGGGTGGAGCAGGCCCGGCGGAAGGGCCGGGTGTCCACGCCGACGCTCTATCTGCGTTCGATCATGAGCCAGTACTTCTTCGCCTCGGACCGGCGGCATCCGGCGATCGTCCTGGAGCGCCCGGGTGAGCCGGCGGAGGCCGAGCTGGCCACCGTCATCATCAGAACACGGCGCCGTGGACGTACCTGGGCGACCGGGAGGTCAACCCGAACCCCAGCGCGTCGTTCGATCTGGGGCTGGATGTGCTGGCACTACGGCAGCTCCGGGTGGCTAGCACAACACGGACAGTGACGCAGTTCCTGGTCCGGCAACCCGATCCGCGTGGCCGGCAGGTGTTACGACTCCATGACACTGCGGAGTTCACCCTGCTCTCCAGCCGTCCGCAGGCGTTCCAGCTCGATGGCGACTATCTCGGTGAGCGGGAGAAAGTCAGATTCACCTCCGTTCCCGCCGCACTGAGAGTAATCTGCTGGGTCTCGGGTACTGCCCTTGGTCGACACGGTGGCCACAACCGATCGACATGGTCGCCGCCACACCGAGGGCAGGTGCCGGAAATGTCAGCAATGTCACGCGGACTGTACTATATTGATCCTCGACTGTGGCACGGCGGGTAACCAGGAAAGCACTGGAACCCGGACAAATGGGTTGTGGGCTTGCTCACCGCCCGGAGTTTTCCGAGCGTCACCCTTGACATCACGACCGTTCGTGAAAGTATTCACAAGCGAACTTGAGTTACCGGGACATTGCCTGGATATGCTCGTCAGGTTGAGCTGTTCCAGCAGGTCCCCGGCGCTGAACGCCTGCTCACGCACTGCCGAATGGTCAGACGCTAACTGTCACCATCGGCACTGCGGATGCATATAGGAAAAGCACGACAAGCAATTGTTCGCCACCCATCCAGAATGAGGAGTGTTGCCGCCATGGACTGGCGTCACCATAGTGTCTGCCGCGACGAGGACCCAGAGCTGTTCTTCCCGATCGGGACGTCTGGACCGGCTCTGCTGCAGGTCGAGCAGGCAAAGGCCGTCTGCAGGCGCTGCTCCGTGACCGACCAGTGCCTGCAGTGGGCACTCGAGTCTGGTCAGGACGCTGGCGTCTGGGGCGGAATGAGCGAGGAGGAGCGGCGCGCTGTCAAGCGGCGCGGCGGTCTCCAGGTGCTGCGCGCTCACTCCGCCTGACCCCAACGACACAGCTGTACGCCCCGGTGGGCCCGCCCGCCGGGGCGTTCTGCTGTCCAGCGCCGGATCAACCAGGTCACGCTGCCGGAACCACGGACCGGCTCGGGCTCTCGTCGACCCGGCGCAGCACCAACTCCACCAACTCCGGCGCGTCGGTCAACGGCTCGGCGACCGCCACCGCGCCCGCCGCCCGGGCCGCCTCGGCCACCGCGTCGTGGAACAGACCCGGCGCCAGGAAGTACGCGGACACCGCGACCCGGCGCGCGCCGGCCGCCCGGACCGGGCCACCGCCACACCTGCCGCCGGTGGCGCCGCCGAGGCGTACGCCACCGGCAGGGCACCCGAACTCCACACCGAGCGCGTCCGCGATAGGCCACCGAACGGCGTGCCCGGGCGTCCCGGTGCCCGCCGCGGCCAACACCAACGCGTCGAAGCGCCCTGGACGCGCCTCACCGAGCCGACGGCGCAGCCCGCCAACAGCCCGACGTCGGCCGTTCCCTCCGCCGGGCCGAGCACGTCGGTGACGCGTACCGCCAGCGGTGGCCCGGCCTGCGCCGCCGCTGCGACCGCCGCCGGAATGTCCACCCGATGGTGGTACGCGGCGGTCAGCAGCAGCGGCACCAGCACCGCCCGGCGGTGACCGGCCACGGCCAGATCCCGCAGCACCTCGGTCGGCCCCGGCTCGGTGTGGTCCAGCCAACTCGCCCACACCGGTGTGCCCGGCCGAGCCGCCGACACGGCTCGGGCCAGGGCGCGGGTCGCATCGGCCGCTCGTGGATCACGGCTGCCGTGCGCGACCAACACCACCGGATCCGCCCGCCGGCCGCTCCGGGGCCGGTCGGGGTCGTCGCCGGGAGGTCAGACGTGCAGCCCGCACTCGGTCTTCTCGAACATGGCCCACCGGCCGGCCGCGCGTCCTCGCCGGCCTTGGTGCGGCAGGTGCACGGCCAGCAGCCGATCGAGCCGTACCCTGCTTGAACAGCTCGTTGACCGGCACGTTGAAGCGGGCGATGTAGGAGTCCACATCTCCCTGGGACCAGGCCGCGATCGGGTTGACCTTGACCTTGCCGCGTCGCGCGTCGAAGGTCACCACCGGCGTGTTGGCCCGGCTCGGTGACTCGTCCCGACGCAGACCGGCGGCCCAGGCGTCGTACCCGGTCAGGGCCCGCTCCAGCGGCTCCACCTTGCGCAGCTGGCAGCAGTCGTCCGGGGACTTGTTGAACAGCCGGGGACCGTACTGGCCGTCCTGCTGCCCGACGGTGAGCCGGGGCCGGATCGACCGGACGTTCACCGGCAGCGTTCGGGCGACCTCGTCCCGTACCCGCAGCGTCTCGGGGAAGTGCAGGCCGGTGTCGAGGAAGACCACGTCCACCCCGGTGCCACCGGGACACCAGGTGCGCCAGCACCGCGTCGGCCATCGAGCTGGTGACGCAGAACCGGTCACCGAAGGTCTCGGCCGCCCACCGGGCGATCTCCAGCGCCGGGGCACCCTCCAGGTCCCGAGCGGCCTGCTCGGCCAGGGCCCGCAGCTCGTCCGGGCCGCGCCGGGCCGGGTCGGCAGGCGTCGGGCCCCGGGCCGACCAGGCGCAGACTCGCGGCCGAGACGAGACTCATCGGGTCACCGTCCGGCTGAGCAGCCCGGTGAACTTCACCGAGAAGACCGGGTGCAGGCGTGGCACTCCCAGGCGCCGTGCCCGCCTCGTGCGGCCGCAGGTCCTCCTCGCCGCAGTACGGGCAGTACAGAGGTGCCGCTCGGTTCTCGCTGCTCACCGCAGTGCCTCCTCGTCGACTCTGATCACCCAGTTGGCGAACGTCTCGCCCTCGCTCCGACCGGCCAGGTAGCGACGGGCCAGCCGTTCCACGTACTCCGGAAGCTCGTCGGCGGTGGTCTTCAGGCCCGCAGCTTGCGGCCGAAACCGGCGGTCTGCCCTGGGCCATGCCCAGCCCGCCGCCCAGGTGCACCTGGAAACCCTCGACGTGCCGGCCGTCCGGGCCGACCACCAGCTGGCCCTGAGCCCGATGTCAGCCACCTGGGTGCGCGCGCAGGCGTTCGGGCACCCGTTGATGTGGATGGAGATGTCCGCGTCGAAGTCGGCCAGCCGCTGCTCCAGTCGGGCCACCAGCTCCTCGCCGCGGGCCTTGGTCTCGACGATGGCCAACTTGCAGTACTCGATGCCGGTGCACGCCATCGTGCCGCGCCGCCAGGCCGACGGCCGGGCCTCCAGACCGATCCCGCGCAGCGCGTCGACCAGCGACTCCGTCCGCTCCGACGGCACGTCGAGCACCAGCAGCTTCTGGTACGGGGTGAGCCGCACCCGGTCACTGCCGTGCGCCTCGACCACGTCGGCCAGCTGGCTGAGCTGCGCGCCGGAGACCCGCCCGACCACCGGGGCGGCGCCCGTAGTGCCGCCCGTCGGCCTGCTCGTGCACGCCCACGTGGTCGATCGGCTTCGACGGAAGGATCGGCGCCGGCCCGTCCAGCAGCGTACGGCCGAGGTAGTCCTTCTCCAGGACCTCGCGGAAGCGTTCCACGCCCCAGTCCGCCACCAGGAACTTCAACCGGGCCCGGTTGCGCAGCCGGCGGTAGCCGTAGTCACGGAAGATCCCGACCACCCGGCCCACACGTCCGGCACCTCGGCCAACGGCACCCAGACGCCGAGCCGCTTGGCGAGCATCGGATTGGTGGACAGACCCCGCCGACCCAGACGTCGAAGCCGGGGCCGTGCTCGGGTGGTCGACACCGAGGAAGGAGATGTCGTTGGACTCGTACGGGGTGTCCACCAGCCAGGAGATCGACGTCTTGAACTTGCGGGGCAGGTTGGAGAACTGCTTGTCGCCGACGTACCGGGAGACGATCTCGTCGACCGCCGGGTCGGGTCGAGCAGCTCGTCGCGGGCCACGCCGGCGACCGGGCTGCCGAGCACGATCCGCGGGCAGTCGCCGCACGCCTCGGTGGTCTGCAGGCCGACCGACTCCAGCCGACGCCAGATCTCCGGCATGTCCTCGACCCGGATCCAGTGGTACTGGATGTTCTGCCGGTCGGTGATGTCGGCGGTGTCCCGCGCGAACTCCCGGGAGATGTCCGCGATCACCCGCAGTTGAGCCAGGCTGAGCTGACCGCCGTCGATGCGGACCCGGAGCATGAAGAACTCGTCCTCCAGCTCGTGCGGCTCCAGCACGGCGGTGCGGCCGCCGTCGATGCCCGCCTTGCGCTGGGTGTAGAGGCCCCACCAGCGAAACCGGCCGCGCAGGTCCTGCGGGTCGATGGAGGCGAAGCCGCGGTGCGCGTAGATGGTCTCGATTCGGGCCCGGACGTTGAGCGGGTCGTCGTCCTTCTTGATCCGCTCGTTGGGGTTGAGCGGCTCGCGGTGGCCGAGCGCCCACTGACCCTCACCCGTGGCCGGCGCGGCGCTCGGGTCGGGCGAGCCGTCGGGTCCTCGGAACGGGCCGGGATGCTGCTGACCGCCATCGCGGCGTCCTCCGTTGTCTGCTGTGCCTCGGGTTACGCGGGGCGCGGCGGCCGGCCCGCGAAGCGGGCGGGACAACGGTGTCTGAGACAGCCGGCGCGGAGCGCGCCGAGACAGAATGGTCGGGCGTCGTCAGTAGGCCGGACAGATCGCGCTGCACGCGGCCGTAATCGACGTGGCGACGAGCCACGAAGCGGCGGACGACTGCGGCGGTCATGGACCCCATGCTGCCACACCTCAGGAGGGCCAGCCAATGTCCGCGTGTGGGATCCCACATCACGGGCCGAGGGTCAGTCGACCAGCTGGTCACCAAGGATAGTTCGGGCATAACGCACCACTCGCCCCTCCCGTACGCCGACGACCAGGCCGTTGTCGCGCAGGGTGGTGAGTGGTGCGACGCGGTCGCCGGGCGAGGCCCAACATCGCGGCCAGCTCACCGGTGCTCAGCGGCGTGTCGAGGAGCGACAGCGCCGCCGCCCGCGTACCGCCGAGCAGGGCGCCCAGCGCCGCGCTGGGCGGCGGCGAGTCCACAGCCCGCCCAGCCCAATGGGCGGATAGCAGAGGCGGGCCCGGCGTCACCCTCCATGATCGCGTGCACCGTCGGCCCGGAGAACGAGGTGGGCAGCAGCGTCCACGGGCGTCCGTCCAGAGCGGCCGGGCGGCTCGTGCCGACGGCGACCCGCAGCGCGGCGCCGTCCCAGCGGATCAACGGGTGCAGCTCGCGGAGCAGGGTGCGCCCGCCCTGCTCGGCCGCGAGGAGGTCCGCCGCCGGATGTCGGCCAGCGCGAGCGCCCGCAGCCGGGGCCAGTCCGGTGCGATCAGCAGTGTGAAGTACCGGTGCAGCTGCGCGACCAGTTCGTCCGGGCCCAACCGGGGTGCGCCGGCCCGGTCCAGTTGCCGCCGTACCCGGGACGGGTCGGTGTCGGCGACCGCCCGCAACTCGGCCGCCAGGTTCGGTGCCACCCGATCGGGGTGAGGAAGTCCGGCACGTAGCCGTTGGACGACCTGAGCACCGCCAACAGCGGCTCCAGGCCGGCACCCGGCAGCAGCCGCTCGGCGCGCTCCGCCACGGACGGTGCATCCAGTACTTCGCCGGCTTGCGCAGCGCCCAGGAACTGGCCACCAGCTCGGCCAGCGGCGAGTGCACGAACCGGACCCGGCTGAGGTCGTCGGGCGAGAACCGAACCTCGATCACCAACGGATTCGACCACGCTCGAACGGTTCGGCGACAGCGCGGGGCGGCCCGAGGATCCTCGGATGGAGTACAGGCAACTGGGCCGGTCGGGCCTGCGCGTCAGCGCGGTCGCGTACGGCAACTGGGTGACCCACGGCAACCAGCTCGACGACGACGCGGCGGCCGCCTGCGTGGCCGCCGCCCTGGACGCGGGCATCACCACCTTCGACACCGCCGACCGGTACGCCCTGGGGCGGGCCGAGGAGGCGCTGGGCAGGGCGCTGAACGGCGTCCGACGCAGCTCGATCGAGGTGTGCACCAAGGTGTTTCTCCCGGTCGGGCCGGGGGCCAACGACGCCGGGCTGTCCCGCAAGCACATCATCGAGAGCTGCCACGCCTCGCTGCGCCGACTGGGCATCGACTACGTCGACCTCTACCAGGCGCACCGGTACGACGACAGCGTGCCGCTGGAGGAGACGATGCTCGCCTTCGCCGACCTGGTACGCCAGGGCAAGGTGCTCTACGTCGGCGTCTCCGAGTGGACCGCTCCCCAACTGCGCGCGGGTCAGCGGCTCGCCGCCGAGCTGCACGTGCCGTTCATCGCCAACCAGCCGCAGTACTCGATGCTGTGGCGGGTGGTGGAGGCCGAGGTGAGCCCACCTGCGCCGACCTCGGCCTGGGGCAGCTCGCCTGGGCTCCACTGGCGATGGGTGTGCTGACCGGCCGGTACCAGCCCGGCCAGCGACCACCGGCCGGCTCCCGGGCCACCGACGGCTTCGGTGGCTCGTTCATCGCCCGCTACTCCTCGGACCTGCTGCTCTCCGGGTGCGCGAACTCCGGCCGATCGCCGAGGCCGCCGGCTGCACGATGGCCCAGTTGGCGGTGGCGTGGGTGCTGCGCCGGCCGACCGTGGCGGGCGCGATCGTCGGCGCCTCCCGGCCCGAGCAGCTCACCGAGACGGCCAAGGCCACGGCGGTACGCCTCGACGACGAGCTGACGGCCCGGATCGACGCCGTGCTCGACGACCTCGTGGAACGCGATCCGGCGAAGACCGCCCGACCGAACGAGGTGATGCCCGCCTGGCGCCCACCGCCTGCCGCCGGCTGACGCCCACGGAGGGCACTGCCGTGGCAGGCTCGGATCGTGGGGAATCGTCCGAGAGTCGGCCGGCGCGGCGTGGGATCACCTGCGCCGCCTGCCGGTCTGGCTCCCCGCGCTACTGACCCTGGCGGTGACAGTGACCGGGCTGGGCTCAGCCCAGCTCTGGCGCGACGAGTTGGCGACGTGGAGCGCGGCCACCCGGTCGCCCGCCGACCTGGCCCGCCTGGCCGGCACCATCGACGCCGCCACCGGGCCGTACTACCTGCTGATGCACGGCTGGACCTCGATCGTCGGCGACTCCACGATCGCGCTCCGCGTACCGGCCGTGCTGGCGATGACGGTGGCCGCCGGGCTGCTCGCCGTGCTCGGCGCGCGGCTCGTCGACCGGCGTGGCGGCCTCTTCGCCGGGCTGCTGTTCGCGGTGCTCCCCGGCACCTCCCGCTACGGGCAGGAGGCCCGCCCGTACGCGCTGGCCACCATGCTCGCGGTGCTCGCCACAGTGCTCCTGGTGACCGCGTTACGCCGGCCGAGCTGGGCCCGGTGGGCCGGTTACGCCGCCGCCGTCACCGCTCTCGGGCTTCTCCACCTGATCGCGCTCACAGTGCTCACCGCGCACGCGCTCGTCGTCCTCGTCGCCTGGTGGCGCGGCCCGGCCGCGGCCGGCGTCGCCACTCCGGCCACCCCGTCGCCGAACGGGACCGGCGGGTGTGGCGGTGGCTGGTCGCCGTGGTCCCGGTCGCGCTGTTGGCCGGCCCGCTGCTGCTCAAGGCCCGGTCACAGCAGTCCCAGCAGCTGAACTGGGTCCACCTGGCCCGGTGGGACGACCTGTCCGCGCTGCCCGGCGGCGTGGCCCAGAGCAGCGTCGTGGGTGGCCTGCTGATCGGGGTCGCCGTACTGGGCGCCGCGCGGCTCGGGCGGCGCGCCCTGCTGCCGGTGAGCGCGGTGCTGCTGCCCGTACTGCTGCTCTTCGCCGCCGGCGCGGTCGTCCCGCTGTGGGTGGCCCGCTACCTGGTCTTCGTGGTGCCCTTCGCGTGTCTGCTGGCCGGCGCGGCGCTGGCCGCGGTTGCCGCGCCGGCCGCGCTCGTCGTGGTGGTCCTGGCCGGGCTGCTCGGCCTGCCGGACCAGGCCGCGCTGCGGCGGACCCACGAGTGGCCGCGCAGCGCCGGTGGACTACGCGGGGGCGGCGCGGGTGATCGCCGACGGTCAGCGGCCGGGGACGCGGTGGTCTACTCGCCCCGGCACAGCTGGTTCTTCCTCGACCTCGGCATCGAGTACCACAGCGCCAACCCACCCAGGGACGTGCTGGTCACCGAGGACGAGGTCCGCCGCGGCGACCTGTGGGCGGCCGAGTGCCCGCAGCCGGCGCAGTGCCTGGCCGGCACGACACGGGTGTGGCTGGTCGTCACCGGCCGCCACGCCGAGCCGCTGGCCGCCGTGCCCGGTGCCAGGGCGACGCGCTCCGCGCGAACTTCACCGTCGCCGAGGTGCGGCAGCGCCCCGGTCTGACCGTCGCCCTGCTGAGCAGCCGCCCCGGCCGCTGACCCTGCGGACGGGCCACGACGCGGATGAGAGGTGGTCGTGCGGGGATCAGGCCTGGGAGCGGCCGTCGTGGGCGTTGCGGGCCAGCGGAACGACCAGCAGGGCCTCGGTGCCGCCGTTGGCACCGGCGCGCAGCTCGATGGTGCCGCGCAACTCCCCGGTGACCAGGGCCCGGACGATCTGGAGGCCGAGCCGGCTGCCGCGTTCGGCGTCGAAGTCCGGCGGCAGGCCGCGCCCGTTGTCGGTGACGGAGACGTGCAGCATCTTGCGGAACCGGTGCGCCGAGACCACCACCTCGGGCCGCACCGACGGGTCCACCTCGGGAGCGGCGACCGGCACCATGCCCGAGGCGGCGGGCACCGGCTCGGCGTCCACCTCGTCGGCCGGCGGAAACCCGTGCTCGACGGCGTTGAGCAGCAACTCGTTGAGGACCATCACCAGCGAGGTGGCGATCTCGGCCGGCAACACGCCGAAGCTGCCCCGCCGACGCATACCGACGCTCACCTCGGTCGCCGCGACCTCGGTCGCCGCGCTGGCCACCCGGTCGACGATGCCGTCGAACTCCACCGCCTCGTCGCTGGACATGGAGAGCGTCTCGTGCACCAGGGCGATCGAGGCGACCCGGCGGACCGATTCCTCCAGCGCGACCCGGGCCTCCGGCATTGACACCCGGCGGGCCTGCAACCGCAGCAACGCGGCGACGGTCTGGAGGTTGTTCTTCACCCGGTGGTGGATCTCCCGGATGGTGGCGTCCTTGGTGATCAGGGCCCGATCACGGCGACGGACCTCGGTGATGTCACGGACGAGCACCAGCGCGCCGATCGGCACCCCGGCGGGCATCAGCGGAAGCGCACGGGTGAGCATCGTGGCACCCCGGGCGTCGATCTCCCGTCGCGGAGGCGCCTCACCGCGCAACGCGGCCAGGATGCCGTTCGCCGCCTCGGTGCCATCCAGCGGATCGCCGGCCAGCCGGCGGTGCAAGGCTGCCAGGTCCTCGCCGACCAGGTGGGAGGCGTAGCCCAGGCGGCGGTACGCGGACTGGGCGTTCGGGCTGGCGTAGGTGACCTTGCCGCCGGCATCGAGCGGACCAGGCCGTCGCCGACCCGGGGCGCGGACGTGGTCTCGCCCGGGTGCCGCGGCGGCGGGAAGGTGCCGTCCGCGATCATCTGCGCCAGGTCGTCGGCCGTGGTCAGATAGTTGAGCTCCAGCTGGCTGGGCGTACGGGCGGTGGAGAGGTTGGTGTCCCGCCCCACCACGGCGATCACCTCGCCGGCCTCCCCTCGGCGGTACGCAGCCGGACCGGGATCGCCTCGTGCCGGGCCGGCACGTCGCCGTACCAGACCGGGTCGCCTTCCCGCCAGATCCGACCCTGGGAGTACGCCACCCCAGGTGGGCCACCTCCGACCCGCCGACGATCCGTCCCACCTGGTCGTCCTGGTAGGCGGTGGGCGCGGTGGTCGGGCGGACCTGGGCGACGCAGAGGAACGTGCCCTCGGCGTCTACCGGCACCCAGAGCAGCAGGTCAGCGAAGGACAGATCGGACAGCAACTGCCAGTCGCCAGCGATCCGGTGCAGGTGGTCGATATCGGCCGGGCGGAGATGGGTGTGCTCCTCGGCGAGGTCGCGCAGCGTGGACACGGTGAACAGGGTCCCACGCCGGGCCTCACATCGTCGCGGTGACCTTCTTCAACCCGCGCGGCGCGTCCGGGTCCTCGCCTCTGGTCAGTGCCAGGGCCAGCGCCAACCTCTGCAACGGCAGGATGTCCAGCAGCGGTGCGTACCGCTCGTCGACCTCGGGAACGGCCAGCCTCGTGGCGCCCGGCACGTCGGCGGAGCCGACCACGACGACGTCGGCGCGTCGTTCGCCGAGGCGGGCAGCACCTCGCCCATCGAGCGCCCACCCGGGCCGGAGCCGACGAGGGCGAGCACCGGGACCTCCGGGTCGGTCATCGCGAGCGGGCCGTGCAGCAGGTCGGCGCCGGAGAAGGCGAGCGCCGGCAGGTACGAGGTCTCCATCAGCTTCAGGGCGGCCTCGCGGGCGGTCGGATAGGCGTACCCCGGCCGGTGGTGACCAGCTGACGGGCGAAGCGGTAGCGCGGCGCGAGCTGGGCCGGGGTGCCGTCGGTCAGGGTGCGGGCGGCCAGCTCGGGCAGCGCGTCGAGTGCCTCCCGTTCGGCCGTCGGGAGCACGCCGTCGCCGGCCCGGACCCTCCACCAGCATGAGCAGGGCGAGCAGCTCGGCGGTGTACGTCTTGGTGGCCGCCACCGCCCGCTCGTGCCCGGCGGCGATGTCGATGCTCAACTCGGCCACGTCGACCAGCGGTGAGTCGGGGCGTTCGTCACCGCGAGGGTCAGCGCCCCGGAGGCTCGGGCGGTACGCAGCACCTCGGCCAGGTCGGGCGAGCCGCCACTCTGGCTGACCCCGACGACCAGCGCGTCGGACAGGTCGGGGCGGGCCCCGAACAGGGTGACCGTGCTGGGCGAGGCGAGCCCGGCGGGCAGGCCGAGCCGGATCTCGGTCAGGTACGCCCCGTAGAGCGCCGCGTGGTCGGAGGTGCCCCGGGCGGTGAAGACGACGTGCCGCGGACGGCGTTCGGCGATGATCGCCGCCACCCGGGCGATCTCGGCGGCGTTGGCGGCGGAGAGCAGGCGCGCGTAACCAGCCGGCTGCTCGTCGATGTCGGCGGCCATCCCAGCCCCTGCACGTGTCACGGACGCTCCCTCGTGCGCGATTGCCGCGCGTTTCCTGCTCAGTCTTGCACTTTTACACGCGTCTCAGCAATCGAACGAGCAGGAGTGCGCAGGTGATCACCGAATGATCTCAATATCAACTACGCTTTACCGGATCCACCCGGTCTACGCCTGCGACGAGAGGACGACGTGCCCGAGGGAACGGACGATCCCGCCCTCTCCGCGACGGAGGAGCTGGCGCTGGCCCGGCTCGCTCTCGACGAGGGAGACCTGCACCACGCCGCCGGTCACCTCGCCGGCGCGTTGGCACGGGCACCCACCCTCCCGGAGGTGCACGAGACGCTGGCCCGGCTCGCCGTGGCCAGCGGCGGAGGCCTCGACCTCTTCCCGATCAACCACCACACCTTCGTCGGCGCGGTCGTCGCCCGCGCCCATCTCCTCGCCACCGCCGGCCGCCCGCCGAGGGCTGGAACTGCTGGCGGCGGCGACCGCGCACGCGCCCGGCACCCAGTGGGCCGGTGTGCCCTGGGTCACCGCGCCCGAGCTGGCCGAACGGCTGGAGCCGGAGCACATTGCCCGCGTCCTCATGCAGGTCTGCGCCGCGCTGCCCGACCCGGTGCCACGGGCCGGCCGGGCCGCCCTGACCCGTACCTCACGCTCGCCCGCAACGCGGCCACCGTGCACTCCGACCACGGCCTGCTGCTGGGGCGGCGTCCGCGCTGGCCCGGCGGCTCGGCGAGGTCGCGCTGGCGGTCCGCTGGGCCACCCGGGGTACGCGCACAACCGTCGAAGATGGGCGAGGTGTGGCTCGGGTACGCGTACCGCAGCTCCGGCCGGACCCGCGACGGCCTCGCCGCCCTCGGTCGGGCCGTCGAGCTGGACCCGGACGACCTGGCGGTCTACGCGGACATCGCCGGCACCCTGGCCGAGATCGGCCGACTGGACGAGGCGCTGGAGTGGACCGAACGGGCGCTGGCGCGCGATCCGTCCTTCGACTGCGCGGTGCACACCGCCCACCGCCTGCGGCACCTGCGCGACGGTGACCTCTCCCACCTGGTCGCGCTCGCCGACTTCGTCCGTGACCACCCGGACGACAGCCACGAGCACGGCGACCTGGCCCAGTGCTGCCGGGGTCGGCCCTGGCTCGGCCAACTGACCCCGGCCGGCGGCCCGCTGATCGACGCGATGCGCCAGGCGGTGGCCGCCGACGACATCGGCCTCAGCGGCGCCGTGCGCCTACCCGCCGCCGCACCGCCGAGCGCGGTCGGGACGGCGATCTCCACAGCCCCGGGCTGCGGATCGAGGTCGTCGGGACGTCGGAGCCGGACCCGCGCGAGCCGCGACGGGCGTCCGTCCGGCGGCTGTGGCACTACGCGGACACCGTTCCCACGCCCGCGCTGCCGGCACCCTCGTCGACGGCGGTCGAACGGATCGCACAGATCGCCCATCCGGCCTGGGCGCACCCGCCGGCGGCGTACGACGCGGCGGTGGGCCTGGCCGGTCTCGACCTGGGCGACCTGCTCGGCCTGCTGGTGCACCCACCGGCGGCGCCGGCCAACGCGGTGGGTCGGTTGCTGGCCGCGCACGACCCGTCGATCTGGGTCCGTGGCGTGCAGGTGTGGGCCTGCCTGGGATTGCTGCACCATCGCACCGACGAGCCGTGGGAGGGTTCGACCCGGCGCCGGGTGCTGCTCGACCTGATCTGGGGCGTCGAGGACTGGGTCACCGAGGCTGCGTTGTTCGCCCTGGTCACCGCCGCCTGGGTGGATCCGTCGGTGCGGCCGGACGTGGCCCGGGTGGTGGCGGAACGGCTGGCCGACGCGGTCGCCGTGGCGCGGACCCGACCGGTCCCGATCGCCGCCTCGCTGGCCCACCTGGCGCTTGCCGCTCCACAGTTGGACCCGGCGACGGCGGCGCTGGCCACCGACCTGCTGGGCACGGGACCGAACAGGCTCCCCGCCCCCGCAACCCCTCCGCCGCCTCTGGCAACGCCTGAAAGCCCGCGCCGCCCTGACCCTCCACTCCCCGCGATCTTGCACTTACTGTCGCCGTTTTGCCGGAAACAGGGCTTGTGCCGGGGCACAAAGTGCAAGATCGCGGGAGGGGCGGTCGGGTCAGGCTACCGGGGCCTTGCCGAGAGCGATCTCGGCTTCCTCCTCCGGGTGGCCTGCGGGGCCGCGTTCGCGGTGCGCAGCGGGATCTCCTTGATGAACCAGGCGAGCACCGGGATCGCGATGGTGAACAGCACCGCCCAGAGGAAGACGTGCGAGATCGCGTCGGCGAGACCACCGAGCACCACCTCGCGGGCCTGGGCGGGCAGCTCCTTGAGCTTCGTCAGATCCATCCGGAACCAGCCCCGTCGCCGAGGGCTCCCTCACCGGCCGAGCTGGCCAACCGGTTGGCGAAGATCGCGCCGAACAACGAGATGCCGAACGAGCCGCCGATCGACCGGAAGAAGGTCGCCGCGCCGCTGGCTGCACCAAGGTCCTTCTGCTCGACGCTGTTCTGTGCGATCAGCATCGAGGTCTGCATGAGGAACCCCATGCCGACGCCGAGCACGACCATGTAGAGCGAGGACATGACCTTGCTGGTGTTGGCGTCCAGCATGGACAGAAGCGCCATGCCCCGGTCATCACCACGCCACCGATGATCGGGTACGCCCGGTACCTTCCGTTCCTGGTGATCGCCCGACCGATGACCAGCGAGACGACGAGCATGCCGAACATCAGGGGCAACAGCAGCAGACCACTGTTGGTCGCCGACGCCCCTGCACCGTCTGCTGGTAGAGCGGCAGGAAGTTCATCGCGCCGAACATCGCGAAGCCGAGCAGGAAACCGATCATCGAGATCAGCGCGAAGTTGCGGTTGGCGAAGAGCGCCAACGGCAGGATCGGCTCCTGGACGCGGCGCTCCACCAGGCCGAACGCCACCAACGTGACAAGCGCGAGCACGGCCAGGCCGAGGATCTGCGGCGAGGTCCAGTCGTACTGGTTGCCACCCCAGGTGGTGATGAGCACGATCGCGGTGATGCCGACCGAGAGCAGCCCAGCCCCGACCCAGTCGATCCGGTGCTCGGTGCGGTACTTCGGCAGGTGCATGGTGGTGATCAGCACGAGCAGCGCGAGCCCGCCGAGCGGCAGGTTCACGTAGAACGCCCAGCGCCAGGAGAGGTGGTCGGTGATGAAGCCACCGACCAGCGGGCCGGCGACCATGGCGATGGCCATGATGCCGGCGATCATGCCCTGGTAGCGCCCGCGCTCGCGGGCGGGACCAGGTCACCGATGATCGCCATCACGCCGACCATGAGGCCACCGGCACCGAGGCCCTGCACGGCACGGAAGGCGATGAGCTGGACCATGCCGTCCTCCGGGCCGCCGAGCATCCCGGAGCCGGCCATGCCGCAGAGGGCGGAGCCGATGAGGAAGATGACGATCGAGGTCAGGAAGACCGACTTGCGGCCGTAGAGATCGCCGAGCTTGCCCCAGATCGGGGTGGAGACCGTGGTGCCCAGGACGTACGCGGTCACGACCCAGGTGAAGTGGCTGAGGCCGCCGAACTCGTTGACGATCCGCGGCAGCGCGGTGCTGACGATCATGTTGTCGAGCATCGCGAGCATCATCGCGATCATCAGCCCGAACAGCACGACCCGGATGTTGGGTCGCGCGCCGGCCTGGGTTGCCTGAGTCATGGGTAAGCTCCCCGAGGATTGCCGCACTTACTTGCCGCCCGGCTAGTCACCTTACTAGCCGCACGGTAAGTTGGGTAGCAAGCGACGGCCAAGCCATTTGGGGGCGTAGGTGAGGGAGAGCACAGGCGGCACGCGAGACCGGATCAAGGCCGTCGCGCTCGAGCTCTTCACCGAGCAGGGTACGAGAAGACCTCGCTCCGGGAGATCGCCGAGCGCCTCAACGTCACCAAGGCGGCGCTCTACTATCACTTCAAGAGCAAGGACGACATCGTCGCCAGCTTCGTCGAGGACCGGCTGGAGGGATGGACACACTGATCGCCTGGGCCCAGACGCAGCCCGCCACCCTGGACACCCGGCGCGAGCTGATCTCCCGGTACGCCGACACGATGTTCGACGGGACCCAGCCGTCGGTGATGCGCTTCTTCGAGCAGAACCAGACCGCGCTGAAGAGCCTCTCCTCCGGCCAGAAGATGCGCGGCCGGATGTTGGATCTGGCCGACGCGCTCTGCCGGGGCGACGACTCCCCGCCGCCCAACTCCGCGCCGCGCTGTCGATCTTCGCGGTGCACACCAGCTGGTTCGCGGTCCGCGCGCCACACATCAGCGACGACGAACGCCGCAAGCTCGCTCTGGAGGTGGCCGACGAGTTGCTGGCCGCCATCGGCACGCAGTCCGACGCCTGACCCGGGCGCAGCCGACCCGGTTGATCGGTCGCGGCCTTATCGGTCGGCGGCTCAGCTGCCGGTCAGGTCCAACCGCAGGCCGAGCAGGTCCACGCCCGGCGCCGGCGTCCAGTCCTGGCCGGCGTACGGACGAACCCGCGCCGCGAGTAGAGCCGGTGCGCCGGATCGGCCATCCCGGCCCGGACGCAGATCACCACCGCCGCGCAACCCAGCTCGGCGGCCCGATCGACACACGCCTCGACCAGCGCGGCACCGACACCTCGGCCCTGCGCGCCCGGGTCGACCGCGAGCATTCGAACTCCGCCTCGCCCGGCCCGGCCAGCTCGGCGAACGGGCTGCCCGGCAGCACGAAGGTCACCGAGCCGAGCACCGCACCGGTCACGTCGTCGACCGCGACCAGCACCTCGGCACTGGCGGCCCGGGTCGACACGTCGGCCAACACCTCGCCGTACCCGTGTTCGCCCTTGAGCTGACCGTCCGCCTCGTAGGCGGCCACTGTCAGCCGGGCCACCGCCGGAAGTCGGCGGGCTCCGCAGAACGGACCCGTAACCCGGTCAAGCGATCACCGCGATCAGGTCACCGTCCTGCACGACGTCGCCCTCGTGCACGGCGAGCTGCTGGAGCACACCATCGGACTCGGCGACGACGGGGATCTCCATCTTCATCGACTCGAGGATCACCAGGGTGTCGCCCTCGGCCACCGTGTCACCTGCCGTGGCGACGACCTTCCAGACGTTAGCCACCATCTCGGCGCGGATCTCCTCGGCCATGTCCGGGCCCTCCTCTTCGCGATGTACCTGCCGACGTATCCAATCATGCGCTGGCCGGCGGTGGACGCGCAGCGGCACGGCCGGGATGGCACGGCCCGCCCTGGGGAAGGCGGTGGGTGTCGACCGCACTACCATCAGCGGGTCGGACCCGACGCCGGACCGCCGGTGGGTGCATCGGCGCCGAGGTCGTGCGCAGGACGGATCCGACCCATCACGAGGAGGTCAGCATGGCGAAGAAGTCCCGGAAGAAGAAGGCCCGTAAGAAGAGCGCCGCGAACCACGGCAAGCGTCCCAACTCCTGACCGGGGCGACGGGCCGACGGCCCGTCACCGATCAGCGAGACCCGGCCGACGCCGGGTACACGGTGGCCCGGGTCGACATCGACCCGGGCCACCGGTGTTGGTCGGTCAGCTGCGCCGACGCTCAGTCGGCCAGCTCGCGGGAGTCACTGGTCTCGAAGACCACCAGCTCGGTGAGCTTGACCCGCAGCCGCTCGCGCAGCTCGTCCGGAGCGGTCTCGTTGCCACAGCAACGGGCCACCAGCGCCCGGACCTCCTGCTCGAGCCCGTACTCGCGCAGGCAGGGCCCGCACTCGTCCAGGTGGTGCCGGATCAGCGAGCGCCGCTCGTCGGCACACTCCAGATCCAGGTAGAGATACACCTCCGCGAGCACCTCGCGGCAGTCCGTCTCGTGCGGCTCCCCACAGCTCACGTCACACCTCCCGGCCGGCAGCGGTGGCACTCGAGCCCTTCGACGAGCGGGCCGCGCTGAAGCCCGCTCCCCGGCGTAACGCTCGAGCAGCTTGCGCAGATTACGACGGCCCGGTGCAGGCGCGACATCACGGTGCCGATCGGCGTGCCCATGATGTCGGCGACCTCCTTGTAGGAGAAGCCCTCGACGTCGGTCAGGTAGACGGCCAGGCGGAACTCCTCCGGCAACTGCTGGAGGGCCTCCTGACGTCGCTGTCCGGCAGCCGGTCCAGTGCCTCCGTCTCGGCGGAGCGGAGCCCACTGGAGGTGTGCGACTCGGCCTCGGCGAGCTGCCAGTCGGTGATCTCCTCGGTGGGCGCCTGGATCGGCTGGCGCTGCCGCTTGCGGTAGGAGTTGATGTAGGTGTTGGTCAGGATCCGGTAGAGCCAGGCCTTCAGGTTCGTGCCCTGCTCGAACTGGTGGAAGGCCGCGTACGCCTTCAGGTAGGTCTCCTGAACCAGGTCCTCGGCGTCCGCCGGGTTACGCGTCATCCGCAGCCCAGCAGCGTAGAGCTGATCGACGAATGGCATCGCGTCCCGCTCGAATCGGGCCCTGCGCTCGTCCGTCTTCTCGGTGGTCAACCGCACATCCCTCGCGTCGGATGCTTTCCCGCCGAGGATACGCGCACGGCACTGCCCGTAGATTCACTTCCGGCCGGTGTGCCCGTGCTCACCGCACCCACCCGCCCGGTCCCGCCGTCGCGGGCCACTCCGGACCATCCAGCAACCGCTTCAGCTGCCGGGCGTCCCGCTCGTCCCGTTCCAGGCTTCGTGTCTCGGTTGGCACCGGTCACCCCTCGCAGAAAAGTCGTCCGGGGTAGTAACGCGAGATGACCACTGGGGCATTCCGGCCCGCCCTCCCGTTCCTGGTCCCGGCCCCGACGGCGGCCGTGGCTGGGACCAGGAAGGGCCTGGGAGGACCGATGCCGCCTGTCCGGATCGGGCCGGCGGCACCATCGGATGCAACGACCCGTGCCCGGCACCGGAAACGGTCACCCGGGCGAGCCGACCCTGACGGCGGGTCAGCCGCCCGCCCAGCCCTGCGCGCGCAACCAGTACCGTACGGCGACCGCGGTGCCGGCCGGATCCCGCCGCAGGTCGTGCGTCTCACCCGGCCGGGTGACCACCCGCACGGCCGGCCCCGGCTCCGGTGTCCCGAACGGGTCCCGGTCGCCGTTGACCACGAGCGTCGGCAGGCCGGTGTCCAGTTCGGCAGCCCGGGAGCGTTCCGGCCGCCCCGGCGGGTGCAGAGGAAAGGCCAACGCGACCACGCCGACCGCCCCCACCGTCCGGGCCGTCCGACAGGCCACCCGTGCACCGCTGGAGCGGCCACCGACCACCACTGCGGGCACGTCGGCGTGCAGCTCCCGCAGCACGGCGAGCACCGCCGTCCAGGCCTCGTCGAGATGGCCTGCCGGAGCCGGCGCGCGTCGACCGGCGACCCGGTAGGGCTGGGTCACCGGACCACCGCCAGGCCAGCCGCGATCGACGCGTCCCGGACCGCGAGCAGGTCGGGAGCGTCGACGCTGCCGCCCGCGCCGTGCCCGAGCACGAGCAGAGCGGTGGCTGGGCGGGCCGGCAGGTCGGTGTCGATCCGCGCCGGACCGCGCGGGTGTCGATCTCGTCGTTGGGTGGCACCGACCCATTCTGCGCCGCAGGACGGGCGGCGGATGCGAACCCGCCGGCTGATCAGCTCAGCGGCACCAGGGCGAGCAGGCGGTCCCGCACCGGCGGGCCGGCGTCGTCGATGGCGTCCGGGTCCGGCTCGACCTCGCCACGCCAGGCGACCAGCATCGCCCGCCGTTCGCGAGGGTCGTGCCGCCCCAAACGCCGTGGCAGTCGCCGACGTCGAGGGCCCAGGCCAGGCAGGACCCCTGCACGTCACAACCGCGGCACAACGAGACGGCGGCGTCCGCCGGTTCGTTCGGTGCCGGAAAGAATGTCTCCGGATCGACGCTCTGGCAGGTGCCTCTGGTGCGCCACGCGTCGTCCTGTCGCCGGTCCCGCACAGCTCGCAGCAGTCGCGGATCTCGCCGCGCCGCAGCCACCTCGTGCGGGCGCGGCATACGTGCCCGTGTCATCCACCCACCTCCCCGTGGGACCGGCAAGATCGATGGATATCGTCCGCCCGTGCGAATCGACAGCCACTACCGGCGCTGTGTTCTATCGCACTTAGCGACACCGGGACAAGGGTCTGCCGGGAACCTGACTGAACAGCCAGGCGACGAATCACGCGGAACCCCGGCAAATCGGTGCCCGACAATGCGGTGCCCTCAGAACAGGGTCAGGTCCTGCGGTGCCACCGCCGACGGGACCGCCACCCGGGCGATCAGCTGCGGCCCGTCGTTGCGGACGTCCCCACCGCCGCACCCACCGGGCGGACCTCCAACCCGCCAACTGCTCCGCCGACGCCGGGGTCAACAGCCGTTCCGGCTCGTCGGTCGGTGCCAGCCACGACGACCAACGCTCCGGCGGCAGCAGCACCGGCATCCGGTCGTGCACCTCGGCCAGGTCGCCGAGCGCCGCGGTGGTCAGCACGCTGAAGGTGAGCCGGGTGTCGGCGCCGGACTCCCAGGTCGACCAGATGCCGGCCAGGGCGAGCACCGAGCCGTCGCGCGGGGTCATGAAGTAGGCCTGCCGCCCGCCGTCGGGCCGGCGGACCCACTCGTACCAGCCGTCGGCCGGGACCAGGCAGCGGCGACGGGCGAACGACCCGGCGTACGCACGACTGGTGGCCACCGTCTCCGCCCGCGCGTTGATCATGCGAGCGGCGCCGGCCGGGGACCGGGACCAGTGCGGCAGCAGACCCCAGCGCGCCACAGCGAGACTGCGGTGCCCTCCGGGCTGACCCGGACCAGCGGCACCGGGTCGGTCGGCGCGACGTTGTGGTCCGGTCGGACCAGACCGTCGGTGTCGTCGGACGACTCGAACAGCGCGCTCAGCTCACCGGCGCCTCGGGTCGTCGCGTACCTGCCGCACATGGGGCACACGCTAACGCGCCGGAGCCCGCCGGCTGTCCCGCCAACCGGGAGTACGAACCACGGGCACCGCCGCCCGTCGGTCGACACGGCAGAATGTAACCGTGGGGAATCTGACCGCGACCCGGCCGCCGCAGCCGTGGACCGCACCGACCGCGTCCGACCCGGTGGCGGCAACGCTGCGCCTGCCCGGTTCCAAATCGATGACCGCGCGCGCCCTGGTGCTCAGCACGCTGGCCGCCGGCCCGTCGACGCTGGCCGGGCCACTGCGCGCCGGGACACCGAGCTGATGGCCGCCGGCCTACGGGGAATGGGGGCGCACGTCTCGATCAGCGACGACGAGCGCTGGCTGGTCCGACCGCACCCGCTGGCCGGCCCCGCGCACGTCGACGTGGGCCTGGCCGGCACCGTGATGCGATTCGTGCCGCCGGTGGCAGGGCTGGCCGACGGGCAGGTCACCTTCGACGGTGACCCCTACGTCCGCACCCGGCCACTGGGCCCGCTGGTCGGCGCTCTGCGCTCGCTGGGCGTCCGGATCGACGTCACCGGCACGGGCAGCCTGCCGCTGACCGTGCTCGGCACCGGCCGGGTCACCGGGGGCGAGGTCGTGATCGACGCGTCCGTGTCCAGCCAGTTCGTCTCCGCGTTGTTGCTGGCCGCCCCGCGCTTCGACCGGGCGTCGTGGTCCGCCACGTCGGCCCGCCGGTGCCCTCCGCGCCGCACCTGCGGATGACGGTGCAGATGCTGCGCGCCGCCGGCGCCGCCGTCGACGACACCACGCCCGACGTGTGGACCGTCGAGCCCGGCCCGCTCAGCGGGCGCGGCTGGGAGATCGAGCCGGATCTCTCCGGCGCGGTGCCGTTCTTCGCCGCCGCCCTGGTCACCGGCGGCGAGGTCACCCTCCAGGGCTGGCCGCGCAGCAGCGCGCAGCCGGTCGAGCAACTCCGCTCGCTGCTGCACCGGATGGGCGGCGAGGTCACCCTCTCCACCAACGGGCTGACCGTCCGGGGCACCGGCGTGGTGCACGGCCTGACCGCCGACCTCTCCGACGTCAGCGAGCTGACGCCGGCGCTCACCGCCCTCGCCATGCTCGCCGACTCGCCGTCGGTCTTCACCGGCGTCGGGCACATCCGTGGTCACGAGACCGACCGGCTCACCGCGCTCGCGCAGGAGTTCACCGGGCTCGGCGCGGACGTCACCGAAGCTCCGGACGGGCTGGAGATCCGGCCCCGGCCACTGCGCGGCGGGGTGTTCCGCACCTACCACGACCACCGGATGGCCCACGCCGCCGCGGTGGCCGGGCTGGCCGTTCCCGGCATCGAGGTCGACGACGTGGGGTGTACCTCCAAGACCATGCCCGAGTTCCCGGCACTATGGTCAGCGATGGTGACCGGCAAGAGCTGACGCGAGAAGAGGACAGGTCCTGGCGACCAAACGGCGGGAGTACGACGAGGACGACGTACGGGTCCGACCCGGAAAGTCGTCGCGCCCACGTACGCGCACCCGCCCCAGCACGCCGACGCGGTGGACGGGTTCGTCATCGCCGTCGACCGGGGCGCTACACCTGCGTCCTCTCCGGTGCCGAGCGCGGCGTGGTCGGGGCCGAGCTGCCACTGTCACCGCGATGCGGGCCCGTGAGCTGGGCCGCAAGTCGGTGGTGGTCGGTGACCGGGTCAGCCTGGTCGGCGACACGTCCGGCGCGGAGGGCGCCCTCGCGCGCATCGTCCGGATCGCCGAGCGCCGCTCGGTGCTGCGTCGCACCGCCGACGACGACGACACCACCGCCGAGGGTCGCCTGGAACGCGTGGTGGTGGCCAACGCCGACCAGTTGGTGATCGTCAGCGCGTTGGCCGACCCGCCGCCGCGCACCGGGTTCATCGACCGCTGCCTGGTGGCCGCGTACGACGCCGACGTCGAGCCGCTGCTCTGCCTCACCAAGGCCGACCTGGCCGGGCCGGAGGAGGTGCTGGGCTACTACACCGAGCTGGAGTTGCCGTACGTGCTGAACCGCCCCGACTCCGACCTCGACGCGCTCCGCGCGCTGCTGAGCGGCAGGGTGTCGGTGCTGGTCGGGCACTCCGGGTGGGCAAGTCGACGCTGGTCAACCGCCTCGTTCCGGACGCGCTGCGCGCGGTCGGGGTGGTCAGCGCGATCGGCCGGGGCGGCACACCTCCACCAGCGCGGTGGCGTTGCGACTGCCGCCGGCGCCGGAGTCGACACCGACCCGGGCTGGATCATCGACACCCCGGCATCCGCAGCTTCGGGCTGGCGCACGTCTCGGCCGACAGCCTGCTGCACGGCTTCCCGGACCTGGTCGAGGGCACCGTCGACTGTCCGCCCAACTGTCCGCACACCCCGACGAGGCCGACTGCGGGCTGGACGCCTGGGTGGCCGCCGGTAAGGCCGACCCGCGCCGGCTGGCGTCGTACCGCCGGTTGCTCGCCTCCCGCGCCGGCGACGGTGACGCGCGCGGCGACAGTGACCAGCGCGGGCCCGGCGAGGGTGATCGGCGCGGGCCCGACGAGTGAGCCGGTGGGCGTCGGCTAGGTTGCCCGGATGACCGGGTACGCAGCCGACCTCGCCCTCGCCCACCTGCTCGCCGACCGGGCCGACGCCATCGCCACGGCCCGGTTCCGCGCGCTCGACCTGCGGGTCGAGTCGAAGCCCGACCTGACACCGGTCTCCGACGCGGACACCGCAGTGGAGCGGAGATCCGCACCCTGCTGGCCGAGCACCGACCGGCCGACGGGCTGCTCGGTGAGGAGTACGGCGACCAACCGTCGACCGACCCGGACGGCCGCCGGTGGATCATCGACCCGATCGACGGCACCAAGAACTTCGTCCGTGGCGTGCCGGTCTGGGCCACCCTGATCGCGCTCTACGACGGGGACCGGCCGGCGGTCGGCGTGGTGTCCGCACCGGCGCTGGGGCGGCGCTGGTGGGCGAGCGCGGGCGGGGCGCGTACGCCGGGTCCGACCTCGCCGCCGGCGAGCGGATCGGCGTGTCCGCGGTGCGGCGGATCGCGGACGCGAGCGTCTGCTACTCGTCCCTGACGGGTGGGAGAGCCTCGGCGGCTCGACGCGATGCTCGACCTGATGCGGGACGGTTGGCGCAGCCGGGCGTACGGCGATTTCTACGGCTACATGCTGTTGGCCGAGGGAGCACTGGACGTGATGGCCGAACCGGAGTTGTCCCTGTGGGACGTGGCGGCGCTGGTGCCGATCATCACGGAGGCGGGTGGCACGGTCACGGATCTGGCCGGTCGACCGGCGCCGGCGCGCGCCGGGCACCGACAGCAGCGTGGTGGCCACCAACGGTGTGCTGCACGCCGACATCCTCGCCCGGCTCGATCGACCAACTGAGCGCTGACCCCGGCAACCTCTATCCTCGCCAGGTGGTCTCCTCCGGCTGGTGCTTCCTCGCGGCGATGATCGTCGCGTACGGCTTCGCCAACCTTCTCCAGTCGGTGGCCGCGGCCCGGACGACGGTCCACCACACCTTCGATCCGGGCCTGCTGCTGCGCCTCGCCGGGCACCGGACGTACCTGATCGGTCTCGGCTGCCAGATCGGCGGCTTCGTGCTCGCCTTCCTGGCCCGGAGGACCTACCGCTCTTCCTCGTGCAGGCCAGCGTGGCCGCCGGGCTCGGGGTGACCGCCATCCTCGGCGTGCTGGTGTTGAAGTGGCGGCTACCGGCGGCGGAGGTGGTGCTGCTGGCCCTGCTCTTCGCGGGGATCACCGCGCTGGTGCTGGCCGCCCGGCCGGCACCGTCGAAGCAGCTCGGCACCGCCGGCTCGATCGCCCTGCTGGTGGCACTCGGCGTCATCGCGGTGCTCGGCTTCTTCGCCGTCCGACTACACGGGCACCCGGCTCGGTGGCCCTCGGCGCACTGGCCGGGCTGGCGTTCAGCTCGGCCGCGGTAGCCGCCCGGCCGCTGGCGTCCGCGCCGTCCGCCGAGGCGTTCCTCGCCGACCCGTTGTTCTACCTGCTGATCGCCCACTCGATAGTCGGTCAGCTGCTGCTCGGTCTGGCCATGCAGCGCGGCTCGACGACCGCCGCGGTTGCCGCGATGGACGCCGCCGGCGCGGTGCCGGCCGCGATCGTCGGCCTGCTGCTGCTCAACGACAAGATCTGGCCGGGGCGGGAGTGGCTGGCCGCCGCCGGCTTCCTGGTCACCCTGGCCGCGGTGATCGGCCTGACCCGGTACGCCGAGCCACAGCAGCACCGCTCGGTGGCGCGTCGCCGGGAGCGGGCGATGGTCGGTGCCGGTCGGCCCAGCTGACCGACCGGCAACGCGTTACCGCCTACTCAGGCTTCGACCGGCTTGCGGCGGCTCACCACCCGCTCGTAGAGACGCTCCAACGCGCCGGCGGTGCGCTCCCACGTAGCTGCTGCGCACCCGGTCCACCGCCGCGTGCCCGTACGCGAACCGACCCGCGTTGTCGGAGGCAGCCTGCGCAGTGAGACTCCGAGTGCCCGTACGTCACCGGGGAACCAGACGACCGGTGACCTCGTCGACGACGGCGTCCGCCAGGCCGCCCATCGCGTAGCCGATCACCGGGACACCGCAGGCCATCGCTTCCAGCGACACCCGCCCGGCCGACGAATAGTGCGGCGTGCAGGCGACCGTCGGCCGACCTGTACCAGGTGGCCATCTGGTCGTGTGGGACCGCCCCGACGAGCCGTACCTGGTCGACGACGCCGACCCGTTCGGCAAGCTCGCGCAGCCGGCGTGCCTCGGCGTGGTTGGCCAACTGGTCGGCCGGCGGCCCGCCGGCGATCACCAGTTCGGCGTCACCGACCAGCCGCATCGCCCGGATCAGGTCCTCCTGGCCGTGCCCGGCGCTGAGCGAGCCGACCGACAGGATGCGGGGCCGCTGTTCGCGGGCGCCGCCTCGCCGTCGGGATGGAACTGGTCGATGTCGACCCCGGCCGGCACCAGCGCCACGGAGCTGCGTTGCAGACCCATCCGGGTCAGCTCGTCGACCTCGTCGTTCGACTGGGCCACGGCGATGTCCACCGCCCGGGTCAGCGCGCGTTCCAGCGTGATCCGCTCCCCGGCCCGTCGTAGTGGCCACCAGGTGACGCAGCTGCTCGACGCCGAGCGAGTGGAACGTCTGCACCACCGGGACGTCGGTTTCCCGGACCGCGTGCGCGGCAGCCAGGCCACCGACCCAGTAGTGCCCGTGCACCACCTCGGGCCGCCAGGCACCCGACCACTCGTCGGCCAGCCAGCGGCCGACCTCGGTCACGTACGGGATCAGCTCGACCGTGGGCAGTGGAGTAGGCGGGCCGACGGGCACCTGATGCACCTGGTAGCCGTCTATGGCTGCCGTCGCTGGCAGCCCGGGTCTTCCCGGCGGTGGTAGAGCCGGACGTCGTGGCCCCGCTCGGCCAATTCGGCGGCAACCCTCGCGATGTGCTGTCGGGTGCCGACCGGTGGTCCGTCGGCGTGGCGGTACGAACTGGCGTGCGCGCAGACGAGGCCGACGCGCATGGGTCACCTCCTGCGATCTTTCCTCGGCAGTGGTCCTCCCGGTCAGAGCGTCCCATTAACCCCGTGACCCGGAGCCGAAACCTGGCAGATCGGGAAGAGTCCGCGCGAGTGCCACCGACACTTGCGCCACGGCAAGCACAGGATTCACCCGCTCCGACGGTTCGATGATGATCGACAACCGCAGACGTGTATGACCAGGCCCGGTGGGGTACCGCTGAAGAATGCCGCTGACCCGCAGGATCGACGATTCGACCGTGGTGATCACCGGCGCGTCCAGCGGGATCGGCACGGCGACCGCGTACGCGTTGGCCCGCCGAGGCGCCGCCGTCGTGCTGGCCGCCCGCAGTGAGCCGGCCCTGCTACCGGTCGCGCAGCGCTGCCGGGAGTTGGGCGGCCGGGCGCTGGTGGTGCCGACCGATGTGACCGACCTGGAGTCGGTACGGCGGCTGGCCGATCAGGCGGCTGCCGAGTTCGGCCGGATCGACGCCTGGGTGAACAACGCCGCGGTGAGCGCTGTGGGTCTGTTCGACGAGATCCCGGTCGCCGAGTTCCGCCGGGTGCTGGAGGTCAACCTGCTCGGGGCGGTGCACGGCATCAAGGCGGCCCTGCCCTATCTGAGCGCGGCCGGCGGCGGTGTACTGGTCAACAACGCCTCGGTGCTGGCCGAGGTGGCGATGCCGTACCAGTCCGCGTACAACGCCACGAAGCACGGCATCCGGGGCTGGCCGACACGGTCCGACAGGAACTGCGGGTCACCGGTCGCGGCCAGATCTCGGTCTGCACCGTCCTGCCGGCCACCATCGACACCCCGTTCTTCCGGCACGCGGCCAACCACAGCGGGCGGGAGCTGGTGCCGCCTCCTCCCGTGTACCCGCCGGAGGTGGTCGCGGAGACCATCGTCCGGCTGCTGCGTCGACCCCGCCGTGAGGCCTACGCCGGTGGTGCGGCCCGGCTTATCGGCCTGCAGTGGAGGCTGGCGCCCGCGCTGGTGGAGCGCACCCTCGGCTGGTACGCCCACCGCACCCAGTTCGGTCCGGGCGCCCGGGTGGACACCAGCGGCAACGTGTTCCACGCCGACGCCGAGGCCCGCCGGGACGGGGCTGGCACGGTCGGCGGCGACAGTTGGTGCGGATGACCGCCGCGTTCGGTCTCGCCGCCGCCGGCACCGCTGTCGGCACCATGGCCGCCATCAACCGCCGCTCCCGGTCGGACCACTGATGGCCCGCATCGAGCGCCCGAATGCGCTTACCGTCCCTGGCGCGCACAATGGGGCGATCATGTCGAGCTGTCTGGTCGAAACCGACGAGTCGTCAGCGGTGGTCCGGCTGACGGGTGTGCTCGACGCCGCCGCGGCCGAGGCGGTACGCGGCGCGTTGCTCACCCGACTGTGTGACCGACCCGGTCCGTTGGTGGCCGACGTGACCGGCCTGCGGGTCGTCGACTCGGTGGGGCGGGGCGTCTTCGCCGACGTTCGCCGCGAGGTCGCCGACTGGCCCGCCGCGGATCTGCTGCTGTCCGGTCCGGGCGACACGCCCGACCGCGTCGACGCCGCGTTGGCCGGCACGCCGGCCTGGCCGACCACGGTGGCCGGTCTGCCGGGCTGGCCGACCACGGTGTCCGGCGTACCGACCTGGCCGACCGTGGACGACGCGCTCGCCGCGGTCGCCGCCGCGCCGCTGGCGGCGGTGCTCAACGCCGAGCTGACTCCGACGGTGGGAGCCGCCCGGCTGGCGCGTGAGCTGATCGCCACCGGTTGCGAGCGCTGGGGCATGGCGACGCTCACCGACCCGGCGTCCATCGCGGTCACCGAGATGGTCAACAACGTGGTGGCGCACGCCGGACCACGATGACGGTGCGACTGGCCCCGCGGAGAACACCCTGCACCTGGCGGTTCGTGACCACTCGCCGCGCCGGCCGACGTTCGCCGGGATCTCCGCGCCGACCCAGATCGGCGGCCGGGGTCTGCTGCTGATCGACACGGTGACGCGTCGCTGGGGCAGCAGCGCCGTACCGGATGGCAAGGTCGTCTGGTGCGTGTTGCACCCGACGACGAGGCCGTCTGACGGGGCTTTCGCCCTCGGCGCCCGGTTCCGCGCCGTACCGCCGAAGGCCGCCCGGTTATGGCGGGAGGGCAGCGGGTAGTGATCAGACATGCGCGACAACGAGTTCCCGACCCCTTGTCCGACACCGAGGCGCAAGGGCTGCCCGATACCGCCGATGACGACTCGACCGCCAACGACGACGTGCTCACCGGGCGCGAGGCGGACGGTCGACCCGGCCAACTGCCCGGCGATCGGACGCCGGTGGCGGTGGACCGGTTCAGGACGACCGCCGAGGAGCAACTCGACGGTGAGTCGTTGGACTACAAGCTCGAACGCGAGGTCTACGAGCGCCCGGCCGGCGACCCGCTGGCCGGCACGATCGACCCGAAGATCGCCTTCGAGGCGGACAACCTGGAGGCCGCCGCGGAGGCTCAGCTGGACGCCGACGTGATGGACCCGGGCCGACCTCGGACCCGAACTCGCCGGTCTCCTCTACGACCACGGTCAGCTCGGCACGGTGGCCGACGCGACGGTGGGCCGGCTGGTGGAACCGGACGAGGGACGCACACCGATCAGGAGACCGATTCGGTGGCGTACGACGCCGGGTCCGCCGGTGGCGGGCGACCGCCGAGGAGTTGGCCATCCACGAGACGGAGCCGCCACGCTCGGTGTGACGGTGCTCAGTCGTCCAGGCCGCGTTCGATGGCGTACCGGGTCAGCTCGACCCGGTTGTGCAGTTGCAGCTTGCCCAGGGTGTTCTGCACGTGGTTCTGCACCGTGCGGTGCGACAGCCCGAGCCGCTGCGCGATCTGCTTGTACGACACCCCTTCGCCACCAGCCGCAGCACCTCCGTCTCCCGTTCGGTGAGCTGGGGTGCCGTCGTCTCGGTGCCGCCGGCCGGTCGGTCCCCGCCCCGGTCCGGCGGCCAGCCGGCGATACTCCCCGAGCACGAGCCCGGCCAGCCCGGGTGTGAAGACCGCGTCGCCGGCCGCCGTGCGGTGCACCGCCTCCAGGAACTCGGCAGGGGCTGTCGACTTCACCAGGTAACCGGTGGCTCCGGCCTTGACCGCGTCCAGCACGCTCTGCTGTTCACCGCTGGCGCTGAGCATCAGCACCCGTACGCCGGGTAGTGCCGCGCGCAGCCCAGGATCACCTCGACCCCGGAGATGTCCGGTAGTTGCAGGTCGAGGACGACGACGTCGGGCCGGGCGGCGGCGGCCACCGGACGGCCTGCCGCCCCTCGCCGCTGGTCGCCACCACCAGGAACCCGGCCTCGGTCAGGTCCGGGCCACGCCCTCCGCCACATCGGATGGTCGTCGACCACCATCACGCGTGTCGGGCTCATCGCGACGACCTCGGCACCGTCAACTCGATCTCGGTGCCGGCCTCGGGGCGGACACGATCCGAACCGTCCCGCCCAGGTCGGCCACCCGGCCCGGATCGACTGGGTCACGCCGAGCCGGCCCTGGGCGGCGGCCTCGACCAGCCGGCCCTCCGGAATGCCCGGTCCTCGTCGCGGATCGACACGGTCACCGTCGCCCCTCGTCCTCGATCAGCACCCAGGCCCGCCCGCCACCGTGCCGCCCCACGTTGTCCAGAGCGGCGCCGGTCGCGGCGGCCAGTTCCCCGGCCACCCGCCGGGGCAACGGCACCGGCGTGGCCGGGGCGGAGAGCGCCACCGCCGCCGAGGCGTACCGGCCGAGCAGCATCCGCAGGTCCACCGCCGGGGCCTCGGTGCCGTCCGGGAGGGCCGGCCGGCACCGGCGATCAGCGCCCGCAACGCCGCCTCCTGCTCGCCGGCCAGCCGGGCCAGCTCACCAGCCTCGCCGGGCAGGTCGGCGCCACGCCGCTGGACCAGCGCCAGCACCTGGAGTACCGAGTCGTGGATGCCCGGGCCAGCCGCTCCGCTCCCGGGTGGCGGCCTCCAGTTCCACCGCACGTTGCAGCCGCTCATCGGCGCTCGCCGCGAGCCGGGCCACGTGCCCGACCACCACTCCGGCGAGCAGCATCAGGATCACCCGGTGAACGAGGACTGGCCGATCCGTTCCCGGGTGGCCAGGTCCGCGCCGGCGACGAGCAGCGCGGCGATCGTGCCACTCCGGCGACCGCCGGCCACGGCCCAGGCCAGCACGGGGCGGCCATCCAGGCGACACCCATCGTGGGTACGCCGGCGGCGAGCGCCTCCCGACCGACCGCCCACGGGGTGGACAGCACGACGGACACCACCACCGTGAGGTCGGCCAGCAGCAGTGGCCAGTGCCGCCAGGCCGGCCGGGCGTACCGATCGCCGTCACCCCGGTCCAGACCACCATCACCAGGATCAGGGCGCCGACGGCGTACGGGTGGGCGTACCGGTCGGCGTCGCGTACCGCGAGCACGCAGACGTACGCCAGGGACGCCACCCTGAACACGGCGAGCGCACGCCACAGCGGCACCTCGTACCCACCCGACGGCGACGGCATGGCGGTCAGGATGCCACAACCGGACAGCCGCACGGCGAGCAGCGAGTGCGCTTCAGGAAACCCTGACGTACGGTGGAAAAGCCGCGAAATACTCCGGATGCGCCGCCGGGACGGGCCCATGACGAACGCAGATCCGCACGCAGCGCGTACGGTTGTGCCCATCGAACCTGCCCTCCTGATCGCCGAAGCCTTCGACCAGGCCCAGGTGACCGAGATTCGACACTCGGTCACCTCCTGCTCGCATGCCTCCGGCCTCAGCGGTCAGCGGCTGGACGACTTCGTGCTCGCGATCAACGAACTGATCACCAACGCGGTGCGGCATGGTGGCGGGCGGGGCTGGCTGCGGCTCTGGCGCGAGTCGGGCCGGCTGGTCTGCGAGGTCGCCGATCACGGGCACGGGATCAGCCCGCAGCGGCTGGGTGACCGCAGTCGACCGACCCCGGACACCGCCGGTGGGTGGGGCCTCTGGCTGGCCCGAGCTGACCGACGCGATGGAGGTCGTCACCAGCACCGTCGGGACCACGGTCCGCGTCACCACCAACCTCCTCGACCACGAACGCACCCCGCACTGACCCCTCACCCCCACCCCCACCCCCCCCACCCCACCCCCACCCCACCCCACCCCCACCCGTCGATCATGGGTTGTGGTGGGCGGTAGCTCCACTGCGCCCCTTATGCGAGGCACCACAACTCCATGATCGACGCTGGTCACGCCAGACGCCCCGGCGATCTTGCGGTTTGGGCTGTCAGGATGAGCTGAATATCCCTTATGTCGCGACAGAATTCGCAAGATC
Source organism: Micromonospora sp. M12 (assembly GCA_038070435.1). Classification (GTDB taxonomy): domain Bacteria; phylum Actinomycetota; class Actinomycetes; order Mycobacteriales; family Micromonosporaceae; genus Micromonospora. The sequence goes on along the minus strand of JAMYWG010000001.1, from coordinate 6,107,585 downwards.
GCGCGGACGAGACGCGAGGGCGGGGCCGGCGGGACCGGGTCAGGCGAAGAGCGCCGAGACGGACTCGCCGTTGTGGATCCGGCGCATGGCCTCGGCCAGGGCGGGAGCCACCGACAGGACCTGCAACTTCGGGACCCGCTTCTCGGCCGGAATGGGAACCGTGTTGGTGCAGACGATCTCAGGACGCCGTCCTGGTTGCTGAGCCGCTGGAGGGCGTCGCCGGAGAAGAGCCCGTGGGTGCAGGCGAGCCGGATCGACCGGACCTTCAGGCCACGCAGATGCTCCATCAGCTCGACCACCGTGCTGCCCTTGGCGATCTCGTCGTCCAGCACGATGACGTCCCGGTCGGCCACCTCACCGATCACCGCGCTGATCTTGACCAGGTCGTCGCTGAACCGCTGCTTCGCCCCGGCCGCGACCGGCGTGCCGAGCAGCCGGGCGAAGGCGGCCGCCTCGCTGGCGTTGCCCAGGTCGGGCGACACCACGACGGTGTTGCTGAGGTCGTAGCGCTGGAAGTGGGTCGCCAGCTCACGCAGCGCGTGCAGGTGGTCGACCGGGACGCTGAAGAAGCCGTGCACCTGTGGTGAGTGCAGGGTCATCGCGAGCACCCGGTCGGCTCCGGCCGAGGTGAGCAGGTCAGCGACGAGCCGGGCCCCGATCGAGATCCGCGGCGCGTCCTTCTTGTCCGAGCGGGCGTACGCGTAGTGCGGCAGGACGACGGTGATCCGGCGGCGGACGCGCCCCGGCGGCGTCGATCATCAGCAGCAGCTCGACCAGGTTCTCCTGCACCGGCGGCACCAACGGCTGGATCAGGAAGACGTCCCGCTCCGGCAGTTGGCCTGCAACTGCACTTCCAGACAGTCGTTGGCGAACCGGGAGACCCGCACCGGATGGAGCGGCACCCCAGGTGGGCGCAGATCTCGGCAGCCAGGTCGGGGTGGGCAGTTCCACTGAAAACGGCGATGTCACGCACGTTCGCACATCGTAGGCGAAGCGGCTGGCGACCGACGGCGGCGGGCCACATCCCACCGTGACGCCTGTCGCACCTCCGCCCGCCGGGTACGGTGCTGCGGTGACCCCAGTACGTCGCCGCCATCGACCAGGGCACCACCTCCTCGCGGTGCATCGTCTTCGACCGGGCCGGGGACATCGTCGCCGTGGCCCAGCGCGAGCACCGGCAGATCTTCCCCGACCGGGCTGGGTGGAGCACGACGCCGAGGAGATCTGGGACAACGTCCAACAGGTGGTCTCCGAGGCGCTGCGGGCCGCGGGCACCGACGCGACCGGACTGGCCGCGGTCGGCATCACCAACCAGCGGGAGACCACTGTCGTCTGGGACCGGGCCACCGGCCGCCCGGTGGCCAACGCCATCGTCTGGCAGGACACCCGGACCGGGCCGCTGCTGCGCGAGCTGGATTCGGCGTACGGCGAGGAGCGTTTCCGGGTCCGCACGGGCCTGCCGCTGGCCACCTACTTCGCCGGCCCGAAGCTGCGCTGGCTGCTCGACGAGGTCGACGGCCTGCGCGAGCGCGCCGAACGCGACGAGGTGCTCTTCGGCACGATGGACAGCTGGCTGATCTGGAAACTGACCGGTGCGCACGTCACCGACGTGACGAACGCCAGCCGGACCATGCTGATGGACCTCACCACCCTGGACTGGGCACCGGAGCTGCTGGACGCGATGGGCGTGCCGGCGGCGATGCTGCCCGAGATCCGCTGCTCCGCCGAGGTCTACGGCACGGCCACCGGTGTGCTCGCCGGGGTGCCGGTGGCCAGTGCCCTCGGCGACCAGCAGGCCGCCCTGTTCGGGCAGACCTGTTTCCAGCCGGGCGAGGCGAAGTGCACCTACGGCACCGGCAGCTTCCTGCTGCTCAACACGGGTGCCAGCCCGGTCCCGTCGACGCACGGCCTGCTCACCACCGTTGCCTACCGGATCAGGACCAACCCCGGCGTACGCCCTCGAAGGCGCGATCGCGGTCACCGGCTCGCTGGTCCAGTGGCTACGGGACAACCTCGGGTTGATCTCCACGGCCGCCGAGGTGGAGGAGTTGGCCCGCACCGTGGACGACAACGGCGGCTGTTACGTGGTGCCGGCATTCTCCGGACTGTTCGCCCCGCACTGGCGCAGCGACGCACGCGGCGTGATCGCCGGCCTGACCGGCTACATCACCAAGGGGCACCTGGCGCGGGCGGTGCTGGAGGCCTCGGCGTGGCAGACCCGCGAGGTGGTCGACGCGATGGACGCCGACTCCGACGTGGCGCTGCGCCGACTCCGGGTGGACGGCGGGATGACCGCCAACGGCCTGCTCATGCAGTTCCTCGCCGATGTGCTCGACGTGCCGGTCATCCGCTCCCGGATCACCGAGACCACCTGCCTGGGCGCCGCGTACGCGGCGGTCTGGCGGTCGGTTTCTGGCCGGACCTGGCCACGCTGCGGGCGCAGTGGCGCTCCGACGCGCAGTGGGAGCCGGCCATGGCTCCGGAGCTGCGCGAGAAGGAGTTCGGCCAGTGGCGTAAGGCCGTGCAGCGCACCCTCGACTGGGTGGAGTAAGTCCCGTGCCGACGTCCTGACTGCCGCCGACTGTTGTTAGGACGGAGGAGGGCCGCGCAGGTGTGCATCCTTTGCTCTGCTTCAACGGGCGCAACGGAAAGATGCCGTCAGTGTTGCCTTGGTTGAAGCAGAGCAAAGGGCGTCCAGCAGTGACGCAGGGGCGGCGGTAACGCGCTCAGCTCCAGCGGTTGCCGGTGAGCTTCTCGTACACCTCGACGTAGCGGGCGCGCGTCGCCTCGACCACCTCGTCGGGCACGTCAGGTGCCGGGGCCTGCTTGTCCCAGCCGCTGCCGGTGGCCCAGTCCCGCACGTACTGCTTGTCGTAGGAGAACTGCACACGCCCGGCTGGTACGACTCGGCCGGCCAGAAGCGCGACGAGTCGGAGGTGAGCAGCTCGTCGGCGAGGACCAGGGTGCCGTCCGGTGTCCAGCCCAGCTCGATCTTGGTGTCGGCGACCAGGATGCCCCGGTCGGCGGCCAGCTCGGCGCCGCGCCGGTAGACGTCGATGGTGATCTGCCGCAGCCGCTCGGCGGTGGCCTGGCCACCTTGTCCACCACGTCGTCGTACGTGATGGGCTCGTCGTGCTCGCCGGCCGGCGCCTTGCTCGACGGCGTGAAGATCGGCTCGGGCAGGATCGACGCCTCGCCGAGCCCCGGGGCAGTGTCACGCCGGAGACAGCGCCGGTCCGCTCGTACTCCCGCAGGCCACCGCCGGTGAGGTAGCCGCGAGCGACGCACTCGACCGGGAGCATGTCCAGCCGTTGGCAGCGGATGGCCCGCCCGGTGAACTCGGCGGGCACGTCGGTGGCCGAGATGACGTGGTTCGGCACCAGGTCGGCGAGCTGCTCGAACCACCAGAGCGAGAGCGCGGTGAGCAGGCGGCCCTTGTCCGGGATCGGCGTCGGCAGCGCCACGTCGTAGATCGAGATGCGGTCCGAGGCCACCAGGATCAGGTCATAGCCGTCGGCGTACAGGTCCCGAACCTTGCCCGAGTGCAGAAGTTCCACGCGCCCTAGTACACCACGCGAGATCGGAGGGATCTGATTCGACCACCCGGGCCGACGGTGACCGGACGGACGTTGACACCTTCGTGCGCCGCCTGCGTGAATGGTCCGACCGCCACCCTCGCAGGTCCAGGAGACCCTCGTGCCCGTTGTTCCACCCCGATCGACCGCTTCGGCGCCGACCCGGGCCGGCGTCGACTGCTCACCGCGCTGCTCGGCGCGCCACTGCTCGCGTCGGGTGGGCTGGCGGGATGCAGCGACGGCGCTGCCACCTCGACGCAGGAGGGGCCGGTCGAGCTGTCGGTCTTCTGGTGGGGCGGCACCAAGCGGGCCGAGCTCACCGAGAAGGCGTTGCGGCTCTACTCGAACCGCAACCCCGGGTCACCTTCCGGGTCACCTGGCAGGGCGCCGACGGCTATTACGACCGGCTGGCCACCCAGGCGGCAGGCGGCAACGTGCCGGATCTGATCCAGATCGACGACGCCCGGCTGACCGAGTACACCCAGCGCAAGATCATCCTCGACCTCACCGACCAGGTCGCCGACAACCACCTGGATCTGCGGGCCTCCCGGAGGGTCTGATCCGTTACGGCACGGTGGAGGGCGGACGATGGCGGTGGCCGCCGGGCAGACCCACGCCGGCGTGGTCTTCAACCGGGACCTGCTGCGGGATCTGCGGATGCCGGAGCCACGCGCCGCGATGACCTGGCCGGAGTACATCTCCTGGGCGGAGCAGATCACCGAGGCCAGCGACGGCCGGGTGGCCGGCACCATGGACGCGTCCGGCGACCATCGCGCCCTCTGGCTGTGGCTGCGTTCGCAGGGCGGCGAGTTCTACCGGGGCAACGAGCTGGGCTTCGGCGCGGACGAGCTGATCGCGTGGTTCGAGCTGTGGCAGCGCGCCCGCCGTGGGCGGGCCACCCGGAGCGGCTCTGGTCGAGCAGGCCGACAGCGGTGAGCCGGCCCGGCAACCGGTGGTGACCGGTTTGACCGCCGCGTCCTTCGCCTGGTCGCACCAACTAGCGGAGCTGCAACGACTCACCGATTCCGAGTTGGGCATCGTCGGCCTTCCCGGCCGCCGGGGCCAGTGGGCACGGGCGTCGATGTACTGGGCGGCGTTCTCGGGCACCCGACACCCGGACACGGTCACCGACGTGATCAACTTCCTGACCACCAACGGTGAGGCCGGCACCCTCCTCGGCCACGAGCGTGGGCTGAACGCCAGTCTCGCCGTCCGCCGCTACGCCGACGGCAGCATCACCGACCCGGCCGAGCGGCGCTCCGCCGCGTTCGGCGCCAGCCTCGCCGACCTGCTCGGCCGGCGCCGGCGCCACCGCCGAAGGGGCACGCGAAGGTACGCACCCTGCTGGTCACCGCCGCCGAGCGGATCCGCGTCAAGCGGGACGGCACCGGGAGGCCACCGCGCGCTTCCTGTCCCAGGCCATCGCGGCCCTCGCGGTGTGAGCACCGGCGGCCGGCCGGAGCCGGCCGCCGGTGACCTGTCGCCGCGTTCGGCGCGGTCAGCGCGGCGGACCGCCCCGACGGTTGCGCATCAGACGCAGCACCAGGAACACGACGATCGCGACCACCACCAGGCAGCAGAGCAGCGGAAGGATTCCGAAACCGCTGCGACCCGCCGCCGGGCGGCCTCCACCACGAGCTCGCCGGTGCCCGTGGACGCCCAGGCCGCGACCGGTACGAAGACCGCCAGTACGACCGCACCGAAGACCGCGCTCAGGCGGCCCCACCACTTACCGAATGAAGACATGTGCCCATCCTCGCCGAAGGGCGCAACCCGGCACGTCGGTCCACGCCGAAGCCACTCGGACTTGCTGATGTCGCGGTGGTGGGGACGGGCCGACACCCCGACTTCGTGGAAACCGTCTCGCAACGTCCTGGCAAAGATGACGATCTTTACATGAATCTCTCGAGGTGATCGGATTCGCCTCATGGGCAACCCTGTGGACAGTGCGCGGACCTCTCGCACCCGAAGATCCGCGGCGGCAGCGGTCGGCGTCACCCTCGTCGCCGCTCTCGTCACCCCGACGGCGGCCCAGGGCGCCCCTCCGTCCCCACCGCCGCCGGCGACACCCACCTCGACGGGTGGGACGAGCCGCACGCCCGTCACTGTCACGTTGATCACCGGTGACCGGGTGACGGTGACCCCGGCGTCCCCGGGGCGACCCTCGGTGGACGTCGAGCGCGCGCCGGGCGGCACGGGCTCCGTCCGCATCTCCACCGAGGGCACGGACACCTACGTCTACCCCGACGAGGCGATGCCCTACCTCGCGACCGGTCGTCTCGACAGGCAGCTCTTCGACGTCACCCAGCTGATCGCGCAGGGCTACGACGACGCGCGGGCCAGCGAACTCCCCTGATCGTCACCCGCACGACGGGCTCGGCGAGACTCCGCACCGGCACCACGCTGCCGGGCGCGCAGACCACGCTGGACCTCCCTCGGTGCGTGGTGAGGCGATCCGGACCCGCCGGTCGCAGGCCGCCGAATTCTGGTCGGCCCTCACCGGCGGCGGACAGTCACCGACGGCCCGGAGCGCTGCCCCTCCGGCCCCTCCTTCACGGCCGGAGTCGACAAGGTGTGGCTCGACGGCAAGGCGAAGGCCGCCCTCGCCGACACCACCGCACAGATCGGCGCACCCGCCGCGTGCCGCCGGTGGCACCGGCAGTGGTGTTCGGGTCGCCGTCCTGGACAGCGGAGTGGACACCACCCACCCGGACCTCGCGAACCGGGTCGCGGCGTCCCGGAGCTTCATCCCCGGCCAGGATGTGATCGACCGGAACGGACACGGCACCCACACCGCGTCCACCGTCGCCGGGACAGGTGCCGCCTCCGGTGGCAGGAACGGGCGTCGCCCCCGACGCCGATCTGGTGATCGGCAAGGTCCTCGACGAGAACGGCAGCGGGTCGATCTCGGGGATCATCGCGGGCATGGAGTGGGCGTCGCGGACCGAGCACGCCAAGGTGATCAACATGAGCCTGGGTGTGAGCGCCTGGCACACCCAGGACGACCCGATGAGCCAGGCCGTCAACCAGCTGACCGCCGAGACGGGCGCGCTCTTCGTCGTCGCCGCCGGCAACAGCGGGCCCGATCCGTACACCTTGGTGCGCCGGGCACCGCGGACGCCGCGCTGACCATCGGCGCAGTGGACAGCTCCGACCACCTGGCGGACTTTTCCAGTGTCGGGCCACGGATGAACGACGAGGCTCTCAAACCCGACCTGACCGCGCCCGGCGTGGACGTGCTGGCCGCGCGCTCACAGCACATCCCCTGGGGCGAGGGCTACTACCAGGTGGACAGCGGCACCTCGATGGCCGCGCCCACGTCGCCGGCGCAGCCGCCCTGCTGCTCCAGAAGCACCCGACCTGGAGTGCCCGCCAGATCAGGACGCGCTGATGAGCACCAGCGCCCGCACCCCGGCTACGACGCCTACCGGGCCGGCAGCGGTCGGCTGAACGTCGCCGCCGCGTACCACCAGGACCAGGTCATCGCGTCCGGATCGGTGGACGCCGGGCTCGTCGGCTGGGGCAGCGCACCCAGCCGATCCGGCGGACGATCACCTACACCAACACCACGACCAGCCCGATCTCGTTGGATCTCTCCGTCGACCCCGGCACCTCCCCGCGCAGACGTTCACGGCAGCCGCCGAGCACGTCACGGTGCCGGCAGGTGGCACCTCGACCGTCGACGTGGTGGTGGACCCGGATGGCCTTTCCGCAGGCCGGTACTCCGCCCAGGTCACGGCCCGCTTTCCGGCCGGTGAGGTGCACACGGCCGTCGGGGTCGCCGTCGAGTCCAAGAAGTACGACCTCACCATCCACCTGAAGGACCGCGCCGGCCGACCGATGAGCGGCGAGGTGGAGGTCGTCAACGCCGAGACGGGCTCCGCCTTCATGTGGGTCCCGAACGGAAAACTCACCAGCCGCCTGGCCCCGGCTCGTACACCGTCGTCAACACGGCGGACGTGGAGGGCCTGAACGGCCCCGCTCCCTCGGCCTCGCGATGCTGACCGCACCCGAGGTCGACCTCACGGCCAACCGGGTCGTGGATCTCAACGCCGCACAGGCCCGCCAGGTCAGGGTGGCGACGCCCCAACCGACCACCGTCGCCAACAGCAGAATCGACGTCTACCGCTCCTTCACCTCGCCTGAGCCGACCCCCACCGACTGGAGCGCGCTGCGCGAGACCTTCTGGCCCAGCGCCGCCTACGACAGCCTGTGGGCCCTCCCCACCAGGGAGAAGGTGAAGAAGGGCAGTTTCGTCTTCACCACCAGGATTCGCGCCGAGCAGACACCGTTGGCGATCAGCTACCAGGGCCGTCGCCTCAGCGACCCCTGGTGCAGCCCGGCTCCGCACCGCTACCCGACGGCACCTCGCACCCGGCCGCCGTCTTCGCGGGAGGCGGCGCGAGGACCGACTACGCCGGCCTGTCCGCCCGCGGGAAGGCCGTGGTCGTTCGCGGCAGCGACTCGGTGACTCCCACCGAGCAGGCAGCGGCCGCGCACACCGCAGGCGCGGCGATGCTCGTCGTGGTCAACGGCCGCCCGGGACGGAAGAGCGACTGGTACGGCGGCGCCGACGCCGTGACGACCGGGCCGATCCCGGTCGCCTCGGTGACAATGGACGAGGGCGAGGCGCTGATCCGGAGGATCAGCGCTGCCGGCCGCGACACGGTACGGCTGACCGTGGTGGCCCACCCCACTCCGAGGTACCTGTACGACCTGGTGGACTACCACAGCGGAGGGTGCCCGCGACCCGTCCGCCAGGACCGATCCCCGCCACCTCGCCCGGATCGACCTCACCTTCTCCCCACCGCCGGGCAAGCAGTCCACCGAGACGCGGAGGGACTTCCCGCCCTACGAGTACGGGGCGGCACGCCCCTTCCCGTTCGAACCGGTCGCACCCGGTCCGCGTACCGACTGGGTCTCCGCCGGCGACGGCATCAGGTGGATGCAGTACGCCGACGTCGTCGACTGGGCGCGGTCCAACACGGAGGCGATCGCGTACCGGCCGGGCAGTGTCCAGAAGGACCGCTGGTTCGGGCCCATCACGCGGCCACGGCTGCTCAGCACCGAGATCCCGTTCCGCGGCGAGACCGCCATGAGCGCCTACATCCAGGGGTTCGGCGATGCGGGCGCCGCGCACAGCGGCGGTGCCAGCATGCGACAGGTCGTCACGTTCTACCAGGGCGACAGGCAACTGACGCAGTTCGACGGCTGGCCGGAGGTCGGCGCGGGTGACCTGTCGCCGGAGAAACTGCCGTACCGGCTGGTCGTCGAGACCACCGGCAAGCCCGAATTCAGCCCGTACTCGACCGCCACGCACACCGAGTGGAGCTTCGTCTCCGGTGGCGACGCCGAGGTGCAAGCCATTCCGCTGGTGCAGTTGGATTACGGCACCGACGTGGACGTCACCGGTCGGGCGAAGCGCCGGACCGACCTCGCGATCACGCCGGTGGTGGTGGGCAGCACCAAGGCTCGGGACGCGGTGTCCTCGCTTCAGCTGGAGGTCTCCTACGACGACGGGGCGACCTGGCAACGGCAGCAGCCGAAGGAGCGGAAGGGCACCTGGCAGGCGTCCCTGAACGCGCCACACCGCGCCGACTTCGTGTCGATCCGGGTCACTGCCACGCAACGCAACGGTGGTGCCGTCACCCAGACCGTCACCCGGGCCTTCGGCCTCAGGTAACTCCGACGAGGGGCCGGTGCCGACGAGGTGCCGGCCCGTCGTGGCCGCTCGTCGACATCCGACAGCGAAAGTCCGGCCCCACACTGTGGGGCCGGACTTATATCATTTCTGTGGTAGCGGGGACAGGATTTGAACCTGCGACCTCTGGGTTATGAGCCCAGCGAGCTACCGAGCTGCTCCACCCCGCGTCGACTGGTTAACCATAGCGCACCCGGTGCGGCGATGATCAGCGGGGTCGACAACCACCGCGGGGTCGCCGCGCTGACGAACGTGGAATGTCGAAAGCCCGCCTCCGGTGAACCGGAAACGGGCTTTCGATGTTTCTCGTAGCGGGGACAGGATTTGAACCTGCGACCTCTGGGTTATGAGCCCAGCGAGCTACCGAGCTGCTCCACCCGCGTCGACTCGCTAACCGTAGCGCACCGACCCGGGCACCGCAAAACGACTCCGATACCGCCGTCAGTCGAGCCAGTTTCCGATCGCCGCCACCGCCCGTCGGCTGTCGGCGTCGACCTGGGATCGTTCGGCCACGGTGTGCTCCCAGCCCTGCTCCCAGAGCACGGTCACCACGTCGCCGATCCGGACCGCCCGGACCAGTCGGACCTCCTCCGTACCCGGCTCGCCCACCCCGACCGGCATCGGAGCCCGCATCTCGAACAGCACCGACTCGTCCCCGTACGTCCCCGAGGCCAGGAGTTTCTGCCGCCACGTCCTGGTGTCGTCGGACAACTCCTGCTCGGGACAGTCGCGAACGGCCTGGCGCAGCTCCCGCAGCGCGTCGTCGGCCCGGCCCGTGCGGTAGATGGTGATGGTGTGCCGGTAGCTGCCGTCCGGCACGTTTCCGGTAGGCGTTCCCGGCAACTTGTAGGCCAGGTACCGGCCACGGCGCTGGACCATTGCCGAGTCGCTGGAGAACCGCGTCGCCGCGCAGAGCGTCGGCAACGCGGGCCGTCGCCCTGGACTCCATCCCGGTCCGGTTCGGGGCCGCCAGCACGAAGAAGGCCCGGTCCGGGATCGAGGTGGGTGGCCGGGGTGCCGGCGCGCTCGTGATCGGCTGCGAGGGCGTACCACTGGGGTGGTACGTGCCGGCGACCGGGACGGTGGCGTCGACGCCGGGCTCGGCGGTGGCGACGGCGGGAAGACACCCGGTCGGCAGTGGGCCCGCCAGGTCGGCGGGCTGCGGTGGCGGCGCTGGGCCGTCCGCCGGGTACACGAGCCGGCCACCGACGGCCACGCCGCCGACCAGCAGCGCCACCGCGAGGGCGGAGCCGGCGGTCCGGACTCGTGCTCGCCGGTCGGCGAACCGCCGGAGCGACTCGGGATGCGTCAGCTCGTGGCCGTTCGCCACACTGCCGAGCGACCGGTACAGGTCGGAGAGTTCAACTGACATCGTTCGCCTCCAGATCCACAGTGCGAAGGTCCGGCAGCAACGCGGCCAGACGGGACCGGCCTCGGGACAGCCAGGACTTCACGGTGCCGACGGGGACGTCGGTCTCCCGGGCGATCTCCTCGATCGACATGTCGAAGAGGTAGTGCAGGGCCAGGGCCTGCCGGTGCACCGAGGGCAGCTGACGTAGCGCCCCGACCAGGAGCACCCCGTCCTCGCTCGGCGGGGCGCGACCGCCGGCGGCCCGGTCCGGCTCAGCACCGCCCGCCAGCGGTGCAGACGCCGCCAGCGGTCGGTCGCCAGCCGAGTCACCACGAGTCGCAGCCACGCCTCCGGCGCGGGATGCGCCGACAGCCGCCCCACTGCCGCCAGGCCCGGGTGTACGCCTCCTGCACCAGATCCTGCGCCTCGCCGTGGTCACCGACGACCGCGTAGCCGTACCCCACCATCCGCCGCGCAGTGCTGCGGTAGAAGTCGTCGAAGCTCTCTGCGTCCCGCACGGCTGCTCCCTCGTCCCCACCCCGTTGCAAGGAGGACGGCGGACCGGTGCCGCAGGTTGCGGGACCAACCGGACAAGTCGGTGACACGACAGATACCGACACATCAGGACAGAGCGGAGCCCTCGCCACCGGACCTGGTGTGGTCCGACGACGAGGGCTCCGCGAGGAACTCCGAGGGTGCCGGGTCAGCCGCCCGCGCTCGGACTGACGCTCGGCGCCGGGCCACCGCTGGGCGTACCGCCCGGGTTGGCGCCCTGCTGTGCCTGCTGGAACGCGGTGAGCGCCTCGTCCAACGCCTTGAGCGCGCGACCGTACCGCTCGAAGTCGCCGGACGTCTGCGCGGCCCGGACCTCGGTGATCGCGGTCTGCACCCGGTCCGCGGCCGTGGCCAGTTCGCCGGTCGCCGGCGGCGGGTTGCCGGTGCCGCTCGGCGTCGGCGCGGGAGACGTCGGCGCCGGAGTCGGCGTCGGTTCGTCGGATTGCCCCGGTGCTCGGCGGTGGCGACGTGCCCTGCCCGGCCTTCTTGCCCTGCTCGACGAGCTGCTTGATGCCGTCGTTGATGTTGTCGGCGAGCGCCACGAAGGAGCCGCCGTCACCGTAGGAGAGCAGCACCTTCTGCAACAGCGGGTACGCGTCCTGCTGGTTGCTCTTCACGTAGACCGGCTCGACGTAGAGCATCCCGTCGGCGAAGGGCAGCGAGAGCAGGTTGCCGTACTGCACCTGCGCCTGGTTGCTGGAGAGCAGGTTGAGCTGCTGGCGGATGTTGGCGTTGTTGGTCATCTGCTGGTGCACCTGCACCGGGCCGGAGATCCGGGTCTGATCCGGCAACTCCAGCACCTCCAGCCGGGGCTTCCCTCCACGTACGACCCGGAGATCAGCGCGGCGAGGTTCTGCCGGCCGTTCGGGGTGACCGCCGAGGTGAGCTGGAAGCGCGGGCTCTCCTGCCCCGGAACTGGGTGAACAAGTAATACGGAGGCTGCTTCTGACCGCTGTCCGGGGCGTCCGGCACGTTCGGCACCTGCCAGAAGTCCTGTGCCGAGTAGAAGTCACCCGGGTTGGTCACGTGGAACTTGGTGAGCAGGTTGCGCTGCACCTTGAACATGTCCGCCGGGTAGCGCAGGTGCTCGGTCAGCTCGACCGGGATCTCCGACTTCGGCAGCACCAGGTCACCACCGAACGCCTTGTTCCACGCCTTGAGCACCGGATCGGTGTCGTCGTACTCGTAGAGCCGCACCGTGCCGTCGTACGCGTCGACAGTGGCCTTCACCGAGTTACGCATGTAGTTGACGTTCTCCCGGGCCAGCTGGAAGGTGCCCCGGTTGGTCAGCTCGTCGGTGGTCTCGGTCTGCAGGTTGACCCGCTCGGCGTACGGATAGGTGGCCGCCGTGGTGTAACCGTCGACGATCCACTGCACCCGGCCGTCCACCACCGCCGGGTACGGGTCGCCGTCCAGCGTGAGGAACGGCGCGACCTTCTCCACCCGGTCGCGCGGGTTACGCACGTAGAGCAGCTTGGAGTCCTTGTTGACCGCCTCGGAGAGCAGGAAGTTCGACTCCTGCTCCTTGATGGCGTACAGCAGCCGACGGGTGAAGGACCCGATCTCGACGCCGCCCTCACCGGTGTAGGTGTAGGACTCGCCACCGCCCTCACCGACCGGCCGGTCGAACTCGGCCTTCTTGTTCGGGTCGGACTGCCCGACGATCGCATAGTCGTCGGCCGCCATCCGCTCGCCGAAGTAGATGCGCGGCTGCTTGGCCGGGATCTGCTCGGTCTGCGAGGAGCACGCCTCCTGGGTCTTCTCGCCGAGGAAGCCGGAGACGAAGAACGGTTGCCCGCCGCAAACCACCTGGTTCGCCGGGGCGGCCACCAACCCGTACCCGTGGGTGTAGACGGTGTGCCGGTTGATCCAGGTGTTCTGCTGGTCGGTCAACTCACCGTAGTTGATCTCCCGGACGCCGACCACGTAGTCGGAGACCTTCCCGTTCACGCCGTACCTGTCGATGTCCAGCTTGGGGCCGAAGTCGTAGAAGCCACGCACCTGCTGGAGCTGCGTGTACGTCTCACTGACCAACTGCGGGTCGAGCAGCCGCACGTTCGACACCACCGAGGTGTCGGTGGCCAGGTTCGCCGGTGGGGTGAGGTTGTTCGCCGCGTACGGGGTCGTCTCGGTGGCCCCAACCCGAACGCCGCCCGCGTCGCGTCGATACTGCGCTGGATGTACGGCGCTTCCTTGTCCTTGGCGCTGGGCTTGACCTCGAAGGTCTGCACCGCCCAGGGATAGATGCCGCCGATGGCCACCGCGGACACGCCGAGCAGCGCCAGCGAGATCCCCGGCCAGACCAGGTTGCGCATCCAGGCGTTGGAGAACACGAGGATCGCGATCGCCACCACGATCGAGATGTAGGCCAGGATCTCCTTCGCCGGCAGCAACGCGTTGACGTCGGCATAGCCGGCGCCGTACAACTGGCGCCCTCGTTGAACTCCAGCAACATCGCCCGCCGGTCCAGCACGTACGCGACTGCCTTCAACAGCACGAAGACCGCGACCAGTGTGCTCAGGTGCGCGCGGGCCGCGTTGCTCATCCGGTCGCCGACACCCTGCAGACGCACCCCACCGAAGAGGTAGTGCACCGCCAGCGCGCCGATCACGGCGAGCACCACCGCTGTGAAGGCCACCCGAGCAGGTAACGCCAGAACGGCAGCTGGAAGACGTAGAAGCCGATGTCCACCCCGAACTCCGGGTCCTTGATCCCGAAGTCACCGCCGTTGCGGAAGAGCAGCCACTGGTTCCACCGGTTCTGCGCGGAGAGGCCGGCGAAGAGCCCGACCACCGCGGCGGTCAGCGAGATCCAGGTGCCAAGACGCGGACTGAGCACCATCCGGTAGCGCTCCAGGGTGGCCTGCTCCACCGAGTGCGGACGCAACCGCGGGCGCAACCGGTGAGCCAGCCACAGGTTGCCACCGACGATCACCGCCATGCCGACACCGATGGCGAGGAACAGCAACAGCCGGGTGAGCAGGACACCGGTGAAGACCTCGGTGTAGCGGACCTCGTCGAACCAGAGCCAGTCGGTCCACGCCTGGACACCCCAGCCGAGCAGGGTGAAGAGCACGAACACCCCGACCAGGACAGCGATGGTGACGCGCCCGCGCCGGCTCATCCTCGGAAGGGGCTGCTGCTACGCATTACCACTGTTGGCTCCGCACGCTCGATGTGATCGGCTCCGACCAGGCACCCAGAGTACGGGGTGATCCTGAGCGTGTCGGGGCACGGTCACATCGGTCAGCAACGCGTCGGCTGACCGCCCGACCGCAACGTCTCCAGAGCGGTCATCGCCTCGTCCAACGAGCCCACCCGCAACAACGGCAGACCGGGCTGCGGGTTGCGCACCGCCTCGGCGCAGTTGTCCGCCGGCACCAGGAAGACCTTGGCCCCGGCACGCTTCGCACCGACCAGCTTCTGGGCGATCCCGCCGATCGGGCCGACGCCGCCCTCGTCGTCGATGGTGCCGGTGCCGGCGATGATCTGACCGCCGGTGAGGTCGGCCGGGGTCAGCTTGTCCACGATCCCCAGGGCGAACATCAGACCGGCACTCGGCCCGCCGATGTCCTCCAGGTCGATGCCCAGGGTGAACGGGTGCGGCTGCTGCTGATCGATCTCGACGCCGATCCGTGGTCGGCCGTCCTGCTCCCGACTGGTCACCGTCGCGGTGGCCGGCACGCCGTCGCGGGTGTAGCCGATGGTCAACGCCGCGCCGGCCGGCTTGGCCCGGACCAGCTCGGTGACCTTCGCGGCCACCGGCACCGGCTGACCGTCTACCGAGGTGATCAGGTCGCCGGTCTTCAACGCTCCGGCGGCCGGGCCGTCCCCGGCCACGGTCTTGATCACGACCTGCACCGGAAAGCCCAGCTCCCGCAGCGCGGCGGTCTCCGCGCTGGTCTGCGACGCCTTGAAGTCCTCGGCGTTGCGCTGCTCCACCTGCTCCGTCGACTCCCCGGCGGGTAGACCAGCTCACGCGGCACCACCGCCTCGTCGTCGGAGAACCAGCCCGCGATCGCCCCACGCAACCGCACCGTGGGCTGCACCCCGACCGTGGTCAGCCGCAACTGGCCGGCCGAGGTCGAGGTCTCCCGTCCGGAGACCTGGATGACCTCCTTGCCGTCGGTCGTGCCGAGGGTGTTGACAGTCGGGCCGGGCCCAGCACCACGTACGGAATCGGCACCCGGAGCACCCCGATGCTCAGCAGTGCGGTGAACAGGGCACCGAGCAGGACCGTCAGGCCACGACGTCTCATGCCGCAGAGCGTACCGACCGAGCGCGGGCCGCCCGCCGGATGCGCCGCGCGACTTCGCCCTCAGCGCAACGCCAGCGGCGGCGACCTGGGGCGCGGCCCGCGTACCGTAGACGTCGTGCCTGATATTCCGTTCGGTTTCGCGCTCCCGGGTGGTCAACCACCAGACCCCAACGATCCCGCGCAGATGCAGCAGTTCATGTCGCAGTTGCAGCACCTGCTCTCCGCGCCGGGCAGCGGGCCGGTCAACTGGGACCTGGCCCGGCAGGTAGCAGCCAGCCAGCTCGCGGCCGCCGGTGACCCGGCGGTGTCGATGTACGAGCGCAACGCGGTCGAGGAGGCGCTGCGCCTCGCCGACCTGTGGTTGGAGCCCGCCTCCGCCTGGCCCTCCGGCATCCAGAACCCCGTTGCGTGGAACCGCAACGAGTGGATCTTCAAGACGCTGGACGTGTGGCGCAAGCTGTGCGATCCGGTCGCCAGCCGGATGGTCGGCGCGATGGGCGACCTGGTGCCACCGGAGGCGCGCGCCCAGCTCGGCCCGATGCAGTCGATGGTGGCCTCCCTCGGCGGCGCGCTCTTCGGCGGTCAGCTGGGCCAGGCCCTCGGTTCGCTCGCCGCGGAGGTGCTCTCCGCCGGCGACATCGGGCTGCCACTCGGCCCGGCCGGCACGGCCGCGCTGATCCCGGCCAACATCCGCGCGTACGGCGAGGGCCTGGAACTGCCGAGGACGAGGTCCGCCTCTACGTGGCGCTGCGCGAGGCCGCCCACCAGCGGCTGTTCCAGCACGTCCCGTGGCTGCGCGGGCACGTCCTCACCGCCGTCGAGATGTACGCCTCGGGCATCCGGGTCAACCGGGAGGCGATCGAGGAGGCGATGGGCCGGGTCGACCCGACCGACCCGGAGTCCATGCAGGCGATCGCCCTGGAAGGCATCTTCACCCCGGAGGACACCCGGCGCAGAAGGCCTCACTGGCCCGACTGGAGACCGCACTCGCCCTGGTCGAGGGCTGGGTCTGCCACGTCGTGGACAACGCCGCCAGCGACCGGCTGCCCAACGTCGTCCGGTTGGGCGAGGCGTTCCGCCGTCGCCGGGCCGCCGGCGGTCCCGCCGAGCAGACCTTCGCCGCGCTTGTCGGTCTGGAACTGCGCCCCGCCGACTGCGCGAGGCCGCGGCGCTCTGGGCCGCGCTCACCCAGCATCGCGGCATCGAGGGCCGGGACGCCGTGTGGGGCCACCCGACCTGCTGCCGTCGGACGACGACTTCGCCGACCCGGTCGCCTTCGCGATGAACGACGTGGACCTCAGCGAGCTGGACACCTTCGACTTCACCGCTCCCGGTGGGCGGAGGAGAAGGCCCCGGCCAGCCCGACGAGACCGACGACGAGGGCGACGCCAAGTCCTGACATCTGAGCCCGGGTGCCCGCGCTGGACGAGGCGGGCACCCGGTGTGGGCGAGTAAGCGGCGGCTGGTGGGTCAGGCAGGTCGGCCGGAGCCGGAGAGTAGCGCGCGGGTCGCTTCCCAGCCCTCGAAGGCCGGGTCCAGCGTGGCAAGGTCAGCTGGGCCGCGCAGTCGTCGCCAGCCGGCGGTGACCGCCACGTCCCCGGCCGAGGCGCACCGGACCGCACGTCCGCCGGCGTCGCCGTGTCCAACTCCAGCGTCGGCAGCCAGCTTGGCACGGGCAGTCGCACCGCCACGCCGAGCAGCCCCGGGCCACCGCCCTCGACCGGGGCCACCGCGACCGGCCGGGTGGTGAGCGGGCGCAGTAGCTTGCCGACCGTGAGGGCGGGCAGGTCAGGCACGTCAGCGACCAGCACTGCCGCCTGGTCGTAGCCCTCGAGCAGGTCGAACACGGCGTTCGGCGTCGACTCGGGCACCTCGTACACCGCCGTGCCGGGCCAGACCAGCGCGTCGGCCAGGGCACGGTCGGCCGGGGTCACCGCGACCGCGATCTCCACCTCGTTGAGCGTGGCGAGCAGGTCGATGACGTCTTCCGCGAGGCGGCTCGCCACTCCGCCAGATCGACGCCGGGCGGCGACCAGGAGACCGGCCCGAGCAAAGCCACTACCACCCGTCGCGCCATGTCCCGACCCTAGCGCCCCGCCCACCGGACCCGCCCAGCCCACCCGACCGGCGCGACCACCCGACCGGCCCAACCACCCGACCTGCCGACCCCCAGCCCAGCCCGCCCCAGCCCAGCCCGGCCCGGCCCGCCCCAGCCCGGCCCGGCCCGACCCGACCCGCAGCATGATCGGACACCACTACTTCCTTGATCGAGCGTGACCTTGACGGGTGCGCACGATCCGAGCCCCGCTCGCGGTCTGTCGGGCGGTGCTTGCCCTCAAGATCCGCGCAGATCAGGGATGTTGCTGTCTCCGGTGCTTCGGAGACAGCAACATCCGGACGTTGCTCGGATCTTGGCGCGCGCGCGGCGCGCGGATCTTGGCGGACTCGCCTTCAAGGAACTCGGGCGTCCGGGGACCTGGGATAGCCGCATCCAGGAACACGAGTGGATCAAGGACGCGGGTGGCGCGGCTTGGCGCGGGGTGGCGCTCTGGCTTGTGGATCAGGTTGGGAGCGGGGCGCAGGAGGAGGCGGCGGCCACCCTTCGAGGTAGCCGCGGGCGCGTTCCGCCCTGGGGTAGCGACCGACCAGCGCCCAGAACCGGGCGTTGTGGCTCGGCACGATGAGGTGCGCCAACTCGTGCAACAACACGTAGTCGATCACCCACTCGGGCATCTCCCGAACGCGGTGCGAGATGCGGATGCTGCGGTCGGCGGGCGTGCAGGAGCCCACCGGCCGTTCTGGTTGGTGACCCATCGGACGCTGGCCGGCACCGCCTTTGTGGCGTACTCGGCGAGGTGGAGGTCGATGAGCCGGTTGGCGCGGGCCAGCAGCTCGGCGTCGGAGCACGCGAGGCGTTCCTCCCGGGCGGCGAGCCGGGCGAGCATCCGGTCGACCCACTCGCTCTCCTCGGCGCGGGAGAACTGGTCGGGGATGAGGACGACGACTCGCTCACCGTCACGGTACGCAGACACCGTGCGTCGTCGGCGCTGGCTGCGCCGCACCTCGACGACCGGCTTGCGCGTCCCCGCCATCACTGGCCCGCGCAGCCTCGGCTACGTGTCACGAAGGAAAGCTAATGCGTACTGACCAGGGGTCCGCAAGAGTCAACCGCACGACACGCGCCCGGAAGATGGTGATTGGTCGCCAGGCGTCCAGAAAATTTCTTGACCGCAGCGCTATCGCGCCATCTCGTCACCCTTCGTGAACACCGATGGCGCCGGTACGCGGCACCTCTCCACCGTAGGTGATCACTGCCCGAATGCTCCCGCGGGTACTCGCACGGGTGGCTGTGAGGGTTTGGTCGGCGTGTCCCCGCCAAACTGACTTATCCGACCTATTTCGCCATGCACACTCTCGACGTCGACTTGCTCACAGTGTCGATGCACAGCTGACATGGAACCGCCCAGACCTGGGTAGGGTCCGCGGACCAGCGGTCACGAAGGTGGCCGCGGAGTGAGACCAGCGCCGGCGCCCGTGTGGCCCGCCGCCGGGCACCCGCCGGGACGGCAACGACCGGCGGACGAGACGAGGAGGGCACCGTGGCCGACCAGGCCCAGACGACCTACAACGGTTACTGCGTGAAGTGCAAGGAGAAGCGGGACTTCGAGGGGCACGTGGAGGTCTCGAAGACCGGAATGAACATGGCCAGGGCAAGTGTCCGGTTTGCGGGACAACAGTGAACCGCATCCTGGGCAAGGCCAAGGTCTGACCCACGCGGGTGGCGGGGCGGGTTGGCCGGTGGCCACCCGCCCGCTGCCATTCGGGGCGCTGCCGCTGGCGAAGAAGCGCGCCGACGGCAGCGCCCGGCGACAGCACGTCGCCAGCAAAGCACCGACAGCTGCGAGTCGACGACTGTCGCCGTCCGCGATCTGTCGGGTGGCCGACACCCGCGTCACCGCCCTGTGGAAAACCCGCGAAACCCTGTGGATAGCGCTGGACAGCGGCCTGGCCGCCTGTGGACAACGATCGACCGAACGCGAGGACGCGGTCACGATTCGTCACCATGAGCCGCACCGCACAACCCCGCACCGCCCAGCCCGCACCGCACTCCCCGCCCACGCTGCTACCCGGCCTCAGCCGATCTGGCGGGACCGGCACACCCTTCAGCTCGGTGTCGGCCCCGGACCCGCCGTGCTGCTGGAGTTGGCCAACCCGCGCGCCGCCCACCTGCTCGACCTGCTCGACGGCACCCGCAGCGAGCGCGCCGTGCTGGCCCAGGCGACGGTCGTCCGGGTCGCCGTCGACGACGCGCGTACCCTGCTCGACACCCTGCGGGCCGCCGGCCTGCTGGTGCCCGCACACAGCCTGCTCCCCGTGACCTGGCCGGGCCGGTCCGTGCCGTCTCGCGGCGGAGGCCGGCGCACTGGCCCTGACCGCCGCTCGACTGCCCGGCACCCCCGCACAGGTCCTGCGCCGACGGCGGGCCGCCCGTGTCCTGCTCACCGGCGCCGGGGCGCTCGGCGGGCCGCTGACTGTGGCGTTGGCCCAGTCCGGCGTCGGTCAGGTGATCCCCACCTCACCGGCCCGGTACGCCCGTCGACCTGGTCGGCACGGGCATCCCGGCCACCGAACTGGGCCGCCCGCTGGCACCGGCGGTGCGGGCCGCGGTCGGTCGTGTCGCGCCGGGCAGCGGCACCACCCGAGCCGGGCCAGCCGGATGGACCTGGTGATCCAGCTCGGCACGGACCGGCCGCCCGCGCTGCTCGCGGCCGGTCTGGCCCAGCGCCGGCAGCCGCACCTGCTGGTCACGCTGCGCGAGGGCGTACCGGTCATCGGGCCGCTGGTCCGCCCTCCCGCCGGGCCCTGTCTGCACTGCGTTGAGCTGCACAGGGCGGATCGTGACCCGGACTGGCCGCGTCTCGCCGCTCAACTGGCCGCCGCCGACCCGGTGACCGCGGGTGCGACGGGCACGCTGTTCGCGGCCATCGGGTACGCGCTGGCCGAGGCACTGGCACAGCTCGACGGAGGTCAGCCGGAGACCCTGGGTGGGGCCATGGAGATCACCACTGCCGGCCGTTTCCGTCGTCGGGGTTGGCCGCCGCACCCGGCGTGTGGGTGCTCACAGGGGCGAGTGTCGGCACCAGCCCGGCCGCAGAGCAGCAGCGGGGCCCTTCGGTCGGTAACAATGACCGGGTGACCGACATCCCGCGCCGCGCCGTGTCCCGCACCGCCAAGCTCGCCGCCCTGCCGCTCGGCTTCGCCGGTCGGACCGTTCTCGGGATGGGAAGCGCGTCACCGGGATCGCCTCCGACGTGATCTCCGCGGAGATCCAGCAACGCACCGCCGAGCAGTTGTTCAGCGTGCTGGGCCAGCTCAAGGGCGGGGCGATGAAGTTCGGGCAGGCGCTGTCGGTCTTCGAGGCGGCGTTGCCCGAGGAGATCGCCGCGCCCTACCGGCAGGCGCTCACGAAGCTTCAGGAGGCGGCGCCGCCGCTGCCGGTCGCCAGCGTGCACAAGGTGCTGGCCGAGCAGCTCGGTCCCGACTGGCGGGATCTGTTCCTCGAGTTCAACGACACTCCGGCCGCCGCCGCGAGCATCGGCCAGGTACACCGGGCACGGTGGCGCGAGCCGGGGTTGGACGAATCGGGCACCAACGGCCGCGACGTGGCCGTCAAGATCCAGTATCCGGGGGCGGCGACGCGCTGCTCGCCGACCTCAAGCAGCTCTCCCGACTGGGCGGGATGTTCCGGGCCATCCAGCCCGGGCTGGACGTCAAGCCGCTCCTGGTCGAGCTGCGTGAGCGGATCACCGAGGAGTTGGACTACGAGTTGGAGGCCGAGTCGCAGCGCGCCTTCGCGGCCGCGTACTCCGGCGACCCGGAGATCTACATCCCGGAGGTGATCAACGCCGCGCCCCGGGTGCTGGTCACCGAATGGGTGACGGGCACCCACTGGCCGACATCATCCGGGAGGGCACCGAGGAGGAGCGGGACGAGGCGGGCCGGTTGATGGCCACCCTGCACCTCTCGGCGCCGCAGCGGGCCGGGTTGCTGCACGCCGACCCGCACCCGGGAAACTTCCGGCTGTTGCCCGACGGCCGGCTCGGGGTGATCGACTTCGGTGCGGTGGCCCGGATGCCGGAGGGCACGCCGGCACCCATCGGCCGCATCGCCGCGATGGCTCTGCGGGGCAACGCCCGACGAGGTGGTGGCGGGGCTGCGGTCGGAGGGTTCATCAGCCCCACCGAGCAGATCGACGCCGAGGGAGTGCTCGACTTCGTCCGCCCGATGCTGGAGCCGATCGCGGCGGACGGGTTCCGGTTCACCCGGGCCTGGCTACGGGCCGAGGCGGGCCGACTGGCCAGCCCTCGCTCCCCACGTACCAGCTGAGCAGGCAGCTCAACCTGCCTCCGTCGTACCTGTTGATCCACCGGGTGACGCTCGGATCGATCGGGGTGCTCTGCCAGTTGGAGGCGAAGGCCCCGTACCGCAGCATCCTGGAGCGGTGGCTGCCCGGCTTCGCGCCGGCCGCCTGAGCACGTCAAGAAGGGCGGGTGCCGGTCGGCACCCGCCCTTCTGCGTGGTGGTACTAGAGAACGCCCAGGTCGCGTGCCGCCTGGCTGCGGCTGTTCATGGCGACGGTACGGGCGGATCGGGTTGCCTCAGTGCTCGTGGTGGTACGACCGGCCTGAGGCCGGCGCATTCGAGCCCGGGTCAACGCTTCGTGGAGTAGTTGCATCTCGAATGCTCCACTCGGAACGTTCAACATCGTCTTCTCACTCACTGCCGGTGTGACACCGGCGTAGTTGGTACGGGTCGGGAACATGTCAGGCTGCCAGCCGGACCGCGCCACGCACCTCGGACAGCCCACTGGCCGCCAGGCGCGCCTCGGCCTCGACGCGAAGCTCGGCGTCGCGGGCGACGTCCTCCTTACGCGGACGGCCGCGGGGCCGCTTACGCGGAACGACCGCGCCACGCTCGAAGATCTCGCCGCCCCAGACGCCCCAGGGCTCCGCTCGCTCAACGGCTCCGGCCAGGCACTCGACGCGCAGCGGGCAGTCCCGCAGAGCGACTTGGCCAGCTCGAGCTCGGTGGGCGAGTCGGAGAACCACAGGTCGGGGTCGAACTTCCGGCAGGGCAGGTTCGCCTCCATCTCGACGCTCATGTCGAGGGGGCCAACGCCAGACTCATCTCCCGGTCACCTCTCTCACTTCGATCTCGTGGATCGCATACCGACGTACTTACGGCGGGCAAAACTGAGGCCGCGGATCCCGGTAAGCGGGTTCCGCGGCCTCGAGGTGAGCCGGTGTCTGATGGTCAGACCGGTTTACCTCGAGGTGGAACGCCGCGGACATCCATGCGCTTCTTGGCGACCCGGATGCCATTGCCCGTGAAGCCACTGGTCCCCTCGACTCCGACTGGTGCGAGGGTCAGGCTCAGCTCGGTCTGAACCTGGTGCACCTGCGGAACCGACGGTCGTGCAGCCGCTTGGGCCACCCGGACAGCCGACAGCGGAGCGAGGACGACGGCATCGCCGTCAGACGCTCATAGGTGAAGATCTTCACGGTGCCACCTCCCTCACGTTCCTCGAATCGACTGGACCGACCCCGTGAGCAGCCGGAATGGCGCCGCTCGCGTGGTGTGTCCTGAGGCTATTCCTCGCGCCGGGGCGAGGGCAAACGAATTTACGACGAGATTTCTAAAGTTTTCTCTGGGCAGACTTCGTCTACCCCGCACCAGCCACGAGCGCCAGCACCGACTCCCCGTAGAGGCCCAACTTCCGGGGCCGATGCCGGCGATGGCGATCAACTCCTCGGGCCGGCCCGGTTGCCGCTCGGCCAGCGCGACAAGCGTGGCGTCGGTGAACACCACGTACGCCGGGACCTTTGCGCACCGGCTACCCGCTGCCGCCACTCGCGCAGGCGTTCGTGCAGCTCATCGTCGATGTCGGACGGACAGGTGGGGCAGCGGCCGAGCTTGCGGTCCGGGCCGGCGAGCAGGGTGGCGCCGCAGATCCGGCAGGAGACGATCTGGGTACGACGCCGCTCGGGCCGGGCGGCCGGACCGACGCCTCCGGTCGCTCGTTCGGTGCCGCCGGACCGGTCCAGCTGGGGCAGGAACCGCGACGGCCGCCGGGCCCGTCCGCCCGGGAGCGCGCGGCGGCGTACGACAGCCAGAGCCACTCCCGCGCCCGGGTGATCCCGACGTAGAGCAGCCGGCGCTCCTCCTCGACCTGCTCGACGGTCTTGGCGTACGTGGTGGGCAGGGTGCCCTCGGCCAGGCCGACCAGGAAGACCGCGTCCCACTCCAACCCCTTGGCCGAGTGCAGCGACGCCAGGGTCACCCCGTCCACGGTCGGTACGTGCTGCTGGGCGGCTCGACGTGCCAGTTCCTCGGTGAAGTCGGAGAGGGTGACGGGGCGTTCCACCGACGCGGCCTCGCCGATCGGGACCACCTCGGGGTGGCCGCGTACTCCTCGGAGAGCTGGACCAGCGCGGACAGCGCCTCCCACCGCTCACGGGCCGCGCCACCGGCGGGCGGCGCGTCTCGGGCCCACCCGACGGCGGTGAGTGCCTCGACGACGGCGGCCGGCAGCGGCGTCTCCCGGGGATCGACCGGGTGGCGGCACGCAACGCGACCATCGCCTGGCGCACCTCGGTGCGTTCGAAGAACCGTTCCGCGCCCTGCACGACGTACGGCACCGCGGCCTCGGTGAGCGCCTTCTCGTACGCCTCGGACTGCGCGTTGACGCGGAACAGCACGGCGATCTCCTTCGCCGGCGTGCCCGCGTCGATCAACGCGCGGCAGCGCGCGGCCACCGCGTTCGCCTCGGCCGGTTCGTCGGTGAAGATCCGCAGGTCGGGCTCGGGGCCGGTGGGCGCTGCCCGCTCAGCTCCAGCCGCAGTCGCGCCTCGGTGCCCCGGGCCTGGGAGATCACCGCGTTGGCCAGCCCGACCACCTGCGGGTGGACCGGTAGTCGCGGACCAGCCGGACCACTGTGGCGTTGCGGTGCCGGCGGGGAAGTCGACCAGGTACGCCGAGGTCGCCCCGGTGAACGAGTAGATCGTCTGGCTGGCGTCGCCGACCACGGTCAGGTCGTTGCGGCCGGCCAACCAGGCTTCGAGCAACCGCTGCTGGAGTGGGTTGACGTCCTGGTACTCGTCGACCACGAAGTGCCGGTACTGGGTGCGGATCTGCTCGCCGACGTCCGGATGCTCCTCGATGCCCACACCGCGGCACGCAGCATGTCCTCGAAGTCGATCACACCGTTCGAGCGTTTGATCTGCTCGTACGCGGTGAACACGTCGGCCACCTTCGCCGGCTCGTGCGGTGTGTCGCGCAGCGCCCGGGCCGCGGCCACCACGTAGTCCGTCGGCTCGACGAGTGACGACTTCGCCCACTCGATCTCGCCGGCCAGGTCGCGGGCGGCGGCCCGGTCGGTACGCAGGCCGACCCGGGCGGCGGCGAGGTCACCAGGCGCACCTTGCTGTCCAGCAGCTCGGGCATCGCGCGGCCGGACAGCAGCCGGGGCGCGAAATATCGCACCTGCCGGAGCGCGGCGGCGTGGAACGTCCGCGCCTGCACACCGCCCACCCCGAGGACGGTGAGCCGGCTCCGCATCTCGGCGGCGGCGCGGGCGGTGAAGGTGACCGCGAGCACGTGCCGGGGAGATCTCCCGGAGAGCGCCCGGTGGGCGATGCGAAGGTGATCGCCCGGTCTTGCCGGTGCCGGCACCGGCAAGGATGCAGACCGGGCCGGCAGGTGCGGTCACGGCGGAGCGTTGCTCCGGGTCCAGCCCGGCGAGCACCTGTTCCGACGCTGAGTGAACCACCACAACCAGGAATCATCTCAGCTGCCCCTGACGTTGCAGCGAACAGGCTCGGCTGATCCGCAAGCCGCGGCCGCAGGAGTTGGAGGATCCGACCATGCTGACGATGTATTCCACCCCTGGTGCGGCTACTGCCACCGGCTGAAGTCGCAGCTCGACCGGGAGGGCATCGGGTACGAGGTGGTCGACATCGAGCAGGACCCGAAGGCCGCGGATTTCGTGATGAGCGTCAACGGCGGGAACCAGACGGTGCCGACGCTGCGCTTCGCCGATGGCAGCGCCCTGACGAACCCTCGATCACCCAGGTCAAGCAACACCTGGAGACCCTCAACGCCTGACCTGTCGACTCACTCTCGACGAGCGGCCGCCCACGCGGGCGGCCGCTCGTCGTCCGAAGCGGCCGGTCTGGCGGCGGCCGGTGGGTGCCGGACGGCCGGGTCGGTCGGCGTCCTCGGCCGGTCGCCGGGGTGCCGGAAGCGTCGGGCGGGTGGGCGGCGTCGGCGGGCGCCGGCCGGACGGCGCGCTCAGGTGCCGCCCCGCCAGAGGTAGCAGCCAGCGGCCAGCGTGGCCACTCCCACCAGCGCGAACAGCAGTCGGTAGTCCAGGAGCCCGACCAGCAGGGCACCCGCCCCGATGGAGAACGCCTGTGCGCGCTGACCGCCGCCTGGGTGGCCGCGGCCACCCGGCCGACCAGCGGGGTGGGGTCCGGCGCTGGATGAGCGTGTGCAACCCCACCATCGTCAGCGGGAGCGAGACGCCGGCCAGCAGCACCGCAGCGAATCCGAGCCGCAGATCGGGGTACGCGAGCGCGAGCGCGGCCGGCCCGAAGATGGCGACCCCGGCGGCCAGCGTGCCGACCTCTCCGAACCGGCGGACCAGTGTCGACGAGCAGAGCCCGCCGAGCAGGCCGCCCACTCCTGCACGGTGATCAGTACGCCCACGAACGCGGCGTCGCGGTTCAGCCCTGGTCGACGTAGGCGAAGATGAGCGACTCGCTGAAGCCCATCACCAGTGATCCGAGCCCGTAGCCGAGCAGGGCCCGACGCAGGGCCGGCTCACCGACCAGGTGTCGCAGGCCGGCTCCCACCTCGGCCGGCCAGCGCAGCAGCACACTCGGCGGCGCCTGCTGCGGTGCGGGCAACGCCGTCACCACCGCCGCCGCGGTCAGAAATCCGACAATGCCGATTCCGGCAAGCGCCCATCCGCCGAGCGCCGTGTACAGCGCCGCGCCCACCAACGGGCCGATCAGTCGCCTCCCTGACGGACGGTCTGCAGCACGCCGTTCGCCTCGGCCAGCAGCTCGACCGGCACCATCTCCCGGATGAGCCCACTGAGCGCCGCAACGAGCGTGATCGACGACAGCCCGTACAGCGCCGCCACCAGGTAGACGAGCCAGACGTCGCCCGCGTCGCGGACGGTGAACAGCGGGCGAGCAGGGCCGCGGTCACCACGTTCGCGGCCACGAAGAACGGCCGGCGCGGGTAGCGGTCGACGAACCAGCCGACCAGCGGCGCCAGCGTCATCGGCGCGATGACGGCGAAGATCGTCGCACCGGCGAGCGCGTTCGAGCCGGTCAGATCCTTGACCCAGATGGCGAGCGCGAGCAGCAGGATCGACTCGGCGGTCATGCTGGCCAGCAGACCGCCGAAGAGCAGGCGGAAGTCGGGTCGGCGCAGGATGGTGCGCATGGGGTCCCTCCGGCGGGATGGCCTGCCCAGGTGGGCGAGGTTGACGGGCCGCGACCGCGGGTCCGTCATCGTCCGGCATTCCCGTGGTCCGATTTTTGCAAGACACGCCCCGCCGGAACCTCCGACACTGGTCGCGCCGTCCATACTGACCGTGGGGGCGAATTTCATACAGTTACCGTCGCGTCTGCGGCGGTCGACGGAAAGAGGACACTGTGCCTCCTGCCGCACCCAGCCCGATCCTGCGTCGTCGCCGGTTGGGCGTCGAGCTGCGCCGCCTGCGTGAGGCCGCGGGCCTCACGGGTGACCAGGTCATCGAGCGTATCGGTTGGGCCTCCGCCTCAAAACTGTCCCGTTTGGAGAACGGCCGCAGCCGACCGGATCCGCAGGACGTCAGCGATCTGCTCGATCTCTACGGCGCGGACACGGCGCTGCGCGACGAGCTGCTCGGCATCACCAACGAGGCCGGGGACATGCGCGGCTGGCTGAAGAACTTCCCGGTGATGACGCAGCAGCAGCGGAGCTGGGCCGAACTGGAGACGGGCTGCGCGGAGATCAGCGAGTACAACCCGGTGTTGGTGCCGGGCCTGTTGCAGACCCGGGGTACGCGCAGATGCGGATCGTCTCGGCCCGCCAGGTCGGCGAGGGCGCGGGCGAGCCGGAGCCGGGCGACGAGCCGGACACCGAGGTGCAGGTGCAGGCGCGGCTGGCCCGCCAGTCGTTGCTGACCCGGGAGCCGCACGCGCCCCGGTACACCGCCGTGTTGGAGGAGGCGGCTCTCGGCCGCCGTGCCGGGCCGCCGAGGTGCTGCACGAGCAACTGCTCCAGCTCTGCGAGCTGGCCCTGCTGCCAACGTGACCCTGCACGTGCTGCTCCGGGATACCCAGATCGGAAATTGGTACCTTCCGCCGACCGCGTTCTCGGTCTATCGGTTCGCCGATCCCCTCGATCCGGAGACCCTCGCCATCGAAGGTGGCTTCACCGACGTCATGTCGTCCGAGTCAATCGCTCTAAATCGCTATAAAGTAGTGTTCGAGTGGTTATGCACGGCGGCACTTAACGCTTCGGACACCCTCTCCTGGCTGATCGAGGCGACGGGACGGCTGACCGAGGCGGCGCCCCTTCCACAGTGGCGTTCGGGCCGGCAACGGCGCCGACCCAACGCCGACGGGACTCGGGGCGGCTGACGGAACGGTGATCCACGGGGACCCTCCGTCGAGGCGTGCGGCACCACTCGTCCCATCGGATCGCTGCACATCAGGAGCAGAACCATGAACAACATCCGCAACACGCCGTCCGTCTCCGCCCACTCGTTGGCGGACGCCCGTGGCGTACCAGCACACGTAGCCAGACCTCCAACTGCGTGGAGGTCGCTCCGCTCGCCACCGGACCGTCGGCGGTCGCCCTACGCGACAGCAAGGACCGGGGCGGCCGGTGCTGATGTTCAACCGCGCCGGGTGGCTCGGTTTCATCGGCGGAGCAAAGAAGGGCCAGTTCGATCTGAACTGATCCGATGACTGTCACGGGGCGTCGGCGCACTGCCGGCGGCCCGTCTCGTTGCGCGTCGCCGGCCCACTGAGCAGCCCTCCGCCAATCGGACGAGGCTCGAAACCGATAGGCGCGTTTCAGTTGCTGGGACGAACACGGGGCGTAACATGGCCTCCGAGTACGTGGAACTTCCACACTGGGCTCATTCGTCGCGGTTCATCCGGAGACCCCATGCGGTTCCTGATCGTTCGCACCGACATCCGCGCCGTCGCCGACGGGGACATCGTCGCCGCCTGGGCTGACGGCCACCGACTTCGCGACGAGACGACCACGCCCGAGCCGAGGCGTCAGATCGTCCACGCCGAGGACCGGGACGCCGCGCTGCTGCTGGCTCGCGCCCTGGCCGCGGTCGGCGCGGTCCGCGCCGGAAAACAACGGGTCAAGGTCCTGCCGCTGAGCGAGCCCCGGCCCGCCTTCCGGCACAGACCGGGCCGCACCAGCACCTGATTCCGCCGACGTCCGTCGTGGTTGGACCGGCTCCCCGCCGCGTTCATCGCACCCACCGACCACGACGGCCCGTGTTCCCGGCTCGTGACCGTCGCGGCAACGGCGGCCACGGGCCGGGACCGTGCTCACCGGTCGGCGTCCACCCAGCCGTCCAGCCAGCGGTGGATGAGGAACAGGGCGATCGACGACGGTGGCGGCAGGACCAGCCGGGCGCCGTCGCCCACGTCCACCGTCTCCCCGGCCAGCGCCGCACCGATCTCCCGGCGGGAGAACCACCGGGCGTACGCGATCTCGGACGGGTCGACCCGCACCGGATCGGTCGGGTTCGCGGTGGCCAGGAAACCCAACATCAACGATCCGGGGAACGGCCACGCCTGGCTGCCCACGTACCCGATGTGCTCGACCCCGATGCCGACCTCCTCGCGCACCTCGCGCAGCACGGCCGCCTCGGCCGACTCGCCCGGCTCGACGTAGCCGGCCAGGCAGAGTAGCGCCGACCGTCCGGGGTGTTTGGCCAGCTGGCGTTGTTGCCGAGCAGGCAACGCCCGTCCGGGCCGGCCACACCGTCGTGCACGAGCACGATCATCGCCGGGTCGGTACGCGGCCAGATCCGCCCACCGTTGCGGTCCACCCGGGACCAGCCGGCCTCGTCCATCGCGGTCGGCGCGCCGGTGCTCGTCGAGTAGCCGTGTCGGGTGTGCCAGTTCACCAACGCCAACGCGGTGGTGAAGATGCCGGCCTCCCGGTCGGCGAGCAGGTGGCCCACCTCGCGCAGGTTGACCGCCCGGGTCCCCGGGACCGCCGGCAACGGAGCGTCGACCGCGAAGACCGGCACCCGTCCGGCTCGACACCGAGGAACATCGCCGTCGACTCGGACCCGGCGGGCACGTCACCCGCCCGAACAGCACCAACGCCGGCGGCGACGTGTCGGTACGGGCCAGCGTCCGGCCCTCGGCGGTCGAGTCCAGCAGCAGCACCCGGCCGCGCAACCACGCCTCGGTCAACCACTGCGAGTCGCCCGCCGATGTGCGGCCCGGTCCAGCGTGGACCGGGCCAACGGCGGCGCCGTCTCCCGCTCACGCCAGCACTCCGCTACGCTCCGCGCCGGCGCGAGACGGCCCGCTGGCTCGCTCGCTGCGCTCGCTCACGCCAGCACTCCGCTGCTCTCGCTCACGCCCGGCTCTCGGTTCGGACCGTGGTCAGCGCGGCCAGCCCGGGTGACCCGCTCGGCGTCGCCGAGCACCACGATCGCGGCCCGAGCCGGTGCCAGATACCGGGCCGCCGCCTGCGCGACGTCGTCGATGCTCGCCTTCGCCAGTCGCGCCGCGTACTCGGCGAGGAAGTTCAGGCGCAGGCCGTTGCCCGCGTACGCGCTGGTCAACGCCGCCAACCCGGCCTGGGTGGACATGCCGAGCTGGAGGGTGCCCAGGGCGTACTGACGGGCCTGCTCCAACTCCTCGGGCTTGGGTGGCACCGACGCCAACCGACCCAACTCGTACGTCGTCTCCAGTAGTGCCGGACCGGTGACCTCGGTGGCCACGTCAGCGGCGGCGACCAGCACCGACCCTGCGACCGAGTGCTCGATCAACGAGTGCGGGCCGTACGTGTAGCCCTTGTCCTCACGGATGTTCTCCACCCAGCGGAGGAGAAGTAACCGCCGAAGATCAGGTTCGCCAGTTGCAGCGGAGCGTGGTCGGGATCGGTGCGGGACACCGCCGGAAGCGCGATCCGCAGCGAGGACTGGACCGAGCCCGGCCGGTCGACCAGCAGCAACGGCCCCGGCTCCAACGGCGGGGTCGCCGGCAGTTCGGCAGTACGCCCGGCACCGGACCAGCCGGCGAGCGCCCGCTCGGCCGCGTCCAACGCCTTCTCCGGCTGCACGTCACCGACGAGCACCAACTGCGCGCCGGCCGGATGGACCCGCTCCGAGTGCAGGGTGCGCAGTGCCGCCGGGCGAACGGCGCGAATCTGGCCGGGCTCCGGGTCTGCGTCGCGTACGGGTGCCGGCCGTAGACCCGCTTCAGTAGCGCCTCCCGGGCCAGGTGCGACGGCTGGCTCTGCGCCACCTGGATCCGGTCGACAAGTCGGTCCCGTTCGGTGGCGACCTCGTCGCTCGGGTAGCTGGCACCGGTCAACACCTCGGCCAGCAACTCCAGCATCCGGTCCAGACCGGTGACCAGGCCAGCGCCGGAGAGCATCAGCCGGTCCGGGTCAACACCCGCGGAGAGCCCGCCGCCCACCTTCTGCAACTCGGCGGCAATCTGCACGCTCGTCATCGACTCGGTGCCGGAGAGCATGGTCTGCGAGAGCATCGCGCCGCGGGCCAGGTGGACCCGGCCGAACGGCACCCAGAGCCGCATCTCGACAAGCGGCACGGCCGGCCGGCGTACGGCGATCACCGTGAGGCCGTTGCGCAACGTGCGCTCGGCCTGGGTGGGCACCTTGAGCTTGCGGGTCGGGCCGAGCGGCGGCAGCGTACGCGGCCCGGCTGAGGCAGCAGTGGTGGTGGTCGTGTTCATCGGGCACCTCCGGCAATGACCTCGATCGCGGCCCGACGCTCCGGGCGCAGGGTGGCCGCGGCGGCCCGGACCTGCTCCTCGGTGACCTCGCCGACCAGCCTGGGCAAGTCGTTGAGCAGGCCCGGTTCGCCGCGTTGCTGCTCCAGCACGGCCATCCGCAGCGCCCGACCGAGCACCGCGTCGGTGTCCCGCAGGAGGTGGGTCGCCATCCGGGCCTGGGTGCGGGCCAGCTCACCGTCGGTCAGCCCGTCGGTGGCCAGCCGGTCCAGTTCCTCGTCGATGGTGCGCAGCACCTTGTCGACATCGCCGCCGGGCGGCAGGTGCGCCTGCAACAGCAGCGCGGTGGGGTCGCGTACGTCGAACGGGTCACCCATGAAGCCGAGGTATCCGCCCAGGCTGGTGACCGTGCGGTCGCGTTGCACGAGTCGCTCGACCAACCGCGACGCGTCGCCGTCGGTGAGCACCTCGGCCAGCACCACGTACGGCAGGTAGCCGGCGAAGTCGCTGACCGGGTCGGGCACCCGCCAGGCGCCGGCGACCGCCGGCAGCGGTGCCAGGGCATCGGTGTACGAGGTACGCCGCTCGGCGCTCAGGTCGGGCTCGGCGAAGTCGGGACGTTGCGGTGCCGGCCGGGCCGGCACGTCGCCGAAGTGCCGGTTGACCAGCTCGGTCGCCTCGGCCACGTCGATGTCGCCGCTGACGGCCAGCACGGCGTTGCCACTGGCGTAGTAGCGGTGGAAGAAGTCCGCGGCGTCGGCGACGGTCGCCGACTCCAGGTCGTCGAAGGAGCCGTAGCCGTCGTGGGCGTTCGGGAAGGTGTCGAACATGACCGGCGGCAGGGTCAGCCAGGGAAACCGCCGTACGGCCGGTTGAGGATGTTGACCCGGATCTCCTCTTTGACCACGTCGACCTGGTTACGCAGGTTCTCCTCGGTCAGCCGGGGCCCCGCATCCGGTCCGCCTCCAGGAACAGCGCGCGTTCCAGCGCGTTGCTCGGCAGCGTCTCGAAGTAGTCGGTGTAGTCCAGGTGGGTGGAGCCGTTGAAGGTGCCACCCGCGCCCTGCACGTGCCGGAAGTGGGCCAGCTTCTCCAGGTTTTCCGAGCCCTGGAACATCAGGTGTTCGAAGAGATGGGCGAAGCCGGTGCGTCCCTCCGGCTCCGATCGGATGCCGACGTCGTAGACCACGGCCACCCGATCACCGGGGCACTGCGATCGGGTGTGAGCACCACCCGCAGGCCGTTGTCGAGGTGAACCGCTCGACCGGATACTTCGTCGCTGGAATTCTGGATCTCCGCGCCGCCACGGAGTCGACCCTAGCGCGTCGACACCTCCGCCACCCGCGACCTTCCGGAGCCGCCGCGACCGGGGCGGTCACCAGGGGCAGCACCTCGGCTCCGACCCGCTCGGCCTCCTCGCGGTGCGGCCAGCCGGAGAGGATGAACTCGTCGACGCCGAGCGAGGCGTACTCGTCGATGCGTGCCGCGACCTCGGCGTAGCTGCCGACCAGCGCGGTGCCGGCGCCCTCGCGGACCAGGCCGACGCCGGCCCAGAGATTCGGTGCGACGGTGAGGCCGTCGGTGCGGCCGGCGTTCAGCGCGGCCATCCGGGCCTGACCCACCGAGTCCATCCGGCGGAACCGGGCCTGGGCGGCGGCGATCCGCTCCGGCTCATCCCGGCCAGCAGCCGGTCGGCCTCGGCCCACGCCTCGGCGCTGGTGGGCCGGGCGATGACGTGCAGCCGCAGGCCGTGCGCAGAATGCGGCCCTGCTCGGCCGCTCCGGCCCGGACGCGGGCGACCCGGGCCGCGATCGACGCCGGTGGCTCGCCCACATCAGGTACACGTCGGCCTGCCGGGCGGCCACCGTCTCGGCGGCCGGGGACGCGCCGCCGAAGTAGACCGGTGGTGGCTCGGCGAGCGGGCTGGCCAGGCCGCCGCCGTCGACCCGGTAGTGCTTGCCGGCGTAGTCGAACGGCCCACCGGCCCAGGCGCGGCGGAGCACCTCGATGAACTCGCCGGTGCGCGCGTAGCGGTCGTCGTGGCCGAGGAAGTCGCCGTACGCCCGCTGCTCGGCCGGGTCTCCGCCGGTCACGATGTTGAGCGACAGTCGGCCGCCCGAGATGGCCTGGAACGCCTCGGCCTGCTGGGCGATCAGGGTGGGCAACGCAAAGCCGGCCCGGACCGCGACCAGCATGCCGAGCCGCTCGGTGTGCTGGGCGACCGCCGCGCAGACGATCCACGGGTCGGGGCAGCCGGCGCCGACCGGTGTGAGAACGGCGGTGAAACCGTTCGCCTCGGCGGCCCGGCCGACCTCGGCCAGGTAGGCCACGGTCGCGGCCCGGTCGCGTCTCGCGGCACCGGCGGTGACGGTGGCGGCACCGACCTGGTCGCCGTCGCCGGAGGTGGGCAGGAACCAGTGGAAGGTCATCGCGACGTCACCTCTCTGCTGATCATCGAGTGCCGATTACCCTAGCAAGCTGGTAGGAAATACCGACATAACTGAGACACGCCATCCCGCCATGTGGATGGCTCTTGACGCTGAACGTGCCCTGGCCCAGTCTTCCTACCAACTAAGTAGGAATACTGCGGATTGGATCGACGATGAGACGGCTCCCCTGCGCCGGTTGGTCACCCTGGCCACCCTCGCCGTGGTCGGCGCGGCGACCCTGGGCAGCACCGCCGCGTGCGGCGACGACAGCGAGGGCACGGGCGGCAGCTCCGGCCCGTGACGCTGCGCCTCGGCTACTTCCCCAACATCACCCACGCGCCGGCGGTCGTCGGCGTGGAGAAGGCATCTTCGCGGAGAAGCTCGGCACCGACGTCAAGCTGGACCGAAGACCTTCAACGCCGGCCCGGCCGCCATCGAGGCGGTCTTCTCCGGTGCCCTCGACGCCACCTACATCGGTCCGAACCCGACGGTCAACGCCTTCTCGAAGTCCAAGGGTGAAGCCGTCCGGGTCATCTCCGGCGCGGCCTCCGGCGGCGTGGCGCTGGTGGTCAAGCCCGGCATCACGGGCGCGCAGGACCTGAAGGGCAAGAAGATCTCCACCCGCAGCTGGGCAACACCCAGGACGTGGCGATCCGTTACTGGCTCAAGCAGCAGGGCCTCACCACCACCAAGGAGGGTGGCGGCGACGTCAAGATCGTGCCGCAGGAGAACGCCCAGACGGTCGAGACGTTCAACAGCGGCGCGATCGACGGCGCCTGGGTGCCGAGCCGTTCGTCTCCCGCCTGGTCAACGCCGGCGGCAAGGTGCTGGTCGACGAGCGTGACCTGTGGCCGGACAAGAAGTTCGTCATCACCAACCTGTTGGTCAGCACGAAGTTCCTCAAGGCGCACCCGGACGTGGTGCAGAAGCTGGTCGACGGCCAGGTGGCCGCCAACGAGTTCGTCAACAGCAAGCCCGACGAGGCGCAGCAGGCCATCTCCGACGCGATCGGCAAGATCACCGGCAAGCCGCTGGACCTGAAGCTGATCAAGCAGGCGTGGCCGACGTTGGAGTTCACCAACGACCCGATCTCGTCCTCCCTGAAGGCCGGGCTCGACCACGCCGTCGACGTGGGGCTGACCGAGCCGGTCGACCTCAAGGGCCTGTACGACCTGAAGTACCTCAACAACGCGCTGAAGGCGCAGGGGAAGCCGAGGTCGTCCAGCCATGACGTCGACCACGACGACGCCGCAGAGCGCGACCACCGCGGTCGCGCTCTCCGGCGTGACCAAGGTGTACGGACGCGGGCGAACGCGGTCCTGGCCCTGGACGGTGTGTCGCTGGACGTCGCGCCCGGCGAGTTCGTCTGCCTGGTCGGCGCCTCCGGCTGCGGCAAGAGCACCCTGCTCAACCTGGTGGCCGGGCTGGATCGGACCAGCGGCGGGCAGATCACCATCGCCGGCAATGCCAACCCGGGCCTGATGTTCCAGGAGCCGGCGCTCTTCCCGTGGCTGACCGTCGACGCCAACGTGGAGGTGCCCCTCAAGCTGCGCCGGCTGCCCGGGCCGAGCGCCGCGAGCGGGTGGCGGAGCTGCTGCGGACGGTGCACCTGGCCGACTTCGGCCGCAAGCGACCGCACGAGCTCTCCGGTGGGATGCGGCAGCGGGTCGCGCTGGCCCGCACGCTGGCCCTGGACACGCCGGTGCTGCTGATGGACGAGCCGTTCGGCGCGCTGGACGCGATGACCCGGGACATCCTGCACGACGAGCTGGAACGGATCTGGTCGGAGCGCAAGCTCTCGGTGCTCTTCGTGACGCACAACGTCCGCGAGGCGGCCCGGCTGGCCGACCGGATCATCCTGCTCTCCAGCCGACCCGGTCGGATCATCTACTCCACCGAGGTGAACATCCCGCGCCCTCGCCGGATCGACTCCCCGAGGTCGCCGCCATCGCCGCCGAGGTCACCGAGCGGCTCCGTACGGAGGTGGGCCGCCATGGCCAGTGACACCCTCACCAGTTCGGCGCGTAGCGACGCGGAGATCACCGGCCTCGACGCGCTGGAGATCGCGGGCCGGGACAAGGAGGTCTCCCGGGGCGCCCGGATCTGGGCGGCCACCTGGCTAAGCTCGCCGCGCTGGCCATCGCCATCGCCGCCTGGCAGCTCGTGGTCTGGTCGGGTTGGAAGCCGCCGTACTCGCTGCCCGGGCCGCTGGAGGTCGGCCGCGAGCTGGTGGAGCAGGCCCAGGGCCCGCAGCTCTGGGAGGGCCTGGTCACCACGCTCCGCCGGGCCGCCGTCGGGTACGTCTTCTCGGTCGCCGTCGGCCTGCTGTTGGGCTTGGCGGTGGCCCGGTCCACGGTGCTGCGCGCCGCCATCGGCTCGATGATCACCGCGTTGCAGACCATGCCGTCGATCGCCTGGTTCCCGCTGGCCATCCTGCTCTTCGAGCTGAGCGAGAAGGCGATCTTCTTCGTGGTGGTGCTCGGTGCGGCGCCGTCCATCGCCAACGGGGTGATCTCCGGCGTGGACTACGTGCCGCCACTGCTGAAGCGCGCCGGCCGCAACCTGGGTGCCCGAGGGCTCAACCTCTACCGGTACGTCATCGCGCCGGCCGCTCTTCCGGCGATCGTCGCCGGGCTGAAGCAGGGTGGGCCTTCTCCTGGCGCAGCCTGATGGCCGGTGAACTGCTCGTGGTCGGCATCTCACAGACCTCGCTCGGTGCCCAGCTCACCTACTCCGGGAGCTGTCCGACGCACCCTGGCTGCTCTCCACCATGATCGTCATTCTGGTGCTCGGCCTGGTCGTGGACGCCGCGTTCGGTGCGGCGGACAAGGCGATCCGCCGGCGCTGGGGCGTGCTCGACCAGGCGGGCAACTGACCCGTGTACGTCTCCGCGCGCAGCGACTACGCGCTCCGGGCGATGCTCGCCGTCGCCGCCGCCAGTGGTGGTGGCGACGGCGACATCGGCGGGGAGCTGGTCAAGGCGGCCAGCCTTGCCGAGGTGCAGGACATCCCGCTCAGCTTCCTCCAGGGCATCCTGCTCGACCTACGACGAGCCGGCCTGCTGCACAGCCATCGCGGCGCCGACGGCGGGTACGCGCTGACCCGCCCAGCCGACGAGATCACCGTCGGGGACGTGTTGCGCGCTGTCGGCGGCTCGCTCACCACGGTGCGCGGGCTGCCGGCCGAGCGGGCCGGCTACCACGGGTGGCCTCGGGGCTGACCGACGTCTGGCTGGCGGTACACGGGGCGATCGCCACGGTGGTCGACAGCACCACCCTGGCCAACCTGCTCACCCACGCCCCGAGTCCGGTCAGCACCGACGCACCGCTCGCATGATCGCGCTCGATCGACTCGCCTTCAATGAAAACGGGGTATCCGGGGCCAATGATGGCCCGGTATCCAGGAACACGAGTGGACCGCGAAGGCGATGTGGTCGGGCCGGTGCCCCGCCGACCCGACCACATCTCGTACCGAACCGAACTGTGCCTGCCCCTCGCCGGCACCGCTCGGCCGGTCGCCGCTCAGCCGTCGTGGGCGACCGCCGGGCCGCCTGGGCTGTGCAGCCCACCAGACCGGCGGGAGCGTTACCCGCCGGGGTGGCCTGCCAGGTGCGAAGGCCGCGACCATGGCGAGCAACAATCCGGCGAGCGCGACCGCGACCACCAGGAGCAGTTCGCGCAGTGCACCCGAGCCGGCTTCGCCCGCCATGGTCACCCCTCCGCGCCGGGCCCCGCCCGGCTTCCCCGTCGGTCAGCTTCGACCACGGACGACCGGGCGCAGTCGGCCAGCCGACCCAGGTAAGGCTGATTACCGACTCAGACGAGAGGGCCGGTCGGGGCGGCGGACTGGCCGGTCGGCGAAGCGAGTGAGCCGCACGGACCCCCAGGGCGCGTTTCGAAACAGGCCGAAACGACCGACCCGTCCGCAGAAGCGGAACGGGTCGGTCGAGGTGCGGAAGATCAGACGGTACGCGGGCGACGCGGGCGGCGGGACCGACCCGACGCGCGGTGCGCCGGCCGGGCGCCACCGTCGGTGGTCGCGCCACCTGCGGAGCGGGCCCGAAGCGGGCGCCGGCGGCGCGACGATGGTCACCGGCACGCCGGACGGCTCACGAGCCCCGGTCACCCGGACCAGCCCGCCTCGTCCGAGCGCACCTGGACCGACTCCGGCCGGATGCCGGCGACCGCCATCAGTCGGGAAACGTCCCGGCGCTGCTCCGGCAGGACCAGGGTGACCACCGCGCCGGACTCGCCAGCGCGGGCGGTACGACCGCCCGGTGCAGGTAGTCCTTCGCCTCGGTCGGCGGGTCCACGTTGACCACCATGTCCAGGCCGTCCACGTGGATGCCACGGGCCGCCACGTCGGTGGCGACCAGAGCGGTCACCTGACCGTTGCGGAACTGCTCCAGGATGCGGGTGCGCTGCGGCTGGGACTTGCCGCCGTGCAGCGCGGCCGCGCGTACCCCTGGAGAGCAACTGGCGGGCGAGCCGGTCGGCGCGGTGCTTCGTGCCCATGAACAGGATGGTGCGGCCCTCACGGGCGGCGATCCGGGTCAACGCTGCGGGCTTGTCCACCGCGTCGACGTGCAGCACGTGGTGGGTCATCGCGGTGACCGTCGCGGTGCCCGGGTCCACCGAGTGGGTGACCGGGTTGCTCAGGAAGCGGCGGACCAGCCGGTCCACGCCGCCGTCCAGGGTCGCGGAGAAGAGCATCCGCTGCCCCTGCGGCGCGACCTGCTCCAGCAGCTTGGTGACCTGCGGCAGGAAGCCCATGTCGGCCATCTGGTCGGCCTCGTCGAGCACGGTGATCTCGACCTGGTCGAGCCGGGCGTCGCCGCGGTTGATCAGGTCGTGCAGCCGACCGGGGTCGCGACGACCACCTCGGCGCCGGCGCGCAGGGCGTCCGCCTGCCGTCCCAACGACAGCCCGCCGACGACTGTGGCGCAGCGCAGCCCGACGGCGCGGGCGTACGGGGCCAGCGCGGTGGTGACCTGCTGGGCCAGCTCACGGGTCGGCACCAGCACCAGGGCCAGCGGACGACCCGGCCGCGCCTACGGCCGGCGGTGCGGGACAGCAGCGGAAGCCCGAAGGCGAGGGTCTTGCCGGAGCCGGTACGACCCGTCCCAGCACGTCCCGGCCGGCGAGCGAGTCGGGCAGCGTCGCCGTCTGGATCGGGAACGGCTCGGTGATGCCCTGCGCGGTCAGCGCGGTGAGCAGCGCCGGTGCCAGACCAGAATGAGCGAAAGAAGGAATAACTGTGGTCACGCGAAAGCCTTCCTCGACGCGGCACGTGTCGAGGAGGGCGCCGAAGTCGGCGCTGTCACCGGCGGGAAAAGGCCGCCAGGACTCACAAGCACGAACCGAAGGGGTACAGGCCGGCCCGCCGCCAGGCCGTCACCTGTGTGTGCAGGCGGCAGCGGGGCGGGCCGGTCCGTCACCGTCACACCCGGAGGGCGCGACAGGTAATGCTGACCGATCCGAAGATCAGAGCGGGCGGATGTTCTCCGCCTGCGGGCCCTTCTGGCCCTGGGTCACCTCGAACTCGACCCGCTGGTTCTCATCCAGGCTCCGGTAGCCGGAGGACTGGATCGCCGAGAAGTGGGCGAAGACGTCGGCGCCGCCGCCGTCCGGGGTGATGAAGCCGAAGCCCTTGTCAGCGTTGAACCACTTCACGGTGCCAATAGCCATGTGTTTCGTCTCCTTGACGGAACGTCGGACACGCACGTGTTGCCTGCCCGAAGAGGAGCGCTCCGCGCGGGGATGCGCGAATCGCCTGTCGCTTCTGGTCGCCCCGCCCGGAGAACTCCGGACACAACAAAGAGCGCCTGGGGCCACAATCCCGCCAGGCGCACACAGAGTCTCTGGTAACCAAAACTGCAACCCGGTCAACCTACCACGGTTTCGCCGGAGCGGTCAATGTTGGGCCGAATCCTCGGGCAACTGGGCGATCATGGCGGTGAGCCCCGTCACATCCAGCAGATCGGCCGGCCGAACCGTCACCCCGTGCCGGACGTAGTGGAACGCCGCGCCCACCCGGTCGACCGGCACGCCGGCCAGCTCTGCCCAGGCCAGCCGGTACACGGCCAACTGCACGGCGGCCACCTCCGCCGCCGGCCCGGTGGGCTGCGCGCCGGTCTTCCAGTCGACCACGTCGAACCGCCCACCCGGCCGGGCGAAGACCGCGTCCATCCGCCCCCGCACCACCACCTGAGCGATCACCGTGGCGAACGGCACCTCCACCTCCACCGGCACACGGTCGGCCCACTCGCTGGCCAGGAAGTGCTCCTGAAGCTCGACCAGCGCCTCGTCGGGTGCGGCATCCGCATCGGCCGCGCCGGGCAGTTCGTCCAGGTCCAGAAGGCGGTCGGCGCCGAAGCGCTGCTCCAGCCAGGCGTGGAAGGCGGTGCCTCGGCGGGCGTACGGGTTGGGCTCGGTCGGCACCGGACGACGCAGCGTACGGGCCAACGCCGCCGGATCGCGCCGCAAGGCGACGAGCTGGGTGACGCTCATCTGGCCGGGCAGCGCCACCTCGACCGCACCGGTAAGCCGGGTCAGCTCGGCGCGTTCGGCCAGCAGCAGGTCCGCCTCACGTTGCCAGCGCGCCACCTCGGGATCCACCTCCGGCTCGACCTCCGGCCCGACGGGCGCCACACCCACCGGCCCGCCGCGCACCGGCCCGACCGGTCCGGCGACCACCGAGGTCACGCCGTCGGTCATCAGGCGGCGCACCAGCCCAGCCGCCTCGGCCAACTCCGGCCGACGGCCACCCAGCGGGTCGGCCGGCCACTCCGCCCGGAGCACCACCTCGGCCGTCGGGTTCGTCGCGTCCGGGGTCGGTTCCGGCGCCCACACGTCGACCAGGTGCCCCGGCCCGCCGTCCAGGCAGGCGTCGTACACCTCACGCAGGAAGACCGACGGACCTCGCGGTCGCTTGGTGCCCTCCCCACCAGTAGGCGGAGCAGAGCAGCAGCCGGCGCGGCCGGGTGACCGCCACGTACGTCAGCCGGCGTTCCTCCCGCTCGTCGTGCGCCCGCCACGCGTCGGTGAAGTCGGTCAGCGCCCGAGCCACCGCCCGCTGGTCCCCGCCTCGTCGAGCGCCAACTCGGGCAGCCCGTCGGAGTCCCCGCGCAGCGGGAACGGCAGCACCCCAGCCCGCCCAGCCAGTGGTCGGAGTTGCGCACCGGCCCCGGCCACGACCCACGGCACAGCCCGGCCACCGCCACCACGTCCCACTCCAGGCCCTTGGCGGCGTGCGCGGTGACCACCTGCACCGCGCCCTCCACCACCTCCACCTCGCCGGGCGCCAGACCACGCTCCTCGTCCTCGGCAGCGGCCAGGTAGGACAGGAAACCGGAGAGCGTCGCGCCGGGAGTCTCTCCACTGAAGCGGGCCGCCACGTCACCCAGAGCGTCCAGGTGGCCCCGGCCAGGCCCGCGTCGCCGGCGCCGTCCCGGCCGGCGCGCACCGCCACCTCCACGTCCAGGCCGATGGTCCGCTCGATGTCCGCGATCAGATCCGGTAGCGCCTGGTCCAGCCGGTAGCGCAGCAACGCCAACTCCGGCCGTACGCGCAGCCGCGCGAAGCCCTCCGCCGAGTACGCCTGTGCCGGCCCGAGATCGGCCAACGCCTCCACCAGGGTCGCCTCGTCCAGCAGGTCGGGGCTGATCTCCGAGGCCTCGTCGGCGGCCACCTGTCGCCGGGCATTGGCGATGGCCCGAGCACGCCGGTGCAACGCCACCAGGTCGCGGGCCCGATCCGCCACCGAGCGCCGGTGAGCAACCGCAGCAACGCGGCACCGTCGGTCGGGTCGGCCAACACCCGCAGCGTGCAGACGACGTCGCGTACCTCGGGGTGTCCAGCAAACCGCCCAGCCCGACCACCTCCACCGGGAGGCCGCGCTCGCGCAGCGCCGACTCGATCGCCGGGATCTGACTGCGGACCCGGACCAGCACGGCGGTCGTCGGGCGCTGCGCCACCGGAATGTGCTCGGGGCCGCGTTCGGCATCCGAGCCGCTCCCGCCAGGCGGCGAGCACGCTGTCGGCGATCCAGTCGGCCTCGTCGGCGTACGTGGGCAGCAGCGCGCAGTGCACGGTGCCGCCGGCCGCACCGCCTGGCTGCGGTGCGGGATCGGCTCCTGGACGGTCAGCGCGGAGCGCAGCTCCGGCACCCGGCGCCCGCGGCCCGCAGCGGACTGGACAGCGCGTTCGCCACCCGGAGGATCTCCGGGCGGTTGCGCCAGCTCGTGGTGAGCCCCAGCGCCGGGGCCGGCTGACCGTCGGCGCGGGCGAACTCGGTGGGGAACCGGTCCAGGGTGCCGGCGCTGGCCCCCGCCAGCCGTAGATCGACTGGCACGGGTCGCCCACCGCCGTCACCGGGTGCCCACCGCCGAACAGCGCGTTGAGCAGCACCACCTGGGCGTGGCTGGT
Source organism: Micromonospora sp. M12 (assembly GCA_038070435.1). Lineage (GTDB taxonomy): Bacteria > Actinomycetota > Actinomycetes > Mycobacteriales > Micromonosporaceae > Micromonospora. The sequence continues at coordinate 6,065,270 of JAMYWG010000001.1, read as the reverse complement.
GTCCTGGTACTCGTCCAGCAGCACCACCCGGAAGCGGTCCCGCTCGATCTCGCCGACCGGCGGGTGGTCCTGGCCACCCGGGCCGCCTGCGCCAGCTGGTCGGCGAAGTCCATCGCCTCGAAGTTCTCCTTGCGCCGGGCGTACGCCCGCACCAGCGGCAGCAGGCGCAACCGGGTCTGCTGGAGGGCGAGTGACTTGCGCACGTCGGCGTACACCCGGCCCGGCCGGGACTGCACCTCGGCGAAGAACCGACCGGTCCAGGCCGCCAGCTGGTCCGGCGCGACGAGATGCTCGTCCAGCTCCCCGGCGAGCGCCAGCACCGCGTCGGTGATGGTGCTCGGCATCCGGTCCACCTCGGACATGTCACCGTCGTAGTTGCGCACCAGCAGGTCGACCAACTGCCAGCGGGACGCCTCGGTGAGCAACCGGGTAGACGGCTCGTAACCCGCCCGCAGCCCGTGCTCGGTGACGATCCGCCCCGCGTACGAGTGGTAGGTGGAGACGGTGGGCTCCCCGCGAGGGGATCGTCCAGCGGGTCCCGTCCCTGCCGGCCGAGGCGGCGGATCAGTTGGTCGAGCCGGGTGCGTATCCGGTGGGCCAGCTCACCGGCCGCCTTACGGGTGAAGGTCAGCCCGAGGATCTGCTCCGGCCGGACGTACGAGTTGGCCACCAACCAGACCACCCGCGCGGCCATCGTCTCGGTCTTGCCCGACCCGGCGCCCGCGACCACCAGCAGCGGCTCCACCGGGGCAGCGATGATCGCGGCCTGCTCCCGGGTGGGCGCCGGCAACCGCAGCAGCTTCGCCAGCTCCACCGGCGTGTAGCGGGGCCGGAGTCGGCAAGCTGGCGCGGCGCGGGACCCGCGCCGAACAGGGTGGGCTGACTCATGACTGCGGGCTCGCAAGCTCACTCTCGCCCTCACGGGTGCGTCGGACGGTCGGCGGCTCGACGACCTGGCGCCCTGCCCGGAGACCGGGCAGCTGGTGCGCACCGGGCAGACCCGGCACTTCGAGTTGGCCACCGCCGCGAACGTGGCGGCTGCCATCGTATCGGCGGTCCGCCGGACCAGCGCGGTCGCCCAACCGGCCGCCGGCCTCGTTGGCCGCCGGCTGATTCTGCTCCCGGGCGTCCTTGGCGGAGGTGCCGAGCTGCACCAGCGCGGCGCCCCGGACTCGTCACCGAACTCGGCGAACGCCCCGCCTCCACCGCCGCCTGGTAGGCGCCGAGCTGTGGATGCTCGGCCAGGTCGGCGCCGGTGACAGCCGTGGATTTGCCGGTCTTCAGGTCGATCACCACGAGCCGCCCGGCCTCGTCGACCTCCAGCCGGTCGACCCGCCCGGTCAGGTCGACCGGCCGATTCGGGTCGTCCAGGCGGACGGCGAACTCGTGCTCGATGGCGAGCAGCCGACGCGGGTTGGTGGCCAGCCAGCGCAGCAGCTTGTCGACCATCGCCTCGGCGCGTTCCCGTTCCGGCCCGGCCATCCAGCGGGCCGCCAGCTCGATCGCGTCGAACCGGGCGGCCACGTAGTCGAGCAGCGCACCCCGGTCGGCACTGGCGTCCTCGGCGAGCATCGCGGCGGCGTGCACCAGATTGCCGACTCCTGCGCGGTGCTGGTCGGCCGCTGCCGCCGTGCCGTTCCAGCAGCCACCGCAGGCTGCACCGCAACGCGCTCTCCATCGCCGACGGGGTGACCCGCACCGGCTTTCCTCGTCGACGAGCGGCCGGTCGTCGGAGAGCGCGCGCAACCCCACCAGTCGTCGGGTGCGCACCGGCACCCGGCGGCGGCGAGCCGGGCCAGCTCGGCCGCCGCGGCGCGCCGCCGGGCCGTCGGAGCAGCCGGGTCGGTGATGGCGGTACGCAGTTCCGCGACCAGCGCCGGCAGGGTGAGCGCCCGGGTGGACGGGTCACCGGCAGTGCTCCGGGCCGGTCCGGCTCCTCGGCACCGGTCTCGCCAGCGTCAGCGCCCCACTGCCACCGGACGGCAGGCCAGGGCGCGGACCGGGCGGCGGGTGGGCGGCGTGCTCGCCGGGCTCGACGGGCCGGGCGGTGGGCTCGACGGGCCCGGCGGTGGGCCCGGCGTGCTCGGCGGGTGGGCGGCGTGCTCGGGCCCAGCTCGTGCAGGAACCGACTCGGCTGCTCCTCGTGGTCGTCGCCGCCGACGGCGGCCGATGCCACGGCGCTGACCAGCAGCCGGTGCCGGGCCCGGCTGACGGCGACGTGGAAGAGCCGGCGTTCCTCGTCCAGCAACGCCGAGGTCTGACCCACCACGTTCGCCGCGGTCGCGCCGCCGACGGATCGCCCGGCCAGCACGTCGACCAGCCGTTCCGAGCCGAGCAGACTGCCTCGTAGCCGCAGGTCCGGCCAGATGCCCTCCTGCACGCCGGCCACCGCGATCAGGTCCCACTCCAGGCCCTTCGCGGCATGCGCGGTGAGCAGACGGACGGCCGCGCCCCGGTCGGCGGTCGGGGCGATGGTGTCGGCCGGCAGGTCCTGGGCGAGCACGTGGTCGAGGAAGACCTCGGTGCGGGCACCGGGCAGCCGGTCGGTGAATCGGGCCGCCGCGTCGAAGAGCACCAGCACGGCGTCCAGGTCGCGGTCGGCCGCCTCGGCCCGCCGCCGCCGGGCCAGGTCGCCCTCGCCAGCCTCCGGCGGGCCCTGGTTGATCGCGCCCGCCCACCGCTCGGCGAGGCCGCTGGCGTGCCAGACCGCCCAGAGCACGTCCTCGGCTGTCGAACCCGGCCGGGCGGCGACCTCACGGGCGATGGCCAGCAGCCCGGCCACCGCCTGCGCCGGCTCCGCCCAGCGCCTGTCGATGCCGCCCAGCTCCTCAGGATCGCGCAACGCCTCGACGATCAGCTCGCCGGAGGGGCGACGGTCACCGTTGGCCAGCGCGAGCGCCCGCAGGCCCTGCCGCAGCCGCCGCTCGGCCAGCGGGTCAGCCCCGCCCAGCGACGAGTGCAGCAGCGCGACCGCCGCCTCCTCGTCCAGCTGGTCGGCTCCAGCGCGCAGCGCAGTAGGAGCAGCAGCGGCGCGACCGCCGGTTGCAGGTGCAGGGCAGATCCTCGCCGTGCACCACTGTGGGTACGCCGGCAGCGTGCAGTGCCCGTCGCAGGACGGGCAGCTGCAACGCGGTGGACCGCACCAGCACCGCCATCCGCGACCAGGGCACACCGTCGAGCAGGTGGGCCGAGCGCAGCGCGTGGGCCAGCCAGGCGGCCTCGCTGGTCGCCGAGCGGAACGTGTGCACCTCGACCACGCCGGGTGGCGCGTCCGGCAGGGTGCAGCCGACGGTGCGCCGCCGGACCGCGCAGTCGACGGCCCAGCCGGGCGATCGCGGCGAGCAGCTCCGGCCCGGCCCGGTACGACGTGGTCAGCAGCACCTGCGCGGCCGGTGCTCCGGATGCCGTCCGGAAGCGGTGCGGAAACGTCGTCACCCCGGCCGGATCGGCGCCCCGGAAGGCGTACGTGGAGGAGTCCGGGTCGGCGAACGCGACGAGCGACTTGCCCCACCCGCGATGACCGAGAGCAACTCCAGCTGGGCGGGGTCGGTGTCGGCCAGCTCGTCGAGATAGACGTGTGTGAGTCGTCGGCGCTCGGCGGCCAGCAGCTCCTCGTCGTCGCGCAGCAGCCCGGTGGCCGCCCGAACCAGCTCGGCCGGGTCGTACGCGATGGAACCACGGTTGCTGACGTCGCGTAGCGCGAGCACCGCGACGTACTCCCGGAGGAAGCAGGCCGCCGCCGGCCAGTCGGCGCGGCCGAGTTTGTCGCCCAGCCGGGCCAGCTCGATCGGGCCCACACCGCGCTCGGCGGCGCGCATGAGCAGGTCGCGCAGCTGGCCGGCGAACGCCCGGGTCCGCAGGGCGGGCGCAGATCGCTCGGCCAACCGACCGGGTCGTCCTCCGGCTCCTCGGGCTCGTCGCCCACCACGTCCAGCAGCTCGCGGATGATCAGATCCTGCTCGGGGCCGGTGAGCAGTCGGGCGAGGGTTCGCCGCGCTCGGCGGCGGCTCGGCGGAGCAGCCCGAAGGCGTACGCCGGGAAGGTGCGCACCAGCGGCTCGCGCAGCATCCGGTGGCCGTCCTGCGCGACCCGGGCCTCGATGCGTTGACGCAGCGCGGTGGCGCCTCGACGGCCGAAGGTCAGCACCAGGATCCGTTCGGGGTCGACCCCTCGGCCACCGGGCGGCGACCGCCTCGACCAGCGTGCTGGTCTTGCCGGTGCCGGGGCCGCCGAGCACCAGCATCGGCCCGTCGGTGTGCCCGACCACCTCGGCCTGCACCGGATCGACCCGCCACCCGCCACCGATCGGCAGCTCAAGGCCGGCCACGCCATCGGGCCCGCCCGGCGCGCCGACACCGCCTCCGGACGGGCCGCCGCTGGCGGGCCGGGAAGCTGTCAGGCGTCGCCCGTCCCCCGCGCCGGCCCACCGGGCCGCCGCACCAACCGGTACGCCTGCATCAGCTCATCCCATCAGACCCATACGACACCCACCCCATACGACACCCACCACACCGCTGTCCCGCACCCACCTCCCCACCCAAGCCCCATCCACCCGGTCGATCATGAGTTAGCGGCGCGACACGCCGACAGCGACGTCGCTAACTTCATGATCACCGCAGAGGGCGGGCCGGCGGCCCGGGTGGGGGTCAGGTCAGGCGGGACTCCAGGGCGTCCAGGGCTGCGGGGACGGTGGTGGTCACCGTCAGGAGGTTGCGGCCGGCGGTCTTGAGGAAGTGCTGGTCGGCCAACGTGTCGAGCCAGTCCAGCAGTGGGCGGTAGAACCCGTCGGTGTCGATCAGCACCATCGGCTTGGCGTGCAGGGCGAGGGTGGCGGTCGTCCAGACCTCGAACAGCTCGTCCAGGGTGCCCAACCCGCCGGGCAGGGTGAGGAACGCGTCCGACTTGTCGATCATCAGGGTCTTCCGGCTGGCCATCGACTCGGTCACCAGCAGCTCGTCCGAGGCCAGGTCGGCGACCTCCAGATCGACCAGCGACTGCGGGATCACGCCCACGGTGCGTCCACCGGCGGATCGGGCACCGTCCGCCAACGCACCCATCATGCCGACACAGCCACCACCGCTGACCAGCGTGTGCCCGCGCCGGGCCAGCTCCGCGCCGGTCTCGGCGGCCAGGTCCAACCAGCGCTGATCGAGGGTACGAGAGGACGCGCAGAAGACGCAGATCGCCGCCATCAGGTGTTGTCCCGCACCTGCTCGGCGGCCTGTTCGGCGGCGGCCTGCTGGTCCGCCCCGGTACGCGCGACGGCTCTCGCGGACCGCCTCCTGCTCGGCGGAGAGCGCGGCCTCGGCCGCAACGATGTGCTGGACCGCCGCGTCGACGTCGTCGGTGAGGCAGATCAGCTCCAGGTCGACCGGGCCGATCTTGCCGTTGGCGGCCATCGTGTCGCGTAGCCAGTCGAGCAGGCCCTGCCAGTAGGCGACTCCCATCAGCACCACCGGGAACCGGGTGACCTTGCCGGTCTGCACGAGGGTGAGTGCCTCGAACAGCTCGTCCATGGTGCCGAACCCACCGGGCAGTACGACGAACGCCTGGGCGTACTTGACGAACATCGTCTTGCGGGCGAAGAAGTAGCGGAAGTCGATGGCCAGGTCGACCCACTCGTTGATGCCCTGCTCGAACGGAAGCTCGATGCCGAGCCCCACCGAGAGGCCGCCGGCTTCGCTGGCGCCGCGGTTGGCGGCCTCCATCACCCCGGGCCCACCTCCGGTGATCACCGCGTAGCCGGCCCGGGCCAGCGCGCCGGCCACCTGCTCGGCGAGTTGACACTCGGCGCTGTCCGGCCGCTGCGCGCGGAGCCGAAGACGCTCACCGCCGGCGGCAGGTCGGCGAGAGTGTCGAAACCCTCGACGAACTCGGAGAGGATCCGCAGCGCGCGCCAGGCGTCCTGGTCTTCCAGTCGCCCCGGCCGCGTGAATCCAGCAACCGCTGGTCGGCGGTGCTGCTCGGGATCGACCCTCTGCGCAGCGTCACGGCACCCGGTGCCGCTCCTGCCCGGACCGCGAGCGGCCTCCCGCCCGTTGCTCTGGCTCATCAGGCAACCGTAGTGGAGCAGGACCGGTCGGGTGCGCGGGCGGGGACGTCCAGAAATAGTTCGGGATCATGGGCAACTATTCCGCTTCCCCGTACGTCTTACTATTCACATACCGGGTATGCCCCGGCGCGCGCCTTCGGGGAGGAGACAGCGTGATCAGCAACAACGAGATGATCCGGATCCGTCGCCAGATGCAGCGACGGATCCGAGACGTGGTGGCCGAACGCCGCCGCACCCGAGCCCAGGACCCTCCCCGCCTCCCCGCGCCCTCCGGAGCTGATCAAGAGGTTTGCGTCGCCGACAACGGGCCCGGCTGACGCAAACCTCTTGATCACCGGGCGACGGGACGCGACCGGGCGACCGGGGTCAGGCCGGGGCCAGCCAGCGGTGCAGGGTTGCCGCGCCGTCGCGGATCTTGCTGATCTCGACGTGCTCGTCGGGGTGGTGGGCGAGGTTCGGGTCGCCCGGGCCGAAGTTCAGCGCGGGATGCCCATCGCCGCGAACCGGGCCACGTCCGTCCAGCCCAGCTTGCCGATCGGCGCCGCGCCGACCGCCGCCAGGAACTCCTTCGCCGGGGCCGCGTCGAGCCGGGCTTCGCGCCGGCAGCGGTGTCGGTGACCCTCACCTCGAAGCCGGCGAACACCTCACGCAGGTGCGCCTCCGCCTCGGCCGGAGTGCGATCCGGGGCGAACCGGTAGTTGACCTCGATCTCACAGAGATCGGGGACCACGTTGCCGGCCACCCCGCCGCTGATCCGTACCGCGTTCATGCCCTCGCGGTAGTCGCAGCCGTCGATGGTGACCCGGCGTGCCTCGTACGTCTGGAGACGCCGCAGCACCTCGCCGGCGGCGTGGATGGCGTTCACCCGTGCCAGGAGCGCGCCGAGTGGGCGCGTACCCCGGTGGTGGTGACCACCGAGCGCATGGTGCCCTGGCAGCCCGCCTCGACGATGCCGTACGTCGGCTCCAGCAGCACTGCGAAGTCCGCCTCCAGCCACTCCGGGAACGCCTGGGCGACCAGGTTCAGCCCGTTGTACCGGGACTCGATCTCCTCGGCCTCGTAGAAGAAGTACGTCACGTCGTAGCGCGGTTCGGGCAGCGTCACCGCCAGGTGCAGCGCGTACGCGGTGCCGGACTTCATGTCGGAGGTCCCGCAGCCGTACATCAGGTCGCCGCGCATGGTCGACGGGAAGTTGTTGTTCAGCGGCACCGTGTCGAGGTGTCCGGCCAGCACCACGCTGCGACCGACCGAGGTCGGTACGCGCCATCACCGTGTTGCCGTGCCGGTGGGTGGTCAGGTGCGGCACGCCCGCAGCACCTCCTCGACGCAGTCGGCGATCGCCTTCTCGTTGAGGGACACGGACTCTATGTCGACCAGAGCGCGGGTCAGCTGCACCGGATCGGCGAGGACCTCGGGGTCAGCGGGTTCTCCATGGTTCGCACGGTACCTTCAGGTCTGTCAGCGCGAGGAGCGAGCCGAGGCCAACCCGGCAGCGACCGAAGGGTGTAACAGTGACGTCCGCAGATTCGGCCTGGGGCATCGGCCTGGCCACGGTCACCGCAGACGAGCAGGTGCTCGACACCTGGTACCCGACCGGCAAGCTGGGCCTGGGCGAGCTGCCGCTGGTCGCCGGCGAGGACAAGTCGGACGTGCTCGACCTCCCGCCGGCCGCGCTCGGCGACCGTTCCCTGCCCGGTCTGCGTACCGTCCAGGTGGTCACCGTGATCGGCTCGCTGGATGACCCGATCAAGGACGCCTCGGACGCGTACCTCCGGTTGCACCTGCTCTCGCACCGCCTGGTCCGACCCAACCAGCTCAACCTGGACGGCATCTTCGGCAAGCTGGCCAACGTGGCCTGGACGTCCGCCGGTCCGTGCCCCGGAGCGGGTGGACGAGCTGCGGGTGATCGAGCGGGCCGCCGGCCGACACCTGGCGGTGTACGGGTGGACAAGTTCCCCGGATGACCGACTACGTGGTGCCCTCGGGTGTACGGATCGCCGACGCCGACCGGGTCCGTCTCGGCGCGCACCTGGCCGCCGGCACCACTGTCATGCACGAGGGCTTCGTCAACTTCAACGCCGGCACCGTGGGCACCTCGATGGTCGAGGGGCGGATCGTGCAGGGCGTGCTGGTCGGCGACGGCTCCGACGTCGGCGGTGGCGCCTCGATCATGGGCACGCTCTCCGGTGGCGGCACCGAGAAGGTCAGCATCGGCGAGCGGAGCCTCGATCGGCGCGAACGCCGGTGTCGGCATCTCGCTCGGTGATGACTGCGTGGTCGAGGCGGGCTGCTACATCACCGCCGCCTCGAAGATCACCCTGCCGGACGGCCGGGTGGTCAAGGCCCGGAGCTGTCCGGCGTCGACGGCCTGTTGTTCTGGCGCAACTCGGTCAACGGCGCGCTGGAGGCCCGGCCGCGCACCGGGCGGGGCATCGAGCTGAACGCCGCCCTGCACGCCAACGACTGACGAACCTGCCGGGTCCGCGGCGCTCGGCCGCGGACCCGGACGGGTACGCCTCAGCGCAGCCGGTACGCCTGGATGATCCGTTCGGTCACCGTGTTACCGGCGGTGTCCCGAGCGGTGGCCCGCAGGGACGCGTAGCCGGAGCCGGCCGGATGCCGCACCAGGGCCGACCAGCCATCGGCGGAGGTGCGGACCAGCGGCGCCTTGCCCCAGGTCTTCCCTCCGTCGTACGAGATGTCGACAGCCAGCTTCTCCACCCGGGCATCCGGCGCGCCGGGCTGCCGCTGCACCCGCACCGGAATGACGAAGCCCCGACCGGCCGGAGCGCTGTTGTCGACCCGCAACGGCGGTGCGAAGCGCACCGCCAGCAGAGGCAGACGGGCCGGCGTCTCACCAGCGACGTGCCTCGACCGGAAGGTCCAGCTGGACTCCACCTCGGTGCTCAGGTCGGTGAAGCTTCGCTTTGCCGACGTGACGAGCCGGTAGTCCGCCGCACCGGGTGGCACGGTGAACTCTCCGTAGCCGGCGTACTCGCTCGCCGACCAGCTTGCCGTTGCGCCAGAGCTCGGTTCGCTCGCTGTCGGTGATCGAAGCGCCCGGATGTCCGGCCGCGTCGCTGTAGATCGGCAGGTCGAGCGTGATGGTGTCATCGACCCGGGTGGAGCCCCTTCCGGCCAACGCGGAGTGGGAGGGACGGTCCGTACGGCGCCTGGTTCCAGGTCTCCTGCACCGTCCGCCCGGCCCGGTACGCGGTCGGGACGGAGAAGAGCGCCGCCTGCGGGATCAACCAGCCGTCCTCGTCCAGCGTTCCAAAGAAGAGGTCGGTTTCCCACTTCACACCCTTGGTGTTGTAGTACTCGACCCGCTGGCCGGGCACGACGGTGGGCAGGACCAGGGCGGAGCCGCCGACGTTGTACTCCAGCATGGGGTACACGGTCCGTTCGGCCTGCGTGCCCGGATAGCCGCCGCGGAACCGGTGCACGACGGTGGCCAGGTCCCGTCGGGTGTAGTCGCGGACGAACCCGGTGGGCATTCGGCCCGGATCGCCTCGGCCAGCGCGTACAGGTACGGACTGCTGGCCGTGTCCGGCTTGGTCCACTGGCTGCTGACGGTGGCGACGAACCGGTCGGCGGAGACCCGCCTGCCGAGCTGGCCGCTGGTCAGGCCGGTGAACGTGTCCGCCCAGAGCCCGATGCCGTACCCAGTGCCGTCGGCAGCGGTGAAGTTGCCGCTGAGGTCGATCAGTTGCGGTGCGGCGCTCCGGTCCGGAACCGTCATCCGTACCGGCTTGGCCCTGCGAGCGTCCACGACGATCCGGGTGTCCCGGTCGACGGTCAGGTCGGGTTGCGCCAACAGGGACTGTTCGCCCTGCTCGTCGTCCGGTGCGGGCTCGAAGACGAGACCGATCAGGCCGTAGTGCCCCTTGGGCAGCCGCACGGTGGCCACCCCGTCCGCACTGGTGAGATCCCAGTAGCCGTAGGTGTCCATCCCGACCACTGTGGTCCAGTGGTCCGCGGTGCGCTCGCCGGCCCGGTTCAGATGCTCTACGGTCAGCGTGTAGCTCTCCACCTCCCGGTGCACGGCCAGCGGGGTGACCGCGACCGCGGCTCCGGAGCGGGCCACGATCCGCCCGGTCCAGTAGCCGTCGGCGTCGCCGAGCCGGGTGTCCACGGTGACGGTCGTGGCGGCCGTGCCGCCTGCCGGCACGGTGAGCTGATCGGCGCCCAGCGTGAACAGGCCGGCCGGCAGCGCACGACCGCCGGGGCCGGCGCCCTCGACGCTCAGGTCCACGGTGACCGGGGCCGGACCGTCGTTGCGCCACGTCACCGTGCGGGCGATCGGGGCGTCGTCAGCGTGCGGCCAGAGCGTACGCCCGAACGAGACGCTCACCGGGTCGGTGGTGATCTGCTGAGTGATCGCGTGTGCGACGTCGACCCGCCCGGCGCCCTGCTGGTAGGCGGTCTGGTCCGGATGCGGCTTGGCGGCGGCCATCAGGGTGGCCTTGAGCCGGTCGGCCCGCCATCCCGGGTGCTGCTGGGCCAGCAGTGCGGCCGAACCGGCCACGTGCGGGGTGGCCATCGAGGTGCCGGAGAGGGTGACGTAGCGGTCCCCACCGGATCGCCGATGACGCCGGTGGCGGACCGTGCGGCGACGATGTCGACGCCGGGCCCGGTGATGTCCGGCTTCAGCGCCTCGTCACCGACCCGCGGGCCCCGGCTGGAGAATTCGGCCAGTTCGTCGTCACGGTCCACCGCGCCCACGGCGAGCCCGGCGTCGGCGCTGGCCGGGGAGCCGACCGAGCCGTCCGAGCCGTCGTTGCCGGCGGCGAGGACGAAGAGGGTGCCGGTCTGGGCGGTCAGGGTCTGCACCGCCTCCTCCAGCGGGTCGACCTCCGGGGTGTCCCAACCGCTGAGGCTCATGTTGACCACGGCGGCCTTCTTCTCCACCGCGGCCCACTGCATGCCGGCGAGGATCGCCGAGTCGCTGCAGCCCTGGTCCTCACAGACCTTGCCGTCCAGCAGCGTCGCGTCCGGCGCCACACCCCGGTACTTGCCGCCGGAGGCCGCGCCGGTGCCCGCGATGGTCGAGGCCACGTGGGTGCCGTGACCGATGACGTCCCGACCGTCGGCGACCTCGGTGAAGTTGCGTGCCTCGGCCACCTTGCCGGCCAGGTCCGGGTGGGTCGCGTCGACGCCGGTGTCCAGCACCGCGACGGAGACTCCCTTGCCGGTGAACCCGGCCGCCCACGCGGCGGGCGCGCCGATCTGCGGCACGCTGTGGTCGAGGGTCACCCGCCGGCGACCGTCCAACCAGATCCGCTCGACGCCCCCGCCGCGTCGAGCCGGGCCCGGCGGGACCGGTGGCGACCGTCGCCCAGACCGCGCCGAGGGAGGACTTGCCGGTGGTCAGGGCAGCACCGCTGATCGCCGGCAGGTCGCGGGTCACCCGCGTGCCGGGCAGAGCGGCCGGGGCGCGCCGGGCGTTGCCCGTCGAGCCGTACGCGACCAGCAGCGGCAGGGTGTTGCGGCGGGCGTCGTCGTAACCCGCCTCGACCAGGCCGGTGACGTCGAAGAGTCGCCGGTCCACCCGGCCCGAGCGCAGCAACGGCAGCGCGTCCGTCGGTGTCACCGAGAGACGCCCACGCTCACGCTGGACGAGGAACCGCACGTCCTCACGGCCGGTGCCGGGCCGGACCGAGGCGCCGGAAGCCGTGACGGTGACCCGGTCACCGGTGATCAACGTGACGGTGGTCGAGCGGTTGGCGACAGGCCCACCGGAAGCGGTCTGTTGGCGGGTGCCGTCGGGTGGAGCGGGCGGTGCGGCAGCGGCCGAGGCGGGCGACGGCGCGGAGAGCGCCAGCACGAACACGACCCCGAGGGCGGTCAATCTTCTCAACTGGTGCAACGGATCCTCCTGGTCAAGCGTCTTGATGGATGAGAGTCGCATTGACAATCCAGAATTACATACTCGGTATGCAGAATAAAGGCCGAGAAATGACGGACCCGCCACGAGCCGACGAACCCGGCGGCATGATCGGGCGGTGACCTCCATGAAGGACCGGATGCTCGCCGGCGAGCCGTACCTCGCCGATGATCCCGAGATCATCGCCGACCAGGACCGGGCCGCTCGGCTGATGGAACGCTTCAACACCAGTGCGGCGGCGGACCCGCAGGCCCGCATCGCGGTGCTGCGTGACCTCCTCGGCGAGGTGGGAGACAGCACCTGGATCCGTCCGCCGTTCTACTGCGACTACGGCTGGCAGATCCGCATCGGGCCCCGCAGCTTCGTCAGCTACAACGCGGTCTTCCTCGACGTCGCGCCGATCACCATCGGGGCCGACGTCCAGATCGGACCGAACGTGCAGCTGCTCACCCTACGCACCCGGTGGAACCCGTTCCGCGCCGCGACAAGTGGGAGGCGGCGAAGGCGATCACCATCGGTGACAATGTCTGGCTCGGCGGTGGTGCCATCGTGCTGGCCGGCGTGACGATCGGCACGAACACCGTCGTCGGCGCTGGCGCGGTGGTCACCCGGGACCTGCCCGCCAACGTGGTCGCGGTCGGCAACCCGGCTCGCCCGGTCCGCGAACTCGACTGAGGCACACCCGCACGTTCTCGTTCGCACCCACCACGAGGAGAAGGACAGCATGGGAACGATCCACATCGACCTGTTCGCGACACTCGACCTTGTCGCGCAGGCGCCAGGTGGTCCCGAAGAGGACCCGGACGGCTTCCCGTACGGAGGCTGGCAGGCGCCCTGCTCGACGAGACCGGCGGCCGACAGGTCACGGAGGGCATGCGGGGCATGGACGCCCTGCTCCTCGGCCGCAGGACCTACGACATCTTCGCCGCGTACTGGCCGAACCAGACCGACGGCGTCGACGGCGGGATCGCCACGCTCTTCAACAACGTCCCGAAGTACGTCGCCTCACGCGGCAACCCGGATCTGGACTGGGCCGGCTCGACCCACCTCGGACCCGACCTGGTGAGCGCCATCCGCGCGGTGCGGGACAGGCACGAGAAGATCCACGTGATCGGGAGCCTGAACCTGGTCCAGACGCTCCTGCACGCACGCCTCTTCGACCAGCTCAACCTGTGGATCTTTCCCATCGTGCTCGGCGTCGGCAAGAAGGTGTTCGACGGCGGTGTGGTCCCCGCCAACCTGACGCTCCTCGAACCGCCCGCCACCTCGGAAAAGGGTGCGGTGCTCCTGCGTTACGGCCTCGCGGCGGGGACGCCCGGCACCGGGGACATGAGCCGCGACGACCGCGGCGTCTCGACGTAGAGCATCCCGGCGCTCCCGGCGGTGCCGCTCAGGCCGCCGGGGCTCCGCCAGACGGACCACCAGGTCGGCGCGATCGGCGGTGGGGGTGATCAGAGCGGCGTTCGACTCGTCGCTGCCCAGCGCCCAGGCTCGCGCCTGCTCCGGTGACCGACCGAACGCCTCGTGCCGGGCGGTCAGCCGACGCTGGCGCACCTCGGCGTCCAGGTCGAGAAACCAGGCCTCGTGCAGCAGCGACCGGATCTCCTGCCACGGCCAATCCGACAGCAGCAGATAGTTGCCCTCGGTCACCACCAGCCGAACCGACGGCGGCACCTCGATCGCGCCCGCCACCGGCTCCTCCAACTCCCGACGGAACTCCGGCGCGTACACCGATGTCGGCTCCAACCGCCTCAACCGGCGCAGCAACGAGGCGTACCCGTTGGCATCGAAGGTGTCCACCGCGCCCTTGCGATCGGCGCGCCCCAGGCGGACCAGCTGCGACTGCGCCAGATGGAAACCGTCCATGGGCACCAGCCGGGCGGCCGACCCGACCTCGGCGACGATCCGCTCCGCCAACGTGGACTTCCCGGCACCCGGCGCACCGGCGATGCCGAGCAGTTGTCGCGGCCCGGCCTCGGCCAGCGCCATCGCCCTCGCGATCAGCTCGTCGACGGACAGCACCTGGGCCGCAGGCATCAGCCCAGGACCGGGTCGCTGATCGTGAACCGCGCCTGCACCGCCGCCTGCACGGTCTGCGGCTGCGGGTCCAGCTCAAGCTCCGGTGGGCCACCACCCGCGCCACCGCCACCGGCGAACGCCGCACGGGCGAACATCGGCCGGTCGGCGGGCCCGGCATCGGCCAGCTCGATCAGCGAGGTGACCCGGGCACCCAGCGCCTCCGCATACTCCCGTGCGCGCAGCAGCGCATCACTGATCGCGGCGTGTCGGGCCGCGCGGTGGGCGGGCTGTCCGGACGAAGCTCCCACCAGGGGCGGCCACCTCGACCTGGTCCTGGTCGGCCAGCCGGAGCATCAGCTCACCGAGGGCGGTGAAGTCGGTGACGGTGACGGTGGTGGTGACACTGCCGTGCCAGGCGACCACCCGCTCACCCGAACGACGGGTCTCCGGCCGCACCCGCAGGTCGCCGGTCTCCCGCCGCGCCACCGCCGCCCCGAGCCGTCCAGCAGCACCCGGACGGCCGCGGCCCGCTCGGCCAACCGGGTCAACGTCGCCTCCCGGTCCCGGTCGCGCGCCGTCGCGGTCACCGCGAACCGAGCCAGCTCGGGCGGCACCTCCCGGTACGCCTCACCGCGCACCTGCACCACCGGACCATCCACCGCCATGCCCCTCAGCCTAGTCAGCCGCGGGCAGCAGCGCCGTGTAGGAAACCGCGTCCGGGGCGACCTGACACCCGTCAGGTGCCCGCCGGCGCCGCCCAGATCCCGCAGCCAGGTCACCTCGGCGTCCTGGTCACCGTCGGCCGCGAACGTCCGGGACCGGTCGGCGAACCGCCGGTCCCGCAGAGCCGACCGGGCCGCCCTGGCCTCCGCGTACCGGGACGTGAGCGCCGGCGCGTCGTCGGCCCGCAGCGCGTCGGCCAACCCGTCCAGGAAGACCCGGACCTCGGCCAGCTCGTGCAGCACCCGGTCACGGTTGGCGAGCAGCATGTTCGCGGTCCGTTCCGGCGGAGTGCCGGCGACCCGCGTCCCGTCGGAGAAGCTGCCCGCGGCCAGCTCAGCACCGCGTCGCGCAGCGGCGCCGCTGCGTCGCCCGGCCAGCGCCCGGCCAGCAGGTGTGGCACGTGCGAGGCGAGCGCGGCCACCGAGTCGTGTGCCGACGCGGACATCGGCACGACCCGCGCACCGAACACGTCCACCAGCAACCCGGTCAACCACCGAAAGGCGCCCATCGCGGCGCCGGGCGTCGGGCAGAGCACCCAGGCGGCACCGGCCAGCAGGGCCGACGAGGCGGCGGTCAGGCCGGCGGACTCGGCGCCGGCCATCGGGTGCCGGGGACGAACCGGTCGGCGAGCCCGAGCCGATCGGCCGCCTCGGTCACCTCGACCTTGGTGCTGCCGACATCGGTGAGCACGCAGCCGGGCCCGGTCAACTCGGCCACCTGGGCAGGGTGTGCGGCAGCGTGGGCAGCGGCCCGCAGAAGAAGACCAGGTCACGGTCGGCCACGGCCTGCTCGATCGTGGCCGGGGCGAGCACGCCCGGCGCTGGGCGCCCTCCCGGGTCGCCGGGTCCGGGTCCCAACCGACGACGTCCAGGCCGGCATCGGCCAGCCGCAGCAGCACCGAGCCGCCGATCAGGCCGGTGCCGATCACGGCAGCCCGCACCCGGCGTACCGCTCGGTCCCACCGTCGGTCATCGCCAGGCCCGGGGTCAGGCCCGCAGCCGGCCGGCGACCGCCGCCACGTGCTCGTCGGATTCGGTCAACGCAACCCGGACGTGCTGCCCGGCCGAAGGGCCGTAGAAGACACCGGCGGCGACCAGGATGCCGCGTCGGGCCAGCCAGTCGACGGTCTGCCAGCAGTCCTCACGCCTGGTCATCCAGAGGTAGAGACCCGCCTCGGAGTGCTCGACGGTAAAGCCGGCACCGGTGAACGCCGCGGAGAGCACCTCCCGGCGTGCCGGTAGCGCTCTCGCTGCTCCTCGGCGTGCCGCTCATCGTCCAGCGCCGCGACCATCGCCGCCTGCACCGGCGCGGGCACGATCATGCCCGCGTGCTTACGGACCTTGAGCAACTCGGCGACGAGAGCCGGATCACCGGCGACGAAGCCGGCCCGGTAGCCGGCGAGATTGGAACGCTTGGACAGCGAGTGCACGGCCAGCAACCCGCATAACTGCCGCCGCTGACCTGCGGGGACAGCACCGAGACCGGCTCGGCCGACCAACCGAGCGGCAGGTAGCACTCGTCGCTGGCGACCACCGCGCCACGCTCGCGGGCCCAGTCGACCACCTTGCGCAGGTGCGCCGCCGGCAGCACCCGCCCGGTCGGGTTGCCGGGCGAGTTGACCCAGACCAGCCGGACCCGTGAGGTCGGCCCGACCGAGGTGAGCGAGTCGGTGCGGACGACTGTGGCACCGGCCAGCCGGACGCCATCCTCATAGGTGGGGTACGCGATCGACGGCACCACCACCACGTCACCCGGGCCGATGCCGAGCAGGGTCGGCAGCCAGGCCACCAACTCCTTCGAGCCGATGGTCGGCAGCACGCCCAGACCATCGACGCCAGCGCCACAGGCCCGGGACACCCACGCCGCGATCGCCGCCCGCAATGCCGGGGTGCCGGCGGTCAGCGGGTAACCGGGAGCATCGGACGCGTCAGCCAACGCCTTGCGGATCACCTCGGGCACCGGGTCGACAGGCGTACCCATGGAGAGGTTGATCAAGCCCTCCGGATGCGCCGCCGCCGTGGTGGCCGCGGCGTCGAGGGCGTCCCAGGTGAACTCGGGCAGCCGCGACGAGACCGGCGCGGGCGGGTTCAGTGGCCCTCGCCGCGCGGCTGCGCGGCGACGAAGGTGGCGTCCTTCTCCACCTTGCCGACCTTCGAGGCGCCACCGGGCGAGCCCAGTTCCTCGAAGAACTCGTAGTTGGCGCCGGTGTAGTCCTTCCACTGCTCCGGGACGTCGTCCTCGTAGAAGATCGCCTCCACGGGGCAGACGGGCTCACAGGCACCACAGTCGACGCACTCGTCGGGGTGGATGTAGAGCATCCGATTGCCCTCGTAAATGCAGTCGACCGGGCATTCCTCGATGCATGCCTTGTCGAGCACATCTACGCACGGCTCGGCGATGATGTAGGTCACCGGTCTTCTCCTCCGCAAGACACGCCGCGATCTCCCGCGACGGTAAGAGCCTAGTATCTCGCCGGGGAGGGTGAACCGTGCTCCGACAGCAGGATGTTGGACACCGAATCGTGGTCCGCCGGATTGTGGGGATTCGCGAAGGCCGCCCACAGTTCTCCGACGCCCTCGGCGAGCTGGTCGAGCTGAGCGAGACGCATCTCACGCTGGCCACCGCGCAAGGTCAGTTGCGAGTCCCGGTGGCACAGGTCCACCGCGCCAAACGCGTACCGCCGACCCGTCGGCCCACCGCCTCGGTCGTAATAGCGCTGGAGCGGGCCGCCGACGAAGCCTGGCCGGCACCGACGCGGGCGGCTCGGCGACTGGCTGCTCCGATCGGCCGAGGGCTGGACCGGGCGGGCCAACTCCGCACTGCCGATCGGCGACCCGGATCGACCGCTGTCCGCCGCCGTGGACGCGGTCGAACGCTGGTACGCCGAACAGGGCCAGCCCGCCTTGATCAACACACCGCTACCACTCGCCGCGCCAGTTGGCGCCGAGCTGGACGCCCGCGGCTGGAGCACCCGCCCGCCAACCCTGGTACAGACCGCGCCACTCCCCGGCTGACGTCGACGCTCGCCGAAGCCCGCCGACCGGCAGCCCAGAGAGCGCCGCTGGGCACGTCGCCTGCCGTCGACCAGGACGGTGTCGTTGGTGGCCAGGCCGGCACGGCCGGGCCGTCGGCACGGCCGCCGACCAGGACGGCACCGCTGCCGGGCAGGTCGGCGGGTGGGGCGCGCTTGTCGTCGAGCTGGCCACCGCGCCGAGCGAGGTGGCTGGCCATCGCCGCCGGCCGCAGGGCGTCCTGCCGGACGCCGCCCGACACGTGCTCACCGCGGTGGAGCAGGTCCGCTTCGCCCACGTGTACGCCGACGGCACGCTGGTGGCAGTCGGCCGTGGCACGGTGACCGGCCAGGGACGCTGGCTGGGCCTCAGCCTGATCGAGGTGCTGCCGGTGGCTCGCCGGAAGGGCTGGCCCGCCGGGTGATCCACGAGCTGGCCCGGTGGGGCGCCTCCAGCGGAGCGACGCACGCGTTCCTGCAGGTCGAGCAGCGCAACACAGCGGCTGTCGCGCTCTATCAGCGGCTCGGCTTCACGACTCACCACACCTACCTGACCCGGGTCGCCCGCACTGAACCGGACGCCCTCGGCTTTGGCCCGAGGATGCCCCGCGTTGACGTGGTGTCATCCCGCGCTGGCCTGGGGCCGCCCGCACTGGCCGGGGCTGCCCGCGCTGTCTGATTTGCCGAGACCTGACCTGTTTTGCCCTTCGGGAACGAACCATCCGCGCGTAGTCAGACCTCGAGCGCGGCTTGATCGACTCGGGTTCCATGAAGTCGCGGCACGCGCGGCGGACGCGGCGGGGCGCGGCCAGGCGCAGGCGCGGTGGTGTTAGCGGCGGACGACGCGGCGGGGTTTGCGGCCTTGACCTCGGCGTACCGCTTGAGCTGCTGAGAGCGGTAGTCACGGCCGAGCGCGGTGACAACCAGGTAGCCGATCAGCAGCCCGGCGCAGGTGGCGAGCAGGTAGAGCCAGATCTGGGCGAGGAACGTCGCCGCACCACCGGCGAACGGGTTGTGACCGACCAGCAGCGGCCCGATCAACACGGTCAGCAGCATCGCCAGCGGGACCACGAGGGCCATGTCGGCGGCCCAGCCCGCCAGGGGCGGCGTTGGCCCCAGCGGAAGGCGACCACGGCGAGGATCAGCCCGATCACCGCGAACATCGCCAGCGACACCCGATCGGCCGCGGTGTCGTTGCCGTCGAAGGCGATCCGGATGATCAGTCGGGCGACCACGTTGACCGCGAACAGTGCTGCCACGAGCACCCCGACGTCCCGCCACCGCTTGTCCATCGCCGGACCTCCTGCCGTACGCCCGTCGCGGGCTCGCATCCCTGGCAGGAATATCTACCACCCTTACCTGGGTGCCGTCATCAGCCACCCAGTGTGAGTGGCGGTGGGGCGAGGATCTGCCGGAAACCCATTACCGCGAAGGTCATCGCGCCGGCCACGATCATGGCCAGTCCGACCCAGTTGTCGCCGGCCAGCAACAGGTCACCCTCGTTGGTCCGGACGGCGGCGACCGCCATCAGCGCGAACCAGGGAACCGCCGGCAGCGCGACCGCCCAGCGGCGGCCGATCGCCTCGTGCGCGAACCAGCTCAGCAGGATGTTGGCGCCGACGGCGAGAGTGCGACACGCCGATCAGTTGCCCGCCGACGCGGACCGTGGCGAGCAGCAGCTCCAGCACTCCGGTCAGCACTCCGGCGACGACAACGACGATCGCACCGGCCAGCCGCAGGCCCAGGTCCAGAAACCGCGGCGGCGGCCGCCGGGCGGGTGTCCGGCTCGTCGACGACAGTCATCGGCGCGGCGGGCAGGGTCACCGGAGACCCGCCGCCGCGACCGGGGACCGGTCCGGGCGGTCTCCGTGGGCAGCCCGGCGAAGAGGTCGTCCTCCCAGCCGTACGGCCCGGCGCCCGGGCCCTTCTCGCCGACCGCGAGGGTGAAGTACTCCACGCCCATGAACTCGCCTCCGAAGTTGCCGGCGATCGAGTAGAGCCAGGAGTTGGCCGGGATCTGGGTGGCGTGCGCCCGCATCGCGGCCTCCTTGGCCGTGTGCTGGTCGGTGCCGTCGATCCGGGCGGCGATCTGGGCGTCCGGGGTGCCGAAGGGCAGGTCCGCGATGTCCTCGATGCCGCCGAACGGGTTGTCGGAGGACTCCGCGAAGTGGGTCATGCCGGCTTCCAGCACGCTGAGTGGCATGGCCGTCCAGTAGACCTGAGCGGGGCGCAGCCCTCGGCGGTGGCCAGCTCGACCGCGCGCATCGCCACCCGGTGCGCCTGGATGTGGTCGGGGTGGCCGTAGAAGCCGTTCGGGTCGTACGTGATCAGCACCTGCGGGCGTACCTCCCGCATGATCTCCACCAGGTGCCCGGCGGCCTCGTCGAGGTCGGCCTGCCAGAAGGCCCGGGGTGGTCGTTGGTGGCGAGCCCCATCATCCCGGAGTCGCGGTAGCGGCCGGCCCCGCCGAAGCGGTGGTCGCTGACGCCGAGCGCGGCGCACGCGGAGACCAGCTCGGCGATCCGGTACCCGCCGAGCTGGTCGGCCTCGGCGGCGACGAGCTGGGACAGCGCGGGCACGTGCACCTCGCCCTCCTCGCCGAGCGTGCAGGTCACCAGCGTGACGTGCGCGCCGTTCGCGGCGTAGTGGGCCATCGTCGAGCCGGTGCCGATCGACTCGTCGTCGGGGTGCGCGTGGACCAGCAGGAGGCGGCGGTCGGGCAGCATCGTCACGACGGTCACTCTAACCGGCGCTTCTGCTCCGGCCGACGCTGACGCGTCCGCCCAGGTCGGCCACATCACCTGCGCTACCGCTCTACGATTTGCCGTGTGGACTTTCCGGAGCTGGCCGCCCGCACTCGCCGGTTCAGCCACGGCGCGCCACGCGCTGTCTCCGTGGCTGAGGACGGCTCTCGGTGATCTTCCTGCGCTCCGCCGGCCCCGAGGATCCGGCGGACGCGCTCTGGCTGCTGGACGTGGGCACCGCCGAGGAGCGGCTGGTGGCCGATCCGGCAGCCCTGCTGGGTGAGGGCGGCGATGTCAGGTCACTCACTCCGGGTGAGCGCGCGCTGCGTGAGCGGTTGCGGCTCAGCGCCGCCGGCATCGGCTCGTACGCGCTGGACGCCGTCGGTCGAATCGCGGTGTTCGCACTGGCGGGGCGGTTGTTCCGGGCCGATCTGGTGCACGGTGACGTGGTGGAGGTGGCCACCGTCGGTCCGGTGCTGGACCCTCGTCCGGATCCGAACGGGCAGCGGTTGGCGTACGTGACGGACGCCGCCGAGGGTGCGCCGGGGCGAGCTGCGGGTGATCGACGCCGACGGCACGGACACCTGCTGGCCGGCGAGGACGCCGGGGTGAGCTGGGGCTCGCCGAGCACATCGCGGCTGAGGAGTTCGGCCGGTTCCGGGGCTACTGGTGGGCGCCGGACGGCCGGATGGTGCTCGCCGCCCGGGTCGACGAGTCCCGCCTGGAGCGGTGGCACCTGCACGACCGGCCGAGCCGGCCAGCCCGCCGACGGCTGTCGCGTACCCCGGGCGGGTGGGCCGAACGCGGAGGTCAGCCTGCACCTGCTCGACCTGGACGACGGCTGGGTCGACGTGCACTGGGACCGGGAGACGTACCCGTACCTGACCGGCGTCAGCTGGAGCGAGGGCAGCCCGTTGATCACCGTGCTGCGCCGCTCGCAGCAGCACGGGCTGGTGCTGGCGGTGGACCCGCGTACGGGTGAGACGCAGGTGCACGCCGAGTTGGCCGATCCGCGCTGGGTCGAGCCGATCGCCGGCACCCGGCGCACCTGCCGGACGGCCGGGTGCTGGTCGGCGGGGAGCTGGCCCACGACGGGTACGACGCACGGTGCCTCTTCGCCGACGGCACCCTGCTCACCCGCCGTCGCTGTACGTACGGCGGGTGGTGGGTCGACTGCCGGCCGCCACCGGTCCGGCCGACCTGCTGGTGGAGGCGAGTGACGGCGAGCCGAGCGAGCGGCACCTGTTCCGGATCCGCACCACCATCGGCGGTGGGGTGGACGCGCGCGGCTCACCACCGACTCCGGCTGGTACACGGCCGCGGTGGGCGGGGACGTGCTGGCGGTCGGCGTCGCCTCGCTGGATCACGCCGGGGTGCGCTGGACGGTCCGTCGCGGCGACCAGGAGATCGCCGAGCTGCGGTCGTTCGCCGCCACACCGCCGTACGCTCCGCTGCCGCTGCTGGAACGGGTGACCGATCGGCGGCTCCCGGCGGCGGTGCTCTACCCGGACAACCACGTGACGGGCCGGCGGCTGCCGGTGCTGCTGGACATCTACGGCGGCCCGGGGCACCAGGAGGTGGTGGCGGCGCGGGCCGCGTGGTTGGAGCGGCAGTGGTGGGCCGACGCCGGGTTCGCGGTGGTCACCATCGACAACCGGGGTACGCCGGGCGTGGCGCCGTCGTTCGAAGGCGATCCACCGGCGGGTGGCCGACGTGATCCTCGCCGACCAGATCGACGCGTTGACCGCTCTCGCCGGCAAGCACCCGGACCTGGACCTGGGTCGGGTCGGTGTACGCGGCTGGTCGTTCGGGGGTGGCTGGCCGGGTTGGCGGTGCTGCGTCATCCGGAGCTGTTCCGGTGCGGGATCGCGGGTGCCCCGGTGACCGACTGGGCGCTGTACGACACCGCGTACACCGAGCGTTATCTGGGGTTGCCGGAGGACGGCATGGACGTCTACGCGCACCATTCACTCGTGGAGATGGCGGCCGAGCCGGTCACCGGCCCGGACCAGGCTCGCCCGTTGCTGCTGGTGCACGGCATGGCCGACGACAACGTGGTGGCCGCGCACGCTCCGCCTCTCCGCGGCCCTGCTGAGCACCGGCCGGCCGCATGCCGTGCTGCCGTTGACCGGGACCACGCACATGGCCGCGAACGGCACCGCCGAACGGCTGCTTCCGCTGGAACTGGATTTCCTCCGTACCCATCTGCGGTGAGCGGCATTCGATAAGCGGGTTCGGCACACCGAGCCTCCCGCCGAATGCCATGCTGATTTGAGCGAGACCCGGCAGCGCGACACCCAGGGTGGCACCGCTCTCCCTTATGCCGAAAGGACTCCACGATGGTTGGCATTGCGCAGAAACCCTCGGTCGCCGCCGTTCAGGAAGGCGAATTTCCGGTCACGCGCTTTCGCACGACGACCGTGAACGGGATCGACATCTTCTGCCGCAGGTCCGGTCGATGGCCCCGTGCTCCTGCTGCTGCACGGTTTCCCCACGTCGTCCTCGCAGTTCCGCCACCTGATCCCCTGCTCGCGGACCGTTACCGGGTGATCGCGCCGGACTTCCGGGTTTCGGTCACAGCGCCAGCCCGGACCGGTCGACGTTCGACTACACCTTCGCCAACTTCGCCGACCTGATGGACGGCCTGATCGGCCAGCTCGGCATCGATCGCTTTGCGCTCTACTGCTTCGACTACGGGGCACCCACCGGATATCGACTGGCTCTCAAGGGGCCCGACCGGGTCAGCGCGCTCATCGTGCAGAACGGCAACGCGTACGAAGAGGGCCTGAGCGACTTCTGGGATCCGATCAAGGCCTACTGGGCCGACAAGACCGACAAGAATCGCCAGGCCATCGCGGTCGTCCTCAAGCCCGAGACGGTGAAGTTGCAGTACACGCAGGGGTGCGGGACCTCACCCGACTCGACCCCGACACGTGGACCCATGACGACGTGCAGCTCGCCCGCCCCGGCAACGCGGACATCCAGCTGGACCTGTTCTACGACTACGGCAGCAACGTCACGCTGTACCCGGAGTTCCAGGCCTTCTTCCGCGACCACCAGCCACCGACGTTGATCATTTGGGGCCAGAACGACACGGTCTTTCCGCCCGATGGTGCCCACCCTATCGGCGCGACCTGCCGTCGGCCGAATTCCACCTGCTCGACACCGGCCATTTCCTGCTGGAAGACAAGCTCGACGAGGCAGCGCCGATGATCCACGATTTCCTCGACCGCTCCATCGGTCGGTCCTGAACACTGTGAGCGCCGACGGTCACCGGGTCACAGCAGGCCCCGCTCGTGAAACTGGGCGAGTCGGTCCGATGGCAGGCAGCTGACCAGGTTCCGTTCCAGGTCGACCATTTCGAGGTCGACCGCGTACACCACGAAATCATCGGTGACCGGCAGCGTGGCCAACCAGTCGTGCAGGTTCAGCCGAGCCGCGACCGCGCACCACAGTCGTCGGCCGATCTCGGATCCGGCGGCCACATCGTCGTCGTCCGCGTCGAGCAGGGCGAGTTCCTGCTGTACCAGCCGTGAGGGTTCCGTGTCGCCGAGGTCGATGCCGGTGCTGGCCTCGAAGTCCGCCGGCGACCAGGCGGCTCGGGCTTCGATCGAGGCCAGCTCGGCGCGCTCGTCCGCGGTTGCCGCGCTGATCTCGATCACCAGCTGCGTCGGTCGGAAGTAACTGAGTGCGAGGCAGGCGACGGGGTCGTCGACCGCCAGCTGTGCGGCGGCATCCGGAATCAGCTCGACCGCCCTGTCCTCGATGGTGCGGCACGTCGCCTGAAGATCGAAACCTGCGGGTGGCCGGGCGTACCGCACCTGCGACTCGCGGCCCCGAACCTCGACGAGCCGGAGCAGGCCGAGGTCGTCGTGCTCGGCCATCAGTACGCCAGGCGGGCCGCCACTGTGCTCGATCTCGACACGACTGATCCGCCCGTCGGTGTAGGCGTACGCCTCACGCCCCGAGCCGCGCCGCTCGACCATGTCGGCCGAGCGCATCAACCCGTCTTCGAAGCGGTACTCGTGCAGGTAGATCGGGCCGTCCTTGCCGAAGTGCGCAACCTCGACAACCTCGTCGCCGTGGCGGAAGAACGTCTCGTCATGCAGGCGGCCGTCAAGGAATCCGCTGTACTCCTCGACCACCGCCACCTGGCCCCGGGCATCGAACCCGATACGCAGGACGTCTCGGTCCACCGACGGACGGGTGCCCAGACGACGTCCAGGCTTGAGGAGGTCCCGCTCGAAGCGCAACGGGCGCAGATCAAGACCCGGCCAGGTGTACCAGTCCCAGCCCTCGACGAGCGCGGTCGCCGCCCGCTTCCAGGGCTCGTACTCGTCGGCAAGCTGGCCGAACCGGGCCGCAAGATCAGGCATGCCCGGGATCGTACGGCGAGGTGGTTTGAGGGCTTGTATCTCAAGTCGCTCATGGCACCGGCCGGTGCGGATAACCGCACCCGTACCGTTCGGGCCACCCGGATGTCCGTGTCGCTGCCGAAGCCGAGGCTGGAACGCATGGACAACGTGGTGGAACTCGACGGGGTGACCCGCACCTACGGCTCGCGCCGCCGGCCGGTCGCCGCTCTTCGCACCGTCTCGCTCGCGGTGTCGGCTGGCACGTTCGTGGCGGTGATGGGCGCGACCGGATCGGGCAAGAGCACCCTGCTGCAGTGCGCGGCCGGGCTGGATCGGCCGACGTCGGGCCGGGTCCGGCTGGTCGGCCAGGACGTCACTCGGATGCGCGAGGGCGCGTTGACCCGGCTGCGCCGGGATCGGGTGGGGTTCGTCTTCCAGTCGTACAACCTGCTGTCGGAACTGACGGTGCGGCAGAACGTGCTGCTGCCCCGTCGGCTGGGTGGTCCGCGCCCGCGCCCGCTCGACGAGGTGCTGGCCGAGGTCGGGCTGTCCGGGCTGGCCGGTCGGCCGGTCGGCGAGTTGTCCGGTGGCCAGCGCCAGCGGGTCGCCATTGCCCGTGCGCTGGCCGGTCGTCCCGCCGTGGTGTTCGCGGACGAGCCGACCGGGGCGTTGGATCCGGCTACCGGTGGGCAGGTACTCCGGTTGTTTCGGAACGGGGTGGACCGGGCCCGGGTGACGGTGGTGATGGTCACCCACGACCCGATGGCAGCGGCCTGGAGCGACCGACTCATCCTGCTGCGCGACGGCGAGGTGGTGGCGGACGGCCCGACGCCCGATTCGACAACCATCGCGGAGCGGTTGGCGGCCACCGTTACCGAGCCGGTGGTGGCCCGGTGAACGCGGGGCTGACCAGGCAGGCGCTACGCAAGCAGCCGTGGGCGTTCGCTGGCCCGTTCATCACGCAGTGCCTGGCCGCCGCGCTCGCGTCCGGAGCGCTCGGCGCCGTTTCCTCTATGTCCGGTGCCCGGTTGGATCCGGCCGCCCGGCAGGCGCTGACCGAGAGCAGCATCCCGAGATGGCCGCGCTGTTCGTGGTGATGTCGGTGTACCTGACCGCGTTGATCGTCGGATTGACCATGACGTCGTCGATCGCCCGGCAGGGCCGGGACATCGCCCTGGTGCGGGCTGTCGGTGCCACTCCCGGGCAGGTGCGCCGCGCGGTGGCGGCCCAGGCCGCTGCGGTGGCGGTGCCGGCGGCAGTGCTCGGGTGCCGCTCGGTGCCCTGCTCGCCCGCGCCTGGTTGGCGGGCTCACCGGGCACGGGGCGATCCCGCCCGGCGTGACGTTCCACAGTTCGGCCGCGGCGCTGCCCGCCGCGTTGGCCATCACCGTCGGGGCGTCGCTGCTTGGTGCGCTGGTCGCCGCGATGCGACCCGCACGGGTACGCCCGCCGCCGCGCTGACCGAGACGGCCGTTCCCCGGCGCCAGGTCGGCTTTGTGCGTACCGCGATCGGGGTCGTACTCGTGGCTGGCGGCGTGCTGCTGTCGATGCGGGTCGCGAACGGCGACCCGGCGAAGGCCGGTGAGTCGAGCTTCTTCACGATGCTGGCGATGTGCATCGGGGCGGCTTCCTCGGTCCGGTCCTGCTGCGGCTGGCCGCCCGCTGGCGCGACTGTTCGGGGCACCGGGGCGCTGGCCGCGGACAACCTCGCGGTGCGATCCAGGCGCTGTCCGGCGCCCTGGTACCGCTGGTCCTCGCGATCGCGTTCGCCATGGTGAAGGTGATCACGCACACCACGTCCGAGCATGTGAACGCCGCGTCCGAGCCGGCGGCACGGGTGTGGACGGAGTACTCGGAACTGCCGTCTACGTCGCCTTCGCTGCGGTCGCCGCGGTGAACACGCTGGTGACCGTGCTGCTGGCCCGGCGCCGGGAGCTTGCCGTGACCCGGCTGGTCGGTGCGAGCAGGATGCGGGCGCTGGCCGTGGTCGTCTGCGAAGCCCTGCTGGTGACCGTTACCGCTCTGGCGGTGGGTACGGTGATCGCGATGGTCACCGTGGTGCCGATGCTGCACGGCATGCTGGGCACGTGGAAGCCGTACCTGCCGACCGGGCAGCTGATCGTCGGCCTGGCCGCAGTGATCGGTCTGGTCCTGCTGGGCACCGTGGTGCCGGCGCTGGTCGCGATGCGCCGCCCGCCGGTGGAGTCGCTGGCGGTGGACCCGTGAGATCGCTCGTCGGCACGGTCCTGCGCGCGCCGGTGGCCGCCCGTACCTGGCGCGAGGTCGGGTACGCGGTCACCGGCACCGTACTGGCCGTGCCGACGTTCGCGCTCGCACTGCTGGGGCTGGTGTTCTCCGCACTCTCGCTGCTGACGATCGGGCTACCGCTGCTGACCGGTGTGCTGGTGCTGGCCCGGCTGACCGTGCGGTACTTCCGCGGGCCGGCCCGGCTGTTCCTCGGCTGGAGTTGGCCGAACCCGCCACCCGTACGCCGCCGAGGGCCGGGCCCGGTGCGCTGGGCTGGTGCGGTGCTGACCGACGCCATCGGTTGGAAGGCCCTCGCGTACTGCTTCGCCCGGCTGCCGCTGATGACCGCGGCCGCGTACCTCGGCGGGTCCTCATCGTCGGAGGGCTGCTGGGGTCACCAATCCGGTGTGGATGCGCTGGTTCCCAGAAGATCCGCCCTGGGTGGTTCCTGGGGTCTGGCCGCGCAGGGTTGGCCGCGCTGCTGGTGTTTCCGTGGTACTTCCGGCTCATCGTGTGGCTGGACCGACTGTTGGTGGGGGCGCTGCTGGAGCCGAGCCCGGAGCGCGCCCGGATAGCGGCGCTGGAGGCCAGCCGTGCCGTGCTGCGAGCGGACGCGGCCGCGTTGCTGCGGCGGGTGGAGCGGGACCTGCACGACGGTACGCAGGCTCGACTGGTCGCGTTGGGCGTGGCGCTCTCGCGCATCGAGCGGCGAGCCGGTGAGCCGGAGCTGCGGGCGATGGTGACGCAGGCCCAGGGCGCGGTGGTGGAGGCGCTGACCGAGCTGCGGGATATCGTGCGGGCATTCATCCACCCGTACTGGACGCCGGCCTGAGCACCGCGATCGAGACCCTGGCAGCGCGCAGCGCGGTGCCCGTCGACGTACACGTGGACCTGCCCCAGCGGCCGACGCCCGACCTGGAGTCGGCGCTCTATTTCAGCGCCGCCGAACTGCTCACCAACGTGGCGAAACACGCCGGGTCCAGCCGGATCCGGCTGAACCTCCGCGCGCTGGTGGCACGCTGCGCCTGATCGTCACCGACGACGGGCGCGGCGGCGCGAGGCCGGGAGGCGAGGGTACGGGGCTGGCCGGGCTGGCCCGGCGGGCCGAGTCGCTGGACGGCGCGCTGAGGGTGGACAGCCCGCCGGGTGGGCCGACGACCATCACAGTGGAGTTGCCATGCGAGTAGTGATCGCCGAGGACAATCCGTTGCTGCGCGACGGGATCAGGTTGCTCCTGACCGATCACGGCATCACCGTCGTGTCGACGGTGGACAACGGTGACGACCTGCGGGCGGCGGTCAGCGAGCACCGGCCGGAGGCGGCGGTGGTCGACGTACGGATGCCGCCGACCTTCACCGACGAAGGCCTACGGGCGGCACTGGCGATCCGGGCGGCCCACCCGGAGACCGGCGTGCTGGTCTTCTCAGTGGGTGGAGACCCGGTACGCGCGGCAACTGATCGCCGAGCACCCGGGCGGGTCGGGTACCTGTTGAAGGATCGCATCGTCAGCACCGACGACTTCGTCGACGCGCTGCGAAGGGTGGCCGCCGGCGGGACGGCACTGGACCCGGAGGTGGTGCGGCAGTTGCTGGCGGCGCCGGCGGTGGACGCGGGCGTCGCCCGCCTCAGCGACCGCGAACGCGAGGTCCTGGGGTTGCTGGCCGAGGGCCGGTCCAACGCCGCCATCTGCGAGTCGCTCCACCTCGCCCCACGCAGTGTGGAGAAGCACGTGACGGCCATCTTCACCAGCTGGACCTGCCCCAGGCGCGAACCGACCACCGGCGTGTGCTCGCCGTGCTGCGCTACCTGAACGCGGAGCGCTGAGCCCCACCGGGAGCGCTCTGGCTGGCCGGCAGGCCGTCACGCTCACAGCACCCCGAGGTTGATGGCGAGCTGAGTGATCGTGGACGGGCGGCCGGGTCGCGAGCGACCTGGGCAACCACGTCCCGGGCGGCCGGCCGGTGGCGGATCTCGGCGGGCGCGATCCGTTCGGCCCGCAACAGGACCCGGGCTGCGGTGGTGAGGTCGTCTGTGCGCAGGTAGGCGCGCGCCGCGTCGATCAGGTGCGCGGCGCGGTGCTCGACCGGCAGCCACCGCCACCCGTCCCGGCCCATCGCGTTCTCGTGCCGGGCCACCGCCTCCGGGCCGTCGCCCAGCTCCACGGCGGCGGCGACCCGCGCCAACTCGACGGCCGTCGGCCCGAACGCCGTGCGGTGATGGTCGTGCCCGTCGCCCACCCGAACGGCCAGCTCGGCGGCCTCGTCCAGCAGGTCCTCGACCACCCGGTCCTCACCCGCCCTGGCCGCGATCAGGGCGGCCTGCACGAGCAGCGATCCACGCAGCGACGATTGCTCCGGCGTGCCCGGGCGATCAGGAGGCGGCGGCCAGCATCACCGACCCTGCCCGCGCGGATGCCCGCAGCACCTGACCCAGTTGCACCGCCGCGCAGGCCAGCAACACCCGGTCACCAGCAGCGGCGGACATCGCCCGGTCAGCCGCCAACCAGGCGAGGCTCCCTCGCCCAGCTTGACCAGCAGCGCCGCTGTCACCCGACAGGCCTCCACCACCGCTGCCCGCCCGACCTCCGGGTCCTGCACGTGGGCGCGGTGCACCTCGGTCACCACAGTGGGCAGCAGCTCGACCAGACGCGGGTACCGAGCGTGCTGGTAGGTCATCCACGCATGCCGCACCTCCCGAGCCATCCGATCGGGCGACATCACGTCGCTGCCCGCCGAGCGACCAAAAGCCATCGGGTACGCCGACAGCGCGGCCCGAATCCGCCCGACGCCCTCGCGACACTCGGCCACCCGCCGGGCTGGACATCACGGCCGAGTAGCGCCGCGACATCAACCCTCAGCACGGCCGCGACGTCCCGGATGGTCGACACCCGCTCCAGGGAACGGACGCCGCGCTCGACCTTGTCCACCCAGCTCTTCGACTTGCCCAACCGATCCGCGAACGACTGCTGCGACAACCTCCGCCGCACCCGCAGGTACGCGACGCGTCGACCGATCGGCACCGGATCAGGACTCACCACGCCACCGCCGATCCGGTAGCGCCTGAGTCGTCTCCTCCACGGGGATCCGCTCGGCCTCGGCCTGCGCGAGCAACCGGCGTTTGGCCTCGTCCCGTTCGGCAGCGTCGATCTGCTCGCCCCGGCTCTGCGCCAAGTTGGGCTGCGTGCTGTCCACCTGCGACCTCCCTGGGAGGCGCGGCTGCGGAGCACTGGAGGACGACCGCCGCCGCGCTGACTGAGGGGCGCGGATCGAAGCGGAACCGATGAAAACGTCCGTCCATCAATCGCACCCGGTAGCCATAGGCTCACTCAGTGAGAGGAGGGCGGCCAGGTACACGACAGACCAGGGCAAACGGCTTCCGGGGAAGGTCGTACGTCCGGGCGACTACGCGCCGACCAGAGAGGCCAGTTCGGCCAGTTCCTGGACATCGCCCGGCGACGCCGCTCGGAGATCGACTGCACGATGTCACGGGCGTACCGCTGCTGTCGCAACCAGGCAGGCGCCTGGTCTCGCAGGTCAAGCAAAACGCCAGTGGCTTCGGCGTACTCGCCGGTCTGCGCGTGCGAGAACGCGATGTCCAGACGGTGCCGCTGCCGCGACGAGGGCGTCACCTGCGGAGACCGATGCACCTGCTGAGCCAAGGCCAATGCCTCGTCGGGGCGACCGGCGATCACCGCCGACTCCACCCGCATCAGATGCACGCCCTCAACGGAATAGTCATTGCCTGTGACATCGGCGTCCGGATTCGGGCGACCGCCGAGCCGATGCGCGCCAGCCGCCGCCAGGTCGAGCATGTCTCGGGCGTCATCGTGCCGAGCGTCCCGGACCGCGGCCGACGCGCCCTTAATCAGTAGGAAACCCCATGCGGCAAGGTCGGCCGGGGACGCCGTGGACAGCTTCGGCTCCACCTGGTCAGCAGTCCGCACCGCAAGGGTTTCAGCCTCGCCAAAACGCGCCTGCCGCAACAGCAGCCAGCACATCGGCGCGACTGCAGCGGCACCCACCATCTGATCGCCACTACGCCGTGCGTGGTCGAGGGCTGCGGTGAGAGCGACGTGCGCGAGGTCAGCGCGGCGTAGCTGAATGAGGAGCCGGCCAGCCAACTGGTGGGCCTGCGACGCCAAGGCATGAGCGACCAACCGCTCATCACCATCGGCGACCTCGACAAAGGTCCGGGCTTCGTCAAGCAAGCCGGGGATCAGCGTGAGGGCGGCTGCATAGTCATTGGCGTGGTAGATCGTGTTCGCTGCCCGGATGGAACCGCGCACGTCGGCCGAGGTCGGTGGCCCGATCTCGTGATGGTCAACCACCGAACGGCCGTCAAGGCCGGACACCGGAGTCAAGGCACGGCGGACATCAACAAGGCCGAGTGGTTCAGCATCGGGCTCCCGCATGGCCTGCGCCTGCGCAGCGGACCCCATCAGCGCAGAGGTGGGCACACCCAGAGCAGTGGCCAGCTTGTTCAGGGTCGACATGCGGGCGCTGGTCCGCTCGTTCTGCTCCAACTTGCGGATGGTCTCGACGCTCACGCTCGCGCGCTCAGCCAATCGCTCCTGCGTGAAGGTGGACTCCGTCCGCAGCTTGCGCAGATGATCACCGATGGTCGAAAGCATCGCAGCCTCCCAGGTAGCGGGGTGAGCCCGTTCCCTGCCGGCCGTCCGACGGGCCACCACTTCGGACGGTACACCGACTTGACCCCAAGGCAGTGACACCGAGCATTCGGACCACGCCCTGTGGCGATGGACCTCGGCACCTCAGAGCCGACCGTGAGGTTTCCACCGGTGTGGTGACGCCCTCATCGCCGTCGAGGCTGTCGGTCACCCTCACCCATCAACCGCCGGCAGCGCATGCTGAGTGCCTTTAGGCACGCTGTGTCGAGTTGAGTGGGCGCTCGATCCATCCGGGCGAGCAACACCTCTTGGCCAAGCGGCTGTGGCGTCGCTGCGGAACGAACTGCCGAAAGAGCGCGACAACCCGGGCACCTCGACCGAGCCTGACTGGGCCACGGTCGCAGGTCAATGAAACAATCAGCCGATAAAGGCGCAGTCGACCATGTCAGGTTTCTGGTTCTTCAATAACGCAGCAAGACGTTGATCGAATCTTGATAGGAACGTCCAGCATTACGCAATCAAGATGCTGCGGCAGGGATTGCGCGGCGCGCCTTAAAGGCGTCGTACTTGGCATTAAGGACGTAGACGTAATTTAGCAATGCTTCCGCCAACTCAAGGGCGTCCTGCGCATCGGCAGCACTGATGAATATCGCCGTATCGTGGGCAGCTTCATTTCCGAGAGCTCGAAGGTCGTGCGACCAGTCAGTGAGCTTCCCTCGATGATTCCTTTAGACTTCAAATCGTTCAGCTTGGCTTGAAGGGTACCGGTGGTGGCCCTTTGTCGATACAGACCGCCTCAAGTGTGCGCCGTACCATCAGTGCGGCAGCCGTAAACTGTCCAGCACCATGACAAGCGCGCGCCTCCTCAAACGACTTACGTGCAGGTTCAGGGATTTCGACACTAAGTGGCGTGTCGCGAACTGGCCAGATGACAACCGGGGCGCCACTAGAGACCAAGTCTCGCCCATTCCATTCGTTGAACTCCTGAATGACCATAAGCCTATGGCAGTGCGAGCACTCAATCAGCGCGTAACCAATTGTGGGATCATCATCCTCGCCGATCCAACCAGCGGGTACAGACGAGGTTGCGTTGCGACAAGACGTGCAAACCACGCCAACCGGGTTCAGGGCTTCGCTCACGAGCTCAAATCGTACGACTCGAACCGCCGCTGAGGAAGCCACAATGCGCGCCAGACAAGCGAGCGGGTGCCCTTCGGCGCGTGCCGTCCGCTATCGAGTCACGGTCGGTACGCCTCGTACACCTCGCGGAATGCTGCCGCTTCCGCCGTCCCGGCGCGCTCGACCTTCCGGAGCACTTCCCGCGCCCGCCACCAGTTTGACGACACCACTCGCCCCGACCGGACCGCCTCGGAGGCGACGACGCCGGCCTCGTCCGGCCGATCGGCGGCCAGGAGCGCCATGGCGAGATCCAGACGGGCAGAGGCAGAGCGCCGAGGCCGCTCCCACCATCGCCGCGCGGGTCCAACTCGGACAAGGCGATGCGGGCGATCTGCTCCGCGGCCGGGTCACCCGCCCAGGACAGCGTGGTAGCCGTGTACGCCAGCGCCTTCGTCGGGTCGTACCGGTAGTGGTGCTCGGCCCGCTCCGGCACCGGCAGGTTCGCTGTCAACCGCTCCAGGCGATCCAGCGCAGCACGCGTCCGCCGCACGTCAGCCAACCGCGCCCACACCCGTGCCTCCTGCGCGGTCGCCTGGATGTACGCCGAACTACCCGCGGCGCTGCCCGCTGCGCCTGCCGCGAAAGGTCCAGTGCCCGCCGGTAGTCGCCTCGGGTGAGCCAGTCCCACGCCTGCGTCTCCAGACACCACGCCTGAATCTCCGGGTGCTCGGCATGCTCGGCAAGAGCCATGGCCGTTCGCAGATGGGCACCTGCTGCGGGCTGTTGCAGCAGGTCGATGTGCACCGTTGCCCGCAGCACCGTCAACCAACCACCGGCAACGACAAGCCGCCGACGCTGCGCCAACGTGCCACGACCGTCGAGCAGTCGCCCCACGTAGGCCAACTGGCACCGCACCAGCGGCAGCAGATCAGCCGGCCGCACCAGCGCGTACGCGCTTGCCAGGTCGTCCACACCCGCCTCGATCCGCGTGAGCGTCTCGGCGCTGACGTCACTGACCCGCACCCGAGCGAGCAGCTCCCCGCCTCAGTGTCATGGTCGACGGGCTCGTCCAGCAGACGGACGAGCATCCCGTCGGCTCGCAGCACCTCGTCGAGGTGCCGAGCCGTATCGGGGTGGGGCCTTCGCCCGGTCTCCAGATCGTGCAGGTGGCTCTTGCCCCGATGAGCGAGCTGGCCCAGAGCCCGCAGCGAGGCCCACGCTCGGCCCGAAGCGCACGCAGTTGGGCACCGAAGCGCGGATCGACATGCGACACAACAACGCCCCAGGTAGCGGCCAGCACGCATCGGGCCGGACCAGACGGACCACTGCTACGGACAGTACATCGAACGAACTCACAGCGACATCGACGCTACACATCGTTATCGTGGCGGACATGAACGCCCCGAACGCCGGCCACGACCTGACCTCGCCCGTGTCCAGCCTGGCCACCCCAACGCCAAGCCACTCGCGGTCCACGCGTCGTACGAGGGCGTCTGGCTCAGCCGCTACCAATACCATTCCAGCGGCCGGGGAGAATCCTTGGCGGCTCAGCATTTCGTGGTCGTACTCCAGCACGGCGACCGACTGACCGTGCGCAGCCTGCCCGGCTCGGCGGCATCGTCGCTGTCAATGGACCTCACCGTGGATGGCGCCGTGGTCACCGGCACGTGGGTGGAGCAGACCGATCCCGCCGGCTACTACCGGGGAGCCCGGTACCACGGTGCGATCCAGCTGCTGGTCGAGCCGACCGGCCGACGGATGGCCGGAAAATGGATCGGGTTCGGCAAGGACATGGACGTCAACAGCGGACCCTGGGAGCTGATCTTCCGGGATGCTTCCACGTCCAAGGCGACGCTCGACCGATACAACACGTCGCCCGAATAGCCTCGTCACCAAGCCATTCGGATGCGGTGGGTCATCGAGCCGTCGGCCGACACGCCTCGCCCACGGAAATTACGCGGCCTTCACCAGCCCGAATACCCGCTACGACGGTCCGGAATCGAAATTGCCGTGCTGACGCTGTCGTGTTTGCGACTGCATCGCGGCTAGCCGTCAGTAGGTCTTGGCTGCAATGTTCGGGGCGGTCGGCAAAGTGCGGGGAGGATGGGTCGTGGATCAATCTGATACTCGCGGGCGGCTGCGGGTGCTCATCTCATATGCCCACGAGGACAAGGCATTTGAGGAGCTTGTCCGAGATCTATGGATTTTGTTACGGAGTTTGGGGATCGACGCAAAGCTCGATCTGCCGGCTGCGGAGCAGCCGGTCGACTGACCTTGTGGATGCTGAAGCAGGTTCGCGAGGCGGACTACGTGCTGGTCGTTGCGTCTCCGCAGTATCGGTTACGGGCCGAGGGCCAGGTCGGGGCGAATGAGGGTCGCGGGTGCAGTTCGAGGCGACGTTGATCCGTGATGCGTTTTATCGTGACCAGGCCGCAGGCCGGGCGCGTTCTTGCCGGTGGTGCTGCCGGGGTGTTCGGCCGAGGACATTCCGGTGTTCTTGGGACAGGCCGCTACAACGCATTACGAGATTCGCGAGGTTTCGGAGGCGGGGTAGAGCGGCTGTATCGGGTGTTGACCAAGCAGCCGTGGGAGGTGGAGCCGCCGCTGGGTCACGTGGTAGTGCTGGAGCCCCGGCTCGCAGTGCCCGGCGGGCGGGCTGGCCGAGCCGCAAATCATGAGCTGCTCCTGGATGTGGTGCTGAATTCTGCCTCGGTGACATGCCGGGCATCGCTGTCGGGTAGCGCGTTGTCGGAGCGAACGGCTCGGCTTCCGGTGGGCATTGCGCATGTGTGGGATGGGCTGGCCGCAGGCGATCCGGTGGCGGTCGACCAGCGGCTGGCACATTTTGGCGGGCAACTGCGTGAGGTACTGCTGGATCCGTCCGCGGTGGTGCGGATAGAGCGGATGGTCGATCGGTGGCAGTTCGGTTCGACTCTGGACATCGTGGTGGTCGCAGACGAGGCGCCGTTGGGTCTGCCGTACGAGTTGCTGCGGTTGTCCGACGGTCGTCTGCTGTGCTCTCTAGCGGGCATCCGAATGCGCCGTCGCCTGCGAGGCTGTGGGCATGGAGTGGTGATGCCGCTGCCAGGGCCGTTGAAGGTCCTTGTCGCGGTGGCGGCGCCGGAGGAGCGACGGTCTTCGGATCCTGCGCTGGCGGTGGAGGCTGAGATGCAGGCCGTGCTGGACGCCGTTGCACCGGTCGCGGAGGACGATGCCGGGCAGGTGACGGTATTGGAGGTCGCCGGCCCCGGCCAGATCGCTGACGCGCTGCGCGCCGAGCAGTACCACGTGCTGCATCTGTCCGCACACGGCTCAGCCACAGGTGTGCGTTTGGAGGACGAGGATGGGGATCCTGTCGACGTCGGCGCGGACGAGCTGGTCGAAGCGTTGCGGGCTGGGCAGCACCCGTTGCCGCTGATCGTCTTGTCGTCATGCCGTAGCGGTGCCGGAGGCTCGGCGAACCTAGCTACCGCGCTGGTCCGATCCGGCGCGGACCGTGTGCTCGCGATGCAGGCCGCGGTCACTGACAATTACGCCACTGACCTGGCCCGACTGTTCTACAAGGCGCTCGCCGGCAACGCGTCGACCACGCCGGGACAGGCACTCGCGGACGCTCGGCGAAAGCTAGAGGAGCAACGGCGGGTCGCGAAGAACCGCACACCGCCGGAGTACGGCGTACCGATCCTGCTGGGTGCCGGAGAGGACCAGCCTCTGCACGACCCTCGGGCGTCAGCCGAGCCGCTGGCCAAGCCGACGCCGGTGCCAGTCGGCGGCACGGTGCGGCAACTGCGGATCGGGGAGCTGATCGGCCGCCGGGCCCTGATACGCGAGGCGATGGCGGTGCTGCGCGGCGACCCGAAGGCGGTGGCGCGGTTCGGGGCGGCGTCCGGGTGGTGCTGACCGGGATCGGCGGAATCGGGAAGACCGCGGTGGCCGGACGAATCCAGTCCCGCCTGTCCGCCGAAGGATGGATCCCGGTCGTGCATGTCGGGATCTGGAGTCCGGAAGCGCTGGTCACCGCAGTCGGGCAGGCAGCGCCTGCGGCGTTGCCCTGCTGGCAGAAGCCGGCGACGACCTGGGCAGGTTGGAGGTCATCAAGCAGTTGTTGCAGCGGTATCGACTGTTGCTGCTGTTCGACGACTTTGAGCAGAACCTCACCCATGACGGGACGGGCTTCGCCGACGCCAGTTTCGCCGATGTGTTTCCTGCCCTGTGTTCGGCGGCGCAGCAGGGCCGGCTGTTGGTCACCTGCCGTTACCCAGTGCCCGGCAGCGCGGTGTTGCTGCACCGGGTGGAGGTGCCGCCGCTGAGCACGTCGGAGTTGCGGCGGATGCTGCTGCGCTTCGACGGATTTACCGATTTGAGCCCGTTGGAGCGGCGCACGCTGACGGCCACGATCGGCGGGCATCCCCGGCTGGTGGAGTTCGTTGATGCGTTACGCCGTAGGCACGGTCGAGCGGTGCTGCAGACCGCCACCCTCAAACTGCACGAGCTGGCCCGCCAGCAGGGCATCGACGTCAATCGGCCAAAGACGTTGGACGAAGCGGTTAAGCAGGCCGTGCTGCTCGGCTCCCGCGACATCCTGCTGGACACGCTGCTCACCGGATTGACCGACCTGGAGCGAGACCTGCTGCTGCAGGCCGCGGTGTCACAGACGGCGATGACCGTGGACGATCTTCTCAATGCCTATTGGGGCGTCGATCCCGATCCCGCTTTGCCGGTGAGCAGAGCGCTAGGGGAGCCCGCCGTGGAGCGCCTGATCGACAGCACGCTGCTGAGTCGAGCCGCCGAAGGGGACATCATGGTGCTGGCCTGGGTCTCCGAAGCGTTACGCCGCTACCAGGGCTCCGCCTGGCCGACGCGCCATCAACGCGCCATCGTCATGCGCTCAGCCCGTCTGACTAACGGTAATGGCACGTTCACCGACCTGGTTGAAATTGCTCGACACTACGCGGCGCTGCACCAGACCGAGCAGATGATCGATTTCGCTCTGTTGGCTGCGGAGACGATCGCCCGCCAGCTGGGAGAGTTGTCGGTCGCTGCGTTCTTGGGAGAAATCGTTGACTTGGTACCCACCACCGACCGCACGTTCTTACCCCTTGCCGACCGGGAGGCACAAGCTCTGCTCGCCACTGGCAGCATCGACGCCGCGTTCAACCGCTACACCAAAATCCTGCTCACCACCGCACAGTTCGCCGAGGCCAATCCGACTAACACACAGGCGCAGCGGGACTTGAGCGTCTCGCACAATAAGGTGGGTGATTTGGCGACGGTGCGGGGTGATCTGGCCGCGGCCGAAATCACATACCAGGCCGGCCTACGCATCCGGCAGCGGTTGGCGGAGGCCGATCCGACCAACGCGCAGGCACAACGGGACCTGTGCGTCTCGCAGAGTAACGTGGGTGATTTGGCGACGGCGCGCGGTGACCTCGCCACGGCCAAAACCGCCTACCAGGCTTGCCTACGCATCCGGCAGCGGTTGGCGGAAGCCGATCCGACCAACGCGCAGGCACAACGGGACCTGTGCGTCTCGCACAACAAGGTAGGTGATTTGGCGGCGACGCGCGGTGAGCTAGCCACGGCCGAGGCCGCCTACCAGGCCGGGCTACGCATTGCGCAGCAGTTAGCGGAAGCCGATCCGACCAACGCCGAAGCGCAGCGGGACCTCAGCATCTCGCGCACGAAGGTGGGTGACCTGGCGACGGCACGCGGCAACCTGGCGCGGCCGAGGCCGCCTACCAAGCCGACCTACGCATTGCGCAGCGGTTGGCGGAAGCAGATCCAACCAACGCGCAGGCACAACGAGACCTCAGCGTCTCGCAGAACAAAGTGGGTGACCTGGCGACGGCACGCGGCAACCTGGACGCGGCCGAAACCGCCTACCAAGCCAGCCTACGCATCCGGCAGCGGTTGGCGGAAGCCGATCCAACCAACGCGCAGGCACAACGAGACCTCAGCGTCTCGCACAGCAATGTGGTGATTTGGCGACGGCGCGCGGTGACCTGGACGCGGCCGAAACCGCCTACCAGGCTTGCCTACACATTGCGCAGCAATTAGCGGAAGCCGATCCAACCAACGCGCAGGCACAACGAGACCTCAGCGTCTCCCACACGAAGAT
Source organism: Micromonospora sp. M12 (assembly GCA_038070435.1). Lineage (GTDB taxonomy): Bacteria > Actinomycetota > Actinomycetes > Mycobacteriales > Micromonosporaceae > Micromonospora. The sequence continues at coordinate 6,026,370 of JAMYWG010000001.1, read as the reverse complement.
GGGTGACCTGGCGACGGCACGCGGCAACCTGGACGCGGCCGAAACCGCCTACCAAGCCGACCTACGCATTGCGCAGCAATTAGCGGAAGCCGATCCAACCAACGCGCAGGCACAACGAGACCTCAGCATCTCCCACACGAAGATGGGCGACCTGGCGACGGCACGCGGCAACCTGGACGCGGCCGAGGCCGCCTACCAAGCCAGCCTACTCATCCGGCAGCGGTTGGCGGAAGCCGATCCAACCAACGCGCAGGCACAACGAGACCTCAGCGTCTCGCACAGCAATGTGGGTGATTTGGCGACGGCGCGCGGTGACCTGGACGCGGCCGAAACCGCCTACCAGGCTTGCCTCACATTGCGCAGCAATTAGCGGAAGCCGATCCAACCAACGCGCAGGCACAACGAGACCTCAGCGTCTCCCACACGAAGATGGGCGACCTGGCGACGGCACGCGGCAACCTGGACGCGGCCGAAACCGCCTACCAAGCCGACCTACACATTGCGCAGCAATTAGCGGAAGCCGATCCAACCAACGCGCAGGCACAACGAGACCTCAGCATCTCCCACACGAAGATGGGCGACCTGGCGACGGCACGCGGCAACCTGGACGCGGCCGAGGCCGCCTACCAAGCCAGCCTACTCATCCGGCAGCGGTTGGCGGAAGCCGATCCAACCAACGCGCAGGCACAACGGGTCCTGCAATTATTCCGAGACAGAATTAAGGGCATCAAAGGACCATCATCGCATTCCTAGCAAAGCTCATTTTTGCACAACGCAAAACCTTTCCCTTCGAGTCAAGAACACCGCGTGGAGGTTTTCCTCGAATAGTCGCAAGAAGCGATATTTTGTGTCCTTACCAGCCGCAATGCATGCTTCGGAGCGCCCCGGCCGAGTCGACCTGTTCGCGGCTAGTGCCTCGTCTTTGAACGTTGGCCGTGTAATCCGTCAGTTCTGAGTGTGTTTCGGGCAGGCTGTCTCTCTCGCTGTTGATGTGGGAGGTGATGCCGGGTGGGCCGACGCCCGGAAGTGTTCGTCAGGGCTCTGTCGATGGCCGAAGGCCAGCGGCTGCAGAAGGTCACCCGGACGGCCAAGGATCCTGTTCGGTTGCGCCGCGCGATCGTGGTGCTGATGTCCGCTCAAGGGCAGCCGCCCCGGACATCGCGCACCTGCTCAAGGCCACCGACGACTACGTCCGTGACGTGATCCACGCGTTCAACGATCGGGGGTTCGAGGCGCTGAACCCAAAATGGAGCGGGGAACACCGAACAAGATCGATGATCAGACCCGAGCCTGGATCTGCGCGATCGCCCGGTGTGACCCCGTTTCCTCGGCCGGCCCTTCTCGGGCTGGTCGCTGAGCAAGCTGCGCGACTACCTGATCGAAACCGGCCGGGTCGCCACGATCAGCATCGAAACCGTCCGGCGGATCCTGCACGAACGCGGCGTCTCCTGGCAGACGTCGAAGACGTGGAAGTCCAGCACCGACCCCGAGTTCACCACCAAGATGCGCCGGATCCTCGATCTCTACGACCACCCGCCCGCTGACGGCCGAGTCATCTGCGTCGACGAGTTCGGACCCCTGAACCTGCAACCACGACCCGGCAAAGCCTGGAAACCACACGGCCAACCCGTCAGGCTGCGAGCCACCTACCACCGTCACCACGGTGTCCGGCACATGATCGCCAGCCTCGACCTGGCCACCGGCCGGATCCACTACCGCATCCGAGACCGCAAACGCGCGATCGAGTTCCTCGACTTCCTCAAGACCCTGCGCCAACGTTGGCCTGGCCAGCGGTTGTATCTGATCCTGGACAACTCTCGCCCCACAAACACCCGACCGTGACCGCCTGGTGCCACGCAAACCGAGTCGAGTTGGTGTTCCTGCCGACCTACAGCTCATGGCTGAACTGGATCGAAGCCGAGTTCGCCGCCCTACGCTACTTCGCCCTCAACGGCACCGATCACCGCTCACATGACGAGCAAGACACCGCGATCGGCGACTACATCCGCTGGCACAACCAACGCGCCAAACCGAAAACCGGATACGCCACCAACTCCAAGATCCGCCACCCGGATTACCCCTTCAAGGCCGCATGACGAGGCACTAGCTCAGCGAGCTAGTCATCGAGTCGCACCGGTGACCAGCCCAGCGGAACAGAAGGGTCCCCTCCCGACGACGCTGTCGGGAGGGGACCCTTCTGGCTTGCGGCGCGACCTACGGCTTGACGTGCGCGTTCACGAACGACGGGTAGCCGAAGACGCTGGAGATGAAGATCCCGCCGGCCTTGGACCCGTGCACGTTGTAGGCCACGTCGACGTAGAGCGGCACCACCGGCGCGTACTCCTTCATGATCCGCTCGTCGAGCTTGGCCCACTCCGGGCCCTGCTCGGCCGGGGACAACGCCAGGATGCGGTCCATCTCGGTGTTGATCGTCGGGTCGTTGAAGTAGGACTGGTTGCTGTTGCCCTCGGCCTTGATGGTCCGGCCGTCGTAGAGCACCGGCAGGATCGACGCCCCGCTCGGCCAGTCCGCCGCCCAGTTACCGATGTACAGGTCCCAGGGTTGTTCTTCTTCTTGATCTCGTCGAGCTTCGCGTCGTCCGAGATGTTCCGCAGCGTGATCTTGAAACCGGCGCGCTCCAGGTTGGCCTTGAGCTGGGCGCCCTGCTGCTGCTCGGTCGAGTTGTCGGCGACACCGAGGACCAGCTCCGGCGTCTGCCCGCCGAGCAGCTCCTTGGCCTTGGCGACGTCACCGTTTGGGCCGGCCGGGTACGCCTCGTACGCCTTGTAGCCGATGGTGGCCGGCGGCATCAGCGTGGTCAGCGGGCGGCGACGGTCTGACCGCCGAGCGCCTTGATCATCCCGTCCCGGTCGATGGCGTAGTTGAGCGCCTGGCGGACCTTCAGGTCCTGACCCGCTGGTTGTTGATGACGAGCTGGTTGGCGCTCGGCGTGGGAGAGAGGATGCTGCGGGACTTGAGGGTCGCGTCCCCGGCCACCTTGGCGACCAGCGAGGCGGGCACTGTGTTGAAGGCGAGCGCGCTCTGGTCGGCGCCGTTGTCGGCGATCACCCGGTTGTTGGCGGCGTCCGCGGTCGGGCCGAAGCTCCAGACGAACTGGTCCGGGTACTGGTGCCGGACCGGGTCGGTCTTCGGGTCCCAGTTGGGGTTGCGGTCCAGGGTGAGCTGCACGCCGACCTGGTTCTTGGCGACCTTGTACGGGCCGGACGAGAACGGCTGCTTGTCCAGGTCGACGCCGGTGTCCTTGTCGGCCGGCAGCGGCGCGGTGGTCGGCAGGGAGACGGCGAACGGCAGGTCACAGCGCGGCTTGGCGAACTCGAAGCGCAGCGTCTTGGCGTCCGGCGTGCTCAGACCCGGCGGCAGCGACGTCTTGTTCTTCTTGAAGTCCCACTTGGTGTCGAACTGCGGGGAGTCGGCCAGCCACTCCTGGATGTGGTGGGGCCACCGGACAGGTCCGGGTCGAAGGACCGGGCGATGCCGTACGCGATCTCCTTGGAGGTGATCGGCCGGCCGTCCTCGAACTTCACCCCGTCCTTGACAGTGAATTCCCAGACCTTGCAGTCGTTGTTGACGTTCTTGCCCGGCGTCTCGGCCAGGTCGCCCACCAGGACCAGGCCACCCTTGCCGTCGTCCTTCCAGGTGGTCAGGTAGCGCGACCACAGGGGTTGGCCATCAGACCGGCGAACGAGTACGTCCGCTGCGGGTCAAGGTGGGAGATCGGCGACTCCCGGATGACGCTGAAGGTGCCACCCTTCGCCGCGCCGCTCACCTCGGCCGCCGGACCCTGCGAGTCCTTGGGGTCGGTCGCGATGACCCCGGTCTGCTGACGCTCGGTGTCCACGGTGGTGCCCTCGCCCGTGTTCTTCGAGCACGCACCCAATGCCACCACCAGAGCGATCGCGCCGCCTGCGGCGGCCACCACGCGTGGTCTCATGAATACCCCTTCACCCATGTGCCGTGCGGTTTCGTCGGGGCGAGAACCGCCGACGTCCCGAGGATCGTATGGAAGAAAACCTACGAGTTGTGTAACAGTTGTCGATAAATTTCGCCATCGGTGCCGTGCTGGACACCCGGGTCGGTCAGCGCAGCCGCACCCGCGGGTCGATGGCCGCGTACAGCAGGTCCACCAGCACGTTCGCCAACACCACGAAGACGGCGGCGATCAGCACGGTGGCCATGATCGTGGGTAGGTCACCCGAGCGCACCGCGTCCACCGCCGTACGCCCCAACCCCTGGATGCCGAACGTCGTCTCGGTGATCACCGTGCCGCCCAGCGCCCCGCCCACGTCCAGGCCGGCGATGGTCACCACCGGGTGATCGCCGCACGCAGCGCGTGCCGCCCGTACACAGTGCGTTTGGCCAGGCCCTGGCCCGCGCGGTCCGGACGAAGTCCTCGGACAGCGTCTCCAACATCTGCGCCCGCGACAACCGGGCGTAGATCGCCGAGAAGAGGAAGGCCAGCGCCAGCCAGGCGAGCACCAGCCCACTGGCCCACTTCGCCGGATTGTCGAAGAGCGAGGTGTAGCTGGGCACCGGCAGCCACCGCAGGTTGTAGACGAAGACCAGCAGCAGCACCGCGCCCACGAAGTACAGCTGCAACGAGGCGCCGGTCAGCGAGAAGCCGATGGCCAGGCGGTCCAGCCAGGTGCCCCGACGCAACGCGGAGACCATGCCGAGCCCCACCCCGAGCAGCAACCAGAGGATCGCCGCCGGGATCACGATGCTCAACGTCACCGGCAGCACCCGGGCGATGGTGTCCGAGACGGCCTCGTTGGTGACGTACGACCAGCCCAGGCAGGGCGCGTCGCACCGGCCGCCCTGTGCGCTGCCCAGATCCCGACCGGTGACGATGCCCTTCATGTAACCGGCGTACTGGCTGATCAGCGGGTCGTTCAGGCCCAGGTCGTCGCGGACCCGCTCCAGCCGCTCCGGGCTGCAGTTCTTCGAGCAGATGCTGCTGACCGGGTCGCGCGGCAGGGCGAAGAACATCAGGAACGTCAGCACGCTCACCGCGAACAGGGTCAGCGTGGCGGAGAGGATTCGCTTGATCAGAAATCGCGCCATGATCTGACCCCTCTACCGGGACGACTTCGGGTCGAGCGCGTCCCGCAACGCGTCGCCGAAGAGGTTGAAGGCGAACACCAACGCGAAGATCGTGATGCCCGGGAAGAACACGTACGCCGGATCCGTCTGGAGGAAGTCCAGACTGCGGTAGATCATCCGGCCGAAGCTCGGCGTCTCGTCGCTGAGGCCGACGCCGATGAACGAGAGCGCGGCCTCGCTGGTGATGAACTGCGGCACCGCCAGGAGAACGACACCAGGATCGGCGCCCAGATGTTCGGCAGCAGTTGCCGGAAGAGCATGTGCCCCAACCCGGCCCCGCTGGCCCTGGCCGCCTCCACGAACTCCCGCTCGCGCAGTGCGATCACCTGCCCGCGTACCAGTCGGGCCGTGCTGGTCCAGCCGAAGATGGCGAAGACGGCGATCAGCACACCCACCCCGAAGGCGGAGGACACCTGCCCCGCTCACCGTAGAAGCGCAGCGTGACGGTGGGCATGAGCGCCAACGCGATGATCAGGAAGGGCATGGCCAGGGTCAGGTCGGTGATCCAGTTGATCACCGCGTCGAGCCAGCCGCCCAGGTAACCGGCGAGCGCACCCAGCACGACACCGATCGTCGCGGTGATCAGGGCCGATGCGAACGCGATGAACAGCGAGGTCCGCAGCCCGTAGATCAGCCGGATGAAGATGTCCCGACCCAGCCCCGGCTCCAGACCGAACCAGTGCTCCCCGGTGACGCCACCGACGTAACCCAGCGGCATGCCGAAGCCGTCCAGCAGGTTCTGGAACTGCTCCCGCGGCCCGATGCCGTAGACCATCTCGATGAGCGGGGCAGCCAACCCCAACAGCAGGAAGAACACCAGGAGTACACCGCTGACCACTGCCGTACGGTCGCGGCGCAGCCGCAGCCAGGCGAGCTGGCCGGGTGAACGGCCGACAACTCCCTTGGTCGCGGGCCCGGTCGCGTCCGGGTCGGACTCGATCTCGGCCAGCGCCACACCCTCCACCGGGGACAGGCTCACGACGGCACCTCCTCGATGATCGGAGCCGCCACCGCGGGCCCTTTTCCCTTCGGGGCTCGTGTCGGCCGCCTCCTTCGGGGCTCGTGCTGTCCGTTTCCCTTCGGGGAAGTGACACGCGGTGGCCTGTTTGCCGCCGTCGCGCGGGACCAGCGCGGGCTCCTCGGCGGCGCAGATGTCCTGCGCCTTCCAGCAGCGGGTGCGGAACCGGCAGCCCGACGGCGGGTCGAGCGGGTGGGCACGTCACCGGTCAGCCGGATCCGGCCCGCCGGGCCGAGCTGGGTGACGTCCGGGATCGCCGAGAGCAACGCCCGGGTGTACGGGTGCTGCGGGCGCTCGTAGATGTCGGCCCGGTCGCCGATCTCCACGATCCGGCCCAGGTACATGACCGCTACCCGCTGGCAGAAGTGCCGGACCACGGCCAGGTCGTGCGCGATGAACACGAACGCCAGGCCGAGGTCCCGTTGCAGGTCGCGCAGCAGGTTGACGACCTGCGCCTGGATCGAGACATCCAGCGCGCTGACCGGCTCGTCCGCGACGATCAGCTTGGGCCGCAGGGCCAACGCACGGGCGATGCCGATGCGCTGGCGCTGCCCGCCGGAGAACTCGTGCGGATACCGGTTGTAGTGCTCCGGGTTGAGCCCCACCAGCTCCAGCAACTCCTGCACCCGGGCCTTGACCCCACCCGGCGGCCTGATCCCGTTGACCTGCAACGGCATCGCCACGATCCGACCGACGGTGTGCCGTGGGTTCAACGACGCGTACGGGTCCTGGAAGATGATCTGAAGCTCCTGCCGCAGCGGGCGCAACTCCCGGCGGCCGGCGTGCGTGATGTCCCTCCCGTCGAACTCGATGCTGCCGCTGGTCGGCTCCAACAACCGCACCAGCATCCGGCCGGTGGTGGTCTTGCCGCAGCCCGACTCCCCACCAGGCCGAGCGTCTCCCCGGGCGCACGTCGAAGTCGAGCCCGTCGACCGCCCGCACCTGGCCGGTGGCGCGCAGCCCTGGCGTACCGGGAAGTGCTTGGTCAGGCCGCGTACCCGCAGCAGTGGCTCATCAGTCATCGAGCCACCCCACGGATGCGATGTCCTCGGCGTAGAACGTGGCGCGCTCATCGGCGCTCAGGTGGCAGGCGACCAGCTGACCGTCGGCCCCGGCCGAGCGCAGCTCGGGCACCTCGCTGCGGAGCGGCTGCCGGCACGGTCCGCGTACCGGCAGCGTGGGTGGAACGCGCAGCCGGACGGCAGGTTGATCAGGCTGGGCGGGTTGCCGGGGATGGGCACCAGGTCCGCGTCCGCGTCGCCGTGCAGCGACGGCACGCTGGAGAGCAACCCCAGGTGTACGGATGCTGCGGCGAGCGGAGCACCTGCTCGACGCTGCCCCGCTCGACGGCACGTCCGCCGTACATGACCAGCACGTCGTCGGCGACCTGGCCGACCACGCCGAGATCGTGGGTGATCAGGATGATCGCGGAGTGGAACTCGGCCTGGAGGTCGGCGAGCAGGTCCAGGATCTGCGCCTGCACTGTCACGTCCAGCGCGGTGGTCGGCTCGTCGGCGATCAGCAGCGCCGGGTCGTTGACCAGGGACATCGCAATCATCACCCGCTGGCGCATGCCGCCGGAGAACTCGTGCGGGTACTGGTCGAAGCGACGCGCCGGCTGCGGAATGCCGACCCGGTCCAGCATGTCGACCGCCCGCTGGCGGGCCTCGCGCCGGTTGGCCTTCGGGTGATGCACCCGGTACGCCTCGGCGATCTGCCGGCCCACGGTGTAGTAGGGTGCAGTGCCGACAGTGGATCCTGGAAGATCATCGCCATGTCCCGGCCGCGCAGTCGGCGTACCTCGTCGTCCTTGAGACCGACGACCTGCCGGCCACCGACGGAGATCTCCCCGGTGATGGTGGTCCGTTTGGGATCGTGCAGGCCGAGGATCGCCAACGAGGTGACGCTCTTTCCGGAGCCGGACTCACCGACGATGCCGAGGGTGCGTCCCCGCTCGACGGCGAACGACACCCCATCGACCGCGCGCACCACACCGTCCTCGGTGTCGAACCGGACCCGCAGATCACGCACCCGCAGGTAGGAGTCCTGGTCGGAGCGCTGCGCCGGCACGGCGGGCGGTCGTCCGGCCCACCGGACGGCAACGGTTCCGAGCTGTCCACGGCCACCTCCCTCAGTGACGAAGAGAACTTACAGGAAAGTCCCGAGGGTGAAAATAAGCTACAAAGCCGGCACGTGTCAGCGGGCCCGAGCGTAACGAGTCGGCATCGGCCCCGCACCCCGTCACCTCGCCATCCACGCCCGTTCACACCGCACCAAGATCCACACACTTCCCCGATGTTGCTGCTTCCGACGCGCCGGAGACAGCAACATCCCCGATACTGCGCGGATCTTGGTGACTCAACCTGACGACCACACCGTCCGAGTGGGCATTTCATCTCGCGCTCGCACGTCGGGTGCGAGTACGGCGATCCGGAATGAGTTGCACTGGGCAGGTGATTCCCGCCGGCATTCTCAACCACCCGCTGCCATGGACCGAGTCGGACTACCTCGCCCTCGGCGAGACCGCCCAGCGGATCGAACTCCTCGACGGCGGTCTGCTCATCGGACCACCGCCGACCGTCCGACACCAGGTGATCGTCCGTGGCCTGGCGGCTGCGTTGGAACCCGGCTGCGCGGCGGCGAATCGCACTCTGCTCCCGGTGATCAACCTGCGGCTGAACCCGACGCGGATCCTCAACCCCGACCTCGTGGTGACGGCGGAGCTAGATCTCACGGCGGCCTGCGTACCGGCGGACTCGGTCCTGCTGGTCGGTGAGGTCAGCGCACCGCACACCGCCATCATCGACCGGGTGTTGAAGCCGCACCTGTACGCCGCAGCCGGGGTCGGATGGTATCTGCTCGTCGAGCAGAAAAGCCTGACTGTGAACCTCTTCCAGCTACAGGGCTCCACTACGTGGAGCAGTCGATGACCAGGGCCGGCGAGGCGTTGGAGTTGGCCGAGCCAGTGAAGGCCACGATCCGGCCGGAGGACCTCGTCCCCTGACGAGTGTCGGGTGGCTGGCCTAGGGTCGGTCGCATGACCGAGTTCGACGCGGCCACCGCCGCCGTCCAGGCCGCTCTCGACGCGGGGCGCGGTACGCCGACGCGCGGGTGATGCACCGCCGCTACGAGTCGATGACCGCGCGCAACGGTGACGTGGAGGAGCTGACCCAGGACGAGAGCATCGGGATCGGTGTTCGAGCGCTCGTCGGTGCGAGTTGGGGCTTCCACGCCGTACCCGATCTCGGACGCCGCCGCCCGCGACGCCGGCCGCCGCGCGACCCGGACCGCGATGGCGAGTGCGCGGTGCCCGGCCCTCCGGTCGACCTGGTCGCGGTCGAGCCGGTCACCGCGAGCTGGTCCTCCGGGTGCCAGATCGACCCGCTCGGGTGCCCCTGTCGGACAAGGGTGACCTGCTGGTCGGCGCGACCCGCACGATGGCCGAGCACGGCGCGGACCTGGCCGAGGGCCTCTACCAGGTCTGGGACACCGCGAAGTGGTTCGTCTCCAGCGAGGGTCACCGCATCGACCAGCGGATCCGCGAGTGCGGCGGTGGCATCTCGGCCACCTCGATCGGTGACGGCGAGACGCAGCGGCGGTCCTGGCCGAGTTACCGCGGGCAGTACGGCACCACCGGGTGGGAGCTGGTCGAGTCGCTGGACCTGGCCGCGCACGCCGCGCAGATCGCCGAGGAGTCCCGCGCGCTGCTCAGCGCCCCACTCTGCCCGGCCGGTGAGACGGACCTGATTCTCGGCGGCGAGCAGTTGGCCCTGCAGATCCACGAGTCGGTCGGGCACGCCATCGAGCTGGACCGGATCCTCGGCTGGGAGGCGGCGTTCGCCGGCACGTCCTGGCTGGACCTGGCCCAGCTCGGCTCGCTGCGGTACGGCTCCGAGCTGATGAACATCACCATCGACCCGACGATCCCGGGCGCGCTGGGCAGCTTCGGCTTCGACGACGAGGGTTCACCGGCGGTCAAGCGGGACGCGGTCCGCGACGGCCGCTGGGTGGGTGTGCTCGCCGGCCGCGACTCCGCCGCGATGGCCAGCCTCGACTACGGCGGCAGCGTACGGGCCGACGGATGGGCCCGACTGCCGATGGTGCGGATGACGAACGTCGGCCTGGAACCCGGCCCGCACACCCTGGAGGAGATCATCGCGGCCACCGACGACGGTGTGCTGATGGACCTCAACCGGTCCTGGTCGATCGACGACAAGCGGCTCAACTTCCAGTTCGGTTGCGAGGTGGGCTGGGAGATCAAGAAGGGGCGGCGGGGGCGGATGCTGCGCAATCCCACGTACACCGGGATCGGCCCGTTGTTCTGGCGTTCGATGGACATGCTGTCCAGCGAGACGGTCAACTGGGGACGCCCAACTGCGGCAAGGGCCAGCCTGGCCAGATCGGGCACACCGGCCACCCGGCCGCGCCGGCCCGGTTCCGAAACGTCCGGGTGGGGTGTCGGCGTGAGCGCGAGAGTGAGCCGGGTTTGCGAGCCCGCAGTCGCGAACGAAAGGTGGCTCAGTGAGCGCGAGGAGTGAGCCGGGTTTGCGAGCCTCGCAGTCGCGAACGAAGGGTGGCTCAGCGTGAGTGAGGTGGAACTCGCCGGGCAGGTTGTCGAGCTGGTTCGCCGCCTCGGTGGTCCGGCCGCGCAGGCCGAGGCGGTGGTGACGCGGGCGGACCTGGCGCTGACCCGGTTCGCCAACTCGGCGATCCACCAGAACGTCTCCGAGTCGACCGTCGGGGTCCGGCTACGGGTGCACGTCGACGGCCGGACCGCCGCCGGCAGTGGCAGCGTGGTCACCGCCGACGGGCTGCGTGCCCTGGTGGAACGCACCCTGGCCGCCGCACGACTCTGCCCACCCGACGCGGGCTGGCCCGGGTTGACTCCACCCACACCCATGCCGGACGCGCCGCCCGTCGACGAGGCCACCGCACACGCCGAGCCGGATCAGCGGGCCGACCGGGTCGCCGCCTTCGTGGCTGCCGCCGGGGGCCTCAACACTGCCGGCTACTGCCGTACCGCGCACCGCTCGTCGGGGTTCGCCAACTCGGCCGGACACACGGCGTACGGCCGCTCCGCGGAGGCGGCGATGGACGGCATCGCCCGCCGCGACGGCGCGGACGGGGTGGCCCGACGCAGCGCCGACCGGTTGTCCGACCTCGACGGCGCCGAGCTGGGTGCGCAGGCGGCCGCGAAGGCGCAGGCCGCGGCCGACCCGGTCGAGCTGCCACCGGGGCACTACGAGGTGGTGTTCGAGCCGGCGGCCGTCGCGGACCTCCTGCAGAACCTGTCCTGGTACGGCTTCAACGGCAAGCGGTACGCCGAGCGGCAGTCCTTCGCCGAGCCGGGAACGGACCAGTTCGACCGGGCGGTGACCCTGGTGGACGATCCGCTGGGCGCGTCGGGGTTGCCGTTCGACGCGGAGGGCACCGCTCGACGGGCGCTGACCCTGGTCGACGCGGGCACCACCCGGGCGGTGACGCACGACCGGCGGACCGCCGCCGAGGCGGGCGCGCAGTCCACCGGGCACGCGGTCGCGGGCGGTGCCACCTGGGGCCCGATGGCCCGCACCATACGGCTGGCCGGGCGGCGGGTCCGCCCAGCGCGGCGGGCCGGAGCACCACCGGCGCGGCGGCCGGAGCGGTGGTGGACGCGGACACCGCCGCGCTGGTCGCCGGGGTACGCCGAGGGCTGCTGGTCACCGACCTCTGGTACACGCGGGTGCTGGACCCGAAGAGCCTCGTCGTCACCGGGCTGACCCGCAACGGCGTGTGGCTGATCGAGGACGGCACAGTCGTCCGGGCGGTCCGTGACCTGCGGTTCACCGAGTCGTACCCGCGGGCGCTCGGGCCGGGGCCGTGCTCGGGCTGGGGGCACGGGCGGTGCGCCAACCGGACCGGGTGGACGGTGCGTGGTGGGCGGCGCCCTCGCTGCGACTGGCGTCCTGGCACTTCACCGGAGGCGCCTCCGGCTGATCACCGTGACGATGGCGTCGAGACGCCATCGACCGGCGTACCGGTGCTTTCCGCAGGCCAGACACACGGGACACTCCCTTGCGCGGACGGCTCGCAGAGATCGGCGTAACGTGTGTCAATTAGCTGCGTCGGTCGATCCGGCGTGGTCGTTGATGTGCGCATGACGTGGCAGCGGGTGCGGGTTCGCCGGTCCGCGTGCCGACCGGAGAACGATCAGCCCGCCCGTACGGGCCCGTCGAGGAGACGACTCGAATGACTTCAACGGCAACGAGGCCGCGGGGGCGCGGCGCGCGCCGCCATCGCGGCGAAGACGTTGCGTACCGACCGCTGGTGGTTCGCCCCGCTGATCACCGTGATCGGGCTCGTCGCGTGGCTCACGTACGCGACGGTCCGGGTCTTCATGCACAAGTGGTACTGGGTAGAGGACTTCCACTACCTGACCCGTTCTACTCCCCGTGCGTGACCGAACGGTGCGTCGAGGGCGCCTCGCACTTCGGTCGGTTCCTGCCCGGTTGGTGGATCATCCCCGACGCGGCGCTGACCCTGCCGCTGCTGCTGCTGTTCCGGCTCACCTGCTACTACTACCGCAAGGCGTACTACCGGTCGTTCTGGCTGTCGCCGCCGGCCTGCGCGGTCCCGGACGGCCACAAGGAGTACAGCGGTGAGACCCGTTTCCGCTGCTCGGCCAGAACCTGCACCGCTACGCCTTCTACGCCGCCGGGATCATCTCGCTGATCAACACCTATGACGTGATCCTCGCCTTCCACTCGCCGAAGGGCTTCGGCTTCGGGCTGGGCAACGTCATCCTGGTGCTCAACGTGGTGATGCTGTGGGCGTACACGATCTCCTGCCACTCCTGCCGGCACATCATCGGCGGCCGGCTCAAGCACTTCTCCAAGCACCCCGTGCGGTACCGGGCCTGGACCGGTGTGTCCTGGCTGAACGTCCGGCACATGCAGCTCGCCTGGATCACCCTCGGCACCCTGGCGCTGACCGACTTCTACGTCATGGCAGTCGCGGCCGGATGGTTCTCCGACCTGCGGTTCATCAACTAAAGGGCCCCTGACATGACCACTACCACTCGTATCGCACGACACCACTACGACGTCGTCGTCATCGGGCCGGCGGCGCCGGCCTGCGCGCGGCGATCGAGGCCCGACTGGCCGGCAAGAAGACCGCGATCATCTCCAAGTCGCTGTTCGGCAAGGCGCACACGGTGATGGCCGAGGGCGGTGCCGCCGCCGCGATGGGCAACGTGAACAGCCGGGACAACTGGCAGGTGCACTTCCGCGACACCATGCGCGGCGGCAAGTTCCTCAACAACTTCCGGATGGCCGAGCTGCACGCGAAGGAGTCGCCGCACCGGATCTGGGAGCTGGAGACGTACGGTGCACTCTTCGACCGCACCAAGGACGGCAAGATCTCGCAGCGCAACTTCGGCGGCCACGAGTACCCCGCCTGGCGCACGTGGGCGACCGGACCGGCCTGGAGCTGATCCGCACCCTCCAGCAGAAGATCGTCTCGCTCCAGCAGGAGGACTACCGGGAGTTCGGCTCGTACGACGCCCGGATCAGGGTGTTCTCCGAGACGACCATCACCGAGCTGGTGCTCGACGACGACCGGGTCGCCGGCGCGTTCGGCTACTACCGCGAGTCGGGCGAGTTCATCCTCTTCGAGGCGCCGGCGGTCGTGCTGCCACCGGCGGCGTCGGACGCTCCTACAAGGTCACCTCGAACTCCTGGGAGTACACCGGGGACGGGCACGCGTTGGCGCTGCGCGCCGGGGCGACGCTGATCAACATGGAGTTCCTCCAGTTCCACCCGACCGGCATGGTCTGGCCGCCCTCGGTGAAGGGCATCCTGGTCACCGAGTCGGTGCGCGGTGACGGCGGCGTCCTGAAGAACTCCGAGGGCAAGCGGTTCATGTTCGACTACGTCCCCGACGTCTTCCGCAAGCAGTACGCGGAGACCGAGGAGGAGGCGGACCGCTGGTACACCGACCGGACAACAACCGGCGTCCGCCGGAGCTGCTGCCCGGGACGAGGTGGCCCGCGCGATCAACAGCGAGGTCAAGGCTGGGCGGGGCTCCCCGCCGGCGGCGTCTTCCTGGACATCGCGAGCCGGCGTTCGGCCGACGAGATCCGCCGCCGGCTGCCGTCGATGTACCACCAGTTCAAGGAGCTGGCCGACGTCGACATCACTGCCGAACCGATGGAGGTCGGGCCGACCTGCCACTACGTGATGGGCGGCGTCGAGGTGGACCCGGACTCGGGGCTGCCTTCGGCCACGTACGCGGGCTGTTCGCCGCCGGTGAGGTTTCCGGTGGCATGCACGGCTCCAACCGACTGGGTGGCAACTCCCTGTCCGACCTGCTGGTCTTCGGCAAGCGTGCGGGCGGGCACGCGGCCAGCTATGCCGACGGGCTGGCCGCCCGGCCGAAGGTGGCCGTGGAGGCGGTCGAGGCGGCCGTGGAGACGGCGCTCGCTCCGCTGCAGCGGGACACCGGCGAGAACCCGTACACCCTGCAGCAGGACCTCCAGGCGGTCATGGGGGATCTGGTGGGCATCATCCGCCGGGAGGGTGAGCTGGCCGACGCGCTGGTTCGGCTGGCCGAGCTGCGGGAGCGGGTCGCCAAGGTGAGCGCGGCCGGCGGTCGCCGCTACAACCCGGCTGGCACCTCGCCCTGGACCTGCGCAACATGCTGGTGGTCTCGGAGTGCACCGCGAAGGCGGCGCTGGAGCGGCAGGAGTCGCGCGGCGGGCACACCCGGGAGGACTATCCGGCGATGGAGCCGAAGTGGCGGCAGGTCAACCTGGTCTGCTCGCTGGACGGCGACACCGTGCAGCTGACCCGGAAGCCGCTGCCGAAGATGCGACCGGAGCTGATCGGCCTCTTCGACCGGGCCGAGCTGGGCAAGTACCTCACCGACGAGGAGCTGGCCGACTTCGACGCCCTCGTCGACGACGCTGGAGAGGCGGACAACCGATGAGCGCGAAGCGTCAGTTCCGGATCTGGCGGGGTGACGAGACCGGCGGTGACCTGCAGGACTACATGGTGGAGGTGAACGAGGGCGAGGTCGTCCTCGACGTCATCCACCGTCTGCAGGCCACCGACGCGCCCGACCTGGCCTGCCGGTGGAACTGCAAGGCCGGCAAGTGCGGGTCCTGCTCCATGGAGATCAACGGCAAGCCGCGGTTGGGCTGCATGACGCGGATGTCGACCTTCGGCGACGACGAGACCGTCACGGTCACCCGCTGCGGACGTTCCCGGTCATCCGGGACCTGGTCACCGACGTCTCGTTCAACTACGAGAAGGCGCGGGAGACACCGGCCTTCGCCCCTCCGGCGGACGCGGCTCCGGGCTCCTACCGGATGCAGCAGGTCGACGTCGAGCGCTCGCAGGAGTTCCGCAAGTGCATCGAGTGCTTCCTGTGCCAGACGGTCTGCCACGTGATCCGCGATCACGAGGAGAACAAGCAGGCGTTCTCCGGCCCGCGGTACTTCATCCGGGCGGCCGAGCTGGACATGCACCCGCTGGACACCCGGACCGACCGCAAGGAGTACGCACAGGCCGAACAGGGCCTCGGATTCTGCAACATCACCAAGTGCTGCACCGAGGTTTGCCCCGAGCACATCAAGATCACTGATAACGGGATCATCCCCATGAAGGAACGGGTCGTCGACCGCAGGTACGATCCCCTTGTGTGGCTTGGTAGCAAGATCTTCCGTCGGGGCGAGACGCCCCAGACCAGCGTGACCACCGCCCGTCAGGGCTCGACGACGTCGGGCTCCGCCCGAGGTGGGGTGCACTCGCACGCGGGTGGCTCCCATGATTCGCGGGCTGAGGCGCAGGCGCAGAGCGGCGTCAACTGGGACCGGGAGGTGCCCCATCCGACCGCTCCCGCAGTGGACGACCGGGGAAGGCTGCCGCTGACTGAGCTCACCTTCGACCGGGCCGCCGCGCCGTCGCCGTTCGGCGACGACGTGACCTTCCCGCTGCCTCCGGAGCACCTCAACTTCGCGCACCCGGAGCAGGACAAGCACTGATCACCCGAACGAAACGGGGCCGCGGCTGCCGCGCCGCCCCATCCCCCCCGCCGCCCGCACCCCCAGACGTCCCGTTGATCATGAAGTTATTGCCACGACACGCCGAGCGGGTGGGCAATAACTTCATGATCAACGGGTCAGAGAGGCCACGAGGAGCTTGGCGGAGGAGGGGCGGAGGGCTGCGACTATCGGGGCGTCGGCGGGAGCCAGGTGACCGAGTCCAGTTCGTCGCCGGCTAGCCAGCGGAGCGCCTCGTGTTCCAGTGCCTGCGGCTGGTCGCCGCCGAGCAGGCGGGCGGCGTACACCTTGAGCACGGAGCGGCCGTGCGCCATCCGTACGTCACGGCCGACCCGGTCGCCGATCTCGACGCGTACGGCCAACTCCTCGGCGCACTCCCGGATCAGCGCGTCGGTCTCGGCCTCCCCGGCTCGACCTTTCCGCCCGGAAACTCCCACATGCCCGCCACCTCGGGTGGGCGGAACGCGCGCAGGCGAGCACTCGCCCATCCCGGATGATCGCCGCGCCGACGATCACCTTCAGGTCCCGTCGTTCGGCCTGCCGCCATCATTCGCCCGTTCGGTCCGCACGGGCGTCCAGGGTGCCAGATCAATCGGCGGTTTGGGTACCGTAGCCGTCCGCTAGGCCAACAAGACACGGAAGTGTGGGCGTGGACACTCCCCTGCGAGCAGCGAGAGACTAGGGGACACCGACAAGACACGGGATGGCGACGATTTGGCCACAAGCCGGCAACGGCGCTGGGGGTGCGGTGATGCGCGTGCTGTTCAACAGCAGGGCCAAGCACGACTATCTTTCCGACGCGTTGACCTTGCTATCTGGTTGGACACGCGAGGGCGAGCAGATCCGACGGACGCTCGTGATCGACGATACCCAACACGCCGCACTAACTGAACGGGTCAAGGTCGTCGCGGATGCGCTGCACCTGCGACCCGAGATCAGCCGCCGGGCCGACAGCACCCAGATCCGGTGGGGCACGGCAGCGGCGAGCCCTGACCGAGGGCGAGGTCCTGTTGGCCGCCCGCATCGAGGACGCCTATCGGGCGGTCACCGAGTCCTGACCACCGTCTCCGCATCCGACCCGGCGTCCTGCGGGTACCAGCGCAGCTCCACCGAGTTGCCGTCCGGATCCCGCACGTAGATCGAGGTCGCCGACCCGCGGGCGCCGAACCGGCCGACCGGCCCGGTCAGCACCGTGAAGACTCCGGAGTCGATCACTTCCGCCCAGTTCAGAGGTGCCACCACCAGGCAGAAGTGGTCGACGTTCGTGCCCTGGGGCTCGCCCCGGATGAGGTCGATGATGCTGTCGGGGCTGATCCGCACCGACGGAAACGGGACGCTGCCCGCACGCCACTCGTTGACCCGTACCGGCGGGAGGCCGAGCAGGCCGCAATAGAAGGCCAGGGAGCGTTCCACGTCGGCGACGGTCAGCACCAGATGGTCGAACCCCGTTACCCGCAGTTGACCGGCGGTCGGCTCGCGCACCGGGGCGGCCTGGCCGTTCGAGTGGTCGTCAGTGTTCATGGGTTCACGATCCCGTGACGAGGGACGCCGACCAAGACCTGATCTCGCTACGATCGTTGCCCGCAGGTCAACGATGGGGCGTGGTGCTGGAGCGGTACGAGGTCGAGACGTTCCTGACCCTCGCCCGGGAGCTGCACTTCGGCCATACCGCCGAGCGGCTGGGGTCAGCACCGGCCGGGTCAGCCGCGTGGTCAGAAGTTGGAGCGCCAGGTCGGAGCACCGCTGTTCGCCCGGACCAGTCGAGTCGTCCGGCTCACCCCGATCGGCCGGCAGTTCGCCGACGAGCTGGCCCCGCTGGTCGCAGGCATGGACGAGGCCTTCCAGCGCGCGGTCGACGCCGGCCGGGGCGTCACCGGGACGCTACGGGTGGCGTTCCTCGGCGAGTGGACCGCGCCGGTGCTGCTCCAGGCGGTGGCCCTGTTCGGCGAACGGCACCCCGACTGCCGGGTGGAGGTGCACGAGGCGCAACTGTCCAACACCCGTTCCGGGTTGCTCGACGGCTCCACCGACGTGCTGATCGCCTCGTACCCCTTTGATGGCATGGCCACCGGCCCGGCGCTGCTCTCCGAAGGCCGGGCGCTGGCGGTGGCCGCGGGTCACCCGCTCACCCGGGACGTGTCGGTGTCGCAGGAGGTGCTCGCCGATCACCCGGTCGTGCAGTACCCGGCGATCACCTCCATGGAGTTCAAGCGGGACCGCACTCCGGACCGCACTCGTCCGGCCGGCCGGTGCCGAAGGGCCCGGCCGGGAACACCTTCTCCGAGATGCTGTCCCTGGTGGCGTTGGGCCGGGGCGTCCTGCCGGTGGGGAACACGCGGCGCTACTACCCGCGCCCCGACGTGTCCTACGTGCCCATCCACGACGCGCCACCCATCGAGCGGGGCCAGTCTGGCTGCCCAGCAACACCACCAATCGGGTACGCGAGTTCGTCCGCGCCGCGACTGACGCGAACCCCGGTGAGACACCTGGTGGTCGCCCACGCGGGCCCACTGGCACCGGTTTTCTAGCCTGGATCACATGGCGAACATCGCGTACGACCGCAAAGAGCAGGTCCAGCAGATCGAGAGTGGCCTCCTCGACGGCGAGCAGATCATCGCCGTCTACGACGCCGTCGGCACCGGCACCGGGTTCATCGGGCTGACCGACCGGCGCGTGATCATCCAGGACCGGTCCTTCGTCGGAAGCGCTTCGCGATCACCAGCATCCCGTACTCGAAGATCACCAGCGTGAGCGTGGTCAGCAACAAGTCCTGGGGTGGCTCGTTCTTCTCCACCGGTGCCATCGCCATCCACGTCGGCACGCACACCTACGAGGTGGAGTTCCGTGGTGCGCAGAAGAGCCACCACGTACACAACGTGATCCTGCACCACATCTCCTGATCGCACGTCCGCTGTGGGCCCGGCCGGCGTAATTGCCTTGCCGGGCCGCGGCGTCTCTGGTGTCCTCGGTCGACAGTCACGCGAAGGGAGCAGCCGCCATGCCCGACACGACGAAGTACCCCGAACCAACAGTCATCCGACCCGAGGAATCGAGACTTCGTGAGCAGGATTGTTCCCTGGCCGCGGCACCGCTGCCGGCACTGACCCCACCCGCGGAGGCCGCTGATGTCGGTCTTCGACGATCCCGGCCTCTTCGGCCGGCTCTGGGCCGCCCATTACGACGACGGCGGCACCAACCCGACCCGGCGCCAGCCGTGGACTTCCTGGCCGATCTGGCCGACGGTGGTCCGGTTCTCGAACTGGCGATCGGCACCGGTCGGGTCGCGCTGCCGCTGGCGGAACGCGGCCTCGCCGTGCAGGGCGTCGAGGCGTCCGAGGAGATGCTCGCGCAACTGCGGGCGAAACCCGGCGGCGACCGGATCCGGTGGTCGCCGCCGACATGGCGGACGTTCCGGTGGCCGGTGAGTTCCGGCTCGCGTACCTGGTCTTCAACACCCTGTTCAACCTGGTGGACGCGGAGCGGCAGGCGGACTGCCTCCGCAACGTCGCCCGGGTGCTGTCGCCGGGCGGCGCGTTCGTCATCGAGACGTTCGTGCCCGACCCGCGCAGCTTCGACTCGGACGAGCAGGTGCAGGTACGTGCGGTGACCGAGGACTCCGCGACGATCCGGCTGCACCAGTACGACCGGCCGGCGCAGCGGTTCATCCGGCAGACCATCACGTTCGACGCGGACGGTGTGCACCTGAAGCCGTTCGCGATGCGGTACGCCTGGCCGCACCAGATCGACGAGATGGCCCGGCAGGCAGGGCTCCGGCTCACCGAGCGGTACGCCGACTGGCACCGACGGCCGTTCCAGGCCGACAGCCCATCGCACATTTCCGTCTACCGGGTGGAGTAGCAGCGGTTGATCGACTCCGGTTCCGGGAGATCGGGGTGTCCAGGTCACCTCGACACCCCGACTTCAAGGAACCGGAGTCGATCTCCGTCCGCCGCCCCCGTTGGCGCGGACCGTCGTACCCGGCGCGCAGACTGCGACGCATGTCTGAGTTCTCCTCCCAGCGACACCATTCCATCGACTACGTCGAGTTGACGGTCGCCGACCTCGAGCAGGCCAAGCGCTTCTACGCCGAAGCGTTCGGCTGGCAGTTCAACGACTACGGCCCGACGTACGCCGGCATCCGCAGCCTGCATGTCGACTCCGCACCCGAGGTGGGCGGTCTCCGCGTGGACCAGGAGGTCCGGCCGGGCGGGCCACTCGTGCTGCTCTACTCGAGCGACCTGGACAAGTCCGTGGAGGCCGTGCAAAACGCGGGCGGCACGGTCATCAACGGGCCGTACGGGTTCCCCGGTGGCCGGAGGTTCCACTTCACCGACCCCAGCGGCAACGAGCTGGGTGTCTGGGCCGAGGTGTAAGGCGCGCGGAAGATCGACTCCGGCTCCAGGAAATCGGGGTGTCGACGAGGCGGTGACACCACGACTTCAGGAACCGGAGTCGATCTACGTCGGCCGCCCGACGGTACGACCGACGCCGAGGTCAGTGCCCGTCGCTGATCTGGATGTCGTTCGGCGCGGGCCTGCCGCTCCCCGTCTCGACCAGCTCCTTGAGACTCATCAGGAAGATGGCCCACTGGTGCTGCACTCGTGCATGAGCTCGGTCGGCGCGCGCCAAGCCGCGTGCGTAAAGTCGACGATCGTGTATCGACCCGCTGGCGCAGACGCCAGCTGATCTCGGTGCCGATCCACTCGTCCGGGCCATCGACGACCCGCCACCGCACCCGGCCAGCGGGGTCCAGCTCAAGGATCTCCAGGTCGAAGCCACCGTGGTCACCGAAGTGGACGGCCAACTGCCCGCCGACCTCGCTCTTGCCGGTTGTGTCGACCGACCACCAACCGGCGACGCCCTCGGGGTTGCCACCGCGCGGTAGACGTCGTCGAGGGTGCGACGACGCCGACCTGATGCAGGATGTCGACCATGTCATTCTCCTTCGCTGTGGGGCCGGGTGCGCTCGATCGCCTCGGCGATCCGCTTGATCCGGCGTAGACGGGCATCCCAGCTGGTGCCGACGGCTGACAACTGCGCGACGGCGCGGGCGAGCTGCGCCTCGTCGACCTGGTAGTGACGCTCCCGGCCGACCGGCGCGGCCTGGATCAGCCCGACCCGGTCCAGGACGGCCAGGTGCTTCGAGACGGCCTGGCGAGTGACGGGTAGCCGCCTGCTCAACGACGTGGCCGTGCCCGGTCCGTCGGAGAGAGAAGATCGATCATCGTACGGCGAGTGGGGTCACCGATCGCCGACCACGCTCGTCGTCGACGGCGGTGCTCACGGGTCGCGACCAGCCGCGCGACGTACGCGCCCAGCCTGGGCACATAGTGGTCCCAACCGTTCTCGTGGTCGCGGTACTGCTCCTCCAGGACGGCGATCTCCCAACCCAACTCACGGAAGCCGGTCTCGGTCATCCGGACCAGCGTCCCCGCCCGCTCGGGGCCAGGTCGAACGTGACCAGCAGCGCCGGACCGCTCCGCTCCGGCTCGGCGAAGCACCACCGGAAGGAGAACCGCTTCGGTGGGTCGACCTCGACGACGGCGAAGTCGACGGTCTTCGTCTCGCCGCTGTCGGTGTCCCGCCAGATCAGCTCGCCGGGTGCGCCCGCGACCGACTCGAACCGCGCGTCGTCGGGCCACCACTCCCGCATGTGCTCGGGCTGGCTGACCACCTGGAAGACCACCTCGGGTGACGCGTTGACGTGGATGTCGCGCTCGATCGTTCCCTGCTCCATGGATCCTCACCTTTCGCAACCTTTGGTTGCACTCAACCTAGGACACTGACGCTTCATGCGCAACCTTTCGTTGCATGTCGCGGTCTCGTCGTACCGAGGTGCACGATGACGTGAATGTCTGAGTCATCTCCGCACCAGCACCACGCCATCGACTACGTCGAGTTCACCGTGACCGACCTCGCCGAGGCCAAGCGCCTCTACGCCGACGCGTTCGGCTGGCAGTTCAACGATTACGGTGCGGGGTACGCCGGCATCCGCAGCCCGCAGGGCGGCACCGCGCCTGGTGGGCGGTCTCCGTCTCAACCAGGACGTCCGGGCGGGCGGCCCGCTGGTGCTGCTCTACTCAAGCGACCTGGACCGGTCCGTGCAGGCCGTGAGGGAAGCCGGTGGTCAGGTGGTCAACGGTCCGTACGAGTTTCCCGGAGGCCGCCGGTTCCACTTCACCGACCCCAGCGGCAACGAGCTGGGCGCCTTGGCCAAGCAGTAACGCGCGGAGAAATCGTAGGGGCGTCAGCGCAAGCCTCCAGAAGCGAGGATGACGTCCCCGGTGATCCACGCGCGTCGTCGGACGCCAGGAAGGCCACAAGCGGGCCGTAGTCGTCAGGGCTGCCCGTACGGCCCAGGGGTGGCGGCAATCGCCTGTGCCTCGTGATCCGACCCGACATAGCCCATGGCTCTGGTGCCGTCGGTGTCCGACGGTCCGGGCATGATCGCGTTGACACGGATGCCGCGCGGGCCCAGTTCCTGGACGCCACAATGGTGAAGGCGTTGACGGCGCCCTTGGACGCGACGTAGAGCGAGGCGTACGGAGGGTGGCTGAGAGTGCCGGCCGTCGAGACGTTGATGATCGACGCCGCGTCGATGTCGTCCTGCGCGGCCAGGGCCTGCGTAGTCAGGATCGTGCCCAGCAGGTTCGTGGTCATCTCACGCTGGAACTCGTCCTCGGTGATGCTCGACAGTGGCGCGAACGTGGCAACGGCCGCATTGTTCACGAGCACGTCGACCGGGCCGAACACCTCGCGTGCCCGGCCGAAGAGGCGGCGCACGTCGTCGCTGCTGGCCACGTCCGCTGGACCGCGATCGCCAGGCCGTCCTTGGCGGTGATGCCCGCGACCACCCGCTCGGCACCTTGCGCATCCCCGGTAGTTCACCACGACGGCAGCGCCGCTCTCGGCAAGAGCCGTGGCGATCCCCGCACCCAGGCCCTTCGACGCGCCCGTGACGATCGCCGTACGTCCGTTGTTGCTGCTCACAGTGACTCCTTGGCCAGTAGTGCTTGGAGAAGTCACCATAGGAAAGCTACTCACTGGTGGGAAGTAGGTACTTTTTGTAAGCTCCTGTCGTGATGGAAACAGAGCAGGCCGCGACAGCCGCCCGACTCCTGGCCTATGACACCTTCGACAACAAGTGCCTACTCAGACCGATCATGGATCAGACAACAAGCCGCTGGGCGACGCTGATCATGTCGGCCCTCATCGCCGGCCCGCATCGCTTCGCGCAGTTGCACGCACGAGTCGGTGGCATCAGCCAGAAAATGCTGTCGCAGAACCTCAAAGCACTGGCCCGGGCCGGGCTTGTCGCCCGCCACGTGGCACCCACCAACCCGCCCCGGGTCACCTACAGCCTGACGGAACTCGGTGTCAGCCTGGCCGGACCACTGACCGATCTCATCCGATGGTTCGGCCAACACGGAGACGAGCTCCTCGCCGCCCAAAAGCACTACGACAGCCAGTAGGGATGACGCGGTCATGCTCAAACCACGCCGAGCGTGCCGGCGAGTTCAGTGATCGTCGTCGGGGCGTCCGGGGCGCGGGCCGCCTGCGCGACCACGTCCCGAACCGCCGGTCGATACCGCACCTCGGCGGACGCGATCCTGTCGGCCCACACCAGAACGCGGACCGCGTTGGCGGCATCGTCGGTCTGTAGGTAGGCGCGGGCCGCGTCGAGCAGATGTGCGGCTCGGTGTTCGACGGGCAGCCATCGCCATTCTCGTGCAGGACGATCGCGTCGTGCCCGTTTCCCAGCTCTGCTTCAACGCACCTGGTGTCCGGATGCCGGACGTCGACTGTTGCGTGGGTTGAAGCAGAGCAAAGGCAGCAGGGGATACCTCAGCAGGCCGTTCCGGAACACCTTGCCATCCCGCCCGCCGTCGACCCGCTCAACTGGGGAGCGAGCCGCCGCGCGATGGTCTGCTCGGCTTGCCCGGGTCGATGGCAGGCGGGATGGCCTACCGCAACCACCCACGGACCGTGACCCGCCGACTAAGCCCCGGCCCGAAGGGCACCTGGGATGGTCGTACGACCTGAGAACACCCATCTCGGACATGATCCACTCCAGGTCGCCGACATGGGGCTATCCACGGTCGATCATGGTCCTGACGCCCGCATTTCCGGGGCGGACCAGACTTCAGACGTTGAAGCGGAACTCCACGACGTCGCCGTCCTGCATGACGTACTCCTTGCCCTCGATGCGGACCTTGCCCGCCGCCTTGGCCGCCGCCATCGAGCCGTACTCGACCAGGTCGTGGTACGAGACCACCTCGGCCTTGATGAAGCCGCGCTGGAAGTCGCTGTGGATGACACCCGCGGCCTCCGGCGCGGTGGCGCCGACCGAGACGGTCCAGGCGCGCGCTTCCTGGGGCGGCCGTGAGGTACGTCTGGAGGCCGAGGGTGCGGAAGCCGACCCGGACGAGCTGGTTGAGGCCGGGTTCGTTCTGCCCGATCGACTCCAGCAGCTCGCGGGCCTCCTCCTCGGGCAGGTCCACCAGCTCAGATTCGATCTTGGCGTCCATGAAGACGGCCTCGGCGGGGGCTACCAGGGCACGCAGTTCGTCGAGGAACGTCTCGTTGGCCAGTTCGGCCTCGTCGACGTTGAAGACGTACAGGAAGGGCTTGGTGGTGAGCAGGTGCAGCTCGCGCAGGTGTTCCAGCTCGATCTTGGCGGCGGCGGCCCGGAGTAGAGGGTGGTGCCGCCGTCGAGCACCTCGATCGCGGCCTTCGCGGCGGCGACCGCGGCGGCACGGTCCTTGCGGAGCTTGGCCTCCTTCTCCAACCGGGGCAGCGCCTTGTCCAGGGTCTGCAGGTCGGCGAGGATCAGCTCGGTGTTGATCGTCTCGATGTCGTCGGCCGGCGAGATCTTGCCGTCGACGTGCACCACGTTCGGGTCGGAGAAGGCCCGGACGACCTGGCAGATCGCGGAGGCGTCCCGGATGTTGGCCAGGAAGGCGTTGCCCCGGCCCTGCCCCTTCGACGCGCCACGCACCAGGCCGGCGATGTCGACGAACGACACCGGGGCGGCAGCACCTTCTGCGACGAGAAGATCTCGGCCAGCTTGCCCAGCCGCTCGTCGGGCAGCCCGACCACGCCGACGTTGGGCTCGATGGTGGCGAACGGGTAGTTCGCCGCCAGCACGTCGTTCTTGGTCAACGCGTTGAAAAGCGTGCTCTTGCCGACGTTGGGCAGGCCGACGATGCCGATGGAGAGACTCACGACGGGCCAGCTTACGCCGGTCCCGGCCGGGCCGGCCCAGGCGGCTCCGATTCGGCCTGAACGGGCGGTCGATCGTGGTGTCCACCCGACCCCGGCAGGCGTTGCTACCCTCCGGTTCGATGTGTCGCTGCTGGAGGTGGGATGACCTCGACGTTGCCCGAGCTGTACATCGCCGTCGACGTGGAGGCGGACGGGCCGATCCCGGGCCGTACAGCATGATCTCGCTGGGCATGGCGGTGACCGGCCGCCCGGACCTGACCTTCTACACCGAGCTGCGCCCGATCTCCGACGAGTTCGTCCCGGCGGCGCTGGCCGTCTCCGGCCTGGACCGGGAGCGTCTGCTGCGGGAGGCGCCCACCGCGCAGGAGGCGATGTCGGCGGCTGCGGCCTGGATCAACGAGCTACGCCGGATCGGCCGCCCGGTCTTCCTGGCCGCTCCGGCCGTCTGGGACGGCATGTTCGTGCACTGGTACTTCGTCCGCTTCGTCGGGCACAACCCGTTCGGTGCGACCGGTTCCGGTGTCGATCTTCGCAGCTACTGGATGGGGCTGACCGGTAGCGAGTGGGCCCAGACCCGCCAGGGCACGATCAAGCACGAGCTGGGCCTGCACGACATGCCACACACGCACCACGCCGGGGAGGACGCCGCCGAGCTGGCCCAGGTCTTCGACGCGGTGCTCCGCCGCGAGCGGGCGGGCGAGGAGACCTGATGCTCAGCCGAGCAGACGTGGGGCGATGACCGCCTCCCGGACGCTGCCGTCCGCGCCGCGGCTGACCTCGTACGCCGAGACACCCTCGCGGTCCGCGATTGCCTCGACCAGCTGGGTGCCCCGGTAGACCAGACCGACCCCGTCGTCGGTGCAGTGGCTGGTGGGGAGCGTGCCGTTGCCGACCAGCTCGTGCATGAGCGGGCGGCGTTGGCCCTCGCTGTCGTAGTGCACCCCGTTGCCGTACGGCAGCCAGGCCAGGCCCTCGGTGAAGCCGCGCAGCCGAGGGCCGAAGCTGTCGGTGGCGCCGCCGACGTGCCAGCAGATCGAGCCGGCGGAGACCCCGGCCAGCACCACGCCGGCCTGCCAGCACTCGTGCAGGATCTCGTCGAGCCCGTGCACCCGCCACACCGCGACCAGGTTGGCCACGCTGCCGCCGCCGACCCAGATCACGTCCTGGGCGAGCAGGTGGGCGCGGACGTCCTCGACGTTCGGCATCGGGAACAGGGCGAGGTGCGACAGCCGGAACCGGGTGTCGGCGAACGCGCCGTAGACGGCGGCCAGGAGGTGGGCTGGTCGCCGACGGCCTGCCCGAGGTAGCAGACCCGCGGCTGCGGACCGGCCTCGGCCAGCTCGGCCGCCAGCTCGAAGACCGGGCTGGGGCGCATGTCGTAGGGCCCCGGTCGCCCCGGAAGAAGCCCATGCTGGTGGCGATGATGGTCGGGTCGCTGGCGGGCATCGGGCATCCTTCCGTCGGGCGGTGCAGCGACATCCTGCCGCAGCCGGCCCCGGCCGCTCGGCGCGGGCCCGGAACCCACCGTAAATGATCATGTGCTCACTGAGACGGATCCGGTCGCCGTTGGCGAGGCACCTCGGCCTCCGGCCAACGACCCAGGGCCGGACGATCGGCCGGGGCAGCTGAGCGGCGGCGGCACGAGGCAGGGTGAACCGATCGGCGGCGGCCGGGCCAGCCGAGAGCGACTCGCGCAGCATCCACCGCACCTCGTCGACGGTCCAGCCCAGCCCCGACCTTGCGGCGATCTCACGAACCAGCCGGCGGCCGACGCGGGTGTCGTCGTCGTAGAAGCGCATGCACCAGTGGTGCGTCCACATCCCGAGCGCCCGCAGGCCGCATCGTCGAGTGAGCCGGCCAACCGGCCACAGGCGGTGTCGGGAAGCTCTGCTCGGGGTCGCCCACCCGGTCCCGTTCGATGGCGCCCACCGCGGCCGGCGCGACGGCCCGCATCCGGCGGTAGAAGGATTGCGCCACCGCACGGGGCAGGGCGGAAACGCGCCAGGTGTCGACGCCGCCGCCCAACCCGCCACGCTCGTCATCCACCGCACCCTTCTTCAGTTGGTGGCCGGACGATACCCGTCACGACCGACACTTTCGGGCGGAAAACCTCGACGATCGTGGATAGCGGCGATGACCAGGGACGTCTGTATCTGTGACAACGAAACGGGGTGGTGGGTGGACGAGGACGAGCGCGCACGGCTGGCCGACTTCGTCGGCAGCCGGACTCCGGCGCTGATGCGGGTCGCGTACCTGCTGACCGGGGACCGCAACGCCGCCGAGGACCTGTTCCAGTCGGCGTTGGCGCGAACCATCCCGAAGTGGGGACGATCCGGCACGCCGATCCCGAGGGGTACCTGCGCGTGGTGATGTACCGCGAGCAGATCAGCTGGTGGCGGCGACTCCGCCGACGGCGAGAGACACCGCTCAACCCGGCGGACGAACCGGTCGGCGCCGACCGAGCGGCGGCTCCGACGTGCGGTTGGCGATGCGTGCCGCGCTCCGTCACCTCCCGCCGGCGCAGCGGGCCGTGGTGGTCCTTCGCTACTACGAGGACCTGCCCGAAGCCCGGGTGGCCGAATTGCTCGGCTGCTCGGTGGGCACCGTGCGCAGCCGTACGCACCGCGCGGTGAAGCGGCTGCGTGACCTGCTACCGGAGGTCGACATGCTGGAGGTACGGCGATGACCGAGCCCTTCGAGCACCTCATCCGCTCCACCCTCACCGACCTGGCCGAGGAGGCACCGATCGTGCATGACCAGTTGAGCCAAGCGGAACAGCGGGTGCGTAACCGCCGCCGCGCCACGGTGACGATGGGGGCGGTGGGCACTCGCGGCGATCCTGATCGGCACTCCGATCGCCCTCGCCGCGACCAGCTCCGACAATCCCGCACCGGCAGTGCCCAGCCCGGCCGGCCCGGCAGGCGTACCCAGCCCGCCCGTGCCCACGCCGTCCGCGCCCGGCCTGCCCGTGCCGACGCCGTCCGCGCCCGGCCTGCCCGTGCCGACGCCGTCCGCGTCCGGCCTGCCCGCACCCGGCGACCCGGCCCGAGACCCGTTCGCGAGGCCGGGTCCGCCCGGCGGACCAGTTGTCTCGCCGACTCCGTCGACCCCGCCCCGCGTGCCAGGCAGGCCGGGGCGCCGATTGCCTCACCAAGCCCGCCGAGTCCGCTGGGCGCGCCCGGTGTGCCGGCACGGCCGACGGTCGTGCCCAGCCCGTCGCGTTGAGCGGGACCGGGCTGGCCGGCGGCCCAACCACGCCGGCCGGACCGGCCTCCCTGCCGTCACCTTCGGCCACGGCATCGGCTTCCTGAGTCGCCGGACGAGGAGCGGTCGGAGATTCCGGTCACCATGACGGGACACTGCCCCGTACCAACGAGTGCCGTGCGTCGAGAGGAGCAGGGTTCACCGGTCCACCGGGTTTGCCGGGCCGGCATGCCCGCTCATTCTGGTCCATGACCGATCCCGGACACCCGAGGCGCGAGCTGCGGGCGCAACGATGAGCCGCGCCCTGGCCCGGTGCCCGACTCTCCGGGGCAGATCGTCACACCCGGCGACCGCCGGTACACGCAGTTGCGCTCGACGTACACCACGTCGGCGTCACCGGCCGCCGTCCTGCTGCCGAAGTCCACCGCCCAGGTGGTCGACGCCCTGCGGTACGCGCGGGAGCAGCGGCTGCCCATCGCGGTCCGCAGCGGAGGGCACGGCCTCTCCGGGCCTCCTCCAACAACGGTGGCCTGGTGATCGACCTGTCCATGCTCAACCGGGTACAGGTGCTCGACGAGCGGGCCGGGCTGGTCCGGGTCGAGGCCGGTGCCCGCTGGGCGAACGTCGCCACGGCGCTGGCCCCGTACGGCCTGGTGATCAGCTCGGGTGACTACGGCGGCGTCGGTGTCGGCGGCCTGGCCACCGGCGGCGGCGTCGGCTGGCTGGTCCGCGCCCACGGCCTCACCATCGACCGGATCCGCGCGGTCGAGGTGGTCCTCGCGGACGGGACGCTGGTACGAGCGGACGCGGAACACGAGCCGGAGCTGTTCTGGCTGGTCCGCGGTGCCGGAGCCGGCGCGGGAATCGTGGTGGCCTTCGAGATCGAGGCGGCCGAGCAGCGCAGCGTCGGCCTCGCGCAGCTGGTCGTCGAGGCGCATCCGGACGGCCGTACCGTCCGGGAGTGGACCAGCTACCTCGCGCAGGCGCCACGGGAGTTGTCCGCCTCCGCCGTGGTGTTCGCGGAGGGGCGCTCGGTCCTCATGTCCGTCACCGCCGTGGTGGCCGCCGAGAGCCTGCGCCGGGCGCGACCGGCGGTGGAGCCGCTGCTCGCCATCGGCAAGGTGCTCGAACACCGGACCGACCTGCGGCCCTACCCGACGCTGGTGCCGACCGCGCACCTGAACCCGAACGTCGGGCAGCAGCGCGGCACGACCACCAACGGTCTGTTCACCGCTCTGGACGAGGCCGGCGCGCGGGCCGTGACGCGAGCGGTGACCGGGCCGGGCGGGCGGTGGTCCAGCTCCGCTCGCTGGGCGGAGCGGTCAACGACGTCGCTCCCGACGCCACCGCGTACCCGCATCGCCACCAGGACACGCTGATCGTGGCCGCGGTGTTCCCGCCGCTGGCCGACGCCGCGTTGAACGCCGCCTGGCGGGCCGCCGGAGCGCGCCGACGGCGCGTACGTCAACTTCGAGAGCCGGCCGGATCCGGCCGCGTTCGACCGGATCTATCCCGGCGAGACCGGGGTGCGGGTCCGGCGGCTGTGGAAGCGGTACGACCCGGACGGCGTGTTCCGCCCGGCCCTGCTGACCGGCCAGGGCAACCGGGCCGGCCGATCCGAACAGACCAGCCGCTCCGAACAGACCAACGGCGCCGAACAGCGCAACCGGGCCGGCCGGTCCGGTCAGCCGCACCGACGCCGCCGCTGACCGGACGCCCGGCTGGCACGACACGCACGGCCAGGTCCGATTCCCGCCAGCCGACGGCCGGTCCAGCGGGGCATCATCGGTGACATGGAGATGGACTTCGAGCGGTGTTACCGAGCCGTGGACAGCCGCGACCAGCGGTTCGACGGCTGGTTCTACACCGGTGTGACGTCCACCGGCATCTACTGCCGGCCGTCCTGCCCGGCTATCACGCCCAAGCGGAAGAACGTCCGGTTCTTCCCGTCCGCCGCCGCGGCGCAGGGTGCCGGGCTGCGTGCCTGCCGCCGCTGCCGCCCGGACGCCGCGCCCGGCTCGCCGCAGTGGACATCCGCGCCGACGTGGTCGGCCGGGCGATGCGGTTGATCGCGGACGGGGTGATCGACCGGGACGGCGTACCGGGGCTCGCCTCCCGTCTGGGCTACACCGAACGGCACCTGCACCGGATGCTGAGCGCCGAGATGGGCGCCGGGCCGCTCGCGCTGGCCCGGGCACAGCGGGCACAGACCGCCCGGATCCTGATCGAGACGACCGACCTCGGAATGGCCGAGATCGCGTTCGCGGCGGGCTTCGGCAGCGTGCGGCAGTTCAACGACACGCTTCGCGAGGTGTACGCGAGCGCCCCGTCGGAGCTGCGGACGGCCCGCGGCCGCCAACAGGCACCGGCCGGGGCGGGCACCATCGCGCTCCGGCTCGCGTACCGCCCGCCTCTGCACGCCCGGGCGTTGCTGGACTTCCTCGCGGTGCGGGCGCTACCCGGCGTGGAGGAGGTGCGGGACGGGCGTACCACCGGGGTCTGCGGTTGCCGCACGGCACCGGCCAGGTGGCGCTGACCCCGGCGGACGGGCATGTGGCGGCGACGCTGCGGCTGACCGACCTGCGCGACCTGGCGCCGGCGGTGGCCCGCTGCCGCCGGCTGCTCGACCTGGACGCGGACCCGGCGGCGATCGACGCCACGCTCGCGGCGGACCCGGCACTGGCCCCGGCGGTCGCCGCCGAACCCGGCATCCGGGTCCCCGCGCGGTCGACGGTTTCGAGATGGCCGTCCGCGCCATCATCGGCCAGCAGATCTCGGTGACGTCGGCGAGAACAACCCTCATCCGCCTCCTGACCGCCCAGAAGCAGGTTGATCATGAGGTTGACGAGGTCGATGGAGATCGAACTCCAGGCCAACCTCATGATCAACGGAGAGACGGCGCCGGGGCGCTGCGGGGTTTTGAGTGCGGAGGAGCTTTGGGGGTGCCGGATTCGGGATTTGGGATGCCTGTTGGGCGGCGGGAGACCCTGCGGGGCTGGCTCGGGCGGTTGCGGACGGGTCCGTTGACCTTGCGCCGGGGTGGATCGGGAGGAGACCGTCCGGCGGCTGCTCGCGCTGCCCGGCATCGGTCCCTGGACCGCCAACTACCTGGCCATGCGCGCCCTCGGCGACCCGGACGTCCTGCTCGGCACCGACCTCGCGGTCCGACGCGGCGCTGCCGCACTCGGCCTGCCCGACACCTCGACAACCCTCGACGGGCACGCCGACAGATGGCGTCCCTGGCGGTCCTACGCCACGATCAGACTCTGGAGAGCGGCATGAGCATCGACAGCACCGTCCTGAGCACTCCGACCGGCCCGCTGAGCATCCTCGCCGGCCCCGACGGTGACGTACGGGCCGCCGGTTTCACAGCGGACCCGGCGGCACTGCTGCCCTGGTCCACCCGACCCTGCGGGGCCGGTGCGTGAGCGGGCCGACCTCGGGCCGGTCAGCGCGGCGGTCCGCTCCTACCTGGACGGTGACCTGGCCGCCATCGACGCGGTTCCGGTCCGTCAGCAGACCGGCGGGGAGTTCATGGCGCACGCCTGGCAGGTGTTGCGCGAGGTGCCACCGGGCACCCCGGTCACCTACACCAGGTACGCCGCGCTGGCCGGCCGACCACCGGCGGTGCGGGCTGCTGCGGCCGCCTGCGCCCGCAACGCGGCGGCCCTGTTCGTGCCCTGCCACCGGGTCCTTCGCACCGACGGGACGCTCGGCGGCTACCGCTGGGGCTGGACGTGAAGACGTGGCTTCTGGTCATGAGCGACGCCTGACAACAAGCTGACAGAAGCATCGACACCCATATGACGCTACCGTCTGGTAGTGCCTGTGGAGAGCGACGGCGACCCGGCCGCCCGGCCGCCGCGGGCACCCATCCCGTGCACAACCTCTGGCGGCTGCGCCCTACCTGCGCCCGTACGCCGCCGAGTTCGTCTGGTTGCTCGTCGCGGGGCTCGCCGGCACCGCCGCCGGGATCGCCGTACCGCTCGTCGTGCAGCGGGTGGTGGACGGCCCGGTGGCCCGACAGGAGCCGGCCGGACTGCTCCAACTCGGCGGCCTGGCGCTGCTGCTCGGCGTCGTCGAGGCGGTGCTCATCTTCATCCGCCGGTGGGTGCAGTCGTCCTCGGCGGTGGGCATGGAGGCGGCGCTGCGTGCCGACGTCTACGCCCACCTGCAACGGTTGCCGACGAGCTTCCACGACCGCTGGCAGTCCGGCCAGTTGCTCTCCCGGATCACCAGCGACCTGTCGGTGATCCGCCGGTTCCTCTCCTTCGGCGTGTTCTTCCTGGTACTCAACGTGACCACGTACGTGGTCGTGATCGCACTGTTGATCAACCTGCACCCGGTGCTCGGAATGCTGGTCGCGGTCAGCGCGGTGCCGCTGCTGTTGATCAGTCGCCGGTTCGGGCGGCACTACCACGCCGCGTCCCGCCGGATGCAGGACCAGCAGGGCGACGTGGCGACGCTGGTCGAGGAGACCGCGCACGGCCTGCGCACCATGAAGGCGTACGGCCGGGGGCCCGAACTGGCCGCCCGATTCGCCGGCGCGGCCCGGCGGCTGCACGACACGGGCGTCGGCAAGGGGCGGCTGCTGGCCAACACCTCGGCGCTGCTCGACCTGGTGCCCACCATGACCCTGGGCGTGGTGCTGGTGGCCGGGCGGCGGCCGCCGCCGAGGGTGCTCACCATCGGCGAGTTGGTCGCGTTCGTCAGCCTCCAACTGATGCTCATCTGGCCGGTGCAGTCGCTGGGTTGGATCATCGCCAACGGGCAGGAGGCCGCCACCGCCGCCGACCGGATCCAGGAGGTGCTGGACACCCCACCCCAGATCGTGGACTCCCCGACGCGCTCGCCCTGCCCGCGACGCGGTCCACGGCCGGCTCCGCTTCGAGCGGGTCGCCTTCAGCTATCCGGGGCCAGCACACCGGTGCTGCGGGAGATCGACCTGACCATCGAGCCCGGCGAGACGCTGGCCCTGGTGGGCGCCACGGGCTCCGGCAAGAGCACGCTGCTCTCCCTGGTGCCCCGGCTGCACGAGGTCACCTCCGGCCGGATCACCGTCGACGGGCACGACCTGCGCGAGCTGCGGCTGACCTCACTGCGCCGGCTGGTCGGGGTGGCGTTCGAGGAACCCACGCTCTTCTCCATGTCGGTGCGGGAGAACATCACCCTGGGCCGCCCGGAGGCCGGCGACGACGAGGTCCGCGCCGCCCTCGCCCTGGCCCAGGCCGACTTCGCGTACGACCTGCCGTGGGGTTGGCCACCCGGGTGGGCGAGCAGGGTTGTCCCTCTCCGGTGGGCAACGGCAACGGCTCGCGTTGGCGCGGGCGGTGCTCGGCCGGCCCGCCGTGCTGGTGCTGGACGACCCGCTGTCCGCGCTCGACGTGCACACCGAGGCGCTGGTCGAGGCGGCGCTGCGGCGGGTCCTGCACGACAGCACCGCGCTGCTGGTGGTGCACCGGCCGTCGACGATCGCGCTGGCCGACCGGGTGGCCCTGCTCGAAGACGGGCGGATCACCGCGATCGGCCGGCACTCCGAGCTGCTGGCGACCGTGCCGGCGTACCGGGCGCTGCTCGCCGCCGAGTCGCCCGCCCGGCACCCGCCACCGACCGAAGCCAGCGGACCGAGCCCGTCCTCTTCGGACGGATGGGGGCTGGTGCACTCGTGACCGCACCGAAGCAGGCCGACCCACCCTCGGACGAGGAGCCGGAGCTGACCCGGTGGCGCGGAACCGCCACCGACCCGGAGGCCGACCGGAGTCGCGCCGAGGACGCCACCCCGAGGCGGTGGCTCGGCTGCGCCGGCTCAGCCGGACCCTGCTGGCCGACCTGCTCCGCCCGCACCGGAGGCGACTCTCGGCCGCGGTCGGCCTGCTGCTGGTGCAGAACGCCGCGGCGATGGCCGGCCCGTACCTGGTCATGATCGGGATCGACCGGGCCATCGCGCCGCTGCGCGCGGGCGACCCCGGCCTGCTGATCGCCGTCGCCGGGACGTTCGCGACGGCCTCGGTGACCGAGTACGCGGCCCGCCGCGGGTTCCTCACCCTCTCCGCCCGGATCGGCCAGGCCGTCCTGCTCGACCTGCGGCAGCGGGTGTTCGGGCACTTCCTGCGGCTGTCGGTGGGCTTCCACGAGCGGTACACCTCCGGCCGGATGGTCTCCCGGCTCACCAGCGACCTGGACTCCATCGCCGAACTGGTCGACGGCGGGATCGACAGCCTGGTGCTGGCCGGGCTGTCGATCCTGTCGGTGGCCGCCATCCTGCTCTGGCTGGACCTGCCGCTGGCCGCCGTGACGTTGTTCGCCTTCCCTTCCTCTTCTGGCTCTCCCGCTGGTTCGCCCGGTCGTCGGCCAGCGCCTATCGGCGGACCCGGGACGCGGTGGCCCTGGTCATCGTGCACTTCGTCGAGTCGATGCGGGGCATCCGGGCGGTGCAGGCGTTCCGCCGGGAGCCGCGCAACCAGCGGATCTTCGTGGCGCTCGGCGACGACTACCGGCGAAGCAGCCTGCACGCCTTCCGACTGATCGCCACCTACTCGCCCGCGATCAAGCTGATCGGCAACGTCACAGTGGCGGTGGTGCTCTGCTACGGCGGTTGGCGGGTGCTCGGCGGGCAGACCGAGATCGGGGTGCTCGCCGCGTTCCTGCTCTACCTGCGCCGCTTCTTCGAGCCGATGCAGGAGCTGAGCCAGTTCTACAACTCGTTGCAGTCGGCGACCGCCGCGCTGGAGAAGCTGGCCGGCGTGCTCGACGAACGGCCGTCCGTCGCCGAACCGGCCCGGCCGACACCGCTGCCGACCGGGCCCGGTCGCGGCGAGCTGACGTTCCGGGCGGTCTCGTTCGGCTACCGGGCCGACACCCCGATCCTGGGCGGGCTGGAGCTGTGCGTGCCGGCCGGGCAGACCGTGGCGCTGATCGGGCCGACCGGTGCGGGCAAGTCGACGATCGCCAAACTGGTCGCGCGGTTCCACGATCCGGACGCCGGCACGGTCCGGCTGGACGGGGTCGACCTGCGCGACGTGAGCGACGCCGACCTACGCCGGGCGGTGGTGCTGGTGACGCAGGAGAACCACCTGTTCAGCGGGACCGTCGCGGAGAACATCCGGTTTGGCCGCCCGGGGCGGACGACGACGCCGTCCAGGCCGCCGCGCGGGCCATCGGAGCGCACGACTTCATCGCCGCACTACCCGAGGGGTACGCCACTCAGGTGCACCGACGGGGCGGCCGGCTCTCCGCCGGGCAGCGGCAGCTGGTCGCGTTCGCCCGGGCGTTCCTGGCCGACCCGACCGTGCTGATCCTCGACGAGGCGACGTCGTCGCTGGACGTGCCGACCGAACGGCTGGTGCAGCGGGCGCTCGGCACCATCCTGCGCGACCGCACCGCCCTGGTGATCGCGCACCGACTCTCCACGGTGGAGACCGCCGACCGGGTGCTCGTCCTCGACGGCGGCACGGTGGTCGAGGACGGCCCGCCCGCCGTGCTGGCCGAGTCCGACGGCCGGTACGCGGCCCTGCACCGCCAGTGGCGCGACTCGCTGATCTAGCCGCGTGTGTCCGGTGGGTGGCCGCTCGCCGCCGGCCGGTGCGTTCGGCCGCAACTACGTCGCCCCGCACCCGGGAGGTGCCTACGATCGAAGGATGACCGATACGGCGAGGACGGCCCGCGCCGGCGTTCCCGAGCGTCCGACCCTGGACGGGCTTGAGGAGAGCTGGGCACGCCGCTGGCAGGAGGAGGGCACGTACGCGTTCGACCGCTCGAAGGAGCGGCGCGACGTGTACGCGATCGACACCCGCCGCCGACCGTATCCGGCGAGTTGCACATGGGACACGTGTTCTCGTACACGCACACCGACACTGTCGCGCGGTACCAGCGGATGCGCGGCAAGGCCGTCTTCTACCCGATGGGCTGGGACGACAACGGCCTGCCCACCGAGCGTCGCGTGCAGAACGTGTACGGGTGCGCTGCGATCCGGCACTGCCGTACGACCCGGTGTGGCGGCCACCGTCGGCCCCGTCGACGACGCGGCTCGTCGCGATCCCACCCCGATCTCCCGGCGCAACTTCATCGAGTTGTGTGAACGGCTGACGGTCACCGACGAGCAGGCCTTCGAGGCGCTGTGGCGGCGGCTCGGGCTCTCGGTGGACTGGTCCCTGACGTACACGACGATCGGCCGGATCGCCCGGTCCACCAGCCAGCGGGCCTTCGTGCGCAACCTCCGCCGCGGTGAGGCGTACCAGTCCGAGGCGCCGACCCTCTGGGACGTCGGCTTCGCCACCGCCGTCGCCCAGGCGGAGCTGGAGGACCGGAGCGCCCCGGCGCCTACCACCGGCTGCGGTTCGGCGCGCCGGACGGGCGCGAGGTGCTCATCGACACCACCCGACCCGAGCTGTTGCCGGCCTGTGTGGCGCTGGTCTGTCACCCCGACGACGAGCGGTACGCCGATCTGGTGGGCGGCACGGTGCGCAGCCCGTTGTTCGACGTCGAGGTGCCGGTGTACGCCCACCCGCTCGCCGACCCGGGCAAGGGCACCGGCGTCGCGATGGTCTGCACGTTCGGTGACCTGACCGACGTGACCTGGTGGCGTGAGCTGCGACTGGCGACGCGGGTGGTGATCGGCCGGGACGGCCGGCTGCTGTCCGAGCCGCCGGCCGGGTGCCGGCCCAGCCGTACGCGGCGCTGGCCGGGCAGACCGTCAACGGCGCCCGGCGGGAGATCGTCGGGATGCTGGCCGACGCGGGTGACCTGATCGGTGAGCCGCGTCCGATCACCCATCCGGTGAAGTTCTACGAACGCGGCGACCGGCCACTGGAGATCGTCTCGACTCGGCAGTGGTATCTGCGCAACGGTGGCCGGGATGCCGAGCTGCGGGCGACGCTGCTGGCCCGGGCGGGAGTTGCACTGGGTGCCGGCCCACATGAAGCACCGCTACGACAACTGGGTGGGCGGCCTGACCGGGGACTGGCTGGTCAGTCGCCAACGCTTCTTCGGGTGCCGGTGCCGGTCTGGTACCGGCTCGACGACGCTGGCGAGCCGGACTGGTCCCACCCTCTCACGCCGGACGAGTCGGCGCTGCCGGTCGATCCATCCAGCGATCCGGCGCCCGGTTACGACGAGTCGCAGCGCGGCTATCCGGGCGGTTTCATCGGTGATCCGGACGTGCTGGACACCTGGGCCACCTCCTCGTTGACGCCGCAGATCGTCGGCGGCTGGGAGACCGACCCGGACCTGTTCGCCCGGGTCTTCCCAATGGACCTCCGCCCGCAGGGGCAGGAGATCATCCGGACCTGGCTCTTCGACAGCGTGATCCGTTCGCACTTCGAGCACGGGGTGCTGCCCTGGCGGGACACTGTGCTCTCCGGCTGGATCCTCGACCCGGACCACAAGAAGATGGCCAAGTCCAAGGGCAACGTGGTCACCCCACTGGCGCTGCTGGAGCAGCACGGCTCGGACGCGGTGCGCTACTGGGCGGCCAGCGGCAAGCCCGGCATGGACCTGGCCTTCGACCCGGCGCAGATCAAGGTCGGCCGGCGACTGGCCACCAAGCTGCTCAACGCGTCCAAGTTCGCGCTCGGGCTGGGCGCGGCGGACGCGTTGCGCGCCCCGGCGACGACTCCACTGGACCGGGCCATGCTCGCCGAGCTGGCCACCGTGGTCACCGCGGCCGGGACCGCCTTCGACTCGTACGACCACACGGCGGCTCTGCAGGTGAGCGAGGCGTTCTTCTGGCGGTTCTGCGACGACTACATCGAGCTGGTCAAGGAGCGCGCGTACGGCACCGGCGCGGCGGCCGACTCGGCGCGGGCGGCGCTGGCCTCGGCGCTGTCGGTGCAGCTGCGGCTGTTCGCGCCGTTCCTGCCGTACGTGACCGAGGAGGTCTGGTCCTGGTGGCGGTACGGCTCGGTGCACCGGTCGACGTGGCCCACCACCCACGAGGTGGCCCGGACGATCGAGGGTCGGGCGACCCGGCGCTGCTGCGGCTCGCCGCCGACGCGTTGAGCCAGGTGCGGCGGGCCAAGTCGGAGCGGAAGCTGTCGATGAAGGCGGAGGTGCCGCTGGCCGAGGCGCTCGGCCCGGCGGCGCTCCTGGAGCAGCTCACCCTGGTCGCCGACGACCTGCGGGCAGCCGGTCGGATCGGCAAACTCGACCTGCTTCCCGACCGCACCCGGAGCTGGTCGTCGCCTGCGCGTTCTGACCGGCGTCCGCCGCCGCCCACCCGGGGCGGCGGCGGACACGTCACCAGCCGCGCAGGAAGCGCAGCCCGAGCAGGAACGCCACCACGGCGGGCCCCACCAGCAGGGTGATCGCCTGGAGGCGGTACGGCATCCGGTGCCGGGTCAGCTCCCCGCGTTGCCCAGCACGATGGCCCCGGCCAGCATCAGGAAGGCACCCACCAACCGGTCTCCAGGTCGATCAGGTCCACCCGGATCAGTTGCAGGGTCAGCCCGAGCAGCGCGCCGGTCAGCGCGAGCAGGGCCACCGCCCGATGCAGGCCACGGGCCAACGGGTGGGCCGCCCGCCAGCCGTAGGTGCCGGCGACCGCCAGGCAGGGCAGCACCACCAGCAGCGGCCAGCCCCGCCCCATCACGCCGAACATCAGCAGCGCGCCCACCGCGAACACCAGGGTGCCGACGCAGGCCAGCATGTAGCCGGCGAACGCCCGGCCACCGCCCGGGCCAGCAACGGCCCGCCGCTGGCCGCGATCAACGCTGCCGGGATCAGGATGAACACTGCCCACCAGTGGAACTGACCGGTGCCCTGAGCGGCCGTGGCGACCGTGGCACAGGCCAGCCCGGCGACCGCCAGGCTGGTCAACCACGGCCGGCTGCTCCGGGAGTACGGCTCAGCCAACGACGTCTGCTCCGCTTCGACGCTCACGCCCACAAGCCTCGCCCGGGTGGCCCGCCCGGTCCATCCGGCCAGCCCTACCGCCGGACGGTGGCTGGCCGGAACACCGCTGCCCACCGGCGTCAGCTCGTCTCGCCGGCCACGCTGAACGAGCGCAGACGGTCGATCGCCAGCACTGTGAAGCCGACGCTGACCAGCGCGGTCATCACCGACGCTACCGGCACCGACACGCTGGTCTCCAACAGCCCGGTGGGGGCGATCCGGTCGGCGAGGGCGATCACGTACTGCTGGATGGAGAGGACCTTGGTGCCGCTGACGTAGTTGCCCAGCAGCCCCTCCCAGATCAGCACGTAGACCAGACCGAGCAGCACCGGCCGCCGGGTGACCAGGCTGAGCGCGAGGAAGAACGCCGAGTACGCGAGCGCGCCGAGCGCCGCCGCGACGGCCAGCGCCAGTCCGAGGCGTACCGAATTGGCCAGCACGCCCGCGACGTAGAGCGGCACCGCGACGGTGACCGCGGTGACCCCGGCGGCGACCGCGAGCTTCGGCAACACGATCTGCCAGCGCGGCAGCGGCTTGGTCAGGATGTGCACCACAGTGCCGTCGTCGATCTCGGCGCCCAGCACGCCGGTGCCGATGATCAGCGCGACCACCGGCAGCACCACGGCCAGCCCCAGGCCGACCAGCACCGCGGGCCCCCACTGGCGCGGGTCCACCCCAGCGACCGGCAGAGCACGGCCAGCCCGAGCAGCACCAACGGAAGGGGCAGCAGCAACAGGAACCGACGGCGGCCGAACAGCCCGCGCGCGGTGATCCAGGTAATCGTCGACATGTCAGGCCTCCACGAGGTAGGAGAAGACGCTCTCCAGGGACTCGTCGGACGGCACCAGCTGGCGCACCCGGATGCCCTTGTCGAGCGCGATCCGGGTAGCGCCCGGGTGAAGGCGCCGTAGTCTCCGGCGCGCACCGTCAGGCCCGTCGGGTCCAGCTCGACCCCACTCACCGACGGCTCGGCGATCAGCGCGACGGCCAGCGCCCGGTCGTCGTTGGAACGCACCGCGAAGACGTGCGGCCGGTTGGTCATCAACCGGCGGATGGTCCGGAAGTCACCGGAGGCGGCCAACCGACCGGCCACCATCACCTGGACCGTGCCGGAAACCTGCTCGACCTCCTCCAGGATGTGCGAGCTGAACAGGATCGTCCGGCCGGCGTCGCCCAGGCTGTGCAGCAGGTCCATCATGTGCAGCGCTGGCGCGGGTCCATCCTGTTGAACGGCTCGTCGAGCAGCAGCACCTGCGGGTCGTGCACCAGCGCGGCGGCCACCCGGGCCCGCTGCCGCATTCCCTTGAGTACGTGCCGATCCGGCGGTCCTGCGCCGACTCCAACTCGACCAGGTCGATCGCCCGCCGCGTGGCCGCCGCCGGATCCGCCAACCGGTGCAGCTTGGCACTGGCGTGCACGAACTCGTACGCGGTGAGGAAGCCCTGCACCGCCTCCCGCTCGCTAACCAGCCCCAGCCGTCGGTAGACGTCGGGATTGCGCCAGGTCGGCTCGTCGTCGAGGGTGACAGTGCCGCGCGACGGGAGAGGAACCCGGCCATCATGTGCAGCAGCGTGGTCTTGCCGGCGCCGTTCGGGCCGAGCAGCCCGGTCACGCCCGGCCCGAGGGCCATGCTGATGTCGTTGACAGCGACCACGTTGCCGTACCACCGGGACACCCCGGTCAGGCTCAGCGTGCTCATCAGGAGGCGACCTTCCGGTAGCGGGCCAGCAGGAGAGCGGTGGCACCGGCGACCAGCAGCACCGCGGCCAGGGCGTAGACCGGACCGAACCCGCCGATCATCATCTCGCCCGGATCGCCCTCGACCAGCAGGTCACCCAGCGACCAGATGCCCACCCCTGCACCAGCGTGGAGGGGAGGCGAGCCCGGCCAGCTCGTTGGCGGCGTGCGACGGCACGATGCTCAGCACACCCACGATCGGGGTGGTCATCAGGAAGACCGCGACCACGCCGCCGGCGGCGAACGCGCGCTTGCCGGTCAGCGACGCGACCAGCAGGCCGACCGAGGCGAAGACCACCGCCCACAGCCCGGCGTAGAGCAGCCCGGGCAGCAGGTCGAGCAGCTCGTTCCACACGCCGCGCATGCCCTGCTTGGTGGTGAACGCGGCGCCCAGGAACATCAACAGCTGCGGCCCGCCGAGCAGCAGCCAGAGTGCGGTGACCAGCGCCAGCAGCTGGCCAACGCGTAGTCGGTCCGCGGCAGCGGCCGGAGAAGTACAGCGGCAGCACGCCGCTGCGCAGGTCCCGGAGACCAGCTCCGGGGCGACGACCGCGACGAAGAAGATGACCAGCCAGCTCATCGCGTCGGCGAACTGGGCGTACGTGGCGACCGGCTCGCCGATCTGGCTGCGTACCGCCGCCAGGGCCACCGCGACCAGGGTGACGATGCCGACCACCAGCCACGGGAAGATCTTGGCCTTGGCGCTGCGCCCGAAGCCGAACGCGGTGCGCAGCCCGTGGCCGTAGAGCGCGCCGAAGACCTGCCGCCGGCCCAGCCTCGGGCCCTCGTAGCGCTGGTAGCCGATGTCGTGGATGACGCCGGTCGGCGCGGTGCGCGGCGGCGGAAGACGGCTCAGGCATGGGAGAGCTCCCTCGTGGCGAAGAGTTCGGCCACCCGGTGCCGGCGCTGGTCCAGTCGGTGCAGTGGCAGGTCCAGTTCGGCGACCGCGCCGAGGATCAGGTCGTAGGTGTTGTCGTCGGTGAGCGGAACGAGGAGCAGACGCCCGTCCCGCGCGACGGGTAGTTTCAGCTCGGCGAGCCGGGCGGCGAGCTCTTCGGTGCCCTCACTGACCTCGACGGCGAGCACGTCGGTGGCTGTGGTCATCGCGGAGATGTTGTCGGCGCGCAGCAACCGGCCGCCGTCGATGGCGATCAGCGTGTCGCAGATCCGCTCCACCTCGCCGAGCAGGTGCGAGCAGACCAGCACGGAGATGCCGAACTCGGTGCCGATCCGGTGCACCAGGGCCAGCATGGCGTCGCGGCCGGCCGGGTCCAGGCCGTTCGTCGGCTCGTCGAGCAGCAGCAGGTCGGGTCGTGCACCAGCGCCTGGGCCAGCTTGACGCGTTGCTTCATACCTGTCGAGTAGCCACCGACCGGGCGGTAGCGCTCCTCGTAGAGCCCCACGTGCCGCAGCGCCTCCGACGCCCTCGCGGGCGGCGGTGCGGGCAGACCGCTCATCCGGCCGAGGTGGGTGACCAGCTCGGCGGCGGACAGGTCCGGTGGGAGGCAGTCGTGCTCGGGCATGTAGCCCACCCGGGCGCGGACAGCCGCCGAGTCCGCGGTCGGGTCGATGCCGAGCACCGAGACCTGACCACTGGTCGGCGGGATCAGGCCGAGCAGGATCTTGATCAACGTGGATTTGCCGGCGCCGTTCGCGCCCACCAGGCCGATGATCCCGGGCTCGACGGCGACGGTGAGGTCAGCGAGTGCGGTGACCCGACCTCCGTACGTCTTGGTGAGCGACTGGGTCGCGATCAGTGTCACCTGCCCAGCGTAGGGAGTCGGTGCCCACCACAGACACCGGCACGCCCCGGCGCTCCCCTGATCCTTGCCGCGACGGACCCCTAAGGTCCCCGCCGGAGGCGGTTCCGACGTTTCCGCCGGTCCCGCGTCCGGCCCGACCCCGCCTCCGGAAAGACACATTCGGGGTGACACCATTCACCTCCCGTTCACCGGGCATCGACCCGCCCGGTGATCGACCGACGACGCGGGAAGGGGTCCTGATGGCCGAGGTGGGCGTCCCCAAGGTGAGCGTCGTGGTGCCGGCGTACAACTCCGGCCGGCACATCGAGAGCTCATCGCCTCGCTGCTGCACCAGTCACTGCCCGCCGACGAGTTCGAAGCGATCTTCGTCAATGACGGCTCGACCGACGACACCGCCGAGCGCCTGGACCGGCTGGCCGCCAAGCACGCCCACATCAGGGTGCTGCACATCGAGAACTCCGGCTGGCCGTCACGCCCGCGAAACCTCGGCGTCGACAACGCCCGCGGCGAGTACGTCTTCTTCGCCGACGACGACGACTGGTTCGCCGACGAGGCGCTGGAGCGGCTCTACGCGTACGCGAAGACCAACGACGCGGACATCGTCATCGGCAAGATGGCCGGGTACGGGCGGTTCGTGCCCCGGAGCTGTTCCGGAAGAACCGGCCCGCCGCCACTCTGGGCAATTCGCCGCTGATCGACAGCCTGACCTGCCACAAGCTGTTTCGGCGCACGTTCCTCGTCGAGCACGACCTGCGGTTCCCGGAGGGCGGCAAACGCCGGCTGGAGGACCACTCGATGGTCGTCCGGGCCTACTTCCGGTCCCGACACACCTCGGTGCTGTCCGACTACACCTGCTACAACCACGTCCTGCGGCGCGACGCGCGCAACGTCACCGCCGGCCTGCTGGAGCCGTCGAGCTACTACGCGGCCGTGCGCGACGCGCTGGACATCGTCGACGCCAACACCGAGCCGGGCCAGCTGCGCGACCGACTGCACCGACGCTGGCTGCGCAACGAGATGCTCAGCCGACTGCGCGGTAAGCGGATGCTGGACGCCCCGGAGGCCTGGGTCGAGCAGGTCGCGCTGGAGTGCCAGCGGATCATCCAGGACCGGTTCGCTCCCGGCGTCGCCGCCGGGCTGCCGCCCCTGCTCCGGGCCGTGACCTATCTGGCGGAGCGGGGTCGTGTCGCCGACCTGCGCCGTCTCGCCCGCTGGGAGGCGGGTATCGCGGCACACGGCAGGGTCGACGAACTTCAGCACGTGGACCACGCCATCACGGTGACCGTCGCCGCCGAGCTGCGCTCCGCGAACCAGCCGGTCGCTTTCCGCTCCGACGACGGCCGGGACGTGCTGGTCCTTCCGATGGAGGAGATCGCCCCCGAGGTGCTCGACTCCACCGCGCAGGTCCGCAAGGCCCGCCTGGACCTGGTCGCCCGCCGCCGCGAGACCGGCGACGAGATCTTCATTCCGACGACCTTCGAGACCGAGCGGATCACCGGTACGACCGCGAAGGACACCGTCCACCTAGTGCACCGGGCCACCGCCACGATCGACTTCGGCGCTCTCAACGGCGGCAAGACGCGGGCAGTTGGCTGCT
This sequence comes from Micromonospora sp. M12, assembly GCA_038070435.1. Classification (GTDB taxonomy): domain Bacteria; phylum Actinomycetota; class Actinomycetes; order Mycobacteriales; family Micromonosporaceae; genus Micromonospora. The sequence goes on along the minus strand of JAMYWG010000001.1, from coordinate 5,981,779 downwards.
CAAGGCGCGGATCACGAACGTCGGTTGGACCGAGGACGCGCGGCTGCCGCTGCTGTTCATCTGCCGGGCCGACGGCTCGCCACCCCGGATCCGCGACGAACGGAAGGTGTGGAACCGGGTGCGGTCGGCGGTCGGCCGGCGGGTCAAGCGCTGATCCGCCCGCGCGGGTCGTGGAGTGGCGCCCTCGACCGATCGGCGGTCGGCTGCGAAACTGTGTGCCGGTCAGCGAGTGGGGGTGTGGATGAGCAACGGCTGGGTGCTGCCCGACGAGGTGCTGCGGGACGCGCCGGCGTACACGCCGCGTCCCGGTGAGCTCGCGGATCTGGAGCTGCTACTGACCGGTGCGTACGCCCCTCTGACCGGCTTCATGTCCCGCGCCGACCTGATCTCGGTCAGCCGACGCGGTCGGTTGGCCGACGGCGTGCCGTGGCAGGTCGCGGTCACTCTGCAGGTGCCGGCCGCCCTGGCCCAGAGCTTCGATCCGCGCGACCCGGCCCGCCGGGCGCTGGTGCTGACCGACGGCGAGGGCGCGCCGACGGCCGCCCTGGACGTGGCGGACGTCTGGCCGGTGCGCGAGGGCGTGGCGGGGTCGGCGGCCAGGTCCGGCGACTGGGCGACGGTGGGCACGGTCCGTTCCAGCGACTGCGCCGCAGCCCGGAGGAGGTCCGCGCGCTGCTGCCCCGGCCGGGTGCTCGGGGTGATCGCCGACCGGCCGCTCCACCGTCCGCAGCTCGCTCAGATCGCCCACGCCGCCCGCACCCTGGCCGCCCATCTCCTGGTGATGATCCCGGTCGGTGAGGGTGGCGTCGACGGGCTTCCGCCGGAGGCGCTGGTCCGCACCATCTTCGCCGCCCGGGACCGGATGCCGCCCGCCACCCTGATCGCGGTGCCGCTGTCGCACCGACGTGAGGAGATCAGCGACGCTGCTGCGCGCCCGGGTCTCCGGCGCGTACGGGTGACCCACCTGCTCTCCACCGGGAGATGCTCTCCGGTGCCGGGCTGCGGGTGCTGGTGCCTCGCGAACTCGCGTACGACAACCGGGACGGGCAGTGGCGGTGGCGGGAGGACATCCCACCGCGCAACCGTCGGCTCGCGCTGACCCAATCGGAGATCGACGACCTGCTGGACCGGGGCTTCCCGCTACCGGAGTGGCACACCCCGCCGGCCGTGGCACGGGAGCTGGCCCGGCCCGGCCGCCGCGTCGACACCGGGGCTGGTGGTCTTCATGACCGGTCTCTCCGGTTCGGGCAAGTCGACGATCGCCCGGGGCTGTCGGACGCGTTACGGGAGAGCGGCGACCGCAGTGTCACCCTGCTCGACGGTGACGTGGTGCGCCGGGAACTCTCCGCCGGGCTGGGCTTCAGCAAGGCCGACCGCGATCTCAACGTACGACGGATCGGGTGGGTGGCCGCCGAGATCGCCCGGCACCGGGGTGGGCGTCTGCTGCCCTATCGCCCCGTACGCGGCGGCCCGCGCCACCGCCCGTGAGATGGCCCTGGCCGCCGGGGCTGGTTTCGTGCTGGTGCACGTGGCCACTCCGCTCGAGGTGTGCGAGCGACGGGACCGCAAGGGCCTGTACGCGCGCGCCGGGCCGGTCTGCTCACCGGGATGACCGGCATCGACGACCCGTACGAGGAGCCGACCGACGCCGACCTGGTGCTCGACACCACCGACCTGAGCGTGGCGGACGCGGTGCAGGCCGTGCTGCACCACCTGACCGAGACCGGCTGGGTGGAGCTGAAGATCGCCTCCGCCTGAGGCGTCGCCCGACCCGTTTCTTCCGCCGCCGCGCCACGCGCTAGTGTTCATCTTTGTTGGAACACGTTCGACCGCGTGAGAGTGCGTGGACCTCGGGAGGCACGGCGAATGCTTGCTCAGCAGCGGCAGGCGGCCATCCTGGAGCGGGTCCGGTCGACCGGCGGTGTCCGGGTCAGTGAGCTGGCCACCGAGTTCGGCGTCTCCGACATGACCATCCGCCGCGATCTGGAGGCGCTGGACGAGCGCGGCCTGCTGGCCAAGGTGCACGGCGGTGCCACGACAGCCGCCCCAGCTCGACCGACGAGCCGGGCTTCCACGCCAAGTCGGTTCGCCAACTGCCGGAGAAGGCCGCCATCGCGGACCAGGCGGCACAGCTGGTCCGCCCCGGAGCGGCGGTCGCGCTCTCCGCCGGGACCACCACCGCCGAGCTGGCCCGGAGGCTGGTGGACGTCCCCGGCCTGACCGTCGTGACCAACTCGCTGCCGGTGGCCCAGATCCTGCACGCCGGTGGCCGAGTCGACCAGACGGTGGTGCTCACCGGCGGCGTACGCACGCCGTCGGACGCGCTGGTCGGCCCACTCGCGGTCGGAGCCGTCCGGTCACTGCACCTGGATCTGCTGTTCCTGGGCGTCCACGGCATCACCGAGCGGGCCGGCTTCACCACTCCGAACCTCATGGAGGCGGAGACCGACCGGGCGCTCGTGGCCGCGGCGGACCGGCTGGTGGTTCTCGCCGACCACACCAAGTGGGGCACGGTGGGCATCTCCTCGATCGTCGAACTGGCGGCAGCACACGTACTGGTCAGCGACGACCGGTTGTCTCCACCCGCACGACGGGTACTCGGCGAACAGGTGGGCGAACTGATCATGGTGAAGGCGACAGGGCGGGCCGCACGACGCGCACGCCGACGAGTGAGGGGCGGCGCAGTGAAACGCACCGCGATCGACCTGGCCGACGGCCGGGAACTGATCTACTTCGACGAGCACGACGACGCGGTCCGCGACCAGCCGGACCGCCGTGACCTGCCGCCGCCTCCCCGCGTCGCAGTTGCGCTACGACCCGCTGACCGACGAGTGGGTGGCGGTCGCCGTCCACCGGCAGACCCGCATCTTCCTCCCGCCCGCGAACGAGTGCCCGCTCGACCCGTCGGTGGGTGACCGACTGACCGAGATCCCGCGCCCGACTACGACGTGGTGGTCTTCGAGAACCGGTTCCGTCGCTGAGCGGCCGGGTGGCCGACGAGCCCGGGAGATCACCCCGTTCACGTCGGTCCGGCCGGGCCTCGGGCGGTGCGAGGTGGTCTGCTTCACCTCGGACCACAACGCCTCCTTCGCCAGCCTGCCCCCGCGCCGGGTGCGTACCGTGCTGGACGCGCTCGCCGACCGGACCGAGGTGCTCGGCGAGTTGCCGGGCGTCGAGCAGGTCTTCTGCTTCGAGAACCGGGGCGTCGAAATCGGCGTCACGCTGCACCACCCGCACGGGCAGATCTACGCGTACCCCTTCGTGACGCCGCGCACCCGCGCGCTCCTGGCCGCGGCACGCCGGCACGCCGAACGGACCGGCGGGGCAACCTTTACGCGGACGTGCTGGCCGCCGAGCGCGCCACCGGCGACCGGGTGGTCACCGAGAACGACCACTGGACGGCGTTCGTCCCGGCGGCTGCCCGCTGGCCATTCGAGGTGCACGTCGCCCCGCACCGCGTGGTGCCGGACATCCCGGCGCTCAGCGACAGCGAACGGGACGCCTTCGGGCCGCTCTACCTGGATCTGCTGCGCCGCTTCGACAGCCTGTTCGACATGCCGATGCCGTACATCTCGGCCTGGCACCAGGCACCGGTGCGGATCGACCGGGAGTTGGGCCACCTGCACCTGCAGCTGTTCAGCATCCGGCGGGCCACGGACAAGCTGAAGTACCTGGCGGGCTCCGAATCCGGGATGGGCGTCTTCATCAACGACATCGCCCCGGAGCGTGCCGCCGAACTGCTGCGCGCCGCCTGAGCAGGCCCCGCCGCGAGCGCCGGCCGAAGTCCCGCCGAGCCGGTGGAAAGGGCGCGGGGCCCGGGACAGGGCCCCCGCAGGAAGGGACGGCTGGCTGTGCACGGCACAGCCGGGAAGGCTGGCTGATCGTCACACGGGTGCCGCGGGTCGACCGTGGTCAACCTTCCATGGACTCGACTGGCATCTCGTCCATCCTGGTCAACGAGGCGCGCCGGCCGCGGTGACGCCGGACACGCCGGAGCCCGCCGGCGACGTGCCGGCGGGCTCCGATGACGCGGTACGCCTGGATCAGGCGTTGATCTTGCGGGCCAGGTTCTCGTCGAGCGCGTTCATGAACTCGTCGGTGGTCAGCCACGGGCGTCGCGCGAGATGAGCAGCGACAGGTCCTGGTCATCTGACCGCCCTCGACGGTGTCGACGATGACCTGCTCCAGCGTGTTGGCGAACTCGGTGACCGCCGGCGTGCCGTCCAGCTTGCCCCGGTGGGCCAGGCCACGGGTCCAGGCGTAGATCGACGCGATCGGGTTGGTCGAGGTCTTCGCCCTTCTGGTACTGCCGGTAGTGCCGGGTGACAGTGCCGTGCGCGGCCTCGGCCTCGACGGTCCGGCCGTCCGGGGAGAGCAGGACGGAGGTCATCAGACCCAGCGAGCCGAAGCCCTGCGCCACGGTGTCGGACTGCACGTCACCGTCGTAGTTCTTGCAGGCTCCAGACGTAGCCGCCCTCCCACTTGAGCGCGGCGGCGACCATGTCGTCGATCAGCCGGTGCTCGTAGGTGATGCCGGCGGCGTCGAACTCGGCCTTGAACTCGGCCTCGAACACCTCGGCGAAGATGTCCTTGAACCGACCGTCGTACGCCTTGAGGATGGTGTTCTTGGTGGACAGGTAGACCGGGTAGTTACGGTCCAGGCCGTACCGGAACGACGCCCGGGCGAAGTCGCGGATCGACTCGTCGTAGTTGTACATGCCCATGGCGATGCCGCCACCGGGGAAGTTGGCGACCTCCATCTCCATCGGCGCGCCGCCGTCGGCGGGGTGTAGGTGATGGTCACCGTGCCCGGGCCGGGGACGACGAAGTCGGTGGCCTTGTACTGGTCACCGTGGGCGTGCCGGCCGATGATGATCGGCTTGGTCCAGCCGGGGACCAGCCGCGGCACGTTGGACATGATGATCGGCTCGCGGAAGACGACGCCGCCGAGGATGTTGCGGATGGTGCCGTTGGGCGACCGCCACATCTTCTTCAGGCCGAACTCCTCCACCCGGCCTCGTCCGGGGTGATGGTCGCGCACTTGACGCCGACGCCGTGCTCCTTGATGGCGTTGGCGGCGTCAATGGTGACCTGGTCGTCGGTCTCGTCGCGGTGCTGGATCGACAGGTCGTAGTAGTGCAGGTCGACGTCGAGGTAGGGCAGGATCAGCTGCTCCCGGATCTGCTTCCAGATGATCCGGGTCATCTCGTCGCCGTCGAGTTCTACGACCGGGTTGTTTACCTTGATCTTCGCCATCGGCCGGCGCTCCTCTCGGGGACACGTGCTCAAGCAGTACGAGCGTACTGCAATTGGGCCGGTAGCCCCAGCCGGCCTCGACCGGCCGGCGGAAACCGGGCTGCGCGGAACAGGAATGCCCTGGAATCATCGTCCGATGCCACTGAGCCGCACTCTCGGGTCTATCACGGTCACCGCACTCACCGACGGTGAGGGTGCCTTCTTCCAGCCCCGGCAGAGGCGTTTCCACAGGCCACCGCGGCGCACTGGGCGGAGGCCGACCGCCGCGACCCCACGCGGTGACCGCCGACGGGCAGTGGTGGCTGCCGTTCCGCAGCTTCGCGATCCGCACCGGCGACGGGCCGGTCACCCTTGTCGACGCCGGCATCGGCCCGACCGACGCGCCCGCCGCGAGCTGGGCCCCGGTGCCCGGGCGGATGCCCGCCGAACTGGCCGCCGCCGGCATCGATCCAGCCGACGTCGACACTGTCGTCCTGACCCACCTGCACACCGACCACATCGGCTGGGCGGTCACCGGCACGCCGGCGCGGCCATACTTCCCGAACGCGAGCTACCTGGTGCAGCGCGCCGAACTCGACAACGCCGAGACGCTCAACCCGGGTTGCCGGCCGGCCTGAACGCACCCTGCGCGCCGCCGGCCAGCTCCGGGTGGTCGACGGCGAGACCACCCTCACCCCGGCGGTACGTCTGCTCTCCACTCCCGGCCACACGCCCGGCCACCAGTCGGTGCTGGTGACCTCGGCCGAAGAACGCGTGCTGCTGACCGGCGACCTGCTGGTGCACATGGTGCAGCTGGTCGACCCCGACCTGGCGTACGCCCACGAGGAGGACCCGGCGCTCGCCCGCACCTCCCGGCTGGCCGCCCTCCGCACCCACTCCCCAACCCTCCTGGCCACCCCCACCTCAGCACCCCTTCACCACCCCTTCACCACCCCTGATCGCCCCCGGTCAGGCCAGCGGCCGGCCAAGATCGCCCTTGACCCTGGATATAGGGCATCGCGAGCCAGGTAGACCACTACAACCAGGATCGAGCACGATCTCGCCCGAAGATCCGCACAACATCAGTGAAGTGCTGCCTCCCGAGCCCCCAGACAGCAACTTCACCGAACTTGCTGCCCACTTCGAGCCCCGCCCCCGGGCTCGGGCCGGCCGCCCGTCCCGCCGTCCCCGCCCGTCCGCCCCGCCCTTCCCCTTCCCCTTCCCCGGTCCTGTCCCTCCCCGGTCCGCCCTTCTCCGGCCCGCCCTTCTCCGGTTGATCAAGGGTTTGCGTCACCAGAGCCGCGATTCCTGACGCGAACCTCTTGATCAACCTGGATGAGCCCGCCCAGTCCCGGCCGTAGGGCGGGCGCGGCGCGGGCGGGCGCGGGCACAGGCGCGGGCGCGGGGCGGGCGGGCGGGCACTGGGGCGGGGAGGGTGGGGACGAGGAGCGCGTCGGCTCGCCGACGCGCCCTTCCTGTGTCGTACGGGGAACTACATGCTGGAGATGTCGCCCTGCTTGGCGCGGACGGCTTCGGCGGCCTCCAGGAGGCTGGCGCGCTCGTCGGCGTCCAGGTCGGTCTCGACGACCCGCTTGACGCCCTCGGCGCCGATCGCGGCCTCGACGCCCAGGTAGACGCCGGAGATGCCGTACTCGCCGTCGACCCAGGCGCACACCGGCATGACCTCGCCGGAGTCCTCGGCGACGGCCTTGGCCATCCGGGCCGCGGCGGCGGACGGGGCGTAGTACGCGGAACCGGTCTTGAGCAGCGCGACCACCTCGGCGCCACCGTTGCGGGTCTTGACGACCAGTTCCTCGATCTGCTCGGCGGGCATCGCGTCACGCAGCGGCTTGCCGTTGACGGTGCTCTTCGACGGCACCGGGACCATGGTGTCGCCGTGCGAACCCAGGGTCAGCGTGCGTACGGACGCCACGGGCACGCTCAGCGCCTCGGCGACGAAGTTGCTGAACCGGGCGGTGTCGAGCATGCCGGCCTGGCCGAGCACCCGGTTCTTCGGGAACTGGGTGGCGAGCTGGGCCAGCGCGGTCATCTCGTCGAGCGGGTTGGAGACCACGATGACGACGGCGTTCGGGGCGTACTTGGCGACGTTCTCGGCGACCTGACGGACGATCTTGGCGTTGGTCTCCAGCAGGTCCATCCGGCTCATGCCGGGCTTCCGCGGCAGACCAGCGGTGATCACGACGACGTCGGAGCCCTCGATGTTCTCGTAACCCTCACCGTTGGGGCCGGTCGTCACGCCGACCACCTTGGTCTCGAAGCCCTCGATGGCCCGGGACTGGTTGAGGTCGAGTGCGAGGCCCGCGGGCTTGCCCTCCACGATGTCGGTGATCACTACGGTGTCGAAGACGTCGTACTCGGCCAGGCGCTGTGCGGTGGTGGAGCCGTAGAAGCCAGCCCCGACGACAGTGACCTTCTTACCCATGGTCGTCCCACTCCCTGATACCAGTCGGTTTTCCGGACCGTATCAGTCATCCTGGCACCGATCAGGCCAGGGGCGGCGGCCATCGCCGGGATGGGGCGAACGTCACCGCCGTCCTGGTTCGGTGCCACCGACGTGTGGGTCAGCCGCGCTCGGCACGCTCCACGACGTTGCTGAGGAGCATGGCCCGGGTCATCGGGCCCACCCGCCGGGCATGGGGACGAGCGCGCCAGCCGTCTCGGCAACCTCCGGGGCCACGTCACCGGTGTAGCGGCCCTTGCCGTCCGCGCCGATCACGCGCGTGATGCCGACGTCCACCACGACCGCGCCGGGGTTGATCATGTCGGCGGTAAGCAGACCGGTACGCCGGCCGCGACGATGACGATGTCGGCGGCCGGGTGTGCGAGGCGAGGTCGAGGGTGCCGGTGTGGCACAGGGTGACAGTGGCGTTCTCGCTGCGTCGGGTGAGCAGCAGGCCGAGCGGTCGACCGACGGTGTTGCCCCGACCGACCACGGCGACGGTGGCGCCACGCAGCGGCACGTCGTGCCGGCGCAGCAGCTCGACGATGCCACGCGGCGTGCAGGGCAGCGGGCCGTCGTAGCCGAGGACGAGCCGGCCCAGGTTGACCGGGTGCAGGCCGTCGGCGTCCTTGTCCGGGTCGATCGATTCCAGCACCCGCTGGGTGTCGAGGTGCGCGGGCAGCGGCAGCTGCACGATGTAGCCGTGGCACGCCGGGTCGGCGTTCAGCTCGGCCAGCACGTCGTCGACCTGCTGCTGGGTGGCGTCGGCCGGCAGCTCGCGGCGGATCGAGGCGATGCCGACCTCGGCGCAGTCGCGGTGCTTGCCGTTGACGTACGCCTGGCTGCCCGGGTCCGCCCGACCAGGACCGTGCCGAGCCGGGGACGATGCCGCGTTCCGCGAGAGCCTTCACCCGTATCCGCAGCTCGTCCTTGATCTCCGCCGCGGTTGCCTTGCCGTCCAGAAGCGTCGCAGTCACGACCAGATCGTCTCACGACCACCACCCGCGGTTCAGACGACCTCGCTCCCACGGGTTGGACGTACCGACGGCCGGGCGCCCCGGCCACCCCGGCCCGACCGCTGGGGCAGTGACCGTACGTGACGTGTCGCTCGTCACTCTCGGTGAACATTTGTGGATTCGATCACCGTCGAACCAGACAGGACGGCAGGCGGCGGCGGGAACCGGATCGCCACCCCAGGGAGTGCCAGGTCGGTCCAGGCGAGCCCATCCGCCTCCTCGAACAACCGAATGTTCGCAGGCCAATCACGGTAAACCCGCTTTTCGCTAGCAGATCCGATCGCCGCCGACAAGGGGAACCCCAGACCGTTACCCACCCGCAACCGCGTCGTTGTCGAAGGCCGGTAGCCGACCTACCGTTACCGCTTGTTGCGCAGCGTAACCCAGCGTCGGGCCTGACTGCGCAGCGTGAGGAGATGAGGAGGCTCAATGCGAGTTCGTAGACTCGCCGCCTGGACCGCCCTCCGCTCGCGGTGACGCTGGGCCTCGCGCCTGCGGCAGCGGCGGAGATGGTGGATCCGGCGGCAACAGCAGTTCGGCGGTCAGCATCCAGATCGGCGAGCCGAAGCACCTGGTTCCCACCAACACCACCGAGACGTCCGGGTCGCAGGTGATCGCCGGCCTGTTCAGCCCGCTCGTCGACTACGACGCCCAGAACAAGCCGTACGAGGTCGCGGCCGAGTCGATCACCTCGTCCGACAACAAGGTCTGGACGATCAAGCTCAAGGACGGCTTCACCTTCCACAACGGTGAGAAGGTCACGTCCCAGAACTACATCAACGCCTGGAACTACGGCGCGTACGCCCCAACGGTCAGGACAGCAACTACTTCTTCGAGAAGATCGCTGGCTACGCGGACCTGCAGGGCAAGGCGCCGAAGGCCAAGGAGATGTCCGGCCTGAAGAAGGTCGACGACCTCACCTTCACCGCGACGCTGTCCGAGCCGTACATCGACTTCAAGACGACTCTGGGCTACAACGCGTTCTACCCGATGCCGGACGCCGCGTTCTCGGCCCCGGGCGTGCTCAAGGACTCCTACGAGCAGGCGCCGATCGGGCAGGGCCCCTTCAAGATGAAGGGCACCTGGCAGCACGACAGCAAGATCGATGTCGAGCGCTACGACGCGTACCCGGGTGAGAAGCCCAAGGTCAAGGACGTTGAGTTCCGGATCTACCAGCAGCTGACCGCGGCCTACGCGGACGTCCTCGCGGACAACCTGGACGTGCTGCCCACGATCCCGACCGAGAGCCTGAGCACCGCGCCGAGCGACCTGGGCGACCGGTACCAGACCAGCCCGATGTCGTCGTTCCAGTTCCTCGCGTTCCCGACGTTCGACAAGGACTACAGCAACCCGGACGTGCGCAAGGCCATCTCGATGGCGATCGACCGTGACGAGATCACCAAGTCGGTCTTCAAGGGCTCGCAGACGTCGGCGCGCTCCTTCGTCTCGCCGGTCCTCCCGGGCTACCGGGAGAACACCGCGGGCAAGGCCGGCGAGTTCAACCCGACCGAGGCCAAGAAGCTCTACCAGGCCGCGGGTGGTCCGTCGAAGATCGTCATCTCGTACAACGGCGACGGCGGTCACAAGGACTGGGTCGACGCCACGGTCAACCAGCTCAAGGCCAACCTGGGTGTCGACGCCGTCGGCTCGGCCGAGCCGAAGTTCGCCGACCTGCTGACCAAGGTCGAGAAGAAGACGCCGGTGGGTGCCTTCCGGATGGGTTGGGTCATGGACTACCCGACCATGGAGGACTACCTCGGCCCGCTGTACAGCACGAACGGCTCGTCGAACTACTACGGCTACAGCAACAAGGAGTTCGACAAGCTGGTCAAGGAGGGTTCCGCCGCCAAGACGCAGGACGAGGCGATCGCCAAGTACCAGCAGGCGGAGGACATCCTGGCCAGGACATGCCGGTGATCCCGCTGCGCTTCGGCCAGAACGTGTTCGGCCACTCGTCCAAGGTCAAGAACGTGCAGATGGACCTGTTCCAGCGGGTCAACCTCGTCAAGATCGAAGCGGCCAGCTGAGCTGACCATGGTGCGGGCCACCCGGGCGACGATGCCCGGGTGGCCGACCGCACCACCGGGCCGGGTCGCAGCAGCGGACCCGGCGTCGGTGGTGCCGGCTCCCCGGGCCGGACGGCACGTCTCGGATATTTCGGGTACGACCAGAGATGCCGTCCTGCGACCCTTTCGCACATTTCCGGAGAGACTGCTAAGCATGTTCCGCTACATCTTGCGGCGCCTACTGCAGATGGTCCTGGCGTTCTTCGGGACCACCCTGATCGTCTACGCGCTGACATTCGCCGGGCAGGGCGACCCGATCCAGGCGTTGGCCGGTGAGCGGCCGGTGACGCCGGCCCAACGGGCCTACCTGACCGAGAGATACCACCTGGACGCGACAGGCGTCGGCGGTTTCTTCTACCGCTACTTCGACTACGTGAAGAACCTCCTCAGGGGCAACCTGGGCGAGTCGCTCACCGGCCGGAACATCGGTGACATCCTCCAGGCGGCCTGGCCGGTCACCGTTCGGCTCGCGCTCATCGCGCTCGCCGTGGCGATCATCTTCGGTGTCACCGCCGGCGTGCTCGCCGGCATCCGCCGGGCCAGCATCTTCGACAACTCGACCTTGGTGCTGACCCTGCTGGTGCTGGGCATCCCGACGATCGTGCTGGCGCCGCTGGCGCAGTACTTCCTGGGCGTCAAGTGGCAGCTCTTCCCACCCACCGCCGGCTCCGACCCGACGTTCTACGCCCTCCTGCTGCCCGGCATCGTGCTCGGCTCGCTGTCGCTGGCCACCGCGCTGCGGCTCACCCGGGCCTCGGTGGCCGAGAACCTGCGCGCGGACTATGTCCGGACCGCCCGGTCCAAGGGCCTGGTCAAGCGCCGCATCGTCGTCGTCCACGTGCTGCGCAACTCACTGATCCCGGTCGTCACCTTCCTCGGTGTGGAACTGGGCAACCTGATGAGCGGCGCGATCATCACCGAGGGCGTCTTCAACATCCCCGGCGTGGGCTTCAACCTCTTCCGCGGCATCCGCACCGAGGACGGCCCCTGGTGGTGGGCATCGTCAGCGTGCTCGTCGTGGTCTACCTGGTCTCGAACCTGGTGGTGGACGTCCTGTACGCCGTACTCGACCCGAGGATCCGCTATGAGTGAGCGCAGCGAACAGATCATCAGCGCAGCGTGCCTGGGCGCTCATGGCGGCACGGAGCGCAGCGAGGTGCCGGCATGAGCGACTTTGAGACTGTGGCGGCCAGCGAGAACCAGGCCGCCCGGCGTGGCCCTCGGGAGAGCCGGGCGCACCAACCAGGTCGGCGCGCCGCAGAAGCCCGCAGCCTGGCCGGAGACGCCTGGCGCGACCTGCGCCGCAACCCGATCTTCTGGATCTCGCTGACGCTGGTCACCATCTTCACCCTGATGGCGCTGCTCCCCGGCGTGTTCACCGCCAACGACCCGAACGACTGCCTGCTGTCCCGGCAGCACGCCGGATCGTCCGGCGGGGCCATCTTCGGGTACGACTTCCAGGGCTGCGACACGTACTCCCGGGCGGTCTACGGCACCCGGGCCTCGCTGCTGGTCGGCGCGCTCGCCACGCTCGGCACCGGAATCATCGCGCTGGTGGTCGGCATGCTGGCCGGCTACTTCGGCCGCTGGGTCGACGCCGTGCTTTCCGGGTGATCGACGTGGTGCTCGGCATCCCGCTGCTGCTGGCCGCGATCGTGCTGCTCAAGCGGGTGTCCAGCGACAGTCAGTGGGCACGGATCGGCGCGGTCATCTTCGTGCTGGCGCTCCTCGGCTGGACCACCGCCGCCCGTGTGGTCCGTTCCTCGGTGATCACCGCCAAGGAACAGGACTACGTCGCGGCGGCCCGGATGCTCGGTGCCGGCAACAGCCGGATCATGTGGCGGCACATCCTGCCGAACTCGCTGGCCCCGGCCATCGTGGTGCTGACCATCGCGCTCGGCTCGTTCATCGCGGCCGAGGCGACGCTGTCCTTCCTGGGCATCGGTCTGAAGGCGCCGACCATCTCGTGGGCCAGGACATCGACACCGGCCGGATCCACATGCGGGAGGCGGCCACCCGCTCCTCGTCCCGTCGGCCTTCCTCGCGTTGACAGTGCTGGCGTTCATCATGCTCGGCGACGCGATCCGTGACGCCTTCGACCCGAAGCTGCGGTGAGAACATCATGACCGTCAATCCCACTCCCGCCTCCGCGACACCGGAGGGCGGCCACCTGCTGGAGTTGCGGGACCTGCACGTCGAGTTCCGCACCAACGAGGGTGTCGCCCGAGTGATCAACGGCGTGTCGTACCACCTGGACGCCGGCGAGACGCTTGCCGTGCTCGGCGAATCCGGCTCGGTAAGTCGGTCACCGCCCAGGCGATCATGGGCATCCTGGACACCCCGCCCGCGTTCGTCCGCTCCGGCCAGATCCTCTACCAGGGTCAGGACCTGCTCACCCGCTCCGAGGAGCAGCGCCGGCAGGTACGCGGCAAGGAGATCGCAATGATCTTCCAGGACGCGCTCTCCGCCCTCAACCCGGTCTTCCCGGTCGGTTGGCAGATCGGCGAGACGCTGCGCCAGCGCGCCGGCATGTCCCGCGGCGACGCCCGCCGGCGTGCCGTCGAACTGATGGACCTGGTCAAGATCCCGGGGCCGCGAAGCGGATCGGCGACTACCCGCACCAGTTCTCCGGCGGCATGCGGCAGCGCGTCATGATCGCCATGGCGCTGGCGCTGGACCCGAAGGTGCTGATCGCCGACGAGCCCACCACGGCACTCGACGTGACAGTGCAGGCCCAGATCATGGACCTGCTGGCCGACCTGCGCCGGGATCTCGACATGGCGATGATCCTGATCACCCACGACCTGGTGTGGTGGCCGGCGTCGCGGACCGGATCGCGGTCATGTACGCCGGCCGGATCGTCGAGCACGCCGACGTCCGCTCGCTCTACAAGGCACCCGCCCACCCGTACACCAAGGGTTGTTGGAATCGATCCCGCGCCTGGACGTCCGCGGCCAGGAGCTTTCGACGATCAAGGGGTTGCCGCCGAACCTGATGCGCATCCCGTCCGGCTGCCCTTCCACCCCGGTGCCCGTACGTCCAGCAGGTCTGCGTGGACGAGGTGCCGCACGACCTGGTCCTCGGCGACGGCCGGACCAGCGCTTGCCACTTCGCGCAGGAGGTTCGTGATGACAGCGTCGCCCGCTAACTCGACGAAGGTCCGCGGCGAGACGATCCTCTCGGTCGACAACCTGGTGAAGCACTTCCCGATCACCCAGGGCGTGCTGTTCCAGCGACAGATCGGCGCGGTGAAGGCCGTCGACGGGGTGAGCTTCGACCTGCGTCGGGGCGAGACGCTCGGCGTGGTCGGCGAGTCCGGTTGCGGCAAGTCCACCCTCGCCCGGCTGCTCATGCGGCTGGAGACGCCCACGTCGGGGCGGGCAACGCTGGAGGGTCGGGACCTGTTCAAGGCTTCCGGGGCGAGCTGCGCCGGCTGCGCCGCAACATGCAGATGGTGATGCAGGACCCGTACACCTCGCTGAACCCGCGGATGACCGTCGGCGACATCATCGGCGAGCCGTTCGAGATCCACCCGGACGCCGCGCCGAAGGGCAGCAAGGCCAAGCGGGTCCAGGAACTGTTGGACCTGGTCGGGCTCAACCGGAGCACATCAACAGGTACCCGCACCAGTTCTCCGGCGGTCAGCGTCAGCGCATCGGCATCGCCCGCGCCCTGGCGCTGAAGCCGAGATCATCGTCTGCGACGAGCCGGTATCGGCGCTGGACGTCTCCATCCAGGCCCAGGTGATCAACCTGCTCAAGCAGTTGCAGGGTGAGCTGGGGCTCTCGTACATCTTCATCGCCCACGACCTGTCCGTGGTGCGGCACATCGCCGACCGGGTCGCGGTGATGTACCTCGGTCGCATCGTCGAGATCGGCACCGAGGACGAGATCTACGAGCGGGCCACCCACCCGTACACCCAGGCTCTGCTCTCCGCCGTGCCGGTGCCGGACCCGGAGGCCCGCGACCAGCGCAACATGATCCGGTTGGTGGGCGACGTGCCCAGCCCGGCCGACCCGCCGAGCGGCTGTCACTTCCGCACCCGCTGCTGGAAGGCGCAGGACATCTGCGCCGTCGAGGACCCGGCGACCGTTCCCAGGGCAGCGGACCCACACCCGTCCGCCTGCCACTTCGCCGAACTCCGTCCCCAACCACCCTCCCGGCGGCTAACCCCAGCCCCAGGCCGTCCGGCCCCAGCCGTCCGGCCCAGCCGTTGATCATGAAGTTATTGCCCCGACACGCCGGTCAGACGGGCAATAACTTCATGATCAACGAGGCGAGGCCGGAGGCGGCGGGTTAGTGGAAGAAGTGGCGGGTTCCGTTAGGTACATCGTCACGTTGGCCTTCTTGGCTGCTGCGATGACCTCTTCGTCGCGGATCGAGCCGCCGGGCTGGACGATGGCGCGGACGCCGGCGTCGATGAGGATCTGCGGGCCGTCGGCGAACGGGAAGAACGCGTCCGAGGCGGCGACCGAACCGCGGGCCCGGTCGGCGCCGGCGCGGCTGACCGCGAGCTGCGCCGAGTCGACCCGGTTGACCTGACCCATGCCGACACCGACGGTGGCGCCGTCCTTGGCGAGCAGGATCGCGTTGCTCTTCACCGCGCGGACCGCCCGCCAGGCGAACGCGAGGTCCGCAGCAGCTCCTCGTCGGCGGCCTCGCCGGTCGCCAACCGCCAGCTCGCCGGGTCGTCACCGGGGCGTTGACCCGGTCGGCGACCTGGGCGAGCACGCCACCGGTCACCTGCCGCAACTCCACCAGCGCCGGCGTCCAGGCCGGCGCCCGCAGCAGCCGGATGTTCTTCTTGGCCTGCAACACCTCGACCGCGCCCTCGTCGAAGCCGGGGCGACCACCACCTCGGTGAAGATCTCGGCCACCTGCCGGGCCAGCTCGACCGAGACCGGCCGGTTGACCGCGATGACACCCCGTACGCCGACACCGGGTCGCAGGCGTGCGCCCGGCGGTGCGCCTCGGCGACGTCCGCGCCGACCGCGATGCCGCACGGGTTGGCGTGCTTGATGATCGCCACCGCCGGCTGGTCGGCGAAGTCGTTAGCGGCCCGCCAGGCGGCGTCCGCGTCGACGTAGTTGTTGTACGACATCTCCTTGCCGTGCAGCTGCTCGGCCTGGGCCACTCGCCGGGCGTCCGGGTCGGTGTAGAGCGCCGCCGGCTGGTGCGGGTTCTCGCCGTAGCGCAGCGCCGCCGACTTGCGCAGCGCCAGCCCGCGAACCGCGGCCACCAGTCGTCGGCGGGCGCCAGCTCTGGGCGCACCACTGGGCCACCGCCACGTCGTACTCGGCGATGTCGGCGAACGCCGGGCGGCCAGCGCGCGACGCTGGGCCAGTGTGAAGCCACCCTCGTCGAGTGCGCCGATCAGCGCCGGGTAACCGGCCGGGTCGGTGAGCACGGCGACCGAGGCGTGGTTCTTGGCGGCGGCCCGCACCATGGCCGGGCCACCGATGTCGATCTGCTCCACGCACTCCTCGACGCCAGCGCCGGAGGCGACCGTCGCCTGGAAGGGTAGAGATTGGAGACCAGCAGGTCGAACGCGCCACGCCCAGCTCGTCGAGCTGCGTGACGTGCGTGTCCTTGCGCAGGTCCGCGAGGAGACCCGCGTGCACCTTCGGGTGCAGGGTCTTCACCCGGCCGTCGAGCACCTCGGGGAAGCCGGTCACCGTCTCCACCGGCGTCACCGGCACCCCGGCGGCGGCGATGGTGCCCGCCGTGCTGCCGGTGGACACGATCTCCACACCGGCCGCGTGCAGGGCCTGGGCCAGCTCGACCAGCCCGGTCTTGTCGTAGACGCTGACCAGCGCCCGCCTGATCGGGCGGCGCCCGTCCTGAGTGGGACTCACGGAACCGTGACCTTCCTTCCGGTGATGGTCCAGCCTTCGCGGACCAGCCGACCGACCTGCTCGACGAGCTGGCGCCGCTCGGCTTCCTTGATGCGTTCGGTGAGGGTGTCCACGTCGTCGTCGTCGAGC
Source organism: Micromonospora sp. M12 (assembly GCA_038070435.1). Lineage (GTDB taxonomy): Bacteria > Actinomycetota > Actinomycetes > Mycobacteriales > Micromonosporaceae > Micromonospora. The sequence goes on along the minus strand of JAMYWG010000001.1, from coordinate 5,965,017 downwards.
ACCGGCACCGCGACCTGCGCGACGATCGGCCCGGTGTCCATGCCGGCGTCGACGAAGAAGAGGGTGGCTCCGGTGAGCTTCACGCCGTAGGCGAGGGCGTCCGTGGGCCGTGGATGCCGGGGAACGCCGGCAGCAGGGTGTTGTGGGTGTTCAGGTAGCGGTCGCCGAAGGCGCGAGGAAGTGCGGACCGACGAGCTTGAGGAAGCCGGCGGAGATGACCAGGTCGGGTTGGTGCTTCGCGACGTGGGCGGTGAGCGCGCGGTCCCACGCTTCCGGGTGTCGTGGTCGCGGACCCGCTCGACGAAGGTCGGCACCCCGGCCGCCTCGGCCCGGTCCAGGCCCGCGATCCGTCGCGGTCCGCGCCGACGGCGACGACCTGTGCGCCGTACGCGGGGTCGGCGGCGGCATCCAGCAGCGACTGAAGGTTGCTCCCGGAGCCGGAGACGAGGACGACGATGCGGGCGACGGACGCGGGCTCGGTCACCGGGCCACCCTATCGGGCAGGTCAGGGACACCCTTCGGCTGGGCGGCGGACGGATCTTCGCCGTGCCCACGTGCGTCGACCCGGTACGCTGCCGCTCGCTCGGACCGACCGCCGCGCCGGCCCGAACGCCGCCACCGATGTGGTCGACAACAGCCTTTTGGTTGCTTTGGGAGGCATGTCGTCCTGTTGCCGCACTGGGCATTGGGAGGACTGACCGCGATCATGGATGGAAACAAACAGCGGTAACTGACGGAACCAGTCCAAGGAGCTTCTCGAATGCAGCCCGGTAACCCCGGTCAGGACCCGTACGGCCAGCAGCCCAACCAGGACCCGACCGCTCCCCAGCCGCCAGCCGCTCCGTACGGCCAGCAGCCGCACGACCCGTACGCGGCACCGCAGGCCCCGTACGGCCAGCAGCCCACCTCGGGGCAGCCGTACGGCCAGCAACCGCAGTACGGCCAGCAGCCGCCCTACGGTCAGCAGCCCACCTCCGGGCAGCCGTACGGCCAGCAGCAGCCGTACCAGGATCCGTACGGCCAGCAGCAGCCCCGTACGCCGGCGGCCCGTCGTACCCGAACGCCGGTTACCCGCAGGCGCAGGGCAGAACAACACCCTCGGCCTGGTGTCGATGATCCTGGGTATCGCGTCGATCCCGCTGGCCTGCTGCCTGCTCCTGGGCATCCCGGTCGGCATCGCGGGCATCGTGACCGGTTACCTCGCGAAGCAGAAGGCCGCCCAGGGCTGGCCAGCAACGCCGGGCAGGCCAAGGCCGGTCTGATCTGCGGCGCGGTCGGCGCCGGGCTGGGCATCCTGGTGTTCATCCTGAGCGTCGTGATGCAGGTCAACCTGCCCGCCCAGCCCTGACGGGTTCGGCTTTCGACGGGGCGCTCCGGGTTCGCCGGGCGCCCGCGCTCGTCTACTGCGCGGGGCGCGGGTCAGCGCCGGGTGGCGGCGGCACCGAGGAGTGCGCCGACCGCGATGACGCCGGCCGCCACCGCCCCGACCTGCCAGCCCACCGGTCCGACCTGGGCCAGCCGACCGGCACCCAGCGGCCCGCCGGAGAGCGCGGCGGCCGCGCCGAGCAGCACCCGGCGATCGGCCCGGCCAGCACCGCCGGCGCCAGCAGCTCGGCCCAGCGCTGCGGGGCCCGCTCCGGCCCGGCGAGCCGGGCGATCCGGCGGGCGAGCAGCCAACCGGCGACCATCCCGGCGAGCAGCGGCACCGCGAGCAGCAGCGCGCCGAGGCCGTCCACCGGGCCACGCGGCAGGCCGGCGAGCAGGGGTACGGCCGGCAGCGCGCCGACCGACACCTCGCTGGTGCGGACAGCGGTGTCGGTGCCGACCGCGAAGCCCGGCCCGAGCAGGTAACTGGCCGACCAGACCGCCGCGTTCGGCGCGTACGCGGCGCTGACCAGGGTGATCCCCGCCTGCCCGGCAACCCCGGTCCGGTACGCCCCGATCATGTCCGCCGCGTCGCCGCCGCCGAGGGCCACCGACAGGCCGGCCGCGCGGCGCCGCGCCGAGCAGCAGCAGCCCGGCCACCAGACCGGTGCGGATGCCGTCGCAGACCGGACCCGGCATCCGGGCCACGAGCAGCCGGGTCACGGCGGTGATGCGGGTCGCGCCGACCAGCGCGGCGAGGCTGCCGACCACCGCGAACGTCACTCCCGCCCGGATCAGTGACACGTCCGGCCCGCCGGCACCGATCAGCACCGCCGCGAGCACGCCGAGCAGCGCGTACGCGATGCCGACAGCGCTCGCGGCGAGCAACGCCCGGCGCGGTGAGCGGCTGTCGCGGGCGCCGATCGCGCGACTGACGTGCACGCCCGCACGGGTCAGTCGCCAGAGCGCGAGCACCGTCAGCGCGAGCGGGCGAGCCCGAGCGGGCCGGCCTCGGTGCGCAACGGCACGCCGTGCCCGAGCAGCCAGCCGGCCAACGCGGTGCGCAGCGTGCCGGTCACTGTGGTGGAGTCCGCGCCGAGCTGGACCAGGCCGAGCACGATGGCGACCGGCAGGTAGGAGGTGAGCGCGGCCCAGCAGGCGGCCACCCCGGCGGCGACGGGCAACGGCGCACGCCCGCGTGGCGACCCGCCCGCGCGGGCGCGGGCACCCGCCGGGCCGGCGCGGCACGGTCGACCGGCCGGTCGTCGGCGCTCACACCGCCGGGACGGCTGGGACGGTCAGGGTGACGGGGACATCCGCTCTACTCTGGCACGTCGCACGAGCGGTGGCAGTCCGTTAACCCCTCGGAAGGGCGGCGAGTTCACCGAACCGACGTCCAGGTCACCCGGTCCGGTCTAGCCTCGGCCCAAGGGGCGCGAGTCGCCGCCAACCGGATCGGGGCCGCCGGTCGCGGTCCGGGTCGATACTCCGCCCACGACCGCCCGGAGGACGTTGTGACGACGCCATATCCGCCTCCCCGCCGCCACCGGCCCGGGGACGGGACCGGACCACCCTGTGGGTGTGTTGGGCATCGTGCTGGGACTGATCTGTTGTGGCATCTTCGGCATCGTCTTCGGATACCTGTCCATCCGGGACGCCCGGCGGAACGGGCAGTCGCCGCTGCTCGGCTACCTCGCCATCGTGCTCGGCGTGATCAACATCATCGGCGGGGCGATCCTGCGGGCGACCGGCAACTACCCGTTCTGGAACAACGACTGACCAGCGAAGCGCGTGCGTACGCAAAGGGGTCGACCGCAACCGGTCGACCCCTTCGTGTGCCTGGCCGGCTCAGCTGCCGGACATGATCTCCCGCATCAGGTTCGCGGTCTCGGTCGGCGTCTTGCCGACCTTGACGCCGACAGCCTCCAGCGCCGCCTGCTTACCCTCGGCGGTGCCGGCCGAGCCGGAGATGATCGCACCGGCGTGACCCATGGTCTTGCCGGGCGGAGCGGTAAAGCCGGCGATGTAGCCGACCACCGGCTTGGTGACGTTGGCCTTGATGAACTCGGCGGCGCGCTCCTCGGCGTCACCACCGATCTCACCGATCATGACGATGGCGTCGGTCTCCGGGTCGGCCTCGAACGCCGCCAGGGCGTCGATGTGGGTGGTCCCGATGATCGGGTCACCGCCGATGCCGACGCAGGTGGAGAAGCCGATGTCACGCAGCTCGTACATCATCTGGTAGGTCAGCGTGCCGCTCTTGCTGACCAGGCCGATCCGGCCGGAGCCGGTGATGTCGGCCGGGATGATGCCGGCGTTGGACGCGCCGGGCGAGGCGATGCCCGGGCAGTTCGGCCCGACGATCCGGGTCCGCTCGCCCTGCGCCACGTTGTACGCCCAGAACGACGCGGTGTCGTGCACCGGACGCCCTCGGTGATCACCACGGCCAGCGGGATCGCGGCGTCGATCGCCTCGACCACGGCGGCCTTGGTGAACTGCGGCGGCACGAAGATGACGGTGACGTCGGCTCCGGTCTCGGCCATCGCGTCCGCGACGGACGCGAAGACCGGCAGCTCGGTGCCGTCGAAGTCGACCTTTGCCCGCCTTGCGCGGGTTGACGCCGCCCACCACGTTGGTGCCGGCGGCGAGCATCCGCCGGGTGTGCTTCGAACCCTCGGAACCGGTCATCCCTGGACGATGACCTTCGAGTCCTGGTCAGCCAGATAGCCATGATCAGACCCCCGCAGCTGCCAGCTCGGCGGCCCGCTCGGCCGCACCGTCCATGGTGTCCACCCGCTGCACGAGCGGGTTGTTCGCGCTCTCCAGGATCGCCCGGCCAGCCTCGGCGTTGTTGCCGTCGAGACGGACGACGAGCGGCTTGGTGACCTTCTCACCACGCTGCTCGAGCAGGGCCAGCGCCTGGATGATGCCGTTGGCGACCTCGTCGCAGGCGGTGATGCCGCCGAAGACGTTGACGAAGACGCTCTTCACGGCCGGGTCGGAGAGAACGATCTCCAGCCCGTTCGCCATCACCGCGGCGCTCGCGCCGCCGCCGATGTCGAGGAAGTTGGCCGGCTTGACGTTGCCGTGCCGCTCACCGGCGTACGCGACCACGTCGAGGGTCGACATGACCAGGCCCGCGCCGTTGCCGATGATCCCGACCTCGCCGTCGAGCTTGACGTAGTTGAGGTCCTTGGCCTTGGCGGCCTGCTCCAGCGGGTCCACCGCGGCCTGGTCGACCAGGGCCTCGTGGTCCGGGTGCCGGAACGCGGCGTTCTCGTCCAGGCTGATCTTGGCGTCGAGCAGCAGCATCCGTCCGTCGCCGTTCTTGGCCAACGGGTTGACCTCGACCAGCGTGGCGTCCTCGGCGACGAACGCCTGCCACAGGCCGACGGCGATCTCGACCACCTGGTCGGCGACCTCGGCCGGGAAGCCGGCGGCGGTCACGATCTCGCGGGCCTTGGCCTCGTCCACGCCCTTGACGGCGTCGATCGGGGCCTTCACGACCTTGTCGGGGTGTCGGCGGCGACCTGCTCGATGTCCATGCCGCCGGCGACGCTGGCGATGCAGAGGAAGGTGCGGTTCGCTCGGTCGAGCAGGTACGAGAAGTACTCCTCGGCCACGTCCGCGGTCACCGTGATCATGACCTTGTGGACGGTGTGACCCTTGATGTCCATGCCGAGGATGTCGGTGGCGCGGGCCACCGTCTCCTCGGCGCCCTCGGCCAGCTTCACGCCGCCGGCCTTACCTCGGCCACCGACCTTCACCTGTGCCTTGACGACCACTCGACCGCCGAGGCGTTCGGCGATCGCGCGGGCCTCTTCCGGGTAGTGGCAACGCCGCCGGCCAACACGGGCAAGCCGTGCCGCTCGAACAGGTCCCGCCCCTGGTACTCGTACAGGTCCACGATTGCGCGTCCCGTCCGTCTCCGCGGCGCGCCGTCGCGCCGCCACCAGCGTTCAAAAACAGTTTGACGCCTGTCATCAGTTGAAACAGGCCATTGGCCGCAGCCTAGCGAGGTCGGCACCACCGGCAACCGAGCGGGTGCGTGGTGTGCGGTAATGCACAACCGGACATCGGAGGCGCCCGGTTTTCGGTCCCGACCCGGGCGGCGTCCATCGTCCGGGGATGTTGTCCGACCTGCGTAACCCTGCCGTGTGGGCGTCGTTGAGTCAGGTGTCGGAGCGCTGCAAAGCGCGATGACGGGAGACGGCCGATGCCCTGTCGGTCGAGGGTGGCGGCGGGGCATCGTGCATAGAGGGGCCGGACGTGTGAGGGTGCGTCCGGCCCTCCCCGTGCCCAAAACCGGTCGGTGACCGGCATTCGCACCACGCCTGGCGGGCATTCGCACCACGCCTGGCGGGCATTCGCACCGCGACTGGCGGCTTTCGCACCGCGCTCAGGAAACCGGCTGTGCCACGTTCTGTCGGACCCACTCGACGATTGCCTGAGTGGTGGCGCCCGGCGTGAAGATCTTCGCGACGCCCAGCTTCTCCAACTCGGGAATGTCGCCGTTCGGAATGATGCCGCCGCCGAACACGACGATGTCACGGGCGTCCCGCTCACCGAGCAGCTCCAGCACCCGCCGGAAGAGCGTCATGTGCGCGCCGGAGAGAACGGACAGGCCGACCGCGTCGGCGTCCTCCTGGATGGCGGTCTCCACGATCTGCTCGGGGTCTGGTGCAGGCCGGTGTAGACGACCTCCATCCCGGCGTCCCGCAGCGCACGCGCGACGACCTTCGCGCCCCGGTCGTGGCCGTCCAGGCCGGGCTTGGCGACGACGACCCGAATACGAGAGCTCATCAGCGCACACCTTTCACCGGCTTCACGGCCTTCACCTGAACGAACGGTAACCCGGCGGACCTGGCCCGGAAATCCGGGCTCTGTCATCGTTCATCACCCGGCGCGTCCGTGCGGCGGTCCGGGAGAGATTCGCAATCGTTCTCGACGAGCGCCGTGGGCGGGCTCCGGCACGGGCGTCGGTGCGGGTCGTGCACCGACCAGGGTGCGGGTCTCGCGCCGGCCCGAGTCAAGCCGGACGACTCCGCCGGACCGGTCACGCTCGGCGACGAACGGGCAGCAACGGGGCACCGTTCGTCGTCACGATGCATGACAATCGTGGACGCAAACGGACAAGTCGACACGCCAATTTTCCGCTCTAGCTTGTGACTGGCCTGGCTGTTGGCTAACGTGTCCACGGTTGTCATCAGGTCCATGGACGGGTGACGACGCGGTCAGCGGACGTTCATTTGAGCTTCACGAACGTCCACCGGCCGCTTCGGAACCCCGACAACGGAGGGTGTGCGTGCGCCAGCGCCTGTCGTCTGAGCCCGATCGATATCGCGGTCGTCGCCGCGTGCCCACCCCACCCGCAGCCGTTACGCCGCTGTCGTCACCACCGCGTTCGTCGGCGCCGGCATCGTGGCCCTGGGTGCGAGCGCCCTGCCGGATGCCAAGGACGTCAGCCCGACGGTGCTCGACGAGCTCAAGCAGGCGTCGGTCACCAGCCAGGACGCGGCGGCCCGTGCGGACAACGCCGACCGCGCCTCCCGGGACAGCCGCAGCAAGGACAGCGCCGAGCCCGAGGTCTGGCTGCTGCCGCTGCAGGGCTACGACTTCAACTCCCCTACGGTCTCCGCTGGGGCAAGATGCACACCGGGGTCGACCTGGTCGCCCCCGAGGGCACGCCGTTCGTGGCTGTCCACGACGGCCTGGTCACCAAGGCCGGCTGGTTCGGCGGGTACGGCAACGCCGTGATCGTCCAGCACGCCGACGGCAGCGAGGCCATCTACGGCCACCCTCGGCGGTCAGCGTCAAGGAAGGCCAGCAGATCAAGGCGGGCGACCAGCTTGGCCTGGTCGGCCAGACCGGCCACGCGTACGGCACCCACCTGCACCTGGAGATCCATGTCAAGGGTCAGCCCGTCGACCCGGTGCCGTTCCTCCAGGAGCGCGGAGTGGACATCAAGCTGCAAGTCGAGGCAATTTACAGCGAGGTAGCCGCCTCCTGACGCTGCGTACCGACGTTGACCGCCCGGATCTGTTGATCCGGGCGGTTTTCGTGCCGGCGGTCCGATGGATGTATGACGGGTCACAACGCGGATTGTGACCGGGGACACCAGGCGGCATGATCGCTTTTCCGGATGGAGCACAGCAGAACGGGTCATATTCGGGCAGCGCTGCAATCGCCCGCCGCCCGGACATCCGGTCCCCGCGCCTGCCCCGACCCGGTCCGACACCAGTATTTCGAGGTCAAGTGCCCCTCGACTCTGAAGGTCCGCCGTGCAGGAAGACAGCCCCGTCCAGAACGAGAACACCCCGACACCGCTCCGAACGAGCAGCCGCGGCGCAGCACCCGGCGCAACCGCCTCGTCGTCCTCGGCGCCGCCGCTCTGGTGGCTCTCGGCCTCGGTGGTGTCGCCCTCGCCACCACCGGCTCCGACAAGCCGGCACCCGCCGCCGTCTCCCTCGACGCGCAGTCTCGGGCCGAGGCCGCCAGCCGGGCCGACCGCTCCGCCCGCGAGTCGGCCACGCCGGTCGTCACGCCGGCCAGCCCGACGCCGAGCCCCTCGGCGGTCAGCGCCAGCCCGACACCGACGAAGACGGCCAACCCGAAGGCCAAGCCGAAGCCGAAGCCAAAGAAGACCGCCAGCCCACCCCGCCTGGGTCGACCCGATGCCGGGAGCGGCCGTCACCTCCTGCTACGGGCAGCGCTGGGGCACTCTGCACGCCGGTATCGACCTGGCGCTGCCCTCCGGTACGCCGATCCACGCGGCGGCAACCGGCACCGTGACCCAGGCCGGCGACGCCGCCGACGGGTACGGCAACTCCGTCTTCATCGACCACGGCAACGGCTACCTGACCCACTACGCCCACCAGAGCCGCATCGCGGTCACGGTCGGTCAGAAGGTCAAGGCCGGCCAGGTCATCGGCTACGAGGGCGCCACCGGCGATGCCACCGGCCCGCACCTGCACTTCGAGGTGCACCAGGGCATGTGGAACCAGATCGACCCGGCACCGTTCATGCGAGCCCACGGCGTCGACCTAGGCTGCTGAGCGCGCTACACAGGGAAAGAGTGGCCTCGGCGGTGCCGGAGGCCACTCTTTCCCTGCTTCAGTGCGATCTTAAGCGCGGCGGGGTCAGAGCTTGTCGACCGGAGCGTGCCGGAGCACCAGCCACATGGTCTGGTCGCCGAAGTCGATCTGCGCACGGGCACCCGGGCCGTGCCCTCGACGGCGAGCACCCGCCCCAGCCCGTACCGCTGGTGATTGACCCGGTCGCCAGCGGACACCTTCGGCCCCTGTGGCAGCTCACTGGCCGTGGTCAGTCGGCTGGCGTCCACGCCGAGCCGCTGGGCCAACTGGCCGCCTTCGGCGTGCCTCCGGTGAAGGTGCCACGGCCGCCGGGCATGCGGTCGGCACGACCGCCGACGCCGCCGCCCCGCCGGCCCACGAGGTGTACGACCCCTCGGTGCGCTCCCAGTGCACCAACTCGGTCGGCAGCTCCTCCAGGAAGCGCGACGGCGGGTTGTAGGAGGGCTGCCCCCAGGCCGAGCGGGTCACCGCCCGGGAGAGGTAGAGCCGCTGCCGGGCACGGGTGATGCCCACGTACGCCAGTCGGCGCTCCTCCTCCAACTCACGGGTGTCGCCCAGCGAGCGCAGGTGCGGGAAGACGCCGTCCTCCAGCCCGGTCAGGAACACCACCGGGAACTCCAGCCCTTTGGCGGTGTGCAGGGTCATCAGGGTGACCACGCCCTGGTGGTCGGGGTCGTCGGAGGGATCTGGTCGGCGTCGGCGACCAGCGCCACCTGCTCCAGGAAGCCGGCCAGGGTGGCCCGCTCCCTCCTCGCCCAGCGCCTCGATCCGTTCGGTGTACTCCCGGGCGACGCTGACCAGCTCCTGGAGGTTGTCCACCCGGCCGGCGTCCTGCGGGTCCAGGCTCTCCTCCAGCTCGGTGAGGTAGCCCGAGCGGGTCAGCAGCGCCTCCAGCACCTCCTCCGGCGTGCCGGTCTCGGCCAGCTCCCGGGCACCGTCGAGCAGCGCCACGAAGTCGCCGATGCCGTTGGCGGCCCGGCTGGAGATGCCCGGCGCCTCCCGGCGCGGCGCAGTGCCCCGCCGAACGAGATCCGGTCGCGGCTGGAGAGCGCCTCGACACAGGCCTCGGCGCGGTCGCCGATCCCCGGCGCGGGTGTTGAGCACCCGCCGCAGGCTCACCGTGTCGTCGTCGTTGACCACCGAACGCAGGTACGCCAGGGCGTCGCGGACCTCCTTGCGCTCGTAGAAGCGCACCCCGCCGACCACCTTGTAGGGCAGGCCGACACGGATGAACACCTCCTCGAAGACGCGGGACTGGGCGTTGGTGCGGTAGAAGACCGCGACGTCGCCGGGACGGGTCTCGTCGGCGTCGACCAGCCGGTCGATCTCCGGGCCACCCAGTCGGCCTCGGCGTGCTCGGTGTCGGCGACGTAGCCGACGATCTGCTCGCCGGCGCCGGCCTCGCCCACAGCCGCTTGGGTTTGCGGGACGTGTTGCGGTCGATCACCGCGTTGGCCGCGTTGAGGATGGTCTGGGTGGAGCGGTAGTTCTGCTCCAGCAGGATCGTCCGCGCGTCGGTGAAGTCCCGTTCGAACTCGAGGATGTTGCGGATCGTCGCGCCCCGGAACGCGTAGATCGACTGGTCGGCGTCGCCGACCACGCACAGCTCGGCGGGCTCCAGACCGTCGGTGCCGGAGACCAGCTCCTTGATCAGGGTGTACTGGGCGTGGTTGGTGTCCTGGTATTCGTCCACCAGCACGTGCCGGAACCGTCGGCGATAGCTCTCCGCGACGTGCGGGTGCGACTGGAGCAGGTGCACCGTGGTCATGATCAGGTCGTCGAAGTCCAGCGCGTGTGACTCACGGAGCCGGCGCTGGTAGAGCGTGTACGCCTCGGCCAGCGCCCGCTCGTTGGGCCCGGTGGCCCGCGCCGCGAACTGCTCCGGGTCGACCAGCTCGTTCTTGAGGTTGGAGACCTGGGCGGCCAGCCCGCGTGCCGGGTAGCGCTTCGGGTCGAGATCGAGCTCGCGGGTGACCAACTGCATCAGTCGGCGGGAGTCGTCCGCGTCGTAGATCGAGAACGTCGACTTGAGGCCGGCGTGCTCGTGCTCGGCGCGCAGGATCCGGACGCAGGCCGAGTGGAACGTCGACACCACATCAGGCGGGCCCGGGGCCCACCAGAGCGGCGACGCGCTCCTTCATCTCACCGGCGGCCTTGTTGGTGAAGGTGATCGCGATGATCTCACCGGGATGCACGTCCCGTGCGGCGAGCAGGTAGGCGATCCGGTGCGTGAGCACCCGGTCTTGCCCGATCCGGCGCCGGCCACGATCAGCAGCGGCGAACCGGCATGGCTGACGGCGTCGCGCTGCGGGCCGTTCAACCCGGCGAGCAGCTGCTGCGGATCGAGGCGCGCCACGGCCGCCCCGGACGGTGCGGGCGGGCCGGCGCGGACTCCGGCGCAGGCGGGGACACAGGGATGTCGAAGAGAGGATGCATCGCCCGACAAGTCTATGCCGCCGGCCGGACACTTCCCGACCGCGCACACCGTCACCGTGCACCCCCGCCGGCGAGAAAGGTGCCCCGGTCGGCGCCGAATGCTTGCGCGCCCAGCGGCGAGGTGGGCATACTCGACGGCGTGTTCGCTCAGCGCTACTACTTTTACTACGGCACCGGGAGTCCGGCTGCCGTAGGTCGCGCCTGAACGATTCAGACCTGCGAAAGCCCCGGCTCCTGGAGTCCGGGGCTTTTCCGTCCCGGGTTCCGGGCAGCGGGGCGCCACAGTGCGAGAGGTGCCCGATGATGACAGACGTGATGCAGCAGAGCGGCGGCCCGACCCGATCGGAGGCTGAGCAGCCCGTGGTGACCGAAGGTGAACCGGCGGCGCCGTGTCGCCAGCGGCCGGGGCGCTGGTCCGGCAAGGAACAGACCGGCACCGAGGAGCCGGCCGCCGCCGCGCGGATCGTGGAGATCAGAGAACGGATCAACGAGATCGACCACGCGTTGATCACGCTCTGGCAGGAGCGGGCCGCGCTGTCCCAGGAGGTCGGCGTGACCCGGATGGCCTCCGGTGGGACACGCCTGGTGCTCTCCCGGGAACGGGAGATCCTGGAGCGGTTCCGGCCGCCCTCGGTGCCGACGGCACCCAACTGGCCCTGCTGCTGCTTCGCGCGGGCCGCGGCCCGCTCTGAGCCGCGCCGGCGCTGCCCGTCGCACGGCCCACCGACGCCCTGTGGCTGCGGTACGCCGCACGGCCCGGTCCGGGTCAGGGCACACAGACGAAACCGCCTGCCGTCGTCGCTGAGACGTCGGCAGGCGGTTTCGGTGACTCACGCCTCGTGGGTGGCGACGATCTCGCGCCGCTCCGCGAAGTGGCAGGCGCTCGGGTGGTCCGAGTCCCGCCGGATCTCCAGCAACGGCTCCTGCTCGGCGCACACGTCCTGCGCCTTCCAGCAGCGGGTCGGAACCGGCAGCCCGAGGGCGGGCTGATCGGCGACGGCACGTCACCAGTGAGCCGGATGATCGTCTTGTTGTTCCGCTGCGTCGGGTCCGGAACCGGCACCGCCGAGAGCAGAGCCTGGGTGTACGGGTGGGTCGGACGCTCGTAGATCTCGTCCTCGGTGCCGATCTCGACGATCTTGCCGAGGTACATCACCGCGACCCGGTCCGAGAGGTGCCGGACCACCGACAGGTCGTGCGCGATGAACACGTACGACAGGCCGAACTCACCCTGCAACTGCTCCAGCAGGTTCATGACCTGGGCCTGGATCGAGACGTCCAGCGCCGACACCGGCTCGTCGCAGACGATGATCTCGGCCGCAGCGCGAGGGCACGGGCGATTCCGATGCGCTGACGCTGACCGCCGGAGAACTGGTGCGGGTACCTGTTGATGTGCTCCGGGTTGAGCCCGACCAGGTCGAGCAGCTCCCGGACCTTGGCCCGACGGCTGCCCCTCGGCGCCACCTCCGGGTGGATCTCGAACGGCTCACCGAGCAGGTCACCGACGGTCATCCGCGGGTTCAGCGAGGTGTACGGGTCCTGCATGACCAGCTGGATCTGCCGGCGGAGGCGTCGCAGCGCCCCACCCGAGAGCTTGGAGATGTCCTGGCCCTTGTAGAGCACGCTGCCCTCGGTCGGCTTCTCCAGGTTCATCAGCACCCGGGCGAGGGTCGACTTGCCGCAGCCGGACTCGCCGACCACGCCGAGGGTCTCACCGGCGCGCAGACCGAACGAGACCCCGTCGACCGCCTTGACCTGACCCACTGTCTTCTTGAACACCACACCCTGCGTGACGGGGTAGTGCTTGACCAGGCCGTTGACCTCGAGGATGTTCTCAGACACGGTTCACCAGCTCCTCGGCGAAGTGGCAGGCGCTGGCCGGGCGGTGCCCACCTGCAGCAGCGGCGGGACCTTCTCCCGGCACACCGGCTGGGCCATGGGGCAGCGCGGGTTGAACGGGCAGCCCGGCGGAATGTTCATCAGGTTCGGCGGGAGGCCCTTGATCGTCCGGAGCTGCTGCCCTTCTCGTCCAACCGCGGGATCGAGTCGATCAGACCGATCGTGTACGGGTGCGCCGGCTTGGCGTACAGGTCGTACACGTCGGCTTCCTCGACGATCCGGCCCGCGTACATGACCGCGATCCGGTCCGCGACGTCGGCGACCACGCCGAGGTCGTGGGTGATCAGGATCATGCCCATCTGCCGCTCACGCTGAAGCTCGGCGAGCAGGTCCATGATCTGGGCCTGCACTGTCACGTCGAGGGCGGTGGTCGGCTCGTCCGCGATCAGCACCTCCGGGTCGAGCGCCAGCGACATCGCGATCATCGCGCGCTGCCGCATACCGCCGGAGAACTGGTGCGGGTAGTTGCTGAACCGACCCTTGGCGTTCGGAATCTTGACCTGGTCGAGCATGTCGATCGCGCGCTTCTTGGCCTCCGCGCGACCCATGCCCCGCCGGACCCGGAACTGCTCGGCGATCTGGAACCCGACGGTGAAGACGGGGTTCAGCGCGGAGAGCGCGTCCTGGAAGACCATCGCGATGCCCTCGCCGCGGATGCGGCGGCGCTCCTCGTCGGACATGCGGAGCATGTCCTTGCCGTGGAAACGGACCTGGCCACCGGTGACGAAGCCGGGCGGCGTGTCGAGGATGCCCATGACGGTCTGCGCCGTGACGCTCTTACCGGAGCCGGACTCGCCGAGCACGGCGAGGGTCTCCCCGCGTCGACGTGGTAGGTGACCCCGTTGATGACCTTTGCGACGCCGTCCCGGGTGCGGAACTCCACCCGCAGGTCGTCGACCTCGAGCAGCCGGCCGGAGGGACGTCCGGACCCGCCGGGTCCCGGCGCGGACTGCTCGGACACGAGAATGTCGGACACTGGATCTCCCCTAGCGGAGTTTCGGATCGAGGGCCTCGCGGACCGCCTCGCCGAGCATCACGAAGCTCAGCACTGCGGTGACGAGGAACGCGGCGGGGAAGAAGACCAACCCTGGTGCGACCCGGATGAGATCCTTACCGTCGCTGATCATGATGCCCCAGGACACCACCGGCGACTTCAGGCCGACGCCCAGGAACGACAGGGTGGCCTCGGCGCCGATGAACGAGCCGACCATGATCGTGCCGTAGACCAGCATCGGAGCCAGGCAGTTCGGCAGCAGGTGCTTGAGGATGATCCGGCCGTGGCCGGCACCCAGCGCCCGGGCGGCCACGATGTAGTCCGCCTCCTTGGTGGCGAGCACCGAGGAGCGCATCAGCCGCATCACGACCGGCCAGCTCAGCACGATCAGCGAGACGGTCACCAGGGCCATGATCTTGGTCTTGCTGTTGCCGCCCCGTGCCGTTGAACGTGGTCAGGATGACGATCGCACCGAGCACGAAGGGCAGGCCGAAGAAGACGTCGGCGATCCGGCTCAGCAGCGCGTCCACCCAGCCACCGCGGTAGCCAGCGATGATGCCCATGGTGCCGCCAACCAGCAGGGTGCCGATCACGGAGAGCACGGCGACCTGGATGGAGGCGCCCGCTCCATAGATGACCCGGGCGTAGACGTCCTGGCCCTGGAGGTCGTACCCGAACCAGCCGTCCGCGCCCGGCTTGACGAGGCTGCGATCCAACGCGCCGGCGGCCGGGTCGCCCTGGGCAAAGAGCCCCGGAAGGCCGCCATCAGCAGGAAGATCACGATCAGCGTGGAGGAGATCCAGAACAGCGGCTTACGACGCAGGTCCCGCCAGGCGTCACCGAGCAGGCCACGGGGCTTCTCGTTGCTCTGCGGCTGACCTGCGGTGGCAGGGCGGCGGAGTCGGTCGGTTGCGCGCCAGGGTGCTGACGACTGAGGCGATACTCGGGTCACTCATAACGGATCCTCGGGTCCAGGGCGGCGTAGAGCAGGTCAACCAGCAGGTTCATCACGAGATAGACCAGCACGAGGACGACCACGATGCCCACCACGGTGGCGCTCTCCTTGGTGACGATCGCGCGGTACACCGCACGGCCGATACCGTTGATGCCGAAGATCCCCTCGGTGACGATCGCGCCACCCATCAGGGCGCCGAGGTCGGTGCCGAGCAGGGTGACCACCGGGATGAGCGAGTTGCGCAGCAGGTGTACGCCTACCACCCGGCGCATCGGCAGGCCCTTGGCGATGGCCGTGCGCACGTAGTCGGCACGGCGGTTCTCGGCGATGCTCGTTCGTGCCACCCGGGCGATGTACGCCACCGACGCGCTGCCGAGGACGAAGCCCGGCACGATCAGCTCGGACCACCGCATCTCGGAGGAGACGGTCGGCTTGATGATGTGCCACTGCACGCCCAGCAGCCACTGGAGCACGAAGCCGACCACGAAGATCGGCAGTGCGATCAGGAAGAGCGTGGAGACCAGGACCAGGTTGTCCAGGAAGCCGTTACGGCGAAGACCGGTCAGCACGCCGGCGCCGAGGCCGATCACGGCCTCGATGGCGAGTGCCACCAGGGCCAGCTTCAGCGTGTTCGGGTACGCCGTCGCGATGATGTCGCTGATCTCGCGCTGCGAAGGTCTGACCGAAGTCACCCTGGACCAGGTTCTTCATGTAGTTGGCGTACTGCACGAAGACGTTCTGGTCGAGGTGGTACTTCTCGGTCATGAAGGCGATGTACTGGTCCGGGCAGCGACGCTCGCCGCACTTGCCGGCGAACGGGTCGCCGGGAACGGCCCAGACGAGCCAGTAGATCAGGAACGTCGTACCGATGAAGACCGGCACGAGTTGGAGCAGCCGTCTCAACAGATAACGGCCCATGGGGTGGTCCTCCAGACAGGGGCGCGTCGGACGGCCGACACGGTGGTGACAACGTGCGAGTGAAGTGTTGTAACACCCAATCGCGGAACGGCCCCGGGTCGGGCTCACCGGATGTGGCGAGCCCGACCCGGGTCAGACCGTTCGGATCAGAGCTCGACCGAGGTGATGTCGAGTTCGCCGACGTTGTTCAGCTCGAGCTTCTTGATCTTCTCCGAGTGGCCGGACTGCTGGCCGTAGAAGTAGATCGGGATGCTCGGGACGTCCTGGTCGACCTTCTCGACGGCCTTGGAGAACGCCTCGTGCGAGGCCTCCAGGCTCGGCGCGGAGCTGGCCTGCTTGGCCAGGGCGTCGACCTCCGGGTTGCTGTACAGACCGTCGTTGGAGGAGCCACCCTTGACGTAGAGCGGGTTGACCCAGTTCTCCACGTCCGGGTAGTCCTGCTGCCAGGCGGCACGGTACGGACCGGTCATCTTGTGGGCGTTGACGTTCTGACGGAAGACCGCGAACGTCGGCACACCCTCGGCGCGAGCATTGATGCCCAGGTTGGTCTTGACCTGCTGCGCGACCGCGTCCATCCAGTTCTTGTGGCTGGAGTCGGCGTTGTAGTAGAAGACCATCTCACCGGTGAAGCCACCGGCCTCGGTCAGCAGCGTCTTGGCCGTGGCCGGATCGAACTGCAGGCGGTGCAGTTGCCCGGCTTGGCGCCCGGGGTCAGCGGGTTCGCCCAGCTGTCGGCCGGCTTGCGGGTACCGAAGAAGATCTTGTCCGAGATCTCCTGCCGGTTGATCGCCAGGGACACGGCACGACGCAGCTTCGGGTTCTGGAAGCGCTTGTCGTAGATCGGGAACGCGATCAGCGCGGTCGACGGCGTGACGGTCGACAGGCCCCGGTCACCGAGGTCGGTCTTCCACTTGTCACCGGCGAGCGCGGTGGTGGGGACAACCTCCATGAAGTCGAGGTTGTTCGCCAGCAGGTCGGCGTAGGCCGCCGTCTCGTCCTGGTACAGCTTGACGTCGACGTCCTTGACCTTCATCTTGTCGCGAAGGTTGTAGTCGTCGAAGCGCGTCAGCTTGATGAGGACGTTGTCCTCCCACGACACGAACTTGACCGGGCCGTTGCCGATCGGCTTCTTGCCGAACTCCTCGGGCTTCTGCGTGAAGAAGACGTCCGGCAGCGGCATGAAGGCGCTGTAGCCGAGCTTGGTCGGGAAGACCGCGGTCGGCGCCGCCAGGGTGACCTCGAAGGTCTGGTCGTCGATGACCTTCAGGCCGGACAGCTTGTCAGTCGTCGGCGTCGGGGCCTTCTTCGGGCCGTCCGGGCCGTCCGGGTCCTCGGTGTAGGTCTGGTCGAAGCCCTGGATGTCGGCGAAGAAGGTGCCGTTCTGCGCGCCGTTCGGCGAGTAGGCAGCCCAGTTCCAGGCGTCGACGAAGTTCTTCGCCTTCACCTCGGTCTCGTCGTGGAACTTCGTGCCCTTTTGATCTTGATCGTGAAGACCTTGGAATCCGTGGTGTTGATGGACTCCGCCAGCGCGTTGCGCGGGGCCCCACCGTCGTTCGGGTACTCGACCAGGCCGGTCCACAGCCAGTCGATGACCTTGCCACCGCCGGTCTCCGTGGTGTTCGACGGGACCAGCGGGTTCTCCGGCTGGACGCCGTGGACGCTGATCACACCGTCCTTGCTGGCGGCGGCGTCGCCGTCGCCGTCACCGCTCGAGCAACCGCTCGCGACAAGCACGGCAGCCGCGCTGAGCGCGATCGCGCTCGTCGCCCGCTTCGAGACTCTCATTCCGAGGGCCTCCTCTTTCTAACCAGGTTCCGTCGTGGGTTTCACGCACGTTTGGGGTGACACCGCCCGACCACCCGGGGCGCGGGTCGCCGGGACCACAGGGAAGTTGGCACACCCTGATGTTCCGATCCGCCGGGCTCCCCACCACCACGCGCGACACGACGCAATCGACACAGCCACGGACCGCCGGAACCGGCAATGTCGTGGTCGTGGGCGTACGGAGTGCCACACACCGATGGTGAGGTGCTGCCACTGTGACACCCACTGGCCTCTTCCGTGAAGGTGCCGTTATCAAGCCGTTAGTTGCCTGCCACGTTGCCGATACTTGAAAAATGATCATAAAACGGTCGACGCAGGTGGCACTGAGCAGGAAATACGTTGCGCGCCCCGGTAAACCACGCTGTGCCGCCGGCTCGCCCTCCGCGCGGTGGGATGTCCGTCACCACTCATGTTTCGACCCGTTGGGACGAGGGCTGGTACGGCTGCACGGCCACGATCACCCGGCTGGGTGGACGAGGGCGCGGAGAACATTCCTCTGATCTTCAGCGGCGGCGACGCGCCGTCACACGAGCCGGCGGTCCGCCGCCCAGCGAAGAGCTCGTAACGGTTGGACATCTGAAGCTTGCGCAGCACGTTCGGCACGTGCGTCTCCACCGTCTTGATGGAGATGAACAGCTCCTTGGCGATCTCCTTGTACGCGTACCCCGGGCGAGCAGCCGCAGCACCTCCCGCTCACGGTTGGTGAGCTGGTCCAGCTCGGGGTCGGCCACCGGAGTGTCCGGCCGGGCCGCGAAGGCGTCCAGCACGAACCCGGCCAGCCGGGGCTGAACACCGCGTCCCCGTCCGCCACGCGACGGATCGCCGCGGCCAACTCGTCCGGAGAGATGGTCTTGGTGACGTACCCCGGGCACCGGCACGGATCAGCCCGATCACGTCCTCCGCCGCGTCCGAGACGCTCAACGCCAGGAACTTGACCTGCGGGTGGGTACGCCGCATGGCCTCCAGCACCGCGCGTCCGCCACCGTCGGGCATGTGCACGTCGAGCAGCACCACGTCCGGGTTGACGGCCGCGATCCGGGTCACCGCCTCGGCCACCGTGCTCGCCTCGCCCACCACCTCGACGTGGGCGCCCAACTCGGCGCGTACGCCGGCTCGGAACATGGCGTGGTCGTCCACCAGGAACACCCGCAGCCGCTCGGGGCGGGCGTCCGCCGGGTCGAGGTGCTCGGTCGACTGCTCGGCCATGGTCATCTGTTCCTCTCCGCTGCGGACGAGTCCGGGAGATCGGCAAGATCAACCGGACCTCGGTCCCTCCCCGGGCCGGACCGGATTTCGGCCCGTCCGCCGTGCCGCTTCATCCGCCCGATGATCGAGCCGCGTACGCCGTGCCGGTGGTCCTCCACGGTATCCGGATCGAAGCCCTTCCCCGATCCCGGACGAAGACGCTGACCTGATCGGGCTCCACCTCGGCGTAGAGCGAGACGGTCTGCACGCCGGCGTGCCGGGCCGCGTTCACCAGCGCCTCCCGCGCGGCCGCCACCAGTGCCCCGACCTTCTCGTCGGTCTCCGGTCCCCACCACCACCGTCTCCACGTTGATCGCGAAGGTGTCCTCGACCTCGGCCGCGGCCTGCTCCAGCGCGGCGGCGAAGCGTTCGTTCGGCGACGCGGTCGGCTTGTAGAGCCAGTTGCGCAGCGAACGCTCCTGCCCTCGGGCCAGCCGCTGCACCGTCTTGACGTCGGTGGCGTTGCGCTGGATCAGCGCCAAGGTGTGCAGCACCTGGTCGTGCACCATCGCGGCCAGCTCGGCCCGCTCCTGCTCGCGGATGCGCCCTCGCGCTCCGAGCGGAGCTGGCTGTACGTCCGCCACAGCACCGGCGCGGCGACCACGCCGACTCCCGCCAGCCCGACCAGTGCGAAGATCACGCCATTGATCACCGCGTCGAAGTTCTGCGCCGGCGAGTAGACCGCCGCGACGCCGATGATGCCGACCGCGACCAGCACTCCGCCGCCGATGAACCGGAGCACGAACGCCCGCCGGTCACTCTCCTCGACGACCGCGCCGAGCCACGGCACCGGCATCGTGTCGCCCACTGCCGCCGCCGCTCGGCGCGGACTGGTGCCAGATGACCCCGGCGCCGACCGCGATGATGGCCACCAACCAACCGGCGGTGCCGGCCGCGCCGACCGAGTCGAAGACCATCACCTGGATCAACAGGACACCGAGCCCGATCCCCACGAACGGCAGGAGTTGGGCGACGTCACGCCGGAGCGGAACCGCGGTGTCACCGGGACGCAGCGGCACCACCGCCCAGAAGGCCGCGTAGAGCAGCAGGCCGAGCCCGCTCAGACCGAGCAGGACCATGAACGCGACGCGTACCCGCAGCACCGAGATGCCCAGATGGTCGGCGATACCGGCGGCGACGCCGGCGGCCATCCGGTGCTCGGGTGCGCGGTAGAGCGCGGGGCGGAGTCACGGTGCTGATCGGAGGCTCCCTGGTCACGGTGGCGGACAGGTCGAGGTCGGTGATTCGATCGTCACACGCTGCGGCGTCCACGACCACGGGGACGCCCCGACATTCCGGCCGCCGGATCTCAGGGTGGGGTCAGGGTCGGGTCCTGAGGTCGTTCGGGTCGACCGGGCAGCAGGATCGAAGCATGACCGAGGAAGCTGCCCCGCCACCCCGACCGGGGTCGGCACAGCCGGGCGGTTCATCACCGCCCCGCCGACCACCACGCCCGCCGACTGGTCCGAGCCCAACGCGGGCGGTCCGCACACCGGCACCGCACCCGGCGACCCGGCCGGCGGCCACGAGCCACCCGCGGCGGGCTACGGCCCGGGCCGGGGTTCGCGGCGGGCGCCGGCTACGGACCCGACGGCACCCCGACCGGGCCCGGCGGTCCCGGTCCGTCCGCGCCGCCGCTGGGCGGCACCGGCTTCACCTCACGGTACGGGCTGGTCCGACCTCGCGAGGGCGGTACCTCGCCGGCGTGTGCGCGGCCATCGGACGCGCCACCAACACCGATCCGGTGCTCTGGCGGGTGCTGCTCGCGGTGCTCGGGTTCTTCGGGGCATCGGCATCCTGGTGTACGTCGCCGCCTGGCTGATCATCCCGAACGAGGGCGACACCGCCTCCCCGGTCGAGTCCATGCTCGGGCGCGGTCGCTCCAGCATGTCGCCGGTGACCGTGATCGTCCTCGGCATCCTGGTCGCGGCCAGCTTCGCGTACATCGTCACCGACGCCTTCCGCGCGGTGCTGCTCGGCGCGGCAATCCTGGTCGCCGGCGCGCTGCTGCTCAACCGGGACAACCGCAATCCACGGCCCGGCGCCCCGGCGGCCCACCGCCGTCCGCGCCGGCCGGCAGCCGCCCGGTCCGGTTCCACCGGTGACCTGGCCCGCGCCGTCGTACAGCGCGGCGCCGGCGACGACGGCGGAGCGCCCACCGTCACCATCCCGGC
Organism: Micromonospora sp. M12; assembly: GCA_038070435.1. Taxonomy (GTDB): domain Bacteria; phylum Actinomycetota; class Actinomycetes; order Mycobacteriales; family Micromonosporaceae; genus Micromonospora. Next base: position 5,944,113 of record JAMYWG010000001.1, on the reverse strand, counting down.
GTACGACGAGTCGCCGACCAGCGGTCCGCTGCCGCCCACCACGCCGCAGCCGGTGTACGGGATGGACCCGGTGTCCGGACAACCGTCGGGCAGCACGGCTGTCCAGACCGGCTGGCCGGCACCCGCCACGGGCTGGCCGAGCACCGGCATGCCCAGCGCAGGCTGGCCGGCGGCACCGACGAGCAGCGCACCGCTGCCCCGCCGGCTACCCGACCGCCCGCCGCCCTCCGGTTACCGCCCCCGTTCGCGCCGCACGGCCGTACGCCTCGCCGGCCCCGGCCGCGCCCCTCGGACCAGCCACCGAAGCCGCCGAAGCGGCCCGGAGCGTTCACCACTCGGCGCGGTGACCTTCTCGCTGATCTTCCTCGTCCTCGGTGTGGTCGCCCTGCTCGACCTGCTGGACGTGTTCGCGATCAGCGCCTCGGCGTACTTCGCGGCCGCACTCGCCACGATCGCACTGGGCCTGCTGGTCGGCACGTGGTTCGGACGGGCCCGCTGGCTCATCGCGCTCGGTCTGGTGACCGCGGCGGCGCTGGGCACCGCGACGGTCGCCGAGTCCTACGACCGCATCCGGGGCGTCGACGGTGCGGTGACCTGGGCACCCACCGACTACCGCGACCTCGCCGACCGGTACGAGAACAGCTTCGGTGACGCCGTGCTCGACCTGCGCGGGATCGACTTCACGAAGCGGGAGAGCCAGGTGACCGTCGCCGTCAACTTCGGCAAGGCGACAGTTGTCGTACCGCCGAACGTGGACGTCACCACCATCGCCGACGTCAACGCGGGGACGCGACGGTCTTCGGCAACCGGTCCGGCGGGCTGGACGGCCGCCTGCGGGAGTTCACCGACGTCGGCGCGGACGGGCCCGGCGGCGGGACCCTGCGCCTCTACATCCATGTCAATGCCGGCAACCTGGAGGTGACCCGGTGAAGGCTCACCGCACCGATCTGGTGTCATTCGCCTTCGGGCTCGTGTTCCTGGCGCTGTCCGCCTGGTGGTTGCTCGCCCAACTACTCGGCCTCGCCCTGCCACCGGTCGGCTGGTTCCTGGCCAGCGCACTCATCCTGATCGGGGTCTTCGGGCTGGTCGGCGCGCTCCGCTCCAGTCGGCCAAACCAGCCGGAACCGATCGCTGCGGCCGGTGCCACCGAGGCGGATGCCGCCACGCCCGTCTCCGGGGCATCGGTCTCGGGGCGCCCGTCTCCGGGCGTCCGTCTCGGGGCTGGCGCGTCGACCACCGGCACGCCTCTTCCGGTCTGGGAGGCCGAACGATCCGCCTGGGACGCCGTCCCGTCGGAGCCAACCACGCCGACACCGACCGTCGAGCTGCGCGGGCGGACACGCCGCCCGCCGACGTGATCCACCCGGCCTGGCTGGCACATCCGCCGTCGGAGCCGCCGACCGAGCCGGTCCCCGCCCAACCCGGCAGCGGCAACGAGGAGCCGACCATCGGGATCCTCGCCCGGCCGACGCCGCCGGAGGACGAGCCCACCACCCGGTCCAATCATCCGGTCGACGTCGGCGACCGTGCCGCCGAGACCACCGGCGACCAGACGGATGAGACCACCGGCGACCAACCGGTCGCCGCCGAGCACGACCAACCGGGTGACGCCGCCGGCGACCAGCCGGGGACGAGCGGGAGGGTCGACGCGGGGAGTCTGAGCCCGCGCGCACGGCGACGTCGGGCGATCGCCTCGCCACGGCGGTGCGGCAGGCACGGACGGACGCATATGCTGGCCGGTGGAGATCTCGCCTCCGCCGGCCGGCCGTCCCGCCGTGGCGGTCCCGCCGCGATTCCCGTCTCTACCCCGTCAGGAGCCCGCCCGACATGACCCAGTCCCCGCCGTGCGTCCCACCGGCCGGTCCGGTCCGGTCCGCATCGGCGAGCGAGCCGCCCGTGCCCTCGCCACCGAGCTGGCCCGGATCAACGATGCCAAGGCCGCCCTGCTGGTCGGGGCGACCCCGGACTCCGCGGTGCTGGCCGCGGCGATCGAGGCACTGCTGCCCGGCGACCGGCTCACCGTGGTGCCCACCGAGCCGTTCGGCGCTGCCGCGCTCCGCGAGCACGTCGCCGCCCAGGGCCGCTGGGTCGCCGACCGGGTGGGCGTCGTCGAGTCGCTGGCCGAAGCCGAGGCCGCCGGGGTCGTCATCGCTGGCGAGGTGTTCACCGGCACCGCCGAGGAGACCCGCAGCGGCATCGAGGGTCTGGCCAAGTATCTGTCCGAGGGTGCGGTACTGAGCGTGGCGACCACCGCCACGCCCGGCCGGACCGACGGTGCCGCCGCCGAGCTGGCTCGACAGGACGCCCTCTACGGCGTCGGCGCCGACCTGGTCCTGCGCAACTCGCCACCGGTACGGGTCTACCGGCTGCGGTTCACCCCGGCCAGCCCGGCCACGGCCGACAGCCTGGCCCCGCGTACCGGCCGTCGAGCGTGCCGCTGACCCGGGGCATGCACATCGACTCAACGGCGTGGGCGCTGCGGGCATCGCGCTGGCCTCGCGGCGCTGGCCTGGGTGGCGCGTCCGTCGTCCAGCTGTGGCTGCTGCCGGCACTGGCCGCCGGGCCGGTCGCCGCGTTCTTCCGCGATCCGGAACGGGACGTGCCGGCAGACCCGACCGCCGTGGTCGCCAGCGCGGACGGGCGGGTCCTGTCGGTGCAGCGGCTGCACGACGAGCGCTTCGGCGACGGCGAGTGGCTGCGCGTCGCGGTCTTCCTGTCGGTGCTGGATGTGCACGTCAACCGTTCCCCGGTCGCCGGCAAGGTGGTGGACTACTTCGTCGCCGACGGTGGCTTCGTGAACGCGATGAAGCCGGACGCCGAGCACAACGTCGCGGCGTACACCGTGCTGGACACCGCACGCGGCACGGTGGTGGTCGCGCAGCGCACCGGGCTGATCGCTCGCCGGATCGTGCAGCGTGCGCCGATCGGTGCGCTGCTGGCCAAGGGAGAGCGTTTCGGGCTGATCCGGTTCGGTTCACGGACCGACGTCTACCTGCCCGCCGAGTCCGCGGAGCCGCTGGTCGGGCCGGGCGACAAGGTGATCGGCGGTTCCACGGTCATCGCTCGCTGGCGCTGACCCGCGTACCAGAAACGGGCGCCGCTGTCCGCGGCGCCCGTTCGTCTGCTCATCATGCGGTACGGCGTTGCCGCAGCCAGAGAACCGGCCCACTGACCAGGTAGCCCACCACGATCAGGGCGAACGTGAGCCGAATGTCGACGAGCGCGCCGATCACCGGGGCCAGCCAGAGCCACGGCGGCAGCTTCACAAGGCGGGCGAGCTTGGCGTACGGGAAGCTCGACACCATCGCGAAGGCCAGCAGCGCCACCCCGGCGACCAGCACGGCGCCGGGCACCGGCAGGCCGATCGCCACGGTCATGGCGAGCACCGCGGCCGCCATGGTGGTGGGCACGCCGCAGAAGAAGCGGCCGTCCTTCGGCGAGACGTTGAAGCGGGCCAGTCGGATCGCCGCACACGCCGCGACCAACGCGCACGCCACCGCCGCCGCGGCCGTCGAGACGGAGCCGGCGAGCGAGGCGTAGACAACGACGGGCGCCGCGAGACCGAACGAGCACATGTCGGCCAGCGAGTCCATCTGAGCACCGAACGGGCTGGCCACGCCGAGCCGTCGGGCGAGCGCACCGTCCAGACCGTCGAAGCCGACGCAAGCGATCAGGCAGAGCGCGGCGATGCGCACCTCGCCCTGCATGGCCAGGAAGATGGCCAGCATGCCGAGCATCAGGCTGGCCAGGGTGCAGGCGTTGACCAGGCCGAACTTCATCCGGCGCGCCATGGTGCGCTCGCCGGGAAGCAGCGGGATCGACCCGGCCGAGGCCTCGTCGGCGTACGCCATCGGCGGCATCGCCGGGCTGACCGGCATGACCGCCTCGATGTCCGCTCGGTCCACGCCCAGAGTCGGCCGGCTGAGCCGGTCCAGGCCGTAGCGACGGCGCTGCCGGTCGGCGTACCGGTGCTCGGGCAGGGCCAGGTCGGTCGTGTGCAGGTCACCGTCGCGGCGACCGACCCGGACCAACAGCACCTGGCGGGCGAACGTGCTGCTGCGGCGCAACCGGCCCGCCCAGCGACGCCTGCGGGCGCGGACTGTCAGTAGTACGACGCCGGCGCCATGGGGCTCTCGGCACGTTTCCTCCATCACCGGATCTGCTGGCCGCCGTGGGGCGGGTGTCCGGCTGTCTCGTGCCGGACCTTGCATGGCCCGGCAGCCGTTTTGCGGAGTACACCATCGCATAGGGGAACATGGCTTGGCGATAGCTGCCGGCGGTACTTGTATCTGGTGTAAACCGCTCGAACCGCTCGATTGTTCCCATCCCGGGCTTCAGCGCCCGTTTCCTCCACCATTCCCGCCTTTGACTGTACCGGAGGGTCACCATCTCGGCTCATCGAGCGGAGTGCTATCGGCCACTCTGTCCGATTGCTGCGGCAGCGATGTCGCTCAACGGCAGCTCAACAGCCTGAGCGCGGGTGAACCATGCAGCCCGCGCCGTCGAACCTCCAACCGATTCGGTGACCACCGCGTCGGTAGGTACGTCCACCAGCACCCGATAGATCACCCGTACGCCATGCCAGTCCAGAGGCCGACCCTCAGGGCCGAGCGCGGCGGGATTGTGCAGGTTGTTCACACCGAGCAGTTCCACGACCCGGCCCAGCTGTCCGCCCTCCTCGACCAACTCCCGGAGCAACCCGGCGGCCGGCTGCTCACCGGGATCGGTGCCACCACCGGGCAGATGCCACAGGCCGGCCCTGGATAGCCGTCCGCGATCTGTGTGAGCAGGATCCGCCCAGCAGGATCGGTGACCAGCCCGTACGCCCCGAAGCGCAACCGGCGGTCCGGATGCGGCGGCGGAATGGCTCGCTAGCCCGGCGTGCCCCGGGTGGCAGCGGGTTGACCGGCAGACCGAGCACCTCGGCGGTGAACGGCGTGAGCGGCAGCTGCGCCACCTCCGCCAGGAGAAGCCAGCGGCCCTCGTCGACCCGGCCGCCGACGCCCGCACCCTCGCCCTCGCCCTCCCCGCGCCTCCGTCCTCGTCCTCGTCCTCGGGCACGCTGAGCTCGAACAACAGCCGGTCGGTGTGCAGCGCGACGTCGTCCTCCGAACCGGTGACCATGTCCGCGACCACCCGCGCAGCCATCCCACCGTCACGGTCAGTCCGGTGTCCTCGGCGACCTCGCGGACCACGGCCAGCTCCGGGTGCTCGGCGTGCTCGACGGCACCGCCCGGCAGCCGCCAAACCCCGGAAACTCACCCCAGGCCCATCCCGAACAACCAGGACCCGGCCCGAGTCCCACAAGATCCCGTAAGCCCCCACGTGCCGCAAAATCCCACCCCGCCCCTTGCACTCTCATCACACCCGCACACCCGCACATCGGTCGATCATGAAGTTATCGCCACGCGTCTCGGCGTGTCCCGACAATAACTTCATGATCAACGCAGAGATCGGGCGCGGAACGCCGGTCCACCGATGCGCGCCTCAGGGGCGACGGGCACGAGGCTGCGGCGGGACGAGGGCGTGCGCCCGAAGGGGCACCAGGGGTGAGCCAGGGCGGCGGGCACAAGGGAGCGCGACCAGGGCGGCGGGCGCGAGGGATGCGCCCGAGCGAGGCGGGTACGACGGGACGCGCCAAGGGCAAGTAAGCGAGGGCGGGCCGCCGAAGGCGCCGGGCGGCAGAGCGGCCTCATCGGTTCACCGCAATCCGGGCACCGGTCGGTAGCGCACCGATGCAGTTCGCAGCCGGGGCAAGCAAAGGACCAAGCGTCGAAAGCGAATGCGGCCTAGTCGGCCCTGTTTGTACAGATTCGAGGCTTAAGCGCCAACATCCCTTTCATCCGACTTGCCGCTATTTGCCCGGTCACGTGCAGCCCGAGCGGGCGAAGGGACATGATGATCGACGGCCAATTAAGCACGGACAGCCGGCAAGACTCTAGGGACCGACAAACGCGACCATGCTCGCCACCTCCCGAGGGACCTACAAGCGCGGTCATGCTCACCACCTGCCGCAGGGCGCGGGGTGAGGAACCCGATGCCGACCAAGGTCGACACCCGCACGCCCGAGCACCCCGACACCCGACGCACCCCAATGCGGGCCCCGGGGACCTCAGGTGAGTTGCGCTGCCTGGACTGCTTCGGCGGTGACCTCGGTGAGGCGGTCGGTGGGGAGGGCGCCCAACTCGTCGCGCGCGAACCAGCGGGCTTCGCAGGTGGAGCCGCCCACATCGGCCACGGTCAGCGGGTTGGGTTGGTCGACCACGACCCGGTAGAAGGCGCGTACGCCGTGCCAGTCGATCGGGTAGCCCTCCGGGCCGAGCGAGGCGGCGTCGCGGTGGCTGGCCACTCCGAGCAGCTCGACGAGGCGGCCGGCCTGGCCGGTCTCCTCGACCAGCTCTCGGATGAGTGCCGCCCGGGCTGTTCGCCGTAGTCGGTGCCGCCGCCCGGCAGGTGCCAGCAGCCGGCGCCGGGATAGCCGTCGGAGATCCGGGTGAGCAGCACCCGGCCGGCGGGTCGGTGCAGACCGCGTACGCGGCGAAGCGCTGGGCTCGGTGCAGCCCGTCCGGGCCGGGTACGGCGTAGAAGGAGGAACTCGGGTGCCTCGTCGGGCACCATGTCGGCCGAGGAGGCGGGCAGCCCGAGGGCACGTGCGGTGAACGAGCGCAGCGGCAGCTCACGCGCCTCGTCCAGGGTGTACCAGCGAGCCAGGTCGGTGGGCCGCTCGCCGACCCGGTCGGCGAGTGTGCCGCCGCGTACGGCCACCCGGTAGATCAACCGGTCGGTGTGGATGGTGATGCCACGTTCGGGGAGCGCTCGCATGTCGGCGAGCACGTCGGCCAGGCCGGAGACGGCGACCGAGAGGCCGGTCTCTGCGGCTGTTTCGCGGACGACTGTGTGGTTGGGGTCCTCGCCATGGTCGACCGCCCCGCCGGGGAGGGACCATGTGCCGGGGTGCCGGAGCGCTCCGATGCGCGGACCAGCAGAACTCGGCCTCTTGAGTCAGCACAAACTGCGTATGCCGCGATCCTGCGAAGCGGCTCGAGCAATGTGGTCACGGGAGCAAATTCTCCCCGGGCCGGGTTACCGGAACGGAAAAGAGTCGGATTCCTGACTGTCTGACCTCGATCAGGGATCGGTCAGGGTAAGGATCCGGGCGGTCACCGAGGGCGGGGCGGGCGCCAGCGCGGATGGTGGGGTCATGACATCGACCACCGCTCCCCACGCCCCGTACCGGCAGCTCCGGCGACCCACCACCGACCGCATGGTGGCGGGGTCGCCAGCGGTGTCGGCCGCTACTTCGCCGTCGACCCCACCCTGGTCCGAGTGATCTTCGCGGTCACCGGGCTACTCACCGGAGGGCTCGCGCTGTTCGCGTACCCGATCATGTGGTTCCTGATGCCGGAGGAGCCCAGCGGCGCGCCGGCCTGGCCGCACCCGGCGGGCGTCGCGCCGCAGCCCACCGCCGGGCCCGCGCCCGGCGGACCACAGCCGGGTACGCCCCGACGCCGCCCTACCCGCCGACGACCCCGTCCAGCACGCCGCCGGCCGGGTGAGCGGGGCTCACTCCCACTCGATGGTGCCCGGCGGCTTGCTGGTGACGTCCAGGACCACACGGTTGACCTCGGCCACCTCGTTGGTGATCCGGGTGGAGATCCGGGCCACCACCTCGTAGGGCAGCCGGGACCAGTCGGCGGTCATCGCGTCCTCGCTGGAGACCGGGCGTAGCACCACGGGATGCCCGTAGCTGCGCCCGTCTCCTGCACACCGACGCTGCGTACGTCGGCGAGCAGCACCACCGGGAACTGCCAGACGCCCCGGTCCAGGCCGGCGGCGGTCAGCTCCTCGCGGGCGATCAGGTCGGCCTCGCGGAGCAGGTCGAGGCGCTCCTGGTTGACCGCGCCGATGATCCGGATGGCCAGGCCGGGGCCCGGGAACGGGTGCCGCCAGACCATCGCCTCGGGCAGGCCCAGCTGGAGGCCGAGCGCCCGCACCTCGTCCTGAACAGGGTGCGCAGCGGCTCGACCAGCGCGAACTGAGGTCCTCCGGCAGGCCGCCGACGTTGTGGTGGCTCTTGATGTTGGCGGTGCCGCTGCCGCCGCCGGACTCCACCACATCCGGGTAGAGGGTGCCCTGGACGAGGAACTCCACGTCACCGTGTGCGGCGATCTCCCGGGCCGCGGCCTCGAAGACCCGGATGAACTCCCGGCCGATGATCTTGCGCTTCTGCTCCGGGTCGGTCACGTCGGCGAGCGCGCCGAGGAACCGGTCGGCGGCGTCGACCACCTTGAGCTTGATGCCGGTGGCGGCCACGTAGTCCTTCTCGACCTGCTCGGCCTCACCGGCGCGCAGCAGGCCGTGATCGACGAAGACGCAGGTGAGCTGGTCACCGACGGCCTTGTGCACGAGCGCGGCGGCGACCGCCGAGTCCACCCGCCGGACAGGCCGCAGATGACCTCCTTGTCGCCCACCTGGGCGCGGATCCGGGCGACCTGCTCGTCGATGATGTTCTCGGCGTCCAGGTCGGCTCGATGCCGGCGATGTCGTACAGGAAGCGCGTCAGCATCTCCTGGCCGTGCGCGGTGTGCCCGACCTCCGGGTGGAACTGCACGCCGGCCCGGCGCCCGGCCAGGTCCTCGAATGCGGCGACCGGCGCGCCCGCCGACTCGGCGGTCACCGTGAAGCCCTCGGGCGCCTCGGTGACGGCGTCTCCGTGGCTCATCCAGACCGGCAGGTCCGCGGGCAGGTCGCGCAGCAGCACACCGGGGTCGAGGAGGCGGGCGCAGCGGCGTGCCGCCGTACTCGCGGTTGCCGGTCTTCGCGACAGTGCCGCCGAGCGCCTGGGCCATCGCCTGGAAGCCGTAGCAGATGCCGAAGACCGGTACGTCGGCGCTGAACACGCCCGCGTCGATCTGCGGCGCGTCCGGGGCGTAGACGCTGGACGGGCCGCCGGAGAGGATGATCGCGGCCGGGTTCTTCGCCAGCATCTCGGCGACGGGCATCGAGTGCGGCACGATTTCGAGTAGACCTTCGCCTCACGAACCCGGCGGGCGATGAGCTGGGCGTACTGGGCTCCGAAGTCCACCACGAGGACGGGCGAGGCAGGCTCATGTGCAGAAAGCCTACCGAGTGTCACGGCCGCACCGGGCACCGGCTCGCCACCAACCCTCCCCGCGATCTTGCACTTTCTGTCGCGACAAAACCACAAGAGCCACAGAACGACGACCGAAACTGCAAGATCGCCGGGGCAAGGTGGGGCAAGGCGCGCGGGCCCTAGCGCAGCGCGCCGGAGGCATCTGCCGGGACCGCCGGGTGGTGCGGGGGTACGGGGCCAGCCGGCGGTACGGGGCACCGAGCGGTGGGCGGGGTCCTGCTCTCCTCTGTTGGGCCAGAAGGACATCGCTCGTTCCGCCTGCGCGGTGATCGTCAGGGAGGGTTCACGCCGAGGTTGGCCGAGACCGCCGCGCCGTCGACCACGTGCAGCCCGGCGTGCCCGTACACCCGGTGCCAGGGTCGATCACCCCGTCGGCTGGTCGCCCCGATGACCGTTCCGCCCAGGATGTGCGCGGTCATCGGGATGTCGAACGGCTCGGTGAGCGAGCCGCCCGGGTGCCGCCGATCTCGTCGGCGAGCAGGCGGGCCGCTGTGTTGCCGGCCGGGATCCAGGTCGGGCTGGGCGTGCCGTGGCCCGGGCCGGTGACCAGCCGTCGGCCGAGCACACCGCGTCTCCAGTGGGTGGTCAGCGAGTTGTCCACGGACTGCATGACCAGGGCGATCACCGTCCGTTCCGACCACCCGCGGACGGACAGCATCCGCGCGGCCAGCCGGGGCTGCCGCACGATGCTGCCCAGCCAGCGCCGCACCCGGTGCGGGCCGCCGTCGACCAGCAGGGACTGGAGCAGCCCCATGGCGTTGGAGCCCGCCCGTAGCGGACCGGCTCGATGTGGGTCTGCGGGTCGGGGTGGAACGAGCTGGTGATCGCCACCCCTCGGTGTAGTCCAGTCGCTCGGACCGGGCCCGTTGCCTCGGCACCGAGGCGCCGAGGATCGCCTCCGAGTTGGTCCGGGTCAGCTCACCGAGGCGGGGTGACAGCCCGGGAGCACGCCGTCCGCCCGCATGGCGTGCAGCAGCCGTTGGGTGCCGAGCGCGCCCGCGGCGAGACCACCTGGTCGGCGTGCACGACCTGCCGCCCCTGCACAGCCAGTTGCCCGTGCGCTCGGTGTGCACCTCGTACCCGCCCTCGGCTGCCGGCCGGACGGCGGTGACGGTGGTCAGCGGGTGGACGGTGACCCCGAGCCGCTCGGCCAACCAGAGGTAGTTCTTGACCAGCGTGTTCTTCGCCCCGTGACGGCAGCCGGTCATGCACGAGCCGCAGTGCAGGCAGCCGGTGCGCTCGGGCCTGCGCCACCGAAGTACGGGTCGGCGACCCGCTGGCCGGGACGGCCGATGTGCACGCCGACCGGGGTGGCGTGGAAGGTGTGCCCCACCCCATCTTCTCGGCCACCGCGCGCATCGCCCGGTCCGCACCGGTGTCCAGGGGTACGCGGTGACGCCGAGCATCCTCTTCGCCTGGTCGTAGTGGCGGGCCAACTCGTCGCGCCAGTCGGTGATGTCGCGCCACTGTGGGTCGGCGTAGAAGGCCGGCAGCGGTTCGTAGAGGGTGTTTGCGTAGACCAGTGAACCCCCACCCACCCCGGCTCCGGAGAGCACCAGCACCCCGCCGCCGGACCGTCGGTCGGCCGGGCGGAGCAGGGTGAGCCGTTGGATGCCGTAGCAGCCCAGCCTCGGCGCCCAGAGGAACCGGCGGGCCCGCCAGGACGTCTGCGGGAACTCGTCGTCGGCGAAGCGTCGGCCAGCCTCCAGCACCCCGACCGAGTAGCCCTTCTCGGCCAGCCGGAGCGCGGTGACGCTGCCACCGAAGCCGGACCCGATGACGACCACGTCGTACCGCATGAACGCATCATTACTCGCGAGTAGCGCTCGCGCCAGCGGCAGTTTTCGCGCGATCATGCACCGGCCGTCCGACCCGGCGCCTCCCGGCCGCAACCTGGAGCACCCGTCGGAACGTTGTTCACCAGACGGGTGGAAGGAATCCAGGATGGTTCTCGGGTCGATGGCACCGCGCCGACGGTGGCTGCTACTGGGGTTGACGGCCCTCGCCGCCGTCGCGCTGATCGCGGCCGGCGCGGTGGTGATCACCCGACTGACCGGCGACAGCAAGCCGACCGGCGCGCCGGTGACCGGCGCGCCGACCCGTCGCCGGGCGGCACGCCGACCCCGAGCCCCAGCGGCCCTCCACCGGGCGCGGACATCACCGGCCCGCTCAACCTGCTGCTGGTCGGCGTGGACACCCGGGTCAGCGTGCCCGGTTGGGAGCCGCACGGTGACGCCGTGCTGGTGCTGCACGTACCTCGGGGTTGGGTCGCGCGTACCTCTTCTCGCTCCCCGCGACCTGCTGGTGGACATCCCGGCGTTCCCGAAGGCCGACTACAGGGCGGCAAGACCAAGCTCACCCACGCGATGAGCTTCGGCAGCCGGGTGCCGGGCAAACCAAACAACCGAGCACAGCCCAGGGTACGAGCTGCTGCGCAGCACTGTCAGCGGATACACCGGGCTGCGTATCGACGCCGGCGCGGTGCTCACGTTCAACGGGTTCGACCGGCTGGTCAACGCGCTGGGTGGGGTGGACATCTACGTCGACCAGCGGGTCGAGTCGCTGCACCGCCGGCCGGACGGCAAGTACCGGGAGAGCGCGCCCGGCGGCTACAAGGGGCCGCAGCAGGTCTACGAGAAGGGCCAGCAGCACCTCAACGGTTGGCAGGCGCTGGACTACGCGCGGCAGCGCTACATTACCGGCGGTGACTACGCGCGGCAGCGTCACCAGCAGCAGCTGATCCGGGCCATGACCCGCAAGATCCTGGACGAGGGGCTGGCCCGCCAGCCGGAGCGCGTCGACCAGGTGGTGGCCGCGCTGGGCGACACGTTGGTCTACGTGGGCGGGCGGCGGATCGTCGACATCGCGTACGCGCTGAGCGGGTTGCCGGAGAACCGTTTCACGCTCGTCGGCCTGCCCGGCTCCGGTGTCGGCAAGGGCAGCGCCTATCGGGGCGAGCAGCTGACCAGCGAGGGCCGGAAGTTCATCACCGAGCTGCGCGCCGGTCGCGCCGACGCCTACCTGGCCGCCCACCCCAACCTGGTCGTCAGAACTGACCCACCCTCCGTCCCCGCTCGTCAGAGGCGCTTGGGCTGGGCGGGCTTCTTGGTGCCGTAGAGCCAGGCGTCAAAGAGCGCGTCGAGCTGCTTGCCGGAGATGCGCTCGGCCAGGGCCACGAACTCGGCGGTGGTGCCGTTGCTGTTGCGCTTCTCCTTCGCCCAGCTCTTGACGATCTCGAAGAACAGCTCGTCGCCGACGGCCACCCGCAGGGCGTGCAGGGTCATGCCTCCGCGCTGGTAGACCGACTCGCTGAACAGCTTGTCCACACCCGGCTTGCCCGGCGGCGTCTTCCACACCTGGGCGGACATGTTGGCGTACCGGTTGTCGAACGCCTTCTTGGCGGTGTACTCCTGGGTGTTCTCGGCCCAGAGCCACTCCGCGTACGTCGCGAAGCCCTCGTTCAGCCAGATGTCCTCCCACTTCGCCAACGCGACGCTGTCCCCGAACCACTGGTGCGCCAGCTCGTGCGCGACGACCTCGGTGTTCTCGCCCTGCCGGAAGAAGCCCGCGGAGTAGACCGGGCGGCTCTGCGTCTCCAGGGCGTAGGAGATCCGACTGTCGAGATCACCACCCGCCGTACGCGTCGAACGGGTACGGCCCGAAACGCTCTCCAGGTAGTCGGCCACCGCGACGGTCTTCGCGACGGACGCGTCCGCGCTCCCTTGGCCACGGCGGTGGTGACCGCGCTGTAGACCGGGCGACCCTTGTGCTCGCCCGTGGTGATCCGGAACTTGCCGATCACCAGCGTGCTCAGGTAGCTGGCCATCGGCGACTTCTCCGACCACTTCCAGGTGGTCCAACCGCCGGTGCTGGCCTTCCCGCCGGGAACGCCATTGCTGATCGCGGTCAGACCGTCCGGAACGGTGATCTCGAAGTCGTAGGTCGCCTTGTCGGACGGGTGGTCGTTGACCGGGAACCAGGTGCTGGCCGACTCGGGCTGGCCCAGCGCGATGGCACCGTCGGAGGTGTGCCGGAACCCGCCGTCGCCGAGCGCCTCGTTCTCCAGCGGCTTCGGCACGCCGGCGTAGGTGATCTCGGCGACGAACCCGTTGCCGTTGATCAGGCCGGATGCCGGCTTGATCACCAGCTCGTTCCGCTTGCGGCTGTAGGTTGCCGGTGCGCCGTCCACGGTGACCGCGCTGACGCTCAGCCCGGCCAGGTCGAGATTGAACGTCGACAGGTCGGCCGTAGCGGTGGCCTGCACTGTGGTCGTACCGGTCAACTGGTCCTTCGCCGGGTCGTAGCGCACCTTCACCGCGTACCGTCCGACGTCGTAGCCGCCGTTGCCGTACGTCGGAAAGTAGGTGTCACCGACCCCTCGGCACCCGCGGTGAATGCCCGCGACGGTGCGGGGACGCGCTCGCCGGCAGCGACGCGTCCGGGGTCGTCGAGCCGCATCCGGACAGGACGAGTGCCCGGTCGCCAGCAGACCGGTGCCCATCCGCAGTCTGTGCCGCGTCCCCGCATGCCCACACCCTTCCCACGGTGGCGGTGACGGCCTCCGCCGCTCCGCGCGAACGGAAGCTTCCCCGCCGTACGCAGGCGGCAGCATATCGACCGGCCGCCACGGCTCGGTCACGGCAGTGTGGTGCCGACCCGCCTACCAGCCAGGCGTCGAAGAGTGGTCGCAGCGGCCGATCCGCCACCCGCTCGGCCAGCGCGACGAGGTCCGAGGTGGTCGCGTTGGCCGCCGCCCGCTCGGTGGTCCAGGTGCGCAGGATGCGGAAGAACACCTCGTCACCGACGGTCCGGCGCAACGCGTGTACGGCGAGCGCACCACGCTGGTAGACGGCGGTGCCGAACATCCGCTCCCGCCCGGCTCGACCGACGGCTGCGTCCAGTCGGTCGCCGCGTACTGAGTTCGAAGTTCCGCTGGGCGGTCCGGCCGCCGTCGTGTTCCTCCCACAGCCACTCGGCGTAGCTGGCGAAGCCCTCGTTCAGCCAGATGTCGCTCCACCTGCTCAGTGACACGCTGTCGCCGAACCACTGGTGGGCCAACTCGTGCGCGACGACGCTCGGGTTGGGTTTGTCGTCCGCGAAGAAGGCGGGCCCGTAGACCGGGCGGGACTGGGTCTCCAGCGCGTACCCGATCCGGTCGTCCGCGATCACGATCCCCGTACGACTCGAACGGGTACGGGCCGAAGCGGCTGGCCAGAAAGTCGACGATCGCACCGGTACGCGCCAGCGATTTGGCCGCGCCACCGCTCGGCGGCAGGCTCGCCGCCACCGCCGTGATCATCGGCCGGCCGGCGTGCGTGCCGGTCACCACCCGGTAGTCACCGATCACCAGCGCGCTCAGGTAGCTGGCCATCGGGGCACGCTCCGACCAGCGCCAGGTGGTCCAGCCGTCGGCGCTGCTCTTCGGCCCGGGCACTCCGTTGCTCAGCGCGGCCAGGCCGTCCGGGACGGTCACCGCCAGGTCGTAGGTCGCCTTGTCCGACGGGTGGTCGTTGACCGGGAACCACGTGGCGGCCGAGTCCGGCTGGCCGACCGCCACCGCGCCGTCGGCGGTGTGCAGGAACCCGCCGCTGCCCAACGCCCCGTCGACGACGGGCTCAGGCACCCGCGTACTCGACGGTCGTGGTGAACTGCCGGCCGCGCGGCAGTCCGCGGCGGGGCGTCACCACCAACTCGCCGTCGCCGCGTCGGTGGTCGGCCCGCGCGTCGCCCACCGTGACCTCGTCGACGTGCAGGCCGGCCAGGTCCAGGTTGAACCGGGACAGGTCCTGGGTGGCGGTGGCCGTGATGACGGCTCGACCGGTCAGCCGGTCGGTCGACGGGTCGTAGCGGACGTCCAGGCCGTAGTGCGTGACGTCGTAACCCCATTGCCGTGGCCCGGCACGTACGGGTCACCGACGTCGGTCGCACCGGCCGGAAGCCGCCGCCGTCGCCCGTGCAACCGACCGCGACCAGCCCGAGGACGCCGGTCAGCACGGCGACCACCAGCCTCGGTCCAGTCCGGACCATCCACACACCTCCTGCGTAATCAGGTCAGAACGAGCGTAGTCAGCACCGCCGGCCGCGCGGACCGTATCGATGACCATCAGTAACTTTCGTCGAAACGAACAAAGCTCGCGTCAATCGATACTTTCTTTCGGCTTAGACCGACGTTAGTGTCTGGTCCCGACCACCGTCGCGAAAGGTGGAACCATGCCCGACCACACCGCCCCGGACGCCACCCCACCGGCCGGCTCAGCCGTCGATCCTGCTCGCCGCCTCGGCCGGCGCCGCCGCCGCAATCGGCGCGGCCGGCCTGCCCGTCCTCGCCACCGGCACGCCCGCGCTGGCCAACCCCGGCAACGCGAGCAAACTGCGGGTCGAGCCGCTGATCCCGGCCAAGAACCGCGGCATCATCCTCTACAGCGTCCGCGACCGGATCACCGCCGCACCCGACGACAGCGGGGTGCCGTACGGCTTCGAGCGCGTCCTCGCTCGGCTCGCCGAGATCGGCTACAAGGAGATCGAGTTCGCCGGCTACACCCAGAGCACCGAGATCCTCGGCCGGCAGATCACCCCGCCGAGATCCGCAAGATCCTGGACGACAACGGCCTGGTGGCCAACGGCACCCACGCCTCGATCCAGCCGTCCACCTTCCAGCAACAGCTGGACATCGCCGAGGAACTCGGCATGAAGAACATCGGCACCGGCAGCGATCCGACCAGCAGCGCGTACAAGGCCGAGTGGGACGCCGCCGCGGACATCTGGAACGAGCTGGGCCGTCAGGCCGCGCCGGGCATGCGGCTCTACACGCACAACCACGACGCGGCGTACAACTTCCTGATCGACCGGGGCCCGCGCGACGCCAGGGCCTCCAGACCCGGTCGTCCGGCATCCGCCGACTGGAGTACTTCTTCGAGATCACCGACCCGCGGTACGTCTTCTTCGAGCTCGACATCTACTGGGCCTACGTGGCCCGCTACAAGCACCAGAAGTACGTCAACGCGGCTGGCCAGGAGGTCACCGACCTGTTCGACCCGATCCTCACCGTGGCCGACCGGACCACCCGGTTCCCGCTCTTCCACGCCAAGGACGGCGACCGGGACACCACAGTTCCCAACGGCTACCAGATGACCCCGCTGGGCGACGGCGACCTCAACTTCCAGCAGTTCTTCCAGACCATCGGCGAGCGCAACTTCCACCACGCCAACTGGGAGATGGACACCGCCCCGGCGGCACCGAGAACCGGGGCCAGTCGCTCGACTTCGCGGCGAGCAGCTACCGCAACATGTCCGACCTGACCATCTACCTGGAGAAGTGACTCCCGGCTGAACGCGACGAAGGCCGCCCCGCACCAGGCGGGACCGGCCTTCCGGCGTTCGACGATCGTCAGCGGTCGAGGACCAGGCCGACCTTCTGGAACTCCTTCAGATCGCGGTAACCACACTTGGCCATCGCCCGACGGAGCCCACCGAACAGGTTGAGCTGACCGTCGGCCTCGTCCGCCGGCCCGAACAGCAGCTCCTCCATCGACCCCAGCGGCTCGCCGGAAACCTCGAAGGCGCCCCGGGGCAGCGATGGGTGACTCGCCGCCGAGTGCCACCAGGCACCACCGGCGGGCGCCTCGTCGCAGAGCGACAGCGGCTCACCGAGCATCACCGCGTCCGCGCCGCAACCGAGCGCCTTGGCGATGTCGCCCGAGGTCTGGATGTCGCCGTCGGCGATCAGGTGCACGTACCGACCGCCGGTCTCGTCCAGGTAGTCCCGACGGGCCGCGGCGGCGTCGGCGATCGCCGAGGCCATCGGCACCCGGATGCCCAGCACCGACTCCGTGGTCGACCACTCGTCGCCACCGATGCCCACGATCACGCCGGCCGCGCCGGTGCGCATCAGGTGCAGCGCCGTCTTGTAGTCCGTGCAGCCACCCACGATCACCGGCAGGTCGAGGTCGGCGATGAACTCCTTGAGGTTCAACGGCTCGTCGGTGGTCGACACGTGCTCGGCCGAGACGATGGTGCCCTGGATGACGAGGATGTCCACGCCGGCGTCCAGGATCACCGGGGCCAGCGCCAGGGTGTGCTGCGGAGAGACCCGCACCGCCACCGTGCCGCCACCGGCGCGCAGCTCCGCACCCGCTCCGCGATCAGATCCGGGCGGATCGGCTCGGCGTACACCTCCTGGAGCCGCTTGGTGGCGCGGGCCTCCTCGTCGAGGCCGGCCAGCTCGTCCAGCACCTTCGTCGGGTTCTCGTAGCGGGTCCAGAGACCTTCCACGTTGAGCACGCCGAGGCCGCCGAGCTGACCGAGACGCACCGCCGAGGACGGGCTCATGGTCGCGTCGGAGGGTGGCCGACGCAGGGAATGCCGAACGGGTACGCGTCGAGCTGCCAGGAGGTGGAGACGTCGTCGACGTCCCGGTGCGGCGGCTCGGCACGATGGCGATGTCGTCCAGGTGGTAACCGCGCTGCGCGGTCTTGCCCAGCCCGATCTCGACCACGTCACGCATGGGGACTCCAGGTGGTTGGGGTGGTGGGTCAGCGGGTGTGGTAGTTGGGCGCCTCGACGGTCATCTGGATGTCGTGCGGGTGGCTCTCCTTCAGGCCGGCCGCGGTGATCCGGATGAGCTGGCCCCGGCGGTGCAGATCGGGGATGTTCTCCGCACCGGCGTACCCCATGGCCAGTCGCAGACCACCGACCAGCTGGTGGGCCACGCGGGAGAGCGGCCCCGGTAGAGCACCTGGCCCTCCACGCCCTCGGGGACGAGCTTGTCGTCGCTGAGCACGTCCTGCTGGAAGTAACGGTCCTTGCTGTACGACTTGGCCTGGCCCGGGACTGCATCGCGCCGAGCGACCCCATCCCGCGGTACGTCTTGAACTGCTTGCCGTTGACGAAGATCAGCTCGCCGGGGCTCTCCTCGCAGCCGGCCAGCAGGCTGCCGAGCATCACCGTGTCGGCGCCGGCCACCAGGGCCTTGGCGATGTCACCCGAATACTGGATGCCGCCGTCGCCGATCACCGGCACGCCGGCCGGGCGGGCGGCCCGGGCCGCCTCCATGATCGCGGTCACCTGCGGCACGCCGACCCCGGCGACGATCCGGGTGGTGCAGATCGCGCCCGGTCCCACGCCGACCTTGACGCCGTCGGCGCCGGCCTCGACGAGCGCCTTCGCGCCGGCGTACGTGGCGACGTTGCCGCCCATGATGTCGACGGTGACATCGGCCTTGAGCCGGCGGACCATGTCGAGCACGGCCCGCTGGTGACCGTGCGCGGTGTCCACGATCAGCACGTCGACGCCCGCGTCGACCAGGGCACGGGCCCGCTTGTAGGCGTCCTCACCCACGCCGATGGCGGCGGCGACCGGAGGCGGCCGGCGTCGTCCTTGCTGGCGTCCGGGTACTGCTCGCTCTTGGTGAAGTCCTTGACCGTGATCAGGCCGCGCAGCCGACCCGAGTCGTCGACGATCGGCAGCTTCTCGACCTTGTGCTGACGCAGCAGCGCCAGGGCGTCGTCCTTGCTCACCCCGACCCGAGCGGTGACCAGCGGGGTGTGGGTCATGATGTCGCGGACCGGCGTGTCCGGCTCGGAGACGAAGCGCATGTCGCGGTTGGTGACGATGCCCACCAACTGGCCGTCGCCGTCCACCACCGGGACGCCGGAGATGCGGTAACGCCCGCACAGCTCGTCGACCTCGCGCAGCGTGTCGTTCGGGCTGGCGGTCACCGGGTTGGTGATCATGCCGGACTCGGAGCGCTTGACCAGGTCGACCTGGAGCGCCTGGTCCTCCAGGGAGAGGTTGCGGTGCAGCACGCCGATGCCGCCCTGGCGGGCCATGGCGATCGCCATCCGGCCTCGGTCACCGTGTCCATCGCACTGGACAGCAGCGGAATGGACAGCTCGACGTTGCGGGTGAGCTTCGTCCGGGTGTTGACCCGGCTGGGCACCACGTCCGACTCGCCCGGCTGGAGCAGCACGTCATCGAAGGTGAGGCCGAGCGGAACCACCCGGGCAGAGCCGGCCGGCAGCTCGGGCAGGTGGCCGCCCAGGTCGGCGTGCTCGACGCCGGCCGGAAGATCGGTGCTGGGCGAATTTTCCACGATTGCTCCCTGAGCTGCTCGGATGGGCTTCAGCGAGGTGGCGCGGGCGGGCACCGGAGCGCGCCACGATGCCGGCACGTCGCCTCATCGTACCCAGTGAGCTGGGCGACCCGTCCGTGGCGGGCCGGCCCGGCATGGACGCCGGGGGCGGACGTCCGCGTCGCGTTGGGTCTACGGTGAGGGGTGCACGACGAGCCCATCGACCCGTTCAATGGCGACCCGGCCGATCCCACCGCGGGTCTGGATGAGCCGGGCGATGACGCGACGCCGGATCCACTGACCGACGTCGAGCGGCAGGACGTGCTGGAAGACCTCGCCGATCTGGAGATCTACCAGGCGCTACTGGCCCCGATCGGGGTCCGTGGGCTGGTGATCGAATGCGAGGACTGCCGTGAGCCGCACTACTTCGACTGGGACCTGCTCCGGGGCAACCTGCGGCACCTGCTCAACTCGGGTCGCCCCGGGTGCACGAGCCCGCGTACGACCCCGACCCGGATCACTACGTGACCTGGGACTACGCCCGGGATACGCCGACGGGGTGCACGACACCCTGACCGAGGGCACCGACGACGAGCCGGAGTCCCCGACCGCCACCGCGTGACGCCGCCGCTCGCCGCGTACCTGCCGCGTGCGTGCCGCTGCTCCCCGCGTGCGTGCCGCTGCTCCCCGCGTGCGTGCCGCTGCTCCCGCGTGCGGGCCGGCTGCTCCCCTGCTTGCGTCAGGCGACCAGGCCGGCCCGGAATCCCGCAGCCACCGCGTGCGCCGGTCGCGGGCGCCGAGCTTGCGGAACAACCGGCGGGCGTGCGTCTTTACGGTGTCCTCCGAGACGAACAGCTCCCGGCCGATCTCCGCGTTGCTCTTGCCCTCGGCCATACCGAGCAGCACCTGAAGCTCCCGCTCGGTGAGCCCGATGGACGCACGGCTGGGCCGGGCGTTCGGGGTCGGACGGGCCGGGTCGGCCTGGCCGGCTCCGGACTCACCGGGCGCCGACTCAGCCTCATCGTCACCCCGCTGCACCGGCACCGATGCCAACCCGCCGGCCTCGCCGGGAGCCGCCGTCCAGCCGGGCTCACCGGAGCCACGCGGCGTCGGCCCGGAGCGGCCGGACCCGCCCACCGCAGCGGCGTCGCGGGCCGGATCGGTGATCCGTTGCCGAGATGCCCGGCCGGGCGCGGTGAGCAGCAGCAGAGCCTTCGCCACCGCGCTGGTCAGGTCGTGGTCGACGTTCTGGATGAGACCCGGGCGCCGGCACTGATGGTGGCCGCCGCGGCCTCGGACTCCTCGGTGCCGAGCAGCAACACCGCCGCCTGCGGCGCGCGCGCAACACCCGGCGGACGAAGCCGGCGCTGTCCGGCCGGGTGAGGGCCGTGTCGGCCAGCACCACGTCGGCAGGGCGCTCAGCCAGTCGCAGCATCACCTCGGGATCAGAGACGGCGGTACGAACGATCGCGGACAACCCCAGCCGCGCGGCAGCAGAATTCAGGTGCTGGGCCGCGAGTGGTGTCCGAACGCATACAAGGACGGTACGCACTGTGGTCTCCTCTCCGCTGACGAGCAGACCATGACGGGGTCGGCTGGGGAGGGGGTTCCCGGCAATCCTTCGAACTTTTCCGACAGATGGGGCAAAAGCCGCAATTTCCCGGACGTTTTCGATCACACACGTGTGAGGTGACGACAGCCCGGGTACCGGGAGATCCAGGCCGGGAACGGTGCGCCTGCGCGGCCCGCCGCCCGGATGCCGGCCACTAAGAGTTCTCGCGGAGCCGCGCGGGAGGAGGGTGCTGATGTCGAACGTACGTAGACTGCCCGGACCCATCGTCGATCTCTGGGACTGGCAGCGACTCGGTGCCTGCCGGGGCCGCGACAGCGCCCAGTTCTTCCACCCCGACGGCGAACGGGTTCGTCCCGTCTGCGCCGTGAGTCCGCCGCCAAGTCGGTGTGCCGCGCCTGCCCGGTTCGGGCCGAGTGCGCCGCACACGCCCTGTCGGTTCGTGAGCCGTACGGCGTGTGGGGTGGCTTCAGCGAGTCCGAGCGCCTGCGGCTGCTCGCCGTCGGCTGGGAGGACCTGGCGGATCGCCGGCACGCCCGGGTCGACGTCGCACGGCTGGAGGCTCGACTGGGCCGCCCGCACAAGTCGACGGTCCCCGCCCAACGCAACGTCGCCTGACTCGACGTCCGCGAAACCGTGCCCCGCTCCCGGGGCACGGTTTCGTGCGTTCTGCGTGTTCGAGGCCAGGCCCCACCCGCCACCGTTATCGCCTTGATCGACTCGCGATCCTTGACGTCGGGGCATCCCGCCCACCCGGACACCCCGACGTCAATGACGCCGAGTGGATCAAGCCGGTGCCCGGCTTGAGGGCTGCGAGGGGATGACGTTCTGGGTTGATTGTCCGGTCTGGGGTGTTCGAGCTTGAGGTGACGCTTAGGCTTCGTCACGTAATCGGGTCTGTGTCCCGTGACCGGGTGCACCCTCGGGCCGGAATCATGGCCGGGCCGGGGTCGTTACATATCCTGACGATCGCAGTACCACCGGCCGGCGACCCGCGCCTCGGGTTGGAATGCCGGCCACGGGACGGTCGTTGCAGTCCCCACGAACGGCCACCCGGGCACCGCCTCCACGAGGGTGCCGACGGATGGGCCACCCCGGAATGACCCCGGCCCCGGGTCGTTACACCGGGACCCAGCGCCACGAGCCCCAGCTCGCAGGTTGCCGGAAAGCCCGGGAATGACCCCGGCGGCCGGTCGTTACACCGGTCCCGGCGCCACGAGCCCCACGCTCGCAGGCCGCCGACCTCCCTAAGACTTTCCCCTTGTGTACGTGCAGCGCCGGACGAGGTGCTCACACCCGTCACCGCCGTCCCCGTGGTGCGGGTGGTCCTACCCGAAGGAGCTACCCCTCATGAACACGATCTTCCGTAAGAGCATGCTGTCCGTTGCTGGTCTCGCGTTCGCCGGTGGTGTGTTCGCCGGCCCGATCGCCGCCCACGCCACCACCCCGGCCGTGGACGCCAAGCCCGTCGCCGTCGCGGTACAGACCGCCGCGCCGAAGCCGCAGGGCGACCAGTCCCACATCACCCTCAACGACGAGCAGACCGGCAACGTCAAGGCGATCATCGCCGCCACTAAGAAGGCCGGCCTGCCCGAGCGCGCCGCGGTCATCTCCATCGCGACGAGCCTGCAGGAGTCGAAGTTGGAGAACCTGGGCCACCTCGGCGACATGAACGACCACGACTCGCTGGGCCTGTTCCAGCAGCGGCCCTCCAGTGGTTGGGGCACCCCGAGCAGATCACCAACCCGGAGTACTCCACGACGGCGTTCCTCAAGGGCCTGCGCCAGGTAGACGGCTGGCAGGACATGCCGCTGACCGACGCCGCCCAGACCGTGCAGGTCTCCGCCTACCCGGACGCCTACGCCCAGTGGGAGCAGCAGGCCACCGACCTCGTCGGCCAATACTGGAACAGCTGACCCGCACCACAGCACCACCGCACGCCAGACACCGACCGCTGGCCGGCACCCGCAACCCGGGTGCCGGCCAGCGGCCTGTCTAGTGGAAGCGCACAGCGCTCGCCGCACTGCCCGGCAGGTGCCGCGCTGCCCGAACACCATCCAACCGGCGTTCACCAGTCAATCTTGGACACTTTCCGTTCCGCGCTAACGGAAACTGTCCAAGATCTGCACGTACGATCCGTGGCCAGCCGGGTGGCGCCGACATGAAGGACCGTCGCGGGAACCCGCAGGGCAGGTCGCGGCACGGCCCGCCGGCCCTCCGAGCAGAGCGCGGCACAGACCGCCGAGCCCACCGAGGCAGAGCGCGGCACGCATCGCGAGCCCGCAGGCGGGCGCGGACACAGACCGCCGCGCCCACGGGACAGAGCGCGGCGCAGCCCACCGACGCAGAGCGCCGCACACACCGCATGCCCGCAGGGCAGGCGCGGACACGGACCGCCGACGAGTCGGTGGTGACGCTGTGCCGGAGGTCAGCGGACGGTGACGTGACCGTGTGCCAGCCGGTGGCGCCGTCCGGGCGACGTCCTGCGTACGCTCGGTCTGGGTTTCGCCGGTCGCGTCGGTCGCGCGGACCTGGAGTCGGTGCTCTCCCGGCGTGGCGTCCCAGCGCCAGGACCACTGCGCCCAGGTGTCCACCGACACGGTCGGGGCCAGCTCGGCCTGCTGCCACTCGCCGTTGTCGACGCGTACCTCGACCTGGCGGATGCCCCGCTGTTGCGCCCAGGCCACGCCGGCGACGGTGACCGGCCCGGCGGTCAGCTTGTTGCGCCGTCGGGGCGTGTCGATCCGCGACTGGGTCTTGATCGGGCCCTGGGCGGACCAGCCGCGCGGCACCCAGTACGCGTCGAAGTCAGCGAACCGGGTCAGCTCCAGCTCGGTCACCCACTTGCAGGCCGACACGTAGCCGTAGAGGCCCGGCACCACCATCCGGACCGGAAAGCCGTGCTCGACCGGCAGCGGCTCGCCGTTCATGCCGATCGCCAGCAGCGCGTCCGTCCGTCCCGGAGCGCGGCGGTGGGGTACCGCAGGTCCAGCCGTCGACCGACCGGCCGACGACCTGGTCGGCATCGTCGTCCGGCTCGACCTCGTCGAGCAACTCCCGAATGGGCACGCCGAGCCAGCGGGCGTTGCCGATCAGGTCCCCGCCCACCTCGTTGGAGACGCAGGCCAACGTCACGTACCGCTCGACCAGCGGCCGGGCCAGCAGATCCGCGTAGCTGTAGGTGCGCTCGTTGCCGACCCGCCCGTGGATGCGCAGCCGCCAGGTGTCCGGGTCGACCTGGGTACGACGAGCGCGGTGTCGATCCGGTAGAACCCGAAGTTCGAGCTGACGTACGGCGCGAGCTGCGTCAACGGAGGTCCGCACCCGCCGGCACGGCCGGTGCGGGGCGATCGGCGCGGCAGGCGGATCGCGTCCCGGGCGGCGGACACCCACGCCGGCCGGCCAGCCAACGCCCACCGAGGCCGGCCGCCACGGCCGTGCCGAGCAGCACCCGCTGCCGGTGAGAAAGCGCCGCCGCGACTCCGGGTCGACTCCCGCAGGCCCGCCCGACTCGACCGCCTTCAGCCGCCCACCAGCGGCAACCGGCACCGGCGCAGCCAGCGTGACCGGAAGCGGTGCCGCCGGCGTGACCGGAAGCGGCAGGCCCTCGGATGTCGGCAGGGCGCCGCCCTGCGGCTCAGCCCGCGACTCCGGCGCCGCACCACCCGACGGCAGCGAACCGCCAGGCGCCACCGAACCACCGCGTGCCACAGAGCCACCCGACGCCACCGAACCACCGGGCGCCTCCGAACCACCCGACGACGCCCCGAACCGCCGGACGCCGCGGTCGGCGTGGGTGGTGACCAGGGCCAGGGGTTCAGCTCGAACGGTCCGGCGATGAACAGCCAGAGCACCAGGGCGCCGAGACCGGCACCGACCAGGGACGGCAGCGCATCGGCGGCGTCCGCGCCAGGGCGGGTCAACGCGGCGGCCACGCCGATGGCGCCGAACGCGGCGATGCCTGCCAGGCCGATGGCCAGCCGGCGAACCGCCAGTACGCCGAACAGCGCGGCGAACCCGCCGAGCAGCAGGGCGGTGCCGACCAGCAGCGCGATCTTGTCGGCGGTGCCGAAGAGGTCGATGGCGAGTTGCTTCAGCGACTCGGGGACCGCGTCGACGATGACCCGCCGACCGCGACCAGGGTGCCGACCGGGGCCGGTCAGCACCGCGACCGGTTCGGCGATTCCGATCGCGACAGCGGCGGCGGTGATTCCGGCCAGCGCGGCGTACCGCCGCGACGTGGTGCTCATCGGCCCAGTGTGCGCGATCATCTTGCCCGGTCGCCAACAACGTCAGCGTTCGGTAATGACCAGAACGAGCCGGGCACACCGCCGTACGACGGTGTGCCCCGAAACGGTGTCGCTACCGGGTCAGAAGCCCGGGCCGTGCTGGTGGCCGTGACCGTGGCCGTGCCGCCACCGGCGGCCGACTCGGCCTGCTCCGGCTTCTCGACCACGAGGCTCTCCGTGGTGAGCAGCAGACCGGCGATCGAGGCGGCGTTGGTGACCGCGTTGCGGGTCACCTTCACCGGGTCGATGATGCCGGCCTTGACCAGGTCGACGTACTCGTCCTTGTTGGCGTCGAGGCCGTGGCCCCAGTCGAGGTCGGCGACTTCTGCGTCACGACGTAGCCGTCGTGACCGGCGTTCTGCGCGATCCAGCGCAGCGGCTCGACGAGCGCCTTGCGCACGACCGAGACGCCGACCTTCCGTCACCGGTGAAGCCCAGGTCGTCGTCGAGCACCGAGCGGATCTGCACCAGGGCGGCGCCGCCGCCGGGGACGGTGCCCTCCTCGACCGCAGCCTTGGTCGCCGCGATGGCGTCCTCGATGCGGTGCTTGCGCTCCTTCATCTCGACCTCGGTGGCCGCGCCAGCCTTGATGACGGCGATGCCACCGGAGAGCTTCGCCAGCCGCTCGGCCAGCTTCTCCCGGTCCCAGTCGGAGTCGGAGGCCTCGATCTCCTTGCGGATCTGGGACACCCGGTCGGCGACGTCGGCCTTCTGGCCACCGCCGTCGACGATCGTGGTGTTCTCCTTGTCGACCACGATGCGCCGAGCGGTGCCGAGCACCTCCAGGCCGACCTGGTCGATCTTGTAGCCCAGCTCCGGGGCGACCAGCTCGGCGCCCGTGGAGATCGCAATGTCCTGGAGCATCGCCTTGCGCCGGTCACCGAAGCCGGGCGCCTTGACCGCGCAGACCTTGAGGGTCTTGCGCAGCGAGTTGACCACCAGGGTGGAGAGCGCCTGGCCGTCCACGTCCTCGGCGATGATCAGCAGGGGCTTGCTGTTCTGCAGGACCTTCTCCAGCAGCGGCAGCAGCTCCTCGATCGCCGAGATCTTCTGGGTGGTGACCAGGATGTACGCGTCCTCGAGGACGGACTCCTGACCCTCCAGGTCGGTGACGAAGTTCGGCGAGATGAAGCCCTTGTCGAACTGGAGACCCTCGGTCACTTCCAGCTCGGTGGTGAGCATGGAGCCCTCCTCGACGGTGATGACACCGTCGCGGCCGACCCGCTCCATCGCCTCGGCGATCAGGTCGCCGATCGTGGCGTCCTGCGCGGAGATCGTCGCCACGTTCGCGATCGACTCCTTGCTGGTGACCTCGGCGGCACGGCCGAGCAGCGCCTCGGAGACCTTGGTGGCCGCCGCGTCGATGCCCCGCTTGATGCCGGCCGGGTTGGTCCCGGCGGTCACGTTGCGCAGACCCTCGCGAACCATCGCCTGGGCCAGCACGGTCGCGGTGGTGGTCCCGTCGCCGGCGACGTCGTTGGTCTTGGTCGCCACCTCCTTGACCAGCTGCGCGCCAAGATTCTCGTACGGGTTGGTGAGCTCGATCTCCTTGGCGATGGTCACACCATCGTTGGTGATCGTCGGCGCACCGAATTTCTTGTCCAGAACGACGTTGCGCCCGCGCGGGCCGAGGGTGACCTTGACCGCGTCCGCGAGGGCGTTGACACCGTGCTCCAGCAGGTGCCGGGCGTCGTCCGAGAAGCTCAGGATCTTCGCCATATATGTCCTTCGAAGCGCCATTGCCCCGGCCCGGCGAGCCGGACCGGGGCAATGTCACTGATCGGTTGCTTACTTCTCGATGACCGCGAGGACGTCGCGGGCGGAGAGCACCAGGTACTCCTCGCCGGCGTACTTGACCTCGGTGCCGCCGTACTTCGAGTAAAGGACGGTGTCGCCGACCTGAACGTCAACCGGAACCCGGTTGCCGTTGTCGTCAACGCGGCCCGGGCCGACAGCGAGGACAGTGCCCTCCTGCGGCTTCTCCTTGGCGGTGTCGGGGATCACGATGCCCGACGCCGTGGTGGTCTCAGCCTCGTTCGCCTGGACCACGATGCGGTCCTCGAGCGGCTTGATCGCAACCTTGGTCGCGGTAGTCACGGGCATACCCTCCTGGGGTACTGGTTTCGTTGCTGGCCAGCGGGGCTGGCCAGCGTCAATCTGCCTCATGCCACCGGGCGGGGCGTCGTCGCGGGTGCCGGTCCGCCTGGCGTGCGCACCCGGGTCGCGAGACCGGAAGCTGGCACCCTCAGGGTGAGAGTGCTAATCGCAGGTTATTCCGTGGCTAGCACTCCGTCAAGGAGAGTGCCAGCGAGTCGCGCCCGCCAGCCCGGATTTCCGGGCCCACCCGGACAATGGCTGGGTGGATCTCGATCAGCTGGCGGCGCTGCGTACCCCGAGGGTCGGCCGCGCTCACGGCGGCGGCCGGGCTGGCCGGCGGTGATCCGCTGGTCGCGGCCTCGGCGTTGCGCGCGGCCGGGTGCCACCGACGCTGGCCGCGGCGGCGCTCACCCAGGCCGAGCTGCGCCATCGCGCGGTGGGCAAGTTCGGCGTGGCCGCCGCTGGGATGTTCCTCACCCGCCCCGGCCTGGAGCAGGCCACGCGTCGGGTGGTCGCCGACCATCGGGCGGCCCGGCTGTACGCGGCCGGCGTGCGCACCCTGGCCGACCTCGGGTGCGGCCTCGGTGCCGACGCGCTGGCCGCGGCCCGCGCCGGCATCCGGGTGTACGGGGTGGAGGCCGACCCGGTGACCGCCGCGATGGCCGCCGCCAACGCCACGGCGGCCGGGCTGGCCGACCTGTTCACTGTCGAGTGCGGCGATGCCACGGCGTTCGACGTGTCAGGGGTCGACGGGGTCTTCTGCGACCCGGCCCGGCGCACGACCGGCACCGGCCGGCGGATCTTCGACCCGCGCGCCTACTCGCCACCGTGGGACTTCGTGACCGGGCTGGCGGAGCGGGTGCCCCGCACGGTGGTGAAGGTGGCACCGGGCCTGGACCACGCGCTCATTCCCGCCGGCGCGGAGGCGGAGTGGGTCGGCGTGGACGGCGACCTGGTCGAGGCCGCGCTCTGGTGCGGCGAGCTGGCGGAGGTGCCCGCCGCGCCACCCTGTACCGCCAGCGGGGCGCCGAAACCCACCGTCACCAGCTCACCGGCTCGGGTGCCGTCGAGGCGCCGGTCGGGCCGCCGCGCCGCTACCTGTACGACCCGGACCCGGCGGTGGTCCGCGCCCATCTCGTCGCCGAACTGGCCACCGAGCTGGACGCCACCCTCGGCGATCCGAGCATCGCCTACCTGTACGCCGACCAGCCGGTCCGCACCCCGTACGCGCGCTGTCTGGAGATCACCGACGTGTTGCCGTTCTCGCTCAAGCGCCTGCGGACGCTGCTGCGGGACCGTCGGGTGGGCCGCGTGGAGATTCTCAAGCGGGGTTCCGCGCTCACCCGGAGCAGCTTCGGCGGGACCTGCGGCTGGCCGGGGACGCGGCGGCGAGCCTGGTGCTCACCGGGTCGGCGGCGCACCGACGGTGCTGATCGGCCGACCGGTCGACTAGCGTCAGCCCGGTGGCGGGCGCTGGCACTCCGGCAACGGCACTGTTGGTCAAGCGCGGGATCGCGCATCGGACGCATCAGTACCGGGTGGCGCCGGACGCCCCAACTACGGCGCGTTGGTGGCGGTGGCGCTCGGCGTGGCACCGGAGCGCGTCTTCAAGTCGCTGGTGACCGAGGTCGACGGCGCGCTCGCCGTGGCGGTCGTTCCGGTCACCGGCGAGCTGGACCTCAGGCGCTCGCGGCGGCGGTGGGTGGCAAACGGGCGGCGCTGGCCGACCGGGTGGTCGCCGAGCGGGCAACCGGCTACGTACGGGGTGGGATCAGCCCGCTCGGGCAGCGTCGACGGTTGCCGACAGTGCTGGACGAATCCGCGCTGGACCTGCCGACGATCTACGTTTCGGCTGGTCGGCGCGGTCTGCAACTCGAACTGGCCGCAGCGGATCTGGTGGCGTTGACCGACGCCCGCACCGCGCCGTTGCAGACCCACTGACAACCTTCGTTACGTCGCCTGCTCCGTGGGATACCCGGGAGTAACAGTCGCGTTGCTGAATTGTTATCGCTCCCAACAAACTAGGGACCTGCGCGGTCTTGTGGAGCGGGTGTGACGCGAAATACGTTGCCGGACACAACAAAACAACACCTCACCCACCCCGAAAGGACCCTGCACATGCGTAAGGGGATCCTCACCATCGCCGCCGTGGGCCTGCTGACAACCGGCGGGTTGACCGCCTGTAGCGACGACTCCGGCAACGGCTCGGCCGACTCCAAGAAGACTCCCAAGATCGGCGTGATCCTTCCGGACAGCAAGTCCTCCCCGCTGGGAGACGGCGGACCGCCGCTTCCTGGAGGAGGCGTTCAAGGCCGCCAACGTCCAGTTCGACATCCAGAACGCCCAGAACGACAAGACCGCCTTCCAGACCATCGCCGACCAGATGATCACCAGCGGCGTCACCGCCCTGATGATCGTCAACCTGGACTCCGGCACCGGCAAGGCCGTGCTCGACAAGGCCAAGTCGCAGGGCGTCGCCACGATCGACTACGACCGGCTCACCCTGGGCGGCTCCGCCCAGTACTACGTCAGCTTCGACAACGAGACCGTCGGCAAGCTCCAGGGCGAGGGTCTGGCGAAGTGCCTGACCGAGAAGGGCGCCAAGAACCCCGTCGTGGCGTACCTGAACGGCTCCCCACCGACAACAACGCCACCCTGTTCAAGGCCGGCTACGACTCGGTGCTCAAGCCGAAGTTCGACTCGAAGGAATACACCAAGGGCCCGGACGACGCCGTGCCGGGCTGGGACGCCCCACCGCCGCGACCATCTTCGAGCAGCAGCTCACCGCGACCAAGGGCAAGATCGACGGCGTGCTGGCCGCCAACGACACTCTCGGCAACGCCGCCATCTCGATCCTGAAGAAGAACAAGCTCAACGGCAAGGTGCCGGTGACCGGCCAGGACGCCAGCGTGGAGGGCCTGCAGAACATCCTCGCCGGTGACCAGTGCGTGACCGTCTACAAGGCCGTCCGGGAAGAGGCCAAGGCCGCCTCGGACCTGGCGATCGCGCTGGCCAAGGGCGAGAAGAAGGACACCGGCCAGTCGGTCAAGGACGGTGACCGCGACGTCCCCTCGGTGCTGCTCACCCCGAAGGCCATCTACAAGGACAACGTCAAGGACGTCATCGCCGACGGCTACGCGACCAAGGAGCAGGTCTGCACCCGGCGTACGCCAAGTTCTGCGCCGAAGCCGGCATCAGCTGACCGACGCCGCAGTACCCGCCGGAACGACCATCGCCGCCCGGCACGGAGCACCTCCGTGCCGGGCGGCCCGCCGGACGGGCCCCGACCCTCCCTTAAGAAGGAGACCCCGTGTCCGCGACCCCCTGCTGGAACTCCGCGGGATCGACAAGAGCTTCGGTCCCGTCCAGGTGCTCCGCGACGTCGCCCTGACCGTCCACCCAGGCGAAGTGACAGCACTTGTCGGCGACAACGGCGCCGGCAAGTCGACCCTGGTGAAGTGCATCAGCGGCATCTACCCTCCGACGCCGGCGAGTTCCTGTTCAACGGTGAACCGGTGCACATCGGCAGCCCCGCGACGCCGCCACGCTCGGCATCGAGGTCGTCTACCAGGACCTCGCGCTCTGCGACAACCTGGACATCGTGCAGAACATGTTCCTCGGTCGGGAGAAGCGCAGCGGCATCGTCCTGGACGAGCCCACAATGGAACAGCTCGCCGCCGAAACCCTGGCCGGGCTCTCCATCCGCACCGTCACCTCACTGCGCCAGCACGTGTCCAGCCTCTCCGGCGGCCAGCGCCAGACCGTGGCCATCGCCAAGGCGGTGCTGTGGAACAGCAGGCTCGTCATCCTGGACGAGCCGACCGCGGCGCTCGGCGTGGCACAGACCGCGCAGGTGCTCGAACTGGTCCGCCGCCTCGCCGACAACGGCCTGGCCGTGGTGCTCATCTCGCACAACATGAACGACGTCTTCGCCGTCTCCGACCGGATCGCCGCGCTGTACCTCGGCCAGATGGTCGCCCAGGTGAAGACCACCGACATCACCCACGCCCAGGTGGTCGAGCTGATCACCGCCGGGCGCTCGGGCGGGCTCGGCCTCGCCACCGACCCGGGCAGCAACGGCGACGGCCCGCAGCCGGCCGACTCGACCTCAGGAGGCGTCCGATGACCACCACCGCCGTGCGGAAGGACGCCCCGCGGCCGTCACACCGGCGCCGACCGTCGGAAGCCACGTCCGCAACTACCTGAGTCGGGTACGCGGTGGCGACGTCGGCGCGCTACCGGCAGTGCTCGGCCTGCTGGTGCTCTGCACCGTCTTCGCGATCATGCGGCCGTCGTCGTTCCTGTCGGCCGGCAACTTCGCCAACCTCTTCACCCAGGGCGCGGCGGTCACGCTGATCGCGATGGGCCTGGTCTTCGTGCTGCTGCTCGGCGAGATCGACCTCTCCGCCGGCTTCGCCAGCGGCGTCTGCGCGGCGGTGCTGGCCAATGTGGTCACGGTGCTCGGCTACCCTGGTGGTCGCCGTTCTCGCCGCTGTCGCCACCGGTGTGGTCATCGGCACCACGCTCGGCATGCTGGTCGCGAAGATCGGCATTCCGTCCTTCGTGGTCACCCTCGCCGGCTTCCTCGCCTTCCAGGGCGTCGTGCTGCTGCTCGTGCAGGAGGGCACCAACATCTCCGTACGCGACGAGGTGCTGGTCGCCATCGCCAACCGCAACCTCGCCCCCACCCTGGGCTGGGCGCTGACCGCCCTCGCTGTCGTCGGCTACGCGGCGGTGCAACTGCTGCGTTACCGCAAGCGGGCGTCCCGTGGTCTGATCACCGATCCGATCGCGGTGGTGGCGCTGCGGATCGCCGGGCTCGCCATCATCCTCGGCACCGCGGTGTACGTGCTCAACCTGGAGCGCAGCCGCAACGTCCTGATCAGCTCACTCAAGGGTGTGCCGATCGTTGTCCCGATCATCGCGGTGCTGCTGGTCATCTGGACCTTCGTGCTCCAACGCACCAGCTACGGCCGGCACATCTACGCCGTGGGCGGCAACCGGAAGCGGCCGCCGGGCTGGTATCGGAGTGGACCGGATCCGGATCTCCGTGTTCGTGATCTGCTCGTCCATGGCCGCGGTAGGTGGCATCGTGGCGGCCAGCCGGGCCAACTCGGTCGACCCCAACACCGGGGCAGTAACGTACTGCTCTACGCGGTCGGCGCAGCCGTCATCGGCGGCACCAGCCTCTTCGGTGGCAAGGGCCGCGTCTTCGACGCCGTGCTCGGCGGCGCGGTGGTCGCGGTCATCGAGAACGGAATGGGCCTGATGGGGTACACCGCTGGAGTCAAGTACGTGGTCACCGGCGTTGTGCTGCTGCTCGCCGCCAGCGTCGACGCTCTCTCCGCCGCGCGCGCAGCAACCGGCACCCGCTGACCGCGCGGGAGGTAGCACCACAATGCGCCCAGGACCGAGCCAGGACGACGTGCGACGGCAGAACCTCGGGGCCCTGCTGCGGCACGTACACGTCCACGGTGCAACCACACGGGCCGAACTGACCACCACGCTGGGCCTCAACCGCAGCACCATCGGGCGCTCACCGCCGACCTGTCCGCTGTGGGACTGGTCAGTGAGGGGCTCAAAGGAGACCGGCCGGGCCGGGCGACCGTCACTCGTCGTCCGGCCCGAGTCGGCCCGGGTCTACGCGTACGCGTACTCCGTGGAGGTGGACCGGCTGCGCGCCGCCCGGATCGGGCTGGGTGGCGCGGTCCTGGACCGCCGGGATCTGGACCGACCGCGCGGGCTGCTGGCCGCGGAGGCCGCGCCGCTGCTGGCCGGCGCGGTCAGGAGATGCAGCAGTTGGCGCCGGCGGACGCGATCTGCGTCGGCGCCGGCGTCGCGGTGTGCGGCATGGTCCGTCGTGACGACGGCCTGGTACGGCTCGGTCCCGCCACCGGTTGGGTGGACGAACCGATCGGTGCGGCCCTCGCCAGCGAGTTGGGCATCGACGTACCGGTCACGGTGGGCAACGTGGCCGACGTCGCCGCGTTCGCCGAGCACGCCCGGGTGTGGCGGCGGGTTGCGACAACGTCCTCTACCTCTACGGCGACGTCGGCGTGGGCGCCGGCATCATCGCCGGTGGGCGTCGGCTGACCGGCCACGGCGGGTACGGCGGCGAGGTCGGCCACATGAAGGTGGTGCGCGACGGCCGGCCCTGTGAGTGCGGCTCACGGGGTTGCTGGGAGACCGAGATCGGGGAGCACGGTCTCCTGCGCGCTGCCGGACGCTCCGATGCCCGGGGCGTGACGCGTTGCTGGCGGTGTTCGACGCCGCCGACCGGGCGACGCACGGGCCCAGACGGCCGTCCGTCAGGCCGGCGACTGGCTCGGCTTCGGGGTGGCCAACCTGGTGAACGTCTTCAACCCGAGATGGTCATCTTCGGCGGCACGATGCGCGACCTCTACCTCGCGGCGGCGGCCCAGATCCGCAGCCGGCTCAACTCCAACGCGCTCGCCGCCTGTCTGGAGCACGTCCGGTTGCGTACGCCGATGCTGGGCGAGGACGCACCCTGATCGGGGCCGCCGAGCTGGCCTTCGAACGGCTCCTCGCCGACCCCTCGACGTGGGCTGATCCGCGTACGCTGTCCGGCGTGGATGTCGAGCTGCGCGCTTCCGACGACGACCGCAACCGGGTGGTCGCCGAGCTGCACCGGCACACCGCCGCGGGTCGGCTGACGCTCGACGAGTTCTCCGATCGGGCGGGTGCGGTGTGGACCGCCCGTACCCTCGGTGACCTGGCCGCGCTGACCCGCGACCTGCCGGCGCTGCCCGACCCACTGTGGATGCCGACCCCGTCGAGCACGGGCGTCAGGAGTTGCTGATGGTCTTCGCCGCGGCGGCGCTCACCCTGCTGCTGCTCGGCGGTTTTCTCGCCGTAACCCGCTGATCCGGTCGCCCTGCGATGAACTGATCGCGCGATCAGTCCGTACCAGTGGGCGGACGGGCAACCGGGAGGGCACGGCTGCCCGGTCCAGACGCGTTCCGGTCCGGACCGAGGAGGCACCACAGACATGGCACCGCTCAGATCAGCCCGTCGTCGGCTGGGCACTCGGACCCACCGAGCGGCGATGCTACTCATCGCGATCATCGCGGGGTCGGTGTCCTGCCCGGCATGGCGGTCGCCGCGCCCGCTGGCGGCCAGCAGCTCAACGCCGCCGACATGACACTGCTCAACGGGGTGCGGCTGGCCGGGCTGTGGGAGATGCCGGCCGGTCAGATGGCCGCTGAGAAGGGGCAGTCGGCGAAGGTCCGGAGATCGGCGCCGGCATCGCCGACGAGCACCAGCGGCTCGACCAGTTGGTCGTCGACGCGGCCAACAAGTTGGGCGCGAGCATTCCCAGCGAGCCGACCGCCGAGCAGAAGGGCTGGCTGGCCGAGATGCAGAAGGCGTCCGGCGCTCGGTTCGACCAGATCTTCGTGACCCGGCTCCGGGTCGCCCACGGCAAGATCTTCCCGGTGATCGGGGCGGTACGGGCCAGCACCGGGACGCCACCGTCCGCAAGCTCTGCGACGACGCCAACGGCTTCGTGATGCACCACATGCAGATGCTGGAGAGCACCGGCCTGGTTCGCTGGCCGGAGCTGCCGCCGGCCGCGCTGCCCGCACCCGGTAAGGATGGGCTGCTGGCCGCCGCGTCGGCGAACAGCGGCCCGCAGGTCGGGGTGAGCAGCACCGTGGTCTGGCTGGTCTTCCTCGCCGCCCTGGGCACCGGCGGAATCGCGACCTACCGGATGCTGCGCCGCAGCTGACCATCGGCGACGGCCTGGTTGGTGGCTCGCGTCAGCGGTCGACCTGGGTGAAGTCCCAGGAGTGCGGGCGCGGGCCACCAGCAGCGCTGGTGGGTCCGGCAGCGGGCGCGGGCTGCTCCGCCACTGGAGATGACCACCACGCGGTGGTCGGTGGAGAAGACCTCGCTGGAGACGTGCAGCGGGTCGTGCTCCAACTCGGGCAGGGCGGTGTCGCACACCCAGGTGATCAGGTCGGCGACGCCGTACGCCTCGGCCCGCGCCTCCCACATCCGCACGATCATGTCCGTCGCCCCCGTCACACGCTGACCGTGGTCAACGGCAGTGCCGAGTCGGCGGGCAGGTCCAGTCGGCTCGGCGCGACCCGGCGGCGACCAGGTGGGAACCGAGCGCGGCCACCATCGCGCCGTTGTCGGTGCACAGCTTCGGCCGTGGCACCCGGACCCGGATGCCGTACTTCTCGGCCCGCTGCTCGGCCATCGCCCGCAGCCGCGAGTTCGCCGCCACTCCCCGCCGATCACCAGGGTATCGATGCCCTGGGCTCGGCAGGCGAGCGCCTTGCTGGTGAGGACGTCACAGACCGCCTCCTGGAACGACGCGGCCACGTCGGCCACCGGCACCGGCTCGCCGGCACGCTGACGTGCCTCGACCCACCGGGCCACCGCCGTCTTCAGCCCGGAGAACGAGAAGTCGTACCGGTGGGCGGCGAGATCCTTCGCGGCGGTCAACCCGCGCGGGAAGGTGATCGCCGACGCGTCGCCGGCCCGCGCCTCCCGGTCGATGGGCGGCCCACCCGGAAACGGCAGTCCGAGCAGCCGGGCGACCTTGTCGAACGCCTCACCGGCCGCGTCGTCGATGGTGGCGCCCAGCGGGTGACGCCCGGGCCAGGTCGTCGACGAGCAGGAGGGACGAGTGGCCGCCGGACACCAGGAGCGCGATGGCGGGCTCGGGCAGTGGGCCGTGTTCGAGGGTGTCCACCGCGACGTGCGCGGCGAGGTGGTTGACGCCGTACACGGGCTTCTCGGCGGCGAGCGCGTACCCTTGGCGGCGGCGACGCCGACCAGCAGCGCGCCGGCCAGCCCGGGCCCGGAGGTGACCGCGATGGCGTCGATGTCGGCCAGGGTGACGCCGGCCTCGGTCAGTGCCCGGTCCATGGTCGGCACGATGGCTTCCAGGTGTGCCCGGCTGGCCACCTCGGGCACCACACCCCGAACCGGGCGTGCTCCTCGACGCTGGAGGCGAGCGCGTCGGCCAGCAGGGTGTGCCCCGCACGATGCCGACGCCGGTCTCGTCGCAGGAGGTCTCGATACCCAGGATCAGTGGTTCGTCAGCCATGGTCGTGTGGTCCGTCCCCGCTCGGCTCGGCGTCGCGCCGCATGACCAGCGCGTCGGTGTTGCTGGGTTGGTAGTAGCCGCGCCGCACCCCGATCGGCTCGAACCCGTACGTCGCGTAGAGCCGCTGGGCCGCCGCGTTGTCCACGGCCACCTCCAGCAGGGTGCTGCGAGCGTCGCGTCGGGCCGCCTCGGCGAGCAACTCTTCCAGCAGGGCACGGCCCACACCGCGTCGCTGGGCGTCCCGGCGGACGGCGATGTTCTGTACCCACACCTCGTCCGGCGGAGCACCGGCCAGCCCGGCGTAGCCGAGCACCGCACCGTCCGCGTCGACTGCCACCCGGTAGTGGTGCCCGTTGGCCAGCTCACTCCAGAACATGGCCGGGGACCACCGCTCGGCGCCGAAGAGGTCCGCCTCGATCGGCAGCACGTCGTCGATGTGCCACCAGCGGAACGGGTCGAGCCGTACCGCAGTCATGGCAGGACCGGTTTGCGGCTGGTCGCCACCACCGCGTCCGGGCGCCGCAGATAGAGCGGGTGAGCCGCTCACCGGGCGCGCCGGCCCGGATCCGCTCGGCGGCGAGCAGCGCCAGCACGGTGGCGTCCGGATAACGCGGCTCCACCCGAACGGGCAGGTCCAGAACCTCGGCGTAGCGGTGCGCCCCGTCGCCGACCGCGATCGCCGCGCCCAGCTCCCGGCGCGCGCGGCAGCCACCACCGGTGTGGAGACCTCGGGCCCCGCGATCCGCTGGCCGGCGCCGTCGTAGACCGCCCAGTAGAGCTCCTTGCGCCGGGCATCGCTGGCGGCCAGCACCGGCTCCCCGGACGCCGCCGGGTAGCCGATGGCGTCCAGCGAGCAGACGCCGTACGTGGGGATGCCGAGCACCTGCCCCATCGTCGCGGCGGTGACCAGCCCGACCCGCAGACCGGTGAACGGCCCCGGCCGAGCCCGGCGACGATGGCGGTCAGGTCGCGTGGGCGCGCGTCGGCGTCGGCGAGGACCGCGTCCACCTGAGGCGCGAGCAGCTCACCGTGCGCGCGGGCGTCGACCGTGCACCGGTGCGCCCGGGACGCCACGCCGTCTGCCGAGACCTCCACCAGCGCCGCGGTGACCGCGGGGTCGAGCTGTCCACCACGAGTACGAGCACGGTAAGCCAGCCTAGCCGCCCGCCCCGAGCCCCGGTCACGCCCCGCCCGCAGGGCTGAGCGCACAGCTGGGCCTGACTCGGCGGAGGACGGCGGACCACTTAGTCGTGAGCGGTATACCTGTGAGTCATATTTATGCCTCACAGGTATACCGCTCAACAGTGAATTGCCCGCTCCGCCGGAGGCACCTCACTGCCGGCCGGTGGAGCGCGGCGAGAGCCGAAAGTCGTGAATCCGGCTCAGCGCTTTCCGCCGCTGCCGGCGTGGTTCACCATCCCGGGATGTCATCCACTCGTCTCGTCGGTCTCCTCGGCAGTGCCATCCGTCAGCAACGGCAGTCGCGCGAGCTGAGCCAGTGCGAGCTGGCCGAGTTGGCCGGAATCAGCCAGGCGACGGTCGCCCGGATCGAGGGCGGCGATCGAGCGCCCAGCATCGCCGTGCTGGAGCGGCTGCTCGCCGCGATGGATGTGCAACTGGTCGTCGGGGTCGAGCCGCTGGACGCGCACCTCGACGCCCGGATCGACGACCTGGCGGCCCGGCCGATCGCCGAGCGGATCGACGCGCTTGGCCTGGACGAGCTGCTGGACCGGCTCCCGACTTCCCGCAGGTGATCACCGGAAGCACCGCCGCGATGGTGCAGGGCGCACCGGTGCCGGTCGACGCGCTGGAGATCGCCCTGCGATGGCAGGACTCCGCACTGTTCACCCGCTGGCTGGAGACGAACTACGGCCAGCGGTGGAACGCCCGCTGGAGCGAGTTCGGCGGAGTGTGGTTGGAGCCCGAGGAGCCGGGCGAGCACCGCTGGTCGACCCGGTACGGCGAGATCAGGGCCACGATGTGCGACGAGCTGCCCGAGACGATCGAGGTGCGTCACGGTGGCCGCAGCTACCGGGTGGTGCCGCTCGCGGAGCTGGAGCTGACCGAGCCTCGCGCCGGCGCGCTGTTGCGGCGCTACCGGGACCGGCAGCTGGCCAGCGGAGGCTGAACTCAGCCGGCGGTGCGCTCCCAGTCGATGGTGGGCAGGCCGGCGTCGGCGAGCGCCTTGTTGGCCGCGCTGAACGGACGACTGCCGAGGAAGCCGCGCGGGTTCATCGGGCTGGGGTGACCGGCCTCCAGCACCACGTGCTGTGGGTTGGTGACCAGGGCGGCCTTCTTACGGGCATAGCCGCCCCAGAGCAGGAACACCACTCGGCCCGGTGCGGCGTCCAGCGCCCGGATGGTCGCGTCGGTGAACTCTTCCCAGCCGGCGTTGGCGTGCGAGCCCGGGTGGCCTGACGGACGGTCAGCACCGCGTTGAGCAGCAGCACACCCTGGGCGGCCCAACCATCGAGGTTGCCGCTGCGCGGCTTGGCAACGCCGACGTCCTCGCCCAGCTCCTTGAAGACGTTGCGCAACGACGGCGGCACCGTCACACCGTCACGGACGCTGAAGCTCAGCCCGTGGGCCTGCCCCGCCCGGTGGTAGGGATCCTGCCCGAGGATCAGCACCCGAGTGCTCTGCGGCGGGCAGAGCCGATAGGCCGAGAACAGGTCCTCCAGGGGAGGAAAGACGGTCTGCGTCGCATATTCCCGGGCGACGAACTCGGCCAGCGCGGCGGTGCGTGCCGGGTCGAGGTGCGGGTGAGCACGGCGCGCCACTGGTCCGGCAGGAGGGCCAGCAGATCCAGGGCGGGGCGTCGTCGGGCATCGGGAACCTTTCACAGCACGGGTCGGTCCCCGCACTCTAGGCATCGGGTACGACAGCCGCCGGGCTAGCCCAGGTCGGCGAGCCGACGAGCCCAGTCGCCACCGATCGGGTCCAGCTCGATGACGCGGGTGTCGTCGTCGCGGCGGTCGATACGGACCCGTAGGTGCGCGTCGACCAGCTGCTCGACCAGGCCCTCTCCCCACTCCACCACGGTCACCGAGTCGTCCACCGACGCGTCGAGGTCCAGGTCGTCGATCTCGGCGCGCGGGTCGGTGGCGTCACCCAACCGGTACGCGTCGGCGTGCACCAGCGCCACCCGGCCGCCTCGCGCCGGGTCGGGCCGGTGCACCCGGGCAATCACAAAGGTCGGCGAGGTGACGTCCCCGAGAATGCCGAGACCGGCGCCGATGCCCTGGTGAGCGCGGTCTTGCCCGCGCCCAGTGGACCGGTCAACAGCACCAGGTCGCCGGCGCGCAGCAGCCCGGCCAGCCGCCGGCCGAAGTCTCTGGTGTCCTCGACGGTCGGCAGCTTGATGACGTGACTCACCGTTCCTCCACGCTCTGCAATGACTCCAGGAACCGCGCCAGCGCGGCGTTGACCTCGTCCGCGTGCTCCAACATCACCACGTGACCGCTGTCCTTGATCTTCACGAACTCGGCGTGCGGCAACCGCCGGACGATCTCCTCGAGTGGGTCACCGGAGTGATCATGTCCTTGTCGCCGACGACCACCAGCACCGGTGTCGCCGCCAGCGCCGCGAGCGCCGGGAAGCGCGAGTGGGTGGCCAGGGTACGCAGATAGCGGGTCACCGTGTCGGCTGACGTCCGGGAGTTCATCGTCTCCACGTAGGACACCAGCGACGGGCTGGGCTTACGGGTGCCGAAGCCGTACTTGCGGGTCAGCAGCCAGGCCACGTTCGAGGTCGACTTGCGGGCCTTGTCGATCACCGGCCCGCCGTACCGGGTGGCGTTGCTGACCATGTAGAGCACCGGGCCGCCGACCCGGCCGAGCAGCGGGTGCGACCAGTTTGGTTTCCGCGACGAGCCCGCCCGACGTGGCCATCAGAACGGTGCCCACCACCCGGTCACCGAACAGCTCCGGGAACAACTCGGCGAACGCCATGATGGTCATGCCGCCCATCGAGTGGCCGACCAGCACCAACGGCCCGTCCGGGCGGTGCGGTCGATCACCCGGCGCAGGGTCTGGCCGAGCACGGTCAGGTCGTACTCTCCGGTCTCCAGTCGGCCGGACCGACCGTGACCGGGCTGGTCGTACGCCACAATCCGGTAGTCACCGCGGGCGGCGAGCATCTGGCGCTGGAAGTGGAACGTGCCCATGTCCAGGCAGAAGCCGTGCACCAGCACCACCGTCGGGTGCCCCGGCACCGGCCTGGTCGGCTCGACCACCTCGACGTGGATGTCCGTGCCGTCCGGCAGTTCGAGTCGGAACGCGTCGTCGTACCGCTGCTCGTCGAACTTCTCGTGCGCGTAGCGGTCGGCCGGGTCGGCCTTGAGCCGGCGGACCAGTGTGCGCTCGGTCGCGACCCCGGCCGCCAGACCCGCCGCGGCCACCCCACCGCCGCGCCACGATGCCCGCGACCCGGCCGACGGCCGTGCGCGGACGTGGAATGCGGTAGCTCATGGCCTTTCGCCGTCGTAGACCCGGGGCACCCGGGTGCTGCCGAACCGGGTGACGATCTCGTAGTTGATCGTGCCGGCCGCCTCGGCCCAGTCGTCCGCGGTCGGCTCGCCGTCGACGCCGCTGCCGAAGAGCGTCGCCACGTCGCCGTCGGCCACAGGGTCGTCACCGCAGTCGAGCACGAACTGGTCCATGCAGACCCGCCCGGAGATCGTCCGCCGGACGCCGCCGAGCTGCACCGGGCCGGTGTTGGAGGCGTGCCGGGGAACCCCGTCGGCGTAGCCCAGTGGCACCACGGCGAGGTTCGCGTCGGCTTCGGTCGTGTAGGTGTGCCCGTAGGAGACACCGGTGCCGGCCGGCACCCGTTTGGTGAGCATCACCCGGGCGCGGGCGGTCATCGCCGGGCGCAGCCGTACGTCTCGCCGGCCACCGGGGAGAGCCGTAGACGGCCAGACCAGGACGGACCAGGTCGAAGTGGGTGTCCGGTCGGGTCAGGGTGGCCGCCGAGTTGGCGAGGTGCCGCCAGCGCGGTCGCAGCCCGGCCCGCTCGACCATGGCCAGCCCCTCGTGGAAGACGGCCAGTTGACGGTCGATGGTGGGGTGACCGGGCAGGTCCGCGTACACGAAGTGGCTCCACACGCCGACCACCTCGACCAGGCCGTCGGCCTGTGCCTTCGCGGCGGCGTCCAACAGCGCCGGCCAGTCGGCGACTGTCGCGCCGCCCCGGACAGCCCGGTATCGATCTTGAGATGCAGGCGGACCGGGCGCCCGGCGAGCCGGCTCGCCTCGATCATCTCGTCCAGCTGCGCCAGGCTGGCCGCGCTCAGGTCCACGCCGGCGCTGACTCCCTCGTGCAGCGGCAGACCCGGCGCGAGCAGCCAGGCCAGCACCGGCACGGTCAACCCGGCCCGGCGCAGGGTGAGCGCCTCGTCGAGAGTGCAGACGCCGAGCCAGTCCGCTCCGGCGTCGAGCGCCGCGCGGGCGGCCGGAAGCATGCCATGGCCGTACCCGTCGCCCTTCACCACCGCCATCAACTCGGCGGTGGTGCCGGAGCGGAGCCTGCTCACGTTCTCGCGGATCGCGTCAAGATCGACGCGTACCTCGGCCTGCCACATGCGCCCAGCCTACTTTCCATGGTGATCACCGCGGGCGGCGACGCACGTCCCGACGGGTGATCCGGGCGCCGGGCCCGGTAACGGCAGGTTCAGCCCAGCCGGGCGATGACCGGACGCAACGCGGTCACCACGTCCGGCGCGGTCACCGGCCCACCCGGGCCGCCTCCCGGCCGGCGAGCCCATGCAGGTACGCGGCCGAGGCCGCGGCCCGATCGGCGGGCACCCCGGCCGCCAGCAGCGAGCCGAGCAACCCGGCCAACACGTCGCCGGTGCCGCCGGTGGCCAGCGCCGAGGTGCCGGTCGGGTTGACGAACGCCCGGCCGTCCGGCGTGCCGATCACCGTGCGGTCCCCTTGAGCAGCACCACCGCGTTCATCCAGGCGGCCAGCCGCAGCGCACTGCCGACCCGGTCGGCCCCGGCTCCTCCCGCAGAGGCGAGCGAACTCCCGGTCGTGCGGAGTGACCACGATCGGTGCGTCCCGACCCCGCAGCCGGTCGGCGAGCGAGCCGTCCACCAGCAGGGTCAACGCGTCGGCGTCGAGCACCACGGGGACCGGGGCGGCCAGCACGGCACGCAGCTCGGCTGCCGCGTCCGCACCGGTGCCCAGCCCGGAGCCGCAGACCCAGGCCTGCACCCGGCCCGCGTCGGCGACCCGCTCACTGGCGATCACCGAGGGGTGCTGGTGCAGCACCTCGGCGCGGGCGCTGCCGGCGTAGCGGACCAGGCCGGTCGGCCCGGCCAGAGCACCACCCACGGAGAGCACCGCCGCACCCGGGTACGTCGCCGAGCCGGTCGACACCCCACCACGCCCCGGGTGTACTTCTCCGACGCCGGGCCCAGTTGCGGCCACCAGTCGACCAGGTCGGACCACTCGGTGACCCGCAGCGCCGGGCTGCCGCGCAGCCACGGTCGCAGGCCGATGTCGACGAGTTCCACCTGCCCGGCCAGGGCGGCGGCCGGCCCGACCACCAGGGCGGGCTTCAGCGCGCC
This sequence comes from Micromonospora sp. M12, assembly GCA_038070435.1. Taxonomy (GTDB): domain Bacteria; phylum Actinomycetota; class Actinomycetes; order Mycobacteriales; family Micromonosporaceae; genus Micromonospora. The sequence continues at coordinate 5,901,285 of JAMYWG010000001.1, read as the reverse complement.
GAAGGCCACCGTCACGTCGGCGCGAACCGCGGAGGGTCGCCCGGACGCGGACAGCGGCACGTGACCGGTGTCCACCGCGACGCCGCTGGGGACGTCGACCGCCAGCACGGTGGCCCGACCGCCGTCGCGCCCCGCAGCTCACCGAGGCGCTGGACCACCTCGTCCGCGCTCGCCCGCAGGCCGCCGGTGCCACCGATGCCGACGATCCCGTCGAGGACCAGGTCGATCGGCCCTTTCGGTGCCGACACGAGCCGGCCGCCGGCAGCACGCAGCGCGGCCAGCCCGGCGGCGTGCGCACGGCCGGGGTGAGCAGCAGGGCGGACACCTGGACACCTCGACGGGCCAACCGCTCCCCGCGTACAGGGCGTCGCCGCCGTTGTCCCCGGAGCCGACCAGCAGCAGCACCCGGCCGCCGTAGACCCCGCCCCGCTCGGCGAGCAGGAGCGCGGCGCGACGGGCCAGCCCGGCGGAGGCCCGCTGCATCAGCGTCCCTCCGGCAGCGTGCCCATCAACCCGCCTCGGCCGCCCGTACGTCGGCCACCCGCCACACCGCTCTCATGCCACCGTGTCCCATCCTGTTCGCGGGTGGACCCGATCGACCCTCCCGGCGGACGTCATCGTTCCGCGACCACCATCGCCGACGCGATCCCCGTCGTGCGACAACGAGAGATGCCAGTGGTTGACCCTCGTGCGTCGGCCACCGCCGCGACCGTGCCGGAGACGGTCAGCCAGGGACGGCCGTCCGGATCGGGCACGATCTCGCAGTCGTGCCAGTTCAGCCCGCCGGAGCGCCGAGCGCCTTGGCCACGGCCTCCTTGGCGGCGAACCGCGCGGCGAGCGACTCCGGTGAGCGCGGGCCGCCGGAGCGGTGTGCCGCTCGGCCTCGGTGAACAGCCGGTCGGCGAGCAGCGGCGTGCGTGCCAGGGCCCGGGCGAACCGGTCGACCAGGACGACGTCGATGCCGACAGCGACGATCACCAGACCACCCTACCGGCGGTCGAGGCCGGAGATTAGCCGTCGGGCTCGCGCTGGGCAACGCCTGTGGACAGGCCGGGTACGCCTCGACGCCGGCTGTCCACAGGCACTCCACGACCTGCGGTACGCGCCTAGCGTCAGCGCGTCGATACCGATCGTCCACGGGGTGTGGTCATGACCGACGAGCCGTTCGCCGTCCGGCCGAAGGAGTTGCGGGCTGTCGCTGTCCTGCTCGACGACGAGGCGCACCGGCTGGCGCTGGGCCTCGCGGGCAGCCGGGGCTGGTGGTGGCGGCACCCGAGTGGCGAGCTGACGCGGCCCTGGCCGGGCTGGAGGCGGCCGGGCACGCCTGGTTCTGCCGGCTGGGCGCCGAGGTCGCGGCGGCCTCCGCCGGGGTGGGCGGCGGCCGAGGCGTACGAGGCGGTGGACGACCGGGCCGCCGACCGGTTCGCGGCCCTGCCTCGATGAGTGATGTCGCGTACCGGCAGTTGTGGGCCGCCGATCCGGGCGAGTGGCGGGCCGCCGGGGCAGCCTGGGCGGGGTTGACCGGGCCGGTCGATCGGCGCGTCGCCGGGCTGCGCGGGCCGGCCGAGCGGCTGCGGGTCGGTTGGACCGGTGCGGCAGCCACGGCGGCGGACACCCGACTCGCCGGTCTGCGCGCCGAGCTGGCCTCGATCGCACCCGCGCTGGTCGAGGTCGACCAGGTGCTGGCCGAGTTGGCCGGTCGGCTGACCGTTGCCAAGGCACGGCTGTCCGAGGCGGTCGTCCGGGCGGAAGCGGCCGGTCTGCTGGTCGACCGCACCGGTGGGGTGCACGTCGATGCCGCTCGGATCGGGCCCACCGAGCGGGCCGGCGTGGCAGCGGCACGGGTGGCCGCGACCCTGCGGGCCGCGCTCGACGGGCAGCGGCCGCCGACCGGGCCGCCGCCGACCGGTTGGATGAGCTGGCCCGGGCTGCCGGCACCGGCTGGGCATCCCCACCACCGCCGGGCCGACCGGCTACCGGTGCCGCGCCGGCGTTGGTCAGCGCCTGGTGGTCCGGTTGACCCCGGCACAACGACGGTGGCTGATCGGGCGCGAGCCGGCCCTGGTCGGCCGATGGGACGGGTGCCGGTGGCCGCCCGCGACCAGGCCAACCGGTTGCGACTCGGGCTCTGGCGGGAGGAGTTGCTGGCCGAGCGGCGACGGTTGCTGACCCGGTGCCGCCGGGCCGCTCGCGGCGATCCGACTGCGCGGGGTCGCCGGGCGGTTGGCCGGCCTGGACGCGTTGGCCGGGCGGCTGACGGCCGACGGGCACCGCGGGCGTACCTGCTCGGGTTGGATCCGGCCGGTGAGGGCCGGGCGGTGGTGGCGCTCGGCGACCCGGACCACGCCGACCGGGTGTTGACCTACGTGCCGGGGATGACCGCCGGCCTGGACGACGCCCCGGCGAGCTGGGCAGGGCGGCACGGGTGCTGGACCGGTGCGCCGCGCTCGCGCCGGGTGAGGCAGCGCGGCGGTGCTCTGGTTGGACTACGACGCGCCGGATTTTCTGACCGAGGCCGCCTCGGCGGGTCAGGCCCGGACGCCGGCCCGGCGTTGCACCGCTTCCAGGAGGGGTTGCGGGCCAGCCACGAGGGCCGCCGGCCCGACAGACAGTGCTCGGGCACAGCTACGGGTCGCTGGTGGTCGGCGTGGCGGCCCGGGAGCACGGGTTGGCCGCCGACGCGCTGGTCTTCGTCGGCTCGCCCGGTGTCGGCGTGTCGCACGCCGCCGAGCTGGGCGTGCCGTCCGGGAGGTCTGGGCGAGCAGCGCCCCCGACGACGTGATCCGGGCGGCCCGTCCAGCAGACGAGCTGGGCCGCCGGGCCCTGCTCGGCTCGGCTCCGCTGGCCGCCGTGCTGGGCTGGCCAGACCGGACCGGGCACGAGCTGTGGTTCGGCCACGACCCGTCGGATCCCGGGTTCGGCGGGCGGGCTTCGGCAGTGGTCGAGGCGGACACACCGGTTACTGGGACCCGGGCAATCCCGCGCTGGACGGGATGGCCCGGGTCGTGCTGGGCCGCTGAGGCTTACTCGACAGTGACCGACTTGGCCAGGTTGCGGGCTGGTCGACGTCGTGCCCCGCGCCGCGGCGATCTCGGCGGCGAGCACCTGCAGCGGCACCGTGGTGACGAGCGGGGCCAGCAGGGTCGGCGTACGCGGCACGTAGATCAGGTGATCGGCGTACCGGACGACGGCCTGGTCGCCCTCCTCCGCGATGACGATGGTCCGCGCGCCGCGCGCCCGGACCTCCTGGATGTTGGAGACGATCTTGTCGTGCAGCATGCCCCGACCCACCGGTGAGGGCACCACGCAGATCACCGGGGTGCCCTTGTCGATCAGGGCGATCGGGCCGTGCTTCAGCTCACCGGCGGCGAAACCCTCGGCGTGCATGTACGCCAGTTCCTTGAGCTTGAGCGCGCCCTCCAGGGCCACCGGGTAACCGACGTGCCGGCCGATGAACAGCACTGTCGGCTCGGACTTCAGCTCCCGGCCAGCTCGCGCACGGGCTCGATCCGGTCCAGCAGCTCCCGCAGCTTGCCCGGGATCTCCTGCAACTGCGCGACCACCGCGCCGACCTCGTCGGCGAACTTGATCCCGCGTACCTGGGCCAGGTGCAGGCCGATCAGGTAGCACGCGACGACCTGGGTGAGGAACGCCTTGGTGGAGGCCACGGCGATCTCCGGCCCACCGTGGGTGTAGAGCACGGCGTCCGACTCGCGGGGATCGTCGAGCCGTTGGTGTTGCAGATCGCCAGCACCCTGGCCTTCTGCTCCTTGGCGTGGCGCAGCGCCATCAGGGTGTCCATCGTCTCGCCGGACTGCGAGATCACCACGATCAGCGTGGACCGGTCGAGCACCGGGTCGCGGTACCGGAACTCGCTGGCCAGCTCCACCTCGCAGGGGATCCGGGTCCAGTGCTCGATGGCGTACTTGGCGACCATGCCGGCGTGGTACGCCGTGCCGCAGGCCACGATGAAGATCTTGTCGACGTCGCGCAGATCCTGGTCGCTGAGGCGGACCTCGTCGAGGCGATCTCGCCGCTCTCGGTGAGCCGACCGAGCAGCGTGTCGGCGATCGCCTGCGGCTGCTCCTCGATCTCCTTGAGCATGAACCAGTCGTAGCCGCCCTTCTCCGCGGCCGAGGAGTCCCAGTCGATGTGGAAGTCCTTGCCGGCGGCGGGCTGGCCCTCGAAGTCGGTGATCTCGATGCTGTCACCGGTGATCAGCACGATCTGGTCCTGGCCCAGCTCGACCGCTTCCCTGGTGTGCTCGATGAACGCGGCCACGTCACTGGCCAGGTAGTTCTCCCCGTCGCCCCGGCCGACCACCAGCGGCGAGTTGCGCCGAGCGCCGACGACCGCGCCGGGCACGCTCGCGTCCACTGCGAGCAGGGTGAACGCGCCCTCCAGTCGCTGGCAGACCACCCGCATGCCGGCGGCGAGCAGCTGCGGGCTGTCCGGCTGGCCGGCGGCGCGCAGGTCGGCCAGCGCGGCGGCGAGCAGGTGTGCGGCGCACTCGGTGTCGGTGTCGCTGGTGAACTGGACGCCCTCGGCCTCCAGCTCGGTACGGAGCTTGGCGAAGTTCTCGATGATGCCGTTGTGGATCACCGCGACCCGCCCGTCGGGGGCGACGTGGGGATGGGCGTTGCGGTCGGTCGGGCCGCCGTGGGTGGCCCACCGGGTGTGCCCGATGCCGGTGGTGCCGTCACCGATGCCGATCGGGCTGGCCGCGCAGGAGGTCGGGTCGTCGGCGGCCCGCTCGGACAGCACCTTCTCCAGGTTGGCCAGCTTGCCGGCCTTCTTCTCGGTCAGCAGCTGGCCGTCGCAGACGATCGCGACGCCCGCCGAGTCGTAGCCGCGGTATTCCAGCCGCCGCAGCCCGTCGAGGACGATGCCGAGTGCGGGGCGCGCGCCCGCGTATCCCACGATTCCACACATGGCCCGCAGCCTAACCCAGTTTCACTCACAATGGTTGCTCGAAAGTCGGGTTATCAATCACGGATTTTGAGCGATCGGCGGCTGAGGGGCCGTAACCGGACGAGTTTCCCGGCTCCCAGCACGCCCTGCCCGGGGACGGGGTTGCGGCACGCCGTCGGGTACGAAAGTCTCTCGGCGGGTTCGGCGCGCCTGCCCTCGGCCCGTTCGTCCCATACCCACTCCCGCCCGGAGCAGCCATGTCCGACGCGCCCCGCCCGACCCATCCCCTCTCCCCGCCGGACCCGCCGTCCGGCGGCTCGTCGGGTCGGCCGAGCCACAGCCGCCGGGTGCGGGCACTCCAGCAGCGGATCCGACCGCGCCACCCCGGTGCGGCTCCCGGCGCCCGACCCGCTCGCTCCGGGCCAGCCATGGGCACCGCCGCCGCCGTGGACGCCGCCGCCGTGGACGCCACCCCGCCGGTCACGCCGTGGGCACCGTCTCCACCCGCGACCCAGTGGACGCCGCAACCGCCCGCGGAGCCCTGGACACCGTCGTCCCCGCCCGACGCATCCGGCTCGACGCCCACCGGACCGCGGTCGCCGGGTTGGCCCACGTCCGACGCGACCCCACCCGTCGGCTGGCCCACACCCGCCGGCGAGCCACCCACCGCAGGCTGGCCGCAGGCGACCGGAATGCCGCCCGCCGGCTGGCTCCATACCCGCCGGGCCGCCGCCCGCAGGCTGGACGCCGACCGCCGGGTCACCGCCGCCCGCCGGGTGGACGCCGTCTGCCGGGCCGCCCGCTGGGTGGTCGCCGTCCGCCGGGTGGACGCCGACCGCTGGGCCGCCGCCCGGGTGGACACCGACCGCTGGACCGCCGCCCGGGTGGACGCCGACCGCCGGGCCGCCGCCGCATGGTTATCCGCCGCCGCCCGGCTATCCGCCGCCGTACGTGTACCCCGGCTATCCGCAGCCGGGCGGTGGCGCGGCCTCGCACAGCGGCCGTGCTGTGGAATCGTCATCGCCGTCTTCGCGGCGCTGGTCCTGGTCGTCTGCGGCTGCCTCTGCGCGGGCAGCCTGTTCCTCGACGGGGCGGGTCGGACTCGGCCGCCGAGGACCCGTGGGGGCGCCTTCCCGACGATGGCTCGAGCGCCCCGCCACGACGGCACCCACCCCGGGGCAACCCGCCAGCGTGGCTCCCACCCCAGCAAGAAGCCGATCACTCGACCGACGTCGGGGCGCCCCGGTGACGGTGGTCTACGAGGTCACCGGCGAGGGACGGCGGACATCGCGTACTACGACGCGGAGAGCGATCTCATGCACGTCGACAACGCGAAGTTGCCCTGGCGGATGACGATCCGCACCAACGGCAAGAGCAGGGTGATGGTGGAGGCCACCTGGCCCGACAGCGACGACAACCAGCGTCCACTCGACTGCGTCCTCACGGTCACCGGCGCCGGCAAGCCGATCGTCGACAGGACGCGGGGTACTGGCGGACCACCTGCGACGCCGACTGAAGCGGTTGGCGGCCAATCCCGCTTGATCGACACGGGCTCATTGACATCGCGGTGTCGGGGCGCCGTGGACACCCGACTTCAAGGAAGCCGAGTCGATCAAGCGCGTCCGCGGGCTGGCGGCACTGGGCTCGGGCGTCCGGTGGCCGTAGGCTGGCGCAGGTGACGACGAGCACCGATGTCGACCCGCTGGTGGCCCGGATGCGGCCGTTCGGCACGACGATCTTCGCCGAGATGTCCGCCCTCGCCGTGCGCACCGGAGCGGTCAACCTCGGCCAGGGCTTCCCGGACACCGACGGCCCGCCGGAGATGCTGGCCGCGGCGGCCGAGGCGCTGCGCAGCGGGCAGAACCAGTACCCGCCCGGCCGGGAATCCCGCCCTGCGCGCGGCGGTCGCCGCCCACCAACAACGTTTCCACGATCTGGCGTACGACCCGGACGGCGAGATCGTGATCACGGCGGGCGCTACGGAGGCGGTCGCGGCGAGCATCCTCGCCCTCTGCGAACCAGGTGACGAGGTGGTCTGCTTCGAGCCGTACTACGACTCGTACGCCGCCTCGATCGCGCTGGCCGGCGCGGTTCGCCGGCCGGTGACCCTGCGCCCGACGGCCGACGGCCGGTACGCCTTCGACCCGGCGGCGCTGCGCGCGGCGTTCGGCCCGCGCACCCGACTGGTGCTGCTGAACTCGCCGCACAATCCGACCGGCAAGGTCTTCACGCCGGCCGAGTTGTCGCTGGTCGCCGAGCTGTGCCAGGAGTTCGACGCGTACGCGGTCACCGACGAGGTGTACGAGCACCTGGTCTTCACCGACGCGGCGAGCCGGCACGTGCCACTGGCCACCCTGCCCGGGATGCGGGAGCGCACGCTGCGCATCTCGTCGGCCGGTAAGACGTTCTCCTGCACGGGCTGGAAGGTCGGCTGGGCGAGCGGTCCGGCGGCGCTGGTCTCGGCGGTGCTGCGGGTGAAGCAGTTCCTCACCTTCGTCAACGCCGGGCCGCTGCAACCGGCGGTCGCTGTCGCGTTGGCCCTGCCGGACGCCTACTACACCGGCTTCCGGGACGGGCTCCAGCAGCGGCGTGACCAGCTCGTCGGCGGTCTCACCGACGCCGGGTTCGAGGTGCTCGACTCGGAGGGACGTACTTCGTCACCGCCGACATCACCGCTCTCGGCGGCCGGGACGGGTGGAGTTCTGCCGCTCGCTGCCGGAGCGTTGTGGTGTGGTGGCGGTGCCCACCAGGTCTTCTACGACGACATCGACGCGGGCCGTAGGCTGATCCGCTTCGCCTTCTGCAAACGCCCCGAGGTGCTGTCCGAGGCGGTCACCCGACTGCGGGGCCTGGCCCCGACCGGCTGACCCGCCTGGTCGCTGACCCGCCTGGTCGCTGACCCGCCTGGTCGGTGCCGGGAGGCTGTGGAGCTGATGTCGTGAACGGTTCAGCTCCACAGCGTCCGACTGACCCTACGAAGCGGAGGGGCTCGCCGCCCGGACCTGCTCGGCGATCCGCTCGGCGACCGACCGGGCGGTCTGCTCGGTGGCTGCCTCGACCATCACCCGGACCAGCGGCTCGGTGCCCGACGGGCGCAGCAGCACCCGGCCGGTCTCGCCCAGCTCGGCCTCGGCCCGCTCGACCTCGGAGAGGACGGCTGGCGCGGCGGCGCTGACGGTCCGGTCGCCGACCGGCACGTTGATCAACACCTGGGGCAGCTTGGTGACCACCGAGGCCAACTCGGCGAGGGACTGGCCGCTGGCCGCCATCCGAGCCATCAGGTGCAGGCCGGTGAGCACCCCGTCGCCGGTGGTGGCGTGCGCGGGCATGACGATGTGGCCGCTCTGCTCACCGCCGAGCGCCAGCCCGGAGGCGCGCAGCTCCTCCAGCACGTACCGGTCACCGACCTTGGTCTCGATCAGGCGGATGCCCTGCGCGGACATCGCGAGCCGCAGGCCGAGGTTGCTCATCACGGTGGCCACCAGAGTGTCCTGGGTGAGCGTGCCGGCATCGCGCATGGCGAGCGCGAGGATGGCCATCACCTGGTCGCCGTCCACCTCGTCGCCGTCGGCGGTGACCGCCAGGCAGCGGTCGGCGTCGCCGTCATGGGCAATGCCCAGGTGGGCGCCGTGCTCGACCACGGCGGCGCGCAGCGCTCGATGTGGTTGGAGCCGCAGTCGTCGTTGATGTTCAGCCCGTCGGGCTCGGCGTGGATCGCGATGACCTCCGCGCCGGCCTCCCGATAGGTGACGGGTGCGACCTCGGCGGCAGCGCCGTTCGCACAGTCGACGACGACCTTGATCCCTCCAGCCGGTGCGGGACGGTGCCGATCAGGTGCTGGACGTAGTGGTCGGCACCATCTAGCAGGTCGTGCACGGCCGACGCCGGCGCCGGTCGGCCGGTCCCAGGCGGTGGTGGCGTTCGTCTCGACGGCCGCCTCGATCCGCATCTCGATCTCGTCGGGCAGCTTGTGCCCGCCGGCGGCGAAGAGCTTGATGCCGTTGTCCGGCATGGGGTTGTGCGACGCGGAGAGCATCACACCCAGGTCGGCCTTGGCCTCGGCGGTGAGGAACGCCACCGCCGGGGTGGGCAGTACGCCGACCCGCACCACGTTGGCACCGGCGCTGGTCAGCCCGGCGACCACGGCCGCCTCAACATCTCGCCGCTGGCGCGGGTGTCCCGGCCGACGACGGCGAGCGGCGGATGGCTGCGGTCCGTCTCGGCGAGCGTGTGCGCGGCGGCCACCGCGAGCGCCAGTGCCAACTCCGGGGTGAGATCCGCGTTCGCCCGCCCGCGTACGCCGTCCGTGCCGAACAACCGACCCATACCCGCCAACCTCCGAATGAGCACTGCCGTTGAGGTGAAAGCGGAACGGCCGATCCACCTCCCCATGCGGGGAGGCGGACCGGCCGTCCGTCAGAAGTACAACGCGCTGGAAAAGATCAGCGCTTCGAGTACTGGGGAGCCTTACGGGCCTTCTTGAGGCCGTACTTCTTGCTCTCCTTGACCCGGGCGTCCCGGGTGAGGAAGCCGGCCTTCTTCAGGGCCGGGCGGTCGTCCGGCTCGTTGATGATCAGCGCGCGGGCGATGCCCAGCCGGAGCGCACCGGCCTGGCCGGTGGTGCCGCCGCCATGCAGGTTGGCGATGACGTCGAACTGCTCGGGCTTCTCGGCGGTGACCAGCGGGTCCTTGATGAGCTGCTGGTGCACCTTGCTCGGGAAGTACGCCTCGAGGTCCTGACCGTTGCAGGTGATCTTGCCGGTGCCCGGGATGAGGCGAACCCGGACGATGGCCTGCTTGCGGCGGCCCACGGTCTGGATCGGCCGGTCACCACGAGGCGCGCGGGCAACGGGCGCCGGCGCCTCGGTGACCTCGGGGCCTCGGGGCCTCCGTGGCTTCCGGGGCGACCTCGGTCTCGATGATGTCGGTCATGCTGCTTCCTTCGCCCGCGCTCACTGCGCGATCTGCTTGATCTCGAACGGCACCGGCTGCTGCGCGAGGTGCGGGTGCTCGGCACCGGCGTAGACCTTCAGCTTCTTGATGAGCTGACGGCCGAGCTTGTTGTGCGGGAGCATCCCTTCACAGCCAGCTCGATGGCCCGCTCGGGGCGCTTGGTCAGCAGCTCGTCGTAGCCGATCTGCTTCAGACCACCCGGGTAACCGGAGTGGCGGTAAGCGACCTTGGTCTGGCGCTTGTTGCCGGTCAGCGCAACCTTGCCCGCGTTCACGATGACGACGAAGTCGCCCGTGTCGACGTGCGGCGCGAAAGTCGGCTTGTGCTTACCACGCAGCAACGTGGCGGCGTGGGTGGCCAGGCGGCCCAGCACGACATCAGAGGCGTCGATGACGTGCCACTGACGCTCGATCTCACCCGGCTTCGGGCTGTACGTACGCACAGGTCTACCTTGTCTCGTCGTCGGTCTGGGGTCGCGCGCCGAGGTGACCAGATCTTGCAGGCCGGACCAGCGCGCACGAACGACCAAGCGTACCTGAAGGGGCACGCCTCTGGATGTCGTACAACAGCAGGCAACGATACCCGGCGCCCCATCCGCAGGTCAAAACGGGGTACGGCCCCGCGCGGCGACGCGCCGATGGTGGTCCAGATCACACGTCGGCGAGTCGACCGGCCCTCGGGCGGCGGTAGACCACCCAGGTGACCGCGAAACACAGCGCGTACCAGCAGATGAAGGCCAGGTAGGCGGCATCGGCGTTGCCCGAGCTGAGGAACGACTGGCGGAACGCGATGTTGACGAGCACCCCACCGGAGGCGCCGATCGCGCCCGCGATGCCGATCAACGCGCCGGTCATCCGCCGGGCCCACCGCGCGGCGGACTCCGGGTCGTGGCGTCCCGCGGCCACCGCGTCCGCCGCCCGGCCCGGAAGATTGCCGGGATCATCTTGTACGTGGAGCCGTTGCCGACGCCGGAGAAGACGAAGAGGGCGAGGAACCCGGCCAGGTAGAGCCCGAACGAGCGCTCCCGGGCCGCGTACAGCACGGTGCCCGCGCCGACCGCCATCGCCACGAAGTTCCAGAAGGTCACCCGGCCCCGCCCAACCGGTCGGCGAGGTGCCCGCCCAGCGGCCGGATCAGCGAGCCGACCAGCGGGCCGAGGAAGGTGAGCCAGGCGGCGTCGACCGGGGTGGGGAACCGGTCGGCGAACTGAAGCTGGAGCACCTGACCGAAGGCGAAACCGAAGCCGATGAACGAGCCGAAGGTGCCGATGTAGAGCAGCGACATCACCCACGTGTGCGGGTCGCGGGCCGCCTCCCGCAACGCGCCCGGCTCGTTGCGCGCCCGGGCACGGTGTCCAACCAGCGGGCCGCCGCCAGCGCGGCCAGCACGATCAGCGGCAGGTAGACAGCGGGCACCAACCGGGGTACGCGGCACCCGCGGTGGCGAGGACCGCCAGGCCGACCAACTGCACCGCGGGTACGCCCAGGTTGCCGCCGCCGGCGTTGAGCCCGAGGGCCCGCCCCTGAGACGCTGCGGGTAGAACAGGTTGATGTTCGCCATCGAGGAGGCGAAGTTGCCACCACCGACGCCGGTCAGGCAGGCGAGCACCATCAGGGTGGAGTACGACACCCGGGTTCCAGCAATACCGTCATCGGCACCGTGGGCACCAGCAGCAGGAGTGCGCTGATGATCGTCCAGCGTCGTCCGCCGAAGCGGGCCACCGCCAGCGTGTACGGCAGCCGCAGCACCGCGCCCAGCGCGGCCGGCACGGCCGTGAGCAGGAACTTCCCGGCCGGGTCGATGCCGTACGCGGGGCCGAGGAAGAGCACGGTGACCGACCAGAGGCTCCACACGGAGAAGCCGACGTGCTCGGCGAAGATCGAGACCCAGAGGTTCCGCCGGGCGATCGGCGCGCCCGTCGTCCGCCAGAAGTCGGGGTCCTCGGGCGCCAGTCGTGCAGCGGCTGCCGACGGTTGGTGACGGCAGGCGGCTCGGGGTGACTGTGGTGCTGGTGAGCGTGCTCACGGCGGCTCCTCCTCGTCGGTCTGACGAGGAGGAACGCTAGAAGGCCCGGTTACCTCGCAGTGGCCCGCGTGGGTCGGGCCGGAAACGGGACCGCACCACGGGCCGGCGGCGATGGTGAGCGCCGCACCGGGCGCCCGGTCAGAGCTGTTGGAGTATGCGCAGCGCGCGGCCGACCCGGAGCATCGTCTCGGTGTCGGCGACGTCCACGCAACCGGTGAACCACTTCTTCATGGGCGAGGAGATCCGGTCGGGCATCACCACGTACCGACCCATCGACACGGCCAGCGGCGAGTCCCGCAGCAGCGACTCCTCGACCACCTCGACCACGATCACGATGGGCACGTCGGTGGAGTTGTAGACGTCCGAGCTGATCACCAGGCCGAGGCGTTCCCGAGCGCCCTCGATGCGCCAGACCTCACCCTACGCAGCACGCGGCCGTCCGCCGGAGAACAGGTCGTTGACCATGCCCACCTCGCGGGCGTCGGCGAGGGCGGCGGACTCCAGATCCAGGCCGGCGCGACCCACGGCGGCGGCGTGCGCGGTGAAGACCTCGCGCAGCGCCTTCTCCCGGGCGGCCTGGTCCATCCACGCGGAGAGCGACAGCCCCTCACGCTTGGCGAACCGCCGCGCCTCCTCGATCGTCTCGTCGGTGAACGACAGAGTCACCTTGGCAGTCATGTCGAGCAGACTACCCAGCGGTGTGACCACCAGTCATCCACGCGACCGCCGGCTCGTCCCCGCCGTCGAAACGCACATTCCGCGGCCTTCAGCGGGCCCGACCGCCGAACACCGCGAAGCGCCACTCCTTGAAGTAGCAGTCGACGTCGACCAGGCCCGCCTCGTCGAGCCACCGGCACTGGTCGGCGACGGTCGCCGGCCGGTCGTGGCGCATCCGCTCCCGGAGGCCGCGATCTCGTCGGGGACGCGCCCAGCTCGGTGATCCGCGCCAGCCACACCTCGTCGTAGCGCCGGTCCAGGGCCGGGGTCGGCCCGGCAACCTGTTCGGCGTTGACGAACACCCCACCGGGCGCCAGCGCTCCGGCGGCCCGCTTGTAGAGCTCCCGCTTTCCGGCGTCGTCCAGGTGGTGGATCGCCAGGGCGCTGACCACCGCGTCGTACCGGCCGGGTGGCAGTTCGTCGGCCAGGTCGGCGTGGACCGTTCGGTGCGGCACGGACCGCGCGTCCAGCCGTTCGGTGGCGCGGGCGAGCATCGCCGGCGCTCCGTCCAGCAGGGTCAGCCGCACCCCGGGCACCGCGGCGGACAGCAGCAGCGAGAGCAGACCGGTGCCCGCGCCCAGGTCCAACACCTCCGGGGTACGACCGGCGGCCAGCGCGGCGCGCAGGTGGCGCGGCCACCTGGACGGCGGTGCCGTAGAAGGCGTCGAAGCACGGAATCAACCGCCGACGCGCCTCGTCGTACGTGCCGGCCACCGCGTCAAAGACGTCCGTCACGCTCATTGCGTGCTCCCATCCTTTGAGACAGATTTCCCACATTATAAGCGCTACACGGTGGACGACGCTGATGCCGTCAGCGATTCAGCTCCAAAGGCTTCGGCTCACACCACCTGTCGCACGCGAAGTCACCGTGGAGCCCTTGCGGATTCCGAAGCAGTGAAGCCGGCACCGTCGCGAACGGTCTGTGTGGTCAGCCTGGCCACGCTTACGCTGCCTGGCGGGTGGCTGACCCCGAACATGCGAAAGGCCCCGGCGCTCTCCTTGGGTTCCAGGAGCCGGGGCCATTGCATCAATGCTGGTCAGACCGGGTCGTGGGCCTTCGCCATACCGACGAACGCCCGCCAGGCCGCTGACCCGAAGACCAACGCCGCCCCTGCCCGGTCCTTCGAGTCCCGCACGCCAACGATGCCAGGCAGGTTGTCCGCAACCTCGACGCAGTCGCCGCCATTGCCGCTGCTGCGGGTGCTCTTACGCCACTGCGCGCCGGTCAGTTCCATGTCTTCGCCATCTCCCCAAGTAGATCGACGGATTGCCAGTGGGACAGCGCCTCGCCGCGCACGTTCTCCCACGACGCCAGCATCGCCGCTATGTCCTCGGCGCCGGTAACGACCTGTCCCTGAAGCTGATTGTCGAGGTAGCCGGCAATTCGATGCTCGGGCCCCACTGCGATCACGAAGGGACCGTTCAGGCCAGCGTACGCGCCGACGGTTGAGGAACGATGTGCACGCGCACGTGCGGAGCCCGCAGGCGGTGATGAGCTTGGACCTGCTCACGCATGGTGGCTCGTCCGCCGACTGGCCGCCGCAGCACGGCCTCGTCAACAACGGCGGTGAAGTGTGGCGGGTCTTCACGGGTCAGGATGCTTTGCCGGGCCAGTCGTGAGGCTAGGTGCCGCTCGACGTCGCTGCGGGCAATGACGTCGGCTCCGGCGAGGACGGCGCGAGCGTATGCCTCGGTCTGAAGCAGCCCGGGAGGACGGTGGACTGAAACGACCGTAGCGAGATCGCCTCGCGCTCGATCTCTGCCATGGTCGGAACCAAATTGGCTCACGGCGTCTCGAAGTGTCCGGCCAGATGTCCCCTATGGGCCGTCGGAGCGCGCTCGCCGCCGCCTCCCGGTGTCGGGGTGGGGAATGTGGTCATGGTTCAGCCACCGTGCGACCGTCTTGCGATCGACCCCGACCATCCCTGCCAGGGATTCGATCGAGTGCCCCGCCTCGGCTAGCGCGGCGCGTAGCGCATCGTTCACGACTTCCCCATCGGATGCGCGGAATGTCTTGCGACCATATCGCTACGGGCTGTTCTTGTCCCATCACCGCCCGCAAGGTGGGATCAGACGGCGCGGCCGGTAGGTACCACGGAACCCGGCGGACGCGTTCGTACCGGGGCCGCCCCTTGACCTGACCAGATCTTGGACGGTTTCCGTTACGTCAGAACGGAAACTGTCCAAGATCTCCACGGCGAGCGCGCACGGGCGACCCTTCCCAAGTGACGACCGTGGGAGAGCCACTGTGCCGGACAAACCGCCCGATCGGCATCCCGAGCCGAAGCCCAAACCGCGGAAGCCGCACCGGGTGACGTCCTGCACCTGACCCGCGCCGCGAGTGTGCAGTTCATGCGCCCGATCTTCGTCAGCGTGATTCGCGTTCTCGACTGGCCGACGTACGACGGGTGGCTGTGGATCGACGGTTACCAACTGGCAGCGAATGGTGATGCGGTCGCGCGCCGGTCCCTGTTCGTGATGCCCGCCGGCCTGATCTGGCCGGACACGCCCACCCGGTGGTCCGTCGCTCAACCACGCGCCCTCCCGTCAAGCGAGGTCCGGTGGGGTCGGATGACCCGCCGCCCTCGCCCGCACCATCAATGCGCCCGGCGTGGCTCTGCCGTAACTGCGCCGCTCTCTGGCCGTGCGCGCCGGCTCAGCTTCACCTCACGACCGAGTTCTACAACCATTCGATCGCCCTGGCGTTCTATTTGGCAGCGAACATGCACGACGCGGTCGACGACCTGTACTCCCTGGGCGTTCGTCCTGACCCGCGGGCACTCCACGCCCGGTTCCTGGGCTGGCTGTCGCTGACCCGCCGACCACACCGCGCCGACCTACGCTGACCGCTCCCCACGAGATGGAGTCCGCTGCCGCCGCGCTGGTCGAGCGTCCGTCCGAGGCGGCCGCCGCCACCACCCGTCACGTTCGCTGCCCCTGTGCGGTGTGAGCCCCACTTGACAGGACCGAAACAGAAGGGACCCGGACCGGAAACCGCCCGGCGGCACGCTTTCCCGACATGACAGACGGTGCATGGCCGGCAACTCGACCGGGGCTGGAGCCCGGGAGGTGGCGACGCACTGCCCTACTGCGCGTTGCAGTGCGGCATGACGCTGCGTGCGGACGACACCGGCGTGACGGTCCACCCGCGTCAGTTCCCCACCAACCGGGGCGGGCTCTGCCAGGGTTGGACCGCGGCCGACCTGCTCGACCACCCGGAGCGGCTGACCACCCGCTGGTGCGCGACCCGGCCACCGGCGAGCTGCGCCCGGCGAGCTGGGACACCGCGCTCGATCGGGTGGCCGCCGGCATCCGCGCCATCCAGGACGACGCCGGGCGGGACGCGGTGGCCGTCTTCGGCGGCGGTGGCCTGACCAACGAGAAGGCGTACGCGTTGGGGAAGTTCGCCCGGATCGGGCTGCGCACCGGAACATCGACTACAACGGGCGGTTCTGCATGTCCTCGGCGGCGGCCGCCGGGATGCGGGCCTTCGGCATCGACCGGGGCTGCCGTTCCCGCTCGCCGACCTGGGCCAGGCCGACACCCTGCTGCTGGTCGGGGCGAACCCGGCGGAGACCATGCCGCCGCTGGTGCGGTGGCTCACCGAGCAGCGCCGCGGCGGCGGCAAGCTGATCGTCGTCGACCCCGGGTCACCGCCACCGCCCGCCAGGCCGACCTGCACCTGCAACCGCTGCCCGGCACCGACCTCGCGGTGGCCAACGCGCTGCTGCACATCGCCCTCACCGAGGGTTGGGTCGACCGGGCGTACGTGGCCGAACGGACCACCGGATTCGAGGCCGTCCGCCGCGGAGTCGCCGCCTGGTGGCCGGCCCGCGCGGAACAGCTCTCCGGGTGCCGGTGGCCGACCTGGAGGCGACCGCCCGCGCGCTGGGCACCGGTGGTCGGGTGATCATTCTGACCGCGCGCGGTGCCGAGCAGCACGCGAAGGGCGTCGACACCGTCACCGCGTACGTCAATCTGGCTCTCGCCCTCGGTCTGCCCGGCCGCGAGGGTTCGGGGTACGGCTGCCTCACCGGCCAGGGCAACGGTCAGGGCGGCCGGGAGCACGGGCAGAAGGCCGACCAGCTCCCCGGCTACCGGCGGATCGACGACCGGTGGCCCGCGAGCACGTCGCGGGGTCTGGGGCGTGCCGGCCGAGAGCTGCCCGGCCGGAGTGCCCGCCTACCAACTGCTCGACTCGCTCGGTACGCCCGACGGCCCGCGCGCTGCTGGTGTTCGGCTCGAACCCGGTGGTCTCCGCGCCCGGGCGGCCCGGATCGAGGGCCGATTGCGCGACCTCGACCTGCTGGTCGTCGCCGACCTGCTGCTCTCCGAGACGGCCGCGCTGGCGGACGTGGTGCTGCCCACCGCGCAGTGGGCCGAGGAGGACGGCACGATGACCAACCTGGAGGGTCGGGTGCTGCGTCGGCGCGCGCTACGTCCACCACCGCCGGGCGTGCGGACCGACCTGGCGATCATCGCCGACCTCGCGGCGAGGCTGGCCCCGACGAGGCCGCGGCCACCGACGCGGCGGTCCGGTTCCGGCCGACCCGGCCCGCGTCTTCGCCGAGCTGCGCCGCGCCTCCGCCGGCGGGGCCGCCGACTACGCCGGCATCAGCTGGGAACGGATCGACGCCGACGACGGCGTCTACTGGCCCTGCCCGACCGGGGACGGGCCGGACACCCCGCCTCTTCGCCGACCGGTTCGCGACCCCGGACGGCCGGGCCCGGTTCCACCCCGTCGACCATCGGCCGGCCGCCGAGGAGGTGTGCGCCACGTACCCTCTG
This sequence comes from Micromonospora sp. M12, assembly GCA_038070435.1. Lineage (GTDB taxonomy): Bacteria > Actinomycetota > Actinomycetes > Mycobacteriales > Micromonosporaceae > Micromonospora. The sequence goes on along the minus strand of JAMYWG010000001.1, from coordinate 5,883,891 downwards.
CACTTCACCACCGGCCGGGTGCTGGCGCAGTACCAGTCCGGCACCCAGACCCGCCGGGTGCCCGCGCTCCGACGCGCCGCACCGGAGGCGTTCGTCGAGCTGCACCCCGACCTGGCCGCCCGGCTGGGCATCGACGACGGCGACCCGGTGCGGGTCACCTCACGCCGAGGTGAAATGTGCGCCCGGCCCGGCTCAGCGCCGGGATCCGACCGGACACCGTGTTCGCCCCGTTCCACTACGCCGGAGCGGGACGCGCCAACTCGGTGACCAATGACGCGGTCGACCCGATCTCCGGGATGCCCGAGTTCAAGATCTGCGCGGTCCGGGTGGAGAAGGCATGACCGCCCGGGTGGTCATCATCGGCAACGGCATGGCGGGCGCCCGCCTCGCCGGTGAGCTGCACGCCCGGGAGGGGACCGGAAGGTCACCGTGCTCGGGGCGGAGCCGCACCGCGCGTACAACCGGATTCTGCTCTCCACCCTGCTGGCCGGCCGCATCGACGAGCCGGACGTGGAGCTGACCGAGGCCGCCGGGCACGGCATCGACCTGCGCAGCGGCGTACCGGTGACCGCGGTGGACCGATCCGCCCGGGAGGTCCGGACCGCCGACGGTGAACGGATCGGATACGACCACCTGGTGCTGGCCACCGGCGCCCGCGCGGTGGTGCCGTCGCTGCCCGGCCTCGACCCGGCGGACCTGCCGGAGCGGGTGGTCCCCTTCCGGACCCTGGACGACTGCCGGCGGATCCTCGCCGCGGCGGACGGCGCCCGCAGCGCGCTGGTGCTCGGCGGCGGGCTGCTCGGCCTGGAGGCCGCCCGAGGGCTGGCCACCCGGGGCCTGGTCACCACAGTGGTGCACCCCGGGCGCACCTGATGGAACGGCAGCTCGACCCGGCGGCCGGCGCGGTGCTCGCCGGCACGCTCGCCGGCCTCGGCGTCACCGTCGAGCTGGCGGTGCCGGCGACCGGCGTGGCCGCGGACGCCACGGGTGTCCGCCTCGACCTGGCCGACGGCCGATCGCTGCACGCCGACCTGCTGGTGCTCTCCTGCGGCGTACGCCCGGACACCTCCTCGCCCAGGCCGCCGGGCTGGACGTGCGGCGCGGCGTGGTGGTGGACGACCGGCTGCGCACCACCGACAGGTCCATCTCGGCGATCGGCGACTGCGCCGAGCACGACGGCGTACTCACCGGGCTGGTCGCACCCGCCTGGGCCCAGGCCCGGTGCTCGCCGACGTGCTGACCGGGACGGACCCACTGGCCCGGTACCGACCCCGGCCGGTGGTGACCCGACTGAAGGCGGCCGGGATCGACCTGGCCTCGATGGGCGACGCGGCCACCGGCGGGCCGGGCGAGGAGCTGACCTTCGCCGACCCGGCCCGGGGAACGTACGCGCGGTTGCGGATCCGGGACGAACGGCTGGTCGGCGCGATCCTGCTCGGTGACAACCCGGCTGTCGGCACGGTGATCCAGCTCTTCGACCGTGGTCACCCGGTGCCGAGCGACCGACGGCGCTGCTGCTGGGCCGGGCGCTCGGCGCGGTCGGCGCGGCCCCGGCCGCGTCGCCGGCGCTGATGCCGGACTCGGCCACGGTCTGCCAGTGCAACACGGTGAGCAAGGGCGCCCTGGTCAGGAGCTGGCGCTCCGGCGCCCGAACTGTCGACGCGGTGTCGGCCGCGACCCGCGCCGGCACCGGATGCGGCGGTTGCCGGGACGCGGTGAGCGGCATCGTCGATTGGCTGAGCCAAGCGGAATCGGTGGAGGTGACGCGATGAGCGGCGGCGAACTGGTCGTCATCGGCAACGGCATGGTCGGGCAGCGCTTCGTCGACGCGCTGCGCGCCCGTGACCCACAGGGCACCTGGCGGGTGACAGTGCTGGCCGAGGAGGGCCGCCCCGCGTACGACCGGGTGCGACTCTCGGCGTACTTCGACGGGGTGAGCGAGAGCGACCTCAATCTGCACACACCGCACGACGGTGTGCGGATGCGTCTCGGTGAGCCGGCCTCGGCGATCGACCGGGACCGGCGGGTGGTGACCACCGCCGTCGGCGAGTACCACTACGACGCGCTGGTGCTGGCCACCGGTTCGTACGCGTTCGTGCCACCGGTGGCCGGCACGGAACTGCCCGGGTCTTCGTCTACCGGACTCTCGACGACCTGGCGGCGATCCGGGCGTACGCGCGGGCCGGCGGATCGGCGCGGTGATCGGTGGCGGGCTGCTGGGCCTGGAGGCGGCGAACGCCCTGCGGCTGCTGGGCCTGAGCACCGACGTGGTCGAGTTCGCACCCCGGCTGATGCCGGTGCAGGTGGACCAGGCCGGTGGCGCGATGCTCCGCCGCTATGTCGACGACCTGGGCGTACGGACCCATCTCGGGTGGCGACCACAGCGATCCGCCCGGGCCGGACGGCGGCGTCGCGGCCCTGGAACTCTCCGACGGCACTACCCTCGACGCCGATCTGGTGGTGGTTGCCGCCGGCATCCGGCCCGCGACCAACTGGCCCGGGAGGCCGGTCTGCCGCTGGGTCCGCGCGGTGGGTGCTCGTCGACGCGACCTGCCGCAGCTCGGACGAGCGGATCTGGGCCGTCGGCGAGTGCGCGGCGGTCGACGGCACCTGCCACGGTCTGGTCGCACCGGGGTACGCGACGGCCGAGGTGGTGGCCGACCGGCTGGTCGGCGGCGCGGCGACCTTCCCGGGTGCGGACACCGCCACCAAGCTCAAGCTGCTCGGCGTGGACGTGGCCTCGTTCGGCGACGCCCACGGCGCGACCGAGGGCTGCCTGGACGTCACGTTCACCGACCCGGCCACCCGGGTCTACGCGAAGCTGGTCCTCTCCGACGACGCGCGCACGCTGCTCGGCGGGTGCTGGTCGGTGACGCCAGCGCGTACCCGACGTTGCGGGCCAGCGTGGGCGGCCTGCTGCCGGCCGCGCCCCTGGCGCTGCTCGCCCCGGACGGCGGTGGAGCGGACGCCGGGCGCTGCCCGCCACCGCCCAGGTCTGCTCCTGCAACGCGGTGACCCGTGGCGACGTGGACGCCGCCATCGCCGACGGCTGCGCGGACGTGCCTTCGGTGAAGGCGTGCACCCGGGCCGGCACCAGCTGCGGTTCCTGCGTGCCGATGCTGAAGCAACTCCTGGACGCGGCCGGGTGGTGCAGTCCAGCGCGCTCTGCGAGCACTTCGACGTCAGCCGGCGGGAGCTGTTCGAGATCGTCCAGGTGCGCGGCATCCGCACGTTCTCCCGACTGGTCGCCGAGCACGGTCGGGGCGCGGCTGCGACATCTGCAAGCCGGTGGTGGCGTCGATCCTCGCCTCGCTGGGCAGCGGGCACGTGCTCGACGGCGAGCAGGCGTCGTTGCAGGACACCAACGACCACTTCCTGGCCAACCTGCAACGCGACGGCAGCTACTCGGTGGTGCCCCGGATCCCCGGTGGCGAGATCACCCCGGAGAAGCTGATCGTGATCGGCGAGGTCGCCCGGACTTCCAGCTCTACACGAAGATCACCGGTGGGCAGCGGATCGACCTGTTCGGGGCGCGGGTGGAACAGCTGCCGCAGATCTGGCGGCGGCTGGTGGACGCCGGCTTCGAGTCCGGCCACGCGTACGGCAAGGCGCTGCGGACGGTGAAGTCCTGCGTGGGCGAGACCTGGTGCCGGTACGGGGTACAGGACTCGGTGGGGCTGGCCGTCGCGCTGGAGCTGCGCTATCGCGGCCTGCGCGCCCCGCACAAGCTCAAGTCTGCGGTCTCCGGCTGCGCCCGCGAGTGCGCGGAGGCGCGTAGCAAGGACTTCGGCATCATCGCCACCGAGACCGGCTGGAACCTCTACGTCGGTGGCAACGGCGGCTTCCGGCCCCGGCACGCCGACCTGTTCGCCACTGATTTGTCCACGGATGCGCTGGTCAGGCTGATCGACAGGTTCCTGATCTACTACATTCGCACCGCCGACCGACTGCAACGCACGGCCGGCTGGATCGAGGCGATGGAGGGCGGCCTCGACCACCTGCGCTCGGTGATCGTGGACGACTCGCTCGGGCTCTGTGCCGACCTCGACGCGGCGATGGTCCGGCACGTGTCGTCGTACTCCGACGAGTGGCGCGACGTGCTGGACGACCGGATCGGCTGCGCCGCTACACCTCCTTCGTCAACGCACCCGACGTGCCCGACCCATCGATCACGTTCACAAAGCGAACGCGGCCAGCCGGTGCCAGCGGGCGGCACACCGGCGGCCGGACCACTGTCAGCCGACGGGCACCGCAGGCAACCGGTCGCCCTGGGCCTACCGGAGGTACGGCAATGACCCAGACCATCACGCTGAGCTGGACGGCCGTCTGCACCCTCGACCGTCTGGAACCGGACCGGGGTCGCCGCCCTGGTCGACGGGTGCAGGTAGCGCTCTTCCGCACCGAGGACGGGCTGTTCGCGATCGACAACCGCGATCCGGTCTCCGGGGCGTACGTGCTGTCCCGGGCATCGTCGGCAGTCGGGACGGCGTGCCGACGGTCGCCTCGCCGCTGCACAAGCAGGTGTACGACCTGCGCAGCGGGCACTGTCTCGACCTGCCCGGGTGGCCGTGGCCCGGCACGACGCGCGGTGCCGCAACGGGCTGGTCGAGGTGCGGCTGCGACAGGAGGCTTGATGCGCGAAGAACTGGCGGGCTTCACCGTCGGGGTGACCGCCGACCGGCGGCGCGACGAGTTGGCCGCGCTGCTGGAACGGCGGGGCGCCCGGGTGGTGCTCGCGCCGGCGTTGCGGATCGTGCCGCTGTCCGACGACACCGAGCTGCGGGAGGCGACCCGCGCCTGCCTCGACCAGCCGCCGGACATCCTGATGGCCAACACCGGCATCGGCATGCGGGTTGGCTGGAGGCGGCCGAGGGCTGGGCTGGCCGAGCCGCTGCGCTCGGTGCTGGCCAGCTCTTACGTGGTGGCCCGTGGCCCGAAGGCGCGCGGCGCGATCCGGGCGGCCGGGCTGCACGACCAGTGGTCGCCGGCCTCGGAGAGCTGCGACGAGGTGGTCGAGCACCTGAGCCGGCGCGGCGTGGCCGGGCAGGTGATCGCCATGCAGTTGCACGGTGAGCGGCAACCCGAGTGCACGCTCGCGCTGGAGGCGGCCGGCGCCACGGTCATCGAGGTGCCGGTCTACCGCTGGGCGCCACCGACCGACCCGGCACCGCTGCACCGGTTGATCGACCTGATCGCCGCCCGACTGGTGGACGCGGTGACGTTCACCTCGGCGCCGGCGGCCGAGGCACTGCTACGGGCTGCCGGGGACCGTACCGAGGCGGTGCTGTCCGCGCTGCGCGGTGACGTACTGGCCAGCTGCGTCGGCGCGGTGACCGCCGAGCCGCTGCTACGGCTCGGGTGCCGGTGAGCGCGCCGGGTCGGGCCCGGTTGGGCGCGCTAGTGCGGACCATCGCCGACGAACTACCCCGCCGGACCGTGACGTTCAAGGCCGGCGAGCACCTGCTCACGTTGCGCGGGCACGCCGCGGTGATCGACGGCGAGCTGCGGCCACTCGCTCCCGCCCCGATGGCGGTGCTGCGGGCGCTGGCCCAGTCCCCGGCCGGGTGCTGTCCCGCACGGCGCTGCTGCGGACGCTGCCCCGGGCGCGGACGAGCACGCCGTGGAGATGGCCGTCGCCCGCCTACGGGCCGGCCTGCGCGCGCCCGCGTGGTGCAGACGGTGGTCAAGCGCGGCTACCGCCTCCGCGTCGACTGACCACGTCACGGCCGGCTGTCGTCCGCCGGCCGTGACGTGACGGTTCAGCCGACCGGCGTGGGAAGCCCCGCCCGTGCTCGGACTGGAGCCGGAGCATGGCGTGCTCGACCACTGTCACCAGCACCTGCTTGACCGAGTCCCGGTGCCGGGCGTCGGTCATCACCAGCGGCACCTGCGGCGAGATGGCCAGCGCCTCACGAACCTCGTCGGCCTCGTACTGGGGAGCGCCGTCGAACCGGTTCAGCGCCACCACGTACGGCAGGTTGCGGTTCTCGAAGTAGTCCAGTGGGGCGAACGCGTCGGTGATCCGGCGGGTGTCCACCAGCACGGCGGCACCCACCGCCCCCGGATGATCTCGTCCCACATGAACCAGAACCGGGTCTGACCGGGCGTACCGAAGAGGTACAGGATCAGGTCCTGGGCCATGGTGATACGGCCGAAGTCCATGGCGACCGTGGTGGTCTCCTTGCCCGGCACCTTGGACGGGTCGTCGATGCCGACACCCGCCGCGGTCATCAACGCCTCGGTGGTCAGAGGTGTGATCTCGGAGATCGCCCCGACCAGTGTCGTCTTACCGACGCCGAAGCCGCCCGCGACGACGATCTTCGCGGATACGATTCCCCGGCCCGGCCGCCCCCTGCGGGGTCATAGCCTGCGAAGTCCACTTAGCACCCTTCCAAGCAGTTCCATCCGCTCCTCGAACCCTCGGCGGGAGCAGCAGTGTGTAACGTCAGCAGGCTCTCGGTCACCATGTCGGCGACCAACACCCGGGCGACGCCCAGCGGCATCCGGGTGTACGCGGCGATCTCCGCCAACGACTGTGCTCGGCCCTCACAGACCGTGGCGATGCGGTGCTTGTCATGCCCGGCGAAGCGGGACTCGGCGACCTGGGTGAGGGAGGCGGTGAGGACGGCCTCGAGGGCGATGTCCTGCCGGGGCTCGGTACGACCACGGGTGACCGCGTACGGACGTACCAGCGCGCCACGCGGGTCAACGCGTCGTTGGTCCATCCCCGATCACCTCCTCGTCCCTTGTGGAGCCACACCACACCGACTCCCGTCCCTGGTCCGGCGCTCGGTCGGAGCGCCGATTTCCCGATGCTAAGAACGCACCGCGTCACGCGGCAGCGGCACCAGCGCGGCACCCACCCGCTCGACCAGCAGCGCCATCTCGTAACCGACCTGGCCCACGTCGCAACTGCGCGCGGCCAGCACGGCCATCGATGAACCGTCGCTGATCGACATCAGGAACAGGTACCCGCTGTCCATCTCGATGACTGTCTGCAACACCCCGCCCGCACTGAACATCCGGGCTGCGCCCTCGGTCAGGCTCACCACGCCGGAGGTGATCGCGGCGAGCTGGTCCGCCCGGTCCCCGGCAGATCCCGGAGGACGCGAGCAACAGCCCGTCGGCGGACACCGCCACCACGTGGGCGATACCCGCCACGCTGTCGGCGAAGTTGGTGAGCAGCCAACCCATGTCCTGCATGGCAGCTGGCCTGTTCATCGGCTCTCCTTGGTCGAGGTGCTGTTCAGGTCCGTTCCGGCCGTCCGACCGCGCTGCACGCCGCGGTGGTAGGCCGACAGCAAACCACGTACTTCATCAGGCGTCCGCCGGCTGCGGTCCCGACCGCTCTTCGGTTCGATGCCACCCGGCACGAGTTGTGCCTGCGGCACCCGCTTGGGCAACCCGGAGCGGGTGGTCCCGGCGGGAGCGGGCTCGGCGGCCTGGCTGGCCCGAGACCAGCCCTCGTCCGCTGCCGTCCGCCAGGCGTCCGGGTCCACGGCGGGCGCGGCCGGAGCCGTCCGAGCTGCCGCGGGCGGAGAGTACGACGGCGGGCCGCGGGCGGTGCTCCGAGCCCACCGGCGGTTGCGCTGGCGCGGCTCGGCGCGACGTTGCCGTCGGTGTTGGAGCTGCCCGGCGTACGGGTCGGCAGTGGCGGACGGGGCGGCGCCGCGGCCGGGACGGACGCCGCAGCTGGAAGGCTGCCGTTGCCGGTGCCCGTACGCGGGCTCGCGTCGGCCGGAGCGGCGGTGGCCGACGGTGGCGGCTCGTCGAAGTTGGGTCGGGTGAAGATCGCGGTGGCGTCGTCGCCGTGCGACCGGAACCAGACCGCCTCCATCTCCCGGAAGATCGGCGCCTCGGCGGGAAGTCGGGCCGGGTGCTGACCGGTGCGGCGGGCGTCGGCGGCGCGACAGGTGGTGCCACCGTGCCCGGGCCGGCGACCGGCCCGACCGGAGGCCCGGTGCGCCGTGTCCGTCCGCGGCATCCGCGGTCGTGCCGCGGCGGGCAGCGGGTCGACGGTCGGATAGGCCACGGTCGGGCTGCCCAGCGAGGCGCCCAGGCCGTTGCTGTACGCCGGACGTGCCGGTGGGAGCGGCGCGGCGGGTGCCGGGCGGCCGGCGCCGGCACTGTCGAACGCGGACCGGTGTAGCCACCCGCCTGCACGGCCGGAGCGGTGTCCCGTGCGTCGAGCGGGGACTGCCACTGGGCGGACGCCGGCGCGGGGTCCGCCACTGGTCGGGCAGCGTCGCCGCCGACGTCGCCGCACCGGCGAACTGCTCGGCGTGACCCACCGGGCTGCGCGGGGTCTGCTCCACGGCCATCGGCTGACGCGGACGGGTGAGCACCTGGTCGCGGCCCCGGTTGCTGGGCAGCACCACGGTCGTGGCGGGCAACGTCACCTGAGCGACAGTGCCGCCCTCGACGTTGCGGCGCAACTCCACCCGGATGCCGTAGCGGGAGGCGAGCCGACTCACCACGGCCAGACCCATCAGCCGGAACGCGGCGACGTCGACGGTCGGCGGGGCGGCCAGCCTGCGGTTGAGCGAGTCGAGCTGCTCGTCGGTGAGGCCGAGCCCACGGTCCTCGATCTGGATCAGGACGTAGTCGCGGATCCGGCGACCGTCGGCCACCACGGTGGTGTTCGGCGGCGAGAACCGGGTGGCGTTGTCGAGAAGTTCGGCGACGAGACGTACCACGTCGTTGACCGCGTGCGCGGCCACCGAGATGTCGGTGTCCACCGTCCCGAACTCGATGCGGTTGTACAGCTCCACCTCGGACTGCGCGGCACGCAGGACGTCGACCACCAGCGCGTCGTCGTGACGCGGTGCGGCGGAGTCGGCGCCGGCCAGGACCAGCAGGTTCTCGTCGTTGCGGCGCATCCGGGTGGCCAGGTGGTCCAGCTCGAAGAGCTGCGCGAGCCGCTTCGGGTCCTCCTCGCCGCGCTCGATCGCGTCCAACTCGCCGATCATCCGGTCGACCAGGGTCTGACTGCGGCGGGCCAGGTTGAGGAACATCGCCGAGACGCTCGTACGCAGTGCCGCCTGCTCGGCCGCGACCCGCACCGCCTCCCGGTGTACGACGTTGAAGGCCAGCGCGACCTGACCGACCTCGTCGCGGGTGTTCAGCTGGATCGGGTCCCGGACCTGGCGGACGATCTCGTCCACTCCGCCGTCACCCACGCTGCCCATGTTCTGCAGCCGCTGCACCGCGTCGGGCAGGTCGTGGTTGGCCACCGAGAGCGCGCCCTCACGCAGCCGGCGCAGCGAGTCGTTGAGCGAGCGGGCCAGCACCACGGCCAGCGACACCGCGATGATCAGGGTCAGCAGCACCAGGACCGACTCGACAACGGCCTGCCGGATGACGTCCGAGCGGGCCTGGTCGGCCTGCTGGAGCAGCCGGTCCTGCAGTTGGATCTCGGCCCAGCGCATCAGGTCGTTGACCGCGCCGATGGCTGCGGTGGCGTCCTGCGCGCCGACCAGCGGACGCTGCCCGACCGAGCGGGTGATGTCGGTGGCCACCCGGTCGGCCAGACCGACGGCGTCACCGGAGACGGTGCTGTCGACCAGGCGCGCTGCACCGGGTCGGCGGCCAGCGAGAAGGCGACCAGTGCCTCCTGCTGGCTGGTCAGGGTTGCCACGAAGGAGGAGAACTGCTCCGGGTCGAGCTGGCCCGCCGCCAGCGCGGTGAAGGCGACCGCCTCCTCCTCGGCGACGGAGGCCTTGGCGCGGGCGAAGGCGGCGACCGCACGACGGCTGTCCGAAGGCTCTCGTCACCGGGCAGCTGTGCCAGGCCGTCGCCGTAGGAGACCAGGTCGGTGAGGATGACGCCGTAGCGCAGCACCGCCTCGGCGACAGCCATCTGCCGGCGGTCCAGCACCTCCTGACGGGTGCCGTCCAGGGTCGCCAGGTGGTCGTCGATGGCGGTCAGCCGGTCCCGCAGGGCGGTCGGCACCTCGCCGATCCGGTCCCGCTCGGCGCGGTACTCGTCCACCTGCCGCTGCGTCTGCCGAACCCGCAGGTTGTACGCGTCGGCCGGCTGCTGCGGCGTGGCCAGGTAGGCGGCCGCGGCCATCCGCTCGGACTGGAGGTCCTGCGTGAGGGCGCTGACGTCGATGGAGAGCGCGGTCAGCGACCGGGCCCGGGTAGCGTCGAAGGCGCCCTCACCGACGGAGATCAGACGGACCGTGGCCAACGCGATCACCGCCGCCACCGGGACGACCAGGATCAGCGCCAGTTTGGACCGGATCCGGGCGTCCCGCAGTCTCGGCAACCGTTGGCGCGCACGCCGACCGCTGTCGCCGAGCGCGGGCAGGGTCGTCGGTCCGGTGCTCACGACATCGCCTCCGTCGTTTCTTCCCCACCTGACCCACCGAGCCATGCCGTAAGCGGAGGGGACCACGCGCGGCACGGCCGCGATTTCATCAGAGATGATCCTGTTTGGGAAGCCGCAGTGAGGTAGGAAACGGTCGGACGGAGCGCATCCCGTGATCCGGGCAACTGATACCTTCATTTCCGCAAGCCCCTGAACAGGGCATGTAACTCCAGAGTGGTCGCGCGTGTATGCAAAGTGAGCTTTGCAAACATTGCGTTACCCCAGCATGTGGGATGGCCGTCCCGAAAATGCAGCCAGGGTCCGCGCTTGACCACAGCGCCGGCCATTGGCAAGGTTTTGCAGGCTTCGCGCACACCGTACGGCAGAGGAGATCCCGTCCTCCACTGAGGACGGATTAGCGGCGGTGTCCGGGCAGCGCCCGCGCCCGCACCTGGAGGACTGAGTTGAGCCCCATCCGCTCCGCGACCATCGCGGCGCTCGCATCGGCCGTAGTGGCCACCACGCTCACCGGCTGCCAGTTTGGCGGAGCGGAGAAGGATACGAGTCCGATCGTGATCGGCGCAGATCTCGAACTCTCCGGCGCCGCGGCCGCAGTCGGCCAGACATACCAGCGGGCCCTCAAACTCAAGGTCGATCAGTTGAACTCCTCCGGAGCACTCAACGGCCGAGAGATCAAGCTGGACATCAAGGACAACCGTTCCGACTCCGCCGAGTCACTTCGCAACATCGTCGACTTCAGCAGCGATTCGCGGGTCAGCGCCATCATCATGGGCGGCTGCAACGAATGCGCGGTCGGTGCGGTCGGCACCATCAACGAAGCGGATTCCCACCATTGCGCTCGCCGCTTCCGGCGCGATCGCCGCGCCGGTCGCCGATCGGCGCTACGTGTTCAAGCTGGGCCCGAACGCTCAGGACAGCGCCGCCGCGCTGACCACCGAACTGCGTCGCAACAACGTCCGCAAGGTGGGGATGCTGGTCAGCGACGACGACTACGGCCGGGAGGGCGTGGCCGCGCTCAAGAGCGAGCTGAACAAGGTCAACATCTCGCTGCGCGAGCAGCGGGTCAAGACCACCGACACCGACGTCAGTCAGCAGGTCCGGCAGCTCACGTCGTCGGGCAAGCCCGACGCGCTGGTCTTCTGGACCCCGCCGGAGCAGGCGATGCTGGCCGCCACGAGCGCCCAGCAGACCACCTTCCGTGGGTCGCTGTTCTTCGACGCCGGCGCGGCCGGGGACCTCTTCCTCGGTGCGGCGGCCAAGGCGACCGAGCGGGCCACGCTGATCTTCACGCAGACGATGGTGATCGACGACGTGATCGCCACCACGCCGGCCAAGGCGGCTCGGCGGCAGTGGTTCCAGGACTACACGGCCCAGTTCGGTGGCTACAACGGGTCCTCGTCCTTCGCCGCGGACGCCGTCCAGCTGATCGCCGACGCGGAACTGCGCGCCGGTGGCGAGGTCGGCAAGGTGCACCGCGACGGCATTCGGGACGTGCTGGAGACGTCGCAGATGGACGGCCTGTCCGGGCCGATCCGGATGACGCCGGACAACCACAGCGGCCTGATGCCGCAGGCGCTCACCACGCTGGTGGCCCGCAACGGCCGCTGGCGGTTGGCGGGGTAACGCTGGGGCCTGCTGTGTTCTTTCGTCCCGGCGCTCTTCGTCGTGTGCCGGGTGGGGGTGTGGCCTACCGTGCCCGGCTCCGGGCGGTCAGGCTTGATCCCTCCGCCGGGCACGGTAGGCCACACCCTTGCGCCAGCAGCGTCGATGTGACGGGCCGGCCTCCCAGTAGGAGGCCGGCCCTTCGCGTCTCTGGTGTTGATCTCTTCTGGTGGGTTAGCGACTGCTGGTGGTTTCTCTCACCCAGGGCAGGGCGATCCGCTCGATCAGTAGGAGCGCCGCGTAGAGAAGGATGCTCACCAGCGCCACCAGCATGATCGCCGCCCAGGCGGTGGCGGCGTCGCCGATGCCGGCGTACTGCGTGATGAGGTAGCCCAGGCCGCGCTCGCCGGCCTGGAACTCACCGATCACCGCGCCGATCGCGGCCAACGGCATGGCCACCTTGAGGCCGACGAAGATCTGCGGCAGCGCGGCCGGGAAGCGCACCTTGCGGAACGCCTGCCAGCGGGAGGCGTTCCAGGAACGCACCAGTTCGGCCAGGTCAGCCGGCGTGGTGGTCAGCCCGGTCGCGGTGGACAGCACGATCGGGAAGAAGCAGAGCAGGAACACCATGGTCAGGATCGGCTTCTGGCCCCAGCCGAGCGCCACCACCAACAGCGGGCCCAGCGTGATCTTCGGCACCGCGTTCACCGCGACCAGCAGCGGCGTGAACATCCGCTCCACCGTGCGGGAGCTGGCCAGGGAGAGCCCGATCAGCACACCGGCGGCCACCGAGAGGGCGAAGCCGGTCAGGATCTCCAGCATGGTGTCCCAGGTGTGTTCCAGCATCTGGGCGGGCTTCTCGACGAAGGCGCTGAACACGTCGCCGGGCGGCGGCAGGGCGACCGGGTGGACCAGCTCCAGGCGGGCGATCAGCCACCACGCCGCCAGCGCGATCAGGATGCCGAGCGCGGGCAGCGCCGCCCGCCCCGGCCCGCAGACCGGCACCTCGACCCGCGCGCCCCGCCTCGGGCCGGCCCCGGGGTGGGGTTCCGCCACCGCCGGGTCCGCTGACCGAACGTCGGTCATCTCTGTCCTCCTCGAAATCCCACGGCCCGCCGGGTGACGAGCGACGGGGTACGCCCACCGAAATCGGCGGAACGTACCCCTGGTGACGACCGGACGATCAGGCCTTCGGCGCGAGGCTGAAGTCGATGATCTGCTCGGGGTGATGTTCTGCTTGAGCGCGCCGGCGCCCTGCAGGATGGCGATGCTCTTGGCGACCCGACCGCTGTCCAGGGTGCCGATCGCGGTGCCGGTGTTGCCGGAACGGACGTACGCGGCCATCAGCTCCAACTCGGCGGCGGCGGCCAGCGGGTTGGCGGTGTCGACGTTCTTCTTCAGGATCTCGCCGGCCTCCTTGGAGTTGGCCAGGCTGTACTCCAGACCCTTGAGCAGCGCCCGCTGAAGCGCTTCACCATGTCGGGCTTCTCCTTGGCGATCTTGGAGGAGGTGATCAGCACGTTGCCGTAGAGGTCCTGCATCACGTTGCTGTACGGCAGCATGACGGCCTTCTTCTTGGCCACCGCCTCGATCGTCGGCTGACCGACGACGAACTGGCCGATGCCATCCACCGACCCGGAGGCCAGCGTGCCGATCAGGTTCTGCGCCTCACCGTTGACCCAGGTCACCTTGCTCGCGTCCACGCCGGCGAGCCGGGCGTACGTCGGGAAGAGGTTGCGGACCACGGAGCCGGGGTGTCGGCGAGCTTCTTGCCCTCCAGGTCCTTCGGGGAGGCGATGTTCTTGCCCTCCACCGAGGCGATGCCGGCCATGGTGCGCTGCTGGATCGCGGCCACCACCGTGAAGTCCTTCGCCTGGCCGTTGCCGACCTGGAGCAGACCGCCGGTGAGGTCGATCGGGCCGAAGTCGGCCTGTCCACCGACGACGGTCTGGATCACGCCGCCGGTGCCCTGGCCGGCCTTGATCTCGACGTCGAAGCCGGCGTCCTTGAAGAAGCCCTTCTCCTTCGCCACCCAGGCGTAGGAGTCGCGGCCGAACTGGCCGAACGAGGTGAGGTAGGTCACCTTCTCCAGCGTCTTGCCATCGCCGCCCTTGGCGTCGTCGGCCGAATCCGACCCGCTGCTGCAGGCGGAGACAAAGGCGAGGGCGGTGGCCAGCGCGGCCGTAGCGACCGTACGGGTCAGCCTTCTCATCAGTGCACCATGTCCTTTCCGACCGGGGCGGCAGGCCACCGGCGGGGTTGTCGTGACGGGTCGGCAAGAGGGTGGAAGCCGACTCCGCCGTCGTGAGGGGACTCTTCGCGGGCACAGCGTACGAGAAACCCGCAGTTGCGACGCCAGGCGTATCGGGTTGCGGAACGGATACAACCTGACGACCACCCCGGACGGTGCGAGACAGCAACTGGCCGGCTAGCCTTTGTCGGATTCCTGACCGTCCACTCAGCGGAGGTACGCCGGAGATGATCCGACTGTCCGGGGTGTCCCGCACCTTCGAGGGCCGATCCGGCCGGGTGGAAGCGCTGCGCGGCATCAACCTCGACGTCGCCGAGAGCGAGTTCGTCGCCGTGCTCGGCCGCTCCGGCTGCGGCAAGTCCACGCTGCTGCGGTTGATCGCCGGGCTGCTCCCGCTGACCGCCGGTGAGATCACCGTCGCCGGGACGCCGATCGTCCGTCCCCGCCAGGACATCGCCATGCTGTTCCAGAAGCCGGCCCTGCTGCCCTGGCGCACCGTGCTGGACAACGTCCTGCTGCCGGTCGAGGTCTTCGGCTGGGGCCGCGCCAAGCACCGGGAGCGGGCCCGGCAACTGCTCGACGTGGCCGGGTTGGCCGGCTTCGAGAAGCGGCTGCCGCACGAACTCTCCGGCGGTATGCAGCAGCGGGTGTCGCTGTGCCGGTCGTTGATCGGCGAGCCCGGGTGATGTTGATGGACGAGCCGTTCTCCGCGCTGGACGCGCTCACCCGCGAGGAACTCTCCGGCGAACTCCAGCGGGTGCACATGGAGAACAAGCCGACGATCGTCTTCGTCACCCACTCGATCGACGAGGCGGTGCTGCTCGCCGACCGGGTGGTCGTGCTGAGCCCTCGTCCCGGCCGGATCCGCAAGGTGGTCGACGTCGACATCCCCGTCCCCGCACCCTGGGCCGCAACGCCCACCTGGCCGACGTCGCCCGGGTCAGCGCGGACCTGCACGAGCTGTTGATGGAACGTGAGCAGTCGGCTCCGGCCGGCGCGGAAGGACACTGAACATGCGGGTGTCGGTCTTCACCGAGCCGAACCGTGGCGCCAGCTACGACACCCAGCTCCGGTTCGCCCGGCTGGTCGAGGCCTGCGGCTACGAGGGCTTCCTCCGCGCCGACCACTACCAGTCGATGGGCGCCGACCCGGCCTGCCCGGCCCGACGGACGCCTGGCTGACCCTCGCCGCACTGGCCCGGGAGACCGAGCGGATCCGGCTCGGCACCCTGGTGACATCTGCCACGTTCCGCCTGCCCGGCCCCTCGCGGTGATGGTCGCGCAGGTCGACCAGATGAGCGGTGGCCGGGTCGACCTGGGCATCGGCGCCGGCTGGTACGGGCGCGAGCACACCTCGTACGGCATCCCGTTCCCGGCGGTCGGCGAGCGCTTCGACCGGCTGGCCGAGCAGCTCGAAGTGATCACCGGGCTGTGGGCCACCCCGTCCGGCGAGACCTACACCTTCACCGGCGACCACTACCGACTTGTCGACGCCCCGCCCTACCAAGCCGGTGCAGGTGCCCGGGCCGCCGATCATCGTGGGCGGGCGCGGTCCCAGCGCACACCCGAGCTGGCCGCCCGGTACGCCGACGAGTTCAACATGCCGTTCAAGTCCGTGGCGGCCACCGCCGAGGCGTACGACCGGGTTCGTGAGACGTGCGAGCGCACCGGCCGGTCGGAGACCGGGCGCGATCCGCTGGTGCTCTCCGCCGGGATCGTGGTGGCCATCGGCCGGACCGACGCGGAGGCGCAGCGGCGGGCCGCCCGCTGCACGAGAAGAGCGCTCTGCCACCGGAGGACCCGGTGGTCGGCTCCCCGCGCAGCTCGCGCAGCGGATCGGCGAGTTCGCCGCGATCGGCACCACGCGGGTCCACCTACGCCTGATCGACTTCGACGATCTCGACCACCTCGAACTGATCGCCGCCGAGGTGCTGCCACAACTGGACGGAGCACGATGACCGACGTGACCGACGGAACCGAACTCGGGCCGGTGGGCCAGGAGATCGTGTACGAGAACGACCGGGTCCGGGTCTGGCACATCCGCCTCGCGCCGGGCGAGCGGCAACCGCTGCACCGGCACGACCACCCGTATCTGGTGGTGGCGATCGAGGGCGCGAAGAACGTCGTACAGACCATCGACGGCACCCGGATCGACGCCGACGAGCCGACCGGCGGAGTGGTCTACCGGGACCCGGAGCGGTACACATGCTCACCAATGTCGGAGATACGACTTACCTGGCTCGGCTGGTCGAACTCAGTAGACCCGCCGAGCGCGGGCCGGCGCGCGCGGCGCGCCGTTGGCGATCGGGTGTACCGGGTGCGTAACGTGCCGGACATGGCCTTTCGGACCTGGGGCAGACTGCTGCTCACGGCGCTCGGGGTGAGCGTGCTGGCCGGAGCCGGCCAGCTCGGCGTCGCGTACGGCTTCGGCATCGTGCGGCTGACCGGCGCCTTCACCGGCACGACCGTCAATCAGTGGCCGGCCCAGCTCGTCTGGGTGGGCTGGTTCGCCGCGAACGCCGCCGTCGCCGGCGCGGTCCTGACCGGACGCCTCGCTCACCGCGCCGCCCCGGCGGCCAACATCGGCCGGCAGCTGGCGATCGGTGGCGCGGCGGCGCTCGGTGCCACAGTCATCGCCCGCTCTGCATGCAGCCCGCCCGCGCCGCGGAGTTGATCTCCGTCGACCCGGTCTGGGCGGTCGGCATCTGCGCCGTGGTCGGTGCGGTGATCGGTGCGGGCGCGGCGATCGCCGTCCTGCTCCGCCCCGAGCTGGGCTGGAACATGGCGGCCGTGGCCGGCGCGGTCTGGCTGCTGGCGCTGATCTCCGTCCTGCCGTCGCTCGGCACGACCGGCCCGCTGCCGACCGTCCGGCTCGGCGTACTGGAGCCGAGCTGGCTCACCGACGACGCCGCACAGCGGCTGGCGCTGCTCCTGTTGCCGACCGTGGCACTGCTGGCCGGGCGGCGACCGCCGGCTGGCTCGCTCGCGCGGCCACAACCCACTGGTCAGCGGGGCCACCGGGGTGGCCGGTCCGGTGCTGGTGGCGTTCGCCTACCTGACCGCCGGCCCGGCGACGCGGTGGACCGCTACCAGGCCACCCCTACTACGGCGCGCTGATCGCGATCCTCGCCGGAGCGCTCGGCGCGGCCGCCGCCGCGCTGCTGCGCTGGCCGACCGGCACCCGCACCGCGGATCCGCAGGCGATCGAGCCCTCCGCGATCCTGAGCCCGCTGCCCGCCGGCCCGGCCCTGCCCGGCGCAGCGTCGGCGAGTCCGACGGACGACCGGGAGACCGCCGAGCCCACCGACGCCCAACCGGCTAACGCCGAGCTGTCCACCCGGGCCGAGTCTCGCGGCGTCGTTCCAGGTCAGTGGGGATCAGGCGACCCCGACGGGGTACGCACAGTCCCGGCCCACTGGGACTGGCCGGCGAGCACCCGAGTGGTCAGCACGGTCCGACTCCCGCCGCTCCGGCAACGCCGGCCGCCTGGCTGACCGCTCCGACCGGTGAGTTCACCGCCGGGGCGCAGACGTCCCGGCCAGCCGGCCCGATGCCACTGTGCCCTCGGCCGCCACGGACGTCCGCAGCTCGACCGACGCCACCCCGACCAGCACTACGGCCGGACGCGCCAACACCGCAGCCACGACGGGTGGTCCCGTGGCCAACAAGCCGACCGGCGGCGCGGCGTCCAGCACGAGCGGTCGGCCGGCTGGTGGGCGCTCCACCGGCAAGGACACCGCCACCACGGTCGCGACCGGGTCGGGCGCGGCCAGCGCCACCACCGGCAGTTCAGCCGCGGGTGCGCTCAGCTTGGGTACGCCGACCCCGGGCATCACCAGTTCACGTACGGCCAGCTCGGACCCGTCCGACGTGGCCACGGCCAGCTCGGAGACGGTCTCGCCCGACGCCGGCACGATCGATGCACCGCTGACGGTGAAGCCGCGTCGGGCCCGTAAGCCGAAGGCCACCGCGGACGCCACCGACCCGAGTGGCGACACTCCCCAGCCACTCCGGCAAGCACCGAGACGACGGCCACCAGCCGTACCAGGAAGGTCACCCGCGTCGGTGGGTCTACCGACAGCACTGGCTCTGACCTGACCACCGACACTCCGTTGCCGAGCCAGGAACGGCCGAGCCTGCCCTCCGAGGTCACCCCGGCCGCTGCCTCCGGCATGACAGCGGCGGCCCGTGCCACCGCGACCGGGCCGAAGCGCACACCGACCGCCCCGAGCGCCACCGACAGCGGCAGCGACACCGGCACCGGCACCGGATCGAAGCGAGCATCGGCGGCGTCGACGGTCGTTGGCGCCGGCGCGACGAGCCGGCCGGCCACCGGGACCGACCCCACCACCGGGACCGCCCGACACCGACGCCGGGCACCGCGACGGGCGCGACGCGAGCATCAACCACCGCAACCGGCGCGACGCCAGAACGGCCGGCGCGACGCCGACCCGGAGGCCGCCACCGGGGCGACGCACGCTCCGTCCGGCGCGTCGCGAGCACCGTCCGACGCAACCGACGCGACACCGGCCCCGGCCACCGCGACCGCCGCCACCCGGCACCAGCCGCCGTATCCGGCGCTACGCGCGCACCATCGGCCGCAACCGTCGGCACCCGGCACCAGCCGCCGCAATCGGCGCGACGGGCGCACCATCTGCCGCAACCGACGCGGCCCCAGCCAGCGCAGCCGACGCGCAATCAGGACCAGCCGATGCGAAGCGAGCACCGGCCGCACCGACCACCGCTGCTGGCCGCCGCGGTGCGACGGCCACTGAGTCGCCGCGCGTCCCGGCCTCCAGCAGCGACACCAAGGCGGTCCCAGCCCCGGCAGCGACACCAAGGCCGTCCCGGTCGCCAGCAGCGACACCAAGGCGGCCCGGCCCCGGCAGCGACACCAGGCCGTCCCGGTCGCCAGCAGCGACACCGAGGCCGTCCCGGTCGCCAGCAGCGACACCGAGGCTGTCCCGGCGGCCCAGACCAGCGACACGGCAACTGCCGGGGCTGGCAGCATCGACGAGGCACGGCCCGCCGGTGCGGCAGGTTCCATCGCCGGGCTGTTCGGGGCGCTGCCGCCAGCGACCGGACGCCGCCCGGTGGACGCCCGCACCGTCGGTCTGGCCGGCCACCTCGTCGTGGACAGTGCCGCCGCAGGGTGCGGGGGCGGGGGACGGCAGCCGAGGGAACGACCGGGCCGGACGAGCCGACCGGGCAGATGCCGAGGCCTCGGCACCGGGCACCACTGCCGGACCTGAGCCGGGCCGGCACCTGGAACGCGTTCGACACCTCTCGGCGGGCCGCGCCGACGGAATCGCGGGACAGTACGACAGCGTCGAACGACCTGGCCGAACACGCAGGCCGGACGGAGTCTCCGAGCAGGGTTGACGCGCCCTTCGATGCCACCAGCGCCACCAGCGCCACCAGCGCCGACGATCCTGCCGACACCGCACCGGCCGCGCCGACGCCGCGAAGGTGGCCGAGCAGCCCTCCCGGCGAGGGCGGCTCGGCGGGCTGTTCCGCCGCAACCGGTCTCGGGCCGACGAGGAGAACCCCGAGCGGTCGGACGCGACGGAACCGCTGGCCACCCAGGACGAGGAGTTCGTCGACTGGGTCGCCGGCCTGAGCAAGCCGGTGTCGGACAACGAGCCGGAGCAGGACAACGGCCGCCGGTCGCTGCGCTCCACCGGTCGACACCACCGCGACTGACGCACCGGCCGGCGCGTCGAGGCGCCGGCCGGTCGACACACCCGCTTGATCAACTCGGGTTCATTGATATCGGGCTGTCCCACCCATCCGGACACCGCGACTTCAGTGAACCCGAGTTGATCACGTCCGGGACGACCCGGACGACCCGGACGACCCGAGCGGGACGGGTCAGGCCATCGGCAGGTAGACCTGGCTACCGCCGGAGACGAACTCCTCGGACTTGTCCTTCATGCCGCGGGCCGCGTACTCCTTGAGCTCTTGGGTGATCTTCATGGAGCAGAACTTCGGGCCACACATAGAGCAGAAGTGCGCCGTCTTCGCCGGCTCGGCCGGCAGCGTGGCGTCGTGGTACGAGCGCGCCGTCTCCGGGTCCAGCGAGAGGTTGAACTGGTCCTCCCAGCGGAACTCGAACCGCGCCTTCGACAACGCGTCGTCCCACTCTTGCGCCCCGGGTGCCCCTTGGCCAGGTCCGCCGCGTGGGCCGCAATCTTGTACGCGATCACGCCCGCCTTCACGTCGTCCCGGTCCGGCAGGCCGAGGTGCTCCTTCGGCGTGACGTAGCAGAGCATCGCGGTGCCGAACATGCCGATCATCGCGGCGCCGATCGCCGAGGTGATGTGGTCGTACGCCGGCGCGATGTCGGTGGTCAGCGGGCCGAGCGTGTAGAAGGGCGCCTCGTGACACCACTCCTGCTGAAGGTCCACGTTCTCTTTGATCTTGTGCATCGGCACGTGGCCGGGGCCCTCGATCATCACCTGGACGTCGTACGCCCAGGCGACAGTGGTCAGCTCGCCGAGCGTGCGCAGCTCGGCGAACTGCGCCTCGTCGTTGGCGTCCGCGATCGAGCCGGGGCGCAGCCCGTCGCCGAGGAGAACGTCACGTCGTACCGCGCGAGCAGCGCACAGCTCCTCGAAGTTGGTGTAGAGGAAGTTTTCCTCGTGGTGCGCCAGGCACCACGCCGCCATGATCGAACCGCCCCGGGAGACGATTCCGGTCACCCGGTCCACGGCCAGCGGCACGTACGGCAGCAGCACACCGGCGTGCACCGTCATGTAGTCCACGCCCTGCTCGGCCTGCTCGATCACGGTCTCCCGGAACACCTCCCAGCTCAACTTCACCGGGTCGCCGCCGACCTTCTCCAGCGCCTGGTAGATCGGCACCGTCCCGATCGGCACCGGCGAGTTGCGCACGATGGCCTCACGGGTCTCGTGGATCCGCTTGCCCGTGGACAGGTCCATCACGGTGTCCGCACCCCAGCGGGTGGCCCAGGTGAGCTTCTCCACCTCCTCGGCGACCGACGAGCTGACCGCCGAGGTGCCGATGTTGGCGTTCACCTTGACCAGGAACGCCTTACCGATGATGGCCGGCTCACACTCCGGGTGGTTCACGTTGAGCGGCAGCACCGCCCGGCCGGCGGCGATCTCGGCTCGGACCAGCTCCGGGTCGACGTTCTCCCGAATCGCCACGAACTCCATCTCCGGCGTCACCACACCGGCCCGCGCGTACGCCAACTGGGTGGGCCGCCGACCGCCCTTCCGACCAGCGGCGTACCCGCACCCCGCGCCGGCGCCACGTCACCCGCTCGGCGATCCAGGGGCCCGCAATGCGGGCAACCCACCTCTGGGTCCGAACCCGGTCCGGACGTGTCGTAGAGCCGCACCGGCGGCAGGTCTCCGGTCAGCCCCACCTCGGCGAACGGCACCCGGACGTCCGGTCGTGAACCCTCGACGTACACCTTGCCTCGTGCCTGCATGACAGCCTCCCTGGTGATCAAGCGGACCAGCCGAAGTGGTTCAGCGGTCCGCGTCCCGCGCCCAGCTCCCAACCCCGCGCGCCGGTCAGCGCGCGGAGCACGTACTCCTTGGCGGCCCCGACCGCGGCCGGCACCGGATCGCCCAGGCCGAGGCGCACCGCGATCGCCGCCGAGAACGAACACCCGGTGCCGTGGGTGTGCCGGGTCGCCACCCGGGGCACGCGCAGCACTGTGGTGACGCCGCCGCCGTGCAGCACGTCGACCGCCTCGTCCCCGTCCAGGTCACCGCCAGTGACCACCACGTATTCCGGGCCGCCGGCCACGAGGGCCTCGGCGGCGGCGACCATCCCGGCCACGTCGTCCACCGGGCGTCCGGTGATGGCGGCGGCCTCCGCGCAGTTCGGCGTCGCCACCGTGGCGTACGGCAGCAGTCGCTCGACCGCGCTGACCACGCCGAGCCGATGGCCACTCGTGGCGACCAGCACCGGGTCGACGACGAGGTGCGGCAGCCGGCCGTCCCGTGCCGCCTCGGCCACCACGTCCGCGATCGCCGGGGTGCCGAGCATCCCCGTCTTGACCGCGCAGACGGTGAAGTCGCTGAGCACGCTGTCCAACTGCTCGGTGACCGTGCGCGGGGCAGCGGGAGCACGGCGTCGACACCTCGGGTGTTCTGCGCGGTGACGGCCGTGAGGACGCTGGTGCCGTACGCGCCCAGCGCGGCGAAGACCTGAGGTCGGCCTGGATACCCGCGCCGCCGCCGGAGTCGGAGCCGGCGATGGTCAGCAGTGTGCTCGGGGTCATTTTCCTCGCCTGTGGTTGCGGTTTGGGGCTGCGGCCGAGGGGACCTGGGTGCCTCCGCGCCGGCTTTAGAGAGCTTGGGGTGACCGCCTCTTGGAAGGCGCTGGTCAGACTCGCCGCTATCTCGGCCGGGTTCTCGGCTCGCATGAGCGCGCCCAGCACTGCCACCCGGTGGCTCCCGCTTGGACGCAGGCGGTTACCTGTTTTGGGGTTTCTACGCCGCCCAGGGCCAGCAGGGGTACGTGGCTGGCGCTGACCAGGCTGCCCAGCCCTGAAATGCCCAGGGGTGGGCCGTAGCCCGGTTTTGTTTTGTGGGGTGGACCGGGGAGACGGTGGCGTAGTGCTCGGTGGTCAGGCGGTTCAGCTCGGTTCGGTTGTGGCAGGAGCGGCCGACCAGACATTGGGTCGGTGGTGGGTACGGGCCGGCGGACGGCAGGTGGACGGCGTCGCCGTCGAGCGGGTCGGGACCGGCCACGATCAGGGTCCCGCCGACGTCGGCGAGGATCGCGCGCAGGTCGGCGGCGATCGCGGCGCGCTCGGCGCGGGCAGGTCCTTCTCCCGCAGCACCACCCAGCGCACGCCACCGGCCACGGCCCCGCCACCACCCGGTCGAGCCCACCCGCGCGACCAGCCGATCGGTCAACACGACAACACCGGACGGCGGGGTCACAGGTCGGGTCTTCCCTCGTCGGGGTGGAGGCGAGCGCGTGGAAGCGGCGGGCGATCCGGCCCGCGCCGGCGGCCAGGCGTCCGGCCTCGACCGCGTACCGCATCGCGGTGGCCATCGCCACCGGATCGGCGGCCCGGGTGACGGCGCTCGCCAGCAGCACCCGTCACAGCCCAGCTCCATCGCCAGAGCCGCGTCGGACGCGGTGCCGATGCCGGCGTCGAGGATCACCGGCACGTCCACGCCCTGCCGGATGAGCCGGATGTGGTGCGGGTTGCCGATGCCGAGCCCCGAACCGATCGGAGAACCGGCCGGCATCACCGCGGCACAGCCGACGTCGGCGAGGCGGCGGGCCAGCACCGGATCGTCACTGGTGTACGGCAGCACCGTGAAACCGTCGGCGACCAACTCCTCGGCGGCGCGGAGCAACTCCACGCCGTCGGGCAGCAGCGTCCGCTCGTCGCCGATCACCTCCAGCTTGACCCAGTCGGTGTCGAACGCGTCCCGGGCCAGCCGAGCCACCTTCACCGCCTCGGTCGCGGTGTGGCAGCCGGCGGTGTTCGGCAGCAGGCGTACGCCGCACCGGTCCAGCAGCTCCAACAGCCCACCGGCGGAACCCGAGGCCGTGCCCACCCGACGCAGCGCCAGGGTGACCAGCTCGGTGCCCGACGCGCGGATCGCCTGTTCCAGCACGTGCAGGTTGGCGGCACCCCGGTGCCGAGGATCAGCCGCGAGGTGAACGTCTCCCCACCCAGCTCGAACGACACGCCGCTCACCCGCCCTGGGCCGCGGTGAGCACCTCGACCGGTCACCGTCGCGCAGCACCGGGCCGGCCAGCCGGCCCGGGCACCACTCGCCGTTGACCGCGACCGCCACCCGCGCGGGTGCGGCACGATGTCGCGGACCAGGTCCGCCACCGATGCGTCAGCGGCAACGCTGCGCCCGGCCCCGTTCACGGTCAACTCCACAGGTCCCCTCCGTCGTCCGTTCCGGCCCGCCCACCGCGACCGCCCGAAACCCGCCGCGCCGGCACCCGCCGCGCCGGCACCGCCGAAGCGGTCGGCCCGGAAGGGCGCGAGCAGCGGATCTGGTACGCCGCCGAGCACCAGGTCGGCGATCAGGTCGGCGGTGATCGGGGTGAGCACGATGCCGTGCCGGTGATGCCCGGTGGCGGCCAGGACGTCCGGTCGGCCGGGCAGCGGCCCGAGGATCGGCGCGTTGTCCGGGGTGCCCGGGCGTAGCCCGGCGACCGCTTCGACCAGGTCGTACTCGGCCAGTTCGGGGAGCAGGTCCACCCCGGCGCGCAGCAGGCGTTGCACGGCACCGGCGGTGACCGTCGTGTCCGACCGCTCCTCGACCGTCGCGCCGAGCACGACCTCGCCGTCGGCGCGGGGCACCAGATAGACGGGCTCGCCGTCGGCGTACCCCGGATCACGTGCCGGAAGCCCGGCGCGACGCCATCGGGCGCGCGGAGCCGGAGGATCTGGCCCTTCACCGGCCGCACGGGCAGGCCGGTGAGCGCGGCGGCCCCACAGCCGGCGGCGACCACTGTGACCCGGGCGTCCAGATCGGACAGCCGCCGGACCGCGTGCGGCACGAGCACCGCACCGGCCTGCTGCGCGGCCGCGCGCAGCGCCGGCACCAGCAGCCGAGGGTCGACCTGGTGATCGGTGGGCGCGAGCGCGCCGCCGCGCACCCGTGGGGCGAGCGCCGGCTCGCGGTCGCGCAGCTCGCTGGGGCGCAGCGGGGTCACCGGCAGTCCCAACCCCTGTTGGTACGCCCACAGCCGGCGCGCCTCGGCCAGGTCGTCGCCGGTCAGCCCGACCATCAGGGTGCCCTCGGTCCGGTAGCCGATCTCGACTCCGGTCGTCCCGGTCAGCTCGGCGGCGAACTCCGGCCAGCGGGCGGCGGACGCCAGCAGCAGATCGGTCAGCTGCCGCTCACCGAAGTACGCCTCGGCGACCGGGGAGAGCATGCCGGCGGCCACCGCCGACGCCCCGATCCGGGCGCGGGATCGTGCACCACCACCCGCAGTCCGCGCGCGGCGCAGCGCCACCCGATCGCCAGCCCGATCGGCCCCGCCCCACCACTGCCACGTCCGGCCGGACCGGTCGCTCGATCGCGCTGACGGGGACCGGCCGGTCAGCACGTCAGGGCTTCGATCAGCTCGGCGGTTGCGCGCGCCGGGTCGGCGGCGGTGGAGACGGCACCGACCACCGCCACCCCGTACGCCCCGGCAGCTCGCAGCGCGGCACCGGGCGGCGGTCACTCCGCCGATCGCGATGACCGGGACGTCGACGGCGTCGACGACGGCGCGTACGCCGGCGGGCCCGATGGGATCGGGCAGGCCGGACTTGGTGCTGGTGGTGTGGCACGGCCCGACGCCGAGGTAGCTGGCTCCCGCCGCGACGGCGTCGGTGGCCGTGCCCGGCGCGCGGGCGGTGGCGCCCAGCACGCCGGTGGGACCGAGCACCCGGCGGGCGGCGGCGACCGGCAGATCGTCGGCTCCGACGTGCCCGCCCGCGGCGCCGACTGCCAGCGCCACGTGCAGTCGGTCGTTGACCAGGCAGGTCGCCTCGTACGACGCGCAGAGCGCGAGCACCCGCCGGGCCAGGTCGTACGCCTCGCGGTCGGTGGCGCTGTCCTCCACGCGGACCTGGACCACCAGGTCGGCGCGGGCCGCGCTGAGAGCGGCGCGGACCACGACGAGTGGGTCGCACCCGGGTCGGGTGTCGGTGATCAGATGCAATCGCCCCAGGGACGGCACGGCAACGCTCCTCCCTGCGCCGGCATTACCCGGATCAGGTTCAACGGTCGGGGCTGTCAGCCCCTCTCAGCCCGGTACACCGGGCTCCGTGGGTCACTTGCGTGTCACCGTACGACAGATCCGCCGACCTGCCAAGGCGCGGGCCGACGACGACCGGCGCCAGACCCGCGCCGAAAGTGGGGAGATCTATGGGGCACTTCATGCGGTCCTGTTCGGAATGTCGCCCGCCGTTGCAGAACCGTTACCCGCCCGCATCTTGCCCGACATCGAACCAGCCGAATTAATTTGTTCAGCGATTCGACAAAATGTTGGCGGGGCACCTCGGCAGGTGCCACCACCGGCTCCATTTGGGAGGGTCTTCGGCGAGCCGGCTCCCGCGATCCCTGTCACTACGACATAGGAGGCGGCATGGCCCGTTCTCGTCGTGCCCGTGTACCCATCACCGCAACCCTCATCTCCCTGGCCCTCGCCTCGACCACCCTGTTCGGCGCGCCCGCCCAGGCTGGCGCCCAGGTCCCCACGGGATGCGCAAGCCGCAGCCCCGGCCAGCCAGGTGGTGCCGAAGGCGCCAAGGCCGCGGCCGATCCCTTCTCCGTCCTCGTCTTCTCCAAGACCGCCGGCTTCCGGCACGACTCCATCCCCACCGGCGTCGCGGCCATCCAGCAGCTCGGCGTCGCCAACGGATTCACCGTGGACAACTCCGAGGACGGCGCCGCGTTCAGTGACGCCAACCTGGCCAAGTACAAGGCGGTGATCTGGCTCTCCACCACCGGTGACGTGCTCGACGCCGACCAGCAGGCGGCGTTCGAGCGCTACGTCAAGGCCGGCGGCGGTTACGTCGGCATCCACGCCGCGTCGGACACCGAGTACAGCTGGGCCTGGTACGGCGACCTGGTCGGCGCGTACTTCGCCAACCACCCGCAGAACCAGCAGGCCACGGTCAAGGTGGAGGACCACGCCCACCGTCCACGGCCGGATTGCCGGACCGCTGGTCCCGGTTCGACGAGTGGTACAACTACCAGACCAACCCCGGCCGGACGTGCACGTGCTGGCCAGCCTGGACGAGAAGTCCTACACCCCGGGCGCGGGCGCGATGGGTGCGGACCACCCGGTCGCCTGGTGCCAGGACTTCGACGGTGGTCGGTCCTGGTACACGGGATTGGGACACACCCGGGAGTCGTACGCCGAGCCCGAGTTCCTGTCCCACCTGCTCGGCGGCATCCGGACCGCGGCCGGTGTCGAGAACGCCGACTGCGGCGCCTCGAAGACCGCGAACTTCGAGAAGGTCTCGCTGGACAGCAACACCAGCAACCCGATGGAGTTGGACATCGCCCCGGACGGGCGGGTCTTCTACATCGAGCGCGACGGTCGGGTGCAGATCGTCAAGCCGGACACCGGCAACACCGTCACCGCCGTCGACCTGGACGTCTTCACCGGCAACGAGGACGGCCTGATCGGCATCCGGCTCGACCCGGACTTCGCCACCAACAAGTGGGTGTATCTCTACTACGCCCCGAACGACGGGGTCACCCGCAACCTGCTGTCCCGCTTCACGGTGACCGGCGACACCATCGACCTGGCCAGCGAGAAGCAGGTGTTGCGGGTGGACACCAGCGCAACACCTGCTGCCACGCCGGCGGCAGCATGGCGTTCGACAGCCAGGGCAACCTGTACCTGGCCACCGGTGACAACACCAACCCGTTCGAGTCGAGCGCGTACTCGCCGCTGGACGAGCGGGCCGGGCGTCAGGACTACGACTCGCAGCGCACGTCGGCCAACACCAACGACCTGCGCGGCAAGGTGATCCGGATCCACCCGGAGGACGACGGGACGTACACCGTTCCGACGGGCAACCTCTTCGCGGCGGGCACCGAGAAGACCCGTCCCGAGATCTTCGCGATGGGCTTCCGTAACCCGTTCCGGATCGGCACCGACCCGAAGACCGACACGCTGTACGTCGGCGACTACGGGCCGGACGCCAACGCGGACAACCCGAACCGGGCCCGCGGGGCCTGGTCGAGTGGAACATCGTCACGCCGGGCAACTACGGCTGGCCGTACTGCACGGGCACGAACGAGGCGTACAACGACTACACGTTCCCGTCCGGTCCGAGCGGTCCGAAGTTCGACTGCGCCGCGCCGGTGAACAACTCGCCCAACAACACCGGCCTGACCAACCTCCCGCCGGTGGTCCCGGCAACCGTCGACTACGGGTACGCCGGTGACGCGCGGTACCCGGAGATCGGTGGCGGTGGCGCCCGATGGGCGGCCCGGTCTACCGGTACGACGCCGACCTCAACTCCAACCGCAAGTGGCCGGCGTACTACGACGGCAAGGCTCTGCTCGGCGAGTGGAACCAGAACAAGATGTACACCATGCAGGTGACCGCCGACGGCAAGTCGTTGGTGGACATCAACCAGCTGTTGACCGGCATGAGCATGGTCCGGCCGATGGACTTCGAGTTCGGCCCGGACGGCGCGCTGTACCTGATCGAGTGGGGCAGCGGTTTCGGCGGCAACAACGACAACTCCGGCATCTACCGGATCGACTACACCGCCGGTGACCGCGCCCCGATCGCGGCGGCGTCCGCCAACCCGACCTCGGGTCCGGCGCCGTTGACCGTGACGTTCTCCAGCGCCGGCTCCGGGACCCGGACGGTGGCGCGCTCACCTACGCCTGGACGTTCGGCGACGGGCAGACCTCCACCGAGGCCAACCCGACCCACACCTACGCGGCGGCGGGCAACTTCACCGCACAGCTCACCGTCACCAACCCCAAGGGCCGTACCGCGGTGGCCAACGTGCCGGTCACGGTGGGCAACACCGCGCCGACGGTGTCCATCGAGTTCCCACCGGACGGCGGCTTCTTCAACTGGGGTGACCAGGTCCGCTACTCGATCAAGGTGACCGACCCGGAGGACGGGGAGATCGACTGCGATCGGGTCGGGCTGCAGGTGCTGCTCGGTCACGACGAGCACGCCCACCCGCTGGAGCAGCACACCGGCTGCACCGGCACCGTCCAGACGTCGCTCGCCTCCGGGCACGGCGCCGAGGCGAACGTCTTCGCGGTCTTCGAGGCCACCTACACCGACGAGGGTGGTGCCGGCGGTGCCGGCGCGCTGACTGGCCGGCAGATCGAGGTCCTCCAGCCGAAGCAGAAGCAGGCCGAGTTCTTCTCCGCCACCGGGCGTACCCGGTGAGCACCGGCGGCGGAGACGCCGGCGTGCAGCGGGAGGCCGGCGCCGACACCGCCGGTGGCGGCCAGAGCATCGCGTTCATCGAGGACGGTGACTGGTGGTCGGTCGCTCCGGCGGACCTGACCAACATCACCGAGATCCGGTTCCGGCCGCCTCCGCCGCCGCTGGCGGTCGGATCGAGGTCCACGCCGGTGCTGTTGACGGACCGGTGGTCGCCACGGCCGTCGTACCGTCGACCGGGGCGTGGCAGACGTACACGGACGTGAGCGCACCGGTCACCGGCGCCGCGAGCGGTTCGCTGTACTTCGTGGCCCGCGACCCGAACGGCGGAACGGGTTCGCTGTTCAACGTCAACTGGATGGACTTCGTCGGCCGCGGCGTCACCGAGAACGCGCCGCCGCAGGTCAGTGCCACGGCCACCCCGGCCACCGGCACCGCACCGGTCACCGTCGCCTTCGACGGAACGGCCACCGACGCCGAGGGCGACACCCGCTGACGTACGCCTGGGACTTCGGTGACGGAGGCTCGGCGACCACGCTGGACGCCAGCCACACCTACACCAGCGCGGGCACCTTCACGGCCACCCTCACGGTGACCGACAGCAAGGGCGCCAAGTCGTACGCCACGGTGCCGGTGCGGGTCGACGCTCCGGACACGTCCTGCTTCGGGGCGCGTTCGGACGACTTCAACGGCAACAGCCTCGACAAGGCCCGCTGGACCAGCGTGGTCCGGGAGAACCAGCTCTACTCGCAGAGTGGAGGTGCGCTGCGGCTGCCCACCGGTGTGGGTGACCTCTACGGCGCTCGCAACGACGCCACCAACCTGGTGCTCCAGGCGGCTCCGACCGGCGCGTGGGAGACGACCACCAAGGTCACCCTGCCGGTGACGGCCAACTACCAGCAGGCCGGCGTCCTGGTCTACGGCGACGACGACAACTACGCCAAGCTGGACCTGCTGTACAACGGCAGCCGGCGGGTGGAGTTCATTCGGGAGACGGCCGGTACGCCTCGCAACGAGGCCGCCGACGCCACCAACGCACCGGCGGGTGAGACCGTGTGGCTGCGGATCACCAGCGACGGGACGAACCTGACCGCGTCCGCCTCGGGCGACGGGCAGACCTTCACCCGGTCGGCCGTTCGGCCGCGCTCGACGGCATCACCAACCCGCGGATCGGGGTCTTCGCGCTCAACGGAGGCACCGAGGCGCCGGTTGTCGACGCCGCGTTCGACTCCTTCCAGGTCACGCCGGACGCTCCGGCCGGCACGGTCGACCCGTCGGACGAGTTCACCGGCAGCACGCTGGACAAGTGCCGGTGGGACGCCATCACGCGGGAGGACCCGACCGGTTACCGGGTCACCGAGGGCGCGTTGCGGATCGACGTACCCAACGGTGACATCTACGGCACCGACAACACCGGGCCGAAGAACTTCATCCTCCAGACCGCGCCGTCCGGCGACTGGACCCTGGAGACGAAGGTCGACGGCAGCCTGCTGAACGAGCAGTACCAGCAGGCCGGTCTGCTCGTGCAGGCGGACGACGACAACTACGTCAAGTTCGACTTCATCGCTGACAACCAGGCCGGCCAGGCGGTGACGCGGCGGATCGAGTTCCGCAGCGAGGTCGCCGGGGTGGTGCAGAACCCGCAGCCCGAGGCCGGCAGTCTGACCTCGGCGGTGTGGCACCTGCGGCTGGCCCGCACGGGCGACACGTTCACCGCGTCGTACTCGGCGGACGGGACGACCTGGACGGCACTGACGACGCTGACCAACAGCGCGGTCGGGGCCACCCGAAGGTCGGACTGTTCACCCTCGGCGCCGCCCAGACGGCGTCGAAGACCGCCTCGTTCGACTACTTCCGGCTCAGCACGGAGGTGGCCGACGAGACCGCACCGGTGACCACGGCGGCGGTTTCCGGCACCCGACCGAGGGGTGGCACACCGGGCCGGTGACGATCACGCTCACCGCTGCCGACGAGGCCGGCGGTAGCGGGCTCGCCAGCACGGAGTACCAGCTGGACGGGGCCACCACCTGGACGGCCTACACCGCACCGGTGACGGTCAGCGGGGACGGCGAGCACGAGCTGCGGTTCCGCTCGACCGACAAGGCCGGCAACGCGGAGGCGACGAAGACCGTCTCGGTCAAGATCGACGCCACCGCGCCGGTGACCTCGGCGACGTTCGCTCCGGCGAACAACGCCGGCTGGCACAACGGGACGATCCCGGTCGTGCTGACCTCCACCGACGCCGGTTCCGGCGTCAAGACGGTGGAGTGGTCGCTGGACGGTGGCACGTGGACGCCGTACTCGACGCCGGTCGAGGTGACCGGTGACGGGCAGCACGAGCTGCTGTACCGCTCGACGGACAAGGCGGGCAACGCCGAGACGCTCAAGTCTGCGGTGCTGCGCATCGACGGCACCAAGCCGACGCTGCTGGTGTCCGGGATCGCCGACGGCCAGCTCTACGGCGACAGCCAGGACATCCGGGTGTCCTGGCAGGCCGTCGACCCGACCTCGGGCATCGCGACCGTGGTCGGCCAGCTGGACGGCAAGACGTACGCCAGCGGCACCCTGCAGGCCATGTACGAGCTGTCGCTCGGCCTGCACGAGGTGACAGTGACCGCGACCGACAAGGCGGGCAACACGACCACCTCGACGGTCCGGTTCTTCGTCACCACCTCGTTCCGGGACATGCAGGGTCTGCTGGACCGGTTCAAGGCGACGGGCGGCTCTCGACCAAGGCGCACAAGCAGCTGTCGAACAAGCTCGACGCTGTTCGCGCGTCCGAGGCGGCCGGTGACGACAAGGCGGCGGTACGCCAGCTGACCGCGTTCCGGACGCTCGCCTCCGACACCACGCTGGTGCCCGAGGCGGAGGTCCGGGACGTCCTGATCCGGGACGCCGACGCCATGATCGTTCGGCTCGGCGGCGCGGCCAGCAAGGCCGGGGTCAAGGCGAACGACGGTGACTCGGTCAGGGCACCGGGCGGCTCGGTGGCGATGCCACCCGGCTCGCGCCCGGTCGCCAGCTCTGATCCGACGAGGCCCTTCCCGACGCTTCGGCGTCGGGAAGGGCCTCTCTCGGTAGTGAGGAGATGTCCGTGACGGGTATCCGCACGGTGTTGGCCGCCGTTATCGCCGGACTGGCCCTGACGCTGTTCGCCGCGAACCCGGCGGTAGCTCAGGCCGCCCCGACGGCGCAGGCCGCTCAGGCCGCCCCGGCCGACAAGCTCAAACTCGCGGTGGCCGGCGACGGGGCTCAGGGCGTCACCATCCAGGCCAGCTACCCCGATGGTCGTCGGCTGGAGCAGGTGGTGCGGCTGGTCCTCACCGCCACCGGCCCGGACGGACAGCGGGTCGGACCGGTGCAGTTGGAACCGCAGCCCGAGGGCCACGGTTTCTACAGCAGCGGCCCGGTGCTCTCCACCGGCACCTGGAAGGTGACGGTGAACTCCCCGCTCCGCTGCAGAGCAAGGCCACCGCCACGGTGCAGGCAAAGGCGGCACAGTCTCCGCCGGTGCCCGCGCCGGTCGCGGTGACCACTCCAGCGGACGGAGGCGGGCCGGCGGCTGGTGGCCGTTCGCGGCGGCCGGCCTCGTGCTCGTCGCCGCCGCCATGGGGTGGCCATGCTGTTCGGCCGCCGCCGCACCGGTACGCAGAACGACTGATCGACTCGACATCCTGAAGTCGGGTGTCCCGCACGCCAGGTCACCCCGACTTCAAGGAACGCGAGTGGATCAAGCGCGGCGCACGACGCGGCCCGCGCCCCGCGCACGACGCGCGCCTCGGCGCACGAGGCGCCGCGCTCAGAGGACGGCGCGCAGTGCCGCCAGGTCCTCGTCGCTGGGCTCCCAGGTGCCGGCAGCGGCATTGGCACGGACCTGCTCCTGCGTGGTGGCACCGGCGATCACCGAGGTCACCGCCGGCTGGGCGGCCAGCCCACCGATCGCCACCTGGAGCATGGTCAGACCCGCTCCCCGCGTACGCCTCGATCGCCTCGATGGTGTCCCAGTCGGCCGCGGCGAGCCGCTCCGCGTACCGGCCACCGCCGGAGAGCCGGCTGCCGGCCGGCGGTTGAGCCTCACGCTTGTACTTGCCGGTGAGCAGACCGTTCGCGAGCGGGAAGAACGGCAGCATGCCGAGGCCGAAGCGCTCGCAGGCCGGGATCACCTCGGTCTCCACGGACCGTTCCAACAGGCTGTAGTGGTTCTGCGCGCTGATGAAGCGGGCCCGGCCGTTGGACGAGGCCACCCAGTCCGCGTCGGCGATCTGCCAGCCGGTGAAGTTGGAGTTGCCCAGGTAGCGCACCTTGCCGTCGCGGACCAGGTCGTCCAGGGCGGCGAGGGTCTCGTCGATCGGCGTGCCCGGGTCGGGCTCGTGCATCTGGTAGAGGTCGATGTGGTCGGTGCCGAGCCGGCGCAGCGACGCCTCCACGGCACGGGCGATGTAGCGCCGCGCACCCGGGCCCCGAAGTCCGGCCCGTTGAGGCCGTTCATGTCCATGCCGAACTTGGTCGCCACCACCACGTCGTCCCGGCGTCCCTTGAGCGCCTGCCCGAGCAGTTCCTCGGAGGCGCCCTGCGGCTCACCGTAGATGTCGGCGGTGTCGAAGAGGGTGATGCCGGCGTCCAGGGCGGCGTCCACCACCGCCCGGGTGCCGTCGAGGTCGAGCTTGCGGCCGAAGTTGTTGCAGCCGATGCCAACCACGGACACCACGAGCCCGGAGTCGCCCAGCCGGCGATAGGTCATGTCAGTCACGAGATCCACCCTATGCCCGCCGGGAGCACCGTCACCGGGGACCGCTCAGCCGACGTCCCAGACCGGTTCCGGGGTCTCCACCACCTCGCTGTCTCCCCGGAACAGCACGAACCGGTCGAAGGATCGGGTGAACCAGCGGTCGTGGGTGACAGCGATCACCGTCCCCTCGAACGCGTTCAGACCCGCCTCCAAAGCCTCCGCGCTGGCCAGGTCGAGGTTGTCGGTCGGCTCGTCGAGCAGCAGCAAAGTCGCCCCGGACAGCTCCAGCAACAGCACCAGGAACCGGGCCTGCTGCCCGCCGGAGAGCGTGCCGAAGCGCTGGTCGCCCTGCGCGGCCAACTCGTAGCGGCTGAGCACCCCATCGCCGTGTGCCGGTCCATCCCCGTGCGGTGCTCGTCACCCCGCCAGAGGATCTCGACGAGCGTCTTCGACATCAGCTCGGGCCGGTCGTGCGTCTGCGAAGTGCCCGGGCGGACCCGGGCACCGAGCCGGGCCGTGCCGTCGTGCACCACCGGGGCGAGCGCGCCCGCCCGTCGACCGGTCCGTTCGCCGGGTCCGGGTCGGTGCCGCCGCGCGCCAGCAGCCGCAGGAAGTGCGACTTGCCGGTGCCGTTGGCACCGAGCACCGCCAGCCGATCGCCGTACCAGATCTCCAGGTCGAAGGGGAAGGTCAGGCCGTCCAGCTCCAGCTGCTCGCAGACGACCGCGCGCTTGCCGGTCCGTCCGCCGCTCAGCCGCATCCGGATGTCCTGGTCCTTCGGCGGTACGGGCGGAGGCCCGGCCTCTCGAACTTGCGCAACCGGGTCTGCGCGGCCTGGTAGCGCGAGGCCAACCCGTCGTTGTACGCCGCCTTCTGCTTGTACATCAGCATCAGCTCGCGCAGCTTCTGGTGCTCCTCGTCCCAGCGCCGACGCAGCTCGTCGAGGCGGGCGTGCCGCGCCACCGGGCGGAGTGCCAGCTGGCGAAGCCGCCCGGTGCACCAGGCGCTGCCACCCTCGACGGCGACCACCCGGTCGGCGCTCTGTGCCAGCAGCTCGCGGTCGTGCGAGACGTAGAGCACCGACTTCGTCGACTCGCGCAGTCGCGCCTCCAGCCAGCGTTTGCCGGGCACGTCGAGGAAGTTGTCCGGCTCGTCGAGCAGCAGCACCTCGTCCGGGCCGCGCAGCAGCAACTCCAACGCGAAGCGCTTCTGCTGGCCGCCGGAGGCGTACGCACCGGCCGGTCCCGCACGGTGTCCCAGGGCCGGTCCAGCACGATTGTCGCCACGGTGTCGAAGAGCACCTCCGCGTCGTACCCGCCGGCCTCGCCCCAGGCGCCGAGCGCGTCGGCGTACGCCAGCTGCGCCTTGCCCGCGGCGTTGCTGAACTTGCCGTGGGCCTCGGCCGCGCGCATCGCCGCCTCGGTCTCGCCGAGCCGGCGGCCGGCGTCCGCAGCGACGGCGGGGCCAGCGACAGCGCCAGGTCGGCGAGCGTCGACTCGTCACCGATCATGCCGATGAACTGGCGCATCACGCCCAGCCCGCCGGCCCGCGCGACGACACCGGTACGCACCGGCAGGTCGCCGGCGACCATCCTCAGCAGCGTCGTCTTTCCCGCGCCGTTCGGCCCGACCAGGGCGATCTTGCTGCCCTCCCCGACCCGGAACGACACGTCGGCGAAGAGTTCCCGACCGTCGGGCAGGATGTGCCCGACCCTGCCACGTCCACGTATCCCACGCCGGGATCCTGCCCCAGTGAGGGCCGGACGGCATATCCAATTACCGGGTGACCCGCAGCACCCGGAAGCCCTTTGGCTGGCGTACCGCTCGACCTGCCAGCTCTGCTCGGTGAGCCAGTGCTGGAGCGAGTCCCCGCCGAGGTGCCGGGCGACGACCAGCCAGCCGACGCCGTCCGGGGCGAGTCTGGGCAGCCAGCGCAGCAGCAGGTCGTGCAGCCCGTCCTGCCGATCCGGATCGGCGGGTTGGACCAGAGCTGGGCGAACTGGAGGTCCGCCGGGACATCGTCCGGTGCACTGACCCGCACCCGGTCGCCGGCGCCGATCCGGACCGCGTTGGCGGCGGTCAGCTCCCGGGCACGGGCGTTGACGTCGATGGCCCAGACAGTGCTCGTCGGCGCGAGGTCGGCCAGCACGCAGCTGATCGGCCCGAATCCGCAGCCGAGGTCGAGCAGGTCACCGCTGGTGTCGGAGGCGGGCAGCTCGGCCTTGCGCAGGAGCACCGCGGTGCCCGGGTCGAGCCGGCTGGCGGAGAAGACCCCGCCGGCCGAGGCGAGCTGGTAGTCGCGGTCGGCGACGGAGAACTCGACCTCGCGCGCCGGGGCGTCGCTGGTGGGCTGAGCGGTGAAGTAGTGGTCGCCGGTCACGCGGCAATTCTCGCACCGGCCCGAGTCGGCTCTAGCACGGCCCACGCGCACATTTACCCGAAATTACCCCTAAAGGGACAATGGCTCCTACTCTAGGCGACATGGTGTATCGGTACGAGTCCGATGAGGACGCTTTCGAGGAGTACCCGGAACCCGGGTCCGACCTGTCGGTGCTCGGCGCTGGTCCGCCCCACCGGCCGGGCCCTCACCGTCACGCTTCCCCACGCCGTCGCTGCCCCGGGCCAATCAACTCTCGTTGCCGTCGTCGCAACCGCCGCCCGCGCCGACCCGTGCCGACATCCCGCCCGCCCCGCCCCGCAGCCAGATCTACACCTCCTCGACCCCGGTCGAGCCGCCCAGCCGGCGCGGGGCGGCCGGATGTGGCAGGTGCTGATCGGCGGAGCGGCCGTCCTGGTGCTGCTCGCCCTCTGCGGCCTGGGCGCCGCCGCGCTGCTCTCCGACCGCGGCCTGCAACCGGGAAGCGACCCGACGAACCAGCCGAACGCCGGCCAGACGTCCGGCCCGGCGCCCGCCCCGGCGGAACGGCTGGCCCTCGACTCCCGCGACACCGACCAGGCTCCGCTCACCGCCAAAGAGCTCTTCCCCGCCAAGGAACTGAAGCTCACCGACGGCCAGCCGAGCTATCAGGTCCTCAAGACACAGTCCAGCGGCAGTTGCGCCGTCGCCGCCACCGACGAGGTCGCCGACCTGCTGGTCCGGCTCGGCTGCAACCAGGCCGTACGCGCCACGCTGACCACGCCCGACGGCGACCATCTGGTCACCGCCGGCCTGTTCAACCTCACCGACAAGGTCAGCGCCGAACGCGCCCGGGACCGGCTCCGGCAACTCCTCGACGAGCGGCAGGGCCGATTCCGTGGTCTCCCGGCCGTCGAGGGCGACGGTACCGAGGTGCTGGCCACCGCCCCGGCGCGCGTCGGCTGGCAGGTCCGTGGCCACTACCTCGCGTACGCGCTGGTGGTCCGCAAGGACGGCGCGGCGGTCAAGGCCGGTGACGCGAAGGTCCGGGAGATCCTGTTCGACATGATCGAGCTGCACCTCAGCCGGGTGTGCTGCAACAGCGCGCCGACGGTGGCACCGCCGCACAACCGACTCCGGCGCCGACCGGCAGCGGCGCGACCAGGGCGGCACCACCGGCGACGGCGACCTGCCGGGCAACTGACCGGTCGGCGGTCAGCCCTCGATCGGCACCCGGAGCCGGCGGGTGAGGTCGGCGCGGCGGGCGTACTCGGCCGGATCGGCCGGGTAGCCGACGGCGACCAGGGTCAGCCCGTGCGCGGGCGCGACTGTCACCTCGCTGGACCGCTCCCGGTGGTGGAGCAGACTGCCCGGCCACTCGACCGGACGACGGCCGTCGCCGGCCACCAGCATGGCTCCCCACCAGGCTGCGCACCATCGCCTGGCAGAACGCGTCGGCCTGCACGGTGGCGACCAGGATGCCGTCCGGGTCGCGCCGCCAGTCCAGCCGCGTCACCTCGCGCAGAGTGGTCGCGTTCTCCTTGCGCCGGCAGTACGCGGCGAAGTCGTGCTCCCCACCAGCCCGGCGGCAGCGGCATTCAGGGCGGCCAGGTCCAGTGGCTTCGGCCAGGCCAGAATCTCGTGCCGGCGCAGGGCTCCGCACCGAAGGGCGCGTCGGTGACCCGGTACTCGTAACGCCGGAAGGTGGCGGAGAACCGGGCGTCGAAGTCGGCGGGCACCTCGGTCATCGCCCGTACGCGCACGTCGGTGGGGAGCAGGCGGGCCAGGCGACGCAGCAGCCGGCCCTCGTGCTGGTGCCACACGTCGACGGGCAGGTCCAGGTGGCACACCTGCCCCGTGGCGTGCACCCGGCGTCGGTCCGCCCGGCCACCGTCAGCCCGGTGACGTGCCGGCGCCGAGGACCAGGCCCAGGCTCTCGACGAGCACCCCAGCGACGGTCCGCCGGGTCGGCTGGGCGGCCCAGCCGGAGAACCCGGTGCCGTCGTACGAGACGTCCAGCCGTAGCCGGATCCGCTCGTCCACCTCGTACCTCCTGTTACGGGTCGGGCCCGGCACCCCGATGGGGTGCCGGGCCCGACAATGCCCTGATCAGGCCTTGTTCTCGGTGGCCTCGTCGCTGTCCTCGCGGGCGGCGTCGGTGTCACCGGACGCCGACACCGGCGCCTCGGAGTCCTGGTCGGCCGGAGCCGACTTCGGGGCCTCGTCGGCCGGGGCGAGCGCCTCGACCTTGTCCTGCTGCGCGGCCTTGCGGGCGGCGGTCTTCTTGTTCGCCTTCGGCTCGGCGACCTGAAGCTCTTCCACCAGCTCGATGATCGCCATCGGCGCGTTGTCACCCTTGCGCGGACCGGTCTTCACGATCCGGTGTAACCGCCGGGGCGGTTGGAGTACCGAGGCGCGATCTGGTCGAACAGGGCGTAGACCACGTCCTTGTCCTTGACGACACCCAGCACCCGCCGCCGCGAGGCGAGGTCACCGCGCTTGGCCTTGGTGATGAGCTGCTCGGCCAACGGGCGCAGCCGCCGGGCCTTCGTCTCGGTGGTCTGGATCTTGCCGTGCTGGAACAGCGCGGTCGCCAGGTTGGCCAGCATCAGCCGCTCGTGCGAGGGCTGCCGCCGAGGCGGGGCCCTTGGTGGGCGTGGGCATTTTGGTGCTCCTCAGTTGTGGCGGCAGCGCGGACTAGAGCTGCTCGGTCTCGCGGTAGTCGTCGGTGTCGTAGTCGGCCTCGCCGAAGGTGTCCACGACGTGCGCCGGGTCGAAGTTCGGAGCCGAGTCCTTCAGCCCGAGACCCATCCCGGCGAGCTTCATCTTGACCTCGTCGATCGACTTCTGACCGAAGTTACGAATGTCGAGGAGGTCGGCCTCGGTACGCCCGATGAGCTCACCAACGGAGTTGATGCCCTCGCGCTTGAGGCAGTTGTAGGAGCGGACGGTGAGGTCCAGCTCCTCGATCGGCAGGGCAAGGTCCGCCGCCAGCTGGGCGTCCTGCGGGGACGGCCCGATGTCGATGCCCTCGGCGGTCTCGTCCAGCTCCCGGCCAGCCCGAACAGCTCGACGAGCGTCGAACCGGCGGAGGCCAGCGCGGTACGCGGACCCATCGACGGCTTGGTCTCGACGTCGATGATCAGCCGGTCGAAGTCGGTGCGCTGCTCGACACGGGTCGCCTCGACGCGGTAGGTCACCTTCAGCACCGGCGAGTAGATCGAGTCGACCGGGATACGGCCGATCTCGGCGCCGGACTGCTTGTTCTGTGCCGCCGTCACGTAGCCCCGGCCCCGCTCGACGGTCAGCTCCATGTCGAGCCGGCCCTGCCGTTGAGGGTGGCGAGCTTGAGATCCGGGTTGTGCACCGAGACGCCGGCCGGCGGCTGGATGTCGCCCGCGGTCACGTCGCCCGGCCTGCTTGCGCAGGTACATGCTGACCGGCTCGTCGTGCTCGGAGCTGACGCACAGCTCCTTGATGTTCATGACGAGCTCGACCACGTCCTCCTGACACCGGGGATCGTGGTGAACTCGTGCAGCACACCGTCGATCTTGATCGAGGTGACGGCCGCGCCCGGATCGACGACAGCAGCGTACGCCGCAGCGAGTTACCCAGGGTGTAGCCGAAGCCCGGCTCCAGCGGCTCGATGGCGAACCGCGACCGGGTCTCGTTGATCGACTCCTCGGAGAGGGAGGGTCGCTGGCTGATGAGCATCTTTCTCTCTTCCGGGACGCCCGCTATTTGACGTCCACGACACAACTGTGCCGGTGGCCCGCCCCGAGGGCGGACCACCGAACGAGCTCGGACTACTTGGAGTAGAGCTCGACGATCAGCTGTTCCTGGACCTGCGTGTCGATGACCTGCCGGGCCGGGAGGGAGTGCACGAGCACCTTCATCTGGCTCGGGATGGCCTCAAGCCACGCCGGGACAGTCTTCGAGCCGGCCTGGGCCTGCGCGATGACGAACGGGTGAGCTCCTTGCTCTTGCCCCGAACCTCGATGATGTCGTGCTCCTTGACGCGGTACGACGGGATGTCGACCTTCTTGCCGTTCACCGTGAAGTGACCGTGCTTGACCAGCTGGCGGGCCATGTCCCGCGAGTGGGCGTAGGCGGCCCGGTAAACGACGTTGTCCAGCCGCGACTCGAGGATCTGCAGGAGGACCTCACCGGTCTTGGCCTGCTTGCCAACGGCTTCCTCGTAGTAACCGCGGAACTGCTTCTCCAGCACGCCGTAGACACGGCGGGCCTTCTGCTCTCACGGAGCTGGAGCAGGTACTCCGTCTCCTTGGTGCGGCCGCGGCCGTGCTGCCCGGGCGGGAACGGCCGGGACTCGAACGGGCACTTCGGACCATCGCACTTGCTGCCCTTGAGGAACAGCTTCATCTTCTCCCGCCGGCAACGGCGGCAGTCAGCACCGGTGTAACGAGCCATCTCTCTCTACCTCTCAGACCCGGCGACGCTTCGGCGGACGACATCCGTTGTGCGGCTGCGGGGTGACGTCGGCGATCTGGCCGACCTCGAGGCCCACGGCCTGCAGCGAACGGATGGCGGTCTCCCGGCCGGAGCCGGGGCCCTTGACGAACACGTCGACCTTGCGCATGCCGTGCTCCATGGCGCGACGCGCGGCAGCCTCGGCGGCCAGCTGCGCGGCGAACGGAGTCGACTTGCGGGAGCCCTGAAGCCCACCTGGCCAGCGGAGGCCCAGGAGATGACCGCACCGGTCGGGTCCGTGATGGACACGATGGTGTTGTTGAACGTGCTCTTGATGTGCGCCTGCCCGTGGGCGACGTTCTTGCGTTCCTTGCGCCGGACCTTCTTAACAGCGGCTCCGGCACGAGCCTTCGGTGGCATAAGTCTGTGCGCTCCTAGTTGACTTTCCGGATTGGGTTGCGGCCTGATCCACCTCGGTGGCGGCCGACCCGTCATCCGGTCAAGAACTACTTCTTGCCGGGCTTCTTCTTGCCGGCGACGGTCCGCTTCGGGCCCTTGCGGGTCCGTGCATTGGTCTTGGTCCGCTGGCCACGCACGGGCAGGCCCGGCGGTGCCGGATGCCGGCGTAGCAGCCGATCTCAACCTTGCGGCGGATGTCAGCGGCGACCTCGCGGCGCAGGTCGCCTTCAACCTTGTAGTTGCCCTCGATGTGGTCGCGGAGCTGCACGAGCTCCTCGTCCGTGAGGTCCCGAGCGCGCTTGTCCGGCGAGATGCCGGTGGCGGCGAGTGTCTCCAGGAGCGGGTGCGACCGACCCCGAAGATGTAGGTGAGCGCGATTTCCAACCGCTTTCGCGGGGAGATCCACGCCGACTAGACGTGCCATGTGCGGGCGTACTCCTCTAGATGTGTGGCGGAGGTGTGGACCCGTCCCACCCGCTACCGGCCGTCCCGTCTTTCCGACGCGGTGAGCGCCGGCGACCGGGATCGGTCGCTGCCGAGCGGCCCCGGCCTCCGACCGGGTCAGCCACGCGGAGGTACGTCTGGCGTACCGCTCGCGGCTGGGACGAGCATGTGTGATGTGTGTGTCGCTGCGGATCTGCCTGGACCAACGCCACCCGGCCGTGTTCCGGCCGGACGGGCTGAGTCAGCCCTGGCGCTGCTTGTGGCGCGGGTCGCTGCAGATGACCATGACCCGGCCGTGCCGGCGGATAACCCGGCACTTCTGGCAGATCCTCTTGACGCTCGGCTTGACCTTCACGGTTGCCTTACTTCCCATCTGGCCCGGGGACGCGCTCTACGCGACATCGGACGTCGAAGACGGACACGGGACTTCCCGGCCGCCGTCAGGACTACTTGTAGCGGTAGACGAT
Source organism: Micromonospora sp. M12 (assembly GCA_038070435.1). Lineage (GTDB taxonomy): Bacteria > Actinomycetota > Actinomycetes > Mycobacteriales > Micromonosporaceae > Micromonospora. Next base: position 5,841,939 of record JAMYWG010000001.1, on the reverse strand, counting down.
GCGCCGCGGGTCAGGTCGTACGGCGAAAGTTCGACGACGACCCGGTCCTCCGGAAGAATGCGGATGTAGTGCTGCCGCATCTTCCCGCTGATGTGAGCCAACACCTTGTGGCCGTTCGCGAGCTCCACCCGGAACATGGCGTTCGGCAGGGGCTCGATGACCCGACCCTCGATCTCAATGGCTCCGTCTTTTTCGGCATGTCCTCCGCTGTCCTGACGTCGATTGCTCCGGGCGGCCCACAACGTCTTACACGGAAATCTGATCAGAATCAGAAGACCGCGCCAGCCGCGGCTCCAGCTCCCACCGAAGCGCAGGGTGGGCATGCCGGAGTGGACGCTGTGCGCCGATCTGAAGTGTACGCCCGCCTGTGGGCGCGCGCAAACCACCCACCCACCCGCCGCGTCCCACCCCGTCCCGCCCGTTGATCATGAAGTTGTGCCGCGACACGCCGGGACTGATGGCAATAACTTCATGATCAACGGGTGCTGGCCCGGAGGGCCCGGGGTGGGTGGGTCAGGGTGCTGGTGGGGGTCATTCTCGCCGAGGGCTCGCCGGGCTCGCTTCGCCCGCTTGCGCTGCCGTCGGCGCTGCCGCTCGACCGCCTGGCGGTGCGGTTCTCCCCGGTCAGCCCGGTCACCGTACGGACTGCCAGCACCGCGCCCCACGGCCCCGCCACCCAGGCCGGCCAGAAGTAGAGCAGGTCCTGACTGAGCAGCGACGTCACCGCCCAGATGGTCACCACGATGGCGACCACCTTCAGGTACGGAAACCACACCTCGGCCAACCAGCGGGCCGTGACGGCACGACCGAGGGCCGGGCCGTACTGGCCGTCGGGTGGGCCGACCGCGGGTACGGCGGCAGACGCGGGCGCGAGACCCGATCGCTGCGGCGGCGCCACCGGCGGCAGGTCGGCGAGCAGGGCTTCAAGATCGGCGTACGTGCGCGCGGCGTAGGCCCGCTGCAACCGCTCGTCGTACTCGTGCAGGTCCAGCCGGCCCTCTTCCAGGGCGATCCGTAACCGGTCAGCCACCGCCGTACGGTCCGCGTCCGCGGCTCGCATCCCGTCGCGCCCGTCCATGACGGCAAGCATGCCACCGCCACGCCAGTCCCGCCCGCCCCAGCCCTGTCCTGCCCCCGGCCGCCCTCCCCGGCCCGACCCGGCCGCTCATCCACCGTTGATCATGAAGTTATTGCCCCGATCCACGGCGTGTCATGGCAATAACTTCATGATCAACGGAAGGGCGGGACCCGGGCGGGCGGGAAGAGGGGTACTAGGGGTTTTGGAGGCTGCGGGTTGCTTTGCCGTTACCAGATCGCCGAGGCGGGCCCGGCCTCCGTCGAAGGCGGTGAGGACCCAGACCCCGTCCGGCAGCAGAGCCATCGAGTGCTCGACGTGCGCCGCGATCGAACCGTCCCGGGTGACCACCGTCCACCCGTCGGACAACTCGGCGGTACGCGGGGAGGCCATGGTGATCATCGGCTCGATGGCCAACGCCATACCGGTAACCAGTCGCGGGCCCTTGCCCGGGCGACCGTGGTTGAGCACGTGCGGGTCCTGGTGCATCTCGGTGCCGATGCCGTGCCCGCCGTAGCCGTCGACGATGCCGTACCGGCCGCCCTTGCGGACAGCGGTCTCCACCGCGTGCGAGATGTCGGTGAGTCGGCCCTGCCGCTGGCCGCGCCCGCGCGGCGGCGGCGATGCCGGCCCACATCGCGTCCTCGGCGACCTCGGCCATCTTCAGCAGCGCCGGGTCGACGTCGCCCACCCCGACAGTGATCGCGGAGTCGCCGTGCCACCCGTCGAGCACAGCACCGCAGTCGATGGAGATCAGATCACCGGCCTGGAGCACCTGCTGCGGTGACGGGATCGCGTGCACGACCTGCTCGTTGACCGAGGAGCAGATGGACGCCGGGAAGCCGTGGTAGCCCTTGAACGACGGAACACCACCCGCCTCGCGGATGGTCGACTCGGCGATGGCGTCCAGATCGGCGGTGCTCACACCGGGGCAACCGCTTCCCGCATGCGGCGCAGCGCCTCGGCCACCACCAGCCCGGCGGCCCGCATCTTCTCGATCTGGTCAGGGTCTTCAGCTGGATATCCAGCTGGGGACGACGCATGGAGCGATTACCTTTCGTTGCCGAACAGCGGGCACGTCATGCGTACCCGCTGTTCGCACTCTATCCGCCGTGGCCCGGCCGGACCTCAGCCGCCGTACGACCGCAACGCGTCGATGGCCCGGGTGGTGACGTCCTCCACCGGGCCGGTGGCGTCGATCCCGACGAGCTTGCCCTGAGCGCCGTAGTAGTCGACCAGGGTGCGGTCTTCTCGCTGTACTCACGAAGCCGGGTGGCGATCGTCTCCGGCTTGTCGTCGTCCCGCTGGAACAGCTCGGCGCCGCACCGGTCACAGATCCCGGGCCGGGTGGTGGCGTCGAACTCGACGTGCCAGATCTTGCCGCAGCCCCGGCAGGTGCGCCGACCGGAGAGCCGCCGAATCACCTCGTCATCGTCGACGACCAACTCCAGGACCAGATCCAGGGCGGTGCCCAGGTCGGCGAGGAGCTTGTCCAGAGCGGCCGCCTGCGGGTCGTCCGCGGGAAGCCGTCGAGCAGGAAACCCTCGCTGGCGTCGGGCTCGGCCAGCCGGTCCCGGACCATGTTGATGGTGACCTCGTCCGGAACCAGCTCGCCCGCGTCCATGTACCGCTTCGCCTCGACACCGAGGGGCGTGCCCTGGGTGACGTTCGACCGGAAGATGTCTCCGGTCGAGATCTTCGGCACCGAGAGGTGCGCGGCGATGAACTCGGCCTGTGTCCCTTGCCCGCACCCGGCGGGCCAACCAGAACGAGTCTCATCTACCGCAGGAACCCTTCGTAGTTCCGCTGCATGAGTTGGCTCTCGATCTGCTTCACGGTCTCCAGACCGACGCCGACCATGATGAGCACAGCGGTGCCGCCGAACGGGAAGTTCTGGTACTGCTGGTTGTCCAGCCAGATGAAGAAGAAGTTCGGCAGGATCGAGATGACGCCGAGGTAGAGCGCACCCGGCAGGGTGATCCGGCTGAGGATGAAGTCCAGGTAGTCGGCGGTCGGCTTGCCCGGCCGGATGCCCGGCACGAACCCGCCGTACTTCTTCATGTTGTCCGCGACCTCGGTCGGGTTGAACGTGATCGAGACGTAGAAGTACGTGAAGAAGATGATCAGCAGGAAGTAGACCGCGATGTAGATCGGGCTGCTCGGGTTGACCAGGTTGTTCTGGATCCACGACTGGGTCTTGCCCGGGTCGTTCTGGTCGAAGAACTGCAGCGCCAACTGCGGCAGGTAGAGCAGCGACGAACCGAAGATGACCGGGATCACACCCGCCTGGTTGACCTTCAGCGGGATGTAGGTCGAGGTGCCGCCGTACATCCGTCGGCCGATCATGCGCTTGGCGTACTGCACCGGGATCCGGCGCTGCGCCTGCTCGATGAAGGTGACCGCGGTGATGACCACCAGGACCAGCGCGATGACCAGGGCGAACATGTCCCAGCCCTTGCTGGTCTTGATCTGCCAACCCTCGCTGGGCAGGCGCGCCGCGATCGAGGTGAAGATCAGGACGGACATGCCGTTGCCGACGCCACGGTCGGTGATCAGCTCGCCGAGCCACATGACCATGCCGGTGCCGGCGGTCATCGTCATCACCAGGATGGCCAGGGTCAGCCAGTCCGGGATGCCGGTGCCGGTGGGGATGATCGGGAACTGGTCACAGCGGTTCTGGAACAGCTGCCCCGAGCGGGCCAGCGCCACGAACGCCGAGGCCTGCAGCACACCGAGACCGAGGGTCAGGTAGCGCGTGTACTGCGTGATCTTCGCCTGACCGGCCTGGCCCTCCTTGCGGAGCTGCTCCAGGCGGGGATCACGACGGTCAGCAGCTGCAGGATGATCGACGCGGTGATGTAGGGCATGATGCCCAGCGCGAAGACCGAGAGCTGTAGCAGCGCTCCACCGGAGAAGAGGTTGAGCAGGTTCACCACCCCGGTGGTGTCACCCTGGATGGTGTCGAGGCACTTCTGCACGTTGCCGTACGAGACGCCCGGGCTGGGGAGCGTTGCACCCAGCCGGTAGACCGCGATGATGCCTACTGTGAACAGCAGCTTCTTGCGCAGGTCAGGCGTACGGAACGCACTGAGAAAGGCGGACAGCAACTTCTTCCTCCTGCGCGAGGCGGGCCGCCGGTGATCCCTGGCGGGTCGGGTTGGATCACGGGCGAGTGCCCGCAATCCATGGCTGGGATGGGACTCTAACAGCCCCACCCCGGTCCGGGCAGATGCGCCCGACTACATAAATCGATTCCGATGTTACCGGGCGCTCGAGAGCCCAGGCACCATGGCGCCCGCCAGTTGCTCTCAACTGGGCGGGCGCCATGGGTCGTACTGCCTACAGCTCGGTGGCGGAGCCACCGGCGGCGGCGATCTTCTCCTTGGCCGACGCACTGAACGCGTGCGCAGACACCTGGAGCGCCACACCGCCGAGGTCCCCGGTGCCGAGGACCTTGACCGGGTGACCCTTGCGGACCGCGCCGGACTCGACGAGCTCCAGCGGGCCGACCTGACCACCATTCGGGAACAGCTCAGCGAGTCGGTCCAGGTTGACAACCTGGAAGACCACCTTGAACTTGTTCTTGAAGCCCTTCATCTTCGGCAGGCGCATGTGGATGGGCATCTGCCCACCCTCGAACGCCGCCGAGATGTTCTTGCGGGCCTTGGAACCCTTGGTACCGCGACCAGCGGTCTTGCCCTTGGAACCCTCACCGCGACCCACACGGGTCTTCGCGGTCTTGGAACCGGGCGCCGGGCGCAGGTGATGCACCTTGATCGTCATTACTCGACCTCCTCGACCTTCACGAGGTGGCTCACAGTGAAGATCATGCCGCGGATCTCGGGCCGGTCCTCCTTGACCACCACGTCGTTGATCCGCTTGAGACCGAGCGAACGCAGCGACTCACGCTGGTTGTGCTTGGTCCCGATACCGGATCGGAGCTGGGTGACCTTCAGGCGTGCCATCAGCGCGCCACCCCGCACGCGACGCCAGCATGGCGGCCGGCGCGACGTCCTCCACCGGCAGGCCACGACGCGCCGCGACCTGCTCGGGGACTCAAGCCCCTTCAGGGCCGCCACGGTGGCGTGCACGATGTTGATCGGGTTCGACGAGCCGAGGCTCTTGGAGAGCACGTCGTGGATCCCGGCGCACTCCAGCACGGCACGCACCGGACCGCCGGCGATGACACCCGTACCGGCCGAGGCCGGCTTGAGCAGCACCACGCCAGCGGCGTCCTCACCCGTAATCGGGTGCGGGATCGACTGACCGATCCGCGGAACCTTGAAGAAGTGCTTCTTGGCCTCCTCGACACCCTTGGCGATGGCCGCGGGCACCTCCTTGGCCTTTCCGTAGCCCACGCCGACCGTGCCGTCGCCGTCGCCCACGATCACGAGGGCGGTGAAGCTGAAGCGACGACCACCCTTCACGACCTTGGCGACGCGGTTGATCGCGACGACCCGCTCAAGGTGCGGGGTCTTCTCGACGGGCGCGTTTCCGCGGCCGCCCTCACGGCGGTTGTCGCGGCGACCACCCTCGTTGCCACCGGACCCGCCGCCACGGCGCTGTTGACCTGGCATCAGCAGCCTTCCTTATCTCTCGTGACGGGGTTGTTAGAACTCGAGCCCGGCTTCGCGGGCGGCATCGGCAAGCGCGGCGACTCGCCCCGCGTACCGGTTGCCACCGCGGTCGAAGACGACCTGGAGACGCCAGCGGCCTTGGCCCGCTCGGCGAGCAGCGCCCACCTTGCCAGCGAGGGCGCTCTTGTCGCCCTCCGTACCGCGCAGCGGGCGTCCAGGGTCGAGGCCGACGCCAGGGTGTGACCCTTGCTGTCGTCGACGACCTGGGCGACCATGTGCCGCAGCGAACGGGTGACGACCAGGCGCGGACGCTCGGCCGTACCGGTGACGTTCTTGCGGACGCGGAAGTGTCGACGCGCACGCCCGACGGCGCGCTTGGCGGCGACGCCGCGGCGGCGCTTGAGCAGCGTGGCGCTCACTTCTTACCTGCCTTTCCGGCCTTGCGGCGGATGACCTCGCCCTGGTACTTCACGCCCTTGCCCTTGTAGGGCTCCGGCGGGCGGATCTTCCGGATGTTGGCGGCGACCTCACCGACCTGCTGCTTGTCGATGCCAGCCACGTGGAACAGAGTCGGCCGCTCCACCGTGAAGGTGATGCCCGCCGGGGCGGGACGACCACCGGGTGCGAGAACCCGAGCGCGAACTCGAGGTCCGAACCCTTGGCGGTGACCCGGTAACCGGTGCCGGCGATCTCCAGGCTCTTACGGTAGCCCTCGGTGACCCCGACGATCATGTTTGCAACCAGCGTACGGCTCAGGCCGTGGAGTTCCTGGCCTTGCGCTCGTCGTTCGGCCGGTTGACGCTCAGCTGCCCATCCTCGGCCCGCTCGACCGTGATCGGCTCGGCGAGGGTGTGCTGGAGCTGGCCCTTGGGGCCCTTGACCTTGACGGTCTGCCCGTCGATCGTGATGTCGACGCCGGCTGGCACCGGGATCGACTTACGTCCAATTCGCGACATTTCTACCTGTCTCCCGTTACCAGACGAAGGCGAGGACTTCCCCGCCAACACTCCGCTTGCGGGCCTGCCGGTCGGTCAGCAGCCCCTGGGACGTCGAAATGATCGCCACGCCCAGCCCACCGAGCACCCGCGGAGCCCGTCCGACTTGGCGTACACCCGGAGACCGGGCTTGGACACGCGCTTGATGCCGGCCAGGCTCCGCTCGCGGCTCTGGCCGTACTTCAGCTCGACGACCAGTCGCTTGCCGACGGCGCCCTCCTCGGCTCCTCGACCGACCAGGTGGAGATGTAACCCTCGGCCTTCAGGACCTCGGCGATGTTCGCCTTGATCTTGGAGTAGGGCATCTTCACCTGATCGTGGTACGCCTGGTTGGCGTTACGCAGACGCGTGAGCATGTCTGCGATCGGGTCGGTCATCGTCATGGATTTCGTCAGCCTTTCTCGCCGGGGTTCCCGGGGCATCAGCCCGGCCTACGGCGAAGAGCAATACCTAATCGGTGCAGGAGTTCCCGGCCGACGGCCGGACGCGGTCGCCCTTACCAGGAAGCCTTGGACACGCCCGGCAGCTCACCACGGTGAGCCATCTCCCGGATGCAGACCCGGCAGAGCCCGAACTTGCGGTAGACCGCCTTCGGACGCCCGCAACGCTGGCAGCGGGTGTACGCGCGAACCGAGAACTTCGGCTTCGCGGCCGCCTTGATGATCAGCGCCTTCTTGGCCATCTCAGTTCTCCTTGAACGGGAAGCCCAGGAGCTTGAGCAGCGCCCGGCCCTCGTCGTCGGTCGTGGCGGTCGTGACCACCGTGATGTCCATGCCCGCTGGCGATCGATCCGGTCCTGGTCGATCTCGTGGAACACCGACTGCTCGGTCAGACCGAACGTGTAGTTGCCGTGCCCGTCCAGCTTGCGCCCGTCCAGACCGCGGAAGTCGCGGATACGCGGCAGCGAGATGGACAGCAGCCGGTCCAGGAACTCCCACATCCGGTCGCCGCGAAGGGTCACCTTCGCACCGATCGGCATGCCCTCGCGGAGCTTGAACTGCGCGATGGACTTGGTCGCCCGCCGCACCTGCGGCTTCTGGCCGGTGATCGTGGCGAGGTCGCGGACCGCGCCGTCGATCAGCTTGGCGTCGCGAGCAGCCTCGCCGACACCCATGTTGACGACGATCTTGACCAGCCGCGGCACCTGCATGGGGTTGCCGTAGCTACGCTGCTCGCGCAGCTGGGCCACGATCTCGTTGCGGTACCGCTCCTGAGGCGCGGCAGGGTCTTTTCGGTAGCCGTGGTCATCACAGGTCCTTACCGGTGCTACGCGCGATGCGGACCTTCTGGCCGTTGTCGTCGAACCGGTAACCGACGCGGGTCGGCTTGCCGTCGGAGTCCAGGACCTGCACGTTCGAGACGTGGATCGGGGCCTCCTGAGTGACGATGCCGCCGGTCTTGGCGCCACGCTGGGTGGTGCTGATACGGGTGTGCTTCTTGACCCGGTTCACGCCCTCGACCAGGATCTTGTCCTGCCGCGGGTAGGCCTGAATGACCTTGCCCTTGGCACCCTTGTCCTTGCCGGCGATGATGACGACCGTGTCGCCCTTCTTGACCTTCACGGTCACAACACCTCCGGCGCGAGGGAAATAATCTTCATGAACCGCTTGTCCCGCAGCTCCGGCCCACCGGGCCGAAGATACGGGTACCACGCGGGTCCCCGCCGTCCTTGATGATGACGGCGGCGTTCTCGTCGAAGCGGATGTACGAGCCGTCCGGCCGACGCCTCTCCTTGGCCGTGCGAACGATGACCGCCTTCACGACGTCACCCTTCTTCACACCGGCACCCGGGATAGCGTCCTTGACCGTGGCCACGATGACGTCGCCGATGCTCGCGTAGCGCCGACCCGAGCCACCGAGAACCCGGATGCACAGGATCTCCCGAGCACCCGTGTTGTCGGCGACGCGCAGTCGCGACTCCTGCTGAATCACGTCTATCTCCTATGTCTGCCGGTTCTCCGGCCGCCGTAGCGGCCGGAGCCTGGCGGAACCTACGCCCGACGCAACGCCGGGCGAACTCGAGCCTTCGCTACTTGGCCTTTTCCAGGATCTCCACGATCCGCCAACGCTTGGTGGCGCTCAGCGGCCGGGTCTCCATGATGAGAACCCGGTCACCCGTGCCAGCGGCGTTCTGCTCGTCGTGCACCTTCAGCTTGGCCGTACGGCGCATGATCTTGCCGTACAGCGCGTGCCGAACCCGGTCCTCGACCTCGACCACGACGGTCTTGTCCATCTTGTCGCTGATCACCAGGCCCTCGCGGACCTTGCGGCGCGACCGCGCGGCGGCGGTGGCGGTCTCTTCGGTCATGATGCAGTCACCTCAGTCGGCGCGGCCGAGAGCCCCAGCTCGCGCTCACGCATGATCGTGTAGATCCGGGCGATCTCCCGACGGATGACCTGCAACCGCCGGTTGTTGTCCAGCTGCCCGGTTGCGGCCTGCACGCGGAGGTTGAACAGCTCCGCCTTGGCCTCCCGCAGCTTCGTGACCAGCTCCTCTTCGGAGAGCTCACGCAGCTCGGTCGCCTTAACGCCCGCTGCCATCAGGATTCACCCACTTCGCGCGTAACAATGCGGCACTTCATCGGGAGCTTGTGGATCGCGCGACGCATAGCCTCTCGCGCGGTCTGCTCGTTGGGGAAGGACATCTCGAAGAGAACCCGCCCCGGCTTGACGTTGGCGACCCACCACTCGGGCGAACCCTTACCGGAACCCATCCGGGTCTCGGCAGGCTTCTTGGTGAGGGCCTGGTCCGGGAAGATCGTGATCCAGACCTTGCCACCACGCTTGATGTGGCGAGTCATCGCGATACGTGCCGACTCGATCTGCCGGTTCGTCACGTACGCCGGCTCGAGAGCCTGGATCCCGAACTCGCCGAACACCACCCGGTTACCACCCTTGGACGCGCCACTGCGGTCCGGGTGGTGCGGCTTGCGGAAGCCCTTCGGGGCTTGCGCGGCATCAGCATCTGTCAGCCCTCCTGCTGCGTTTCTGCCGGCTGAGTCGCGGCCGGAGCAGACGCCGTGGCGGCGACAGCGCCGGTGTCCACGGGCTCGCCGGCCGGCGTCTCCGCCTGCTGGGCGATGGTGGTCGCGGCAGCGCGACCAGCCTCGGTGCCACCAGCCGTGGTGCCGGACGAACCCGACCGGCCACGGCGCGGACGCTCGGGACGGTCGCCACGCTCACCACGACGCGGGCGGGACGGACCGGCCTCGGCCGGAGCCTCCCGGCCCATGACGGCGTCGCCCTTGTAGATCCAGACCTTCACACCGATCCGGCCGAACGTGGTACGGGCCTCGAAGAAGCCGTACTCGATGTTGGCCCGCAGCGTGTGCAGCGGAACCCGGCCCTCACGGTAGAACTCGGTCCGGCTCATCTCGGCGCCGCCGAGGCGACCGAGACCTGAACCCGGATGCCCTTGCAGATCGGGTTCTTCATCGCCGACTGCATGGCCTTGCGCATCGCCCGACGGAAGCTGACCCGGCTGGACAGCTGCTCGGCCACGCCCTGCGCGACCAGCTGAGCGTCCGACTCGGGGTTCTTCACCTCGATGATGTTCAGCTGAACCTGCTTGCCGGTGAGCTTCTCAAGCTCGCCGCGGATCCGGTCGGCCTCCGCACCCTTACGGCCGATGACAATGCCCGGCCGGGCGGTGTGGATGTCGACCCGGACCCGGTCGCGGGTGCGCTCGATGTCGACCTTGGAGATCCCGGCGCGCTCGAGGCCCTTGGACATCATGCGGCGGATCTTGACATCCTCGCCGATGTAGTCCTTGTAGAGCTTGTCCGCGAACCAACGAGACTTCCAGTCGGTCGAGATGCCGAGCCGGAACCCAGTGGGGTGAACCTTCTGACCCATTACTCGGCGTCCTCCGTCTTGCTCTGCGCTTCGGCCGGTGCGGCCTCCGTGGCCGGGCGGCCTTCTTCGCCGCGGCCTTCCTCGGCGCTGCCGGCGCGACCGCTTCGACCGCCACGGTGATGTGGCAGGTGCGCTTGCGGATTCGGTACGCCCGACCCTGCGCCCGCGGCTGGAACCGCTTCATCGTCGGGCCCTCGTCAACGAAGGCCTCGCTGACGAGCAGCGCGTCGGGGTCCAGCCGCTCGTTGTTCTCCGCGTTGGCGATCGCGCTAGCGAGCACCTTGTACACCTGCTCGCTCGCAGCCTGCGGCGCGAACTGCAGCACCGTTAGCGCCTCCTTCGCGGGCAGGCCGCGGACGAGGTTGACCACCCGGCGCGCCTTCATCGGCGAGATGCGCACGTGCCGCGCAACCGCCCGCGCGCCCGGAAGCACCGGAGCGTCGCCCTTTCCTGGCATCGCTGTAACCCCTTGTTCCTCTATCCGTATGCCCGCGGCGTCAGCGCCGACGGCTCTTCCGGTCGTCCTTCTCGTGACCCTTGAACGTGCGGGTCAGCGCGAACTCGCCGAGCTTGTGCCCGACCATCGCCTCGGTCACGAACACCGGACGTGCTTGCGTCCGTCATGAACGGCGATCGTGTGCCCGAGCATCTCCGGGATGATCGTCGAACGCCGCGACCAGGTCTTGATCACGTTCTTCGAGCCCTTGTCGTTCTGGACTTCCACCTTCTTGAGCAGGTGGTCGTCGACGAACGGGCCCTTCTTCAGGCTGCGAGGCATGTCTTATCTCCTCAGCCGCGCTTACGCGTGGCGTAGCGGCGGCGGACGATCAGCCGGTCACTCGGCTGGCCCTTACGGCGGGTGCGGCCTCGGGCTTACCCTGCGGGTTGACCGGGTGGCGACCACCGGAGGTCTTACCCTCACCACCACCGTGCGGGTGGTCGACCGGGTTCATGGCGACACCACGGACGGTCGGGCGCCTGCCCTTCCACCGCATACGGCCGGCCTTGCCCCAGTTGATGTTCGACTGGTCGGCGTTGCCGATCTCGCCGACGCTGGCGCGGCAGCGCACGTCCACACGCCGGATCTCGCCGGACGGCAGACGAAGGGTCGCGTACGCGCCCTCGCGGCCGAGCAGCTGGATGCCGACGCCCGCGGAACGGGCCAGCTTGGCCCCGCCACCCGGACGCAGTTCCACGTTGTGGATCGTGGTGCCGACCGGGATGTTGCGCAGCGGCAGGTTGTTACCCGGCTTGATGTCGGCGCCCGGGCCGGACTCGACACGGTCGCCCTGCTTCATGTCCTTCGGCGCGATGATGTACCGCTTCTCGCCGTCGGCGTAGTGCAGCAGCGCGATGCGCGCCGTGCGGTTCGGGTCGTACTCGATGTGAGCGACCTTCGCCGGCACGCCGTCCTTGTCGACCCGCTTGAAGTCGATCAGACGGTACTGGCGCTTGTGACCGCCGCCGTGGTGCCGCGTGGTGATCCGGCCGTGGGCGTTACGCCCGCCCTTCTTCGGCAACGGAGCCAGCAGCGACTTCTCCGGCGTGGACCGGGTGATCTCGGCGAAGTCAGCGACACTCGAGCCACGTCGGCCCGGCGTCGTGGGCTTGTACTTACGGATAGCCATTGTCTACACCCTCAGCTGACCGGGCCGCCGAAGGCCTCGATGCGGTCACCGTCAGCCAGCTTCACGATCGCCCGCTTGGTCGCCTTGCGCTGACCGAAGCCGGTCTTGGTGCGCTTGCGCTTACCCTGGCGGTTGAGCGTGTTGACCGTCAGGACGCGGACGTTGAAGATCTGCTGGATAGCGATCTTGATCTCGGTCTTGTTCGCGTCCGGGTGCACCAGGAAGGTGTACCAGTTCCGGTTCAGCTCGCTGTAGCTCTTCTCCGAGACGACCGGCGCCACGATGATGTCGCGCGGGTCGGCGATCGTGCTCACTTGCCACCCTCCTCGGTGGTCTCGGCGGGCACGCCCAGGAATTCGTCCAGGGCGTCCTTGGTGAAGACCACGTCGTCGGCCACGAGCACGTCGTACGTGTTCAGCTGGCCGGACTCGATCAGGTGCACGCGCGGCTCGTTGCGCAGCGACACCCAGTTCAGCTCGTCGATGCTGCTCAGCACGACCAGGACCCGACGGGCCTCGGTGAGCTTGGTCAGCGTGGCCAGGGCCGCCTGGTGGACGGCTTCTCGCCCGAGACGAACGCCTCGACGACGTGCACCTGCCCGGCGCGGGCCCGGTCGGAGAGGGCACCCGCAGAGCGGCGGCCTTCATCTTCTTCGGGGTCCGCTGGCTGTAGTCACGCGGCACGGGACCGTGCACGACGCCACCGCCGGCGAACTGCGGCGCGCGGATCGAGCCCTGCCGGGCGCGACCGGTGCCCTTCTGCTTGTACGGCTTCTTGCCGCCACCAGCGACCTCGGCGCGGGTCTTGGTCTTGTGCGTGCCCTGTCGGGCCGCCGCGAGCTGGGCCACCACGACCTGGTGCATCAGCGCGACGTTGGCCTGCACGTCGAAGATGTCCGCCGGCAGCTCGACGGAGCTGCTGGTGGTGCCTTCGACGGTGCGCACGTCAACGGTGGTCACTTGGCCGCACCGCCCTTCTTCACCTTGATCTTGGCCGCGGTACGGACCAGAACAAGCGCGCCCTTGGGACCAGGAATGGCACCCCGGACGAGCAGCAGGTTGTTCTCGGTGTCGACCGCCTGGACGGTGAGGTTCTGCACGGTGTACCGCACGCCACCCATCCGACCGGCCATCCGGGTGCCCTTGAAGACACGACCCGGGTCGCGCAGGCGCCGATGGAACCGGGCGAACGGTGCTTGCGCTCGACACCGTGGCTGCTACCCAGACCGTGGAAGCCGTGCCGCTTCATCGGGCCGGCGTAGCCCTGCCCTTGGTCTTGCCGGTGACGTCGATGGTGACGCCGGCCGGGAACTCGACGACAGTGACTTCCTGCCCGAGCGAGTATTCCCCGGCATCCGTGGTGCGCAGCTCGACGATGTGCCGGCGCGGCGCCACGTCCGCCTTGGCGTAGTGCCCGCTGATCGGCTTCTTGACCTTGCGCGGGTCGATGGTGCCGTAGGCCAGCTGGACCGCGGAGTAACCGTCCTTCTCGGCGCTACGAACCTGGCTGATGACGCACGGGCCGGCCTCGACCACGGTCACGGGAACAACCTTGTTGTTGTCCCAGACCTGGGTCATGCCGAGCTTGGCGCCCAGGATCCCCTTGACTTGCCTGTCCATTGTCCGGTCCCTACAGCTTGATCTCGATGTCGACGCCAGCCGGCAGGTCGAGGCGCATGAGCGAGTCGACCGTCTTCGGAGTCGGGTCGATGATGTCGATCAGCCGCTTGTGCGTGCGCATCTCGAAGTGCTCGCGCGAGTCCTTGTACTTGTGCGGCGAGCGGATAACGCAGAAACGGTTGATCTCCGTGGGCAGCGGCACCGGGCCCGCGACCTGCGCCCCGTGCGCGTCACCGTCTCGACGATCTTCCGAGCCGAGGAGTCGACGACCTCGTGGTCATAGGCCTTGAGCCGGATGCGGATCTTCTGTCCCGCCATGGTGGCTTCTGTTCCTTCTCTCGATGCCGCTGTGTTGCGGGCGCCTGTGCCGGCTGGCACAGGCCCACTTCGCCGACCCCGCGGTCGGGCGTGTCGCGCCCTCGGGCCGAGCTCCGCCCGTGGTACCGGAGTGGTGCTGACCGCGCGGTGGGTCAAGGCGCCGATCGCATTACCGCGACCTGAACGCCGTGCGAGGGTGGTTGGCGACTGGGCCGCCAACCACCCTACGCTCGACTGCCTCGCCACCCGGAGGTTCAGTGAAAGCCGAACACAGGCGACGAACTGTCTTTACGCAACCTGACTAGTATGCCGCACGACCGGCGGCGGGTCTAATCGGGGTTACCTAGTTCACTTGATGATCTTGTTGACGAACCCGGCGCCGACGGTGCGGCCACCCTCGCGGATCGCGAACTTGAGGTTCTCCTCCATGGCGATGGGCTGAATCAGCTTCACCGTCATGGACGTGTTGTCGCCCGGCATGACCATCTCGGTGCCCTCGGGGAGAGTGACGACACCGGTGACGTCCGTGGTCCGGAAGTAGAACTGCGGACGGTAGTTCTGGAAGAACGGGGTGTGCCGCCGCCCTCCTCCTGGAGAGGATGTAGACCGTCGCCTCGAACTCCGTGTGCGGGTGTTCGAGCCCGGCTTCACGACGACCATGCCGCGCTCGACCTCGTCGCGCTTGGTGCCACGCAGCAGCAGGCCGACGTTCTCGCCTGCGCGGGCGTCGTCCAGGGTCTTCCGGAACATCTCGATCGCGGTGACCTTGGTCTTGAAGCTCTTCTCCTTGATACCGACGAGCTCAACATCCTCGTTCGGCAGGAGAACGCCGCGCTCCACGCGACCGGTGACGACGGTGCCACGACCGGTGATCGTGAAGACGTCCTCAACCGGCATCAGGAACGGCATGTCGATCTCGCGCTCCGGCTGCGGGATCGAGGTGTCGACAGCGCTCATCAGGTCCAGCAGCTTGCCGGTCCACTCGGGGTCACCCTCGAGGGCCTTCAGCGCCGAAACCCGAACGACCGGCAGGTCGTCACCCGGGTACTCCTGCGAGGAGAGCAGCTCACGGACCTCGAGCTCGACGAGCTCCAGGAGCTCCTCGTCATCGACCATGTCGCTCTTGTTGAGCGCCACGACGATGTACGGCACACCGACCTGACGGGCCAGCAGCACGTGCTCGCGGGTCTGCGGCATCGGGCCGTCGGTCGCCGCGACCACCAGGATCGCGCCGTCCATCTGCGCGGCACCGGTGATCATGTTCTTGATGTAGTCCGCGTGGCCGGGGCAGTCGACGTGCGCGTAGTGCCGCGCCTCGGTCTGGTACTCGACGTGCGCGATCGAGATCGTGATGCCGCGGGCCTTCTCCTCCGGCGCCTTGTCGATCTCGTCGAACGGCGTGTAGGGGTTCAGGTCCGGGAACTGGTCGTGCAGGACCTTGGTGATGGCCGCCGTCAGCGTCGTCTTACCGTGGTCGATGTGACCAATGGTGCCGATGTTGACGTGCGGCTTAGTCCGCTCGAACTTAGCCTTCGCCACTGGTGTCCTCCTGTGGACTTCTTGGTTCGTACGCCCGGCGCGCCGGTCGGCGCTTAGGACTCTGTCGACAGCCTTTCCGGCCTGAACGGCCGGAGAGCCTTTGTGGGTTCTGCGGCGATGAAGCCTACAGGCCCGGTCTCACGCGATCCGATCGTGGTGGCCGCGGGCGGGTTAAACCTCCCGCGACCAACCACGAATCACCTGCTCAGGGCGTTACTCGCCCGTTGCCTTGGCGATGATCTCCTTCGCGACGCTCTGCGGAACCTCGGCGTAGGAGTCGAACTGCATGCTGTAGCTAGCCCGGCCCTGGGTCTTCGACCGCAGGTCGCCGACGTAGCCGAACATCTCCGACAACGGCACCAGAGCCCGGACGATGCGGGCGCCGCTGCGCTCCTCCATCGCCTGGATGATGCCGCGGCGGGAGTTGAGGTCACCGATGACGTCACCCATGTTCTCCTCAGGAGTGGTGACTTCAACGGCCATCATCGGCTCGAGCAACGCCGGGTCGGCCTTGCGGGCCGCGTCCTTCATCACCATCGAGCCGGCGATCTTGAATGCCATTTCCGACGAGTCGACCTCGTGGTACTGGCCGTCCAGCAGGGTCAGCTTCACGCCGACCAGCGGGAAGCCCGCCAGGATGCCGTACTGCAGCGCGTCCTGCGCACCGGCGTCCACCGAGGGATGAACTCCCGGGGATGCGGCCGCCGCTGACGCCGTTGGCGAACTCGTAGGTCGGCGAGTCGTTGTCCAGCGGAAGCGGCTCGACGCTCACGATCACGCGGGCGTACTGGCCGGAACCACCAGTCTGCTTCTTGTGGGTGTACTCGACCTTGTCCACCTTGCGGCGGATGGTCTCGCGGTAGGCCACCTGGGGCTTGCCGACGTTGGCCTCGACGTTGAACTCGCGGCGCATCCGGTCGACCAGGATGTCCAGGTGCAGCTCACCCATGCCGGAGATGACCGTCTGACCGGTCTCCTCGTCCAACTGGACGCGGAAGGTCGGGTCCTCCTCGGCCAGGCGCTGGATGGCGGTGCCCAGCTTCTCCTGGTCGGACTTGGTCTTCGGCTCGATCGCCACCGAGATGACCGGCTCCGGGAAGGTCATCGACTCCAGGATCACCGGGTTCGCCGGGTCGGAGAGAGTGTCGCCGGTGGTGGTCTGCTTGAGACCCTGGACGGCGATGATGTCGCCGGCCTGCGCCGACGGACGCTCTTCCCGCTTGTTGGCGTGCATCTGGTAGATCTTGCCGATCCGCTCCTTGCGGTCCTTGGTGGAGTTGACCACCTGGGAACCGGAATCGAGCGTGCCGGAGTAGACCCGCACGTAGGTGAGCTTGCCCAGGTGCTTGTCCGTCTGAATCTTGAAGGCCAGGCCGGAGAAGGGCTCCGAGTTGGAGGGCTTGCGCAGCAGCGGGGTCTCACCGTCGGCGGCCGTACCCTCGATCGCCGGAACGTCCAGCGGCGACGGCAGGAAGTCGACCACGGCGTCGAGCATGGGCTGGACGCCCTTGTTCTGAACGCCGAGCCGCACAGCACCGGGTTGGCCTTGCCGGCGATGGTGGCACGCCGGATGGCGGCCTTGATCTCCCCGTCGGGGATCTCTTCGCCTTCCAGGTACTTCTCCATCACCGCGTCGTCGACGTCGGCCAGGGTCTCCATCAGCTTCTCGCGCCACTCGGCCGCGGAGTCGGCCAGGTCGGCCGGGATCTCCTCGATCGCGTAGTCATCACCCTTCTGGGTCTCCCGCGCCAGGTGAGGGCGCGCATGCCGATCAGGTCGACGACACCGATGTGGTCACCCTCGAGCCCGATCGGGATCTGGAGCACCAGCGGGGTGGCGTTCAACCGGTCGATCATCATCTGCACGCAGCGGAAGAAGTCGGCGCCGGTCCGGTCGAGCTTGTTGACGAAGCACATACGCGGGACGTTGTACTTGTCGGCCTGCCGCCAGACGTTCTCCGTCTGCGGCTCCACGCCGGCGACACCGTCGTAAACCGCGACCGCACCATCCAGGACACGCAGCGACCGCTCGACCTCGACCGTGAAGTCGACGTGGCCCGGCGTGTCGATGATCTGGATCGTGTGGTCTTTCCACTCACACTTGGTAGCAGCGGAGGTGATGGTGATACCACGCTCCTGCTCCTGCTCCATCCAGTCCATGACGGCAGCGCCCTCGTGAACCTCACCGATCTTGTACGTGATGCCGGTGTAGAACAGGATTCGCTCGGTGGTCGTGGTCTTACCGGCATCGATGTGCGCCATGATGCCGATGTTGCGTACCTTGGCGAGCGCGTCTGCGGCGGCCACTTCAATCCCTACTTATCGTCGTCTCGACTCAACTGGTGGCGGTTCCGGCGCCCGGAGGCGCCGGAACCAGGGTGTTACCAGCGGTAGTGCGCGAAGGCCTTGTTGGACTCGGCCATCTTGTGCGTGTCCTCGCGCCGCTTGACGGCGGCACCGAGGCCGTTGCTCGCGTCCAGCAGCTCGTTCATCAGCCGCTCGACCATGGTCTTCTCGCGACGGGCGCGGGAGTAGGTGACCAGCCAGCGCAGGCCCAGGGTGGTCGCCCGGGTCGGGCGAACCTCGACCGGAACCTGGTAGGTGGCGCCACCGACACGACGGCTGCGCACCTCGAGGGTCGGCTTGACGTTGTCCATCGCCCGCTTGAGGGTGACGACCGGGTCGGTGCCGGACTTCTCGCGGCAGCCCTCGAGGGCCGCGTACACGATGGTCTCGGCGAGCTGGCGCTTGCCGCGCAGCAGGATCTTGTTCACCAGCTGGGTGACCAGCGGCGAGTTGTACACCGGGTCAGCGACCAGTGGCCGCCGCGGAGCGGTCCCTTACGCGGCATGTCAGCTCTTCTCCTTCTTCGCGCCGTAACGGCTGCGCGCCTGCTGCGGTTGCGGACGCCCTGGGTGTCCAGCGAGCCGCGAACGATCTTGTAACGCACGCCGGGAGGTCCTTCACCCGGCCACCGCGGACGAGCACGATCGAGTGCTCCTGCAGGTTGTGACCGACGCCGGGGATGTAGGCGGTCACCTCGATCTGGCTGCTGAGCTTCACGCGAGCGACCTTGCGCAGCGCCGAGTTCGGCTTCTTCGGGGTGGTGGTGTACACGCGGGTGACACGCCGCGCCGCTGAGGGAACCCTTCAGCGCCGGGGTCTTGGTCTTGGTCGTCTTCGCCTGGCGGCCCTTTCGGACCAGCTGCTGGATCGTGGGCACCGGGTTTCTCCGCTCCCTTCGGCCGCTTTCGCGACCGCGCCGTCTGCTCGTTAGCCGGCCTGATGACCGGCTCTCCTACATTCCGACCAGGGTCACCTTGCGGAGACCCGGCACCCGCGGTCGGGCGTGTCGCCCTCGTCACGGTTCCGTCGCGGCGCTCTCGCGTGCGCAACGGGTTTTGTTCACCGGCACGCGAGTCGCCCCGCCCGGATCTTTGGCCTGTCGTGCCGCTGCCCGGAAGCCGGAAACAGCGCACGCACGAGTTGCCCGGGCATGCCCGGGCACAAGGGAAAGAGTACCTACCACAACCGCCCAGGTCAAAACGGAATGGCCCGGCGACTGTCGCACGCCCGCCGGCCGACTCTCGTTTCGCCCCGTCGCCCGCGATGGGCACCTACGAACACAAGTGTACCGGCTTCCCCGCACAAGCACCCGTCGCCCCGGCGTGCACCGGGAGACCGCCGTCATCTGCCGGTGAGCACCGTCACCTCAGGGCGAGGAGCAGCGCCAGGCCCAGACCCAGGAGGCTGAGCAGTGCCCCGCCGCGCCGCAGCTGATCCCGGCCACCGCCAGCCCTCGGCCGGTGAAACGGACCGCCGGGGTGCGGCCGGTCGGCGGATCTGCCGCTGGCCGAGCAGGCCCGTGACGACCGCCGCCCCGCCGGCCAGCACACCCAGCGCGGCGAACGCCCCGGACGCCCAGGCTCCACCCTCGTCCACGAAGGCCACCCCGAAGCAGATCACCAGTAGCGCGACCAGGACCGACGCGACCCCGCCACCAGCGCCCCGATGGCCAGCCCGGAGGTAACGGGTGCCACGTCCAGGTGCACGACGCCGAACGGCGTTCCCGGCACCGCCTCCACCCGCTTCGGCGGGCGACGTTGGTCGTCGGTGGGCGGCGGCGGCACCGGACGCCCGGCACGCCACCCCAGCCGGAGGCATGACCCGGCGCCGGCGGACCCCAACCGGGCAGCATGCCAGGGCCGGACGAGGGCGGACCCCATCCCGGCGGGACACCAGGCCCAGAGGGTGGCGGACCCACCCGGCCGGCACACCGGGGACAGACGACGGCGGCCCCAACCCGGCGGGACACCAGGCCGAGGCGGCGGCGGACCCCACCCAGGCGGGACACCAGGTCCGGAAGGGGACGGACCCCATCCCTGCGGTGTCGGGGCCGGGGCCGCGGGGATCGGGTGCGGCTGACCCGGGCCGGACGCGACGGTCGGGCCCCAACCGGCGTGCGGCGGCGTGCCCCAGCCCGATGCGACAGCGGGTGGGTGCGGCTCGCCGCTCGAAACCGCCTGCGCCGAGTCGCTCGGCGCGGACGAAACCGGAGCGCTCGGCGCGGACGCAGCCGGAGCCACGTCACTTGGCTCGGACGCAGCCGGAGCCACATCGCTCGGCTCGGACGGAGTCGGAGCGTCCGGATGGCCGGCGGGTTCGTCCGCAGGGGCCGCGCCGGTTCCGTCACGAGGTCCTCCTGTCGAAAGGCCGCCACCGCCACACGGCGGACACCGGCCAGGCTACCGCCGAGGGTGCCGCCGCCCGCGCCGGGCGCGGCCCCGGTGCTCAGTCCATGTTGGCCGGGTAGTCCTGGCCGGACGGCGCACCGGCCAGCCGAACCACCCCGATGACCACCGCGACCACCAGGCTGACCGCGACCAGCACCAGGCCGGTCCAGGCCATCCACTCCCCGCCGCAGCCAGGCGCCGCCGGTGAGAAACCCCGAGGCGTACGCCTCCCGGCGCGCCTGGCGGGCCAGTTGCAGCGCCACCGTCGCCGGGACCACCCCACCGATGAACAGCCCGGTCAGCATGCCGAGT
Source organism: Micromonospora sp. M12 (assembly GCA_038070435.1). GTDB lineage: Bacteria > Actinomycetota > Actinomycetes > Mycobacteriales > Micromonosporaceae > Micromonospora. The sequence goes on along the minus strand of JAMYWG010000001.1, from coordinate 5,821,289 downwards.
AGTCCCAGCGCGAGACCGCCCGCGCCTTCGTGGCGCGGGCCGGATCCGGATCCAGCGGGTGGCGCAGGTCCTGCTGCGCGACGGACACCTGCCCGGGTGCGATCGTCATCCCCATCATGCCGAACTCGCCGTGGGGTGGGTGGGCACGGACACGACGAGGCCCCCGGCTTTCACCGGGGCCTCGTCGTGCACTCAATGCTTAGCGGTACGACCCGAAGTCGAAGTCGTCCAGCGGCACAGCCTGCCCGCTGGCCGGCCCGAAGCCGTAGTCGGTCTCCGGGTACCCGGTCATCGAGTAGACCTTGGCCTTGGCCTCCTCGGTCGGCTCCACCCGGACGTTGCGGTACTTGCTGATGCCCGTACCGGCCGGGATGAGCTTTCCGATGATCACGTTCTCCTTGAGGCCGACCAGCGAGTCGCTGCGCGAGTTGATCGCAGCGTCGGTCAGCACCCGGGTGGTCTCCTGGAAGGAGGCCGCCGAGAGCCAGGAGTCGGTGGCCAGCGAGGCCTTGGTGATACCCATCAGCACCGGACGACCGGCGGCGGGCTCGCTGCCCTCCGAGACGAGTCGGCGGTTCTCCGACTCGAACAGCGCCCGGTCGACCAGCACACCCGGCAGGAACTCGGTCGCGCCGGAGTCGATGACCGTCACCCGCTTGAGCATCTGGCGGATGATGATCTCGATGTGCTTGTCGTGGATGAGCACACCCTGCGAGCGGTAGACCTCCTGGACCTCACTGGTCAGGTGGACCTGGACCGCCCGCGGACCCATGATCCGCAGAAGCTCGTGCGGGTCGATGGTGCCCTCGGTCAGCTTCGCCGACCGCGACGTGACCGCCGTCGTGGGTCCGGAGCTTGACCCGCTTCGAGATCTTGTCGTACACGATCTCTTCGCTGCCGTCGTCCGGCACCACGATGATCTTGCGGGAACGCTCGCCGTCCTCGATCCGGATCCGGCCGGGGTGTCGGCGATGGGCGCCTTACCCTTCGGGACCCGAGCCTCGAAGATTTCCTGGACACGCGGCAGACCCTGGGTGATGTCCTCACCCGCGACACCACCGGTGTGGAAGGTACGCATCGTCAGCTGCGTACCGGGCTCACCGATGGACTGGGCGGCGATGATGCCGACCGCCTCACCGATGTCGACCGACTTGCCGGTCGGCAGCGAGCGGCCGTAGCAGGCCGCGCAGACGCCCAGCTTCGACTCACAGGTGAGCACGCTGCGCACGCGGACCGTCTCCACCCCGGTGGCGACGATCTTGTCGACCCCGATGGAGTTGAGGTCCTGCCCGCGCTCGGCGACCACGGTGCCGTCCGGCCCTTGATGTCGTCGGCGAGGGTCCGGGCGTGCACGCTGGTCTCGGCGTGGGTGTGGACGACCATCTTGCCGTCCACCTTCTCGCCGATCTGCATCGGGATCGCCCGGTCGGTGCCGCAGTCCTCTTCGCGGATGATGACGTCCTGCGAGACGTCCACCAGACGACGGGTCAGGTAACCCGAGTCGGCGGTCCGCAGCGCGGTGTCGGCGAGACCCTTACGGGCACCGTGCGTGGAGATGAAGTACTCCAGCACGGACAGACCCTCCCGGTAGCTGGCCTTGATCGGCCGCGGGATGATCTCGCCCTTCGGGTTGGCCACCAGACCACGGATCGCCGCGATCTGCCGGAGCTGGAGCAGGTTACCGCGAGCACCCGAGTGGATCATCTTCCACAGCGGGTTCTCCTGCGGCAGCGCGGTGTCCATCTCCTTGGCGACCTCGTTGGTCGCCTTGGTCCAGATCTCGATGAGCTCGCCGCGGCTCCTCGGCGGTCATCAGACCACGCTGGTACTGCTTGTCGATCCGGTCGGCTTCCGCCTCGTACTTCGCCAGGATCTCCGCCTTGCGCGGCGGAGCGATGACGTCCTCCATACCGATCGTCACGCCGGACCAGGTGGCCCAGTGGAAACCGGCCTCCTTGAGCCCGTCCAGGGTGGCGGCCAGCGCCACCTTGGGGAAGCGCTCGGCGAGGTCGTTGACGATCGCGGAGAGCTGACCCTTGCGGATCTCGTAGTTCACGAAGCGGTAGCCCTGCGGCAGCGTCTCGTTGAACAGCACCCGACCCAGGGTGGTCTCCACGGTCAGCGCGTCACCCTCGACCCAACCCTCCGGGGCGGTCCAGGCCTCGGAGCCGGCACCGTTGTCGACACCGGTTACGCCACGCAGGCGGATCTTCACCGGAGCCTGCAGGTGCAGTTCGCGGTTGTCGAAGGCCATCCGCGCCTCGGCGTCCGAGCTGAACGCCCGGCCTCGCCCTTCTCACCGGCGGTGAGGTGGGTGAGTGGTACAGACCGATGACCATGTCCTGGGTGGGCATGGTGACCGGCTTGCCGTCGGCCGGCTTGAGGATGTTGTTCGACGACAGCATCAGATCCGCGCCTCGGCCTGAGCCTCGGCGGAGAGCGGCACGTGCACCGCCATCTGGTCACCGTCGAAGTCGGCGTTGAACGCGGTGCAGACCAGCGGGTGGATCTGGATGGCCTTGCCCTCGACCAGCTGCGGCTCGAAGGCCTGGATGCCCAGACGGTGCAGGGTCGGTGCCCGGTTGAGCAGCACCGGGTGCTCGCCGATGACCTCTTCCAGCACATCCCACACGACCGGGCGCTGACGCTCGACCATCCGCTTGGCGGACTTGATGTTCTGCGCGTGGTTGAGGTCGACCAGCCGCTTCATCACGAACGGCTTGAACAGCTCCAGCGCCATCTGCTTGGGCAGACCACACTGGTGCAGCTTGAGCTTCGGGCCGACGACGATGACCGAACGGCCGGAGTAGTCGACGCGCTTGCCCAGCAGGTTCTGGCGGAACCGGCCCTGCTTGCCCTTGAGCATGTCGGACAGCGACTTCAGCGGGCGGTTACCCGGGCCGGTGACCGGCCGGCCGCGACGGCCGTTGTCGAACAGCGCGTCGACGGCCTCCTGGAGCATCCGCTTCTCGTTGTTGACGATGATCTCGGGCGCGCCGAGGTCGATCAGCCGCTTGAGGCGGTTGTTCCGGTTGATCACGCGGCGGTACAGGTCGTTCAGGTCCGAGGTCGCGAACCGGCCACCGTCGAGCTGCACCATCGGGCGCAGGTCCGGCGGGATGACCGGGACGCAGTCCAGCACCATGCCGAGCGGCGAGTTGCGGGTGTTCAGGAACGCCGCGACGACCTTGAGCCGCTTGAGCGCCCGGATCTTCCGCTGCCCCTTGCCGGACCGGATGGTCTCCCGCAGGCTCTCGGCCTCGGCGTCGAGGTCCATGTTCTGGACCAGCGCCTTGATGGCCTCCGCGCCCATGGAACCGGTGAAGTACTCACCGAACCGGTCGCGCAGCTCGCGGTAGAGCAGCTCGTCGGTGACCAGCTGCTTCGGCTCCAGCTTGCGGAAGGTGTCCAGCACCTCGTCCAGGCGGTCGATCTCGCGCTGGGCCCGGTCGCGGATCTGGCGCATCTCGCGCTCTCCGCCCTCCTTGACCTTGCGCCGGACGTCCGCCTTGGCACCCTCCGCCTCCAGCTCGGCCAGGTCGGCCTCGAGCTTGGCGGCCCGCTTCTCGATCTCCGAGTCGCGGCTGTTCTCGGACTGCCGCTTCTCGGCCAGGATCTCGTTCTCGATCGTCGAGAGGTCACGGTGACGCGACTCCGCGTCCACGCTCGTCACGACGTACGAGGCGAAGTAAATGATCTTTTCGAGGTCCTTGGGGCGAGGTCCAGCAGGTAACCCAGCCGGCTCGGGACGCCCTTGAAGTACCAGATGTGGGTCACCGGAGCAGCGAGCTCGATGTGCCCCATCCGCTCACGACGGACCTTGGAGCGAGTCACCTCGACGCCGCAGCGCTCACAGATGATGCCCTTGAACCGGACGCGCTTGTACTTACCGCAGTAGCACTCCCAGTCCCGCTGCGGACCGAAGATCTTCTCGCAGAAGAGCCCGTCCTTTTCCGGCTTCAGGGTGCGGTAGTTGATCGTCTCAGGCTTCTTGACCTCGCCGTGCGACCACTGACGGATGTCGTCGGCGGTGGCGAGACCAATGCGCAGCTCGTCGAAGAAGTTGACGTCGAGCACTATGTCCCCTATGTCGTCGTCTGTACTGCTAATTCTCGGTGGGTCGGGGCGGCGTACCGGCCCCGACCACTCACCTCAGACCTCTTCGACCGAGCTCGGCTCGCGCCGGGACAGGTCGATGCCCAGCTCCTCAGCGGCCCGGAACACCTCGTCGTCGGTCTCGCGCATTTCCAGGGCCACACCGTCGCTGGAGAGCACCTCAACGTTGAGGCACAGCGACTGCAGCTCCTTGAGCAGCACCTTGAACGACTCCGGGATGCCCGGCTCCGGGATGTTCTCGCCCTGACGATGGCCTCGTAGACCTTCACTCGGCCGAGCACGTCGTCGGACTTGATCGTGAGCAGCTCCTGCAGGGCGTACGCGGCGCCGTACGCCTGCATCGCCCAGCACTCCATCTCACCGAAACGCTGACCACCGAACTGCGCCTTACCACCCAGCGGCTGCTGCGTGATCATCGAGTACGGGCCGGTCGAACGAGCGTGGATCTTGTCGTCGACCAGGTGGTTGAGCTTCAGGATGTAGACGTAGCCGACCGCGATCGGGTCCGGCAGCGGCTCACCGGAACGACCGTCGAACAACTGCGCCTTGCCGGTACGCCCGATCAGCTGCTTGCCGTCCCGGTTGGGCAGGGTCGACTCGAGCAGACCGGAGATCTCCTCCTCGCGGGCACCGTCGAAGACCGGGTGGCCACGTTGGTGTCCCCTCGGACTCGTGCGCCTCGATCGAGCGGAGCTGGCGCTTCCAGTCGGCGTCGTCGCCCTCGACCTTCCAACCGGTCTTGGCGACCCAACCGAGGTGGGTCTCCAGCACCTGGCCGATGTTCATCCGGCTCGGCACACCGAGCGGGTTGAGCACGATGTCGACCGGGGTGCCGTCCTCGAGGAACGGCATGTCCTCGATCGGCAGGATCTTCGAGATGACACCCTTGTTGCCGTGCCGGCCGGCGAGCTTGTCGCCGTCCTGGATCTTGCGCTTCTGGGCGACGTAGACCCGGACCAGCTCGTTGACGCCCGGCGGCAGCTCGTCGCCGTCCTCGCGGAGAACGTGCGCACACCGATGACCGTGCCGGTCTCGCCGTGCGGCACCTTCAGCGAGGTGTCCCGAACCTCACGCGCCTTCTCACCGAAGATCGCGCGGAGCAGTCGCTCCTCCGGGGTCAGCTCGGTCTCGCCCTTCGGCGTGACCTTGCCGACCAGGATGTCGCCGGGGACGACCTCGGCACCGATCCGGATGATGCCGCGCTCGTCGAGGTCAGCGAGCATTTCCTCGCTGACGTTCGGGATGTCGCGGGTGATCTCCTCCGGACCGAGCTTGGTGTCCCGAGCGTCGACCTCGTGCTCCTCGATGTGGATCGAGGTGAGCACGTCCTGCTGCACGAGGCGCTGCGACAGGATGATCGCGTCCTCGTAGTTGTGGCCCTCCCAGCACATGAACGCCACCAGCAGGTTGCGCCCGAGTGCCATCTCGCCCTCGTCGGTGCACGGCCCGTCGGCGATGACCTGACCGGCCTCGACGCGGTCGCCCTCGAAGACCACCGGCTTCTGGTTGACGCAGGAGCCGGCGTTGGAGCGGCGGAACTTGTGCAGCAGGTACGTCCGGCGGTGGCCGTCGTCCTGGTGGATGGTGACGTAGTCGGCGCAGAGATCCTCGATCACACCGCCGACCTCGGCGACCACCACGTCGCCAGCGTCGACCGCGGCCCGGTACTCCATGCCCGTACCCACGAGCGGCGCCTCGGCCTTGACCAGCGGCACCGCCTGGCGCTGCATGTTCGCGCCCATCAGTGCCCGGTTGGCGTCGTCGTGCTCGAGGAACGGGATCATGGCGGTCGCGACCGAGGTCATCTGCCGGGGCGAGACGTCCATGTAGTCGACGGCACCGGGGACGACGTCCTCGGTCTCGCCACCCTTACGACGGCAGAGCACCCGGTCCTCGGCGAACGTGCCGTCAGCCTTCAGCCGCGCGTTGGCCTGGGCCTTGACGAACCGGTCCTCCTCGTCCGCGGTCAGGTAGTCGATCTGGTCGGTGACCCGACCCTCGACGACCTTCCGGTACGGCGTCTCGATGAAGCCGAACGGGTTGACCCGGGCGAAGGTGGACAGCGCGCCGATCAGGCCGATGTTCGGGCCTTCCGGCGTCTCGATCGGGCACATCCGGCCGTAGTGGGACGGGTGCACGTCGCGGACCCGAAGCCGGCCCGCTCCCGGGACAGACCACCGGGCCGAGCGCGCTCAGCCGGCGCCGGTGGGTCAGACCCGCCAGCGGGTTGGTCTGGTCCATGAACTGGGACAGCTGGGACGTCCCGAAGAACTCCTTGATCGCCGCCACCACCGGGCGGATGTTGATCAGGGTCTGCGGGGTGATCGCCTCGACGTCCTGCGTGGTCATCCGCTCGCGGACGACCCGCTCCATCCGGACAGGCCGACCCGGACCTGGTTCTGGATCAGCTCACCCACGGTACGCAGGCGACGGTTGCCGAAGTGGTCGATGTCGTCGGCCTCGTAGCCGTCCTCACCGGCGTGCAGCCGGCACAGGTACTCCACGGTGGCGACGATGTCGTCCTCGGTCAGGGTGCCGGTGGTGATCGGCACGCCAACTTCGAGCTTCTTGTTGAACTTGTAGCGCCCGACCTTGGCGACGTCGTACCTCTTCGGGTTGAAGAAGAGGTTGTCGAGCAGGGTCTGGCGTTCTCGCGCGTCGGCGGCTCGCCAGGGCGCAGCTTGCGGTAGATGTCGAGCAGAGCCTCGTCGGCGCCCGCGATGTGGTCCTTCTCGAGCGTGGTCATCATCAGCTCGGACCAGCCGAACTTCTCACGGATCCGCTCGGCCGACCATCCGATGGCCTTGAGCAGGACGGTGACGGCCTGCCGACGCTTGCGGTCGATGCGTACGCCGACCGTGTCGCGCTTGTCGATGTCGAACTCCAGCCAGGCACCCCGACTCGGGATGACCTTGACGCTGGAGAGGTCGCGGTCGGAGGTCTTGTCCGGCTGCTTGTCGAAATACACGCCCGGAGACCGGACGAGCTGGCTGACCACGACACGCTCGGTGCCGTTGATGACGAAGGTGCCCTTGGGCGTCATCATCGGGAAGTCACCCATGAACACCGTCTGGCTCTTGATCTCGCCAGTGGTGTTGTTGGTGAACTCCGCGGTCACGAAGAGCGGAGCGCAGTAGGTCAGGTCCTTCTCCTTGCACTCCTCGATCGAGGCCTTGACCTCGTCGAAGCGCGGCGCTGAGAAGGAGAGCGACATGGTGCCGGAGAAGTCCTCAATGGGACTGATCTCTTCAAGGATCTCCGCGAGACCCGAGCGTGCGTGCGGGTCGTCCGCCGACCGGCCCTGCCAACCCTCGTTGCCGACGAGCCAGTCGAAGGACTCGTTCTGAATGGCGAGGAGGTTGGGACCTCGAGGTGTTCGGTGATCCTGCCGAATGAAACTCGGCGGGGAGCGAATGCGCTCGACGTACGACTGGTCTTCGCAGGGCGGGAAGCTGCCAAGATGCGTCCTTCCGAGGACCGGTGCTGCAGAACGGCTGGTACGCGTGCACTCAATGACCCCACCAGAAATATCCGTAAACGGACATTTCCGAGCAGGGGTCAAGTCGGAAGGCAGCGCAAACTAGCAGTGTAGCCGAGAGGCTAACCGCTGTCCAGCCCACCCCGCAGGTTGTTTGCGGAACGCGCCTCAGCCCCGTGAACCGGGTCTGCCGGGCCGCTCTGAACGCAACTCCCCACTGGGCCGCTCGGTTAACCGCGGCCGATGGTGCCGCCGCTGTCATACCCACGTCGTGGCCGTCGCAAGCGCGGTGTCTTGCTGGTGTCAGCGTGCCTGGCAGCCCGGGGCCGCGTCAAGGGCCGGTATCCGGGTGGGCCCGTGTTTCCCACTGGAGAGCGATGCCCCACCCACGTTCCGGTCGACATAGCCGCTGGTCAGAGCCCAGCTCAGGGCCGGTCGGCGCCAGATCCACAATACGGCGGGCGGTGATCCGTGTCGGATCACCGCCCGCCGCGACGCGATGATGTCCAGCTCATGAGCCGGGTACGCGTTGGTGGAACGTCAGGTCACTTGAGGGTGACCTTGGCGCCCTCGCCCTCGAGCTTGGCCTTCGCCTCTCGGCGGTCTCCTTGTTGACCTTCTCCAGGATGGCCTTCGGCGCGGCCTCGACCGCGTCCTTGGCCTCCTTGAGGCCCAGGCCGGTCAGCTCACGCACGACCTTGATGACCTGGATCTTCTTGCCACCATCGGCCTCGAGGATGACGTCGAACTCGTCCTTCTCCTCCTCGACCGGGGCAGCGGCGGCGCGCCGCCGGCAGCGGCAACCGCGACCGGAGCCGCGGCGGTGACCTCGAAGGTGTCCTCGAACTGCTTCACGAACTCAGAGAGCTCGATCAGCGTCATCTCCTTGAACGCGTCGAGCAGCTCGTCGGTGCTGAGCTTCGCCATGTCTGGCGTCCTTTCCTAAAGCTGATAAGTAAGAACTGGTGCACCGGGACGGCCTCAGGCCGCCTCGGCGCTCTCCTTTCGCGCTTTTCCTGCAGTGCGGCCGCCAGACGGGCGGTCTTCGACAGCGGGCCTGGAACAGGGCCGCGGCCTTGCTCAGGTTGCCCTTCATCGCGCCAGCCAGCTTGGCCAGCAGCACCTCGCGGGACTCCAGGTCGGCAAGCTTCGTGACCTCGGCCGCGGAAATGGCCTTGCCCTCGAAGACACCGCCCTTGATGACGAGCTTCGGGTTGGCCTTCGCGAAGTCGCGAAGACCCTTCGCCGCCTCGACGACGTCGCCCGAAACGAAAGTCAGCGCGGTAGGACCGGTGAACAGCTCGTCGAGGCCGGTGATGCCCGCGTCCGTCGCAGCGCGCTTCGCCAGCGTGTTCTTCGCGACCGTGTAGCTGGTCTCGGCGCCGAGCGAGCGCCGAAGCTGGGTGAGCTGGGAAACCGTCAGACCGCGGTACTCGGTCAGCACGGTGGCGCCTGCGCTGCGGAAGTTCTCGGTCAGCTCAGCGACGGCCGTGGCCTTGTCGGCCCGGATTGGCTTGTCCGCCATGTCCCTCCTCTCGTTACTCGAGGCTGGTCCCCGTCGTGGCCGAAGCCGGAACGGGGCGGAGGCAGCACGACAACGAAAAGCCCCGGCGCAGGGCGCACGGGGCGAGGGCCGGCGGATCGTCACGGTCGGCGGACCATGCTCACTGCCGAGTTACGCTTGCCGCCCTACGCGGGTCGCCCGTTGTCGCAGGGCCTTCGACCGTGCCGAAGCACGGTGACCAGCGGTCTCTGGTGGTTCCTCATCCATGAGAACACGGATGACGGTGTGAAGAATACGCGCCCCGCCGACAGCACCAAATCGCCGGGTGTGAGCCAGGCCACCGGCGCCGGCGACGGTCAGCCCTGGGCCCGCCGCCGCCACAGGTACCCGCCAACGACCGCGGCACTCCAGGCCAGCGCCCACACGGTCAGCCCCAGAAGGGTGAGCGCGGCGGCGTCGCCCCCGGTGGTGCGGGCGGCGGCCATGATCGGCGGAGCCAGCCAGGGGCCACCGAGCCGGTCAGGCCGAGCACCACGGCGCCGACTCCACCGAGGGCCAGGACCGCGACGCCGTACCCGGCGCCACCCACCGACGCCCGACTGGCCAGCGCACCAAGAGCAACCGCAGCGGGTACGACCAACAGATGCGCCCAGAGCCCCAGCGCGAGCCCGACCGGCACCGGCCGGTCCCCGGTCGACCGGGCCGGACACCCCACCGACCAGCCACGGAAAGAGCAACGCGACAGCCACCGTCACCAGCGCCGCCACGCCGGCGGCGAGCAGCCCGGCCACCCGCTCCCGGACTACCCCGACGGTCACCTGTGCGAGCCGACGCTGCACGTCCGGCTCGACGTCCAACAGGATCTTCGTCTGCCAGGCGAGCACCAGGAAGAGCACCACGGCGGAGACGCCGTACGCCTCCGCCGGCTGGGCCCGGCTACCGCCGTACAGCGTGCCGAGCGTGATCAGGCCGGCGAGCAGCGGCGCCACCGCCCGCCCGGTCCGCAGGAAGCCGGCCAACCGCATCCGAAGCAGAGCGCTCACCGGGCCTCCTCCGCCGATTCGGCAACCGCGTCGACGGCCCTCGGCTGCTCGCCGGCTGTCGCAGGCGGCGGCTCGGCGGGTCGGGCGTCACCGGCCACCCGGAGCGACCCGGCGGGTCGGGCCTGCTGTGCGGCGGTGGAGGCGTCGGAGCGTACCCGCAGCACCTGGTGACCCTCGGCGCGCAACCGGGCGACGGTGCCGGCGACCCGCGCGGCCGGCACGGCGACCTCGACCACAGCGATCATCTCGTCCGCCGCCGACGCCTCCTCGGACAGTGACCCGTCGGCCACCAGCCAGCGACGCGCGGCCGGCAACTGGATGGTCTCCCCACGGTGGTCGCTGACCAGGACGGCACCCTCGGCGGCGAGCACCTCGGCGATCAGCTCGGGCACCAGCTCGCGGGTGGCGGCGTCCAACCCTCCCACGGCTCGTCAAGGACCAGCAGGCCCGGTGGGCGCAGCATCGCCTGGGCGAGGCCCACCTTCTGTGCGGTGCCCTTGGACAGCTCCGGCAACCGGACCGAGCGGAAGGCGGACAGCCCGAGCCGGTCGGTCCAGGTGCTCACCGCCTCGTCGGCGGCAGCCCGCCCAGCCCCGCCACGCGGGCCATGCCGGTCAGATAGCGGGTCACGGTGAACGGCTGGTCGGCGGGGAACCGCTCGGGCACCCAACCCACCCGCGCCGGGCGGCCGGTGACCCGGCCCCGGCCCGGCCGGAGGACCCCGCGGCGACCTGGAGGAGGGTCGACTTGCCCACTCCGTTGCGGCCCAGCACGACCGCCACCTCGCCCGGACCGATGTGCACGTCGATGCCCCGCAGCACCCACGGCCCGCGCCGGTGGTACCGCAACCAGACGTCTTCCAGCCGCATGGGCCCGAGCCTGCCACATCTGAAAGCGCCGGGGCGCCGCCACAGTCGTGGCGGCGCCCCGGCGGAGCGAACTGTCGGCTCAGGCCTCGGCCTGGTCCTCCCGGAGGTTCTTCACCAGGTTGGGGTCGACCGGAACGCCCGGGCCCATCGTGGTGGTCAGGATGACCTTGCGGAGGTACTTGCCCTTGGCCGCGGACGGCTTGGCGCGCAGCACCTCGTCGAGCACCGCAGCGTAGTTGTCCACCAGCTGGGTCTCCGTGAAGGAGGCCTTGCCGATGATCAGGTGCAGGTTGGAGTGCTTGTCCACCCGGAAGGTGATCTTGCCGCCCTTGATGTCCTGCACGGCCTTGGTGACGTCCATGGTCACAGTGCCGGTCTTCGGGTTCGGCATGAGACCGCGCGGGCCCAGGATCCGCGCGATCCGACCGATCTTGGCCATCTGGTCCGGCGTGGCGATCGCCGCGTCGAAGTCCAGCCAACCACCCTGAATCCGGGCGACCAACTCGTCGGTGCCCACCTCGTCCGCACCCGCCGCGGCGGCCTCTTCGGCCTTCGCGCCGCTGGCGAAAACGATCACGCGGGCGGTCTTACCGGTGCCGTGCGGCAGGTTGACCACACCGCGAACCATCTGGTCCGCCTTGCGGGGTCGACGCCGAGGCGCATGGCGACCTCGACCGTGGCGTCGAACTTGACGTTGGTGGTCTCCTTGGCCAGCTTCACGGCCTCGGTGGGGTGTAGAGCCTGTCCCGGTCGATGACATCGGCGGCCTTGCGGTAGCTCTTGCTGCGCTGCATTGCTGATTACTCCTGTGGTCTCTGGCGGGCCGCTCGGCGCGAGCCCTCCCACGGTCGGGTCGAAGGCCGGGGCCGACGTCAGTCGTTGACGGTGATGCCCATCGACCGGGCGGTGCCGGCGATGATCTTCTCGGCCTGGTCCAGGTCGTTGGCGTTGAGGTCGGCCATCTTCTTCTCGGCGATCTCACGCAGCTGGGCGCGGCTGACCGAGCCGACCTTCTCGGACTGCGGAACACCCGAGCCCTTCTGCACACCGGCGGCCTTGATCAGCAGCCGGGCAGCAGGCGGGGTCTTCAGCACGAACGTGAAGGACCGGTCCTCGTACACGCTGATCTCGGCGGGGACGATGTCGCCCCGCTGAGCCTCGGTCTGCGAGTTGTAGGACTTGCAGAACTCCATGATGTTCACGCCGTGCTGGCCGAGCGCGGGGCCGACCGGCGGCGCCGGCGTGGCCTGGCCCGCCGGCAGCTGAAGCGTGAACGTCTTGACGAGCTTCTTCTTCGGAGGCATGTCACTTCCTGGGGCTTGGAGCTGGAAAATGCGGCTGTCGCCGCCCTCGGGCGCGCACGGTCAGCGCGGTGCGACAGCGGCGACATTCAAGAGTAGCGCAGGCCGCAGCCCACTCGTCCGCCGAGGTCGAGCGGGAGCGCGTACGCCGACGTCGGCGGCGGGCCGGGCCCGCCGCCGACGACCAGTCAGATCTTGGCGACCTGGTTGAAGTTGAGCTCCACCGGCGTCTCGCGACCGAAGATCGACACCAGCACCTTGAGCTTCTGCTGGTCAGCGTTGATCTCGCTGATCGTGGCCGGCAGCGAAGCGAACGCGCCGTCGGTGACGGTGACGGAGTCGCCCACCTCGAAGTCGAGGACCTTGATCTCCGGCTTCGACTTCTTCTGCTCGGTCTCGATGGCCGGCGCCAGCCACTTCAGCACCTCGTCGAGCGAGAGCGGGGCGGGCCGGTCGGCCCGGTCGGTCGCGCCGACGAAGCCGGTCACGCCCGGGTGTTCCGGACACACGAGTAGGACTCGGCGGTCAGCTCCATCCGGACCAGGATGTAACCCGGGAAGACCTTGGCCTGGATCTGCGAACGCTTACCGTTCTTGACCTCGACCTCTTCCCGGGTCGGCACCTCGACCTGGTAGATGAAGTCCTCCATGTCGAGACTCGTGATCCGGGTCTCGAGGTTGGTCTTCACCTTGTTCTCGTAGCCGGCGTACGAGTGCACCACGTACCAGTCACCCGGCGCGTAGCGCAGCTTCTGCCTCAGCTCGGCGACGGGGTCGTAATCCTCGTCCGGCGTGGGCTCGGTCGTTGGGAACTCCGGCTCGCTGGCGGCCTCAACCGACTCGTCACCAGCCGCCGTCGCGACCGTGGACTGCTCGTCCACCGGTCCGGCGGTCTCGTCGTACTCAGGCACGCTCGCTCACTTCCGTCACTATCGGCTAAAGGCAGCCGGTCAGTCCGAGTTGCCAAAGACAAACAGCACGGCCTTGGCGAAGCCGAAGTCCAGCACACCCACGATCGTCAGCATCACGGCGACGAACGCCACCACCACGGCGGTGTAGGTCAGCAGCTCCTTGCGGGTCGGCCAGATGACCTTACGCAGTTCGGCCACGACCTCGCGGAAGAACCGGGCGATGCGGCCGAACACGCCCACCCGGCCCGTCTCCGACCTCGTGGTCGGCCGGCTGTCGGCCGACTCCGCCCGGGCACGGGACCGCGTCGCGGTGCCTCCCGGGAGACCGGCTCGTCCGCACCGGAGGCGTCGTCGTCGGCCACGTCGTCGACGACTTCGTCGTCCAGACGATCGTCGCCGTCGTCGTCGCGCCGCTTGTTGTCGGCCACTTCGCCCTCCGTCGCGGAATCTGGGGTCGCACGCCGAACGGCGTACGCGGCGCTGGTCACGCCGGCCGGGTCCAACCGTCCCGCGACGGGCCGCGGCCGGTGGATCATCCGGAGGGCCCGATTGCCTCGGACCACCCCGCCGATGCCACCACCACGGGCCGAACGCCGCCAAGCTGGCGGCGCGACCCACGGGAACGGTCAGGCCTGAGGCGCAGGGGTGACAGGACTTGAACCTGCAGCCTGCGGTTTTGGAGACCGCTGCTCTGCCAATTGAGCTACACCCTATGCGGCAACACTCGCCCCACGCGGTCACAGACGACCGAGCAGGGGTCACTTGCCCCACGGCGGACCAGTGTACGGGTACCCGCCCGACTTTCCCAACCGGTCTCTTCGCCACGCGTGGCGTGCTGGGTTCAGCGTGTCGTCCGGATGGTTGCCCGAGCCTGCGACAGCACCTTGTCACCCAGGCAGGTGGCGGTCACCTCGAGGCGGGTGAGGCCGTCCTCGGTCACCTCACGGACCCGCGCGGTGACCTCGATCTCGGTGCCCTGGTCGTCGTCCGGGACCACCACCGGCCGGGTGAAACGGACGCCGTATTCGACCACCGCGTCCGGCCCGCCGGCCCACTCGGTGACCGCCCGGCCGACCAGCGCCATGGTGAACATGCCATGGGCGATCACCCCGGGCAGACCCACGGTGGTGGCGACCCGGTCACTCCAGTGGATCGGGTTGAAGTCGCCCGAGGCGCCGGCGTAGCGGATCAGGTCCGCGCGCGTCACCCGGAACGTCTGTGCTGGCAACTCCATCTCAGGCCTCCCCGCGGATGACGTAGCGGGCCCAGACGGCGACCACCGGTTCCCCGCCGACGGTGCTCACGTCGGTGCGCGTGGTCAGGAAGCCATGCCCGCCCCGGGAGCTGACGTCCTCGATGGTGTTCGTACAGACCAGCTCGTCACCGGCCACCACCGGCCGGGTGTACGCGAACCGCTGGTCGCCGTGCACCAGACGGCTGTAGTCGACGCCCAGGGCCGGATCCTCGATGATCTGCTGGCTCGCGGCCATCGTGACGATCACCGGGAAGGTCGGCGGTGCCACCACGTCGGGGTGGCCCAGCGCCTGCGCGGCCGCCGGGTCGTGGTGGGCCGGGTCGGTGGCGCCGATGGCGCTGGCGAACTCACGGATCTTTCTCGGCCCACCTGATAGGGGCGGTCGGCGGGTACGTCCGGCCGACGAAGGAAGGGTCCAGAGGCATGCCGCGAACCTACACGGAACGCACAATCGCCGACCTGAGCGGCAGGCCGCGGCAGAGCAGCGACAAGCCGGTCAGATCGGCGATTGAAAAGCTTCGACAGCGGCCGGCGTCAGGCCGGCCACGGGTCAGCGGGTCTCGCGGTGGACCGTGTGCCGACCGTCGCGGGGCAGAACTTCTTCAGCTCGATGCGGTCGGGGTCGTTGCGCCGGTTCTTGCGCGTGATGTAGTTGCGCTCCTTGCACTCCACACACGCCAAAGTGATCTTCGGCCGGACATCGGTAGCCTTCGCCACGGCGGAGTGCCTTCCTCGCTAACGGAAACAACTACGACGCGCCAGCCTAGACGCTGACAGCGCGGACATGCAAAGTGGGCGCCAGAAGCGCCCATTTCTACGACCACCGGCAACGAGCCCGGAAGACGAGGTAGCGGTGGCCGGACTTGAACCGGCGACACAGCGATTATGAGCCGCTTGCTCTACCATCTGAGCTACACCGCTGCGATGGGTCCAGCTGAACCCTCGAGCCCCTTACGGAATCGAACCGTAGACCTTCTCCTTACCATGGAGACGCTCTGCCGACTGAGCTAAGGGGCCTGCGCGATATCCCCGTGGGCGCGCAGAAGTAAGAGTACACGGCCCGGCTCAACAGGTGAAATCGGATCCCCGGTGATCGTCCGCGCCCTGCTCAGGGCACGACACGCAGGCGCGGCAGCTCCCCGTTGGCGATCGTTTCCGGCTCGACCTGAGCGCCGAACCAGGCGGCCAACCGCTCGTACGGCAGCGGCCGGCTGAACAGGAAGCCCTGCCCGATCTCACAGCCGATGTCCTGGAGAAGCTCCAGGGTCAGCTCACTTTCCACGCCCTCGGCCACCACGGCCAGACCGAACTGCTGGGAGAGGGTCACCACGGCGTTGACGATGGCCAGGTCCCCGGGTCGGTCGCCATGCCCTGGACGAAGGAACGGTCCACCTTCACCTCGTGCACCGGCAGCCGACGGAGGTGCGCCAGGGACGAGTCGCCGGTGCCGAAGTCGTCCACCGACAGCCGGACACCGAGGTCGCGCAGCCGCCGAAGGGTCGGAATGGGCCGGTCCGTGCCGTCCAGCACTCCCGACTCGGTGATCTCCAGGGTGAGTCGCTGCGCCGGCACCCCGTACTCGGTCAGCAACTCCTGGACCCGGTCCGGGAAGTCCTGGTCGATCAGTGTGCGGGCGGCCAGGTTGACCGCGATGGGCAACGGCTGGTTGGCCTCGGCCCAGTCCCGGCTGCGGCGCAGCTCCTCGCGGAGCACCACCTCGGTCAGCCGGCTCAGCTGCCCGGTGTGCTCGGCCACCGCGACGAAGTCCTCGGGAGCGACGGTGCCGTGCGTCGGGTGCTCCCACCGGGCCAGACACTCGACACCGACCAGGCGCCGGTCCCGCAGAGTCACCTTGGGCTGGAAGTAGACCTCCAGCTCGTCGTGGTCCAGAGCCTGACGCAGGTCGCCGGCGAGACCCAACCGGCGCAGCGACCGGGACTCCAACGCGGGTTGAACAACTGCACGCTGCCGGGCACCGACTTGGCCGCCGTGGCGGCCAGGTCGACCCGCAGCAGCAGGGTCGCCGCGTCGCTGCCGTGATCCGGGTGTACGGCAACCCCGACGGCGGTGTTCACGTCCAGGGTGAGCGCGTCGAAGACCATCTCGTCGCGGATCTGGTCGCGCAGCTGAGCGGCCAGCTCGAGCGCCGCCTCGGCGCTCTCCAACCGCAGCGTCACCAGGAACTCGTCCCCACCGGCCCGGCCGACCAGAGCCGACGACGGCGCGCTGGCCCGCAACCGGCTGGCGACCTCGGCGAGGACCTTGTCGCCCGCCGCATGCCCGAGGGACTCGTTGACCTGGCGCAGCCCGTCGACGTCGAAGAGCAGCAGCGCCACCACCTCACCGGGCAGGCGGATCTTGACGGACTCCTCCAGCGCCCCGGTGATGCGCCGCCGGTTGGGCAGCCGGGTCAACGCGTCGTGGTACGCGTCGTGCCGCAGCCGGTCCACCAGCCGGGAGTTCTCCAATGCCACCGCCGCGTGCGCCGCCACGGTCTCGAAGATGGGGATGTCACCACGGGTGAAATGACCGACATCGCTGAGCCGGTTGGCGACCTCCAGCGTGCCGATGACCGCCTGACCAGACCGGAGCGGCACCACGATCACGTCCTGATCTTGCCGTCGCTCAGCACCTGACGCTCGTCGGACTCCCCGTCGAAGGCACGCCCCACCGCGACCGTCCGCCCCTCGTCGGCGGCCCGCTGTCGAAGGGAGGCCGGCGTGGGCACGACGTCCAGCAGGCCCGAGTCATCGACCCGGGCGGTGAGCAGCACCTCGGGGTGACGGCCCTGGGCCGGCAGCCACAGAGTCGCGTACTCGGCCTGCATCAGCGCTCGGACCCGACCCAGGAGAGCATCGACGAGCGTGCCGTCCTGCCCCGCTCCGCGATGGCCCGGGTCAGGTCGTACATCGCGGCCAGTGTCCGATGTTGACGGAAGAACTGCGCGTAGGAGCGGTAGACCAGCACCAGGGCCGCACCGAGAGCGGCCAGCAACACCACGGACCACCACGTGGTGGTGACGGCGATCAGGATGATCAGACCGAGCGAGACGTTGATGGCCGCGGTCAGAAGAGCGGGAGGCGCGGTGCGGAGGGCGTCGCGGCCCGCCTGCCAGCCCTGCAACAAGGTGTGCACGCCAACCACGGCCACCAGGCTGACGAGGATCACCGCGGTGACAGCCGCGAACAGACCCAGCCAGGTGCCGGGTTCCACCTTCTCCAGCGGCGGCAGCGCCTGGAGGACGAGGACGGCGAGAGACGTGCCGGCGGCCGCCTTCGCCACGTTGAACCAGAACTTGACGGGCGCGAACCGGTGCCTCGTCTGGGTGAGCATGGACGCCACCGTGTAGATCACGACGACGGTCAGCGGAGGCAGCAGGAAGAGTGCGAGGACCAGCGGGATCTCGGTCAGCGTCACGCCGAACGACTGACGGCGGACGACGAAGTTGAGGACCGGCATGCCCATGGCGACCATGGCGACCAGCAGTGCGGCCGCCAACAGCCAGTCACCAAAGGGCGGATCGGCCACCAGGCCGGTGACCATGGAACAGATGGCCGCGAAGAACACCAGTGGCCCGGTGATGAACCATGCCCGGTCTGCTGATCGACGTCGCGAGCGATCACGCTGCGCCATGCCGCTCCCTACGGCTTCCGCGGTCCCCGCCGTCCGATGCTGACGACGGCGGGACCGCTCAGCGGGCGTTGTCGACGACAGCGCTGCCCGGACTGATGGTCCAGATGATGTCGGTGGCCTGGTAAGAGTCGGCCGTGCCGTCATAGGCACCGGCGTTGAACCCAGCGACGATGGCGGCGGCAGCGAGAAGAAGGAGAAGCGACCCAGACAGTCGGCCCAACCTACGACCAGACATTATCGCTCCTGTCAGATGATGTGCAGCGTGGATGAAGATTCCACGATCGTGCCATAGCGCGGGCAGCCAGAAAAGTGGTGGACGCCCCGACTGACCCCACCGTCCGTGACTTCCCGCCGTTCGGCCCACTGCCCTCGTCGCACCGGACCAGATCACGAGCCTGCGGGCAGCTCACCGCTTCGCCGAGCGTTCAATACGACCTTCAACACAATTCGGTCCAGCCGTAGGGCAGTAGCCGAATTCAGCTCCTCGGTCACCGTGCGTAACGCTTGGAGGCAGTGCGCCGATGCTCGCTCTCCGTACGCGGCCATCGACCACCATACCGGCTCTTAGCCATCCCGCCAGTACCTTGACGGGTTCAATACCGACGAAGGTGACACCGCAAGCGCTGCGGCCGCTCACCTTGCGAAGAGACGCAGGACCCGTACGACGGTGTCCCGGTCGCCCTCGATACGCACGGTCCCGTCGCGCTCGGCCTGCGCGAGTGGCAGGCCGTCGAAGAGAAGCCTGCTCCACGCCGTCGACTCGGCGGTCACTGTCGCCGCCGGTGTCGTAGCCACGACGGCTCGGATGTCCAGGCGACCGTCGACAGTGGCCACCCGGTAGTCGCGCGCTGGTGGGTCGGAGCGCCGTCCGTCGTAGAGCCGAAGCGCCAGAACCGGCACCTCGCCCGGCGCCTCCGGAGCCATCGTCCGCATGGCGAGGACTGTCCCGTCAGGCGTCATGCCGCCGTCCGTGCTCGGGTCGGGGCCCGCGGAGTACCAACGCCCAAGCGACTCCAGGACTGACTCCAGTTCGCGGCCCCAGTCCGTCGCGGCGTACGCGCGGGTGCGTGCCAGGTCCGGCAGGACCACCTGCTCGACGATGCCGGTCTCCTGCAGCGACCGCAGCCGGTCGACGAGAACCGCCGGAGTGATTCCACGGACCGACTCCTGCAGGTCGACGAATCGCTTGGGACCAGAATCAGCTCACGCACCACGATCAGGGTCCATCGATCACCAACGAGGTCGAGAGCATTCGCGGCGCGGCAGGCGTCCCCGAGATCCCTGAAGGTTCGCTTGGTCGGCACGAACGCCTCACTACCTTCCCTGCAACTATGGTCAAACAAGCTCACACTATGCTTAGGATAGTGCCATGGTAGCCATCCACACCACGACCTCCGCACCTCCGGTCGTCGATCGCGAAACCTGGCTCACCGAGCGCGAGGCGCTGCTCGTACGCGAAAAGCGCACACACGCGAGGGCGACGCGATAGCCGCCGCCCGACGCCGCCTGCCGATGACCGAGGTGACACCGACCTCCCTTCTCGGAGCCCAGGGGCCGACACCTCTGCGCGACATCTTCGCCGGCCGTGACCAACTCGTCGTCTACCGGCACATGTGGCACCTCGGAAAGCCGTTCGAGGACCAGTGCGAAGGCTGCACCGCCACCATCTGGGACTTCCACGACGCGGCCTACCTTGAGGAGCGCGGCATCTCCTTCGCGGTCTTCTGCGAGGGGCCGTACGAGGAGATCGCTCCTTTCGAGACTTCATGGGCTACACCCACCCGTGGTATTCCACCTACGGCATCGAGGACC
Organism: Micromonospora sp. M12; assembly: GCA_038070435.1. GTDB lineage: Bacteria > Actinomycetota > Actinomycetes > Mycobacteriales > Micromonosporaceae > Micromonospora. Next base: position 5,801,368 of record JAMYWG010000001.1, on the reverse strand, counting down.
CGCCTACGCCGGCGGCGGCCAGATCGCGTGCTTCCTACGCCGGGACGACCGGTTCTTCCTGACGTACGAGACGACCGGCCGGGGCGTCGAAGCAATCATGTCGTCGCACAAGCTGCTCGACATGACCGCCTACGGGCGGCAGGAGGTCTGGGAGGACTCGCCGGAGGGCTGGCCGCAGGAAGCGAGCTACCTGAGGTGGCGCAGAGACGGCCGACCTGTGCCCCAGTGGACCAGGCCAGGAGTCGGGCAGGTCGCCGCACAGCACCAAGAGCACTGCTGCTGAACCGCACCCAACCAGATCACAGATAGCGGCCCCTGATCGGCGCTTCTGCTGGTCAGGGGCTGTATCCGGCTGCCGGTTGTTCATAAGCCGGTCGTCACAGGCTGCACTAACCCGAATCGCCCCGGACAACGACAACGGCCCCGATCAGCATCTCTGCTGGTCAGGGGCCGCATCTGCACCTGGTGGCGGGTAGAGGATTCGAACCTCTGAAGCTTTCGCGACGGATTTACAGGGCGTCCGTGATCTTGCTTCGGCCGGCGCTCCTGGCCTGCCATTTCTCTCGCCACGTCGGTGCCGGTCCACCGCCGCCCACCATCTGCCCACGCCCACAGATGCTCACTCTCCTGGAAGGAGGAGACCATCCGGAGGACGTCCGTCGGGGCAATCGTCAAACGTGGGCGCGGCTTCGAACGTCGCGCTGCCGAAGGACAGCTCCCCACCGCTGAACGTCGCCCCGGCGAAGGACGTGGCCCCATTGAACATCGCCCCGGCGGAGGACACCCTGCCGCCGCTGAACGTCGCCCGTCAAAGAACACCGACCGATCGACCGTCACACCGTCGAGGAACACCTGCCCACCGCTGAACGTCGCCCCGGCGAAGGACACACCTTACTGAACGTCGCCCCGCTGAGGGACACCCGCCCTTCACTGAATGCCACGCGGATGAAGAACACTGGCCCACCGCTGAACGTCGCCCCGTCGAAAACACCCACCCACCACTGAACGTCGCGTCGTCGAAGTACACCGCCCCACCGCTGAACGTCGCGTCGTCAAAGAACACCTTCCGCCAGTGAACCTCGCTCCGACGAAGGACACTTCCACCACTGAACTTCGCCGCCGAGAAGTTCCCGCCGTCGAAGACCGCACCCGTAAAGTCGAAGTCGTAGCTGCACCATGACGTGGCGTCGTCTTCGGCAAGACGTAGATGCCTGCCGATGAGGCGCATAACCGTATGACGCACCTCCCGCTCCTCGCGAGCGGCCTGGGCCGTGTCCACATACCCCATTGGCAACTGGTCGTCGGCCTGTGCCGGCGCATCGTCCGAAGCATCCGCAGGCGGGTGTAGGGCATGCGAAGGTAGGCGCAGAGGACGTCGATGCAGGTCTGTCGCCCTTCCCGCCAATCATCGGCAAGTCCGGCCATAGCGTAAACGCCCGCCAGGCGTACGGCCGCTTTCTCCGACCCGAGTTGCTCGGATGCCTTGGCGAAGCGTTCGTTGAACAGGCGGACACCGTTGCGGTCAGTCTCGATCTTTGCCCGTTCGTCGGCCGCCTCAGCGAGAGCCTTAGTGACTTCGGCACGCAGGTCAGCAGCGTGCGCCAGCTGGTGAGCGAATTCCGCCAGCGCGTTCGTGTGCTCCGCTACCCGCTGCCGACGGTAGGCGACCACCAAGGCGGCGACACCACCGATGCCCGCCACAACGGCGAAGACGAGCTTCAAGAGGTCGAACAGCGTGGCCGCTGTGACGGTTACGCCCCGCTCAAGGCCAGGCCAACCGGCGAAGCCGAGCGCCGCAGCAATCAGGACCCCGACCAGCAGCAACGCAGTTGCGACAGCCAAAGCGATTGACCGACGGATACCCCAGAGGCGCAGCTCTGGCACGCGACTATCACTGGCTGGAATCGAACCAACCGTGACGCGGACCTCGGACCGGGTTGAGTCATGCGGTGCGGGCAACTCCACCCTCCTTCTAGCGCACCTCGTCCACATCAGCTCAGCAGCACGCTGCCTAAGCCGGCAGCAGCGTCATCCGAGGGCGTCGCCGATCTTGTCGTTCATCGTGTCGTCTCCGCCGTCGATGCAGTTGGCGTAGACCCGGAGCAGGACGGCGACGCCGTGGCCCAGGCGCCGGGCGACCTCGGTCGGCGGAACGCCGGCATTCAGCCAGAGCGAGGCCGCCGCGTGCCGCAGGTCGTAGGGCCGGCGGACGAGCGGCGAGGTGACCTGCGATTCGGTCAGCGCCTTCTCGCGGGCAAGCTTCCACCACCGGTCGTAGACCGACTCCGACAGCGGCCCACCGTGCAGGCCGCGGAAGAATCGACCGTCCGGGCCGACGCCGTGATTCTCGACGTGCGCGCACAGCAGCTCGACGAGCCGAGGCGGGATCGGGACCGTACGAGTCTCAGCCCTCCCCGGTGCTTGAGTCCACGCCGCTCGTGGGAGGCGCCATCATCGGTCCAGTGCGACCCGGCGCGCGGCGAGGTGCCGGCGAGCACCAGTCGGCCCCAGCGATGTTCGATCTTCTCGTGCTCACAGGACCGGGAAGGCTTGACGGCCGCCAGGTCGTCGAAGTCGGCCCCGCAGTCGGCGCACCGGCCGGCAAGGTCGCAGTCTTCGCGCCGTAGGTCCGCCGCTTCCGAGGGACGCATGCCTGCGTAGTAGAGGCAGCCGAAGAACGCGGTGACCTTGTCGGCCCGTTTGCCGAGAGATTTCACCGCCTCCAGCAACGTGGCGACCTGCGCCGGGTTCGCCACCACCCGCCGGTCGATGGACTGCGCTACCTCGGGGCGGTCCACTGAACCCGATTGACCGGATTGGAGTCGATCAGTTCCAGCTCGACGGCGTACCCGAGCACGTTGTAGAAGGTGGCCCGCTTCCGCTGGACGGTGGAGGCAGCCGCGGGCTTGCCGTCGAGGCGTACGCACAGGCTGTCGAGGACGCGGCGGACAATCGCGGGCGAGTCCAGCTCGACGACCGGGAGCGACGCCGTTTCCAGCCAGGCGAGCGCCGCTGCGTGTTCGGGCGGGATCTCCTCGGACCAGCGGCGCGGGTTGAGGCCGTAGAGGTACAGCGCCTCACGGAGCAGGGCGTCAGTCGGACGGCCCCGCTTCGCCGGGCGGGTCAGGGTCACCGTGATGGAGGTCAGCGCTTCGACGATCGAGCGCCGGGTCTTGGCCGCCGCGCGAGGCCACTTCATCTCGACGTAGGCGCGGCTGTGCGCGTACCAGGTGGTGGGGTTCTTGGTTCTGGCTTCGGACACCGGGCGGCCGGTGGCCGGGTCGAAGCTCCCCGCGTTGGCCGCCTGGACCAACTCGGCGCGGAACGAGTGCGCCAGGGCCTTGGTACGGAACATGTCCTCGAAGCGTTGGCCGCTCACCGCCCAGCGGACCCGCCACGGCCGAGCCTTCCGGTCAGCGCGCTTAGCGATCTCCCAGATCTGGACTTCGTAGCTCTTCACGCCGCGTCCTGCTCCAGGTCGCCGAGCCACCGACCGAGCGCCGACCGGCGGACCCGAAGCTGCCCGTTCGGGAGCTTGATCACCCGTGGTCCCTTGCCGGTCTGCCGCCAGTAAACCAGGTCGAGCGCGGTACCCGCAGCTCGGCGAGCACTTCCGGCACGGTCAACAACTCCTCGTTCACTGCGGTTCCTCCCCGTCGTGCTGTGCGCTGTGCTGAGTTGCCGAAAGATCTGCGGACCCTGCGCGGCCCGGTCCTGGCGGCGAGCAGTTCGGAGCGCCAGCGGGCGCGTTCGCTGATCGACCGCATGAGCCGGTGGGTCATCGGGCCGACGTCGGGGTCATCGGGTCGGGCGAGTTCCCAGGCGTGCCGGACCCGTTCGGCGGTGTCGCTCTGGTCGTCGACGAGCTGCGTGCCGTCGGTGGTGACGCCGAGCAGTGCCCGGACCCAGGCCCGCGCGTCGTGTTTGTGGTCGGCGAGAGTCTTGCCGGACCAGTCGCGGGAGATGAGGATGCGCCGGCCGCCGATGCCGAGGGTGTCGCGCTGGTGGACCTTGCCCTTGCAGCGGCCGGGCTTGAGCTTGGCGTGTGCCTTGCGGGGCTGGATCCCATAGAGCAGCCAGTTGGCGCACCGGTCGGTGCAGGGCGTGAGCTGAAGTTGCTGCCAGAGCCGATCGAGGTGCTTGCGTTGCCGGTCGGTGGTGGCTTTGTGGCAGTCGCCGGTGTGCTTGGTGATGTATTTCGTGACGTACCGGATGGTCCGTTCGGCGTCTTCGGTGCCGGGCATGACGCCGCGGGCGTCGACCTGAGCGCCGAAGCGCACGACGTGCACCGGTTCGGCGTCCGGGTCGTCGTCGATGGCGTCGAGGGCTTCCGTCCAGGTGGTCAGCGGCTCGCGGGAGTCGGGGTCGACCCATGCCGCTGCCTGCTCGTCCCAGATCGGGAGCCGGTCGAGGGTGTAGCGCTGGACGTCGACCGAGGGCCACCACACCTGGTGATAGGTCGCTGCCGCGACGGTGCGGAGCACGTCGCGAGGGATAGTGCCCCGGATGGCGAAGTGGGCGTGCGGGGCGAGTCGGCGTTGCGGCTCGACGCAGCCGGCGTACTGGACGTTCCAGCCCTCGCACCTTCGGAGGTTCTGCCAGAACCGGTCCAGCAGTCGGGGAAGTGCACGGCGTCCCAGGCTGCGCGGCGGTAGTCGTACCTGGCCGGGTTGACGGGGTGCCGTCGGGGCGGACCGGGCCGTACGAGTCGAGGGTGAGCGTGAGCCACATCGACGGTTGGTAGGTGGAGCCGTCCGGGGCGGTGTAGGTCTTGCCGACGGTGCGCCGCTCGACCTTGCGCCGGGGCAGTTCGGGGGCATCTTGGCGCCGCTTGGTGGAGCGCTTGCGCCTTGGGCCGGACTCGTCGTCCTGGTCCTCGTCGTCGCTGGCGTGCGGTGGCCCAACGCGCCCGCGCAGGCCCTCGGTGGCGATGGCTTCCTCTACCTCGCGGATTGCCTCGTCGATGTCGGTCACCTGGTCCCACTGGGCCGCCCTCACCGCCTCGTCGCGGGAGAACTCCAGGTGTGCGCGGAACAGGATCAATGACTTCTGTGCCTCGGTTGCGGGTTCCGGGCCGGGTAGTGGTTCGTCGTCGCGGTGCCAGCCCTCTCGAATCTGGGCTTGCCGTAGCCGGCGGTTCTTGTTGGCGCACGGCGGGCACTTGTCCTCGCGGGTCGCGCCGCAGGGCAGGTCGATGACTTCGGTCAGGCCGGTGTCGAGGTCGGTGCGGCGCATGGCGAGCGGGCGGACGCAGACGCCGTACTCGATGGCGATGTCCTGAGCACGTCGATCGAGCGAGGCAGCGCCATGCGGGCCGCCCGCGACCCCGGCCGAGGAGCAACCGGGGTCGGGGCGGGTTCGAGACCGGGCAGGGTTGGAGCCGTCATCGGATGATCCCGACGACCTGGGGTCGGTTGGACTGGACGACGCCGACCGGAGGCAGCACCGCGACTGATGCCGGCGGCATCACCGGAGCCGGCGGTGCAGGTTCGACAAGCTGCGGCTCGTCGTACCAATCGCCCTGCGGCTGATCGGGCTCCGATGCCGGCGTGGTGGCGGGTTCGCTGGACAGGACGACCTTCACCAGGGCGAGGAAGGCCAGCGACGGCACCGCCGCGACGATCCAGCCCCAGACGGACGGTTCGGCTTCGGCGACCTGGGCGGCGAGGGAGAGCAGCGCGAACGCGATCAGGAGGACGCCTACCAGGCCGACGGGTCGACCAGTTCGACGGCGGGCGCGGATCTCCAGGCCGAGGTAGATGGCCATCAGCTCGACGGCTACGGCGTTGGCCCAGCCGATCCAGTCGGGTTGGCCGTGGGCAACAGTCAGGTCGTGGACGTGGGTGAAGGCAGCGGCGCCAGCCATGGTGCCGACGACGAGCAGGATCAGCACCCGGACGCCGGATTCGGCGCGTTCGCGGATCATCGGCCGCTGCCGTTGTCGCGGATGGTCAGGGTGATGCAGATCTGCTGGCCGTTGAGGTCGCGGCGGCGGTTGACCATGTGCGCCAGGCCGTGCAGAGCACCGGCGAGCCGGTCCGGGGAGCCGTTGAGTTCGATGTGCAGCGGCTTGATGCGGTGGGTGCCGAGGAAGAAGCTCTTGAGGGACATCGGTTACCTCCGGGCCGGGGCGACGCGGGTACGGATGTGGTCGGGTGGCTCGCCGAGGGAGGCCACCGCTTCGGAGAGGCAGCGCCACAGCGCCCACGCCTCGTCGGGAGTCAGGTACATGCGGCGCCGTCCGCCGCCGACGGCGAGATAGACCGGGTACGGGTCGGGCCGGGCGGGGTCGACGCGCACGGACACGGCAGTGCTGGTGGCGCCGTCGGTACCGGGGCGCGGAGCCGGTAGAAGGTTCGGCCGTCGGTCGGTGCGGTCACCGCGGCTCACCCTGTCGGTGTCCCGGTCGAGGATGTTGAGCAGCGAGTCGGGCAGCAGTGGTCCGCGACGCTGCCGGGGCAGAGGCGGCCGGATCGGTTCGGTGGCGGTTTCACGGCCGACCTGGGCGAGGATGTCCGCCGCGTCGGCCGGCGCCGGGTACTCGGCGGCCAGCTCCCGAATGTGGTCGTCGGAGATGTAGGAGAAGCGGACCCGGGCCGGTTCCGGGGTGCCATCGAGGATCACGTAGCCGACGCCCTGGCCCAGCGGGGCATCTGGTCGGCGAGGGCACCCGGTTGCGGGCGCCGTCACCAACACGAGGTCGACCTGAGCGGCCTCGGTCAGGCCGAGCGCGATCCGGGTCGGGAACAGGTCCCGGAACGGCAGCACCTCCTTCGAGGGTCCTGCAACGCCGCCACCACCAGGACGCCGACGCCGGCACCCTGCGACAGCAGCAACCCGAGCGACCCGGCGATGCGCTTGCGCAGGTCGACGTCCTGGAGGTACGCGGTCAGTGCCGCCATCTCGTCGATGACGACCACGACCAAGGGTCAGCCAGGGTCGGAGTGTGCACCCGCACCGCGCCGGCAAGACGGGTCTGCCGCTCCCGCATCACCGTCACGGCCTCATCGAGCAGATCCGCCATGGCCTCGAACGACTTGCAGGCGAACCGGGCGAACAGCGGCCGGCCCATCGCGAACTCCATTCCGCCCTTGGGGTCGATCACCCAGAGCCGGACCAGCCCGGAGGAGATCCCCCGGCCAAGACGCGGACCAGCGACCACAGGACCGAGCCCTTCCCGGAGCGGGTGGCGCCGCCGATCAGGACGTGCGTGGCCAGCAGGTGCAGGCACCAGTGCCGCAGGTCTTCCCGCCGCGCCAGAGGTAGCGCGGTGAAGTCGGGCACCGACGGGACGTCGAACGGGTCGACCAGGGTGCGCAGCGCATCCGTGCGGACCACCACCAGGTAGACCACCGACGGCCGGTCCCGGAACCGCAGCCGGTCCACCGCGCCCAGAACCAGCGCCCAGTAACCCGACCGGATCGGCGGGTCATCGGGTCGCTCGGAGTAAACGCGGGCGTGCCGCCGGCCGAAGGCGTACGCGAGGTTCGCCGTTGCCTTCTGGAACTCCTCGGGTGTCTGGCCGCGGACCATGCGGATGGTCAGCACGTCGAGCGCCTGATCCGAGCGGACCCGCAGCAGCTCCGGCAGGACCGTGCGGTGGTCGTACACCTTGGCCAGCCCGCAGAGCGTCATTGCTTCACGCCAGGCCCGCCGGTAGACGAAAAGCTGCCGGAACCGGCCGAGGATCGGGCCGGCGCACCAGGTCCACCAGGACGACTCGTGCCGCCACCGCCACAGCGCCGACACGGCAGCGGCCAGGACCACGGGCACGATCACGCCGGCCCGGCCGAACTCGCGGTAGAGGCTCACAGCGGCCACGACCAGGGCGACGGCGACCGGGTGGCGAAGACACCACCACAGGCCCCGCCACATCCACCGCAGTACCAGGCCGAGCGCGATCAGCCAGACCGGCAGCTCCAGGCGACGCGGCCGGATCACCATCAGGTCCCCGGCGGTGGTCATCACGACCTCGCCCCGCGGCCGGCGGATCATCGCGCACCCGCCACTGGGGCCGCCGCAGGACGGCAGGCATACGCTTGGACATGTCACTACCTCTCGACAGAGCAGGGGAAAGAGACAGAGGGCGGGCTGCCGTCCGCCAAGACCTGACAGCCCCGCCCCCACCAGATGCGGCTACTGCGCCGCCTTCGTCGCCACGCCCGCCGGGGCACGCATCCCGGTTGCCCGCAGCGAATACGCCATCCGACCGTTGTTGCCCACGTACGGCGTGACGGTCATGCCGTCGAACTCCACCGCCTCGAACAGGCCACCCGTCGGCGGCACCGGCTGGTAGTCCGCCGAGATCTTCACTGTCGTCTCCGGGACCGCTTGCCCAGCTCCGGATCCAGGTCCATCACCCGGACCTGCCACACCCGCTGGCCGGTCAGCTTGTCCTTCGCCGGGCTACGCCGACCGGTCTTCTCGTCGTAGTCCTCGACCTCGCCCAGAGACTCGGGCACCAACGCGCACCCCGCCGGGAACACGTCCTCACACCGCACCGCGAACCTCGTGCCGCCACGCAGAGCCATAGCTCAACCTCCACTTGTTGGCTTGTCTGCCAAGTTGCGTCCAAGGTAGACGGCACTTGGCAGACAAGTCAACAAGTGGTTGGCGCGACGTCGATGACCCCTACGCCCGAAACGTGGGGCAGCGGTTAAGAAGCAGGCACGTTGGGTTGTGGAAACCAGCGACAACCTGATCGATAGGGAGCGATTCATGAGCGATGCGCTCGATGAGATCGCCGAGCTGGAGGAGCTACGCCGGTAGGCGGAAGACCTGTCCCGGCGACTCGCGGCAGGCGATCGTGCCGCGGCTGAGTCGTCAAGGTGGGATTCACACGAGGTCGTGCGCATCGCCCTGGGCGCCGACGGGCGGATCGACGCGGTAGAAGTACTCCCACACTGACGAAGGCAGATGAACGACGACCAGTTGGGCGCGGTGATCGGGAAAGCTGCCGACGAAGCGGTGCGCCGTCGGTCAGAAGCCTGGGCCTACGGAGTCAGCCAGGCTGCCACTGACGACGTCGACGCTCGGTTGCCCGAACAACCATCCCCGGTCCCCGCTCCGGCTGACCCCGTTGACGAGTCGTCGATCAACTACCTCCGGAGCCTCCTCTACGTGCTTAGGGATTCGTTCGCACGACTCGACGATCTCAACCGCGACGGGGCGGCAGTGCGGGACTTCGTGCACGTCGTTGACGTCGCTACCGCAGTCCGGCGCGCTTTGGCTGCATGCAAGCCAGGGGTCAGCCAGACCATCAATCTTGGCTCGGGCGTCGGGACGAGCATGGCCACCGTGGTAGCCACCGCTGAACAGGCCACCGGCCACGCGGTGACCGTCCGCCGTCAACCGCCCAAGGCTGAGCCTCCGGAGCTGATCGCCGACGTCAGTCGCGCCCACTCCGTTCTCGGCTGGACGCCAACAAGGTCCAAGCTCAGCGAGATCCTTGCGGACGCCTGGGAGGCATGGCCGTCGGTCTACAGAGGTTGAGACCGGCGTCTGTCAGCTTTGAGCTTGTGGCCAAAGGGCGGAGAGCTTGCTACCTACCAATCGCGTCGATGGTTCGTCATCTGAAATCGATCAGATGCCGGCCGTCGGCGGGCAGTCGATTATGAGGCACGCCAATTAGCAGCTGATCAAGAACCTTCGGATCTTCACTCGTAGCGTAGATTATCTGCGCCAAGCCGCTATCGTCACGCAGGCGCTGCAAAAGGCGGCGAGACTGGAGCGGTCGGTTTCCTGCTGGCGAGGCTCATCAAGCATGAGCAGGCCAAGATGGCGTCCGTTCGGAGACGAGATGGATGTCTCCATTAAGGCGGTGTAGTATGCCCACTTTGTGCGGATAGTGTCTGATGCGCTCATGCCCATCGCGACGTCGAACGTCAGCTCGAATCCGTCGTTTACTGGTAGCAGGGACTTCTCGTCGATGGAGACTGCCTCGGGGCTTAGACTGCGTAGATTGTATGAAGTCAGCTGACTTTGAAAACTTGAGCGGAACTTCCGAAGCACGGTCTTGTCGTGCTCGTCCGCCTCGACTGATTGCATGCTTGCACGTCGCCGTCGCAAGTCATCCAGCCGAAGTGCCAGGTCGTCTAGTTCTTCGTCCACACCTTCGACAATCGCGCTTACCCGACTGGCCGCGCGCAGCCTATTCTCAATACTCAGACGCTCTTGTACCTCCACTACGCTGGGGCATTAGAGGGGCCGATTAATTCGTCTCTAAGTAGGCGTACCCGATCGCGTGCCTCAGCAAGCGCCGACTCCGCTCCCATTAGGGATCTTCCAACGTCTGCGGTCCGTTGTGCGGCAGCCCTTGCATCGAAAGCAGAGTGGCCCGCTCAGCGTCGAGCAATGAAATGTTCTCGTCAACGCTGCTCACCGTATCTGTCGCGACATCTCGGCCGTCTACCTCTTGGGCGCAAGTGGGCAGCGGCCTTCGGCGAGAAGCGGCAGCTCCATCTCGCCACCGAGGCGCTCGATCCGCTTCACATCTCTGAGACGAGACTTGTCCTCCTCCATGCTCGCCAGTCGTGCGGCGATTGCGTCTTCATCTCCGCGTGACATGGAGCGTTGTTCATGCAGGTGACGGGCGATAGCGCCCAGTCGCTGCACCTCGCGCTCGGACTCGGCAAGTTCGGCACGCGTCTGCTGTGTCCGCGGCCCTGCCGCGCTTTCGGTACCCTGGAGCTGCTGCAGGCGCTTCTCCCATTGAGCAATTGCCGCACTTAGTCCTCGCCAGTTGCCCGCGACGTTTGCCTCAACGAAGGAATGTTGGCGCTGTCCGGAACCTGTCATTTTCTCGTCGAGGGCCCTCAGGCGAAAATTTTCGGCATTTGCGGCACCATGGGCGCGGGCAACCGTAGCAGCCCATTCCCGAGATAGAGCCAATTCTTCGTCGCGGAGGGCTTCCTGCTGGCGAAGTCGAATAAGAGTGTTCAGGCCTAACACGTACTCGACACCTCGACGCAGCGGCTCGCGGATTCCATAGTGAGTAGGAATTCGGGGAGCGATTCCGGACCAGCCAAACTTCTGTTCAATATAAAACAAAGGGAAAAGTATCTCTAGATACAGGCGACCTTCCTTGCCGGAGAAGGTTGGAACCATTGGAAGTGTCCAGCCAAGGAATTCCGCGAGCAGTCGATGGAAGCCGACCTTGCTAGTGGTTGATCCCGCGTCCCTCACGAACATGTCTACGCGCTGAGCAGAGTCAAGTCCTTTCTCGCTTTGTGCAGACCAGACTTGCAGTAAGTCCTTCCCTACATCCGGATTAACACCCCAGCGGCGGACTCGCAAGTATTGACCACGGTTGTTTTTAGTGTGACAGTCACTTCAGAGGAAACGACTGCGTGTCGGCCCCTAGTGGTCTCGATGACAGTAGTTAGGGCAGGTCCTAATGGTGATCGCCTGCTCGCCGACTGCGAACCCTCAAGCCCGAGTGCATATACGATGCTTTGCAGCAGTGTGGACTTTCCCCAACTGTTGGGTGCGTCCAGAATATTTAGCCCGTGGTCGAGCCTAACGGCATAGGTGGCCGTGCCGCCGGTAGTGTTTACCGTTAGCCTTACCGTAGCTATCTCTACCGTCATCTCATGGCCTCGGGATCATTGTTCTGTGTAAGGCGAGGCGGGTGCCGAGTCGCCGCCACATGCCGGATTCGGAAACTTGGCCTAGACGCGACAGGAACTGCTGTTCCTCCACCATGACGTCATCGGCGCTGCCTCGAATTGCTGCTACCAGTGCGATGCCGAGCTGAGTCAAGGCTTGTCTGCCATTCGGTTTAACCTCGACGAGCGCCGCTGCCCGAGCGAGCTTGAGGGTATCGTCTAGTGCAGGGTCCCAAGCGCGAAGGTTAAGAGCGGATCCGGTGGGAGTTTCCCATGCTTCTTCAAGCTGACGTGCATGCTGCTCATCTCGCAGAGCCCACATAGGACGTGCAACTGCTCTACAGTTGCAGATTTGCCGCGACAGGCACTGAGGCATAGTGCCAGCGCTGCGATTCGCCATGCGGCACGCTGGCGCCCTGCCAAGGGTAAAGGCGTGGGTTCAGCTGATAGCGCCCGGCCCCCAAGATCGTTCCAGTTGCTTCGGCGGCGCCTGGACGTTTGAGAGGTAGAGGGTATGGTCCGTTCCATAGCTCCCTCGATCGGCAGCTCGCTCATGCTGCTGCTTTCCGGAAGCGCAGAGGGCATTCGATTAGCCAAGATGCGACATAATGCCTAGCCAGCTCATCGCATGCGAGCGGAGCGAGGGCAGGAACATCTCTACCTAGGCTCGCAGTCAACTCCTCTGCAAGCTGTATCAGATCGGAAGGATCGCCGCCGCCTGCGTCCATCCTTCGCCGGATAGTCCGGAATGTAGAGCCTGCTCGACGCACTACAGCTTCATAGGCAAGCCCGTATCGGCTCTCGAGTAGATCGAGCTGCCTCTTGCCGTATACGTACTCGAAGATAGTGTCCGTACAATGGCCCTCTAGTCGCTCGGGGTCGTTCGCCAGGCGCGGATGCTCCGCCAGCTTATTTCTTAACCGTTGGGCGAGTGTAGGCCCCAGTTGCTCTGCTGCTTCATCATCGTCCGGTTCTGGAACGTTGATACGGATAAAGCCGGCGGACATGCCGTCCAATGTCTTTAGCTGGTTGTGGAATAATTCCTTGTCAGTGCAGATGACAACTTGGAAATCATCATGGCACCAAGGGGTCGCGGGTCGAGGTCCCGCGTCTTCTTGCTCTTATATCGCGCGTAGCTTACCAGTTCTTTGTCGTCGTAAGCCGGCGTCAGGAGCACCCATCGGCGTATGGAGTATCCATGCCCTAGCAGCTTCATGGTCTCGTTGGGCTTGCCGACGAGCTTCGCGACATCGTCGCGGATCTTCTTCTTTGGGCTGCTGTCTGCGCAGCGGTATTCAGTACATCTTCCGGCGAGTAGCACTGATAAACGATACCGTCGTCAAGCCTGTATGCTTCCAGGCCGCCGTCGCCATCCGTGCGGTCCGGGATGAACTGGATATCCTCGCCGTGCTTGATCCCAAGCAGCGTGCAGCAGTGGTGCTGCCACTCGCCCCCATCCCACTGCTCGCGAACGGCCACATTGCGCTCCAGATCTCCGCAGGACTCGGGCCGTGGCTGAGGTAATGGAAGAGTTCTAGCCGACCCGCCCCGCCCTTGATCGGTACTGCATGGTAAGCAGAGGGTTGCACGGGGTGAGGTGTCCGATATTTGTCGTGGCCTTGGCCCTACGGGTGGTGTATGGCCTTAGTGGCGTGATCCGTTTGGTCCCTCTAGGGACGTTCAGCGCGGCCGAGGCGGTCCAACTCGTCACAGGCAGCGGCGAGCACACCGGTACGGGTTGCATCGGCGCGTCTTCGCCGGCAGGCCAGGCATGTGCTTGAAGTCAACGCTCGGTCGTCTCAGTTAGGTGGCGCGGTCGCCCAGGTCGCCGTCATCGTCATCGTGGTGACCGTATCGCGGGCCCGCGCGGGAAGTGACGGCCGCAGCCTCTCGCGGTCCCGCCTGCTCTCGGCCAGCCACATCCTCGGCGGGCTCCGTGGGTGCTCCTCGTCGCCTTGGTGGTGCTCGCGCTGTACGCATTGGTTCGCGTCGCACTGGGTGACCCGTGGACGCTGCTGACCAGCGCCTTCATCGCTTTCTTCTTCTGGCTGATCTATCGAGGGGTTGGCCAGCTGATACATGGTCTGAAAGAACAGCAGGCGAGTTAGCTCGGCACGCCTTCCCCGCGTGGCCTGCGTCGTCGTGGGTATCGGGTGGCCATGACGTACGACAGCAGCTCGGTAGATAGCGAGCACTCCCGCCCGGATGGCGTGAACGACACCACTGTCGAGGCACTCGGTGAGCTGAGCAAGGCACTGGAGACGATCCATCGGGTGCGTGGACACCTCTACTCGGCGCACCAACTCGTCGGCGGCGCGGACCTTACCCTCGATCGGGTGGTCGAACTGTTGCGCGAGGCGGGACACGACGAGGTCGCGGACCGGGTGGAGCAGGAGCTACTTGGCCGGAATCTGCTACCCGGCCGGTGGACGTTTCAGATCGTGGAGGAGTTCGACGACGGCTACTACTCCGCGTTCCAGGAGATCGAGCGAGACGCGCGGGAGAAGCTGGCCGGCGGTCGGCGGCACATCTTTGAGGCGGAGATGAAGGAGCGGCGGCGTACCCACGGGATGCCGGGGCACGAGGCTACGCCGTAGCGGTGCCGTCGAAGCCGTTCGGGATCATCGAGGCCAGGGCGTTGGCTCGGGCCTCGATGATCCTCATTCGTGCCTGATACTCGGCTGGTTCCCGGTGCGCGGCCTGGCTGGTGACCTGGCCGGGCCATTTGCGGTAGAGCAGGCCGTACTCCCGGGTGAAGTAGCCTGCAGTGACTGCGTTGGCGGCGAGCAGGAGGCCGGTGTCCTCGGAGGCCGGCAGCGCCATCCAGCCGCCCAGGGCGAAGACGAGATCTCGCCGCAGGCACAGAGTCGCCGGGTGCACCGAGGCCCGGTAGTCGTTGGCCTTCCAGAACGACAGGACCGAACCGCGGTCGATGACGCCGCCGGCTGGGTCCTTGTCCCATCCGCCGGTCGAGCCGTCGGGCAGCAGGTCGAGTACCCGCGAGGTGGTCCAGCCGATCTGTGGGTGCGCCTCGAATGCGGCGATGTCCCGGGCGAGCGCGCCGGGGGTCAACTGGTCGTCGGCGTCCAGGACCTTGATGAGTTGCCCCGAGACTCGGGAAAGAGCGAGGGTACGGGCAACTCCAGGCCCTCCGGACGGCCGGTGCCCAGACTGATCCGGGGATCGCCGGGCAGCGCGTCGACCAGGGCCCCGGTCTGCCCGTCCTCCTGGACGAGCCATTCCCAGTCCCAGCCGTCAGGCATCTCCTGCTTGATTAACGACTCGTAGGCGCCAGGCAGGTGCTCGATGCTGGGCGCGTGGACCGGGGTGATGACCGAGACGAGCTGCGTCAAGTTTTCCACCGCTGGAGTTTGTGGGAGTAAACAAGCTCGGTGCGGTCGCCCGGCATCACCACGTCGGCGACCTCGACGATTCGGCCGGTGGTGTCGGTCGAGGTCTTCCGCACGGTGAGCACGGAGACACCCGGGTCGATGTCCAGCAACTCGGCCTCATCGGGCGACGGCGGACGTGCGCGGATCTCGTCGTCGATTCGGTCCAGCTCGATTCCGAGCGTGTACAGCTGGTGCTGCGTGCCGCCCGGCCACGGTTCCTTGCCTGCGTCGAGCAGGTCCGGGTTTGCGGCCACCAGGTCGTACAGCAGGTAGGAGTACGACACGGTCAGCGGCGCGTTTTCATGCCGCGACGACGTCCAGTAGACCCGGCGCAGCAGCGGAGTCCCCGGCTCGACCTGCAAGGCCGCCGCCATCTCCGCATCGGCCTCCACCTGGGAGTATTCGGCGTGGAACTTCAGATCGTCGACGGTCAGACCGGTGTCGTGCTCGGTGGCACCAGTCTTGAACCGCTCGTCCTCGTCGAGTAGGACGCGATCCTTCTCCCACTGGTACCGCTCCGTGTTGCGACGGCGTACCCGCTGGCGGGTGCCCGCACGTAGGTGCCGCGCCCTGCTCCGCGCGAACCAGGCCCCATTCCCGGAGCTGCCGAATGGCGTTGCGGACGCTCGTGCGCGACAGGCCCGAGGTGTCGGCCAATTCAGTCTCGCTGGGCATCAGGGTTCCGGGTGCCAGTTCGCCGCTCACGATTTTCGCCCGCAACTCTTCCGCGAGTTGCAGGTAGCGAGGGCGCCAGTCCCGGCCTTGCACACCGGTCACCGTACCCCTAGACGTTCCAACGTCTGCCAGGTGGTGCCGCCGGCGGGCTGCTCAGGAACCGGAGGCACCGCTATCGCTGCGCGTTGTGGCCGCGCAGGGCGTGGGCCTGAAATGCGAGGAGCAGCTACGCCGCGACGGCTGTTGCCGTTCACCGCGTCTCCCCGTCGGCTCGCCGCCATCTGCCGGTGCCAGCATCTCCAGGTGGGCGTACGTCAACTCATCGATGAGTCGGTCCACCTGCGCGGGAGAAGCACGGCCTGCGCAGTGCCATCGCGGGTCGCGTCGAGCTTCACGGCCAGGTCCCGGCGTGCGAACCGATCGACGACCAGTTGAACGGTGACCCAGCCGGTTCGCTCTCGCCCAATGGTGGAGAGATGCCCGCGGTGCATCGGGTCGTTCGGGCCACAGCCTCGACACCAGACCGGGCACACGACCGGCGCGATCGACGACGGCGACGGCCTCTGGGATGGCAACATCCTCACTCATCGCCGGCCCCTGCTGCCCGGTGGCCCGCGTCAGCGAACCGCGAAGGTGCTCGACCAGTTGGGCTGCCTGCGGCAAGGACAACTCCGCCCAAGCGTTCCCGGCCCGGCTCGTCACGTGAACACCGACCATGGGATCGCCCAGAGCCTCACTGCCGATGAGGTACGTGACGACGAGCCCGCACGCTCGACTGTCGCCGGCCCGTTGCATTGGGCCGCGATGACGGCGGGCCATGTGCGTCATCACTGGTGGCACCAGATAGCCGCAGCGATCCGGGGCGCACCAGTCCGGATGGCTCGTGACGGCGGCCGGCTTGTTCATGCGACTCATCGAGACCACCGCCCGCCGTTGCCTCGGTGAAGCTGGACCGGCGTCATCAAGGGTGCGTGCCGGAGCGCAGGCCTTTCACGGGTGATGGCCGTCGACCACGGTGGCGAGGAGGTAGTAGATATTGCGCGTGGACTCGACTGAACGTTGCTGGTGATACGCCGGGCAGGTGGGCGCCTCCGAGGCCACCAGGGCGAAACCAACGGTGTCGACGATGAGAGCCGGACATCGCACCTCCACGGTAGGCGGGGACCGGTGGCCAACCACGGGGAATGCGGCCAGCCACCGGCCCGGATGAAGGCACGGCGCACCACCCGACGACGCGAACGGGTCGGGTATCGCCGAGCCAACTTGTACGCGCGGCTACCGCAACCGGTCCGACAGGACGCCGCGCATCACGTGCGACTAGGGCCAGCGGGTAACCACCCTGACACGAGCCGTCACCCCGACCGCACACCAGGAAACGTATCTACAAGTGGACGAGTTGTCTAGGCGTCGAAACGGGTCACTTGGTTGGCACTGGTAAGACAAGTGCCGGGTACCGTGAGCAGGTGCCCACCCGCACTACGGACAGCCCGCTTCCGCGTCATCGCCGAAGAGCTGAGAGAACGCATCGAGAGCCGCGTCATCCCGCCCGGAGCCCTCTTGCCGGCCGAGAGTGCGCTCACCGCCGAATTCCAGGCAGCGCGCGGCACGGTTCGTCAGGCAATAGCCGTTTTACGCAAGGCAGGCTTGGTGGCCACCGAGCACGGCCGCGGCACCTACGCAGCTCTTCAGCAGCATGAGCCCGACTTAGACGAGGGTTCCGAAGCGGAGACGCAACAGCGCAAGTCGCCGCCGACGCGGAGCTTGCGGCCCTTTCGCCGTCGAGGTGGGCACGACCCTGATGGAACAACAGAGCCTCGCTCGGACAAACGGAGCCGTCCGAACGGTAATCAGGACCTACCGGCTGCTTCCGACAGAGCGATAGAGCAATTCGCACCTTTGATACATCGTCAAGGCGGCCCTGAACGGCCGCACGCGCCGCCGCCTGCGCGCGTCTGACGCTCCGCTGTCGCTCCACACCGGCCACGCAGAACCCCGGCGGCTGGCGCAGAAAAGCGCGGGGCCGCCGCAGACGGTAGCGCTGGGTGTTGTTTGAGTTCGTGGCCGGCAAGCCGTCCGGCGGCCGTCGCGCTGCCGCGCCGTGGGGCGAGTCACCGCCGGCCGTGGTGGGGATGCGTCGCGGAGGATGCGGGGCCGCCCCTCCGACTTCAAGAGTGCTTTGCATCGCTGCGCGACGACCTGCGGGCTGCCCCTGACCTCGGAGCCTCTGCGACCCCTTTGGCCGGCGTTGCCGGCAGGGGCCTGCCCGGGATACACGCGCCGCATCCTCACCACGGCCTCATCGCGCCTTCAGCGGCTGCCGTCAAGCTCGGCTAACGGAGCAGCAATCTGCGGTTGCCGTCCTTGCCAGCCGGTGCGCGCTATCGAGGGCATCTGGGATAAGTCGGCGTAGCCGCATTCCAAGGTGTACGGAAGTAAAGCTGACCGGCCTGAATGCCCAATGCTGGCTTTGGTCATCACACGTTTGCCTGTCCTGCAATTCATCGGCTGGCACTAGCCGTACCCTCACGGCGGTATAATCGAAAATCGTCGCCATTCCGTCCTTGTTGTCGAGAAGGTAAATAGCATGAGTCTGCTGGTCGTCTTGAACTATGGCGCTTTCGGCTGGCATCCACGATCTGTTGCCGGTTAAAAGTTGAACAAGGACGATGAAAGCCAGCACCGGAAGAATCTGCTTCGCGAAGCGGTCGGCAAACAGCGCTAGAAACATTCGGCGATCCCTGGCGTCATTCTCGACTAGCTTCCAGACCTTGCGCACCGGGATGCCCGTAATCAGTGCACCACCTAGGAAAAGGAGAGCTAAGGCCACCGGAGTAATGAGCAGAAAAGATGTGACAACGAACAGGATTCCGAACTTGAAAATAGCGTTCGCGGGGTCGTTGTTTATGGAGCGTAGCCCTGCAGTGAGATGCGGGGAATATCACAACGGACGCGGTTGCACCTACTAGGGTGGCCGACCAAACGACCCAAGGCGCTACGACAAAGATGAGGAGCTGTGGAACGTTCAGTGTCGCAGCTAGATATCGAAACGTGACCAGATCACCTCCGGCGAAAGTCATCAGCTTGATGGCTGCTACTAGCGCGGTCAGAGCAGGCAGGAAAATTGCGAGGTCAACCCAGCTCCGGCGAAAAGACGTCAAGGGCAGGTCAGACGATGGCGGGGCGACCGCGTCAAGGCCGGGGTCGCCTGAGGCATCACGCTCGTTGCTCACGCTGCGAGCGTCGTACATGGACGCAACGGCTGGCGTTCGCTAGAGGATCGAAGGCATGCCAGCTTCACGAAGCAGTCGAGAGCTTGTGAGGAGGCAGCACGAGGGAGCGATCCTGGTCGCCTGTGTCGAACTTGCGACAGCCGTCATCTGTCCCTGACGAAATGTCCCTCGCTAGGCTGGCCTGATGGACGAAGCCCCACTTGACCAGCCAGACGTTCGACTACTACTCAACTTGCTCGCAATGGCTCCGCCGGCACGCCAACTCGACCGAAGTGAGTTTTGGGCAGATTATGCACGCGCTCACCCGCGAGCTTGGTCTGACGAGTCTTACATCATGGAAAAGCTCGGCATCTGGCCCCGCATGCTTCGGGAGCGAAATGGCTGGAATGACGTGCTACGACTTGCGGCCTACTGCCTCATGTTCTTCGACGTAGAGAAGCACGAGAAGCTTTGCGTGATGATGGACCTTGTTGGCGGGGCCGAGCTGGCAGCGTCCGAGCCTGGTGCAGTGGGCCGGCGGTGGCTTCGGTCGATCAGTGAAGTCGCGTGGCGGCTGTTCGTGACGGCACGTGTCCGCGAGGCGCGCGGTGGTAAGTACTAACTGAGTGACGACCGGCACGACTGTCGGTGGACGTCCATGGACGAGGACGGACCTGCCCACGCTGATCGAAGTGGGGTGCGACCCAGGTCAACACTTCACGTTGGTTGCCTGGGGATCTGCGAATCATGTGATTCCCAGCTGACAGCGTTCGACCCAACGTCAGATCCGGTGGTAGGACAGCGGGATCATGGATGACTGCTGGCTGCGGCGTCGATCATGCCATCGGACGAGCGCCTGTCGAGCGTCCCTGGTCGAGAGCGACCGATTGAACGTCAGGTACAGCGACTGGTTGGGCTGCAGCTCCCCTATCGGCATCTTGGGCCATAACGCGGAGATATCGGGCTCAGCCAGCTCCAGAGAGTTTCCGTCTTCGTCGAATACCTGAACGTCGACCTGCTTCATAGTGGCCGCCCCTGGTTCGTGACCAGGAGTCGAACTTCGTTGGTTGGACCTGACTTCGGCTGAGCGAGAATCAGATCGAGCTGTACCCGGGTGTAGCCGCTCGATCCTTCAACCAGGTACGAACCACGCCAAGCCAGAGGCTGAGGATGCTGACCACAAGTCCCAGCCAGGCCGCCACGGTTGTCGCTGTCATAGTTGGCAGGTTAGAGGACAGCCGCCACCAGGGATGGGTGACTAAGTGGGTGACGACCGGAGCGTCCGTGGTCGGACTCCCCTGGACGCCGGTGGACTGTTCTGGCAGATGAGTCGCTCTGAAAATCCTGCGCGGGATTCCTTGATCATCCGTTCGGTACGAAGCGGTCAAGCTCTCGTCAGCAGGAGACCAGCAAAGCTTGACGTTCATAGAAGCGTCGGGACGACACCGGACTCACGGCGCCTTCGAGGAAGACTTGAGGTCAGGGCTGCCGTCCTTCAAGCCGGTAGCGATTTCAGTCGAATAAGCCGCATTCTCAGGGAATTCACTCAGCGATTTAGTAACAGTGGTACGGGAACAGCCGGCTTCTAGACCGGCAAGCGTCAAGCCTTTGGCGGCTTGAGATCTACTTTCAGTCTGCCAGCGTCATTTGGCCGCTCGGCCAGCGGCGGCCCACAGACTCAGAAGCAGAAAGAAGACTCCGAGGATGATGTCCTGAACTCTTCCGCGGCTTGAGGGTTTGCGGCCTTGAAGCTCAGATACCAGGCTGTGAAGAAGTAGATAGCTGCCGCTATCCCGGCTAACTTCACACTAGGACGAACGAGCCACAGGCCGATTTCGCGTGAATACTCAACCCAAACTTCGCCGAGGCCAGGACCGACGTCGGTCAGACCGGTTTCAAGAGGTGTCCACAGATGCGGTGACGATTCGTAGACACGAACAGGGCTGCTGATCGCGGGGCCGCTGCCAGCGACGAACCCGGCAGCCACGCCGAGGCCGGCCCTGGCGACGGCGCTGGCAATCATGCTGCTGATCGCGGGGCCGTTGCCAGCGACGAACCCGGCAGTCATACGGATCGCGTCGCTGGCGACGGCGCTGCCGATCATGCTGCTGATCGCGGGCCAGCGACGAACCCGGCAGTCATACGGATCGCGTCGCTGGCGACGGCGCTGCCGATCATGCTGCTGATCGCGGGCCAGCGACGAACCCGGCAGTCATACGGATCGCGTCGCTGGCGACGGCGCTGCCGATCATGCTGCTGATCGCGGGCCAGCGACGAACCCGGCAGTCATGCCGACGCCGATGCTGGCGTGACGAGTGCCAAGGTTGTTAAAAGCGTCGGCGAGGGACGCCCATTCACGGTCTCTGGTCGACGACCCTCAGCATCTGTCGCCTCACACCCTTGGTTTGGGGTCATGGCCTCCATCCTACGTGCCGTGTATGACGCCACTTCTCACTTTCACTGGCGGGTCGGGAACTGCGCGGAATGATTAAAGACATTGGCACCGAGCCGGTGGGCTTCTGTCCTGGTAGACGCTGAATGTCCAGACGCAACACCTGTCCGAAATCATGTGTTTGTTGGTCGAATTGAGCCGCAGGCACCCGGAACAGCTTGCCTGACGATGAGCGGCAAGGCCGCTAGGTGCCGGGATGCTGCTCCGTAAACGGCGAGCCGGTGTAGTCGCTGGCTTCAAGCTCGCTCCGTTCTTCCGAGCTTAGTTGGCTGTAGTGCGTCCAAAAGCCGTTGAAGGCGTCGGTGAGGGCGGGAGCGTAGGCACCACTGAGCACCGCTGTCCGTAGCGTGATGTCACCGTCGAGGACGGCGCGTGCCATCTCGCGGAGTTCGGGCTGCGGGGAATCAGCGAGCCGGTTCAGGCTGTCGTGTAGTCCGCGCAGACGGCTCGGGTCCCCGCCAGCAATGTCGGAGAGGTCGCTCACCGTGTAACCCCGAGCGATGCCACGGGATGGTCGTATCCGCTGCTGCCGGGCAGCGTGGGCAGCTTGATGGATTCGAGGTCGCCAAGTCGGTGGGTGAGGGCGGACCGGAACGCGAGGACGGCGGCGCTTGCGTGTTGGTACAGCTGGGTGGCCTGACTCCAGAGCTTGAGCATGTAGGCGACTTCGGCTGCGGCGACTCCGTAGCCGACGATGGCGCCGACGCCCGTTGCGGAGGTGACTGTGCCGGCGGCGGCGGCGATGCCGGCGATGATCGCGGCGTCGATGAGGCCTTTGATGATGCCGCCGATGGCTTCGCTGATGGACCAGACGGAGTCGGCCATGGCCTTGTACTCGTTGCCGATGTCGTTGAGCGGTTCGCGCAGTGCGGCGGTAGCGCTGGAGAGTTGCGTGAAGTAGCTGTAGGCGGCGTCTCCGGCCTGTCCCTGCCACGTCTGCCGCAGGGTGGCGGCGCCGGTCTGGGTGTTGAGGGCCAGGTCGTGCAGCGCGGAGCCGACGTTGGCGAGGACCGGTTGCATGGTGGCGAGCGCTTCCCAGTTGCCGAAAAGGCGCTCCTGGAGCCAGGAGATGGGGTCGAAGCCGAAAACGACGTCGAAGCCTTGCATGGCCCAGGACGTGGGCTGATGTTGTCCATCCAACCGAGAGCGTTCGGCGGGTTGTCCGGCTCCGGGGCGGGATGAGGCTCGCGGTGACATCCCGCATGTCGATGAAGGGCGGTGGCAGGCAGACGAGCGTCGTGAGCTCTTGTTCCAGCGGCGTCGGCGGTTGGCACGGGCGGCGCCGGGCAACGTGCGGTCAAGGCTCGCCGCAGTGGCGAGGTCATTCAGCCGGTAGTACATGGAGGCCGCGACAAGCTCAGGACCGGATGCGTCCAGCAGAGTGGTCAGCCGCCGCATCGTGTCGGAGATGATGGTGACGGCGTGCCGGTGCCCGTCGGCGGCAATGGCGATCAACTCACCGCCGGTGGCGTCCTGGCGTGGGTGCCGATGTAGCCCGCGATGGCGGAGGAGTCGCCGCTTGCGCGGTCCAGTTGTTGGGCGTAGTTGGCCAGCGCGAATGGCTCGACGGTGAAGCTCACGTTTCCATGACCGTGGCTACTAGGACGAGGCCGACCAGTCCGACCACGACGAGCGCGCTCGACACGGCTAGGAGCCTGACAGCTGTCCTCCAGTGCTGCCGGGCGGGGTAGTAAGCGGATCCGACCAGTCCGGCGAGGACAAGGACAGCCATTGGGATCAGGCGGAGCCCGTCGGCCGCCCCGACGACGATCCCGAACACGCCGACAAAGCCGAAGAAGATCGCGACGTTGGCGATGGCGGCGCGGAGATTGCCGTAGGCCGTGTCCTGGAGGTCGGAGACCGCACCTCGGACGTCCCGCTCCGCCTGCGCACGATCTTCCGCAGACATTGGCTTGCGTGACTTGCGCCGGCCCTTGTTACTCCCCGCAACCATGCAGCGACGATAGCAACCATCCGCCGATCCAGGCTGTCCCTAGTCGAGCGTCCCAGGGCAGCGACATGGCATCACAAGTGCTGGGTCGGCCTAGCTTCAGACGTCATCTTGCGGAAGTCATGCCACTGATCCAGCTTCGTTGGCACTGCCGATACTCGATCCGTCGTCCCCTTTCGCTCACGCCCGCACCATCCCGCAAGGCAACCACCGAGTGTGACCCCACCTTCACCGAGTGTTGCAGCCTCGCGTTGCAGGCTCGAGCGCAGCGGCTGCCACCGTGCGGAGGAGGTCAGCAACGCTTGAGGGTGACCCGCTTCCCTCGCCCGCCTTCTCAGTTTCATAAAACTTTTCTTCCGTCGCACACGAGGGGCTGTCTACCGAAAAGGCGCACAGTCAAATTATTACAAATACGGACAATACCCGTGCCAAATGCAATTTGCAGCATGCAATCCGTTGCGCCATTTGCACACCCGAGGCTTCTAAACTAGTCCAAAGGGTGCAAAAGGCGTCGCACAATGGCCGTCATTCGAAAGTACGAGGCGTGTGACTTCGCGGAGTCTGGGTCGTTTGTGAATGGGCGGGCAACCGCACGCATGGGAAGGGGCGGCACCGATGGCTTCGCGGGCCCGGGTGCCGCCCCAACCTGCACTGACACCTAAGTAGGAGTACAGGTTCAATGAACGTAACGAGGGTTAGGCGCAAGAGGCTTCGGCCGAACCGGTGCAAGGACGAGCGGAAGAGGTGGTCGGTTGGCGAGTGGGCAGCTTACTGAGCGCCCTCGCTGCGAGCTTGGGCGCGGCTACAACTCTCCTGATCGAGGTATCACGAGTGATCAACACCTAGCAAGACGACGACAGGGTGTGGAGGGCGGTCCTCGCAATCGCCCTCCACGCCATGTGCCGGTGCCACGAGCGCGACCGAGGCAGTGAGAGGTAGCCAGGAATTCGATCAAAGGCGTTCTGGGCGTCACTCGGCCACGTCAGACAACTGCTTGATGACACAGACGAGGCCGATTGTCAGCCAGGTAAAGGCTAGCCCACATTCTTCGGCCTGGGTCGCCCTGCAGAATAGCTGTCGACAGTAACCCTGGCAGCAACCGTGCCGGACGCCAACACGCTGGCGAGTGCGGGCACGGACGAGGCTTCGAGCGTGCAGCCGGTCTCGGACCAGCGCGGACGAGGCGCACAGAGCTTGTGAGACGAGATGTCTCGCTTCCGCGTGCCGCCCAACGTGTGATCCACCCCTACGCTGCTGCCGATTTCCTCTGTTCTGGATCAAGGCGCCGCGCTCCGCGGCGCGGGCGGTGAGCCGGCGGCGGCAAGCCGCCCCGGCCGCCTCCGGCGCCGGGCGGAGAGCCACCGACTGCCGCCGGACCGCCGCCCCGAACTTCACTGATCCAGAGGCAGCACGACCACGGCCAGGCGGCACGGAAGCCGGCAGGTCGACCTGATCGGAGGCCAGGGCTTCCGACTGCCGCGCCAGTCCAACCCGGGACTGGCTTGCCCCGGCCTAGCCGCCGTCAGCGAAGCCCACAAGCAGCCCTCAGGGGTCACTCCAGGCGTCTTCGCGCCGGGCGGCAACTCCCCAGAGCACGAGCGTTCGCAGCCCCAGAGAAGCCCTGACAGGCAAGATCGACCTGCCCACCATCTGCCCACAACCAGTCGTCAACGGCTGGACCTAGCCGGACTCGGCCAGACAGTCGACAACGGCCCCGATCAGCATCTCTGCTGGTCAGGGGCCGCGTCTGCACCTGGTGGCGGGTAGAGGATTCGAACCTCTGAAGCTTTCGCGACGGATTTACAGTCCGCTCCCATTGGCCGCTCGGGCAACCCGCCAGGGCACCCCACCGCGTCGCAACGCGGCGGCGGAAGCAAGAATAGCGGCTCCCCGGTGCCGACGCAACCGGGTACGGTCAGAGGGTCGTGCCGCTGGTCGGCGGCCGACAGTAGGTCCAGACCGCCGGACAGCAGGAGCAGAAACATGGCAGCGAGCCCGTCGTTCGACATCGTGAGCAAGGTTGACCGCCAGGAGGTCGACAACGCCCTTCGGCAGGCGGAGAAGGAGCTTGCGACGCGGTTCGACTTCCGCGGCACCGGCGCGGAGATTTCCTGGTCTGGTGAGGAGGCGATCGGCCTTCAGGCGGAGACCGAGGAGCGGGTCCGCGCCGCACTGGACGTGTTCAAGGAGAAGCTCGTCAAGCGGAACATCTCGCTGAAGTCGCTGGACGCCGGCGAGCCTCGCCCGTCCGGCAAGATCTTCAAGATCGACTGCAAGGTCATCCAGGGCATCGAGACCGACAAGGCCAAGGCGATCAGCAAGAAGATCCGTGACGAGGGCCCCAAGGGTGTGCAGGCGCAGATCCAGGGCGACCAACTGCGCGTCACCGGCAAGAAGCGCGACGACCTGCAGGCGGTCATCTCGCTCCTCAAGGGTGAGGACTTCGGCGTCGCCCTCCAGTTCAACAACTACCGGTAGCGGCTCAGTAGACGACGCTGTACCAGTGCTCGGTTTCGCCAGGTAGCGGCACCAGGCGCACCTTGGTGCCGCCCGTGTGGTCGAA
Organism: Micromonospora sp. M12; assembly: GCA_038070435.1. Lineage (GTDB taxonomy): Bacteria > Actinomycetota > Actinomycetes > Mycobacteriales > Micromonosporaceae > Micromonospora. Next base: position 5,775,520 of record JAMYWG010000001.1, on the reverse strand, counting down.
CATGCGTACCCCTCGCCGAGCAGCACCGGGGCGAAGAACATGAGGACCTCGTCGAGCAGCCCCGCCTGGATGCACTGTTTGGCGACATTCGCGCCGAGGATGTTCACGTATTTGTCCCCGGCGGCCTCCTTGGCCTGCGCAACGGCGGTGTGCAGGTCACCGACGAACGTGACGTCCGTGGGTGGCTGGGCCGGCGGTCGGTGGGTGAGGACGAACACCGGCCCGTGGTACTGGCCGCCGAATGCGCCTTCGCTGTCGGTGCCGCGGTTCGGGTCGTCGCCGCCGAAGGTGCCGTTGCCGGCCAGGATCGCGCCGACGTTGGTCAGCAGGCGCTCCGCCGTCGGATTTTCGGCGCCGAGGTGCTCGGTCAGCCAGGACATGTCGCCGCCCGGGCCGGCGATGTAGCCGTCGAGTGACGCTGTTGCCGAATACAAGACTTTAGCCATCACCGGAGGGTACGAGGCCAGACCCGCGTTCCTTGATGTCGGGGCATCAGACCGCCGGGACACCCCGACATCAAGGAACCCGAGTCGATCAACCCGCCACGGCCCGGCCGAGGCAGGCCCGGCCAGGCCGAGGGACAGCCAGGCCGAGGACAGCCAGGCCGAGGGACAGCCAGGCCGAGGGACGGGCCGAGGAAGCGCGCCGGTCAGACGGCGACGGGGTCTTCGCTGCGTACCGCCGTGGTTTCCGCACGGGCGATGGGCCCGGCGGGCAGTGCGGCGACCGCGGCACCGACGGCGACGGCCGCCCCGCGAACAGGAACGCCCAGCGGACGCCACCTGCGTGGTCCACGATCAGGCCGGCCACCGAGCCGCCGGCGGCGCTCGCCGCGACCGCCACGGTGACCACCCAGGTGTACGCCTCGTTCAGCATGCCGGTCGGGGCAATCCGGCCGACCAGGGTGTTCTCCAGGGTGAGCGCTGGCGCGATGGTGGCCCCGCCGGCGATCAGCGCGACTCCCAGCGCCAGCGGGTGGGCATCACCGCGAACACGACGAAGGTGCCGGCCAGCGCGGCGAGCAGCAGGGCGAACTGTCGGGTCATGTTCGGTGCCGGCTTACGGACGCCGAACCAGAACCCGCCGATGGCACTGCCGATGCCCCAGACCGCGAGCAGGAGGCCAGCCAGGCTCTCCGGGTCGCCGGTGGTGTGGACGCTCGCGAACGCCGGCACGATCACCCCGGCGGCTCCGAACGCGATGCCCAGGCCGGCAACGCAGATCAGGAGGGCGGGGAAGCCGGCAACCCGGAGCGGGCCGAGCCCTCGGGCGTGGTGTTCCCGCGGGTGCGGACGCCAGCCGCGCATGACCCGGCCGAGGGCCACGGCGGTCGTACCGACCAGGGTGACCACGGCCGCGCCGATCAGCGCCGCTGCGGCGTCGGCGACCAGTACGAAGCCGGCGACGAGCAGTGGGCCGAGCACGAAGACGATTTCGAAGAGCGTGGTCTCGGCGGCCAGCGCGGTGTTGCGCAGGGCGTGTCGGCCGGAGTTGGGGCCGGTCAGGTCGTTCCAGGCGCCTCGGATGGCGGCGGTGAGCGGCGGGTACGTGGCACCGGCCACGCCTGCGGTGAGGTAGATGGCCGCGAGAGCGTCGTCGCCGGAGCGGCTGGCGAGCAGCAGCCCGATGAGCGCCAGAGGGTGAGCGATGGCGGTGACCAGCAGGACGGGGCTCGGGCCCACCCGGTCGGCGATCCGCCCGGCCACCGGGCTGAGCGCGGCACCGGCGATGGCGTAGATGCCGCCCGCGATGGCGGCCAGCGAGTATCGCCCGGTCACCTGTTGGACCACCAGGAGCAGCGCCAGCGGTGTCATGCCGATGCCGAGCCGCCCGATGATGCCGGTGATCAGCAGCACCGGTGCGCCGGGGATCCGCCAGACACCCAGGTACTGACGCAGCGCGGTCACCGTGAACCTCCAGGGATGTAATGAGCGTGGGCCGTCTACGACCCTAACGCCGCCGCCCGGCTGGCAGAAACCGGATATACAGCGATCCGCCCGTACCCGGTGCGACCCGGGTACGGGCGGATGCGGTGAGTGAACGGGTCAGCGCTGGAACTGCACCGGCCCCGAGTTGCGGGCCATCTGCTCCAGCCGGGCGACGCGCTCCTCCATCTTGGGGTGGGTGGAGAAGAGCGCGGCCATGCCGCCGCCCGGAACGGGTTGGCGATCATGAGGTGGGCGGTGCTGGTGAGCTGGCCCTGGGCCGGCAACGGCCGACGTCGAGCCACCGTGTCGATCTTGCGGAGCGCGCTGGCCAGGGCCAGCGGGTCACGGCTCAGCTCGGCACCGGAGGCGTCCGCCTGGAACTCGCGGCTCCGGCTGATCGCCAACTGGATCACCGTGGCCGCGATCGGGCCCAGGATCAGGGTGAGCAGCAGCACGGCCGGGTTGGGCCGGTCCTCGTCGTCCCCGCCGCCCAGCGGGATGAAGAAGGCCAGGTTCGCCAGCAGGGTGATGATGCTGGCCAGGCCAGCCGCCACGCTGGAGATCAGGATGTCCCGGTTGTAGACGTGGGACAACTCGTGCCCGATCACGCCGCGCAGCTCACGGTAGTCGAGGATCTCGGTGATGCCCTGGGTCACGCAGACGGCCGCGTGCTGCGGGTTGCGACCCGTGGCGAACGCATTGGGCTGCGCGGTCGGGCTGACGTAGAGCCGCGGCATCGGCTGCCGGGCGTCGGTGGCCAACTCCCGCACCATCCGGTACAGCTCGGGGAACTGTGCCTCGGTGACCGGTTGCGCCCCCATCGAGCGCAGCGCGAGCTTGTCGGAGTAGAAGTACGAAACGCCGTTCATGACCAGGGACACGACAACGGCGATCACCAGACCGCCACTGCCGCCGAACCAGTAACCCACCGCGAGGATCAGGGCGCTGAGCAGACCAAGCAGCGCTGCGGTCTTCAGACGGTTGTGGTGCACGATGTCTCCTTCGGTGCACGGATCGCCGGGATCCGCTGACCGGTTCAACAACCCGGTACCCGCCAACCATCCGTCTCAACGCTGAGAGTTGACTGAGACTGGAGCCGCAGGTCAGGTCAACGGCCGGCCAGGTCGAGCACCAACTGCGGAGCGACGCCGAGGACCACAGCGACCACCGTCGTCACCGCCAGCACCACGGCCACCACACCCATCAGGGTACGGCCGACGCGCCGTCCCCGGCAGGCGCCGCGGCCGGACCGGACGTCGTGGTCACGCCGGGCGTGCTGGCCGGTGGTGCCCACAGCGCGGCGGTCACCCGCAGGTAGTAGGCGAGCCCGATCACGGCGTTCAGCGCCACCACCAGGGCCAGCCAGGCCGCGCCGCCGTCCAGCAGCGACCGCACCACCGTCACCTTCGCGAACAGACCGGCCAGCCCGGGCGGCAGGCCCGCCAGACCCACCAGCGCGAGACCGAGTGCCGCGCCACGCCACGGTGCCGGCGGGCCGCCCCGCGCAGGTCGTCCACCGTTCCGCCGTCCGCACCCGCCGGCCGCAGCACGGTCACCCCGGCGAACGCGGCCAGCTCCAACACCACGAAGAAGACGGCGTACGCCACCGCGGCGGCGTACGCGGCGGACCGCGCCTCGTCCGTCCGACCGGCGGCCAGCGCCAGCGCTCCAGCGGGGCCAGGATGTAGCCGGCCTGCGCGACGGACGACCAGGCGAGCAGGCGGACCGTACGCCGCTGGCGCAGGGCCACCAGGTTGCCGACGGTCATGGTGAGCACCGCGAGCAGGGCCAGCACCGGGCCGGTCTGGTCCGCCGGCAGCGCCCGCTGCACCACGGCGAGCAGGGCGACCAGGCCGCCCAGCTTCGACGCCGTGGACAGGTACGCGGCCACCGGCAGCGGTGCGCCGTCGTAGGTGGCCGGCGCCCAGGCGTGGAACGGCACCGCCGCCACCTTGAACGCCAACCCGACCAGCAGCAACGCCACGGCGGCGGTGGTCAGCGGCAGGTCCCGCACCTCCGGCCGCTCGGCGAGCAGCGCGCCGAGCCGGTCCAGGTGCAGCCCGCCGGTCACCGCGTACAGCAGTGCCGCGCCGAGCAGAGTCACCGTTGTCGCGACCACGCTGACCACGAAGAACGTCAACGCCGCCTCGGCGCTGGCGAGGCTTTCCCGACGCAACCCGACCAGCACGTACAGGGGCAGGGTCAGCGTCTCCAGGGCGACGATCAGGGTGATCAGGTCGCCGGCCGCGCCGAGCACCACGCCGCCGGTCATCGAGCAGGCCAGCAGGAAGCAGTACTCCCCACCGGCGACCGCCCGGCCCGCAGCGCCGGGACGGACAACCCGAGCACGCCCAGGGTGAGCAGCGCGACCACCGCGCCGACCAGAGCCGCCCGTCCGCCGAAGACCCAGGAGCAGTCGGTGCCGACGCAGAACGTCCGCCGCTCCGACCCCGCCCCGACCAGCGCGGAGGCGACCGCGGTGCCGAGCGCACCGAGCGCGGCCGCCGCGATCGTGGCCCGTGGCCGGGCCAGGAGTAGGTCGATGACGAGCACGAGCACGGCGGTGCCGGCGGCCAGGTACGCCGGCAGCAGCGCCACGCTGTCCACGCTCTGCACGACGGTCATGGCTTGACCACCTCGATCAGGGCGTCGACGGGGACCTCGGCGACGCCGAGGACCAGCGTCGGCGCCAACCCGATGGCCACCGCGAGCAGCACCAGCGGCACCCACGCGGTCAGCTCCGCACCGGCCAGGCCAGGGCCGACCCGCCCGACGGCGGTGCTCGGCCGGTTGTGGGTGACCTGGCGCAACAGCCGCAGGAAGTACGCGGCGGTGAGGGCTCCGCCGACGGCCGCCAGCACCCCGAGGGTCGTCCAGAGCGGGCCGCCCACCTGGACGGCGGCGATCACCGCGAATGCCTCACCCCAGAAACCGGCCAGGCCGGGCAGGCCCAGCGACGCGATCGCGGCGAACGCGAGCAGACCCGCCAGCCGGGGCGCGGTCTCCCGCAGCCCGGACAGCTCGGCGAGGGTGCCCGTGCCGGTCCGGTCCTTCACCGCACCGGCCAGGAAGAACAGCAGAGCGGTGATCACGCCGTGCGCGACGTTGCCGATCAGCGCCGCCTGGATGCCGGTGGCGGTCAACGTCGCAACGCCCAGCAGGACGAAGCCCATGTGCCCCACGCTGGAGTACGCGATCAGCCGCTTTACGTCCGCCTGGGCCAGGCACACCAGCGACCCGATCAGGATCGCGGCGACGGCCAGCACTCCGAGCACCGGCGCCGCCCAGCGGGCCCCTCCGGAGCCACCCCACCGCGACCCGGATCAGGCCGTACGTGCCCATCTTGAGCAGCACACCGGCCAGCACGACACTGCCCACCGTGGGGCCTGGGTGTGCGCGTCGGGCAGCCACGAGTGCAGCGGCCACAGCGGGCTCTTCACCGCGAACGCCACCGCGAGCAGTGTGAACGCGGCCAACTGGGTGCCCCTGGACATCCCCGCGCCACCGGTCAGCGCCACCAGGTCGGCGGTGCCGGCGGCGGCAACCACGACATACACGCCGACGAGCAGCAACACCGAGCCGAACAGCGTGTAGAGCGCGAACTGCGGGCCGCCCGACGCCGGTCCGCGCCACCCCAGCCGGCGATGATCGCGTACATCGGCAGGAGGACGACCTCGAAGAACAGGAAGAACAGCACCAGGTCCAGGGCGAGGAAGGTGCCCAGGATGCCCACCTCGACCACCAACAGCAACGCGACCAGCGCCCGGCCGCTGCCGCCGTCCGGAACCCGCCACATCGTGTACGCGCAGCAGAGCAGCGTGAGCAGCGCGGTCAGCACCACCAGCGGCCAGGAGATGCCGTCGACGCCGAGGTGGAAGCGCAACTCCAGACCGGGCACCCAGGGCAGGTCCAGTTGGTGCCACGGGCGCACCGCCGGCTCGTCGCCCGACCAGACGAGCAGGTCCCCACGGCCGAACACCAGCGGCACCGTGGCCAGCAGGGTCAGCGCCGCCGCGACAGTGCCGACCAGCCGGGCCGCCCGGTCCCGGGCGTCGCCGCCACGGCCACCGCGCCCAGCGCCGGCACCGCCAGAACGGCCACCAGCAACACCTGACCTGACGTCACTGGATTTCCTCTGTTCGCGACTGCGGGCTCGCAACCCCGGCTCACTCCTCGCGCTCACTGGACTCCTCCAAAGAGGGCGGCGGCGAGCCCGATCAGCAGGGCGCCGGCCAGCACGCCGGCGGCTGCTCGGGGCAGCGCCGCGCGGTGCAGCGCCGCCAACCCGCACCCAGACCGGACGCGGCTCGACCGCTGCCCTCGACGGCACCGTCCACCACCACCTCGTCACCGGTGCGGGCGACGCGGGCCAGCGCGGACGGGGCGTACGACAAGGGTGTGCTGGACGTCATCGAGCCGGAACGCGCGGGCGAAGACCGGCCGCAGCGGACCCAGCACGGCCGCCGGGTCGGCGGCCGGGTCGCGACGCCAGCCCAGCGTCACCAGCCCGGCGCCGACCAGCAGCAGCGCGAGCGGCAGCAGCAACCCGGGCCCAGGTGGACCAGGCCGTCCTCGGAACCCGCGACCGGCACTGTGGCAAAACGCAGACGGTCGGTGAACGCCCGACGAACCCGGCCAGACCGAGCAGCGCGGCCGGCACGGCCAGCAGCAGCACCGGCCAGCGCAGCAGCGCCGGCGGGTCGTGCGGCTGGACCAGCGGCAGACGCGACGTGCCGAAGAAGGCGCGCAGCAGCAGCCGACCGGCATACCAGGCGGTGATCGCCACGCCCGCCAGGCCGGCGATCCAGACCAGCCAGCCCACCCAGGACGGTGCCGGGCCGGTGCCCTCCAGAGCTGCCGACTCGGCGACGGCGAGCACGCCGTCCTTGCTCCAGAAACCGGCAAACGGCGGCACCCGGCCAGCGCGCCCAGGCCCACCACCGTGCACCAGAACGTCACCGGCATGCTGCGGCGCAGCCCGCCCATCTCCGACAGCAGTGTGGTGCCGACCGCGTGGATCACCGCACCGGCCGCGAGGAACAGCAGCGCCTTGAACGCGGCGTGGGTGAGCAGGTGGAACAGCGCCGCCGACGGTGAGCCGACCGCCAGCGCGCCGGTCATGTAGCCCAACTGGGACACCGTCGACCAGGCCAGCACCCGCTTGATGTCGTCCTGTGCGGTGGCGGCGAGCGCGCCGAGCAGCAGTGTGATCGCGCCGAGCACCCCAGCACGGTCAGGGTCACCGGCGCGGCCGTGAACAGCGGGTAGAGCCGGGCCACGGCGTACACGCCGGCGGCGACCATCGTCGCGGCGTGGATCAGCGCGGAGATCGGCGTCGGGCCGGCCATCGCGTCCGGCAGCCAGGTGTGCAGCGGAACTGCGCGCTCTTGCCGGCCACTCCGGCGAGCAGCAGCAGGCCGGCGGCGGTCAACGTCGCCCGGAGTGGCTGTGGGCGAGCACGTCGGTGATCCGGAAGCTGCCCGCCGACACACCCAGCAGCGCGATACCGAGCAGGAACCCGACGTCACCGACGCGGGTCACCAGGAACGCCTTCATGGCCGCGGCGGGCGCGCCGGGCAGTCGGCGGTCGTGGGCGATGAGCAGGTACGAGCAGAGGCCCATCACCTCCCAGCCGACCAGCAGCATGATCAGGTCGCCGGCGACCACCACGAGCAGCATGGCACCGGTGAAGAGGCTGATCTGGGCGGCGTAGGGCGGGTAGCGGTGGTCGACGTCGAGCTCGTCGTGCGGGCCGCGCCGGAGATAGCCGATCGAGTAGACCTGCACGGCCAGGGCGACGGCGGTGACCGCCACCGCGACCAGCGCGGCGGCACCGTCCAGCCGTACGCCGAGGGTCACCACCAACCCGCCGACGTCGACCCAGGTGGTCGACGTCTCCGTCGACTCGTCGACAGTGACCAGCAGGGCGATGGCCAGCGCCAACGCGCCGGCCGCTCCGGCGACACCGAGCGTCACCGCGATCGCCCGGGCCGGTCGCCGCCGGTCGCGCCGTGGCCGCGCGGGGCGGCGGCAACAGCAGACCGAGCAGGCCGACGACCAGGGTACGGCGGGCAGCAGTGCCCCGAGCAACCCGGTCACCGGCCCGCCTCCGCGTCCAGGACGGCCGGCTTCCGCTCACCGGCGGGATGCGGCGGCTCGGTCAACGGCACGTCGTCCACCGCCACGGTCGCCCGCAGCCGGTAGAGCTGAAGGACGATCGCCAGCCCACCCGATCTCGGCGGCGGCGAGGACGATGACGAACAACGCGAAGACCTGCCCCGAGTGCGGGAGCACGGCGCGGGCGGTGGTGTCCGCGGTGACCAGGATCAGGTTGACCGCGTTCAGCATCAACTCAACCGACATCAGCACCAGCACCGCGTTGCGTCGACGCAGTACGCCGTAGACGCCGAGGCCGAACAGCAGCGCGGCGGTGACGTACGGGATGACCGGCCTCACCGGCGCCCCTCGGATTCGACGTCGACCAGGTCGGCCGGCGCTGCCGTGCCCTCGCGTCCCGGGCTGGTCGGCCGATGTCCGGCCGGGACAGCACGATCGCGCCCACCAGGGCGGACAGCAGCAACACGGAGAGCACCTCGAACGGCAGCACCCAGGATTGGAAGATCTGCTCGCCCAGTCTCTCGGCGGTGCCGGCGCTGGGCAGTGCGACAGCACTCCAGCGGTACGCGTCGACCAGCAGGACGGTCAACCCCAGCCCGGCCCCGCCACCGATCAGGGCGGCCGGCCAACCGGGCCGGTCCAGGTCGTCGGAAGCCCCGATCGGGGCCCGGGTCAGCATCACCGCGAACAGCAGCAGGACCACCACCGCGCCCACGTAGATCAGCACCTGCACCCAGGCCACCAACTCGGCGCTGAGCACCAGGAAGTCACCGGCCAACGCGCCCAGGCACACCACCAGGTAGAGCCCGGCCCGGACCAGGTGTTTCGTGGTCACCACCAGCACGCCGGCACCGACCGCCACCGCGCCGAGGGCGAGCAGCAGCACGTCCGCGCCGGTCACCGGGTCATCTCCCCGGCTCGGGCGCTCACGACGCGGGGCCCGGGTCGGCGCCGGGCTCGGGGCGTACCACCGGAGGAGCCGGAAGGGCGGCGGCCGCCTTGCGCGCGGCGGAGGTCTCCTCCTGGCCGGCTCGCCGTTCGGGTCGTGCGCGGGCGGCGGTGGAACGGTGGCCATCCACTGACCGAGGTGGTCCTTGTCGTGCAGGAGGTTCTTGATGTCGTACTCGGCGTACTCGAATTCCGGGGACCAGTAGAGCGCGTCGAACGGGCAGACCTCGATGCAGATGCCGCAGTACATGCAGAGTGAGAAGTCGATGTCGAACTTGTCGAGCACGTTGCGCTGGCGGGGGCGGGCGGCGCCGGGCACCGCCACCTCCTCCTTGTGCGAGTCGATGTAGATGCACCAGTCCGGACACTCACGGGCGCAGAGCATGCAGACCGTGCAGTTCTCCTCGGACAGCGCGATCACGCCACGCGAGCGGGCGGCAGCTCGGGGCGACGTCCGGGTACTGCTGTGTGGTCGAGCGGCTGGTCATCGTCTTGAGGGTGACCGCCAGCCCTTCACCAGGCCCGCGCCGGGCAGGCCGCGTTCGCTGTCGCCACCGCGCTCGCTGGGGTCACTCATGTCGACCATCCTGCCCTGTGGCCACGGCGCGCGACCACCACCCACAGGTCGACGACCCTAGGGTGTACGCGGGAAGCGCGGACTGCCCGGAGGATCGATGAAGACCGAGTTAAAACGTTCCACACCCGCATGGCGGCTGGACCACAGATGATCTCGACCGGCTCCCCGACGACAATCGCCGCCGCGAGTTGCTCGACGGCGTCTTGATCATGACACCGCCTCCGCGAACCACACACCAGCAGGTCACGGCACGTCTCATGGCCGCGCTCGACGACATGTCGCCGGACGGGTACACCGCCGTCCACGGCGTCGAGGTGCGCGTGAGCGACAGCCGGACGTTCGTGCCCGACGGAGTGATCCTCCGCATCGGCGGCGACGAGGGCACCGGCACTGGTACGCCCGCGCGACGTCCTGCTCGCCGTGGAGGTCGTCGGCGAAGGCACCGAGGCATTCGATCGCGTATTGAAGCCGGCGCTGTACGCCCAGGCGGGCATCCCCTTCTACTGGCGGATCGAGACAGAGGGTGGCGCGCCGGAGGTCGTGACCTACCGGATCGACGCGGTGAACGAGGTGTACGTCGAGACCGGGCGGTGGACGAAGTTCGTCGACACCGGCGAGCCCTTCCCGATCAACCTGGCGATCAGTCGGATCACGCCCCGGCCCGCTGACGACGGCCGGTGGGAGCATCTCGACGCCGAGTTGTTGGAGCAGCTGGAACAGCTCGTTGCAGCTCCACACCTCGACGATCCGGCCCGCCGCGCCAAAGCGCAGGAACGTCGCGCCGGAATAGCTGACCACCTGCCCGGTCGGCGGCACCGGCCCGAACTGCCCGGCGTGGGTGCCGGCCGCCCGCCAGTGCACGGCCACCCGCTCACCGGCCGCGACCACGTCGACGATCTTGTAACGCAGGTCCGGAAGGCCGCCCGGCGCTCGCGGTGCCAGGCGAGGGTCGCCTCCGGCCCGGTGCCGCCCAGCCCGGGCACTCTCGGCGACCAGCTCGTACGCCGACTCCTCCTGGCGGGCATTCCCACGTCGGCGATGAACCGCCGGGCCGCCGCCTCCACATCCGTCATGCCGGCAGGGTATCCGGGCTCGGTGCGTCGACAGCTCGGAGATCGGTAAGGATGGGGACTAGGCACTGACCGAACCGGGAGGGTGACGTGGGCGAGGAAACAGGCGGGAAGTACGTCGAGCCGGGTAGTGAGTTCACTCGGGATCAGCGGTACATCGCCACTCGAATCACCGAGGACGGGCGCGACGGATATCCGGTGGAGCCGGGCCGCTACCGGTTGGCGGTCAGTCGAGCCTGCCCGTGGGCCAACCGCCTGATCATCGTACGGCGGTTGCTCGGCCTGGAGGACGCCATCTCGATGGCGGTGGCCGGTCCGACCCACGACGCGCGGAGCTGGACCTTCGACCTCGACCCGGACGGTCGGGACCCGGTGCTCGGCATCGAGCGCATCCAGGAGGCGTACTTCAAGCGCTTCCCCGGCTACGAGCGCGGCATCACCGTGCCGGCGATCGTGGACGTGCCGACCGGGCAGGTGGTCACCAACGACTACGCGCAGATGAGCCTGGACCTGTCCACGCAGTGGGCGCGTACCACCGCGAGGGCGCCCCGCAGCTCTACCCCGAACACCTACGGGAGCAGATCGACGAGGTCAACGCGGTGGTGTTCCGGGACGTCAACAACGGCGTCTACCGGTGCGGGTTCGCGGGCAGCCAGGAGGCGTACGACAAGGCGTACCACCAGCTCTTCGACCGCCTGGACTGGCTGACCGAGCGGCTGACCGACCAGCGGTACCTGGTCGGCGACACCATCACCGAGGCCGACGTGCGGCTGTTCACCACGCTGGTCCGCTTCGACCCGGTCTACCACGGTCACTTCAAGTGCAACCGGCAGAAGTTGAGTGAGATGCCGGTGCTGTGGGCGTACGCCCGGGACCTGTTCCAGACCCCGGCTTCGGCGACACCATCGACTTCGACCACATCAAGCGGCACTACTACGAGGTGCATCGCGACATCAACCCGACCGGGATCGTGCCGCTCGGCCCCGACCTCTCCAACTGGATCACCCGCACGGCCGGGAGTCCCTGGGCGGCCGCCCCTTCGGCGAAGGCACCCCACCCCACGCCCGAAAGAGCAGGTAGACCCGGCACACACCCGCTGCGCTGACCACCGTCCCACCCCACCCGCCGCCCTGCCCGCCCCGCCCGCCCGCCCCGCCCGCCGATCATGGAGTTGTGGTGGGGGCGAAAGTGGCTGATCGCTACATATTGGGCACCACAACTCCATGATCGACGCGGAGCACGCGGAGCACGCGGAGCACGCGGACACGCGGAGCACGCGGAGCACGCGGAGCACGCGGAGCACGCGGAGCACGCGGAGCACGCGGAGCACGCGGAGCACGCGGAGCACGCGGAGCACGCGGAGCACGCGGAGCACGCGGAGCACGCGGAGCACGCGGAGCACGCGGAGCACGCGGAGCACGCGGAGCACGCGGAGCACGCGGAGCACGCGGAGCACGCGGAGCACGCGGAGCACGCGGAGCACGCGGAGCACGCGGAGCAGGGCTGCCGGGCGGGGTCGGTGGGCGGGTTACAGGGCTATGCGCACGGCTGCCGTGAGGACCAGTTGCGCCAGGGAGGCGGGCACCAGCACGAGCCAGCAGAGCCGCTGGAGCTGGTCCTCACGTAGCCGGGGTAGGACACCCGGAGCCAGATGATCACGAAGGACACGGCGAAGATCTTCAGCAGCGTCCAGAGCCAACCCAGCTGGTCGTCGGCGAACGGGCCCTGCCAACCGCCGAGGAACAGCACGGTGGTCAGCGCGGCGATCACCACGATGCCGACGTACTCAGCGAGCAGGAAGAACGCGAACCGCAGCCCCGTGTACTCGGTCATGTAGCCGAAGACCAGCTCCGAGTCGGCCACCGGCATGTCGAACGGCGGCCGGCGGATCTCGGCCAGCCCGGCGACGAAGAAGATGATCATCGCGGGTGCCTGCCAGAGCAGCCACCACGGCTGCCACGCCTCGACGATGCCCGACAGGCTGAGCGTGCCGGCCGCCATCGCCACCGACGCGGCGGCCAGCACCAGCGGCAACTCGTAGCCCAGCAACTGGGCGGCCCGCGCAGCCCGCCGAGCAGGCTGTACTTGTTGGCCGACGCCCACGCCGACATCAGCACCGCCACCACCCCGACGCCGACCACCGCCAGCACGAAGAACAGGCCGATGTCCAGAGGTTGCCCGACCAGGTCGTTCGGGCCGAGCGGGATGACCAGCAGCACCAGCAGGTAGGGCACCAGGGCCACCACCGGCGCCAACCGGAACACCGCCCGGTCCGCCTCGCGCGGCGTGATGTCCTCCTTCTGCACGAACTTGACGCCGTCGGCGACGAGCTGCGCCCAGCCGTGGAAGCCGCCCGCGTACATCGGGCCGAGCCGGCCCTGCATGTGCGCCATCACCTTGTGCTCGGCCTGGCCCACGAGCAGCGGCAGGGTGAGGAACGCGACCACCACGCCGCCGATCCGCAGCACCATCTCCACCCAGAGCGGCATCAGGCCGTACCCCGTCGTGGTCGGTCCGGTCGTCGCGGCCCGGCGGGTCCGCCACCGGTGCGGTCGTGCCGGGTGCGGTCGGATCAGCCGGGCCTGCGTCGGGTGCGGGCCGGTCGGGCCGGGCCGGGCCGTCGGCGGTGCCGGCAGGCCGGGGAGTACGCGCCGGACGGGCCCCGGGTGCGGGCCGCGCCGGACGCTCACCGGCCGGCCTGGCCGGGTGCCGCCGCGCGGGCCCTCCCCACGCCACCCGCACCGGCCGGAGTCGGCGTGGGCCCCACTCGCCCGGAGCGGGACGCCCGGCGGGCGGATCGGCCGACGGCCGCCTCCGGCCTCGGACTCGCCCGGCTCCTTCGCACCCGGCCACGGCTGGCCACCCGGGAGGCGAGCACGAACTCCTTGCGCAGGGTGACCCTCGAACTCCGGAGGGAGCAACAGCGGCAGCAGGTTTCCGTGGCCGGCGAAGTCGATGCCGAACATCTCGTGCGTCTCCCGCTCGTGCCAGGCGGCACCCGGGTAGACGTCGACCACCGAGGCGACCGTGGCCGCGCCTCGCGGCAACCGGGTACGCAGCAGCACCCGTGTCGCAGTCGCGTCGACCAGAGGTGCGCCACCACGTCGAAGCCCTCGGCCAGCTCGTCCACGGCGGACAGCCAGTCGAAGAAGTCGCAGGCCAGCTCGGCATCGTCACGGGCGGTCCGAACAGCGGCCAGCCAACTCGCCTGCGGCACATCGACCGTGGCACGGGCGAACCGTTGCCCGCCGGAGACCGACGGGTCGCCTCGACCGGCGCGAGCAGCGCGACCAGCCGAGCGCCGACCTCTTCGGGAGTCATGCCGCTGATCCTAGTGCCGGTCGAGCCCTCGCCTGGCCGCCGCCGACGCCAGGTGATCTGCCAGCTTCGGGCGCGGCGCGGCCCTCGACGGGAGAAGATGAGGGCGTGCGCGCTGTGACGGTGAGACCTGGGGTCGCCAACTCGCTGAGCCTCGTCGAGGATCAGCCGGAGCCGGCTGCCGAGGAGGGCTCTGTCCTGGTCGAGGCGCTGGCGGTGGGAATCTGTGGCACCGACCACGAGATCATCGCCGGGGACTACGGCGAGGCCCCGCCGGGTGCGGACCGCCTGGTCATCGGGCACGAGTCACTGGGCCGGGTGATCGAGGATTCCAGCGGCACCCTGCAACCCGGTGACCTGGTGGCCGGGATCGTCCGCTATCCCGACCCGGTGCCCTGCTCGAACTGCGCCGTCGGCGAGTGGGACATGTGCCGCAACGGTCAGTACACCGAACATGGCATCAAGGCACTGGCCGGGTTCGCCCGGGACCGCTGGCGGGTCGAGCCACGGTTCGCGGTCGCGCTCGACCCGGCACTTGCCCAGGTCGGTGTGCTGCTGGAGCCGACCAGCGTGGTGGCGAAGGCCTGGGACCACATCGAGCGGATCGGGCACCGGGCCGAGTGGCAGCCGCAGACCGTCCTGGTGACCGGGGCCGGGCCGATCGGGCTGCTGGCCGCGTTGCTCGGCACCCAGCGCGGGCTCACCGTCCACGTGCTGGACCGGAACACCGAGGGGCCGAAGCCGGAGCTGGTCGCCGGGCTCGGCGCCACCTACCCACAGTGCCGGTCAACGACCTGCCCTTCGAGCCGGACGTGGTGATCGAGTGCACCGGCGCGCCGACGGTGGTCCTCGACGTCATGTGCAAGGCGGCCCCGACCGGGATCGTCTGCCTGGCCGGGTGTCCAGTGGTGGCCGGAGCATCGACTTCGACGCCGGGGCACTCAACCGCGCGCTGGTCCTGGAGAACAACGTGGTGTTCGGCTCGGTGAACGCCAACCGGCGGCACTGGGACATGGCCGCGCAGGCACTCGCCCGCGCCGACCAGGTCTGGCTCGAATCGCTGATCACCCGTCGGGTGCCGGTGAACCGGTACGCCGCCGCGTACACCCTGGGCCGGACGACATCAAGGTGGTGCTGGAGTTCGCGTCCTGAGCGACGCCCTCCGATCAGATGCCCGGCAGCCGACCGTTGCGGAACAGGTCGACGAAGAGTTGGTGGTCCTGGCGGGCCTGCACCCGTACGCGTGCGCGAAGTCCACCAGGTGGGCGACGAAGCCCGGCTCGTCGGTGTTCACCACCGCGACGATCGCCTCCTCGGTGGAGTAGTCCACCAGGTCGTGGCTGGACTCGTCGTCGGCGACCGAGTGCATCCGGGCCACCGCCCGGCCCAGGTCGACGAGAACCCCGGTCAGCTCCTCCGGCTCGTTCACGTCCGACCAGTCCAGGTCGGCGGCGTACGGGGAGACCTCGGCGACGAGCTGCCCGGCCCCGTTCAGCTCGGTGAAGCCCAGCCACGGGTCGGCGTGCGCCTGCAACGCCCGCTGCGACTCGGCGGTCCGGTGCCCCTGGTGCAGGAAGTAGCCGCGGACCGACTCGTCGGTGACGTACCGGGCCACGGCCGGCACCTGCGCCTGCTTCATGTAGATGACGACGTCGTTCTCCAGCGCCTGGGTGTTTCCCTCCAGCAGCAGGTTGTACGACGGCAGCCCGGCCGAGCCGATGCCCACCCCTTGCGCAGCACCACGTCCTTGATCCGCGCCGCCACCGGGCGGAGCTGCGTCGCCGGCAGGGTGCCCAGATAGTCGTCGAAGGCGGCGCGAACCAGGTCCCGGGTGTGCTCGTCGATCTCGTAGACCCCGTCGCCGAGGGAGAAGCGTCGCTCGTAGTTGTCGATGGTGGTCTGCGCGGCGAGCAGGTCCACGCGGGTGTTGAGTCGGGCCTGCTGGAGCACCCGACGCAGCACCCCGTCGGCGTTGTCCAGGGTGATCGAGCCGATCGCGTCGTCACCGCCGGCGGCGATCGCCCGCAGTTCGGTGAGGTACGACCGGGCGAAGCCGGCCACCAGATCCCCGATCACCGTGTCGGAGAGGGCCTTGCCGTAGCCCAGCAGCGCCACGCTGGCCGCGAGCCGTCGCAGGTCCCAGGTGAACGGCCCGACGTACGCCTCGTCGAAGTCGTTGACGTTGAACACCAGTTGCCCGGAGGCGTTCATGTAGGTGCCGAAGTTCTCCGCGTGCAGGTCCCCGTGGATCCACACCCGGCTGGTCCGCTCGTCCAGGAAGCGGGCGTCGGCGAAGTCGCCCGCTGGTCGGCGTAGAACAGCGCCGCGCTGCCCCGGTAGAAGGCGAACGGCGACGCGGCCATCTTGCGGAACTTGCGGCGGAACGCGGCCGGGTCGATCGCCATCGACGCACCGAACTCCTCGGTGAGCACGTCGACGATGTGCGCGGACCGCTGATCCTCTGAGCTGCTCATATCGCGCAGGGTAGTGCGGCACGTCCATAACGGGTGGCGAGCCACCCGCCCATCGATCATGCTGTCTGGGTCACGGCGCGGGGCCCGGACACCACCGTCACACTGGTCGATCGCTGCGCTGCCATCAGCGGGCGAGAGGTTCCCGCCGGGCGTCGACCATGGAGGACCAGCACCATATGTTCCGCAAAACGGGGATCCTGCTCACCGCCGCACTGCTCGGCCTGACCGCGACGATCGGCGGGGCCGGACCGGCCGCCGCCGCTCCGGCGGACACCAGTAACGGCGCGGTCTCGCTGGGCAAGCTGATCCTGGAGCCGACCGAGCGTGGCTACCACGGCAGCATCCCACTGACCGTCACCAACACCGGCAGCGAAACCGGCTACTTACATCACGCTGCGCGAACCGGTGCCGGGCTCCTTCCCGGAGGGTGTTTTCGGCTGCGACGCCGCCCGACTGACTCCGGGGACGACCGCCGGGTGCTCGATTGCGGTCTGACGGCTGACCAGTCGCCGCTGGCCCGGGTGAAACCGTCCAGGTGGCGCTGAACTTCGACGTGCTGACCAACCCCGGACGTACCCGATGAGGATGGGCGGGGCTGGGTCGAGGTCCACTCCGGCCAGGGCGGTCTGCTGGCGCGCGAGTCGTTCAACGCCCGGTTCCGCTCCACCACGGGGTCGCTGACCAATCCCCGCCTCTACGTGCAGGACACCCAGCCGGACGCCGCCATCACCGCGGTGGGCCGGGCCACCATCGACCCGGAGGGCAGCTACGGCAACCTCCGCGTTCCGGTGACCGTGCGCTACCAGGGCGACGCGCCGCACCTGGGCCTGTACCTCAAGGCCAGCCGTTGCCCGCCGGATCGGTGATCCAGTACACGATCCCCGGCGACGGCCCGGCGATGTCGGACACGACGTCGGTGCCCGGAGGGCGGATGATGCGCGGCGAGGAGCGCAGCTTCGACCTGATCATCAGCCCGCCGACCGACCCGGCCGACGCCGAGGACATCATCACCCTGGAGGTGTCCACCTTCTGGTACGGGGATGTGGACGCCGATCCGAGCGACAACACCGCCCAGACCACGCTGGCCGTCGCGACCAACAGCTGACGCGTGCGCGGCCGACCGTCGCCCGGATTCCGTCCGGGCGGTCGGCCGTCGCGCGGGCTCAGTGACCGTCAGGTGGCGGCGGGTGGGCGTACCGGCTGGCGGTGAGCGAGTCGACGGAGCGGGGGCGGCGGCTTCGCGGGGCGGGCGTCCAGCGGCGCGGCCAGCACGTCCCGCTGGGGCACACCGCCGATGCCGGACTGCTCGGCGGCGATCTTCTCCTGAAGGAGCAGGATGCCGTGCAGCAGGGCCTCCGGCCGGGCGGGCAGCCGGGCACGTACACGTCGACCGGGATGAGCTGGTCGACACCCTTGGTCACCGAGTAGGAGTCCCAGTAGGGGCCGCCGCAGTTGGAGCAGGCGCCGAACGAGATGACGTACTTCGGCTCGGGCATCTGGTCGTAGAGCCGCTTGATCGCCGGGGCCATCTTGTCGGTCACCGTGCCGGAGACGACCATCAGGTCGACCTGGCGGGGCCGTGGGCGAACGGGATCACGCCGAGCCGGATGAAGTCGTGGCGACCCATGCTGGTGGCGATGAACTCGATCGCACAGCAGGCCAGCCCGAAGTTGAACACCCAGAGCGAGTAGCGGCGGCCCCAGTTCAGCACGAACCGGATCGGCTCACCGAGCACTGCCGGCAGCTGCACGACGACCCTCCTGTCCCCTCCCGACAGTCAACCACAGCGTCCGGCTGCAACCCCGACGCCCGCTCGGGACTTCTAACGGGTATGGCGCGCCGAGCACGGCCGCCGACAACGGGGACCACGGGAGGACCTTTCCATGAACACTCGTAGCAAGCTCCGCGCAGGTGTGCTGTTGGGCTCGGCACTGGCCCTGGTGGCCGGGCTGCCGGGCACCGCCGCGCTGGCGTCGACCGGTGCACCGGCCGCCATCTCGGCGGGCCGGCTGGTCCTGGAGCCGACCGGCAACGGCTGGGCGAGCGACGCAGCCTCGACGTCGCCTTCGAGGTGCTGACCGCGCCCCGTCCGTACGCGATGACCGCGGCCGATGGGCGGGTCGAGGTCGTGCCCGGCCGCACCCAGCAGGTGGCCGCCGGTCGGGACTTCACCACAGTGTTCCGGTCCACCAACGGGTCGCTGCGCCACCCGCGCCCGTACGTCCAGGACACCTCGGCGAACGCCTCGCTGGCCGCCGGAGCCGACGCAGTCACCCTGACCCGACAGGCCAACGGGACGTACGCGGGCCGGCTGCCGGTGACCGTTCGTTATGCGGGCGACGCTCCCCACGACTACCTGTCGGTGCAGGCGACCCTGCCCGTCGGGGTGGAGATCGCCGGCACCGACCCGCAGGACGCGCCGAGCTTCGGCGGGTTCTTCGAGGTCCCCGGTGGGCGGATGGCAGCCGGAGAGGAGCGCACCTTCGCGGTGCTGTTCCGCGCGTCGGCCGACACGGTCGCCGGTGACCTGGGGTCCGTCGACCTGGTCCTGAGCACCCGGTACGGCGCCGGCGAGGTGGCCGACGCCACGCCGGCCGACAACAGCGTCCGGGTCACCCTGAGCGCTTCCGACGACAGCTGACCGGGCGGTGCGTCGCCGGCCGGCACGGGGTCCGGCCGGCGACGCCAGGCGGGGCGTGCGGCCCTCGACCTCGCAACTCATCCCCACCGGACTGCCACGACTGGCACCGGTTCCCTCGGCGGCGGATCTACGACCCCTGCCGATTGGCACGTGTGACGACCGCCTCGGGCAGAGACCCGACGGCGAACGGGGAGGGCAGTGACAGCGATGACGGGAGCCCGTGCCAACGAGCCGCCGGGTGCGACAGCGGCGGCGGCAGCCAACGACGCGGCGACGCTGAGCTTCGACGACTTCTACCACGCGCACTTCCGCAACGTGGCTGCCCAGCTCGGCGCGTACATCGGAGATCTCTCCCAGGCCCAGGACCTCGCGCAGGAGGCCTTCTGCCGTGCCCTGGCCCGCTGGGACCGGTTGGCCCGGTACGACGACCCGGTCGCCTGGGTCCGTCAGGTCGCCTGGAACCTCGCGCGGAGCCGCTGGCGGCGGCTCCGGACCGCGCGCAACCACCTGCTGCGGCAGCGCCGGACGGAGGTCACGATGGCCGGTCCGACGCCCGATCGGGTGGCGATCGACGCCGCGCTGGCCCAGTTGCCCGCCAACCACCGGCGGGCCGTCGTCCTGCACTACCTCGCCGACCTGCCGGTCAACGAGATCGCGAGCCAGGAGGGTGGCCGAGGGGACGGTCAAGTCCTGGCTGCACCGCGGCCGGCTGGCGCTGGCGGGCTGCTCGACGAGAGCATCGAGGGGTGGGCAATGTCTGACATCGACCCGCGGCTACGGGAGCGGTTCGCCGCTTACCGCGCCGAGACGGTGTCCACGATCGCCGGTCCGGGACCGGACCAGGCCCGGCGTACCCTTCGTCGGCGTCGACGGACGAGGGCCGTGGCGGTGGCCGTGACGGTGATCGTCCTGGCGGTCGCGCCGATCGTCGTCAACGCCGCGCTGCGCGATGACGGGTCGGTGCCGGTGCCGGCGCAGACCGGCGAGCCGACCACGCCGCCGCCGAGTACGCCCGCGCCGACGCCGTCGACCCGCTCACGCCCAGCACCACCACGTCCACGAGCCCGGCCGCGCCGGACGGCCGGATCAGTCGGGCACAGCTGCTCGGCACACCGGTGACCCTGCCCGCGTGGCGGGCCGGACCGAGCTGCCGACGTCGGACGTACGGATCAGGGCCGACGACCGCGAGGAGGTCAACTCACTCCGGGCGCTCGACCACGGCGACGTCGACGGGGACGGGGCGGTGGAGACGGTGGCGCTCGTGCAGTGCGTGCTCGGCACCGGCGGGCCGATGCAGGTGGTCGCGTTCGACCGGGACGAGCAGGGGAAGGTGGTCACGCTCGGCCGCGTGGTGGTAACCACCATCGACAAGCCGCAATGGCTGTTCGCACTCGACGTGGTCGACGACGGCACCGTGCGGGTGCAGGTCGGCGACATCGCGCCCGGCGGTGGCTGGCGGGGCGAGTGGTCACAGCGACAGTGGCGAGGCTACCGCTGGAAGGGCGACGCCTTCGCGCAGGTTTCCGGGCCGACGAACTTCGGCACCAACAGGCACGACGTCAACCTGGTTGTCACCTCCACCGATCTGGTGTTGACCGAGGCACCGGACGGCTCCCGGACCGGCGCGGTGACGGTGCGCATCCGCAACAGGGCCACGGGTCCGGCCGCGTATATGAGTCTGCGGCTCGGCCTGCCGCCGACGATCCGCGCGGACGGCGACGGCTGGGCGGCCTGCCGCAACGAACCGAAGACGACCAGGGAGCCGGTCACCTGTGATCTGAGCCGGCTCGACGGCGGCAAGGAGGTCCGGCTCACGCTGGGCTTCCGGGTGGCGGCGGGTGCCACCGTCGGTACCGGCACGGCCGACGTGGACGCCCGGCCGATGGACGCCGGCTTCGAATTCGTGGAGGAGGTCAACGACGCCGACAACCTGGTGGCGATCACCTACCGCTGAGCGGATCGGGTCCGCCGTCACCCGACGGCGGACCCGAGCGCGGTCGGACCGGCCGGCCTTACCAGGTGGGTCGCTGCAGCAGGCCGACGAACTCGACAAGCAGCCGCTCCCGCAACGCTGCCGGGGCTGCGTCGAGCAGCGTGTTCACCACCGCCATCCGGTCGGAGGGTGGCTCGCCCCACCGCCGAGCCCGAGGCCGGCGGCGAGCCCCGCGACAAGGTCGGGCGTGAGCGCCTCCGGGGTCAGCGACGTCGCCAGCGCCACCAGCTCGGGCGGGAGGGCCACCGGACCGGCCTCCCGAGCCGCCGTCACCGCCTCGGCGAGGTCCGGCCCGAAGTCCGCGACCCGGGGCGCGACCGCGGCGGTCACCGTGAGGTGCACGCTGGCGGGCAGCCCGGCGTACGAGAGCTGGGGTTGGGTGTGCCAGCCACGCGCGGTCAGCTCGTCGACGAGGACGAACAGGTCGGGGCCGCCCTCGGTGGCGGTGAAGCAGACCACGGTGGACTCCGGTTCGGCCATCAGCCGCAGCCCGTCGACGGCGCGGACCGCGTCGGCCAGACCGGCGACCGCGTCCCGGGTGACGGCGGCGAGCCGCAGGTAGCCGTCGTCGCCGAGGTGCCGCACGGTGGCGTACGCGGCGGCGATCGGCCCGCCGGAGCGGGTGGACGCGATCACCGGATTGATCATGGTGTAGCCGGGCCAGTCGGCGTACGCGAAGTACTGCGGAGCGCGCAGTGCGGCGTCGCGGTGCAGCAGCACCGACACCCCTTCGGCGCGTACGCGTACTTGTGCAGGTCCACCGAGATGGACGTGACACCGGGTACCGCGAAGTCGAACGGTGGCACCCGATCCCCGAGTCGGCGCAGGTACGGCAGGGTCCAACCGCCGAAGCAGGCGTCCACGTGGCAACGCACCCGGCCTCGGCGGCGGCGGCCGCGATCTCGGTGACCGGGTCCACCACCCGTGCGCGTACGACGGCGCGGAGCAGGCGACGAGCACCGTCTCCGGGCGGATCGCGGCGGCCATCGCGGCCGGGTCGGGGCGCAGGGTGTCGGGGAGACCGGCACGACGTCCAGCGCCACCCCAGGTAGTGCGCCGCCTTGGCGAACGCGGCGTGCGCGCTCGACGGCACCACGATCCGGGTGCGGCGATCTCTGGGTGAGCGTCCCGGGCTGTCTTGACGGCGAGGATCAGCGACTCGGTGCCACCGCTGGTGACGCTCCCGACGACGTCCGGGGCGCTGCTGCCCGGCCCGCGCCGAGCACCCGGGCGGCGGCGCCGACCAGCGCGTTCTCCATGGCCAGCAGGGAGGGGAACGCGGTGGGGTCCAGCCCGTTGACGTGGGCGCTCTCCCGGTGGGCGGCGGCGGCCAGCTCGTCGAGCCCCGCCACGGCGGGGTCGTAGACGTACGCGAAGAGCTGACCCCGTGGGTGGGCCGGTCCCCGCTGCGCAACTGACGAACCTCGGCCAGAACCTGTTCCGCGGAAGCCCCGGCGGCCAGGAAGGCCTCCGCCTCGACCCTGCTCTCGTCGATCATGGAGTTATGGTGCCCTTCTCGTGACGGTCAACGGCTCTTGTCCCCAGCACAACTCCATGGTCGCTCCGGTCGCCCCGGGCCGTCAGGGTGTAGTGGCGGAGCAGGAGGACGGGTGGGGCGATCAACAGGGCCGGGATCAGCGTGAAGCCGACGAGGACGCCCAGCTTTGCCGTGTCGGACTGGGCGGCTGCCGAGCCGGTGTCCGAGGACACGTAGCCGGAGAGCTGGAGCACCAGCCCGTAGATGCCCGGGCCGAGCGCCAGACCGAGGGTCTCCCCGGCGGTCCACAGGCCGGTGAAGACGCCTGCCTGCCGTCGACCGGTGCGTGCCGTGTCGTACGCGATGCAGTCCGGCAGCATCGCCAGCGCGAAGACCTGCTGCCCGGCGTACCCGACGCCGATGAGCGCGACCAGGAGGTAGGCGGCGACCGGCGGCAACACCGGGCGGCAACCAGGGCGAGTGCCCCGACGGCGAGGATCAGCGAGGCGACGACCAGCGCGGTCCGCTTGCCCACTCGCGCGCCGATCCGGCTCCAGATCGGCATCACCAGCAGCGCCGGCCCGACGAAGCAGACGAAGAGCAGGGTCGGCCCGCTCTCCTCGTCGCGCAGGATCTGCCCGGCGAAGTAGTTGACCCGGCCAGGATCGTGGCCACCCCGGCGGACTGCAGAACGAAGCAGATCAGCAGCACCGGAACGGGCGGTTGGCGCCGGCCACCGCGAGTTGGGCGCGCAGGGTCGGCTCGGTCTCGCCCACCGTGCCGATCGGCGCGGACCGGGTGCCCAGGAACGCGCCGAGGGCTCCGAGGGCGATCAGCGCCGCCACGAACAACCCCATCCACCGGTGCCCGGTCACGCCGTCGCCACCGGCGCTCACCACCAGCGGGCGAGCGCGCCGGAGACCAGGATGGCCAGTGCCAGCACCGCGATCCGCCAGGTCATCAGCCGGGTGCGCTCGGCGTAGTCGTCGGTCAGTTCGGCCGGCATCGCCACGTACGGCACCTGGAAGAAGGCGAACGCGGTGGCGGTGGCGAGGAACGCGAACGCCACGTACGCCGCGGCGGCCGACCGGTCACCGAACGGCGCGGCGAAGATCGACGCGAACAGGACGGCGAGGGCCAGGCCGGCGACGAGCAGGTACGGCCGGCGGGCCCCAGCGCGAGCGGGTGCGGTCGGAGATCCGGCCGGCGACCGGGTTGACCAGCACGTCCCAGGCCTTCGGCAGCAGCACCAGCAGAGCGGCCAACCCGGCGGCCACGCCCAGGGTGTCGGTGAGATACGGCAGCAACAGCAGACCGGGCACGGTGCCGAACGCACCGGTCGCCAGGGAGCCGAGCGCGTAACCGGCGTGCACCGAGCGGGGCAGCGGGCCGGTGGCTGACGAGCCGGCGCCCGGCGGCGTTTCATGGGGCCGAATGTTACTCACGTTATCCCGGGGCCACATCCCTCATCCGGTGACCAGGCCGCCACCGCGATGTCCACACCTCGCCCCGCAGCGGCGCCCTCGGCCCGCAGTCGCGCCCGCGCCTCCCGCTCGTGCCCGGGGAAGTCGGCCACCCGCCGTCACCACCCGATGCCAGGGCACCGAACCACCGTGGCGAGCCATGATGCTGCCCACCAGTCGCGCCGAGGTGCGGGCCGAGCGCTCGGCGAGCGCGTCGGCCACCCGCCGTACGACATCACCCGGCCCTCCGGGATCCGCTCGACCAGGTCGAGCACCGCCTCGACGTACTCGTCAGGAGTCACAATCCGCCACCATATGGGAACGCCGGCCGGCGGTGCGTCCGTGACCACGCAGAATGGTCGGGTGCGCGACGCAGTCACGACGGCCCGGCGGGTCGTCGTCAAGATCGGGTCCTCCTCGTTGACCACCGCCACCGGCGGGTTGGCCGACGAGCGCGTCGACACGCTCGTCGACACGCTCGGTCGCCTCACCGCCGAGGGGCGCGAGGTGGTGCTGGTGTCCTCCGGCGCTATCGCCGCCGGCCTCGCCCCTCGGGCTGGCCCGGCGCCCGCGCGACCTGGCCACCCAGCAGGCCGCCGCCAGCGTCGGGCAGGGGCGACTGATCGGCCGGTACGCGACCAGCTTCGCCCGACACGGGCGCACGGTCGGGCAGGTGCTGCTCACCGTCGACGACGTGACGCGACGGGCGCACTACCGCAACGCGTACCGGACGCTGCGCAAGCTGCTCGACCTGCGGGCGGTCCCGATCGTCAACGAGAACGACACGGTGGCCACCCAGGAGATCCGGTTCGGCGACAACGACCGGCTGGCCGCCCTGGTGGCCGCCCTGGTGCACGCCGACCTGCTGGTGCTCCTCTCCGACGTGGACGCCCTCTGGACCGGGGACCCCACCAACCCGCACTCGACACGGATCACCGAGGTCCGCGACGAGGCGGACCTCGCGGGATCACCATCGGCGGAGCCGGCCGGTCCGGCGTCGGCACCGGCGGCATGGTGACCAAGGTCGAGGCGGCCCGCATCGCGACCGGCTTCGGCATCCCCGTGGTGCTCACCGCCGCCGACCTGGCCGGGCCGGCGCTGGCCGGCGAGCCGGTCGGCACGCTCTTCCACCCGCAACGGCAACGCCCGACGGCCCGGCTGTTCTGGCTGGCCCACGCCACCTCTCCCGAGGGCGGCTGCACCTCGACCCGGCGCGGTCGCGGCCGTCGTCGGCGACGCAAGTCGCTGCTGCCGGCCGGCATCACCGCCGTCGACGGCACCTTCACCGCCGGCGACCCGGTGGACCTGGTGGACACCGCCGGCGCGTCGGTCGCCCGTGGTCTGGTCAACTACGACGCGGTCGAACTGCCCGGGCTGCTCGGCCGTTCCACGTCCGAGCTCGCCGCGGCGCTCGGTCCGGCGTACGAACGGAGGTCGTCCACCGCGACGACCTGGTGCTTCTGTGAGCACGTGCCCTTCCCCACCTGAGGAGTGCGGAATGAGTGAGCGCCAGCGAGCGAACCATCGACTCGGGCGTTGGTGCCTCAGGGCGGCACGGAGCGTTGCGGAGTGCCGGCATGAGCGTCGTCGAGCAGGCGCGACGGGCGCGGGACGCCGCCGCGGAGTTGGCAGTGGTCACGCGTACGGTCAAGGACGCCGCGCTGCTGGCGATGGCCGACGCGCTGCTGGCGCGTACCCGGAGATCCTGGCGGCGAACGAGACGGACCTGGCGGCCGGCCGCGAAGCCGGACTGACCGCGGCCGTGCTGGACCGGCTCGCCCTCGACGCGTGCCGGGTGGCCGGCATCGCCGAGGCGTTGCGCGAGATGGCCGCGCTGCCCGACCCGGTCGGTGAGGTGGTCCGCGGTTCCACCCTCCCCAACGGGCTGGAGCTGCGCCAGATCCGGGTGCCGTTCGGGGTGGTCGGGATCATCTACGAGGCGCGGCCCAACGTGACGGTGGACGCCGCCGGGATCTGCCTCAAGTCCGGCAACGCGGCGCTGCTGCGCGGGTCCTCCTCGGCCGCGCACTCCAACGCCGCCCTGGTCGCGGTGCTGCGCGACGCGGTCGTCGAAGCCGGGCTGCCGGCCGACGTGGTGCAGTTGCTCGACGCCAGCTCCCGCGAGTCGGTCAAGGAGCTGATGCGCGCCGAGGGCTCGTCGACGTGCTCATCCCGCGCGGTGGCGCCTCGCTGATCCGCACCGTGGTCGAGGAGTCGACAGTGCCGGTGATCGAGACCGGGGTGGGCAACTGCCACGTCTACGTGGACGCCGCCGCCGACGTGGCCAAGGCCGTCGCGGTGACCCTGAACGCCAAGACCCAACGCCTGTCCACCTGCAACACCGCCGAGTCGCTGCTGGTGCACGCGGACGTCGCCGACGCGTTCCTGCCTCCGGTGCTCGCCGCGTTCGCCGAGGCGGGGTGACCGTGCACGGCTCCCCGAGGTGGCCGCCCACTCCGCCGCCGTGGTCCCGGCCACCGAGGAGGACTACGCCACCGAGTACCTGTCCGCCGACATCTCGGTGGCGGTGGTCGACTCACTGGACGCGGCGGTCGCGCACATCCGCCGCTTCGGCACCGGGCACACCGAGGCGATCCTCACCGACTCGGCGAGCGCGGCCCGCGAGTTCGTCGCGCGGGTGGACGCGGCGGCGGTGATGGTCAACGCTTCGACCCGGTTCACCGACGGTGGCGAGTTCGGCTTCGGCGCGGAGATCGGCATCTCCACACAGAAACTCCACGCCCGGGGCCGATGGGCCTACCTGAGCTGACCAGCACCAAGTACGTCGTCATCGGAGACGGGCACCTGCGCTAACGCCCTGCCGCCCTGCGCGCTCCCGCCCTGGCGCCCTGGCGCCCTGGCGCGATCTTGCACTACTGCCCCGACATAAGGGCATTTATCCGTGAATCGGCGACAGAAACTGCAAGATCGGCGCAGAGGGCGGGGCGCGGGCGCTCGGGGCGCGGGCGCTCAGCCGGGTCGGGGCGCGGGCCGGACGGCGCGGATCGCCGCCAGCGTGGAGTGCACGTCGAACTGGTGGCCGTCGTCGCTCTCCCAGCCGCCGTCGCTGCGCTGGGTCTCGGCCAGCCGGCGCAGAGCGCGCACCATGATCCAGTCCTGCGGGTCGACGCCGGCGCGGCGCAGGGTGGCCGCCAGCCACGCCACGTCGCCCGGGGACATCTTCGGCATCCGTTCGGCGAGCACCACCTGGATCCGCGCCGACTCCTGGAACATCTCCTGTCGATGCATCACGGCAGCGCTCAGCCAGCCGGCGGCGAGGTACGACGGCCAACTACCGTCCGGCGCAGCCGCGCGGCGAGCGAGTGGGCCGCCGCCTGCACCACCCCGGCGTACGCCCCGCCGACACGATGGTCGAGCGGCCCCGAGGCCCGGGCGTCCAGGCCGGCGACGGTGAGCCAGAACCCGGCATTGGCCGACACGAGGAAGGCCGCCTCCGGGTCGCCGGGCCGGGCCCACTCCGGTGCCGAGTCGGCCAGCGACGGGTCCTCTTCCCAACCACCGTCGGCCTGCTGGCGCGACGCCAGCCAGTCCAGTGCCCGGCGAGCGGCGGGACGGGCGAGCCCGCCCAGGTCGTCCAGCTCAACGAGCCGGAAGCAGGTGGCGTCGATCGAGGCGACCTCGCCGCCCCAGGTGGCCGGCCAGCCGCCGTCGGCTGACTGGCCGACCTCGGCCATCTCCAGCAACTCGGCGGGCACGGCGGTGCCGTTGCGGAGCCAGGACAGGCGGGCACGTTCCACCGCGTCCCCATGCGCCACGACGAACCCGATCGCGGCTTCCAAGTCGACCACGGCGGCCACGCTACCTGCGCAGACGCGATGCCGCCTCGGGTATCGGTTAGCCCGAAATGGCTGCGTCGCTCCGGACGGGCGGCCGCTCGGCGTCATCTGCGTCGATTTACCGGGCCACCGGGCCGCCGGGCCACCGGGCCACCGGGCCACCGGGCCACCGGGCCACCGGGCCGCCGGGTCGCCGGGGCGCCGGGGCGCCGGGCGGCGTGGGCCGCCCCGGCTCGTCCGGTCAGTACGCGGGCAGCGACGGGTCGATCTGCTTGATCCAGGAGAGCACGCCGCCCTGCACGTGTACGGCGTCCCGGAAGCCCGCCGCCTTGAGCGCGGCGAGTGCCTCCGCCGAGCGGACGCCGGACTTGCAGTGCAGCACGATCTGCCGATCCTGCGGCAGCTTCGCGAGGGCCTCTCCGGAGATGATGTCGCCCTTGGGGATCAGGGTGGAGCCGGGGATTCGGACAATCTCGTACTCGGCCGGCTCCCGAACGTCGACCAGGAAGATGTCCTTGCCGGCGTCCTGCCACTCCTTCAGCTCCAGCGCGGTGATGGTCGCGTCGAGCGTCGCCTCCTGCGCCTCCTCGGAGACCGCGCCGCAGAAGTCCTCGTAGTCTTCCAGCAGGTCGGTGACCGTCGGGTTCTCGCCGCACAGCGCGCAGTTCGGGTCCTACGGACCTTGATCTTGCGGTATTCCATCTCCAGGGCGTCGTAGACCATCAGGCGGCCGACCAGCGGCTCGCCGATGCCGGTGAGCAGCTTGATCGCCTCGTTCACCTGGATCGAGCCGATCGACGCGCAGAGGACCCGAGCACGCCGCCCTCGGCGCAGGAGGGACCATGCCGGGCGGCGGCGGCTCCGGGTAGAGGCAGCGGTA
The DNA here is from genome assembly GCA_038070435.1 of Micromonospora sp. M12. Classification (GTDB taxonomy): domain Bacteria; phylum Actinomycetota; class Actinomycetes; order Mycobacteriales; family Micromonosporaceae; genus Micromonospora. Next base: position 5,746,837 of record JAMYWG010000001.1, on the reverse strand, counting down.
GCACGGGCCGTGCTCGGCTCAGAACACCGACGCCTGGCCGTCGAAGCGGTAGATCGAGCCCCAGACGTACGGCTTGCCGAGCAGCACGGCCGCGTCGTTGACCATGTAGCGGGTGGCGAAGTTGTCGGTGCCGTCGACGATCAGGTCGTACTGGGCGAAGATCTCGCGGACGTTCTCCCGGTCCAGCGCGGTGTTGTGGATCTCCACGTTGACCAGCGGGTTGATCTCGCGGATCGACGCGGCGGCAGACTCGGCCTTGGACCGGCCGATGTCGGACACGCCGTGGATGATCTGACGCTGGAGGTTGGACTCGTCGACGGTGTCGAAGTCGATGATGCCGAGTGTGCCGACTCCCGCCGCGGCGAGGTACATCAGGGCGGGCGACCCGAGGCCACCGGCACCGACACAGAGCACCGGGCGTTCTTCAGCCGCTTCTGCCCGGTCACCCCGACATCCGGGATGATCAAGTGACGTGAGTAGCGGCGGATCTCGTCAACGGTCAGCTCGGAGGCGGGCTCGACGAGCGGGGCAACGACACGGTGGACTCCCCGGGATCGGCGGTGTGAACCGCGCCATTGTTGCTCGCGGGGCCCCGCTCGGCCATGAGGGACGACACGTGGTCCGCTATGCGGGAGCGGGAATAACCGACGACCCGTCCGATCAGGGGACGATGTCCCCGCGTAGCGACGGCCGTCGAGGTAGGGCCAGGCGTTGGCGACGCAGCCGTGCAGCCCGTACGTCTGCTGTTGCATCACCGGGGCGCGCTCCCCGGGCCGGGGCACGCCTCGTGCTCATGGCCGAACTCGTGGCCCACCTCGTGGTTGATGACGTAGGTCCGGTAGGTGTCCAGCGAGGCGCCGTAGTCGGGCACCGCGTCCATCCAGCGGGCCAGGTTGATGATGACCTGTCCGGGCAGACGGCAGGAGGTGTAGCGCTCGGTGGTGAGCCCACCCTCGGCGCACATCCGCTCCGAGGTGACCGGGGTGGCCAGGTAGATGGTGAAGTCGGCGATCTCGGCATGGTCCACCCGTTGCACACGCAACTCGTCGGAGGCGATCCAGCTGCGCGGGTCGGCCAGCACCTCGTCCACCCGGGCGGCGAACGCGTCGGCGTCCTGGCCGGTGCCGCGTTCGACCACGACCCGGTACCGGCGCAGCGGCCCGTCCTCGCCGTGCACGGGTGTCTCGCCGTCGGCCACTGTGAAACGTCCCGCCCCGACCGACGGGTAGCTGGTGGGCGCCGGGTGGGCGAGCACCCGCCTCCGTGGCCCATGCCGCCCTGGGTGGTGGTGGGAGCCTCGACCGACGGCTCGCCGCCCCGGTTCAGCGTGACGCCGATCCCGGCGGCGAGTACGAGCAGGCCGAGCAGCAGGAGACTGCGCCGACGTCGCCGGCGCATTCGGTCGAGAGCCGGCGCACACCCGTACGCCGGCTCGGGGCCGGGCGGCCGGGGCGGGCCGTAAGGGGACGACGGCGTCATGACGTCGAGCCTGCCAGATTATTCGGGCATTTCTCCGTTTTGCCGCTATTGCCGCAAGACGCCTGATGGGGGCGCACGGCCGGCGCGTCGGGGGTCGGTGTCAGAGAGCCGGGCCGGTGTGGCGGCGCCCGTCGACGTACGGCCACGGGTTCACCCGGCACCCGTTGAGGAAGAGCGTCTGCTGCATCATCACCGGCGCTGGCCGGCCCCGACCGGGGCAGCGCTCGTGCCGGTGCCCGAGTTGGTGACCCACCTCGTGGTTGACCACGTACGTCCGGTAGACCGTCAGCGGCACCCCGGCCGACACGAAGTGCGGCACGGAGAGCCGCCACCGGTCCAGGTTGATGATCACCTGGCCGGGCGCGCGGCAGGACGTGTACGGCCGACCCCGACCCGGATGTCCACTCCGCCATCGGCGCACATCCGACCCGCCGTCCGAGCGGTGGCCAGGTAGACGGTGAAGTCGCGATGGGCACCTCCGGGACCTGCTGAAGTCGCAGCCTGCCGCTGTCGACCCAGCTGCCCGGCCCGGCGAGCGCCACCTGGACCGCCTGGGCGAAATCCGCTGTGGCCTCGTTACTGCCGGACTCTACCGCGACCCGGTAACGCCGCAGCTCACCCGCGCGACCCAGCACCGGACCGGAGCGACTGTCGTAGTCGAACCGGCCCGTCCCCGCGCTCGGGACCGCGCCGGGCGCCCGCAGCACCGGGGCGGGCTGGACGGGACCGCGACGGAGGGCGAGGGTCGGCCGACGGCGGCAACGGCGCGGCCACCAGCGGCGGCACCGTTGAGATCTCCTCGGCGGCCAGCCGGTCGGCCCCGGACGCCCGCCCGGCCCCTCGGCGATCACGGTCACCGCCGCACCGACGGCCAACACCACCGCCACCAGTTGGGCGAGCAGTGCGAAACGTCGCCGACGGCGGAGGGTCGGCGCTCTGAGCTGGGCATCCAGGTCAGCCTGCCAGATCAGACCGCCCGGCGGTGTCCCCGTTTCGGCGAGCAGACCGACCACCGCGCGGGCAACCAGCCGGGGCACCTCCAACTGCGCCACGTGACCGACCCCGTCGAGCATCATCAATCGGCTGTCCGGGATGATCCGCGCGGTCTGAGGCGCGACCCGCACGTCCACCAGACGATCCGCGCGACCACCGATCACCAGCGTCGGTGCGCGCACCGCCTGGGCGATGCGCCACAACGAACCCGACCCCGGCAGGTACGCCCGGAGGAAGCTGGAGACCAGCCCACGGAACGTCCGGACGTACGCGGCCGCGTAGTGCTCGGCCTCGTACCGCACCCGGATCTCCTCCAACGCCTCGGCCCGACGCTGCTCGCAGATCCGGCTGAGGTCGGCGACGCAGGCCTCCAACACCTGCTGGGCCATCACCTCGGGTGCGAGCTGGGTGAGGTGCCGGGCGACCAGCCGCTCACCCCGTGGAATGGCGAGCACCGGCAGCATCCGCCCCTGCAACGAGCGACGGAAGTCCAGGAACGGCAGCGCCGGGGAGATCAGGGTGAGGGTACGGACCAGGTCCGGCCGGAGCCCGCGACCCGGACCGCGACCGCGCCGCCCAGCGAGTTGCCGAACAGGTGCACCGGGCCTCGGCCCGAATGCTCGATCCAGCGCACGACCAGATCCGCGAAGGCCGGAATCGTGTAGCGGCGGCCCGGCTCACTGCGGCCGAACCCGGGCAGGTCGATGGCCTGACCGTCCAGCCGGTCGGCGAGCAGCCCGGCCAGGTCGGTCCAGTTCTGCGACGACCCGCCCAGCCCGTGCACGTACAGCGCCGGCTCCGCGCCGGCGGCGGTGGCCGGGTGTCCCGCACGTACGTGACCAGGCCGTCGAGGCGGACCTCCCGGCCCGGCCACGGTGGCGGGACACCGTCGTCGGGGAGCAGGTGGTCCGGCCAGAGGGTGGCGCTTCTCATCGTTCCAGTCTGCCTCGGACCACTCAGGACAGCAGCGCTTCCAACCGGCGGTTGACCGCGGCCAGCGTCGCCCGGACCACCGCCTGGCGGGGATCACCGGCGACCAGAGCCGAGCCGGCGAGCTGCTCGACCCAGCCCTCACAGACGAGCAGCGCCACCACTGTCGCCACCTCGCAGTTGCCGAACGGCACCACCGCCGCATGCTCGACGAAGCATCGCCCCGCTCGGCGTTGTCGCTCTCGACGCCCCGCAGCAACTCGTCGACCGCGGCGGCCGCCGCCACCGCACAGAGCCGCAGCACGTAGCCGTCCACCGCCGGCCCGGTGGCGTACCCGGACGCACTGTCGTCCCCGGCCAGCAGCCGGACCTCCACATTGGCGTCCAGGCCGAAGGTGCTCACCTGCACGTGGTCGATCACCACCCGCGGCCCCGGCTCGCCGCCGGTGTCCAGCGGCCGGGACGGCGCCGACTCCGTCGTGGTCACCTGACCACCGGAGTACGACGTGCCGAGCGTCGCCGGACTGCCGGTTGCGGCGCCGGCCGGCGCGGCCGAGATCGACCCTGGCTCCTCGACGGTGGCACGCCCCGGTGCGGGGCGTTCGACCGTCGGCGGCGTGGTGTCGGTGCCGGTCCGCTGCTCCGGGCCTGTCGGCGCGGCCTCGGGCCGGCCGCCGGCCGGACGGGCGACCGTCGGTGCCTCGGCCGCCCGAACCTCACCGGTGTCGCGCGAAGCCGCGCCGGCAGACTCCGAGGTACGCCATTCGGCGGTTCGGGGCTCGGCGGTTCTCGGCTCGACGGGTCGGGGTCGGCGCTTCGGGGCTCGGGGCCTCTGGGCTCGGCGTTCCTGGGGTCGGCGCTTCTGGGCTCGGCGGGCCGGGGCTCGGCGGCACGACGGCGAACCGGTGGGGTGGCGTGGTGGGCAGACCGGGCACGTTCTGCGGTGCGGCGGCCAGCCCCATCCGCTCCTGAAGAAGCCGGGCCACCTGTCGGCTCACCTCGGCCGGGTCGGCGCCGTCGGCCAGGTCCAGTCGCAGACTGTGGGCCCCGCCGGCGTACGACGCAGGGCCGCGTCACGGACACCTGCCACCTCCCGGACGGCGTCCAGGATCGCGTTGACGTCGAACCCCTCGGGGCGTTCCCGCAACGGGGCGGGCTCGTCGTCCCGCCGGAGGTGGGTGGCGATGCGGGCGAGTTCCGGGGTTTCGGCGGGTGGTTCCACTGCTGGCGGCTCCGGTACGACGGGCACGTCCGGTTCCGCGGGGACACGCTGCGGCAGCACCGCTGCGCTCGGGCCCGACTGTCGGGAGTCGTCGGCCGGGTCGGGGCGGATCGGCGCGCCGCATAGGGGAGACGGACGTCGGCGCGGACCGATCGCTGCGCCCGGCTCCCTTCCGAGGGTGGGCGGAACCGCTGCGCTGGGTACCGACGCGGCGTTACCCGATGACGGCTCGTTCACCGATGTGGCCGGGTGGGCTGACTCGACGGGGACGGAGCGGGCGGCTCGGGTGAGGCCGGCCGGAGCCGGAACGGCGCGGCCGGCCGGATCTCGGACGTGGCCGGCCGGACGTGTCGCCCCGTCACCCGCCGGTGGCACTGGCCGCGCGGCTGGCTGGCCAGGACGGACGCTCGACGGAGGCGGGAGGGATCCGTCCCTCGGACCAGTCCGGCCGGTCGGCCGGAACTGCTCGCCGTCGACGAACCGCCGGCCCACGGGACGCTCCGCCACCAGCGGGGACCCGCCGGAGCCGGTGGCGTGTCGGTCAGCGTGGGAGGCGGCCCGGCCGGCGCCGGAGGTGGCCCGTCCGCGGACGACGGCGCATCCGCCGACGACGGACCGGAGGCCCAGGAGGGAGGCGTCGGTGCCGGACCCGTGGACGGCGGTTCGGATCCGCCGGCCCAGGACGGCCGCACCGGCGGGGCGCTTGTCGCCGCCTCGGACCCGCCGGCCCAGGACGGGCGCACGGGTGGCGCGCTGGTCGGCTCGGGCCCGCCGGCCCAGGACGGGCGGTCGACCGGGCGCCCGCTGGTCGCCTCGGCACCGGCCCGGACGGACGCTCAGCCGGCGGACCGCTGATCGGCGCGGAACCACCAGCCCAGGACGGACGCTCAGCGGGCGGACCACTGATCGGCGCGGAACCACCAGCCCAGGACGGACGCTCTGCCGGCGGACCGCTGGTTGGCGCGGAACCGCCGCCCCAGGACGGACGCTCAGCCGGCGGCGGGCCTGCCGACGCCGGGCCACCGGCCCAGGACGGGCGGTCGGCGGCCGACGGTGGGACAGCTGACGACGACACCGGCGGCCCACTGGTCGGGGACCTGTCGGAGTCGGCGACAGGCAGCGGACGGGCGGCGGGCAGGACAGCGGCGGCGCGGCCCAGGAGGGCGGTCGGCCGGCGGTGCGCCGGTCAGCTCGGCGGGTCGCTCCGGCGCGGCCTCGGGCTCGGCCCGGGCAGGGTCGTAGCCACGGGACAAATCGGCGCGCACCGGCTCGTACGGGCGGGGCGACTCGGCGCGCACCGGCTCGTACGGCTGACTGGGCTCCGCCACCCAGCCCGGCCCGGACTCGTCCCCGCAGCCGGACCAACCGGCTCGTCGTCCTGGCGGGACCAGGGCGGAGCCCACCCGCCACCCCGGCTCGGACGGTTCCAACTCGGGCCCGACCAGTCGGGCTCGACGGTCGCCGACTCGCCGGCGCGGGGCGCGTCACCGGTCCGCTGCGGTTCTCCCGGTCGAGAAGTCTCGGCGGCGCGTCCGGGATCGGTCTCGTCGGCGTGCCCGCCCGGGCCCGGGTGCGGCCCGAGGCCGTCGCCACCTGCTCCGGTGCGAGCGGGTCCTGCCAGTCGCGGGCGCGGCCGAACTGTCATCGGCGGCCATTCGCTCGCCGGTGGGCGCGTGGAAGCCGGGCGGCACCTCGAAACCCGATGCGGCGGTGCCGACGGGCGGCACGTGGACGGCCGGCGGTGCCGAGTGGGCAACCCGGGCTCGGCCCAGCGGGCACGATGCCCGGCAGTCGGGTCGATCGTGGCGTGGTGGGCGGGCGGCGTCGGGCTCGCCGACCCCTGCTCCATCGGCGGTGCGGGACGTTGAGCGGGCACCACCAGCCGGTCACCGGCCGCACCGGAACGGCCCTCGCCGGGCAGCCCGGGGGTGCGCTCACCGGCGTGGAGCGTGCCGCGGGGGTTCGAGGCCGGAGGGCGGACGCCGTTGGCGTCGTCCGGTGGTGCACGCCGTTGGCGTGATGGCCGCTGACGCGCGCCGGCGGCTCACTGTCATCCGACCGCCCCACCAGCGGCGACGGCAGGTCACCGTGACGTGTGGAAGAGGTACGCCAGCCGGACGCGGGTCGGGCTGCCAGCGCGGCGCCTCGTCCCGGGCGTCGTCGCGATCGGCGGCTCGGGGCCACCCACCCGCCGGGGCGCCACCCGCTGACGGAACGGCTCGGGTCGTCGTGCTGACCCGTTCCGTCACCGTGCTCTCCCGGGTGGCGGCTCCGGGTTGCCCTGTTTCACTCACCGCGCGCTCCTTGGTCGCCCCGCTGAGGCTACCGTGTGCCGAGAGTGGCGATAAGTTACAGCGGCGGGCCATTTCCACGACGAGGGTCTCGGCTTCGCCCGGTCTGGGGAAAATGCCGGCTCGTACGGAGAACTCGGAGGAACCGATGACCGCTGCGGGAACGGTGCACAGACCGCTGGCCGGCCCACCCGCCTGCCTCGCTCGGCGCGCCGTAAGCAGCTTCGCTGCGGCGCAGGAGGTGTTCGTCGCGCAGGGTTACCACGCCGCAGCGATGGACGACATCGCCGAGCGGGCCGGGGTCTCGAAGCCGGTGCTCTATCAACACTTCCCGGAAAGATGGATCTCTACCTGGCGCTGCTCGACACGCACTGTGACGCCATCGTCGCTCAGGTGCAGGACGCGATGCGCGGCACCAGTGACAACAAGGACCGGGTCGGCGCTTCGGTGCGGGCGTACTTCGACTTCGTCGACCACGAGAGCAGGCGTTCCGTCTCGTCTTCGAGTCGGATCTGCGGAACGACCCGGCGGTACGGCAGCGGGTGGAGCGGGTCGAGCAGGGCTGCATCGCGGCCATCACCGACACGATCATCTCCGACACCGGGGTGAGCCGGGCACACGCCGAGCTGCTCGCCTCCGGGCTGGTCGGCGCGGCGGAGACGGCCGCGCAGTTCTGGCTGGCCGGTGGCCGGCAGGTGCCGAAGGCCGAGGCCGAGGCGTTGGTGGCCGCGTTGTCGTGGCGGGGCATCGCCAGCTTCCCGCTGCAAGGTGAGTCAGCCTGACCGTCGGCCCCGTGATCGGATAGCCTTCGCAGGGCGGTTCTTTCGCCCCAGTTGAGGAGGCACAGTGGAGGTCAAGATCGGCGTGCAGTACGCGCCGCGCGAGCTGGTAGTGGACAGCGCGCAGTCGCCGGCCGAGATCGAGCAGATCGTGACCGACGCCTTCGCCGGTAACGGCGGCACGCTCTCCTGACCGACGAGAAGGGCCGGCGTGTCATCGTTCCGATCGGAAGGTCGCCTACGTCGAGATCGCCGAGGCGTCGTCCCGGGCGGTCGGGTTCACCGTCCGCTGACCGGTCCGGCCATCGCGGCAGGTCGGCGTTCGGCCCACCTGCCGCAGGCCGGGACCGGCCCTGACCAGCCGGGCGGTCAGTCAGTTCTTCAGCCCGGCAACGGCCATCCGCGCGGTGGTGAGCTTCCCGAACAGCCCCGGCACGTCGCGACCCGGCCGTCCCGCGCGATCAGCGCGGTGAGTGTGGCCCGCTCGGCGGCGACCCGGCCGGCCTGGGACAGCGCCTCTCCGACCAGTCGGCGCGCCCGCATGGAGAGCCGGCCAGCCATCCAAGGGTCCAGCGGAGTTGACGATCTCGGCCGCGATGGGGTCGATCATGCAGTTGTGGTGCCCGCCTAAGGACACTTTGCGCAGTTTGCACCCCTGCACAACTCCATGATCGACGACGACGGAGGCGCGGGCAGCCGAGCTATGAATGTGGCGTGGGTCACATTTACTTGCCCTGCGTGGCGAGTGGCGCACTGGGAATTGGGACGGGGGCATGCCTGTTCAGGTAACATGGAGCAGTTGCCGTGGGCGCCGATCTGATCGAAGCTCAGCCTGCGGCGCGCGTGCGGCCCGGTCCGGCTCGGCAGTCTGCCGCCGACCGTGTGGCCCGCGTCATACCGATCGCGCCCTGAGGACATGACGGGCGCACCCACGAGGGCACCCCACATCCACATGAGCGAGCTGACTCAAGATTTGATGGACGGCCAGGAACTGGCCCCACTGCCCGGTTCGACCGGAGGCCCCACGTTCGCCGCACTCGGCGCACGTGCCGAAACCGTCGAGGCCCTGGCCGCGGCCGGCATCACCCGCGCGTTCGCCATCCAGGAGTACGCGATTCCGATCGCGCTGCGCGGCGTCGACCTGATCGGTCAGGCGCCCACCGGCACCGGCAAGACCCTCGGCTTCGGCGTACCACTGCTGGATCGCGTCTTCGCCCCGGGCGAGGGCAGCGACGGCGTCCGCAGGCGCTGGTCGTCGTACCCACCCGCGAGCTGGGCATCCAGGTCGCCAAGGACCTGGCCGCCGCTGGCCGGACGCGGGGCGTCCGGGTGCTGCCGATCTACGGCGGCGTGGCGTACGAGCCGCAGATCGACGCGCTGCGCAAGGGCGTCGAGATCCTGGTCGGCACCCCGGCCGACTGATGGACCTGCAGAAGCAGAAGCACCTCCGTCTGGACCGGGTGCACGCACTCGTCCTCGACGAGGCCGACCGGATGCTCGACCTGGGCTTCCTCGACGACGTCGAGAAGATCCTGGCGATGCTTCCGGAAGACCGGCAGACGATGCTCTTCTCGGCCACCATGCCGGACCCGATCGTCACCCTGTCCCGGCGCTTCCTGCGCCAGCCGATGACGATCCACGCCGGGCACACCGCCGAGACGGGTCCGTCGCCGCAGACCCAGCAGCTGGTCTACCGCACCCACTCGATGAACAAGGTCGAGGTGGTGGCGCGCATCCTCCAGGCGGAGGGGCGCAGCCTGACCATGATCTTCACGCGTACCAAGCGGGCCGCCGACCGGGTTGCCGAGGACCTCGACTTCCGCGGGTTCGCGGTCGCCGCGGTGCACGGTGACCTCGGCCAGGGCGCCCGCGAGCGGGCACTGCGAGCCTTCCGCGCCGGCAAGATCGACATCCTGGTCGCCACCGACGTGGCGGCCCGAGGGCTGGACGTCACCGGCGTCACCCCGTCATCAACTACGACTGCCCGGAAGACCAGGACACCTACACCCACCGGATCGGTCGTACCGGCCGGGCCGGCGCGACCGGTGTCGCGGTGACCTTCGTCGACTGGGACGACATGCCGCGCTGGCGGATCATCGACAAGACCCTCAACCTGGAGATGCCGGAGCCACCGGAGACGTACCACACGTCGCCGCACCTCTACACCGACCTGCACATCTCCACCGAGGTCAGCGGCACCTGCCCACCGCCGAGCGCACCCGGGCCGGGCTGTCCGCCGAGATCGAGGAAGACCTCGGTGGGACGACCCGCTCCCGGCGGGGCGACAGCGGTGGTCGGGGCCCGCGCCGTGGTGAGAGCCGCAGCGAGGGTCGAGGTGAGGTCGGGGCGAGCGCCGTGGCCGGTCCGACGGCCGTCGCGACCGCTCCGACGCCGACACCCGGCCGTCGCCGAGGCACCTGCCGTCGACACCGCCCCGCTGCCGAGGAAGGCACCCGTACCCCCGCCGCCGGCGTCGCCGCCGTGCCGGCGAGGCGGTCGCGGCCGAGGCGACCGCGGTGATCTCCGCCGACTCCGGCCTCATCTCCGCCGACTCCGGCCCCACCGAGCCGGCCGCCGCGTCCGACGGCGAGCCGTCCAAGCCGCGCCGCCGCCGGCGCCGTCATGGTGGCGGTTCTGGCGCGGGTACGCCGGCCGAGGCGACCGCGGACTGACCAGCAGCACGTCTGACATCCCCGCACCGCCTCGCGCGGTACGGGGATGTTCTCCCACCCACCTGCCGAAGATGGAACGATGCCGCAACCACTGGACGCCGCCCTGACCGAGGTTCGGGCGTTGCTGCTCGACCCCGCGCTGACCCGGGCGGTCGCCGCCGGACGTCGCCGCGGACGCCGCCCACCGTTGAGCGGGCCGAGCTGCGGCCGGTGACGCTCAAGGCCGGGCCCCGGATGCAGATCACCACGTCCGACGGCACTCGCCCGTACACCCGCAACATCGCCTCCGGTCCCGAAGCCGCCGCGGCGGTCGACGAACTGCTCGCCGAGCCGTTCGGCAACTGGCACATCGAGACGGCCGACGCGACGATCCAGCTGCGGGTGACCAAGTCCGGCGAGGCGCAGGTGCACCGGTCCGCGGCGTCCCGCCCGGCGGCGACGCCCACCGGAAATGACCGGGCCAAGGAATACCTGCTCGATCCCGGTGACCCGATCTTCGCCGAGATCGGCGGCTCGGCGGCCAAGCGTCGCCAGGTGGACGCGTTCCTGCGGGCCCTGGCAGCGACCCTGCCCGACGACCTGACCGGTGCGCTACGGGTGGTCGACCTGGGCTGCGGCAACGCCTACCTGACGTTCGCCGCGTACCGCTATCTGACGAGTCGGGGGCTCGACGTCCAGCTGATCGGCGTGGACGTCCGGGAGGACCAGCGGCGCCGCAACACCGAGCTGGCGCAGCGGCTGGGCTGGGCCGACCAGATCAGCTTCGTGGCCGGGACGATCGCCGAGGCCGTCGTCGACCCGCCCCGACCTGGTGCTGGCGCTGCACGCCTGCGACACCGCCACCGACGAGGCGCTGGCCGCGCGGTGCGCTGGGAGGCCCGCTGGTGCTCGCCGCACCGTGCTGCCACCACGATCTCGCGAAGCAACTGCGCGCCCACCCGCCCCGACCCGTACGACCTGCTGACCCGACAGGGCATCCTGCGCGAGCGCTTCGCCGACGTGCTCACCGACGCCCTGCGTGCAGGCTTGCTGCGGGTGCACGGGTATCGGGCCGAGGTGGTGGAGTTCGTGGATTCGCAGCACACGCCGCGAAACCTGCTGATCCGTGCCCGCCGCACCGGCACGCAGGCGACCGAGCCGCAGCGTGCGGAATACCGCGAGCTGGTGGACCAGTGGCGGGTCACGCCCCGGCTGGAGACGCTACTGGCCGCCGACGAGACGCCGACGCCCTAGCGACCAGCGAATCCCGAGCTGGCGACCAGCGGGTCCCGAGCGGCTAGCGACGGCGGTCCCGGCCACCGTTGCGCTCGGCACCACGGTCGAGGACCGACACCCGTTCCGCTCCGGGCCGGTGGCCAGCCCACTCACCGTCGCCCGGAGCAGTCGGGAAGGGTACGACCTTGCCCGTGCTCTCGGCGTTGCCGGCTGCCGCGAAGGCGTTCCAGGAGATGTCCACCAGCAGCTTCTTCACCTCGCCATGCCGGATCGCGGCGTTGTGCTGCAACGCCATCCGGGCACCGAGCACGACGGCGACCAGCGTGGTGGTGATGGCGCCGGTGGCGGCCAGCACGTGGAGACCTGTCGCGGAATCGGTGCGGAGCACCAGAACCAGCAACCAGATCCAGAAGCCGGCAGCGAAGACGCCAGCCTTGGCAACGAAGAAGAGGCTCACCGCACCGGGCTGGTACGGCTGGGGACGGCTCGATTCGGCCATGGTGCTCCTCGGCGGTGATCCGGTCGGACGTGGCAGGCGACGGACGCCATGTCGGGACGGGCACCGAGCTTAATGGAAGAACGACGATGATCGCTCAATGCAATTTTCGGTATGCAACCAGGCTGCCGGAGAAAAGTCTCGTCCACGGGACAGTTTGTGCGGTCAGTCAATGGAATCCGGCTCTTGGCGTACTACCCTCGGAAGGCGCATCGCCCCGGTGCTCCGGCAGGAGGGAAGACACGCAGGGATGGGATCCGCCGACGCATCACCGCAGATGGCCTTCGCTCGCTTCGTCCGACGCGCCATCGACGACGCCCGCGACGAACGCGGTTGGACCGTAACCGATCTTGCCTCGCACACGGGCGTGGGCCGCTCCACCGTGTTCCGCTGGCTGGCCGGCGACTGGCAGGATTATCCCGAGTTGGCCAAGGTGCGCGGCTTCTGCGCCGCACTGGATCTGCCGGTCGCTGCCGCGTTCCGCGCGCTCGGGCTACCGACGCCGGTCCCACACCCGCCGCCGCCACGACGACGGGCCGGTCGAGGCGGACGTCCGAGCCATCCTGGACCGGCTGGCCGACCCACGGTCCCCGCCGAGGAGAAGCACCACATCCGCGACCTCCTCCGCTACCTGGCCCGCCGCCCCATCCGCCGAGCCAGCTAACCGACCACCACCCCACCCGCCCCACCCCGGCCCCACCTGCGCCCGCGCCCGCGCCTGCGGCTCGCGTTGATCATGAAGTTATTGCCACGACACGCCGCGGCGAGTGGCAATAACTTCATGATCAACGCGGCAGTGGAGGGCGGCGCGAGGCGGGCGCTAGAGGACCGTCAGGGTGAACTCGGCGGTGTGGACGGTGGTTCCCACCTGGAAGTCGAGGTAGAGGCGGTAGCGGCCCGTGCCGGGAGTGGTCAGCCAGAACTTGATCTGACCGTCGACCAGTTCCGGCTCCGGGTGTACGTGCAGGTAGCCGAGGTCACCCTCGCGCAACGCCACCAGGTGCCCGTACGCCCCGAGGTAACGCTCCAGCGGCGCGGCACCGCCAGCGCCCTCGACCCGGAAGGTCAGCGGCACTGTCGCTCCGGCCTGCGGGTGCCCTGGTAACCGACGGTGAAGCGGTCCACGGTCGTCGACGTGGCCGGCGCTGGCAGCACACGGGCTGGTAGTCGCCGGGCGCGATCAGGTCCGTCCGAGGGTCACCGCGGTCTGCGCGCCGTTGTCGGCGACGACGGTGAAGTCGGCGTACGCGCGCCAGACCCCGGCTGCGCGAGGGTCAACGGCACCGACCAGGTGCCGTCCTTCGCCATGGTCGGGTGCAGGTGCTGGTAGCCGGTCAGGTCCCGCCGGACGACGATGAGGTGCATCGGCTTGTCGTGCACGACCGCGAACCGGGTGACCGGCCGGCGCTGCGCGTCGCGTACCTGAAAGCGGAGTTGACCGGGGCGACCGGCCACGAACCCGGCTTCCAGGGGGCCAGGGTGAGCCCGGCCGAGCTGACCGCGAGGCCGCCCGGCTCGGTGGAAGCGCCCTGATCGGTGCTCGTGGCGGAGCCATGGCTGTGCGGCCCGATGCCGGGCGGGTCGGTGTGGTCGGCTGCCAACGACGGGCTGCCGGCGGCGGCACCGTTGGTGTTCATCCGACCGAGGCCGAAGCCGAGCAGCACCGCCAGCACCAGCCCACCGACCACCAGCGCCAGCCGGAGGGTCGCCCGGTCCGGCCCGGCGGACACCTGGTCAGCATCGTCGACGCCGAGCGCGTGGCCGGCATCGTCACCGCCGGCCAGGGCCGTGCCGGCATCGTCACCGCCGGCCAGGGCCGTGCCAGCGTGCGCGCGGCGGACGGGCTGCTGGTCGGTCATGCTGCCCACGGTACCGCCGAGCCGGGCCGCTCCAGGCCGACGCCCGGACGGCGTGGCGACCGTCGCATTCGGCGCTGCCGGGAACTCGTCGCGCGGGCCGCGCGCAGCTGACACCACGGCCGCGACCAGCGCAGCGCCACAGACCAGCCCCGACCGCCACGGGCAGCGCGGCAGCCAGCCCCAAGCGCCACAAACAGCGCCGCAGAGCAGCCCGGCCGCTGCCGGCGGCGGGTCAGCCGGCCACGGCGAGGGCGAGCGGGAGCACGTCGGGGCTCCGGCCCGACGCAGTGCCCGGGCCACCAGCGTCATCGTCCACCCGGAGTCGATCAAATCGTCGACGAGCAGCACCGGACCGTCCAGGCCAGCCAGGGCGTCGGCAAGGTCGGCCGGCACGGTGAAGGCGTCGTGCAGTGCGCGTACCCGTTGGGCGCTGTTGCCGCGCGGCCCGGCTGGGCCGCCCGCCCTCCGGCCGTGACCTCGCCGAGCAGGGCAGTCGGCCCACGGCGGCGATCCGCTCGGCGAGCGAGCCGAGCAGCCGGGGCCGTCGCCGGGAGCCGACCGCGACCACCGCCACCGGCCGGCGGGGCCACGGGTCGTCGCCGTGCGCCCACGCCTTGAGCACCTCCACCACGGCGCCGGCGACGTCGTCGGGCACCGGCGCGTCCGGCGCCTCCGGGCCGACGAGATCGCGCAACCGCCCACCCCAGCCCAGGTCGGAGAGGCGTCCGATGGCACGGCCCGGCAACGCCTGGTCCGCGGGGCGATCCGGCCCTTGAGGGGTACGCCGACAGCGTCGAGCCCGGTCGGCCAGAGCTTCTTCGGCGCGATCTCCACGCCGGGCCGGCCCAGGAAGGTCTGTGCGGCGGCCAGTGCGGCCGTCGACACGTCGGCGGCGAAGAGCGGGTCGGCGCACCTGTCGCACCGGCCGCAGTCGGCTGCCCCGGTGTCGTCCAGCCGTTCCCGTAGATACCGCATTCGGCAGTCGGACGTGGTCGCGTACTCGCGCATGGCCTGTTGCTCGACGGTGCGCGCCTCGGCGACGCGGCGCAACCGGGCCGCGTCATAGACCCAGGGCTCGCCGGTGGCGAGCCACCCACCGCGCACCCGGCGGACGGCGCCGTCCACGTCGAGGACCTTGAGCATCAGCTCCAGGCGGGCCCGGCGCAGGTCGACGAGTGGTTCGAGGGCCTGGGTGGAGAGCGGGCGGTCGGTCTGCAGGGCGGCCAGTACGGCCCGGACCTGCTGCTCCGGCGGGAACGCCAGGGAGGCGAAGTAACGCCAGATCGCGGCGTCCTCGACACCGGGCAGCAGCAGCACCTCGGCGTGCTCGACGGCGCGGCCGGCGCGGCCGACCTGCTGGTAGTACGCGATCGGCGAGGGTGGTGCACCGAGGTGGACGACGAAGCCCAGGTCGGGCTTGTCGAAGCCCATGCCGAGGGCGCTCGTCGCGACCAGAGCCTTGATCTTGTTGTCGAGCAGGTCCTGTTCGGCGGCTCGTCGGTCGGCGTCGTCGGTCTGCCCGCTGTACGAGGCCACCGGGTAACCCGGGAGCGCAGGAACTCGGCCGTCTCCCCGCCGCCGCCACGGTCAGCGTGTAGACGATGCCCGAGCCGGGCAGCTGGTCCAGGTGGTCGGCGAGCCAGGCCAGCCGGTGCGCCGGGCTGGGCAGGTCGAGCACCCCGAGGCGCAGCGACTCGCGGTCCAGGGTGCCGCGCAGGACGAGGGCGTCACCCAACTGCTCGGCGACGTCCTGGGTGACCCGGGAGTTGGCGGTGGCGGTGGTCGCCAGCACGGGGTGCGCTCGGGCAGCTCGGCGAGGAAGGTGCGCAGCCGTCGGTAGTCCGGCCGGAAGTCGTGCCCCAGTCGGAGACGCAGTGCGCCTCATCGACGACCAGCAGGCCGGTGGTCGCGGCCAGCTTCGGCAGCACGCCGTCGCGGAAGTCCGGGTTGTTGAGCCGCTCCGGGCTGATCAGCAGCACGTCCACCGCGCCGGTCTGGATCTCGGCGGTGATCTCGTCCCACTCGTCGAGGTTCGCCGAGTTGATCGTGCGGGCCCGGATGCCGGCTCGCGCGGCCGCCTCGACCTGGTTGCGCATCAGCGCCAGCAGCGGCGAGACGATGACGGTCGGCCCAGCCTGCTGGGCCGCTCGCTGTCGCGCAGCAGGGCGGTGGCCACGAAGTAGACCGCCGACTTGCTCCAACCGGTGCGCTGCACGCAGAGCACGCGTCGCCGGTCGACGACAAGTGCCTCGATGGCCCGCCACTGATCCTCGCGCAGGCGGGCATGGTCACCGGCCAGCCGGCGCAGCACCGCCTCGGCCCGCTCCCGTACCGCTGCCCGCTCCGCTGTCTCCACCCGACATGTCTACCAGCGCGATGCGTCATCCCATTGTTGATCAAGAGCTTTGCGTCATCATTCGGCCGCAGGATGACGCAAATCTCTTGATCACCGGAGGTCAGCGGGGTGGGAGGGTGGTGGGGTGGGTTTGGGTGCTGTGGTCAGCCGGGGGTAGGAAGAGCAGCAGGTCGCGGAGGGGCTCGGTGGCGTGCGCTGGCAGCAGGCAGCGGGCGGCGAGTTCTTCCATCGAGGCGTACGGGCCGCGCAGCCACCGGTCCGCCATGATCTGCTGGCCCTGCTCCGGCGTCAGGCCTGGCAGGGTCGTGAGCACCCGCTCCGGTACGGCGTTGACATCGATCAGGCCTCCGTCGTCGGTGGTACGAGGAAGGTCGGGCCGCCCGAGTTGCAACTCCGAACGGGCCGCCGGGTAGTGGTAGAGCAGGTAGCGGGCGTGCTCCCGGCGGAGGCGCCGCTCCTCGTCGGCGCGACCCTGGCGCTGGCCGGGTTTCCGGTGATCGCCCCCAGAGCCCGCGACTCAGCAGGACGACGTGCACCGCCCCGGCGAGCCAGGGGATGAGGGCCAGACCGAGGAACACCACAGCGAGGTTCTCGGAGATCTCGTCCGCGCTCTCGACGTTGAGGATGTTCACCTCGATGGTGGTGACGACGAGATACCCGACGCCGGCGACCGCGAGGCGCCAGCTCCGCCGCCAGATCGCGTACGCCAGGATCACCAGCCAGGTCAGGCAACCGAAGGAGAGCAGGACGAGCGCCGTACCGAGGATCGTGACCGTCCTGCTCGCCCAGAGCGGAGTCGGCGTCCTCGCCCGCTTCGTGGCGACGATCGGTGGCGGTACGGCGAACGGGGTCGACAGGAACGGCGGCGGGGCGGCGGCGGAAGTGGCTCAGGGACCGCGATCGGCGCGGGCGGCGATGACTCGATGCGGGGCTGTTCGGGCTTGTTCGGGGTTCGGCCACAGCCACGGCCAGTGTCGGGTCGGAGCGGAGGACCCTACGGTGGAGCTCCTGGAGCGCCTCGCCCGGCTCGATGCCGTACTCCTCGCGGAGCAGGTCGCCGAACTCGCGGTAGGCGGCGAGCGCCTCTGCCTGCCGTCCGCTGCGGTACAGCGCGAGCATCAACTGGTGGCGCAACCGTTCCCGGACCGGGAACTCGGTCACCAGCTCGCGCAACTCACCGACCAGCTCACGGTGCCGCCCAAGGTCGAGTGTCAGATCCGCCCGAGTCTCCAGCGCCACGGCCCGCAGCTCCACCAACCGACGGCGAGCGGCCTCGAAGACCGGCCCGGCGAACCCGGTGAAGGGTTCCCCTGCCAGAGGCCCAGGGCAACGGCCACCTCGGTCAACGCCTCGGCGGGACGCCCTCGGCACGCTGCTGCCGGGCACGGTGGATCGCCCGCTCGAAGCGGAACGCGTCCAGCGCGTCGGGCTCGACTCGAAGCTGATAACCGGCATCGGTCAGGCTCAGCACCTGCCCCGGCGTACGCGGGGAGCGGTCCGGTTCGAGCACCCGGCGCAGCCCGGCCACGTACTTCTGCACCACGTTCGGGCCGTTCGCGGGCGGCTCCTCCGGCCAGACCGCCTCGACGATCTGCCCGGTGGACACCGGACGACCGGCGGACAGCAGCAGTACGGAGAGCACGGCGCGCTGCTTACCCGGACCGAGATCGATCTCCCGGTCGGAGTGCCAGGCCCGCTGAGGCCCGAGGATCTCGAAACGCAGCTGTCCTGACATGCGAGTTTCCGCTCCTGACACCCCGGAGCGCCGGACGGCAGTGCCCGGCAGCCGGACGGCAGCATATCGGCAGCCGGACCGCCGTGTGGGTCGGCAGCATCCTCGTCGGCACAAGCCACGTAGCGAGAAAGAGAAATGCGATGACACAGGCAACGGGCACGGCCGGCACCATCCGACGGACGATCGGCACGGTCGCCGCCGTGCTGACGGCGACGACCCTGCTCGCGGGTTGCGGGGTCACGGACGGGCCGGCCACGGCACCGCAGAGCAGCCCGTCCGCCAGCCCGAAGGACGCGCTCCTGAACGCCGTTCCGGACGGCGGCGAGGGACGTTCCGGTTCAGCGGCAAGGACTCGTCCAGCACCTACAGCGGCGGAATCGACCCGCAGGCGAAGGCGCTCGAGCTCAACACCACGTCTTCGGCGGACTCCGACGGCGTCGTCGTGAAGATGTCGTTCTTGGCGATCGACGACGAGAACTGGATCAAGGCGAAGTTCAGCGGCCTCTCCGGCCTGCCGAAGTTCCCCGACAAGTGGATGAAGCTGGATCCCACGAAGCTGACCGACGGCGAGGCCATCCCGACCTACGAGGGCGTGGATCCGGGCAACGCCGGTCCGCTCATCCAGGCGGCCACCTCGGTCGAGGAGAAGAGCCCTGGGCGGTACGTCGGTTTCATCGACGTCGGCGAGACGGAAGCGGCGAAGGCGTTGGACGAGGGCGAGGCGGCGGCGCTCGGCGAAGCTGCCACAAAGGTGCCGTTCACCGCCGTGGTCGGCGCGGACAAGCACCTGGCTTCGCTGACGCTGAAGATACCGGCCGCGGGCAAGGCGAAGGCGTACGACTACGTCGTGAACTACACCGACTACGGCAGCGCGCCGAAGATCGGCGTGCCGACCGGCGCCGCCGCCACGAAGGCGCCAGCGAAGCTGTACGAGCTGTTGAACAGCTGACCCGAGCCCCAGCCCAGCGGCGACCACAGGGGGCCGCCGCCCTCGCCGAACCCGTCGATCATGAGGTTATCGCCATTCGACACGGCGTGTCGCGGCAACAACTTCATGATCGGCGGGGTGGCGGGTTCGGGGTTGGGGGTCAGCGGCGGGGCGGAGGGATCGGGTCAGGTGGGTTAGGCGGGGGCCAGGCTGGTCAGGCCTCCGGGGAAGAAGTAGACGGCCAGGATGAACACCGTGCCCAGGACGAACAACGGCTGACTCAGCGGGTGGCTGAGGACGGCCGGCAGGTTGTCCACCGCGTCGCTCGTACCGAAGGCGGTGAGCCGGTGGTCCAGGTACATGTAGAGGACGCCGCCGAGCACCGGCCCCACCGGGTGCCCGGCCCGCCGAGCACCACCATGACCAGCAGTGACAGGGTCAGCTCGGAGGACGTGATGTGCGGTGACGCGCCGCCGACGATCAGCACGTAGACCACCCCGCCCGCCGACGCCAGACCGCCGGCCAGGGTGAACGCCACCAGCTTGTACCGGTACGGGTCGAGCCCGAGGACGCCGATCCGCCGCTCGTCGTCGCGCAGCCCGGCGAGCACCCGACCGGTCGGCGACCCGCTCACCCGGTGCACCACGAAGACCACAAGGGTCAGGTACGCCAGCGCCAGCCAGTACAGGTTGACAGTGTTGGTCACCCCACCAGCCCGGCGGGCAGCCGGACACGTCCAGCGGCAGACCCTCCTCACCGCCGGTGAGGCCACCGAAGTCCCGGGCCACCAGGATCGCCCCGACCTGGGCGAAGGCCAACGTGACCATGGCGAACGCGATGCCCACGGTCCGCAGTGCCACCGCGCCGAGCAGCGCGGCGAGGATCGTGCCACCGGTGACGGTCAGCAGCGCCGCCTGCCACAGAGGCAGACCGGCCCGGGTGACCAGGATGTCGGTGCCGTACACCCCGGCAGCGAAGTACAGGGCGTGCCCGAAGGACAGCATCCCGGTCCGGCCGAAGAGCAGGTCGTACCCGCGGCCAACCCCGAAGATCAGGCAGATGGCGAGCAGTTGCAGGGTGCCGGGCGAGTTGACCGGCCCCTCGAAGATTCCCGGCAGGAGATCGTCGAGTACGGCAGGATCACGAGGACGGCCAACGCGACGAGCGGCAGGAACGGGCGGACCCGGTGCCACCGCCCCCGCTGCGGGTCAACTCGTCGGGCACCTGCGCGGGAGGAGCGTCGATCACCGTCATGCCGTTGCCACCTTTCCGGCGATACCCTGCGGGCGCAGCAGCAGCACCACGGCCAGCAACCCGACCACGCAGATGTCGCCCAGCCCGGACGTGCCGTAGTAGTTGACGAACTGCTGCACGAGCCCGACCACGACCGCCGCGTACGCGGAGCCGACCACCGAGCCCATTCCGCCGATCACGACCACGATGAACGCGAAGATCAGCAGCGAGCCACCCTGCCCGGGCGAGACCGTGCCGAAGTAGACCCGCCGAGCGCACCGGCGAGGCGGCAGCCGCCCACCGATCGCGAAGACCAGGGTGAACGCCTTGCGGACGTCGATGCCGAGCGCGGTCACCATCTCCCGGTTCTCCACGCCGGCCCGGATCACCAGCCCGTACCGGGTCCACCGCAGGAACGCCAGGATCGCACCGAGCACCAGCACCGCCGCGATGATCAGCAGCAGGCCGCCATTGGGCACCTGCGCACCGAGGATCCCAGTCACCTCCCGGGTCCAGTCCGGCCGCGGGAACGGACGAGCGTCCGCACCCCAGGTGGCCTGGAGCAGCGCCACCCCGGCCAACGACAGACCGACGGTGACCAGCACCTGCTCGATCGTGCGGGAGTACAGCGGGCGGATCAGCACCAGCTCGACCAGGATCGCCACCAGCGTGCCGGCGGCCACCCCGAAGGCGACAGCGAACACGAAGCCGAACCCGTCCGGGCCGGCGCCGGGAAGGTTGCCCGCCGCCCACCAGGTGCCGTACGCGCCGACGCCGAGGAACAGCCCGTGCGCGAAGTTGAGCACGTCGGCCAGGCCGAAGACCAGGGACAGGCCGGAGGCGACCAGGAAGTACAGCGCCGCCAGGCCGAGCCCGGTCAACGCCAACAGGATCACGGTGCCCATCAGTGGGACACCTCCGCGGAGCCGACCCCGAGCAGCGACTTCGTCAAACCGGTCTCCAACAGCAGCTCGTGGGCGTCGCCGGTCCAGGCCACCTTGCCGGCGGCCAGCACGACCGCGTCCGGGCCAGTCGGCGTACGACGGCCAGGTTCTGCTCGACGAGCAGCACCGGCACCGACTCCGCGACCCGTTCCAACACCTCGGCCACCTCGGTCACCACCTTCGGCGCCAACCCTTGGTCGGCTCGTCGATCAGGAGCAGTCGGTTGTCGTTGAGCAGCACCCGACCGATCGCGAGCATCTGCTGCTGCCCGCCCGACAGCGAACCGGCCCGTTGCCGTCCGCGCCGGTCCAGCTCCGGAAAGAGCGCGAAAACCTTGTCGTACGCCGGGCTGGTGCCGCGCCGCTCGGCGAGCCGCAGGTTCTCGGCGACGGTGAGGCCGGCGAACACGCAGCGGTCCTCGGGCACGTAACCGAGCCCGCCGCGGACCAGCCGGTGCGTGGGCTGGGCCAGCAGACTCTGCGCGCCCATCCGGATGGTCCCGCGGACCTCCCCGGCGGGCGGGTGAGGCCGACGATCGCCCGCAACGTGGTGGTCTTGCCGACGCCGTTGCGGCCGAGCAGGACGGTCACGCCGGTCGGGGCGACAGTGAACGACACCCCTGGAGGATGTGCAGCCCGGAGATCCGGACCGACAACTCCTCCACGGTCAGAATGGGTTCCATCAGAGCGACTCCCCAGGTAGGCCTCTTGCACCGTGGGGTTGGCCATCACCGTCTCCGGGGTGTCGCAGGCCAGCAGCGCGCCGTGGTGCATGACGGCGATCCGGTCGGCCAGCTCCAGGATGACGTCCATGTGATGTTCGACCATCAGCACCGCCCGACTGCTGTCGCCGGTCAACGACTTGATGACGGCCACCAGCTCGGGCACGTCCTCGGCGCTGACCCCCGCCATCGGCTCGTCCAGCAGCATCACGCGCGGTTCGCCGGCGAGCAGCAGGGCGATCTCCAGCTTGCGCTTCGCCGTGGGCCAGGGTGCCGGCCAACGCCGTACCCCGGTGGGCGAGGCCGACCCGGTCGAGTGCCGTGTCGGCGGCGGCGGCGACCTCCGGTCGGCCGCCGCCCGCCGCCACAGTGCCATCGAGCCCCGCGGTGCGCCTGCACGGCGAGCCGGACGTTCTCCCGCACGCTGAGCGAGCCGAAGACCGAGGACGCCTGGAAGGTACGGCCCAACCCGAGGCGGGCCCGCCGGTGCGGCGGGAGCGCCCCGATGTCCTGCCCGTCCAGGGTGATCCGGCCCTCCGTGGCCCGGCGCAGACCAGTGATCAGGTTGAACAGTGAGGTCTTGCCGGCGCCGTTCGGCCCGATCACGCCCAGGAACTCCCCGGGCGCCAGGTCGAGGTAGACGCTGTCGACGATGGCGACCTCACCGATCCGCCAGGTCAGACCGCGGGTGGCGAGCATGGGTCAGCCCTTCATGGCCACGGCCGGTGGCGCGGTCTCGTCACCGGTGAGGCTCTTCTGTGCGGTCGCGGTGAACGCGGTGCCGCTGCCGGTCAGCTTGGCCTGGAACATCGGCTGGAGCAGCGCGTGGTCAGCGGCGCGGATGGTCATCTTGCCCTTGACCCCGTCGAAGCTCCAGTCCTCCAGCGCGGTGACCATCTTGTCGACGTCGTCCCCGCCCTCCTTGGCGGCACGGACCACCATCTGGGCGGCGGCGAAGCCGTCCGGGTGGAACAGGTCGATGGTGGAGACCTTGGCCTTCAGCGCCTTGCTGGCGTCGGTGTTGCTGGCACCGTCGAAGTAGTGCGACAGGAAGGAGATCTTCGCGCCGGCGGCACCGAAGGTGGGCCACGAGGCGCGGATGTCCAGGCCGGTGACGACGGTGGTGGACGACAGCACGCCCTGCTGGTCGAGCGTCTGCCACATGGCCGGGCGGTCGTGCCGGCCCAGGCGACGAAGAGCAGGTCCGGCTTCGCCGCCTTGATCTGGCTGGCGAACGGGTGAACTCGGTGGCGCTGGCCGGGGCCCGGACACTGCTCACGTTGGCGCCCGCGGTGCCGATGACGGCCTTGACGGCTGCCTCGTTGGCGTCGCCGAACGCGCCGTCCTGGGCGAAGACCACGACCTTCTTGCCGGCCGGGTCACCGATGAACGACTTGGCGGTCACCACGTCCTGGTAGGACTGCCGGCCGGAGCGGAACGTGTACTTGTTCGCACCGGTCACCGCGTCGGTCGCGGCCGGGCCGGAGATGAACAGGACCTTGTTCTGCGCCGCGATCGGCGCGACCTGGAGCGCCACGCCGGAGGCGGTGGAGCCGGCAATAATCTTCGTGCCCTTGCCGATCAGGTCCTTCGCGGCCGAGACCGCCTTGGCCGGGTCGCCCGCGTCGTCGACCTCGGTCAGCTCGATCTTCCGGTCACCGACCTTGCCGGTGCCCTGGGTGGCGAAGTCGAGCCCCGCCTTGAACCCCTCGATGTACTGCTTTCCGTAACTGGCCAGGGCTCCCGACTGGGAGTACACCAGGCCGACCTTTACCGGCGCGGCGCTGTCGCCGCCGCCGGTGGCGGTGTCCTGCGGGCTACCACAGGCCGTGGCGGCCAACGCCGCGGCCATCATCGTGGCGGCGGAGAGGAACACCCGCCGCGTCGTCCGGACCGTCATTGCGACTCCACATGAGGACTCGGAGGGAGAGAACTTCTTCGTGTCGGCTCACGCTAGAAGTGACGTCACCCACGAGCTATGTGGCGGAAACACACAAGTAACAGGAATGAGGTGGCCCGGGGTTACAACGGCCCGTACTACCAGCCGAGAACCCCGCCTCGATGGCCCGAACCTCCACGGACCGGCGAAGCCATGTGTCGCTCCGCGCCATTCGTCCCGTTGGTCAACCGCAGGGTCCCCGCGTGGCCGCGCTGCGTGCGTCCCCAGCGGGCGAAGATCGCCGCAACATCCCTGTTAGCTGCCTCGGGGTCCCGAGGCAGCAACAACGGTGAAGTTGCTGCCTCGTGACCCCGGACAGGCGTCAGCTTTCGGCGTGATCGGCGAGACCGGCGCGGGCCGCTACGGCGGTGTCCGGGTGGTCGGAGAAGACGCCGTCCAGGCCCAGGCCGAGGAAGAGTTCGTACTCGGCGGTGATGTCTCCGCGCGCGTTCGGGTCGGTGCCGATCCGGAAGTCCACCGGAAGGAACTGGTTCTCGGCGCGGAACGTCCAGGAGTGCACGAGCAGCCGCTCCCGGTGCGCGTCGCGCACCACGTTCGTCGGGGCGAGCAGAGCACCGGCAGCGTTGCGGGGCACGATCAGGTTCTTGTTCGCCCCGATGCCGTCGGCGTACCCGGCGATCCACTTCAGCCCGGCCGGCGTGACCAGGTCCTGGTAACCGCGCGTGTCGCCGGTGACGGTGAAGTCGTAGGGCGGCCGCTGGCGTCGAGCAGTTGGACCAGCTTGACCTCGGTCAGCCGGCTCAACCGGCGCAGGTTGGCCGTCTCGAAGGACTGGATGAAGACCGGCGAGTTCTTCCGGTCGAGCTTGTTCTGCCGGAGCACCCGGAGCAGCGGCTCCTCCAGGGGCAGGCCGATCGACGCGAAGTAGCTCGGGTGCTTGGTCTCCGGGTAGATGCCGATGGTGCGACCCCGCGCCCGTCCCTCGGTCCGGGCCAGGTCGATGACCTCCTGGAGGGTGGGCACCTCGAAGCGGCCGTCGAAGGCGGTGTTCGCCACCCGCACCTGTGGCAGCCGCTCCTGGCCCGCAGGGTCTTCAACTCGGCGAGGGTGAAGTCCTCGGTGAACCAACCGGTCACCGCCGTACCGTCGATGGTCTTCGTGGCCTTGCGCGCCGCGAACTCCGGGCGAGCCGACGTCGGTGGTGCCGGAGATCTCGTTCTCGTGCCGAGCGACGAGCACGCCGTCGGAGGTGGAGACCAGGTCCGGCTCGACGTAGTCGGCGCCCATCCGGATCGCCAACCGGTACGCCTCCAGCGTGTGCTCCGGCCGGTAGCCGCTGGCACCGCGGTGACCGATGACGATCGGTCGGTCGGTCGCCGGGCGCGGACCGCGTCGGTGGCCGGCTCGGCGGCGGCCATGGTCGGCAGGGCCACGGCGGCGGCGAGCAGAGCGCCGGCCACGCCGAGGTCGAAGGGTACGTCGCAACGCCGTCTCCTGTCATCGGTGGGTCCGGGTAAGCAGACCGTCCTCGATTAGCCAGGAGTTGGTCGATGGCTGACCGGCAGATGAATCTCCGGAATGCGCGTTCCCACTCCGGCGTGGCGGGCGAACAGGAAGATTGGCTGGTGCGCCGGTTCTTCCGCAACCCCGTGCGGCTGGTGCCGTTCGCGTTCCTGGTGCCGATCCTCTTCGGGACCGGGTTGCTCATGGCGCGCTGGGCGACCGCCGAACACCAGCGCCCACCCCTGGTCACCGCGCTCTTCACCGCCACCTCGGCGGTGTCGGTCACCGGCATGGCGATCACCGACACACCGAACTACTGGTCCGGCTGGGGACTGCTGGTGATCACCCTGCTCACCCAGCTCGGCGGTCTGGGCATCCTCACCGTCGCGGCGCTTGTCATCCTGGTGGTCTCCAGTCAGCTGGGGCTGCGTAACCGGCTGCTCGTCCAGGCCGAGACGGCGGAGTTCGGCATCGGGGACGTGGGCCGACTGCTCCGCCGGATCGCGGTGACCGTCTTCGCCTGCGAGGCGGTGATGACCGCGCTGGTCGCCGGTCGACTGTGGCTGGCCTACGACTATCCACCCGGGCAGGCCCTCTGGTCGGGGTTTTCCACGCCGTGCAGGCGTTCAACAACGGTGGCTTCGCGTCTACTCCGACGGCCTGCTGGCCTTCAGCCGCGACCCGTGGGTGTCGCTCCCGCTGGCGGTCGGCGCGATCATCGGCGGGCTCGGGTTTCCCGCACTGTTCGAGGCGGTCCGCGAGTGGCGCCAGCCGGCGCACTGGGCGGTGGCGACCAAACTGACCATCTGGGGCAGCGTGGTGTTGCTGCTGGTTGGCTTCGCCGGTCTGCTCGCCGCCGAGTGGACCAACGCGAGCACGATCGGCCAGTACGACGTACCGGGCAAGATCCTCGCGTCGTTCACCCAGATCGCGCTGAGCCGCACCGGCGGCTTCAGCGTCCTGGACATCACCGCCCTCCAGGAGGAGAGCTATCCCCTGCTGGTGGTGCTGATGTTCATCGGTGGCGGCAGCGCCAGCACGGCCGGTGGCATCAAGGTCTCCACCTTCTTCCTGCTGGCGTTCACGATCCGGGCGGAGTTGCGCGGCGAGCCCGACGTGACCATCGGGCACCGCCGGTGGCCACCGCCAGCCAGCGGCAGGCGATCACCGTGGCGCTGCTCAGCGTCGCGCTGGTGACGTGCGGGACCATGGCGCTGCTGCTGCTCACCGAGGGCGTCCGTTTCGTCGCGGCGCTGTTCGAGATCACCTCCGCGTTCAGCACCACCGGTCTGACCGTCGGCCTGGCCGCCGAACTGCCGGCCGGCGGTCAACTGGCGCTGACCGTGCTGATGTTCATCGGCCGGGTCGGCACGCTCACTTCGGGTCGGCGATCGCCCTGAACACCCGCCGTCGGCTCTACCGCTATCCCCAGGAGCAACCCATTGTCGGCTAGTTGGAGGGTGCAGCGAGATGTCGGCTAGACGAGCGGACAGCGACGGCATCGTGGTGATCGGGTTGGGTCGGTTCGGTTGCCACCTGGCCGGGTCGCTGACTCGGATGAACCGCGAGGTGTTGGCCATCGACCGCAACCCGGACCGGGTGCAGCGCTGGTCGGCGGAACTCGACCGGGTCGTCCAGGCCGACTGCACCGAGGAGGGCGCGCTGCGGCAGTTGGGCATCACCGGTTTCGGGCGGGCGGTGGTGGCCATCGGGGCCTCGGTGGAGGCGAGCGTGCTCACCGTGCTGGCGCTTGTCGAGCTGGGTGTGCCCCAGATCTGGGCACGGGCCACGTCGCAGAAGCACGCCAAGATCCTGGCTTCGGTGGGCGCGCACCACGTGATCTTTCCGGAGGCGGAGACCGGAGACCGGGTCGCGCACCTGATCGTCAGCCGGTTGCTCGACTTCATCGAGTTCGACGAGGACTTCGCCATCGCCACCATCCGGGTGCCCGAGTCCCTGGTCGGGCGAACCCTGCTCGACCTTCGACCGGAGGAGCGCTACGGCGTACGCGTCGTCGGCGCTAAGCTGCCCGGAGAACGCTTCCGGTACGCCTCGGACGACCGGGCACTTTCCCAGGGTGGGGTGCTCATCGTGGAGGGTGGCATCGACCAGGTACAGCGGTTCGCGGAAATGCGCTGATCTACGAGCCGGTCGTCAGCGTCCCTTCCGATGACCGCCCGGCCCGGCGGTCAGCTTCCCGCTTTCCCGGACCACCCCCACCATGCCCCGCGGCCTTCGACTTCGCCGGACCCTTGGGAGGCTTCGGCGGCTTGGCCTTCGTCGCGCCGCCACCGGAGCCGCCGCGTGCCGTCACCTTCTTCGGCGGGGCCTTCGTCGTGGTGGCCGCCTTGCTCGGGCGACCGGGGACGGCGCACTGCCGGCGACCCCGGACACCCGCACCCCGCAGGTCGCCTCGCCGAGCCGGAACTCGACCGGCAGCGGGTTCGCCCCGCTGTACTTCCCGGTGAGGGTGAGTTCTCGGCCGCACCGGGTGCCAGCGTGGTGCGCTGGGCCGCCGGCCGGACCAGCACCGTGCTGCCCTCCTGGTGCATCGCCGCGGGCTCCGACTTCGTCACCGTCTGCTGACCGGGGAAGGTGAAGCTCATCGTCCAGTCCCGCAGCTCACGGCCGCCGGTGTTGGTGAGGGTCAGCTCGGCGGCGAACTCGCGGCCGGAGTCGGTGCGCAACGCGTACGCCACCTCGCAGGGCGGCGCGGACGGCAGACCATCCGGGCCTCGGTCGTCGGCCGGTCCCCGCCACTGGCCGGGCTGCGGGAGGTGAACCCCACATCGCGCCGGTGACCGCGATCAACCCGACGGCCGCCACCCCGGCCTCCACCCGCCGACGCCGGGTCACCCGCTGCCGCGCCTGCCGGTCCCGGTTGCGGGTCCGCGACAACGGCAACGCGTCGGTCGCCGCCGACCAGGGCAGGATCGTGGTGCGCGCACTGCCGAGCATGGCCGGGTCCAGGGGCCGCCGGCCGGGAGACCGGCACCGCGGCGAGCATGCCGGCCGCCTCGGCGAGAGTCCGGGTCAGCTCGGCGGTTGCCGGTCGGTCGGCGGGCCGCTTGGCCAGGCAGCGCCCGACCAGGTCGGCCACCCCGTCGGGCAGCCCCGGAACGCTGGGCATCGGCTCCGGCTCGTTGTACATGTGCGCGCGCAACATCTGGTGGTCGTCTTGGCCTGCCACGGCAGCCGGCCGGTGAGCATCCGGTAGAGCAGCAGCCCGACCGCGTACACGTCGGTGGCCGGGGACACCTGGCCGTTGTCCAGCCGTTCCGGGCGAGGTACGCGGTGTGCCCAACAGGGCGCCGTCCGGCCCTCTCGCTCTCCCCGACCAGCGCGGAGATGCCGAAGTCGACGACCTTGACCCCGGTCGACGTGAGCATGACGTTGCCCGGGTCACGTCCCGGTGCACCACGCCCCGGGCGTGCGCGGTGGCCAGCGCGGAGCTGACCTCGGCGCCGATCGTCACCGCCTCCCGCCACGAGAGCCGGCTCTCCCGGCCCAGTCGGCTGGCGAGCGAAGCGCCGTCGACGAGCTCCATCACCACGTAGGGCACGGTCAGACCGACCTGCTCGGACTCGCCGTAGTCGTACACGTTGGTGATGTTGGGATGGCAGAGCGCGCGGCGGCCTGTGCCTCGATCCGGATCCGATGCCGGAAGGCACGGTCGCTGGCCAGCCGGGACGCCAGCACCTTGACCGCCACCTGGCGACCGAGCACCTCGTCGTAGCCGCGCCAGACCACCGACATCCCACCCGCGCCGAGCTGCTCGATCAGCCGGTACCGCTCATCGAGCAGCTGCGCGCTGTTTCGGTCCCCACCACCCATGGTGACCGATGTTGCCCAGGAACGACCGCCCTACACCTGGGCGATCGGAATCGGTCAGGATGTCACCCGTTCAGGGCGTGTGCCCTCAGGCGGTCGCCAGCAGTTGGTCCACCGGCGCGTAGTCGTCGGTCAACACCAGCGCCTCGCCGACGAAGTCCGTCAACGCCGCGCCGGACAGCAGACTCACCTTCGGGTCCACCTCGCTCAACCGCGCGCGGACGGCTTCCAGCCGCAGCGGCGCGTCGGACCCGACGATGAGGAAGTTGGAACCCTGCTCTCGGCGAGCGCCTCCGGCGGCGCGATCACCGCGACGTGCCCGAACTCGGCGGCCACCGTGGCCAGTTCCGCGCGGATGAATCGCAGCGGCGGGTAGTCGATGACGTTCTGCACGTACACGCCGCCGGGCGGGTCACCCGCCGGACCTCGGCGGCCATCTCGCGGGTGGCCAGATGCCAGGGCACCACCAGGTGACCGAACGCGTCACCGACCACCAGGTCGCGGCTGTCGGTGGGCTCGCCGGCGACCAGCATCCGGGCGTCACCCACCACCGCCCGCAGGTCCGGCCCTCGGCGTACGCCCAACTCGCGCTCACTCAACTCGATCAGCCCACCGTCGATCTCGAACACCACGTTGTCGGTGCCCGGTCGGGTGGCGGTCAGGTAGCGCGGCACTGTGAAACCGCCGCCGCCCAGGTGCAGCGCGTCCACCCGCTGACCGGCCGGCGCGGCGACGTCGGCGACAGCGCCGATCCACTTCGTGTACGCGTACTCCAGGTGCCGGGGTCGGCGAGGTCCACGTACGAGTGCTGGGCCGAGTTGAGCAGCAGCGTCCGACCGGTGGGCCGGTCCGGGTCCGAGGTGACCCGTGCGCAGTGGTACGCCGTCTCGATGTCGCACGGGTTCGGTGCCACGGTGGTCAGCCCCGCCCCGACCAGGCCGAGCACGGCGAGAGCCGCCCGGGTGCGGGCCGGACCGGGCAGTTCGGTGGGATCCTGCCGACGCAGGTACCAACCGAGACCGATGCCGACCAGCCCGAGCGCGACCGCCAGGGTCAGCAGGATGACAGTGCTGCGCAGTGCGGCGACCAGCACGAACCCGGTGAGCAGGGTGGCGGTGATGCCGCCCAGGGTGCCGATCCCGGAGAGTCGACCGACCACCTGGCCGGTGCGGCGCAGGTCGGCGAGTTGCAGCTTCACGACCAGGGGTGACCGCGGCCAGCAGCGCGGCCGGCACGAACACCGCCAGCGCGACCAACAGCAGGATGCCGCTGGCCGCTCCGCCGCGCAGCACCTCACCGGCGTACCGGACGACGGGCAGGGTGATCGCAGTGGCGATGCCGGCCAGCACCAGCGCCGGCGCCAGCAGGCCGCGCGGGTTACGCCGGTCGGCCAGCCAGCCACCGGACCACGCCCCGTACGCGATCGCGGCCAGCGCGATGCCGATCACCGAGCTGGTCACCTGGAGGGTCACGCCGACGTACGGGCCGACCAGGCGCAACGCGACGGTCTCCAGCACCAGCACGGCGCCACTGGAGAAGAAGACCAGGAAGGCGGCCAGGCCGTTGGGCAGCGCCCGGCCGGTGACCGGCACGGGCGGCGCCGGCGGGCCGCTACGTCGGACGGTGGGAGTTCATCGTCGCGATGGTACGCAGCGAAGCTGGTGCCTCGGGTCAGTACATCGAGAGATGAACATGGTTCGTGTGGGACGCGGCGGACTGCCGCTACCACTGTACGAGCGCCACCCGGTGCCGGGATGCCAGATCTGCCGGTACCAGATCACGTAGAGCACACCCAGACGGTCGGCGTTGCGCACGTGCCAGGCGGCCAGGCTGTCACCGTACGACTTGTCGCCGCCGGTCGCGTTCTTGTCCTCGAAGCCGTTCGTGGCGGCCGAGAAGTCGCAGGCCCGCCCTTCGGGTGCTCACCGCCGCCGCCGCTGCGCTTGCAGGAGACGTGCCGCTTGTAGCCGGCCGCCTGGGTCTGCTTGAGGGCGTTGAGGGTGCGCGGCGTGATGCAGCCGGAGGTCGTCGGGTCCTTCACCGAGCAGGATTCCGACGGCCAGGATCCGTCGGAGTTACGCGGCGCCGGCTTCGCCGAGCTGGAGTTGCCGCCGCTGAAACCGTTGCTGCTGCCCGAGCTGACCTCGGCGAGCGCCTCCTCGGCTTCCCTTCTTCTTCGCCATCACGGCGAGCTGCTTCTGCTGCTCGCGCACCTCGGCGTCGATGGCCACCTTGGCCTGCTGCGCCTGCCGCTGGGCCTCGACGAGGTCACGCAGCCGCTTGCCGTCCCGCTGGGCCATCAGATCGAGGTCGTTCGCGCGTTCCAGGAACGCCTGCGGCGAAGCGGTGTTGAGCAGCATCGACGCCGCGTTGAGCCGACCGACGCGGTACGACTGTGCGGCCACCTCGCCCACCAGGACGTTGAGCTCGACCAGCCGGCTCTCCAGCGCCCTCACCTCGCCGGTGAGCGCGGTCTGGCGACGCTTGAGTTGTCCAGTTTGGCCTTGGCCTCGATGTGACCCTTGGCGGTCAGCTCCAACGCGTCCTGCAGCTTCTTGCTGCCACCTCGCCCGGCTCCGCGTACGCGGCACGGCGGCACTGCCGAGCACCAGCGCGACGGCGGCGAGCAGGGCGAACAGAGCGCGGCGACCGAGCCGCGGGCTGAGCCTGGTCCTGGGCACGAAAGCGTCCTTCCGTCGACCGCCGGCCCCGATTGACCATTACGCGGCGGCGTCTCCACCGGCGCCGGTCGGCGGCCTGCTGGCGGAGACCGCCGGTCACGATACCGGACTCTGGGCCGCCGATCAGCCCCGACCCCGCACTGTCTCGATGTCGACGGAGCGTTCCGACGCCATCGCGCTGTGCGCGGATCAGGGTGAGAAGGGCCTCGTGCACCTCGGTCCAGACCCGCTCGTTGGCCGCGACGAGAAGACCACTGCCGTCGTCGGCGGGTGGTAGTCGGTGCCGTCGAAGCGGCGGGCGACGCCACCGGCGGAACGAACCAGCACGGTGCCCGGCGCGTGGTCCCACGGCAGGGTGCGCCAGAAGAGAACGAACTGCTGCTCGCCGGTGAGGATGTCCAGGTACTCCGGCCGGCGCAGTGCTGACCGGGCAGCAGCTCACCGAGCCGCCGGCCGCCGGCGCGGACCCGGTCCCGGTCTCCGGCGGCAGAAACGTGGTCATCGCCGCGCCACGCAGCTCGCCGAGCGGCGGCACCACGGGTTGCCGTCGACCGGTTGGCCGTTGAGCAGGACGCCCTCGTCCGCCCAGCTGGCGGCGAGAGTCCCGGCGAGCGGGTCGAGGATCCAGCCGGCCGTCGGTCGCCCGTCGGTCAGCAGAGACACCATCAGGGCGAACGGTCGGCGTCCGGCGGCGAAGTTGGCGGTGCCGTCGACCGGGTCGACCAACCAGACGTCCCCGCCGTCACGCAGGTGCCGCAGCAACCCGGGGTCGTCGGCGACACCTCCTCGCCCACCACCATCGAGCCGGGCCGCAGTTTGCGTAGCCCGGCCGAGATCAGGTCCTCGGCCCGGCGGTCGGCAACGGTGACCACCTCACCGGGGCCTTCTCCGACACGTCGGCGTCGTCGAGCTTGCGGAACAGTGGCAGCACGACCTCGTCGGCGGCATCCGGAGCAGGTCGCCGACGTCGTCGAGCAGGGTGTCAGCCACGCGGCGGCAGCTTGACCACGCTGACGAAGAACTCGTCGATCTGCCGGACCACCGAGATGAAGCGCTCGAAGTCCACCGGCTTGGTCACGTAGGCGTTGGCGTGCAACTGGTAGCTGCGCAGGATGTCCTCGTCGGCCTGCGAGGTGGTCAGCACCACCACCGGGATCCGGCGCAGGTCCTGGTCCTTCTTGATCTCTTCGAGCACCTCCCGGCCGTCGCGCCGGGGCAGGTTGAGGTCGAGCAGGATCAGGTCGGGCGCCACCGCGTCGGCGTACTGACCCTCCCGTCGGAGGTAGGAGAGCGCCTCGGCGCCGTCGGAGACGACGGTCAGCCGGTTGCGCAGCTTGTGTTCCTCGAACGCCTCCTGGGTCATCAGCACGTCACCCGGGTCGTCCTCCACGAGCAGGACCTCGATCGGGCTCTTGCCATCCGCCGGCGCGGTCATCCCACCGTCTCCCTCATGTCACCCGTTCTACCGCTTTCCGGCGTCTCGTCGGCCCGGTCCGGCTGGTCCGACCCGCCGGACTGCTCCGTCGACGTTGCCGGAGTCTCGTTCGTGGGCGTCGTGTCCCCGCTGTCGGATCCTGCTGCTGCTCCGACGCGTCGGCAGCCGCAGCCGCCTCGACGTCAGCGGGCAGCGCCGGCACGGTGAACCGGATCGCGGTGCCCTCCGGCACGTCGGTGTCCACCCAGACCCGTCCACCGTGATATTCGACGATCTTCTTGACGATGGCCAACCCGATGCCGGTGCCCGGGTACGCGTCCTTCGAGTGCAGCCGCTGGAAGATCACGAAGATCTTGTCGGCGAACTCCGGCTCGATCCCGATGCCGTTGTCCTGGCAGGTGATCTCCCACTCGGCGCCCACCAGCCGGGCCGAGACGTGCACCTTCGGCGGTGCGTCCGCACGGCGGAACTTGATCGAGTTGCTCACCAGGTTGGCCAGCAGGTTGGTGAGCAGCGGTTCCTCGCCCGAGATGACCGGCAGCTGGTCCCAGGTCAGTTCGGCGTCGGCGTACTGCCGGGCGGCCTCGGTCTGGCCGGCCACGTCGCCCATCACCTTGTTGAGGTCGACCTCGACGAAGCCGGTGGTGAGCCGGCCGATCCGGGAGAACGCGAGCAGGTCGTTGATCAGGCGCTGCATCCGCTGCGCGCCGTCCACCG
Organism: Micromonospora sp. M12; assembly: GCA_038070435.1. Lineage (GTDB taxonomy): Bacteria > Actinomycetota > Actinomycetes > Mycobacteriales > Micromonosporaceae > Micromonospora. The sequence goes on along the minus strand of JAMYWG010000001.1, from coordinate 5,712,917 downwards.
CGAAGGCGATGTACTGGTCGGCCCGCTCGTCGAGCTGTCCGGCGTAGCGGCGCTGGAGCAGCTGGCAGAAGCTCGCCACCTTGCGCAGCGGCTCCTGCAGGTCGTGCGAGGCCACGTACGCGAACTGCTCCAGGTCACGGTTGGACCGGGTCAGCTCCTCGGCCTGCTTCTGGAGCTGGCTGTTGACCCACTCGATGCGCTCCCGGGCGGCCCGCACCTCGGCAAGGTCGGCGGCGATCTTCTGCCGCATCGCGTCCACGTCCTCGCCGAGCCGGATGAACTCCGGCGGACCGACCGTGGCGATGCGGTGCTGGTAGTCGCCCTCGGCGACCTCCGGACCTGGTCGGCCAGGCCGATCAGGGTCGGATGACCATGCGATCCAGGGAGAGCAGCAGCAGTGCCCCGGCGACGACCACCACGAGCGCCGCGACGATCAACAGGACGACCAGCACGTTGCTGCTGGTACGAACGTTCGCGGCGGCCTGCTCCCGGGCGGCCAGGACCTCCTGCTGGAGGTCGTTGACCGCCGAGCGCACCTCGTCGAACTGCTGCCGCGCCTGTTCGGTGACCAGTGCCTGGCCCGCTCTGGTGCCGCTCCGCTCGGTGGTGGTGATCACCGGCTCGGCGACCGACTGCCGCCACTGCGTTATGCGGTCCTCGACGGTCCGCAACTCCTGGCCGATCTGTGGATAGTCGCCCAGCAGCGCCCGCATCGAGGTGGTGACGCTCTTCTCCTGGGCGAGCCCTTCCCGATAGGGGTCAAGTCGTCCGGGTCACCGCTGACCGCGTACCCGCGGATCGCCGTCTCCTGGTCGAGCAGCGCGTTGAGCAGCTCCTGCGACTGGACCCGCAGCGGGCCGGTCTGGTTCAGGACGGCGTCGATCTGGGTGCGGTTGCGGGTGGCCATCGCCGCTTCCGCGATGGCCAGGCCGATCAGCAACACGCCAACGACGGTGAGCAGCGTGATCACCCGGCGGCGCAGACTCCAGCCGCCGACCACCGGCTTCACCGGCCACCACCCCGGCTGACCAGCAGCATGGCCACGTCGTCGGCGAGGGCGCCACCGTTGAGCCGCTCGGCACGGCCGACCAGCCACGCCGGCAACTCGGGTAGCGACACCGAACGGTTGGCCGGCTCGTCCAGCAACCCACTGAGGCCCGACACGTCGAGCCGCTCGTTGCCGGTGCCGACCCGCCCTCGATCAGGCCGTCGGTGTACATCAGCAGAGACCAGTCATCGGTGTCGAACTCCAGATCGTAGGCAGTCGGCCGGCGAGGGCGTACGCCCAGCAACCGGCCGCCGGCGGGCACCGGGCGACCCGGCCGCCGGAGAGCAGCAGTGGCGGCGGGTGCCCGGCCAGTCGGACGGTGGCCCGGTTGGCGTCCAGGTCCAGTCGGGTGGTGGCCACCGTCGCGAAGATCTCCTGGAGGCGGCGCTCGCTCATCAGCACCTGCTCCAGCGCGGGCAGCACCTCGTCGTCCGGCACTCCGGCGATCACCAGGGCGCGCCAGGCCACCCGCAGCTCCACCCCGAGCGCGGCCTCGTCCACCCCGTGCCCACAGACGTCGCCGACGATCAGGTCGAGGCGGTCCGGACGGGTCTGCACCACGTCGAAGAAGTCTCCGCCGATCAGGGCGGCGTGCCGGCCGGGCCGGTAGAAGGTGTGCACCGCCACCTGGTCGGTCGTCATCAGCGGTTGGGGCAGCAGGCCGCGTTCGAGCCGGGCCGACTCGGCCTGGCGCAGCTCGACCTCGCGTAGTCGCCGGGCGTTCTCGTCGGCGCGCTTGCGCTCGACGGCGTAGCGCAGCGCCCGGGTCAGCAGCACCCGTCGACTTGACCCTTGACCAGGTAGTCCTGTGCACCCTCGGCGACCGCCACGACGCCCAGGTGCTCGTCCGAGCGGCCGGTCAGCACGCAGACCGCCGCGCCGCTGGACATCTCCAGCACCTGACGCAGCCCGTCCAACCCTGCGCGTCGGGCAGGCCCAGGTCGAGCAGGACGCAGTCCACGTCGGTGATCCGCCGCCGCGCCTCCCGAAGGCTGGTGGCGACCGACAGCTCGATCATCGAGTTGGTCTCGGCGAGCAGCTCGCCGACCAGGAAGGCGTCGCCTTCGTCGTCCTCGACCAGCAGCACCCGCAGCCGCTCGCCCGGCGGCAGGTTGCCGTGCCGTGCCAGGCCGCCGTGCGGGTACGGCACTACTGGGGAACCGGTCAAGCCGCCCCGGTGCGGCCGGGTCACCGCCGCGAGGCGCGGGAGTTCGCTGGTGATGTCGGGCTCCTTCCGAGTGCCCTGCTGATCCTGTATTAGACAACGGTCGCACACAACACGATGCCTCCGGCGCGGGCGGGCATGGGCCGCATCACTGCCCGCCGGATGACAAACCGGGCGGTTGGTGGACGTCGAGCGGACCGGCCATCCCGTCCGGGGCCGCTGCCGGGCAGGATGGTGCCACCCCAGGCCCCACCACCCCCGAGGAGTTTCCGTGGGCGCACCCACCACCCCGGCCACGACGGGCACGCCACACCGTCCGACTCCAGGCGTACACCCGGCCAACCGCGCGTTCACCCGGCCCGGCCGGCGGCTCGTGGCCGCCGCGGCGGCCCTGGTCGCCCTGGCCGCCGTCGGCGCCGGCAGTCTGCTCGACCTGCGCACCCCGACGCCGAAGGCGACGGACGCCCGGCGGGTGCGTTCAGCGCCGGCCGGGCGTACGAGGACGTCCAGGTGATCGCGGCCCGCTCGCACGTCGCCGGCAGCCCGGCCAACGACCAGGTCCGCGCGCACCTCGAGCAGAAGCTGCGGGGCTGGGCCTGGAGACCGAGGTGCAGGACACCGTGGCACCGGAGGCCGGTCAGCTGAGCGGGGCGGCGGGTGGGGCGACGCTGGCCCGCGTCCGCAACGTGGTGGCCCGGCTGCCCGGGACCGCGTCGACGGGCCGGGTCTTCCTGGTCGCCCACTACGACTCGGTGCAGACCGGGCCGGGCGGTAACGACGACGCGGCCGGCACGTCGACCATCCTGGAGGTGGCCCGCGCGCTGACCACCGGCCCCCGACCCCGCAACGACATCGTCTTCGTGTTGACCGACGCCGAGGAGGCGTGCCTCTGCGGCGCGGCCGCGTTCGCCGCCAGCCACCCGCTGGCCGCCGATGGCGGCGTGGTGCTCAACCTGGAGCGCGGGGCTCCACCGGGCCGGTGATCATGTTCGAGACGTCCCGGAACAACGCGAAGCTGGTGGACGCTTCGGCCGCGCCGCCCCGCATCCGGTCGGCACCTCGTTCGCCGTGGAGATCTACCGAGCGCTGCCCAACGACACCGACTTCACCGCGTTCCTGGACCAGAAGTTCGTCGGGTTGAACTCGGCGTACATCGACGGCGGGCGATCTACCACACGCCGTTGGACACCCCGGCGGCCATGGACCGGGGCAGTCTGCAACAGCACGGGGACAACGCCCTGGGTCTGGCCGGGAGTTCGGTGGCACCGATCTGACCGACCTGCGCTCCGGGCACGACGCCACCTACTTCCCCGTCCCCGGCCTGCTGGTCCACTACCCGGGCTGGCTCATCCTGCCGCTGGCCCTGCTCGCGGTGGCCGCGGTGGTCGCCCTGGGCTGGTTGACGCGTCGCAGTGGCCGGGCCAGCACCGGCCGGCTGGCCGCCGGCTTCGGGCTGGCCCTGGTGCCGATCGTGGCCGCGCCGGTCGCCGCCCAACTCCTCTGGCTGGCGATCACCACGATCCGACCGGGGTACGCGGAGCTGCTCGACCCGTACCGGCCGATCTGGTACCGGCTGGCCGTCCTGGCGCTCGCCACCGCCATCCTGTTCACCTGGTACGCGCTGACCCGTCGCCGCATCGGCCCGGCCGCACTCGCGGTCGGCGGGCTGGCCTGGTTGGCCCTGCTCGGAGTGCTGCTCGCCGTGGCGGTGCCCGGCGGGCGTACCTCACCACACTGCCGGCGCTGGCCGGCGCCCTCGGCGGCTCGTCGCGCTGCGTACCCGGCAGAACGGGCCGTGGCCGGTGGTGGCGGTGACGGCCGCCGCGGCCGTCGGTGTGGTCATCCTGCTGCCCACGGTGGTGCTGCTCTTCCCCGCGCTGGGGATGGCCATGGGCGGGTGGCCGCGCTGGTCGCGGTGCTGCTCGGCCTGACCGCCCTGCCGGTGGTCGACCTGTTGCACCCCAGGCCGGCGGGCAGCGCGGCCTGCGGGCGCTGCGGGCCCGACGACTCGCGGTGCTGCCGGCCGGTGCCGCCGCCGTGGCGGCGGTGGTGCTCGCCGGGGTCGGGCTGGGCGTCGACCGCTTCGACGCCGCCCATCCCGTGCCGACCCACCTGATGTACGCGATGGACGCCGGCACCGGTCAGGCTCGTTGGCTCAGCCACGAGGTGACCCGCAGCCGTGGACGGACGGCTACGTGGACGGGTGACCGACGTCGGCGACGACTTCCCGGGCTCGGCGGCGGTGAGCTGCGCGCCGGTCCGGCGCAGCCGGCGGACCTGCTGGCGCCCAAGCTGGAGGTGCTGGCCGACGCCACCGCCGGCGGCGAACGTACGGTGCGGCTGCGACTCACCCCGCAGCGGGCGGCCCGGCTCGCCACCCTGCACGTCGACACGTCGACCGCCACGGTGCTGCGCGCCGAGGTGGCGGGCGGTCGGTGCCGGTGAAGCCGCGCGCCGGAAAGTGGGGCTTCGGGCTGGTCTTCCACGCCCCGCCGACCGAGGGCATCGAGGTCACGTTGACAGTGCGGCCCATCTCCGGGCAGGTGGCGATGCGGGCGATGGACGCCAGTGACGGGTTGGACGCCCTGCCCGGCTTCCGTCCCCGGCCGGCGGCTGTCGGTGTCGTCGGGTCGCACAGTTCCGAGATGCTGGCGGTTGCCCGTACCTATCCGATCTGACGACAGACGAGGTGGTCCGGCGGAGCGGTCTTTCCGCCGGACCACCTCGTCGTTTGACGGTGCCTTTCGGTCAGCCCACCGGTTCGGGTTGGCCGGAACCAATCCGGCACCAGCGATTTCCGTCGTGATCGGTGAAGGTCAGTTCCACCAGAACGATGTCGGCCGGGCGTAACCGGTGCTCCGCGGTCACGGTGACGAAAGGTCGTGAACGTCGCGGCCAGGTACCCGACGGACCTGTTTCGCCGGGGCCAGCCCGACCGGTTCGCCGTCCGGATCGTCGGGTGGGACGCGCCGAACCTGCACCGCCGCGTCCAGCACCGGGGCGTCACTCTCGTTGGCCACTGTCACCCGCAGCACCGAGGTGCCCCGGATCTCGGCCACCGCCGAGACCAACCGGGCCTGGGTGGCCCGGACCCGCAGATCATCGGATCGGCGGGCGCGAATCTCCGTCGCAGCCCGAGATAGACGAAGAGCACACTGGCGATGGACCCGACCGCACCGAACCAGTCCGGCACGGAACCCCAGTCGATCACGTCCTGGATTGGCGACCAGTTCATGGGTCCATCGTGGAGGTACGTGTCGAGCGTGCAGCACGGCGGATCGGCCGGATTCGGCCGCGAGTGGGAATTCGGGCACCGATTCCGGTCACCCCGGCGGCCTAAACGGAGAGTGTGCAACCCAGTACGGGGATGGATACGCTTGCGGTTCACATGGTGTCGGCGACAAATCCTCCGACTGTCCACCAGATGGACAGGATCTTCCACCGCCGGCCCATTGCGATTTCGCCACCGAAGGGGACCGCATTGACTGCGGACGTTCCACCCGAGGATGCCGGCGTGCCTCGACCGGCGTACGACCGGCCGAGTCGCGTCTCCGTCGATCCACCGCTGGGACGACTGGACAGCCCGCTGCACGGGCGCGACGACCTGATCGACGAGATCCTGCAACCGGAAGAGTTCGCCGGGGAACGTCCCCGGTGCACATCCTGTGCGGCATGGGCGGCTCCGGCAAGAGCCACGTCGCGCTGGAGATCGCCCGCCGCGCCCGTGCTGACGGCCGGACGGTCTGGTGGGTGCAGGCGGGGCGGCTCAACTCCGGAATGCGGGAGGTGGTCAGCCAACTCGGTGCCTCGGAGACCCAGGTCGACCAGGCCTGGGCCGGCATGATCAGCGCGACCGACCTGGTGTGGCGCTATCTCAACCAGGCCGCGCAGCCCTGGCTACTGATCTTCGACAGCGCGGACGAGCCCGCCACGCTGGGCCCCACCGACGGGGTGCTCGCCGACGGCACCGGTTGGCTGCGCCGCCCGGAGGCCGACGACGGCATGGTCATCGTGACCACCCGGGACGGCAACCGGGCCACCTGGGGCACCTGGTCGACGCTGCACCAGGTGCGCCCACTCGGCGCCGAGGCCGGCGCTCAGGTGCTCGTCGACCGGGCCGGCCGGCAGGCCGGCGACCTGGCCGACGCGCGGGAACTCGCGCGGGAGCTGGGCGGGTTGCCCTCGCCCTCCGCGCCGCCGGCAACTACCTGCGGTCGGTGAACGCCAGCCCGGTCTGGCGCGGGTCGTCGACGATCACCACCTTCGCCGACTACCGGGCCGCCGTGGAGCGCCGGTTCCGTTCGCCCGCGACGCCGCCGACATCGACCTCGACGAGTCCCTCGGCCTGGAGATCGTCCGTGAGGTCGACGACATCTCCCTGGACCTGCTGGCCCGCCGTCAGCTCCAGCAGAGTCGGCCGCTGCTCAACGTGCTGGCCTGCCTGAGCGTCTCCCCGGTGCCCTACGAGGTGGTGCTCAAGCCCGCCATCCTGGCCGGGTCTCCCCTCTTCAAGGGGCTCACCGGCCGGCAGCGCGTGAAGGTGCTGGAGGGCATCGGCGACCTCGCCCTCGTCGACTTCGACGTCCAGGAGGACGTCACCGACCCGGCGTTCGCGCACGTCCTGTCGCTGCACCCGCTGGTGCACGCGATGTTCCGCGACCGCGACGAGGTTCGTGAGCAGATCGCCGACTACCACGGGCTGGTCATGAAACTGCTGCTCGCCGCCACCGAGGGGCAGAATCCGGACTACCCGCCGACTGGGCCAACTGGGACGTGCTGGTGCCGCACCTGGTCGAGGCCGTGCGGGAATACCTCGTGCCGCAGCACCACAAGCACGACCCCGAGACGGTACGCCGAGCACTGGAGCTGACCCGCCTCACCGCCCGCTACCTCATCGCGGTCGGCCTACCCGGCTCGGCCTTCGACATCCTCGACCCGATCGTGCGCGGTTGCGCCGCGTACGACCAGGACCTGGACCGGCCGCAGATGCTGGCGCTGCGCCACGAGCTGGGCCGCACCTGGCTGGAGCGCAACCAGCCGGAGATGGCCGACCGGGTGCTCCGCGAGGTGATCGCGGACCGCACCAGGGTGCTGGGCAGCGACGACGCCGACACCCTCGCCAGCCGCCACAAGCTCACCAAGGCGATCATGGCCCAGCGCCAGTGGCCGGAGGCCGAGGTGGAGCTGCGGCAGATCGTCGCCGCCGAGGACCAGGTCCGGGGCCCGGAGCACTGGGACACCATGATCGTGCGGCACAGCCTGGCGCTGGCCGTGCTCGCCCAACAGCGGGCACCCGAGGCCGAGGAGATGCTGCACGCCATCCTGGAGGTCCGCTACCGGTTGTGGCCGCTCAACCAACCGGAGACCTGGCAGGCCCGGCACACGCTGGCCCGCTGCCTACAGGCGCAGGATCGGCTCCCCGAGGCGGAGGCCGAGCTGCGCGCCACCCTGGCCACCGTGGAGCCCCGGCACGCCGACCGCAGCGAGGTGCTCGCCATCCGGTACACGCTGGCCCTGGTGCTCCTGCTGGAGGAGCGGGTCGACGCGGCGATCGAGGTGTACGAGCACCTGCTCGCCGACCGGCGGCGACTCCTCGGGGACACCCACCTGGACACCCTCCAGGTCGAGCACGCGCTGAGCCGGCTGCGTAACGGCGGCTGACCGCGTAACGGCGGCTGACCGGTCAGTGCGGCGCGACCGGGCCCAGGTCACTCGGGTCGGTGTTGCCACCACAGATGATCACGGCGACCCGCTCCTCGGGCTGCGGCACGTACGCCCGCCGACCAGCGCGGCCAACGCCGCCGCACCACCCAACTCGGCGGCGATCCGCAGCTCCGACCAGAGCAGTCGGCGCGCCCGCACCAGGTCCTCGTCACGGACCAGCACCGACACCACCCCGGTCCGCCGAGCGGTGTCGAAGGCGATCTCACCGATGCGGCGGGCGCCCAGCGAATCGGTGGCGATGCCGCCCACCTCAATGTCGACCGGCCGGCCCGACGTGAGAGCCGAATGCAGGGTGGGGATCTGCTCCGGCTCGACCGCGACGACGCGTACCGACCCGTCGAACCAACTGGCGATGCCGGACACCAACCCACCGCCACCGACCGCCACCAGCACGGTGTCGATCCCTCCACCTGCCGCTCCAGCTCCCGGCCGACGGTGCCCTGACCGGCCACCACCTCCGGCTGGTCGTACGCGTGCACGACCAACGCACCGGTCTCCCCGGCCCGCTGGGTGCTCGCCGCCAACGCCTCGGCGTAGTGCTGGCCGACCTGGCGCACCTGTGCGCCCAACCCCGCCAACCGCTGCACCTTCACCGGCGAGGCGGTGACCGGCACGAACACCTCCGCCGGAACTCCCAGCGACCGGGCCGCGTACGCCACCGCGAGGCCGTGGTTGCCACCCGAGGCGGCGATCACCCCGGCCTCGGGCAGCGATCCCTGGAGCATCCGGTTGAACGCGCCACGCGGCTTGAACGAGCCGGTGTGCTGGTGCAGCTCCAGCTTGAGGCTGAGCTGCCCGGGCACACCCAGATCGGCACCGTCGACGGCGATGACCGGGGTCTGCCGGACCCGCCCTCGACAAGTGCCGCGGCCGCCTCGACGTCGCTTCTGTCCACCATGGGGAAACGCCCTTCACTACGACCAGAGGGCCAGTCGACCATCGTCGGTGAGCCCAACGAAACATCCTATGGAGATCCGTCGGCCATCCGACGCGGGACGCACCGTGTGATAGTGCCGTGGATCAAACAGAAATCCTCCCCGAGGGTCGGCCGCAGCGTCAACGACTGCGCGTCGGCGGTCACCGACTCGTGGAAGCCGTACCCGCCGGGGACCCGCAGATCCTCGTCGTTCGGCTGCCAGCGCCGTCGCCACAGCACGGTCTCCCCACCGGCCGGCGGCACCCGGATGTAGATGTTGAACGCCAACTGCGCGACCACCTCGCCGTCGAGCAGACGGCCCGCGTACTCCCGGACCGCGTCGTCGAAGTGCACCTGGAGGCCGGCGTTGATCTCCCGGACGATGCCGACGTGCATCTCCCGACGCTGCCGCCGCCCGGGTGCGACGTCCGGCCAGGCGGCCCGGAACGCGGCCAGGCACAGCTCCCGGGCGAGTCCGCCAGGCCCAGCGTGGACCAGCTCTTCTCGGCCGCACGGGCGGCGTCCCAGTAGTCCTCGCCGAGCTCACCGGCGGCCCGGTGGTCGTTGATTGCCGGGCCGAACTTGGCGACGACGGGAAAGACCCGGCTCTCGTCGTAGCGGTCCATCGGTGCGTTGGCGAGAGCGGCGGTGACCGCCTGGCAGCGGGCCGCGGACAGCAACCCCGGCACCCGGACGGCGGCCAGCCGCCCCACGATGAGCCCGGCGACGTCCGCACGGGTGATCGCATCTGATTCGACGGCGACGAACAACGGATCGGTTCTGCTTGAATGCTGCACGGCGGTCCTCCCGTAACGAAGATCCCTCACCGGACATGTCGCGCCCCCGATCCGCGCACCGTGCAATGTACAAACCGCAGGCAAGGCGAGGTATCGCGGTTCCGGGCGTGGCGGCGCGGCCACCGCTACCATCGGCGCAACCGGGTACGCGACACCGCCGTACGGCGAGCGCTATCCACCGATCGGAGAATGGTGACGGTTCCCGGCGTGACGGATGATGCGACTAGTTCGAACGCTGACGAGGAGTTCGATATGGCTGGCGCCGGCCCGACCGATCTTGAGATGCACGTCGACCGCCTGGAAATGGCGCGTCGAATAGCCCGGGAAATGATCGAGTCGGACGATCTGGCACTTGAGCTAGCCGTCCGGCAGCGCCCACAGTGCTGGTCCCGACGCCCGGTCGGCCACGGCACCCGCGCCGACGCAACGGCTCACTGACGCCTTCCCGCGATGACGCTGGCACCGCCACGCGCCGACCTCACCGACCCTGACCGGGCGGACCCACGCCCTCGTTCCTGGTCCTGGTCGGCTGGTACGTGGCCGTCCTCGTGGCATTCGGCCTGTTCCTCGGCACGCTCTCCGGGTCGGTTCCGCAGGGCTGCGGCGAGGTGTGCGACTCCGAACGATCCGACGTGCTGATGTTCGGGCTCTACGTGGCCCTGCCGGCGCTGTTCCTGGCGCTGTTGGTCAGCCTGATGACGCTCGCGGTGCTCATCTCCCGCGCCCGGATCCGCTCGTCGGCCCTGGTGGGCACCCTGTGCGCGGTGCTGCCGCTGACCGTGTGCGGCCTCCTGATCACAATCCTCTGACCGCGCCCCGTTGATCACTTGATGATGAGTAGTTCACAACAGGCCCGGAGAGCTACTCACCATCAAGTGATCATGGCGCCGCCGTCACTCCCGCCGCCAAGCTGGGGGCGCTACTCTCCCGGCTGATGAGACATTGCTTCGGTGACCGGGCTACCTTCGCGGTGGAGGTCGGCGAGATCCAGGCGCTTTCCTCCGCGTCATCGATTTATGGGTGGCCGGTAAAGGCTGACCATCGATGACAACTCGGCCCTTGTCCCATCGCTGTCGCACGCGATGCGATCGAGCGCTGCGCAGGTGCGCCGACGTGACGTCAGGCCCTGCCCATTCCCCGGCCGCGCCCCGGAGGAGATATTCCGCCTGCTCCAGGGGACGAGACGGAGTTCCGGGAGCAGTTCTGGTTCCTTCGCTGGGGCGAGATCGTCGACAACGTGTCCGCGTACGCCGACCTAGATCAAAACGAGTTGGGGATCACCTTTTCGTTCTGACGGGCAAGTCATCCCTCCCCGGAGGACCTGGGAAGATCTTCGTTGTCCGGATCCCGCCGGACAACTTCGCGACCACCGTCGAGGAAGCAAACGATCTACTGGACACCGAGTTCGTCACCGTCGATCCGCACCGATGAGTGCCGGTCCAGTCGAAGCTAGGCTGCCGGTCACGTCGGCCCTTCCGAAGCTAGATCGGATCTTACTTCGGAGCGGTCTAGCTAAAGCGGAGCCCACTACGGTTATGCCGTCGCCGGGCCGCCGTGGCCCGGGGCAGACCGTCGACTTCGACAACCGGGCCATCACCGCGGTCCTGCTGCGACCAGAACAGCAGCGTCCCCGACCGGATCAGGTCGGGGACGCCTTGTCGTTCAGCGGGTCCAAGTGCTCGTCCCGGATCGGCGCATGTCCTCACCGCGGCGGTGGTCTTCCATATGCGCCTTGAGCGCTGCCTGCCACGCTGCCTGCCCTGCGTCGTCGGCCGGGCCGCCGGACCACCGGTGCGACCAATCGGAGTGGTGGAGTTTGTCGTCGCCGCGGTGGATGCTGCCCACCAGCGGTCAGCGCACCCAGCTCACAAACCGGGCTCACGTATCGCCGAGCTGCCCACTGGAGGGCAGCTCGGCGATGGCCGCGATGTACACCGCGCCGAGGTACATGGCCAGGCCGACCCGGTCCCGCCCGTACGCCTCCGCGAGGCGGACCCGCGCCGGGTCGCACGGCCACTCTTGCTCGCACGCCGCGCAGTCCCACTGCGGCCGGCGCGGCGTGCTGACCGTCGAGCCGCCGGTCGAGCGCCGCGGCGGCCTGTCGGCCTCTGTCCTGCTCAGCGGCCACAGCCGCCCGGACGGTGGTCGGGCTCGGCAGCATCATCGGTGACCCTCGCCTCAGGGGCTGAGGCGCCCGGTCATCTCCGGCACGGACGCCCTGCCCTACCTGTGTGAGGGCCCGGCACCGGACGTCACGGGGAAAACAGCAGGTGATCGGGCCCTCACTCAAAGGTTCGCGGGTGGGGCGTCGGTGTTCCAGGCATAGACCGTACGACGGGCGACGATCAGTGACGCGGGTGGCACGGACCGTACTAGTTGGTGTATCCGACCAGGTCAGCCAGCGCAGCGAGGTCGTCCGTCATGGCCCGGCGGCGGCCCTGGTCGATCGTCTGCACGATGTCCCGGGCGTAACGCTGATGTCGCAGCCACGACGGCGCGAGGCTACCCAGTCCGATCAGGATTGCCTCCGACTCCACGAACTGGCGGCGGGCAGCGTACGCCCACGCGACGTCTAGGCGGTGACGCTGCCAGCTGGATCCGACCGGCGTCGGCCCTGGCGGCACCGCCTGAGCCAGGGTGAGGACCCGCCCGGGTCGCCGGCCACCGCTGCCGCCTCCACCCGTGCCATCTGCACCCGGCCCGCGTTGAATCCGCCGACCATCATCAGGTGCTCGCCGCCCGGGTCGCGCTCACCGATCCGGACCGCCGCCGCAGCGGCTGCGTCGACCAGCTCGGCAGCCTCGTTGGGTCGGTTGTCCCGAGCTTGCGCCGCGGCGGTGGCCATCAGCAGCCACCCCACGCCGCGAGCTCACCGGGGTGGCGCGGGAAAGCGGGTTCCACCTGGTCGGCGGTGGACGCGCCTAGCTGCGCGGCCTCAGCGAGCCGGCCCTGCCGCATCAGCAGCCAGCACAGCCCTTGAATGACGGTGGCCGCAACCACCTGATTGCCGGAGCGGCGTGCGGCGGTGAGTGCGTCCATGAGTGCGGTCTGCGCCAGGTCGCCCGCGTGTAGCTGAATGAGGAGGTTTCCAGTCAGGTGGAGGGTGCGAGCCAGCAGCGCGTATGCGGCGGCCTCATCGTCACTGTCCGACAGTTCGACAGCAGCGCGTACGTCGAGCAGCAGCAGCGGTATGCCGGTCAGCGCGGTGGCGTAGTCATTGGCCTGGTAGGCGCGATCGGCGGCGCGCAGTTTGGCCCGGAGCGTGTCCGCCGGTGGTGGATCGCCTATGGGCGCGGCCAGCGCCGCACCGGTCAGCCCGTGCACGGGGCGACTGCCCGGCGGATCTCGGCCAGGGACAGCGGCCGGTGGCCTGGCTCGTCCGCGCGGCGGCTTCGGACGCGTCGCCGATCAGCGCGGTGGTGGGCACGCCGAGCGCGCGGGCGAACGCGTGGAGGGTATCGAGGCGGGCCGACCCGGGCTTGTTCTGCTCCAGCTTGCGGACCGTCTCCACGCTCAAAGTGGCGCGCTCGGCCAGCTGCTCTTGGGTCAGCTTCGCGGCTCGGCGAAGTCGGGCGAGGTTGTCACCGGTGGTCGGGTTCGTCATCAGGGCTCCCAGGTAGCGGTCTGGGCGGCCCGGACCGCTACAACCGGCGGGCCTGCCACTTTGGACGGTACACCCAGCACGGTGAACGGCCCGACAGACGCGATCCTGGCGGGCCGTTCGCTATTCCTCCGCCAACCCAATGCCTCGTCGACAGGCGAACACCGTCCCACCGTTACCCAAGTGCACAAACGCGCGTACCCTCCAGTCATCAGTGCCGCGCTCCGTACAGAGCCGGCGGAGTTCTTCGGTCTCGATGTGCCAGGTGCCGCAATCCTCGCCCTGGACACGGTGCGGCAGCGGATCTGAGATCACCGACGGAACCACCCGCTGCACCGAGTAGCCATCGGGCAATCGGAGTCCCCAACCCGTAACGGTGACCGCCGACCGTCCGGTATTCGTCGCTCAGACCCCGTGAAGAGTTCACCTTCGGGCGTCGTGCCGGCAGCTGTCGGCACGACGGATACCTTGACCACTGCACCACTGCGGCGTCAGGTGAGCACCTGCCATCCGAGGGAGACGCTGCTCATCGCGACGACGACTGTCGGGGATCTGACTGCCCAGCACGACGCACGGCCCGTCAGGCGCGATCCTGAGCCGTGCGTCGTGGGTCGGCTGGAGGTGCTGGCCAGAATCAGGCGCAGGTACCGGAACGCCATGCCCGATAGGCGTCGGCGACCGAGCCGGCCGCAGCAGCAGCCTTGTCCGCCTGCTCCTCACTGATTCCGTCACCTATCACCGCCTCAACATTGACCACGGACAGCTCGTAGTTGTACTCGGCGACGGCACGGGCGAGCACCTTGGACGGCTGATCCTCATAGCCCGAGACCGCCTTGAGGTAGTCCTCGCCGCCCTCCATGGCCATCTTGATCTCTAGCTCGTTCCACAGGGTGACCTCCGTCGCCGACTCTGCCCGGCGGGGTCCGTCCCAGGCGTTATGAGCCCGGTCAATGTTGGCGCATTCGACCTCGATGGCCGCCGGCCGCACGGTGGCTGACGCGCTCGCGGCGGTCGGGCTCGATGACGGCGCAGCGCTCGGCTCGTTGTTGCTGCCGCAGCCGGTCAGAGCAACGGCCACGGACAGGGCGGTAGCGGTGAGGCGGGTGCAATCCATGCACGGCACGCTACCGATCGACAGCATGGAGTGAGCCCCGCCGACACGGTAAGTTGGCAGGGCTCATCGGGGATCCTTGCAAGGCCGTTCGCCGTGCTGGGTCAGCCCTTGGCGATGCGCTCGACCCACTCGTTCATGTTGCGCAGGTGGTCGGCTGAGCGGAACCCGTGGCGGTCGGTCACCTCCCCTTGAGGCTGTTGAGTGTTTCCCGCAGCTTGCGCACCTCTTCTACGAGAGCGTTCTCGTCGCTGGAATCGCTTGGCCGGGAACGGCCTTATTCGGTTGGGCCTATGGTCCCTCGACGTTGACACAGCTTCTCGGGTCCCGGCTGTGCCAGATCTGTGCCCGATGATCTTCGGCCGCACGCCTCCGCTACCCCTCCAGCCATCCGTCGCCCCTCGCATCGCCTACTGGAGCGAACCTCTCGGGGCAGAGACCACGCTTCTTCCAGCACCCGTCTCTGGCAACGGGACCCATTCGTTGCGCCGGAGCCGCCTTCGGACAGTGACACAGGCCCTGAAATCTGATCGTTCTTGTCAGGGGCAGGAGCTAGCGTTCAACGAGCATCCCTGGTTCACCGGGAGAACTCTGTGACCATCCCTCAGCCCAGCTACGGAGAACAGGTCGTCGCTCTGGTAGGCGTTTCAGCGCTGACGCGTGAAGTCAGTCGCCTACCAATCCACCAGCGACGAGTCCTGAGAGCCAGCGATGAAGCAGTCCTCATTTGGGACCTCGTCGTTTCGTGCAGCGCGGCCTTCACCGACGATACGGATCCCCGCCCCTGGGGAGACCGGCTAGACGAAATCCTGTCTGGCATCTTTGTCGGCGACATCACTGAACAACAGGTCGAAGAAGCCGCAAAACACTTTGAGACATTCACAAAGGACCAGGTGCCCGAGTGGGCCAAGGCAATAAAGCGCGACGGCGCTCGACTCTTTGGAAAGATTAGTTGGTACGGCTAGTTACAACCGCCTGAAAGTGGCTTTAGAGCAGGACTGCGCGGTCTTGGTCGTAGCCCTTCGCAGGGCCGCAAGGAACCTTATGCCACACGCAGTCGCGATGGATGATCTATTCTCGGCCCTTCCACCGGGACAAGCCAAGGATCTGCCCAACTTGACGGGAGCACCGAGCGCGCTGCTTAGACTCGTCATCCATCTCGATCAAGCACTGGAAAAGCTTGTCGAGTTCAGCTCCGGTGCCGCTCTTCTCAACAGTCGCGATTCGGAGTCCGCGCCGCTTGAGCTGACGGACCTCGCAATGCTGGCAGATAAGTTCCGAGAGGTAGTGTCAGGTCGCAGCCGAGCGGCCGTCAAGGAATTGAGCGCGGCCCTCGGCCGCAAGATCCAGGGAGCACGTGACGCGCTCGAATTCTCCGCGGACCCAGTCGCACAGGCGGCCAACTCGCTGATCGAACTGATTGACCGGCTACTTCGAGCCGCTTTCACCGATGACGAAGTAATGAAATGGGTTGAGGCGAACTACCCGAGCGCAAAAGGCCTGACGTACATCGACCAGAAGGGTGAGAGTCCCAAGCACCGCCCGACCAAGAAGGCTCAGGTACTTTGCTTCGTGCATGCCGGGCTGCCAGTTGGTGAGCCGTCACCCCTTCACGAGATGGCAGCTACCGCAATTGCGATCGTAAGAAGGCAACTTCAGAAACTAAAGCATGCCGATCTGGGTACGGAGGAAGAGGCGTTAGAGGTCGCTAAGCATCTCAACGCGGTGGAAGGCTTCCTGCATTTAGCAGTCGGAGTGACATGGGCGCTAGTCCCAGATGAGCGAGTTGATGCACTTCGTGCTCGCCTGGAACCAACGCGGGTTCAATCAGATCTTTAGCAAGGTTGACCCGCTGGGTCACCAGCCATCCCGCCGGCCTTCGTCCGCACTACGTGGAGTGGATGGGGCGCCTGCCCGCTCAAGGTGGAGACACCGCATCTTCTGAACCGCCTTGATTGGGCAGGCCCTATCTGCAGGGGCTGCAACCGTTCGGGGTGCGCGCCCGTTCGCTTGCGCTAAAGGCGCGTGGGTCCCGATCGGCTACCGGTATTGGTCAGCCCCTGGTCGGCGGCGCGAGGGCCTGCGAAGCGGATCCGCTTTGATCTCGTACAGAAGGTCCTCGCAGCGGCCTGTTTTGCAGGTCAGAGGCTAGGCTGCTGCTACTTCCAGCGGAAGTGCACGAAGAGCCGGCCGAAGTTCTTCGAGTCCTTCTCCACGCGGTGATAGAGCTGCTTGACGTCCTTCTGGTCGAGGAACCGCAGCACCCGCTTCTTGAGCTGACCGGACCCCTTGCCGGGGATGATCTCGACGAGCGTGGCCTTCTTCGCCACCGCCTCGTCCATGATCCGCGCAGCGCGCGGTCGATGTCCTGGCCCTTGTTGAAGATCTCGTGCAGATCCAGCTTGAGCTTCATGCCGCAGCCGCCGGCCGGTCAGGTCCCATGTCCGCCATCCTAGGCACGCCCGGCGGCCCGCCCGCCGGACGACCGAAGGGCGGCCCCGAAGGACCGCCCTGCCTCGTCAACAAGCACGCTCAGCGCCTTCCGCCCAGACGGGTCTCCACCCGCTCCAGCGCGGTCCGGTAGTCGTCGTTGGCCGCGTACATCGCCGCAGCGATCCGCAGGTGCCGCAGCGCGTCGGTGTGTCGGTTGAGCCGTTCCAGGGTCCGACCGAGCACGTGGTGCGCGTAGTGGTCGCTCGGGTCCCGTTCGACCAGCTCCCGGAGGTGCTCCTCGGCCCGGTTGAGCTGGGCCGACTGGAAGTACGCCCGGGCCAGCAACTGCCGAACCGCCGCGTTGTTGGGCTCGGCGTCGATGATCGGCTCCAGCAGTCGGGCCGCCCCGCTGGGGTCACCGGTCTCGAAGAACATGGTCGCCCGCCGGTAGTCCGCCAGAAGATCCATCTGCCACCTCCTCGGGTCGCACCGTCACCTGTTCCGACGCTGGCACAACACCGTGCGTTTGGCGACTGTTCCCGGGGCGAGATCGGGTCAACTCGGGAGCCGTGCGAGCGGGCCTGCGGCTCTGTCGGCCGCCGACAGGTCAGGTGCGGGCGTTCCGGCGGCCGGTGGACAGCTCCCAGGCGCGGACACCGCCGACGATCCCGGCGGTGTTCGGCACCACCACCACGTCGTCGCCCATCCGGGCCAACTGCTCGGGCCGGATCAGTCGGGAGTTGCCCCGCCCAGGTAGAGCCGGTCCCAGCGGAACACCGGGCGGAGCCCGTCCACCACCTGTCGGATCCGGCGGGACCAGAAGGCGTCACCGAGCCGGCGGCGTTCCGGCTCGCCCACGTACGTGTCGTAGGTGGTACCCCAGCGCACCGGCGCGTGCGACAGCTCCAGGTGCGGTGCGAGCACCCCGCCGTCGAACAAGGCGCTGCCCAGCCCCGTGCCCAGGGTCAGCACCAGCTCGCAGCCGGTGCCGGCGACCACTCCGGCGCCGTGCACCTCGGCGTCGTTGAGCACCAGCGCCGGCACCCCGAACGCGTCGGCGAGGGCTCCTCGCGCGTCCCAGCCGGACCACTCGGCGAGCAGGTCCGGGTCGACCCGGGTGCGCGGGCCGTTGCGGGTCACGTAGTGCGGCGTGGTCACGACCACTCCGTGCCGGATCATCCGGGTACGCCGACCGTCAGCCGGTCCGCCGTTGGCAGGCGCCCGCCCAGATCCAGCAGGGTCCGGACAAACAGCGCGGGCGGCAACGGGTACGGAGTGGGCACCCGTAACGGCCGGGCCCGCATCGTCCCCGCCTCGTCGAGCACGGACGCCTTGATGCCCCCGCCGCCACAGTCGATCGCCAGTGTGGTCACCACGTCGTTGAGTCTGCCCGCTGCCGGCCGGTCGTATGCGGGCGGCCGGATAGGCTGCCGTCCTGATGAGCGCCACGATGATCGTCAGGACCTGGCCGCCGGGCACGGCGACCGCCCGCTCTTCGCCGGATTGGACCTGGTGGTCGCCCCCGGCGACGTGGTCGGCTGGTCGGGCCGAACGGAGCCGGAAAGTCGACGCTGCTGCGTACCCTCGCCGGGTTGCTGCCGGTCGAGGCCGGCAGCGTCCGACTCAGCCCGCCCACCGCGACCGTCGGGCACCTGCCGCAGGAGCCGGAGCGGCGACCGGGCGAGACGATACGCGACTTCCTGGCCCGCCGGACCGGGGTGACCGCCGCGCAGGCGGCCCTGGACGCGGCGACCGAGGCGCTGACCGCTGGAACGGCCGGCGCCGACGACGCGTACGCCGACGCGCTGGAGCGCTGGCTCGCCCTCGGCGGCGCGGACCTGGACGAACGCGCCGAGCAGGTGAGCGCCGACCTGGGGCTCGCGGTCGACCTGGACCACCCGACGACCGGGCTGTCCGGCGGCCAGGCGGCTCGGGCCGGGCTCGCGTCGCTGCTGCTCAGCCGGTACGACGTGTTCCTGCTCGACGAGCCGACCAACGACCTGGACCTGGCCGGGCTGGAGCGGCTGGAGGAGTTCGTCACCGGGCTGCGCGCCGGCACGGTGCTGGTCAGCCACGACCGGGAGTTCCTCACCCGCACGGTGACCCGGGTGCTGGAGCTGGACCTGGCGCAGCAGCAGGTCAACCACTACGGCGGCGGCTACGCGGCCTATCTGGAGGAGCGCGAGGTGGCGCGGCGACACGCCCGCGCGGACTTCGAGGAGTACGCCGACACCAGGGCCGGCCTGGAGGCGCGGGCCCGCACCAGCGGGCTGGATGGAGAAGGGCGTGAAGAACGCCCGACGCAAGGCCACCGACAACGACAAGATCGGCCGCAAGTTCCGCGCCGAGGCGAGCGAGAAGCAGGCCGCCAAGGCCAAGCAGACCGATCGGATGATCGAACGACTCGACGTGGTCGAGGAGCCCCGCAAGGAGTGGGAGCTGCGGATGGAGATCGCCGCCGCGCCCCGCGCCGGCGCCGTGGTGGCCACGCTGCGCGGTGCCGTCGTACGCCGGGGTGGTTTCACCCTGGGCCCGGTCGACCTGCAGATCGACTGGGCGGACCGGGTCGCGGTGACCGGGGCGAACGGCTCGGGCAAGTCCACCCTGCTGGCCGCGTTGCTGGGGCGGCTGCCGCTGGACGCCGGCAGCGCCTCGCTCGGTCCCGGAGTGGTGGTCGGCGAGGTGGACCAGGCACGAGGGCTGTTCCTCGGCGACGCGCCGCTGATCGACGCGTTCGAGGCCGCCGTACCCCATCTGTCGCCGGCGGACGCGCGGACCCTGCTGGCCGTTCGGGCTACGTGCGGCGCACGTGCCCCGACCGGCGGCCACCCTCTCCCCGGTGAGCGGACCGGGCGGCACTGGCCCTGCTCCAGGGCCGTGGGTCAACCTCCTGGTGCTGGACGAGCCCACCAACCACCTGGACCTGCCCGCCATCGAGCAGCTTGAGTCCGCGCTGGCCAACTATCCCGGCACGCTGCTGTTGGTCACCCACGACCGGCGGATGCTGGCCGCCATCGAGACCAACCGGCGGCTGCGCGTCGACACCGGGCGGATCGCCGAGGATTGATCCGTGCCCGCGGGCCGCCGCGGGTGAGAATGACGCCATGCTCAGTGGGAGTACGCGCTGCTGGTCCGCCGCCGCCAGGCTGCGACCAACGACCTCGGCTGGGAGGTCGTCTTCGTCTGGTACGGCCCGGACGGCTCGATGGTCGACGTGACGCCCTACGGCGACACCTCGCTGGCCCACCTGAACCGGGCCGGTGACCAGGGCTGGGAGTTGGTCGCGATGAGCGAGGACCCTTCGCTGCCCGGCAACCACGAACTGCACCGCTACCACCTCAAGCGGCCCAAGCCCGCCGCCCCGCCACCCCGCCAGCGGATCCGCGGTGGCCGGCGCACCATCTCCGGCTGACCCGAGGCGCTCGGCGGACAGCGCTGGAGCCCTTCCGGCGCTCGGCGAGCCCGGGTCGAACCTGGGCCCGGTGTCCGACACGCCCACCGGCGGTTGCGCGGGCCACGCCGACGAGGCGGACGAGCGGGCATACCGGGCGCGATTGCGGGTATCGCGCGGCGGGAGGTGGCCCGAATGGTCGCTTTGGCACAGACTCCGCCCTCGGCCGACCGGCTGCGGGCGATTGACGATTTCCTCGGACAGACGTGGACGGACCAGGTCCGGCACGATGATCGGCTGCGGAGCCTCGCGGTGGAGGTGCGGTTCGACCGGGGAGTGGCGCATCTGAGCGGTGACGTCGCCGAACCTGGCCAGCTACGGCTGGTACGGGACCTGGTGGGACGGCTGGCCGGCGTCTACGGCGTCTGGTGCCGGGTCGGCGTCGGCGGACGGGCACCGGTGATCGTGGACCTCGGTTGCGGGTCGACCAAGCAGTGGTCGGGCAACCTGGGGCTGGACATCTACCCGGCGCCGGGAGTGAACGCGGTCGCTGACCTGTCCGGCTCGCTGCCGCTCGCCGACAACTCGGTGGACGTCCTCTTCGCGGTGCACATCCTGGAGCACCTGATCGACTTCCTGCCGCTGGTGGACGAGTGCCACCGGGTGCTCCGTCCGGGTGGCGTACTGCACGTGATGAGCCCGTGGTGGGGCACGTGAACGCGGTGGCCGACCCGACCCACGTCCGGCTGATGGACGTGCAGACGTTCAAGGGGATCTGTCAGCTCCGGCCGCCCGGCGCTCCCCGGTGGTATCCGCTGCACGCTGGCTGCGACGGTGCCTCGATCTTCGCCGACCTGACCCGCTCCCCGGACGCCGACCCGGCACCCCAGGCCCACCTGGCCCGCTTCTTCGACTAACCCTGGGTTGATTCGCGGAGTTCCAGTTGGTACGGGGCTTTGAGTTCCTTGGTCGGGGCGGTGCGGTCGCCGTCCAGGCGGTTGGCCAGCAACTCGACGGCAAGGCGGGCGATCTGCTCCTTGTCCGGGGACACGGTGGACAGGGTCGGAATCGAGAACCTGCCGTCCTCGATGTCGTCGAAGCCGACCACCGCCACGTCCTCGGGCACCCGCAGACCGGCCTCGTGCAGGGCGCGCAGGGCACCCAGGGCGAGCGTGTCGTTGAAGCAGAAGACGGCGTCGGGGCGTACCTCGGAGGTGAGCAGGCCGCGCATCGCGGCCGCGCCGTCGGCGCGGTGCCAGGCCGGTGCGGGCGCCACCTGGGCCTCGTCATGGTCTAGCCCGGCGGCGCGCAGCGCGTCGAGGTAGCCGGCGAGGCGTAGCCGGGCGCTGGCACCGTCGGTGCGCTGGGAGCCGATGGCGGCGATCCGGCGGCGGCCGAGCTGGATCAGGTGATTGGTGATCTCCCGAGCCGCGGTCATGTTGTCGATCACCACTCGGTCCGCCGGCCCGTGGTCGACCCGTTCGCCCAGCAGCACCATCGGGGTGCCGTCCAGACCGGCCAGGTCCTCGGCGGTGAGCGCCAGCGGGCTGAAGACGAGCCCGTCGATCAGGTGGTCGCTGATGCCGGAGGCCACCACCCGTTCCTGCTCACGCCGACCGCCGGTCTGGTCGATCAGCACCGCCCAGCCGTGGTCGGCGGCGGCGGTGACGACGTGGCGGGCCAGCTCGGCGAAGTACGGGTCGTCCAGTTCCGGAACCGCCAACGCGATCACCCCGGTGCGCCCTTGCGGAGGTGACGCGCGGAGAGGTTGGGCCGGTAGTGGAGTGCGGCGATCGCCTCCTCGACCCGGGCGCGGGTGTCCGGCCGTACGTGTGCGTAACCGTTTACGACGTTCGACACGGTCTTGATCGAGACACCGGCCCGTTCGGCCACGTCCTTGAGCCTGTGCCGCACTGTGCAACCTCCCGCGGAGACCCCGCGCACCATACCGCCACCGAAGCGGTGGGCGCGGGTCTCGTCAGCGGGTCTCGTCGGGTCAGGCGGTCGGCTCGCGGGGGTCGGGGCGACGGCGGGTTCGTGCTGGGCGAGCCGGTTGCGGCGGTAGCCGTAGCCGAAGTAGATGACCGCGCCGAGCAGCATCCAGGCCAGGAACCGCAGCCAGGTCTCCACCGACAGGTTGAGCATCAGGTAGAAGCAGGCCAGCGCCGAGACGATCGGCAGCACCGGCGAGAACGGCACCCGGAACGGTCGCTCCAGGTCCGGACGCTTGCGGCGCAGGATCGGCACCGCCACCGACACCAGCACGAACGCGCAGAGCGCGCCGATGCTGACCAGGTCGGCCAGGGCCGACAGCGGCAGGAAGCCGGCCAGCAGCGCGACCGCCACCGTCATGATGGCCGAGATCCGGTACGGGGTGCCCCAGCGCGGGTGCACCTTCGCGATCGAGGGCGGGATCAGCCCGTCCGGGCGATGGCGAACCCGATCCGGCCCATCGCCACCAGGTCGACCAGGATGACGCTGGTCAGACCGGCGACCGCGGCGATGGACACCAGCACCGCCGCCCAGCCCGCGCCGACCGACTCGAAGGCGGACGCGATCGGGGCACCTCGGTCGATCTCGGTGTAGGGAACCATTCCGACCAGGACCAGCGAGACACCGATGTAGAGCACTGTGGAGATCAGCAGCGTGCCGAGCAGACCCAGGGTGAGGTCCCGCTTGGGCTTCTTCGTCTCCTCACCGAGGTTCGCCACGGCCTCGAAGCCGGTGTACGCGAAGAAGACCACGGCCGCGGCGCTGAGCACCCCGACGAAGCCGAAGACCGACGGCTCCAGCCCGAAGAGCGCCTGCGTGACGGGTTGTTTGATGCCGTCGTCGCCGCTACCGGCGGGCTCGGCTGGCGGGATGAACGGGGTGAGGTTGGCGGCCTTGACGAAGAACAGCCCGGCGACCACCACGAACACGCAGATGGCGACCTTGACCAGCACCAGCAGGTTGGTGATCCGGGACGACTCCCGGATGCCGACGATCGCCACGATGCCGAGGATCAGCACGATGGCGATGGCGCTCACGTTGACGGTGCTGCCCTCCTCGCCGAACCACCGGGTCGGCAGGTCGAGCAGCTCCGCGAGGTAGCCGGACCAGCCTCGGGCCACCACGGCGGCACCGAGTGCGAACTCCAGCAGCAGGTCCCAGCCGATGATCCAGGCGACGATCTCGCCCATCGTGGCGTACGCGTAGGTGTAGGCGCTGCCGGCGGTCGGCACGCTGGAGGCCAGCTCGGCGTAGCAGAGGGCGGCGAGTAGGGCCACCACGCCGGCGATGGCGAAGGAGATCACCACGCCCGGCCCGGCGCTGTCCCGAGCCTCGATTCCGGTGAGCGTGAAGATGCCGGTGCCGATGACGATGCCGATGCCGAAGCCGGTGAGATCGACCGCGCCCAGTCGTCTCTTCAGCCCCAGCCCGCCGTCGGAACCGTCCGCCTCGCCCTGGGCTATCACGTCCTTGATCGGTTTTGTGCGCAGCACGGACACGCGGTCACCCTCCCACCGTGCGACCACCTCCGTGGCGGCCGGTAGCCGGCGTTGCTACCCAGCGGCGCGAATGGTCAACCGTGAACCCTTGCGACATTGGCCAGATTGTGAAAATTTCCTACCAGCGACGCGGACCTCTGCGGCGAATCTTGCCGGTTGGGTGCCGCGCGGAACATCCGGTAGCCCCAACGAAGGGACACACCGCATGAAGGCCCTCCGACTCGGAGCCGCCGGGCTGGCCGCAGCCCTGCTCGGCACCCTCGTCACCACCACCCCGCCTCCGCGACACCCGACACGGCCGACACCACGAGCACCACCTGCACCACCGACCCAGCCACGCCGAAGCGGCAGTTCCGGGCCATGTGGATCTCGTCGGTGGTCAACATCGACTGGCCCAGCAAGGCCTCCCAGACCAGCCCGGACCGGGTCGCGGCCCAGCAGGCCGAGTACCGCGAGCTGCTCGACCTCGCCGAACGGCTGCACCACAACGCCGTCGTGGTGCAGGTCCGGCCCACCGCCGACGCGCTCTGGCCCTCGCCGTACGAGCCCTGGTCGGAGTTCCTGACCGGCGTACGCGGCCAGGACCCCGGCTGGGATCCACTGGCCTTCCTGGTCGACGAGTCACACCGGCGCAACCTGGAGTTCCACGCCTGGTTCAACCCGTACCGCGTCTCCATGCCGGCTCCCGGCGGTGCCGGCGCCGACCCCACCAGCTCGCCGCCGGCCACCCGGCCCGGCAGCACCCGACTGGACCTTCGCCTACCCGCCGGCCGGCGTGGCCGGCAGCCGGCTCTACTACAACCCGGGCGTTCCCGAGGTACGCGAGTTCGTGCAGACCGCGATGATGGACGCGGTCAAGCGGTACGACGTCGACGGCGTCCACTTCGACGACTACTTCTACCCGTACCCCAGCGGCAGTTACCAGGTGCCGGACGACGCTGCCTTCGCCGCCCACAACCGGGGCTTCACCGACCGGGCCGACTGGCGGCGGGACAACATCAACCTGCTGATCCAGGAGATGAACGGCAAGATCAAGGCCGCGAAGCCGTGGGTGAAGTTCGGGGTCAGCCCGTTCGGCATCTGGCGCAACAAGACCGTCGACCCGCTCGGTTCGGACACCACCGGCAGCCAGTCGTACGACATCATCTCGGCCGACACCCGTACGTGGATCAAGCAGGAGTGGATCGACTACGTGGTGCCGCAGCTCTACTGGTACATCGGCCAGTACCCGGCGGCCGACTACGCGCGCCTCGTTCCGTGGTGGGCCGAGACGGTGCGCGGCACCCGCGTACAGCTCTACATCGGCCAGGCCGACTACAAGAGCGGCGACCCGGCGTACGGGCCGTACTGGCAGAACCCGCGCGAGCTGTCCGACCACCTGACGCTGAACCGGTCGTACCCGGAGGTGCAGGGCAACGTGCACTTCTCGGCCGTGCAGGTACGCGCCAACCGGCTCGGCGCCACCGACATCTACGCCGCCGAGCACTACTCCCGCCCGGCGCTGGTGCCAGCCATGCCGCACCTACCGGCCAAGCCACTGCTCTTCCCGGTAGTCACCAAGGCGGCCCGACAGGCCGACGGAGTACGGCTCACCTGGCGGCAGCCCGCCGACGGCGCCGGCCCGCTCGGCACCGCCACCTCGTACGCGATCTACCGGTTCGATGGCACCACGCTGCCTGGCAAGTGCGGCACGGCGGACGCGACGCACCTGGTCGACACCGTCCGGGCCACGCCCGGGTGCGCAGTCCTGGGTGGACACCTCGGCTCTGCCCGGCCGGCGCTACACCTACCAGCTGACCGCTCTGGACCGGTCCGCGAACGAGAGCCCCGCGAGCCCGCCGGCGTTCGCCCGCGCTGACCCGCTCTTCCGAATGCCCCGGACGCCTCGTGCGCCCGGGGCATTCGTCTGTTTCGACGCATGTCACCAATAGTTGGCGACCCGCATACCGCCTAGTTGATCAGCTGATCGACACTCATCAACATCCGGTAACCCGCCGGTAACATCCGTCCCACCCGCTCACCCCCGCGGAGGTACCTGTGCCCCGACGTCTCGCCACCCTGCTCGCCTCGGGCGCGCTCGCACTACTCGCCACCCTCACCGTCGCCTCCCCGCCGCCGCCGTCACCCCCGCAGAACGGCTGTCCGTGCTGTCCAGTTGGACCCAGACCAGCGCGTCCAGCTACAACTCCTGGAACAGCGCCCGGGTCAACCGAGCCCCTGGGCCGAGTACACCTTCAACTGGTCCACCGACTACTGCTCGTCCAGCCCGGACAACCCGCTCGGATTCACCTTCAACCTGGGCTGCTACCGGCACGACTTCGGCTACCGCAACTACAAGGCGGTCGGCCAGTTCCCCGCCAACAAGTCCCGCCTCGACAGTGCGTTCTACGGGGACCTGAAGCGCGTCTGCACCACGTACAACTCGGTCGTCCGACCGGCCTGCTACAGCCTGGCCTGGACCTACTACCAGGCGGTCCACATCTTCGGTTCGGTAGCGGCCGTCCAGCAGACCGACATCGACCGAGCCGCAAAATGAAGGCCACCGCCGAAGCCGCCGCCGCAACCCGCTAACCCCAACCCGCCCCGTCCCACCCCGCCCGCTGCTCTTCCCCGTTGATCATGAAGTTATTGCCCGCCACCTCGGCGTGTCGTGGCAATAACTTCATGATCAACAGCGGGCGGGGTGGCCCGGTGGGGTGGGGTTAGCGCGTTCGGTTCTTGTTGCCGGGTGGCGGTGTGGGTCGGCAGGGCGACGGGGGTTGGTTGGGACAGGCCCGTGCTGAAGCGGGTCGAGTCGGCCGCCAGGTCCGGGTGTTCCACGTCGAGGGCCAGCGCCGCGGCCTCGTCCAGCCCCAACTCGGCACCCTCGCCGTACGCGTCGTCGAACGCCGCGTCGCCCAGCACCGCACGCAACTCCGCCTGCTGTTCGGCCCAGTAACCGCCGTAGATGCCCGGGTGGCCCGCATGCTCGCCCGAGTGGCCTGCGCCGCACCGAACAGGCGGGCGGCGGTCAGTCGATCCCCGCCGATCGCGCAGCGGACCGCGATCGCGTTCAACGTGTCGCACGCCCGGCCGTGATAGCCGTGGCCCATCCGGGAACGCAGGGCCACCAACAGGTGCTCGTGTGCGGCGATCACGTCGCCGCGGGCCAGCGCGACCATCCCGAGCAGCATGTCCACCGAACGCCGGCCCCGCTCCACCGGTCGTGCCGCCTCCACCGGGCGGACTGCCCCAGCAGGTCCGCGGCCTCGTCCAGAGCACCTCGCCGCCAGAGCAGCTCGGCCAGGCTGAACACCGCGAACAGCGCTTCGCCGACCACGTCCTGCCCGTGCGCCCAGTCGATGACCTCCCGGCACACCCGCTCGGCCTCGGAGAACTGACCCATGTCCACGAGCGGCGCGGCCTGCCGGCCAGCACCCGAGCCAGCAGGCCGGCGTCACCGGCCTGCCGGGCGGCCGCCTCCGCCCGCTGGGAGTAACGCAGCTCCTCGGCGAACTCACCGTCGGCGCTGGCGTGCAGTGAGTGCATGTGGTACGCCGCCGCCAACTCGGCCTCCGGGATCCGTTCCCCGGTTTCCGCGATCCGCCCGTACAACCGGAACAGCCACAGCCGCCCCTCCGGGCCAGGCCCGCTCCAGCCACCACTGGTCCAGCCCACCAGCCAGACCGAGACCGGCACGGGCGCTGCCGCCGGTGGCGCACCAGCGCAGCGCGGCGCGCAGCTCCCCGGCCAGGGGATCGAGCGCGTACAACGACAGCGTCACCGGCCGGCCGTCCTGGCCCAGGTGTGCCCGGTCCAACGCGTGCGCCGACCAGGCCACGTGCCGGTCCCGGCGGCCTGTTCCTCGCCCACCTCGGCCAACCGCCGGGCCGCGTACGCCCGGATGGGGTCGAGCATCCGATAGGTGCTGCCGGCTGCACGCGGCTCCGCCAACACCATCGACTTGTCCACCAGGACCGACAGCGGGTCCAGCGGGTCGTCTCCCAGCAGCCACTCCACCGTCGCCAGATCCACCGGCCCGGTGAAGACCGCCAGCCACCGCAGCAGGCGGGCGGCCCGAGGCCGAGCGTCCGGTACGACCAGGTGACGGTCGCCTGCATGGTCAGGTGTCGCTCGGTGGCCGAGCGCTGCACCGCCCTGCTCGCCGGGCTGGGTGGCGACGTTCCGGCCGCCGCGGCGACCAGGTCCACCGTGTCCTGCTGGTTGCCGGACCAACCCCGCTCCACCGGCGGCGGATCCGGGTCCTCCCGGCCGGCGTCCAGGGTGCCGAGGACGTCGTCCAGTCGCTCGGCGAGCTGACCGACGGAGAGCACCCGCAACCGGGCTGCCGCCAACTCGATGGCGAGCGGCAGGCCGTCCAGCCGCTGCACCACCCGACGCAGATCGGCGGACTCGGCCGGCTCCGGTTGCCGGCCACCACGCGCCGCCGCCGTGCGATCCAGCAGCAGCGCCACCGCGTCGCTCTCCGAACCGTCCGCGCTCGGGTCGACCGAGAGCGGCGGAATCCGCCACACCACCTCGCCGGGCAGGCTGAACGACTCGCGACTGGTGGCCAGCACCCGTACGCCGCTCCCGCCGGACAAAAGCCGCGCGATCACCTCCGCGCAGGCGGACGGTTGGGTGTCGCAGGTGTCCAGTACGACGAGCATGCGGCGGCCGGCCGCGTACTCGACAAGGGTGTCCAGCATCGGCCGGCCCGGCTCGGGTCGCAGGCCGAGCACGGCGGCGATCGCGAACGCCACGAGCCCGGGTCGGTCACCGAGGCGATGTCGACGAACCAGACCCCGTCCGGGTACGCCTCGACCACTCCGCTGGCCAACTCCACCGCGAGCCGTGTCTTGCCCGCACCACCCGCGCCCAGCACGGTGACCAGACGGTGCTGCTGCACCAGCAGGCCCAGCTCGACGCGCTCGGTCTGCCGCCCGACGAACGAGGTCACCTGGGTCGGCAGGTTGTGAGCCA
This sequence comes from Micromonospora sp. M12, assembly GCA_038070435.1. GTDB lineage: Bacteria > Actinomycetota > Actinomycetes > Mycobacteriales > Micromonosporaceae > Micromonospora. The sequence goes on along the minus strand of JAMYWG010000001.1, from coordinate 5,684,278 downwards.
CCGCGTCGGCGGTACGCGGCCGGGGAAACTGCCGCTCCAGGCCCGGTGCGACCAGTTGGAAGAGTCGTTCCCGGTCGTCGAAGCCGCGTAACCGGTGCAGGCCCAGGTCGAGCAGGGTCGCACCCGGTGGCAACGGCTCGGCCCGACGTGCGGCGGACGCGGTGCAGAGCACCTGCCCGCCGTGCGCGGCGGCGGCCACCGGGCGGCCCGGTGCACCTCGGGGCTGGCGTACTCGCCGTCGCGGGGTTCGGCGTAACCGGTGTGCAGGCCCATCCGCACCCGGGGCGCGGCTTCGGAGGTGGGCCAGTCGTGGCTGGACAATGCCCGCTGGGCGGTCAGACACGCGGTCAGCGCCGCGCTCGCGTCCTCGAAGGCCAGGAAGAACGAGTCACCCTCGGTCAGCAGCTCAGCCCCACCCGTGCTGGCCAGCGTGCGGCGCAGCAGTCGTCGGTGCTCGGCGAGCACCGGGCGGTAGTCCGGGCCGAGCAGCTGAGCCAGCCGGGTCGAACCCTCGATATCGGTGAAGACGAACGTTACCCAACCGCTCGGGAGCTGGATCCGTGGCGACATGCGTGGAACCTCCGCCCGTGACGTCGGGTTCATGCTGCCTGAGTCCGAGCGATCACACATCGTGAGAACGGCCGGGAGGTGCCGCCTCAAGGTGCCACTCGGACCCGCTCCCGGCAAGGCCAGCCCACCAGGCGGCGGATTGGCCCGATCAGCAGCCGCAGGCGCCACCGCAGCAGCCACCGCCGCTGGGTGCCGGGGCACCACCGGCGGCACCACCCCGGCCGGTGACCGCGACCGCGGAAAGCAACTTCACCGTGTCGGCGTGTCCCTCTGGGCAGCTGGCCGGCTCACCGGCCGCCGCCATCGAACGGTTGACCTCGAAGGTGTCGCCGCAGGCTGGCAGCGGAACTCGTACCTGGGCATGGCACCCAGGGTACGTGGATCTGACGGTTGGCGGAGCATGGGTGATACTCGAAGGGTGGTGGACGGCGAGGACGACACGCGTGTGCAACCGTTACGACCGGCCGCGCCGTTGGACGGGCCACTAGAAGGCTCGGGGCAGCGCCCGATCCGGTGCGCAAGGTGCCCCGCCCGCGCCGCCCTGGCTGAGCGGACGTTCCGCAGGTGCGTCGACGACGGCAGCGGCGTCAGCGGCCGAGCCCACCCGGCCGATCCGGGCCCGCCCGCCGGCACGAAGGCCGACCCGCCGGCCGAGGCCCCAAAGGTCGACGCCACGAAGACCGACGACCCGAAGACCGACGCCCCAACGGCTGACACCGCGAAGGCTGACGCCGCGAAGGCCAGCGACGCCAAGACCGACGCCGCCGAGGCCGACGCCGCCAAGGCCGACGGCAGCGTCAGTGGCGCGACCGCGTCGACGCCGGTCGGCGGATCGACCGCCGACGCACCGGTCGACGCCGCGAAGGCCGGGACCGCCGCCGCGGATCCGACGAAGACCACTGTGGATGAGATGCCCGTCGTGCCGGCGTCCGACCCCACCCGGCGGCGGCGGGTGCAGTTCGCGCACGCGGTTCGTCTGCCGCCACGTCAGGTGGCAACCTCCGCCGCCCGCGCGACCCGCGCCTGGGCGGGCAGGCCGAGTGGTCGGTTGACCCTGCCCGGTGTGTTCCTGTTGGCGCTGGTGGCCGCGACGGCAGCGGCGGGTGCGCTGCTCGTACCGGCCACGGTCCGTACCTCGCGGCCGGTCGCTGTCGATGCTTCCGCCGCGCCCACCGCTGTCGGACCGCCGGTGGCGCCGTCCGGCCTGCCCACCGGGCCGCTGCCCACCGGGCCGCTGCCGACCATCCCACTGCCCAGCGGTGGCCTACCCGGCAGCGGGCTGCCCGGCAACGGACTACCGACCGGGCCCGCCATCGGGCCGGGCCTCGGGGTCGGCCGTCGGATGCGCTGGCCGGCTGGGCACAGCAGGTCGGCGCCAGGTGGGCGTTCCCCTGTCGCGATGCAGGCGTACGGCTACGCCGAGCTGGTGCTCGCCCAGACCAACCGCAGTTGCGCGCTGAGCTGGACCACGTTGGCCGCGATCGGGCAGGTGGAATCGGGGCACGGCTCGGCCAACAAAGCGCAGCTGGGACAGGACGGCAAGGCCCTGCCGAAGATCATCGGACTGCCGCTGGACGGCAAGGACGGTCGGATGCGGATCATCGACACCGACCGTGGGGACCTGGACGGGGACAAGGTCCTCGATCGCGCGATCGGGCCGATGCAGTTCATCCCGACCACCTGGAACGAGATCGGCGCGGACGCCGACAACGACGGGATGAAGGACCCGCACGACCTGGACGACGCCGCTTTGGCAGCGGGTAACTACTCTGCAAGGGCGGCCGGAACCTGAGCATTCCGGGCGACTGGTGGAACGCCATCCTCTCCTACAACGATGTTCGGCGGTACGCCCAGGACGTCTACGACACCGCGAACCGGTACGGACGGGCCAGTCGCCCATGAAGTGATCGTCTCGATACGTTGGAGAACTGGACACTTCCCGGCAGCTGTTAGCGGCAAGCTAGACAGGTGATGGTGCGCGAGTGGGACCCCAGGACCGCGTCGTCCGCCGAGATCGCGTCGCTGCTGGCCACGCTGAACGCGGTCCTGGCGGCCGATCTACCGCAGGACCCGCCCTGGCGGGACACCTCACTGCGGGAATACCTCGCCGAGGTGATGCCCGGCGAGCGGCGGATCTCCTGGATCGCCCAGGCCGAGCCGACCGGGCCCGGTGACACGGGTGAGGTGCTCGGCCAGGTCCACGTGCTGCTCCTCGGTGACATCGGCGTGCTCGAGGTGCTGGTGCACCCGTCCGTGCGGCGCGGCGGCCTCGGTCGTGACCTGGTGTTGCGTGCCGCCCGTCGGGTCTACCAGGAGGGTTTCCAGTCGATCGGGGTCGAGGTGGTCGGCGACACGCCCGCCGTCGGGTTCTACGAGTCGCTCGGGTTCACCCGGGAATACGTGGAGACGCGAAGCGTGCTCGACCTGGGCGCGGTCGACTGGGCCGAGCTGGCCGAGATGGCCACCGGCATCGGGGCGGGCTACCAGCTGGAGTTCTACCCCGGCGGGCCGCCCAACCACCTGATCGAGGCGTACGCGCGGGCCAAGGCGGAGGTGCGCGACGTCGACGACGGTGAGCTGCGCCCCAGCTCCTACGACCCGGAGCGGCTGCGCGACAGCCTCGACACCCTGCACCGGCGGGGCATGAAGCCGTACATCGTGCTCGCCCGGCACGAGCAGAGTGGCGAGGTGGCCGGCCTGACCGAGGTCGTGGTGCCGGCGCAGCATCCGACCCGCGCCGACCAGTACGACACGATCGTCGCGCAGGATCACCGGGGCTACGGCATCGATCGGGCGATCAAGGCCCGGATGCTGCTGGAGCTGCGCTCCGCCGAGCCGGAGCTGATCGAGGTGCAGACCTGGAACGCGCAGGCCAACGAGGCGATGCTCAAGGTCAACGCGGAGCTGGGCTACCGCACCGACCGGGACTGGTGCGAATACAGCGTCGACGTCGCCGAGCTGGTGCACCGCCTCGATCCACCGCGCTGAGGGAATTCACGAAACTGTCCACTAGGGGATGGACGGTGGACAGTCGCGCCCTTAACGTGCGTTGACCCCCATCCACCCATCGTGGAGGCCCTATGCGCCCGCGCCGCTCAATCGCCGCGCTCGCGACCGCCACCGCCGCCGTCACCGTCACGGCGCTCGGCGTCGCACCCACCGCGGCCAGCGCCGCGCCCACCGACCTGTTCATCTCGGAGTACGTCGAGGGCTCGTCGAACAACAAGGCCATCGAGCTGTTCAACGGCACCGGCGCCCCGGTCGACCTCACCGCCGGGGTTACCAGCTCCAGCTCTTCTTCAACGGCTCCACGACGGCCACCACGATCGCGCTGACCGGGACGGTGGCTACCGGAGACGCGTTCGTGTTCGCCAGCGCCTCGGCCGGGGCCGCCATCCTCGCCCAGGCCGACCAGACCACCGGGGCGAGCCTGTTCAACGGCGACGACGCGATCGTGCTGCGCCGGGGCACCACAGTGCTCGACTCGATCGGGCAGGTGGGCGTCGACCCGGGCACCGAGTGGGTGCCGGCGTCACCAGCACCGCGGACAACACGCTGCGCCGGTTGGCGAGCGTGACCGCCGGTGACACCGATCCGTCGGACGCGTTCGACCCCGCCACGCAGTGGGCCGGCCTTCCGGTCGACACCTTCGACGGGTTGGTGCGCACACCGTGGACGGCGGTGGACCGGTCGACGTGCCGGCCACGCTGACCTGTGGTGGGCCCCTGGTCGCCGCGATCGGCACAGCGGTGAGCCGCGAGGTCACCGCCACCGACCCCGACGACACGATCGTCGACCTGGCGGTGACCGGCGTCAGCCCGAGTCCGACCTCCGGCTCGATCACCCGTACCGCGTTCACCGCCGCCGACGGGTGGGCGGCACCGCCCGCGCCACGGTCGGCGCGAGCGCCGATCTCGCCGCCGGGGCGTACACCGTCACGGTGACCGCGACCGACGCGGGCGGTGGCACCGCAAGCTGCGCGCTGGCCGTGCAGGTGACCCGGGAGCTGACCGTCGGCGAGGTGCAGGGTCCGACCACCGACGCCGAATCCGGTCCGACCGACCGTTCGCCGCTCGCACCGGCGAGCGGCAACGGCACGAGCAGCACGCTGTACGACGTCCGCGGCGTGATCACCCAGTTGACCCTGGCCCGCACCTCGGCCGGGGCGGAGCAGCACGGGTTCTTCCTGCAGAGCCGTGTCGGGGACACCGACGGTGACCCGACCAGCTCCGACGGCATCTTCGTGTTCATGGGCGCGTTCACGTCGCTGATCGGCGGCTACGTGCCGACCGTCGGCGACGAGGTCGTGCTGCGGGCCCGGGTGTCGGAGTACTACACCTTCACCCAGCTCTCCGGCGCCTCGCTGGTCCGCCGGATCGCCGGCGGCCTGGCCGTGGACAGCGCGGTCGCGGTGACCGACGCGGTGCCACCGGCCGAGCTGACCGACGCGCAGCGCTTCTGGGAGCGGCACGAGGGCTCCCGGATGCGGGTACGCGCCGGCAGTGGCGCGGTGAGCGGACGGGACGTCTTCTCCTCCACCGCCGACGCGGAGCTGTGGGTGGTCGACCGCGACGACCCCTGCTGGACCGCGCCGACCCGTACTCCCGGCGGGTCTTCCGTGATTCGCACCCACTGGACAACGACCCGACCCGCCGCTTCGACGACGGCAACGGCCAACGGACGCTGCTCGGCAGCATGGGCGTGAAGGCGACCGCCGGGGACAGCGCCGCGCTGCTCCCGCCGGCACACACCTTCGACACGCTGCGCGCCGACGCGGTGGGCGGGGCTACTACTCGTTCGAGAAGTACGGCGTTCAGGTCGAGCGGGCGGAGTTCGACGCCGGGGCCGACCCGTCGAAGAACAACCCGCCCAAGCCGGCCGACCGGTCGCAGGAGGTGGCCGTCGCCACCTACAACGTGGAGAACCTGTACGACTACCGGGACGACCCGTTCGACGGCTGCGACTTCGCCGGCAACTCCGGCTGCACGGGTGTCGACCCGCCGTTCGACTACGTGCCGGGCAGCGAGGCGGACTACCGCGAGCAGTTGGCCGCGCTCGCCGACCAGATCGTGAAGGATCTGCACGCACCGGACCTGATCCTGGTGCAGGAGGCCGAGGACCAGGATATCTGCACGGTCTCCGGGACGGCGTTGAGCTGCGGTGACACCAACAACGCCGACGGCGCTCCGGACAGCATCCAGGAGCTGGCACTCACCGTGGCGGCGGCCGGCGGGCCCGCGTACGCCGCCGCTTATGACCGGACCGGCGCGGACGCCCGCGGTATCACCGCCGCCTTCCTGTACCGCACGGACCGGTTGTCGCTGGCTGCCGCGACGGCGAACGACCCGCTGCTGGCTCGGCGCCGACCGTCCAGTACCGGGCTCCGGGCTGCCGGCCAACGCCGACGTGCAGAACCCGAAGGCGCTCAACGCGGTGCTGCCGGCGGACGTGGACACCTCGACCGGTCGGGACGGGAACAACGTCTTCACCCGCGCTCCGCAGCTGGGCAAGTTCAGCGTGGCCGCGACACCCGGCGCCACCGAGCGGTTCACCCTGTACGCGCTCAGCAACCACTACTCCTCCGGCCCGGACGGCCGGGTCGGGCAGCGGCGGAGCAGGCGCGGTATGGGGCGGCGATCGTCACCGCGATCGAGGCGGCCGACCAGAGCGCCCGGGTCGTCTACGGCGGGGACCTGAACGTGTTCCCCGCCCGGACGATCCCATCGCCACCGGCGACCAGCCCACGCCGTCGGACCAGCTCGCCCCGCTCTACGAGGCGGGCCTGCACAACCTGTGGGACAACCTGGTCGCGGACGTGCCGTCCTCCGCCTACTCGTACAGCTTCGAGGGGCACGCGCAGACACTCGACCACCTGTTCGTCAACGACGCGTTCTACGGCGATCTGGTGCAGGTACGGGCGGCGCACATCAACGCCGACTGGCCGGCGGAGTTCACCGGCGACGGGTCGCGCGGTTCCAGCGACCACGACCCGCAGGTGGCCCGGTTCCGGTCCCGCGCGTCGCTGACCGTGGCCGACACGACTGTGGTCGAGGGCGACCAGGGCACCCGGCAGCTGACCTTCACCGCCACGGTGTCCCGGCCGCTGTCCCAGCCGGTGCTGCTCTGCGCCGCCGCCGTCGGCCTCACGGCGCAGGTGGGCTCGGACTTCGATCCGTACGCCGGCTGCCGGGTGCTGGCCGCCGGGCAGACGTCGGTGGCGTTCCCGGTGACCGTTCGGGGTGACCGCAGGCGGGAGTCGGACGAGAAGCTGACGCTGCTGGTGGCCGGCGTACCGGGCCTACGGCTGGCCGACCCGCTGGCGACGGGCACCATCACCAACGACGACTGAGGTACGTCTGAACCGCGCTCGACCCGGGATGTGGTGGCCTCCGCCGACCAGGAGGCCACCACATCCTTGTTTTGAGCTGATCTTGCGCGAGACGTAACAACTCGTCGCCGCCGGACCAATGAAGGGTGTAAAGACGGCCAACGAGAGGACGGCCTGTGAGTATCCCAAGCCCGGGCGGGGATGACCTGGCGGCAGTCAGCAGGGACCCCGCAGCGTTCGAGGCGTTCTACCGCCGGCACGTCGAGACGATCGGCCGGTTCGTCGCTCGCCGCGTCGACGACCCGCACACCGCCGCCGACCTCACGGCCGAGGTGTTCCTGGCGGTGATCGACTCCGCCGCCGGCTACCGCCGGAGCGCGGCAACGAGCGGGCCTGGCTCTTCGGCGTGGCCCGCAATGTCATCGCCGCCGAACACCGCCGGGCTACCCGACTCCTGCGGGCCAGCGGTCGCGCCGCCGGACGACGGCTGCTGGACGCCGACGACATCGCGCGAATCGAGGAACGCATCGACGCGGAGTCGCTGGCCCGCCGCACCTATCGAGCCCTCAGCGGTCTACCGGAGCACACGCGCGCCCTGCTGGAACTCGTCGCCGTCGACGGCCTGTCCCTGACGGACGCGGCCGGCGCGCTCGGGATCTCCCGGTCGCCGCCCGGGTCCGGGTGCACCGGGCCCGCCGGGCGGTACGCCTCGCGCTCGCGCAGTCCGAATCCGCGCTCGTCTGATCGGGAGGGAAGATCACCATGAGCCGTACCCCAGCTGGGCAACTTCGAGGAACGACTCCTCGCCGAGTTGAAGGAACACGTCGTCACCCGGGGCGTCGAGGCGGCCCCGACAGCCGTCCGGCGGCCCGCCGAGGCTCACGTTGGCGTACGCCGGGCTGGCGGCTGGCCGGGGTCGGTGGGCTGGTCGCCCTGCTGACCGTCGCCGGGTTGGCGGTGCAGACGTCGGGTGACGCGCCGCCGACGGCGAGCGCGGCCGAAGTTCTGACCGAGGCCGCGGAGACGGCCCGGCAACAGCCCGACCTCGTGGCACGCCCGGGCCAGTTCCTGTTCATCGAACTGCGACTGACCTACCGGGAGGAGCCAGCGGCCGGCGCGTACATCAACGAGCGGCTCCAGCGCTGGGTGCCGGTGGGCGCAGGCACGACCTGGCAGCAGCGGCGGCGGCTGGAGAGTCGCCCGACGAGTGGCGGACCGACAACGTCTCCCACCTGGCTCCGCCGCCCGGCTACTACCAGGGTCTACCGACCGAACCGGAGCAGATGGCCCAGTACCTGCGAGACCACCCGTTCCCCTGGATCTACCCGAGGGCGCGGATCTGGAGGCCATCAGGAACGACCCTACGACGATCTTCGGGGACGGGATGTTGATGCTTGAGGGTTACGTACCGCCGCAGTCGCTCGGCGCACTGTTCCAGGCCATGGCCCGGGTGCCCGGAGCCACCGTGTTGCCCGGCGAGGTGCGGGACGCCGCCGGCCGACGGGCGTGGCCCTGCGGACGCCGGGCGTCTTCGGGGCACACATCGACCTGATCTTCGACCGGGAGACCCACGGCTACCTCGGCACCCGCCGCCTCATCGTGCGGGATGGCAGGAGTCGCCCGAATCGAGCACCGCCATCATGCGGATGGCGATCGTCGACCGGACGGGGCAGCTGCCCTGAGGGCGGGCTCAGTAGTACTCCTGGACCGGTGGCGGGGTGGCACGTTGCGATTCTGCGCCACCCGCACCTCCCACTGGCTGCGTCGGCGTCGCGCCTCGCGATCTGCCGAACTGCGGTGGTAGGTCTCCGGAGGCCGGGCCAGTCCGTAGATATCCCCCACCACTCCCCTGCCTCAGGATCGAGGATCGTGTCGAGGTGGGAGGGGTAACGGCGACCCGCCCCGTCCTGGACGTCGTCCCGGTCGGCCATCGGCAGGACGACCCGCCCCTCCTGGTCCACCACGACCAGGAAGAGCCCGGCCGCGCCGAGTAGGCGCTCCAGAACGGCCAAGCTTGGTGAGAGGGTGCCCGCTTCGACCCGACCTATCGTCGAGGGCGCGACCTGGCGAAGCGGGCCATCTGCTGCTGACTCAACCGGACGATGCGACGTGCCCGGCGCACCAGGCCGGCGATGGGAAACCGGCCGAGGAGGGGACCGGGGGTTGAGGAGGATCGAGCGCCGATGCCATCCGACCACCATCCCCGGCGGGCCGGGCAGGCTCAATCCCTGTGGATAAACCTGTGGACAACCCGTCATCGGGGGCGGGGCGGGGTCTGGTCCGCGTCCTTTGCTCTGCTTAAATCGGCGCAACAGTTAGGCCCGCAAAGTGTTGCGCTGGTTGAAGCAGAGCAAAGGGGCGCAGCAGCACCACGGTCCCCGGCGCGACCTGCCCGGAAACGCAGTCGCGTCGGTTCCGACCGAGAGGCCCTCCGCGGGCCGGTCAGTAGCGCTGGCGCAGCAGGCCAGCGGCCTCGACGGCCCAGTAGGTGAGGATGACCTGCGCACCGGCCCGCTTGATCGAGGTGAGCGTCTCCAGCATCACCCGCTCCCGGTCGATCCAGCCGTTCGCGGCGGCCGCCTCGACCATCGCGTACTCGCCGGAGACCTGGTAGGCGGCGACCGGAACGTCCACCGCTGCCCGCACCGCAGACACCACGTCGAGGTAGGGCAGCGCCGGCTTGACCATCACCAGGTCGGCGCCCTCGGCGACGTCGAGCGCCACCTCGCGCAGCGACTCGCGCAGGTTGGCCGGGTCCTGCTGGTAGGTGCGCCGATCGCCTTCCAGCGCCGACTCCACCGCCTCACGGAACGGCCCGTAGAAGGCGGAGGCGTACTTCACCGCGTACGCGAGCACCGCGACGTCCTGGTGACCGGCGGCGTCGAGCGCCCGGCGTACCACGCCTACCTGGCCGTCCATCATCCCGGACGGCCCGACCATGTTGACCCCGGCGGCGGCCTGGGCCACCGCCATCTCGGCGTACGCGGCCAGGGTGGAGTCGTTGTCGACCTCCCCGTCGGGGGTGAGCAGCCCGCAGTGCCCGTGCGAGGTGAACTCGTCCAGGCACAGATCGCTCATCACCACCGTGGCGTCACCCACCTCGGCCACCACGTCGCGGATGGCGACGTTGAGGATGCCGTTCGGGTCGATGCCGCCGGAGCCGGTCGGGTCCCGCTGCTCCGGCACGCCAAAGAGCATGATCCCGCCGACACCGGCCTGAACCGCCTCGACCGCCGCCTTGCGCAGCGAGTCCCGGGAGTGCTGGAGCACCCCGGGAGCGACGAGATGGCCCGGGCTCGGTCAGCCCCTCCTGACGAACATCGGCACGACCAGCTCGGCCGGGTCGACCCGGGTCTCGGACACCAGCCGGCGGACCGCCGGGTGCGGCGCAGCCGGCGGGCCGGATCTCGGGTACGACATGGCAGGCCCTCCTCGAACGACTACCGGAAGCGCAGGGCGGTCGGCCCCTGCACCTTCGAACCGCGGCGCTGCTTGGCCGGCATGGCGGCCAGCTTCTCGCGCAGCTCGACGGCGTAGGCGGCGAGCGCCTCCACCAGGTCGGGCACCGAGGCGTGCGGCGGCTGGACGTCGACCCGCAGGCCGAACTCCGTCGCGGTCTCCGCCGTCTTGGGCCCAATGACGGCAACAACCGTCCGGGCGTGCGGCTTCCCGGCGATGCCGACCAGGTTGCGTACGGTGGAGGACGAGGTGAAGAGCACCGCGTCGAACCCGCCCGACTTGATCGCGTCCCGGATCTCGGCGGGCGGCGGCGCAGCCCGCACCGTCCGGTACGCGGTCACGTCGTCGACCTCCCAGCCGCGCTCGGTGAGCCCGGCGGCAAGCGTCTCGGTGGCGATGTCGGCGCGCGGCAGCAGCACGCGGCCCACCGGGTCGAGGATCTCGTCGTGCGGGAGAACTCGGCCAGCAGGCCCTCGGAGGACTGGTCCCCGGCGGGATCAGCTCCGGCTGGATGCCGAACGCGCGGACCGCGTCCGCCGTGGCCTCACCGATGCAAGCGATCTTGACGCCGCCGAAGTGCCGGGCGTCCAGCCCGTGCTCGGCGAACTTCTCCCAGACCGCGCGAACCGCGTTCACCGACGTGAAGATCACCCAGGCGTACCGGCCGTCGACCAGGCCCTTGACCGCCCGCTCCATCTGCGCCGGGTACGCGGCGGCTCGACCGCGATGGTCGGCACCTCGCACGGATCGCCCTGTACGCGCGCAGCCGGGCACTCATCGCGCCGGCCTGCTCCTTGGTGCGGGTACGAGCACCTTCCAGCCGTACAGCGGGCGGTTCTCCCACCAGCTCAGCTTGTCGCGCTGCCCCACGCCGACACCGACGGTGAGCACCACCCGGCCGGTGAAGCCGAGCGCGGCGGCCACGAAGCTGTCCACGGTCGACGTGGTCGTGTACTGGGTCTCGCCGGTGCCGTCGCCGGTCACCCCGACGCCGGTGGTGCCGTCGACCCCGGCGGCGAGCAGCCCGTCCCGGACCGCGGCGAGGTCACCGGCGTCCACGGCGAGCGCGAGCGAACCCGGCCGACAGCGGTGGCCAGCGCCTCGAAGTCCAGTGCGGTGACGTCCTCGACGTCCGCGGCGGTACGCACACCCGGCAGCGGAACACCCGCGTAGGTGGCCACACCTCGGCCTGGCCGACGCCGGGCACCACCTCGAAGTGGGCGGCGGTGCGGGCCACCGCCTGCACCTCCTGACCACCGAGTCGTGGCCGAACGGGTCGCCGGCGACCAGGTGCACCGCGTTCAGCCCGGAGCGGGCCGCGGAGATCAGCACCTTCGCGACGTCCCCGGGGCGCCCTCGGCCGGGGTGAACTCGGCATCGTCCCTGGCCTCGGCGCGGACGACGGCGAGCAACGACTCCGGGACTCCCCGGTCGTAGATCACCTGGTCGGCGTCGACCAGGGCGTCGTGGGCCCGACGGGTCAGCAACCCTGGATCACCGGGGCCAGCCCCGACGAACGCGATACGGCCGACGGGCTTACGGGTGCGGGTCATTCTGTGCTCCCAAATTGCTGGGTCCCCGGGCCGGTGTGTCCATCGTGGCCGAGGATCGAGTCGGCGCCGAGGTCGAGGAGTTCGGCGGCGAGTGCCTTACCGATCTCCGCCGCGTCGGTGGCGTTCCGGTGCGGGACAGCCGGAGGTCACGAGTGCCATCCGGGCTGATCACCGCCCCGCGCAGGTAGATCTCATCGCCGTCGTCGCCTTCGGCGAGTTCGGCATAGGCGGCGACGGGTGCGCTGCACCCGGCCTCCAGGGTTGCCAGAAACGCGCGTTCCGCGGTGACCGCGAAACGCGACGGTGCGTGGTCGAGCGTCGCGAGCAGCTCGACCAGATCCTGGTCGTCGACCCGGCACTCCACCGCCAGTGCGCCCTGGGCGGGCGCGGGCAGCATCAGCATCGGATCCAGCGTCTCGGTGATCACGTCGACCCGACCGAGCCGGCCAGCCCGGCCCGGGCCAGGACGACGGCGTCGAGGTCGGCCTCGGGGCCGAGCGCCCGGCCAGGCGAGTGTCCACGTTGCCGCGGACCGGGTGACCTCCAGTTGCAGACCGAGCGCGTGCAACTGGGCCATCCGGCGCAGCGCCCGGTGCCCACTGTGGCACCGGGCGGCAGCTCGGCGAGCGTCAGACCGTCGCGGGCGACAAGCGCGTCGCGCGGGTCCTGTCGGGCCGGCACGGCCGCGATGTGCAGCCCGCCAGCGGCAGCCGTGGGCAGGTCCTTGTACGAGTGCACCGCGAAGTCGATCGTGCCGGCGGTCAGCGCGTCCCGCAGCGCGGAGACGAACACCCGACGCCGAGCCGGTGCACCGGTGCGTTGGAGCGGTCGCCAGCGGTGACCACCTCGACCAGCTCGACCGGGCGGCCGGTGGCGGCGGTCAGCGCCTCGGCGACCTGCCCGGACTGGGCCATCGCCAGGGCGCTGCCCCGGGTGCCGAGGCGCAGGGGGCGGTCATCGCGCACCTCCGGTGGGCGGGGTCGGCTCGTCGGCGACAGCTCCGAACACCGGGTCGGTGCCGGGGAACGCCAGGCCGAGGTCGGGGTCAGCACGTCCGGAACGGTGTCCACCGGCGAGGTCTGGGGCACCTCGAGGTCGAACAGCTCGCGCAGCAGTGCCGCGTACTGGTCGCCGCCGGGCTCCGCGGCCAACTGACGGACCTTCACGGTGGGCTGGTGCAGCAGCCGCTGCACGACCCGGTGCACCGTACGGGCCACCTCGGCCCGCAGGTCGTCGCCGAGGTCGGGGCGACGCTGGGCCAGTCGGCGCAGCTCCGCGCTGACCACGTCGTCGGCCCGGCCGCGCAGAGCGGCCACGGTGGGTGCCACGTCGGCGCCGCGCAACCAGGTGAGGAAGCCCTCCACCTCGGCCAGCACGATGCGCTCGACGGCGGCGGCGTCCGCAGCCGCCGGACCGTCGGCGAGCAGCGCCGCCATCCGGTCGATGTCGATCACCTCGACGCCGGGCAGCTCGGCGACACCGTCCTCGACGTCCCGGGAACGGCAAGGTCGAGCAGGACCAACGGGCCCCGGGCCGGGTCGCGTTCGGCCAATGCCGCGCCGACCACCGCTCGGGTGAGGACCGGTTCGGTGGAGGCGGTGGCGGCCACTACGATGTCCACTGTGGAGAGGGTGTCGGCCAGCTCGGTCATCGGCGCGGCAATCGCACCGTACGACTCGGCGAGCCGGACGGCCCGGTCGGCGCCCCGGTTGCTGACGGTGAGCGGGCCCGCGCCCAGCCGGGACAGCGTGGCCACCCCGAGCGAACCCATCGCGCCGGCACCGACCACCAGGGCCGGGCGGCCGACGAGGTCGCCGTCGAGGTGCCCGGCGGCCAGCCCCAGCGCGGCGGTGACGACGCTCTGGCCGGCCCGGTCGATGCCGGTCTCGGCGTGGGCGCGCTTGCCGACCCGCAACGCCTGCTGCATCAGCTCGTGCAACAGCCGGCCGGCCGAGTCGGCGCCGGTGGCCCAGTGGTACGCGTCACGGAGCTGGCCGAGGATCTGCGCCTCGCCCACCACCATCGAGTCCAGACCGGTGGCGACCCGGAAGACGTGGTCCACGGCGGCGGTGTCGTAGTGCACGTACAGGTGGCTGGCGAGCGCCGCCGGCGAGCTGCCGGCCTGCTCGGCCAGCACGGCGCAGACGTCACCGAGCCCTCCGTGGAAACCGGACACGGCGGCGTACACCTCCACCCGGTTGCAGGTGGAGACGATCACCGCTTCGGCCACGTACGGCTGGGCGACCAGGCGGTCCAGTGTGCGGGTGAGGTCGGCGGGGGCACGGCCACCTGCTCCAGCGTGGCGACCGGGGCGGTCCGGTAGGACGCGCCGACGACGAGCAGTTTCACGTGCCGATCGCCTCCTGGGTGTCGGTGGCCGCGAACCCGCCCGGCAGGGCGGTGAGAGCGACCCGCCGGTGGCGGGCAGCGCGGTCAGCGATGCCTTGCGGTGCTCGTGGAAGGACAGGATCTGCAGCTCGATGGCGAGGTCGACCTTGCGCACGTCGACCCCTCCGGAACCGAGAGTACGCACGGCGCGAAGTTGAGGATGCTCGTCACGCCGACGGCGACGAGTTGGTCGGCGACCTGCTGGGCGGCTGCGGCCGGGGTCGCGATCACGCCGATCGCGAGATTCTTCCGCCGCGACCGTCGCCAGGTCGTCGACATGCCGGACTACCAGGCCGTTGATCTCCTCGCCGACCCGGGAGGGATCGGCGTCGAGCAGTGCGGCGATCCGGAAGCCCCGGCTGGCGAAGCCGTCGTAGCCGGCCAGAGCGTGACCGAGATTACCCACGCCGACCAGGGCGACCGCCCGCCGTTGAGTGAGCCCGAGCACATACTCGATCTGCTCGATCAGCAACGTGACGTCGTAGCCGACGCCCCGGGTGCCGTACGAGCCGAGGTGGGAGAGGTCCTTGCGGAGCTTGGCGGAGTTGACCCCGGCGGCGGCGGAGAGCCCTTCGCTGGAGACCGTCTCGTGCCCGGCGTCGGCGAGGTTGTGCAGCGCGCGCAGATACTCCGGGAGCCGAGCGACGGTCGCCTCGGGCAGATCCGGGAGCGTCGGTACGGCACCGGCGCGGCCGGGCGCGCCTGGGTGACGGTGCTGACTCATGAGACTCCGTGCGGTGCGATCCTCGGCCAACTCCGCTGGTCGGCCGTATGTGGACTCCCGCTGGCGACCGAGGTTGCCGGCTGTGCTAGCAGGGCGCGTCGGATTCACAGCGTAGGCGCTTGTGAAGACGTGCACAAATCGCGATCTTGCCGCTGCGCCACGCAACCTCACCAGCACCTCCATTCCACAAGATCGATCCGGCCGGCCGCGCCAGCGCAGCCCGGGCGATTATTGCTCAATCCCGACTTCTCTGACCAATCCCGCGCCGCCCCGCCACCGCCCCGCCGCCACTGCTCCGCGATCTTGCACTTACTGCCCCCAGCTTCCCCCATACCGGGGCAAATCCCCGACCAAAACTGCAAGATCGGCGGGCGCGGCGGGCGCGCGGGCGCGGCGCGCGGGGTAGGGGCAGCACTACGGAGGAGAGGCGGGGTTTCGGGATGGGGTGGGCGGTCCGGGTGCCTAGCCTTTGGGCATGACCGCCGTTGCCGCCGCCAGCGAACGACCGACCCTGGCACCGAGCATCCCCGCCAGCTCTTCGTCGACTCCGGGTACGTGCTGCTGGGCCTGCCCCTGGCGGTGGCCAGCTTCGTCGTCCTCATCGTCGGTCTCGCGGTCGGTATCGGCCTGGTCGTCACGGTCATCGGTCTGCCGATCCTCAGCGGCACCCTGTACGCCGCCCGAGGGCTGGCCGACATCGAGCGGCTGCGGCTGCCCGCGGTGCTCCGGCAGCCCCGGATCCGGCCGCACTACCGGCTGCCCGAGGCGGGCGCGAACGCCTGGCGGCGGATCTTCGTACCGATGCGGGACGCCCAGTCCTGGCTCGACCTGGCGCACGGCATCCTGCGGCTGATCGCGGCGGCGGGCACCTTCGTGGTGGCCGTGTCCTGGTGGGCCTCGGCGATCGGCGGCTCGCTCTACTGGGCCTACGACTGGGCGCTGCCCCGCGCCGACGGCGAGGGTGACCAGGACCTCGCCCAACTGCTCGGCCTGGGCGACTCGACCACCGCCCGGATCGGCCTGTACACAGCGCTCGGGGTGTTCTTCCTGATCACCCTGCCGATCGTGGTGCGGGCTGCGCGCTGCTCCAGGCCAGCTTCGCCAAGGCCATGCTGACCGGGGTGGCGGAGATGCGTGACCGGATCACCGTGCTGGAGGAGCAGAAGCGGGCCGCCGTGTCCGCCGAGGCCTCCGCGCTGCGCCGGCTGGAACGCGACATCCACGACGGCCCCCAGCAACGCCTGGTCCGCCTGGCGATGGACCTCAGTCGGGCCCGGATGCAGCTCGCCACCGACCCGGCCGCGGCCGGCCGGACCATCGACGAGGCGGTCACCCAGACCCGGACACGCTGGCCGAGCTGCGGGCACTGTCCCGGGGCATCGCTCCGCCGATCCTGGTCGACCGGGGTCTGCCCAGCGCCCTGGCCGCGATCGCCGGCCGTGGGCTGATCCCGATCGAGTTACAGGTGGACCCGCAGCTCGGCACCCCGGCCGGGCGGCTCGACCCGGCCGTGGAGAACACCGCGTACTTCGTGGTGTCCGAGGCGCTGACCAACGTCGCCAAGCACAGCCGGGCCACCGAGGCCATGGTGGCCGTGGCCCGGCAGGGCACCCACCTCCAGGTACGGGTGGGCGACGACGGGCAGGGCGGCGCGCACCTGGCCAAGGGCACGGGCTCGCCGGCATCGCCGACCGCGTACGGGCAGCCGGTGGTGAGCTGATGGTGGTCAGCCCGACCGGCGGCCCCACCGAGATCCGGGCGGAGCTTCCCCTGTGAGCGATCCGGCACCCCGCCGAGCCGTCGGGACGGGCCGGACGTGGTAGACAACACAGCCATGCGCATCGTGATCGCCGACGACGCCGTCCTGCTCCGCGAAGGGCTGGTCCGGCTGCTGACCGAGAGTGGGCACCAGGTGGTGGCCGCCGTCGGGGACGGTGATGCCCTGGTCGAGGCGGTCGTGGAGCACCGGCCGGACGTGTCGATCGTCGACGTGCGGATGCCTCCGACCCACACCGACGAGGGGCTGCGGGCGGCGGTGGAGGCACGTCGGTTGGTGCCGCGTACGCCGATCCTGGTGCTCTCCCAGTACGTCGAGGTCTCGTACGCCGATGATCTGCTCGCCACCACCGGCGGTGCCGGCGGCGGGATCGGCTACCTGCTCAGGACCGGGTGGCCGCGATCGACGAGTTCCTGGACGCGTTGCGCCGGGTGGCGGCCGGCGGCACGGTGCTCGACCCGGAGGTGGTGGGTCAGCTCTTCGCCCGACGGCGTCGGGACGACCCGCTGCGCGAGTTGACCCCACGCGAGCGCGAGGTGCTCGCCTTGATGGCCGAGGGCGCTCGAACACGGCGATCGCGCGCGCCCTCGTGGTCAGCGACGGCGCGGTGGAGAAGCACGTCCGCAACATCTTCACCAAGCTCACCCTGCCGCCGGACACCGAGCAGCACCGGCGGGTGCTGGCCGTGCTCACCTATCTGCGGAACTGACCTCCTGGGCCAGGGCCACGGCGTCGGTGAGGGTGTCGGCGACCGGGTGGCCGGAGGCGCGCAGCCGGCCCGGGTCGGTGAACCCGCCGGTGTAGAGCACGGCACGACCGCCCACCGCGAGCGCCGCGTCCGCGTCGTCGATGGAGTCGCCGATCAACACCACCGACGTGCCGTCCACACCCAGCTCGGCGAGGTGCAGCTTGAGCGACTGGGCCTTGCGGTCACCGCCGACCGTGGCCCGCAGCCCGTCGACGCGGGTGAAGTGGCCGGTCAGGCCGTACGTGTGGACGGTCGGGACCAGCTCCTCGTGGAACCACATGGACAGCAGACTCTGGCTGCCCGGCCAGGCGGCCATCGCCGCGCGTGCGTCGGCGGCCAGCTCACAGGTGGTCAACCCGGTGCGGTACGCGTCGTGGAAGATCCGGTCCAGTCGGCCGAACTCGTCGTCGTCAACGGCCTGCCCGAGCACCTCGGCGTAGTACTCGGCGATCGGCCTGCGGAACCGCACCCGGTGCTCGTCGGGGTGACCGTCGGCCCGCCCAGGCTCGCGAACACGACGTTGGTGGCGGACACCACAAGGCTGAGGTCGTTGAGCAGGGTGCCGTTCCAGTCCCAGACGAGGTGCGGCTGTGCGGAGGTCATCACAGCACCATAGGCACCGCTCAGAGCTGCGGCGTGGTCAGGTCCCGCAGCAGCCGGTCCTCCTCGACCCGCCAGTAACCGTGCTCCTTGCCGTCGAGCATCACCACCGGCAGCCGGTCCCCGTACTCCCGCTCCAGCCCCTCGTCACCGGTGACGTCCCACTCGACCCACTTGTCGCCGGTGACCGCCACCACCCGGTCGAGCGCCGCCTTGGCGTCGTCGCAGAGGTGGCAGCCGGGTCGGGTGATCAGGGCGAGCCGGGCGTCACTGGCCATCGGTTACCTCCATACGATCGGTCGGCGTCGCCGACCGGAGTTGGTCTTGCGTACCTTGCCGATCGCCGAGTGCGGCAGGGCGTCGACGAACTCGACGGCGGTCGGGCACTTGAAGCGGGCCAGGTTGCGTGCGCAGTGGGCGAGCAGCTCCTCGCTGGTCACCGGTCGCCCCGGCGCCGGCACCACGTACGCCCGCACAGTCTCGCCGGTCCGTGGGTGCGGCACACCCAGTACCGCCGACTCGGCCACCCCGGGTGCCCGGTGAGCACCAGCTCGACCTCGTGCGGATAGACGTTGAACCCGTTGACCAGGATCAACTCGCCGAGCCGGTCGACCAGGAACAGGTCACCGTCCTCGTCCGCGTAGGCGATGTCACCGGTGCCCCACCAGCCGTCGGAGTCCGGGCCGCCCCGACCGTCCGGCCAGTAACCGGCGAAGAGATTGGGCCCGGCCACCACGATCTGCCCGGGTCGGTGCCCGGTGCCACGTCGGAGATGTCCAGCTCATCCGGGTCGTCGTCGGGGACGGCCACGCCGTCGCGCCACAGGTCGGCGCCGTCCGGGTCGACCAGGCGCAGCCGCACGCCGGGCAGCTGTCGGCCGATCGAGCCCGCCTTGGCAACCCCGCCGACCAGGGTGGAGGTGAGCACCGGCGCGGTCTCGGTGAGGCCGTACCCGATGTGCACCCGATGGCCGGTGACCTCGGCGAAGCGCGCCGCGACCGCGGGCTCCAGCGGCGCCGCGCCGCAGATTGCCACCCGCACCGACGCGGTCGCCGCGCGGGCCGTGGCCGCGCCGGCCCAGGTCAGAAACATCGACGGTACGCCGACCAGCACGGTGACCCGGTGCCGGGCGATCTCGTCCAGCCCCGCCGTGGGACCCGTTTCGTCGAGCAGCACGCCGGTCGCCCCGTGGTGCACGACCGCGCCGAGTACCGAGTTGAGCCCGTACGCGTGGAACAGCGGCAACGCGAGGAGAACAGTGTCCGCCGGCCCGACCACCCGCGGCTGGATCCTCTCGACCTGTTCGTGGTTGGCGAGCAGCGCCTGATGGGACAGCATCGCGCCCCTGGGCCGCCCCTCGGTGCCGGACGTGTAGAGAAGTACAGCCAGGTCCGCACCGCCTCGTCGCGGGCGGGCGTCGGCTCGGGTGTCTCGACGGTCGGCGGCGTGCCGTACACGGCGGCGAGGGCGGGCAGCTCGGCGGCCACCTCGGCGACCAGGCCCCGAACGTGGTCGGTGGCGACGAGCACCGACGCGCCGGAGTCGGCCAACACGTGCCGCAGCTCCGGCGCGGTGAAGCCGGGGTTGACCGGCACGGCGACCAGCCCGGCGCGGAGCGCCCGAGCCAGGCGATCACGAAGTCGGGCGTGTTCGGCAGTGCGATCGCGACGCGTGGCGGCGTACCGCCGGGGTCGGTGGGCGGTGCGGAGGCGGACAGGCCGCGTGCGGCGGCGTCCACCGCGGCGTCCAGTTCGGACCAGCTGAGCGTCTGGTCGCGCCAGTGCAGCGCGGGCCGGCCGTCGTGGTCGAGAGCCGCCCGGCGGACCCGGTCGGCGAGGTTCGGCGCGGGTTTGCCGAGAAGTCCTGCACGGTGATCGAGTCTGGCACAGCGGTCGACGACAGACCACGCCCGACGGTCGGACGGGGCCGGAGGCCGGCGTCGCGGAAGTCCCATGTACGGGACTGTCTTGTGTGCCATCGGCGATCCGATCAGGTCCTACCGATGGGACGGAAGACGCCGTCCGCAGACGGTTCGGGCGCGCCCGGCCGACGACCCGGCGTGGCGCGTCGGCCGATCGGGCGATGCGCCTCTCACCAGGGAATCCACCCTGGATCACCGGGCCGACGGAAAGTCAATCGCACACGACGGACAACCGGTCCGGCGTTGGTGTGATGGGGAGGGAAATACTTCCGCCTTGTGTAACGGACTTGCCACGCGCGGGTGACGTTGGCCCTATCATCACACGGGTCGGGTCACCCCATTTGCCGTGAGTCGACACCCCTCAGCCCGAGGAGGCCCCCGTGCCTGTGAGCGCATTGGACCAGCACCTCCAGGGGATTTGCCGCCCGTCGGCAACCCCGCCACCGACCTGCCCGACCGGTTGTCCGGTCGGCCCGACCCAACGAGACACAGACCGGCCCGACCGACGATCGACGGGACGGGGCACCGCGATGACCACCTTCGGATACGCGGAACGCCCGGTCGGCCTGAGTGGCCAGCCGGCTCGCTCCCACGTCAACGAGCGTCCGGCGGCCCGCGCGCCAATGGACGAGCAGCACGGCGCCGTCGCACGGGCGACAGCGCGGCGCAGCGGACCCGTAGTCGCCCACACCAGAACGAGCCACCACCGCGACCGGCGGTGCCCGGCGGCAACGCGAAGCCGGCCGGCGGCCGGGTCGCCGTGCCGGCCCGACCGACCATGCCGGTGCAGGGTCGACGGGTCAGCGACACGCCAGCGGTGACGACCGATCCGGCGGCCGGTGAGACAGCGGTGATCCCGGTGATCCCGGCGGCGCCGGCCGCCGCCGCCATCACCTCGACCGGCTTTCCGAGCCGCCCGGACCCGTCCGACCCGGCGACCGAGGTCTGGACGCTCATCGAGCGGGCCCAGGCCGGCGAGTCCGAGGCGTTCGGTCTGATCTACGACAGGTACGTGGACACCGTCTTCCGGTTCGTCTACTTCCGGGTCGGCAACCGGCAACTCGCCGAGGATCTCACCTCGGACACCTTCCTGCGCGCGCTCAAGCGGATCGGCAGCTTCACCTGGCAGGGCCGTGACCTCGGCGCCTGGCTGGTGACGATCGCCCGCAACCTGGTCGCGGACCACTTCAAGTCCGGCCGCTACCGGCTGGAGGTCACCACCGGCGACGTGCTCGACGCCGACCGCGAGGACCGGGGCCCGGAGGGCAGCCCGGAGGCGGCGGTGGTGGAGCACATCACGAACGTCGCGTTGTTGACAGCCGTGAAGCAGCTCAACCCGGAGCAGCAGGAGTGCATCGTGCTCCGCTTCCTCCAGGGCTTCTCGGTGGCCGAGACGGCCCGTGCGATGGGCAAGAACGAGGGCGCCATCAAGGCACTCCAGTACCGTGCCGTCCGCGCCCTGGCCCGACTCCTGCCCGACGGCTTCCAGCCGTAGTTGTTACGGCGGGACCGATGGGCGTCGACAAGCGTCCGTGCAGCTCAACGTCGGTCCCGCCCGGTGATGACGATCACTTTCTGTAATTTCGGCTCCGCCCGGCCCGTAACCCGTGCCCGGTCCGCCGCGTTTCTCCGGGTGCGACCGGTGGTTGCCCGGCAGGCCCGGGTCACGAGGTCCGACCGGCACGCCGGCGGCACCTCACCTCCGTGGTGTCACACTGCCGCCCGGTCGCTGGCAACGACGGCGGCCGACCGGCCGTGACCAGCGAGAGGAGGTGCCCGCGGTGGACAACACCCTCTTCTCCCGTCGGCGCACGGAGCGCTTCGCGCAGCTTCTCGACGAGGCCAACGGCGCTCGGCGACACCACGT
The DNA here is from genome assembly GCA_038070435.1 of Micromonospora sp. M12. Taxonomy (GTDB): domain Bacteria; phylum Actinomycetota; class Actinomycetes; order Mycobacteriales; family Micromonosporaceae; genus Micromonospora. Next base: position 5,662,343 of record JAMYWG010000001.1, on the reverse strand, counting down.
GCGATCCCGGGTGGACGGTCACCTCGCACCGCTCGTCGCAGTGGGTCAGCGGCTCAGCGTCGACCCCCGAACGTCGAGGTGAGCCCCGACTTCCGCACCGGCCTACGAGCGATGCTGCTCGCAACGGCCGAGCGGGAAGGGCTGGGCACCGCACCGGCCGCGACCAGCGAACCGGCCGCCACGACCGGCCGCGGGAAACTGCTACCGGCGGTCACCGCCCGACGGGCCCGAGCCGGGGCGCGATCCTGGTCGGCATCGCCGCCGGCGCCATCGCCGTCTCCGGATCTCCGCCGCCAGTGAGAACGCGGTTCCCGGTGACGCGCTGTACGGCATGAAGCGCTCGACCGAACGGGCACAACTCGCCCTGGCCAGCTCGGACATCAGCCGCGGTCAGCTCTTCCTGGACTTCGCCCGGACCAGAGTCGACGAAGCCGCCAAGCTGCGCGGCGACCGCATCGGCTACAGCGCGATCCTGGACGACATGGACGCCGACACCCGGCAGGGCGTCCGGCTGCTGGCCTCCGCTGCCGTGCAGCGGGCCGAGCCGGGCAGCCTGGACACTCTGAACACCTTCGTGACGAGCCAGCGCCGGGCGGTGAGCGGTCTGCTCGACGGAAGCAGCCGCGTCGACCGGGCACGCACCCAACGGTCGCTGCTCCTGCTGGAGAGCATCCGGACACGCTCGGACGACCTGCGCGCGGCGATCGCCTGCGGGCTGCCGGCACCGACCGCCAGCGACGCCCTCGGCCCGGACCCGAGCGTCTGCCCCGGGGCCCGCTGACCTCGCATTCCTATACCGCACGATCGACCGGCCGCGCCACAGTTCGCTGTGTGCCCGGCCGATCGGCCGTCCACGGCGGCTACCCTCGCGGGAGGCATCCGTCGGACCAGCGAGGAAGGAAACCAGGTGGCGCGCAGCCGTAAGGTGACGGTCAGCACCGACGCCGAGGGGCACACCGCCGGCTGGGCGGAGACCGAGCTGACCCCGGTCACCACACCCGATCCGACCGCTGCGGCGTTCTTCGACGTCGACAACACGATGATGCAGGGCGCGTCGATCTACTGGTTCGCCCGTGGGCTCGCCTCCCGCAACCACGTCACCACCGCCGACCTGGCCCGATTCGCCTGGCAGCAGCTCCGGTACCGGCTGCTGGCCCGGGAGCACGCCGGTGACATAACAGTGGCCAAGGAGGCCGCCCTGGCCTTCGTTCAGGGCTGGCGGGTCGCCGAGGTGGAACGCCTCGCCCAGGAGATCTTCGACGAGATGATGGCTCCCCGGATCTGGGCCGGCACCCACCAGCTCGCCCAGCGTCACCTGGACGCGGGGCAGCGGGTCTGGCTGGTCAGCGCCGCCCCCGTGGAGATCGGCCGGGTGATCGCCGCTCGGCTCGGCCTGACCGGTGCCATCGGCACGGTGGCCGAGGTGGTGGACGGGCGTACACCGGGCGGTTGGTGGGTGACCTGATGCACGGGCCGGCGAAGGCCGAGGCGGTCACCCAGCTCGCCGCCGTGGAAGGGCTCGACCTGACCAGCTGCGCGGCCTACAGCGACTCGGCGAACGACCTGCCGCTGCTCTCAGCGGTGGGCAGGGCGGTGGCCGTCAACCGACGGCAGCCTGCTGCGGCAGGCCCGTCAGCACGGCTGGGAGGTCCGCGACTTCCGCACCGGCCGCCGAGCGGTCAAGATCGCCGTACCGTCGACGGCGGCCGCCGGGCTGGTCGTCGGCGCGGTCACCGCCGGCCTGGCACTACAGCGCCGCCGCCGCGCCGGCTGACTCAGGGGCCGAACGGGTCGGGCCGTCGTTCCAGCAGGGTGTGCACAGTCTGCTGGATGGTCTCCCGTACCTGGTCGGCGAGGTTGAAGACCACCAACGGGTCGTCCGCCGAGTCGGTCAGGTGAGCGGTGGGGATCGGCGGGCAGAACTCGATCAGCCACTTGCTCGGCAGCGGCACCATGCCCAGCGGACCGAGCCACGGGAAGGTCGGCGTGACCGGGAAGTAGGGCAACTTGAGCAGCCGTGCCAGGGCTTGATGTCGGCGAGCATCGGGTAGATCTCCTCGCCGCCGACGATGGCGACCGGCACGATCGGCGTGCCCGTCCGCAGCGCCGCCGAGACGAACCCGCCCCGCCCGAACCGTTGCAGCTTGTACCGGTCGGCGTAGAGCTTGCCGATGCCCTTGAAGCCCTCGGGGAACACACCGACCAGGTCGCCGCCCCGAGCAGCCGCTCGGCGTCCGGGTTGCAGGCCACCGTGCCGCCGGTCTTGCGGGCCAGCTCGGAGACCACCGGCATCCGGAAGACCAGATCAGCGCCGAGCAACCGAAGGTAGCGGTGGGCGGGATGCTTGTCGTGCAGCGCCGCCGAGAGGATCAGCGCGTCCAGCGCCACCGTCCCGGAGTGGTTGCCGACCACCAGGGCGGGCCCGTCGACGGGTACGTGCTCCACGCCACTGACCTCGGTGCGGAACCAGTCCCGGTAGAGCAGGCGCAGCAGGGGTGGAAGACCGCGTCGGTCAACTCCGAGTCGAAGCCGAACTCGTCGACCTCGTAGTCACCGGAGAGCCGTCGGCGCAGGAACGCCAGCCCGTTGGCGACCTTCCGGTCCCAGTGGTCACCCGGACGGTCCGGCACCGCCGGCTCGGTGCCACCCGTGGCCCCGTCGCCGACCGAGCCGCCCGCCTCGACGGGCTCGTCGGTGGCCGCGGTGTCGACCTCGTCGGTCGGCGTCGGCGGCGGCGGGACCTGAGCAGCCGGTCGGTGTCCGTTGCGCCGCGCCGGCTCCGCGTCCGGCGTGGGCGACTGCTGCGGTACGTCGAAACGCCCGACCCGCTGCGGGTCACGCCCTCCGTCGGCCCGGTCATGACCGGTCTCGCACTGCGGAACGGACCTGCCGGATGCCGTCCAGGACGAGTTGCTCGGCGGCGGCCAACTGACCTCGCGTGACCACCACCCCACCGTGATGGGCGCGGATGAAGTCCTCGAACGCCTCGGCGGTCGATCGCGGTGAAGCCGTACTCCTGCTCGAGCTGGCTGGTGTCGACCACCCGGCCGTGCACGAAGAGGTCGACCTGGTCCAGGCCGTAGCGCCCGAACCCCATGCTGCGGGCCAGCGCGGCGGCACCGGAGAGACCCGGCTCCAGCACCGGTACGGCCACCCGACCGGCCCGCCGGATCGCCTGGGACAGCGACAGCACCCCGGACCGGCGACGTTGTACGTGCCGGGATGGTCCTCGACGATCGACCGGTGCAGCACCTCCAACGCGTCGTCGAAGTGCAGGAACTGCAGACGGGGTCCCGGCCGAAGACGGTCGGCACGAACGGCTGCGAAAAGTAACGGGTCAGCGTGGTGTCGGCGGTCGAGCCGATGAACGGGGCGAACCGCAGCACCGTCGCGGTGACGTCGGGTCGACGGCGTCGGAAGCCACGGACGTACCCTCCAGGTCGAGGATGTCGCGGCCGAACCCACCGCGCGGCACCTCGCGAGGCTCGGTCTCCTCGGTGAACACCGCCGGATCCCGGAACGACACCCCGTACGCGGCAGTCGACGAGCGCACCACGAGCTTGCGCAGCCGGGGCGCCCGTTGGCAGGCGGCGAGCATCTGCATGGTGCCGATGACGTTCTGGTCCTTCATGGCCGACCGGCCACCGTGCTGCGGGTCCGGAGAGGTGACCAGCGCGAGGTGCACCACCGCGTCGACGTCCAGGTCGGCGAGGAGGTCGCCGAGCGAACCGTTGTCGACGCGGATCCGTTCGACCCGGTCCAGCAGGTCGGTGAACTCGGCACCGGAGTCCGGTGCGTCCACACCGATGACCCGTTCGATGCGTGGGTCGGCGGCCAGTCGCGCCGCCACGTGGGCACCCAGGTAGCGGCCCACTCCGGTGACGACGACAACCCCGGAGCACCTGAGGTGCTACCGGGGTCATCTGACGCACCTACCCCGGCAGCAAGGATCGAGCCGGGACGACCACGGCCTGATCACCTGAGCCTCCGGGGTCGACAGTTTGGCAAGTGACGCCGAACGCCGGGCAGTCGGATGGGCCGGGGCGCTCCGCCGGCCTGTCCGACAAGCCCGGCGGCGATCACTTGCCGAGACGGCGACGCTGGACGCGGGTCTTGCGCAGCAGCTTGCGGTGCTTCTTCTTAGCCATGCGCTTACGGCGCTTCTTGACCACCGAGCCCATACGACAGCCTTTCGATACAACGTGCGGGCGGACCGGATGACACCAACTCAGGTGGCGACGGCGACCGCGTGCGGACAACGGACCGGACCCAGTCTGGGCGGCAGGAAGCACCGGTGGGGTCTCGGTCGGGCTCCAGGGTAGCCGGAGGGCGTCAACCAAACCAACGCGCCCCCGCCGCGCCCGCCTTTCGTTCGCGACTGCGGGCTCGCAAGCTCACTCCTCGCGCTCGCCGCGCCCGCTTCAGACGGCGGTCGGAGCGCGCGGCGGTGGCTCAGGCGGTCTCCTGAAAAGCGCCCCGGAGATATTCGTGCACCGCGTGCTCGGGCACCCGGAACGACCGGCCGACCCGGACGGCGGTGAGCTCACCGCTGTGCACGAGGCGATAGACGGTCATCTTCGACACCCGCATGACCGTCGCCACCTCCGCAACGGTCAGGAACTTGACCTCCGACAGCCGTCCGTCGGACTGTGACCCGGCCATGGCTCACCGACCCATCCCATGCCCGGCGCGTGCCAACCCGACGGATGCTCCGGGCCGGGCCGGCGACGCGCGTGTTACCAGTACGGTAGCGGGGCGGTTGTGACCGGCGCGATCCCTTCGTACAACTGATCATGTTTCGGTGGCCGGTTCACCCGATCCGCGCTCCCGATATCCGCCTGTCTGCGTCCACCGTCCGGTTGTTCGGAAGCGGCTCACTCGGTACGCAGCGCGACCACCGGGCCCAGCCGACCGGCGAGCTGCGCGGGCACCACCCCGAAGACGATGCCCACCACCGCCGACACGCCGAAGGCGAGCGCCAACGACCACCAGGTGATCGCGGCCGGGATGGGCGACAGCGCGTCGACCAGCAGGGCGCTTCCCACGCCCAGCGCCATCCCGGTCAGCCCACCGATCGTGGTCAGCAGCACCGCTTCCAGCAGGAACTGCATCCCGATGTCGCGGGGCGGGCACCGACGGCCTTGCGCAGCCCGATCTCCCGGGTCCGCTCGCGGACGCTGACCAGCATGATGTTGGAGACTCCGACGCCGCCGACGAGCAACGAGATGCCGGCGATCGCGGCCAGTACGCCGGTGAGGACGCCGAGGATGTCGCCGAGCACGCCGAGGATCTGCTGCTGGGTGACCGCGCTGAACTCGGTGTCCGGGTGGCGGCGGTTCAGCTCGGCGACGATCCGCTCGCCCAACTCGTCGATCCGTTCCCGGTCCGGGGCCTTCACCGCGATGCCGTCCACCCGCTGGGTGCCCCAAAGTCGTTGCGCGGCGGTCACCGGCACGTGCACCTCGTCGTCGCGGTCGACGCCGAGGCTCTGCCCGAGGGGAGTGAAGACGCCGATCACCCGGAACCGCACCCCGGCCAGCGTCACCTGTTGCCCGAGCGGGTCCCGGTCGGGGAAGCGTGCGGGCCACCGAGTCGCCGAGCACCGCCACTCGTCGGCTGGTGTCCACGTCGGTGCCGGTGAGGTAGCGACCTCGGGCCAGCGACCGGGTGAACACCGCCGGCGTCGTCTCCAGGACGCCCTGCACGGTAGTGAAGTCCGAGTGGGTACCGGCACGGGCGGTGGCACCGGAGGCGACGGTGACCGCCACCCGGTCGGGATCGCCGACCACCCGGGTGACGGCGTCCACGTCCTTGAGGGTCAACGGTGAGACGACCGGCGCGTTGCCCACCTCGATCCGGCCAGGGACAACCAGCAGCAGGTTGGAGCCGAGGCCCTCGACCTGTTGCTCGACCTTCTGCTTGGTGCCGGTGCCGATGGCCACCAGTAGGACCACCGAGGCCACTCCGATGATCACCCCGAGCATGGTCAGCGCGCTGCGCAGCCGGTTGGCGCGGAGTGCGTCCAGCGCCACCCGCCACGCCTCGGCGACCCTCACGCGGCACCTCCGGGCCGCTCGGCGTCGGGCCGAGCCGGCTCGACCTCGCGCGGAAGGCGTCCGGTGGCTCCGGCGGCGCCACCGGAGCCACCGGACGGGTGCCCGGGCCGCTTCCGGACGCGGACCGGGGCTCCGCGCTGGGAGCGGAGAACAGTGTCGCAGGTCGACCGTGATCAACGGACGGCGGTCGATCATGGGCAGAGGACGGGTCGTCGCTGTCGGCGGTTGGCGGGCTCGCGGCGCTGTCCGCCACGACGACTCCGTCGCGCATCGTGATCCGCCGCCGGGCCCGGGGCCGCCACCTCCTGGTCGTGGGTGACCATCACCAGCGCCACCCCGGACTCGGCGTTCAACTGCTCCAACAGCTCCAGCACTGCCGCACCGGTGACGCTGTCCAGGTTGCCGGTGGGTTCGTCGGCCAACAACACCGTCGGCTCGGTGACCAGCGCCCGGGCGATCGCCACCCGTTGCTGCTCACCGCCGGACATCTGGTTGGGCCGGTGGTCCAGGCGGTGACCGAGGCCGACCCGGCCGAGCATCGCCGCCGCCCGCGCCCGCCGCTGCCGGGCCGACATGCCCCGGTAGACCAGCGGCAGGGCCACGTTCTCCACCGCCGAGGTACGTGGCAGCAGGTGGAACGCCTGGAAGACGAAGCCGATGGTCTCGTTGCGCAGGGTGGCCATCTCCGGCGGGGCCAGCGTGTTGACGTCCCGCCCACCGAGCACCAGACGGCCACCGGTGGGCCGGTCCAGCCCGCCGAGGAGGTGCATGAGCGTGGACTTGCCCGAGCCGGACGGGCCAACCAGCGCCACGTAGTCCCCGGTTGCACGACCAGCGACACCCCTCGCAACGCCTCGACGGACACCCCGTCCAGGTGGTACGTCCGGGACATGTCCACCGCCTCGATCGCCGGCGGGTGTCGGTCACCGCACCTCCTGGCCGTCGCGCACCTGGTCGGTGCCGCGTACGACGATCCGGTCACCGGGTTGGATGCCGTTGAGGATCTGCACCAGGTCCGACCCCTGGACGCCCACGGTGACCGGCTCCCGGCCAGCCTTGCCGTCGCGGACCACCCAGACCGCGTCCCGGCCGTCGGCGGAGAACACCGCGGAGGCCGGAACGGTCACCGCGTCGGCCGCCTCGCGTACCCGCAGACGCACGATCGCGTTCATGCCCGGGCGGGGCTGGGGCCGGCTCGTCCTCGGCCAGCTTCCCGGCACCGAGTGCGAGGCGTACCCGGTAGGTGACCCCGCCCTGGGCGGAGCTGGTGGGGAGCACGTCCACCGAGCGGACCGTGGCGTCGTAGCTGGCCCCGGTGACGGCGTCCAGTTCGACAGTGGCGGTCACGCCGGCCTTGACCAGCAGCACGTCGGTCTCGTCCACCTCGGCGAGCAGGCCCAACTGCCCGATGTCCACCACCGTGAGCACCGGCGTGCCGGCGGTGACCCGGCCGCCGACCGCGACCGCGTCGTCCACCCCGGCCGGCGGCCCACCCTGGCTGGGGTCAGCACCGACGGGTCGAGGCCGGCGCCACCGGCCTGCTCCAGCAACCCGCCAGGCCACCGGTCGCGTCGCCACCGGCCCGGGTGCCACCCGGCTGCACCACGCCGGCGATCGGGGCGCGCAGGGTCAGCGCGTCGACTGTCGCCTTCGCCAGGTCGTACGCCTGCTGCGCTTGCAGCCGTTGCGCCGCGGAGAGCGCGCCGACGGCCGAGTTCAGCCCGCTGATCCCCGCTGGACCGCGCGGACGGCCTGGTCGGCTGCGCGCGGCGGCAGAGTACTGCCGCTGCGCGGACGTCACCTGGGTCAGCAGCGCGTCGCGCAACTGCGGATCGGCGATCTTCTCGGCGGCCTTCCGGGCGGCGTCGAACGCCTCGTCGGCAGCCCGGTCCGTGCCGCGCCGGCTGCCGGCCAGGCTACCGGTGGAGACGCCCCGGCCGGCTCGCTTCGCGGCGGTTAGCGCGTCCTTCGCCTGACGGAGGCGCTGCTGGGCAGTCGGGGAGTCGACCACGGCGAGCACCTGGCCGCGCTTCACCCGCTGTCCGGGTTGGACGCGCAGGCTGGCAAGGGTGCCGTCGGCGGAGCGGTGAGGGTGGCGGCGGCACGGGCGGTTACCGTGGCCGGCGCGTCGATCACCTCGGTGACCGGGTTGCGGGCGGCCGACGCCAGCGCAAGGTCGGGCGTCGTCACCGCACGACGCGGCGGTGGTGGCGGTGAGGACGGTGACGGCGGTCAGGGCGATGAGCAGGCGGGCCGCGTGGCGCTCGCGGGCCGCGGCGGGTGGGTGCGGCGCACCCATCGATGGTACGGCGCACCAGCACACCGCCCGGTCACCCCACCCGAGCGCCCTGAACAGCGAAGGCGGCCAGCCGTCAGCCGGCGGCGGCGCGGACGTACGCGACGCACTCGTCGTGCAGCGTCGACCACTGCTCACCGAACGCCTTCTCGGAGGCCGCGTCGAGGGTCCGGCGGTCGTGCACCACGGTCTTGAAGAAGGTGAGCAGCCGCAGCGGCCCGTACCTGTCGACGAGGTGCCGGAGGGCCAGGTAGCCGACGCCGTAGCTGCCACCGACCCGCTCGGCGGAGGCGTCGTCGGCGGGTTGATGCCCTCCAGCTGGCCGTCCCAGCCGCCCCGGACCAGTTTCCGCACGTCGGCGATCCCTCGTACCGGTCGACCGTCTGACCGCCGGCACCGGCGAACTCGGCCAGCCCTTCCACCAGCCACCAGGTGTCCTTGCCCGGGTAGCCGCGCTCGGGCAGTGAGGCCGCGTGGGTCAGCTCGTGCCGGAGCAGGTCGTCGGTGCCGTTGCTGGTCAGCCCTCGGCGTTGAGCACCACCTCGTGGTGACCACCGCCGACTGTCACCGCGTACCCGCCGGTCCATTCTGGTCGCTCGCCGCCGTACCAGCGCCGCCACTCGTTGGGGCCGGCGTAGAAGATCCGGTAGCGGTCCGGCGGCGACCCGGTCACCGCGTACCCGTCGGCGACCCTGGCGGCCGACTCGGCCTGGGCGAGCAGGCCGGGCAGTTTGCCGCGCAACGCCGGGGTGGTGGCGACGATGGTCCGCTCGCCGATCGCGACGGCCAGGTCGCTGATCTCCCACGGTCGGGTGCCGGTCTCCACCGACTTGGATTCCTCCATGGCGACCAACCGGGGCTGGTCGCCGTTCTCCCGCCACCGGGTGCCGATCAGCACCGGGCTGGGTCGGCACTTCGGGGTGACGAAGCAGTACTGGAAACGCACCAGGAGACGCCACTCGCCGGGCTTGCCGGCGATCGGTGCGGGCAGGCCGCTCGGCTCGGCCCGCCAGCCGGTCACCTTGAGCTCGCGCAGTGCGGCGAAACGCCGGCGCAGATCCTGTGGGCGGCCGGATCGGCGATGGCCAGGAAACTCGCGCGATCACCGGCGAGGAGCGCGGCGGACTGCCGGTGCAACTGGGCCGTCATCCGCTCGCCCAGCCCTCGGGCGGCGGCGGTGGCCGGATCGTCGGCCGACGGGACACCGGCCCGGCTGATCGTGGCTCGGGCACCGCCCTCGCGGATCACCGCCACCACCAGCAGCGCCGGCAGGCCGCAGCCCAGCAGCAGGACGACCACCACGAGCACCGTCCACAGCAGCCGAAGCCGCCGTGGTGCTGGCTGCTGCACCCGTCAGTCACCCGCCGAAGGGTACGACCATTCGGCGAATACGGCGAGACCGCCCCGAGTCGATCGGCCCGGGGCGGCGCTCACCCGTCGGAGCCCGGCCAGGAGCGGAATGCGATGTCCATGCTGGCGACCAACCGGTGGTACGAGCGGTCCACCTCGCGGGGCAGGCCGAAGCCACCCGCCGCCTCGATGGTGACGAAGCCGTGCAGGCTGCTGCGCAGGGCACGGGTCGCGTCCACCGCGTCGTCACCGGTCAGCCCGTATCCGCGCAGCACGGCGAAGATGGCACCGACCGCGCGGTCGCCCGCCTCGACGTGCTCCGGGTCGGCCGGGTCGGGCACCCGCTGGGTCGCCGGGTAGCGGCCGGGATGCCGGTGGGCGTAGCCACGGTAGGCGTCGGCCATCGCCGGAGCGCGTCGCCGCCGGCCCGGCCGACGGCGGCGGTGGTCAGCTCGGTGGCCAGCTCGGCGGTGGCCAGCGCGGCAAGCTTCTGGGCCAGCGCGTCCGCCCCGTACGTGCTTGTAGAGGCTGGGCAGTGCGACACCGAGCCGGCTGGCGAGCGCGGCGAGGGTGAGCTGCTGGTAGCCGACCTCGTCGGCCAGCCGGGCCGCCTCGCGTACGACGGTCTGCTGGTTGAGGCCGACCCTAGGCACCGCACACCGCCAGGAAGCCGAGCAGTTCCTCGGCGGTGCGCTGCGGCTGGTCGGCGTGCGGGTAGTGGCCGGAGCCCTCGATCATCCGGGCCTCGGCGGTGCGGAAGAGCCGGCGGGCGGCCCGCGCCTCGGCACCGGGGTCGGGGAAGTCCGGGTCCCTGGTGCCCATCAGCACCAGCACCGGTTGCCCCACCTGCGGGGCGCGGGCCGTCCAGTGCGGGTCGGCCGGTGCGATCACCCGCGGGTGGCGGCCATCCGGCCGGGCTCGCGCAGGTTCGCCACCATCGAGCGGCGGTACGCCGCGTCGTCGGCGGGCCGGTGCACCGGGAACAGCGTCTTGTGGAACATCCCGAACAGTCGAGGGCTGTGCAGCACCGCCCCATCGCCATCCGCAGCAGCGGATTGAGCTTCGGCTGGCCGACGAACGCGCCGATCTGCACGATGCCGGAGATCAGCTCGGGAGCGTCGGTGGCGGCGAAGACCACCGCCGCGCCGGCGGACGAGCTGCCGACCAGTACGGCCGGCCCGGCGTCGAGGTCGCGCACCACGGCCAGCAGGTCCGCGCCGACCTCGGCCGGTGCGTACGTGGGCCAGCCGACGCTGGACTCCCCGTGGCCCCGGACGTCGACCGAGGCGACCCGGTGACCGCCGGCCACCAGCAGTGGCACGAGGTGCCGGAAGCTCGCCCGGTTCTCTCCCATGCCGTGCACGAGGACGACCAACGGCCCTCGCCGTGCACCTCGTACGCGATGTGTCCGCTGTTCCGCCGCACCTGGCTAGCTGTCATAGCTTAAAAGCTAATATAGTTAGCCGAGACTGGCAAGCGGATACGGCAACGGGCCGGCGACGACCCTTTGAGGTCGCCACCGGCCCGTCGGCCGAACCGGAGAGGTTACTTCTTGGAGAGCAGGGCGCGGCCGAAGAAGACCATGTTGGCCGGGCGCTCGGCGAGCCGGCGCATCAGGTAGCCGTACCACTCGTCGCCGTACGGGACGTAGGTGCGCACGGTGTAGCCCTCGCCGGCCAGCCGGGCCTGCTCCTCGGGGCGGATGCCGTAGAGCATCTGGAACTCGAAACGCTCCGGCCCCCGGTCGAACCACCGGGCGCGATCCTCACCGATGGCGATCATCCGAGGATCGTGGGTGGCCAGCATCGGGTAACCGTCGCCGGACATCAGGACGTTCATGCAGCGGACGTAGGACTTGTCCACCTCGCGGGTCGACTGGTACGCCACCGACTCCGGCTCCTTGTAGGCACCCTTGCAGAGCCGCACCCGCGACCCGGCCGAGGCCAGCTCCCGGCAGTCCGACTCGGTCCGGCGCAGGTACGCCTGGAGCACCGCGCCGGTCGACGGGAAGTCCTTGCGCAGCCGGCTCAACACCTCGAGCGTCGAGTCGGTGGTGGTGTGGTCCTCCATGTCCAGGGTGACGGTGGTGCCGGCCGCGTCGGCAGCCGTGCAGATCGCCCGCGCGTTGTCGTACGCCAACTGCTCGTCGAACATCTGGCCGAGAGCGGAGAGCTTCACGCTGACCTCGGCGGCCGGGGTGAGCCCGGCGGCGGCGAGCATCTTCAGCAGTCGCAGGTATTCGTCACGGGTGGCGGTGGCCTGCTCGGGGTGACGGTGTCCTCACCCAGGTGGTCGAGGGTGACCGCGAGACCGTCGTCGACGAGCCCGCGGGTCGCGCGCAACGCGTCTTCGGTGGCGGCGCCGGCAACGAACCGGCGTACGACGTCCCGGGTGTACGGGGCGGTCGCGACGAGCCGCTCGACCTGGGATGACCGGGAGGCGGCGAGGATGACGGAACGGAGCATGAGCCGAGCGTAACGCCCTGCCAGGACCTCCGCCGAGGGGCGGCCGGGCCGCTCGACATCGGGGCGGGGCGGCGCCGGTGGCGCCGATCGGCTACAACGATGCCGTGGACCAACGCCCCGCCGCCGACTCCGGTCGGCCTCCGTGCAGCTCGGCGCGCTCACCGCTCTCGCGCTCGCCCTCTCCGGCTGCAACATGACCTCGGACGACGACGATGACGACGACTGCGCCCTCGGGCCGGTGGGGGCGGGGGACCGTCGCGCTGGCGATGCGCGTCCCCGAGCCGGCCGCCGGTCGTACCGCGTCGGAGCCGACGACCGCGTCCCTGCCCGAGCGGGCGGCTTCGGCACCCACCTCGCCTCCTGCGGGGGCTGAGGTGCGCCGCGAGACGGTCGTGCCACGACCCGACTGGGACGCCACCATCCGGGCGCAGGGGCTCGTCTACGTCGACACCGAGCTGCCCGACGGCGGGATCATGTCGTACTGGGACGAGACCGCCGCGTACGCCTTCGACCTGGACGAGGTGCTGCGGCTGGAGGAGGCGACCGAGGAGCTGCACCGGATGTCGGTGGCCGCCGCCGAGCACGTGGTGGCGCAGCGCCGGTACGCCGAGTTCGGCATCCCGGAGTGGGCTGCCGAGGCCGTCGCCCGGTCGCTGCGGGAGGCGCCACCGACCCTCTACGGGCGCTTCGACCTCGCGTACGACGGCACCTGGCCCCGAAGATGTTGGAGTACAACGCGGACACCCCCACCGCGCTGGTCGAGGCGAGCATCATCCAGTGGTACTGGCTGGAGCAGACCCGACCGCACCTGGACCAGTGGAACAGCCTGCACGAGCGGCTGGTCGGGGCCTGGGCCAAGATCGGTGCCGGGCTGCACGATCCCCGGGTGCACGTGCTCTGGTCGAACGAGGAGGAGTCCGGCGAGGACCACATGACCGCCGGCTACCTCGCCGAGACCGCCCGGCAGGCCGGCCTGAGCGTCGAACTGCAACCGATCCAGGACATCGGCTGGGACGGTCGGCGCTTCGTCGATCGCGACGACCGCCCGGTGACCACCTGTTTCAAGCTCTACCCTGGGAGTGGATGCTGGCCGAGCCGTACGGGCCGCCGGCCCTGGCCCCAGGCACCCGACCACCTGGATCGAGCCGGCCTGGAAGCTGCTGCTGTCCAACAAGGCGCTGCTCGCGGTCCTCTGGGAGCTGTACCCGGGCCACGAGTACCTGCTCCCCGCGTACCTCGACTCGCCGCGTGGCATGACCGAATACGTGGCCAAGCCGCTGCTCGGCCGCGAGGGCGGCTCGGTCCGCATCGTCACCGCCGACGAGGAGATCACCAATCCGGGGATCTACGGCGACGAGGGCTGGTGCTACCAGGAGTTCCGGGCACTGCCGCAGTTCTCCGGCAATCGGATGGTGCTGGGCAGCTGGATCGTCGACGGCGAGTCGGCCGGGTGGGGTCCGGGAGAGCGCGAGTCTGATCACCGACGGCTACGCGCGGTTCCTGCCGCACTACATCGACGCGCCGCGCACCCCTGAGTCGTCTACCGTTGGGGCGTGAACTTCGACGCGTACGCCCGGACCGGCGTTGACCTGGTCAACGCCCGCCTGGACGACCTCGACGGCCTGCGGGCTCTCTTCGGCGACGACCACGCCTGGATGAGCGACGAGGTCGCGGAACGGGACGTCGCCACCTTCCGCCGGGCGCAGAAACGGTTGCGCGACGTCTTCGAGTACGGCACCTCGGGGCGAGACGCCCAGGCGGTGACCGAGCTGAACGCGCTGCTGGAGGCGTTCCCGGTGCAGCCGCGCATCTCCGGGCACGACTCCAGCGACTGGCACATGCACGTGACCAGTCGGGGCGCCTCGGTCAGTGCCGAATACCTTGCCGGTGCGGTCTGGGGGCTGTCGGTCTGGCTCTGCGAGTACGGCAGCGCCCGGTTCGGGTCTGCGCCGACGAGCGGTGCGGCAACGTCTACCTGGACACGTCGTCCAACTGCTGCCGGCGGTTCTGCTCGGAGCGCTGCGCCACCCGCTCGCACGTGGCGGCGCACCGCGCCCGCAAGCGTGCGGCGGTCGGCGAGCAGGTGCCGGTCGCCTCGCAGCCGACGGTCGGCGCCGACTCGCTCTCACCGGTCAGCTGACACCGCGACCGCCCTTCGTGGGCGGACGGGTCAGGCGTCGACCGGGGACGACTCGGTCAGGTGCTGGCGGGCGAACTCCAGCGCGGCGCGCAGGTCCGCCTCGCGCACCGCGCGGCTCTTCGCGCCCGGGTGGCGACCTCCACCGCCACGGCCCCGGTGAAGCCCCGCCCGGCCAACGAGGAGAGCAGCTCCGCGCAGGGCTGGGTGCCGCGCCCGGGCACCAGGTGCTCGTCGCGGCCCTCGCCGGTGCCGTCGCCGAGGTGCACGTGCGCCAACCCGGCACCCATCCGGTCGGCCATCTCGAGAGGGTCGCTGTGCGAGGCCGCGCAGTGCGACAGATCCAGGGTGTACGACGGGTAGCCGGCGTCGGTCGGGTCCCAACCCGGCACGTACGGGACGAACTGCCGACCCGCCATCCGGACCGGGTACATGTTCTCCACCGCGAAGTGCAGCCCGTTGAACCGGTCCGCGATCGTGGCCAGACCTTCGGCGAAGTTCCGGGCGTAGTCGCGCTGCCAGGAGAACGGCGGGTGCACCACGACGGTCGGCGCCCCAGTGTCTCGGCCAGCTCGGCGGCCCTGCGCAGGCGCTCCCACGGGTCCGGCTCCACACCCGCTGGGTGACCAGCAGGCAGGGCGCGTGCACCGAGAGCACCGGCACGTCGTAGTGCGTGGAGAGGCCGCGCAGCGCGCCCGCGTCCTGGCTGACCACGTCGGTCCAGACCATTACCTCGACGCCGTCGTAGCCGAGGGCCGCGGCCAGTTGGAACGCCGCCGCGGTCGGCTCGGGAAAGACCGACGAGCTGGACAGGAGCACGGGAACGCGGGAAGTCACCCGGCAAGCGTAGCCCGGGAGCGCCCGGGGCATCGTGACGAGCGTCGGCAGATCGGCCGAAAACGGTCGCCGGTCAGAGCGGTTCGAGTTGATCGAGCCGGCGGAGGATGACGCCCTCCCGCAACGCCCAGGGACAGATGTCCAGCGAGTCCAGATCCAGGCGGCGCATGGCCGCCTCGGCGACCACGGCACCGGCCAGCAACTGGTGGGCCCGGCCCGCGCTGACCCCTCCAGCTCCATCAACTGGGCCGGCGGGATGTGCCGCACGAAGCCGATGACCTGCCGCAACCCGCTCGGGTCAACTTGCGCCGCGCCCAGAGGCCGGCACCGGACGGCGCCGCCCCGGCCAGTCGGGCCAGGGTACGGAACGTCTTCGAGGTGGCCACCGCCCGACCCCAGCCCACCTCGGTCATCTGGTCGACAACCTTGTCCAGCCGGCCGTCCACGTACTCCCGGAGCTTGTCGATGCTCTCCGCCGACGGCGGGTCGCACTGGCCGGATCGATCCGCAGCCGCTCCGGGTCAGTCGCCCGGCACCGAGCGGCAGCGAGACCGCCACGTCCGGGTCCTCGTCGATGCCGGCGGCGATCTCCAGCGAGCCGCCACCGATGTCCAGCACCAGCAGCCGACCAGCCGACCAGCCGAACCACCGCCGTACGGCGAGGAACGTCATCCGCGCCTCGTCCGCGCCGGAGAGCACCGCGAGGCGTACGCCGGTCTCGTCACGGACCCGGGCCAGCACCTCGGCCGCGTTGGTGGCGTCGCGAACCGCGGACGTGGCGAACGCGATCAGGTCGTCGGCCTCCAGCCCGGCGGCCGACGCCTTGGCCATGCCCACGGCCTTGACCAGCCCGTCCGCGCCAGCCTCGGTCAACGCGCCGTCGGGGCCGATCTGCTCGGCCAGCCGCAGCACCACCTTCTCGGAGTGCGCCGGCCACGGGTGCGCGCCGTGGTGCGCGTCCACCACGAAGGTGAACCGTGTTGGATCCGACGTCGAGGACACCCAGTCGCATGGTGAAGACACTAGGTGCAACACGTTCGCGCGGCTCACCGGCCTGCGCACGTCACCGCGCGTACGCTGGGCCGGGTGACGATGGAGCTCCGTGTGCTGGTGGACGACCCGGGCGACCCGCGCAGCCGCGAGGTGCCCCTGGACTTCCCTCGGGAGTGGATCGAGTTCACCGACCCTGCTGACGAGACGCACCTGATCCGGGCCGACCTGACCTGGCTGCTGTCCCGCTGGACCTGCATCTTCGGCAAGGGCTGCCATGGCATCATCGCTGGCCGCGCCTCCGACGGGTGCTGTTCGCACGGGGCGTTCTTCACCGACTCGGACGACGAGAAGCGGGTCCGCAACGCCGTCAAGCGGCTCACCCGTCGAACTGGCAGCACTTCCGGCGCGGGTTCAAGAACTGGACCGACGAGGACACCATCGACGGCAAGAACCCGGCCCGCCGTACGGCCACCCAGGGCGCCGATGGTCCGTGTGTGTTCCTCAACGACGCTGACTTCGCCGGCGGGGCGGGTGTGCGCTGCACGCCCAGGCGTTGCGCGACGGGGTGCACCCGTTGGAATACAAGCCGGACGTGTGTTGGCAGCTGCCGATCCGCCGTGATCAGGACTGGGTCAAGCGGCCGGACAACAGCAAGGTGCTGGTCTCCACCCTGTCCGAGTTCGACCGGCGGGGTTGGGGCGCCGGCGGGCACGACCTGGACTGGTGGTGCACCTCCTCGACGGACGCGCACGTCGGCGCCGAGCCGATGTACCTGTCGTACGGGCCGGAGCTGACCGCGCTGATCGGCGCCGCCGCGTACGAGCGGCTGGCCGAGCTGTGCGCGGCCAGGACGAAGCAGGGCATGGTCGCCCCCACCCGGCCGACGAGATCTGACGGATCCTGGTCAGCGCAACGCCGCCTCGACGAGTGTGCGGGCGCTGCGCCGAGCCGCGTCGGCGATCAGCGGGTCGCCGTCCAGCACGCCGCTGGCGAGCCCGCCGTCTAGCAGCAGGGTGAGCTGCCGGGCGAGCAACTCCGGCTCGGCCGCGCCAGCCTGGCGGGCCAGCTCGGTCACCAGCCGCGTACCGCGGTCTTGTGATCAACCGTCCGGGCGTGCACCGGGCCGCCCGCGGACGACTCGGCCGCGGTGTTGATGAACGCGCAGCCGTGGTAACCATCCCGGCGGCAGGCCCCGGCCAACGCGTCGAACATCCCGACCAACTGCTCGCGCGGCTCGTCGCCGGCATCCCGAGCCGCCGCGCGTAACGCGCCGAACCACGCCTGGTCGACCCGATCCAGGTACGCCAGCACGAGATCGTCCTTGCGCGGGAAGTGCTTGTAGAGCGTCGCCTTGGCCACGCCCGACTCCGCGATCACCGTGTCCACACCCACGCCGCGCGGCCCGTGCGCGTAGAAGAGCCGGAACGCGGTGTCCAGGATCCGGTCCCGGGCCGAGCCGGCCGGAGTGCGGGGCGCAGGCATCGGTACTCCCTCGACATGCTGGTGGCGGGCCCGATCCTACCGACAGTTCTGTCTGTCGCCCCGGCGCCCTGACGCGGACGCGTCCCTGCCGTCGGCCGCCGCGACCTGCGCCGTCCAGGAGTCGGTGGCATCGGGTGAGCTGCCTTTGGAGCTGAATCGCTAACGGCATCAGCGGATGACTCGCTTGCGACATCAGCTCCAAAGGCGCTCCAACTGACTCCTCCCCGCCGCCGGGCGCAGGGCGTTCGGCGGCGGGCGGCGCGGGCGCCGGCGGGACCACGGTAGACAGACCTGTCTGTTAGCCTGCTCGCAATCGGCGCGAGCCCACTCGACGCCCCGACAGAGGATCGATCGACATGCGTATCGCAGTTCTCGGAACCGGCTCGGTCGGTCGGGCCATCGCCGGTCGTACGGCGGAGCTGGGCCACCAGGTCACCATCGGCACCCGTGACGTCGCAGCCGTCCGGGCCGGCGAACAGACCGCCTGGCTGGAGCAGCACCCGAGGTTGACCTGGCGACCCTGCCCGAAGCCGCCGACGCCGCCGAGCTGGTGGTCAACGCCACAAGCGGCAGTGGTTCACTCCCGGCGCTCACCGCGGCCGGCGCACCGAACCTGGCCGGCAAGGTCCTGCTCGACATCGCCAACCCGCTCGACTTCGCTGCGGGCTTCCCACCCACCCTGTCGGTGCTCAACACCGATTCCCTGGCCGAGCGGATCCAGCGCGAGTTTCCGCAGACCAGGGTCGTCAAGTCGCTCAACACGCTGACCGCCGAGTTGATGGTGCATCGCGCCAGCTCGCCGAGGGCGAGCACAGCGTCTTCGTCTCCGGTAACGACGCGGAGGCCAAGCGGATCGTCACGCGGCTGCTCATCAGCTTCGGCCACACTGACGTGATCGACCTCGGCGATCTCTCCACCGCGCGGGTACCGAGATGCTGCTGCCACTCTGGTTGCGGCTCTACGGTCGGCTCGACAACGCCATCTTCAACATCAAGGTCGTCCGCTGAGCGGGCACGGACAGCCGAAGGGGCCTGCGTCGAACGCAGACCCCTTCGGGTACGCCGATCACGGCTCGAACTTGTAGCCCAGACCCCGCACGGTCACGATGAAGCGCGGCGCGGACGGCTCCGGCTCGATCTTGGAGCGCAGCCGCTTGACGTGCACGTCCAACGTCTTGGTGTCACCGACGTAGTCGGCGCCCCAGACCCGGTCGATGAGCTGACCACGGGTGAGCACCCGGCCCGCGTTGCGCAGCAGCAGTTCGAGCAGCTCGAACTCCTTCAGCGGCAGCTGCACGGCCCCGCCGTCGACGGTCACCACGTGCCGCTCGATGTCCATCCGCACCGGCCCGGCGGACAGCGTCGGCGCACCCGCCTCGGCCACCTCCGGGCTCTGCCGACGCAGCACCGCCCGGATCCGGGCAACCAGCTCCCGGGCGAGTACGGCTTGGTGACGTAGTCGTCGGCGCCGATCTCCAGCCCGACCACCTTGTCGATCTCGCTGTCCCGGGCGGTCACCATGATGATCGGCACGGCCGACCGCTGCCGCAGCTGCCGGCAGACCTCGGTCCCGGACATCTCGGGCAACATCAGGTCGAGCAGCACGATGTCCGCGCCGGTCCGGTCGAACTCGGTGAGGGCGTCGGTCCCGGTCGCGGCGACCGAAACCTCAAAGCCCTCCTTACGGAGCATGTACGACAAGGCGTCGGAGAACGACTCCTCGTCCTCGACCACCAGAACGCGGCTCAACGGGGATTTCCTTCCATTTGCTGTCAGACCTGCCGTAGCCCAGTCGGACCGGACTCGATCCCAACCGGCGGCAGTGTCGCCAGGAGGTCGTCCGGTGGACTGGCGGGCAGCCGGAGGGTGAACGTCGATCCACCACCAAGAGTGCTCGACACCTCGACCCGTCCGCCATGGTTGCTCGCGATGTGTTTCACGATCGCCAGACCGAGCCCGGTGCCGCCGGTGGACGCGAGCGGGCCTGGTCGGCCCGATAGAACCGCTCGAAGATCCGGTCCACGTCGGTGGGGGCGATGCCGATGCCCTGGTCAGCGACGGCGATCTCGACGTGCTCGTCGTCACCCCGGAGGGTCACCCGCACCGCGGTGTCCTCGGCCGAGTAGTTGATGGCGTTCTCCACCAGGTTCGCCACAGCCGTGGCGAGTTGCGAGTCGCTGCCGTACACGGTGAGACCACGCTCACCGTCCACGCTCACCTCGACACTCCGGGCGGAGGCCGTGGTGCGCGTCCGGTCGACCACCTCGGCGATCACCCAGTCCAGCGCGACCGGCTCCGGTGGCGGCTGCGGTTCGGCCCCTGCAACCGGGTCAGCTCCAGCAACTCCTGCACCAGCCGCCCCAGCCGGGTCGACTCGTGCTGGATCCGCTCGGCGAACCGGCGGGCGGCCACCAGGTCCTCGGAGAGGTCGGGCGCCGCCGCGTCGGCCGGCTCGGTCGCGTCCAGCAACGCCTCGGCGAGCAGTTGGAGAGCCCCGATGGGGTCTTCAGCTCGTGGCTCACGTTGGCAACGAAGTCACGTCGCACGCGGGTCAGCCGGTGCGACTCGGTCACGTCGACCGCCTCGACCGCGACGAAGCCGTTACCCAGACCCATCGCCCGCAAGTGCACGCCGAGCGGGTTCTCCCCGCGCTGTCGCGACCTCGGGGCAGGTCCAGCTCGATCTCGCGCCGCACCCCGGTGCGTCGCACCTGGCCGGCGAGGGTACGGATCAGCGGATGCGCGGCGATGGAGCCGGGGTGCTGCCGGTACGCAGCAGTCCCATCGCGCGGGCGGCCGGGTTGATCAGCACCGGGACGTCGTCGTTGTCCAGCACCACGACACCGGCCCGGAGCGAGTCGATCGTCCGGCGACCGAGCCCGGCCTGCTGCTCTTCGGCTATCGCGGGCCTCCCCTGCTCCAGCGGAGCTCGCGCTCCCCGTCGACGTGGAGCGACCGTCCCGCCTCGGCAGGAACCGGGGCAGCAGGAAGCCGGCGACCAGTCCGGTCGCCAACGTCACGGCCACCACGACCGCCACTACCCAGTCCACCCGGCGATCGTAGGGTCATTGTTAACCTGGCTACCACACAGAACGGGACGAACCACCCGCACTTAGAGAATTGTTCACCCCGCGTCTGGCGTCGTTCACCGTGGTTCATCCGCGGTCCGTCCGCGCCCCTACCGTTGGCGTCGCACCTGCTCAACCCCTGCGCCGGCACCCGTCGGCGGCGACCGACCACAGGACGTGATGATGCGCGACGAGTTCCGGGCCGACCTCCAGATCGTCAGCCAACTGCTGGTGGACATGGCGGAGGGCGTCCGCGCCGCCATGCGCCAGGCCACGCGGGCTCTGCTCACCGCCGACCGGCAGTCCGCCGAGACGGTCATCGAGCGAGACGCCGAGATCGACGACCTCTACCGGCACGTCGAGGAGCGGGTCTGCGACCTGCTCGCCCGACAGGCGCCGGTCGCCTCCGACCTCCGGGCGATGATCACCGCGCTGCACGTGGCCGCTGATCTGGAGCGGATGGGCGACCTCGCCGAGCACGTGGCGAAGACCGCGCTGCGCCGGCACCCTCTCCCGCCGTCCCCGCCGAGCTGCGGGCGGTCTTCACCGAGATGTCCGAGATCGCCGACCGGATGGCGGTGAAGATCGGTTCGGTGCTGGCCAAGCCCGACGCCGACCTCGCCGGCGAGTTGGATCGCGACGACGACACCATGGACGAGCTGCACAAGAACCTGTTCGCGGTGCTGCTCGGCGACGACTGGCCGTACGGGTGGAGACGGCGATCGACGCCACCCTGCTGGGCCGCTTCTACGAGCGCTTCGCCGACCACGCGGTCAACGCCGGCGAGCACGTGATCTACCTGATCACCGGGAGAGCACGCCCAGCAGCAGCTGACCCACGGGCGAACGAAGGGCCCTCGGTCATCGACACACGATGACCGGGGCCCTTCGACAGCTCAGCGACCCTGGTTGGCCACCGCGGCCGCGGCTGCCTTGGCAGCGGTCGGGTCGAGGTAGGTGCCGCCCAGGGTGAGCGGCGCAGCTGCGGGTCGAGGTCGTAGCGCAGCGGGATGCCCGTCGGGATGTTCAGCTTGGCGATGGCCTCGTCGGAGATCTGGTCGAGGTGCTTGACGAGCGCGCGCAGCGAGTTGCCGTGCGCGGCCACCAGCACCGTCCGGCCGGCCAGGATGTCCGGCACGATCGAGTCGTACCAGTACGGCAGCATCCGGTCGACGACGTCCTTGAGGCACTCGGTACGCGGCATCAGCTCGGTCGGCAGCAGCGCGTAGCGAGGGTCACCCACCTGCGACCACTCGTCGTTGTCGTCGATCGGCGGCGGAGGCGTGTCGTACGACCGGCGCCAGAGCATGAACTGCTCCTCGCCGTACTCGTCGAGGGTCTGCTTCTTGTTCTTGCCCTGCAGGCGCCGTAGTGCCGCTCGTTGAGCCGCCACGACCGGCGCACGGCGATCCAGTGCCGGTCGGCGGCGTTGAGCGTCAACTCGGCCGTGCGGATCGCACGGCGCATCACGCTGGTGTGCACCACGTCCGGCAGCAGGCTGTGCTCGCGCATCAACTCGCCGCCGCGCCGCGCCTCACCCTCGCCCTTCTCGGTCAGGTCGACGTCCACCCAGCCGGTGAAGAGGTTCTTGGCATTCCAGTCGCTCTCACCGTGTCGCAGCAGGACCAGCGTCCCGATGGTGGGCCCTTCGCTCGCAGTCATGCGGATCATCCTGCCTCAACCGCTCCGGGGACACGCGGGCAGCCGTCGTGACGACCACCACGTGAAAAGCGGGTGACCAGCGGATCAACCCGCCACTAGGGTTGTAAGGCACGCCAGTCACATCGGTCATTACTTGCAAGCGGGGCGCCATATGCGGACGATGCGGAGTTGGTTCCGGGACACCACCGGCGGCCTGCCGACCACCTTCTGGTACCTGTGGTCCGGCACCCTGATCAACCGGCTCGGCTCGTTCGTCCTCGTCTTCCTCGCGATCTACCTGACCCAGGAACGTGGCTTCGGCCTCGCAGGCCGGTCTGGTCATCGGCCTCTGGGGCGTCGGCGGGCGTTCGGGACGACCGCCGGCGGCACCCTCGCGGACCGGTGGGGCCGCCGACCGACGCTGCTGACCGCCCACCTGGGTGCGGCGGTCATGATGCTCGCGCTCGGGCTGGCCGGGACCTCTGGGCGGTGGCGCTGGGCGCACTCCTGCTCGGCATGTTCGCCGAGGCGGCCCGGCCCGCGTTCGGGGCGATGATGATCGACGTGGTGCCGGCGAAGGACCGGCTGCGCGCCTCTCGCTCAACTACTGGGCGATCAACCTGGGCTTCGCCTGTGCCGCCGTCCTGGCCGGCCTCGCCGCCCAGGCCGACTACCTGCTGCTGTTCGTGGTCGACGCCGGCACCATGCTGATCACCGCGCTGATCATCTTCGCCCGGGTCCCGGAGACCCGGGATGCCGGTTCCGGATCGCCGCCACCGCGAACGCTAGGCGCGGCGCCCTGCGCACGATCCTCACCGACCGCGTCTACCTCGGCTTCGTGGCGCTCAACCTGTTCGCCGCGCTGGTCTTCCTCCAGCACATCTCGATGCTGCCGATCGCGATGGGCGACGACGGCCTGAGCCCGGCCACCTACGGCTCGGTGATCGCGCTCAACGGCATCCTCATCGTGGTCGGCCAGCTCTTCGTACCCCGGCTGATCCGGGGCGGAACCGCTCACACGTGCTCGCGCTGGCCTCCGTGGTGATGGGCGTCGGGTTCGGGCTGACCGCGTTCGCCGGCACCGCCTGGTTCTACGGGCTGACCGTGCTGATCTGGACGGTCGGCGAGATGCTGAACTCGCCCTCCAACTCCACGCTCATCGCCGAGCTGTCCCCGGCCGAGCTGCGTGGTCGCTACCAGGGCGCGTTCTCGCTGTCGTGGCAGATCGCCGGGGCCAGCGCGCCGATTCTCGGCGGTCTGGTGCGCGAGCACGCCGGCAACGACACGCTCTGGTACGGCTGCGCCGCGCTCGGCCTCCTGACCGCGGTGGCCCACCTGGTGTCGGGGCCGGCCGGGAGCGGCGTGCCGTCGCGCTGCGCCGCTCCGGCGAGGCACTGACGCCGGCCACCACCCGGGCGCCGCAGCCCGCCGCGTCATAACTGGCGCGATAACCCGGAAGTTTCTACTGTGCGGGTGGAAACAGTTAACAAACTGAACTGTCGGGAGGTCGGTGCACGCCCTGCGGCGCTGGTGGCACGACACCGCGGGCGGGTTACCCGCCACCTTCTGGTACCTCTGGGCCGGCCTGCTGATCAACCGGGCCGGCGCGTTCGCCATGCTGTTCCTCCGCTGTACCTCACCGACGTGCGCGGCGCCAGCGAGGCCCTGGCCGGCACCGTCGTCGGCGCGTACGGGGCCGGTGGGCGGCCGGCGTCCTGCTCGGTGGGGTGCTCGCCGACCGGTGGGGCCGCCGGGCCACCCTGCTCGCCGCGCACCTGGCCACTGTCGGCCTGATGGTGGCGCTCGCCTTCAGCCAGTCGCTCCTGCTGATCGCGGCGCTCTCCGCGCTGATCGGCGTGGTCCACTCGATGCCCAGCCCGCGTTCGTCGCGGCGATCGTCGACGTGGTGCCCGCCGAGCGCCGCTCGCGAGCGTTCAACCTGCAGTTCTGGGCGTTCAACCTGGGCATGGCGATCGCCTCGTTGCTCGCCGGGGTGCTGGCCGAGGCGAGCTTCACCGCACTGTTCCTGGTCGACGCCGGAGCCACCCTGACCGCCGCCGTCGTGATCGCCTGGAAGGTGCCGGAGACCCTGCGACTGGCCACGCCCACGACCGGTTCATCACCCGTCACCCGCCCGGCACCGACGTCCGTCCGGGCCCGCCGACCAGGACTGCACACCGCGCTCACCGACCGCACCTTCCTGGTCTTCGTCGGGCTCACCTTCGTGCTGGCGGTACTCACCATGCAGACGTCGACGATCATGCCCCTGGCCATGCGCGCCGATGGTCTCGGCCCATCGGCGTACGGGGTGGTGGTGGCACTCGGCGGCGCACTGATCGTGATCGGGCAGCTGTTCGTGCCCCGGCTGATCGACCGGCACCGCAAGGACGTCGTGCTGGCCGCCTCCACCGCGCTGCTCGCACTCGGTTTCGGGTGCTCGCCGTCGCCGACGAGTTGGCCGTCTACCTGGGTGCGGCGGTCGTCTGGACGGTCGGCTCGATGCTCGCCGCCCCGCCCAACGCGCAGATCAACGCCGACCTGGCACCGCCGCAGCTACGGGCGCGCTACCAGTCGGTCTTCTACCTGACGTTCCCGGCCGCGGCCTTCGTAGCGCCCACTCTCGGCGGGGTGAGCCTGCAGCACCTCGGCGACCGGCACTGGCTGATCGTGGCCGGGCTCGGCCTTTGGCCGCGCTCGGGCATCTGCTCGCCGGGCCACCTCGGGAGCGGCACGTCGCCGCGCTGCGCCGGGCCGTCGACACCGAGTCGACCACGGTCGCGGACCGCGTACCGACCGCATAACCACCGCAAAGCGCCCACCATGCCCCGAAGGTCATGATGGGCGCCCGCCTGAGGCCGGCGGCGGCGGGCAACACTCACCCCGTAAGCATCGCCCGCTCACGCCGCCGGTCCAAACAGGTGGGCACCGTCCCCAACGGTAGGTCCACCCGTCCCCTCGCGCCTCGCCTGGTGCGCGGATCTGATCGATCCGCCGCTCCCCGAACGTTTCCAAGCGTGGCGCGGTGCAATAAAGTTAGTTCGCCCGGATTCTGGATTCAACCCAGATCGGCTGTCTCGCCGGTCACAACTGGCGAGTATCCGCTGCTCCGGCCTCGGTCGTTGGTAACAGCCGACTACCCGTCGACCATTCCCGCAAACACCTCAACCGTCTTCCCGATCGGGTGACTCGGTCCGGAAGAAACTGCTCTGCCGGCCGTTGCGCAACTGCTCCTGATAGATCAGGTTCAGTCGACGCAGGTCGAAGGTGTAAAACCACTCATCCCAGGTGATCTCGCGGATCCGGCTACTTTCCCGGTATCCGGGGATGTTGAAGGTCAACACGCCCGCCCGCCCGTCCCGCTCGGTGCCGGCGATGGTGGCCGGCTTCGCACCGCGTTCCGGGCCCAGCGCTGGATAACCTCGTGGTTCGTCGTGATCAGGCTCCGTCCCGGCCGCTCCGGCCGATCCGTCGTCGACGAGATCACCTGCGAGCTGCGGACCGACCGGCCCGTACCCCGACCGGTCCGGATCCCGCCGGCCGTCGTACCGCCACCGGTCGACGGCGTCAGCGTGCGCTTCGCCGGTGCCGTCGTGCGCTTCGCCGCCGTGCTCCTGGCCGGCGCGCGCGCTTAGCCGCCGCGGTCTTGGCCGGCGCCGTGCGCTTCGCCGCCGGTCGCGCCGGTGCCTTCTTCGCCGGCGCCTTCCGGGCGGGCGCCGTACGGGCCGACGTGGTCTTCCGCGCCGTCGCTGTCTTGCGGGCCGCAGCTGTCTTACGGGCGGCGGTCGTCCGGCTCGCGCCCGCGCTCTTGCGGGCGGCCGTTGTCGTCGCCGCGGCTGTCGTCTTCTTCGCGGCGGTCGTCTTCCTCGCGGCGATCGCCTTCTTCGCCGGCGCCCTCTTCGTCGCCGCCGTCGACTTCCGCGTGGCGGTCGCCTTCGTCGCGGCGGCGCTTCGCGGGCGCGCTCTTGTTCGCCGGCGCGGCCTTCGCGCGGCTCGATGCCGGCCTGGCCGCTGATTTCTTGGTGGCGGCGGCACGACCCGCCGACGCCCGGTGCCGGTGGCCCGGCCCGCCGGGCCGGTGCTGCTCCGACCTGCGCCGGCCCGCATCGAGCGCACCAGCTGTTTCACCAGGTCGGGCTTGCGCATTGCGGAGATCCCGGAGACCCCGCGTTTGCGCAGCTGCCCGCGGATGTCGTCCACCCGCATCCGGGAGATCTCCGACTCGGAGACTCCGGGCGTACCCGGCGTCTGATTGCCGGTCTGTCGCTTCGTCCTGGTCGCAGTCGCGCCGCGACCTGAGCTGTTCCGCTGAGCCATGGGACGCTCCGCTCCTTGGCACTCCGTCATCGGCGCGCGGGTCCCTTGCCGCACCGCGCGGTGCGGCATACCCGTCAGGAGCAGTCCGAACCACCGTCTGCTCGCCATGGTCGTGCTGCATCCAGGACCCGTTCTGGCGATCATGGAGTTGTGGTGCCCGGTTCGACATTATTGCGGGCGTTTTGTTGCCCACCACAACTCCATGATCGGCGAGGCAGCGCTGTCAGGTCAGGTCGGGTCAGGGTCGGAGCCGGAGCCGGAGGGCTCGAAGAGATGGGCGAACGCCGCCAGGTTGGCCGTCGACTCACCCCGCTTGACCCGCCACTCGTACTCCCGCCGGATCGAGCTGCCGAAGCCGATCTCCAGCATCGTGTCGAACGACTCGTCGGCGTACGTGAGGACCGCGCCGAACAACCGGTCCAGCTCGTCGGCGTCCACCCCGGCGGGGTTGAC
This sequence comes from Micromonospora sp. M12, assembly GCA_038070435.1. GTDB lineage: Bacteria > Actinomycetota > Actinomycetes > Mycobacteriales > Micromonosporaceae > Micromonospora. The sequence goes on along the minus strand of JAMYWG010000001.1, from coordinate 5,635,254 downwards.
CCGGCCGGTCAGGTACACGTCGCCGACCGCGTCGGTGGAGAAGGAGACGCCGTACATCCGAGCGTTGCGCTGCAACAGCCAGGCCCACAGCTCCTCGCGGCGCTCGTCCGGCTGGCGCATCACGAACGCCTCGATCCGCAACGCGTGCTCCCCGACGATCAGATTGCAGACCGTCTTGAGCTTGTGGGTGCCCGGCAGCGTCACCGCGTACGAGCCGGGGCCGGTCGAATCCCAGGCCAGGTCCCGCTCGGCACAGACCGACTCGATCAGGGTCGCAAGATCGCTCTTCGGGCTCACCGGACCCACTCTACGACCGACCCGGCCGACGCACCGGTTGGCGACCAACGCCCCTGGTCACCAGGAGCAGGAGAGCGCGGGGTCACCCACCAGGTCGGCCGCGAGCCGGGCGCGGTGCGCGGCGATCGCCTCGCCGTAAACCCCGAGCAGGCCGTTGACCGTACGGTCCCAGGAGAAGTGCCGTGCGTGCTGCTCGGCGCCCGGGCCAGCACCGACCGGAGTGCCCGGTTCGGCAGCAGGCGGCCCAGCGCTCGGGCCCAGTCCACCGGGTCGTGCCCGTCGATCAGTACGCCGCTGACCTGGTCCCGTACCGCGGTGACCAGCCCTCCGACGGCGGCGGCCAGCACCGGCGTACCGCAGGCCTGTGCCTCCAGGGCGACCAGGCCGAACGATTCGTTGTGCGACGGCACCGCGACCAGATCCGCCGCCCGGTACAGGGCCGGAAGGTCGTCCCCGGTCAGTGGTGGCAGGAACCGCACCCCGTCGCTGACGCCGAGCTTGGCGGCCAGCTCGATCAGGGCGGTTGGCCGGTCCAGCCCACTGCCGCTGGGCCCGCCGCAGATCACCACGGTCACCTGGTCGGCCAGCGCCGGATCGCGCTCCCGCAACGCGGCGATCGCGCGGATCAGCACGTCGGGGCCTTGAGCGGCTGGATCCGACCGACGAAGGCAACCACGTACCCGTCGACTGGAAGCCCCAGCCGGCGACGGGCCTGGCGGGCGGCCCCGGACCGGTCGCCCGGCGCGGGCCGGAACCGGGCCAGGTCGACGCCCGGCTGCACGACGGAAACCCGGGTCGGGTCGGCGTCGTACCGGTCGAGGAGGTCCCTGGCCTCGAACCGCGTGTTGGCGACCAGCCGGTCCGCCTCGGCGACCACCTGCTCCTCGCCGATCACCCGGGCCTTGGCTCCGGCCGGTCGCCGGCCGCGAGCTGGGCGTTCTTGACCTTCGCCAGGGTGTGCGCGGTGTGCACCAGCGGCACGCCCCACCGCTCCTTGGCCAGCCAGCCGACCTGCCCGGAGAGCCAGTAGTGCGAGTGGATCAGGTCGTAGTGCCCGGTGGGCGGGACGCCTCGGCGCGCAGCACCCCGGCGGTGAAGGCGCAGAGCTGCCCGGGCAGCTCCTCCTGGTGAGGCCCTCCAGGGGCCGGAGGTGATGTGTCGAACCTGCACGCCGGGTGCCATCTCGACCACCGGGGAGGTCACCGGACGTGGCCCGGGTGAAGATCTCCACCTCCACGTTGGCCTCGGCGAGTCGCCGGGCGACTTCGAGAATGTAGACGTTCATTCCGCCGGCGTCACCCGTGCCGGGCTGGTGCAACGGGGAGGTGTGCACCGACAGGGTGGCGATGCGGCGGGGCCGGGGCCACGGTCGGGCACCTCGCTGACGGCCGACACCGGTGTGCATTTCCGCCACATCCGCTCCTTCGTCACGGTTGATGCCGTCTCGCACGACCGGCGCTACTTGGTCAACCTGTACGCCGGGTGTCATCTTCCCCATCGGGCTTCGGAAATTCCCCAGTACGGCCCCTCGGGGTGACGGACCTCATCACCAGATGCCCGAGCAGTGGCTGCCGCAAGCCCGGTCGGGCGAGCCCATCCGGGCGGGGACAATATCGGGATGACTTCAGTCGCCATCGTCACCGGGGCCTCCAGCGGAATCGGTGCGGCCACCGCCCGACGGCTCGCCGCCGAGGGTTTCCACGTGCTCGCCGTCGCCCGCCGCGCCGAGAGGCTCGCCGACCTGGTCGCCGAGATCGTCGCCGCCGGCGGGCAGGCCACCGCGGAGACCTGCGACGTCACCTCGGACGAGTCGGTGGCCGGGCTGGCCGAGGCCGCCGCCCAGGCACCCGGGCCGGTCACCCTCCTGGTCAACAACGCTGGCGGAGCGCGCGGGCTGGACCCGGTGGAGTCCGGCTCGATCGCCGACTGGCAGTGGATGTACGACGTCAACGTGCTCGGCACCCTGCGTGTCACCCAGGCGCTGCTACCGGCACTGGAGGCGTCCGGCTCCGGCACCATTGTGGTGGTGTCCTCCACCGCGGGCCTGACCGTCTACGAGGGCGGGGCGGCTACACCGCCGCGAAGCACGCGCAGACCGCCATCGCCGGCACACTCCGCCTGGAGTTGTGTGGCCGACCGCTACGGGTGATCGAGATCGACCCGGGCATGGTGAAGACCGAGGAGTTCGGGCTGGTCCGCTTCGAGGGTGACGCGGAGCGGGCGGCAGCCGTCTACGCCGGGGTGCCGGGGCCGCTCGTGGCCGAGGACGTCGCCGACTGCATCGCCTGGTGCGCCACCCGCCCCGAGCACGTCAACGTCGACCGGCTGGTGGTCCGGCCAAGGGCGCAGGCCGCCCAGCACAAGGTCCACCGCGTCGGCCAGTGAAGCGCGAGGAGTGAGCCGGGTCTGCGAGCCCGCAGTCGCGAACAGAGATCGGGGCTGAGGCGGGCCTTGTTATGAGCGGCGCGGCACGGCACCGGCCGCTCGGCGTGGTCACCCGGGGCACGACGAACCCGAACCGGCTCCGTCGGGTGGACAACTGGATCGTCGCCACCTGCGCCGACCGGCTGTTGGCGGCGGACGACCCTCGTGGTCGACCTCGGCTACGGCGCCACCCCGGTGACCGCTGTCGAGTTGCGGGCTCGGCTGGCGGCCGGGGTCCGTCCGGACGTACGGCTGGTCGGACTGGAGATCGACCCGGCCCGGGTGGCCACCGCGGCACCGGCCGCCGACCCGCCCGGCCTGACGTTCGCCCGGGTGGGTTCGAGTTGGCCGGGCTCCGGCCGGTGCTGGTCCGCGCGTTCAACGTGCTGCGACAGTACGACGAGGCGAGGTCACCGATGCCTGGCGGACGATGACCGCCGCGCTCGCCCCCGGTGGGCGCTCGTCGAGGGCACCTGCGACGAGTTGGGGCGGCTCGCCAGCTGGCTGCTGATCGACGCCGACGGCCCTCGGACGCTGACCCTGGCCGCGAAGCTCACCACGCTGGGCAGCCCGCCGAGTTGGCCGAGCGACTGCCCAAGGCGCTGATCCATCGCAACGTCCCCGGTGAGCCCGTGCACGCCCTGATCCGCGCCCTCGACGACGCGTGGCAGGCCGCCGCCCGTACGCCACGTCCGGCCTCGCCAACGCTGGCTACGAGCGGTGACCTGTCTCCGCGAAACAGGCTGGCCCGTCCTTCACAACCAGACCGCTGGCGCCAAGGCGAACTAACCCTCCCTGGCCCCTCCCTAACCCGCCCGGCCGCCGCCCCGTCCGTCCCGCCCTGCCCCGTCCGCCCTGCCCCGTCCGCCCTGCCCTGCCCGCCCTACCCTGCCCGCCTTTCACCCGGCGCTTGCCCCGTCCCGCCCGCGCTAGCCCCGCCCCGCCAGGCCCCGCCCCGCCCGCCCCGCCCCGCCCCGCCCCGCCCCGCCCCGCCCCGTCGATCATGGAGTTGTGGTGGGCGCTTTAACCCCGATAGCGCCAATCGTCTCCCACCACAACTCCTTGATCGACACGGTTGGCCGGGAACCCGAGGCCTGGGGCGCGCCGGGGTGGGTTCCATTCCGTCCCGCTCGCCCGCCTCGCCCCGTCCGCCTCGCCGATCTTGCACTTTCGGTCGACGGTTCGCCCTCTTGCAGCCGTTATGTCCCGGCAGAAACTGCAAGATCGCGGGAACGGGAACGGGAACGGGAACGGGGGCGGGGACCGGAGGGGCGGGGACCGGAGGGGCGGGGACCGGGGCGGGGTCGAGGGCGGGCAGGGGCGGGCGGGGCAGAGAGGTGGGGTTTTGGGGTTTAGAGGGTGCAGTTGATGAGGACTGGTTCGGGGTGGAGGGTTACGCCGAAGCGGGCGTGGACCTGGTCGCGGATGTCGCGGGCCAGGGTGAGCAGGTCACCGGTGTGGGCGGTGCCGCTGTGGTTGGTCAGGGCCAGGGTGTGCTTGCTGGAGATCGAGACTCCACCCTCGCCGGGTGACCCTTGCGGAAGCCGGCCTTGTCGATCAGCCAGGCCGCGCTGACCTTGACCAGGCCGTCGGCCCCCGGCCAGGCGGGGTCGCCCAGGTCGGCGGAACGCTCCAGGAGAAGCTCGTACGTCGCGCGGTCGAGCACCGGGTTGGTGAAGAACGAGCCAACCGAGCGAGTGTCCGGGTCGGTGGCGTCGAGCACCATGCCCTTGCCCGCGCGCAGGCGCAGCACCGCCGCTCGGGCGTCGGCCAGCGGCACCTGGTCACCCACCTCGACGCCGAGCGCCCTGGCCAGTTCCGCGTAGCGCACCGGCCCGGAGAGCGGGGACCTGCTGAGCCGGAAGTCGACCGAGAGCACCACCCAGCGATCCACGTACTTGAAGATGCTGCCCCGGTAGGCGAACCCGCAGTCGGCGGCGGGGATGACGTGTCGGGTGCCTTCGACCCGGTCGTACACCTCGACGCCGGTGATCGTCTCGGCGACCTCCTGGCCGTACGCGCCGACGTTCTGGATCGGGGTGGCACCGGTCGAGCCGGGAATGCCGGACAGGCATTCCAGCCCGGCCCAGCCATTGGCGACAGTGGCGGCGACGAGGTCGTCCCACGGCTCGCCGGCGTCGACCCGTACGGTGACCGACCCGGCGTCCTCGGCGACGACCCGCAGGCCACGGGAGCGCACCAGGACGACGGTGCCGGTGACGCCGGAATCGCCGATCACCACGTTGCTGCCCCCGGCCAGGATCAGCACCGGCTCGGCCGCGGTCTGGACCGCGCGGACGAGCTCGTCGGCACTGCCGGCCGCCATGATCCGCTCGGCCGGCCCACCCATCCGTAGGGTGGTGTAGCTGGCGAGTGGATCGGGGATGGCACGATCGGCGTCGGTTGTCGGCTGGGCGGAGGCGTCTGGCACGCCCTTCACCTTAGGCTGAGTAATAGCCGTGGCACCCACTGGTCGCCCGGCACCCCGGGAGGATGGCGATGAGCAGACTGCAGGGCAGCAAGGATTTCTGGATCGGGGCGCTTCGGACGGAAGGCCCGGCTTTCGCGGCGGCGGTGGCCGAGGCACCACCGGAGACACCGGTGCTGTCCTGTCCGGGCTGGACGGTCAACGACCTGACACTGCACATGGCTGGCATCTACCACTGGGTTTCGTCGTTCGCCGGTTCCGGCCTGACCACCCAGCCGGCCCGTCGGGAACCGATCGATGCGGACCCGGGCGTCAGCCCGCTCCAGCTGTGGCAGCAGGGGTACGACCGGGTGATGACCCTCTTCGACGGGCTCGACCCGGAGGCGCCGGCGTGGAACTGGGCTCCGCAGCCGAAGAAGGCTGGTTTCTGGCCGCGGCGGATGGCTCACGAGACGGCCGTGCACCGCTGGGACGCCCAGCTCGCCATCGCGGCCGGTGAGCCGGTGGAGGCGAAGCTCGCGGCCGACGGGTGAGCGAGGTGCTGGACACCTGGCTGCCGGCGGGCCGGCGGCAGGTGCCCGGTGACTGGCGCGGGTGGTGCAGCTCTCCGCGACCGACGCCGCTCAGGAGTGGTATCTGCGGCTGCGCGGCGAGGGGTGGCGCTGCTCGACACGGCGACCATCTTCGACCACGACGACCACCACGCGCGGGCCCAGGTCAGCGGCACCGCGAGCGATCTGCTGCTCGCGCTCTGGGGCCGGGTGAGCTTCGAGACGCTGGACGTCGCCGGTGATCGCAACCTGCTGAACGGGCTGCGTACCGGCTGACGGTCGGCCGCGCCGAGGGCGTCACCCCACCCGGGTGGCGCCCTCGTTCATTCAGAGGGTCGAACCGTCAACGCCGAGAGAGCGCTCTCTTGACAGGCGGGAGACGAGCCTCCACCCTGTCGTGAGAGCGCTCTCTGAACCATCTGCCAGCACCCGCCCGCCTTGGAGAGGTCGAAACCCATGGCTGTCCTCCCGCGCCGCCGCCTCGCCGCGGTGGCCCTCGCCACCGCACTGCTCGTCACCGCTGGCTGCGGCGACGGCGACGAGCCGGGCGACGGATCGGTCACCCTGACCGTCGACGTCTTCGGTCAGTTCGGCTACGAGCAGCTCTACCAGGAGTACATGGCCGCCAACCCAGGCGTGAAGATCGTCGAGCGGGGCACCGGCACCAACCTCGACGAGTACTCGCCGAAGCTCACCAGTGGCTCGCCGCCGGCCGGGCGCCGGCGACGTGGTGGCCATCGAGGAGGGTCTGCTGGTCGAGTACAAGGCCAACCCGGCGAACTTCGTCAACCTGCTGGACCACGGCGCCGCCGACCTCAAGGGCAACTTCCTGGAGTGGAAGTGGAACGCCGGTCTGACTGCCGACGGCAAGCAGCTCATCGGTCTCGGCACGGACGTCGGCGGCATCGCCATCTGCTACCGCAAGGACCTCTTCGAGAAGGCCGGCCTGCCCACCGAGCGGGACGCGGTCTCCAAGCTCTGGCCCACCTGGCCGGACTACATCGCCACCGGCGAGCGGTTCACCGCGGCGAAGACCGGCGCGTCGTTCCTCGACGGGGCGACCAACACCTTCAACACGATCCTGCTGCAGACCGCCGGCAACACGACCGGCTACAGCTACTACGACACCAGCGGCAATCTGGTCGTCGACAGCAACCCACCGGTACGGCAGGCGTGGGACACCACCATGGACATCATCGACTCGGGCCTCTCCGGAAAGTACGGCTCCTGGTCCGAGGAGTGGGTCTCCGCGTTCAAGCAGTCGAAGTTCGCCACCATCGCCTGTCCGGCCTGGATGACCGGCGTCATCGAGGCCAACGCCGGCACGGCCGCCCAGGGCAAGTGGGACATCGCACGGGTCCCCGGCAGCGGCGGCAACTGGGTGGGTCACACCTCGCCGTGCCCAAGCAGAGCAAGCACCAGGCCGAGGCGATCGAGCTGGCCAAGTTCCTGACCAGCGCCAAGGGCCAGATCGGGGCGTTCAAGGCAAAGGGTCCGCTGCCCTCCTCACCGCAGGCACTGGACGACCCGGCGATCACCGCCGCGACCAACACGTACTTCTCCGGGGCACCGGTCGGCGCGATCTTCGGCTCCGGCGCGAAGAGCCTCAAGCCGGTCTACATGGGCCCGAAGAACCAGGCCGTGCGCACCGAGGTGGAGAACGCCGTACGGACCGTCGAGCTGGGCCAGCGCAACCCCGCGGAGGGCTGGACCGACGCGGTGGCCAACGCGAAGAAGGCCGCCGCCAAGTAGCCCAACCCCAGCGTGCGGGCGGGAATCCGGCAGCCGGAGTCCCGCCCGCACGGCGGAAAGGAGTCCCCGGGCATGACCGTCCAGCTCGACGCCCGCCCGCCGGTCGCACCGGCACCCCACGCTCGTCCGGTCGGCTCAGCCGGCTCGACACCCGCCTCTCCCGTACCTCTACATCGCCCCGTTCTTCCTGCTCTTCGCGGTCTTCGGGGTCTACCCGCTGGCGTACACCTTCTGGGTGTCGTTGCACGACTGGGACCTGCTCGGCGTGGACCACCCTTCGTCGGGGCGGAGAACTACACCCGACTGCTGGCCGACGCCGACTTCTGGCACGCGTTGGTCAACACGCTGGGGATCTTCGTCATCTCGACCGTCCCGCAGTTGCTCGCCGCGCTCTGGCTGGCGAACCTGCTCAACCGGGGCCTACGGGCCCGTACCGGCTGGCGGATGGCGGTGCTCGTCCCCAACGTCACGTCCACCGCCGCGGTGGCGATCGTGTTCGGGGTGATCTTCGGCCGCGAGTTCGGCATGATCAACTGGCTGCTCGACCTGGTCGGGATGGACGCGATCGAGTGGAAGTCCAACCGGTTCGCCTCCTGGGTCGCCATCTCCGCCATGGTCGACTGGCGGTGGACCGGCTACAACGCGCTGATCCTGCTGGCCGCGATGCAGGCCATTCCCGCGACCTGTACGAGGCGGCGGCGATCGACGGCGCCAGCCGGACCCGACAGTTCTGGTCGGTCACCGTGCCACTGCTCAAACCGACGATCATCTTCTGCGCCATCATCGCCACCATCGGTGGACTGCAGCTCTTCACCGAGCCCCGGCTGTTCCACTCCGGCACCAACCCGATCCGCGGTGGGCCGATGCGCGAGTCGCAGACGCTGACCATGTACATGTTCGAGAACGCCTTCGCGCCGCACTACAACTTCGGGTACGGCTCCGCCGTGGCCTGGCTGCTCTTCGCGCTCATCGCGATCGTCGCGGCCGTCAACGTGCTGGTCCTCCGCCGACTCGGCGGCGGGCGAAGCCCTCGGAAGGGAACCGACCGTTGAGCCGACTCTGGCGGGCCAGCCCGCTCACCTACCTGGCCCTGGTCGTCGCCGCCGGCCTGTCGGTCTTCCCGATCTGGTGGATGTTCGTCGTCGCCAGCCGCAGCAACGACGCGATGGGCCAACTGCCACCCCGGTCACCCCGGTGGCAACCTGGGGCCAACATCGCCCGACTGTTCGACAACACCGACGCGTACTTCCTGACCGGCCTGATCAACTCGGCGGTCGTCGCGACCACGGTGACCGTCTCCGTGGTGTTCTTCTCCAGCCTGGCCGGGTTCGCCTTCGCCAAGCTCAGATTCCGTGGGCGCAACGCCATGCTGCTGGTGATCATCGCGACCATGATGGTGCCGACGCAGCTCGGCGTGATCCCGCTCTACCTGCTCATGACCAAGCTGCACTGGAACGACCGGCTACCCGCGGTCATCGTCCCGGTGCTGGTCACCGGGTTCGGAGTGTTCATGATGCGGCAGTACGCCGGCCAGGCCATCAGCGACGAACTCATCGAGGCGGCCCGGATGGACGGCTGTGGCACCGCCCGGATCTGGTGGCACGTCGTGCTGCCAGCCCTGCGTCCCGCTGCCGCCGTCCTCGGTCTGCTGACCTTCATGACCACCTGGAACGACTTCCTCTGGCCGTACGCTGTGCTGAACGATCCGGCGAATCCGACAGTGCAACTCTCCCTACGAGCACTGTCGGACGGTACTACCAGGACATGTCGCAGGTGTTCACCGGAACGGCCATCGCGACGCTGCCCCTCCTACTGGTCTTCGTGTTGTTCGGCCGGCAGATCATCGGCGGAATCATGGAAGGTGCGGTCAAGGCGTGAACACAATCCGTTTTCCTGAGCACTTCCTCTGGGGGCGGCCACCGCCGCGTACCAGATAGAGGTGCCGCCCGCGACGACGGTCGCGGTCCGTCCATCTGGGACACCTTCAGCCGTACGCCGGGCAAGGTGTACCAGGGCCACACCGGCGACGTCGCCTGCGACCACTACCACCGGTACGCCGACGACGTGGCGCTGATGGCCGAGCTGGGGCTGCGGGCGTACCGGTTCTCGGTCGCCTGGCCCCGCATCCAGCCCGACGGCACCGGCCCGGCCAACCCGCGCGGGTTGGACTTCTACGATCGGCTCACCGACGCGTTGCTCGACCGGGGAATCGACCCGATCGTCACCCTCTACCACTGGGACCTGCCCCAGTCCCTGGGCGACCGTGGCGGCTGGACCAACCGGGACACCGCCGAGCACTTCGCCACCTACGCCACGGCGGTGTACGCCCGCCTCGGCGACCGGATCGACGTCTGGACCACGCTCAACGAGCCGTGGTGCTCGGCCTACCTGGGTTACGGCAACGGGTTGCACGCTCCGGGTGAGCAGGATCCGGCTGCGGCCTTCACCGCCGTACACCATCTGCTGTTGGGGCACGGCCTGGCGGCGCGGGCGTTGCGGGCGGCCGGTGCGCGCAGCGTGGGGTCACCGTCAACCCGGCCGACGTGCGCCCGGCCGACCCGGAGAGCGCGGCCGACGCGGCGGCGGTCCGCCTGGTCGACGGCCTGCACAACCGGATCTTCCTCGACCCGCTGCTGGCCGGCGGCTACCCGGACGACGTCCGTGAGCATGTGGCCCGCATCGTCGAGCCGACGTTCATCCGGGACGGCGACGAAGCTGATCGCCGCCCCGATCGACCTCCTTGGCATCAACTACTACGCGCCCAGTTACGTGGCGGGCAGGCCCGACGGTGCCGGCAACGGCGCTACCGGGCACCGCGGGCGCGGTGCACTTCCTGCCGCCGGCCGGGCCACTCACCGACATGGGCTGGATGATCGAGCCTTCCGGGCTGACCCGTTTGCTGGAGCGGATCGCCGCCGACTACCCCGGGTGCCGCTGCTGATCACCGAGAACGGTGCGGCGTTCCCCGACAAGCCGGGCGCCGACTCGCCCGACGGGCCGGCGCAGGTGATCGACGCCGATCGCATCGCCTACCTCGACGGGCACCTCCGCGCGGCGCACGAAGCGATCTCCCGGGGCGTGGACCTGCGCGGTTATCTCGTATGGTCATTCCTGGACAACTTCGAGTGGTCGGAGGGTTACCGCAAGCGGTTCGGGATCGTGCACGTCGACTACCTGACCCAGCGGCGCACACCGAAGGCCAGCGCCCGGTGGTACCAGGAGGTGATCTCCCGGAACGGGCTGTGACGAGCGGGGAAGGCGTGATGACGACGGCGCAGCGGCCGACGCTCGAAGCGGTGGCGGCGCGGGCCGGGTGTCCGGGCCACCGTTTCCCGGGTGGTCAACGGCTCCACCACCGTCGCCGAGCCGATCCGGGAGGCGGTCACCCGGGCGGTCGCCGAGCTGGGGTACGTCCCCAACCTCGCCGCCCGCAGCCTGGTCACCCAGCGCACCGACTCGATCGCCCTGGTCATGCCGGAGGCGGCCACCCGGGTGTTCTCCGACGACCAGGTCTTCCCCGGCATCATCCGTGGCGTCAGCCAGGAGCTGGAGGCGGCCGACAAGCAACTGGTGCTGATGCTCGCCGGTTCGCCGGCGGGGCACCAGCGGGTCGAGCGGTACACCACCGGCCGGCACGTCGACGGCGTGCTCTTCGCGTCGCTGCACGGCGCCGACCCGCTGCCCGGGACGCTGGCACGGCTCGGCATCCCCGTGGTGTGCAGCGGCCGTCCCCTCGGCGACGTACCCGTGCCGTACGTCGACGTCGACCACGTCGCCGGGGTGCACGCGGCCGTCCGCCACATGATCGACAGCGGTCGCCGACGGATCGCCACCATCGCCGGCCCACAGGACATGGTCGCCGGGATCGAACGGCTCAGCGGCTATCGGAGCACGGTCGCCGACGCGGGGCTGCCCGAGCTGATCGCCGTCGGTGACTTCACCCGGGAGTCCGGGTCGGCGGCGATGCACAGGTTGCTCACCGAGCATCCCGACCTCGACGGCGTCTTCGCGGCCTCCGACCTGATGGCGCACGCCGCCCTGCGGACGCTCCGCGAGGCCGGCCGGCGGGTGCCGGAGGACGTGGCGGTGGTGGGCTTCGACGACATCGAGACCGCCGCCTACACCGAACCGCCGCTGACCACGGTCCGGCAGCCGATCGTGGAACTGGGCCGTCGGATGACCCGACAGCTGCTCCGGCTGGCCGCCGGGGAGACCATCGAGCAGGCGATCATGCTGCCCACCGAGCTGATCCGACGCGCCTCCGCCTGAGGGGTCCGGCTCAGCGCTCGAGATTTCCTCGGTGCGCCGCCCACTCGGGCGCGAGGATCGACATCACCGTGGCGTCGATCCAGTCGTCGCCGTCGCGCAGGACCTGCCGCAGCACACCCTCGCCGACGAAGCCGACCTTCTCGTACACGTGCCGGGCCCTCGGGTTGAACGCGAACACCTCAAGCGAGATGCGGTGCAGGCCAAGCCTCTCGAAGCCGTAGCCGACGACCAGGCGGACCGCATCGGTGCCCAGGCCGCGGTCGCGGCCCGCAGCCGTGAGCAGGGTACGGAAGTTGCAGCTCCGGTTGTCGGGATCCCATTCGTTGAGGACCACTTCGCCGACGCAGACCTCCGTGGCGCGGTCCACCACCGCCAGGTCGAGTCGGTCGGTCTGGGCGTTGCGGCTGCCGTACCAGGAGCGCATCCGCTCCTCGTCGGGAGTGTCGTTGGCCGGACTGCCAGTCAGTCGGGCCACCTCCGGGTCGGCCACCGCCTCCCGGAACGTGGCCAGGTCATCGTCGACGAAGGGGCGCAGGATCGCCCGTTCTCCGGTGAGGGTCGGCTTGATCGAGAAGTCAGCGGTCGGCTGGTCGCTGGGCATCGACTGATCTTCGGCAGGACGTCGGCCAGAGTCAATGCGGTTATCGGCCGCAGTCAATGCGGTTCTCGGACCTAGCCAGCGTCGTCGAGGTCCGGCGGTTTAATGCGTCGCTCGGGTGGGCGATCCTGGTTAGCCTCGCCGGCATGCCGGAACCTGTCGCGTTACTGCGCGTCCCCGCCCTGTCCGACGTCGCCGAGTACGCGTACGCGGCCACCGTCGAGCCATCCACCCGGTTGGTGTTCACCGCCGGGGCGTGCCCGCTGGACGCCGACGGGCACACGGTCGCGCCGGTGATCACGCCGCGCAGGCCCGGCAGGTGATGGCGAACCTGGCGGCCGCTCTCGACGCGGCCGGCGCGAGGCTGACCGACGTCGTCAAGACCAGTGTCTACGTGGCGTCGTCGCAGCAGAAGGACCTGGTGACCGTCTGGGAGGTGGTGCGGGACTTCTTCGGCGACCACGACCCGCCCAGCACCCTGCTCGGGGTGGCAGTGCTCGGCTACATCGACCAGCTCGTCGAGGTCGAGGCCGTCGCCGCCGTACGGATGGGGGCCTGACATGCGGATTCGTCTGGCGCATCCCGATGACGCCCCGGCCGTGGTGGCCCTGCGCACAGAGGTCTACCCGTACCTGGTGCGCGGCGTCGAGTCGACCCGGAAGATGATCGCCGAGCCGGTACCGGAGACGGATGGGCCGCCTTCGTGGCCGAGGTCGACGCCACGATCGTCGGATGGGTCACGGCGCAACGCAACGCTTCGACGTCGACACCGGACTTCGGTGACATCAACCTGCTGCACGTGCACCCGCAGCACCGCCGGCGCGGCATCGGCACCGCGCTGCTGACGGCCGCGACAGGTCACCTCGCCCCCATGGGGATCCGCCGCCTGCGCGCCTTCGCCCAGCCGGAGGCGCTGCCGTTCGCGCCGGCACGCTACGAGCCCAGCCGAGAGCTGCGCTTCTCGGCGCTCGACCTGAATCCGGCACCCGCGCTGCCCGACCCGCCGCCGGGCGTACGACTGCGCCCGCTCGCGGACCTGGACCCGCACCTCCTGTACGAGGCGGACGTCGCCTCGGCGGTCGACGAGCCGAGCGATGTCCCGGTCGACGCGATGAGCTACCAGAGCTGGCTGTACGACGTATGGGAGAACCTCGGCCTCGACAAGACGGCCAGCACCGTCGCCGAGGTCGACGGTGAGGTCGCCGCGTTCAGCGTGGTGAAGCGGGATGGCGACCGGATGTGGTCGGACTACACCTGCAGCGTTCCGGCGTACCGGGGCCGAGGGCTGGCCCGACTGGCCAAGACGGCGGCGCTGCACCGTGCCGCCGCGAACGGCGTACGCGTCGCGTACACCTCGAACGACGAGGCGAACGCGCCGATGCTCGCGATCAACGCCCGGCTGGGTTACCGCCCGGTGGCATCCGAGTGGAGCTGCCTGGCTGACCTGACCTGATCAGCGCTCACCCGTCCCGAAGACGCCGACATTGTCCGCGGTGATCACTTGATGAAAAGTAGTTCTGGGAGGCTCAGGACAACTACTCACCATCAAGTGATCAAGGGGCGGCGGTCCTTACGGGATGAACCCGCGCCGATCTTGCAGTTCAGTCGCTGAAACGCGCGGAATGCCCCTATGCCGCGACACAGAGTGCAAGATCGCGAAGACGAGCGACTCAACCTCGTCGATCATGGAGTTATGGTGCCTGGTTTGCGGTTTTACGGGCACTTTGTCACCCACCACAACTCCATGATCGACGGGCGGCGCGGGGTTGAACTACTCAGAGCTACTGAGGGGTTCGTCGAACACCTGGCGTGCGACGGCGTGGGTATCGGCGCCGAAGAGCACCAGACGCGCCTCCGTGACGGTGGCCGGTGTGGCCGAGCGCAGCACCGACAGTGCCTGCCGGACCGCGTCGTCGATCGGCCAGCCGTAGATGCCGGCGGAGATCAGTGGGAAGGCCACTGTGGCCGCGCCCACCTCGTCGGCGACCCGGAGGCTGTTGGCGTAGCAGTCGCGCAGCAGCGCCGACCGGTCCTCGCTGGCCGACCAGACCGGCCCGACGGTGTGGATCACCCAGCGGGCGGGCAGGTCCCCGGCCGTGGTCGCCACCGCCTGCCCGGTCGGCAGGCCCTGCCGTAGCGGGATGCCCGCAGCTCCCGGCACTCGGCCAGGATGGCGGGCCCACCGCGCCGGTGGATGGCGCCGTCGACTCCGCCGCCACCGAGCAGGGACGAGTTCGCCGCGTTCACGACGGCGTCCACCCGCTGGGCGGTGACGTCCCCTCGACCAGGGCGATCTCCATGTCAGCTCCGCTCGATCGACTGGCCCAACGATCGGCGGGCCAGCAGGGTGGCGCCGGCGACCGCGGCCGGCATGATCAGCACGGCGCCGAGCGGGATCAGGAAGCAGAGGAAGACCGCCACCCGAACCCGAGCGCGGCGGGTCGGTCGGCCTTCAGGATCGTCCGGCGCTGCGGCAACCGCATTCCACGTCGGTAGAAGGGTGCGCCGACCAACTCCACGGCGAGGAACCAGCCGCCCACCGCCGCCCCGATGACCGGGACGACCGTCTGGCCGACGATCGGGATGAAGCCGGCGATGAAGAGCGGGATGCCGACCAGCGCCGCGAGCGCCACCAGGCGTACCGAGTCGGCGAGGCTTCGCCGCATCGACGACCAGAACGGCACCTCCACCGCGCCCGGCGTGCCGCCGTACCGCTGCTCCACCTGCTCGGAGATCTTCTCGTAGAACGGGTCGCCGATGACCAGGGTGACCGCGGTGAAGGTGAGCACGCCGAGCAGGCCGCCGAGCCCCAGGAAGGCCAGCCCGGCGATCACCCGGACCAGGCTTCGGGACGTGTTCGACCAGTCGTCGGCGAACGGGGTGACCAGCGCGGCGAGGTCGTCCACGAAGTACACCAGGGCGGCGAGCGCGGCCAGGAACAGCGCGCCGGAGATCAGCGCCGGCACGACGCCGAGCAGCATCAGCCCCGGGCTGCGGACGTAGAGGCCCAGCCCGCGCAGGAGCAGCCCGCTCCGGCGAAGAAGCGTCCGACGACCCCGGTGACCGGGCTGGCGACTCTGCTGACATCCACGAACGAGCAGCCTAGCGAGCGGTGATCGAATCCGCCGGACACACGCCCTAGCAGCGACCCGCACCGCACGCATCAACCGGTTGACGGACGGGAGCGATCAACCGGGGACACCATCGATCATCGCCGGCCGGTCGATTCGCCGCCGGGTCACCCGACGACCCTTGAGGGGTACGACGACAGCGGCGGGAGGCGGCACATGACGGTCATCGAGGTGACCCACCTGAGGAAGCGCTACGGCGATCTGGTGGCGGTGGACGACGTGTCGCTCGCCGTGGAGGCCGGGGAGATCTTCGGCGTCCTCGGCCCGAACGGCGCCGGTAAGACCACCACCGTGGAGTGTGTCGCCGGGCTGCGTGTCCCGGACGGGGGCGAGGTGTCGGTCCTCGGGCTCGACCCTCGCCGGGACGCGGCCCAACTGCGCCAGCGGGTCGGGGTGCAACTCCAGGAGAGCCAACTGCCGGACCGGCTTCGGGTGGCGGAGGCACTGGAGATGTACGCCTCGTTCTACCGCAACCCGGCCGACCCGGCCCAGTTGATCGACAGGCTGGGCCTCGGCAGAAGCGGAACACCGCGTACAAGAAGCTCTCCGGTGGTCAGAAGCAGCGGCTCTCCATCGCGCTGGCCCTGGTGGGCAACCCGGAGATCGCCATCCTCGACGAGCTGACCACCGGGCTGGACCCGCAGGCCCGCCGGGACACCTGGGGCCTCATCGAGCAGGTCCGCGACAGCGGGTGACGATCGTGCTGGTCACGCACTTCATGGAGGAGGCCGAGCGGCTCTGCGACCGGGTCGCGGTGATCGACCGGGGCCGGGTCGTCGCGTTGGACAGCCCGGCGGGCCTGGTGTCGACGGTGGCACCGGAGCAGCGGATCCGGTTCCGGCCGTCGGCCCCGGTCGACGACCGGCTCCTCACCGACCTGCCCGAGGTCTCCGCGGTGCAGCGCACCGGCAGCCAGGTGGTGGTGACCGGCACCGGCGAGTTGCTGCACGCCGTCACGTCGGTGCTCGCCCGCCACCAGATCGTCGCCGCGGACCTGCGGCTGGAGCAGTCCACCCTTGACGACGCCTTCGTGGAGCTGACCGGGCACCGGCCCGCCAACTGAAAGAGGGAGCCACCATGCACGCCTTCCGCCAGATCCTGAGGATCGAGGCGCGGCTCTACCTCCGGGACCGGCCGACGCTGCTCACCACTGTCGGCCTGCCCACCCTGATCCTGGTGGTGCTCGGGCTGATCCCTTCGCTCCGCGAGCCGGACCCGAACTTCGAGGGGCAGACCTTCGTCAGCTACTTCGCTCCGTCGCTGCTGGTGGTCACCCTCGCCATGGTCGGGGTGAACACCCTGCCCGCCGTACTGGCCACCTATCGGGAACGCGGTGTGCTGCGCCGGCTGGCGACCACCCGGCGAACCCGGCGGCTCTGCTCGCCGCCCAACTGGTGCTGGCCCTGGCCGGGATCCTGGCCAGCGCGCTGCTGCTCATCGTCGTCGCCCGGCTGGCGTTCGGCGTGCCGCTCCCGGCACCCGCTCGGCTTCACGCTGGCGTTCATCCTCGGCACGGCCGCGCTGCTGGCACTCGGCCTGCTGGTTGCCGCCGTGGCCCGGACGACGAAGGCCGCTCAGGCCCTGGCCGTGCCGCTGTTCCTGGTCACCATGTTCTTCGGCGGTGTCTATCTTCCCCGGTTCCTGCTCCCGGACTTCGTGGCGCGGATCGGCGACTACACGCCGCCCGGTGTGCAGGCGCTCTTCGACGCCTGGACCGGCACGCCGCCACAGCCGTTGCACCTGGGGATAATGGCGGTGATCGCCGTGGTGGCCGGCGCGTGCGCGGCGAAACTGTTCCGCTGGGAGTGAGCGAAGATGCGATGACCCGCAGCGGTGAGCACGACCTTTTGACCAGTTGGCGGGAGCGCGAGGCGAGCCTCTATCGCGTGTTCCCCTATGGCGGGCTGACCCTGGGCACCCTGCTGGCCCTCGTCGCACCGGCACCCGGGCCCTCGCCGCCGCGCCCACCCTCGCGGTCGCCGTGGCGGCCGGGTGCTGGGTCGCCTGGTTCATTACAGTGCATCCCGGCTGGCAGAGCCGGCGCGGGCTGATGGCGGTCTACTACGCCGGGCTGCTCGCGTTCGCCGCCGTGCTGGTGGCCGCCAGTCCGTGGTACGGCTTCTTCGCCTGGGTCGGTTACATCCACGCCTTTCCGGTGCTGCCCTGGCGCTGGCGGATCGCCGGCGTGGTCACCACTGCCATCCTCGTCGCCACGTCACAGGGCGGTGGCCTGACGGTGGTGACGTCGCACCTGCCGCTCTGGCTGTTGCTGGTGCTGTTCAACCTGGTGGTGGCCGGTTCGGCGAGCTGGTTCGCGATGGTCGCCGAGCAGGAGGACGCCAAACGCAAGCGATTGGTGGCGGAACTCGGCGAGGCCAACCGGCAACTCACCGAGACGGCCCGGGAGAACGCCGGGCTGCACGCCCAACTGCTCACCCAGGCCCGGGAGGCCGGCGTGCTGGACGAGCGGCAACGGATGGCGCGCGAGATCCACGACACCCTGGCGCAGGGGTTGACCGGCATCATCACCCAGTTGGAGGCGGCCGAGCAGACCCGCGACCGGTCCGCCGACTGGCGCCGCCACGTCGACAACGCGCTCGCCCTGGCCCGGAGAGCCTCACCGAGGCCCGCCGCTCGGTGCGGGCGATCCGCCCGGAACCGCTGGAGACGGCCCGGCTACCGGACGCCCTCGTCGAGCTGGGTGGGCGCTGGTCGGCTCTCAACGGGTACGGGCCGACGTGGCCACCACCGGCACGCCCGCCCGCTGCACCCGGAGGTCGAGGTGACCCTGCTGCGGGCCGCCCAGGAGGCGCTGTCCAACGTGGCCCGGCACGCCGCCGCGTCGCGGGTCGGGCTGACCCTGTCGTACATGGCGGACGTGGTCACGCTGGACGTCCGCGACGACGGGACCGGCTTCGACGTCACCGACCAGGAGGTACCCACGAGCAGGGCTGCGGGTACGGGCTGACCGCCATGCGACAACGGGTGACCCGGGTCGGTGGCGAGTTGGCCGTCGAGTCCGAGCCGGGCGGCGGCACCGCCATCTCGGCGTCCGTCCCCGCGCTGCCCGGAGGTGCCGGTTGACCGCCCCGGTACGACTGCTGATCGTCGACGACCATCCGGTCGTGCGGGACGGCCTGCGGGGATGTTCACCGGCGACCCAGGGTTCGAGGTGGTGGGTGAGGCGGCGGACGGATCGGAGGCGTTGGCCCTGGTCGCGACGCTGCGGCCAGACGTGGTGCTGATGGACCTCCGGATGCCGGGGATGGACGGGGTGACCGCCATCGGCAGGCTGGCGCGCGCCGGCAGCACCGCCCGGGTGCTGGTGCTCACCACCTACGACACGGACGCGGACGTGCTGCCGGCGATCGAGGCCGGTGCGACCGGTTACCTGCTCAGGACGCACCCGCGAGGACCTCGTCCGCGCGGTCCGGCCGCCGCCCGGGTGAGTCGGTGCTCGCGCCGAGCGTCGCCGGTCGGCTGATGGGTCGGCTGCGCGCTCCCGTCGAGGAGCCGCTCAGCCAACGGGAGCTGGAGGTGCTCACCCTGGTCGCCCGGGGTGCCTCCAACCGGGAGGCGGCGAGTCAGCTGTTCATCAGCGAGGCCACCGTCAAGACGCACCTGCTGCACGTGTACGCCAAACTCGGGGTCAACGACCGGGCCGCCGCGGTGGCGACCGCGTACGACCGAGGGCTGCTCACCCCGGCGGGCGCTGAGCGGCACCGGGCAGGATGGGCTGGTGCGCGCCTCCCGACTGATCTCGTTGCTGTTGCTGTTGCAGTCGCGCGGGTCGATGACCGCGAGCGACCTGGCGCGGGAGCTGGAGGTCTCCGAGCGGACCGTCTACCGGGACGTCCTGGCGCTGTCCGCCGCCGGGGTGCCGGTCTACGCCGATCGGGGTCGGGCCGGTGGCTACCGACTGCTCGGCGGCTACCGCACCCGGCTGACCGGGCTAACCCGGGACGAGGCGGAGGCGCTCTTCCTCGCCGGGCTGCCCGGGCCGGCCGGCGACATGGGCCTCGCCGACGCTGTCGCGTCCGCCGAGCTGAAGGTGCTCGCCGCGCTCCCGCCGGCTCTGCGGGACGCCCGGCTCGCACCGGGCAGCGGTTCCATCTGGACGTGCCCGGCTGGTTCCGGGAGACCGCGCCGCCGCTCTGGCTTCCCGTGCTGGCCCGGGCGGTCTGGGCGGATCGGGTGGTGGAGTTGCGCTACCGCCGAGGCGAGCAGGAGGTGACTCGCCGAGCCCAGCCGTACGGCCTGGT
Source organism: Micromonospora sp. M12 (assembly GCA_038070435.1). Taxonomy (GTDB): domain Bacteria; phylum Actinomycetota; class Actinomycetes; order Mycobacteriales; family Micromonosporaceae; genus Micromonospora. The sequence continues at coordinate 5,615,542 of JAMYWG010000001.1, read as the reverse complement.
CCTCAAGAGCGGGACCTGGTATCTGGTGGGCCGCGTCGGCGACGAGATCCGCACCTACCGGGTGGACCGGGTGACCGGCGTCGAGGTGGGCGAGGAGATCTTCGACCGGGACGAGGGCTTCGACCTGGCCGGGCACTGGCGAGAGCAGGCCGGGTCGTTCCTCCGGACCATGCTGCGGGCCGAGGTCACCGTCCGGCTCAGCCCCGCCGGCCTGCGCCAGCTCCGGCACCTGGTCGATGCCCCTTCGTGTACGACGAGGTGGTGGCCGCCGCCGCAGCACCCGACGGGCAGGGCTGGGTCGTGGCGCGCCTGCCCGTCGAGTCGGTCCCGGTGGCGTACCACCAGTTGCTGGGGCTCGGCCCCGAGGTGGAGGTGCTCGACCCGCCCGAGCTGCGGCAGTTGTTCGCCGAGGCGGCCGACCGCCTCGGCGTGCTCTACCGGTAGCCGGTGACGTCCGACGGCTTGCCCGCGTCGACCACCTCGATGATGTAGCGGAAACCCTCGGGTTGGCTGCCGTCGAGGTCGGTGAACCCATACACCTTGGACAGTGTGCCGGCGTCGACGGACTCGCCGTTCCAACGGGCCTTCTCCTCGTCGGCGGCGAGCGCGGCCACCGCGCGGCCGACGAAGGCCGGGTCTCCGAGATGAGGAAGTTCGGGTCGGTGGCAGCGCCGTCGCGCCAGTTCTCCTCGGTCACGCCGAAGTGCTCCAGCATCGCCTCGGAGCGGATCCAGCCGGGGTGAGCGCGACCGCCGTGCAGCCGTGCGGCTTCAGCTCGTGCCCCTGGCTGAAGGCGAGCCGGTTGACCGAGACCTTCGCCAGGTCGTAGAAGACCGAGAGCCGGTAGTTGTCGTCGTTGTACGCCTTGGTGCCGTCGCCCATCTCCACCACCAGGCCGCCGGGCTTGCGGGTCAGCAGTGGCAGGGCGAAGTGACTGGTGATGATGTGCGTGTCGACGGCCAGCCGCAGGGTGCGGAAACCCGCGTCCAGTGACTGCTCCCAGACCGGCTTGTTCCAGGTCACCAGCGGATCGCCGCCCCAGATGTCGTTGACCAGCACATCGAGGCGGCCCTGCTCGGCGTCGATCCGGGCGACCAGGTCGCGGACCTGTTCGGGCACCAGGTGGTCGACCTGGACGGCGATGCCGGTGCCCCGGCGGCGGTGACCAGTTCGGCGGTCTCCTCGATGGTCTCCGGTCGGTCCATCTCGGAGCGGCCGGCGCGGGTGCTACGACCGGTGGCGTAGACGGTGGCCCCGGCCGCGCCGAGTTGCACAGCGATCTGCCGTCCGGCACCCGGGTGGCACCGGCGACGAGCGCGATCTTTCCTGTGAGCGGTTGCGTCATGCCTGCGACGTTGTCAGGAATACCTGACAACTAACGTCCGATTTACCGGACGGGTCGGCCGGCGACGGTGTCAGTCCACGAGTCGGACGCGTACCCGGCGGTTGGCCCGGCCCTTGCTCTCCACCTTGACCACCTGCACCTTGCCGATCTGGGCGGTGGACGCGACGTGGGTGCCGCCGTCGGCCTGCACGTCCAGCCCGACGATGTCGACGATCCGGACCTCCTGCTCGTCGGGCGGGATGAGGTTGGACTGGGTGCGGATGATGTCCGGCAGGGCCAGCGCCTCGGTGCGCGGCAGCACCCGCGTGGCGACCGACCGGTCGGCGGCCACCTCGGCGTTGACCAGCTCCTCGATCCGGCTCTTGAAGTCCGGGGCACCTCGGGGAGGTTGAAATCCATCCGGGCCTCGCCCGGCTCCATCGAGTTGCCCGTCACCAGCGCACCGAAGTCGCGGAACACCACACCGCAGAGCACGTGCAGCCCGGAGTGGGTACGCATCAGCCGGGTGCGGCGCTCGTCCTCCACCGCGCCGACGACCTCGGTGCCGACCGGCGGCAACGGGTCACCCTCGGCGGGGATCAGGTACGGATCGTCGCTCTTGCGGGTGCCGACGATCCGGGTCTGCACGCCCTGCCAGAGCAGCACGCCGTGGTCCGGTGGTTGACCGCCGCCGCCCGGGTAGAACGCCGAACGGTCCAGCACGATGCCCTGCTCCGGGTCGGCGTGCAGGACCGTGCAGGTCCACTCGCGCAGTGTCGGGTCGGCGAGGTCCAGCCGGTGCGTACGGCCGTGTTGTGTGACGCCCATGACAGGGCAGGTTACTCGTTCAGGAAGCCGGAGATGCGGTCCCGCAGGTCGGCGCGTTCCGACCAGAGCACGCCGGGTCGGTCGTACACGTGCAGGGTGGCCTGGGGCAGCGCGGCGGCGAGCCGTTCGGCGACCTCGACCGGGTGCAGGTCGTCGCCCGCGCAGCCGATCACCAGCGCCGGCGCGGTGACCGCCGCCAGCTGCCCGATCTGGCGCAACGGGTCTGCTCCGCCAGCGTGGCCAGGCCCTCGGCCAGACCGTCGCGGAGCAGTTGGTCGAGCCGCTGCCGCAGGTACGCCCAACCGGCCGGAGTGTTCCGCACCGCCGGGGCAGCTCCAGGGTGACGACGTCGGCGACCGCCGAGGCGACCCGCTCTCCACCGCCTCCAGGAGGTCCGTGACGCGTTCCCAGGCGGCCGGGCCGCGTGGCTCGTCGAGCACCGCCGGCAGGAAGAAGACCAGCTTCTCGAAACGCTGCGGGCTCTCCGTGAGGAGCCGACAGAGGGCCCCGCACCGAGGCTCGCGCCGAATGCCCGGGTCGCCCGCCGAGATCTGCGATCGCACGCAGGTCCCGGGCCAGGTCCAGGTAGTCCCACGGCCCGTCCGGGGCCTCGGAACGGCCATGCCCACGGAACTGGAAGAACACCTTGCGGCCCGTCACCCCACTGCCGAACGGGCGGGTGGTGGCGATGCCGTTGCCCAGCCCGTGCGCGAACACCGTGACCGGATCACCGGTGCCGGTGACCAGCCTCTCCAGGCGTACGCCGTGCGGGGTGGTGACCAGGTCGGTGTCCGGCTCCGGGAGCGCCGGTCGGCCGGTACGCGGCCCACCCGGACCGGGACCCCAGGTGCGGGGCCCGCTGTCCGGTGGAGGTGGCCAGCGAAACCTCTCACCAGAACCCTTTACCGTCACCGAGTTCGCGGAGGCCGACTCGGACATCGAGCAGGTAGATCAGACCGGCGGCGATGCCGACCAGTCCGAAGAGGCTGATCGGGCCGAAGCCGAGCAGGGTGAGCACGAGACAGACCGCCAGGATGGCGATCCAGCCGCCCTGGGGAGCGTGCCGATGGCCGGGAAGGCGTCGGAGCGCTGCGTGATCGCGTGCACCAGGGCGACACCCTGGACGATCAGCGCGAAGACGAGCAGGATCAGCTGGATCACTTCACGGACGGCGAAGGCGAAGATCGGCGCGCGTTGGCCATGCGGGCAAGGATGTCCACGACCCCGGCTACGTCCGACAAGGACGCCGCCGAGGTCGTGGGCACTGTAACTACTCGGCCGCCGGGCGGGTCCGCTTGGTGGCCCGGGGAAGCTTCGCCGACGGGGTCTCGGCCTGCTTGGCAGCCTTCGGCGCGCGGACGACCTTCTGACGGCGGCCGGCTTGGCCTCGGCGATCTCGGCCACGTCGGCCGGGGTCGGCACGTCGGAAGAAGCCGTGGCCGGGGAGGTCGCGGTGGTGGCGGCGACGGCCGGAGTGGTGGCCGGCGTCACGGCCTGGGTGGCCTCGATGTCGGCGTTGACCGTCTCGGCGGCCCCAGCACACCGGCGCCGACGACGCGCTCACCACGGGCGACGAGCGCGCCGTAGGCGGCGAACGCCCGCTCCTGGGCGGCCTGGGCACCCGATACCACCAGGGCGGCGTTGCGGATCGCGGCGGCACGCAGCTTGTCCAGGTCAGCGGACTCGCGCAGCTTGGCCAGATCGGCCGACTCGCGCAGCTTGGTCAGGTCCAGCTCGGCCTGCGCCCGGCCGCGCAGGGCATCGGCGGTCTCATTCGCGGTACGCAGCGTCTCGGTGGCCTTCTGACGCAGCTCGAAGCCGGTCAGCACCGCCCGACCACCCAGGTCGGCGACGACCCGGGTGCCGAGCACGCCGACCACGGCCGGCAGCTTGCGCAGCTGCTCGATGGCCAACTCACCGGCACCGGCGGCGGCGTAGATCGGTGCGGGGATGCGGTTGGTCTTCGGCTCGCTCATGACGTCTCCTCTTCGGCCGCCTCGGCGGCCTTCAGGACCGCCGGACCGGCGGCCTTCTTCTGGGGATGCTGGTGCTGCCCGGGCGGGGCGGTGCCCGCCTCGGTGACGGCGACCGACTCGAGGACGGCCTCGGTCGGGTGCCGCCCGCGGTGGTGGGGCCGGTGGCGGCCAGGTTGGCCAGGTCGGCGGGCTGGTCGGCAACGTCGACCTGGGCCGCTTCGGCCTGGGCCGCTTCGGCCTGGGCCGCTTCGGCCTGGGTCTCGGCCAACCGGGTGTTCTCCCGGCGGAACGTCTCGTAGATCTGGCTGAGCGACTGCTTCTGGGCCATCGTGAGGTCGGCGTCCACGGCGATCGCGGCGAGCACCCGTGGCCCTCCCGGTCGTCGAGCAGGCCGGCGCGCAGGTACATCGCGGGCGTGGAGACCCTCAGCGCGCTGGCCAGTTGCTGGAGCACCTCGGCGCTGGGCTTGCGCAGGCCGCGCTCGATCTGGCTGAGGTACGGGTTGCTGACCCCGCCTGCTCGGCGAGCTGCCGCAGCGAGATCTTGGCGTTGCGCCGCAGATCGCGGATGAACCCGCCGACGTCGGGAAGGTCCTTGGGTGTGGCCATGAGTGCGACGCTAACCGGCGGCGCTAGCTCCTGCAAGCAAAACGCTAGCCATAGTTAGCAAGGTCTCAGCGTCCCGTTTGCGCACCGCCAGTCCGGGTCCGTACGGTCCGTCCGTGCACAAGATCACAGTCAATGGAGCAAGCATCGCGTACGACGAGGCCGGCACCGGTTCGCCAGTCGTCCTGCTGCACGCCGGCATCGCCGACCGACGGATGTGGCGGGGACAGCTGTCCGCGCTGGCCGCCCGGCACCGGGTGATCGTCCCGGACCTGCGTGGCTACGGAGACTCCGAGCTGCCCCCGACGCCGTTTGCACACCGACGACGTGGCCGGGCTGCTGGACGCACTCGACCTGCCTCGGGCCGCCCTGGTTGGCTGCTCCTTCGGCGGAGCGGTCGCCATCGACACCGCGCTGGCCCACCCGACCGCGTGAGCGCGCTCGCGCTGTTCGACACTGCGGTCTCCGGCAACGAGTGGTCCGACGAGGCGAACGACCTCTGGGACGACCTGGTCGGCGAGGTCGACCCCGATGACTTCCTTGCGGGCGCGGCCGGCGAGGTGCGGTTCTGGGTGGTCGGCCCGGGCCGCCAGCCGGCCGACGTCGACCCCGAACTGATCGCGTTCGCGCAGGAGATGGATCGGCGTGCCCTTGCCGCCGAGCTGGCGCTCGGGGCGGTCGAGGTGGGAGAGCTGACGCCGCCCGCGATCGGCCGCCTCGGCGAGTTGACGGTGCCCGTCCTGGTCACCGCCGGCGCGGCGGACGTGCCGGACATCAGCCGGCTCGCCGACCGGATCGCCGCCGAGGTCCCTGGAGCGGTACGACTGCCCGACGTGCCGAATGCCGCACACCTGCTGCCGCTGGAGCGTCCGGAGCCGGTCAACGCCGCCCTGCTCGACTTCCTGAGCTGAACACGGGCCTTCGGCCTGCCGGCCGGCGGCGCGAACCGAACGGCTGCCACCCCGAAGAGCGCTATACCTCAGAGTCATATTTATACCTGTGAGGTATACGGCTCAGAGTCATCGACCGCCGGTCGAGCCGGTGAGCCCAGCGAGCGGCGGCAGCGGCAGCGGGACGCGGGCCGGGCGGCAGGGCGGCGGTGTCACCAGAGCGGGCGGACCGCCCGACCGGCACGCCGCCGCCGAACAGCGGCACCTCGGCGTACTCGGTGAGCACCGGCGCGTCCACGCCCAGCCGGCGTAGCGCGGAGACCAGCACCGGCATCCGTGCCCGGTCGGCGCCGTCGTCGATCTTCAGTGCGACGGCGCCGACGCCCGCACCGCCACCGCGATCACGCCCTCGGCACCGACCTTCGCCAGCAGGCCCGGAACACCACGCATCAGCCGGGTGTCGTCGGCCCGGGTACCGCCGACGATCTCCGGGTGCGCGCGCATCGCGTCGGCCACCCTGCGCGGCACCGAGCCGGGCTCGGCGTCGACCAGGCGGAGGTACGCCCGGCCAGGCCGGTCAGCGACACCGCGAGCACCGGGGCGCCGCAGCCGTCGACGCCCACCGCCGCCGCCTGCTCGCCGGTGAACTCCTCGATGGCAGCCCGCAGTCGCTGCTGGAGCGGGTGCTCCGGCCGCCAGTAGCCCTCCGTGGCCAACCGGCCGCCTCGCAGGTCAGCAGCATCCCGCTGTGCTTGCCGGAGCAGTTCATCTGCACCCTGCTCGGGCCGCCACCGGCGCGCAGCACCGCCTCCCGGGCCGCGGTGCCCACCGGCAGGTCGGGCGGGCAGTGCAGCGCCGACGCGTCCAGCCCGGCGCGGTCCAGCAGCGCGCCGACCCGGCCAGGTGGAAGTCCTCGCCCGCGTGACTCGCCGACACCAGTGCCACGTCGGCCGGGTCGGTCAACGTCAGGCCGGCCCGGAGCATCCCGATCGCCTGCATCGGCTTGCTGGCCGAGCGGGGAAGATCGGCGAGATCACGTCACCGGCGGACGCCACCGGCACACCGGCGGCGTCCAGCACCACCACCGAGCCACGGTGCGCACCCTCCACGAACCCCGACCGGACCACCTCGGCGAGCGGCGCGCCGCCTCGTACGTCTTCGTCACGCGGTGGACGGTACCGACGGTCCTCGGGTGCCCGTCGGCGGGGTGACCAGGTCGTCCTCCGCTCGGGTGACAGGGGCGGGACAGACCCGGCCTTACAGGCCGAGCAACTGGCGGGCCTCGACGGTGGTCAGCGGCGGGCGCTGGGCGAGCTGGGCGAAACCCACCGCGCGCGCCACGAGTTGCATGTTGGACTCCACCGGGCGGCCCTTGGCGTACGTCACGGTGTCCTCCATGCCGACCCGCAGGTGCCCGCCCGTCGACAGCGAGGCCAACAGCACCGGAATGGTGCTCCGGCCGACGCCGGTGGCGGAGAACGTGGTGCCCTCGGGCAGGTCCCGCAGCATCCGGTGAGCCGCGACCAACGTCTCGGTGGTGCCCGGCATGCCGCCCGGCACACCCATCACGAAGTCGACGTGCACGTGGCCGCCGGCCGGGAGCCCGTACTTGCCGAGCAACCGCTGCAACGCCGTGAGGTGGCCGAGGTCGAAGATCTCGTACTCCGGCACGATCCCGCGTTCCTGCATGCGCGTGTGCAGGTCGACGATGAACTCCCAGCGGTTGAGGAAGACATCGTCGCCGAAGTTGACAGTGCCCATGGTGCAGGAGGCCATGTCCGGCCGGGCGTCGAGGACGGCGAGCCGGGCGGCCTCCGGGTCGGTCACCGCGCCGCCGGAGGAGAGCTGCACGATCAGGTCGGTGCTGTCCCGCAGCGCCGCCACCGTGTCGGCCAGGCGGACCGGGTCGAGGCTCGGCCGGGCGTCGTCGTCGCGGATGTGGACGTGGATCACGGCGGCGCCGAGCGCCTCGCACTCCTTGGCGGTGAGCAGCAGCTCGTCGAGGGTCACCGGCAGCGCCGGCACCTCAGCCTTGGCCGACTCAGCGCCGGTCGGGGCCACCGTGATCAACGTCCCTGTCGTCATGCCGGCGATCCTAGACGGCCGTTCAGGACGGGTCGATCGCCGCCGCGGTCTCGCCGATCCGCAGCGCGGCGTCGTCCGGGACGTTCCGCTTCAGCACCGCGAGGGCGACCTGGCCCAGTTCGTGGTGCAGCACGGCGGTGCCGACGAAGCCGACCGTCCGACCGTCGAGGGTCACCGGCGTACCGGCCGTCGGCGGCTGGTCGGTGGTCACCCCGTCCAGGTGCAGCAGGACGAGCCGACGCGGCGGACGGCCCATGTTGTGCACCCGGGCCACCGTCTCCTGCCCCGATAGCACCCCTTGTCCAGGTGCACCGCCGGGGCGATCAGGTCGACCTCCGCCGGGATGGTCCGGTGGTCGGTGTCCACGCCGACCCGGGCTGCCGGGCGGCCACCGGATCGCCTCGTACGCCCAGAGCCCGGCGAGCGGGACACCGGCACCGCGCAACTCCGCCACCACCTGGTCCATCGCCGAGCGGGGCACCAGCAGGTCCACCCGAGCGGACCACGTCGCGCCCAGCCGCCGATCGGCAGCGGTCGTACGTCGTACCGCGCGCTCGCCCGAGCGGAACGGCACCGTGCGGGAACTTCGGACCCGGCACCGCGACCACGTCCGGCGCGGCGAGCCCGGTCACGCCGAGCGTTCCGAGCGCCTCCATGGCCGCCGGCCCGACCAGCGACAACAGCGAGCGCTCGGCCGTGGCGTCGCGTGGTTCGACCTTGCTGAAGAACCGCATCTTCTGCAGGTAGGTCAGCAGGCCCTCGGTCGCACCGGGCTCGGTGTCCAGCCAGGTGGTCTCGCCGTCCTCGGCGACCATGGCGTGCTGCTCGACGTGGCCGTGCGGCGACAGCACCAGCAGCTCGGTGCCCTCGCCCGAGGAGAGCGTGGTCAGGTGCTGCGAGGTGACAGTGTGCAGCCAGCTGGCCCGTTCCTCCCCGGACACCGCGATGACCCCTCGATGCGACCGGTCGACCAGACCAACCTCGGTGTCGAGGGTGCGCTGCTCCCGCAGCGGGTCGCCGTAGTGCGCGGCCACCTCGCACCCGGCTGCGACGTGCGCCGGATCCGGCTGGTCACGGCTGGCCTCGTCGATACCCTCGACGGCCACCGCACCCGCGATGTCGATCATTTGTTGTCCCCGTTCTCGCAGCGTACGCAGACGCCGAAGAGTGACACGTGCCCGATATCCACCCGGAACCCGCGCTGCTCGGCCAACTGGTCGGCGAGTGGCCGGAGCAGGCCCGGATCGATCTCGTCGATCGCACCGCACTCCCGGCAGACCAGGTGGACGTGTTGGTGCTCGCCGGCCGCGTGATAGGTCGGTGAGCCGTGCGACAGGTGCGTGTGGGTGACCAGACCGAGCCGTTCCAGCAGCTCGAGCGTGCGGTAGATGGTGGTGATGTTGACGCCGGCGGCGACCTCCCGGACGGCGGTGTGCACCTGCTCCGGGCTGGCATGGCCCAAATCGAGCACCGCCTGGAGGACAAGCTGCCGCTGAGCCGTCAGCCGCAGCCCACGGGCCCGCAGCATTTCCGCGAGGAGGATTCGGACACGGTCCGATCATAGTTCGGTCACCGGGCTGTCCCCGCATCGCGATCGATCACCGCTACGCTCGACGGTCATGGTGAGGTGGTCCGTCGGGAAGACCGCGGCCGACCCGACCGCGCGGATCGCCGTTCTGGGGCGCGGCCCGGTGCCGGCCGGCGACCCGGTGCTCCGCGGTGACGACCGCGGTGTGCTCCACGGCGACGGCCTCTTCGAGACCATGCACCTACGAAACGGTCGGCCGTGGCTGCGGGACGGGCACCTGGCCCGACTGGTCGCGGCGGCCGCCGCCGTCGAGCTGACCCTGCCCCCACCGCCGCGCTGATCGACCTCCTGGACGAGGTACGGACCGGCTGGCCAGCGCCTGTGGAAGGCGCACTTCGGCTGGTCTGTACCCGGGGCCCGGAGGCCGGCGGCCCGCCGACGGTCTACGCCACGCTGGCCGAGGTGCCGGCGGCAACCCGGGCGGCCCGGCGGAACGGCATCGGTGTGGCCAGCCTGCCGTTGGGGTTCCCGCCGCGGCTCGCACCGAGCTGGGTTGGCTGCCGGCCGGCATCAAGTCCACGTCGTACGCGGTCAACAGCGCCGCCCGCCGCTGGGCTGGCCGGGCCGGTGTGGACGACGTGCTCTGGATCTCCTCCGACGGCTACGCGCTGGAGGGCCCGACCGCCAATGTGGTGTGGCTCACCGACGGGACGCTCTGCACCGTGCCGGCCGCCACCACCGGCATCCTCCCGGCACGACAGTGGCCTGGCTGCTCGCTCATGCCGCCGAGCTGGGCCTGAGCGCCGCCGAGCGGATGGTCACCATTGACGAGCTGCACGCGGCCGACGGCGTGTGGTTCACCTCGTCCCTACGCGGGGCGGCCGAGGTCCACACGCTCGACGGGGTGCGCCGGGCTCGCTGCCCGCGCACCCCGACCTGCACGCCCTGCTGGGTTTCCCGTCTAGTCAGCCGCCGACCCGGACCAGCCGGGCGGAGAGGTGCGGGCTGAGCCCGTGCCCCACGGCGGCCATCTCCTGGGCGTAGAGCAGCGCACCCTCGACGATGCCGAAGAGTCGGTGCCCGCCGGTGACCTCCTTGGCGGTCGGAGTCCGGATCACCGCGTCGGTGGCGAACTCGATCTGCGTGCCGGTGCGCTTACCCAGGTGCAGCTCCATGATCCCGGTCGGGGTGGTCAGCAGCGCCTCCAGCTCGTCGGTCGCCCGACCATCCACCAGCACCGGTCGCCACCAGCCGACCTCGCGACCGGCCGGACGGACCGGCTTGCTCTGCTCGTCCAGGATCCAGGCACGGGACTCGTAGTGCAGGAACGGCCGGCCGTCGTGGCTGATCCGGATCTCCTGCGCGTAGTCGAAGTCCTCGATGGTGGGAAAGCCGCCCTTGCCCCGACCACGCCAGAGACCGATGTACGGCAGCAGAGCATCGAGCGCGGGGTGCAGCTTCGGCCCGACCCGCAGGTCGTGGCTCTCCTCGAACGGGTACTCCTCGACCGGCGGCGCGTTCAGCCACGGCGGCTGCAGCGGGTTCTCCGTCACCAGCGTCCTCTCGAAATGCGTACAGCCAGGTAGACCAGGCCACCGGCGAGCCCGCCCAGGCCAGCGACCAGCAGGCTGACAAACCCGATCTCGGTAACCATCTCGGCCATCCTATGCTGGCCCCATGGCACGCACTCGTCGTCAAGGTCACCGCTGGGGCGGACGCCCCGAGCGGTGCGCGCAGGCATTCACCGTCGCCGCGACGGCGGTCGCGGCCGGGGTGGACGTGTCGCTCTGGCTGACCGGTGAGTCCACCTGGTTCGCGCTGCCCGGTCGCGCCCAGCAGTTCGAGCTGCCGCACTCCGCGCCTCTGGCCGAGTTGCTGCACGTCATCCTGACCAGCGGCCGGGTGACCGCCTGCACCCAGTGCGCGGCCCGTCGGGAGATCGGCCCGGACGACGTACTCCCGGGGTCCGGATCGCGGGTGCGGCGGTCTTCGTGGAAGAGGCGTTGGCCGAGGGCGCACAGGCGCTCGTCTACTGACCGCCCGGCGGCCGTGGGCCGGTGCGAGCGGAGTGCCGATACCGACCCGACATCTCGGACAGCTGCCTACGATTCGGATGTGACCGAGGCGACGGAGAGGTTCTTCGAAGGACTGCCGTCGCGCGGCCCGGACGTCCTGGGCGGCCTGACCGACGGGACCCTCCAGATCGACCTCGACAGCGACCACCGGACCGAGCACTGGCTGGTCCGGATGCGACCCGGAACTGTGCAGGTCAGCCGAGGGCGCGGCCCGGCCGACGCCATCTGGTACAGCAGCGTCGCCCTCTTCGATCGGTTGATCACCGGTGAGGCCCAGGGCGTCGCGGCGGTGCTGCGCAACGAGAGCACGTTCAGCGGCAACGTGGTGCTCTTCCTCGCCTTCCGCCGGTTCTTCCCGAACCCGCCCGGCACCCGCGACCCCGCGAAACGGTCCGCAGAGCAGCCGGGCGACCGAGGTGAAGGAACTCGTCAGCATTCTGGACGGCAACACCTTCCTGGTCAGCGACCGGCAGGGGACATCGAGCCGTCCTACGACTTCCCACCGGGCTGTTCTCCTTCGACACCCGGTTCCTGTCCAGCTGGGTGCTCACCCTGGACGGCGAGCGGCTGCACGCCCTCTCCGTCGACGACACCGAGTCGTACCGCACCAAGTTCTTCCTCGCCCCGGAGAACCCACGCACTACCTGGACGCCAAGGCGTCGGTGGTCCGCAGCCGGGCGATCGTGGGCAGCTTCGAGGAGGAGCTGACCGTCCTGAACCACACCGGCGCCGACGTCGAGTTCGTCGTCCGGCTCGACATCGGGGCCGACTTCGCCGACCTGTTCGAGATCAAGCACGCTCGACAGAAGCGGGGTCGTACGACGATCTCGGTGTCCGACAACGAGCTGCGGCTGACCTACCGGCGGGACGCGTTCCACCGGGAGACGCTCGTCAGCACCACCGCGCACGCACAGGTCGACCCCACCGGGATGACCTTCCGAATTCGGATCGCCCGCAACGGCAGGTGGACCACCCGGCTGCACGTGTCGAGCGTCGTCTACGGAGCCCGTGGCGAGGACATCAGGGCCACCCTCCCGTACGGCGGCAGCCGCAGCGCGGACGCCATCCGGGCCGAGCAGCAGGAGCTGATCGACCGGGCGCCGAAGCTCGGCTGCGACTGCGAGCCCTTGGCCGGGGCGTACCGGCGCAGCCTCAACGACCTGGCCGCGCTGCGCTACGAGTCGATCGCCCTGGGCGTACGGCTGATCGCCGCCGGCCTGCCCTGGTTCATGACCCTGTTCGGCCGGGACAGCATCATCACCTCGTTGCAGGTGCTGCCGTTCCTGCCGGAGCTGGTCCCGCCGACCATCCTGATGCTGGCCGGGCTGCAGGGGCAGCGGATCGACGACTTCCGCGACGAGGAACCCGGCAAGATCCTGCACGAGCTGCGGTACGGGAGACCGCCGGCTTCGAGGAGCAGCCACACTCGCCGTACTACGGGTCGGCCGACTCGACGCCGCTCTTCATCATCCTGCTCGACGAGTACGAGCGCTGGACGGGCGACACCGCGCTGGTCCGTCGGCTGGAGCCGCAGATCCGGGCCGCCCTGGAGTGGATCGACACCTACGGTGACCTGCTCGGCACCGGCTACCTCTGGTACCAGACCCGCAACCCGGAGAGCGGTCTGCAGAACCAGTGCTGGAAGGACTCCTGGGACGCCATTTCGTACGCCGACGGCCAGCTGCCCGACTTTCCCCGGGCGACCTGTGAACTGCAGGGCTACGCGTACGACGCGAAGATCCGGGCCGCTCGGATGGCCCGGGCCTTCTGGAACGATCCGGACTACGCCGACCGGCTGGAACGGGAGGCCGCCGATCTCAAGCGGCGGTTCGACCGCGACTTCTGGATCGCCGACGGGGAGTACTACGCGCTCGCGCTGGACGCCGACGGCCGGCAGGTGGACGCGCTGACCTCGAACATCGGGCACCTGCTGTGGAGCGGCATCGTGGACGAGTCCCGTGCCGGCAAGGTGGTCGAGCACCTGCTCGGGCCACGCCTGTTCTCCGGTTGGGGCGTACGGACGCTCGCCGTGGACGAGGGCCGGTACAACCCGATCGGCTACCACGTGGGCACTGTGTGGCCGTTCGACAATTCGATCATCGCGTGGGGCTTGTGGCGATACGGCTTCCGGAGCGAGGCCGGGCTGATCTGCGACACCATGCTGGCGGCGTCGCAGTACTTCGGGGGCGGTTGCCGGAGGCGTTCGCCGGCTACGCCCGTGATCTCACCGACTACCCGGTGGAGTACCCGACCGCGTGCAGCCCGCAGGCCTGGTCGACCGGCACCCCGCTGCTGCTGCTACGGGTGATGCTGGGGCTGGAGCCGCAGGGCGAGCACCTGATCATCGACCCGGCCGTGCCAGCCGGGATGGGCCGGATCGAGCTGCTGGACATCCCCGGCCGGTGGGGCATGGTCGACGCGCTGGGCCGCAGTCGTGGCCCGACGGATCAGCCGGGAACGGCTGACCGGAGCGGACTGCCCGGCTCAACCCGGGCAACCGACGGTGGCGGCCAGTCGGGTGGCGTCCGGGTGGTCTCGGCCAGCACCGTGACCGAACCGGTGCGGTACGCGTACACCGGGGTTGGTCCAGCAGTGGGGCGTTGCCGGCCAGTGGGGCGAGAGCGGCCACCGATGCCGCCGGGCCGGAACTCTCCGCGGACCGCGCGGTACGGGCGAGGCCGCCGCCCGGACAGGACGCGGTGACCAGCTCCGGCGGGCGTCGTCGGGCCGGTCGAGCGCCCGTAGCGCGGCGGTCAGCGCGGCAGCCTCCGGGCCGGCAACGGTGGCCGGGGCGGCGTGTAGCCGGAACCGACCGGCCGGCAACCGGTGTCGACGATCAGTCGCACCCGGCCGTCGACGGTCGGCCGTCCCTCGACGGCCACGAATTCGCCGGCGTCCGCGCGCAGCTCGGGGCCATTGAGCCGGGCCCGACCCCGGCGCGCCAGCTCGCCGGCAGCCGGTCGGCGATGCCGGACAGTACGGCCTGCTCGGTGCCCGTGGGCGCGAGCACGGCGACCTCGCGCCGCAGCCTCGCCCCGTCGGCGAACGGGGTGACCCGGCAGCCGGAAGCGATCCGCGCCGGCCCCAACTCCAGCAGACCGGTCGCACCGGCAGCGCCGGCCAGCTCACCGACCGCCCGGTCGACCACCGGGCCGGCCTGGTCGAGGAACGCTGTTCGCGCACGGTCGGTGGATCATCGCGGACCGACGCCCAGGTGAGCAGGGCCAGCAGGACGGCCCAGGCCACTGTCGCGGCCACCAGCCACCGTCGTCGCGACCGGGCCGGTGCCGGCGCGGCGGGACCGGCCGAGGAGGCCCAACCCGTCTGGACAGCACCGTTCACCCGGCCATGGTGTCACGGGTCCGCCGCCGGCTCGGCGGCGGAGGCGGTGGTCCGGAAGTTGCGCGGCGGCCTACGGTCGGGCGGGCCGGGGCGACGGGTCGAGTCGATAGCCGACCCCGCGCACGGTGTGCACCTGCGGCCCGCCCGGCAGGCTCCCCAGTCGGTGCCGGAGCCGTTCGATCGTGGAATGCAGAATCGTCGCGTCCGCGCCGCCCGGCACGGAGGCGCAGAGCTGCTCGTAGCTCCAGACCACGAGTGGTGGGCCGATCAGCCGGACCAGCAGCTCCCGCTCGGCACGGGTGAGCGGAAGTGGGTCACCGCGCCAGGTGACCAGGCGCTCGGCCCGGTCGACGACCAGCTCACCCCAGCTGACCGGCCCCGGCGGCACCGCCGGTGTGGTGACCGGCCCGACGGCCGGTGTCGAGCCGCCCAGCGGTGGGAGCAGCATCGCCCGCAACTGGGTCAGGTCGGCGCAGCTCACCACCGAACCAACCCCGTCGAGCTGTCGCAGCACCCGCTCAGGACCGCGGTGTCAGCGCTGACGCAGACAACGAGCGGAACCTCTGCGCCGAGCACGCCGTCGTCACCCTCACCAACCGTGATCTCCACCCGTAGATAGTGACGCATGCCGATGGTTTCGCGGTGCCCGCTCGCAGAAACGACCGGGGCCGGCACCCGGAGGGTGACCGGCCCCGGTCGATCAGAGCAGTGGGTCAGGCGACGGTGACGGCAACCTCGTTGATGCCCCGGCCGGCGGTGACGGCGGTGTCGCCGTTGCCGTGCCGGGACAACGCCCGCAGCGTCCAGGAACCCGGCGCGGCGAAGAACCGGAACTGGCCGGCGGCCGAGGTCACCACCTCGGCGGTGAACTCACCGGTGGAGTCGAGCAGCCGGACGTACGCGCCCGGCACCGGCTCGGCCTCGGCCGAGCGGACGATGCCGGTGATGACGGTTTCCTTCTCCAGGTCCAGGCCGGCCGGCAGCGGTGCGGCCTGGTCGGGTGCGGCACAACCCGCGGCGATGGGAAGGGTCATGTCAGATCTCCCGGGTTCGTCGCCGAGCGCGACCGGCACGCCGACCAGCGAGCCGTACTCGGTCCAGGAACCGTCGTAGTTCTTGACGTTGCGGTGGCCCAGCAACTCCTGGAGCACGAACCAGGTGTGCGAGGAGCGCTCACCGATCCGGCAGTAGGCGATGGTCTCCCTGCCGTCGTCGAGCCCGGCGTCGCCGTAGATCCTGCGCAGCTCGTCGTCCGAGCGGAAGGTGCCGTCCTCGTTGGCCGCCTTGGACCAGGGGACGCTGATGGCGGTGGGGATGTGGCCGCCCCGCTGCGCCTGCTCCTGCGGCAGGTGGGCGGGGGCGAGCAGGCGACCGGCGAACTCGTCGGGGCTGCGGACGTCAACCAGGTTCTTGGTGCCGATCGCAGCGACGACCTCGTCGCGGAAGGCCCGGATGGAGATGTCCGGCTCCTGCGCGACGTACTGCGTGGCCGGGCGGATCACCGCGTCGGTGACCAGCGGGCGGGCATCCAGCTCCCACTTCTTGCGACCGCCGTCGAGCAGCTTCACGTCGCGGTGGCCGTAGAGCTTGAGGTACCAGTAGGCGTACGCGGCGAACCAGTTGTTGTTGCCGCCGTACAAGATGACGGTGTCGTCGTTGCTGATGCCCTTGTCAGAGAGCAGCGCCTCGAACTGGGTCTTGTTGACGAAGTCCCGGCGCACCTGGTCCTGCAGGTCGTGCTTCCAGTCGATCTTGACGGCGCCGGCGATGTGGCCGGTGTCGTAGGCCGAGGTGTCCTCGTCGACCTCGACGAAGACGACGCCCGGGGCGTCGAGGTTCTTCTCGGCCCACTCGGCCGAAACGAGTGCGGTGTCGCGACTCATCGAATCACTCCCTGGTGAGGATGGATGGTGAGCCAACGCGCGAGTATCGATAGGTGTGTCTGTCGCACCACGCGCGGGACCCAGCGGAAGGACGGGATCACGGGTTCGTGCGACGGCGCCGCTGCCGGGCGTTCGGTGGGATCACCGGAGGGTGCGAGAACCCTGTGCCGGTGGTCGCCTTTTCAGGCGACCGGAGACAGCCCCGCCGTCAGATGACGGGGCGACACAGGCAGGTGGCCACGCGGCACAGGTCGACCGCGCGCCGTTTGGTGAGGTGGGTCCCCATGGCCAGGGAGCTTACCAGCCAGTGACCGTGCTGCCACTGAGCCGACCACCATCCGGGAACGACCCACGCCGAGGACCGACCCTGAGCCTGACCTCAGCTCACGGAGTTGATCGGCACGTTCTTCGCGTCGGCGGTGACCGCCAGCCCTTCGGGCAGTGGTCGGACCTCCCGGACAGCCAGTTGGAAGGGCAGGTCGGGCAGGGGTACGTCGATGGAGATGCTCTTGGCGTAGTTGCTCAGAAAGGCGCGCGCCAGCGGCAGGTTCGGCAGACCAGCGGCGTCCAGGTCGTTGAACCGCAGGGCGACGGCGCCGTTGTCGGCGACGGTGACGTCGGCGGTGCCGCTGATGGTGAGCTTCTGACCGAGGATGTCGGCGGGGCCGTGACGGCCAGCTTGCCGTTCAGCTCGCCGAGCTTGAGCCCCGGCGGTTCAGCAGCGCGGCGAGGCTGTCGTAGCTGATCGTGCCGGTGCCGTTGACCGTGTCCGCCACGACGTCGCCCTGGCCGGTGCGCAGGGTGTCCAGTGAGGCTCGTACGTTGCGGGCGGTCACATCCAGCACCGGCAGCCGGACGGCGTCGCCCTCGACCGAGGCCTGCACGTCCCGCAGGTTGATATTGATTCGCTGGTAACGACCGTCGAACACCTGGGTGAGGAACGGAGTGCCGCCCACCTCCACCTCAGGCGCGGCGGACCGCGCGCCCTGCTTGGCGATCTCCTGAGTGACCCGGTCGCCGATCATCCGCTCGGCCACGCCGACCGCCACCCGGTCGGCGACCACCAGCAGCCCGGCCAGCAGCAGGAGCAGGACGAACAGCCCGATGAGCAGCTTGCGACCGCGCCGTCGGGGTCGTGCCCCGTCCGCCGGATAGTCCTGCGCCACGCCGCCTCCTGTCTCCGCCCGCCGCGTCGCGACAGGTCGTCCGTACCGGTGCCGCAGGGCGGCGCACCCGTAGGTACCCGACCGGCCCCGCGCTCAACCGCGACTCAGAGGAAGAGCATGCACATGGCGTACGCGGCCGGCGCCGCCAGGGCGAAGCCGCCGAGCGGGCCCTGCATGTGCCGGGCCACCCACATCGTGGGCGGTTCGCCGGCCATCAGCCGGCCGGCCTCCGCGTACCCACCGCCAGGTCGGAGAGGACGGCGGTGACCGCCGCGACCAGGCCGATCACGGCGGCCCGGGTCGGAGTGAAGGGTGCGACCAGGTAGCTGCCGAGAAGCGCGCTGGTCAGCGTGCCGACCATCGCGCCGGCCACCACGCCGGCGGCGCCCGGGCACCTGCGGGCCAGCCGGGGCCAGGGCAGCACGGCGTCGGTGAGCCGGGCGACGGTCAACGCGACGCCGCTCGCGGTGAGACACACGGTGATCGCCTGGTGCCGGCCGGCACCCGGCTGAGCACGATCAGGGTGCCGATGGCCACCACACCGACCACGATGAGCAGCGTGGCACCGAGTGAGTCGGTGACCCGGACCCGGTCGACCCGGCGGACCAGCTGGCCGAGCACCGCGGCGAGGAAGCCGCCGGCGGCCAGGTAGCCCAGCGGCGCCAGGCCGGCGACATCGGTCTGTACGGCGGCGATGTCGGCGAGCGCCGCGACCACGCCGCTGATCCCGGCCACCACCAGCAGGGCGGGCGGGCGCATGGCCATCGTCCAGGCGAGCACGAACAGCAGCTGGACGCCGAAGATGATGAAGGCGAACGGCAGTCGGTGACCGGGGCCCGACGTCTGCGCGCCGAGCACCAGGCCGACACCCAGCAGCGCGGCGAAGCCGGCGATGGTCAACGCCAACTGGCGGCGCACCTCGACCGGGGATCGCCTCCTCTTCCACCTCGTCGATCTCGTCCTCGGATCGGCGGGCCGGCTCGCCGGAGCGGCGGGCACGCCGGGGCCCACCCGTTCACGGTGGTCGCCGTCGGCCGGTGTCGGACCGGTGCGCGGCGCGGGCGGTTGGCCGCGGGTCGGTGCGGCGGCCGGGCCGGGTGGGCCCGGCGGGCCACGATTCGCGGCCGGCCTCGGGCGAGGTGGAGGAAACACCACCCGATCGTGCCAGACCAACCGCCCGACGCGGCGGTCACCCGTTCCACGACGTTAAAATCCGTGCCACGATCAGGGCAAGCTAGACAAACGGGAAATGGCCTGACGGCGCGGCCGAGGCGATCGGTTAGGCTCAACCCGTTACCCCGCCCGTCAGCGACGCCGGGACCACGCATTCTCAGCGCACTCCTTGATGAGTGCGACTGGTCGCGTGCGGCCTCGTGCCGCCGGGACGGAGGTGATCGTGGAGATCCTGCTGCTGGTGACCGCACGCGCAGGTGAACCGTCGGCGGTGTTGCCGGCACTCGACCTGCTACCGCACTCGGTCCGCACCGCACCGCGCGACGTCCGCACACTGGTCGCGGGCCCCAGCCCGGACGCGGTGATGGTGGACGCCCGCTCGGAGCTGAGCGAGGCCCGCGCGACCTGCCGCATGTTGCACGCCACCGGGCTCGGCGTGCCGCTGGTCGCGGTGGTGACCGAGGCCGGCCTGATCGCACTGAACGCGGACTGGGGCGTCGACGACGTCATCCTCGCGTCGGCCGGTCCCGCCGAGGTCGAGGCACGGCTCCGACTGGCTGTGGGTCGGCTGAGCAACGCGACCGCCGGGGCGGGTGGCTCGATCCGAGCCGGCGAGCTGAACATCGACCCGGACACGTACGCGGCCAAGCTCAGGGTCGCCCGCTCGATCTCACCTACAAGGAGTTCGAGCTGCTGAAGTTCCTGGCCCAGCACCCGGGTCGGGTGTTCACCAGGGACCAGCTCCTGCGCGAGGTCTGGGGCTACGACTACTTCGGCGGCACGCGCACTGTCGACGTGCACGTCCGGCGGCTGCGGGCCAAGCTCGGCTCGGAGTACGAGTCGATGATCGGCACGGTTCGGCAGGTCGGCTACAAGTTCGTCGTTCCGCCGTCGCGATCGCTGGTGGAGGCGGAGCACGCGCCCCTGCCGGTCTGATCCGCGAGCCGTCCTGGATGATTTCCGATATGCCCTTTTGCGCAGCTTGGCAGTCCTATTCTGACTGCCGGGTTTGTCGGAGAAAGGGGTGACGGTGCGCGCACTGAACACGGGGCGACGGGCCGGCCTGACCGGCCAGCCGGGCGGCAACCATGACGCGGGCAGCTCCGCCGCGAAGGCGACAGGGATCGTGACGCTGGTGGTGGCGGGGCTGCTCGGCTCCGCGTACGTGTTGGGCCGCAGTCTCGTCCCCGACCAGACCCCACCGCACTCCACGGGTCTCACCACGAGCGCGGACGGGCCGCACTACGCCGACCAATCGAGCGTGGGCAGGCCGGACGCGGTTCCGCACGCCAGCGGCAGCGCCGGCCCGACCGGGACCGGTCAGAGCGCCGGCCCGACCGAGACCGGTCAGGACGGCTCCGGGCCGGCCGCCGGGGCGACAAGCTGTTCGGCGCGCACGCCAACACCGGCAATCAACGGCTCGCGCTGACCTTCGACGACGGGCCGGACCCGCGCTACACCCGCAGGTCCTCGCCCTGCTGAACGAATTCGACGTGCGGGCCACGTTCTGCGTGGTCGGGGAGAACGCCCAGAGCCACCCCGAGCTGGTCCAGTCGATCGTGAGCGCGGGCCACACCCTGTGCAATCACTCCTGGCACCACGACGTGGGCCTGGGCGCCCGATCGGCCGAAGCGATCCGTGCCGACCTCCTGCGCACCAACGCGGCGATCCGGGCGGCGGTGCCGGACGCACCGATCGTCTGGTACCGCCAGCCCGGCGGGGCCTGGACGTACCCGGTGGTGTCGGTGGCGCAGCAGCTCGGCATGACCCGCTGCACTGGTCGGTCGATCCGTCCGACTGGGATCTGCCGGGTGCCGACAAGATCACCGCAACCGTGCTGGGCCAGGCCGCACCGGGCTCGGTGGTGCTGCTGCACGACGCCGGCGGGGACCGACAGGGCACGGTGGACGCGTTACGCCGGATCCTGCCCGACCTGACCGCACGGTTCGACCTGGAGGCACTGCCCACCGACCCGACGTGAGCCGTGGCTTTACACGGCGACGGTCAGGGCGTCACGACACGCAGCGGATACGGTGGCGGAATGAGCAGCGCGGAGCCGACCAGCGACCAGGTGACCCGGAGCGACCGACTGGCAGCGGCGGAGATCGCCGACGTACTGGCCCTCGCCAGCACCGCCGGGGACACCGACGGCGCCGACCCGCTCGACGAGCACGTCCTGCTCCGGCTCCGGGATCCGGAGGCC
Source organism: Micromonospora sp. M12 (assembly GCA_038070435.1). Classification (GTDB taxonomy): domain Bacteria; phylum Actinomycetota; class Actinomycetes; order Mycobacteriales; family Micromonosporaceae; genus Micromonospora. The sequence continues at coordinate 5,594,464 of JAMYWG010000001.1, read as the reverse complement.
CCGGCCCTGCACCTGATCGCCCGCGCCGACGACGGCACCCTCACCGGGTACGCCCACCTGGACACCACCGACCCGGTCGGCGGGATCGGGGTCGAACTCGTTGTGCACCCCGCGTACCGGCGGAGGGCACCGGTCGCGCGCTCGCCCGGGCGTACTCGCCTCGGCCACCGGGCCACTGCGGGCCTGGGCGCACGGCGACCACCCTCGGCCGCGGCGCTCGGCGTCGACCTCGGTTTCACCCGGGCCGGGTGCTCTGGCAGCTGCGCCGACCCTTGGCCGCCCGCTGGGCGAGCCGCGGCTGCCCGACGGGGTGGTGCTGCGCGAATTCCGTCCCGGGACGGACGACGCGGCCTGGCTGACCCTCAACTCGCGCGCCTTCGCCGACCACCCCGAGCAGGGCGGTGGACCTCGGACGACCTGCGGGTCCGCCTCGCCGAGTCGTGGTTCGATCCGGCCGGCTTCCTGCTCGCCGAGGAGACCGCGACCGGCCGACTGCTCGGCTTCCACTGGACCAAGGTGCACGAACGCCCGGGGTCCGCCCGGATCGGCGAGGTCTACGTCCTGGGCGTGGAACCGACAGCGCACGGCGGCGGGCTCGGTCGGGCGCTGACCACCGCCGGGCTGGCCTACCTGCGGGACAAGCGCGGCCTGGATCGGGTGATGCTCTACGTGGACGAGTCGAACACCGGGGCGTCGCGCTCTACGAGCGGCTGGGCTTCGCCCGCTGGTCCGCGCACATCAACTACCACCTGGGCTGACCGTCGGCCGTCGACCCGGCCGATAACCGAGCGGTAACGGCCGGGCGTCGGCGGCATAACAGCGAACCGGAAATATACCCATACATACGACAGGTGTATCCCGGTTCACTTAACGGACAACTCACCCTCAGCAAGCGGTCATCTGAGCGGCCGTACGTGTTCACCTCGCGTTCACTTGCGACCGGCGAACCGGCTACCTGGCACTTCTAACTTTCGTGTCAGCCGGTCAGTGCCGGTCCTCGGCCCCGGGATCGGGGCGCCAAGTCGACGCGAAGGGAAACCCCTCAGGTGAAGCTCCAGCGGTACGGCACTATTGCCTGCCTCGCTCTTGCCGCGACGCTCGGCCTCAGTGCATGCGGCTCGGACAACAACGAGCCCGCCTCCGGCGCGAACGCTTCGGGCTCGGCCGCCGCGGTCGACTGCGCTACCGGAACGCTGAACGCCCAGGGCTCGTCGGCGCAGAAGAACGCCATGGCCGAGTGGATCAAGGCGTACCAGCAGAAGTGCCAGGGCACCACGGTCAACTACGAGGCTTCCGGCTCCGGTGCCGGCATCCAGGCGTTCATCGCCGGGACCGCCGACTTCGCCGGTTCCGACTCCGCGCTCAAGCCGGAGGAGCAGCCGCAGGCCGACGCCAAGTGCGTCGGTGGCAAGGCCATCCACCTGCCGATGGTGATCGGCCCGGTTGCGGTCGCCTACAACGTCAGCGGCGTGGACAACCTCCAGCTCAAGCCGGCCACCCTGGCGAAGATCTTCGCCGGCAAGGTCACCAAGTGGGACGACGCCACGATCAAGGCCGACAACCCGGACGCCAAGCTCCCGGCGACCACCATCCAGACCGTCCACCGCTCGGACGAGTCGGGCACCACCGACAACTTCACCAAGTACCTGTCGAAGACCGCCGAGTCGGACTGGACCCTGGGCAACGCCAAGGCCTGGAAGGCCCGGGCGGCACCGGCGCCAAGGGCTCGGACGGCGTGGCCAGCTCGGTCAAGGGCGCGGACGGCTCCATCGGCTACATGGAGTGGTCGTTCGCCGAGAACGCCGGTCTGAAGATGTCGAAGATCGGTAACGGCGCTGGCGAGTTCACCGCGCTGACCGCCGAGGCCGCCGGCAAGACCATCGCCGGTGCTGCCGTCGAGGGCCAGGGCGACGACCTCAAGCTGAAGATCGACTACAACACCAAGGAGGCCGGGGCCTACCCGATCGTCCTGGCGACGTACGAGATCGTCTGCAGCAACGGCCTCGCGGCCGACAAGCTCAAGCTGGTCAAGGGTCTGCTGGGCTACGCCGCCAGCGCCGAGGGCCAGAACTCGCTGACCGACCTGGGCTACGCCCGCTGCCCGAGACGGTCCGCACCAGGTCGAGACCGCGGTCAAGAACCTCTCCTGACCCGACCCACACCTCCACCGAATCGAGCGAGCAGATGGGTGACACCCCTCACCGCTCGGCCGACGCCGGCACCGGCGGGACGCGCGTGACGCAGAGTCACGAGTGGCCCGCCGGTGCCTCGGCGCGTGGCCGAGGCACCAGTCAGCACCCGTTCCCCGGGCGGCACCGAGATGGGCGGCGGCGGCGCGTTGCCGCGCAGCCGTAGGTTCGGCGCCGAGCGGGCCTTCCGCGGTCTCACCCTGGCCGCCGGCACCGCCGTTCTGGTCATCATCGCCGCCATCGCGATCTTCCTGGTCGCCAAGGCGGTGCCGGCCCTACGCGCCAACACCGAGAACTTCTGGTCGTACGAGGGCTGGTCCCCAACGAGACGCAGCCGAAGTTCGGCATCGGCACACTCGCTTTCGGCACCGTGCTCAGCTCGGCGCTGGCGCTGCTCATGGCGGTGCCGGTGGCGCTGGGAATCGCGCTCTACCTCTCGCACTACGCGCCCCGGCGGCTGGGCACCGCGCTCGGCTTCCTGGTCGACCTGCTGGCCGCCGTGCCGAGTGTGGTCTTCGGCCTGTGGGGCGGGACATCTTCATCAACCCGGTCCGGGACTTCTCGGTCTGGCTGAACGAGTACTTCGGCTGGATCCCGATCTTCGGCGGCGACGGCCCGTTCGGTAAGTCGATCATGCTGGGCGCCCTGGTGCTCGCGATCATGGTGTTGCCGATCATCACCTCGCTCTCCCGTGAGGTGTTCCTCCAGACACCAACCGCGAACGAGGAGGCCGCCCTCGCCCTGGGCGCCACCCGCTGGGAGATGCTCCGCACCGCGGTGCTGCCCTACGGCCGCCCCGGCATCATCGCCGCGATGATGCTCGGCCTTGCCGGGCCCTAGGCGAGACCATCGCCCTGGCGCTGACCCTCGGCATCACCTTCGGCATCTCGTTCAACCTGATCCAGAACGGCGGCAACACCATCGCCGCCAACATCGCCAACGCGTTCGGCGAGGCGAACGAGACCGGTCGGGGCGCGCTGATCGCCTCCGGCCTGGTGCTGTTCACCATCACGCTGATCGTCAACATCACGGCGCGGGCGATCATCTACCGCCGCCGGGAGTTCACGGAGTCGGCCGCATGACCACAACCGTCACCTCCCACCGCACCCGGCCGCCGGCCCAGCCCGCCTCACTGCGGACCAAGCGGCTGCCCTGGTATGCCGCCCGGCCATCGCCGTCGCGGCCCTGGCGCTCTCCGCCGTGATCGTCTACGGCACCGACATCGGCGGCCCGGTCCTCGTGGTCGTCCTCGGCGCGATCCTCTACCTGGTCGGGCTCTTCGCCGCGGCCAACGCGGTCGAGGGCGCCGGTCGGCCCGCAACCGCACCTGGAGCGCGCTGATCCACTCCGCCTTCATACTGGCGGTGCTGCCGCTCATCTCGGTGGTCTGGACGCTGGTCAGCAAGGGCGCCGAGCGACTCGACGCCAACTTCTTCCAGACCTCGATGAACAACATCGGGGCCCGGGACGCCAACGGCGGCGCGTACCACGCGATCGTCGGCACCCTGGAGCAGGTCGGCATCGCCACCCTGATCACCGTGCCGCTCGGCGTTCTCTGCGCGATCTACATCGTCGAGTACGGCCGGGGCAGTTCGCCTTCGCGATCCGCTTCTTCGTGGACGTGATGACCGGCATCCCGTCGATCGTCTCCGGCCTCTTCGTGCTGGCATTCTGGGTGCTCGTGGTGTCGCCGTGGTTCAACGACGGCCGACCCAGCTTCTCCGGCTTCGCCGCCGCGCTCGCACTGAGCGTGCTCATGCTGCCCACCATCGTCCGGTCCACCGAGGAGATGCTCCGCCTCGTTCCGGCGCCACTGCGCGAGGCGCGTACGCGCTCGGCGTACCAAGTGGAAGACCATCCTGCGGGTGGTGCTGCCGACGGCGCTGCCCGGCATCGTCACCGGCGTCATGCTCGCCATCGCCCGCGCGGCCGGCGAGACGGCACCGGTGCTGCTGGTCGCCGGTGGTGGCGCCGCGATCAACACCAACCCCTTCGAGAACAACCAGTCGTCGCTGTCCCTCTTCGTCTACCAGCAGGCCGGTGACGCGTCGAAGTACGCACCGGCGCGGGCGTGGACCGCGGCACTCACCCTGGTCGCCCTCGTGCTCATCCTGACGATCGCGGCGAAGTTGCTGGCCCGTCGCAACAGGCTCAGCCGATGAACCCCGGAGGTACCACCATGGCCAAGCGCGTCTCCGCCTCGAACGTCACCGCGTACTACGGCGGCTTCAAGGCGATCGAGAACATCAACCTGACCGTCGAGCCGAAGACGGTCACCGCCCTGATCGGGCCGTCCGGTTGCGGCAAGTCCACCTTCCTGCGATCGATCAACCGGATGCACGAGGTGCTGCCGGGGCCCGTGTCGAGGGCAGCCTGACCATCGACGACCAGGACATCTACGACCGGGACGTGGACGTCACCGCGGTCCGGCGCACGATCGGCATGGTCTTCCAGCGGCCGAACCCGTTCCCCACCATGAGCATCTTCGAAAATGTGGTGGCGGGCCTGAAGCTCAACGGCGTCCGCAAGAAGTCGATCCTGGAGGAGGCGGCCGAGAAGGCGCTGCGCTCGGCGAACCTGTGGGACGAGGTCAAGGATCGGCTGGGCAAGCCCGGCGCGGGCCTCTCCGGCGGTCAGCAGCAGCGGCTCTGCATCGCCCGGACCATCGCGGTCGAGCCGCAGGTCGTCCTGATGGACGAGCCGTGCTCGGCCCTGGACCCGATCTCCACGCTGGCGATCGAGGACCTGATGTTCCAGCTCAAGGACAAGTTCACGATCATCATCGTGACCCACAACATGCAGCAGGCCGCGCGGGTGTCGGACCGGACCGCCTTCTTCTCGATCGAGAAGACCGGCGACCCGGGCCGGCTGATCGAGTACGACAACACCCAGAAGATCTTCAGCAACCCGAGCGTGAAGAAGACCGAGGACTACATCACCGGCCGCTTCGGCTGAGCCGCTGACTCCCGGTCCGCGAGGGGCGTCGGTCAACCTGACCGGCGCCCCTTTGCGTACCCCAAAGAGGGTCCCCGGCCCGGCCGCGGCGCGCTCGGCCCGCACCAAGATCTGCGCAACTACCCGGATACTGCTGTCTCCCATGAGCCCGAGGCAGCAGCATCCCTGAAGTTGTGCGGATCTTGACGGCACGCGCCCGGACTCGAGCACCCAAAGGCGCGGGCGCCGCAGCGCGGGCAGCGCGGGCAGCGCGGGCAGCGCGGGCAGCGCGGGCAGCGCGGGCAGCGCGGGCAGCGCGGGCAGCGCGGGCAGCGCGGGCAGCGCGGGCAGCGGTCAGCTCAGGACGAAGCGCGGTTCGCCACTCGGCGGCAGGTCCAGGCGCGGGGTGACCGGGGTGGCGGCGTCCCGATGAGCCGCCGCGTCGGCCATGCCGGCCAGGTCGCCAGCCGCCGCCACCTGGGCCAGCGTGACGAGCGTCGGTGGCAGCATGGTCAGCTCGCCAGCCTGAGCCCGAGCCAGCGCGTCCGCCGGCCGGATCCACAGCGTGTGGTCGGCCTCGCCGGAGACGTCGCGGGTCCGCTGCCCCGCCGGGAGTAGGGCCACGAAGAAGTACGTGTCGAAGCGGCGCGGCTCGAACTCGGGGTGATCCACCGGCTCCAGGGCAGCAGCAGGTCCGATCGCAGGGTGAGCTGACGGTCGGCGAGCAGCGCCGCGAAGCCCAGCCGGCGCCCCTCCAGGTCCTGCCGGGCGGCCTCCCAGTCGTCGCCGCTGACGTCGCCCACCACGGTTTCCCGGTTTGGACCGGCGAGCAGCACGCCAGCCTCCTCGAAGACCTCCCGCGCGGCGGCGCAGACCACCGCCTGGGCGGCGTCCGGGGCCACCCGAGCCGGCCCGCCCACTCGCTCGGTGCCGGACCTGCCCAGCCCAGGTGCGCTTCCGAGTCGGAACGGTCCACCCGCCGCCGGGAAGGCGTACATCCCGCCGAAGGTCATGGCGGCGACCCGGCGGATGACGTACACCTCGAAGTCGGCGCCGGTCGGACGCAGCAGCAAGACGGTGGCCGCGACCCGCGGCGTCGCCGGGACGCCTCCCTCGGCCTGGAACCGGCGGGCGTGCTCGACCAGGGCGGCCGGGGCGGCGAAACCGCCACTGTCGATCGTCATGCCGCGAGCCTAGTTCCCCGCTCGGCCAGCGCTGGCCGGCCGGCTCGACCCCACACGCGCCCTTTGCTCTGCTTCAACCCAGGCAACAAAATGCCCCGTCACTGTTGCATCCGCTGAAGCAGAGCAAAGGACGTGGGTTAAGTGGTCGACGCTGCGGCGGGACGGCAGGGACGGCAGGACGGCAGGACGGCCAAGAGCGCCGGGGCCCCGACGGATGAGATGGTCGGCGGCCGGGCAGCTGACGGTTCACCCGGCTCGGTTAGCGTTCCGGCATGACTCGTTGGGGCATCCTGGCCACCGGCCACATCGCCAGCCGTTTCGCCGAAGACCTCCGGCTGGTGCCGGACGCCGAACTGGTCGCGGTCGGCTCCCGCGCCGCGGACAGCGCGCAGCGCTTCGCCGACACGTACGGCGCGGAGCGTGCGTACGGCTCCTGGGTCGAACTGGCCGCCGACCCGGAGGTGGACGCGATCTACGTGGCGACGCCGCACTCCGCGCACTACGAGGCGGCGATGACCTGCCTCACCGCCGGGCGCGCGGTGCTGCTGGAGAAGCCGTTCACCCTCGACCTGGCCACCAGCACCGAGTTGGTGGACACTGCCCGCTCCGCCGGGGTCTTCCTGATGGAGGCCATGTGGATGCGACTGAACCCGATGATCCTGCGCGTGGTCGAGCTGATCGCGGACGGGGCGATCGGCACGGTGACCGGCGTGCGGGCCGACTTCGGCGTATCCGGGCCGTTCCCGCCGGAGCATCGGATGCGCAACGCGGCGCTGGGCGGGGCGCCCTGCTCGACCTGGGGATCTACCCGATCAGCCTGGCTCACCTGCTGCTCGGTGTGCCGCAGCACGTCCGGTCCTGGGCGAAGCTCGGCCTGGAGGGCACGGACGAGAACACCGGCATGCTGTTCGGCTACGACAGTGGCGCGCTGGCGACGCTGAGCTGCGGCATGGTCGGGGCGAGTGAGCTGTCCGCCTCGATCACCGGCAGCACCGGTCGGATCGACCTGCCGGAGCCGTTCTTCCGGCCGGGTTCGGTGACCCTGCACCGGGCCGGCGCGGAGCCGGAGACGATCACCGCGGAGGAGGCCGGCAACGGCTACCAGTACGAGGCGATCGAGGTGCAGCGCTGCCTGGCCGCCGGCCTGACCGAGAGCCCAGTGGTGCCACATGCCACGACCCTCGAGGTGATGACCCTGCTGGACACGGTCCGCGAGCAGATCGGCGTGCGCTACGTCTGAAACGGCGAAAGGCCCCGGCCACGGCGAGACCGTGACCGGGGCCTTTCCACAGACTCAGCCGAACAGCGGCCGGACCAGCAGGTACGCGACGCAGGCGATCAGTGCGGCGGCCGGGAACGTGATGATCCAGGCGAGCACGATGTTGCCGGCCACGTTCCAGCGCACCGCCGAGAGCCGCTTGGTCGCGCCCACGCCCATGATCGCCGAGGTGATCGTGTGGGTGGTGGAGATCGGCGCCTTCAGCACCAGGGCGTTGAAGTAGAGCACCGCGCTGGCGACGGTCTCGGCGGCGAAGCCCTCCGGCGGCCCCAGGTCGATGATCTTGCGACCAAGGGTGCGGATGATCCGCCAGCCACCGGCGTACGTGCCCAGCGCCAGCATCGTCGCCGACGTCCAGAACACCCACCCGGGATGTGCGTCTTGCTCTCCTGGAAGCCGCCGGTGTAGAGCGCCAGCACCACGATGCCCATGGTCTTGGCGGCGTCCTGCATGCCGTGACCGACCGACATGGCCGCCGCGGAGACGGTCTGCGCCCAGCGGAAGCCCCGGTTGAGCTTGCCCGGCTGCCCTTGCGGAACACCCAGAGGATGGCCAGCATCAGCAGGTAACCGAGGGTGAGACCGACGATCGGCGACAGGATCATCGGCAGGATGACCTTCACGCCGATGTTGCCCCACTGCACGATGCCGCCGGTGGACAGCAGGGTCGCGCCGACCAGGCCGCCGAAGAGCGCGTGCGAGGACGACGAGGGCAGACCGAAGTACCAGGTGATGAGGTTCCAGGCGATCGCCCCGAGCACCCGGCGAAGACCACACCGAGGCTGCTGACCCCGGTGGAGGGTGACCAGGTTGTCGCCGACGGTCTTGGCCACACCGGCGCCGAAGTGGGCGCCGACGAAGTTACCGACCGCGGCGAGCCCGAGGGCGATCCGGGGTGTCAGCGCCCGGGTGGAGACGCTTGTGGCGATCGCGTTGGCGGCGTCGTGGAAGCCGTTGGTGTAGTCGAACGCCAGGGCCACCGCGATCACCGCCAGCACGGCGATGAGTTCAGGGACACCGGCTCAGGACTCCTTGACGGCGATGGTCTCGACCGTGTTCGCCACGTGCTCGAAGGCGTCGCAGGCGGCCTCCAGCTCGTCGGCGACCTCCTTCATCTTGAGCACCGTCAGGGCGTCGTACTCACCGGAGAAGAGGCGGACGAGCAGCTGCCGGTTGATCCGGTCGCCCTCGTTCTCCAGCCGGTTGCACTCGATCCAGTAGTCCTCGAGGTCCTTCATCGACTTCAGCCGGGGCATCGCGTCGGCGGTCAGCTTGGCCTGCTGGTCGAGGACGTTCACCATCTCGTGCAGCTCGCGGGGCAGGGCCGGAAGCTCGGTCAGCCCGTACAGGTAGAGCAGGTCACCGACCGCTTCCAGGTGGTCCATGACGTCGTCCAGCAGCGAGCCGAGCCGGTAGATGTCCTCCCGGTCGAACGGGGTGATGAAGGTGGAGTTGATCTTCTTGTACAGCTCGTGGGTGATCTGGTCGCTGTCGTGCTCGACCTCGGTCAGCCGCTCGCTGACGGACTGCACGTCCACGCCGGGCAGGGCCAGCTCGTTGAGCAGCGCGGTGCCCCGGACCAGGTTCTGCGCGGCCCTGGTGAAGAGCTCGTAGAAGGCGCCCTCGGTGGGGCGGAAGGAAAACTTCACAGCACAGACCTCGTCGCGTCGGTGGAAGGGTGGCGGTGCCCGGTGAGCGTCCGCTCGGTGAATGCTAGGAAACGGCAGAACCGTGAATTCGCCGGCCCACCCTGGCCAGGCGTCATTCACCGCTCGTTTACCTGCTGTTCATCTCGGCCGCCCCACCCGCACCCGCTCCCCAGCAAGCAGCCGTTCCCGCTCCCGCTCGACATCGAAATCGGCAGCCGGATACCCAAGGTCGAGCGTGTCGAACGTCTCACGCAGCAGGTGGGCCACCGCCCAGTCCCGGTACCACTTGCGATCCGCCGGCACCACGAACCAGGGCGCGGCGTCCGTGCCACACCGGCTCAGGGCCTCGGCGTACGCGGCCTGGTAGTCGTCCCACTGCGCCCGGGCGTCGATGTCGGAGGGGTTGTACTTCCAGTGCTTACGTGGGTCGCTGAGCCGGTCCATCAGGCGCTCGCCCTGCTCGGCGTACGAGATGTGCAGCATCACCTTGATCAGGGTCACGCCACCTCCGGTCAACTCCCGCTCGAACGAGTTGATCTCGTCATAGCGGGCGCGCCAGGTCTCCTCCGGCACCAGTGAGCCGACCCGGGCGATCAGGACGTCCTCGTAGTGCGAACGGTTGAACATCCCGACGTACCCCGGTGGCGGCAACTCCCGGCGGATCCGCCAGAGGAAGTCGTGCCGCAACTCCTGCCGGGTGGGCGGCCCGAAGGAGCGGATGTGCAGGCCCAGCGGGTTCATCGCGCCCGCCACCCGCTTGATCGTGCCGTCCTTGCCGCCGCAGTCCATGGCCTGGAGCACCAGCAGCACCCGGTGCGTCGGCCGGTCCGACCCGGTCTTGGCCATCGCGAAGAGCATCTCCTGCTGCCGGCCCAACTCACCGCCGACCAGCGCCACCTGCTCTCGTGCCCACGTCTTGCGGTGCTCGCCGCGTCCCGACGACCCGGGCAGGCCGGGCGTGGACCGTGGGTCCACCGCGCCGAGGTCCACCGGGCGGTGACCCGCAGCAGCTTCGCATCGAGCCGCCGTCCGGCGCCACGATCTGCCCTTGCTGGGTGCGCTCATGCACGGATCATCGCCCACCGTTCGGCCTTCCGCCCGTCGGGGCCGCCTACCGGCGTGAGCCGGCCGTCACATCCGGGGTCGTCACGCATCGACCGGCGGGAGGATGGAGGCCGGGACGGTGTCGACCGGGAGGGTGGTGGGTCGTGCGGGACCTGGCGACGGAGTTCGAGGCCGAGCGGGGCGGCTGCTCGCGGTGGCCCACCGGATGCTGGGCAGCCGCAGCGAGGCCGAGGACGCGGTGCAGGAGACCTGGTTGCGTTACGCCGGAGCGCTCGCCGACCCGACGGCCCGCGCCGAGATCCGCGAACTGTCGGCCTGGCTGACCACCACCTGCGCCCGGATCTGCCTGGACGTGCTCCGCTCGGCCCGGGTCCGCCGGGAGGCGTACCCCGGGAGTGGCTACCGGAGCCGGTGGTGAGCCCGCTGGGCGGTGGGCCGCCGGCCGACGGGTACGCGCCCGACCCGGCGGAGCGGGCTGTCCGTACCGACCAGGTCGGCACGGCGCTGCTGGTGGTGCTGGAGCGGCTCGCGCCGGAGCAACGGGTCGCCCTCGTGCTGCACGATGTGTTCGCGGTCCCGTTCACACGGGTCGCCGAGGTGCTCGGCACCACCGAGGGGCCGCCCGACAGCTCGCCTCCCGGGCGCGTCGGGCGGTCACCGCGCCGGACGTACCCGACACACCGCTGACCCGGCCGAGCAGCGCCGGGTGCTCGAAGCGTTCGTCGCCGCCACCGAGTCCGGAGAGCTGGACCCACTGCTCCAGGTGCTCGCGCCGGACGTGGTCTTCGTCGGCGACTCGGGCGGGCACTTCCCACGGCCCGCCGGCCGGTGCTGGGCGCGGACGCCGTGGGTCGTCTGACGCTCGGCCTGTTCGGTCGGGCCGGCCGGTACGCCGGAGGGTGCTGGCCCGGCTCGTGCTCGTCGACGGCGTGCTCGGCCTGCAGATGGAGGCCTCACACCGGGACGGGCGGCCCATCCGCCTGGTCGCCGCATTCGCGGTGGACCGGGGCCGGGTCACCGCCATCTACAACCAGCTCAACCCGGAGAAACTGACCGACCTGCTGCCGCTCGGCGTCGACGACGGGTGGCCACCGCGCTGGTGAGCGGGCGTGCGGCGTCAGACCACCAGGGCCAACCACTTGCGGTACGCGGTGGCGAACGGCTCGGTGCCGTCGCCGAGGGCGCCGAACAGGCGCTGGGCCGCGGCCTCGGCCTCGGCGACCACGTCGTCCGGATAGCCGAACCGCACCCGGTGCTCGGCGAACTCGTCCTCGTCCAGCAGCTCCACCAGGCCGGTGGCTCGCCGGCGGACGACGTCCAGGTCCAGGTCGATCAGGTGGACAGTGTCGTCGCTCTCCCAGTGGGCCGGGGTGGTGATGTCGCAGTAGACCTCGCTGGTGCGCGGCGGCGGGTTGAACATGGCAGTCCACCAGGCGCGATGGGGCACCAGCAGCACGAACGGGATCTTCTCCACCGACGGTCGGCCGTGGTAGACCGACTCGGTGCCCTCGGCACGCCGAGCCAGATGCCGAGGTCGTCCTCGGTGAGCCGGCGGGCCGGGTAGTCGCGGTGGGCGCTGCCGTCGTACTTGCGGTAGATCACTCGGACCATGTCGCTCGGCATGATTCGCACCCTAACCGATACTGCCCACGCGTCGTAGTGCGGCCGTAACCGGACGGCACCGGCCGCAACCCCTGCCCGGTTGGCGTCGCGCCACGCGCCGGATGGGCGCGGCCGGTGTCGGCGGCGCCGGGTACCGTCGCACGGTGACTCCGCCCGCCCGCCACCGGTTCCGCCACCCCGTCGGCCCGTGCCAGAGCCGCCGGCGCGGTGCCCGGCCCAGCGGCACGGAGCTGCTGGCGGCGGCGATCGGCGCGGTGCCCGGCGGCGCGGAACGCCCGGCCAGCAGCAGATGACCGCGGCGATCGAGGAGTGCGTGGCCGGCGGCGAGCATCTGCTCGTGCAGGCGGGCACCGGCACCGGCAAGTCGCTGGCCTATCTCGCGCCGGCGCTCACTGTGGACGGCCCGGTGGTGGTCTCCACAGCGACCCTGGCGTTGCAGTCCCAACTCGTCGACCACGACCTGCCCCGGCTCGCCGACGCGGTCGAGCCGGTGCTCGGCCGCCGGCCCACCTTCGCGGTGCTCAAGGGTCGCCACCACTACCTCTGCCTCGCCCGACTGGACAACTCCACCGAGGAGGAGCCGGAGGACACCCTCTTCGACGCCCCGGCGGCGCGTCCCGGTGGCGGCACGAAGTGGCTCGGTGAGGCGGGCCGGCTGGGCAAGCAGGTCGAGCGGCTGCGCGACTGGGCCGAGAAGACCGCCACCGGCGACCGGGACGAGCTGGACCCAGGCGTCGACGACCAGGCCTGGCGGCTGGTGTCGATGCCGGCCCGGGAGTGTGTCGGAGCGACCCGTTGCCCCTTCGGCCAGGAGTGCTTCGCCGAGGCGTCGCGGGCCCGCGCCCGGGAGGCCGACATCGTGGTGACCAACCACAGCCTGCTCGCTGTCGACATGCTCGCCGACCGGCACATCGTGCCGCCACACAAGCTGCTCATCGTCGACGAGGCGCACGAGCTGGCCGACCGGGTCTCCTCCGCGGCTCAGGCGGAGCTGGTGCCGGAGCTGATCGACCGGACCACCCGACGGGCCCGTACGCTGCTGCGGCCGGAGACGGCCGAGGCGCTCACCGCCGCCGGCGACGCCCTCGCGGTCGGGCTGGCCGAGGCACCGGCCGGGCGGATCACCGCCGGGCTGCCGACGCCGCTGCGGGAGGCGTGCACGCTGCTCGACGCGGCGACCCGCTCCGCCCTCGACGCGATCGGCGACATCAAGTCCGACGACCCCGACCCGGTCCGCAAGCAGCAGGCCAAGGCCGCGCTGGACGAGCTTTCCACCACCGCCCAGCGGTTGCTGGAGGAGGCCGACCACGACGTGGCCTGGGTGGAGAAGAACGACAGCGGCAGCCGCCGGGCGCTGGTGGTCGCGCCACTGTCGGTGGCCGGCACCCTCGCCACCCACCTGTACGACGAGCGCACCGTCGTCGCCACCTCGGCGACCCTCGCGCTGGGCGGCCGGTTCGACACTGTCGCCCGCGCCCTCGGGCTGGACGCACCTCCGCCCGCCCGCCGACCCCGCCGCAGCCGCGCTGGCCGCCCGCACCGGGCCGGGCCGTCCGGCCGCCGAGATGCCCGGCCGTCGCCTCGCCGGCGACGTCACCCCGAATGCCGTCGTTCCGGCGACTGAGGGCCCCGGGTGGCGGTCACTCGACGTCGGTTCGCCGTTCGACTACGCCCGGCAGGGCATCCTGTACGTCGCCGCGCACCTCCCCGCCCCAGCGTCTCGGGGCTGCCCGAGGCTGCCGGAGAGGAGTTGCTCGGGCTGGTCGAGGCACTCGGTGGTCGTACTCTGGGGCTCTTCTCCTCCCGGCGGGCCGCGCAGCAGGCGGCGGAGCTGTTGCGCGCGCGGACCGACCTGCCGGTGCTGCTCCAGGGCGAGGAGGCCCTGCCGCTGCTGGTCCGTCGGTTCCGCGAGGAGCGCGCCAGCTGCCTGTTCGGGGTGATGTCGCTCTGGCAGGGGTGGATGTGCCGGGTGACGCCTGCCAACTCGTCGTCATCGACCGGCTGCCCTTCCCCGCCCGGACGAACCGCTGGCCGCTGCCGCGCGGCGGCCGTCGACTCGGGCGGCGGCTCCGGCTTCGCGGCGGTCAGCGTGCCGATCGCGGCGGTCCGGCTGGCACAGGGCGTGGGCCGGCTGATCCGGGCGACCGGCGACCGGGGTGTGGTCGCGGTGCTCGACTCCCGACTGGAGACGGCCCGAGGCTACGGGCCGTTCCTGCGCCGCTCGCTGCCACCGTTCTGGTACACGACGCGGCCCGAGGTCGCCCGAGGTGCCCTGAAGCGCCTAGCCGACTCCTGACCCTGCCCCGGGCAGGGTCAGGATCGCGATAGTGCTGGATCGGGCGTGAAGTGCGCGCCGATCTTGCAGTTGTGGTCGTCAACACGCAGTCCGGGCCTGGCGATCATGGAGTTGTGGTGCCCGGTTTGGGATCTTTTGGCGTTCTGTTGCCCACCACAACTCCATGATCGGCGAGGCGGCGCTGGCCTTACGGGGCTTGCGCTGCCACGACCACGGCGTCGGGTGGGGTGTCCGGGACCCGTCGGGCGGCAAGCCGGCGGACGGCGGTGTTCAGTACCGCGATGAGCGGCACGGAGACCAGCGCGCCGGTGATCCCGGCGAGTACGACGCCGGCGGCGATGCCGATGATCACGGCGAGCGGGTGGAGGGCCACTGCCCGTCCCATGATCAGCGGCTGGAGCACGTGGCCCTCGATCTGCTGCACGCCGATCACCACGCCGAGAATGATCAACGCAATGCCCGGACCGCTGTCGACGAGTGCCACCAGCACCGCCACGCCTCCGGAGAGCGCCGCACCGACGATCGGGATGAACGCGCCCAGGAAGACCAGCGCGGCCAACGGGAAGGCGAACGGGATGTCGAAGATGACCAGGAAGATGCCGATGCCGACCGCGTCGATGAAGGCGACCAGCACTGTCGCTCGGACGTAGGCGCCGAGCGTGTGCCAGGAGGCGCGGCCGGCGTCGTCGACCTTCCAGCGGGCAACCACCGGCAGCAGTCGGACCAGGAAGCGCCAGATCCGGTTGCCGTCGCGCAGGAAGAAGAACGTCGCGAAGAGCACCAGCAGCGTGCCGGTCAGCACCTCGGCCAGCGTCGCGGCGGTGCTCAGCGCGCCGCTGGTGAACTTCGAGGTGTTGTCGTTGATCCAGGCCTGCGCCTCGTCGATGTAGCGGTCGAGTTGGGTGTCGGAGAGGTGCAGTGGGCCCGTCTTCAGCCAGTTCTGAATCTGCCGGACGCCCTCCGAGGACTTCTCGCTCAGCTCCGGCACGCCGCGGATGAACTCGTTGACCACGAGCGTCAGCGTGCCGATCACCGCGGCCAGGCCGCCGACCAGCACCACCGCCGTCGCCAGCGACCGGGGCAGCCGGGCCCGCAGCAGCCAACCCACCGCCGGTGCGAGCAGCGCGGAGAGCAGCAGCGCGATGGCCAGCGGGATGATCACGATCTTGATCGTGCTGACGACCCGCAGCAGCGCCCAGGCGACCACGCCGATCACGATCAGCCGCCAGCACCAGGCGGCGGCGATCCGGAGCCCGTGCGGGACGTCGGCGTCGTCCCGACTGGAGGTGGAGCTGTGCAGGTCGACCGGAGGTTCCGCGCCGTGCACAGTGGCGCTCGGCGGGCGGTCGGTCCCGGTACGGCGGGCGACGCCACCCGGGCGTTCTCCGACACGTCGCTCAACTCGTCACTCGACGCGCCCTCGTCGACCGGCGACGAGTCCTGTCGTGACTGGTAGGCGCGGCGAAGCCGCCCGCGTACCCGCTCGAAGCGGCTCAAGCGCACCTCCTGGCAGAAGAAACCCGTCCGCCCACGGCGACAGGTCGGACAGCATACGTCCGTTCCCGGCACCGTAGGGGTTCCGCCACACAATGCCCCGACTGTCTCCGCCCTAACCACCGGCGGGCCAACCGTCGGCCACACGGTAGCGTCTGCGGCGTGACCGCCGACAACGATCTCGACGCCGGCCTGCCGATCCGTCTGCTGCACGACCGCGTGCTGGTGCGGATGGAGGGCAGCGAGGGCGAACGCCGCTCCACCGCCGGCATCGTCATCCCGGCGACCGCCGCCGTCGGCAAGCGCCTCGCCTGGGCCACCGCGGTCGGGGTCGGGCCGAACGTCCGCGCCATCGTCTCCGGCGACCGGGTGCTCTTCGACCGGACGACCGCTCCGAGGTCGAGCTGCACGGCCGCGGGTACGTGCTGCTGCGGGAGCGGGACGTGCACGCCGTGGCCGCCGAGCGGATCGAGAACGACCCGACCGGCCTCTACCTCTGACGCACCTCCCCGGCCACCGCCCGCCGCGCACCGTTTGCCCGGCCGCACGAGGGAAGCCATCCGGCGACCGTGGCCCTGGGGAGGGACGATGCCGGTATTCGTGAAGAAGCTGTTGACCTGGGGCAGTGTCGCGTTCCTGATCTACTTCATGGCCTTCCGGCGGACGGCGCCGCGCAGATGTTCAAGGCGGTCGGGGGCGCGTTGATCGCGATGTTCCAGGGCTTCGGTGACTTCCTCACCTCCCTGATGACCTGAGCCGTCCGGGCCACCCGAGCCGCCGGCAGACGCCTCAGTGCTGCCCCGGCGGCCAGGGCGCCGCCGGACGCAGGCCGGGCGGTAGGTAGCCGGGCGGGGCATAGCCGGGCGGTGGGTAGCCGGGCGGGGCATAGCCGGGCGGAGGCAGGGCGGGGCCAGGACCACCGGGATCGGCACCACCGGCTCGTCCGGGGCGTCCACCGCGCGTTGCGTACCGTCCGGGAAACGCAGGTGGTAGCGGCTGCCGTCCCAGACGCCCACCGGGGCCTGCGGGTCCCGGCCGACGAAGAACGACCGGTACGCGCTGATGGCGTCCAGCAACTCCCGTTCCTCACGTGCGGTCCGCTCCTGGTCGGCGGGCTTGCGGTCCAGGCCGCGCACCGTCCCGTCGCGCAGTAGAGCCAGCCGGGTGGCCGCGGACTGGTAACCGCGCATCGCCCGCACCCCGGCGTCGCCGGCCACCCGTCGGGCCCAGCTGCGGGCGGCGTGCCGTCTGCCGAGGCTGCTCAGCGCGGCCACCTCGGGCGGGCTGAGCCAGCCGGCGCGTACGTAGTCCGGCAGCGTGCGCTCGGTGAGCCGGCCCTCCCAGGCGCGCAGCCACACCGCCAGACCCACGGTGCCGAAGAAGACCGGCACCATCAGGCCCAGGAAGCCGTACAGCATGATCACCGCCTCGCCGGTGGCCTGGCTCAGCGTGGGCAGCAGGTTCCAGGTGCCGTGCAGCATCATCGCCAGCAGCAGGCCGGCGATCGGGCGAGCACCCGGACCCGCCGGTCGGCCGTCCGGGAGGCGATGCCCAACCCCACGCCGGTCATCGAGGTGAAGAGCGGGTGGGCGAACCCGAACAGCAGGATCCGCAGGATGAAGATCGAGATGACCTGTTGGATGCCGGTCGCCGGGCCGTAGCGGTCGACGCCGGACGCGTAGCCCAGCCCACCCAGGTAGAGGATGTTCTCCACCATCGCGAAGCCGACCGCGGCGAGCCCGCAGTAGACCAGGCCGTCGGTGATCCCGGACCACTCGCGGCGACGGAACACCAGCAGCAGGATCGGGCCCAGCGCCTTGGTCAGCTCCTCGATGAACGGCGCCACCAACACCCCGGTGAGCGCGGACGGCAGCCCCAGTCGGCGAAGCGGTTGGCGGCGAAGTCGTTCACGGTGAGCGAGGCGGCGGTCGAGACGAACGCACCCCAGGCGAAGCAGAAGATCAGATACTTCAGCGGCTCCGGTTCGTACCGGTCCAGCCAGAGGAAGCAGGCGACCAGCACCGGCACCGGCAGGATGGCGACGACCACCCCGATCAGCAGCGCCTGCGCACCGAGCGACTGGCCGAGCGTGAAGACCATGAACACCGCGCACGCGGCGATGAACAGCACCACCCCGGCCAGCGCCAGGAACCGTCGCCAGCCCAGTCGGCGCAGCGGCATCCGGGCGCCGGGCCGCCGGACGGGGCCGCGAGCGCAGGCGCCGCGGCGGTCATGGCGCGGCCGCGGCCATGGGCGCAGGCACCGGCGCGGACGACGACGGCAGCGGTGAACCGGGCGGGGTGTCGGCCATGCGGTCAGCGTAGCCATCCGCCGCCGGCTGGTCCGGCCGCCTCGGTAGCCGCTATGCTGCCGGCAGGTCACGAGCGCCAGCGTCAAGCCCCGGCTTGCTGGCCGGCAACCCTCGTCGAGTTCGCGGTGGGTGCCCGGGTGATGACCGGGCCCAGCCCGATCGGTGTGCTGGGCAAGCGCGGACCCCGTCCCGATGTCGCACCCGGGGTCCCTGACCCGGAGGTTCCGGCGTGCCCGTCACCCTCGTTCCCTCGCTGCCCACCCGCTTCCACGCCGCACCGGAGCCGGCCTCGTCGCGGCCGCTCGACGTGCTCGGCGTACCTGGTGAGATCAACCTGGACTACGCGGCCACCGCACCGTGCGCGCGGGCCGCCGCCGACGCGGTGGCCGAGCTGCTTCCCTGGTACGCGAGCGTGCATCGCGGGCGGGCGCGCTGTCCCGGCGCTGCACCCTGGCGTACGAGCAGGCCCGGCAGACGATCGGCGACTTTCGGTGCCCGCGCCGACGATCACGTGATCTTCACCCGCAACACCACCGACGCGCTCAACCTGCTGGCGCGGGCGCTGCCGGCCGGCACGACGGTGGTCACCTTCGCCGGCGAGCACCACGCCAACCTGCTGCCCTGGCCGCGCGGCTCGGTACGGCTGCCGGTGCCCACCGATCCCGAAGGTGCGGTACGCGACCTCGCCGCCGCCCTCACCGAGCTACGCCGGGGCAGCAGCCCCGCGCTGCCCGTGCTGGTCGCGGTGACCGGCGCGAGCAATGTGACGGGTGAGCGGTGGCCGATCGCCGAGCTGGCCCGGGTGGCCCACCGGCACGGTGCCCGGATCGTGCTCGACGCGGCGCAACTCGCCCCGCACGCTCCCGTCGACCTGCTCGCGCTCGATGTCGACTATCTGGCCGTGTCCGGCCAAAGCTGTACGCACCGTTCGGCGCGGGCGTGCTGATCGGCCGGGCGGACTGGTTGGACGAGGCCCCGCCGTACCTGGCCGGGGTGGGGCCACCAGCCACGTCGGGCCGGCGACCCACGACGTGACCTGGGCGACCGGCCCGGCCCGGCACGAGGGCGGCACACCGAACCTGCTCGGCGCGGTGGCGCTGGCGGCCGTGTGCACGGCGCTCGGCGACGCCGACCAGGCCGCGCTGACGGCCCACGAGCAGGCTCTCCTGGCCCGGCTGCGGACCGGGATCGCCGCTCTGCCGAACGTGGTGGAGCTGCGCACCTTCGGCCCGGACGCGCCCGGGTTGGCATCGTCTCGTTCGTGGTCGCCGGCTGGGACTCCAGCGACGTGGCCGCGCGGCTGGCCGCCGAGCACCGCATCGGCGTACGGGACGGGTTGTTCTGCGCTCACCCGCTGGCCCGGCGGCTGCTCGGCGAGGCGGCGGGGCGTACCGGCCGGCGGGACCTGCCGCCCACCGCGCTCCGCGCCAGCATCGGCCTGGGTAGCACAGCCGCCCAGGTGGACCGGCTGCTCGCCGCGCTGGCCGAGTTGGGCTGAGGCCGGGTGGCCGGCGCTCAGCCGACCGGCGGGGCGGTGGGTGGCTTCGGTGCCTCGTCGGGCTCGGCGGGCTCACCGACCGGGCGTTCCTGCTCTCCGAAGGCGGTGCGGATCCACCGGTTCGCCTCCTCCTGGTCGATGCCGGAGGCGACCAGCAGGTCACTCGCGGTGGTCCGGATCTGGGCGATCACCACGCTGCCGGAGAAGCCGACCCCGGCGCCGTACGCCCGGCCGGCCTCGCTGACCGCCCGCAGGGACCGCTCCCGGCCTTCTCCGGCTCTTCGCCGGCGGCGAACTCGTGCTTGAGCAGCCGGACCGACTCGGCGAGGTGACCGATCGCGTCCGGCATCGGGTCGGGCACGGGTTCCTCGTCCTCGACCAGCGTGACGGACCGGCGGATGAGCGTGCCGGTGTTGCGCATCGCCCGGTCGATCGGGTCGGCCGCCTCCGCGTAGTGGATCAGCTCGCCGCGGCGGTGCCAGCGGGCCGGGGACAGGGTGGCGGTCTCCTTCGCGCCCTCGATCGCCTCGGCCAACGTGGCGAGTTCGTCCTTGTTGTTGCGCAGCCGATCCAGCGCCCGCTGGATGCCGGCCCGGTCCCGGCTGCGCAACCCGTCGGCGGTGACGTCGAGCTGGGCGGCGAGCAGGTCCAGTGCCGGCCGGGCCGCCCGGTTGATCACGCGGAGCGGGTTCAGTGGCAGCAACACCGCGGTGACCAGTAGCGCGATCCCACCCCGAGAAAGGCGTCGATGAATCGGGGATCTCCAGATTCTGGGTGGAGGGCTCAGCGTCACGATCAGCACCGCCGTCGCCGCCGCCTGGATGACGATCGCCACGCTCGCCCCGGCGAAGATCGTGAGCAGGATCGCCACAGTGACCACCAGGCCGAGCTGCCACGCCCCGGTGCCGAGCAGGTAGATCAGGAGATCGCCGACGAACACCCCGACCCCACCCCGACGATCAGCTCCACGGTCCGGCGGAACCGCTGGCCGACCGACGCGGCCAGGGTGCCGACCGCGGAGATCGGCGCGAACACCGGTTGCGGGTTGCCGAGCACCTTGTGCGAGATCAGGTACGCCAGTCCGGCGGCCAGACCGGCCTGCACCGCCAGCCCGCCGGCCATCCGTACCCGGTGCAGCCGGTCGTGCAGGGTGGCGCGGCTGCGGTGGCGTAGCTCTTCGGTCGCCTCCGCGATCCGTGCGCCGTCGACGTCCACCAGCCCGTCGCGCAGCGGGCACGCCGCAGAATGGGAGATCGTTTGTCCCGCGCCACGGCCATGGGCGCGACTACCCGTGGTGGGCCCGCTGAATCCTCCCTTCCCGCGCGTCCGAGGCCGATGCGGCAGACTCGGGCGATGGTTGATCTGCGGGACCGGTGGCGGGCGGTGGCCCGGGATGCCGGCGCGGGCCCGAACCGGAGGTCGTCCGGGCCGGAGAGCATCTGCTCGCCCGGTGGCGGGAGCCGCACCGGCACTATCACACGCTCGCCCACCTGACGGCGGTGCTGGACGTGGTGGACCAACATGCCGAGCTGGCCGTTCGGGCCGACGCGGTGCGGTTGGCGGCGTGGTTCCACGACGCGGTCTACGACCCCGGGCCGCTGGCGACGCCAACGAACGGGACAGCGCGGCGCTGGCCGAGAGCGTGCTCACCGGGCTCGGGTGCCGGCGCCCGTGGCGGCCGAGGTGCGGCGACTGGTGCTGCTCACCGCCGGTCACTCGGTGGCACCGGACGACCGGGACGGCGCCCTGCTCTGCGACGCGGACCTGGCCGTGCTGGCCGCGCCACCGGCCACCTACGAGCGGTACGCGGCGGCGATCCGCCGGGAGTACGCCCATGTGCCGGAGCCGGCCTTCCGGGCTGGGCGGGCCGGGTGCTGACCGGCCTGCTGGCGCTGCCCGGCTGTTCCGGCTGCCGCCACTGGCCAGCCGGTGGGAGGAGCCCGCGCGGGACAACGTGCGCCGCGAGCTCGCCGCGCTCATCGGGGATCTGCGGGCCGGGACTGACCAGGTGCTTCGGGCGACGCAGGCCGGCGGCACGGAGCAACCGGACCAGCTCCCGGCTCGGCACCACCTGGGCACCCAGCCACACCGCCGCCGCGAACCGATCGGCCGGGATGTCGTAGTGGTCCCGGTCGAAACCCCGCCGGGCGCGCCGAGTGTCTCGGCGAAGGCGTGCAACTCGGCGTACGAGACGTCGCTGATCAGGTGCGACCAGAGGCGACCGCGCCACGGCCAGGCCGGCCGGTCCAGGTAGAGCATGGTGCCCAGCTATCCCGCGCAGTCGATCACGTTGATGATCGCCCGGTGCCGCCCTAACCTCGGCTGCATGGCCCCCACCACTCTGCTCGACGACCTGCGCGCCGCGCTCGGTGACGACGCCGTGCTCACCGACCCGGACCTGCTGCGGATGCACCAGCGGGACGAGGCCGACCTGTGCGCCGCCGGCGTCCCGCTGGTGGTGACCCGCCCGCGCACCACCGAGCAGGTGGTCGCGATCGTCACGGCGGCGGCGCGACACGGCGTACCCGTGGTGCCGCAGGGCGCGCGGACCGGACTGGCCGGCGCGGCGAACGCGGTGGACGGCGCGGTGGTGCTCAGCACCGTCGCGATGGACGAGATCCGGGAGATCGACCCGGTGAGCCGGATCGCGGTGGTCCAACCGGGGTGGTCAACGCGGCGCTGGCCGGCGCGGTGGCCCGGCAGGGCTCTGGTACCCGCCGGACCCCGGCTCCTGGGAGTCGTCCACGATCGGCGGCAACGTGGCCACCAACGCCGGCGGCATGTGCTGTGTGAAGTACGGCGTGACCACCGAGTACGTGCTCGGCCTGGAGGTGGTGCTCGCCTCCGGCGAGGTGCTGCGCACCGGCCGGCGTACGGCCAAGGGGTGGCCGGCTACGACCTGACCCGACTCTTCGTCGGCTCGGAGGGCACTCTCGGGGTGATCACCGAGGTGACGGTAGGCTGCGGCCCGCCCCGGCCGAGTCGTTGACCCTGGTGGCGGTCTTCCCTCCACCGCTGCGGCCGGCGCGGCGGTGGCCCAGATCGCGGCTCGCGGGCTGACCCCAGCCTGCTGGAGCTGCTCGACCAGACCCACCTGCGGGCGATCGAGGCGTACCAGCCGATGGGGCTGCGAACCGACGCGCAGGCCCTGTTGCTGGCCGCCGCGGACACCGGCACCCGGGCGGCGGAGGACCTGGCCCTCCTGGCCGAGGTGTGCGAGGCCGCCGGTGCCGACGAGGTCTACGCGGCCACCGACGCGGTGGAGGCGGCGGCGCTTCTGCAGGCCCGCCGGTTGGCTCATCCGGCAATGGAGAAGTTCGCGGCCGACGCCTACCCGGGTGGCAACGGCGGTCTGGTGATCGACGACGTGGCGGTGCCGCGTGGGTCACTCGCCGCGCTGCTGGACGGGGTGGCTCGGATCGCGGCCGAGTGCGAGGTGCCGATCGGCGTGGTGGGGCACGCCGGGGACGGCAACATGCACCCGAACATCGTGGTCGACCGGGCCGACCCGGCGAGCGTGGAGCGGGTCGGCGAGCGTTCGACGAGATCATGCGGCTCGGCCTGGATCTGGGCGGCACGTGCACCGGCGAGCACGGGGTGGGGCTGCTCAAGCGGGACTGGCTGGCCCGGGAGATCGGGCCGGTCGGGGTCCGGGTGCATCAGGCGATCAAGTCGGCGCTCGACCCGGCCGGTCTACTCAACCCGGGCAAGGTGCTCTGACCGGCTGCGGTCAGCCCTTGACCTCGGCCGGGGTCGCCTGGGTGAGCAGCAGCAGGATCTCCCCGGCGACCGGGGTGAGCTCCTCACCCGGGCAGTCCTGCGAGGTGATCAGCCCGGCCGAGGTGATGAGGCTGGACGTCAGCGCGTCGATGCAGGTGGTCCGGTACCGCCGGGCCTGATCGGTCTCCTCGGTCAGCGCCGGGTTCGCGAGCAGCACCTGAAGCCGTTCGGTCAGCTCCGGTGCGAGGGTGCCCGGGAGCTCACGCCGTCACCGGCGCAGTCGACGCACTGCCACGCGCCGTCCCGCGCGACGCTCAGGGTCCGCATCGGGCCGTCGGCGCCGAGCCGTTGCAGCAGACTGACCTGGCCGGCGGCGACCGTCGTGGGGATCTCAGGCTGTGTTCCGCCGCCCGTCACGCCCGGGGACGGTTGCGCCACCGACGTGCCCGGCTTGCCGCCGTCGAAGAGCGAGCACCCGGTCAGCGCACCGACGAGCGCCACGGCAAGCAGGGGTACGAGCAGGCGAGGGCGCGCGCGGGATAGCACGCGCGGAACCTACCCCACCGTAGGTAGCGTTCGAAACCACCATCCGGGCCGGTATCGATGGTTACCCTTCGGTAACGTCGCAATTCGTCATCGAGCGGACGGGCGTAGTCCCACCTGGTCGTCGTCACCCCGGTCGGCGGCGTAACCCGGACGTCCGGGGCGCCGAGCCGGGCCGCATCCGCCGCCGCGTCGTCCGGCATCAACTGGGACTGCCGCTCCGCCTCCACCCGGGCGCGGTAGTGCTCGACCTCGCGTGCCCGGGTGGCCGCGTCCCAGCCGAGCACCGCGCCCATCAACTCGGCGGTGTGCTCTGCCGACTCCAGCCCCGGTGGCTGGTCTCGAACGAGATCCGGGTCCGCCGGGTCAGCACGTCCTCCAGGTGCAGCGCACCTCGGCCCGTGCCGCGTAGGTGACCTCCGCCGCCAGATACTCCGGGGCACCGGCCAGCGGAGACGTGAGCAGCGGATCGGCGTCGACAAGCGCCAGCAGGTCCAGGGTCAGGGTGCCGTACCGCTCCAGCAGGTGCTCCACGACGCCCACCGGCACGCCGTGCCGGCGGGCCAGGTCGGCCCGGTCCCGCCACATCGCCGAGAACCCGTCGGCACCGAGCAACGGCAAATCGGCGGTACGCGACGAGCGGGCCCCGCCGAGCCGACGAGCGGCCCGGTCGACCACGTCGGAGGCCATCACCCGGTACGTCGTGTACTTGCCGCCGGCGACCAGCAGCAGCCCCAGCATCGGCTCGAAGACCGCGTGCTCACGGGACAGCTTCGAGGTCGAGTCGGCCTCGCCGGCCAGCAGCGGCCGCAGCCCGGCGTACACCCCTCGATGTCGGCGGTGGTCAACGGCCGCTCCAGCACGGTGTTGACCTGGCTCAGGAGGTAGTCGATGTCGCGGGCCGAGGCGGCCGGGTGGGATCGGTCCAGTCGCCAGTCGGTGTCCGTCGTGCCGATGATCCAGTGCCCGCCCCAGGGGATGACGAAGAGCACCGAGCTGGCCGTACGCAGGATGAGCCCCGCCTCACCGGTGATCGCCGAGCGGGGCACCACCAGGTGCACCCCTTCGAGGCGCGCACCCGGACGCCGGGCCGAAGGCCCACGTCGTTGAGCATCCGGGACATGTCGTCGCTCCACACACCGGTGGCGGCGATGACGGTACGGGCCTGCACCTCGAACTCCGCGTCCGGTGAGCCCGCCGGCGCCTCCAGGTCCCGGACGCGGACGCCGGTCACCTCGCGGGCCTGCCGGATAAGCCCGACGGCACGGGCACTGCTCACCACAGTGGCACCGAGGCTGGCCGCGGTGCGGGCCAGGGTGACCACCAGCCGGGCGTCGTCGACCTGCCCGTCGTAGTAGCGGATCGCCCCGGCCAGCGTGTCGGCCCGCAGACTCGGGAAGACCCGCCGGGCACCCTCCCGGGTCAGGTGACGGTGCAGTGGCATGCCCCGGCCGCCGCCGAAGACCCCGGCGAACACGTCGTAGGCGGCGACCCGGCACCGTAGTAGGAGCGGCGGAAGATCCGGGCCGGCAGGTCCCGCAGGCCCCGCCCGGCCGGCAGGGGCACCAGGATCGGCACCGGGCGGACCAGGTGCGGCGCGAGCCGGGTGGCCAGCAGGCCACGTTCGGTGAGCGCCTCGTGAACCAGGTGGAACTCCAACTGCTCCAGGTAACGCAGGCCGCCGTGGATGAGCTTGCTGGACCGGCTAGAGGTGCCCGCCGCGAGGTCACGCGCTTCGACCAGGGCGACCTTCAGGCCTCGGGACGCCGCGTCCAGGGCTGCGCCGGCACCGGTCACCCCGCCGCCGATGACCAGCACGTCGAAGCGCTCGGCACGCAGTCGACGCAGGTCGGACGCACGGCGGACCGGCGAG
Source organism: Micromonospora sp. M12 (assembly GCA_038070435.1). Classification (GTDB taxonomy): domain Bacteria; phylum Actinomycetota; class Actinomycetes; order Mycobacteriales; family Micromonosporaceae; genus Micromonospora. The sequence continues at coordinate 5,568,807 of JAMYWG010000001.1, read as the reverse complement.
AGCTGACCGGCGACGGCTCGGGAGATGTTGGGGTCACGCACCAGTCCACCGTAACCGCCGTGCCATCGTGTCGACACTCGCCGCCCGCCGCGTACCGCGCCACGTTCGGTCGACGCACCGCGCGACGGTCGGGTCCGGAACCCGTCGTCGCGGTCGTAAGGTTCTCGGATGCACGGTCAACCTGCGCGACCCGGACCCAGCGACCGCACCTCCCCTGGCCGGTGGTCGCGGCCGTGCTGGCCGGCTGCTGGACGGTCGCGGTCACCGTCGGCACCCAGACCGGTGGCTGGCTCACCGATCAGGTGCTGCTCGGCTTCGGGCGGGACCGGATCGGCTGGCTCTGGCCGGTGCTCGGCCTGGCCACCGTGGTGCTGGTGGGCACACCCGCCCTGCTGCTGGCCATGTTGCCCCGATCGGCCGCGGTCCGGGCCACCGGGCGGGTCTGGCTGGCCGCCACACTCGTCCTCGGGTGCTCACGCTGCTGCGGATCCTGCCGCCGGTGCACCACGAGGCGTACCTCGCCGCGCTGGCCGGCGTGGCCGTGCTCAGCGCGCTCGCCGTGCGCTGGTCGGCACGGCGATGGGCGTACCGGGATGGCCGGCGCCGTCGGCGGCGCCGCACCCACCGGCGACGGCGACGCCGCCCGAGCCGAGGCCGTCGGCAGCCCAGGGCCGAGCGCCGACGCCGCCGGACCGAGGCCGTCGACAGCCCAGGGCCGAGCGCCGACGCCGCGTCGGCAGCCGCCGGAGCCCGGTGCCGCTGCTCGCGGTCGCCGCCGGGTTCGCGCTGCTGCTGCCGTGGGCCTGGCTGGGTGCGCTCGGCGGGCTCCTGGAGACCGCACTCGCGCTGCTGGCGGCCGCCGCGCTCGGTGTGCTGGCCGCGACGCTGCTGGATGCCGGTTTCTGGTCCCGGTTCGCGGTCGGCCGGCCACCCGACCGGCGCGGCTGGTGCTGGTCGGTGGCCTGGTCGCCGGGTGACGCTGCTGCTGCTCGCGGCCGGGACGGGCCAGTCCGGCGCTCAACTGCCCGCGCTGCTGACAGTGCCGCCGGTGGGCTTCGCGCTGGCCGCGCTGTGGGCCGCGGCCTGGCGGCCGACCGTCGACCCGACCGAGGCCACCCGCGCCGGCCGGACGGCGACCGGCTGGCTCGTGGGCCTGGCCGCGCTCGGCCCGCTGGCCTTCACCGACCCGGAAGAGATCACCCTGCTGCTGGTCGGCACCCGGGACGTTCCGTTCTGGGTGGCGGCGCCGCCGGCGCCGGGCTCGTCGTGGCCATCCTGGTCGCCATCGGGTACGCGGTGCTGCTCGCCCGGCCGACGGCACGCACCCCGAGCAGGCGGGTCGCCGCGCTGGCGGCGGTGGTGCTGCTGGTGGCGTTCGGCGCGGTCGACCTCGGCCCCGGCCAGCCGGGCCTGTACGGCGAGCGGCTGTTCGTGGTGCTGCGCGCGCAGGCCGACCTGGCCGGTCTCCCGGCCGGCGCCCGGGTCGGGCGGGACGGGACGCCCGCGCGGCGGAGGTCTACCGGCGGTTGGTGACGACTGCCGACCAGAGCCAGGCCGACCTGCTCCGAGGGCTGAAACGGCTGCGACTCGATCCGGTGTCGTACTACCTGGTGAACGCGATCGAGGTGGACGGTGGCCCGGCGGTACGGGCCTGGCTCGCTCGCCGCCCGGAGGTGGCCCGGGTGCTGGTCAGCCAACGCCTGCGACCACTGCCGGCCCCGGCCGGACAGAGTCGGGGCAGCGCGCCCAGACCGACCGGCCCGGAGTGGAACATCCGCCAGATCGGCGCGGACCGGGTCTGGTCCCAGCTCGGGGTGACCGGCACGGGCATCGTCGTCGGAAGCTCCGACTCCGGGGTGGACGGCACCCATCCGGCGCTGCGGGCCGGCTTCCGTGGTGGGGACGACTCGTGGTTCGACCCGTGGGACGGCACCCGCAGCCCGACCGACCAGGGCGGGCACGGCACCCACGGTGGGCAGCGCGGTCGGACGAGACGGCATCGGGGTGGCACCGGACGCGCAGTGGGTGGGCTGCGTCAACCTGGACCGCAACCTCGGCAGCCCCGCGCACTACCTGGACTGCCTCCAGTTCATGCTGGCCCCTTCCGGCCGGTGGCGACCCGTTCACCGACGGCCGTCCGGAGCGCGCCCGCAGGTGTTGACCAACTCCTGGGGTTGCCCGCCCATCGAGGGTTGCGATCCCGGCGTACTGCGGCCGGCCACCGCCGCGCTGGACGCCTCCGGGATCTTCGTGGTCGCCGCGGCCGGCAACACCGGCCCGTGGTGCGCGTCGATCGATGATCCCCAGCCCCGTACGCGGATGTGCTGACAGTGGGCGCGGTGGACGCCCAACGGCGGGTTGCCGAGTTCTCCTCACGGGGCCGGTGGCGGGTGGCACTGGCAAGCCGGACGTGCTGGCACCGGGTGTGGGTGTGGTGTCGGCCATGCCGGGCGGCACGTACGCCGCGCTGGACGGCACGTCGATGGCGACGCCGCAGGTCGCCGGGGTGGTCGCGCTGATGTGGTCGGCGAACCCGGCCCTGGTGGGTGACGTGACCCGGACCCGGCAGATCCTCCGGGACACCGCCACGGCGGCGACGCCCACCTACCGCTCCGACAGTCCCTCCGACGCATGCGGTGCTCCGTCGAACGTCACGGGTGCCGGTCAGGTCGACGCCCTGGCGGCCGTTCGCGCCGCACAGGAGGCCGCACGGAAATAGGAAGGTTTCCTACCTGAGACTGTGGGCGAGGGTGCGGCAGGCGATTCGGTGATCTAGGGTCGGCGACCATGGACGCCGAGATCACCGTCACCGAGCTGACCGCCGACCTGGTCCCGACCGTGGTACGCCTCTGCGAGCAGGCTCTCGACCTGCCCGAGGACGCCGCCGAGGCGGCACCCGTCGTGGACGTGCTCTGGCCCCGGGCCGGCGCCGACCGGCAGGTGGTGGCGCTGGGCGCGTACCGGGTGCGGAGCTGGTCGGGTGCTGCTCTGTTCGGTGTCGTCGACCGAGCCGGGGATCGGGCACGTGGACCTGGTCGCGGTCCTGAGGAAGCAGCGCCGTCGGGGCGTCGGCCGAGCGCTGCTCCAGCGCGCCGAGCGGGTGCTCGCCGAGCGCGGGGCGACCGAGGTGCTGCTGGCCGGAAATCCGCCCTACTACGCGTGGCCGGGCGTCGACGTCCGCTACACCCCGGCGGTCTGCGCCGCCCTCGCGCTGGGCTACCAGCAGGACCGGACCGCGTGGAACATGACCGCTGACCTGTCGTACGACGGGTCTCCGGCGCTGCGGTCCACGGAGGCGGCCGAGCGGCGGCTGGCCGACCAGGGCGTCACCGTACGTCGGGCGGAGCCGGCGGACCTGCCGGCGCTGACCGCGTTCGCGCGGTCCACCTTCGGGGGCGCGTGGGACGGCGAGCTGGCCGGTTCGGTGGGCCGCCCCGACGCCGGTTGCCACCTGGCGGAGCGGGATGGCGAGGTGCTCGGCTTCGCCGCGTACGGGTCGTCCCGGCCGAGCTGGTTCGGCCGATGGGCACCGCGCCGGCCGCCGAGGGTCGGGCATCGGTGGGTGCTGTCGCGGCGCTGCCTGCGGATCAGCGGGCAGCGGGCTGGACCGGGCAGAGATTGGCTGGGTGGGACCGGTGCCGTTCTACTCGGGCAGCGCGGGTGCCCGGATCGAGCGGGTGTTCTTCCTGTACCGGCGAGCCCTAACAACGGCGTAACTGGGATAAACAGGACATAGATCCATTCGCCCGCATCGGCCATCGACGCCCCTACCGTTTCGGTAGAGGAGGCAGCCATGACCACGGATGACAACCAGACCGAGGACGGCCCGCCGATCACCTGGAAACCGGTCGGTGAACTCCCGGCCAACCGCCGTTCGACCGGCTCGACTACGGCGACGCCGAGCAACTGGCCGAGATGACCACCGACGGTGAGTCGTCGCTGGTCGAGGAATCGCAGGAGATGGTGGACGCGCCGATCAAACTGCTTCCGCCGTACGACCGGGCCCAGAAACGGCGCAACCAGCGCCCACTACCGACCTGACGACGAACGGGCGGACCGCATCAGCGGCCCGCCCCGTTCGGTGTCGGAACTGGACTCAGAAGTCCATGTCCCCGCCACCCGGCCAGCCGGGGCAGCCGAGGACTTCTCCGGCTTGTCCGCGACAACGGCCTCGGTGGTGAGGAAGAGCGCCGCGATGGAAGCGGCGTTCTGCAGCGCCGAGCGCGTCACCTTGGCCGGGTCGATGATGCCCGCGGCCAGCAGGTCGACGTACTCGCCGTTGGCGGCGTTGAGGCCGTGACCCGCTTCGAGGTTACGGACCTTCTCCACCACGACGCCGCCCTCAAGGCCGGCGTTGACGGCGATCTGCCGCAGCGGGGCGTCCAGCGCGACCTTGACGATGTTCGCACCGGTCGCCTCGTCGCCGACCAGGTCGAGCTTGTCGAAGGCGGTCTTGCCGGCCTGCACCAGCGCGACGCCACCACCTGGGACGATGCCCTCTTCGACGGCGGCCTTCGCGTTGCGAACGGCGTCCTCGATGCGGTGCTTGCGCTCCTTGAGCTCGACCTCGGTGGCCGCGCCGACCTTGATGACCGCAACGCCGCCGGCCAGCTTGGCCAGCCGCTCCTGCAGCTTCTCACGGTCGTAGTCGGAGTCGCTCTTGTCGATCTCGGCGCGGATCTGGTTGACCCGGCCCTGGATCTGCTCGGCGTCACCGGCACCGTCGACGATGGTGGTCTCGTCCTTGGTCACCACGACCTTGCGGGCGCGGCCCAGCATGTCGAGGCTGGCGGCGTCGAGCTTGAGGCCGACCTCTTCGCTGATGACCTGGCCACCGGCGAGGATGGCGATGTCGGTCAGCATGGCCTTGCGGCGGTCACCGAAGCCCGGCGCCTTGACGGCGACCGACTTGAAGGTGCCACGGACCTTGTTGACCACCAGGGTGGCGAGAGCCTCGCCCTCCAGGTCCTCGGCGATGATCAGCAGCGGCTTGCCCGACTGCATGACCTTCTCCAGGATCGGGAGCAGGTCCTTCACCGACGAGATCTTGCTGTTGGCGATCAGGATGTACGGGTCGTCGAAGACGGCCTCCATACGCTCCGGGTCGGTCATGAAGTAGGCCGAGATGTAGCCCTTGTCGAAGCGCATGCCCTCGGTGAGCTCCAGCTCGAGCCCGAAGGTGTTGCTCTCCTCGACGGTGATGACGCCTTCCTTGCCGACCTTGTCCATCGCCTCGGCGATGATCTCGCCGACGGTGCTGTCGCCAGCGGAGATGGAGGCGGTGGAGGCGATCTGCTCCTTGGTCTCGACGTCCTTGGCGAGCTTGGACAGCTCCTCCGAGACGCTCAGGACCGCGGCCTCGATGCCCCGCTTCAGGGCCATCGGGTTGGCGCCAGCGGCCACGTTGCGCAGGCCCTCGCGAACCAGTGCCTGGGCCAGGACGGTCGCCGTCGTCGTGCCGTCACCGGCAACGTCGTCGGTCTTCTTGGCGACCTCCTTGACCAGCTCAGCGCCGATCTTCTCGTACGGGTCCTCGAGCTCGATCTCCTTGGCGATGCTCACACCATCGTTGGTGATGGTGGGGCACCCACTTCTTCTCGAGCACGACGTTGCGGCCCTTGGGGCCGAGGGTCACCTTACGGCGTCGGCGAGCTGGTTCATGCCACGCTCGAGGCCGCGGCGCGCCTCTTCGTCGAACGCGATCATCTTTGCCATACGGCGTTGTCCTCCTGGACACTCACGGCCACCCGAGTGTGTGTCCCGGATGGGCCGCCTGGTGTACGCCGGGACGTCGCCACCAGGCGACGACGACGTCCTTCGGCCGGGCCGGATAGCCCGCGACGACCGGCCTATGTCGCCCCGGCGTCTCCACGCCGGTGCAACCTGGCCTCACCGTCCCGACCATTGGCACTCACGGTATGCGAGTGCCAATGACTTGTTTAGCACTCTCCCTGCCGAGTGCAAGCACGACGAGGCCGCTCAGCCGAGTTCCGTGGCCATTCCGGCACTGTTCACCGGTGCCTCATGGGCTCGCTGCTCGGCGTACGTCACCAGCAGACCGACCATCTGGGCGAGGTGGGCGGGCAGGGCCAGCACGGCGGTGACACCGATCACCACGACCACTCCGAACGCGGTGCCCGGCGACGCGAACGGATCGTCGCCGAACGCGGAGGTGCCCACGCCCTCCAGCGAACTGGAGACCACGCTGACGACGATCACCGCCAGGGCCACCAGCGCCACCCGCCCGAGCAGCAGGCCAAGCTGGTCGTGGAACATCCGGAACGACCGGCCGATCGGGTTGTGGCGTTCGAAGAGGTAGACCGGGCCGGCCATGCTCAGCGCGAACGCGAGGTAGACGCCCGGCAGCACGCACAAACAGACACCGACGCCGATGAGCAGACCGATCAGCAGGGTCCAGCCCACAGCCCGAGCGCGCGACGGAGGCCGTAGCGCAGAGCCTGCTCCAGGCTGGCCGGCTGACCTGCGGCCTGCCGGCTGATCACCCACGTGCCGGAGGCCACCCGACGGCCTGCACCGCCCCACCAACAGACTGCCGCCGACCAGCACGAGCAGGAGTCGCCCCAGATCGGCGGCGAAGTTGTCCGGCAGCGCGCCGGTCGATTGCCCTCGGTCTGGTCATACCAGGTCGCCGACGGGTCCACCCGAGGCTGATCACCGAGCACCGCCGCCGGCAACACCTGCGTGAGCAGCATGATCGGCACCAACTGCCGCCAGCCCCGGCGCAGCGCTCCCCGCACCTGTTGAACCAGCCGCCGACACCGGCACCGGGCGGCGTGACCAGGGCGTCGTTCAGGTCGTACCCGTAATCCGGCGGGTACCAGCCGGCCGGCGGCCCCGGATACCACGGCTGCGGGCCGTAGGGGCCCGCACCGGCCGGGTAGCCCCGGTGGCGGGAACACCCACCCTGCGGCGGCGGCGCACCCAGGCACCCTGGGCGGGATCCCAGCCGGGCGGCGGCCCTCCCGCCGGAGGAAGACCCGGCTGCCAGCCGGGCGACACGCTCTGCCCCAACCCGGAGGCACCTCGGGTGCCGCGCCGGAGCCGCCGGCGGACGAGGACGGGTCGGACGGGCCTGGCTCCCCGCTGGAGAGGACGAAGGGGCGGGGGCGGCTGGTCGGTCATGAACGCTCCTCAGCATCGGCTGGAACGGTTCACGATCTTCCCGGCTTGGCACCCTGCCGCCAGCCCCTACTCGGGTGCCGATCGGCCAGAGGCTCAGGCGATGACGCGGACGTGCTCGGCCTGCGGGCCCTTCTGACCCTGGGCGATCTCGAATTCCACCCGCTGACCGTCGTCCAGCGCCTTGTAGCCGTCCATCTCGATCGCGGAGAAATGGACGAACACGTCCTGACCGCCATCGACGGCGATGAAGCCGTAGCCCTTTTCGGCGTTGAACCACTTCACGCTGCCCTGTGCCACGGTGCACTTCCCTCACTCTGCGCGGTGTTGCCTGACCCGGCGCACGGCACGGCCGGGCGCCTCGGAACACCGCCTCAGCAATCGATGACCGCCATTGAAGCAGGTAACCGAAATCGCACGCTACACGAGGGTGACAGCCACGCACGACCACAAATCAGGCATGTTTCGGAGCGACCCGACCGCTCGGAAAATGACCTCCATCCCCTGTGGTAGGCATGCGGGCATGACCACCGATACCGGTTCGGCCGCCCTGCGGCGGGCGCAGATCCGCCGCGTCCGTCCGGAGGACGCGGCCCGGACGCGGGCTCTGCGCCTGGAGATGCTCGCCGACGCGCCGTTGGCGTTCCTGGAGACCCTGGCGGACGCGGCGGCCCGACCGCACAACGAGTACGCCGCCCGGATCGCGTACACCTCGGCCGGGCCCGGCAACGCGCAGTTCATCGCCGACCCGGGCGGCCGGCTGGTCGGGCACGCCGGTGGCACGGCAGCCCCGACGAACCCGGGCTGACCGTGATCTACGCGGTGTACGTCACGCCGACCTGGCGCGGTGGTGGGCTGCTCGGCGAGCTGATCGACGGGGTGGCCGCCTGGTCGCGGGCCTGCGGGCGGCCCGAACTGCTGCTGGAGGTGGTGGTCGGCAACGACCGCGCCTACCGGGCCTACCAGCGGCTGGGCTTCAAGGACACCGGCGTACGCGTTCCCCACCCGACCATCCCCGCCCTGACCGAGTTGCAGATGCGCCGCCCAGCCTGACCCAGCAGTCCGGTGATCAAGAGGTTCGCGTCAAAGCGAGCACCATTTCTGACGCAAACCTCTTGATCACCGCGCGGTCAGGCCGGACGCCGGGACTGGACGATCCGAAAGCGGTTGGCCACATACGCGCCATCGGTCAACGCCGAGTTGGCCGCCGCGTTGGCCCCGCTGCCGTGGAAGTCGGAGAACGCCGCCGACTGGTTGACGAAGACGCCGCCGGTGAGGTTGCAGGACAGGTGCACCCCACCTCGACCGCCACCGACTCGGTCTCGTCCAGCACCGCCTCGTCCGTCGAGTAGACCCCGGCCGTCAGCGCGCCCTTCTCGCCGACCGTCCGGCGCAACAGCTCCAGGCTGTGCGCGGTCGAGTCGGTCGCGATGGCGAACGAGATCGGCCCGAACCACTCCCGGCCGTACGTCTCCGCGTCGTCCGCGGCCAGCTTCACGATCGTCGGGGTACGCACCACCGCGTCGGCGTACGACGGGTGGGTCACGGTGCGCGACTCAACACCGGCTCGCCGACCTTGGTCACCTCGGCCAGCCGCTCCAGCACCCCGTCGTTGACGATGGCACCGGTCAGCTCCACGCCCCGGGCCGGGTCCGCGGTGAGCTTGCCGACCGCGGCGGCGATCCCGCCGGCCACCTCGTCGAAGCTCTTGTGCCCCTGGTCGGTCTCGATGCCCCGGCCGGATGAGGATGTTCTGCGAGGTGGTGCACATCTGCCCGCTGTAGAGGGTCAGCGTGAAGCCGAGGTTGCGACACATGCCGGCGAAGTCGTCGGTGGAGTCGATGACGACGGTGTTCAGGCCGGCCTTCTCGGTGTAGACCGATGCCTGCCGGGCGTGCGTCTCCAGCCAGTCGCCGTACTCGGTGGAGCCGGTGAAGTCGACGATCCTGACGGCCTGGTGCAGGGCCAGGTCGCTGGCGAGCTTCTCGCCGGGCGCCTCGGCCGCCAGCATGATCAGGTTCGGGTCGAAGTCGGCCTCGGCGAGCACCTCCCGGGCGTACTTAACGGTGATGGCCAGCGGCAGCACCGCGCGCGGGTGCGGCTTGACGATCACCGGGTTGCCGGTGACCAGCGAGGCGAACAGCCCGGGGTACGAGTTCCAGGTCGGGAAGGTGTTGCAGCCGATCACCAGCGCCACCCCACGCGGCACCACGTGGAACGTCTTGGTCATCCGCAGCGGGTCGCCCTTGCCGGCGGCCTTCTCCCAGCCTGCCGTGCCCGGGTGCCGGGTCATCTCGGCGTACGCGTACGCCAGCGCCTCCAGCGCCCGATCCAACGCGTGCGCGCCTCCGGCCTGGAAGGCCATCACGAACGCCTGCCCGCTGGTGAACTGCACCGCGTTGGCCAGCTCGAAGATGTGCTTGTGCAGCCGGTCGAGGATCTCCAGGCAGACACCCACCCGGGCCTGCGGGCCGGCGTCGCGCCAGGCCGGCAGCGCGGCGGAGGCGGCGCTGACCAGCTCACCCGTGCCGGCGTGCGGGTAACGCACCGCCAGGTCCACCCCGAACGGGCTCGTCTCGGTGGAGACCCGAGCGCCCGTGCCCGGCTGGTCGAGCGGGAAGTCCCCACCGAGGTACCCCTCGAAGGCGGCCTTACCGTCGGCGGCGGCGGTCTCGCCGTACACCCGGGGCTGGGGATTCGGGGTAGGCGGACCAGTAGCCCCGCTCCGTGATCGCGGTCAGCGCACGGTTGAGGGTGTCGGCGTGCCTGTCAAACAGGGGATGCGGGTCTCCGTCATGCCCGCCATCATGCCTGAGTCCGGTCCGCGAGCAGTAGCGCGAATGCCCGACAGCGGCTCATCCCTGAGTCGGGTTCGGGAGCAGAAGCGCCAATGGTCGACGGCACGGGGTTGCTCGCGGCGAGAGCGGGTAACCGCGGGCCTCCGGCCGGGGAAGCCGGCCAGGGAGGGCGGCGGGTGAGGATCACCGAGATCCGGGTGCACGGGGTCGCCGACAAGGGCCCGGAGACGATCCTCGACCGACCGGTGGTGGTGCGGGTCGCGGGGACGACGACGCGGGTTTCTACCAACCCGGCCCGGCTTCGGCGACCCGGCGGACGCGGGCGTGCCGACGCTGGAGGCGTACCGCTGGGGCAGGCTGAACGGCGGCACCGCGACCCGGACCTCTCGCTGGTCCTGCTGCTGCCGTTCATGCTCAGCAACATCGCGGTCTGGATGCTGCCGGTGGCCGGTCGGTCCGGTGTCGCGGGCCGGGCGCTCTGCCGACTGCTGGCCGCGTCGATGACCGCGATGTACGTGCTCTCCGCGGTCGGCGCGTCCCTGGACCTGATCGCTTGGCAGTGCGCGGCGTACCCGAGGTGCCTGGAGGGGCGGCGGGAGATCTCCTGGCTGGGCGGAGTTCCGCCGGGCCAGCGTCTTGCCCTGCTGGCCGTGCTGCCGATCATCGCGATCGTTCTGATCTGGCGGCTCGGCGCCCGCACCGCACAGCTGCCCGAGGACGGCGTGTACGCGCCCGGCGTCGGCGCGGACCGACTCGACACCCCGCCTTCTGGGACAACCGGTCGCTGCTACGACGCCTGCGCTCGATACACGTGGCCGTGGCGCTGGGCACGCTCGACGCCGCGCTGCTGCTGGTCCTCGCCCGCACGACGCGGCCCCACCCGGCTACCTGCTGCTGACCCTCGACGGGTGCTGCTCGTCGTCGCCCTGGCGACGCTCTGCCGGCCGAGCGCCGAGGAGCGCGGGGAGCAGGGCCGGGCGGCCATTCGAGGGCTGCGGTGGGCGGCGATCGCGCTGACCGCGCTGACAGTGGGGTACGCGCTGGCCCCCGGCCATCCTGGTTGGCCACGGGCACGCTGCCCCACTACGGGGTACTGGTCTCCGGGCTCTTCGCCGGGCAGCTCGTGCTGCTCGCGGCGCTGGGACTGGTGGTCCTGGTGCAGCGCCGCCGCGTGCCCCGCCCGCGCGCCCTGATCGCCGGGCTGGGCGCCCCGCTGCTCAATTCGATCGCGATCGGGCTGGCCGTCGCGTACTCGTCCGGGCTGACCTACACCCTCGCCGAATACCTGGATCGGGGCTCCAGTCCCACGCCGGTCCGGCCACTGCCGCCCGGAGCACCGCCGCTCTCGCCGCCGATCGCGTACCGCTGGGCCACCCTCGGCTTCTCGCTGGCGGTGGTCGCGGTGATCGTGGCGGCATTCCTGGGCGCCCGGATCAGCCTGGCCCGTCACCGCAGGGCAGCCGAGGAACTGGTCCGGAGGGACTTTCCCGAGGCATCCCGGGTACCACCGGAGCGGGTGCGGGCCGTCCGAGACGCGATCGTCCGCGCCGAGCGGACGAATCGGCTCGGGCCGCTGCTGCCAGCCGCGTACGCCGTACTGGCGGTGCTCACCCTGGCCGCAGCCGGGCTGTCGGTGCGCGGCGAGGGACCGGGCGCGGTCGCGCTCCGGCTGGGCGGCCCGCCGTTGGCCCGCCCGGTGATCTTCGTGACCGACCTGGGCGCCCTGCTCATCGGCCTGCTCTCCCTCTTTCTCGCCGGGGCGGGGCTGTTCGCCTACCGGTCCGGGGCAATCCGGTGGGTCGGGGTGCTCTGGGACCTCGCCACCTTCTGGCCGCGCGCCGCCCACCCACTCGCCCCGCCCTGCTACGCCGAGCGCGCGGTCCCCGAGCTGGCCCGCCGGATCGGGCAGCTCACCGCCAACGGAAACGGGGTGGTGCTCTCCGGACAGAGCCAGGGCAGCGTGCTGGCCGCCGCGACGGTCCTCCAACTGCCGGACGCCTGCCGCCGACGGGTCGCACTGCTCACCTACGCCGCACCGCTGGGCAACCGGTACCCCGGAACTTCCCGGCGTACGTCAACGAGGGGTGTTGCGCGAGATGGGCGACCGGCTGTCCTGGCGGTGGATCAACCTGTGGCGGTACACCGATCCGATCGGTGGGCGGATGTTCCCAGTCGGCGAGGTGGAAACACCCGAGGACCCGGCAAGCGGGGTGGACCGCTGGGTACGCGACCCGAAGGGCCTGTCGGTCGCTGCGACCGACACCGTGCCGCCCCGGTACGAGGACACCGGTTCATCCCCGACGAGGACTTCCACGCGGCGGTTCGCGAGTTGGCACGACGGCTGAAGGAGCAGAAGGGCGGGCCCACCGTCAGAGGGTGAGCTGCCAGTTGTTCCAGGAGTCCACCGGGCGGAAGCCGAGCTGCTCGTTGATCGCCACCATGTAGCTGTTGCTCGCGGCGTTGAAGGTGTCGATGACACGTACCGCCGGCTCGTGGGTCAGCAGGTGGTGCAGGTTCTCCGCCTTGGCGATGAGACCGAGCCGGTGCCCACGGTGGGCCGGGTCGACGATGGTGATCTGCTGGAAGGCGTGCCAGTCGGCGGAGGCGCTCACGTCCAGCAGGGTCCAGGCGACCAGCCGTCCGGATGCCTCATGGCGCATCCCGAGGTGGTAGCGCCGCCGACCCCGGGCGTCCAGGGCATGCTCGTTGCCACGGATGCGCTCGGCGTCCACCTGCTCCGGCTCCCACTGCACGTCGCCCATGGGCGCGTCCATCAGCAGTCGGCCGTCCAGGTAGGCGACGTCCGCCACGTACTCCGATGGGGTGGAGCCCTGCCAGCAGACCGACTGATACCCCTCGGCTCGCGGCCGGGCCTCGGCCAGTGCCGCACGCAGGGCGACCCGGTCGATCGCGGCGACGTCGAGGCGTCGACGCACCTCGGGCAGCGCGGACTGGGCGCCGGTCGAGGCGGCGAACGCGTCACCCGCCACGCTTCGGGCCGGCCCGCCGGGCAGCGCGGAGACGGTCATCGCGACGACCCGCTTGCGACCGTGCTCGCGGAGCAGGCGTACGCCGTACTCGTGCAGTGCCCGGCCGACACCCGGCGCCGCAGCTCGGGATGCACCTCGAGCTCGGCGGTGGCGTTGTCGGGTTGTCGAGCTGCGGCAGGCCCAGTTGAGGTAACCGGCCGGCACGCCGTCCAGTCGGGCCAGCGCCCAGAGCGATCGGGTGCCGGGCATCGGTGTGTGGAACAGCGCGTCGAACCGCCGCCGGCAGAAGGGCGGGAAGTCCGGCAGATCGGACTCGTTGGCCGCCGCGCCAATCCGGTACGCCTCGTCGACGGAAGTCCGGTCGGCGCCGTCGAACGACGTGATCGTGATGCTCATACCGCTGAGGGTGCACCCGGAAAAGCGATCGGGCCAGCGAATTAATCGCTGGCCCGATCGAACGTGGTCGGGAGGGACACTCGCACAACGCCTCCGGCGTTGGGTCGCAAGAACTTCAAAAGTCTTCGGCGAAATGCCCTCCCGCACGGAGCATCTTGCGCCGTCCGGTTCCTGTCGTCAAGTCCGTAGCGGCGGGTTTTCCACACTCACAGCGAAAACCCAGTTACGCAGTGATCCACTCAGGGCCGGCGGTCAGCCGAGGAGGCCGGCGTCCCGGGCGGCGCGGAGCGAGGGCTTGATGTGGTGGGTCGGCCCCACCTGGCCGGCAACCGCGTCGATGGTCTTCAGGCCCTCGCCGGTGTTGAACACGACGGTCTCCGCCGCCGGGTCGAGCCGACCGGACTCGACCAGCTTGCGCAGCACCGCCACGGTCACCCCGCCGGCGGTCTCGGCGAAGACCCCGGTGGTACGGGCCAGATCGCGGATGCCGGTGCGGATCTCGTCGTCATCGACGTACTCCATCCAGCCGCCGGTGCGGCGGACCGCCTCCAGGGCGTAGACGCCGGCAGCCGGGTCACCGATGTTGAGCGACTTGGCGATGCCGGTGGGCTTGACCGGGATGATCGTGTCGGTCTCGGCGTGCAGGGCGGTGGCGATCGGGTTGCAGCCGGCGGACTGGGCCCCGAAGACCTTCCAACCGCCGGCCGGTGCCTCGACCAGGCCGATCTCCACCAGCTCGGAGAACGCCTTGTCAATCTTGGTGAGCAGCTCGCCGCTGGCCATCGGGATGACCACCTGCGCCGGGATCCGCCAACCGAGCTGTTCGGCCACCTCGTAGCCGAGGGTCTTGGAGCCCTCCGCGTAGTAGGGCCGGACGTTCACGTTGACGAACGCGGTGTCCTCGAATTCGTCGGTCTCCACCAGCTCGCCGCAGAGCCGGTTGACATCGTCGTACGAGCCGTCGATGGCGACCAGGTCGCCACCGTAGACGGCGGTGGTGATGACCTTGCCCTGTTCGAGGTCGCTGGGGATGAAGACCACCGAGGGTGCCCCGGCGCGGGCGGCGTGGGCGGCCACCGAGTTGGCCAGGTTGCCAGTCGACGCGCAGGCGAACCTTGTGAAGCCGAGCGCCTTGGCGGCGGTGAGCGCCACCGAGACGACCCGGTCCTTGAACGAGTGGGTGGGGTTGGCGCTGTCGTCCTTGACCCAGAGCGGTGCGGTGATGCCCAGCTCGGCGGCGAGTTGCGGGCTGCCACCAGTGGAGTCAGCCCGGGTCGAGGGTGACCCGGCTGGCCGGGTCCTGGCCGGCGGGGAGCAGGGCCGCGTACCGCCAGATGTTCTTCGGGCCGGCCTCGATCTGCTCCCGGGTGACGGCGGCCAGTGCGGCGGTGTCGTAGTCGACTTCCAGCGGGCCGAAACACTCGTAACAGGCGTGCTGCGCGACGAGCGGGTAGCGGGCCGAACAGGCGCGGCAGACCAGGGCGCGTGCGGGGCTGGCGGAGGTGTCAATGCCGGAGCTGACGAGCGTCGACGTCATGTCGAGAGTCCTCATCTTTCCCCGCATCGCACGGTGCGGCGGGGACGGAATTGGCACCTGCCCCGCGGGTCGCTCAGCGGTGAGCGCGCAGGGTGGTTGCCGGGGCGTCGTCGGGCCGTATCCCTCAGCCCCTCTGGATGAGGTATTCAGTTGTGCCGTCGAGTCTAGGACAACGCTGTCGACGGTTGCTACCGCTGATCCCAGGTAGTGGGTCAGCGAGCACTGACCGCCACGGGGTCGGTCACCGCGATCGGGTCCGTGACCGCGGTCGGCCGGGGCAGTGCCGGGGTCCGGGGCCGGGCGGCGACGTTCGCGGCGATCAGGGCGGCGATCGTGATGGCGGCCCCGACCAGTTCGACGGGCTCCGGGCGGTAACCGCGGGCGATCTGCACCACGAAGGTGGTGACCGGGACCAGGTTCATGAACAGCGCGGCGTTGGCCGAACCGAGTCGCTGCACGCCGGTGTTCCAGGCCAGGACCGCGATCACGGCGCCGACAACCACGGCGTACGCCAACTGCGGGTGACCGCCACGAGGTCGGCGGCGGCCGGCGCGTGCTGCCAGCCGACAGCGTCGGCGCCGATGCTCAGGACGAGCATGGCGGCCGTGCCGGCGAGCGCGGTCACTGTGGTGAAGCGCAGCGGCGACCACTCGCCGAACCGGCTGGCGCCGTGGGTGTAGATACCCCATCCCAGCACCGCGCCGATCATCATCAGCCCGCCGAGGCCGAACTGGCCGAATCCGGCCAGGCTCCCGCGCGTGATCACCAGGCCGACCCCGAGGAGCGCCACCAGGGAGAGGGTCAGCAGAAGGGGCTTTGGTCGTACGCCGTCCCGAGCCCAGCGGACGAGCTGGGTGATCACCGGTGTGGTGGCCACGAACAGGGCGATCTGCTGGGGGCGGCGTGTTCGAGCGCCAGGTTGGTGAGCAGGTTGAAGCCCGCGAAGCCGACCACGCCGAGCACCACCACCTCGGTCGCCCGGCCGCCGTGCCGCAGGGCGCCGGCACCCTCGCGGAGCAGCAGGATGCCGACCAGGATGGCGGCGGCCAGCAGGTAGCGCGCGGTGGTCAGGTTGAGCGGGTCGACCCGGTTCAGCGCGCTGGCCAGGACCGGGAACATCACGCCCCAGCCGAGTACGGCGAGCAGTGGGTACGTGGCGGTGCGGGATCGCATCGGTAGCTCCAATGTTCGAGTATCATCGAACCAACGACACCGACCCTAGGGTCTTGTTCGATGATTGTCGAACAAGGGTTACACTGGTCACATGGAGCCGCACGAACCCGACCTGACCGCCGTACCGGTCACCGCCGTGCTGGCCGCACTCGCCGACGACGTCCGGTTGCAGATCGTTCGGGCACTCGCCGAGGGCGGCGAGGCCGCCTGCGGCAGCTTCGACTTCGGCGTCTCCAAGGCGACCCGGAGCCACCACCTCAGGTGCTGCGCGAGGCCGGCCTGACCCGGACCCGGGCCGCCGGCACGAGCCGCCTGGTCCGGCTTCGCCGCGACGAGTTGGACAAGCTTTATCCCGGCCTCCTGGACGCGGTGCTCGTCCCCGCCCACCGGCGACCTGACGCCCGCCGTTCACCGACCGCCACCCTCGACTCCGGGGTGGGCCTGTCACCGGCGCACGCTATGGAGCTGAATCGTTCACGACATCAACGAACGGGCGCCGACCCAGACGGGCGGACACGGAACCCCGGCCCGGACGCCGGACGCCGGACGCCGGAAGCCGGAAGCCGGACGCCGGAAGCCGGAAGCCGGAAGCCGGAAGCCGGGCCCTCGGACGACTAAAGCCGGACCCGGACGCCGGACCTGGACGCGTCGCCGGAGCCGCCTCGTTGAGGCTCCGGCGACGCGCGACACGGGTCTGGTCAGACGGTCACCGAGCTCGGTTCGGCCGCCGAAGCCGAACCCGAGGCCGATGACGCGTCGGTACGGCGCCGGGCGAGCAGCGTGTCGAGCGCCCAGGCACCCGGACCGAGGGCCGCGACCAGCAGGAACGACCAGCAGAAGAGCGCCGCCTGCTCACCCCGTTCTGGAGCGGCAGCAGAGCATCCGGCTGGTGCACGACGAAGTACGCGTACGCCATCGAGCCGGATGCGAGAAGTGCGGCGGGTCGGGTGAAGAGCCCGACCAGCACCAGGAGACCGCAGACCAGTTGGATCAGTGCGGCCCACCAGTTCGGCCAGGTGCCGAGTGGTATCACCTGGCCGGTGGCCGGGTTGCCGCCGAACAACCCGAAGACCGAGGCCAGGCCGTGCGACGTGAACAGCAAGCCCGTCACGATGCGGAACAGGGACAGGGTCGGCCCGCCGAGCCGAGAGACGTTCATCGAACCTCCATCGAAGAGAGTGAATGAATTCCGTCAATCGTGCGGCATGGAGGCATCGAAAGTAATAAGTTCCTTGTCAGTGGGAAGGTCCCCGCTCGAAACATGTTCAGGGATGCGCCCACGGCGGGAGGGCCCGGCCACAGAAGCACGGCGCCGACGTTCTCAGCTGCGCCTTGACAGGGAAGCGACCTGAGCGCCAGGTAGGACATAGTCCTCATGAGAGCACTCCGAGCTGCCAGTACAGCCCGTCGAGTTGTCCCGAACATGGCAACTCGTCGGCGTGATCAAATCCGGCTCCTTGAAGTTGCGGTATCTCGCTATCGGGATACCGCGACTTCAGGAACGCGAGTGGATCATGCTCGGCTGCGCCGTTTGCGCGCCTCGACCCCTTGTCCCGCGGGTGGAGCGCTGCACTGGCCGGCTCAACCCGAGTACGCCGTGCGGACTGGCCGGACCGGGCTATCCGAAGCGTCGCGCGGACCGGCCCCAGTCCCGGCGCAGGCGGCGCTATTCGGCGACGAAGACACCGAGGCCTTGATGGCCGTACAACTCGCCGGTCTCGATCAGGATCGTGATGGCCTGCCGGACGGTCGACTGGCTGCCGACGTTGTAGAGGTCCGCCAACTCCTTGGTCGAGGGCAACTTGTGGCCGGGTGGCCACTCGCCGTCGGCAATGCGCTTTCTGATGTCGGCGATGATCCGCCGATAGTGCGGCTCGAACTTCCGCGGTGTGGGCATGCGAGGGACTCCCAGCTAGGCATGCCCATCTGATCACGACAACAGGAGCCACCTCAAGCGCATCGTTGACTTTACCGGCATTACCGGTAAAGCTGGGAAGAGGAACTTCCAGCTAGGCACTGGGCGGTTCCTCCAGCCGGGGCCGCGCGCATGGCGGCTCAGATGTCCCCATCTGAGCTGGTTGTCGCGCTGCCCCGGCACCACCAATCAAGAGGAGGCCCAACGCGACGGTGTCCGCGGCAAGCGCCACGTGGAGAGCCTCAGCGCCGCCGTCGAGGCGCTGACGTCGTACACCGAAGGTTTGTCCGGAGCGACCACCTGAAGCAGGCCCGGGCGGGTGCTGGGCTCCGGCCGGCGAATGTCCGGGCAGTCGCCGGCCGACCCCACCTGCCTCGGCGCCGCACCTAAAAGGAAAACCATGACGGAGTACGAGGTACCGCCCGCTGGATCGTGCACCTGCCGACCACCCTGACCAGCCTGGATAGCGCGCGGGCGCTGGCCGAGGCGCTGCGCGACTCGCTCGGCCACGGCAGCGCCATCGACTTCGGCGAGACGACGCTGAGCGAAGAAGATCGCCAGTTCGTGCGTACCCGCGTCTGGTGCGACCGTCGCCTCCCCGGCGGCGCACGCTGCACCCTGCGGACCGACCACCCGGCGCGTTGTGTGAAGCCGGCCCAGCAGCCGTGGAAACATGCTCGGATGAGTCCCGAGAGCCGCCGTCGTAAGCGCGCCGAGTCCAGCCGCTCGGGGCAGCAGGTCGTGCGTCGCGTCCGACCCGCCGACGTGGGTCAGTGCGACTGCCCGGCGTGCTCGGACGCTGACTTCGACCCGCAGAACTTCATCGGCGACCTGGTCGCCGAGGCTGCCGACCTGATCAAGGCGGACGATCCCGTCGAGGCCGAGATGTTTGCCGCGTCGTTCCTGTCCGCCGGTGACCTTGCCGGCGAAGGCTTCGCCGAGGTGCTCAACGAGGACATGCTGCCGGCCGTCGCCGACGTGGGTACACCGGAAGCGCTCGCGGTGCTGCTCGCTGTGGACGCCGTCCGGGAGGGCAGCGTTGCCGCGGCTGCCGCTCAGCGCCTGGTGGACGCGGGCGTGGCAGCGCCCAGTTGGGCCAGCGAGTTGCGCCGGCCCGTGCGGGTCGGCCCAGTTCGAAGGTTCGCTGACCTCGGGGCAGCGCGACCATACTCGTCTGCACCTTCGAGCGGGCCGGGCGATCGCACGGGTTCGTCGTCCACGTGGACCATCTCGACTGTCATGCAGCGGCCGACATCGTGCTCTTTCCCGCCCACGCCCTGGACGAGGTTGTGGCCACCGTCCAGCAGGCCGGCCGTCCTGCCGGTCTGACGATCGCCGAGGAATTGTTGGACCCGGCCGAGTTTCGGTGGCAGGTCGAACGGGCTCTCGACGCCCGCGCAGACCACGACCAGGAACGTGACCCTC
Organism: Micromonospora sp. M12; assembly: GCA_038070435.1. Taxonomy (GTDB): domain Bacteria; phylum Actinomycetota; class Actinomycetes; order Mycobacteriales; family Micromonosporaceae; genus Micromonospora. Next base: position 5,549,433 of record JAMYWG010000001.1, on the reverse strand, counting down.
GGAGTTCGACGACGAATTCGACGACGAGGACGGGCCGGGCTACCACCTGCTGGCGGTGCTGCTGCGAGCACGGATCCGTATGCTGCCCGAGCCGACGCGCCCACCGGCCGAGCACCACGCCGACACTCATCAGCCCACCCTCGATCTGCTGGAGATGATGACCCAGCTTGCCGGGCAGGCGCAGCAGATCCAGACCCGCGCAGGACGGCGTACGGCCGGGCGGAAGCTACCGGCGAAGCGGAAGAAATCCGGCCCGGCCGCGCCCATCTACCAGCTCAAGGTGGGTCTGCGGGGGCGAAGCCGCCGATCTGGCGGCGTCTGGAACTGCCCGCCGACACCAGCCTGGCTGACCTGCACCACATCATCCAGGTGGCCTTCGGCTGGCACGACTCCCACCTGCACGTCTTCGAGACCGCGTACGGCGACTTCGGGGTCGCCGACCGGGAGCTGGGCCACCGCGCCGAAGCTCCGGTGACCCTGGAACAGGTCGCGTCCGGCGTCGGTGACCGGTTGAGATACACGTACGACTTCGGCGACGACTGGGCACACGACATCGTGGTGGAGCACGTTCTGCCTCGCCAGCCCATCGCGTATCCGCGCTGCACCGGCGGTCGGCGGGCGGCCCTCCGGAGGACTGCGGCGGCATCTGGGGCTATGCCGAACTTGTCGAGGTGTTGAACGATCCTGGCCACCCGAGCACGGCGAACGAGTGGATTGGCTCGGACTGGCCTCGGCCGCCGACTTCCAGCCCGCCCGTTTCGACACCGCCGAGATCACCCGCGCCCTGAACGAAGTGGGCCACAAATGAGCTCGGTCCACTTCCGGCGATGGGCGATGTCGTAAACGAATCAGTTCCATAGGCTCCCGACCAGGAGACCGTCCCGGCGACCGGCGGGAGGCGGACGTCAATCCGGCGGGGACAGGGAAGCCGGCCCAGATATGGGGCAGCTCGACAGGACACCAGACTGTAGGGGCCGGGCAGCGGCGACGCGCCCACGTGGGTGAGGATCGACGGATGGTCTCCCCGGCACGGCAGCACGGCGACGGATCAGCGCGACGGTCGCGATGGCTCTCGCGCTCGGCGGCTGCGCTTCCGACGACCATCGGGGCCAGGGCGGGGACCCGACTGGCCCTCCACCGACCGCGCCCAGCACGGCAGCGAGCCCGTCCGCCAGCACTACGGCGCTGGCCGAGTGCCCGGCGTCCGGCGTGCGGATCAGGTCGACCGGCGGAGACGCCGCGATGGGCCTGCGCGCCCTCGGCTTGGAGCTGGTCAACTGCGGCGGCCGCCCTACCAACTCAACGGGTACCCGGTGCTGCACGTGTTCGACGAGCAGCGCGAGCCGATCATGCTGCGGGTGGTCAACGGCGCCAAGGAGATCACCATGGGTTTCGACCAGCCACCCCGGCAGGTCACCCTCGCCGCCGGAGAGCGGGCCACCGCCGTGGTGCTGTGGCGCAACCTGGTCACCGACTCGACGGTGGTGGCCACCAACGGGGAGTTCCTGACCGTGGCACCCGCCGCCGGGCAGCCGGACCACGAGGTCGACCCGGACGGACCGATCGATCTCGGCAACACCGGCCGGATCGGCGTCAGCGCCTGGAAGAAGGCCGACCCGTCCACACCGGTGCCGACCCGGCCCGCCCGCCGCCGGCGCCGAGCGCGCCGCCGACATCGGTGAGCCCACCCGACAGCCGGCTGTGAGACCGGCCGCTACGACGTGATGTCCTTGCGGGTGAAGCGCCAGAACGCCAACCCCAGAACAGTGTCGCGTAGCTGATCGCCGAGATGCACCCGCGTACCACGTCGTCGGTCTGCACCGGAGTCGACAGCAACCCCAGCCAGGCGGTGCTGAAGTGGGTGGGCAGGAAGTCGCGGAGCGCGCCCAGGGCGGTGATCTGGTCCAGGATGCTGGACAGGATCCAGAGCAGGACCGCACCACCGACCGCGCCCAGCGCGGCGTCCGTGGTCACCGACAGCAGGAACGCCAGCCCGGCCACCACCAGCAGTACGACCGCCAGGTAACCCAGCACGGCCAGCAACCGGAGCAGCCCTCGGTGGGTTCCAGCTCCGCGGCGACCGTGCTGCGCAACGGCGACCAGCCGTAGCGCAGGGTGCCGGCCAGCAGCGCGGTGCCGGCCAGCAAGAACAGGGCCAGTCCCGAGTACGCGAGCGCGACCACCAGCTTCACCGTCAACAACCGCGCCCGGGGCACCGGATCGCCAGGAGGTATCGCAGGCTGCCCCAGCTCGCCTCGCTGGCCACCGTGTCGCCGCAGAACAGCGCGACGACCACCACCAGCAGGAACGACGCCGAGACGAAGATCGAGAAGAGGGTGAAGTTGAGCCCGCCCGAGGTCGCCAGCTCGACAAGGCTGGCGAACTCGTTACGGCCGTTGTCGTCGTCGCCACCCGAGTCGAACTGGAACGCGATCAGGATGATCAGCGGCAGCAACACCATGAACCCGAGCGCCAGCTGGGTCCGCCGTCGGGACGCCTGCCGCCGGAACTCCGCCCCGAACGGCATGGTGGCCGACGGCCGGTAGCCACGGGCCTCACCCGCGTCGGTAACAACCATCACCGGTCACCGCTTCCCGAGAGTTCTCGCCCACCAGGGCGAGGAACGCGTCCTCCAGGCGCCGCCGGGGCACCACCCGGTCCACTCCGATGCCGGCGCGCACCAGCTCGGCCACCACCTCGCTGCGAGCCGTGCCGTTGGTGTCGACCACCAGCTCACCGTCGCTCTCCGGCAACACGCGGACCCCGTGCAGCCGGTCCAGCACCGCCCGCGCCGCCACCGGGTCGCTGACGTCGAAGAGCACACTCGGCGACTCGCCCACGATCTCCTCCACCGGCCCGGACGCCACGATCCGGCCCTTGTTCACCACCACGGCGTGCGTGCAGGTCTGCTCCACCTCGGCCAGCAGGTGACTGGAGACCAGCACCGCCCGGCCGTCCGTGGCGTACCGCTGGAGCACCCGACGCATCTCCGCGATCTGCGGCGGGTCGAGCCCGTCGGTCGGCTCGTCCAGCACCAACAGTTCGGGGAGCCCGAGCATGGCCTGGGCGATGGCGAGGCGCTGGCGCATACCGTGGCTGTAGTTCTTGATCTTCCGGTGTACGGAGTCGCCCAGCCCGGCGATCTCCAGGGCAGCGTCGAACTGCGCGTCCTCCCACGGCCGTCCGGTGGCCCGCCAGTACGCCTTCAGGTTGTCCAGCCCGGAGAGGTGCGGCAGGAAGCCGGGCCCTCCACCAGCGCGCCGATCCGCGACAACACCGGTGACCCGGGCACCAGCCGCCGACCGAAGACGTAGATCTCCCCGGCGGTCGGTTGGGTCAGCCCCATCAGCACTCGCAGGGTGGTGGTCTTACCGGCACCGTTCGGCCCGAGCAGACCCACCACCTGACCCGGGTGCACCTCGAAGTCCACGTTCGACACCGCGACGAAGCCGTCCGCGTACTCCTTGCGCAGTGCGCGCACGGCCAGCGGGGTGTCCGCGTACTCCGGATGCACCGACCGGTCCTGGCGGCGGTGCCTGCGGCGGACCAGGGCGACGACCACGACGAGCCCGATCACGATGGCGGCGAGCAGGCCGGCGAGCACCCAGCGCCAGACAGTCGCCGCGGTGGGGATCGGCTCGCCGCTGACCGTGGGCAGGCTGACCGCGCCGTCGGCCGCCACCGTGTAGACGGTCGGTTCGGCGGGCGTGGTGTACGCCTGGTCGGACGTGGCCACCACCAGCCGCAACCGGTGCCCGGCCTCCACTCGGTGCACGATGCCGGGCAGCGTCGCGGTGACCGGGCGGGCGTCCTGCACCCGCTGTGGCAGGCCGGTGAGGCGGATCGGGGCGACCAACCCGTTCGGCAGGGTGGCCGCGCCGTCGGGGTCGACGTCGTAGAGCTTGACGAACAGCACCGCCTCGCCGGTGGGCGACGCGGCCCGCACGGTGACGGTGGGCGCACCGGCCACGTCGACCGCCTCGGTCAGCGGGGCCGACTCGAAGCGGGCGTGCTGGCCGGGCACGTCGCCGGCCACCCGTCGAGCAGCGAGGCGAGCCCACCGGCGAACGGAATGGAGGAGATGGCGGCCGGGTTGCCGTTCGGCGGGTTCGCGATCGGCTGTGCCGGACCGACGACCGCCACCTCCGGCGGCTGTTGCCAGTCAGGCCCGGGTAGTCGGCACGGCGGAAGCCGGTGGCGACGAGACCCCGGTCGAGCGCGTCGAAGCCGGCGATCCTGGACCAGGTGAAGTCGTCGCCGGGCGCGTTCCCTCACCCTTGACGTAGTGGTCGAGCCACTGGACGGTCAGGAACTTCACCCGGTCCTCGTCCGAGCGGGGTCCACTGCCACCGTCGTGGCCGCCGGTGAACCAGGCGACCCGTACCGGGGTGCCGGTGGCGGCGATGCCGCGCGCGTTCGCGTCCGCCTCACCGAGGGGAAGAGGGTGTCCGCCTCGCCCTGCACCAGCAGCGTCGGGGCCTTGATCTGGTTCAACACGCCAGCCGGGCTGGATCGGCGCAACAGGTCCACGGCGGCCTGGTCGGCGCGGCCGGTGGTGGCGATCCGGAGGTACGCGGCACACACGTCGGCGGCGAACCGACCGCAGGACGGGTCGGCGGCACCGGCCGGGCGCCACCGGTGCCGGTGCCGGGCCGGCGCCCGGCCCAGGGCTGGGCGGGCCGGCCGACGCCGGTGCGCCCTGCGGCTGGGCGGCGGTCGCACCGGACAGCCCGGCCGGGCCGGAGCCCACATTGCCGCCCCGCCGAAGAAGAGGCCGGCCCAGCCCTTCTTGAACACGCCCTCGGTCGGCGACCCGCCGGTGCTCTCCGGCAGGAACGCGCGGGACAGGTCGTTCCACGTGATCATGGGGACGATCGCGTCGACCCGGCGATCCTGGGCGGCCAGCAGCAGTGCCAACCCGCCGCCGTACGAGCCGCCGACCACACCGACCTTCGGGTCACCGGCGGCGTCGGTGCGCACCTCCGGCCGCGCGGCCAGCCAGTCCAGCAGCCGCTGAGCGTCGCGCACCTCGTAGTCCGGGCTGTCCAAATGGATCTCGCCGCCGCTGCGGCCGAAACCCGCGCGGTCCACGTGAGAACGGCATAGCCGCGCCCGGCGAACTCCTCGGCGTCGGACCGCACCGACTCCTTCGTGCCGCCGAACCCGTGTGCCAGCAGCACCGCCGGGACCTTCCGGCCGGACGAGGCGTCGTCCGGCAGGTAGAGGTCGTGTCCAGGTCCACCGGTTGGTCACCGGACGGTCCGGAGCGGACGGTGAGCATCGCGCTCTCGGTGCGTACGCCCGGTCCCTGCGGCCACACCGCCCAGGTCACGGCGGCGGCCACCAGCACGACGACCACCGCGGCGGCGATCGCGCGGCGGCGGGTGGGCAGGGCACGCCGGAACCACGCGGCCGGCGACGGCGATGTCATGCGGCACACGGTACGGCCCGGAGCCTGAGCGTTGGCTGAGATCCGCCGTACGTTCGTCCGGTTGCCCCGATCGGTGTCGAGGGGATGCGAGCGCGCAACGTCCGGCGCGGCCCAGTGAGTTGAGTTCGGATCCCGTGAATTCCGATCTTCCGCAGATATCCACCTCGATCCCTCCATGTCCCACCCACCGAGGACACAGAACGTGTCGGGAACGCGGACAAATGGTGACATGGCTCGAACTGACGCGAACCTGACTCGTCGGCCGAGGTCTGACCGGCCGGCGATTCGATTAGTTTTCCGGTCGGTCCGGTGCACGGGACTTTTCGGTTAACCCGACACCGCGCCGATCCGCGCCCCACGCCGGAGGAGACACACATGACAGTCCCGCGCCACGGGCCCGTAGACGGCCATCCACGCTGGGTCGGCTGCTGCCCTGCTGCTCATCGGAGCGCTGCTGGCACCGGTGGTCCTGCTCGTCACGGTCGGCTGGCGGCAGACCAGCCAGGACCGGGACCTGGCCGCTCGCGAACGACTCGGCGTGCAGTACCTCAGCGCCCTGGCCGGGGTCACCGACGCCCTGGTGGAGGCCCAGTCCGCCGCGGTCAACGGTCGCCCCGTCGCCCGGGAGGCACTGGACCGGGCGGTCGACCAGGCCGCCGCGGTGGACGCCCGCATCGGCGCCGAGCTGCTCAGCCAGGAGCGCTGGGCCGGCGTACGGGCCAAGTTGGAGGCGTTACGCGGCCGAGGTGCCGCCGACCCGGAGTCCGCCTACGCCGCCTACAGCGAGGCCTCCGACCTGCTGCTGGACCTGCACCGCAAGGTCCGGGAGAGTTCCGGGCTGGTGCGCGACCCCGAGGCCGACTCCTTCTTCCTCCAGGACAGCGTGGGCCAGGAACTGCCCGAGGCGGTGGTGGCCGCCGGCCGGCTCGCCGACCTGGGCACGCTGATCACCCGTCGGCCGGCCGCCGAGCAACCGCGCGGCCTGATGGAGCTGACCGGCCTGCGGGTCTCCGCCCTGACACCCGCGAACGACCTCGTCGACAACCTGCGCTCGGCGGTGGACGGGTCGGAGAGCACGGATCTCGGTGCCAACGTGCTGACCCCGCTGGACACGTACCAGCGCTCGGTGGAGGCACTCGCCGCGTACTCCGTACCGGCGAAGGACACCGGCGCAGTGGACCCGGGTCAGTTGAGTGCCACGGCGCTCAACGCGCACCGCGCGGCCCGCCAGCTGCAGCCGGTCATCCTCGCCGAGCTGGACGCCCTGCTGGCCGAGCGGGTCGACGACCTCGACCGGGGCCGCTGGCTGACCGCCGCAGCCGGAGTCGTCGCCGTCCTGCTGCTGGGCTGGCTCGCCGCGCTGCTGATCGCCGCCGGTCGCCGGGCACGGCGCCGGGCCGCCCTGGCCGCGACCCACACGGACAGCCCCGAGACCCTCCACAGCGCGACCTCTGGCAGCCGTCCGCCCCGAGGCACGTGCCCTGCAACCGGCCGGCGCGGTCCGTGACCCGGAGACCGCACAGTGGGGGCGTTCGATGCTGCTCGGTAGGCTCCGCATCCGCGGCAAACTCGCGTTGCTCGTGGTGATCCCGCTGCTCAGCATGATCGGCCTGGCCGTGCCGGTGATGCTCGACCGGATCGACGCGGCACAACGGGCCGGTGACACCGCCGACCGGGTACGGCTCGCCAGTCGGGTCGGCAGCCTGGTCCAGGACCTCCAGCAGGAACGCGTCCTCTCCGTGGGCTTCCTGCTCGGCCGGGTCGAACGGAGCGAGCTGGTCCGCAAGTCCGCCGACGTGGACGACCGGGTCGCCGACCTCCGCGCCGGCGGGAGCGACGCGTTGACCGATCGGGTGGACCGTGCCCTGGACGGGGTGTCCAGCCTCGTCGACCTGCGGGCGGCGGTCCTGGCCCGGGCCGCCAACCCGGGTCAGGTGATGGACGCGTTCGGCCCGGTCAACAAGGGGATCATCGAGTCGTTGCGTCTGTCGTTCAGCGTGGACACCAACACGTTGCCCGGTCGTCAGGTGCTCGCCCTCGACGGGCTGCTCCGCGCCGACGAGGGCCTGGGCGCCTGCGCCACCCTGAGCCTGCTGGTCAAGGCGGTCGGCAGCCCGAGCACCACCGCCGGTTACGTGGCCTGCATCGCCGCGCTCCAGGTCGACACCGCCCGCTTCCGCAGCCTGATCACGCCCGAGCAGCTCACGGTGGCCCAGCTCAACGAAGCGGCCGTGGCCGCGCGTACCAGCTCCGACTTCCTGGTCAGAAGCGCCGGGATCCGGCGGCCGCGGTCCGCGACGTGCCGCTGGAGGCGCTCTTCCCGGCCGTCCGCACGATGATCCGGCTCGGTCAGTTCGTGGAGAAGAAGCTGGTCGCCGACGTGCTCGCCGAGGTGACCGCCGAGCAGCGGCGCGCGCTGACGGCCGCGTACCTGGTCGGTGCCGCGGCGGCTCTGATCCTGACGCTGGTGGTGCTTCTCAGCGTGGCGGTCGCGCGAACGGTGGCCCGGCCGCTGACCCGACTCACCCGCTCAGCCGACCGGGTCGCCCGGGTCGCCGAGGCGGAACTGGTCCGGGTCACCGACGACGAGGGGAGAGCGCGCAGCCGGTCCGGCTGGATCCGGTGGACATCCGGGCCAACGACGAGATCGGCGACCTGGCGCGGGCCTTCGACCGGGTGCAGAACACCGCCGCGCGGCTGGTCGAACGGCAGGTGGCCGGCCGACGCAACGTGGCGCAGATGTTCGGCCACGTCGGGCGTCGTACCCAGAACCTGGTGGGCCGGCAGATCGCGCTGATCGACCGGCTGGAGGAGCAGGAGGCCGACCCGGGTCGACTGGAGCACCTGTACCGCCTGGACCACATCTCCAGCCGGTTGCGGCGCAACGCCGGCAGCCTGGTGGTGCTCTCCGGTTCGGCCGGGGCCGACGCGCACACCGCGCCGGTGCCACTGGCCGACGTGGTCCGCCTGGCGCTGGGCGAGATCGAGGACTACACCCGGGTGGAGGTGCAGGTGCCGGCGGGCGTCTCCGCCGCGCCCGCGGTGGTCGCCGACCTCATCCTGGCGCTGGCCGAGCTGATGGAGAACGCCACAGTCTTCTCCCCGCCGCACACCCGGGTGCTGGTGGCCGCCGAGACGTCCGGCGTGGGTGCCCGGATCACGGTGGTGGACCACGGCATCGGCATGAGCGAGCAACGGCTGGCTGAGGAGAACGCCCGGTTCACCCGCCGGGAACGGCTCGACCTGGCCCCGACCGAGGTGCTCGGTCTCTTCGTGGTGGGCCGATTGGCCCGCCGCCACGGCTGGGACGTTAGTCTGACCGCCACCGGCGGCGGTGGCGTGACCGCGCAGTTGGAGATCCCTCCGCGTCCCTGGTGCTGCGTCGTGCCGACCGCGCCGGGGCCGCCGTGGCCCGGGTCGCGGTGCCGGGACGGGACCGGCGCGGCGGCACCGTCGACGCCGAGCACGCCGCACAGCCCGTCGCGGCGGCCGTCGCCGCACCGGCCCGTTTCGACTCGGACCTGCTCAGCCGGGCCACCCGCAGCCTGGATGCCGGCCCGTCCTGGAACGCGTTCGGCCAGGACCAGGCGGAGCAGACCGCCGCCGAAGAACCGCAGAGTCCGGAGCCGGCCGACAAGCCGGCCAGCCCGCGGGTCCGGCAGCGGGTGCCCGGGCCAGCCTGCACGTCACGGCCGCGCCGACCCGGCCGGTGGACGCCACCGGCGCGGACCCGCCGCCGCCCGCGCGCTGGTCGAGGCGTTTCAGGCAGGGTACGCCGGGCCGAGGCGAGCGGGGCAGTGGGCCTCGCGGGCTCGTCGGCGCGGACCGCCACCGACCCGTCGACTCGTGTCGGATCGGCGGTGGCGGACCTGACCGTCGACCTGCCGAGCACACCGGGGGCATCGGTCCCACGGTGGGCGTCGGCGATGACTCGGCCGATTCCGCTTCGGAACGGCCACGGCTGAGCCGGCGGGTGCCGGGGCGAACCTCACCGCCGTTTCGGCCTGCCAACCGCTCAGCACCCACCTCGGCGACCCAGCCGAGGTCCGCGATCAAATCAGCGAGTTCGAGGCGGGCGTCGCCCGCGCTCTTCGCGAAGTCAGCCCCGACCACCGGAACGAAGAAGGATCATCACGGTGACCAGCCCTTCCTGCACGAGAACGTCGACCAGAACCAGCCCAGCGCCAATGGGGACCTCAGCCCGGAGGCCCGTACGTTCAACTGGCTGCTGGACTCCTTCACCTCCAGCACGGCCGGGGTCCTGGAAGCGATAGCGGTCTCCTCCGACGGTCTGCTGATGGCCATGTCGTCGATCAAGGATCGGTCCAACGCGGAGCGTCTGGCCGCCGTGGTGTCCGGGATGACGAGTCTCGCCGGTGGGGCGGCCAGTTGGTACGCGCTCGGCGGCCTGAACCGGGTGATCGTCGACATGGCCGACGGCTACCTGCTGATCAGCGCGATCAGCAGTGGGTCCGTGCTCGGGTGGTCGCCGACCGGTCGGCGAACCTGGGCACCGTGGCGTACGAGATGACGCTGTTCGCGGGCCGGGCCGGTGGCGCTCTGACCCCGCGGTTGATCGTCGAGTTGAAGAACGCCGTTCAGCAGTGAGCCCCGACGTCGCCGGCGAGGATCCGGACCCGGAGCCGAGGGTCCGGATCCGCCCTACCTGCGCACGCCACCCAACAGTGGGGACGGCGCGGCGGCGACACCGGCGCTGCCCGAGCCGGAGCCGGCCGGCGACCGACCGGCCGGTCCCCGTCCGTTCGTGCTCACCTCCGGGAGGGTGGCGGGCGCCGACCCGGCGATCGGGCTGGAGACACAGGTGACGGCCCGCATGGACAGCGGCTGGTGGGCCGGCCCACCCGGCGCACTGCTGGCGCCGGAACTCCAGGCGATCATCGCGCTGTGCACCGAGCCGATCTCGGTGGCCGAGATCTCGGCTCGCGCCCGACTGCAGTTCGGCGTGACGCGGGTCCTGGTCGGTGACCTGAGCGCCGCCGGTCACCTGGACGTGCACGTCACCGACGCCGACAACGCCGTCGACCCCGATCTCATCCTGCGAGTGATTGATGGACTCCGTGCGATCTCCTGAATGGCCGGCCGCCCCGCTCGGCGGGTCGCCGCGAACAGCGCCGCAGCCCGTTACGCCATGCCTTCGGGCACCGGGCCGATAGTCGGGCGTGCCGGCCCACCGCCGTCTGCGCCCCTCCGCCGTACCGGCCCTCGTCCGGCACCGCCTCGGCGCAGTCTCCGAGGGAAGCCGGCACCGCCGATCCCGGTCAAGATCCTGGTCGCCGGTGGGTTCGGGGTGGGCAAGACCACCACAGTGGGTGCGATCTCCGAGATCGCGCCGCTGACCACCGAGGCCGAGATGACCAGCGCCGGGCTCGGCGTGGACGATCCGGGTGCCCGGTCCAGCAAGACCACGACCACTGTGGCGATGGACTTCGGCTGCGTGACCATCGACCGCAGCCTGAAGCTCTACCTGTTCGGCACACCGGGACAGGCCCGGTTCGGCTTCATGTGGGACGACCTCGCCCGGGGAGCACTCGGTGCGCTGGTGGTGGTGGACAGCGCCCGGCTGGACGACTGCTTCCCGGCGATCGACTTCTTCGAACGGGCCGGGTTGCCGTTCGTCGTCGGGGTCAACGCCTTCGACGGGCGGCTGGCTCTGGAACTCGGCGAGATCCGCTGGGCGCTGGCCATCGGCGACCACGTCCCCTGGTGCAGTTCGACGCTCGGGACCGGCTCTCGGTGCGGGATGCCCTACTGGTCGTCCTGGACCGCGCGTTGGACCGCGCGACCCGGGACAGGAGGGCTTGAGCCGACGGGCTCCGGCCGAGGCGGGAAGGGGTGATCTGGTGAGGGGCGACCTGGACGAGACGCTGGCCCGACTGGCCCGGCGCGAGGAGGCGCTACGCCGTCGGGCCACGGACCGGAACGACACCGCCGCCCCGCGCGGCGCCGGCAGGCTCGACGGCGACAACGGCGGGCCGGCGCGGCACGACCCGCGACACGCCGAGGCGGACGCCTCGGGCGACGTGCCCGGATGGGGACCGGTCGAGGAGGTGGCCGAGGCGGTCCGCCAGGTCGTCGGAGCCCACCCCGGGCTGGCGGTGACAGTGCAGGTGGAGCACGCCGGGCAGACGTACCCGTTGCGGGTGTCCTGGGACGGACCGGCCGTCACGGTCGGGCCGGTGCCGCCGGCGGCCCGGTCCCGGTGGAACCTCCGCCGGTCTGGCCGCTGTCCGGCCGGACGGTGCCCGCCTGGGCTCCGGGTCTCGACGGGCTGACTCCGGACCCGGCGGCCCGGCTGGCGGAGCTGATTCGGCGCGATCCGTCGCTGTTGGACGAGTTGGATCCGCGGCGCTGACCGGCGGGCTGGCTGCTGCCGGCTACGGTCGGGCGGTGGCGCAACCCGATCTGACCCTGACGGCGAGCCTGCGGCCGGCCGCGCTGGACGCCCGACGGGGCATCGTCCGGCTGCACGCGGAGGCGCTGACCGCGCTGGGCCTGCGTCCCGGCGACCCGGTCCGGCTCTCCGGCCGCCGGGAGACCGCCGGCATCGCGGCGGCGGCTACGCCGGGCGCGAGCAGCGCCCTGCTGTACGCCGACGACCTGACGTTGGGCAACCTGGGTCTGCGGGACGGCGGTCAGGTCCGGGTGAGTCCGTTGCCGTTGGTCCCGGCGACCCGGGTGGTCCTGGCCGGGCCGGTGGCGGTGGTCGCGGCGGTCAGCCCGGAGATGCTCCGGCTCGCCCTGCTGGGCAAGGTTCTCACCGCCGGTGACGACGTGTCACTGCTGCCGCAGGACGTGCTGCCGGACGCCTCGGTGCGCAGCCTGGTCGAGGCGGCTCGACGCAGCCTCGCCAACACCGTCGGTTTCGCCTGGACCAGCACCCTGCTCCGGGTCGTCGCGGTCGAGCCGGCCGTCGGCGCGCTGGTCACGATGGGCACGGTGATCGGTTGGGAGCACGGCGCGACGACCCACGGCGGGCCCGCACCGGTCGACGCCCCGCCGGCCCGGCCACGGGCCACCGCCGAGACGGTTCCGGCCGACGACGCGCCCGACGTGGACGAGCTGCCCGGCCTGCGGGCCCAGGCCGAGGAGCTGACCGAGTTGCTCGACCTCGGCTTCCACCACCGCGAGGTGTTGGGGCGACTGGGCACCACCATCTCGTTGGGGTGCTGCTCGTCGGCCCTGCGGGTTCCGGGAAGTCGGCGCTGGTCCGGGCCGTCGCCGCCCGGGTCGGTGCCCGCGTCCACCCGATCTGGGCGCCCGAGGTGGCCGCGCTGGCCAACCCGGCCGCCGCCGAACGGTTGCGCGCCGCGGGGCGGCGGCCCGCGCCGACGGACCGGCGGTGCTGCTGGTCACCGACGTCGAGGCGCTCGCGCCGGCGGACGATCCCGGCCCGGTGGCGACGGTGTTCCGGCAGGTGCTCACGGAGAGCGTTCGAGCCGGCGTCGCCGTCGTCTGCACCACCGCTCGACCGGAGGCTGTCGATCCGGCACTGCGCGCGCCCGACCTGCTGTCGCTGCGGATCAGCGTCCCGCTCCCGGATCAGGCGATGCGCCGCGAACAGCTCACCGTGCTGACCCGGCAGGTGCCGCTGGCCGAGGACGTCCGGTTGGACGAGGTGGCCGCGCGTACCCCGGGTTCGTCGCGGCCGACGTGGCCGCGCTGGTCCGGGAGGCCGGGGTACGCGCGGCGCTGCGGCAGAAGTCCGCCGAGACTCCGACGGTGTCGATGGCGGACTTCACCGCCGCTTGGAGGTGGTCCGGCCGACGACGATGGCGGCGTCCACCCTGGATCTGGCCTCGGTGACCCTCGACGACGTGGGGGCCTGGACGAGGTCAAGCAGACGCTCACCGAATCGGTGCTGTGGCCGCTGACCTACCCGGACACCTTCGCGCGGCTCGGGGTGCAACCACCGCGTGGTGTGCTGCTCTACGGGCCGCCGGGGTGTGGCAAGACGTACCTGGTCACCGCACTGGCCGGCTCGGGGCGGGCCAACGTGCTGTCGGTGAAGGGCGCGGAGCTGCTATCCAAGTGGGTCGGTGAGAGCGAACGCGCGGTCCGGGAGCTGTTCCGCCGGGCCCGCGAGGCGGCCCCACCCTGATCTTCCTGGACGAGGTGGACGCGTTGGCGCCGGTACGCGGCCAGGCCACCGACGGTGGCACCACGGACCGGGTGGTCGCCGCGCTGCTCACCGAACTGGACGGGGTCGAGACGCTGCGCAACGTGGTGGTGGTCGGTGCGACGAACCGACCGGACCTGATCGACCCGGCGCTGCTGCGGCCGGGTCGGTTGGAACGGCTGGTCTACGTGCCACCGCCGGACGGGCCCGCCCGTGCGGAGATCCTGCGGGCCGCGTCCCGGCAGGTGCCGTTGGCACCGGACGTCGACCTGCCCGCCCTCGGCGACGAGCTGACCGGTTTCTCCGCCGCGGACTGCACGGCGCTGGTCCGGGAGGCGGCGCTGGCCGCGATGCGGGAGTCGCTCGCCGCGGCCACGGTCAGCGCCGCACACGTGTCGGCCGCGCGGGCGCGGGTCCGCCCTCGCTGGACCCGGCCCAGGTCGCCTGGTTGGCCGCGTACGCCGCTGACCGGGGATGATCAGAGCAGTACAACCATTCGCCGGGTCCGGGACGTTCCTAGTACGTCCCATTCCTCAGTGGAGTCTCTCCATGACGATGTCTGGCGGTGTTACTTGCGCAAGCTTCTCTCTCCTCTCGTCCCCGTGGTCGCTGCGGCGACAGTGGTCTCGGTCGGTTCACCGGCGACGGCTCATCCGTCGAAGCCGTTCCCGGCCCGGATCGCCCTGCCGAACGGATTCACCCCGAAGGGCTGACGATCGGTCGCGGGACGACGGTGTACGTGGGATCCATCTTGGACGGTGCGGTCTGGCGGGGTGACTTACGCACCGGGCGCGGCTCGGTGCTGATCCCGGGCACACCGGGCACCGACAAGGCGGGCTCAAGCTCGACCCGCAGGGCCGACTCTGGACCGCCGACTTCTCCGGAGGCGGCGCCAGCGGTACGACGCGGGCACCGGGGCCAAGCTGGCCCACTACCAGTTCACCGATGAACCGGGCAGCTACGTCAACGACCTGGTGATCACGAACCGGGCCGTCTACTTCACCGACTCTGCACGGCAGGTCCTGTACGTCGTACCGCTGGGTCCGGTGGTCGCCTGCCGGCCCCACCGCGTTCCGGGTCCTCCAGCTCACCGGCCCGGCCGCGACGCCGGACGTCTACCACAACGGCATCGTGGCGCTGCCGGACGGGGATCTGCTGGTCGCGCAGATGCTCAGCGGCCAACTCGTGCGCGTCGACCCGCGTACCGGCGGCAGCCGACTCGTCGACCTCGGCGGCTACTCGGTGGAACGGGCCGACGGGCTGGTGCTGCGGGGCGCACCCTCTACGTGATCCGCAACCTGACAAACGTCATCGCGGTGGTCCGGATGAACGCCGGATTCACCTCCGGGCGGTGCAGCGGGAGATCACCGGCCCGCAGCTGCGGTCGCCGGCCACCGGTGACCTGCTCGGCTCGGCGTTGTACGTGGTGAACGGCCGGTTCGACGTGGAGTCGACGCCGAGCACCGACTACGACATCGTCCGGGTGCCGGCCTGACCCGGCGGTCGGCGGCGGCCCGCTGCGGTCGCCGCCGACCGACCGGCGGACCAGCACGCCTCAGAGCGCGGGAGGCGTCGAATCGAGGCAGATTTCGGCGCGAACCTTGCCGTCGTCCTCGCGCAGTTTCGCGCCGCACTTCTGCAACACGGCTATCGCGCCGACGTTGTCCGGGGTCGTTTCGGCAACCACCGCCCGCATGCCCGCCCGAGCGGCGGCATTCAGCAACTCCCGCAGGGCGGCCGCGCCGATCCCCTGCCCACGTGCCGACAGGCCGAGCCACATCCCGGTCTCCACCGTGCCGGGCTCGTCACATCGCGTCATCCGCACCATGCCCATCACCTCGCCACCGACGAGGATCGCGTACATCTGCGAACCTGTCGGGCCGTCCAGCCCGCCGAAGCTGGCCCGGTGGAATTCCCGAAACGCCTCGCGACGGGCGAGCGACCAGCCGGCGGGAGCCTCGACCGGAGGCATGACGTCACCGGGCTCCGCCTCCGCAGCCGCTACGGAGAGCAACGGCTCCAGGTTCCGCTCGTCCACCGGCTCCAGCCGGACCGCACCCGCCACGTGCCGCAGTCTGCCGCCCTCATCGGCCGAAGTCCACCCCATTGGCCATCCACTGGCGGTCCGGACAGCGGTACCGGCCGGTCGGGCGGTTGGGTGTTCCACATCACGCTCTGTTGTCACCCGACCGGGTGTCGATTGCTCAAACCGCCGACTCGAACTCGCAGAACACCACCGACGCGTCGTCGGTGGACTTGTGCCGGCGCAGCCGATCGGGATGGTCGCGTTCGGCGTCCCGAACCCGGTCGATCAACGCGCCCGGCCCGTCGGCGCTCAGCTGGTCCAGCAGACCGGCCCAGTCGGTCAGGCCGAACTGCTCCACCGCGCTGGATGCTCCGTCACTGAGCAGGGCCGCCCGTCGTATCGCCGCCGGACCCCGTCGCGGCACAGTGCCGGTCACCGCGTGGAACGCCGCGTCCGGGTCGGAGGCCGCCACCCAGTAGCCGTGGGTGCGGTTCATCCGCTCCCGCTGGACGCTCACGGCGTGCCGGAACCGGGTGACCGGGTCCACCGCGCCGCCCGGAATGGTGGCCACCGTCTCCCGCAGCTCCGCCATCGCCGCGTCCAGCCGGTCGTCGGTCACCACGCTGACCTGACCACCCGCGTCGAGAACCAGTGGGCTGTCGCAGAGCACCAGGTAGTCCACCTGGTCGCCGCAGTCGCGCAGCAGGCAGACCGTGCTGGACGGGTGCCGGGATGGTCGAGGTCGCACTGCCCGCCGTGGTCGGCACGCACCGCGAGAATGGCGGCGGCCAGGTTGCTGGTGAGCCGGGCCGCCGGGCGGACCGCCTCGGCGACGCAGATCCGGGCGGCCAGGTGCCGGACGTACCACTCCGGCCCGTGCACGCAGCCGGTGTCGAAGCCCTCCGGCACTGTCGCGCCGTCCAGGACGCCCACCAGTGGGCCGAACCGGAAGACCAGGTCCTCGTTGACCGGCCGGTCGGGGCCGGCGCGGACGCGGAACGTACCCGCATCACCGACGCCGGCCCCGCCGCGCCGACCGGGTCAGCTCTGCCGAAGGTCGTCGACGGCCGCATGCGTTTCTCCTGCACCTGACCGGCGGCCGAACGGCCCTGGTCGCGCACCGCTGACGCACCCTGCTGGGCGCTGGACCGCACCGACTCTGCCGCCTGCCGCGCGGGTTCCCGTAGGTTGTCCTGCATCTGGTGACCGACCTGGCTCGCCTGCCCACGTAGCTCACCGGAGTGCTCGCTCACCATGTCGCGGGCTCGCCCGGCGAGCTGCCGTTCGCGCCCGGTCGGCGGAATCAGCGAGGCGGCCAGCAGGCCGACGCCAAAGGCGACCAGGCCAGCGGCCATCGGATTGCCCTGAGCCTGCTCGCGGGACTGCTGTCCGAGCGATCGGGTTTCGTCGCGGACCGAGCCGGCCTCGTGCGACATCCGCTGGCCAGCCTCCTGCCCACGATGGTCGGAACCGCCCATCATCTTCTCCTTCGCTCGGGTGAACGCCCGCGGCCTGCCCGACGCGGTCACCGGCGATCCGACGCGGGTTGACCCTGTCGGTCAGCGCGTCGACGTCGTTGCTCAACTCTTCGCGGGTGGTCTCGATCTCCCGCCGGATCTGATCCGGATCACTGGACACGACCTGTTCCCTCCCGACTTGTTCAGCGGCCCGCAGGGCATCTGGCAACTCCTGGGCAGTCTGCTTCGTCCGGGGCAGAACCGCCCGCGCCCGCTTCAGCTGGGTCCGGGCGTTGATGAACAGACCGCCACCCACCGCGGCCCAGAGGACCGCGACGATCAGCGCCGCCCACCCTGGTCCATCGTGTTGGACAGGCCCCACCACAGGGCGTACGACACGAAGAGCACCGCCAGGAACCCGGCCAGCGCGGCACCGCCGAACATGCCGCCAGCCTTGCCTGCCTGGCTGACCTCCTCGCGGAGTTCGGCCTTGGCCAGCTCGACCTCCTTGCGGACCAGGGTGGACATGTCCCGGGTCACATCGCCGAGCAGCTCGCCGACCGACGCCTGACTCCGCTCCTTCTCCGGGGCGCTCACGGGGCCACCCGCCGGGGAGGTCCGGCTCGGGTCGACCTGCCGGCGAGACGTTCTGCGCCCGTGCCGTCCCGACGTACGGCGGCTGAGCGGCCTCCGTTGGTGCGCCCGGCGCTGGTGACGAATTGCCGGGTGCCCTCCACCCTGACCGTTACCTGATGCCGGTGCGGTCAGGCCACGAGTGAGCCGCCCGACCAGCAGTCCGGCCACCGCCGCGCCCGCGAGGAACGTTCCCGGGTTGCGCCGCGCGTACGTGCGTACCTCGTCGAGCACCTCGCCGGGCTCGCGCTCGTCGAGCCAGCCGGCGGCCTGCTGGCGGCGTCGGCCACGCGACGTACCGCGTGACCGGCCAGCCGGAATCACCGTCCCGCTCGGCCATCGACCCCAGCTCCCGGCCCAGGTCGCGCAGGCCCGCGGCGGCCCGCCGCTGCTGCGTCTGCGCCTGCTCCCGAAGCTGCCCACTCGCCTGCCCGGTCAACTGCTGGGCCTGTCGCCGGGCCTCGGCAGCCACCTGCCCGCCCTGCTCAGCGGCGGTGTGGGCCACCTGACCTCCGGCCTGCGCGGTCTGCTGGCCGACTCGGGAGGCCTCCTGCCGGGCCTGCTGTCCCGTGCCGCTCTGGTTCGTTGCCGTCATACCCGCTCCTTCCTGGGCCGGGGTCGCGCGCGACCCGGAACACCGACCGCCTACCCGCCTGGTCAGCCGGCATGCGGGAGGCGGGCTGACCACCGACCGACCGGCGCGATCTTGCACCTGGGTCGGGACAAAGTGGTGCAGAAGCCACAGAACACCGACAGAAGGTGCAAGATCGCGAAGGAAGTCGTTCAGCGGCGGCGGTTGCGGGCGCGCGACGAGCGCAGCCGGCGGAGCCGGCTGATCAGCACGGGTCGGCGGCGAGTGCGGCCGGGTTGTCCAGCAGCCCGTTGAGCAACTGGTAGTACCGGGTCGAGGAGAGCCCGAAGGTGTCCCGTACGGCCTGCTCCTTGGCACCCGCGTGCCGCCACCACTGCTGCTCGAAGGCGAGGATCGCCCGTTCCCGTTCGGTCAGGCCGAGTGCCGGCTCGCTGGGCGCGACGTCGACTCCGTCGTCAGGCTCAGGATCGCCGGTGTTCTCGATGGGCGGCACCGGCCGCGGAGTCGGGACCGCCGGTCCAACAGCACCTCGACATCGGCCCGACGAGCGTCAGTGGACGGCTCGGGAGCGGCCGGGGTGGCGTCGGGGACATGGCACTCAGCCTAGCCAGGGACGACCTGGGTCGCACCAGCCGGCGCGGCCGGCAGCGCGAGCGTCGCGGAGGATGTCCAGAGGCGGTCCTCCGGCCCACCGGCGCTGCTTCGAGACGCTGCTCTGCTTCAACCCGCGCAACAGTAAGGCCCGAACTTTGTTGCGTGGGTTGAAGCAGAGCAAAGGGCCCGGATGAGGTGGATGGTCGCCACCAGGAACGCGAAGGCCCCGGCACGAGCCGGGGCCTTCGCGTCACGTGCGGAACTAGGCGATGTCGCGGCGACGCATCGACCAGAGCGCCGCCCGAGGATCACCACCACCCCGACTGTCAACATCACCGAGGACTGCTGCCAGGTGATCGTCATCTCGGCCGGCTTGCACTCCCGGAGTAGGTCGCGTTGCAGGCGTTCCAGTCCTGCAAGGTGACCGTCTTCGTCATCCAGGCCAGGATGTACGTGGGCAGCAGCCACGCCTCGGCGAACCGCACACTCGCCATGGCCAGCAGGATGCCCAGCCCGAACTGGCCGACCACCATCACCGCCACCACGCCGCCCAGGGCCATCGCGGTGTGCCGACTAACGAGGCGAGGGCGAAGCCGATGGTGGTGAGCACCAACACCAGCACCACGCCGCGTACCCCGGTCAGCATGGCCGACTGCCAGACCCCGGAGGTCACCTTCTCGGTGGTGCCCCGGAACGAGGCGATCGCCCAGAACCCGGCGAACCACAGCACCGCGGCCGGCAGCGTCACCGCCAGGATGCCGGTGAGCAGCGCGACCAGCTTGGTGAGCAGTACGGTGAGCCGCTTCGGCCGCCAGAGCAGCAGGTTCATCATGCCGCCGGTGCTCCACTCGGCGCCGACGAAGGACGCGCCGATCACGAACCCGACCAGGGCGAGGATCGCCGCGAACGGGATCAGTGTCTCGTCGAACGTCTCCCGGAAGTTGAACGTCGAGGGCAGGAACCATTCCGCCGAGATCTGGTCCCGGACGGTGCCGAGATCATCGAGCAGTCGTCCGGGTAACGCCCGTCGTTCGGCGTGCCGGCCGTCTTGGCCTGCTCGCACGCGACTTTCTCCTGCTCGGCCCAGCGCACCTGCTCCTGGTACTGCTGGTCGGCCTGACGCTCGGCCCGGGCGAGTTGGCCGGCGTCGATCTTCTGGTTGGTGAAGAACACCCCGACCACCACAGCGGCCAGCACCACAAGACCGAGCAGCGTCATGTAGCGGGTGAAGCGCCGCTTGGCGAGCCGACGCAGCTCCGTACGATAGAGGCTCACGCGCCCCACCCTCCCCGACGGGGCCGGGCTGACCCGTCCGCCGACCTTCATGGACTCGTCGACCTGCCGGTGCTGACCGGGTACCGGCGCGGTGGCGGTCAGTTCGAGGAAGACGCTCTCCAGATCGACGGCGATCGGCGCCAACTCGCTGACGTAGAGGTTCTGCTCGGCGAGCAGCCGCGTCACCGTGGCTGGCTTGTCGACGCCGGCCAGCATCAGGTGGTCGGGATGACCGGTGACCCGGATCCCCGCCTTGGTGAGCGCCTCGGTGGCCGCCGGGAGGTCGCTGACCGCCTCCAGCCGGACCCGGACCGTGTCGGACGAGTGCTGCGCGAGCACCTCGTCGACCGGGCCGAACGCGACCCGCCGGCCCAGCGAGATGATGGTGACCGAGTCGCAGATCAGTTGGATCTCACCGAGAATGTGGCTGGACAGCAGCACCGTCATTCCGGACTCGGCGAGGGTGCGCATCAGCGTGCGCATCTCCCGGATGCCGCCCGGGTCGAGGCCGTTGGCCGGCTCGTCGAGGATGAGCAGCTTCGGGTTCTTCAGCAGGGCCGAGGCAACGGCGAGCCGCTGCTTCATACCCAACGAGTACGTCTTGACCCGCTCGCCGGCCCGGTCGCGCAGACCGACCAGTTCCAGCACCTCGTCGACTCGGACGGCCGGCACCTCGCCCGCCCCGGCCAGCAGGGACAGCGTGTCCCGGGCCGAGAAGTGCGGGAAGAACTGCGGGCTCTCCACGATCGCGCCGACCTGACCGACGACGGTGGGCAGCGCGTCGGGGACCTCGTGCCCGAGCAGTGCCATCCGGCCGCCGTCCGGCCGGATCAGGCCGAGCAGGGTACGCAGCGTGGTGGTCTTGCCGGATCCGTTGGGTCCGAGGAAGCCGTGCACCTGCCCGCGTCGACCCGCATGTCGAAGCCGTCGAGCGCGTTGCGGGTGCCGCGTCGACGACTCTTGTACGTCTTACGTAGACCTTCGATCTCCAGGACAGCTGGCAAGCTGCACCTCCCCGATGGGTGGCCGTGACAGCCGACACCATACGCGGTATGCAGGAGTGCGCAATACGCGGATGCATCGACGCGCCGGACATCCCCATTCATCGACGGAGCGTGACCGATCAGGCGCAGATGACCTGTACGCCGACAGCGCGGAACGCCTCCACCACCTCGGTCGCGGCACCGGAGTCGGTCACCAGCGTCTCCACCCGTTCGACCGGGCAGATCCGGGCGAAGGCGTGGGCCCCCAGCTGGACGAGTCCGCGATGATCACCACGCGCTTGGCTCGGGCCACCATCAGGTTGTTCATCGCCGCCTCCCCTCGTGGTGGGCGGCGGCGCCGAGGTGCGGATCGATCGCGTCCACGCCGAGCAGGGCGACGTCCAGGGTGACCTCGCGCAGCAGCGCCCGCCCAGCGGGCCGACGAGTTCGAACGACTTCGGACGCACCACTCCGCCGGCCACCACGACCTTCATCCGGGACCGGACCAGCAGCTCGTTGGCGATGTTCAGCGCGTTGGTCACCACGGTGAGCTGGGCACCCTCGGCACTGGTGTTCAGATCCGGCCGTACGGCGAGCGCCCGCGCCACCTCGGTGCTGGTGGTGCCGCCGTTCAGGCCGACCACGGTGCCCGGAGCGACGAGCGCGGCGGCGGCCGCGCCGATCCGCTGCTTCTCCGCCGAGTGCTTGGCCGTCTTGTACCGCAGCGGCAGGTCGTACGACACGCCGTTCGCGACCGCGCCGCCCGGGTTCTCGTGATCATCTGCTGCTGGGCGAGCTGGTCGAAGTCACGCCGAATGGTGGCCTGGGAGACGTCCAGCCGCTCGGCCGCCGCCTCGACGCTGACCCGGCCGTTGTCGGTGAGCATCTCGAGAAGGGCGTTCCATCTGGCGTACCGGTCCACTGCGGGGCCCCTCCCAGCAACTGCACGGACGGTGATTGATTGCGTGCACACTAGTGCGCGAAACTAGGCTGGCGCAAAAGACTGAACTGCGCGATCGTCCTGTCGGTTGCCACGGCCACCCGCGTTCGCGCAGAATAACGCGCGAAATGCGGGTCTAACGAGCCGTATTGCGCACTCGATCGGCCCGGCGAGGAGTTTTCCATGGCGTACGTGCACGCGGAGATCGCGAGCCAACCCGACTGCTGGCGGGAGGCGGCCGAACTGGCCGACGTCGTCCACGGCGACCTGCCGCGCCCGGTGAGCGGGTCGCCGTCGTCGGTTGCGGCACGTCGTGGTTCATGGCGATGGCGTACGCGGCCCGCCGCGAACAGGCCGGGCAGGGTGAGACCGACGCGTTCCAGGCGTCCGAGTTCCCCACCGGCCGGCACTACGACCGGTTGATCGCGATCACCCGCTCCGGCACCACGACCGAAGTGCTGGAACTGCTCGCCGCGCTGCGCGGACGCACACCACCACCGTCATCGTCGGTGACCCGGCGTCCCCGGCGGTCGAGCTGGCCGCCGCCACCGTGGCCATGCCCTTCGCCGACGAGCGGTCGGTGGTGCAGACCCGCTTCGCAACCAGCGCGTTGGCCCTGCTCCGGGCCCATCTCGGCGACCCGGTGACCGCGCTCGCCGCCGACGCCGAGGTGGCGGTGCGATCCCCGCTGCCCATCGACCCGGCCACCATCGAGCAGGTCACCTTCCTCGGTCGGGGTGGACGATCGGGCTGGCCCAGGAGGCGGCGCTCAAGTGCCGCGAGGCGGCCACCTTCTGGGCCGAGGCGTACCCGGCCATGGACTACCGGCACGGGCCCATCTCGGTCGCCGCGCCCGGCCGGCTGGTCTGGGCGTTGGGCGAGCTGCCCGACGGGCTACCGAGGATGTCGCCGCCACCGGCGCGGCTTCGTGCACAGCCGCACGCACGGTTGGCGCACGGTCCTGGGCAGCTGGTCCGCCGGTCGTACGCCGGTCGACCCGATGGCCGACCTGATCCTGGCCCAACGCTTCGCGGTCGCGCTGGCGACCAGCCGAGGTCTCGACCGGACGCGCCCCGACACCTGAGCCGGTCGGTGGTGCTGGCGTGAGCGCGAGAGTGAGCCGGTTTGCGAGCCCGCAGTCGCGAACCGAGCTGGCACCGTGAGTGACGACCCCGTGGTCGTCGCGCTGGACGTGGGCGGCACCGGCATGAAGTGCGCCCTGGTCCGGCCGGACGGCGTCGCGGTACGCACCGAGCGGCACCCACCGAGGCCGCACGCGGCCCGGTCGCCGTGATCGGCACCATCCTGGACGTGGCCGATGGGCTGGCGGCCAAGGCCCGCGCCGACGGGCTCACCCCGATCGCCGTGGGCATCGCCGTGCCCGGGTGGTGGACGAGGCGCGTGGCGTCGCGGTCTGGTCGGCGAACGTGGGCTTCCGGGACGTACCCTGCGGGACCTGGCGGTGCGGCGGCTCGGTCTGCCGACGGCGATCGGCCACGACGTGCGCGTCGGTGGACTCGCCGAGGCGCGGCTCGGCGCCGGACGCGGCACCGGGCACGTGCTGTTCGTGGCGATCGGCACCGGCATCGCCGCCGCGCACGTCGTCGACGGCACGGCCGCCGTGGGGCGAACGGCGCCGCCGGGAGATCGGCCACATCCTGGTCCGACCCGAGGGCCCGCGCTGCGGATGCGGCCGGCACGGCTGTGTGGAGGCGCTCGCCTCCGCCGCCGCGATCGGCCGCCGCTACGCCGAGATGGCCGGCGACGCAGCCTGCGATCGGGTGACGGCGGCCGAGGTCGCCGAACGGGCCGCCGCCGGCG
Source organism: Micromonospora sp. M12 (assembly GCA_038070435.1). GTDB lineage: Bacteria > Actinomycetota > Actinomycetes > Mycobacteriales > Micromonosporaceae > Micromonospora. The sequence goes on along the minus strand of JAMYWG010000001.1, from coordinate 5,525,544 downwards.
AACCGCTCGCCGGCCAGGTCTGGCGGGAGGCGATCGAGGCGCTCGCCGATGGTCTCGCCACCGGGCAGGCGCTGTTCGACGTCGCGACGATCGTGCTCGGCGGCGGCCTGGCCCAGGCCGGGGATCGGCTGCTGATCCCACTACGGGCGGCGTTGCACGAGCGAATGACCTTCCACCGGGAGCCGCAGCTGGTCGCGGCAGCCCTCGGCGACGAGGCTGGTTGCCTCGGTGCCGCACTGCTCGCCCTGGACGCCGTGGGTGTCCGTGACCGTCAGGAGAAGCGATGACCGTACGGGTGAACGGCCGAGTGGTGACCCCGACCGGAGTCGTCCGACAGGGCTGCGTCGAGTGGGACGGGGATCGGATCACGGCGGTGGCCGAATATCCGTCGGTCCGGGACGGGCACTGGATCCTGCCCGGCTTCGTCGACATGCACACACGGCGGTGGTGGGCACACCTTCACCACGGGAGACTCCGACGAGGCCCGAGCTGCGGCCGGCTTCCACCTCGCGCACGGCACGACGACCCTGCTGGCCAGCCTGGTCAGTGCGCCGTTTCCGCTGATGCGCGCGGCCACCGAGGCGTTCACCCGCTGGTCGACGAGGGCGTGTTGGCCGGGATCCACTTCGAGGGGCCGTACCTGTCGGCCGCCCGCTGCGGCGCGCAGAACCCGGAATACCTACGCGACCCGTCGACCGACGAGCTGTCCGAGCTGATCGAGCTGGGCCGGGGCGCGATCCGGATGGTCACCCTCGCTCCGGAGCGCGACGGCGCGCTGGAGGCGATCAAGCTGCTCACCACGCGGCGGGTGGTGACGGCGGTGGGCCACACCGACGCCACGTACGAGCAGACCCGCGCCGCGATCGCCGCCGGCGCGAGTGTCGGCACCCACCTGTTCAATGGGATGCGACCCGTGCACCACCGCGAGCCGGGGCCGGTGGTGGCCCTGCTCGACGCGCCCACAGTGATCTGTGAACTGGTCGCCGACGGCGTACACCTGCACGACGGCATGCTGACCTTCGTTACGGCGACCGCCGGCCCGGACCGGGCCGCGCTGATCACCGACGCGATGGCCGCCGCCGGCATGCAGGACGGCGAGTACGAGCTGGGCGGCCAGGCCGTGACGGTGGCCGACGGCGTCGCCCGGCTCGCTCGCGACGGCGCGATCGCGGGCAGCACCCTGACCATGGACGCCGCGCTGCGGCACGCGGTGAACGCCGGCATCCCGATCTCCGACGCGGCCCGGATGGTGGCCACCACCCCGGCACGGGCCATCGGCCTGGGCGACCGGGTGGGCTCCCTTCAGGTGGGTCTCCGCGCCGACCTGGTGGTGCTCGACGACGATCTGAACGTGGTGCGGGTGCTGCGCGGAGGCTCCTGGGTGGAGTAACGCAGCCTGCCGAGCTGCCGAAGTTTCGGGGCGGGTAGGCGGTAGGCGGTAGGCGGTAGGCGGAACTGTGGACACTCGGTGTCGGTGCGTGGCGTGGCACCTCAGCCCCGCCCGCCCGTTGCAAGATCGTGCTCGATCCAGGAAGTAGTGGCATCGGTGCGTCGGGGACACCACTACTTCTTGATCGAGCGTGACCTGACGGGTGCGGGCGATCCGAACCCGCTCCCGGTGTCGGGGGCGGTGCTCTCGCCCTCAAGATCCCCGCAAGATCAGGGATGTTGCTGCCTCCGGCGCTTCGGAGACAGCAACATCCGGGAAGTGCTCGGATCTTGGTGCGGGTGCGCGGGGTGCGGCGAAGGCTCGACAGTGCGCCAGAGAGCCCTTTGGAGCTGAATCGTTTACGACATCAGCCTCATCACCGGCGTGCCCAACCACCCGACAGGGCCAACTGGCGTGAGTGTCTTAGCGATCAAGGAGCACGACCCAGCCGAGCCAAACGGCCCAGCCGAGCCAGCCAAGCCGGTCGGGGCTGAATCGTCTACGACATCAGCGCCAGGCAGCGGCACAGACAGTCCGATCGCCGCGCCTCAGCCAACGAGGGCGGCGGCCAGTGTCGTCCGCGGTGAAGGGCAGCAGGCCGAGCACGGCGTTGATGAGGTGGAGGCAACCGCATCAGCCGGACAGCCAGGCCGGACCTTAGCTCAGGCTGGGGACCTCGACGCCGAGGATGGCCTGCTCGTCGGGGCGGTGCACGAGCACGTCGGACAGGTACGACTGGACCGCGTGGCGCATCCCGACGTCCCGGCCGGCCTGCTCGGAGAGCAGCCACTTGTGCTCGATGATCTGCGCGAACAGCTCCTGCGGCTCCAGCTTGCGGCGCAGGTGCGCGGGAACGGCGCGGACAACCGGCTCGAAGACCTCGGTCAGCCAGCGATGTGCCGCCTGCTGCTCGTCGGTCAGGTCGCTCTCCGCCCGGTAGGCGTCCAGGTCGTTGAGCAGCTTGCGGGCCTGGTTCTCCTCGGCGTCCAGACCGGTGAGCCGCAGCAACCGCCGGGTGTGGTAGCCGGCGTCGACGACCTTCGGCCGGACCAGGTAACGCCCGTCGTCGATCGACGACATGGCCACCTCGGCGACGTCGAAGCCCAACTCGTTGAGGCGACGGATCCGGCCCTCGATGTCGTGCCGGGCCTCCCGCTCGACGGCCTGCTCATAGGTGATCTCGTGCCAGAGCCGCTCGTAGCGCTGCACGACCTCCTCGCAGACCACCTCCGGGTCGATGGACTCGTGCAGCAGACCGGCAGCCTGCAGATCCAACGCCTCGCCGAAGATGTTCACCCGGGCGATCTCCAGGTCCTCGCCACGCTGACCGTTGGAGAGGGAGTTGTGCAGCGCGCCGGTCTCCGCGTCCACCAGGTAGGCGGCGAACGCTCCCGCGTCCCGCCGGAACAGCGTGTTCGACAGCGAGCAGTCGCCCCAGAAGAACCCGGTCAGGTGCATCCGCACGATCAGGGCGGCGAGCGCGTCGAGCAGCCGGCTCATCGTCTCCGGTCGAAGGGTGTGCGAGAAGAGCGCCCGGTACGGCAGCGAGAACTGGAGGTGCCGCGTGATCAGCACCGATTCGAGGGCTCCCCGTCCTCGGTCTGCCGGTCGGCGACCACCGCCACCGCCTCGACCGAGGGAAAGTCGATCCGTTCCAGGGCTCGGAGCAGGTCGTACTCCCGCTCGGCGATCCGCTCGCGGGTCTCCTTGAACGCGTACACGTACTCGCCCAACCGGACGAACCGGACGACGTGTCGGGAGATGCCCTGCGGCAGCGCCACCAGGTGTTGGGCAGGCCACTCCTCCAGCGGTGTCGACCAGGGCAGGTCGAGCAGCGCCGGGTCCACGAGGGCAGACGTGATCCGCACGGGCACAAGCATGACGCTTCGCCCCGCATCCGCCCCTGATCGTGGTTGGTCCCACAGCGCCGCACACCCGGCCTCGCGCCGGGCCGGTAGCGTGGTCGCGTGCTCAAACCCTCGGCGGTACGACGTGACCTGCGGCTACGGCCTGTCCGCCCGGCCGGCTGGTGGTTCGACGCGCTCCTGCTGGTCGGTCTGGTCGGTCTGACGGTGGCCCTCGCCGCCGACCAGTTCTTCGGGTGGACCGGGCGATCGCCGACTGGGCCGACGGGCACCGACCGACCGTCGCCTACTGGGTGGCCGGGTGCTGAACCTGCTCGGCCAGGGCACCCGCTGACGTTGATCGCCGCCGGGTTGGGCGTGCTGCTGGCCGTCCGGCTCCGATCGGTGCGGCCGATCCTGCCGCCGGTGGTCGGCTTCGTGCTGACCTACCTGACCATCGGCCCGCTCAAGGTCTGGACCGCGCGGGCGGCACCGAGCGCCAGCGTCAGGAGCCGTTCCTGACGCCCGAGCAGACCCTGCCGCTGTTCCACGACGACCTGCCGGTGCGGTTCGCCCAGTCCTACCCGTCGGGGCACGTCGCCAACGCCATCGTCTGGTATGGCGTCATCGCACTGCTGCTCGCCCCGCTGGCCCGCAGCTTCGGCCGCCAACTGCCGGCCCGACTCGTCACCGTGATCCGCGTCGTGCCGCCGCTGGTCGTCCTCACCACCACGACCTACCTCGGCTGGCACTGGCTCACCGATTCGATGGCCGGGCTGCTGCTGGGCCTGCTCCTGGACCGGTTGCTGCACCGGGTGCCGTGGGACGACGTGCCGCTCCCCGGGCGGCTACGCGAATGGGACCGGCCGTTCACGTCGTACCCCTAGGGTTTCCGTCCGTGGATCGACTGGCGCGGCGGCTCGGCGTACCCGATGCGGTGGTCATCGGGTTGGGTTCCATGCTCGGCGCGGGCGTCTTCGTGGTCTTCGGCCCGGCGGCGGCGGCCGGGGCGCAGGGTTGGTGCCGGCGTTGGTGCTGGCGGGCTTCATCGCCTTCTGCAACGCGACCAGCTCGGCGCGACTGGCGGCTCGTTATCCGGAGTCCGGTGGCACCTACGTCTACGGTCGGGAGCGCCTCGGGCCGTTCGCCGGGTTCCTGGCGGGCTGGGGTTTCGTGGTTGGCAAGACGGCGAGCTGTGCGGCGATGGCGTTGACCATCGGGGCGTACCTGTGGCCGGGGCAGGCCCGGCTGGTCGCCGCCGGCGCGGTGCTCGCGGTGACCGCGGTGAACCTGCGTGGCATCGGCAAGACCGCCACCGTGACCAGGGCGTTGGTCGCGCTGGTGCTCGCGGTGCTGGCCCTGGTCGCGGTCGTCGGCGTGGTGGGCGGGCCGGTGCACCTGGACCGGCTCGGCGGGCCGGCGCCTCCGCCCGGGGCGTGCTGACCGCCGCCGGGCTGCTCTTCTTCGCCTTCGCCGGGTACGCGAGGATCGCCACGCTCGGCGAGGAGGTCCGTGACCCGGAGCGGACCATTCCGCGCGCGCGCCGCTGGCGCTCGGGGCGGTGCTCGTGATCTACCTGGTGCTGGCCGTGGTCACGCTCGGCGTGCTCGGTGCCGACCGGCTGGCCGATTCCGCCGCGCCCCTGGTCGACGTGGTGACCGCCGCCGGGCTACCCGGCCTGGCGTGGGTGGTCCGCGTCGGGGCGACGATCGCGGTCATCGGGTGCTGTTGTCCCTGGTCGCCGGGGTCGGCCGGACCACTTCGCGATGGCCCGCCGCCGCGATCTGCCCGGCGCGCTGGCGGCCGTGCACCCGGTGCACCAGGTGCCGCACCGCGCCGAGCTGGCGGTCGCCGCCGTGGTGATCGTGGTGGTGCTCCTCGGCGACGTACGGCAGGCGATCGGTTTCTCCAGCTGCACGGTGCTCGTCTACTACGCGATCACCAACGCGGCGGCGCTCCGGCTGGGGCGCGACAGTGCTCGGCGGCTGCCGGTGCAGGTGCTCGCCGGCCTGGGGCTTGGCGGGTGTCTGCTGCTCGCGGTCAACCTGCCGGTGACCAGCGTTCTCGCGGGCTTCGGCGTGCTCGCGGCCGGTGCCACCTGGTACGCGCTGCGCCTCGCGCGCCGGTGACCTGCGAAGGAGGCCACCGGCGCGTGCGGGTCAGCGACTAAGCCGCTGGTAGCGACGTACGGCCAACGGTGCGAAGATGGCGATCAGCAGCACCGGCCACAGCACCGCCAACAGCAGCGCGTGCTCTGCCGGCCAGGAGTCGCCACCCAGGCCCGGGTTGCCGAACAGTTCACGGATCGCCGCCACTGTGGCCGACAGCGGATTCCATTCCGAGATCGTCCCGATGACCGACGGCATCAGCTCGGGCGACACGAAGACGTTGGAGATCGCGGTGAACGGGAACGCCGCCGGAAAGACGATCACGCCGACCGTGTCCGGGTTACGGACCAGCAGCGCCAGGTAGATCCCGACCCACGTGATCGCGATCCGCAGCAGCAGGAGGAGCCCAACGGCGAGCAACGCCTTGCCGACACCCTGTCGCCACTGCCACCCGACGAGCAGGCCACAGACCAGCAGGGTGGACATCTCCAGCAGGGCGCGCAGCAGGTCGGCGGCGCTGCGACCGGTCATCAGGGCGGACCGCGCCATCGGCATCGACCGGAACCGGTCGACCACACCCGGCTGAGGTCCAGCGCCACGCCGCTGGCAGTGGCGCCGAGGCCGTAGAGCATCGTCATCACGAAGACCCCGGCAGCAGGAACTCCCGGTAGTTGCCCCGCCGGGTACCTGCATGCCGCTGCCGAACACGTACCCGAAGACCAGCACGAACATGATCGGCAGCGAGAAGTAGAGGATCAGCTCCTCGGGCGCGCGGATCACGTGGATCATGTTTCGCCTGGTCATCGTCCAACCGTCGGCGACCGAAGTGGTCATGCCACGTCCACCTTTCCTCCAGCGGCGACGGGCTCGCGTGCCTCGTCCGGCCGGTGCCCGGTCAGATACAGGAACGCCTCGTCCAACGTCGCGCGCCGCAGGCCGATGTCCTCGACCGCGATCCCGGCGTCGTCCACCGCCCGCACCATGTCGACGAGCGCGAGAACGCGGTCGACCACCGGCACGCTGAGTCGCCGGACCTCCGGGTCGAGTTCGGGCTCCGCGCCACTGACCCGCGCGACGACGCGGGCAGCCTGAGCCAGGTCGGCGACGTCGCGGACCACCAACTCGATCCGGTCACCACCGGTCATCGACTTCAGCTCGTCCGGTGAACCTTCTGCCACCACCCGGCCGGCGTCGATCACCGAGATCCGGTCGGCGAGCTGATCGGCCTCCTCCAGGTACTGCGTGGTGAGCAGCACCGTGGTCCCGTCCGCCACGAGACCGCGGACCAGGTCCCACACCTGGTTGCGGCTGCGCGGGTCCAGGCCGGTCGTCGGCTCGTCCAGGAAGAGCACACGCGGCGTACGGATCAGGCTGGCGGCGAGGTCCAGCCGGCGGCGCATCCCGCCCGAGTACTCACCGGCGGACCGGCTCGCCGCCTCGTCGAGCCCGAACCGTTCCAGCAGTTCGCCAGCGCGTTGGCGGGCCTCCCGCCGGCCGAGCCGGAACAGCCGACCGAACAGCTCCAGGTTTTGCCGGCCGCTGAGGGTCTCGTCGACCGCGGCGTACTGCCCGGTCAGCGCTATCCGGCCCGTACTCGTCCGGTTGACGCCGCACGTCGAACCCGGCCACTGTGGCTCTTCCGGTGTCGAAGCGCAGCAACGTGGTGAGGATTCGTACGGCCGTCGTCTTCCCGGCACCGTTCGGTCCCAGCAGTCCGTGAACCGTGCCGGTCGGCACGGTCAGGTCGAACGTGTCGAGCGCGCGGACTGGGCCGTACCGCTTGCCCAGACCCTCGGCGACCACCTCGAATGTCGTCATGCTCCCACGGTGGCCCGGGCGCTGACGGGTCACGCACCGTCCGCTGACGGCGGCGCACCAGCCTGCTCCGCCTCGATGATCTGCTGGAGCACGAGGATGATCTCCGCACGGGTGGCCTCGCCGATGAACCAGCCGGTGAGCCCGCCGGCCAACGCCTCTTCGCAGAGTCGTCTCGCCTCGGCCGGGTCCCCGCGCAGTCGGGCCAGCTTGGCGAGGCCGAGCCGGGCACTGGCGACGAACTCGGGCGCTCCGCTGCGCTGCGCGAGGAGCAGCGCCCCTCGAAGTCGTCCCGCGCCGCCGCGAGGTCACCGGTGTGCAGCCGTATCTCGCCCCGGGTCCGCAGCATGTCCGCCTGGTCGACGGCCGACCCGAGGTCCTCGGCAAATCCCATGGCCTGATCGATGTGGGCGCCCGCCGCCTCCGGATCATCGCGCCAGGCGGCGAGTTCACCGAGCGCGCCGAGCGTGATCATCGATCCCCAGCGGTCTCCGGTGCTCCGGAACCCTTCCAGCGCGGTGGTCAGCGCGACCATGGCCCGGTCACCCTCGCCACTCCACATCAGGGCCGAGCCGCTCCCCATCCCGCCGAGCGCGTTGATCCACACGTCCTGGCCGACGAGCTGTCGCAGCTCCTCCATCAGCTCGTCGACGTCCTCGGCTCCACCGGACGGCGGGCCGGTCGAGATCCCCGACAGATACAGCAGGAACGGCTGTCGGGGCGGCCGGTCGAGGCTACGGATGACGGACCGCTGCGTTCCGATGGGCGGGTGGCCGGAGCCGGCGAGCGAGGCGTTGTAGACGCAGAGGGCGAACTCCTCGCTCAACCCCGGCGGTGCTTCGGCGCCGAGCACGTCGAGGACGTCGGCGGCCAGTCGCGCCCTTCCCGCGCATGCCGCGCAGCCACCAGTAGAACGACAGGGCCGCGACCAACCCGGCCGCGTCGGCCCCGTCACCGGCCGCGGTGGCCCGGCGCAACGCCGCGTGTAGGTTGTCCCGCTCGGCGTCGAGCCGCCGCAGCCAGTGCAGCTGTTCGGCGCACCGGAGGTGGTCGCTGGCGGTCCAGGCCAATTCCAGGAAGTACGTGGTGTGCGCGCGGCGGAGCTGGTCGGCCTCGCCGGCGTCGGCGAGGCGCTCGGCGCAGAAGGCTCGCACCGTTTCGAGCATCCGGTACCGGCCGCCGCTCATCTCCACGAAGGACTTGTCGACCAGACCGGTGAGCGCGTCGACGAACTCGGAGGCGGGCAGGCCGGAGACCTGTCCGGCCGCCTCCAGCGTGGCCCCACTGGCGAAGACGGTGAGCCGTCGCGCCAGTCGCCGTTCGGCGTCGTCGAGCAGATCCCAACTCCACTCGACCACGGCCCGCAGCGTGCGGTGTCGCGGTGACACGGCCCGGCTGCCCGTCGACAGCAGCCGGAACCGGTCGTCGAGTCGGGCGGCCACCTCGGCGACGGACAACGCCCGCAGCGCGCGGCGGCCAACTCGATCGCCAACGGCAGCCCGTCGAGGCTTCGGCAGATTCGCAGCACCACCTCGACGTTTGCCGGCGTGACGGCGAAGTCGGGCGCGACGTCGGCAGCACGCTGGGCGAAGAGGCCGACCGCCGCGTAGTCGTCGACGTGCAGCGCGGACGCGCCGGGCGGTGGCAGGGTGAGCCCGGACAGCGGGCACAACGCCTCGCCGGCCAGCCCGAGCGGCTCGCGACTGGTGGCCAGGACCCGCAACGTCGGGCAGGCGCTCAGCAACCGGGCGGCCAACCGGGCCGCGTCGGTGATGACGTGCTCGCAGTTGTCGAGCACCAGCAGCAACCGCCGCTCGGCGAGCGCCTCGACCAATCGATCGGTGGTCTGCCGACCCGGCTCGGCCGGTGCGCGCAGGCCCGCGTCGCGCAGGCCGAGGGCGCTCAACACCGCCTGCGGTACGTCCGAACCGTCGGCCAGCCCGGCCAGCTCGACGAACCGGACCTCCCCGTCGAGGCGAGACGCGGCCTCGATCGCCAGGCGTGTCTTGCCCGCACCTCCGGGGCCGGTGAGGGTGACCAGCCTGCGCTCGCCGAGCAGATCGCCGACGCGCTTGAGCTCGTCCTCCCGCCCGACGAACGTGGTGAGCTGGCTCGGCAGCGCCGGTTCGGCCGAGCCGCGTTCCTCGCCCCGCAGCACCGCGAGGTGGATCGCTGCCAACTCCGCCGACGGGTCGGCGCCCAACTGCTCGGCCAGGCTGCGCCGAACGTCCTCGAACTCGGCCAGCGCCTCGGCCGACCTGCCCTGCGCGGACAGCGCGCGCATGAGCTGGCCCGCGACCGTTCCCGCAGTGGATGCGCGACGACCAGTTCCCGCAACTCCGGGACCAGTTTCGCGTGCCCGCCGAGCGCCAGATCCGCCTCGATCCGATCTTCGGTGGCGGCCAGCCGTAGTTCGTCCAACCGGGCGGCCTGGGCGGCTGCGCCGGGCGCGCCGATGACGTCGGCCAGGGCGGGACCACGCCACAGCTCCAGCGCCTCGCGCAACACGGTTGCCGCCCGGGCCAGTCGCCGTCGCCGAGCGCGCGGCGCCCGCCTCGGCGAGCCGTTCGAACCGGTACGCGTCGACGTCGTCGGGTTGCACGGCGAGGCGATAACCCGCCGGGTGGAACTCGACCGGGTTGTGCTCGGCGGGTAGGGCCTGCCGCAGCCGCGACACCTGGGACTGGAGCGCGTTGGCCGCGCCGCGCGGGGTGCTCGCCGTACAGACCGTCGATGAGCCGCTCGGCGGAAACCACTCGACCGGCGTCGAGCAGCAGGAGCGCCAGCAGCGCGCGCAGCCGCGGACCGCCCACGGGAACCTCGCACCCGTCGGCCAGCACCACCTGGGTCGGCCCCAGGATGCGGAAACGCATGCAGGGATTGTCGCTCAGTGCCGGCCGGTTCCTGCGGCCCGATTGCCAACCTTTGACCGTCAGCTCCCGCGCGAACAGACGAGGCGCAGACCTGGGTGGCTCACGAATAGACGTCCTTACGATGACCGACGTCGTGGATGGTCAACTCGTCGCCGTCGAGGCGATACAGGACTCGGTAGTCACCGACTCGCAAGCGACGCCCGGATCCGTCGCGCATCTCGGTCGAGTTTGCGGCGCAGGATCGGAGACCGCCGAGGATCGCACCGAGAACAGTCAAGAAAACGTTGCGCGGCTGCTTGTGCAGCCAGACCAGCACGTCCCGGTCGATCTGAACCTTCACGCGGCCTCACCATTGGCTCGATCGGCCAGCAGCGCCTCCACCTCACGGGGATCGACCCCGAGCGACTCCAGCGCCGCCGACAGCGGCACGAACTGGCTCTCGGCACGAGAACGGGCAATCACCGCCGAGTCTCGGCTGTCCCGGAACGCCTCGATCTCCTCCCACTCGTCGATGCCGACGAGCACGGCCACAGGCCGTTCGTACTTCGTGATGATGACCGGCTCACCGGTGCGCTCAACACCGTCCAGCACCCGACCCGCACCGTCACGGAATTCCCGTAGCGTGATCCTCTCCATGGCCAAACAGTACCATGCGGTACCGCACTCTCCATCGCCGAACAAAATGGCAACGCCGAGCGGGCCAGACGCACCGACCGCGCCGGGTGACGTCAGATCACCTCGCCGGTCCCGTCATGCCGGCGGGTCAGTTCGTCAGGTAGGCCGCCGTTGGTCGTCGAAGAAGCGCCCTCGGCGGGAGGTACGGGATGCGCCGCGCCGAGCGCGGACGCGGCGACCCGGAGTCCGTCGGCCCGGGCACCGGAGGAGACGCCGCCGCCGGGATCGTCAACCCACCGTGCACCCCGCCAGGCCGAGGCACCGGGACCGGGTGGGCGGGCGGGCGCACTGCCTGGTCAGCCAGTCCAGCCCGCGCCGCCGGGCGACCACTGTCAGCCGGTCACCCGCGAAGATCACCTGCCGGGGTCGAGGTCCTTCCACCAGATCGTCTTGGCGCCGCCCGCCGGGTCCGGGCGATCAGCCGGACCTGCCCGTCCCGGTTGACCATGTCCAACGGTCGACCGTCCAGCTCGGAGCCGGCGGCGACCGGCACTCGGCGACCGGCAGCGCGTGCCGGTCGACCGGAATGGTGGTGATCACCGCGCGTTCGGTGAGCGCCCCGATGAAGGCCGGGGCGGCCAGGTAGGAGACCGACCGGGACACCCCGAGCGCGAAGGTCTCCTCCACCCGCTCGGCGAAGTCGCCGTCGAACAGCCGCAGCACCACCCGCAGGTCGTTGCGGAGATCGCGGGCGGCGAGCGCCGCCTCCAGGTTGGCCACGTCGTCGGTGGAGGCCACCACCAGCGCCTGGCAGTCGGCCACCGACGCGGAGGCCAGCGTTTCCGGCAACGCGGCGTCGCCGACGATCAGCGGGACCTCCAGTTGGCGGGCCAGGGCGGCGCCGCGCGGCTCCGGGTCCTTGTCGATCGCCACCACCTCGACGTCGTACTCGCGCAGCTGCGCCATCACCCGGGTGCCGACGTTGCCCAGGCCGATCACCACCACGTGCCCGGCCCGCGGAGGTTGCAGGCGGCCGGTGTGCAGGGCCAGCCGGGCGTTGACGATGCCGTCCACCACGACGGCCGTGATCAGCGGGATCAGCGCCAACCCGGCCAGGTTGAGCACCACCTGCATGATCTGCGCGTCCGCCGCCTTGGTGGTGTCCGGGTCGGCGCCGCTGAGCGTGGTGACGAGCGTCAGGTACAGCGCCTCCAACGGGGACACGTCCTCGGCGCGGGAGATCAGGGCCCCGAGCACCGCGATCACCGCGAGCACCACCATCACCGCGATGCCGATCTTGCGGGTGGCGAAGCCGCGTACCGCCCGCATCAACACCGCGACCGGGCGGCGTCGGCGGCGGGCCCGGACCAGCCGACGGGCGGCGACCTCGGTGCCCGGTGGCTGCCCGGTCGCCTCGGCGAGCACCAGGTCGGCGCCGGCCTGCTCGGCCGGCAGCAGTTCCACCCCTGCGCCTCGCTGAGGTGAGCCAACGCGCAGACCACGTCCTGCTGTCGGACGTCCGTCCGGCGCGCCACCCGCAGCGTCTTGTCCCGATGCTGGAAGGAGCTGGGGTCGACTTCGTTCAGCGCGGCGGCCACGAAGGCCGGCGCGGCCATCTCGGCGTCGGAGAGCACCTCGACCGGCGCCTTGAGCAGCGTGCGTACGCCGTCGGCGAGGGTGCCGTTGAACATCCGCAGCACCTGGCGGACCCGCTGGTCGACGGCCTGGGCGCAGAGCGCGGCGTGCAGGTTGCCCACGTCGTCCTGGTGCAACAGGGCCAGCCCGGTCGCCCGGCCAGGCCGGCGGCCTCGAAGGTGCTCACGTCCAGCCGATCGGAGCGGACCACCCGACCCCGCGCAGCCCCGCCACGTCCGGGCCGTTGCTGCGGTAACGCTCCGGCACCACGACTGTCACCCGGGCCCCGCCCGCCGGCAGCTCGGATTCAAGCATCGCCCGGGCCACGTAGTAGGCGAGCGCGTCCTTTCCGCAGATCACGTAGTGCGGGCGTGGATCACCAACGGAACGCAGCCGCCAGTTCCACTCGACCGCCCGTCGCGCCCGGTCCCGCCACGGCTCCGCCATGCCCGGATCGTAATCAGCACGGCCACCCTGGGCGACCCCGTCCGGATCATCCCCGGCCCAGGCATGCCCACCCCGACGACGGGTAGAGCAGCGACATGCAGACGTTCCTCCCGTACCCGGACTTCCTGGCCAGCGCGCGCACGCTGGACCAGAAGCGGCTGGGCAAGCAGCGGGTGGAGGCCATCCAGGTGTTGCGCGGGCTCACCCGGCCCGGGTACGGCTGGCGCAACCACCCGGCGGTGAAGATGTGGGCCGGGTACGAGGAGGCGCTGACCCGCTACGGGCTGGACATGTGCGCGGTGTGGACCGAGCCGGGCGGGCCGACACCTGCGCCACCACGATGACCGTCGACCTGGCCGCCGCCTGCGGGCGGGCGTCGTCCGGACCCAGGACGAACTGGCCCGGGTCGGTGAGCTGCCACCGTGGCTGGGCCGCGACGACCTGCACCTGAGCCACCGCTCGTCGCTGGTCCGCAAGGACCCCGCCCACTACCGGCCCCTGTTCGGGGACGACGTTCCGGAGGACCTGGAGTACGTCTGGCCTGCCTCGGACCGCGCGCGCCGCTGCCTCCCGTAGGGAAGACTGGGCCCGAGAGGTAGGTGCCCATGGCGCTGTCGCAAGTGGTGGGTCGGCTCATCGGCGTACGGCAGCACCAGGTGGACCCGGGCGGCGGTGGCGCCGACCGGGTGCCGCGACCGACCACGGCGGTGGTGGTGGGCGGCGGCATCGCCGGAATGTCGGCGGCGGTGGTGCTTGCCGAGCGGGTGTGACAGTCACGGTGCTGGAGGCGGCGGCGACCCTCGGTGGCCGACTGGGCGCCTGGCCGGAGGCTCTCGCCGACGGCCACCAGCAGAACGAGCACGGTTTCCACGCCTTCTTCCGGCAGTACTACAACTGGCGGTCGATCCTCCGCCGGATCGACAGTGACCTGGGTTTCCTCAAGCCGATACCGGGCTATCCGATCCTCAGCGAGCAGTGGCCGACCGAGGAGTTCGGCAAGCTGCCGCCGGCACCACCGGCGAACCTGCTCGCGCTGCTGCTGCGCAGCCCCAGCCTCCGCCTGGCCGACCTGCGACTGATGGACCGGGACGCCGCGCTGCCGCTGCTCACCTACGACCCGGTACGCACCTACGCGGAGCTGGACGACACCACGGCCGACGAGCTGCTGGCCTCACTGCGGCTGCCGGACCGGGCCCGGGCGATGCTGTTCGAGGTCTTCTGCACTCGTTCTTCAACCACGAGGCGGAGATGTCGGCCGCCGAGATGGTCGCCCAGTTCCACTTCTACCTGCTCGGCAACCCGGAGGGGCTGGCGTTCGACTGCCCGGACGAGGACTACGCCACTGCGATCTGGGAGCCGCTGACCCGGCACGTGGAGAAGCACGGTGGCCGGGTGTCGACCGGCTGTGCCGCCACCGGGGTGCACCGCGACGGCGAGGGTGGCGGGTGACGACCACCGACGGCGGCAGCCATTCGGCGGGTCACGTCGTGCTCGCCGTCGACCCGCCGGCGCTCGCCGCGCTGGTCGCGGCCTCACCGGACCTGGCCGAGCACGCACCCGAGCTGGCGGCGCGGATGCCGGCCTTCGGCACCCCGGTCCGCCGTACGCGGTGGCGCGGTACTGGTGTGACGGGGACGTGGCAGCCGAGCGAGCGGTGTTCAGCGGCGTGTCCCGGCAGCCCACTCTGGACTCGGTCACGCTCTACCACCGGCTGGAGAACGAACCGCGGCGGTGGGCGCGGCAGACCGGCGGGTCGGTCATCGAGTTGCACGCGTACGCCTGCGAGCCCGGCGTACCGGCCGAGGAGCTGGCCGAGCGGATGCGCCGCGAGCTGGTCGCGCTGTGGCCGGAGGCCGGCGACCTGCGGGTCCGCGAGCTGCGGGCCGGGTGGAGGCGCAGGCGCCGGCCTTCACGCCGGGCAGCCACGCCTGGCGACCGGGGTACGCACCGACGCGCCCGGCCTCTACCTGGCCGGCGACGGCATCGCCACGGACTTCCCGAGCGCGCTGATGGAACGCTCCGCCGCGACCGGGATCATCGCCGCGAACCACATCCTGCGTGCCGTGGGCGGCGCGGCCGAGCCGGTGCGCTCGATCCGACCGCGCGGGCTGCTGGCCGGGCGAGAAAAGCCAAATCGACAAAACACCACATAAGCGACGGTACGCTGCCGTACGCTCGAAAGATCAACCGTCGATCGGCAGGGCGGGAGGGCAGCGGAGATGTCACCACTGCACCGCGCCAGCTCGGAGCACGGTTCGATCGACGACATCGGCCGGGACGACGCGTACCCGCTGATCCGCGACGAACGCGCCTGCATCGTCACCGCACTACGGCTGGGTTGGTGGATGGCGGACGCCTACCACCACGGCCAGCACACCGAGCTGCACGCCGGCGTCAAGGCCCGCAAGGCCGTACCGCCGGCCAAACTCTCCAACCTCACCGAGATGTCCGTCCACCGACGGATGCGGATGTACCTCGACGGGTGGACGTCGCCCTGGCCCAGATCGCCGAACTGACCCGGCACACCGGACCGGTACCGGACACGTCGGCCGCCCGTGCCCTGCTCCCCGACGCGGACCACCCCGACCTCGCCGACCTGGTGCCGCTGCTGCTCGCCCTCGACGACCTCAACGTGGAGGTGCTGCGCTGGGCGATGGCCACCAACCACCGGGTCGGGCTGGCCTACCGGCTGGGCCGGTCGGTGGCCGACACCGTCCGGGCCGGCGACACCGCGCAGTTGCTGAGGCAGTTCGGCGGACGACAGATCCAGATCAGCCGGTGGTTGGACGAACTCGCCAGCGTGCTGCCGCCGTACTCGGCCGCGGTGGTGCGCCGTTCGATGGCCACCTGGGCGGGCGCGGTCGACCGGGCCGGCCGCGGAGACCCGGCCGAACCGACGCCCGCCGCACTGAGCCGGGCCTTGCGCGGCCAGGGTGACCTGTGGCGTGACGTGCTCACCGGCGGCCTGCATCCGCGCGACCTGCTCGACGAGGAGGACTACGCGGTGATCGCCAGAAATCTGATCATCCGGGACCGGCGGCTGGTGGCGCAGGCGGCTCGGGGCATTTTCTGGCCGGTGCTCGTACCCCTGCTGTTGGTGCTCTTCGCGGTGGTCGGGGTCAGCGCCGCCGCGGCCGCCGGCTCGCCGACCACCCGGGCCACCGTCGCGCTGGTGGGCCTCGGGGCCGGTCTGGCCGCGATCTGGCGATCGGTCTCCGGGCCCGCGCTGGCGGTCGCCGGGCAGGTCAACCGACCCCTGCTGGACAGCGAACTCACCGCGCGGATGGCCCTGCGGCTGAACCGGCCACTGACCACCGCCCAGGTCGTGCCCAAAGCGCCGCCCGCACCCGCCGCCAGCGGCGTCCGGGAGGCCGACCGATCGAAATACGTTGCTCGCGTATCCCGTGTCGACCTACCGTGAGCGCGCAAGGTCAACCACCACCGCGGGAGCAGCGCATGACGACGTCGCACATCACCACCGTGCCGTCGATGCTTCCCGGCGACGGTTGCCGAGCGGAAGGTCCCGGGCGGGCCGGCCCGACTGACGCGTACCCGTACGCGCCGAGCCGCCCCTCCGACAGTCGGACCGGGCGGCTCTTCGCTGTCCGTCAGCATCTGGAAAGGAGTCCCGGTGGACGCCGTCCTCGTCATCAACGCCGACCTCGGCCCGCTGCACCGGGTCACCGTCCAACACGCCGTACGGATGCTCTGCCGTCGGGTCGCCGAGATCCACGAGGCCGAGCCGGACCGGGTGATCGGGGTCTTCCCGATGCCCCGGGTGGTGCGGCTGGTCCGCTTCGTGGTCACCCGGTGGAGGTTCAACTCCGGGCCGGCCTGGTCCCGCGCCGGTGTGCTGCGCCGGGACGACAGGTGCTGCGCGTACTGCGGTGGCGTGGCCTCCACCATCGACCACATCCTGCCCGCTCGCGCGGCGGCCGGAACACCTGGCGGAACACCACCGCCGCCTGCTATGCCTGCAACCAGCGCAAGGGTGACCGGACGCCGGCGGAGGCGGGCATGCCGCTGCGCCGGGAGCCGGTGAACCCGGGCTGGGGGCACTGGCCGGGCGGTGACGGACCGGCCGGCGGGAACGGGGGCCGCGTTCCGGGTACGTCCCGGCGCGGCACCCGCCGCCCGGTCAGGCGGCGCGTTCCTTGACCTTCGGTTTCGGGAGACCGTTGGGACAGTTCACCCGGATCTCGCTGCGGTGCTCGGTGGAGGTCAACTCGACCAGGACCTGCTTCGCCGGACCACTGTCGTACGCCTCGACCCGGAAGCCGGGTGCGAGCGTCACCTCGAGCACCTCGACCGACTTTCCCACGCAGCGAACGGTGACCACCCGCCGCGCGCCTCCACGGGTACGCCCAGGGCCGGCGTGGGCGTGGGCGCGGCACCGGTCGGGGTGGGGCCGGTGCTGGTGACGGTCGGGCCCGGGGCAACCGTCGGGGCCCGACCGGTGCGTGGGCCGGTCCGGGAAACGGGTGGGGTGGTCCGTGCGGTGGCGACCATCGGCTCGTCGATGCTGGGCATCCCCACCGTGGTGGTGCCGGGGCCGCTGCCCGTCGACGGCCCACCCTGCCCCGGTCGACGATTGCCGAAGTCGCCGAGCGATCCCGCCAGCGCCAACGCGGCGATCACCGCACCACCGACCGTCAGGACGGCCCGCCGCCGACGCCACGAACTGCGCCTCGCAACGGCACCGCTCGTCGGTGCACCCGAGGTCGGCCGGTTCGACGGCGTCGTGCTCGGACGCGCCTCCACTGACCACGGCGAGCAGGATGCGGGCCACCGCGGAGGCCGGCGGCCGGTCGGCCGGATCACGGGCCAGGCACCAGCGGTAGAGCCGGTGCACCTCGGGCGGTACACCGTCGATCAGGGCAGCGGCTCCGGCTCCACGTGCGTGCGCGCGGAGCATCCCGGTCTGCGCCTCGGCGGGCCACGGCAGCCGACCGGTGAGCACCCGGTGCAGCAGCAGACCGAGGGCGTACACGTCGCTGGCCGGCAGCACCTCGCCGGCCTGTAATCGCTCCGGCGCCAGATACGTCGGCGTGCCCAGCAGCCGCCCCTCGAAGTCGATCTCCGACTCGCCGGCGGCCGCCGCGATGCCGAAGTCGAACACCTTCGCACCGGTCGGCGTGAGCATCACGTTGCCCGGCTTGATGTCACGGTGCACCAACCCCTGCGCGTGTGCGGCAGTGAGCGCGGAGGCCACCTCGGCGCACACCCGCAGGCTGGCGCGCGGCGGCAACGGCCCGGCCTCCAGCCGTTGTTCGAGGGTGTGACCGCCGAGCAGCTCCATCACCACGAACGGAACCTCGACCCCGTCCAGCGACGACTCACCGTAGTCGTAGACGCTCGTGACATGTGGGTGCGACAACCGGGCCGACGCCTTGGCCTCGCCCGGATCCGTTGTCGGGCGTTGGTGTCCGAGGCAACCAGCACCTTCACCGCCACGTCCCGTTCGAGCACCTCGTCGTACGCCCGGTACACGTCCGACATGCCGCCAGTGCCGAGACGCTCCAGGAGCCGGTAGCGGCGCGCAAGCACCTGATCACGCTGCACGACCGACAGCCTGCCGTACCCACCTGAGAGCGGGACACCCGGGATCGAGCTATTGCGATGGGTGCGACGCCGGCCCGCACCGACCGGCCCAGATCAGGATGCGGTCAGTCGTCGGCCGGTGGCCGCCAGGCGAAACGGGGCTGCCGGCGCTCGGCGATTGCCGCGACCCCTCCGGGCCTCGCCGGTGGTCACCACCTTGCGGTGCCACCAGGCGATCCGGGCAGGCCCGGCACGGTCGTCGATGATCTCCTTGGCGGCGGCGACGCTCAGCGGCGACCGCTGGGCGATCGTCGCGGTCAGCTCGTCCACCCGCGCGCCGAGGCGGTCGGTCGGCAGCAGCTCGTCGACGAGGCCGATCCGCAGGGCGCGCTCGGCGTCGATCAGCTCGGCCGTGAACAGCAGGTGCTTGGCGGCGGACGGACCGACCAGCCGAGCCAGCCGACGCGTCGTCGGCGCCGGGTAGACCAGACCGAGCCGAGCCGGCGGTACGCCGAAACGAGCACCGTCCGCGGCGATCCGCAGGTCGCAGGCGACCGCGAGCTGAGCGCCACCGCCGACGCAGGCGCCCGGATGGCGGCGACGGTCGGCTTGGCGAACCGGGCCAACCGTTCCTCGGCGGCCACCGCGATGCTGGTGTCGCCAGCGTCCAACAGCTCGGCTAGGTCGCCGAGGTCGGCACCCGCGCAGAAGGCGTCACCCGCGCCGGTGAGCACCAACGCCCGTACGCCGGGGTCGGGCTCCAACCGGTCGAGCAGCTCGGGCAGCTGACGCCACATGGCGGCGGTCATCGCGTTGCGCCGGGCCGGGTTGTGGATCACCACCGTCGCGACCGGTCCAGTCACCTCGACGGTCAACTCCGCATCCGACACGTCCGCTCCCTGTCCACGCCCGCTGATCCGGCTGCCGGCGCAGCGCACCGGTGCGGCGACCATAACGAAGACGATCGGTCCGGCCCGGCGGACCCGCAGCGCCGAGGCAATCTTGGACAGTTTCCGTTAGCGCGGAACGGAAACTGTCCAAGATTGCCAGAAACGCGGTGAGGGTGGGGTGGGGAACCGATGGTTGGGGCTGCACGTCCGACGGACATGAGACCCGCATCGACGACCGCCGTCCCGGTCGCGCTCCTGGCCGCTCTGTTGACCGGTTGCACGAGCGCCGAGCCGATCCCGAACCCACCCCGGGCACCACCGCTCCCGGCCCGGTCACCACCACCCTGCTGCCGACCACCGCCCCACCGTCAGCCCCGAGGCCAGCGGTGTGGCCCCCGGGTGACGTTACGAGGCTCCGGCGGCTTCGCCGGGCGCGGTGACTCCGTCACTGTGGAGCCGGACGGCCGGTGGACCGCGGTGGACCGGGCCGGCAGCCGGCGCAACGGCCGGCTCACCCCTGCCGATCACGGCCGCCTCACGGGACTGGCCGCCGACCCCCGGCTGGCCTCCGAGTCGAGGCTGCCGACCACTCCGACCAGTTGCTCGGACGTGATGCACTACCGCCTCACCGTGGGCAGCATCGAGACCGGGTACGCCGACTGCCCGGCCGACTCGCCCCGCCGCCGGCCACCCAGGCGGTGGTCAAGCTGCTCCTGCGGGCCACCGAGACCTACGTCAGGTAGTCCGGGGGCAGGCCGGTGCCGCGCAGCTCCGGCGGGAGGTGGGCCACGTCGTTGAGGGCCAGCAGATTCGGCGGGCCGGTCGGGCTGTACCGGATCACGGTCAGCCCGCGTTGTGCGAGTTCAAGCCCAGCCAGCGCCGCTCCGGGGCGTCGAGCGCATGCCGCACCAGCCAGCCGATCAGGAAGGTGTGCGTCACGACCAACTCGCGGACCGGCTCCTCGCCGGCCGGGCCCTCACTGACCGGGCCGGCGAAGCGCCGCACCGCCTCCGCCGTCACTCGCGGCCCGTCGACCCGCTCGGCCGCCGAGAACTGCGCCAGAAACTCGGCGTACGCGGGCGGAAGGCCAGCCGGATCCGTGTCGTGTGGAGGTGGTCGCCGGCCAGCTCCGTCTCGTACACCGGAACCTCGGGCAGCGACGTGGCGATCAGCTCGGCGGTCTGCGCGGCCCGGCGCAGCGGCCCGTGCTGGATGGCGGCGAACCGACGCCCCGCAGCCGTTCGCCGAGCAGGGTCGCCTGCCGTCGCCCACGTTCCGACAGGCCGGTGTCCGGTTCCGCGGAGGCGGGTTCCCCTGGCTCGGTCAGGTCCTGCTCGCCGTGGCGGACGAGGTACAGCAGGCGGGTGATCATGCCCATCATCGCAACACACCGGGAGGCGCGGGGTCGACCCGCACCTCCCGGTCCTGAGCCCGACGACTCAGTCGACCTGGCCCGACGCCGCTCGCGCGAAGGTGATCGACACCCACAGCCAACCGGCCAGCACCGCCAGGCCGAACGCCACCATCACGGCGGGCGCCGGACGGACGATCAACACGACCCAGGTCACCGCACCGACCAGGCCCAGGCCGTACAGCGCGAGCAGCCGGGGCAACCAGACCGACCCGCTGCCGGTGCCGGTGACCCGGTCCTGGCCGACGGCGACCGGCCGTACCAGTGGAAAGGGCGGTGCCTGGCTCATCGTCTGCTCCCCTACGCCCGAGGGAACATCTGACCGATCCTGATCCGGTTGCCGAACGGGTCCCGGATGCCGAAGTCGATCCCGTACGGGCGCTCGGTCGGCTCGTCGGTGATCTCGACGCCCTTCGCCACGAGATCCTCGTACGTCTTGTGGGCGTCGTCGGTCGTCATGAAGAGGTACCCGCCGAGGGCACCCTTGCTGAGCAACTCCCGGACCTGTTCGGCGGTGGCCGGGTCCAGCGCCGGCGGGCCCGGCTTCTCCAACAGGATCTCCCGCTCCGGGTCGCCGGGCAGGTTGACCGTCAGCCAGCGCATGAACCCGAGGTCCTGGTCGGTGTTGACCTCCATGCCGAGCTTGTTCACGTAGAAGTCGAGCGCGGCGTCCTGGTCGAGGACGTAGATCTGGGAGCGGCTGATCGCGTTCATCGTCATGCCCATGACGCTAGAGGTAGCCCTGACCTGCTGCTTATCCAAAACTGCTCGGTCGGGTCCAGGCTTTGGTGAAGCACGACGGCACGCCGACCGGGGCGAGGCGCCGACGCCGGAAGTTCGAGGGCGACTCACCGACGATCTGCCGGAAGGTCCGGCTGAACGTACCCAGGCTGCTGAAGCCGACGGCGTAGCAGATGTCCGTCACGTCCCGACCTGTCTCCACCAGCAGCGTCATCGCGCGTTCCACCCGACGGCGTTGCAGGTAGCGGTGCGGCGTCTCCCGAACGTGGCCCGGAAGGTACGGATGAAGTGCGCTTCGGAGACGAGCGCGATCCGGGCCAGCGCGTGGATGTCCAAGGGCTCGGCGTACGCCCGGTCCATGGCGTCCCGGGCACGCAGCATCGCTCGGTTCGACTCCTCCACCGCGCGACTCATCGGCTCCCCGCCTCGCTCCGCTCGTGTGCCAGGCCCCAGGTTATCGGGCAGGCCACCCGACACCGGCTGCTGTCACTGTGGCGAGCTCATTCAACTGATCATGAAGAGAATCCACTTTATCCGAATATGCCTATCTGCTGCTGAAACCTCTCTCAAGGGATGAATCGGTCAAATACGCTACGACTCGTTCGTAGTGACGATTAGTGACTAGCAGGTAGCTCTGGGTGCATCCAGGGTGGCTCTCTGGAGGGTCATGAGCAACAACCGACGGCTACGGCGAAAGCTGCAGCAGGCCCGCGCCGCTTCCGGGCTCAGTTCGGCCCTGCTGGTAGTCGGCATGACGGGTGGACCCGCAGCCGCAGCGCAACCCGTAGAGGCGAAGCTGTCCACCCAGGACGTGCACATCGGTACGCCCGGCCCGCTCGGCCAGTACGGCGGGTTGCCGTTGTCCTGGTCAGCTGCCCGCCTGGACGGCGGCGGACCTGACGATTCGCGGGACCAATACCCGACGGCTCACCGGACTACGGACCGCAGGGCTGGCAGGGCCCCTGGGGTGGGCACGACAAGGACAAGCAGCCGGACCACACCAAGGGCGCTCAGGGCGCTCAGGGCCCTCAGGGTGCTCAGGGCGACACGGGCGCCCAAGGCGCTCGGGGCAACCATGGTGAGACGGGCGCCCAAGGCAACACCGGCGCCCAGGGCGCACAAGGCTTCAAGGCAACACCGGCGCTCAGGGTGCACAGGGCAGCCAGGGCAACACGGGCGCACAGGGCAACACGGGCGCACAGGGCGACACGGGCGCACAGGGCGACACGGGCGCACAGGGCGACACGGGCGCACAGGGGCGACACGGGCGCACAGGGCGTACAGGGCTTCAAGGTGACACAGGCGCTCAGGGTGCACAGGGCAACACCGGCGCTCAGGGTGCTCAAGGCAACCAGGGCAACACTGGCGCTCAAGGTGCCCAGGGCAGCCAAGGCGACACCGGCGCACAGGGCGCACAGGGCGCACAAGGCTTCCAGGGCAACGCAGGCGCGCAGGGCGACACAGGCACCCAAGGTCCTCAGGGCAGCCAGGGCAACAGCGGCGCACAGGGCGCTCAGGGCGACGCCGGCACCCAAGGTCCTCAGGGCAGCCAAGGCGACACCGGCGTGCAGGGCGCCCAAGGCAACCAGGGTGCACAAGGCTTCAAGGCAACGCAGGCGCGCAAGGCGCGCAAGGCGACACCGGTGCTCAAGGTGCTCAGGGCAACCAGGGCGACACAGGCGCACAGGGCGCCCAAGGCAACCAGGGTGCACAAGGCTTCCAAGGCAACGCAGGCGCGCAAGGCGCGCAAGGCGACACCGGCGCACAGGGCGCCCAAGGCAACCAGGGCGACACCGGCGTGCAGGGCGCCCAAGGCAACCAGGGTGCACAAGGCTTCCAAGGCAACGCAGGCGCGCAAGGCGACACCGGTGCTCAAGGTGCTCAGGGCAACCAGGGCGACACAGGCGCACAGGGCGCCCAAGGCAGCCAAGGCGACACCGGCGCACAGGGCGCCAGGGCGCACAAGGCTTCCAGGGTGAAACGGGCGCGCAAGGTCCTCAGGGCACCCAGGGCAACACCGGTGCCCAGGGCGCTCAGGGAAACACCGGCGTCCAAGGCGCACAAGGCTTTCAAGGTGACACCGGCGCACAGGGCGACACGGGCGCTCAAGGTGCACAGGGCAGCCAAGGCGACACCGGCGCCCAGGGCGTACAAGGCTTCCAAGGCAACCAGGGCGAGGCTGGCGCACAGGGCCCACAAGGCAACACGGGTTCCCAAGGCACCCAAGGCGACACAGGTGCTCAAGGCCCTCAGGGCAGCCAGGGTGCCACCGGGGCTCAAGGTGCCCAGGGCGACGCCGGCACCCAAGGTGCCCAAGGTTTTCAAGGTTTCCAAGGAGCAGAAGGCACCACAGGCGCTCAGGGCGCCACGGGCGCCAAGGCACCCAGGTTTCCAAGGCACCCGGGCGCCACGGGCGCACAAGGCGCCCAAGGTGCGCAGGGCGACGCCGGTACCCAGGGCGCTCAAGGCGCCCAGGGTGACGCCGGCGCTCCAGGCGTTCAAGGCGCCCAGGGAAGCCAAGGCGACACCGGCGCCCAAGGCGCTCAGGGCAGCCAGGGCGACACGGGCGCTCAAGGTGCTCAAGGTTTCCAAGGCAGCCAGGGCGAGGCTGGCGCTCAGGGCGCACAGGGTTCCCAAGGCACCCGGGCGACACGGGCGCGCAAGGCGCCCAAGGTGCGCAGGGCGACGCCGGCACCCAGGGCGCACAAGGCGCCCAAGGCGACGCGGGCACTCAAGGCGCCCAGGGAAGCCAAGGCACCCAGGGCGACACCGGCGCTCAAGGCACTCAAGGCTTCCAAGGCGCCCAGGGCGCAGCGGGTGCCCAAGGCACCCAGGCGACACTGGCGCCCAAGGCGCGGCGGGTGCTCAGGGCGCCCAAGGTTTCCAGGAGCCCAGGGCGACGTTGGCGCCCAGGGCGCTCAAGGGGACATCGGCCCTCAAGGAATTCAAGGTGCTCAAGGCTTCCAAGGGGCCCAAGGCGACGCCGGCGCTCCAGGCGTTCAAGGCGCGCAGGGCGCGCAGGGCTTGCAGGGCGCGCAGGGACCACAGGGCGTCC
Source organism: Micromonospora sp. M12 (assembly GCA_038070435.1). GTDB lineage: Bacteria > Actinomycetota > Actinomycetes > Mycobacteriales > Micromonosporaceae > Micromonospora. Next base: position 5,501,140 of record JAMYWG010000001.1, on the reverse strand, counting down.
AGGGTGCGCAGGGAGTGGCGGGCAACGGAATCGAGTCCGCCTACATTCAAGGTCCGCTGACCGTGATTGCGGATACCCCCGTTAATTTCGGGTGCAATGCCGGAGACATCGCTGTCGGAACCGGATATCAGCTCTCGGGCGCGGGCGTTAACCCGGTGCTGATCCAGCCGCTCTCGATCAGTGGCTACCAGTTCACGTTCACCGGCGGAGGCGCCGACATCTGGGTGTCCTGCATCTCACCCACCATTCCAGTGTTGTTCGCGCCTGCGGCTGCCACGTCGGGCCGGACGACCACCAACGGAAGCAATGCCAGTCGGACGAACAGCGAGTCAGAGCCCCCGTTACCGTGAAGGAAGAGCGATGAACGTGCGTCAGATATTCGGGTCACTCGCCTGTGGTGCGGTCCTGCTGACCGGCGCCGCGGCGTGCAGCAAGCCCGCCGACAAGCCGCAGGCAAGCAGCTCCGGCGAAAGCGGCGAGGCGGACGGCGGCACCAACACCGCAACCTCGCCGGCAGATCTGCTGAAGCTCGGTGTCGAGCAGGGTCAGGCCGGCAACTTCGACGCGGCGAAGGTCACCTTCGAGAAGCTGCTGGAGGCCGAGGCCACCAACAAGTACGCGTGGTTCAACCTGGGCTTCATCGCCCAGTCACGTAACCAGGCCGACGAGGCGATCAGCAGTTACGACAAGGCATTGGCTGCCGACGCCAACTACAAGCCGGCCCTTTACAACAAGGCGATCGCGCTGGAAAGCAAGGCTCCGGAGACGTCGATCGAGATCTACCGCAAGGTCGTGTCCATCGACAAGAAGTCCTCCACCGCCTACCTCCGACTGGGCACGCTGCTGTCCCAATCCGGCGACGACACGGCAGCACGGGACGCCTTCACGGCAGCGATCCGGCTGGACAAGGGGCTCACCTCATCGGTGCCGGCGAAGTACCGGACGTCCCCGTCTCCGGCGGGCAGGTGAGTAGCTCAATGCGTACGCCACGCGTCACGGTCTTCACTGGAAGCAACCGCACCCGCTTCATCGACGAATGTTTCCAGACACTGATCGCACAGACCTTCACCGACTGGGAATGGGTCGTCGTTCTCAACCAGGGCTCCCGCTGGCGGCCAGAGAGGCACGACGATCGGATTCGGCTCGTCGTCCAGGACAACCTGAACGGCATTGGCGCCATCAAGGGTACGCCTGCGCCGAGGCCGCCGGTGACATCCTGGTCGAGCTCGACGACGACGATCTGCTCAGCAGCGACTGTCTGCAGGAGATCGTCGACGCCTTCGACTCCAACCCGGAGGTGGGGTTCGTCTACAGCGACACCGCGCAGATCCAGGAGGACGGCCGCCGCTGCGAGGACCGTTTCGCGAGCGCGTTCGGCTGGCGGCACTACGACGATCAGGTGGACGGCCGCGAAGTGCTGGTCTGCCGGGCCCTGCCGCCGACGCCGCACAACGTGAGCTACATCTGGTACGCACCGAACCACGTGCGGGCCTTCCGCCGGACATCTACGAGAAGGTCGGCGGGTACGACGAGTCGCTCGACGTCGCCGACGACGCCGATCTCATGGCTCGGATGTACCAGGTGAGCGAGTTCCACCACATTCCGAAGTGCCTGTACCTGCAGCGCATGCATCCCAAGAACAGTCAGCGCATTCCGGATCTGAACGCCCGCATCCAGCAGCGCACGGTGGAGATCTACGACCGGAACATCCAACAGAACGCGCTGGCCTGGTCGCGGCGGCAGGGTCTCCTTGCGCTCGACCTGGGTGCCGCCCACAACAAGCCGGAGGGATATCTCGGGCTGGACTACCACGACGGCTCGGGCGTCGACATGGTCTGCGACATCACGAAGGGTGTCGACCTGCCGGACAGCAGTGTCGGGGTGATCAGGGCCGCGGACTTCCTGGAACACATCCCGGACAAGATCGCACTGTTCAACGAGTTGTACCGACTGCTCGCGCCGAACGGGATGCTCTTGTCGCTGACCCCAGCACCGATGGCCGGGGCGCCTACCAGGATCCGACGCACGTGGCGTTCTACAACGAGAACTCGTTCTGGTATTTCACGGACGCCAACTACTCCCGCTTCGTACCCGAGATCGAATGCCGGTTCCAGGCGTCGCGGCTGGTGACATACTTCCCGAGCGAATGGCACAAGACGCACAACATCCCGTACGTCTCCGCGAATCTCATCGCGATCAAGGACGACGCCCTCCGTAACGGCGGCCCTCTGAACATCTGACCTGGGCATGGAGCCCCGGCAGGATCGAACCGGCGACATCTCGCTGACAAGCTCTGTGCAGGTCGTCCGGCAGCGTCCGGCCACGTTCGCAACCTCGGACGATCTGACTTCCTGCTGACCGACGAGCCGACGAACGGGCATGCCCGGCTGCACATCGACGTCAACCCGACCGACCGCGATCAGGACGCCGAGCTCGAGCGCCTCCTGGCCGCCGGGGCCAAACTCGTCGACATCGGTCAGCCTGCGGATGCCTCCTGGCACGTCCTCGCCGATCCAGAAGGCAACGAGTTCTGCCTGCTCAAGCGCCGCCTCGACCCACTCTGACGGCCCTCGCCCACACGATCGACGCGGCCGGCGCGCGCCCAGGCGGCGGCGCGTGCGGCCCGTCAAGGGCCGCCTTGACGACGTACGTCATCTCGGGTTCCTGGAACCACGCTTTCCTCGCACGGTGACACCCCGCCTTTAAGGACCCCGAGTCGATCAAGACGAAAGCCAGCGCCCGGCACGGCACCACCCCAGCCGGGACGCCGGGACCACCCAGCCCCCATGGCAGGACGCCGCGATGCGTCAGGCTCGACGGGAGGGCGGTTGCTGTCAACCGGTCGACTCGTGGCAGTGACCATCGCGAAATGCCTGATGGAATTGGAGCCCCGGCCGGATCGAACCGGCGACATCTCGCTTACAAGGCGAGTGCTCTGGCCAGCTGAGCTACAGGGGCGCGTGCGTCGAGGCCAGCATAGCGACTGACGTCCGGATATCCCGCTCGCGAGGCGTCCCGAGCACGGGAAACGTCAACAACCCGACGCCCGAGGGCTTGACCCGGCGTCGATTGATGTCTGCCCGTGCCCGAGTGACCGGAATGCGTAGCCCGTGGCCGACGTCCGACGCTCCCCGCCTTGGCAGCAAGATGAAACCCGTTTACGGTTCACTGACACGGACGACGACCGGGCGCCCCGCGACCGCGCCGCCGTCCGCTGACCGGCACGGACACGTGCCAGTCGCTCCTTCACTCGGATCGTCCGGCACGTTCCTGCCGGTGAAAGGAAGCGCTTCACCATGGCTACGGTCACCTATTCCAAGGCTTCCCGGGTCTACCCGGCCAGAGCGTCCCGCCGTCAACGAGCTCGACCTCGAGATCGGCGACGGCGAGTCCTCGTCCTGGTCGGCCCCTCCGGTTGTGGTAAGTCCACCAGCCTGCGGATGCTCGCCGGCCTGGAGGACGTGGACGCCGGCTCGATCTACATCGACCAGCGTGACGTCACCCACCTTCCCCGAAGGCCCGCGACATCGCGATGGTCTTCCAGAACTACGCCCTCTACCCGCACATGACGGTGTACGAGAACATGGCGTTCGCCCTCAGCTGCGTAAGACCTCCAAGTCGGAGATCGACCGGCGGGTCAAGGAGGCAGCCGCGCTGCTCCAGCTGGAGGAGTACCTCGGCCGCAAGCCGAAGGCGCTCTCCGGTGGTCAGCGTCAGCGTGTCGCGATGGGCCGGGCGATCGTCCGCGAGCCGCAGGTCTTCCTCATGGACGAGCCGCTGTCCAACCTCGACGCCAAGCTGCGTGTGCAGACCCGTACCCAGATCGCGTCCCTGCAGGCCAAGCTGGGCGTCACCACGGTCTACGTCACGCACGACCAGGTCGAGGCCATGACCATGGGTCACCGGGTCGCGGTGCTGCTCGACGGTGTCCTCCAGCAGGTGGACACCCGCGGGCGCTCTACGACACCCCGGCCAACGTGTTCGTCGCCGGCTTCATGGGCTCCCCGGCCATGAACATCAAGACCGTTCCGCTGAACGAGCGGGGCGCCGAGTTCGCCGAGCTGCAGATCCCGCTGACCCGGGAGCAGGTCGAGGCGGCTCGCGCCGAGGGTGGCGACGGCAGGTCACCGTGGGCTTCCGCCCGGAGGACTGCGAGCTGGTCAGCCCGACCGAGGGCGGCATGCCGGTCGTGGTCGAGCTCGTCGAGGACCTCGGCTCGGACGCCAACGTCTACGGCCACGCCGCACTGGGTGGCAACTCGGAGCGCTTCGTCGTCCGTACCGACCGGCGCAGCATGCCGAACATGGGTGACACCGTGTTCGTCAGGCCGGTCGCCGGCCGCAGCCACGTCTTCCACGCCTCCACCGGCAGCCGGATCTGACGTAACGCCACAGCGACAGGGGCGGTCCGCTTCGGCGGGCCGCCCCTGTCGTCGTACCGTAGTGGTTTCTCACCCCGCGGAACCAGCGCGGATGTGGCTCTCTGGGGTGACTCGGCACGACGGGTCCGGCTCGTAGCGTCACGGCGACCCGACCCCGAGGAGACGCCGTGCCCACCGATCTCGCCCACACCGCTGCTCGTCAAACGGTCCGCCGGACCGGCCGCGGCCTCGCCTACTGTGCGGCGCTGCTCCCGGTCGCCGTACTCGCGCTGGTGACCGCTCCGCTGGGCGGATCCGGCGCCGTCGTCGCACGCTGGCGAGCCCTGCGTACCGGACTGCTCGGAATGCCACCGACGGCCGCGCCCGACCGACGGCCCGGCACCGCCGCGGTGCTCGGTCACGCGCTGCTCAGCCTGCTCCTCGGTGCCCTGGCCCTGTTGCCGCTCGGCGTCGAACTGCTGATGGTGCTGCGCGGCGTGTTCTACGGGCTGGTGGACTCCGGGCCGTACGACAATTCCTGGGGTGGTCCGACCCGGCCGGCGCGTGGCTGGCGCACTTCCTCGTCGGCCTGCCAATGGCCGCTGCCGGGCTGGTCGCCCTGATCGGCATCGCCGCCGTGCACCAGCGGCTGACCCGACGCCTGGACGGGGAACGCGGTCCGCGCTGGCTGATCCCGACGGTGCTGCTGATGGCCGTTGCCGGGGCGTTGCTCTTCGTCGCGTGGACCCGCCAGATCTGACGGCGAGGCCCCTCCCGCGCGGCGGAAGGGGGCCTCGCCGACGTGCCTACAGCTCGGCGGAACGCCGGCGGGCGACCTCGGCCAGGGTGACCGCCGCGGCCACGCTGGCGTTGAGCGACTCGACCTCGGAGATCATCGGAATGCTGACGGTCAGATCGCAGGTCTCCCCGACCAGGCGGGAAAGGCCGCGCCCTCGGAACCGACCACCACCACCAGCGGACCGACCGCGGCCTCCAGGTCGTAGAGGTCGGTGTCGCCGTCGGCGTCCAGGCCGACGACCATGAAGCCGGCGTCCCGGCACGCCTTCAGCGAACGGGTCAGGTTGGTCACCTGCGCCACGGGCACCCGCGCGGCCGCGCCGGCGCTGGTCCGCCAGGCGGTCGCGGTGATCCCGGCGGCACGACGCTCGGGTACGAAGACACCCTGCGCGCCGAACGCGGCAGCTGACCGGATCACGGCACCCAGGTTGCGGGGTCGGTGACGCCGTCCAGCGCGACCAGCAGCGGGGCCTGCTGCTCCAGCGCAGCGGCGACCATGTCCTCGAACGGCTGGTACGCGAAGGGCGGCACCTGCAACCCGACGCCCTGGTGCAGCACCCGCCGGTCATCCGGTCCAGTTCAGCCCGGCTGATCTCCAGGTTGGCGATGCCCCGATCGGCGGCGGTCCGGATGATCTCGTTGATCCGGTCGTCCATGTCGATGCCCTGGGCGACGTAGAGCGCCGTCGCCGGCACCTGGGCACGCAGCGCCTCCAGCACCGGGTTACGCCCGACCAACAACTCCGGGGTGTCCTTGGACGGGTTGGACTTGCGCCCCGGCGTGACCCGAGGGCCGGACCGCCCCGTGGGCTTGCCGCCCCGACCGCCGCCGCCGGAGGCACCCCGACCCACTGGTACGCCCCGACCGCCGCCCCTGCCCCAGGTGGTGTCCTTGCTGCCCGGCTGACCGATCTTCGGGCGCGCCCTCCTCGACCGCCGCGCGGCGTCCTTGTCCTGCTTCCAGGCGGTGCGCTGGGCAGCTTCTCGGTGCCCGAGTAGCCCTTGTGCCACGGCCGCTCGTCCGCGGGCAGGGTGCGACCCGCCCGGTCAACGAGTCCTTGTTCTTGCCGCCGGTGCCCTTGGGGCGCCTGCCTTCGACGTCAGTCGCCGGCCACGGCGCTGCGAGTTGCCGGCCATCAGTCCTGCTCTCCAATAGTCCAACGGGGCCCTGGGGTGTCCTCGACCACCACGCCGGCCAGCTTGAGCTGGTCACGTACCGCGTCAGCGGCAGTCCAGTCCTTGCGGCCCCGGCTGCGCGCGCTGCTCCAGGGCCAGCGCGATCAGGGAGTCCACCACGGCACGCAGATCGTCAGATCGGCCGCCGCCGGTCCAGGCCGGGTCGAGGGGTCGATCCCGAGGATATCCAGCATTGCCCGTACCACGGCCAGGGTGGTGCGGACGGTCACATCGTCCCCGGCGCTCAGCGCGGTGTTGCCGTCCCGGATGTGCTGTTGCAGCACCGCCAGTGCGGCCGACGTGTTGAGGTCGTCGTTCATCGCCGCCACGAAGCCGGACGGCAGCTCACCGGGCTGCCCGGCACCGACCCGTTCGGCCGCCCGCAGCACGAAGCCCTCGATCCGGCGGTACGTGGTCGCCGCGTCCCGCAGCGACTCCTCCGAATAGTCGATCACCGAGCGGTAGTGCGCGGCGGCGTAGTAGTAGCGCAGGTCCACCGGCCGCACCCCGAGCGAGTCCACGTACGCCAGGTCCAGTGCGTTGCCGGCGGACTTGCCCATCTTGGCCCCACCGATGCTGAGCAGCCCGTGGTGCACCCAGTAGCGGGCGAACGGCAGCCCGGCAGCCTTGGACTGGGCGATCTCGTTCTCGTGGTGCGGGAACGTCAGATCCAGCCCGCCGCCGTGGATGTCGAACTCCGGGCCCAGGTAGCGCCAGCACATCGCCGAGCACTCGATGTGCCAACCCGGACGGCCCAGCCCCACGGTGACGGCCAGTAGGCGTCCGCCGGCTCGTCCGGTTTGGCACCCTTCCAGAGCGCGAAGTCACGCGGGTCCCGCTTGCCCCGATCGGGGCGTCCCCGGCGGACTGCATGGCGTCCGGGGACTGACCCGACAACGACCCGTACGTCGGCCAGGACGCCACGTCGAAGTAGACGTCGCCGGAGCCGTCGGTCGCCGGGTACGCGTGCCCGTCGGCAACCAACTTCGTGATCAGCTCGTGCATCTCGGGGATGTGCCCCGTCGCGCGCGGCTCGTAGGTGGGCGGCAACACGTTCAACGCCCGGTACGACGCGGCGAGCAGCAGCTCGTTCGCGTACGCGATCGACCAGAACGGTCGACCCTGCTCGCCCGCCTTGACGAAGCTTGTCGTCGATGTCGGTCAGGTTGCGAATGAAGGTGACCTCGTAGCCGGCCGTCAGCAGCCAGCGGCGCAGGACGTCATAGTTGACGCCGGAGCGAAGGTGACCGATGCGGCGGCGCCTGGAGGGTGAGACCACACAGGTAGACCCCCACCTTGCCGGCTTCCCGCGGGACGAAGTCCCGCACCGATCGGGTGGCAGTGTCATACAGGCGTAGCGTCACCGTACAAGGGTAGCTGTCCGTGCCTGTCCGGGTCCGCCGGTGCCGGGTCGTACGCTGCCAGTCGTGGATGCGACCGCACGCTCCGGTGACACACCGCCAGCCCCAGCGCCCCTCCGACGCGGTTTCTGGGCGGTCCGGCGGAGTCTCTGGGCAGGGCGACGCGGGTTCTGGGCGGTCCGGCGGAGTTTCCGGGCTGGGCGACGCGGGTTCTGGGCGGCCCGGCGGAGTTTCCGGGCTGGGCGACGCGGTCGCTGGGCGGCCCGGCGAGACGTCGCAGACGCTCGACCGGGGTTACGGCTGCTGCACCTGGTCGCCGACTCGCGGGTGGACTGACCGTCACCGAGGCCGCGAATCGGCTCGGCATCGGACGGGCGGCCGTCTATCGGCTGGTCAATGCGCTGACCGGGCACGGCATGCTGCGCCGCGACGGCGACGGTCGGCTACGCCTCGGCGCCGGATTGCTGCAACTGGCGCGGCGGGCCCAACCGCTGCTCGCCGAGGTGCGCTGCCCGCGCTACGCCACCTCGCCGAACAGGCCGGCGCGACCGCGCACCTGACCGTCGTCGAGGGTGGTGAGGGCGTCGCCCTGGCCGTGGTCGAGCCGAGTTGGACGTCGTTCCACGTCGCGTACCGGGCCGGGGCACGGCACCCACTGGACCGGGGAGCGGCGGGCCGGGCGATCCTGGCTGGTCGAGCCGGGTGCGGGCACCGGTGAGCAGCAGCGGGGAGTTGCAGGCCGGAGCGTACGGGTGGCCGCGCCGGTGCTCGACGTGCCGGGCCTGGAGGCGAGCGTCGGCGTGGTCGCGCTCGCCCCGCTGGACGTCGACACGATCGGCCCCCAGGTGCTGGCCGCCGCCGTGGCCATCAGTAGCGCCCTCAGCTGACCCCGGCCTGCCACGGCGCCCCCGCCGCCCCGCCCGCCCCGGCCCGCCCCGGCCCGCCCCGGCGGCCGCCCCGGCGGCTTGATCAACTCGGGGTCACGGATAACGCGGTATCCCCATGCCAGCGATGGCCCGACTTCCAGAACGCGAGTCGATCATCGCCCTCGACGCCCCCGACCACTCGGCAGAGGATCGGACGGGCCTGGGCCATACCACGATCGGCGGGCGGATTCGTGGTTGTCCACAGGTCCATCGGAGGGCGTAGGTCGGGTTGTCCACAGGGGTTTCGGCGGCCCTCGAAGGTCGGCAGGCTGCTCAACATGCCACCACGTCCGTACCGCCCCGACGCCCTGACGTGGCAGGTCTTCCGCGGCTCCGACGCTGTCCGGGACGGCCTGCTCACCGAGCACCAGTTGCGCAGCGCCGCCTGGTGCGGCTGCGCCACGACATCTACGCCGACGCACGGCTGGAGCGGGACCACGCCCTCGCCTGCCGCGCCGCCCTGCTGCGACTACCGCCCGGGTGGTGATGGGAGGCCCGTCGGCCGCCTACCTGCACGGCGTCGAACACGCGGCCAGCTTCACCGACGACGTCCACGTCCTCGTGCCCCGACCACTGCGGATCGGCCCACAGCGTGGCCTCCGCGTGCATGCCAATGTCATCACCCCTCTGCCGGACGTCGAGCCGGCAGAGCCGACCGCACCCGCATCGACGGCACAGCGTCCACCGAGCGCAGGACCAGGACGAACGCCGCCCCAGGCCGACCGCCCGATTCCGGGCGCCCCGAACATCGGACGTTCGCCCGAAGCGGCGCGACCCACGGGAGCAGTGCGTCCACCTGACGTCGGGATGCCACCGCGCCCAGCACGGCGACACTCCGTGCCGGCGGCCGTCTCCGCCGGAGTGGGCGGCATGGCGACGGCGAGACCGGGCGACCGCCGGGCGACGACCAGCGCGCCCGGTTCATCTCGGATCAGGGCAGCGTGATCCCCGATCCGACCCGGGGCGCGCGGCCTGGGAGGCGGCCGTGTGGCTCGACCCGGTCCGATCGGTCGCCATCGTCGACTCGCTGCTCGGGCAGGGCTGACCGATCGCGACATGCTGACCGCGCTGGGAGCCCGCAATGCCGACCGGCCCGGTGGGCGGCGAGCGCGATGGGTCTTCGACGTGGCCGACGGCGGCGCCGAATCCCCACCGGAATCACACCTCCGGGTACGCCTGTTACTCGGTGGGCTGCCACGCCCAGCCGTTCAACATCCGATGCGCCTGCCCAGCGGCGTTGTCCTGCACCCCGACCTGGCGTGGCCGAAATATCGGGTAGCGGTCGAGTACGACGGGCAGTGGCACTCCGACCCGGAGCAGCTGCACCGCGACCGCCGCCGACTCAACCTGCTGGTCGGCGCGGGGTGGCTGGTCCTGCACGTGACCAGTAGACGGCTGCACGGCGAGTTTCCTGCATTGCTCGGTGAGGTGCGCGCTGCGCTGGTCAGCCGCGGGTGGCGACGGGGATCGTCCAGATGACCAGGATCATCTCGGGTTCCCGGAAACCGCGCTTTCCCCACACGCTGACACCCCGCCTTCAAGGAAGCCGAGTCGATCAAGACGAAAGGCCCGCCACGCACGGCACCACACCGGCCACGCACGGCAAAACGCCGACCCCGGACGAGGCAGGCCCGGTCGACGGTTGTCGACCGGGCCCCGAGGGCGGTGGCGATCAGGCCACCGCGGCAGTGCGGGATGCCGTTACGGGCGGGCGTTCGGCTTGAGCGGGGTCTTCACCGCTGCGAAGGCGTCGACGATCCCGTAGCCGTAGAAGCCGTTGAAGTTGACCCCACCGGCGCAGTAGGCGTCGTAGGTCTCGTCACGGCCCTCGTTGCGGTACTGCTGCAGGCGCGGCTCCGGGCAGGCGTGCTCGGCTGCCGTCCGGTAGAGGTGCTGCTCGACCAGGTCCGGCGACATGCCGAAGCCGGCCCGGCCCTGCGGCTTGCCGTACCGGCTGACGATCAGCGCGGCGACACCGGCGGCGTGCGGGGACGCCATCGAGGTGCCCTGCAGGTAGGTGTAGTAGGCGCACTCACCGTTGGCCTTGCACTGCTTGAAGACGGAGGTGGCCACCCGCGGGTCGATGTTGCCGTTCTCGTCCACCTTGGGGTCCGGGATGGTGGCGGAGATCGGCTCCTCCTGGAGCACCTTCAGGGGTAGGTCGAGAGGATCCGGTTGCCGGGGGTGTTGTACGACGGGGTCCCGAAGCCGTCCCTCGCGAATCCACCGGGGCGGCGACCGACGTCTGCTCGGTGCCGTAGTTGGAGAAGTCCGACTTCTTGCCGGACGGGCCGACCGACGACACACCGATCACGTGCGGGCCCTCGGTGGGCAGGTCCCAGCAGCCTCGCTGTCGATCGGGCGGGGTACGGGTTGGCACCGTAGTCCGGGCTCGTGACGTCGGTACGGGGTGCGCCCAGGTCCTCGTTGTTGTTGCCGAGCGCGCCGACGAGGGTGACACCCTTGTTGTGCGCGAAGATCAGCGCGCTTCATCGCCTTGATGATGGCCCGCTGCTCGGCCTGGTCCTCGGGCGAGTCGGCGGGGTTGGCGGTGCAGTTGTAGAGCCACGGGTCGACGTAGAACGACATGTTGACCACGTCGATCCCGGACCGGCCGGCGTGGAGCAGGGCGTTGACGACCGGGTCGAGGAAGAAGTAGCCGGAGTCCTGGCCACCCTTGAGCTCGACCAGCGAGACGTTCGGGGCCACACCGGAGAGACCGAAGCCGTTGGCTGCGGCGCCGATGGTGCCGGCCACGTGGTGCCGTGCCCGCCGTCGTCGGTTCCCACCGGTCGAGGCAGCTCGGCACCTCGCAGGGCCGTCCACGTCGGTCAGGTCCGGCGCGAAGTTGCGCGACAGCGACCAGTTGAAGTTCGGCGCGATGTCCGGGTTGCTGGCATCGATGCCGGTGTCCAGTACGCCGACGGTCACGCGACGGTCACCCGGTTCGATCTTGCGAGCCTGGTCGGCCCGGATCATCTCCAGGCCCCAGAGCTTGTCGTCGAGAGGGTCGAGCTTGGCGCCCTTCTTGCCGACAGCACCGGCAGCACCGGCACGGGCAGCACCGGCACCGGCGGAAGCCGTCAGGTGCTCCTGCTCGACCCGGTCCAGCTTCGGCTTGCGGCCGATGGCCTTCTGCTCGGCGGCACCGATCAGCGCCGGTGCGGCGGTCGCCCTGGCCGCGAAGTCGGCCCGGTCGCTGCTGACCTGGTACATGCCGACCTCGTCGGACCGGGACACCACGGTGCCGCCGGCTGCCCGGATCGCGGCGACGGCCGTCTCGGCGGCGACGCCATCCTCGGCAACGACGGTGAAGGTACGGGAGTTGCTTGGCGCGGCACTGGCCGGCACACCCAGCCCCGCAGCCGTAAGTGCCAGCACTGCCGCGGTCGCGACGGCACGGGCGGTGAAGCGCTTGCTCACCACATCGGATCCTCTCGTTGAGGGACGTGGCGCCATCACACAACAACGTTCGGGTTTACGCCACCTGAACGCCCGTTATGGCCGTGAATCCTCCAGTTCGAGCGGCCGACCAGCGGCATCGACATGTCCCGTGCCTCCGTCGAGGCGCAGATCCGCGAGCGCGGCCGGCAGGTCGGCCATGCTGGACACCTCGGCATCGGGCGTGCAGCCGAGCGGGCGAGGCAGACCGAGCCGGTTCAACCACACCGACCGCAGGCCGGCCCGCTGGGTGCGACCACGTCGTGCTCCCACGAGTCACCGACGTACACGATCTGCCCGGCCGGCACTCCGGCCACCGCGACCACCGCTGCGAAGAACTCCGGGGCCGGCTTCGGGCAGGCCCTTCTCGTGCGCGTACACCTCGAAGGCGAACTCGTCGGCGAGCCCGCAGCGCTCGGCGCGGCTGTTGCCGTTGGTGGCGAAGCCCAGGGTGTACCGGTCGCGCAGCGTGGCCAGCGCCGCTGGCACGTCCGGAAACGGCCGGGTGAGGGCGAACCGCCGGGCGAAGAAGAGCGTCGCGATCTCGTCCAGCTGGTCGCTCATCCCGGCGCGGGCCAGGGACCGGGCCAACGCGGCGCGGCGGATCTCCGCAACCGGGCGGCCCGCAGGTCGTCGAAGACCGCATCCCAGTCCGACTCCAGCTCGGCGAGCGTCACCCGGCCGCCGCCGGGTGTGGCGCCGCATCTCGTCGAGCACGGCCACCAGCCCGCCGGTCACCGCAGGACGCAGGTCGAGCAGGGTCTCGTCAGCATCGAACACCACAGTGGTCACCACGACGCCCACCCTCTCACCACCCGCCCAGCACCGACACCACCCGCCGCCCGTCCAGCACCGACACCACGCGCCGCTCGCCCAGCATCAGCGCCCGTCGAGCGCCAGCACGGGCTCGGACGGGACCGGCGTGGGCGTCGACGGCGACCCGCGCAGCTCGTCGAGGCGTACCAGTGCGACCCCGGCGACGATCAGCGCACCGCCGAACAACTGCCAGCCCGTGGGCAACTCGTTGAGGAACAGCCAGGCGATCAGCACCGCGAACAGCACCTCGGTCAGCCCGACGAACGACGACAGTCGGGGCCGAGGATCCGGTGCCGGCGATACCGGCCAGGTACGCGATGACGGCGGCCACCAGCGAGAGCCCGGCGATGGGCAGCAACCAACTGGTGGACCGCCCGGCGAAGGTGACCTCGCCGAAGGTGGCGTGCAGCGGCAGCAGACCGGTCAGCCCGACGAGCAGCAGCGCGGCGGCGCCGACCGCCATTCCGCCGCTGGCCATGGCGACCGAGGGCAAGCGGGGATCGACCCGACCGGCGAGCACGAAGTATCCGGCCAGCCCGAACGCCGCGCCCAGGCCCCAGAGCAGGCCCACCGGGTGGAAGTCGGCGGTGCCACCGAGGTCGAGCACGAACGCCAACCCGCGAGGGCGGCCACCGACCCGACGACGGTGAGCCGGCGGGGAGGCTGTCCGTACCGCAGCCACATCCAGCCCACGACGAGGATGATGCCCAGGTATTCGAGCAGCAGCGCCACACCGACCGGCAGGTACCGCACGGCGTTGAAGAAGCACACCTGGGCCAGCGCCACCCCGAGGAGCCCGAACAGCCCGATGGCCGTGGCGTTGCTCCGCAGCACGTGCCACTTGCCGCGCAGCGACAGCACAGCGGGAATCGCCAGCAGCAGGGCGGCGATGCTGACCCGGGCGATCACCGCGGACTCGGCCGACCAGCCAGCTTCGATGAGTGATCGCGCGAAGGTGCCGGAGGTGGCGAAGGTGACTGCGGAGAGCAGCGCCAGACCGGTGCCGGCAGCAGTTCGTGAGTGCATGTCGCGCTCCTCGGGGTGGCGCAGTGTCATGAGCAAACTATCCTTGTGCTGATGACGTTAGGCGGTCACGATGAAAGGAGTCAAGTTGCTATTTGCTCATGACACCGAGTGTTCGCTGGCAGCCGCCACCGCGTTGGTGAACACGGCCGGGCGGGACGGCGAGTTGCTGCCCGACGTCGCGGCGCTGGACGCGTTCTTCGTCCGCCACTCCTACAGCGGGCGGCACGAACACACCGACGACGAGTTGCGCGCCGTCCGGACGTTGCGCCCCGGCTACGCCGCATCTGGTACGCCGAGCCGCCCGAAATCGTCGAGGTGATCAACGGTCTGCTGCTCGAGAACAAGGCGTTGCCGCAGCTCATCGAGCACGACGACGAGCCGTACCACCTGCACGCCGTGCCTCGCGACGCACCGCTGGCCACCCGGATCGCGGTGGAGGCCGCGATGGCGATGGCCGACCTGGTCCGCGCCGGTGAGTTGGGCCGGTTGCGGATCTGCGAGTACCCGGACTGCGACAACGTGCTCGTCGACCTCTCCCGCAACCGGTCCCGGCGATTCTGCGAGGCCGGCTGTGGCAACCGCGCAGCGGTGACCGCCTACCGCGCTCGTCGGGCGGCCGGCCGCTCCTGACCCGCTACCGCCCACTCCTCCGCCCGTACCTCGTACTCCACCTCGCCCTGCTCGGTGCCCGGAATCGGGTCGTCCCACTGCAGGTGGAAGGTCCGCACGTAGTGCAACCCGGCCTTCGTCATCACCCGCCGGGAGCGTTCGTTGACAGTCATCGTCTCGGCCCAGACCCGACGCACCCCGACGACCTCGAAGGCGTACCGCACCAACGCCCGGGAACCCTCGGTCGCCAGCCCTCGCCCCCACATCGAGCGCCGCAGCCGGTAGCCCAGTTCGGCCTCGGTGCCGTCCGCGGACGGGTCGAGCGCGAACCAGCCCAGGAACTCGCCGGTCTCCCGGTCGTGCGCCGCCCAGCGCCCCAGCCCCGGATGCCCGTCGTACTGGGCGAGCAGCCTCGGTAACTGCTCATCACGGACAGTCGCCAGCGGGTCGCGACACCGCCGGTGAGGAACCGCATGACCTCGGGATCGCTGTCCAGATCGACGAGCGCGACCACATCCGCCCTGGTCAGCCGCCGGAACCGCAGCCGCTCAGTCCCTCCAGGGACCCCCGACCGGCGCCAACGTCCATCAACCGATGATCCACCCCACCCAAGCCCCGTCGAACGCTTTACCCGGGCCGCCCAAGATCCGAGCAACTTCGGTGAAGTTGCTGCCTCGGTGCGGCCTGAAGCAGCAACTTCCCCGAAATTG
Organism: Micromonospora sp. M12; assembly: GCA_038070435.1. GTDB lineage: Bacteria > Actinomycetota > Actinomycetes > Mycobacteriales > Micromonosporaceae > Micromonospora. The sequence continues at coordinate 5,485,918 of JAMYWG010000001.1, read as the reverse complement.
CTGGGGACCCGACCGCCGTCGCGCGCGAGGCGGTTGCGTCAGCGCGGGGCGCGACCACGAAGAGCCGCCAGGAGTACGCGTCGACAACGAGCACGGGCCCGTCCGAGTCCTTGCTGTCTCGCACCCCGACCACGTCCCCGAGATTCGTAGCCACCTCGAAGCAAAGTTGTCCTGGTTCTTGCGGCTGCTCTTGCGCCAGCGAGCGTCGGTCAACTCCACGACTCGGCCACCTCGTTCATCAACTCGATGGAAGCCTGCGGGCAGGGCTTCGCCCCAGCCAAAGCGCACCCGCCCGGCCAGGCCACGCCACGCCACGCCACGCCACGCCACGCCACGCCACGCCACGCCACGCCACGCCACGCCACGCCACGCCGACGCGATGCCACGCCACGCCGACGCGATGCCACAAACGAGTCAGGTCCAAGGACCCGCCCAGACACCTCGACCACGCTCACGACGCGACCAGGCGCCCCGACCACCAACGCCCACGACCACCACGCGACCGCCAACCCCGACCACCAACGGCCACGCCCACGCCGAATACCCCGACCGACCCCAACCGCCCACGCAAGATCGTGCTCGATCGTGGAAAGAGGGGTTCGAGCGTGCGGATGCCACTACATCCAGGATCGAGCGCGATCTTGGCGCCGCCCGGCCCGGCCCAGCCCGGTCCAGGGCTGCCCAGCCAGCCGGCCCAGGCCGCCCGGCCCAGCGCGGCCCGCCTAAGGAGAGCCCCACCATGTCCCGGACCGCCCCGGACAACCACGCGACGGCGCCCTGTCGACCGCATCTGCCGCTGCGCCCACTCTGGGTCTGCGCCGCGCCCTGGCCGTGCCCGGTGGCCCGACTAACCCTCCGCCGGGGTACGCGCACGACCGGATCGCGTTGAGCATCTACCTGTGCACGGTCCCGCATGACGCGGCTGCTGACCTGCACCGGCTCAACCCGCACGACGGCCCGGACCCCGCAGCGCTCCTCACCCGCTTCCTCGGCTGGGCGGCCCGGCGCGGCGGCCACGCTGAACGGCCCGCGCTGAACGGGACAGCCCAGGTCAGGGGTGGGTCATCCGGAGCAGGTCCAGCGCCTCGTCGAGCTGGGTCTCGGTGAGCTTGCCGGAGTCGACGTGGCCCCGGGAGATCACCACCTCACGGATCGAGGTCTGCTTGGCCAGCGCTTCCTTGGCGATCGACGCGGCCTCGTCGTACCCCAGGTAGCGGTTGAGCGGGGTGACGATCGACGGCGAACCCTCGGCGTACGCCAGGCAGACCTCGGCGTCCGCGACCAGGCCTGCCACCAGCCGGTCGGCGAACAGCCGGCTCACCGCGGAGAGCAGCCGAATCGACTCCAGCAGGTTGCGGCCCATCACGGGAAGCATCACGTTCAGCTCGAAGTCGCCCTGCGACCCGGCGAAGCCAACCGTCGCGTCGTTGCCGATCACCTGGGCGCAGACTTGCCGCATCGCCTCGGCTACCACCGGGTTGACCTTGCCGGGCATGATGGACGAGCCGGGCTGGAGGTCGGGAATGCGCAGCTCGCGTAGGCCGGCACGGGGCCGGAACCCATCCAGCGTATGTCGTTGGCGATCTTGTAGAGGCCGATCGCCAGGGTGCGCAGTTGCCCCGAGGTTTCCACCAGCGCGTCCCGCGCGCCCTGTGCCTCGAAGTGGTTGCGCGCCTCGGCCAGCGGCAAGCCGGTCGACTCGCGCAGCTTGCCGATCACCGAGGCGGCGAAGCCGAGCGGGTGTTGATCCCGGTGCCCACGGCGGTGCCGCCCAGCGGCAGCTCGGCCAGTCGGGGCAGCGACCCTCCAGTCGTTCGACGCCGTAGCGGACCTGGGCGGCGTACCCGCCGAACTCCTGGCCCAGGGTGACCGGGGTGGCGTCCATCAGGTGGGTACGCCCGGCCTTGACCACCGTCTCGAACTCCGCGGCCTTGGCCTCCAGCGCGGACGCCAGGTGCCCCAGCGACGGCAGCAGATCCTCCACGATGAACTGGGTGGCGGCCAGGTGGATCGAGGACGGAAAGACGTCGTTGCTGGACTGGGAGGCGTTGACGTGGTCGTTCGGGTGCACCGGCGCACCCAGCTCGCGGCTGGCCAGGGTGGCGATCACCTCGTTGGTGTTCATGTTCGACGAGGTGCCCGAACCGGTCTGGAACACGTCCACCGGGAACTGGTCGTCGTAGCCGCCGTCGGCGACGTGCGCGGCGGCTGCGGCGATGGCGGCGGCCACGTTGGCGTCGATCACGCCCAGCTCTCCGTTGACCTCGGCCGCCGCGCCCTTGATCTGCGCGAGAGCCTTGATCTGAGCCGGTTCGAGGCCCCGACCCGAGATCGGGAAGTTCTGCACCGCGCGCTGGGTCTGTGCCCGCCACAGCGCCTCGGCGGGCACCTCCACCTCGCCCATCGAGTCGCGTTCGATCCGGTAACCGGTCGCCTCTGGAGTCGTCACGCGTACCATCCTGCCGCGCCGGTGGCCGACTCGCAGATGATCCGTCAGCCCAACTCGGTGAGCAGCCGTTCCACGTCGTGCTGGTTCGGCGACTCGATCTGCCGGAACAGGGCCAACGCCTGGCTCAGGTGTGCGCGGGCAGCTGCCGGATCGGTGGCCCGTACGCAGCGGGCGATGCCCTCCAACGCCCGAGCCTTCTCGTAGCGGGCGCCCAGCCGAGTGGCGTCGGCGAGCACCCGACGATGCAGGTCGAGCGCGCTGACGGCATCGCCCTGCTCCAGCATCGCCCGGGCCAGCAGGTTGCGTGAGGCACACTCCCCATTCGGTCGCCGGCCTCCATCATCGCCACCAGCGCGTCCCGGTGCAGGGCGGCGGCACCTTCCGGATCTCCGGCGACGCGTTCCATCACGCCGATCTCGTTGAGCACCTCCCCTCGCCGAAACGGTCGCCCAGCTGGCGTTTGAGGGACAGCGCGACCCGCAGCAGGCGGCGGGAGGGACCAGGTCGCCCATCCGGTGCCTGATTATCGCGAGTTGCCCCAACGCCTGTGGGTCTGCCGAAGGTCCTTCGCCTGGCGAGCTAGCAGGAGGTGCAGCCGGGCGTGGTGCAACGCCTCGTCATACCGCCCCACCGGATCAACGCGTAGCACAGGTTGTGCAACAGATTGGTCAGTTCATGCGCGTCAGCCAGGCTGCGGATCATGCTGAGTGCCTCGTCGAACTTCGCCTTGCCCTGCCGGAAGTCACCGTTCGCGGCATACGAGATTCCGAGATTCCACAGCGTGCTGAGCACGTCGCCGCGCAGCCCGAGCTGGCGGCGCAGCCTGAGCGCCACCTCCATCGACTGGATCGCCTCCGGGAAGCGGGCCAGCCGGAAGTACGCCGAGGAGAGGTAGTTCAGCATCAGGGCGATGGCCGCCTCGTCGCCCAGCCGCTCGGCGACTCGAAGCCCGATCGTATGGGTCTCGATCAGCTCGTCGAGGTGCCCGCCGTCGAAGTTGAGCCGCCAGCAGGCCCGGGCCAGCTTCCAGCAATGAACCGGGAAGCTCTCCTCCTCGGCCACCCGAACGAGGGCGGTGAGCCCGGCGTGGTTCTCCTCGAACCACCCCGCCCCTCGGCCACCGGCACAGCCATCAGATCCGGACGCCGAGGCGTGTCCGCGGGAATGTTGCGACGACTGCCCGCCGCCTCGATTCTCCGGGCGATCGCCAACGTGATGGACAGATGGTGGTCCAGCAGCCGCTCCAGGGCGGCCCGCCGCTCGGTTTGCCACTCCGGTCGAGCGAGCAGCAGCCGGGCGTACTCACGGAGCAGGTCGTGTAAGCGGTACCAGCCCGGCTGTACCTCGTCCACCAGGTGCCCGTCGACCAACTCGTCCAGCAAGTCCTGGGTGTCGGTCAGGGGCAGCTCGGCGAGGGTGGCGGCCACCCGGCTGTCCAGGCGTCCCCGGATACAGGCCGAGCAACGGAAACAGCCGCTGCGCCGCCGGTGAGACCTGCTCGTACGACAGGGCGAAGGCCTGCCCACCGAGCGCTGCCCGGCGGTCAGCTCGGCCAGCGGCCCCGCCCCGGCAACCAGTCGCTCGGCGAGGTCGGCGACCCGCCAACGGGGTCGGTGCGCCAGTCGCGCGCCGGCCAGCCGGATGGCGAGCGGCAGGTGGCCGCAGCGACGGGCCACCTCGGCCGCCGCCTCCGGTTCGGCGGCGATCCTCTCCGCGCCGGCCACCCGGCCGAGCAGCTCGATCGCCTCGTCGGCGTCGAGGACCGGCAGCGAGGACGGCTGGCCCTCGTCGAGCCCGACCAGCCGGCGACGACTGGTGATGAGGACCAGGCAGTGCGGACCGTTGGGCAGCAGCGGTGCCACCTGGTCGGCGGTGGCGGCGTTGTCCAGCACCACCAGCGCACGTCGGCCGGCCAGCTCGATCCGCCAGAGCACCAACCGGTCGTCCAGGTTCTCCGGCACCCGCTCGGCCGGCACGCCGAGCTGGCGCAGCAGGGCCGCCACGGCAGTGGTCGGCGTCAACGGTCGGTGTTCGCTGTGCCCGTGCAGGTCGATGAAGAGCTGGGCGTCGGGATAGCGGTCGGCCAACGCGGTGGCGACGTGCACGGCAAGTGTGGTCTTGCCGCTGCCGGCCATTCCGTCGATCACCTGGATCCGGGTGCCGTCCTCCTCGATCTCCTTGACCAGGCGGGCCAGTGTCTCCTGCCGACCGACGAAGTCCCCGATCGCCCGGGCAGGAGCGGACCGGGCCGACGGGCTGGGCCGGTCGGCCGGCCAGGCCAGGTCTCCGGCGAGCACCCGTTGGTGCAGCTCCTGCAACTCGGCGCCCGGTTCGATGCCCAGCTCGTCGGCGTACGTCCGCCGACCCTCGCGGTAGACGGCGAGGGCGTCGGCCTGCCGCCCGACCGAGGACAGAGCCAGCATCAGTTGGCCCGCAGGCGCTCCCGCAGCGGATGCTGGTCGACGGTGGCGGCCAGGTCCTCGATCAGCTCGGCAGCCTGACCGAGGCGCAGTTCGACGTCGACGCACTCCTCAAGCACGGTGAGGCGTTGCTCGTCGAGTGCCTGAGCGCGACGGCGGACGCTGATGCTCGGTACGCCGGCGAGGGCCGGTCCCCGCCACAGAGCCAGGGCGGCGCGGAATCCGGCACGCGCCTCGGCCAACCGGCCGGCCACAACCGCGGCCCGGCCCACTCCACGCCCCGAACGAAGGCGTCGGCGTCCAGGTCGTCCGGGCGGTACGGACGCCGTATCCGGCCGGGTCGGTGATGATGAGTTCCGGTGCGAGGTCGAGTTCGGCGAACCGGCGGCGCAACCGCGACACGCAGCTCTGCAACTGGGCTCGGGCGGTGACCGGGGATGCTCCTCCCACACCGCGTCGACCAACTCGTCGACCGGCACGACCCGGCCGGCCCGCAACAACAGCATGGCGAGCACGGTCCGGTCGCGTCCCGCGGTGACAGTGGCCTCGCCACGGCCGACCCGCAGGGCCCCAGGATCTCGAACCGCATCTACTCCCCGTATCACTGGCGCAACTCCAGCAGAGTAGTCCGGTGGTCACAGATCGCCTCGGTCAGGCGATAGCGATGTGAGAGCGGATCGACAGCGGTAGGCGGGAGACTTCCATCGGGTTGTCGTGACGGCATCCGACGGGCGGTGCGACCGTCCCGCCTCACGGGCGGGCGCACCGATGTCGGCGCAGCACGGACGACAGGCATAACAGGGCGAAAGGAAGGGCGCCAGGCGACTTCGCCTGGCGCCCCTTTCGCGTGCCTCCCGGGTCAGCGGCGACCGACGGTGAGCACCGGCTTGGTGACCTCGGCGAAGAAGTCGTTGCCCTTGTCGTCGACCACGATGAAGGCGGGAAGTCCTCGACCTCGATCTTCCAGACCGCCTCCATGCCCAGCTCCGCGTATTCGAGCACCTCGACGTGCTTGATGCAGTCCTGGGCGAGGCGGGCCGCCGGGCCACCGATCGAGCCGAGGTAGAAGCCGCCGTGCTGCTGGCAGGAGCGGGTCACCTGACCCGACCGGTTGCCCTTGGCCAGCATCACCTGCGAGCCCCCGGCAGCCTGGAACTTCTCCACGTAGGCGTCCATCCGGCCAGCGGTGGTCGGGCCGAACGAGCCGGACGCGTACCCCTCGGGGTCTTCGCCGGGCCGGCGTAGTAGACCGCGTGGTCACGCAGGTACTGCGGCATCGGCTCGCCGGCGTCCAACCGCTCGGCGATCTTGGCGTGTGCGATGTCCCGGGCGACCACGAGCGGGCCGGACAGCGAGAGGCGCGTCCTCACCGGGTATTTCGACAGCTCGGCGCGGATCTCGTCCATCGGCCGGTTGAGGTCGACCCGGACGACCAGCTCGGCGTCGAGCGATTCGTCGGTGACGTCGGGCAGGAACCGCGCCGGGTCGGTCTCCAGGCGCTCCAGCCACACGCCCGACGGGGTGATCTTCGCAACGGCCTGTCGGTCGGCCGAGCAGGAGACGGCGATCGCCACCGGCAGGACGCGCCGTGCCGGGGCAGCCGGACCACCCGTACGTCGTGGCAGAAGTACCTGCCACCGAACTGCGCGCCGATGCCGAAGTTGCGGGTCAACTCCAGCACCTCCGCCTCCAGCTCCAGGTCGCGGAAGCCGTGCGCGCTCATCGAGCCCGAGGTCGGCAGCGCGTCGAGGTACTTGGCGCTGGCGTACTTCGCGGTCTTCAGCGCGTACTCGGCGGAGGTGCCGCCGATGACGATGGCCAGGTGGTACGGCGGGCAGGCGGCGGTGCCGATCAGTCGCAGCTTCTCCTCCAGGAACTGCATCATCCGCGTCGGATTGAGCAGCGCCTTCGTCTCCTGGTAGAGGTACGACTTGTTGGCCGAGCCACCCCTTGGCCATGAAGAGGAACTTGTAGGCGTCGGGGTGCCCGTCCGGGTCCTCGGCGTACAGCTCCACCTGGGCGGGCAGGTTGTTGCCGGTGTTCCGCTCGTCCCACATGGTCAGCGGAGCGAGTTGCGAGTAGCGCAGGTTGAGTTTGGTGTACGCCTGGTAGACGCCCCGGAGATGGCCTCCGCGTCGGCGCCGTCGGTCAGCACGTGCCGGCCGCGCTTGCCCATCACGATCGCGGTGCCGGTGTCCTGGCACATCGGCAGCACCCGCCGGCGGCGATGTTGGCGTTGCGCAGCAGGTCCAGTGCGACGAACCTGTCGTTCGGCGAGGCGGCCGGGTCGTCGATGATCGCCCGGAGCTGCGCCAGGTGGGCGGGCGCAGGTAGTGCGCGATGTCGTGCATCGCCTCGGCGGTCAGCGCGGTGAGCGCGGCCGGCTCCACGGTGAGGAACCGACGGCCTCCCGGCCCGTGTACGACGTCGACGCCCTCGTCGGTGACCAGGCGATAGTCCGTCTGGTCGGGGCCGGTCGGCAGCAGGGGGCGTACGAGAATGCGGCGGCACTGCTCATGAGCGGCAAGCCTAGGGCAGACCGGTCGATCACTCCCACCCGCCGGGCGGGTCCTGGGACGCCGCTCTCATCCACCGGGCACGCCGCGCTCCCCGCCGCCCGAATCGTTACGTGACCCGGGCGCTCAGCCATCCTTGCCGTCGGCCGGGTCGGGGCAGAGTTCCCCTGGGCCCGCAGTCGCCGTTGTTCGACCCGCCGGGGTCGGTACCGCCGGGTCGGTGCTGCCCGGCCCGGGATTCCCATCACCGCCGGGCGGCGGGTTGGGCGATCCCGCCGTCGCGCCGAAGCGGACGTAGCCGATCTCACGCCCTCGCCAACGATCATGCCCTGCGACCCGACGGCGAGGGCGTTCGCCGAGGTACGCAGGACGGCCAGCTCCCGGCCGGTGCGCGGGTCCAGTGCCACCAGCCGGGACGGCTTCGTCGACGACCACCGCCGCGTACGGGTGAGCGCGGCACCGGCCTTGCCGGTGGCGGGCCGGTCCACAGCACCTTGTCGGTGCCCAGCTCGCGGGCGATGACCGAGCGCTTGTCGGCGGCCCGGAACACCGCCAGGCGGTCGTCCACCGCGACCAGTTTGGTGCCCGCCTCACCGACCCAGAGCAGTCGTCCGTCGTACCCGTCGATGACCGCCTCGCGGCCGTCCGGGCCGACGCCGATCAGCACGTTCCGGGCGCCCTGCGGGTCTTCCCGTTGGACGCAGCCGGCGGAGTCGGCGGTGCGCAGGTTGATCCCGGCCCGCTGCCAGGCCTCCTGCCCGGTCGCCGGATCCCGGGCCGAGATGGCGAAGTAGCAGGCGCCGTCCTGGGAGCGGGCGGCGATCCGCAGCATCCGGCCGCCCACCACTGACAGTCGCTCGTCCCGGCCGGGCTCGACGTTCTGCAACACCCGGCCGGTGGCGGTGTCGACGACGTGCACCCGCCCGTCGACGGGGAAGCCGAGCAGCGGTGGCGCGGGCTCGGCCCCGGCTACCCCATCGTCGATCCGGGTGGGGTGAGCCGGCGGGTGCCACGCAGACCCGGGTTGTCGGCGAGCAGGCCGCTGTGCACCCCGGGCAGGAAGGCCGTCCACAGCGGTGCGGTGCCGCGCGGGTCCCAGGCACTGAGGGTGCAGTCGGTGGCTTCCGTGCACCGCGCGTCGAGCAGCAGGTTGCGGTACGTCCACACGGCCACCGCGTCGTTGTCGCGTCGCCGGGTCGCCCCGGTGGTCGGGTCGAGCAGCTCGTACCCTTGACCAGGAGCTTGCCCACGGCGACGACCGGGTCCCGGTCGCCGCCGGCGACCGCCGCCCAGTCCGCCTTGCGCTCCCAGAGCTGCGCGCCAGTGGCCAGGCTGCGAGCCTCGACCCGGTGCGCTGCTCGACCACCACGGCGTCGCCGGCGATGGTCACGCTGCGCGGGTGCCGCCGATCCGTTGCTGCCAGACCACGTCGGGCTCGGAGATGGGGTCACTGCGGTCCACCCAGTCCCACAGGCCGGGAAGGGTTCCACACGCCGGTCGCGGCGAGCGCGACGACCACGGCGAGGCCGAGCAGCAGCCCGCCGCGCACGCCCCTTCGCCACCCGCACACCGTAGCCACGATCACGGATCTTCCGTACGCCCGCGCCGCCGTGTCGCCGCGCTTTCTGGCTCGGAGGTGTTACTGCACCTCCCGTCGGCCCGGACGGCGCTGCGCACCAGCGGAAGCGTGCGGTAGGGATCTGCTCGGCCAACGCGATGATCGTCGAAGCCCGGGTGATGCCGGCGGAGGAGACGATCTGGTCGATGACCCGTTGCAGGTCGGTGTTGGAGCGGGCCACGATCCGACAGAGCAGGTCGCTGGAGCCGGTGATGGTGTGCGCCTCCAGGACCTCGGGGATCGCGGCGAGGTGGGCGGTGACCGGGTCGTGGCCCTGCCGCTGAGTGATCTCCAGGGTGACGAAACTGGTCACCCCAAACCCGATCGCGGCCGGCGAGATCTCCGGGCCGAAACTCTCGATGACCCGCCGCTCGACGAGCTTGTCCAGCCGCGCCTGCACGGTGCCCCGGGCCACCCGAGCCGACGGGAGCACTCCAGCACCCCGATCCGCGGCTCCTCGGCGAGCAGTTCGATCAAGCGCACGTCGAGCGCATCGAGCTGTACATTCTGCTCACCATTCATGAGGGCAGACCATACCGAATGCGCAACCTGACCAGCATTTCTGGCAACAGTTGCCCACCCGATGCCGGGACGGCGATCCTCGCCACAAGAACCGACCACGGCGGCCCACAAGGCCGGCCGGTACGCGAGGGAGCCCACCATGACCCAGGCGATCGACCGACCCCAGTTGACCGAGGACCTCGACGTCGACCGGCTCGTCGGCGCTGTCGACCACGACATCAGCCACGACCCGTTCCCGGTCCGGGGCTCGACCACGTGCACTTCCTGGTCGGCAACGCCAAGCAGGCCGCGCACTACTACTCGACCGCGTTCGGCATGACCTGCGTGGCGTACCGCGGCCCCGAGCAGGGCTACCGGGACCACGCCCAGTACGTGCTGACCAGCGGGTCGGCCCGGTTCGTGCTGACCGGCGCGGTGCGCCCGACGCCGACGGCGCCGAGCACGTGGCCCGGCACAGCGACGGCATCAGCGACATCGCGCTGGAGGTGCCGGACGTGGACGCCGCGTACGCGCACGCCATCGCGCAGGGCGCCGCCAGTGTCGTCGAGCCGCACGAGGTGACCGACGAGCACGGCACGGTCCGGATGGCCGCCATCGCCGCGTACGGCGACACCCGGCACACGCTCGTCGACAGGTCCCGCTACACCGGCCCGTTCCTGCCCGGCTTCGTGGCCCGCGGCCCGATCGTGGACCGGCAGCCGATGATCGCCGCCGGCATCCAGCCGAAGCGCTTCTTCCAGGCCGTCGACCACGTGGTCGGCAACGTGGAGCTGGGCCGGATGGACGAGTGGGTCGAGTTCTACAAGCGGGTGATGGGCTTCTCCAACATGGCGGAGTTCGTCGGCGACGACATCGCCACCGACTACTCGGCGCTGATGAGCAAGGTCGTCGCGAACGGCACCCGCAAGGTGAAGTTCCCGCTCAACGAGCCGGCGATCGCCCGGAAGAAGTCCCAGATCGACGAGTACCTGGAGTTCTACCAGGGCCCGGGCGCCCAGCACATCGCCGTCGCCACCAACGACATCCTGGCCAGCGTCGACGCGATGCGCGCGGCCGGCCTGGAGTTCCTGGACACCCGGACTCGTACTACGACGACCCGGAGCTGCGCGAGCGGATCGGCAACGTGCGGGTGCCGATCGAGGAGCTGAAGGCTCGCAAGATCCTGGTCGACCGGGACGAGGACGGCTACCTGCTGCAGATCTTCACCAAGCCCGTGCAGGACCGTCCCACTGTCTTCTTCGAGCTGATCGAGCGACACGGGTCGCTGGGCTTCGGCAAGGGCAACTTCAAGGCGCTCTTCCAGGCGATCGAGCGGGAGCAGGAAGCCCGCGGCAACCTGTAACACTTGCCAGCGTGACGCAACCTTCGACGTACCCGACGCCGCCGGTCGGTGGGCCTCGACCCACCGCCGGCGGCTTCGCGCCGCCGCCGGACCACACCCCAGGGGTACGCCCGCAGTGCCTCCAGCACACGGTGGTGCGGACTGTCGTCGTTAAGGTGTCTGCGTGAGCGAGCGAAGCGGGACGAAGGCGTGAGCGTGCAACCCGGTTGGTATGTCGACCCGGCCGACACCGAGACCCGGCGTTACTGGGACGGCGACGGTTGGCTCGGCGCGCCCATTCCCGTCGACGCCATCCCGCCGGACGGCCCTCCGCCGGTCGAGCCGCCCACACCGGTGACACCCGCCGCGGCTCCACCTCCGGCCCGGCCACGCCGGGGCCGGGCACCGTCGCACCCGGCCTGCCGCCGCAGCAGGGCGCACAGCCGGGGTACGGCCAGCAACCGGGGCAGGGTCCGGGCTGGGGACCGCAGGCCGGTCCTCCCGGCTGGGGACCCCAGGGCGTTCCGCCGGGCTGGGCCCCACCGGGTGGTCCTGCCGGCCCAGGCCCACAGGGCGGCCCACCCGGTTGGACGCCACCGGCCGGTCACCCCGGCTGGCCCGGTCGACCGCCCGAGCCTCGACCGCACGGCTTCACGCTGGCCGGCTACGGTCGCAGGTTCACCGCCCGGCTGATCGACTTCGGCCTCGTCCTCGCACTGAACGTGCTCGTCAACGGGTGGTTCGTCTGGCGCTGGGCGCAGGAGTGGGCACCGTACTGGCAGGAGGTCTTCCGGCGCGCGGCGCGGGCGACACCTCCGCAGACAACCTTCCGCTCCCCACTGAGCAGGCCAACTCTCTCCTGGTGGCGATCCTGCTGATCACCACCGCGCTCTGGTTGGCGTACGAGGTGCCCGCCATGGCCGCCGGTGGCAGACCATCGGCAAGCGGATGATGCGGATCCGGGCGGTGCTCTCGCCGCCGACCAGCCGCTGGCTTCCGCCGGGCGTTGAGCCGGTGGAGCACGCTCGGCCTGCCGACCCTGCTCTGGTACTGCGCCGGGCTCGGCCTGGTGCTGCAACTGGTCGACGCCCTCTCCCCTCTTCGACCATCCCCTGCGTCGGCGCTGCACGACAAACGCGCGCAGACGGTGGTCGTGGAAGTCCCCTACCGCCCCGAAGCCGCCCCCGCGAACGACCGCGACCACCCCGGGAGACACCCCATGACCGACTCCGGACGTCACCAGCCGGCGCTGCGGCTGACTCGCGCCGACCTGGACGCGCTGCCCAGCTACGTGCCGGGCGCAGCCCCGCCGACCTGGCTCGGGAGTTGGGCCTGGCCGAGGCCGTCAAGCTGGCGAGCAACGAGGTTCCGTACGGGCCGCTGCCCGGCGTGGTGGAAGCGGTCACCGAGGCGATCACCACCTCGCACCGCTATCCCGACATGGGCGTGGTCGAGCTGCGCGACGCGCTTGCCGAGCGGTACGGGTGGACGCGGACCGGATCGCCACCGGCTGTGGTTCGGTGGCGCTCGCCGAGCACCTGGTGCGGGCCACCTGCCTGCCCGGCGACGAGGTCCTCTACGCGTGGCGGTCCTTCGAGGCGTACCCGATCATCGTGGCGACCAGCGGCGCGACCAGCGTGCGGGTGCCCAACGACGCCGGGCACGGGCACGACCTGACGGCGTTGGCCGCGGCGGTGACCGACCGGACCCGGGTGATCTTCGTCTGCAACCCGAACAACCCCACCGGGACGGCGGTGCGCCGGGCCGAACTGGGCCGGTTCCTCGACGCGGTGCCGGACGACGTGCTGGTGGTGATCGACGAGGCATACCGGGAGTTCGTCACCGACCCGGAGGTGCCGGACGGGCTCGACTATCTGGACCGACCCAATGTGGCGGTGTTGCGCACGCTGTCGAAGGCGTGGGGCTCGCTGGGCTGCGGATGGGCTGGCTGGTTGCCCAGCCGGTGGTGGCCGGCGCGATTCGCAAGGTGGCGACCCGTTCTCCAGCAGTACGGCAGCCCAGGCCGGAGCGCTCGCCGCGCTGACCCAGGCCACCGAGATGGAGCGCCGCTGCGCCCTGGTCGTCGCCGAGCGGGACCGGGTCACCGAGGCGCTGCGGAAGTACGTGCCCGACGTGCCGACGAGCCAGGCCAACTTCGTCTGGCTGCCGCTGGGCGACCGGTCGGTGGCGTTCGGCAAGGCGTGTGAGGCGCGCGGGTGATCGTCCGGCCGTTCGCCGGGGACGGCGTGCGGGTCACCATCGGCACCCCAAGTGAGAACGACGCGTTCCTTGCGGCTGCGGAGAAGGCGCTGACCTGATCATCCTGGCAAACAGGTGATCCGGATGGGGATATAAGTTCCTGTTTGTCCCACCGTGCCCGATAACTGCCCTATCTTCCGAAGTAGCCGGTTGTGCCGAGGACTCACGCCGGCTCACTTCGAGAAAACGGGGTAACAAACAGTGCGTACTGCCAAGATCTGTCTCGCCGGAGCGGCCGCCGCCGCGATGGTGGGCTTCCGCGACACCGGCCGCTGCCGCGCCCACCGACGACACGACCGTCACCTTCGAGGTGGAAGAGGGCACGCTCGACATCGTCGCGCCGGCCACCGCCGACCTGGGCGGCGGCGCTCCGGTAGCGTCATCACCGGCCAACTCGGCGCGGTCACGGTCACCGACTCCCGGGTGCGGCGGACGCCTCCTGGGTCGCCACGGTGACGGCCACGGTCTTCCAGACCGGCGGCGGCACCCGGCCGAGACGGTCGAGGCATCGTTGATCGACTACTGGTCCGGTGCGGCCACGGCGACCACCGGCACCGGCACCTTCACGCCCGGACAGGCCACCTCGGCCGCCGCTGCGCCGCTGGACACCGTCGACCCACTCACGGCGTTCACCCACACCGGTGGCACCGGTGGTAACACCGCGACCTGGAACCCGACCCTGATCGTCAACGTGCCGCTGGACAGCATCGCGGGCGTGTACACCGGACGGTGACGCATTCGGTGGCCTAGCCGCCGGGGCCGGTCGACCGTCGCGGTCGCACTGGCGCTGCTCTGCCTCGCCGGTCCGGGTCTGTCGACCCGGGCCGGCCGAGCCGGACGCCGACGACCGCCTCGGAATCCGGCTGCTGGAGGCACCGCGCAACCGCCGGGACGATCCCCGGGCGTTGCGGTACATCGTGGATCACCTACTGCCGGGCACCACTATCAAGCGGCCACTCCTGATCGCCAACCGCACCGACCAGGACCGCCGCATCGACGTGTATCCGGCGGCGGCGACCGTCGAGGGTTCGGAGTTCAAGTTCGGCGAAGGCCGCGCGGCCAACGAGTTGACCTCATGGATCACCCTCGACAAAGCCGCCGTGGAGGTGGATGCGTGGGGGAGGCACGGGTCCTCGCGACCATCACGGTGCCGTCCGCCGCCTCGCGCGGCGAGCGGTACGGGTTGGTCTGGGCGTCCGCCACCTCCGCGCCCCGGGCCGGCGGGGAGGTCACCCAGATCCACCGGGTCGGCGTCCGGATCTACCTTGACATCGGGCCCGGCGGAGAGCCGGTCTCGGACTTCTCGATCGGTGAGCTCCGGCCGGCCCGCAGCCCCGAGGGCGCACTGTCGCTGACCGCCCAGGTCACCAACACCGGCGGCCGCGCCATCGACCTGACCGGCTCGGTTACCCTGACCGACGGGCCAGCCGACAGCCGGGCCGGCCCGTTCCCGGTCGTGCAGGGCGTCACGCTACCGCCGGGTGGGTCCGGCAGGTCGTCGCCCGGCTACCGGCCGAGCTGCCGAACGGGCCCTGGAAGGTCGAGGTCAACCTGGAGAGTGGACTGGTGAAGCGCAGTGTCACCGCGCAGATCGAGTTCCCCGGCCCTGGTCAGGTCGGAGAGCGGGGCAGTGTCATCTCCCGGATGGCATCCGTCTGGACCGTGGGCGCGGCCGTCGCCGGCCTGCTGCTCATCACCGGCCTCGCGGTGGTGGCGCGCCGATCCCGTCGGACCCCCGACCCCCGCCGACAGGCCACGGGAGCGGGTTCCGGCCGGACGTTGACGCCACGCACGCCGGCGGCGGGCTTCCACCAGCCGCCGGCGGCGGGCGTAGGTCAGACCGGCCGCCGTCGCCGGACGGCGAGCCAACCGACGATCAGCAGGGTCACGCCCAGCCCGGTGAGCAGCAACGTCGACCCACCCGAACCGGTGACGGGCAGCTGCCCCGTGGCTTCGCGTGGGTGTTGGTGGCCCTGGTTGCGTGGGCGTCGGCGTGGGTGGCCCCGGTTGCGTGGGCGTCGGTGTGGGTGGCCCCGGTTGCGTGGGCGTCGGTGTGGGTGGCCCGGGTTGCGTCGGCGTGGGTGTCGGGGTCGCCGGCAGGATCTCGAAGGTGACGCCGGTGTCCGCCGACGGCGCGGCCTGGACGGCGCCGAACCCACGCGCGGACGCGGGGCTGCGCTCAGCACCGGCGGGACCGCCAGCGCGATGCTCGCGGCGGCAGCGAGCGCGCCGCCCACGAGGTGATTGGCTTGCGTCCTGCCCATGCGCCGACCCCTTTTCCGGAAACCTGAACCGTGAAAAACGTACCCTTTCACGACAGAGGGACGGACAGGTCCGGCATTCGGGGCCGAAGACACCACGATCAGGTGGCGGCCAGGATCACCGCTTCGCCGGTCAGGTAGTAGCGCTGGTCGTCACCGGACGGGTCGACCGGCTTGCGGAGGCGTTCGACCGCGACGAAACCGTCCTCGGCCACCACCGCCCCGGGCGCCCAGCCGGTCCCGTCCGAGCCGACGTTGAGCGAGAAGCGGGACAGCTGCGTACCGGTCACCGGATCCAGCGTCACCAGATCGTTCGCCTCGGTCAGCAGGTGCACCCGGCCCGGCTGACCGGCCAGGACCCGCGCCGCGCCGCCCAGGTCCGTGAACCGCCACAGCTCAGCGCCCGTACGCGCCGACCGGCCCACCGCAACCCCGTCGAGCACGACCACGGCCTGCTCACCGACCAGCGCGGCACCGGCCGGATCCAGCGCGGGAGCGGCAACCGGCTCGCCAGCACCCAGCAGCCAACCCCGGCCGCCCGCGTCGCCCGGCCCAGCCGTGCGCAGGGCCAGGCAGTCCGACCGGCCGGTACGGCAGCCGAGTGGGGTCAGCACCAGCTCGTCCGGGCCACCGGGCGGTCGCCAACTCGCCCGTACCGCCCCGGTCGCCGCGTCCCGGAACTCGACAGTCGCCGGCCCGGCGCAGGTGTTCAGACCGATCAACTGCCCGGAGGCGGTGGTGCCGACATCGCTGCGGCAACCGCCCGGCAGGTCGACCCGCCACAGCTCCCGACCGCCGCTCAGCTCGACCCCCGCGCCTGGGCCTTCCCGGTCACCACCAGCACCGTCCGCCCGCCCGGAAGGTCGGCGAGCTGGAGACCGCGCGGGTCCCAGACGGTGGAGGCCCCGGTACGCCGCACCACCGTCGCGCTCTCGGCGGGCTCCGGGCCGTCGGTCCTCCAGAGCACCCCGCCGGTCCGGGCGTCGAGGGCGACAAGTCGACCGTCCGACCAGCGGCTGACCACCGTGCTGCCGCTGGCCACCACTCCGGTCAGTTCCGCCGGCCAACGCCGGTACGACCAGTACGGGCTGGTCCGGTGCCGCCCGTCGACCGGCCGGTCCGCGTAGACCTGGCGGTGTGCGGCGTACACCCGCAGCCTCCCGTCCACGATCAACGGGGCGACCGGGAGGCGGCCGACCACTCGGGCCGCCGGCCGCGCCGGGCCGGATAGTCCGCCCGCGCCACAGTGCTCACCTCGGCCGGTGCGAGGACCCGGTGGACGATGACCGCGACGACCCCGGTCACGAGCAGCACCGCGACCGCGATCACGAGCCGTCGCCGACCCTCGGGAACCTCATGCCGCACCTCCGCCCGGCACCCTACCCAGCGGAACCGGCCGGGCCCGCTCAGGTCACGGCGACCGCGCCCGCGGAAAGGACAGGTGATGTGGACTGGCGCTCAGGCGGCTTCGACGGAGCCGATGGCACTCGCCGCGGTGGCCAGATCGGCGAGATCACGCCAGAGGGCCGCCTCGACCGCCGCGCGGCGAGCCGCCGAACAGCAGCGCCACCAGCCGACCGTACGGGGCGGTCGGCACCGCCTCCTGTGTGACGGTGACCGCAGTGCAACCCCGACGACGGCGTCGGACCGGCCGCAGACTCCAGGTGATCCGGTAGTCGACGCCGGCACCCGAGGAACAGAGCACCAGTCGCTGTGCGGCGAGAGCCTCCACCACCAGGAACTCCTCGGTCAGCGTGCCGCCGCCCGGCTGGGTGCGCTCCTCACGCCAGGAGGTGCCCGGCCCGAACGGACCCGGAGTGAGCACCTTGATCGGGCCGGCAGCGGTCAGCCGGGCCGCACGGCCGGGCAGGTCCGTCAGCAGACGCCAGACATCGACAGCGTGCGCCTCGACGAACCCGGTAATCGCCACCGTCGACATGCCAGCCTCCCGTATCCCCGACGGTACGCGGAGTGAGGGCTGGGCGGAGCCTCAGAACAGAATTTCCATTCTCGATCGTCACGCTGTCCGATACGGCGGTCGCTCCGGCACCGGTCGTCGTCGACCAGTGCCGGAGCACCGGTCAGCGGTCGAAGCGACCGGCCTGGATCGCCCGATGAACGCTGTCCATCCCGGCGGGCTGACCGCGAGTGTGGGACCGGACTGGTCCTGGAGTCGCGCACCCCGACCAGACCGTGGACCTCGACCAGGTTGTCCGCCACCTCCACGCAGAGCCCCTGGTCGTTTGAGCGGCTACTGGTACGCCATACCGCGCCCGCAAGATCGTGCATCGTCGTTACCTCCGTGTGCGATGGGATGCCCCACCGCTGGGAACCGGGCGAAACAACCCGGCCCGGATCGCGCGGCGAGGCAACGGAATCCGGACGATCAACGGGTCAACCGGGCCGGAGATCGCACAGCCGGTGCGATCACCGGTCCCGTGCACGAGACGGAAGAGGATGCGCCCTGCTCAGCGGGCCGGACGAACCGTGCCGCTGACCTCGCCGAGGGCGATGGTGGTGCCATCCGGGCCGGGGCGGTGGCGGTGATGGTCACGGTGTCGCCATCGGCGAGGAAGGTACGACTCTCGTCACCCACCGAGACCGGCTCGGCCCCTCCCCAGGTCAGCTCCAGGAACGACCCGACCTGTCCCCGATCCGGGCCGGAGACGGTGCCGGAGGCGTACAGGTCGCCGGTGCGCAGTGACGCGCCGTTGACGGTGAGGTGCGCCAACTGCTGCGCGGGAGTCCAGTACATCGTCGCGAACGGAGGCTCACTGACCCGTTGGCCGTTCCACTCGACGGCCAGCCGGAGGTCCAGGCCCAGGTGCGGCACGTCCCGCAGGTAGTCGACCACCGGCGGATCCTGCTCGGGGCCGGCACGAAGGCATCGCCGAGCGCGTCCAACGGCGTCACCCAGGCCGAGACCGAGGTGGCGAACGACTTGCCGAGGAACGGTCCCAGCGGCTGGTACTCCCACGCCTGGATGTCCCGGGCAGACCAGTCGTTGACCAGCACGACCCCGAAGACGTGGTCGGCGAAGTCGTCGACGGACACCCGAGCACCAACGGGCTGGGTACGCCCACCACGAAGCCGACCTCGGCCTCGATGTCGAGGCGTACCG
Organism: Micromonospora sp. M12; assembly: GCA_038070435.1. Taxonomy (GTDB): domain Bacteria; phylum Actinomycetota; class Actinomycetes; order Mycobacteriales; family Micromonosporaceae; genus Micromonospora. The sequence continues at coordinate 5,467,431 of JAMYWG010000001.1, read as the reverse complement.
ATGGGCCGGTGACCGGGCCCTCGGCGGAGGCGCGCTGCCCGGTCGGCCGGGTCACCGGCGTGCCCGAGACCACCACCGTGCCGGCCCGCCCGTGGTAGCCGATCGGGAGGTGCTTCCAGTTGGGCAGCAGCGGCGGCTGCCCGGGGCGGAAGATCTGCCCGACGTTCGACGCGTGGTGCTCGGAGGAGTAGAAGTCGACGTAGTCGGCCACCTCGAACGGGAGCAGCAACTCCACCTCGTCGAGGGGCACCAGCAGCGGCTCCACCGCGGCCCGGTGCGCCGGATCGGTCAACAGCTCGGTGATCCGCTGCCGCGCCGCCGTCCACTGCGGACGGCCCAGGGCCAGGAAATCGTTGAGGACGGGCCGGCACAGCGCGCCGGCGGCCAGCACCAGCTCGGCGGCCTCAGCCGCGGCCAGGTCGAGGACGAAGGACCCGATCCGTACGCCGATCCGCGACCGACCCCGTCCTGCCGGAACACCCCGTACGGCAGGTTGGTCACCCGTACGGCGATCCGTCGGCGCCGGTCACCAGGTCATACGTCGTAGCCCCGTTCACCAGCCCAAGCCGGATCAGATCGGTCAGTGGTTCCAGGATGCTGCACGAGCCGAAGCCGACCCACAGTGGCCGGGCGCGTCCAGCCGCGCGGAGGCGCGCTCCAGCAGGGGCGCGGGTCGACCACGGTCAGCAGCTCGGCGACCGCGCCGACAGTGGCACCGTCGCTGGCTGCAAGGGTCGCGGCCAGCACGTTGGCGTACCCGTGGTGGGTGAACCCGGTCTCCGGGTCCAGGTGACGGATCGCCTGGTGCAGCCCTGCGGTGAGCTTGAACGGCAGGCCCCGGTCCCGGCAGGCGCAGATCACGGCGGCCAGCTCGGCCGGGGTGGGGAAGAGTTCGGCGGCCAGGCCGCCGGTGCGGACTGGCGGCGATCGGCACCCCGTCGGCCCGAGCGGCGGCGAGCGCGTCCAGCGCACCCATCAACCCGAAGGTCAGCGGCAGTTCAGCGTAGACGGCCTCCACGCCCGGCAACGCGTCGACCTGCCGCAGCAACTCGGCGATGCCGGGCAGTGAGTCCTCACCGCGCTTGGCGACCGCCACCTCGACCTGACGCGCGGTGACACCGTCCGGTGCCAGGAACGAAGCGCGAACGGCAGGTTCCCGATCCCGGTGTCACCGATCAACCCGATCACCAGGCCCTCGCCCGGGTCGACGAGACCGCTCAGCTCGCCCGCCGCCACGGTCGAGGCGGGGATGAGCAGCAGGCCCACCAGGGCCGCGTACCAGGCGCCGCGGTGGCGGCGGTGAGCGGTGAGGGCGTCGGAAGCGCGGCGCTGCCGGGAGGGAAGACGGCGGCGTCGTCCACCAGACCGTCGAGGAGTGCGGGCACCTGCGTTGACACGACACAAGAATGTACGGGACGCTACGAGGAACGGACAACAGCGTCCGATTATCGGACGCCCCGGCCGTGAACGGGACATATCGGGAGGCGAGATGCCGTACTACCGCAGCGTCGGCGAGGTGCCGCGCAAGCGCCACACCAGTTCCGGCAGCCCGACGGCAGCCTCTACGCCGAGGAGCTGATGGGCCAGGAGGCTTCTCCTCCGACTCGTCCCTGCTCTACCACCGGCACGCGCCCACCGCGATCCTGGCCGCCGACGAGTTCACCCCGCCCGCCTTCACCCGGGCACCGAACCTGCCGCTCAAGCCCCGCCACCTGCGCACCCACAAGCTGGACACCGGCGGCTCCGACCCCATCCTCGGCCGGCAGTACCTGCTCGCCAACGACGACGTGCGAATCGGGTACGTCCTCGCCGACCAACCCTCCCCGCTCTTCCGCGACGCCACCGGCGACCACTGCCTCTACGTCGAGTCGGGCACCCTGCGGGTCGAGTCCCCTTCGGGGTGCTGGACGCGGTCGCCGGCGACTACGTCGTCATCCCCACGTCGACCATCCACCGACTGGTGCCCACCGGTGACCAGCCCGTCCGGCTGCTCGCCGTCGAGGCGACCGGGCACATCGGCCCGCCAAGCGCTACCTCTCCGTCCGCGGCCAGTTCCTGGAGCACTCGCCGTACTGCGAACGCGACGTCCGGGGCCCCGATGCCCCGCTGATCGTCGACGGCGAGGAGGTCGAGGTGCTGGTCCGGCACAGGCGCGGCTGGACCCGCTACGTCTACGCCAACCACCCGTTCGACGTGGTCGGCTGGGACGGGCACCTCTACCCGTGGGCGTTCTCCATCCACGACTTCGAGCCGATCACCGGCCGCATCCATCAGCCCCACCGGTGCACCAGACCTTCCAGGGGCCCAACTTCGTCATCTGCTCGTTCGTGCCCCGTAAGGTCGACTACCACCCACAGTCGATCCCGGTGCCGTACAACCACCACAACGTCGACTCCGACGAGATGCTCTTTACACCGGGGCAACTACGAGGCCCGGCGCGGCTCCGGCATCGAGCAGGGCTCGATCTCCCTGCACCCGTCCGGGTTCACCCACGGACCCCAGCCGGGTGCCGCAGAGCGTTCCATCGGTGCCGACTACTTCGACGAGCTGGCCGTCATGGTCGACACCTTCCGCCCGCTGGATCTCTGCGACGCCGCCAGCACCTGCGAAGACGAGGGCTACGCCTGGACCTGGGCACGCCAGGCCTAGGGCCCCGCCCGCCCACCCCGCCCCGGCCCCGTCCCGCCCCGTCGGGTCGATCATGGAGTTGTGGTGGGTGACAAAGCACCTTTGGGGGTCCAAACGGGCACCACAACTCCATGATCGACGTGGACCAGCCGGCCCCTCCCGCGATCTTGCAGTTTCTGTCCCGGCAGGGGACATTCCGCGCGTATCGGCGACCGGAAGTGCAAGATCGGCGGGGCGTGGTGTCTGTGGGACGGTTTTGCTGGCCGCAGGGTCAGGGGCGGATGGCGGTTCTGCTGAAGATGGCGAACTCGGCTACCGCCGTGGTGGCGATGGCCAGCACCAGGGGCCACGGGGAGCCGACCACCGCGTACACCAGCAGGAACACGGGCGCGGCCCCACGGCGTAGATCGCCAGGGCCATCACGCGGTCGGAGTGCACCAGCGCGGGCAGGACCGTCCGGGTCAGTCCGGCAGCCGGGCCGCGAGCTGCCAGACGACGATCCCGCCGGTGATCGCGGCGAGCACCGCCAGGAGGCGGGAGAACCCGTCGCTCGTCGACGCCACGAACGCGACGAGCACCGCGGCCACCAGCGACCACCCGCGCCGTAGAGCACCAGGCGGTGCAGCCCGTACGCGAGGGTCCGCGGTGAGTCGACCCGGCTCGGGCTGATCGTCACCGCCTCGGCGACGTCTTCCAACGCCTCCGACCAGCGGCGTTGCTCCAGTCGCAGGACACCCACGTCATGCGCGGCGTCGGCGATGCGCGGGTCGAGTCGCAACGCCTCCCGGTAGGCCCGCTCGGCCAGATCGAACAGGTTCAGACGGGCCGCGACCAGGCTGAGGACGAGGTGCGCCTGCGGCTCCTGCGGGGCCAACTCGACCCCGCGCCAGGCCGCGTTCAGCGCCGGCTGGCCGTTGCGGGCGCCGGCCAGGATCGCCGCCGCGCTCCGCTGGGCGTACGCGTCGGTCGGGCCGAGCGCGAGGATCCGGTCGGCGGTGGCGGCCGACTCGGAATAGCGCTCCAGGTCGGCAAGTGCCATGCCCCTGGCGACCAGTGGCGGCAGCGCCTCCGGTGCGGCCGCCACCGCCATGTCGGCGGCGGTGAGCGCCTCGGCCGGGCGGCCGGCGGCCAGGTGCACCCGGGCCAGCAGGGTGAGGGCATCCACGTCATCCGGCTGTAGCGCCAGCCCGTAGGTCAGCTCTTCGGCCGCCTCGTCGTGGCGGCCGAGTTCGGCGAGGAGTTGGGCCCGCTGGACGAAGCCGTCGGCGGCGAATTGCTCGGGGCGGGGTCGCTGGACATCGCGGCGAGCCTAGGCGGCCGGCGCGTCGTACACCAGGGCCACCGCGACCCCGCCAGCCCCTCCTCGCGCCCGGCGAAACCGAGCCCGTCGGTGGTCGCGGCCGAGACGGTGACCGGGGCGCCGACTGCGGCGGAGAGGACCTCCTGCGCCTCCGCGCGACGCCGGCCGATCTTGGGACGGTTGCCGATGACCTGCACGGACACGTTGCCGATCTCCAGGCCGGCGGCCCGTACCCGGCGGGCCGTCTCGGTCAGCAGCGCCACCCGGACGCCCGGCCCACTCCGGCTGGTCCACCCGAAGGCGGAACCGAGATCACCGAGACCGGCGGCGGAGAGCAGGGCGTTGCAGGCGGCGTGCGCGGCCACGTCGGCGTCCGAGTGGCCGGCAAGGCCATCCTGGTCGGGCCAGAGCAGCCCGGCCACCCAGCAGGGCCGACCGGGCTCGAACGCGTGCACGTCGCTGCCGATGGCCACCGGGGAACGATCATGATCAGAGGGTACGCGTCAACCGCCGGCGGCAAGCAGATGCTCCGCCAGAGCCAGGTCGAACGGCCGGGTGATTTTCAGGGCGTACTCGGAGCCCGGCACGCAGCTCACCGTGATGCCCTGCTTCTCGACGAGGCCGGCGTCGTCGGTGAGGAGTCACCGGCGGCGGCGTGCGCGGCGCTGAGCACGGCCCGGCGGAAACCCTGCGGGGTCTGCACCGCTCGCAGGGCGGAACGGTCGACGGTGCCGACCACCACCTCGCCGACGCCGACCTCCTTGATCGTGTCGACGACCGGGAGGACCGGGATCACCGCATCACGCCCGTCACGAACCGCAGCCGCGACGGATTCGACCAGCTCAGATGGAGTGAGCGCGCGGGCGGCATCGTGCACCAGGATGATCGTCGGGCCAACGGGCACCGCAGCCAGCGCGGCGGCAACGGACGCCTGCCGTTCGGCGCCACCGGGCACCACTGTCACCGGGGCGACCGGAGCCAGCAGCTCGCGGACGGCCTCCAGCTCGGCGACAGGCGCGGCCACCACGATCGTGTGCACCGACGGCGCGGCGGCCAGCCGACGCACGGCGTGCACCAGCAGCGGCTCACCGGCGAGCAGGCGCAGCGCCTTGGGTCGGCCAGGGCCGAGCCGTACGCCGGCACCCGCCGCAGGCACGAGGACCGCGACGTCACCGCGCGGATTGAGCTGCGCGGTCACGTCGCGGTCCTCGGTGGTTTCTTCGTTAACAAGTGGGTAGGACGATGCTGTGCGGACTAGGCCTCGGTGAGGACCTTGTCGAGCAGCGTCTCCGCCTCATCCTGGTGCTCTTCTCGGCCAGCGCGACCTCGCCGACGAGAATGTCGCGGGCCTTGGCGAGCATCCGCTTCTCGCCCGCGGAGGCCCCGCTCCCGCTCCCGGCGCCACAGGTCACGCACGACCTCGGCAACCTTCAGCGGGTTGCCGGAGGCCAGCTTTTCCAGATTGGCCTTGTAACGCGCGACCAGTTGGTCGGCTCCTCGGTGTGCGGAGCCCGGAGAACATCGAAGACCTTGCCGAGGCCTTCCTCGCCGACCACCTCGCGCACACCCACGATTTCGGCATTCTCGGCGGGCACACGGACCGTCAGGTCACCCTGCGCGACCCTCAGGACGAGGTATTTCTTAGGCTCGCCCTTGATGATCCGAGTCTCGATTGCCTCGATGAGTGCGGCCCCGTGGTGGGGGTAAACAACGGTCTCGCCGACACTGAAAACCATAGGTTCGAAACCCCTTTCGCTGTGTCTAGGGTAACACGGTCAGGCACCGATGTCTCACCGATGTCCTGACCGTTGGCGCAGCTCAGGGGCCCTGTGAGAGGTCTTGCTTCAGCTTGACAGGCGGTCAAACCGATGGTTCGAACACGCTCCGTAACGCGGAAATGACTGCCCGGTACGGGTGAACAGAACGTCGAGATCAAGGGCTATGCGCTCCTCCCATGGTAGCCCGGCCAGCCGGACTGCGCCCAGGTGTAGCGGGAGGAGCCCCTGGTGCGCGACCCTGGAGACCGAGCCGCACACCGCTCTCGAGACGCTTCCAGGAGGTCCGATGGGCAAGCCGGACGCAGAGGGTCACGGGCCAGCCGACGGTCTACCCGGCCTGCCACCCGAGTGGGGTCGGGTGGTGGTCCCCGACGACGCCTCCGCGCTCGCCGCCGAGGCCGCCCAGATCCGTCGCGAGCTGCGCCGGCCCGCCGGCCCACCCGGCAGCCAGCGGCTCCTGGGCCTGCCGCTGCTGATCCTGCTGGTGGCTGTGTTCACCACACTGGCCGGCCTCGTCGTGGTCACCTGGCCCCGCGCCGGCCGCGGCACCGACCGCCCGGCCCCGGCGCCCTACTCGCCGCCCGCGACCCTCGCCGGGCGGGCACTCCCGCGCTGGACCTGGTCGACGCGGACCAGGCGCCGGTGCCACTACGAGGCCTGCTGCCCGCCATGATCATCCTGGTGGACGGTTGCCCTGCCCGGACCGCGTGAGCGACGCCCTGACAGCCGCGCCCGACGGCGTCTCCGTGGTCACCGTCACCGGCGGTCGGACGGTCCCCGCCGGGCCGACCGGCAAGCGGCAGGCTCGCGCGCTGGCCGACCCGCCGGAGGACTGCGCTCGTTTCTGGGTCAACCGGCCCGCCCCGGCACCGCGACCGCGCTGCTTGTCGACCGCGCCGGCACCGTGACCCGGGTGCTGCCCGATCTGGGCCCGGTCGACGCCTACCGCGGTGACCTGAGCGCTCTCGCCGCCTGACCTGTTCCGAGGCCGCCCGACCTGTTCGAGGCCGCCGACCTGTCCGAGGTCGCCCGACGCCCCGAGGCCACCCGACGCCCCGAGGCCACCCGATGTCCCGAGGCCGGTGCACCCAGACTCAGGGCACCGCGACGAGCTGCGCCTCGACATCGATGGGCCGGTCGCCCACGGCCGACAGGGGACACCCGGACCGGCCCAGCACCGGGCAGGACCTCGGCGACGGTGATCGTGCCGTCGCAGTCGACGCGCGGCGGGCCGACGATCTCGGCCCCGGTGCTGGTCACCGCCATCGAGCCGGGTCGGGTGCACCGGTACTGGAGCAGATAGTGGGCACCGTCGTTGGACGACTGCCTGGTCAAGCCCTGGCCAGGGGCGAGTTCCCTCTGCTCCCGCCAGATCGTGTTACGGAAGACGGGCAGGTCACCCGGGGCATCCTCGGCGGCGATGACAAGCCCGGTCTGCGGGTCGACCACCGCGGCGCGACGTTCGAACTCGACGACGTCACCACTCTCCGGATCCACCCGTATCGTCACCCGAGCATTGGGAGCCCCGACGCCAGGAGACGGTCCAGCGGGTGCTCACGGTGTGCTGCACGGTCGGCGTGGGCGTGGCCGCGCCAGCCGTCCCGGCCGTCGAGGCGGGCGCGGCGGCCTGCCACCACCAGCCACCGACGGCCAGGACGGCCAGGACGGCACCGAACAGCACGATCGAGCGCAGCCGGTCGTCCGCCGCCGCATCCATCCGTCGAGCGTACCGGCCGGACCGGTGCGAGATCAGTCCTGTCGATCGAGCAGGGCGGCGTACAGGGTGAGACCGGGGCCGAAGGCCAGCATGACGACGCGCCGGACCGCAGGCGTCGCCCGGCGCAGCCGGTCCAGGATCAGCAGCACGGTCGGCGACGAGCAGTTGCCGTGCTCGTCGAGCGTCGCCCGGGACGCCGCCAGCCCCTCCGGAGGCAGCGCCAGCTCCCGCTCGACCACGTTGAGGATCCGCGGCCCGCCCGGGTGCACCGCCCAACCGTCCACCTCGGAGCTGCTGACGCCGTGCCGGGCCAGCAGGTCGTCGATGAGCCCGCGGACGTGCCGGGAGAGCACCTGCGGCACCTTCGGGGACAGCCCATCCGGAACCCGGCGTCGGTGACGTCCCAGGTCATGTGGTCGGCGGTGGAGGTGTCGGTGACGGCGGTGATCTCGCGCAGCGCGTACCCGGCCCGCCCGGCACGACCACGGCGGCGACCGCGGCGTCCGAGAAGAGCGCGTGGGAGACGATCTGCTGGGTGTCCACCCGGGTGCTGGACGGCTGGATGTGCAGGCTGGTCAGCTCCGCGCAGAGCAGCAGCGCCGGCCGCCCACGGGCGGTGACGAAGTCAGCCGCCGCGCCGAGCCCCGGCAGGGCGGCGTAACAACCCATGTGGCCGATGAACATCCGCTGGGTGTCCGGGGCCATGCCCAGGTCCCGGGCGAGCAGGATGTCCAGCCCTGGGGTGGCGTACCCGGTGCAGGAGCAGACGATGAACATCCCGATGTCGCCGGCGCCCAACCCGGCGGCGGTCAGCGCGCGACCCACCGCCTCCTTGCCCAGCGGCAGGGCCTCCACCTGGTAGCGGCGCATCCGGCGCTCGGTCGGCCAGTCCGAGACGTCCTCCAGAAGCGGGTTGACCGCAGCCTGTCGCCTGGTCACCCCGAGTTCGCGAAGATTCGTTGTGCCAACGCCCGGGTTGTACCGGTGAAGTGCTGGGAGAAGAAGCCCTCCCACAACTCGTCCTGCGAAGCGGACGGCGGTTGTGCAGTCCCGAGCCCCGCGATCACTGGTACGGACACGATCCCCACCTCTCGTCAAACGCTGTCCTCCCCTGGCCGTCCCACCAGCCACCTCGGCTGGCTTGTCTCCGCGCGAGTCGCGCACGGCTGGCTCACCAACGTGGTGCCGAGCCGTCGCGATCCGGGTCGCCGCCCAGTGCGGCGATGCCGAGCCAGTCGGCGCAGACATCCGACGTGGCCGGGTGCAGTGAGCCGCAACGGGCATCGCGGTAGAGCCGCTCCAACGGGTGGCCACGGCGGGTCGCCGAGGTGCCCGCCGCCTCAACACCGACGCCGCCACCTCGGCGGCCGTGGTGCCGGCGAGCAGCTTCGCCCGCCACACCCAGCGGTTGGTCTCCTCGTCACCCGGTGCCTCGTCGACCCGGCGGGCCGCCTCGGCGACCACCAGCTGTGCGGCGGCGGTCGTGGCGTCCGCTCGCCCCAGCCGGGCCGCACGGCCGGCAGACCGGCCAGGTTGCGGGCGTTGAGGTGCTCCGCCGCCGCGTCGATCGCCGCGCGGGCGACCCCACGTAGACGGCCGCGTAGCTGGCCACCAGCCAGTGCGGCATCAGCTGGGCGACCACCAGCGCCAACCCTCCACGCCACCGAGCAGCCGGTCGGCTGGCACGCTGACGTCCAGGTGCAGGTCGTGCGACGAGGTGGCGCGCATGCCGAGCGCGTCCCAGGTCGGCTCGACGGTCAGCCCGTCGCCGGCCGGCACGAGAAACTGGGAGACCACCGACTGGTCGGCCGCGCTGCGTGCCGCCACCAGGTAGCCGTCGGCGTGCCCGGCACCGGAGCAGAAGGTCTTGCTGCCCTTCAGGTGCCAGCCCTCGTCGGTCGCCTCGTAGACCGTGCTGAGCTGGGACAGCCGGGCACCGGCGCCACGCTCGCTCATCGCGACCGCGTACCAGGAGCCCTGCGCCGCAGCGGTGAGCAGCCGGTCACGGGCGACCAGCGCCTCGTCCGGCACACCCAGCGCCTCGGCCAACTCCTCGGTGACCGCACCCAGCGCCCCGGTCACCGAGGCGTGCATGTTGAACACCAGGGCGGTCGCGCCGTTGCCCCGAGCAAGCTCGGTGGCAACCGCTGCGTACTCGGCGAAGCTGGCTCCCAGACCGCCCAGGGCCCGGGGCACCATCAGCCCGAACAGGCCGGCCTCACGCAGGTCGTCGAAGTCGTCCACGGGGAAGGAACCATCCGGTCGTGCTCCGCCGCCCGCGCGGCGAACCGTGGTGCCAACCGGCGGGCTGCCTCAAGCGCGTGCACCGTCATATCGTCCCTCCTCGGCGTTCCATACCCCCGCCACGAGCCGACTATCCTCTGCGGACCCCCGGCCCTGATAGAGCACGGCGGTCGACCAGGTCGGCACGATGCGCGGCACACTGCCGCCGGGCACCGCACCGGGGCCTCGGGACGCGCGGGCACGACGCAGCAGCCAGACAAGCAGGCCTCCGACCTGCGGACGGAGGCCCGCAGCCGCAGGTCGACACCGTGCCGGGCGCACTCGGCGACGAGCGCCTGAGCGTCCACGAACAACCGTGGATCGTGGATGCCCCGCGGCACCGTCGGCAGCCGCTCGGCGATCCGTACCGCGACGAGCCGGGCCAGCGCCGTGTCGTTCAGGGTGTCCAACACCAGCAGACCACCCGGCGCAGCAGCCGACACGCCTCGGCGACCACGCGTGGCCACGCCGGCACATGCTCCAGCAGCTCACCCGCGGAGACCACGTCGGCGCAGCCGTCGGGCAGCGGGACGGCCGTTGCATCACCCTGGACCACACGCACCCGTGCTCTGCCGCTTGGACCAGGGCCGAGCGGGTCAGATCCACTCCCACGTGGCGGTAGCCCTGCCGCTCACGTGCGGCGCGAGCAGACCGGCGCCGCAGCCCAGGTCGACAAGCAACGCGTCGGGACGGGTGGCCGGTGGCACCAGCGCCCCACGGGCCTCGGCCAGCCAGTGCAGCATCGCGAACGCGCCGTCCGGCCGCCACCACTCACCGGCCAGATCGTCGTACTGGCGCGGATCGTTCGCGGCAGCACCCTCGGCCCGGTGGACGCCCCGGCCGCAGCCACGTCTCGCATGGCACCGAGCGTGGCACGACTGCTCGGTAACGACCAGACTTCCCTTATGTCGTCGAGGGTGTTAGGGCTGGTCAGAGCAAGCCATCCGGAACCGGCCGCTGCGGTGACCACGGTGGCCGGTCTGCTGGCGTGGGTGGGCCACCGGGCAGCCGGAATCATCTCGGTGGTACTCGCCGTGCTGGCCAGCCAACTCGCGGTCGGTTGGACGAACGACGCGCTGGACGCCGAGCGGGACGCCACTGTGGGGCGTACCGACAAACCGGTCGCCGCTGGCGCGGTCGGTCGGCGCGTCACGGCCTGGGCCGCCGTGGCGGCCGCGGTGGCCTGCCCGCTGCTCGCGCTGACCACGAACCCGACGGCCGCCTTCTGGCTGACCGTCGCCCTGATCTCGGCCCTGCTCTACGACTGGCCGCTCAAGGCCACCGCGTTCTCGGTGCTGCCCTACGCGGTGTCCTTCGGCGCGCTGCCCGCCTTCGTGGTGCTGGCGCTGCCCGGTCAGCCGACCCCGCCCGCCTGGCTGGTGGTCGCGGCGGCATGCCTGGGCGCCGGCGCGCACTTCGCCAACGTGCTACCCGACCTGGCCGACGACGCCCGCACCGGCGTGCGCGGCCTGCCACACGGCTCGGCGCCGCCGCAGCCGGGCGGCGGCGGCGGGTCTGCTCTCACGGCGACAGCGGTCTCGTCCTCGGGCCACCCGGGCCACCGTCGGTGGTCGGGCTGGCCGCAATCGGCACGGCCGCCGTGGTGCCGCCGCTGAGCTGGTACGCCGGACGCTCGGCGAGCGGGACGGCCGGCGGCCGGTGGCGGCCTTCCGGGCGGTGATGCTGATCGCGCTCATCGACGTGGTTCTGCTGGTGGCGAGTGGTCGGGTGGTGTGAGCGGCACCCGGCCAGGTGGCATTACCGGGTCCGCGTGCGGGCCTCGATCAGTCCCAACTACCCTGGAGCGCGGTCTGCGCGGGTATGGCCACCGTGCCCGGCGTACGGCCCGGGTGGGGATTGTGACGAGGAGGACCGACGTGACGCGCTCGATCAGGGGATCCCGGCGGGCGGCCCTGCTGCTGTCCGGGATTGCGGCGGCGGCCAGCCTGCTGGCGTCCGGATGCGGTGCCGGTCAGATCGCCGAGACCGCGTTGAAGGAGCCGTCGGTCCAGGGCGTCAGCCTCACCACCAGCAACGGTTCCTTCTCCGTGCGGGGCCTGTTGGTGGACTACCCGGGCATCGAGGGTTTCCGAGCCGGCCAGGACGCGACGCTCGGCGCGGTGATCTATAACGACTCGAAGGAGACGGTCACGGTCACCGTCACCACCCAGAGCGCTCGCGAGGTGGTGGTCAGCGGCGGCTCGGCGAGCCCGTCGCCGTCCGGATCGGTCAGCCCGTCGGTGACGCCCTCCGGTTCGGTCAGCCCGTCGACCTCCGGTTCGGCCAGCCCTCGACCTCCGAGTCCGCCAGCCCGTCGGTGACGCCCTCCGAGACCGGGTCGTCCTCGGCCACCCGTCCGCCCCGGAGTCGGCGCGGGCGTCGGGTTCGGCCAGCCCTCCGCTCCGGGTCAGCCGGCCCGGATCGAGCTGGCGCCGTTGAGCTACGTCCAGTTCAACACCGAGGCCACCACGCAGCTTCGGCTGATCGGCCTGACCGAGGCGCTGCGCTCCGGTCAGAACGTCCTCGTGACCTTCGACTTCGGCAACGGCAACACGGTCACCGGCCAGGCGCCGGTCGCGGTGCCGCTCACCCCGGCGGCGGTTCCTCGCCGATCATCGAGCGTGAGGGCGGCTACGAGGGCGACGAGGGCGGCACGACCCACGACTGATCCGATCTGCACATCGACAAACGCCCCGGCGTGGTGACCACCACGCCGGGTGTTTTCGTCGTACGCGAGGGCTAGCGTCCTGATGTGACCACCTCCCGATCGACCCTCCGCGCGGCGGCACGGCCGGTGCCGCCCGTGGTCGGTCCACAGCCCGCGAGCCGCGCCCGGCCTACCAGTGCGACGCGTGCGGGCACCAGCCGCCCAGTGGGTGGGGCGCTGCCCCGAGTGCGGTGAGTGGGGCGCGGTGGTCGAGAGCACGGTCAGCGGCCCGACCGTCGCCGGTCGCGTGGTCAGCTCCCGGCTGCCGGCCGAGCCGGCCCGGCCGATCGCCACCATCAGCGCCGCCCCGGCCCGCGCCGTGCCCACCGGGGTGAGCGAGCTCGACCGGGTCCTCGGCGGCGGCCTGGTCCCCGGTGCCGTGGTGTTGCTCGCCGGCGAGCCCGGCGTGGGCAAGTCGACCCTCCTGCTGGATGTGGCGCAGCACTGGGCGCTCGGCGCCGGCAGCCCCTCGCTGGTGGTGAGTGGCGAAGAATCGGTCAGTCAGGTGCGCCTGCGCGCCGAGCGGATGGGCACCCTGCACGACCAGCTCTACCTTGCGGCGGAGAGCGATCTGGGCTCGGTCCTCGGGCACCTCGACGCGGTCAAGCCGGGCCTGCTGGTGCTCGACTCGGTGCAGACCATCTCGACCACCGGCACCGAGGGGTGCCCGGTGGCGTGACCAGGTCCGCGCGGTCACCGCCGCGCTGGTCTCGGTGGCCAGGAGCGGGCATCGCCACCGTGCTGGTCGGCCACGTCACTAAGGACGGCCAGGTCGCCGGGCCTCGGGTGTTGGAGCACCTGGTCGACGTGGTGCTGCACTTCGAGGGCGACAAGCATTCCTCGCTGCGCCTGGTGCGCGGCGTGAAGAACAGGTTCGGCGCGGCCGACGAGGTCGGCTGCTTCGAGATGCACGAGGGCGGCATCAGCAGCCTGGCCGACCCGTCCGGCCTCTTCCTCACCCGCTACTCGGAGCCGGTCCGGGCACCTGCGTGACCGTGGCCATGGAGGGTCGGCGCGCTCTGGTCACCGAGGTGCAGGCCCTGATCGGCGCGACGGTGGCCGGCTCTCCCCGACGCACCGTCTCCGGCCTCGACTCGGCACGTCTGGCGATGGTGCTCGCGGTGCTGCAACGGCGCACCGAGCGGCTGACCCTGCACGACCGTGAGGTCTTCGCCGCCACGGTGGGCGGCATCCGGGTGGTGGAGCCGGCGGCCGACCTGGCGGTGGCCCTGGCGGTCGCCTCCGGCGGGCTCAACCTGGCCATCGCACCGCACCTGGTGGCGATCGGTGAGGTGGGGCTGACCGGCGAGGTGCGACGGGTCGGGGCGGTGCCGCGCCGGCTGGCCGAGGCGGCCCGGCTGGGGTTCAAGACGGCCCTGGTGCCGCCCGGCTGCGGCCCGACCAGCACCGGCGCGGGCCCCGGGCAGATGCGGGTGACCGAGGTCACTGACGTTCGTTCGGCGCTGCACCATGCGGCCCGCGCGTCCGCCGAGTGACCCACCGTGCCGACGGGAATGGCGATACCGGACAGCACGTCCCAAGCGGGAAACCATGGGAACGGCGGCATCGTGACACATCACAGTAACCACGACAGCACCCACCGCACGACAGTCCGTAGACTGTGCCCGTGCCGATCGACCGCGATACCACCAAGCCAGCCGGCGCGCCGCCCCAGGCCCGCACCGGCGCCGTGGGCTCGCCCGCCCGCCCGATCAGCGTGAGCGTGACCACGGGGCCGCCGGAGATCCACTGCGGGCCAATCTCGCCCTGATGGCCCCGGCACCGCCCTGCGCGACGGTTTGGAGCGCATCCTGCGCGGCCGCACCGGCGCGCTCATCGTGCTCGGCTACGACAAGGTCGTCGAGGGTCTGTGCACCGGCGGTTTCCCGCTGGACGTGGAGTTCTCCGCGACCCGGGTGCGGGAGCTGTGCAAGATGGACGGCGCCGTCGTGCTCTCCAGCGACGGCACCAGGATCGTCCGGGCCGCCGTGCACCTGATGCCCGACCCGTCCATCCCGACCGAGGAGTCCGGCACCCGGCACCGCACCGCGGAGCGGGTGGCTCGACAGACCGGCTATCCAGTCATTTCGGTCAGCCAGTCCATGCGGATCATCAGCCTCTACGTCAACGGTCAGCGGCACGTGCTCGACGACTCGGCGGCGATCCTCTCCCGGGCCAACCAGGCGCTCGCCACCCTGGAGCGCTACAAGCTCCGACTGGACGAGGTCTCCGGCACCCTCTCCGCCCTGGAGATCGAGGACCTGGTCACCGTACGGGACGCGGTGGCCGTGGTGCAGCGACTGGAGATGGTTCGCCGGATCGCCGACGAGATCGCCGGTTACGTGGTGGAGCTGGGCACCGACGGTCGCCTGCTCGCCCTGCAACTCGACGAGCTGATGGCCGGCGTGGACGCCGACCGCACCCTTGTCATCCGGGACTACCTCCCGGTCGGCCGCAAGTCACGCACCCTGGACGAGGCACTCGTCGAGCTGGATCTGCTCGGTGCCACCGAGCTGATCGATCTGGTGGCCGTGGCCAAGGCTATCGGCTACCCGGCCGCCTCCGACGCGCTGGACGCCGCCGTCAGCCCTCGCGGCTTCCGACTGCTGGCCAGGTGCCCCGGCTGCCCGTGGCGGTGGTGGATCGCCTGGTGCTGCACTTCGGCAGCCTCCAGCGGCTGCTCGGGGCAACAGTGGAAGACCTGCAGGCCGTCGAAGGAGTCGGTGACGCCCGGCTCGTGGCGTCCGTGAGGGGCTGTCCCGGCTCGCCGAGGCATCCATCCTGGAACGTTACGTCTGACCCGCTCAGCCGGTGATGGTGAGCTTCACCGGAGCGCTGTACTTCGTGCCGACCCGGGCGAACACCTGGTACGACCCGACCGGCGGGAACGGGCCGGCGGCCAGCGTGCCGTCGCACCGGCTGGTGTCCCGCCCGTTCCACGGCACCTGGTAGGAGCGCTCGAAGTTCGGCGTGAAGGACTGCACGTCCGAGCCCTGGACCTTGCCGCAGGTGTCCGACGACCAGACCTTCTCGGCGCCGGCCTTGATGAAGATCTCCTGTAGGTCCGCGCCCACGTTGCGACTGCAGGTCCGGTCCGACGTGTTCTTGATCCTCAGTTGCAGCTCGGCCACCGCTCCCCGCTGCAGGGAGGTCGGGCTCGCCGACGACACCACGCTGATCTCCGCGTCGGTGCAGGTGCCGTCGTCCTCCGAACCGGCGGCCGCACCCGGCGGAGGCGTGTTGCTGGTGATCGCGGGCTCGGACTCGTCTCACCCGCAGCCGCGTCGGCGGACGCGGGCGGTGGCGGAGCCCCGGTCTGCGGTGTCAGGACCGCCCCACCGGGATCGGACGGCGCGGCGGACGTTGCCGTCGGTGACCCCGCCTTCGGCTGACCGCCGGAGCGCCCCGAGTTGGCGAAGGAGTAGAGCAGGACAATCAGGAAAAGGAGGCCCGCTCCGAATACGACGGCGCGACGCCGCCAGTACACGGCGGGTGGCAGGGGCCGACCGTCAGACGCATGATGCCCTCCACCGTAGCCGCGCCGAACCCGCAGGTGCGACGCGACGCGCCGGAGCCACTTCGGGGCACACCCGGGACACTCCACTGAGGACCGTCGGGCACCCCATCACAGGTAGACCTTGCGCTGATAGACGGCGTGCGCACCGGCCACCCGGTCCAGGAAGAGCAGCCCCGCACAGTGGTCGATCTCGTGCTGCAACGCCCGAGCCTCGAAGCCGTCGGTCACCAACCGGACCGGCTCGCCGGTGCCCGGCAGGTCACCCTCCACCACCAGCCGGCTGGCCCGCTTCACGTCCCCGGTCAGATCCGGCACCGACATGCAGCCCTCGCGGCCCGGTTTCCACCGGGTCGCCTCGACCACCCGAGCGTTACACAGCACGAAGGTGCCGTGCACCGTGACCGCCTTCGGATGCCCCGTCACGTCGACGACGAAGACCCGGGCGCCCACCCCGACCTGCGGCGCGGCCAACCCGACGCAGCCCGGCGAAACCCGCATCGTGGTGACCAGGTCGGCCGCCAACTGGATCGTCTCCGCCGCCCTGGGATCGACCTCGTCGGCGGCCCGGCTCAACACCGGGTGCGGAGCGGACACCACCGCCCGCACCACACCGGGCACCACCAACGACTCCGGTGTCCAACCACCCAGACCGGCGTACGCCACGACGTCCGGCCCACTCTCCTCACCGGTCACAGCAGATCCGGCTCCGCCGGCCGGAGGGTGACCTCCACGCCCAGCTCGGCAGCCGTCCGGTCCAGCCGGTCGACAAGGGTGTCGGCTACCCCGGCCGGCAACTCGACCTCCGCCAACACCACGTAGAGCGCACCAGCCAACCGGGTACTCAGGTCGGTGACATTTCCGCCGGCGTCCACCAGCACCCGCGTCATCGCCGCCACGATTCCCATCCGGTCCGAACCGTGCACCGCCATCACGTACGGCACGCCCGCCGGAGGCACCTCCCCGTCCGGGCTGACCGCGCGTACCGTCGCCAGCAGTTGCCCTCGGCGGCCAGCGGCGCCAGTGCGGCCTCGACCTCGGCGGCGGCCGGCCGGTGCAGATGAGGGTCATCGCGAAATGCCCCGCAGCCGCGTCATCGTGCTGTCGGTGAGGTTCGCGCCCAGTCGGGCCAGCACCTCGGCGACGTCAGCCACGATGCCCGGCCGGTCCCGGCCGATGACGGTGATCGCGAGCTCGTTCATCCGCGCATTCTCCCCGCCCCGCGAACGTCGACAGGGCACCCCGCCCGAGCCGCCCAACCAACGGGACCGCCGCGCGTGACATCATCGACGGCGCCATGACTCAACCCGATTTCGCCACCCTGGTCAGCCGATGGTTCCAGCAGCACGCCCGTGACCTGCCCTGGCGCGACCCCGGTGTCACGCCATGGGCCATCCTGGTCAGCGAGGTCATGCTCCAGCAGACACCCGTGGTCGGGTGGTACCGGCCTGGCAGGCATGGCTGGCCCGCTGGCCGGATCCGGCGGCGTTGGCCGCGGACACCCCGGCCGAGGCGATCCGCATGTGGGGACGCCTCGGCTACCCCGTCGGGCGGTCCGGCTGCGGGAATGCGCGGTCGCGATCGTCGACCGGCACGCCGGCCAGGTGCCCGATCGGCTGGAGCAACTGCTGGCACTGCCCGGGGTCGGCACGTACACCGCGCGGGCCGTGGCCGCATTCGCGTACGGGCAGCGGCACCCTGTGGTCGACACCAACGTACGCCGAGTGGTGTGCCGCGCAGTGGCCGGCGAACCGGACGCCGGGCCGGTCACCAGGCCAGCCGACCTGGTCGCCACCGAGGAGCTGCTCCCGCCGGAACCGGCCGCCGCGGCGCTGGCCAGCGCCGCCTTCATGGAACTGGGCGCGGTGATCTGCACGGCCCGGTCACCGCGCTGCACGGCCTGCCCGGTCGAGTCGGTCTGCGCATGGCGGGCCTCCGGCCAGGAGGCGCCGGCAGGACCGACACGCCGACCCCAGCGGTACGCGGGCACCGACCGACAGGTCCGCGGCCTGCTGCTCGGGGTACTCCGGGAGAGCACCGGGCCGGTCCCGCACCAGCGGCTGGACCAGGTCTGGAGCGATGACGTACAGCGCGCCCGCGCCCTCGCCGGCCTGGTGCAGGACGGGTTGGTCGAGCCGGCCGACACCGACTCCTTCCGTCTGGCCGGCGACGGCCCGACCCTCCCCACCGCGGACCTCACCACCTGACCCCGCCCCACCCTGCGCATTGCGCACGCCCCATGCGCCCACGCGCCGCACGCACCGCCGGACGCCGCCCGGGGTCGGGGTCGGGCGTCGGGGCCGGCGGTCGGGCGTCGGCGGTCAGGGGTCCGGGCGTCGGCGGTCAGGGGTCAGGGCCGGCGGTCGGGCGTCGGCGCTCGGGGTCGGCGGTCGGGGTCGGCGGTCCGGGCGTCGGCGATCGCGAAGGGTCGGTGGCCGCGTGGGACGCATCTGCCCCAAAGATCGTGCTCGAACCTGGATGTAGTGGTGTCAGGCGCGCCGGATGCCACTACATCCAGGATGTTGCGCGATCTTGCGGCGGAGGCCTCCACCGGGAGCGCGACCAACCCGAGCACACCACCCTGCCTCGCCATCACGCCCCGACAACATCAGGGAAAGTGCTGCCTCCAGTCGCCGCGAGCCAGCACTTTCCCTGATGTTGCGCGGATCTTGTCGACGTCAGCGGCGGAAGCGCGGCGCAGCCGGCCGGTGCGGCCGGTGCGGCCGGTGCCGCTCGTGCGACGGGTGAACGGTCGTGCGACGGGTTGGGCGAATGCCGGGTAGCGCAAAGGCGGGCCCCGGTGGCTTGCGCCACCGGGGCCCCGCACCTGCTGGTTGTCTTACTCGTCCGCACCCGCGACGGCGGTGCCAGCGGCGGTGCCGCCGAGCTCGGCCGGTACGGCGTCCGGAACCTCGACCGGCTTGTCCGCGCCGTGGAACACGAGCTTGGAGTTGTCGATGTCGTCCGGGTCGCCGTCGCAGTCCACCACCACGATCTGACCCGGGTCAGCTCGTTGAACAGGATCCGCTCGGAGAGGTTGTCCTCGATGTCGCGCTGGATCGTGCGACGAAGCGGACGTGCACCGAGCACCGGGTCGAAGCCCTTCGCGGCCAGGTACTTCTTGGCGTTGTCGGTCAGCTCCAGGCCCATGTCCTTGTTGCGCAGCTGGCCCTCGATCCGCTGGATCATGATGTCCACGATCGAGAGGATCTCGGTCTGGCGCAGCTGGTGGAAGACGATGGTGTCGTCGATCCGGTTGAGGAACTCAGGCCGGAAGTGCTGCTTGAGCTCGTCGTTGACCTTCTGCTTCATCCGGTCGTAGTTGGACTCGGAGTCCTCCGACTGCTGGAAGCCCAGCGACACCGCCTTGGCGACGTCTCGGGTGCCCAGGTTGGTGGTCAGGATGATGACCGTGTTCTTGAAGTCCACGATCCGACCCTGACCGTCGGTGAGCCGACCGTCCTCGAGGATCTGCAGGAGCGTGTTGAACACGTCCGGGTGGGCCTTCTCGATCTCGTCGAAGAGGACCACCGAGAACGGCCGACGCCGCACCTTCTCGGTCAGCTGCCCGCCCTCGTCGTAACCGACGTAGCCGGGAGGGGCACCCACGAGCCGGGAGACCGTGTAACGGTCGTGGAACTCGGACATGTCCAGCTGGATGAGGGAATCCTCGCTGCCGAAGAGGAACTCGGCGAGCGCCTTGGACAGCTCGGTCTTACCGACACCGGACGGGCCGGCGAAGATGAACGAGCCCGACGGGCGCTTCGGGTCCTTCAGGCCGGCCCGGGTACGCCGGATCGCCTTCGAGACCGCCTTGACCGCATCCTCCTGGCCGATGACGCGCTTGTGCAGCTCGTCCTCCATGCGCAGCAGGCGCGAGGTCTCCTCCTCGGTCAGCTTGTAGACCGGGATGCCGGTCCAGTTGCCGAGCACCTCGGCGATCTGCTCGTCGTCAACCTCGCTGACGACGTCCAGGTCACCGGCCTTCCACTCCTTCTCCCGCTGAGCCTTCTGCCCGAGGAGCTGCTTCTCCTTGTCGCGCAGCTGGGCGGCGCGCTCGAAGTCCTGCGCGTCGATCGCGGACTCCTTGTCGCGGCGCACCTGGGCGATGCGCTCGTCGAAGTCACGCAGGTCTGGCGGCGCGGTCATCCGACGGATCCGCATCCGGGCGCCGGCCTCGTCGATCAGGTCGATCGCCTTGTCCGGAAGGAAGCGGTCGGAGATGTAGCGGTCGGCCAGGGTCGCGGCAGCCACGAGCGCGGCGTCCGTGATCGAGACACGGTGGTGAGCCTCGTAGCGGTCACGGAGACCCTTGAGGATCTCGATGGTGTGTGCCAGCGACGGCTCGCCCACCTGGATCGGCTGGAACCGGCGCTCGAGAGCAGCGTCCTTCTCCAGGTGCTTGCGGTATTCATCAAGGGTGGTGGCACCGATGGTCTGCAGCTCGCCACGGGCCAGCATCGGCTTGAGGATGCTGGCGGCGTCGATCGCGCCCTCGGCGGCACCCGCACCCACCAGGGTGTGGATCTCGTCGATGAACAGGATGATGTCGCCGCGGGTGCGGATCTCCTTGAGCACCTTCTTGAGGCGCTCCTCGAAGTCACCGCGGTAGCGGGAACCGGCGACGAGCGCACCCAGGTCGAGCGTGTAGAGCTGCTTGTCCTGAGAGTCTCGGGCACCTCGCCCTTGATGATCTTCTGGGAAAGCCCTCCACCACGGCGGTCTTACCGACGCCGGGCTCACCGATCAGGACCGGGTTGTTCTTGGTACGGCGGAGAGCACCTGCATGACCCGCTCGATTTCCTTCTCGCGCCCGATGACCGGGTCGAGCTTGCCCTCGCGGGCGGCCTGAGTCAGGTTGCGGCCGAACTGGTCCAGCACCAGGCTGGTCGACGGCGCGGCCTCACCCGGCGCGGCACCCGCCGCGGCGGGCTCCTGCCCTGGTAGCCGGAGAGCAGCTGGATCACCTGCTGGCGGACTCGGTTGAGGTCGGCGCCGAGCTTGACCAGCACCTGGGCGGCAACGCCCTCGCCCTCACGGATCAGCCCGAGCAGGATGTGCTCGGTGCCGATGTAGTTGTGGCCGAGCTGCAGCGCCTCGCGCAGCGACAGCTCCAGCACCTTCTTGGCCCGCGGCGTGAACGGGATGTGCCCGCTCGGCGCCTGCTGGCCCTGGCCGATGATCTCCTCGACCTGCTGACGGACGCCCTCCAGGGAGATGCCGAGGCTCTCCAGGGCCTTTGCCGCGACGCCTTCACCTTCGTGGATCAGGCCCAGCAGGATGTGTTCCGTACCGATGTAGTTGTGGTTGAGCATCCGGGCCTCTTCTTGGGCCAGGACGACAACCCGTCGCGCTCGGTCGGTGAACCGCTCGAACATGCCCTCGTGCTCCTCACGTGCCGTGCGCCTTGATGGTCAAGATCTTGGCGGGGCCGGTGCACGAACGTCCGGGACGGGCGTCCGTGCCTCCTTACTCTATCGTCGTTGACCGACTCAGCTGAGGTCGTGTGTCTCTGCTCTGGGTCGGTTGCACGTCGTTTTGAACAACCGTCCGCGCTCAGGAGGTGTTCCGGTAGTCCTGTCGCTACGCGCAGAGCGAAATCCGACTGGCTGGACGGGAGCCCGAACCGGGCTCCGCAGGCCTCCGGAAGGCTCCGGGAGGGCCGGCAGGCGGTCGCGGCGAGCGCCGCGCCAGCCCTGGGGTGGTTGTCCACAGGCTGTGGACAACTGTTCCACTGGTTGTGGACAACGACGGTGGGCCCCAGATGCTTCCCGGCCCCTCAGCACGGTTGCGGGGACCTCGGCAGATACGGCGACGCCGGCCCGGAGAACCACTCCGGCCCGGCGTCGGTGTCGCCTGCGGTGGCGACTGGCCACCGAACTGCTGACGGATCAGCGCTTGGCGTGGAACTCGTCGACGATCTCCTGCGGGATACGACCCCGGTCCGAGATGTCCTTGCCGGCCTTCTTGGCCCACTCCCGGATCGCCTTGTTCTGTTCCCGATCGGCGGTCGCGCCACCCCGACCGCGGGCAGCCCGTCCACCGATCACCACGCCGCCCCGGCCGACCTTGGTGCCGGCGCCCACGTACGAGGCAAAAGCGTCGCGCAATTTAGCGGCGTTGGCACTCGACAGGTCGATCTCGTACTGAACGCCGTCGAGGGCGAACTTGACGGTCTCGTCCGCGTCCCCGCCGTCCAGGTCATCGACCAGCTTGTGAATGATCTGCTTGGCCACGTCCCACATTCCTTTCGAGCAGGATGCTCCTGCTAACGAGAGCACAATAACCCGCGCGCTGCTCGTCGCGTCAATAGGATGCCGTTACGGCTCGCCGTGAGCCGGGGGCGGGACTACTCCTGGCGGACCAACGGGAAGAGGATCGTTTCCCGAATTCCGAGGCCGGTCAGGGCCATCAACAGCCGGTCGATTCCCATTCCCATACCGCCGGCCGGCGGCATTCCATACTCCATCGCCCGAAGAAAGTCCTCGTCGAGACGCATCGCCTCGTCGTCACCACGGGCCGCGAGCTGCGCCTGGGCGACCAGCCGCTCGCGCTGCACGATCGGGTCGACCAGCTCGGAGTACGCGGTGCCCAGCTCGAAGCCGAGCACGTACAGGTCCCACTTCTCGGCCAGCCCCGGCTCGCTGCGGTGCGCCCGGGTCAGCGGGCTCGTCTCCTCCGGGTAGTCGCGTACGAAGGTGGGCGCCTCCAGGCCGGGGACAACCAGTTCCTCGAACAGTTCCTCGGCCAGCTTGCCCGGGCCCCACTTCGGGTCCACGGCCAATCCCACCTTGTCCGCGTACTCGACCAGGCGGGAGCGTTCGGTACGGACCGTGACCTCCTCGCCCAGCGCTTCGGAAAGCACACCGAACAACGTCACGGACCGCCACTCGCCACCCAGGTCGAACTCCCGCCCGTCGGCATGGGTCACGACGGTCGAGCCGCTGACCGCGATCGCCGCCTGTTGCACGAGATTGCGGGTCAACTCGGCCATCGTGTCGTAGTCGCCGTACGCCTGGTACGTCTCCAGCATCGCGAACTCGGGCGAGTGCGAAGAGTCGACCCCTCATTACGGAAGTTGCGGTTGATCTCGAAGACGCTGTCGACACCGCCGACCACGGCACGCTTGAGAAACAGTTCCGGAGCGATTCGCAGATACAGATCGGTGTTCAACGCATTGCTGTGGGTCACGAACGGTCGAGCCGCCGCACCTCCATGCAGCAGTTGCAACATCGGCGTTTCCACCTCGATGAAGCCCTGCCCGTGCAGTGAATCGCGCAGACTGCGTACGGCGGCTGCCCGGGTACGAACCATCTCCCGCGCCTGTGGCCGGACGATCAGGTCGACGTAACGCTGCCGGACGCGGGCCTCCTCGGAAAGGGGCTTGTGTGCCACCGGCAACGGTCGCAGCGCCTTGGCGGTCATGTCCCATTCCTGAGCGAGCACCGACAGCTCGCCCCTGCGGCTGGTGATCACCTCACCGGTGACGCCGACGTGGTCGCCGAGGTCGACCAGGCGCTTCCATGCCTCCAACCGCTCCGGGCCGACCCGGTCCAGGGAGAGCATCGCCTGCAGCTCGGTGCCGTCGCCGTCCCGGAGTGTCGCGAAACAGAGCTTGCCGGTGTTGCGTACGAAGATCACCCGGCCGGTGACCGCGACCTGGTCACCGGTCGCGGTGTCGGTGGGCAGGTCGGCGTAGCGCGCCCGGACCTGGGCCAGGGTGGTCGTCCGGGGAAAGCCAACCGGATAGGGCTCGACGCCCTCGGCGAGCATCCGGTCCCGCTTCTCCCGGCGGACCTTCATCTGCTCGGGAAGGTCGTCGGCGGGGTCCACTGGTACGGGGTTCTGCTCGCTCACGGCACGCTTCCTCGTCACGGAGATACAGGGGTCAGGCCCGAGCGTACTCAAGCGGTTCGGAGGCCGTTACGGGATAACCTGCCCGTCATGGTCGATCACACTCACGCCCTGTCGTTCGGTGCCGCCGCGAGTGATTACGACCGTTTTCGGCCACGTTATCCCGAGGCTGCGGTCCGTTGGGCGCTCGACGGGCTGAGCAACGCCCGGGTCGTCGATCTCGCCGCCGGCACCGGCATCCTGAGCCGCGCCGTGCTGGCCCTGGGCCACGAGGTCGTACCCGTCGAGCCTGATCCGGGGATGCGCGCGCAACTCGCCGACAGCACGCCGGGCACCACGGCCTGGCGGGCAGCGCCGAGGACCTGCCGCTGCCCGACTCGGCGGCGGACGCGGTGCTGGTCGGGACGGCGTACCACTGGTTCGACCGGGAGCCCGCGCACGCGAGATCGCCCGGTGCTCCGCCCCGGCGGGACCTTCGCCCCATCTGGAACATCCGGGACGACCGCCTCGACTGGGTGGCCGAGCTGAGCCGCATCGCCCACCTCGGGGACAAGTCGGCCCGCCTGGTCATCGGGGATTACGAGGACTTCGGCCCGGCGTTCGACACCATCGAGCCGCACGAGTTCGAGCACCGCACCACGCTCCGGCCGGACGAGCTGTTCGGCATGATCCGCACCCGTTCGTACTGGCTCACCGCCTCCCGAGACGATCAGCAGCGGGTCGAGCGGGAACTGACCGCACTCCTGGACACCCACCCCGACCTCGCCGGCCGGGACACCATCGAGCTGCCGTACCGGACGCTGGTGCTGCGCGCACGGCGGCGCTGACGCCCCTGCGCAGGCCGGCCCCGACGGCGGCCGGGGTCACAGGTTGCGCTCGTAGACCATCCGCAGGCCGATCAGCGTGATCATCGGCTCGTGGTGGGTGATGCTGCGACACTCGTTGATCACCAGGGAGGCGAGGCCGCCGGTGGCGATCACCGCCCGCACCTCGCCCAACTCCTCGGTCATCCGCTCGACGATCCGGTCCACCTGGCCGGCAAAGCCGAAGTACAGGCCGGCCTGGAGGCACTCCACGGTGTTCTTGCCGATCACCGAGCGGGGCTTGGTGGCCTCGACCTTGCGCAGCTGGGCCGCGCGGGCGGCCAGCGCGTCGAACGAGATCTCGATGCCCGGGGCGAACGCACCGCCCAGGAACTCACCGCGCCCGCTGATCACGTCGAAGTTGGTGGTGGTGCCGAAGTCCACCACGATCGACGGCCCGCCGTAGAGGGTGTACGCGGCCAGGGTGTTCACCACCCGGTCCGCGCCCACCTCCTTCGGGTTGTCGATCGCCAGCTGCACGCCGGTCCGCACTCCGGGCTCGACGACCACACTCGGCAGGTCGGCGTAGTAGCGGCTGAGCATGGTACGCAGCGACCGCAGCGCGGCCGGCACCGTGGAACAGGCGGCCACACCGGTGATCTCGACGTTGTCCCCGGCGAGCAGACCCCGGAACATGAGGCCCAACTCGTCCGCCGTCGAGCGGGCATCGGTCTTGATCCGCCAGGAGTGCACCAGCTTGTCGCCGTCGAAGGTCGCCAGCACGGTGTTGGTGTTTCCGATGTCGATGCAGAGCAGCACGCACGCAGCCTAGACAACTAGGTGATGCGCAGGTCCAGCGCGATGTCCAGGATCGGCGACGAGTGGGTCAACGCGCCCACCGAGAGGAAGTCGACGCCGGTGGCCGCGTACCGACCCGCCACCTCCAGGGTCAGCCCGCCGGTAGCCTCCAGCTCCGCCCGGTCCCCACCGCGGCCACCGCCTCGGTCAACACCTCCGGCGTCATGTTGTCGCAGAGCAGGAAATCCGCTCCCGCCTCCACCGCCTCCACCGCCTCGGCGACGGTGGTCACCTCGACCTGCACCGGCACCCCGGGAACGCCTCCCGCACCCGCCGGTAGGCCGCAGTGATGCCCCCGGCCGCCAGCTTGTGGTTGTCCTTGATCATGGCGACGTCGTAGAGACCCATCCGCTTGTTGGTGCCACCACCGGCCCGCACCGCGTACTTCTCCAGCGCCCGCAGGCCCGGTGTCGTCTTGCGGGTGTCCAGCACCATCGCCTTGGTGCCGGCCAGCGCGTCCGCCCAGGCACGGGTGTGGGTGGCCACCCGGACATCCGGCAGAGCAGATTGAGCGCCGTCCGCTCGGCCGTCAGCAGCAGCCGGGTCGGGCCGGTCACCGTCGCCAGCACGTCGCCACGGGCCACCCGCTCACCGTCGCGGGCCAGCACCGACACCTCGACGGTACGACCGAAGCCGGTCACCTCGCCCACCAGCTCGAACACGGCGGTGGCCACGGCCATCCGGCCACCACCCGTCGGCGCGGGCCACCAGATCGGCGGTGTCGGTCTGCTCCGCGGGAATGGTGGCCACACTTGTGACATCGAGGAAGTTCGGCCCCAGATCCTCGACCAGGGCGCCCTCGATCACCAGCCGCACCTGCGCCGGGTCCAGTCCGGCCGCCCGCAACGCCGCCCCAGTCGACTCCGTCAATGCCATCTCCGTTCGCGACTGCGGGCTCGCAACCCCGGCTCACTCCTCGCGCTCACTGGCGCATCCCTCCCATTGCTCCGTCACCCGGCCCTGCGCCCCGATCGCCCCGACCAGGTGGCCCAGCCACCGCTCGTCGGCCGTCGGGAAGTCCTCCCGCCAGTGGCAGCCCTGGTCTCGCCGCGCGCGTACGCGGCAGCAACCAGCGTCGACGCCACCGTGAGCAGGTTCGTCGCCTCCCAGTCGGCGGTTCGCGGCCGACCCGGGCGGCGCCCAGCTCGGTCAGCGTCCCGGCCGTCCGGTCAGCGTCGCCGCGGACCGGAGCACCCCGCCCCCGGGTCATCGCCCGTTGCAGGGTCGGCGTCGCCTCCGCGGGCAGGACCCAGCCCGCACCCCACGCCAGGCACCGGTGTCCGCCGGCTGAGCCTGCTCGGGCAGGCCGGCAGCGATGTCCTCGGCGATCCGCCGGGAGAAGACCAGGCCCTCCAGCAGTGAGTTGCTGGCCAACCGGTTCGCGCCGTGCACGCCCGTGCAGGCCACCTCGCCGCAGGCGTACAGGCCGGCGATGGAGGTGCGGCCGCGCAGGTCGGTCCGGACGCCGCCGGAGGCGTAGTGGGCGGCCGGCGCCACCGGGATCAGGTCGGTCGCCGGGTCCACGCCGATCGCCAGGCAGGACGCCACGATGGTGGGGAACCGGCCGGCCAGGAAGTCCCCGCCCAGGTGCCGCGCGTCCAGGAAGACGTGGTCCGCTCCGGTGGCCAGCAGGACCCGGTGGATGCCCTTGGCCACCACGTCCCGGGGTGCCAGCTCGGCCAACTCGTGCTGGCCCACCATGAACCGCTTGCCGTCCGCGTCCACCAGGTACGCGCCCTCGCCGCGCAACGCCTCGGAGACCAGCGGCTGCTGCGTGTCCGGCGCCGGGCACTGCGGTGCCGGACGGGGTGATCAGGGCCGTCGGATGGAACTGGACGAACTCCACGTCGGTCACCGCCGCGCCGGCGCGCATCGCCAACGCCACCCCGTCCCCGGTGGAGACCGCCGGGTTGGTGGTGGCCGAGAAGATCTGCCCCATCCCGCCGGTGGCGAGCACCACCGCACGGGCCAGCAGCGCGCCGACGCCGTCCTCGCTGCCCTCGCCGAGCACGTGCAGGGTGATCCCGCACGCCGGGCCGAGCCCATCCGGCCGTCGCCCGGCGCCCGCAGCAGGTCCAGCACCAGGGCGTGCTCGACCAGCCGGATCCACGGGTCGCGCTGCACCGCGGCGTGCAGGCCCGCTGCACCTCCGCTCCGGTGGCGTCCCCACCGGCGTGCACGATCCGATCCGCCCGGTGCCCGCCCTCGCGGGTCAGCATCAGGGAACCGTCCGGGTGTCGATCGAACTCCGCGCCGATCCGCATCAGCTCGCGCAGCCGGGTCGGGCCCTCCTCGACCAGCACCCGGACCGCTGCCGGGTCGCACAGCCCCACCCCGGCGATCTCGGTGTCGCGGGCGTGCGCCGCCGGGGTGTCGGCCGGATCGAGTACGGCGGCGATGCCGCCCTGCGCCCAGCGGGTCGAACCGTCGTCAATGTTGACCTTGGTTACCACCGTGACGTGCAGGCCCGCCTCACGCAGGTGCAGCGCCGCGGTCAACCCGGCCACGCCGGAACCCACCACGATCACGTCGGTGGTCTCCACCCAGCCGGGAGCGGGCGCGGCCAGCAACGCGGGCAGGACAGGCAGGTCGACGGTCGGAAGGTCCATCCCCAGTCAACCCGAACCATCCTCGCTCGGGGCGGCGGGGGCGGGACGAGTGTTTTGGGCGACCCCGGCCGTAGCGTGCCGACCGTCAGGCCCTGGTCACTTCGTCCGGACCGGCAGGCCGGCCGGGCCCGCCCCTTCAGCGAGACGGTCACCGTCCGCTCACTGAGCCACAGGTAGCAACGGACACCCCGGTCACCGGCCTTCCAGCGCCCTGCCCCCGGCGGGCGGACCACCACACCGCTGCGAAAGCGCAGATCGGCGTCGTCCGGCACACCCACGTACCGGCCGAGGACGGTGCGACACCGGTGTAGAGCGGCAGCCAGTCGGCCTGCCGGGTCGGGTACGCCGTGTCCGGTGCGCGCCACACCCCGACGAACTCGGCATCGTGCTGCTTGGCACACTCCACCGGGGTCAGCGTCTGCACTCCGTCACCCGCCGTGGCGCGCGTCTGCTGGCAGCCCAGCCGCAGCCCGCTGGCCCCCTTCAACGCGTCCCGCAGGCTGCCCGACCGCACCACCACTGTGGCCGCCGCCTCGACGGTGGTCAGCTCGGTCAGATCGCACCGGAACCACCGGGAACCCGCAGCCCAGCCCGTAGCGTTGGGCAACGCCACGGACAGTCGCAACCGGCCCGCCCGCCAGTCGTCACCCACGTAACCGCTCGCCCGGGTGTCGCACTCGGCGAACGCGCCCGCAGCTCCGCCGAGCCACCCGCCGGGCGGTCGCCCGCTCACCCGGGAACGCCCCACGTGGACGGTCTCCAGCCGGTGCGGACCCGCACAGTCCACCGGCTCGTAGCTGGCGAGGCTGACCAGATCGGTGAAGTCGGCGGCGTGACACACACCGGCGGCCGGTGTGAACGCCGACGGTGCCGGCAGCGCCGCCCAGTCGTCGGCCAGGTCACCGTCGACGCCGTCGGACGCGGCACAGCTGGCCAACAACACCGCCGTCATGGCAGCGGCGAACAGGGTCGTCATGGCACGACGCATCGCGGCCTCCCCAGCCACCGACCGGCTTCCGCCAGCGTGCCAAGGGTAACCGGAAATGACCTTCTGGTAACAGACCGGAATCGGGGTACGGGGTCAGACGGCGGACACAGCCAGCGGGCTGGGCACCGGGTCCCCGGCCATGCCGGGCGCCACCGCTGCCGCGTCGGCACCCAACTCGATCACCCGGTTGTCGGCGTCGACGTGCACCACCCGTGGCCGGTACGACCGGGCCTCGGCGTCGTCCATCTGCCCGTACGAGATCAGGATGACCAGGTCACCGGGATGTACCAGGTGGGCGGCGGCGCCGTTGATGCCGATCACGCCACTGCCCCGCACACCCGGAATCACGTACGTCTCCAGCCGGGCACCGTTGGTGATGTCCACGATCGCCACCTGCTCGCCGGGGAGCAGGTCGGCGGCGTCGAGCAGGTCCTCGTCCACCGTCACCGAACCGACGTAGTGCAGGTCGGCCTGGGTCACCGTGGCTCGGTGGATCTTCGACTTGAGCATGGTCCGGAACATCGGGGTGGCCTTTCGCGGATTGGTGGGGTGGCGGCCGGGTCAGGGCGCGGGGCGAGGTGGACGGCCGCGTTGTCGATCAACCGGGTGGCGCCGACCCAGGCGGCGATCACCAGCCGGGCTGGCCGGAGACCGGCCGGGCTCCAGCTCGGGATCGGTGAGCACCAGGTAGTCGAGGCGGGCACCGGGCGTACCGGCACCGAACGCGGCGTGCGCGGCGGTCAGCACCGCCCCGCGTCCAGGCCGTCGTCGGCGGCCTGCGCGCCGGCCCGGAGCGCGGCGGACAGGCTCAGCGCGGCCGCCCGCTCCGGCTCGCTCAGGTAACGGTTCCGGCTGGACAGCGCCAGCCCGTCCGGCTCCCGGACGGTCGGCACGCCGACCACCTCGACCGGCACGTCCAGGTCGCGGGCCATCCGCCGGACCAGGGTGAGCTGCTGGTAGTCCTTCTCGCCGAAGAACGCCAGGTCCGGCCGGGTGAGCTGGAGCAGCTTCAGCACCACGGTGAGCACACCGTGGAAGAAGCCGGGCGGCTCGCGCCCTCCAACTCCCCTCCGAGCGGGCCCGGGTCGAGGCGTACGCGGGGCTGGCCATCCGGGTACATGTCCGCGACGGACGGGGCGAAGACCAGATCGGCGCCCGCCCGACGGCACACCTCCAGGTCCGCGTCGAGCGTCCGCGGGTAGCGGTCGAAGTCCTCGTTCGGCCCGAACTGCAACGGGTTCACGAAGACCGTCACCAGCACGTGGTCGGCCTGCTCCGGGCCGCGCGCAGCAGCGTCTCGTGCCCGGAGTGCAACGCGCCCATGGTCATCACGACCCCGACCGTGCCCTTCAGCCCGGCCCGAGCCGCGGCCAACTCGGCGCGGGTGTGCACCACCTTTGTCACAGCGACACCTCGGTTCGCGACTGCGGAGCTCGCAAGATCGGCTCACTCCTCGCGCTCACAGCGACACCGCCCGATTGCTGTCCGCCAGCACACCCAGCAACGACTGCGCGTCCACCGGCCGCAGCCGGCCGGCGGCGATCGCCCGGTCGGCGGTCCGGCGGGCCAGCGCCAGGTACGCGGGAACGGACTCCGGCGCCGTCGCCGTCAACCGGGCCAGGTGCCGCTGCACGGTGCCCGCGTCGCCACGGGACACCGGGCCGGTCAACGCGTCGTCACCCAGCCGCAGCGCGTTCTCCAGGGCGGCACGCAGCAGCGGGCGAGCACCTTCTCCGGCCGGGACACCCCGGCGTCCCGCAACCGGTCGGTCGCCTCGTTCACCAGGGTCACCAGGTGGTTCGCACCGTGGGCCAGCGCGGCGTGGTACAGCGGGCGATCCGACTCGGCCACCCACTCGGGCACGCCACCGAGGTCGGCGACCAGCCGGGCAGCCAGTGGGCGCAACTCCGCCGGGGCGGTCACCCCGTACGAGATGCCGTCCAGCCGGTCCAGGTCGTCCGGCGTACCGGTGAAGGTCATCGCGGGGTGCAGGGCGAGCGGGCGGGCGCCGGCCGCGACGGCCGGCTCCAGCACGGTCAGACCGTGCGCCCCGACGTGTGCGCGACGACCTGCCCCGGCGCAGCGCGCCCTGTGCCGCGAGGTCGGCCACCACACCGGCCAGGGTGTCGTCCGGCACCGCGATCAACAACAGGTCGGTGGCGGCGTGGGCGACGGCGGCGACGGGGCGGCAGGGCACCTCGGGCAACAGCAGGGCGAGGCGGGCTCGGCTGGCGCCGGAGTTGCCGGAGACGGCGACGACGTGGTGCCCGGCGGCGGTGAGCGCGGCGCCCAGCACGGCTCCGACCCGACCGGCGCCGACGACACCGACGGTGAGCAGACGGGAGGTGGCGCGGGCGCCGGGAACGGCGCGATCCCACGATGCGGCAGGCCCCTGAGGGCGGCCGGACGCGGGCGCAACGGTGCGCTCATGACGACGATCCAGTCCTCGAGAAGGGGTACCGGTCGATCGCAAGTATGCGCCCGGCCTACCGAACCGGGACAAGCATGTGTGAAAACCTTCACCACCGACGGAGGGGCCCGTCAGCGCCTCCCGCGGGGCGGACGTGATCTCGCGTAGCTCGGTGGCCACCTCGGTGATCAGGTCGGCGAACGAGGCGTCACTGTCGGGCGCGACCCATCGGCCGTACGCGACCCGGAAGACAGTGACACCGGACTCGGTGGCGAGCGTGGCCGTGGTCTCGTCGAGGCCCTTGGCACGAAGGGCAGCGGTGACCGCGACCACCAGTGAGCCCGTCTTCCGCAGCTCACGCTCCTGCAGCTCGGGGCTGCTCTCGATGATGGACTGGCGCACCGGACCAGCTCGAGGCGGTCGGCGAAGATCTCCGCCGCCACCCGCCGGAAGGCGGCGATGACCGCCTCGAAGGGGCGGCGTCCGTCTCGGCCACCGCCTTCACCAGGACCTCCTCCAGGTGCCCGCTGCCGCCGAAGAGCACCTCGCGCTTGTCACCGAAGAGTCGATAGAAGGTGCGTTTGTCGAGGCCGGCACGGGCGGCGATGTCGGCGACAGTGGTCTGCTCGAAGCCGCGCTCGCGGAACAGCTCGAAGGCGGCCGCGTCCAAGCGACCGCGCGCGTCGGGTTGCCAACGGGCCATGCGGCGATGGTATCTGATGTCACCCGCGACATTCTTTCCGCTGGGCCATGTCACCTTGCGACATCGCGAGGTACGGTGATGTCGCAAGGTGACATGCCATCCCACGAAGGAAGTGCCATGCGCGTATTCATCACAGGCGCCTCCGGCCATCTCGGCTCCGCAGTCGTGCCGGAGCTGCTCTCCGCCGGACACGACGTCGTCGGCCTGGCCCGCTCCGAAACGTCCGCCGCCGCAATCGAGAAGCTCGGCGCCGAAGCACGCCGCGGCGACCTGTCCGACCTCGACGTGCTTCGTGACGAGGCGGCTGCCTCCGACGGGGTCATCCACCTGGCGTTCCGCCACGACCTCATGCTCAACGGCGACATGGCCGGCGCAGCCGAGGCCGACCTGGACGCCCTCCGGGCACTCGCCGACGGCGTGGACGGCTCCGGCAAACCCCTGGTCGGCACGAGCGGGACGGCCATGCTCGCGATGGGCGGCATCGTCGGCCGCCCGGGACCGAACGCGATGCCTTCCCAAGCGGCTACCGGATCGACGCGGAGAACTTCGTCGTCGACCTTGCCTCCCGCGGTGTGCGCTCCTCCATCGTCCGGCTCGCGCCCACCGTGCACAGCTCGCTCGACCACTACGGCTTCGTCACCGTCATCATCGCCGCCGCCCGGCGGAACGGGTACGCCGCATACGTCGGCGAGGGCACCAACCGGTGGCCAGCCGTGCACACGCTCGACGCAGCCAAGCTCTACCGGCTCGCCCTCGAAAAGGCCCCGGCCGGTGCGCGCCTGCACGCGGCCGCCGACGAAGGAGTCCCCTTCCAGCAGATCGCCACCGCCATCGGCCGCAACCTCGACATCCCGGTCCGAAGCATCAGCGTCGACGAGGCGGACGACTACTTCGGCTTCCTCGGGGCGTTCGCGCAGATGGACAACCCGACGTCATCCGCGATCACACGCGAGCTGCTGGGCTGGGCCCCGCTCACCCCGGCCTGATCGACGACCTGGACGAGGGGCACTACTTCCAGGCCTGAACACATTTCCGGGAGCCCACCTTGATCAAATGATGAAAAGTAGGTGCTGGGAGCTTTCCTGACCTACTTTTCAGCAACTGATCACCGCGCGCCGTCCGCTGCCGAGCGGGACGGTGCGGATGATCGTGACGTGGGCCGGATCGGGTGGGTGGATGTCGATCGCCTGGCGGGACGCCATGAGCAGAGCCCTCTACGGGCCGGGTGGCTTCTTCGTCGCCGGCACCGGGCCCGCCGCCCACTTCCGCACCAGCGTGCACGCCTCACCCGCGTTCACGAGCGCCCTGCTGCGCCTGATCTCGGAGGTGGACACCGCACTCGGCCACCCCGACCGGCTCGATGTCGTCGATGTCGGCGCTGGGCGTGGGGAACTGCTCCGCGCCCTGCTGGCGTCCGTTGGGGTTGCGGTGGGGTTTCCGGGAGCCCACCCGCCCGGGCGGTCAGGCTTGATCCCTCCGCGGGCCGGCTCCCGGAAACCCTGACTCCCACGGCGTCCGTCGGTCGGTCGCCCGACGAGCCGTCGTCCGGCATCGTCCGTCCGTCACTTGCGGAACGGGTCTGCTTCACAGCAGTCGAGTACGCCGACCGCCCGGAAAACCTGCCCGAGAAGATCAACTGGACAGCCGAGATCCCCACCGGGATCACCGGAGTGCTACTGGCCACCGAGTGGCTGGACAACGTCCCCTGGACGTGGCAGTGCACACCGAAGACGGCTGGCGGTACGTGCTTGTCGACCCCAGAGCGGCACGGAGACAATCGGTGACCCGGTCAGCCCCACCGACCTCGACTGGCTGACGACCTGGTGGCCCAGCACCACGAGCCCGCCCGGTACGGATGGTGACCCGAGTCGGGCGGTGACCTGGTCGAACGCGACAAGCGAAAGCGAGTCGGGTTTCGGGGCAGCCCGGCCGGCGCAGGATCAAGCCTGACCGCCCGGAGCCGGCCGGGCTGCCCCGAAACCCCACAGCGACCACAGACGAGCCGAGATCGGCCGAACAAGAGATAAGGCGTGGGCCAACGCAATACAGAAGATCAGCCGAGGACTGGCGCTAGCAGTCGACTACGGCCACCTGCGGGAGACACGGCCGGTGGACGGGACGTTGACCGGGTACCGGGCTGGGCGGCAGGTGCCTCCGGTGCCGGACGGGTCGAGTGACGTGACCGCGCACGTCGCCATGGACTCGGTCGCCTCCGCTGGTGCGGCGGTCGCCCGGTGCGCGTACTCCCTGATCTCGCAGCGGGAGGCGCTGCGGGCGCTCGGGGCCGACGGCGGGCGACCGCCGCTGAGTCTGGCCGGCACCGACCCGGCCGGCTACGTGCGGGCGCTGGCCGCCGCGTCGGCGGTGGCCGAGCTGACCGACCCGGCCGGGCTCGGCGGGCACTGGTGGCTGCGCCAGCCGGTCGGCATCCCGCTCGAGCCGACCGTGGCACGATGACGGGCATGACCACCGACGCCGGGGACCTCCGCGAACTGACCGTCGGCACCGGGGCCGGGCTGGTCGCCGGCACCGGCGATCAGCAACTCGGCACCGACATGGTGCTGAACATCGGCCCGCAGCACCCCTCCACCCACGGCGTGCTGCGGCTGAAGCTGGTGCTGGACGGCGAGCGGGTGGTCGCCTGCGAGCCGATCATCGGCTACATGCACCGGGGTGCGGAGAAGCTTTCGAGGTCCGCGACTACCGGCAGATCATCGTGCTGGCGAACCGGCACGACTGGCTCTCGGCGTTCTCCAACGAGCTGGGTGTGGTGCTCGCTGTGGAACGCCTGATGGGCATGGAGGTGCCGGAGCGGGCCACCTGGCTGCGGATGGCCCTCGCCGAGCTGAACCGGGTGCTCAACCACCTGATGTTCCTCGGCTCGTATCCGCTGGAGATCGGGGCGATCACGCCGATCTTCTACGCCTTCCGGGAACGGGAGACCATCCAGGCGGTGATGGAGGAGGTCTCCGGCGGCCGGATCCACTACATGTTCAACCGGGTGGGTGGCCTCAAGGAAGAGGTGCCGTACGGGTGGACCGGTCGGGCCCGGGCAGCGATCGGTGAGGTACGCCGGCGACTGCCCGACCTGGACCACCTGATCCGGCGCAACGACATCTTCCTGGCCCGCACCGTGGGCGTGGGCGTTCTGTCCGCCGCGGACGCCGCCGCGTTCGGCGCGTCCGGCCCGGTGGCCCGAGCCTCCGGGCTCGACCTGGACCTGCGCCGCGACGACCCCTACCTGGCCTACGACGAGTTGGACGTGCCGGTGGTCACCCGCACCGCCGGGGACTGCCACGCCCGTTTCGAGGTGCTGCTCGACCAGGTGTACGCGTCGCTCGACCTC
Source organism: Micromonospora sp. M12 (assembly GCA_038070435.1). Classification (GTDB taxonomy): domain Bacteria; phylum Actinomycetota; class Actinomycetes; order Mycobacteriales; family Micromonosporaceae; genus Micromonospora. The sequence continues at coordinate 5,431,933 of JAMYWG010000001.1, read as the reverse complement.
GCCGACCAGTGCCTGGACCGGGTGGACCGGCTGACCGGGCCGATCAACACCCGGCTGCCGAAGGTGCTCAAGGCGCCGGAGGGGCACACGTACGCGTGGACCGAGAACCCGCTCGGCATCAACGGCTACTACCTGGTGTCGCGGGCGAGAAGACGCCGTGGCGGTTGAAGCTGCGCACCGCCTCGTACGCGAACGTGCAGGCGTTGGCGACCCTGCTCCCGGGTTGCCTGGTCCCGGATCTGATCGCGATCCTCGGCTCGATGTTCTTCGTGGTCGGCGACATCGACAAGTGACGCGGGTGGCCTGACCCGTCAGCGCCAGCGGTCGGCGGGTGGCGCCGCCGGCGCGGGGTACGTCGTCCTGGGGCGGGTAGCCGTAGCGTTCGTCGACCCGGCGGCGGCCGGTCCGCTCCGGTTCGGGTTCCGCCTGGTGGCCGCGCTGGCGCGGTGGACGCCACTCGTCCGGCACCGGCACACCACCCACCGGCAGCGCCGGCCGACCCGCCGGCTCGGCCCGGTGGTACGACTCACGCTCCCCATAGCGGCCGGCGTCCTCGTGACGACGCGGCTCCTCGTGACGACGCGGCTCCTCGTGACGGCGCGGCTCCTCGTGACGGCGCGGCTCCTCGTGACGGCGCGGCTCCTCTGACGGCGCGGCTCCTCGTGACGGACGGCGGCCCAGCGGTCGGCCACCCGGTACTCGGTGCCGGTGGCGTCGGCGTGCACCTCGGCGCGGCGTTCGCCGACCCGCATCTCGCGGCCGCTCTCGTCGTCGCGGACGGCGGCCCAGCGGTCGCCGCTCCGCAACTGCGACCAGTACTCGCCGGTGTCGTCGGCGCGGAGCGGCGGCCCCGGCTGCGGAGCGGCGGCGTGTGCCCGATCACGCTGCTCCGACCAGCCACGGTCGTCCGGGCCGTCCCAGGCGCCCGACGCCTGCCGCTCCGGTGTGCGGTGTGACCGAGCCGCCGGCCCACGCTCGTCGGGCTGGGCGTACGCGTCGCGCGGGTCGGTCCACTCCGGTTCGTCGTGACGGCCCGTCCAGCCCGACTCGTCAGCATCGACGTCCGGTCCGTGCCGTTCGGCACCCCGGCCCGACCCGTCCGGGGCCCGGGCTGTGCGCCCCAGGAGCGGTTGTCGCCGGGGTGGACCCGGTCGTCGTCGTACCCGGTGCGGGGCGTTCCTCCGGCTCGTGCCTCGCGCGACCGGCCGGGCGTGGGCGCTCCTCCGGGCTGCCGCCCCGGGTCCACTCCTGCGCGGGCGGGGCCCACTGGCCGCCGTACCCGCCGCCGTATCGCCCAGCGGGCTCGGCCGGGCCGCCGTCCACCACCGTGTGCCGGGTGGTGACGTGGACGGTCTCGGTGCCGGACCACGCCACCGGGCCGGTGCGCGGGTTCGGGACGGTCGTGGGGCGGGCTGAGCCGTACGCGGTGGCAGCCGGCCGGTCCGCGCCGTACGTCCCCGCGGTGGCTGGAGGCTCGACGGCCTCCCGTGCGTACGCCGGCTCGTCGTTCTCGGTGTGCTCGGAGCGCCCCGCCGGGCGCGTCGTCGGGCCGGACACCGGGCGCGGCCGGCCGGTGCGTTACCCGGCACCGGGACCCGGCTACGGGCCACCGGCGGCTCGTCGACCGGCGGTTCGACGGCCGGCACCCGGCCCGCCCGGCACCGGGCGGCTCGACGGCGGCGGCGCTGGCGGCACCGGCGAGGGCAGCACCGCTGGCGTCGAGACGTCGGCGGACCGCCGCGATCCCTCCTGGGCCCGTTGTGCCTGGTCGAGCGCCTGATTGCCGCGCTGCGCGGCGGCCACGATCTCACCACGCAACTCCCGGCGGAGCTCCTCGATCTCGTCCAGCAGCTCGTCGGTCCGCGCCGAGTCGCCCTCGCCGTCGGGTCGTAGCGCGATGGAGAGGCCGATCAGCACCACCGCGAGAATGGCGAGCACCGCGGCGAAGCGCAGCGGGCCGTTGCCGTCGGCGACCAGCAGGATCAGCGCCGCCACCGGCGCGAGAGCGACGCCCGCCCAGAAGAGCAGGGTCAGCAGCTGTGGTCGATGTCGAGAGTCGGCGGTGGCCGGGGCTGGCATGGATGTGCAGCCTACCCAGGATGTCCACCGGAGGGAACGGGGTCCCGGAACGCGAACGCCCCCGCCCGTTCGGGGCGGGGCGTCCTGCTGAAGGGGCTCAGCTGGTGGCGAAGGCGCCGTCCGAGGAGAAGATCAGGCCCACGCTGATCGAACCGTCACGCAGGCCGCTCTTGGTCAGCGGTCCGCCCTGGTCCAGCGAGGAGAACTTGCCCACCGACAGCCCGTACGTCTTCTCCAGACCCGGCTTGCAGAACGGACGCTGCTCGCACTCCGGCGGGCCACCCAGCACTGTCGCGCTGCCGGAGCACTTCGCGGCCAGCTCGGAGAGGGTCCGCACGCTGTACTTGTCGGCGAAGGCCTGGGTCACCGCGAAGGCGTTCTGGTCCTGTGCGGCGGCCGGGGCACCGAAGGTGATGCCCACCTTGTCGCCCTCGGCCTTGAGCGCGGTCACCGTCGCGTTGATGTCCGGCGAGGACACCGGCGGGGTTCGCGCCCTTGGCCTTGGTGTTGAGGAACTCAGCCATCGTCGCCGCGTACTCCGGGACGACCTGGATCTCGCCCTTCTCCAGCGCCGGCTCGTACAGCTCCCGGTTGCCGATCTGCTGCACCTGACCTGGTAGCCGGCGGCGGTGAGCGCGATCCGGTACAGCTCGCCCAGGATCTGACTCTCGGCGAAGTTGGCAGCGCCCACCGTGATGTCGCCGCCCGGCCCCTTGGCGATGCCCGCGGTGACGTTGTTGGCGCTGGCGAACTCCTCGGCCGCCACCTTGGCGGTCTTGCGGTCCTCGTTGACGGCCTTGTTGAGCTGGATCAGCTTCGGGGTGTCGAGCGCTGCGGAGACCTTGTCCAGTGCGGCGATCAGCTGCGGGTTGGCCGCCTTGCTGTTGACCGCCGGAATGACGTTGTCGGAGTTCTGGAGCTTCTTGTCGTCCTGCAGAGCGATGAGCTGCTGACCGGCGACCGGGCGCACCCGGCGCCGGAGGCGCTCTGCTGTGGCGCGTCGGTGCCGGACGAGCCGGCGTCACCGCATCCGGTGAGGAGCGCTGCCCCGGCGACGGCGCTGACTGCCCCGATCGCCAGACGTGAACGTGCGCGCATGTGCCCGCCTTCCGTGTCCCGGCGCGGCCCATCCCGGGCCGGCCGCGTGTCCGACGGGCGATCCTGACTGTCGGTCGCCCGCGAATGTCCACCCAACATGGTCCGCAACCGACCGACAACCTGAGATGGACTTCGTCACCTCATCGTCACCGATCGGACCGGCATGGGTCGCCATCTCGACGCGGGGCTCACCCGGACGGGTCAGGCGCTTCCGGTGGCGTCGGCCGCCCGGGCCGCCCCGACCGCTGCCGCCCGCGCCGCAACGGTTTGGGGTGAGCAGCCGTTCGACGCCGCCGAGGACCACCTCGGCCAGCAGCGCCAGCCCGGCCACCAGCACACCGCCGGCGACGATCTGCCCGCCGCCGGCCGCGATGCCGATGCCGAAACCGGTCCGGATGATCTGGCCGAGGCCGCCGCCGTTGACGAACGAGGCCAGCGCGGCGGTCGCGATCACCTGGACCGCCGCGGTCCGGAACCCGGCGGCCAGGTAGGGCACCGCGAGCGGCAACTCCACCCGGCGCAGCAACTGCCCGCCGGACAGGCCCATCCCCGGGCCGCGTCACGGGCCTCCGGGTCCACCTGCCGCACACCGGTGTACGCGTTGGCCAGCAGCGGCGGCACGGCGAAGACGGCGAGCGCCACCACGACCGGCGTCCGCCCGAAGCCGCTGGCGAAGGCCACCGGCAGGATGGTGAGCAGCGCCAGGGTGGGGATGGCCAGGGTGGCGTTGGACACCAGCACCACCAGGCCGCCACCTCGGCCGAGGTGCCCGAGCCAGAGACCGAGCGGCCAGGCCACCACGCAGCCGAGCGCCACCGCCAGGGCGGAGATCGTCAGGTGCTCGCCGAGCCGGTCCAGCATGCCGCCGGGGTTGGTCCAGTTGAGTGGGTCGTTGATCCAGGTGATCGCCTGACCGATCGGGTTGGCCGCGACGGTCACCGTGCCCTCCGGGTGGACCAGGGGTCACCAGTCGGGCGACCAGGATGAGCAGCAGGTCGAGCACGACCGCGAGCGCCACGCAGAGCAGGGCGGCGGTCATGATCTCGGCCTTGTAGAGGTTGTTCTGGAAGCCTGCGAAGATCAACTGCCCGAGGCCGCCGTGCCCGACCAGCACCCCGACCGTGACCAACGCCACAGTCGAGACGGTCGCCAACCGCAACCCGGTCACGATGCCCGGCAGCGCCAGCGGCAGATCGATCCGGAACAACCGGCCCCACCGCCCGTAACCCATGCCCTCGGCGGCCTCGCGGACCTCCGGAGGCACCTGGTTGAGGCCGGCCACCGCGTTGCGCACGATCAGCAGCAACGCGTACAGGACCAGCCCGACCAGCACCGTGGTCGTCCCGGTGCCCAGATAGGGCGCGATGAACGCGAAGAGCGCCAGCGACGGGATCGTGTAGACCACCCCGCTGACGGCGAGGATCGGGCCGGCGAGCGGACGGACCCAGTACGCCAGCACGGACAGCGGTAACGCGATCAACACCGCGATCAACACCGCGCGCCCGGTGAGGGTGGCGTGTTCGCGCACCGCGGCGAGGATCGTGTCAGAGTTGTCCCGCACGTACTGCCAGGAGAACCAGGGGTTACCCGGGTCGGCCCGGTAGCTCAGGCGGAAGGACATACGTGGACGTTACCCCGGAGGCTGCCACCGTGGCCCAGTCCCTCGCGCGGCATCGATCTCCTGCAGGGCATCGGTAAGCGCTACCCGAACGGCACCGAGGCCGTCCGGGAGCTGAGCCTCGACGTCCGGGCCGGTGAGTTGGCGGTGCTGATCGGCCCGTCCGGCTGCGGCAAGTCGACAGTGCTGCGGATGATCAACCGGCTGATCGAACCGACCTCGGGCCGCATCACACTCGGCGACGAGGACGTCACCGACGCCGACCCGGTGCGACTGCGCCGCCGAATCGGGTACGTGATCCAGAACGTCGGACTCTTTCCACACCAGACGGTCCGGGCCAACGTGGCCACCGTGCCCGGCCTGCTCCGGTGGCCCCGAAACCAGACCCGGCCCGGGTCGACGAGCTGCTCGACCTCGTCGGTCTGGACCCGGCCGAGTTCGGTGGCCGCTACCCGCACGAGCTGTCGGGCGGCCAGCGGCAACGGGTCGGCGTGGCCCGCGCACTCGCCGGCGACCCGGTGGTGCTGCTGATGGACGAGCCGTTCTCGGCCGTCGACCCGATCGTCCGGGCCCACCTCCAGGAGGAGTTCCTCCGCCTCCAGGCCGAGGTCCGCAAGACGATCGTGCTGGTCACCCACGACCTCGACGAGGCGGTCCGACTCGGTGACCGGATCGCGGTGCTCTCAAAGGGCGGGCACCTGGAGCAGTTCGACACACCGGCCACACTGCTCGGCGCACCCGCCACCCCGTTCGTCCGCGAGTTCGTCGGCGCGGACCGGGGCATCCGCCGGCTGGCGGTCACCCCACTCGACCGGGAGTCGCTGGAGCCGGTGCCCGGGGACGGGACGGCGGATCTGCCCACCGTCGCACTGGACGGCTCCGCGTACGACGCGTTGGCGGTCCTGCTCACCTCGGGTCAGGACCGGCTCGTGGTGACCGACGCCGGCCAGCCGGTTGGTGCGCTCAGCCGGCAGCGCCTCCTCGACCTCAGCCGCCCGACGAGCTGATCCGCCCCGAGGGTCAGGCGCGTCCGCCGAGGCTGGCGGTGCCGATGATCCATCCGGTGAGGAAGCCGTACCCGGCACCGGTACTGGCATCCTGAAGGGCGCCCAGCAGTGACGGTGCCGGGCCGAGCAGCGCCGCCAGCACGGCGGCGAGCCCGCCGGCCAGCACGTACGCGGCCCAGCCGGAGAAGAACTGGCTGACCGGGCCGGGCACCGGCCACCTGGGCGGCGGGCAACAGGTAGAGCAGGGCCACCGCGAGGACCACCAGCAGCACGGCCCGAGCGTCGGCGGCGAACAACCCGCCGGCCTGCCCGTCCGCGTCGAGCCGCCAGGCCGGCCAGGCGAGCAGGCGCACGTAGAAGGCGCCAGCCGACTCCTGTCGGTCTGCGTGGCGGCCCAGCCGGTGAACGCCGGGCTGCCGCAGATGCCGACCAGCAGCAGCACGGCCAGGGCGCCGGTGCCGGCGGCCGTGCCATAGCGGCTGACCGGGCCGGAGCGGCGGAAGAGCGACGTGATCCGCCCAGGTCCGGAACCGGCTGCGCGGGCGGACCTGGCTGCCCGGGCGGCTCAGTGCTTCATCAGGTAGTCGATGAAGGCGGCCCGCAGCAGCGGCGCCGACTCCTCGTAGCCATGCCCGGTCAGCTCCCGCCACAGCGCGTTGGCCTCGTCGATGGTCGGGCCGATCGAGTTCGGTGCGCCGTCCAGCACCGTGGCCTCGTCCGCGTTCGGAAGGTGGCGCAGCACCGACCAGAAGAACCCCACGTCGCGACGCTCCGGGCCCGGGCGAACGCCCGCTCCGCAGCTCCTCGGTGGACAGCGCGTCGAGCTCCTCGAACGAGGTTCCGCCGGTGGTGGCGGCAGGTGTGTCGGTCATGCCGCCGAGCCTAACCGTCGAGATCAGCTCCGGCTCGGCGGACGCGACGAGCCTCACCGCTCGTCCGTGTCCCACCGACGCGGGCTGTCCTCCCAACGCGGATCCCGCCACGGATCGGCCGGTTGCGGCGCGGCCTGCGTCGGCAGCGCCGGGGCCAGTTCTCGACCGGCTGCGGCTGCGGCATGGTCCACCCGAGCTGATCGTGCCGTCGCCGACCGGCTCGGGCTTGTCGATGCTGCCGGGCCGGGGCCGCCCGAACGTCTCGACCAGCCGGGTGACCAGCAACCCGACACCGAGTACGGCTCCACCGACCGCCCAGTTGCTCAGCGTCCAGCCACGCTCCGGCGCGTACACCTGGAAGACCGCGACCAGGCTGACCGCCAGCACCGTGCCGAACACACCACCCCGGCGGCCGTACGCGCTGGTGCCGGCGAGCAGGGCCACCCGATCGCCAGCACCGTCCAGTCCAGCCCCGAGGTGGGTGCCACCGGCTCGGGGTCGTTGGCGGCGAGCAGCACGCCGGCGAGAGCCGCGAACACCGTGGAGACGACGAGCGCGACGGCGGTGACCACGGCAGCCACCGCGCCCCGTCGACGGGCCGGATCGGCGACCGGCCGATAGCGGCCGACCAGTCGGCGGATCGTCCGGACCGCACCGAACAGCCCGCCGAGGACGGCCACCGCCGCGAAGCCGGCGAAGAGGTACCAGCGGTGCGCCCGGGTCGTAGTCGCCCTGCACCAGCACCGGCGCCGACCGGCGTTCGATGAACACCACCACGCCGGCCGCGCCGGCCAGGCTGGCGGCCCAGCCCGGCACGTGCAGCACCACCACGGCCAGCGCCAGTGCGAGACCCCCACCGCGGCAACCGCCACGGCCGGGCCGATCGAGCCCGGCAGACCCCGATCACCCTGCTCGGCGTAGTGCAGACCGGCCGCCACCGCGACCGGGCCGACGGCCAGGTTGGGTGCCGCCGTACGCAGGCTCAGCCCGGCGGCCAGGGCGAGCAGCCCCAACCCGACCGCGTCGATCAGCAACGTACGCAGGTTGCCGTCGCGCAGGGCGGCCGGATCTTCCCGCCAGAGCAGCCAGCCCACGGCCCCAACCCGGCCAGCAGCAGGAACTCCCACCCCAGATGGACGCCGAGCCGATCCCGGCCGAGCTCACCGTGGTTCGGGTCGTCGAAGACGTTCTCCAGGACGGCGGCCGGCACCCCGACGAGGGTTCGGCTGACCGGTCCCGGCCCGCTTCTTCGTACCCCATGACGCCGCCTCCCCAGTGGCCGGCCGTCCCCGGTCCGCGCGCGGACGGACCCTGGGCGGCCCTTGCTCTCCGATCGCAGGCACCGTACCCGCGCCCGCAGCCGGGCGTAACCCCTGCTCAGCGCTGGCCGGGGCGGCTTTCCCGTGGGTCCTGCTCGTGTTCGTCGTCCGGGCGTTCCGGCACCCGGCAGGCGCGCTCCAGCCACAGCGCCGCGCCGACCAGAGCCAGCGAGGCGAGCAGGCCCCCACCTGCGGCCGGTCGATCGTCCAGCGCGGCACGGGTCGTCTCCGCGAAGAGCCAGCCGCTGAGCCCCGCGTAGAAGCCGGCGAAGATGGCCGCGGCCAGTGCCGACGCCTTGGCAAGCACCACGAAACGGGCGACCAGCAACGGGTTGACCGGCTCCCGGCCGGGCTTGCGGTCGATCCGACCCGGGTGTTGATCGCGGCGTACGCCTCCAGCACGGCGAGCCCGGCCAACGTCACCACGGGCAGCCAGGGCAGTCGGGGTATGCCGCTGTAGTAGAGGGTGCTGATCAGCAGCCACGCCACCGCGGCCGCGGCCAGACCGGCCACGACCAGGGTCGAGATCCGGGTGGGGCCCATCCGGGACTGGTCCGGGCCCGACCCGCCCGATGGTGGGGCTTCGCCTGCGTCATGCCGGCCGGTTCCGCTCGGTCATGCCGTCGACTCTAACGCCAAGTCCGGCCGGGGACGCAGTTCCAACGCCTCGTCGGCCAGGGTGCCGACGGTCAGCAGGTCGGTCAACCAGCCGTGACCGGGCAACCGACCGTACGGCTGGATGTCGATCCACGGTCGCAGCACGAAGGCGCGCAGGTGCGCACGGGGTGCGGCAGGGTCAACTCCGGGTCGTCGCTGAGCACCGGCTCGTCGTCGTCGCCCCAGACCGCGATCACGTCCACGTCGAGGGTGCGTGGCCCGAACCGTCGCTGCGGGTCACGGACCCGACCGGCCGCGCTCCGCGTCGCGGGCCCGCTCCAACCAGTCACGTGGGGTCGCGGCCGCGTCCTGGACGAGCACCACAGCATTCAGGTACGCGGGCTGGTCGAAGTCGCCCCACGGTGGAGTCTCGTACGCCCCGGACAGGACGAGCACCGCGTCGCCGAGCGTGGCCACGGCCGTGCGTAGGTGCTCCAGGCGGTCGCCCAGGTTGCTGCCGAGCGAGAGGACGGCCCGGGTCACCGGGCACGCGTCCGGGTCATGGTGACGGCCACGTCGGTGAAGGTGTGCGGCACCGGGGCCTCCGGTTTGTGCACGGTGATCGTGGCGGCGTCGACCCGCTCGTCGGCCAGGCAGACCGTGAGAGTCGGTCCGCGAGGGTCTCGATCAGATTGACCGGCTCACCGGTCACCACCGCGACCAGGCGTTCGGCCAACTCGCCGTAGTGCACGGTGGCGGTGACGTCGTCACTGGCGGCGGCCGGGCCGAGGTCCAACTCCAGGACGGCATCGACCACGAAGTCCTGCCCCTGTACGCGTTCGAAGTCGTACACCCCGTGCCGACCGTGCGCCCGCAGGCCGGTCAGGTGGATCCGGTCCGTGGTCATCGTGGCACCTCCTGCCTGTGGTCGTGGTGCGCACCCTGCTCCTGGTTGTGCGGGGCTCCGGCCAGGCGCGGGCTGCCGGTCGCGGCCCAGACGGCCAGCGCGTCGGCGGTGGCCCGCACGTCGTGCACGCGTACGCCCCAGGCCCCGCGGCGACCGCCAGCACGCTGGTGGCCACGGTGGCTGCCTCCCGCTGGGCGGTCGGTCGCGAGGTGCCGTCCGGGGCGGCGAGCAACCTGCCGAGGTACGACTTGCGGCTGGCTCCGAAGAGCAACGGGTAGCCGAGGTCCAGCAGCTCCGGCAGGCGGGCGCTGAGCTCCCAGTTGTGCGCCGCGGTCTTGGCGAAGCCGAGCCCGGGTCGACGACGAGGCGGTCGGCGGCCACCCGGCGGCCAGCGCCGCGTCGATCCGTTGGGCCAGCTCGGCCCGGACGTCGGCCACCACGTCGGTGTAGGTGGCCAACTCGCGCATCGCACGGGAGTGGCCACGCCAGTGCATCAGCACCCAGGGCAGCGCGCGTCCCGGACCACGCGGGCCATGTCCGGTCGGCCAGCCCGCCGGAGACGTCGTTGACCACCGCCGCCCCGGCGGCCAGGGCGGCCTCCGCCACCCGCGCGCGGGTGGTGTCGATGCTGACCGCCACACCGGCGGCGGTCAGCTCGCGGATGACCGGCAACACCCGGTCGGCCTCGGTCGCGGCGTCGATCCGTTCGGCGCCCGGGCGGGTCGACTCGCCGCCGATGTCGACAAGGTGTGCACCGGCGTCGCGCAGACGGACGCCGTGTCCGACGGCAGCGTCCAGGTCGGCGTACCGTCCGCCGTCGGAGAAGGAGTCCGGTGTGACGTTGAGGACGCCCATCACCACCGGGCCCGAAGCCCGCACCAGATCGGTCACGACTAGACGGTACCGGTCGCGGCAGCGGCGCCCACCGGCCCGGGTCGGCCTCACACCACCGCCCTGACAAGCCAATTAGAACAGGTGTACGATCGGTCATCCGGGCAGTATCGGGCAGTCCTTCGCGGCTTGTCGCAATCCGGGGCGGCCCGTACGCTTTGGAATTGGCCAGCATCGAGACGGCGAAGCTTGGAGGGAGGGCCGAAGCGGGAAAAACCGCCCAAACCTCGCCACCCTCCGTGGTGAGCAACGAACACAGGGTCAAGATCGCCACGCCCTGTGGGGCTTTTTCCGCAAGGCTTGCCTATTGCACCGCCGCGGCATCGCCGGCCGCGCTATGGGGAGGTTCCAGTGATCGCCTTCGAGCTCATGGAGACGGCGTCGTCCGGCGTCGCCCACGCGCTCTCTACCCTGGCGTCGGCTCCGCTCGCAGAGCCGGCACCGAAGGGGATCGACACCACCAGTGTGGTCACCTTCTTCGCCAGCAAGATCGCACCGATCCTGCTCGCCGTCCTGGCGTCATCTTCATCGGTCGTGCCAGCCGAGGTGAAATCTCCAGGTGCTGACCAGCTCCGCGATCGCCATCGTCGGGCTCGCCTTCATCGCCGGCGCGGCAACACTCTTCTTCGTCGGCGATTACCTGATCGACCTCATCTTCGAATAGGCGCGTTCCCACATGCGGCTGCGCACCGACGACGACATCTACCGGGCCCGCCTGGTCTACCTCGGGCCGCCCGGTTACACCCTTCCGGTCCACCTGCCCTACGCCCAGTACGGGCTCTTCATGCTGCTGGTCCCCTCTACATGTTCATCCACTGGCTGTTCACGCTGACGGTCGAGCTCTTCCCGGCCTGGGAGATCGCGCTCGCCATCGTGACCACGTCGTTCATCTTTCGGCACGTCGACCCCGATCGGCCGGCACGGGTGGTCATCCGCACCGCGCTGACCGACTGGCGACGCACCCGGGAGCCGGCGGTCGAGCAGCGCGATCCACGCCTGGTCGGCAGCCGGATCAGGATTCGGGAGGAGCTGGCATGACCGGGCGTACGTCGATCGGTGTGTCGCAGGACGCGGGCAGGGTCTGCCGACAGAGGCTGAGGCGGTCGCATGAGTCGCTCGTCCACGCCGGGTCCTCCGGCCGGCCGCCCGGCCGTGCCGGCCGGTCACCGTGCGCACTCATTCGACTACACCGAGGACGAGGACGAGGTGGCGCTCGATCCCGCGCTGGTCACGTCCCCGGCCACGGCGCGGTCGGCGTGTTCCAGGCACCCCGGCCGGTCTCCCGCCGCACTCCACCCGCCGAGCCCACCGCGGTGTCGGCCGGCGAGAACGCCGACATCGACTCCCCTTCCTGGACCTCTTCGGCGGGCGCGGCCCGGCGCGGCGCGAGCCGTCACGGCCGGCCCGAGCACCCGGGAGCAACCGGCGATCCCCATCAGCCGCCGCCCGCCGCAGGTCCGGCACCGACTCGTCCGGCGCCCCAGCTCGAACCACCGTGGACGCCCGACGATCGACCCTCGCCCGTCGAGCCTCGACGCCCGGTCAGCCACCCGACCAGCGAGCCTCGCGTGCCACACCAGGCCGGCGACCGGCTGCCGCCCGTGCGCCAACCGGGCCAGCCCGACCCGACCGCCGAGGGCTCGCCCGTGTCGACGGCCACCGGCCCGGTGACCCGGCCAACGACCGCCGCGGAGCGGCAAACGTCCGCTGGCGATGCCCGCCACACCGGCGGACCGACCCGCCGCCATCGCACCGCCCGACCGGCCCGCCGCCATCGCGCCGCCCGACCGACCCGCCCTGGAGCGGTCGCCGCGCCGGACCGCTGGCTCGGAACGACCCAGGGGCACCGGCAGGAGGTGGCCGCACCCGGCAACGGTCGGCCGACCGGAAGGACCGGCCCGTTCGGCCGACCCGGGTCCGGGCCCCGAAGATCAAATTTGGTGATCGGGATCCTTCGGTCGAGCTGGCCATCACCGAGATCGCCGGCCACCTGACCTTCACCCCGAACACCGTCACCGCCTGGTACTGGCTGCCCGAGGTCCGCTGGGCGTTCCGGCCCGACGCCGAACGCGAAGCGCTTTTGTCGGCGATCTCCGAGCAGTACGCCGGCCTGGCCGGCTTCCGGCTGCACCTGCGCCGCACCACCCGACCGTTCCCCGCCGACGAGTGGGCCCGCACCATCGACGCGCACACCGCGGCACCGCTCGCGGACGTGCCCGGCACCACCGGCTGGGCCGATCACCTGGTCGCCGCCCAACGGCACCTGATGGCGGTCAACCACGCCGAGGGCAGACCTACCTGGGCGTCACCTTCGCCCGCCGCTCCTCGGCGACTCGCTGACCGAGCGACTGCTGCGCACCTTCGGCCGGGGCACCGCCGACGGCGAACGCCGCAAGCTGGGCCGCACCGTGGAGCAGTTCGACGAGGTGCTCGGCGCGTTCGGCATGCGCGGCCGGCGGGTCACCGCCCAGGAGCTCGAATGGCTGCTCTACCGCTCGGTGGCACTGTGCATGTCACCGCCGAGCACGCTCTCCCCGGTCACCGACGGGCACTGGGAGCGCGGCGACCTGCTCGCCATGACCGAGCAGGTCGAGCGCTACCGCACTCCGTACGGCTCGACGGTCAAGCTGGTCAACCGGATGACCGGCGAGGAACGGCACGTGGCCATACTCGCGGTCGGGCGGATGGAGCCACTGGAGATCCCGGAACGGCACGAGCCGTGGCTGCACTTCCACGAGCGGCTGCCCTGGCCGATGGAGATCTCCACCCGCGTCGACATCCTCGGCTCCGGCGACTCCTTCCGTAACCTCGAACACCGGCTGCGGATGATCCGCTCGCAGCAGCTCGACTACGCCGAGCACGGCATCGACGCGCCCCCGAGCTGGAGCGACTGGCCAAGCGCGCTCTGGTGATCGGCGACGAGATGACCACCGGCCTGCCGGTCGACTCGGCCCGCGCGCACGGGTGGCACCGGATCGCGGTCGGCGGCCGGACCAGGGAGGAATGCCTGGAACGGGCCCGTCGGCTCATTCAGCTCTACTCCCGGGAGCTGCGCATCTCGCTGCAACACCCGAAGAACCAGGACTGGCTGGCCCGCGAGTTCATCCCCGGCGAGCCGATCGCCAACACCGGCTACGTCCGCCGCATGCCGGTGCCGTTGCTCGCCGCCGCGCTCCCCAGGCCGCCTCGAACGTCGGCGACCGGCGCGGCGACCTCATCGGCCGGACCGCCGGCACCTGCCGTCGCCCGGTCTTCCTCGACCTGCACTTCCCCATGGAGGTCCGGGAACGCTCCGGGCTCGCCGTCTTCGTCGCCGAACCGGGCGGTGGCAAGTCGACCCTGCTCGGCGCGCTGGGCTACCTGGCCGCCCGTCGAGGCGTCCAGGTGACCCTGCTCGACCCGTCCGGGCCGTTGGCCCGACTCTGCGCGATGCCCGAGCTGCGACCGTACTCCCGGGTGTTGAACCTGACCGGCTCGGAGCACGGCACCCTGGCGCCCTACTCGCTCATCCCGACGCCGCTGCGCAGCGAGTTCGGCAGCGGGGCCTCCGGTGACCGTGAGTTCGAGATCGCGGTCTCCAACGCCCGAGCCGAGCGGCGCATGCTGGTCCAGGACATCTGCATGATGCTCGTGCCGCCGCAGGTGGCCAGGAAGCGTCAACAGCCACCCTGTTCCGGCACGCGGTTCGCCAGGTCCCCGCCGAGGAGACGTCCACCATGGACGACGTCGTCAGTTGCCTCGGGCGACTCGACGACGACGCCGGCAAGGAACTGGCCAACCTCCTGCTGGACACCGCCGAGATGCCGCTGGCCATGCTCTTCTTCGGTCGTCCGCCGGAAGGGCTGCTCGGCGCCGACGCCGCACTCACCGTGATCACCATGGCCGGGCTGCGGTTGCCGGATCTCAAGATCGAGCGCGAGTACTGGTCGGCCGAGGAGGCACTGGCCCTGCCGATGCTGCACACCGCGCACCGGCTCGCCGTACGCCGCTGCTACGGCGGATCGATGTCGTCCCGCAAGCTGGTCGGCCTGGACGAGGCGCACTTCATGGAGGGTTGGCGGTCCGGGCGCTCCTTCCTGGTCCGACTGGCCCGCGACTCCCGTAAGTGGAACCTCGCCGCGCTGGTCGCCTCGCAGAACCCCGCGACATCCTCGGCCTCGACGTGCAGAACCTCGTCTCCACCGTCTTCGTCGGCCGCATCGCCGAGGACGCCGAGATCGCCTCCGAAGCGCTGCGGTTGTTGCGGGTGCCGGTCAACGACGGGTACGAGGCGACGCTCGCCTCGCTCTCCGCAGCCGACACCAGCTCGTCCAACCGCCTCGGCTTCCGCGAGTTCGTGATGCGCGACGTCGACGGTCGGGTGCAGAAGGTCCGAGTCGACGTCTCGTACGTCGAAGGGCTGCTGGACCACCTCGACACGACGCCCGCCGCGATCGCCGCGGCGGCCGGAGTGCTACCGAGCATCCCCTGCCGGATCTGGAGGCGTGACATGGCGAGGGCCCGGGCAAGGATCATGTCGTTCCTGCTCGCCCTCGGCGTACTGGCCGGGCCACACTCACCTGGCCGCTGATCGGCGCGGAGGCCGCAGCCGCCGCACCACCCGCCGCCCAGGCCCGCGCCGACCTCTGCACGACCGCCGAATGGCAGGCCGACTTCCGTGCCTGCGTGCAAAAGCTGAAGCAGGTCAGCCAGGCCGAGATCGATTGCCGGAAGCCGCCCGTGCCTTCCGCCCCGGACTCGGGCCTCGCCGGCTGGTTCGCCTCCCGCCCCGACTCGTCCAAGTTGCCCGGCCCCAAGGGCATCTACAGCGACTACGGCTACGGCGGTTACAGCTACAACACCTACGACGTTGACGGTGGGTGCGCTTCCACCGTCCTCCACCCGGACTACAAGTTCACCACCACCGTCGCCAACGGCGAACTCATGATGGCCACGGCGGTCGTCGGTGCCTCGAACGCGCTGCGCGAACGGGCCTGGGATCCGCGCGCGATGTGGGATTGGGCCGACCCACTGGTGGAAAAGGCCACCAAGGCCGTCTACCAGAAGGTGTTCAGCGTCTTCGGCATCGTCACGCTCTGCGTGGTGGGTTTGTATCTGCTGTGGCGCTCCCGCCAATCGGACATGAGCAATGCGATGACGACGGCGGGTGGGCGCTGCTGGTGATGGTGGCGGTCACCGCGCTGGCCGCCTGGCCGGTCAAGTCGGCCAACATCGCCGACGGCACCCTGATCACCTCCCTCGGCGTCGTGCACGACGCCCTGGATCCAACCTCCAGGGACACCCCGCCGGATCAGTGCGACGATCCAGATCCCAAGGCATGCAAAGACAACCGGCCGCCAGCTGTAGAGCCAGTGACACAGCTACGGAGGCGATGCTCTACCGCAACTGGCTGCGCGGAGTGCTCGGGTCGGCGGACAGCGAGACTGCCCGCAAGTACGGACCCGCCCTGTACGACGCCAAGGCGCTCTCCTGGGAGGAGTCGGACAAGCTTCGCGCCAATCCTGCCACCCGGGATGCCACGATCAAGGCCAAGCAGCAGCAGTGGATGACGGTCGCCGAGCAGATAAAGGCAGAAGACCCGGAGGCGTACGAGTTCCTGACGGGAGCCCGCGACATGGACCGGATCGGCTCCGGGTTCATCGCCATGCTCGCGGCCGTGCTCTTCGCCATGTTCGATCTGACGGCGTCGATCCTGGTGTTGCTGGGCTTCCTGATCTTCCGGTGGGCGGTGATCGCGGCACCCATTCTGGGCACCATCGGCCTGCTGCGGCCGGCCAGCGCCGGCCTGCGCCGGTTGGCGAACGCCGTGGTCGCTGCGGTGTTCAACATCGCCATCTTCGGCACCGGGGCCGCCATCTACCTGTTCGCCGTCGACTTGATCATGAGCACCCCACCATGCCGGGCTGGCTACAGGTGGTGCTGGTTTGGCTCTGCGGGGTGGTCGGATGGCTGCTGCTGCGGCCGTACCGGCGCATCACCCAACTGGGGGCAAGGACAGCAGCGAAGCGGTCAGCTCGGCCGGGTCCTGGCACCGCCGGTTCTTCCGTGACATGCGGACCGCCGCCCGGCTGGACGTGGCAGAGCCGGGTGGCACGGCCGAGCCGGTGGGCGGGCGTAGACGCTCACCCAATGCGGAGCAGACCCGACTGCGCCCGGAGGCCCGGCGGGAGGATCCGGCCCGGTGCCGGCTGCGGCAGCCGAGGGCCGACGCGCAGACGCCGCACGCCCCGACGGTCGGGAACGGCCCGACGAGGCGCCGGCGGAGGAAAAGATGGGGAGTCGCGGCCGCCCGGTCGCTCCGCAACCGGCGACGACAACCGGCAACCTGGACCGAGCCCGATGTACCGGCCGAGAATCCGTCGTTCGTGGTCTACCGACCGGGCTCTACCGAACGCGTGCCGGATCGCACCGCACCTCGGGTGCGCTCAGAGGCGAGGTGAGGTCATGCGACGGGCGTTGGAGTTCCTCTTCACCCGGGCGCTGCGGTCTCGGCTGGGCATCGCGCTGGTGATCGGAGTGGTCGTCGTCGGTGTGCTCGGGACGGCCCGACTGATCTCCCATCCGGTCGACTCGGCGGGCGGGTTGAGCAGCCGTCCGGACGGGCCGATCATCACCGTAGACCCGACGACTGACGACGACGGCGTGCTCAACAGCGCGGCTCCGCCGTCGCCCGTGACGTCGCCGGGTGCCCGCACGCCCGAACAGACCGCCGACCGCTTCGCGGCGGCCTGGCTCGGCCGCCCGGGATGACCACCGAACAGTGGCACGCTGGCCTACAGCCGCTCTCCACCCCGGCGCTGACCGAGAAGTTGACTGGCGCGGAGCCCGAGGCGTGCCCGCCGAGAAGGTCACCGGCCCTCCAACCATGCAGGAGCGGACCGAGACCTTCGTGGAGTTGCTCCTCCCTCTGACTCCGGCCGTCTCCGGCTGGAACTGGTCGCCTCCAACGGGGTTGGCTGGTCGACGTGTTGGACTGGGAGCGGCCGTGAACACCGTTGGCAACGCGTCCGGCCGTCGACCCGTCCGACTCGGCGTGATCGCCGCGGCGCTCACCGGAATGCTGCTTCTGCTCTGTTGCACCGGGGCACCGCCGCGTTCTTCCTCACCGGGCTCGGCGGCGACGACGCCGAAACCGGGGACACCCTGGCGGGCTTGGAGTGCGGGCCGGTCAAGCGGTTGACGTCGCGGGCAAGCTACCGCGATTCGCCGAGTACGGCGACAGCCAGATCCGCAATGCCGCGATCATCATCAAGGTCGGCCAGGACATGGGCGTGCCCCGCGAGGCTGGGTGGTCGCCGTCGCCACAGCGATGCAGGAGTCCGCCCTTCGTAACCTGGCAAACAGCAGCGTGCCGGCGTCCCTGGCCGTGCCGCACGAGGGCGTCGGTGCGGACCACGACTCGCTGGGCCTGTTCCAGCAGCGGCCGGGGTGGGGCAAGGTAGCCGAACGGTTGACCCCGCATACGCGGCGCGGAAGTTCTACGAGAAGCTTGTCAAGGTCAGTAGTTGGCAGCGTCGACCGCTGAGCGTAGCCGCGCAGCGGGTGCAGATCAGCGCGTACCCGGACGCGTACGCCAAACACGAGGAACTTGCCGGCCGGATCGTGGACGCGCTGTCCGGTGGCGCCGCCCGTACCGTGGAAATCAACGGTGCGGCGGTCTGCGACGCGGCCGAGCAGGGCCAGATCGCGGCCTCCGGCTGGACCGCACCGATCCCTGGGAAGGCCGGCTCCGGATTCCGTACCTCCAGCCGACCCGGCCACGACGGCGTCGACATCGGGGCGGCCAAGGGCACCGAGATCCGGGCGGCAGCGGCCGGCCGTGTGCTGGTCTCCACCTGTGACCAGGACTACCGTGGCCGGCAGGACTGCAACGTGGACGGGTTCCCTGGCAAGAAGGGCTGCGGCTGGTTCGTCGACCTGCTGCACGCCGGTGGCTACATCACCCGGTACTGCCACATGGTGGTCCAGCCCTTCGTCAAGGTGGATCAGATGGTGGCGGCCGGCGAGGTGATCGGAAAGGTCGGCAGCAGCGGCAATTCCTCCGGCCCACACCTGCACTTCGAAGTGCATCTGCGCAACAACCGCCACGCCTCAGGTGCGGTGAACCCGGTCCCGTTCATGCGCCAGCGAGCGCCCGCTGCGCGCCGCTGAGTGAGGCCACCACGGGCATGACCGGACCGTTGCCGGACCCGTTCGCCGATCAGCCGGACTGGGCGCCCGGCCACCTCGGCCGCTGGCCATCATTCCCGCGACCGAGCGGGTGGAACTTCGCGGACAACGGGTGCTGGTCGGGCTGCCGGGGTTGGGCTGGCGTGGTGACCTGCGCGCGGACGACCGGGTGGTGCAGAGTGCCCGGACCTACGTGCCGGTGATCCCCGAGCACGAGTGGTACCGGGCCGAAGCCGACCAGGTCGAGGTGTTCGCGCCACTGGTGCCGGTGGAGCGGGTCTGGGTGGAGACGGTCGGCAGCCGGGCGGCGGAGGACAGCCCCGGACACCGGCATCAGGTTGGTCTCGCTGGACGGTCCGGCTCACCGGTCCCCACACCCGTCTTCGAGGCGGACGCGGTCACCGGGCGGCGGGTGGTGCACGTCGAGGGCGGTCTTGAGCACCGTGACCTCCGAGCGGTCACCGAGACCTACTCCGGCGCCGAGGGGACATCTGCGTTCGGATCACCCAGGAGGTGGAGTGGTACCGCTGGGCCTGGCGCGGACAGTCACCCACGACTCTTGAAGTTCCCGTTCATCTTCTGTGGATCGAGTAAGGCTCAGCTGACTCGCGAGCCGCCACAGACTCGCCAACCGTCGTCATCCTCGACGACGCTGAACGTCCAATCCTCTCGGCGACTGCTTCGGGTGACGCCCTCGGCAGAGCCCGCAATAGTCAGCGTGGTGTCGACGGATTCTCCGTCACGAGACGGTATACGACTCAACGGGCCCCAACTGACTCTTACGGTGACGCCAAATTTCGACTCACGCTGCTCAGTCTCAACTCGCAGGTCGCGAACGGCCTGAAGGTCGGCGCCACCCTCACAGGTGAACTGATCTGCTAGAACGTCGTTGCGGTCGACCAGGAATGCACGCAGATAGTTGTCCACCACCACGTCGGGCGCGCTGCGGTCCGGGCTGCTGCGCGGTTGTAGAGCACGTAGGCCGTCGCGGCTCCACCGAGGCAGAGCAGGGCGAGCACCCGGCCACAACCGTGAGCACCGTCCGCATTCGGCGACGCGGCGGCTGCGGCGTCGGCGTTACCGGGGCGGCGGCAGTTGCTCGGAGGGTGTCCGTTGCGCCGGTACGTGGGAGACCTTGGAACCGGCGGGGGCTGCACTGATTCCACCTCCTGAAGTTAACCGCTGGACGCTCCGGAGCCAATGCCTCAGATCAAGCGGATCGTGACGGACCACTCTCCACCGGTGAGATCCACGACATCACCGGCGCACCGCCGAGGCACCTCCCGGAGGAGCGCCCTTGGCTGGGATACCGTCTCTGCTCGGGGAGGGTTGCCAACCTCGGGCAGAGGGGTGGATGCGGTGGCCGGTCCGAAGGCACGCACGAACCGCGCCGCTGCCTTGCACCGCCGGGCGGCGGCCGTCGCAACAGCCGCTGCCGGCATCCTGGACGAGACCCGACCGGCCCCGGCCGATCAGCGCCGCCAGTACGAGGTGGCCGACCGCCTGCGGACTGTCGCGGCGATACTGGCCCCGGGCTGGTCGGGTGCGGCACTGGACTCACTCACAGTGGATTCTCCGGCGGGTGACGGTCCGCCGGCGTTCGTCCGGTGGGCACCGCTGCGCCATTGGACGACGCTCGCTTCCCGCGTTGGTGCCACTCGTGGGCACCGGTCACCTCAGTGTGGACGCCGACGCCCGGGAGCCGCGGGTGGCAGGTCTGCTCCGGGCCGTACTCCTGCGGTTGCTGGGTGCGGCGCCGGCGGGTGCCCTGCTGGTTCGCGCGGTGGATGCCACCGGGGCTGTGTTGACGCCGTTCGAGCACTCGCGGATGCTGGTCTGCTGCCGCCGCCCGCGGTGGATGTGGCGGGTCTGCGCGCGGTGCTGACCGAGGCGGAGCAGTGGGTCACGCCGGGGCGAGTGGGCGGCGTCGGCACGACCGCACGCTGCTGCTGGTGGTGGCCGCGCTGCCGGAGTCGGCCGGCCCGACCGATCTGGCGCGCATCGAGGCGTTGGCCGAGCAGGGGCGGCCGCAGGGCTGCACCTGGTGGTGGCTGGTTGGCCTCCCGCCGGCCCGTACTCGGCCCGGCGCCGTTGCCGCGCACCACGCCGCTGGCGCTGCGCAACGCGTACGCGCTGCTCGGCGACCCGCCGGGGCGTCCTTCGCCGGCCGGGCGCCGATTCGCCGGGCGGGTTGAACTCGCCGGTCTTCGTCGAGTCGGATCCGCCGGCCGAACTGGTCGACGCGGTCTGTCGGCGGCTCGCCGAGCAGGTGGAGGCGGGCTCCCGGTTGGCGTTGGCCACCCTGTTGCCGCCGACGGGTGACCGGCTGTGGGAGTCGGATTCCGCGGACGGGCTGACCACCACCGTCGGTGACGCGGGAGGCCGCTCGGTGTCGTTGGGCTTCACCGAGTTGACCCCACACTGGCTGGTCAGTGGCCGGTCCGCGGCGGGCCGTGCGGCGTTCCTGACCACCGCACTGCTCGGGTTGGCGGCCCGGTACGGCCCGGACGACCTGGCGTTCTACCTGGCGGATCTCGGCGATGGTGAGTCCTTCGTGGAGTTCCTGCAGACCGAGCGGGACCGGTCGTGGGTCCGCAGGTACGCGCGGCCGCAATGGCCGCCGATCGGGAGTACGTCCGGGATCTGCTCGACGAGTTGACGGCCGAGGTCCAACGCCGGACGGAGGCGGGGCGCGGGCCGGGGTCAGCGCTTCGCGGAGCTGCGGCAACACCAGCCGCTGCCGAGGATCGTCTGTGTGTTGGACAATGTGCCGCTGCTGTTCGCGGAACGGGACCGGCTGGCCGCCGAGGTGTCCGCCCTGCTGGACGGGCTGGCCCGCGCGGGTCGGGCGTACGGCGTGCACCTGGTGTTGGCCGGCGCGGGCGAGCTGGGGCTGAGTGCGCGTGCGGATGCCGGTCATCGGGATTCGGTGCTCGGTCAGTTCCCGGTGCGGGTGGCGTTGCCGGGTGGCAGCCCGGTGTTGGAGCCGACGAACGATTCGGCCGCCGGTCTTCCGGTGGGCAGCGCGGTGGTGAACACCGCGGGCGGGCTCGGCGGCCGCGGGCGCGACCCGAGGTCACGAACGGCTGATCCGTCACCCTGACCCGCAGGACCACCCGGAGGTGGTGGAGGGTTGCGGCACGAGTTGTGGGCGGCCCGGCCGGCCGGGTCGGTGCCTCCGGTGGTCTTCGCCGGGTACGCCCGACCTGTGCTGGGCAACGATCCTCGTCACCGGGCGGCGTTGGCCGGGCAGGCACACGCGCCAGCGGCCCTGCTGGGCCGTGCGGTGGACGTGGCCCGCTCGACGGTGGCCGTGCCATTGGGACCGGCGGCGGGGCGCAACCTCGCCGTGCTGGGCTCGGGCACGGCGGCGGGTGGGTTGCTGGCGACGGCGGCTCGGAGCACCTCGGCTCACCATGCGCCGGGCACCGCCCGCTTCCTGGTGGCGGCACCGGATCCGGGCTCCCGGGCGTTGGCTGAGGCGTTGACGGCCGAGCTGGCGATCCGACATTCGGCCGAGCTGGTGGACCTGCCGACGCTGCTCGCGGACGAGGTCGACGATCTACCGACGTATCTGGTGGTCTTCGGGTTGGACCGACCGGGTCCTCGGGAGTTGCCGGTGGATCGGCTGCGTGTGTTGCTGCGGGACGGGCCGCCGGCGGAAGACACCTGCTGGGCTGGTGGCGTGCGGTGCCTCCGTTCGCCGCGTTGTTCGAGCCGTCGGGCGAGGTCGACAAGCTGGCCGCCGTGGTCGTGCTGGACGTGCCGGTCGCGCAGCTCACCGCGGTCTTCGGCCGGTCGGTGGAGTGGCAGGCCCGCCCCGACCGGGCGGCGCTCTGGGATGGCCCGGGCGAGCGGGGCACCGTTCTGGTGCCGTTCGCCGACGAGGCCGGATGATCGGGTGGCGCGCGTGGAGGGTGTCGAAATGAATCCGAACGCGACGGTGGCCGGGCCGGGTCGGCAGCGGGCCGGCACGGCGGGCGAGACGCCCACCAGCGACGATCGAGCCCAGCTCGGCCTGGACGGAGTATCTGGCGGCGGCCCGCCAGTTGGACGAGGTACGCCGCGGCGCGGCTGCCGCGGCCGGTGAACAGGCCCGGTCGGCAGATGCCGCCCGGGAGGAGCTGACCGTGGTGCGTACCGGGCTGGCACAGCAGCAGGAACGGTTGCGGGAGCTGGGCGTACCGGCGATCTCCCTGGTGCCGTCGCCACCGGAGCTGACCGAGGCGGCCAGG
The DNA here is from genome assembly GCA_038070435.1 of Micromonospora sp. M12. Lineage (GTDB taxonomy): Bacteria > Actinomycetota > Actinomycetes > Mycobacteriales > Micromonosporaceae > Micromonospora. The sequence goes on along the minus strand of JAMYWG010000001.1, from coordinate 5,409,141 downwards.
TCGATGGCGGGCGGTCCGGCGGCCGTGCTGGCGGCGCTGCGGGCCGCGCGGGGTCGAGCCGAGGCGGCGGACGCGGCCCTGTCCGCGGGCGGCCGGTTCCGGCCGGCGTCCTGGCCAGCGCATGCCCGAAACCTCCTGGTGTACGGGCCGTTCGCGCTGCTGGTGCCGCTCATCCAGCTCGTGGTCTACGCGACCACGGGGTGGGACCCGCCACCGTGGCGGCGCTGATCTGCGGGCTGCCGATGCCGGCGGTCGCGTTCGTCGCCGGTTGGGTGGGCATCGGGCGGTTGTTCCGGGTCAGCCCACCGAACGACTGGACCGTACGGTGCGCTTCGGTGCGTTGGTGTGCCTGGTGCCGGCGGTGCTGGCCACGGTCGGCCTGCTGCTGGGCCTGCTCGCCGGCTGACCCGCCAGGGGTGGAACCGGCTGACCCGCCAGGGGTGGAACGGAACGGCCGGCCGCCCGGGAGGGTGTCGGCCGGCCGTGGTGCCTCGGGGTGTCAGCGGGGATGATCAGCGCCATGGCTTCGGCCCGCGACTTGGAGTCCGACTGCAGGACGCCGCGTACGGCCGAGGTGATTGTCTGGGCACCGGATTTCTGGATGCCACGCATCGCCATGCACATGTGTTCGCATTGCAGCACGACGACGACGCCGCGTGGTGCGAGTTTGCTCATCAGCAGGTCGGCGACCTGTGAGGTGAGTCGCTCCTGCACCTGGGGCCGACGGGCGAAGACCTCGACGAGTCGGGCCAGCTTGGACAGGCCGGTGATCCGCCCATCGGGGCCGGGGATGTAACCGATGTGCGCGCTGCCCCGGAACGGCAGCAGGTGGTGCTCGCAGAGGCTCATCACGTCGATGTCCCGGACGATCACCAGCTCTTCGTGGTTGGCCTCGAAGGTGGTGCTGAGCACCTGGGCCGGGTCAACGCGCAGGCCGGCGAAGAGTTCGGCGTACGCGCGGGCGACCCGGGCCGGGGTCTGCTGGAGCCCGTCGCGGTCCGGATCCTCGCCGACCGCGATCAGGATCTCGCGGACGGCCTTCTCGATCCGGCCGAGGTCGACGGCGTCCTCCACCGGGCGACCGGTCAGCTTGCCACTGATCAGCCGCGCGGCCACGTAGTCCAACTCGTCGTCGCCGTCGGGTTCGGTCGCGGAGACGGCCAGCTCCCGGTGAGGGAGCTGGCCGTCGGTCGTTGCTCAGTGCGTACCGTCCGAGTTGTTGGACGGCGCCCACCGCCGACCGACGCCTGCGCGCCGTCGGCCTGGGCCTGCGCCTTGAGCTTGTCCTTCTCCGCAGGGGTGAGCACGGGCGGCTCGGTGGAGGGCTGGCGCTTGCCGAAGCCGTTGTACGGTGCCAGCGGCGGGCGCTTGACCACCGGGAGCAGATCCGCGCCATGTCGGCCGTGGAGAGTCTCCTTCTCCATCAGCTCGAGCACGATGTTGTCCAGGACGTCCCGGTATTCCACCAGGATCTCCCAGGCCTCGTCGTGCGCCAGCTCGACAAGTGCCCGCATCTCGCCGTCGATCTCGGCGGCCACCGAGTCCGAGTAGTCCCGCTCGTGGCCCATGTTGCGGCCGAGGAACGGCTCGTCCCCGCTGGTGCCGTACTTGATGGCGCCGAGCTTGGAGCTCATGCCGTACTGGGTGATCATCGCGCGGGCCAGTTGGGTGGCCTTCTCGATGTCGTTGCCGGCACCGGTGGTGGGCTCGTGGAAGACCAGCTCCTCCGCCGCGCGACCGCCAGGGCGTACGCCAGGGTGTCGATCATCTCGGCACGGGTCTGGGTGTACTTGTCCTCGGTCGGGAGCACCAGGGTGTGGCCCAGCGAGCGACCACGGGACAGGATCGTCACCTTGTGCACCGGCGCGGCGTGCGGCAGCGCCCAGGCGACCAACGCGTGGCCACCCTCGTGGTACGCGGTGATCTTCTTTCGTTGTCGCTCATGACGCGGGTCCGTCGCTGCGGACCCGCGACCACCGGTCGATCGACTCTTCGAGCGAGTCGTTGCTGATCGCCCGCTGCTCCTTACGAGCGGTGAGCAGGGCCGACTCGTTGATGACGTTGGCCAGGTCGGCACCACTGAAGCCCGGGTGCGTCGCGCCACCGCGTCGAGGTCGACGTCGGGGTGAACGGCTTACCCTTGGCGTGCACCCGCAGGACGGCCTTGCGGCCCTCCATGTCCGGGCGTCCACCGGGATCTGCCGGTCGAACCGGCCCGGCGCAGCAGCGCCGGGTCGAGGATGTCCGGCCGGTTGGTGGCGGCGATCAGGATCACGCCGCCCTTGGTGTCGAAGCCGTCCATCTCGACGAGGAGCTGGTTGAGCGTCTGCTCGCGCTCGTCGTGACCGCCACCCATGCCGGCGCCACGGTGCCGGCCGACGGCGTCGATCTCGTCGACGAAGACGATCGCCGGGGCGTTGGTCTTGGCCTGCTCGAAGAGGTCACGGACCCGGCTGGCGCCGACACCGACGAACATCTCCACGAAGTCCGAGCCGGAGATCGAGTAGAAGGGCACCCCGGCCTCACCGGCGACCGCGCGGGCCAGCAGCGTCTTGCCGGTGCCGGGCGGGCCGAACAGCAGCACGCCCTTCGGGATCTTGGCGCCCAGGGCCTGGTACTTCGCCGGATTCTGCAGGAAGTCCTTGATCTCGTACAGCTCTTCGACGGCCTCCTCGGCACCCGCGACGTCCGCGAAGGTCGTCTTCGGAGTGTCCTTGGTGATCATCTTGGCTTTGGACTTGCCGAAGTTGAGCACCCGGGAGCCGCCGCCCTGCATCTGCGACATGAAGAACAGCAGCAGGAGGACGAGCAGCGCGATCGGCAGCAGGTTGACCAGCAGGCTCACCCAGATGCTGTCCGACGAGACCTTGGCATCGGCCGGGCCGGTGACCCGGTTGTTCGCCTTGGCGTCCAGCACCTCGTTCCAGATCTCGTCGCCGACCTGGTACGGGAACTGCGCCTCGATCTTGTTGGTCTCGGTCTTGCCGAACTTCGTCTTCTGGGCCAGGTCCAGTTGGAGCGTCTGCTCCTTGTCCTGGAAGACAACCTTGTTGATCTTGGCGGTGTGCAGTTGATCGAGCGCAACGGAAGTGTCCACGCGGTGGTAGCTGGGACCAGCGGTGAACAGCTGACTGAGCACAACGGCGCCGAGGATGACCAGGATGATCCAGACCACCGGTCGGCGGAAGAAACGCGTACGTTCCATACTGTTGTCGAGCGCCGGAGCGCCCGCATCCTCCTGATCGACATCCTGACCGTCTGATGGTGTCGCCGCGCGGAGCGGCGGCCGAAGCCGCCGTGCGGGCCGGCCCCGACCCGAAGCGCGAAAACTGCCGCGCTGCGGTCATTCGACGGTACACCGTGTACGCGAGGAGTGAGCTTGCGAGCCCCGCAGTCGCGCACCGTCGAAAGCCCCGTGTACGCGAAGAGTGAGCTTGCGAGCCCGCACGCGGCGCACCTTCGAGATCGACGGCACGCACTGCGGCAGGCCCCACCAGCTCCGCAACCCACGTACGGCGGGTCCGGGTAGAGACCGGCGTGGCGGGAGTCCGGCTCGGCCACCCGAACGCCCGGTCACGCGGTCGAGTGGGTCGAGCGCGGAGGGACCTCCGAGCCACCGTGCTCCACGGTAACCGCAACAGCTGAGAGCGCGCTGAACGTCGGCTTGATGGATACCGATGCGAGTTGGCCTCACGCCACCGTCGGGTCGCCCCGAATGGGCGGATTCGACCGTCAGGAGCGGGCGTAGACCTCGGGCTTGAGCACCCGACGTAGGGCAGCTCCCGGTAGCGCTCGGCGAAGTCGAGGCCGTACCCGACGACGAACTCGGTGGGGATGTCGAAGCCGACGTACTTCACCGGGACCGGCACCTTCACCGCGTCCGGCTTGCGGAACAGCGCGACCACCTCGACGCTCGCCGCAGAGCGCGACTCGAGGTAGCGCAGCAGCCAGGAGAGCGTGAGCCCGGAGTCGACGATGTCCTCGACGACCATCACGTGGCGGCCGGCGATGTCCCGGTCCAGGTCCTTGAGTATGCGGACGACCCCGGACGAGGTGGTGCCCTGGCCGTAGGACGAGATGGCCATGAAGTCGAGTTCCGCCGGCGGGCCGTTACGACCCAGCGCCCGGGCGAAGTCCGCCATGAACATCACCGCGCCCTTGAGTACGCACACCAGCAGCAGTCCGTCGGTCACGTGGGCGTAGTCGGCGGAGACCTGCTTGGCCAGCTCCGCCGTCTTCTCGCGGATCTGCGCCTCGGAGATGATCACGTGGTCGATGTCGGCGTCGTACCAGGAGCCGTCAGCCATGACTCCTAGCCTGCCGTACGGCGGATGGCCTCCGTCGGCGGGGCCGCGCCTTTGGCGCGGTCCCGCCAGGATTTCTTCGCAAACTTCACTAAGCACATCAGTTGGTACGTGACCGCCAGCGGCGGCCGTCGTCGCTGGGCTTCCAGTCGGCCGAGTCGTGGCTGTCGACGGTGAGGCCGGTCGCCGAGGCGGCGACGAGCAGGACGAGGAGCAGGAGGAAGAACAGGAACTCCATGGCGGCGCTCACTTTCGCATGATTGCTGTCGGTTTCGCCGCCGGTGCGCACCGGACTGAGACCAGTCTGCGACCACGTGAGCCAACCGGACAGTGGCAGGAATGCCATTGGTCATCGATTTACTGCCACCTGTGGGGTTACCCTCGTCACATGCTCCGGTCCGTTGCCGTTCTCGCCCTCGATCAGGTCGCCCCTTCGAGCTCGGCGTGCTCGCCGAGGTGTTCGGCACCGACCGGACAGCCGACGGTTTTCCGGCTACCGCTTCCAGGTGTGCAGCCCGGACGGCGCTCCGGTGCGTACCTCGTCCGGCTTCCACCTCACCCCACACGCCGACCTCGGCCCGGTCGACGAGGCCGACCTGGTGGCCATTCCCGCGCACAGTCAGGGCACCAGCGTTCCCGGCCCGGTGCTCGACGCGCTACGGCGGGCCGACGCCCGCGGAGCCCATCTGTTCAGCGTCTGCTCCGGAGCGTTCCTGCTGGGCGAGGCCGGGCTGCTCGACGACCGGGAGTGCACGACCCACTGGCGGTACGTGGACGAGCTGCAACGCCGGCACCCGCGCGCCCGGGTGCGCTGCAACTCGCTCTACGTCCAGGACGGTCGGCTGCTCACCAGCGCCGGCACGGCGGCCGGCATCGACGCCTGCCTGCACCTGATCCGCCAGGAGCACGGCTCGGCGACCGCGACCCGGCTGGCCCGGCGGATGGTCGTCCCGCCGCACCGCGACGGCGGCCAGTCCCAGTACGTCGAGGCGCCCATCCCGAAGGCGCCCGAGGCACCCACCCTGGAGCCGGTGCTGGAGTGGCTGATGGGTCACCTGGACCGGACGATCACCGTGGAGGAGTTGGCCGCCCGGGCCGGCATGGCACCGCGCACGTTCGCCCGCCGGTTCCGCGCCGAGACCGGCACCACCCGCACGACTGGCTCACCAACCAGCGGGTGCTGCTCGCCCGAAGGCTGCTGGAGGAGACCCCGTTGAGCGTGGAGGCGGTCGCCGACCAGGCCGGCTTCGGTGATGCGGCAGCGTTGCGCCACCACTTCAGCCGCCGCGTCGGCGCCACCCCACAGCTACCGGACGACCTTCCGGGACCGGGCCCACCAACTGACCCGAGACCTTTGCTCTGCTTCACTCCGCGCAACAGCGGACCACCGATTCTGTTGCGCCGGTTGAAGCAGAGCAAAGGACTCAATCAGTCGAGTGGGGTCCACCGGTGTCAGCCGGTCGGCGCGGCGGAGCACCCGGCGGCCACCCGGCAGGTCGGTCGGCCCTGACCGTGCCAACCCGTGACAAGCGCGTCCAGGGCGACGACGTGCCGGTGTGACAGCGCACCCGGCAGGGCGCCCAGCTCCCGCGCCCAGGAGTGCAGCACCCGGCCGCGTACCGCGGGGAGAAGCCCGAGCAGCACCGGCACGGAGAGCCCTCCGTCGGAACACCGGGCCGCCGCCAGCTCGTCGCGGCCAACTCGTCGAGCGCGGCGTTGTCCGCGGCCACCAAGCCGGCGGTACGCGCGAGGTTGTCCACCACGCCGGGCCCGAGCACCCGCACCAGCGCCGGCAGCAGGTCGGCCCGCACCCTCGATCGGGCGTACGACGGATCGGTGTTGTGCGGGTCCTGCCACGCGCGGAGCCCGAGCACGGCGCACGCGGCGCGCGTCTGCTCTCGACCGATCTCCAGCAGCGGACGCAGCAGCGGCACCCGCGCAGGTCCCGCCGGGCCGGCATCCCGGCCAGCCCGCGTGGGCCGGCACCCGGGCGAGCGCGAGCAGTACCGTCTCCGCCTGGTCGTCGCGAGTGTGCCCGGTGAGCACCGCGACCCCGCTCTGCTGCCCGGCCACCTCGGTCAACGCCTCGTAGCGGGCCTCGCGGGCAGCCGCCTCCGGCCCGCCGGGACGCCCGGCCACCCGCACGCGCACCACCGTCGCCGACGCGAAACCGACCTCTCGCCCCAGGCGGCCACCGCCTCGGCGCGCTCCACGGAACCGTCCTGCAAGCCGTGGTCGATGGTGACCAGCGCCGCGGTGTGGCCCAGCCGAGGCGCCACGAACACGGTGGCCGCCGCGAGCGAGCGAATCGGCACCGCCGGAGCAGGCGACCAGCACCGGACCGTCGGGCGGCAGGCCGGTCAGGGCGCGGCGGACCGCCACCGGATCGCGGCCACCGGCGGGCGAGCGCGGCCACCGGCGGATGATCAGCCAGCGGCCGGGATGGTGCCGGCCGGGCCGTGCACCCGGGTAACCAGGCATCCGGGTCGCCCAGCTCCGACAGCCGGGGCAGGGTGAGCGGCGAGTTGAAGATCGAGTTGAACCCCTCCATGCCGACCCGCTCCACCACACCGTGCACGAACTTGCGACCCTCGGCGTACTGGCGCATCTTGACGTCCACCCCGAGCAGCCTGCGGATCGCCTTCTCCAGCGGGTTGCCCGCCTCCCGGCGTCGGTTGAACGACGCCCGGATCCCTCCACGCTCGGGATCACCTGCGGGCCGACGCCGTCCATGACGAACTCGGCGTGCCCCTCCAGCAGTGTCATCAACGCGGTGAGCCGGTCCAGTACGGCACGCTGGGCCGGGGTCTGCACGATGTCCAGCACGCTGGTGCGGCTCTCCGGGTCACGGACCGCCTCGGACAGCGTGGCCACCCGCGCCGCAGCCGCTCGACCAGATGCTCGCTGCCACTGGACGAGGCGTCGACGAACGCCTGCACCTCGCTGAGGAAGTAGGCCCGCATCCAGGGCACGGCCGTGAACTGGGTGCGGTGGGTGACCTCGTGCAGGCACACCCAGAGCCGGAAGTCGCGTGGGTCGGCGCCGAGCTTGCGCTCCACCTCGACGATGTTCGGTGCGACCAGCAGCAGTTGGCCCGGGTCGGCCGAGAAGACCTCGTACTGGCCGAGCACCCGGCCGGAGAGGTAGGCCAGCACCGTTCCGGCCTGCACCCCGGTCAGCCGGGACCCGATCGCCTCGGTCAACGCGCCCGGCTGCTTGTCGCCGGAGAGCCGACTCACCAGCGGAGTGATCACCTCACGGAGACCCGCGATGTTCGTCGCGGCCCAGTCCCGGCGATCGACAACGCGGACCGGCGGATGCGCCACCTGCGCCCGCAGCCCGTGTAGTCGGCCACGTGCCCGGCGGCCTCCTCGGTCAGCCGACGCAGGTCGCCGACCACGTCAGTGGCTTCGAGTACGACACGCGGGGCCCGACTTGCTCAGTGCCCCGCGGTGGCGGCGGCCAGATCCCAGTCCACGAACTGCGCCATGGACCCACCGTACCCGCGCCGCGACACCCGGCCGGGCTCGCGCCCTCGATCGACGCGGACGGCGGCTCCGGCGGGCGCCGGGAGCGGTCAGCCGCAGCCGCAGCCGGCCAGCGCGGCGGCGATCCGGTCCAGCGCCGGCTGGGCGGTCTCCCTGTCACCCGGCACCTTGTCGGTGAGCACCGCGAAGGTCAACAGCCGGCCCTCGGCGGTGGTGACCAGACCCGCGATGGAGTGCACGGCGGTCAGCGTGCCGGTCTTGGCTCGGACGCTGCCCGCACCGGCGGCGGTGCCGGCGGCGTCGCGGTAGCGCTCGTTCAGGGTCCCGGACCAGCCACCGACCGGCAGGCCACCGAAGACGCCGGCCAACTCCGGATGGTCCGGGCTGGCGGCCAGCCGGATCAGATCGGTCAGCAGGGACGGGCTGATCCGGTTGCGGCGGAGAGGCCACTGCCGTCGGAGACGGTGATCTCGTCGGCGGGAAGGCCCAACTCCGCCACCTCCGCGTCCATGGCGGCGGCCCTCCGTCGTAGGAGGCCGGCTGGTTGCGGGCCAGCGCGACCTGGCGGGCGAGCGCCTCGGCCACCAGGTTGTCACTCTCGCTGATCATGATGTCGACCAGCCGGATCAGCGGCGGAGACTGCACCACGCCCAGCTCGGCGCCCGGTGCCGGGCCGGCACCGGCGCGGCCTGGGCCGGCGCGGGCGCCGTGCCGCGCTGCACGGCGTCGGAGGGCACGCCGAGCAACCGGGCGAACGACCTGCCGGCGGCCAGATCCGGCTCGGCGAACCGGGCGGCGGCGCCGTGTTCGACGCTCGGGTCCCTGCGTGCGCCGTCGGTCATCAACGCGGTCACCGCGCCGCCGGACCCACCGGTGGGGATGTCGTCGTCCCAACCGGGGCCGTAGACCGGGCCGGAGTAGAGCGAGCCATCGACGGTGACGCTGGTCGGGGCGGCGCCGCCGAGCGCGGTGCGGACCTGGGCGGCCAGATCGTCCAGGCGCGCCGCTCCCGGGTAGTAACCCTTCTTGTCGATCGCGAGGGTCGGGTCGCCGCCACCGATGATCACCACCTCGCCGGCCTTCGCGCCGGCCACCGCACGGTGGGAATCCGGTAGCCGGGTCCCCGGGCGGCCAGCACGGTCACCCCGGTCGCCAGCTTGGTCACCGAGGCGGGCACGGTGCCGTCGTCCGCACCCTTGGCGAACAGCGTCTGGCCGGAGATCACGTCGGCCACCGAGACGTTCACCCGGGCACCCAGGACGGCAGCCCCGACCAACGGGTCGAGGGCGGCACGAACCCGTCCGGCGTGGGCACCGGCGCGTTCGGGTCCGGCCCGGCCAGCACGTCCCCGGAGCGGGCTCCGGGGAACACCACCGGCGTTCGGCGCGGACCCGGCGTCGTCGCCCAGCCAACCGGCGACCGGGCCGGGCCGGGTGACGACGACTCCGACGCCAGCGAGCACCAGCAGCACCACGGCGGCCAGCACCACCGCGAGCCGCCTCCGGCGGTGTGGCGCGGCAGGCGCGTCGGGCGCCGGCGCCGGTGCGGCACCGGCGGGTGCCGGCAACGCGGAGATTGGCGGGCCCAGCGGAGGAACGTCGGTGGGGTCGGGAGTGGCCGGAACGGAACCAGGCGCCGGGCTGACCGGGACCGCGGCACTTCCGCGCGGAGGCCCGCTCACCGGCCGTTCGCCGCCGGCCGCCGGAAAGTGGCCGTTGTTCGGGCTGGGCGGTGCCGACCCGGCCGGCGGACGCCAGGGCGGCGGTGGAGGCTGCTCGGACGCCGGTCCCGGTGCCGGGGTCGCTGGTTCGGGAGCCCGTGGAAGGTGTGCCTCAGGCACCGGGACCCGCCCTTGGCACTGCCGGATCCGGATCGTCCGGTACCGTGCGCGGAGTTTCCGTCCGGGCGGTAGTGTGAATCTTCCTCCCCACGACCCCTCCTCCCCAGCGAAAACGGCTTGGGTGACACTACTTCGGTCCGAAGACTATGCGGCGGCCGGAGTCGGCGGGTGGGCATTCACCTGTCCGGAGGGCCGCCAGTGGTTCCGTTAGCCAGCGTGGGCAGACGAGGGAGCGTGCAGATGGATTTCGACGTGACGGTTGAGATCCCCAAGGGTCACCGGAACAAGTACGAGGTGGACCACAAGACCGGTCGCATCCGGCTGGACCGCACCCTTTTCACCTCCACCCAGTACCCGGCCGACTATGGGTTCATCGAGGGCACGCTGGGCTTGGACGGCGACCCGCTGGACGCTCTGGTGCTGGTCCCCGAGCCGACCTTCCCGGGTTGCCTCATCCGCTGCCGCACCATCGGCATGTTCCGGATGACCGACGAAAAGGGCGGGGACGACAAGGTCCTCTGCGTGCCCTACGAGGACCCTCGCCAGGAGCACCTGCGCGACATCCACCACCTGGGCGAGTTCGACCGCCTGGAGATCCAGCACTTCTTCGAGGTGTACAAGGACCTGGAGCCCGGCAAGTCGGTGGAGGGCGCGACCTGGGTCGGCCGCACCGAGGCCGAGGCCGAGGTCCACGCCTCGTACCAGCGGGCCAGGGACGCCGAGGCCCGCGGCGAATCCAACCACTGACGAACGCTGACGCACCGGGCCCGGGGCCGCTCAACCGAGCAACCCCGGGCCCGGTCGTCAGGTCGAGCACCGCGCAGGCGATCGGCACCACGGCGACCACCAGGGCCGTGTCGGTGAGGTCCGCGACCCTTCCGAGGTACGGCGAGACCGGTCGGCGGGCGTACCGGTGCCGCTGGCGGCGCCACCAGGGCCAGCGCCGCACCGGCCAGGGCGAGCACCAACCGCCCGGCGTCGTCGGCCCGCTCGACGAGCACCGCGCCCAGCACCGCGTAGCCGGCCAGGCCGGCGAGCACCGTTGGCACCCGGTGCCGCAGGGCCACGAACAGTCGGGACCGCAGCAGCAGCACCGCCGAGGTGACCGCCACCAGCACCCGACCGGGTGTCCCGCCGGCAACCGCGAGCAGGACCGCCGCGGCCGCCGCCAGCAGGGCGTGACCGATCAACATCCCGGTGAGGATCTCCTCGGTACGGATCACCGCGGCGTGCACCCGGCTGCGGTCCGGCAGATCCCGGACCCGCTGCGGCTCCTCCGTCGGGGTGGAGGTCGGTAGCGTGCTGGGCGGCAGGGCAACTTGCCCAGTCGGATGGCCAGCAGCGGGATCACGCCAACGGCGAAGACCAGCACGCTGAGCAGCACCGCCGCCGTGCCGGCCGGGGTCATCAGCAGCCCGCCGAGCGCGGCACCGGCGCCGACCAGGCCGACCGTGACACCGGCCACGAAGACCCGCAGTCGGCTGGCCACCCCGAGCAGGCCGATCAACGCCACCAGCAGTAGCGCGACCGAGCCGGCCAGCAGTTCGGGAGCGCCCACAACGGGCCGGCCCGAACGGCCCGACCGGTCACCGGAGCCGACCGCGAGGGCACCGGCCGTGAACGCGTACGGCAGCGCGTAGCCCCGAGCGTCGCCCGGCGGTGCCGTCGCCGTTGGCGCGGGAGGCCACCGTGCCGGCGACGGTGAGCACCAGCGCCACCGCGACGGCCGCCAGCCAGCCAGCCCGGTACGTCGGGCCGCCGGCGAGCAGAGCGAGTAGCCCGACGGAGAGCGGCACGGCGGCACCGGCCAGACCGGCTGCCCGGGTGGCGGTGGGCGACCAGGCGCCGCCGCGGCGGCGAGCGCCGTCGGCGATCGCCTCGATGACGTCGTCGTACTCCAGCTCGGGCCAGTGCGCACGGGCCGGTACGAGTGCAGCACCTCCCGTCGCGGACCCCTGCGGCAGGAGCGCCTGAGCGGTCACCAGCAGTGCGCCGTCGGTGCGGCGGAGCACCCAACCGCCGTGCTGCTCGCCGTCGTCGGCCAGCCCGACGCCGGCGTGCCGGAGCACGTCGGGCAGCAGCTCGGCCAGGGGCACCTGCTCCGGCAGGGCGACGTCCACCCGTCGTTGCGGCGCGCTGATGGTGACGCGGGCCAGCCCGGTTGTCATCGACTGGTCTCCATATCGAGGGGATCGGAGGCTGCGCGGACGACAGGACTTTACCTACCATGAGCCAGGCTCGGGTTACCCAGCGCTGTCAGGAGGCCGAGTGTCCACCGTCGTCATCAAGCGCCCGCCGCGTCGACCAGCGCCGGAGATCCCCGCCGGTGAGCTGCCGGTCGAGGCGCCACCGGAGATCCCCGTGGCGACCGGCGGGCGCTGGCAGCAGATGTTCATGCTGCTGCCCATGCTCGGCGGCACGGTGGCGATGGCGATGATGTTCGGCCGTGGCGGCGGCGCCTACTCGTACGTGGTGGGCGGCATGTTCGGGCTCTCCTCGTTGGCGATGCTGGTGACGTCCTGGGGCAGCGCCTCCGGCACCCGAAGAAGTCCGAGATGATGGCAGCCCGCAGGAGTACCTGCGTCACCTGGCCACCCTGCGGCGGCGGGTCCGGCGGACTGCGGGCCAGCAACGGGCCGGGCTCTACTATCGGCACCCGGACCCGGGCGGGCTCTGGTCGACGGTGGACAGCCACCGGGTCTGGGAGCGACGCCCCGCCGACCCGGATTTCGCAGTGGTGCGGGTTGCCCTCGGGCCGCAGACCCTGGCCACCCGCTCGTCCCGCCGGTCACCCGGCCACTCGAGGAGCTGGAGCCGATGACCGCCGGCGCGCTGCGCCGCTTCCTGGACGCGTACTCCGTGGTGCCGGACCTGCCGGTGGCGCTGTCGCTGCGCAGCTTCGCCCGGGTGCACGTCCGGCCCGCCGGCCGCGGCGGGCCCAACACCCGTCCACCGCCGGGCCACCCACCGGCGACCCGGCGGCGCAGGCGCTGGTCCGGGCCGTGCTGACCCAGCTGGCGGTCTTCCACGCGCCCGACGAGTTGCTGGTCGCGGTCTGTGCCGGGCCGGAGCGCCGCACCTGCTGGGAGTGGGTGAAGTGGCTTCCGCACGCCCACCATCCCGGCCGCGCCGACGCGCTCGGCCCGGTACGACTGGTCACCAGCTCCGCCGCCGAGCTGGAAGGGCTGCTGGCCGACGTGCTCGGCAGCCGGTCCGGTTCAGCCCGGCCGGCCCGGCCACCGACGGCCCGCACGTGGTGGTGGTGCTCGACGGCGGCGACCTCACCGGTGCCAGTGACCTGACCAGTGACGGCGGCATCGACGCGGTCACCGTGCTGGACCTGGACACGCCGCCGCCCCGGCTGCTGGACCGGTACGCGCTGCTGCTGGAGTTGCACGGCCGACGGCTGCACTCGTGGTCGTCCGACGGGCACGCCGAGGTGGGCATCGCCGACCAGTTGGACCTGGCCGACACCGAGGCGATCGCCCGACGGTTGGCGCCACTCCGACTCGCCGGCGCGGCACGCGGGCCGGACGCCCACTCCAGGCCGATCTGGGTCTCCCCGAGCTGCTCGGCCTCGGCGACCCGGAGAGCTTCACGGCGGAACAGGGCTGGTTGCCGCGCTCGGCACGGGACCGGCTGCGGGTGCCGATCGGGGTGGGTGCGGACGGCGGTGCAATCGAGCTGGACCTGAAGGAGTCGGTCCAGGACGGGATGGGCCCGCACGGCCTGCTGATCGGGGCGACCGGCTCCGGCAAGTCCGAGCTGCTCCGCACGCTGGTGCTCGGGCTCGCCGCCACGCACAGCTCCGAACAGCTCAACTTCGTGCTCGTCGACTTCAAGGGTGGCGCCACGTTCGCCCCGTTCGACCGGCTGCCGCACACCGCTGCCGTGATCACCAACCTGGCCGACGCGTTGCCGCTGGTCGACCGGATGGTGGACGCCATCAACGGGGAGCTGATCCGCCGCCAGGAGTTGCTGCGACGTGCCGGCAACTTCGCCAGCGTGCGCGACTACGAGCGGGCCCGCGCGGCCGGCAGCCCACTGGCCCCGCTGCCGTCGTTGCTGCTGATCTGCGACGAATTCTCCGAGCTGCTCTCCGCCAAGCCCGATTTCATCGACCTGTTCGTCCAGATCGGCCGGCTGGGCCGGTCACTCGGCGTGCACCTGCTGCTCGCCAGTCAGCGGCTGGAGGAGGGCCGGCTCCGCGGGTTGGACACCCACCTCTCGTACCGGATCGGGTTGCGCACCTTCTCCGCCCTGGAGTCCCGCACCGTGCTCGGGGTGCCCGACGCGCACGAGCTGCCCGCTCGCCGGGCCACGGCTACCTGCGCGCCGGCACCGACCCGCTGGCCCGCTTCAAGGCCGCGTACGTCTCCGGGGCGTCCGCCGACGGGCCGCGGCGGGCGGAGTCACCGCCGAGGGCGGCGCGCGGCTCCTCACGTTCACCACCCACGTCGTGCCGGTGCCCGAGCCCACGACACCGGTCGTGCCGGTCGTGCCCGAGGAGGAGGGCAGGGAGACGCTGCTCGACCTGCTGGTGGACCGGCTCGTCGGGCAGGGCCCGCCGGCGCACCAGGTCTGGCTCCCGCCCTCGGTGAGCCACCGGCCCTGGACGAGCTGCTCGGCCCGGTCGAGGTGGACCCACAGCGCGGGCTTACAGTGGGCAACCCGGAGCTGCACGGCGCGCTCGGCGTGCCACTGGCCGTCGTGGACAAACCGCTGGAGCAGCGCCGCGACCTGCTCTGGCTGGCGCTGGACGGCGCGGCCGGGCACGTGGCGATGGTCGGTGCGCCGCAGAGCGGCAAGTCCACCGCCCTGCGCACGCTGATCTGCGCGCTGGCACTCACCCACACACCGGCCGAGGTGCAGGTCTACTGCCTGGACTTCGGCGGCGGCGGGCTGGCCGCGTTGCGCGACCTTCCGCACGTGGGTGGGGTGACCGGCCGTTCCGACCCCACCGCCGTACGCCGCACCGTCGGCGAGATGACCACGTTGCTGGCCGACCGGGAACGCGCTTCGCGGAGTTGGGCGTGGAGTCGATGGCCGCGTACCGGCAGCGGCGGGCGGCGGCGGGAGCGACAGGTCAGCCGGGCACCGACCCGTTCGGTGACGCGTTCCTGGTGATCGACGGTTGGAGCACCATCCGCGGCGAGTACGAGGACCTGGAACCACTGGTCACCGACCTGGCAACCCGGGGCCTGTCGTACGGGTGCACGTGGTCGCCACCGCGCTCCGCTGGCTGGACTTCCGCCCGGCGATCAGGGACCTGTTCGGCTCCCGGCTGGAGTTGCGCCTCGGCGACCCGGCGGACTCGCTGGTGGCCCGGCGTGCCGCCGCGAACGTGCCGGAACGCTCCGGCCGGGGTGACCGCGGAGGGCCTGCACTTCCTCACCGCGCTACCCCAGCTCGGTACCACCAGTGGGGACACCGCCGACCTGGTCAGACGAGCCGCCGACGGGTGGGCCGGTCCTCCGGCGCCCGCGTCCGACTGCTCCCACCGGTGCTGCCGTACGCCGACCTGGACCTCGCCGCGACGACCGGGCTGCGGCTGCCGATCGGGATCGCGGAGGCCGACCTGCGCCCGGTGCTGCTCGACTTCGCCAGCGAGCCACACTTCGTGGTCTTCGGCGACTCGGAGTGCGGCAAGTCGTCGTTCCTGCGTGCGCTGGCCACGTCGATCATCACCCGGTTCACGCCGGAGCAGGCCCGGGTGATCCTGGTCGACTACCGGCGCAGCCTGCTCGGCGCCATCGAGACGCCACACCTGATCGGTTATGGCACCGCCGCCGCGCACACCGCCGACCTGGTCGAGTCGGCAGCGGGTTACCTGGGCGGCGCGCCCCGGGCCGGAGGTGACCCGCAGCAGTTGCGGGACCGGTCCTGGTGGTCCGGGCCGGAGCTGTTCGTGCTGGTGGACGACTACGACCTGGTGGCGGCGGGCCCGGCGAACCCGTTGCGCGCGCTGGAGGAGCACCTGCCGCACGCCCGGGACATCGGGCTGCACCTGGTGCTGGCCCGTCGGTCCGGCGGGGCGGGCCGCGCCAGTACGAGCCGATCGTGCAGCGACTGCGGGAACTGTCCACGGCTGGTCTGGTGATGGCGGGCAGTCCCGAGGAGGGCGCGCTCGTCGGGCCGGTGCGGCCCGGCCCACTGCCGCCGGGGCGTGGTCGGCTGGTCACCCGACGGGAGGGCGTACGCCTGGTGCAGCTCGCACAATTGCCGCCACCATGACCTGACTCGCCGGTTCTTCCCGTGACGGGTGGGGAAACCGGTAATCTCCGATCGTCATGGTTCCGTCGGGAAGAATGGCTGAGGATGTGACTGGGGTGCGGCACAGCGGTCCGTCAGCGGCCCGACGAGCGACCGGCCGGGCACTGCTCGGTGTGGCATCGGCGCTCGCCGTCGTGGCCCCGGCCGCGGCAGCGGTCCCCGTCGCCGCGCCCGCGACCGGCGGGCAGCATGCCGGAGCGCCGATGGCGTTCGCTCCCGGTGACGCCGTCGCCCGCACCGACCAGGTGCGCGACGAGCAGTGGCAGCTCGACGAGTTGCAGGCCGAGACGGCCTGGCGGACCTCGACCGGCCGGGGCGTGACCG
This sequence comes from Micromonospora sp. M12, assembly GCA_038070435.1. Taxonomy (GTDB): domain Bacteria; phylum Actinomycetota; class Actinomycetes; order Mycobacteriales; family Micromonosporaceae; genus Micromonospora. Next base: position 5,392,912 of record JAMYWG010000001.1, on the reverse strand, counting down.
TCGCGGTGGTCGACTCCGGCGTGGACGGCACCCATCCCGACCTGGTCGGCCAGGTGCTGCCCGGCAAGGACCTGGTCGGCCCGGACGGCGGCGCCGGTCCGGATCCGGTGGGTCACGGCACCACGGTCGCCGGCCTGATCGCCGGGCGTAGGGACGACAAGCGCGGCGTGGTGGGCCTGGCGCCGGACGCCCGGATCCTGCCGGTCCGCGTACTCGACGGGCAGAACCGCTACGACGACGCGCTGATCGTCGCCCAGGGAGTCCGCTGGGCTGTCGACAACGGCGCCCGCGTGATCAACCTGTCGCTGGGCGGCAGCGGTGACAGTCCGGCCCTGGCCGCGGCCCTGGACTACGCGTTCGTCCGGGACGTGGTCGTGATCGCCTGTACCGGCAACCTGGCCACCTCCACCAGCACCAAGGTCTGGTATCCGGCGCGTGAGCCGGGCGTGGTCGCCGTCTCCGGCCTCGAACGCGGCAGCGACAACCTGTGGTCCGGGTCGATCACCGGCCGGGCGACAGTGCTCACCGCACCCGCCAGCGGGCTGGTCGGCGCCAAGCCTCCGGGTGGGTACTGGCGGGTCCAGGGCACCAGCTTCGCCGCACCACTGGTGACGGCCACCGCCGCCCTGGTCCGGTCCCGCTATCCGCAGATGCCCGCGGGTGAGGTGGTCAACCGGTTGCTGGCCACCGCCCGGGACATCGGCCCGACCGGGCGGGACGACCGCTTCGGGTACGGGGCGGTGGACCCGGTGGCCGCGCTGACCGCCGACGTGCCGGCGGTCACCGCCAACCCGCTTGACGACCAGTCGTCGCCGGGCGTGACTGGTTTCGGTCCGGCTCCCGGCTCGGCGGACGACAGTCCCGTGAACGGTGCCGGCAGCGACCCGCTCGGTTTCGCCGCGCCCCGGCAGGACCGGTGGACGGCCCGGGCGGCGGGCGTGCAGGACACGTCCGCACCGCAGGGCTGTGGATCGCGGTCGTACTCCTCGTCGGCCTGGTCGGCGGTGTCGCCCTGGTGGTCCGCCGGCTTCGTCAACGAGCCGATTGATCGCGACCCACCGGCAGGCCTGACCGGCCGCCCGGCCGGGTAGAACGGACCAATGAGTACGCACCAGCCGCCCACCCTCGCCCCCACCGTCCCGCCGTCCTGGCGGCACCGCCGCCTCGACCCGGACCACTCGTTGGGGCTGCGGCTCACCCTGGCCGCGACAGCGGCCTTCCTGGTGTTGGTGCCCTTCGCGCTGCTCACGCTGCTGGTGCTCGGTGCGTGGGCACCGCTGCACCGGCTGGACACGACGGTCACCGACGCGCTGCACGGCTTCGCGCACGACAACTCGGCCTGGGTCGTGCTGATGCGGATCTGGAGCGAGGTGTTCGCGCCGATGCCGCTGCGTGCCGTCGCCCTGCTCCTGGTGGTCTGGCTGCTGCGCCGGGGCTCGCCGACTCGCCCTCTGGGCGGCCACCACCATGATCGTTGGTGGGTCGATCGGTCCCCTGCTCAAGCTGCTCGTCGGGCGGGACCGGCCGGAGTTCCTCGACCCGGTGGCACGAGCCGCCGGTTACTCGTTCCCTCCGGGCACGCGCTGAACGCCACCCTGGCCGCCGGGGTGCTGCTGCTGGTGCTCCTGCCGTACGTCGGGCGGGGGCGGCGCGGGTCGCAGTCTGGGTTGCCGCGCTGCTGCTCACCCTGGTCACCGGGTTGAGCAGGGTGGCGCTCGGCGTGCACTTCACCAGCGACGTGCTGGGCGGCTGGCTGCTCGCTGTGGCGGTGGTCGCCGCGACCGCCGCGGCGTTCACCAGTTGGCGGGCGCACACCGGCCTCCGGCGGGTTCGGCCGACCCACGACGGCATCGCTCCCGAGGTCGAGCGGCAGCCGGGGGCGGCCTGAGGCATGGCGACGCGGTCGGCAGGGTACTTGCCGACCCATGTCCGACACCGTGCTTCAGATCGTCCGCCGGGTGCTGCTGCCGGTGTCCCTCCTGCTCGGGTTCATGGTGCTACTCGGTGTGCTGGTCACCCGGGTGCTCGCCCACACCTGGCCGTTCACCGTGGAGGACGCGGTCAACCGGGAGCTGGCCGCCGACCGCACCGGAGGCTGGAACAACGTCTCGCTGGTGTTCAGCACGCTGGCCAGCACCCAGATGGTCGTCGTGGTCACCGTGCTGGTGGCGCTGGCGCTGAGGCTCTGGCTGCGGCGCTGGCGGGAGCCGCTGTTCCTGTGCGCGGCGGTGACCGCCCAGGCACTCGTGTTCCTGCTGACCACGTTGGCGATCGACCGGAAGCGGCCGGCGGTGGAGCACATGGACGTCTCGCCGCCCACGTCGAGTTTCCCGTCCGGGCACACCTCGGCGGCGGTGGCGCTCTACGTCGGTATCGCGGTGCTGATGGCGCTGCGGGCACGGAGCACCAAGGCGAAGGTCGCCTGGTGGACGCTGTTGCTGATGGTGCCGCTGGGCGTGGCGCTGACCCGGATGTACCGGGGATGCACCACCCGAGCGACGTGGTGGCGTCCTTCCTCAACGGCGGCACCTGCGTCGCGATCATGGCGCGTGCGGTGCTGGACCGAGGGCTCCGGTGGGGACGGGCGAAGCTGCCGACCGTGGGGCGACCCGTCGCACCGGCCCGGAGCTGACGCCGCGCGGCCTCAGGTGCACTCGCCGGTGCCGACCTGCCGGTTGCGCTCAGCACCGGCCAGCGCCACCGGACGGGCCTCCGCCGCCGTCACCGCGAAGCCGATGTTCGGGTCGTCAGACGCCGCCGCGAAGATCACGCCGAGCACCAGGCCGTTGGCGGAGAGCAGCGGACCCCGGAGTTGCCGCTGCGGACCAGCGCCCGGATCGTGTAGACCTCCCGGGTCACCTTCGTGGAGGCATAGATGTCCGGACCGTTGATCCGGTCGACGTCGCGGACCCGCGCCGACTGCGCGTTGTAGGGGCGTCGAGCGGGTAGCCGAGCACGATGGCGTCCGAGCCGCTGCCCGCGTTGCCGGCGGCGAATCGCAGGGACGGCCGGGCAGCCCGGGCACGAGCAGCACCGCCAGATCCCGGTCCGGGTCGTAGACCACCACCTTGCCGTCGTACCGCTCGCCGCCCAACTCCACAGCCACCGAGCGGGTGCCGGCCACCACGTGCGCGTTGGTCATCACCCGGTCGTCCGCGTACACGAAACCGGAACCCTCGATCCGGCGTGAGCAGCTGGGCGCGGAGCCCAGCACCTTGACGACCGACTGCCGGCCGTTGACCACCACCTGCGAGTTGGCCAGCGCCGGGTCCGGCGGGTCGACCTGCCGGGCCCGGGTGGGCGCGAGGTCACCGAAGACGTCCGGGAAACCGTCGGTGTCGACGGTGTCCTCCAACGCGGTGGACAGCTGGTGGGCCCGCTCCGGCAGGACCTGGTTGACCACCGTGATCAACGCGCTGTTGCGCACCGACGCGGCGAGCCAGGGCACCGAGGACGAACCGAGCGGCACGGCGACCAGCCAGGCGAGCAGGAGCACCGCGAACAGCGAGACGAACGCCCCGCCGATGTCGTCGATGCGTTTGCCCACGTCGCTGGTGATCGTCTTGCGCAGGTGCGAGCCGAGCCAGCCGGCGAGCGCCTGCCCGACCACCGCCAACCCGAAGATCGCCACGAGCGAGATCAGTACGCGGGTGCCGGCATCCACGAACTGCCGGGCGAACAGCGGCCCGAGCTGGAGGCCCAGCAACAGGCCGAGGAAGAAGCCGGACAGCGACGTGATGCCGATGACGAAACCCTGGCGGTATCCGCTGATCGCGAACACGAGCATGAGCAGCAGCAGGACGAGATCCACGACGGACACGGGTCAAGCGTACGGGCAGTGGACCCGCTGGATGACCATCGCTTGCGGATGGTGACCGCGCGGTCAGCGCAGGGCGTTCTCGTCGGCCTCGTCGGTGCCAGCCGACGGCGCCGGAGTCGCCCTGGTCGGCGGAAGCTCCACCACCCGGCCGTGCGACCACGGACGCGCCCAGCCGCCCATGTCGAGCAGGGTGGCGAGCACCCCGGCGGTGAAGCCCCAGACCAGCATTCCGCGCGCCGAGAACGCCGGCCCGATCCAACCGCTCGGGTGCCGGACCCGCAGTCGGTTGGCCGGGTCGACCAGCTCGCTGACCGGCAGCCGGGCGACGTGTGCCACCTCGGCCGGCTCCCGAGGGTGCACCGGGTGCGGGTCGTGCCACCAGGCCAGCACCGGCGTGACCACGAAGTCGCTCACCGGGATCCACAGTTTCGGCAGCTCGGCCAGCACGGTCACGCTGGCCGGGTCGAGGCCGACCTCCTCGTTCGCCTCGCGGAGGGCGGTGGCGCGGACGTCGGCGTCCTCCGGGTCGGCAGCACCCCGGAAAGGCCGGTTGGCCGGCGTGGTTGCGCAGGGTGGCGGCACGTTGCAGGACCAGCACGTCGGGACCCGCGCCGGGCTGCTCGCCGAGCAGCACCAGCACGGCGCTTTCCGGCCGCCCTCGGTCGGGGTGGTCAGCCGGGTGAAATCCTCGGCGCGTGCGGTGCCCAGCCGGGTCAGCAACGGCTCGATCCACTCGGGCGGTCGACGGGTCACGCGGGCACCGTCAGGCCGAGGTGCTTGCGGACCAGCTCGGCGAGCCGAGCGTCGTCGAGAGCCCCACTGACGTCGACGTGCCGGACCCGACCATCGGCGTCGACGAAGATGGTCATCGGGAAGAACATCCGCTCCAGCTCGCGTTGCAGCGCCTCACCCTGGTCGACCAGGATCGGGAACCGGATGCCGAAGTCCTCACCGATGGACTGGGCCGCACTGCGGGTGTCCCGGCTGTTGACCCCGAGCACCTGGAGCTGACCGGAGGCCCGCTCGCTGAGGCGTTGGAAGGCGGGCAGCTCCTTCTGGCACGGCGGGCACCAGGAGGCCCACACGTTGATCACCACCGGCCCGGCCACGTCCCGCAGAGCGACGGGAGCGCCACCGGTGAAGCAGGCCAGCGTCAACTCCGGCAGCGCCTGACCGCCAGCGGCGGCGCCCGTCGTGCCGGAGGCCGTCGCGCCGGGCGTGGCGGAACCGGGCGATGCGGCCGTGGGCGGTGTGCTCAGCGTGGAGCAGTCCCGGAACGGCGATGGTCGCTCAGCCGCCGCCGGACGGGGGCCGGGTCGTCGGCCGCGCCGCCGGTGCAGCCGGCGAGGATCAGCAGCAGCGGCAGGATCATCGGCACGAGGCGTCGGTTCACGGCACCTCCGCGGCGACCGCCTGCGCGGGCACCAGCTCCGGTCGACCCCGGCGGCCACCGCGAGGTCACGCGCCCGGGGACCCTGAGCAGCTTGACGGCGGCCGTCGGCTCGGTCGGGCCGGTGCCGTACGAGGGGCAGAGCTTCGCGAGCGTGCACGCGCCGCAGGCGGCTTGCGAGCGTGGCAGACCCGTCGCCCGTGGAAGATGATCCGGTGCGAGAGCATGGTCCAGTCGCGCTTGTCGTACAGCGCGCCGATCACGTGCTCGATCTTGACCGGGTCGGTCTCGGTGGTCAGCCCCACCGGTGGACCAGCCGCTGGAAGTGCGTGTCGACGGTGATGCCCGGGACGTCGAAGGCGTTGCCGAGGATCACGTTCGCGGTCTTGCGGCCGATGCCGGGCAGCGTGACCAGGTCGACGAGCCGGCCGGGGACCGTGCCGTCGTACCGGTCGAGGAGGGCCTGACCGAGCTTGAGCAGCGAGTCGGTCTTGTTGCGGTAGAAGCCGGTGGGCCGGATCAGCTCCTCCATCTCACCCCGGTCGGCCCCGGCGTACGCGGCCGCGCTGGGGTAGCGGGCGAAGAGTTTCGGAGTGACCTCGTTGACCTTCTTGTCCGTGCACTGCGCGGAGAGGATGGTGGCGACGGACAACTCCAGGGCGTTGGAGTGGTCCAGCTCACAATGCGCGTCGGGGTGCGTCTCGGCCAGCACCCGACCGATCTTGCGGGCACGACGTTTGCGCCCGAGGTCGGTCTCGCTGGCGCCGGGAGGACTACTGGTCACGACGGTCAGCCTACGTCGCCCCGGACGCTCCCGGCGGGTCAGCCTCCGGTCGCCGGAGAGATCTTGCCCTTCCCGTCGAACCGGGCGCCGCCCTTCGGGAAGTCGCTGCGGCTCAGGTCACCGATCAGGCCCAGGCCCCGGTCGTCCGGGTCCATAGTCGGCTTGCCGGCGTCGTTCATGTACGTCGAGGTGAACGAGCCTCCGGCCCAGGTGCCGTCGGGCTTGAGCAAGACCTTCAGCACCCGCCCCAGCCCAGTCGGCCGTCGTTGTTCAGCGAGTTGCCGCCGCCGGCGAAGTTGCCCAGGCTGTACGCGATCAGCCGGCCCTTGTAGAACTCCATGCCGCGCAGCACGTGTGGCCCGTGCCCGACGATCAGGTCGGCGCCCGCGTCGATCATGGCGTGCGAGAACGTGATCGGGTCGCCCCGGTTTTCGCCGAGGAACATCTCGGTGCCCGGCTTGACCCGGGTCTGCGCGATGCCCTCGCCACCCATGTGCACCTGCACGACCACCAGATCGGCCATCGTGGCCGCCTTCGCGACAACGGTCTTCGCCTTGGCGATGTCGACCAGACTGTTGGACCAGACGTACGACGAGAGCCGGCCACGGCCACCTTGACGCCCTTGACGTCGACAACGGTGATCTCGTCCGGTGCCCCGGTGTGCTCGAGGTCGTACTTCTCGAGCGCCTTCTGGGTGTTCTCGTAGCCCTTCGGCCCGTAGTCGTAGCCGTGGTTGTTGGCCTGGTTGAGCACGTCGAAGCCGGCGTCGCGCAGGTGCGCGGCGTACTCCGGTGGGGCCGGAACTGGAAGCAGCGGGTCGAGTTGGCCCGCACTTGCCGGTGCCGGTGTCGACGGTCAGCGGCTCCTCCAGGTTGCCCATCACCAGGTCGGCCTTGAGCGCCTCGGTGACCGAGGCGAAGAAGCCCTTGCCGCCGCCGGCGGGCAGCCGACTCGGCGCGTTGCCCATGATGATGTCGCCGGTGGCGGAGAGCGAGATCGCGCCACCGGAGGCCGCAGGGCCGGTCGCCTTCGGGCCGGCCGTGGACACCGGTGCGCCGCTGCCACCGCCGGCGCCGGGCTGCCAGACGGGGTCCCGTCGTCGGAGTCGCCGCAGCCGGCAACGAGGAGGGCGGCCAGCAGCGCGGCGAGGCCGAGGGCGACGCGGCGACGCGGGCGAGACGCGAGGGAGGCGGGAGCGTACATCGTCCGCGACCCTACCGGTCGTTAAACGCGCCGACGACAGCCGATCGGGTGGAGTTTCAGCCGCTGAGCTGCTCAGACCACGGCACGACCGGCCGGGCACCCCGGCGAGCACCGCCGCGTGCACCGCTCGGGCGAGGGGCGCCCCAGGCGGAACGCGGCCCGCCGTACGTGGCCTCCGGCCCGTCCACGGGGCAGAGCACGGTGACCGCGTCGGTCGGGGTGCCGGTGCCCGCCACCCCGAGTTCGGCGATCGCCTGGGTCTTCGCCTCGGTCGCGGTGGCCACCGCGTTGACCAGTGCCGAGTCAGCGAGCCGAGCCGGCACGTACACCACGATGTTGACCGTGCCGACGCGCTCGACGAGCGCGGCCGGAGCCGGCGCGGCCGCGGGCACCGGTGTGCCGAGCCCGACCGTCGCCCACGCCCGCACCCCGGTGTCGGTCCGCGCCACCACCTCGGCCACGTCGACGCCGGTCAGCAGACCAACCCCGGGCCCGTCGAGGGCCAGCTCGGCGGCGAGCGAGAGGAGGTGCGCGGCGGGTCCTCCCGGTCGTACGACATCGGTACGGTCGCGTTCAGCACCCAGCGACGGACTCCGATGCCGCCGCCCAGCGGGCCGCTGCTGACCGCCCGCAGGGGCACCTCCGCGCGCCAGACGAGCAGCGGGATGCGCCGCCCATCCTCGGCGCGGCTGGTCAGAATCGGCTCACTCAGCACGTCGGGCAGGTTACGCCCACCGATCACGATTCCAGGGGCGACCTCTGATTCATGCTCACGTGCGCCTAGACTTGGCGGCGCGCGAGGGGATCAGCGGACGGCGGCCCCGGCCGACGGACGGCACGCGCAACCGGAGGTGCGCAATGGACGAGGTACTGGCCCGCAGCGGGATCTTCCAGGGTGTTGACCCGGAAGCTGCCGAGGCGCTTGCCAAGGAGATGGAGACGATCGAGGTCCGCAAGGGCGAGATCGTTTTCAATGAGGGCGAGCCCGGTGACAGCCTCTACATCCTGCTGTCCGGGAAGATCAAGGTTGGTCGCCGCGCAGCGGACGGCCGACAGAACCTGATCGCGGTGATGGGGCCGTCGGACATGGTCGGGGAGCTGTCGCTCTTCGACCCGGGTCCGCGTACGGCGACCGCCACCGCGGTGACCGACACCCGGCTCGTACGGCTGCGCAAGCAGGCGCTGCGGCCGTGGCTGAACAACCGCCCGGAGATCGCCGAGCAGTTGCTCCGCGTGCTCGCCCGGAGGCTGCGTCGGACCAACGACTCGCTCGCCGACCTGATCTTCACGGACGTGCCGGGTCGGGTCGCCAAGAACCTGCTCCAGATGGCGGGCCGGTTCGGCACCCGCGACGGCGGCGTCCTGCGGGTGACCCACGACCTCACCCAGGAGGAGATCGCCCAGCTCGTCGGCGCCTCCCGGGAGACCGTCAACAAGGCACTGGCCGACTTCGCCTCGCGCGGCTGGCTGCGGCTGGACGGCAAGAGCATCATCATCCTGGACCCGGAGCGCCTGGCCCGCCGCGCCCGCGTCTGAGCAGCATCCAACGTCCCCGCCTCCGTCACCGACGGTAGGCGGGGACGTTGTCATCTGCCCGGCGCAGAATCGCTGGACCCGGGCGGTGCCAGCGATGAGGGTGGGGCCATGGTGAACAAAGTTGCGGTGCTCTCCGACATCCATGGCGTACTGCCCGCGCTGGAGGCCGTTCTGGCCGAGCCGGACGTCGCCGCCGCCGATCTGATCGTGCTCACCGGCGACATCGCCGCGGGCCCGCAACCGGTCGAGACGCTGGACCTGCTCGGCAGCCTGGGCGACCGGGTGTGCTGGGTCGGCGGCAACGCGGATCGCGAGCTGGTCGAGGCCCGCAGCGGGCAGCCCGCGTCGATCGAGGTGTCGAACTGGGCCGCCGCGCAGCTCCGCGACGATCAGGTGGCCCTGCTCGCCGCGCTGCCGGCGACGGCGACGCTGGAGATCGACGGCCTCGGGCTGACGTTGTTCTGCCACGCGACTCCCCGCGACGACGAGGAGGTCGTGCTCGTCGACTCCCGGATGGCGCGCTGGGCGGAGGTGTTCGACGGTCTTCCCGCAGAGGTGACCACGGTGGTCTGCGGTCACACGCACATGCCCTTCACCCGGCTGGTGGATCGGCGCCTGGTGGTCAACCCGGGCAGCATCGGCATGCCGTACGGGGCGCGGGGCCTGGTGGGCCCTGCTCGGGCCGGGTGTCCAACTGCGTCGCACCGCTTTCGACGTGGACGCGGCCTGCGCTCGGGTGGCGGCGGAGTCGACATTTCCCGACGCCACCGCCTGGGCCGACGAGTACCTCCGCTCGCAGCACAGCGACTTCGACGCGCTGGCCGTCTTCGGCCCCGTGACGGCCGCTGACACACGCGGCAGCCCCTGACTCGCTCGGCAACCGCTGACGACACGACGGCCGCACGCGACGGCCGATCATGTGGGCGACGGCCGCTGACGCGGCAGCGGGGAAGTGGGACAGCGTGCCTTTGGAGCTGAATCGTTTGCGACATCGGCAACGCGAGCGGCCGATGGCGAGCGGCCGATGGCGAGCGGCCGATGGCGAGCGGCCGATGGCGAGCGGCCGATGGCGAGCGGCCGATGGCGAGCGGCCAACACGACCGGCCAACACGAGCGGTCGACACGAGCGGCGGGACACGAGCGGCGGGACACGAGCAGCCAACCTGATCGAGCGGGACACGAGCGAGCGACACGAGCGGCGGATGACTCGTTTGTGACATCAGCTCCAGAGCGAGCGAGCACACCACAGCCGACCCCTGGCCCGCGCCGCCACGTCACCACCGGCCCAGCCCAGCGACGTGGCCCGATGCCTCAAAAAGTCAGTCTTGACTGTTTGTTTCTCAGGCCGCAGGCTGTTCCCCGTGCCCACCGCATCGACACGTGTCCCTCAGCAGGAGCGCAGCCGCGCCACCCAGGCCCGGCTGCTGGAGGCGACGGTCGACTGCCTGATCGAGCACGGCTGGTCCGGCACCACGACCACCGTCGTCGCCGCACGGGCCGGTGTCTCCCGGGGCCCAGCTGCACCACTACCCGACGAAGGCAGCGTTGGTGACCGCCGCCGTGGCCCATCTGGCCGAGCGGCGGGCCGACGAGTTACGCACCGAGGCCGAGGCGCTTCCGGCCGGCCTCCAGCGGGTGGATCGGGTGGTCGACCTGCTCGCCGCGGCATTCACCGGGCCGCTGTTCGTGGCCGCCCTGGAGCTGTGGGTCGCCGCCCGCACGGATCGGGAGCTGCGGGACGCCCTGGTGCCGCTGGAGGCGACCGTCGGCCGGGAGATGCACCGGCTCACCGTCGCCCTGCTCGGCGTCGACGAGCGCCGCCCGGCGTCCGCGAAGCGGTGCAGGCCACGCTCGACCTGCTGCGCGGGCTCGGGTGGCCAACCTGCTCAGCGACGACTCGGCACGTCGCACCGCCCTGCTGACCACCTGGAAGCGTCAGCTCACCACCCTGCTCACGCCCTGACCGCCGGCCGCACCCGGCCACCACCGCCCGGAGGCACCATGGTCGACCTCAACGATCTGCTCACCGACCTGGCCGACGAGTCCGCCCAGCTGGATGCCCTGGTGGCCGTGCTGCCCGCAGCCGACTGGGCGAAGCCGACCCCGCGCCGGGCTGGAGCGTCGGGCACCAGATCGCCCACCTCGCCTGGACCGACCATGTCGCGCTGCTGGCCGCCACCGACGCCGAGGCGTTCTACGCGACGGTGACCGCCTCGCCGGACGTGACCCGGCTCGTCGACGTCGGCGCCGAGGAGTTTCTCGCCCGCCGGCCGAGCTGCTCGCCGGCTGGCGGGCGGGACGCACCGCACTCGTCGACGCCCTGGCCGCCGTCCCGGCCGACACGAAACTGCCCTGGTACGGCACCCGGATGTCGGCCACCTCGATGGTGACCGCCCGGATCATGGAAACCTGGGCACACGGCCAGGATGTGGCCGACGCCCTCGGCGTGGTTCGCCCCGACAGCGATCGGCTCCGGCACGTGGCGCACCTGGGTGTGCGTACCCTCGGGCACGGCTTCGTCGCGCACAGCCGGGAGGCACCGACGACGCCGGTCCGGGTCGAGTTGGTCGGGCCCGGCGGCGAGACGTGGAGCTGGGGCCCGGCGGACGCCGCCGACCGGCTCACCGGCCCGGCTCGGCACTTCTGCCTGCTGGTCACCCAGCGCCGACACCGCGCGGACCTCGCCCTGGTCGCCACCGGGCCGGTCGCCGACGAGTGGCTCGACGTTGCCCAGGCCTTCGCCGGGCCGCCGGGCGACGGCCGGAAGCCGGCTGGTGCGGACGGGGTACGCGCATGATCCGCATCGGCAACGCCTCCGGCTTCTACGGTGACCGGTTCACCGCCTGGCGGGAGATGCTCGACGGCGGCGAGTTGGACGTGCTGACCGGTGACTATCTGGCCGAGTTGACCATGCTGATCCTCGCCCGGGACCGCCTCCGCGACCCCGACCTGGGCTACGCGAAGACGTTCCTGCGGCAACTGGAGACGTGCCTCGGCACCGCCCTCGACCGGGGGTGCAGATCGTGACGAACGCCGGCGGTCTGAACCCGGCCGGTCTGGCCGCCGCCATCGAGAAGCTCGCCGACCGGCTCGGCCTGCCGGTCCGGGTCGGGCACGTCGAGGGCGACACGATCCAGCGGCCGGACGCGTTGAGCGCCAACGCCTACCTCGGCGCGTTCGGGATCGCGGCCTGCCTCGACGCCGGCGCCGACGTGGTGGTCACCGGCCGGGTCACCGACGCGTCGCTGGTGGTCGGCCCGGCCATCGCCCGGTACGGGTGGGGCCGCGACGACCTCGACGAGCTGGCCGGTGCCACGGTGGCGGGACACCTCCTCGAGTGCGGCGCCCAGGTCACCGGCGGCAACTTCAGCTTCTTCACCGAACTGCCCGACGGCGGGCACCGGCCCGGATTCCCGATCGCCGAGGTGCACTCCGACGGCTCATCGGTGCTCACCAAGCATCCCGGCACCGGCGGCGCGGTCACCGCGGAGACGGTCACCGCCCAGCTGCTCTACGAGATCGGCGGGCCCGCGTACCTGGGGCCGGACGTGGTCACCCGACTGGACACCGTGACGCTGCACCCGACGGGCCGGACCGGGTCCGGGTCTCCGGGGTCCGGGCACACCGCCGCCGGCCGCGCTCAAGGTGGGCGTCAACAACCTCGGTGGCTTCCGCAACTCGATGACCTTCGTGCTCTGCGGTCTGGACATCGAGGCGAAGGCGGCTCTGGTCCGGGGCAGGTCGAGGAGGCGGTGGGCAAGGACGGGCTGGAGTTCACGCTGGCCCGGACCGACCACGAGGACGCCGCCGACACCGAGGCGGCCAGCGCCCTGCTGCACGTACACCTGCGCGACGGCGACAGGACGCGGGCCGGACGGGCCTTCTCGGCCGCGGCGGTCGAGCTGGCGCTGGCCTCGTACCCGGGCTGCACGCTGACCACCCTGCCGGGCGACGCGACACCGTACGGCGTCTTCACCGCCGACTCGGTGCCGCAGGGTGCGGTGGCGCACGTCGCGGTGCTGCCCGGCGGCGAGCGGGTGCCGATCGCTCCGCCGATCCGCACCGCCCCGCTCCGGAGGACGAGACGGCCCCGGCAGCGAGGCGCCGGTCGGCGGTCCGACCCGGCGCGGCGCCCTCGGCGAGGTGGTCGGCGCCCGCTCCGGGGACAAGGGCGGGGACGCCAACCTCGGCGTCTGGGCGCGGTCCGACAAGGGGTACGCGTGGCTGCGCGCCTGGTTGACCGTCGAGCGGCTGGCCGAGCTGTTGCCGGAGACCGCGTCGCTGCCGGTTCGGCGCTACGAGTTGCGGAACCTGCGCGCGATCAACTTCGTGATCGAGGGCCTGCTCGGGCGGGGTGGCCGCGTCCACCAGGTTCGACCCGCAGGCCAAGGCACTCGGCGAACTGCTGCGCGCCCGGATCGTCGACCTTCCAGCGGGGTCGGCCGGTGAGCATCGTGGACACTCCGGAGCGGCGGCAACTGCGCGAGCTGACCCGCGCGTTCGTGACCCGGGAGGTCCTGCCACACCTGGACGACTGGGAGCGGGCCGGTGAGGTGCCCCGGTCCCTGCACGCGACAGCCGCGAAGCTCGGCCTACTCGGCATCGGCTTTCCCGAGTCGGTCGGTGGCAGCGGCGGTGACCTGCTCGACTCGATCATCGTGACCGAGGAGCTGATCCGCTCCGGTGGCTCGTCCGGGCTGGTCGCAGCCCTGTTCACGCACGGCATCGCGCTGCCGCACATGGTCGCGGCGGCCGGTGCCCGCACCGGTGGCTCGCTGGGCGGACGGCTCGCCGGCGCCTCGTCACCGGGTGACGACGGCCTGATCGAGCGGTACGTCCGGCCCACCCTGGCCGGCACGATGATCGGTGCGTTGGCTGTCACCGAGCCGGACGGCGGTTCGGACGTGGCCGGCATCCGCACCACCGCCCGCCGCGACGGCGAGCACTACGTGGTGAACGGGTCGAAGACGTACATCACCAGTGGGCACCGGGCGGATTTCGTGACCACCGCGGTGTGCACCGACTTCCCCGGCAGCGGCGAACTCACGCTGCTGGTCGTCGACAAGGGGTTGCCCGGGTTCACAGTGGGTCGCCGGTTGGAAAAGCTGGGCTGGCACTGCTCGGACACCGCCGAGCTGTCCTTCGCCGACGTGCGGGTGCCGGTGTCGAACCGGATCGGCGCGGAGAACACCGGCTTCCTGGCGATCATGCAGCACTTCGCGGCGGAGCGGCTCTCGCTGGCGACCCAGGCGTATGCGACAGCGCAGCGCTGCGTCGAGTTGGCGGTGCGTTGGTGCCGCGACCGGGAGACCTTCGGGCGTCCGCTGGCCAGCCGACAGCTGATCCGACACCGGTTGGCCGAGATGCACACGCGGGCCGAGGCGGCCCGCTCGTACGTGCACGAGGTCGCTGGTCGGGTCGCTGCCGGCGAGCCGGTGGTGACCGAGGTGGCGATGGCGAAGAACGTGGCGGTGGCCGCCTGCGATCACGTCGTCGACCAGGCGTTGCAGCTGCACGGGGTTCGGCTACCTGCGCGACGCCGAGGTGGAACGGCACTACCGGGATGCCCGGATCCTCGGCATCGGCGGCGGCACGACCGAGATCATGAACGAGATCATCGCGAAGGGCATGGGCCTGTGACGACTCTGGACAGCGCGGTGGACCCGTCCACGCCCGCCTATTCGGCGAACCGGGCCGCCCTGCTGGAGCGGCTGGCCGAGCTGGACGCCGCGCTGGACCAGGCTCGGGCCGGCGGCGGCGACAAGTACGTGACCCGGCACCACGCCCGCGGCAAGCTGCTCCCCGGAGCGGATCGAGTTGCTGGTGGACGCGGACAGCCCGTTCCTGGAGTTGTCACCGGTCGCCGCGTACGGCTCCGACTTTCCGGTGGGGCCAGCGTGGTCACCGGCATCGGGGTGGTCGAGGGCGTGGAGTGCCTGATCGTCGCCAACGACCCGACGGTACGCGGCGGCGCGGTCAACCCGTGGTCGCTGGCGAAGACCCGGCGGGCCGGCGAGATCGCCCTGGCCAACCGGCTGCCCATGGTCAACCTGGTCGAGTCGGCCGGAGCGGACCTGCCCACCCAGGCGGAGATCTTCATCCCGGGTGGTCGGGTGTTCCGGGACCTGACCCGGCTCTCGGCGGCCGGCATCCCCACGGTCAGCGTGGTCTTCGGCAACGCCACGGCAGGTGGCGCGTACGTGCCGGGAATGTCCGACCACGTCATCATGATCCGGGACCGGTCGCAGGTCTACCTGGCCGGGCCGCCGCTGGTGAAGATGGCGACCGGCGAGGTCACCGACGACGAGTCACTGGGCGGTGCGGCGATGCACGCCGGCACGTCCGGCTCGCCGACTATCTGGCCGCCGACGAGCGGGACGGCGTCCGGCTGGCCCGGCAGTGCGTACGCCGGCTGAACTGGCGCAAGCAGGCCCGTCGCCGCGGACGGCGGTGCCGCAGCCGCCGAAGTACGACCCGGAGGAGCTGCTCGGCATCACCAGCGCCGACCTGAAGGTGCCGTTCGACCCCGTGAGGTGCTGGCGCGGATCCTCGACGGCAGCGACTTCGACGAGTTCAGCCGGCGTACGGGGACGCGTTGGTCACCGGCTGGGGCGAGCTGCACGGTCACCCGGTGGGCGTGCTGGCCAACGCCCGGGTGCTGTTCAGCGCGGAGGCGCAGAAGGCGGCGCAGTTCATCCAGCTCGCGAACGCGTCCAACACCCCGTTGATCTTCCTGCAGAACACCACCGGCTACATGGTCGGCACCGAGTACGAGCAGCGCGGCATCATCAAGCACGGCGCACTGATGATCAATGCGGTGTCCAACTCGACGGTGCCGCATCTGACGGTGAACCTGGGCGCCTCGTACGGGGCGGGCAACTACGGCATGTGCGGCCGGGCGTACGAGCCGAGATTCCTGTTCACCTGGCCGAACGCGAAGTCGGCGGTGATGGGCCCGGCACAGCTCGCCGGGTGTTGTCCATCGTCGCCCGGCAGGCCGCCGCCGCGCGTGGGCGTGACTACGACGAGGAGTCCGACGCGGCGATGCGGATGATGGTCGAGCAGCAGATCGAGTCGCAGTCGGGCGCGCTCTTCCTCTCCGGCCGGCTCTACGACGACGGGGTGATCGACCCCGGGACACCCGGACCGTCCTCGGCTCTGCCTCTCGGCGATCCACAACGGACCGGTGAAGGGCGCCGACGGTTTCGGCGTCTTCCGGATGTAGGGGCTGCCTTCATGATCACTCGACTGCTCGTGGCGAATCGCGGGAGATCGCGCGGCGGGTCTTCGCGACCTGCCGTGCGCTCGGCGTGGAAACGGTAGCGGTGCACTCGGACGCGGACGCCGCCGCGCCGTTCGTCGAAGAGGCCGACCGGGCGGTGCGGCTGCCGGGTGTCACGCCGGCCGAGACGTACCTGCGGGTCGACCTGATCCTGGACGCGGCCCGGCGTTCCCGCGCGGACGCCGTCCATCCGGGCTACGGGTTTCTCGCCGAGAACGCCGAGTTCGCGGCGGCGGTGACCGACGCCGGGCTGACCTGGTCGGCCCGCCGGCTAAGGTGATCGCCGCGATGGGCGACAAGCTGGCGGCGAAGGCGCTGCTCGCCGATGCGGGCGTGCCGATGCTGCCAAGCTGGACCGACACCGACGAGATCACCGACTTCCCGGTGCTGGTGAAGGCGTCCGCGGGCGGCGGTGGTCGGGGCATGCGGATCGTCCGGGATGCCGTCGGGTTGGCCGAGGCCGTCGCCTCCGCGCGTCGCGAGGCGGCTGCCGCGTTCGGCGACGGCACGGTCTTCGTCGAGCGGTACGTCGAGCGCGGCCGGCACGTCGAGGTGCAGATCTTCGGCGACTCCCACGGTCGGGTGGTGGCTCTCGGTGACCGGGAGTGCTCGATCCAGCGCCGACATCAGAAGATCGTCGAGGAGGCGCCGGCTGTCGTTCCGGACCGGGTGCGGACGGCGTTGCACGAGGCGGCGGTGGCCGCCGGACGCGCTGTCGACTATCTCGGTGCGGGCACTGTCGAGTTCCTGCTCGCCCCGGACGGTGATTTCTTCTTCCTGGAGATGAACACCCGACTCCAGGTGGAGCACCCGGTCACCGAGCTGTGCACGGGTCTGGACCTGGTGGGCTGCAACTGCTCGTCGCCGAGGGTGAGCCGCTGCCGGCGACGGTGCCGGCGAGCACCGGCCACGCGATCGAGGTACGCCTGTGCGCCGAGGACGCGGCGGCGGGTGGCGACCGGACACCGGCACGCTGCATCGGTTCACGGTCCCGGAGTGGCTTCCGAGTTCGGTGGGCTGGCCGGGCCGGGCCTGCGGCTCGACTCGGGGTGGTGACCGGTTCGGTGGTCGGGACGCACTACGACTCGATGGTGGCGAAGCTGGTCGCCTGGGGTCGTACCCGCGCGGAGGCGACCCGTCTGCTGGCCGGCGCGCTGTCCCGGGCCGAACTGCACGGGGTGACCACCAACCGGGACCTGCTGGTCCGGGTACTGCGTAGTCCCGCGTTCGCCGCAGTGGAGATCGACACGGGTTTCCTGGACCGGCACGCGGAGGTGTTCGCCCGCTGCTGCCCACCGATCGGCTCCCGCTGGCGGCGCTCGCGGCGGCCCTCGCCTCGGCCGCCGGCCGCCGCGCCGACGCCCAAGTGCTGGCCGGGCTGCCGTCGGGCTGGCGCAACGTGCCCGCCGTCGCCCAGGTCACCCGATTCGCCGGGCCGGACGGCGAGATCGAGGTCCGTTACCGGCTGAACCGCACCGGCGGGCTCGCCGAGTGGTCCGTCGACCCCGGCGTCACCGTGGAGCTGGTCGAGGCCACCCGGAGCGGGTCGTGCTCGACGTCGACGGGGTTCGGTGCGCGTACCGCGTACACCGGGTGGGGTCGGCGGTCTCGTGGACGGCCCGGACGGGGCCGCGAGCCTGACCGAGCTGCCGCGTCTCCCCTGCCCACCGCGGAGGTGGCGGCCGGTTCGCTGCTCGCGCCGCTGCCCGGCGCGGTGACCCGGGTGCATGTCCAGGTCGGTCAGTGGGTCAGGGCCGGCGAACCGCTGCTCACGCTGGAAGCGATGAAGCTGGAACATCCGTGCTCGCCCCGACCGACGGTGTGGTCGCCGAGCTGCCGGTGCCGGCCGGCGGTCAGGTCCAGACCGGCGCGGTACTGGCAGTGGTCAATCCCGAGGAGGACCCCGATGACCTTCGATCTCACCCCGAGCAGGACCAGCTGCGCGACGCCGTGCGGGCGTTGGGCCGTCGCTACGGTCACGGCTACTTCGTCGAGAAGGCGAAGGCCGGCGAACACACCACCGAACTCTGGGCCGACGCCGGGCGGCTCGGCTACCTGGGGTCAACATCCCCACCGAGTACGGCGGTGGGGGCGGGGCATCACCGAGTTGGCGATCGTCTGCGAGGAGTTGGCCGCGGCCGGCTGCCCGTTGCTGCTGCTGGTGGTCTCCCCGCGATCGCCGCCACCGTGCTGACCCGGCACGGCACCGAGGAGCAGCGCAAGCGGCACCTGCCCGGCCTCGCGGACGGCTCCCAGAAGATCGTCTTCGCGATCACCGAGCCGGAGGCCGGCTCCAACTTCCACCGGCTCGGCACTGTGGCCCGCCGTGACGGTGACGGCTGGCTGCTCAACGGCCGCAAGTGCTACATCTCCGGCGTCGACGAGGCCGATCACGTCCTGGTGGTGGCCCGTACCGAGGATTCCTCCACCGGGAAGCTCAAGCCCGCGCTGTTCCTCGTGCCCACGGACGCGGCCGGGCTGACCAGGTCCAAGCTGGACATGGAGATCGTGTCCCCGGAGAACCAGTTCCTGCTCTACCTGGACGACGTGCGGGTGCCCGCCGACGCGCTGCTCGGCGAGTCGCTGGAGACCGGTTTGCCGGCCCTCTTCGCCGGGCTCAATCCGGAGCGGATCACCGTGGCCGCGATGGGGGCGGGCACCGGCCGGTACGCCATCGAGCGTGCCAGCGAGTACACCGCCACCCGGAAGGTCTGGGGTGGTCGGAGCATCGGCTCGCACCAGGGGTGTCGCATCCGCTGGCGCACGCAGCGGTGCAGGTGGAGCTGGCCCGACTCATGATCCAGAAGGCGGCCACCCTGTACGACGCCGGCCGCGACCTGGAGGCCGGGGTGGCCGGCAACATGGCCAGGTACGCGGCCGGGGAGGCCGCCGCACTCGCCGTGGACACCGCCGTGCAGGTGCTCGGCGGGGCCGGCATGACCACCGAGTACGGGGTGGCGACCCTGCTCGGGGCGGTACGGGCCGGTCGGATCGCCCCGGTCAGTCGGGAGATGATCCTCAACTTCGTGGCCCAACACGTCCTCGGCCAGGACAAGTCGTACTGAGCCCGCGGCCGAGCCGGCCCGCCCGGTGCGTGATCGCCCCTCACGCTTCCTGGGCGCCCGGCCGCTCCCGGTGGTGCAGGATCGCCACGGCCAGCGCGAAGAGCAGCGCGGGCGCCAGCACCAGCGTCGACCACTGCGCCGGGTGAGGGCATCGAGGACACCGTCCTGGCTGGAACGGTCCAGGAACGTCCCCGTGGTGCCGAGGCCCACCCGGGTGAGCAGCAGCGTGACGCCCACCGGGACGACCAGCGCGAGCAGGCGTCGCCGCAACACCGCCGGCGTCGACAGGATGGCGAGTGCGAAGAGCAGGTATCCCGCGGTCAGCAGGATCGCCTCGACCCGGCCGGGGGCAGCGGTGAAGATCCACGTGCCGTAAACGGGAGTCGTCGAGTCATCAGCACCAGTCACCTGGGCGATGCTCGGAGCACCGACGCTGACCAGCGTCGCCGCCGCCAGCGTGCCGAGCCGCCAGGGCGCGAGGGAAGCCGTCACGGAACGGGGAGCGCGGACGGCGAGCACCAGCGGGACCATCGCGGCGAGCACGGCGGGCCAGAGATTGCGCACCGTAGAATATTGCCCGTAATCCTCGGCGACCCGCACCACCTCGAACATTGCACAACAGACGGCGATCGCGGCTGCTGCCCGGCCCCAACCGAACACGGCCAACACCGCCACGGTGAGCCACAGCAGCGCCACGAAACCAACCGGCCAGAGGACGAACGGTTCTCCCAACCCTCGGGATAGCCGTCCGCGAACATGGCCAGGTGCAGCACCGGAACGCGCGCATCCCGCACGAACAACATCAACGCGGCGATCAGGCCGAGCGCCAGTGCCGCCTCCCGCCACGCATCGCCCGAGAATCGGGCACCAGCCTGGCGGACATGGGCGTGCAACGCCCGCCGAGCAGGGCGAGCACGTCTCGCGGGACGGGCCTGCGCTGGCCCGGTGACGCGTCGTCCAGCAGCACCCCGATCAGCTCGTCCTCGTACTGCCGCCGGTAGGCGCGGGGATAACAGGCCAGCAGCCACCGGTAACCATGTTCCAACGTCACGCCGCACCCCGTCGACGATGAGACCGGCGCGGCGCAGTCGCACGCTCGCCGCGTCGGCGTTGCTCCGTAGCCGCGCCGACTCTCGGCGAGTCGTTGCGCCCCGACGCGGTGAGTCGGTAGTAGCGGCGCAACCTGGACTGCACCTGCTCCTCGCGCTCGATGTCGATGAGGCCCTCGGTCCGCAGCCGGTCGAGGGCCGCGTAGAGGTGCCGGCGCGCAGGTCGACCCGCCCGTCGGAGATCTGACGGACCTCCTCAGGACGGCGTAACCGTGCCGTGGAGCCTCGACCAGCGCGGTGAGGATCAGGTAGGTGGATTCGTGCAGGAAGCCTTCGCCATCGCCGCAGCATATACCGTCAGACTGTATGTACGTCCGAGATACCCGCCGCGCGTTTGACGGCCCTCCGCAGCGGAGATGGTGATCGGCATGGATCTGCTGCGAACCCGTCGTCCGCCGGCACCACTGTTCGCCGGGCTCGGCCTCGTCGTCGTCATCGGCTTCGCCATCGCCGCGTGGACGGTGTGGCGCAACGACCAGGCGCTGCAAACGCGGGTGTGGAGGCCGCCGCCCAGGTCGTCAAGGTCAACAAGGGTCGCATCCACGTCGAGTTCGACACCGCGGACGGGCGGCGGGTGCAGACGCTTGTCGGTCAGGGCGACGAGCCGCCCGGTGCCGCTCCGGCCGTGGGCGACGAGATCCCGATCGTCTACGACCCGCAGGACCCGGACGCGGAGGTGGCCGACCGCCGCACTCCGCACAACCACCGCATCGCCTACCTGCTCGCCGGCGTCGCGGGCTTCGCGGCCGTCAGCGTGCCACTGGCCACCGTCGCACTCGTGCGGGCCAACCGCCGGGCACGGTAGGCGACGACGCCGCCCGCTGGTCGGGTCGGACCGGCATCAGCCCGGTGTACGGCAGGCCGCGTCGATGCGGTGGACCGGGCGCACCCGACGACCCATGCCCTCCAGCAGTGAGTCCTCCACGTGGAAGTCGTGGATGCGCAGCTGGTGGCGGGGCAACTCCTCCTCGCTCGGGCAGAGCACCTGGGCGCGGACCAGATCGACCGGGACGTACCGGACGCCGCCCTGTTCCTGAAGGATGACCATGTTGACGTCGTCCGTGGTGACCACGTGCCCGCGTACGTCCTCGGTGGGTCCACTCTCCGGGCCCACAGTGGTGACGGTCAACGGCAGCACCGGGGTGCTGATCACCGGCACCGCGGCCCAGACCAGTGTGGCCAGCACCGCCACCTCGGTCACCGACGCCAGCGGCCGGATCACCATGCCCGGCAGCGGCCCGCGATGAACAGTGCCAGCAGTGGAGGCACCACGATGAGCGCCAGCACCAGCCGCTCGTCACCCTGCTCCACCGCCTCGCGCACTGTGGGCAGCATCAGCCAGGCGTACCCGGTAAGCAGCGCGCCGATGATCACCACCTGTGGCACCAGCCGGTCGCAGCCGCCCGGGACGAAGCTGGAACGCGGCCACGAACGCCGGCAACAGCAGCGGAAGGTAGAGCAGCGGCCAGGTGATCAGGGCGAGCAGGAAGCTGGCCAGCACCACCCAGGCCGGGGTGATGTCTGCCCAGCGCGCGAAGAGCGGGCGGCGACGGGTGCCCGGCGGAAGTCGATCCGCGCTGACGGCCAGCACCGCGCCGAGCGCGAAGACGGCAACCATGCCGGTCGAGAGCAGCCGGGCCGCCGTGGTCAGGAAGCCGGCGAGCAGGTTGACCGGCCCGACGTTGGCCACCAGCAGCAGCGTGGTCTGGAGTTCACCGCCGGCCTCCACACCGAGGCGCAGCACCGAGAAGATCGCCGGTACGCCCACCACGGCCGTCCAGAACGACTGGCTGGCGCGGGCGCGTCGCTCCGCCGGGTCCCAACGGACCCGGCCGGGCTCGACATCGGCGACGACCGGTTCGGCGGGCTCGGCCACCGGCACGCCGGCCGGCCAGTCGACGCCACCCACCACACCGGCGCTCGTACCGTCGACCACCCGCGCACCGGCGCCCGTACCGTCGACCGCCCGCCGCCCGGCGGCCGTACCGTCGATTGTCGCTGCGGCGGCGTCACCCGGCACGGATGCGCGTGGCGGCGGGACCGGCCCGTCGCCGCCGGTGGCGGTCGGGGCCGTGCTCATTTCGCGGGTGCCTTGTCGTCGAAGTCGACAAGCTTCGGCACCTCCAGCGGCTGCGGCTGGCGCTCTCGGCCTTCAGCCACGGGCCCAGGGTCCGGTTGTACGCGGTCTGCCAGGGCTCGCCTCCCCGTCCCGGCCCTGCTCATAGCTCTTCTGCAGGAAGAACGCGACCAGGTCCCGTAGCGCCGGGTCACCGATCGGCACGCCGATGCCCAGCAGTTCGCTCGTGCCGAACGGCATGTCGACGATCTCGAAATCCTGGGGTAGCTCGCCAGGAAGCCGGCGAGGATCGACTCGTCGGAGCTGACCGCGTCGTACCGGCTCGCCCGGATGCCGGCGACGCAGTCGCCGACGTCCTTCACCACGAACGTCTTGACCTGGTGTTTCTCCAACTCGGCTTCGGTGGTGGAGCCGCCGCTGGTGCAGACCCGGTAGACCGGGTCGCGCAGGTCCTCAATGGTGCGGATCTTGTCCCTGAGCCGGCTCGACACCATCACCTCCTGGGTGGTGACGAAGTACGGCCCGGCGAAGCTGACCAGCTTCTTGCGTTCCTCGGTCATCGAGAGCTGGACACCACCAGGTCCACAGTGCCGCCCTGGAGAGCCGGGATGCGGTCCTCGGTGGCCACCGACACGAACTCCACCTGCTGCTCCCCTGGAAGCCGAGAGAGGCGGCGACGTACCGGCCGATCTCGACGTCGAAGCCGACGTGTTGGCCGTTGCGCAACTCGCCCATCAGGGGCTCGTTCGTGGCGACACCGATCCGGAGCTTCGACTGGCCGTAGATGTGCGTCTCGCGCATCTTTTCCTGCACGGAGGACAGATCCGGTTCCCTCCGGCTGTCGCAGCCGGCGGCGGCGGCGAGGACGGAGTGAGGGCGACCGCCAGCGTCGACGCGAGCGACCGGAGCCGGAACTGCGAACTGCCTGAGTTCATGGGCGACCTCGCTGCCGGATGAGCCTGCGGGACACCGAGAGTAGCGGTTCTTGTCCACTCCGTGTGGGTCCCGGCGGCCATGTCGGCGGTCGACTCGGATCGACGTCGATCGGCGCGGCGGTCGGCTCTGCGGTTGACAGTCGGCGATGTCACGACATGCTGAACGAGTGAGCCGATTGTCCAGACCCGATGCACGGACGGTGGCGGTGCTCGCGGCGCTGGGAGCCCTCGCGCCGCTGGTCATGCTGGTCGTGTGGCGCCGACAGGATCTCCTGGGCGTGGTCCTCGCGCTGCTCTGCGTGCTGCTGACCATGGTCGCCGGGGTCGCCGTGTCCGCCGCTCGGCAGGCCGACGACCCGGAGCCGGTGGACCGGTCCACGGTGGTCGGGCCACCCGAGCTGATGCCCTACGGGATCGACGCCGACACTCTCGACGCCCTCGACAGCCGGGACGCGTTGCGTGCGGTGCGTGACCGGCGACGCGGGTCGAACGGGCTCAGCGGCCGGTGAGTGTGGGGCGGTGAGCGCGTCGACGCCCCGCCCAGCCAGACACCGGTAGGTCCGGTCGATGCTGCCGTCGATGGGCGGCAGCACGTCCAGGTGCCAGCCGGTCGGCTCGCCGATCCCGGTGGTCAGCCGGAACGTCATGGCGCTGCACACCTGCCGCACCGGCTCCGCGGCGACCACCTCGTCGTAGTCGGCACCGACCAGCGACACCGGCAGGATGCCCTCGGCGTACGTCTCCCAGGTGTGCCGGCCGGCGCAGGACAGCCGGGTGCTTCGGCGCGGCTGCCGCGGATCCGCATCGGGCCGAAGCACTCCAGTTCGGACATGCACCGCGCCCCTCGGGCAGGGCGGTGGGCACCCCGGTGCCGGTGGTGCAGCCGGGCAGTGGCCCGGTCGCCGGTGCGGCGATCTGGGTGACCGACGGGTTCGGGCGGGCGGTGCCGCCCGGTCGGCGACCCAGGCTCCGGCGGTGGCGGAGGCGGCGAGCGCGAGCACCCGGCACCACCGAAGAGCCAGCGCCGCCAGCGCCGGTTGATGGGGCCGGCCGCTGAGTGTCCTCGATGGGCGGGCGGGGCACCGGGTGGCTGGCCGCGTACGGGCCGGGCAGGGTCGCGCCACCGCTGACCGGAGCGCCGCTGACCGGTGCCGCCGGCGAGCCGAGTGGCAGGTTGGCGAGCAGGTCGTGCAGCTCAGGGCGGAGGGACGCTCGGCCGGGTCGTTGACCATGCCGAGGCGCAGCACGTCGATCAGCTCTTCCGGCACGCCGGGCAGGGCGGGGAGCGGCTGGTTGAACATCTCCAGCACGGTGACCAGGCTGGGGTTGCGCTCGGACTGCCAGCGCGGCGGCCGACCGTGCATCACCGCGTAGAGGGTGGCGCAGAGCGCGTACACGTCGACGGCCGGCGACGGCGGGCTGTGGCTGAACATCTCCGGTGGCGCGTACGCCGGAGTGAGCACCTCCAGGGTGACCGAGGCGTCCCGGTGCTCGGCGAGGACGGCGAGCCCGAAGTCGGCGAGCACCGCCGAGTTGAAGTGCGAGTAGAGGATGTTGGCCGGCTTCACGTCCCGGTGCAGCACCCCGGCGGCGTGCGAGTGGGCCAGCGCGTCCGCGATCTTGATGCCGAGGTCACGGGCCTCCACCGGGCCGAGCGGCGAGGTGCGCATCCGTTCGGCGTACGAGCCGTCGCAGAGCTCCATGATCAGGTAGGGGTGCTGGTCGACGGTGACTCCCACGTCGAACAGGTCCACGACGTGGGGTGCGACGACATCCGCCCGGCCGCTCGCGCCTCACGCAGGAAGCGGGCCTGATCCCGCTCGCTGTCCAGCGTCCGGTTCTCCACCTTGACGGCGACCTCGCGGCCCACGGAGATCTGGGTGGCCTGGTATACGGTCGCATAACCGCCCCGGGCAAAACCCGCAAATCGGTCAGACCGGGCACGATCGGCACCGGTGGGCCGCCGGTCTGGGTGTCGGTCACCGCTCGAAAATACCCAACCCGGCCGATGGCTCAGCGCACCGCGTCCGCCGAAGCGGCACCGGCGGGACCGGTACCCTCCTCAGCGACCGCGGCCGTCCCGGCACCCTCGGACGAAGCGACTCCACCGGCAGGCGTCGCCCGGCGGGCATCCAGCCACAGGCCGACGGCGGTGGCAACGGCCCCAGCCCCTCCCACGCCGCCACGCCGAAGAACCGGCCCGGAGCGATGTCGGCCAGCACCGCGATGGTGAAGACGGTGAACGTGACCAGCCGGAAGACCACGGTGAACCGGTAGAACGCCCGCCACTCGGTCACCGTGGCGAGCAGGTAGTAGACCCCATGTTGAAAGCCGCCATCGAGGACGCCAGCAGGAACGTCCCGTGTGGTCACCGACGGCCCGCGTCTCCGGCACCTCGAACCCGAGCATGCGCAACTGCGCCTCCGGCCAGAGCAGCCCGACCGCGCCCATCACCAGCGCCAGGACGCCGAAGACCGCGATGGTCCAGCCCGCGATGGAACGCGGCAGCTTCATGAAGGGCCTCCCCAGGCACGGCGACGGTCACCACTGTGGACCGGCACACGGTGGTGACAAAGTAGCCCCTCACCCGTACTGCCACATCCCCAGAACCGACAAAACCTGCACCCCGCGACCTGCGCCGCCCTGCTCCGCGTTGATCAAGAGCTTTCGGTCACTGTCGGGCCACTTTCTGACGCAAACCTCTTGATCAACAAAGAAAAGGGTCAGGTCAGGCGGGCTCGGAGGGCGTCGGCTGCGGCGCGTTCGCTGCGCTGCTCGGTCGCGTACGCCAGGCGGACCGCCTCGTTCGCACAGGCCAGGCCCTCCGCCGGTTGCCCGTTGGCGGCCAGCGCCTCGGCCAGCACACTCGCCGCGATCACCTGACTCCGCACGTCCTCGGCCGGTGCGGTGACCGCCCGCCGGGCCCAGTCCAACGCCTGCTCCCGCTGACCGTGGGCGAGCAGCGCCGCAGCGTACTGGGCCATCGTCTGGCGGCGGGAGAAGAGCAGCGAGGGTGCGTTCGCGGCGGCCGTGGCCACCGGGGCGAGCAGCCCGACAGCGGTCGCCGAGTCGCCGGCGGCCAGGCGGGCCGTCGCCAGCAGAACCCGAGGCGCCACCTGCGCCGGGGCCTGCGGGTTGTGCGGTTCCACGGCGGTGAGCACCGCGCGGGCGACCCGCTCGGCCGTCTCGCAGTCGCCCATGTCCATCGCGACGAAGCCCGCAGCGTGCCGGCCATCCCGGTGAGCAGCGGGTGTGAGGTCCGCTCCGCGTACGCCAGGGCGTCGGTGAGCAGGTCCGCAGCGTGCTCCGGCTCGCCCAGCCCGCGTGCCACGACCGCCCGGACCACCAGGGCGAAGCCGCGCCCCAGTCGTCCGAGGCGGCGGCGAACTCCCGGTACGCCCGCCGGGCCTCCCGGTCCGCCTCGGCCAGGTCACCCAGCTCGGCCGTGGCGAACGCCGCCACCGCGCGCAGCGTGCCCACCGCCCACGCCTCGCCGACCCGCTCACCGAAGGGCAGGAACACCTGCGCCATCCGGCACGCCTCGCGTAGGCGCCCGGCGAGCAGCCGTGCGAATGCCGTGGTGCCCGCAGCCAGGCCCGCCCGTACGGGTCCTTCAGCTCGGCGAAGAGCCGGGCGGCCCGGCCGAGCACCGCGTCGGTGCCGGCGAAGTCGCCCGGGTGGTGGTCACCCAGGCCAGGTTCTGCAGCGACCACGCCTGCCCGCGCCGGTCCTGCGCGCCGAGACTGACCTGGTACGCGGCAGCCAACCGGCTGCTCGCCTGACTCAACCGCCCGGCCACGAAGTCGGCCATGCCGAGCCGGCGCATCGCCGTGGCGCGCTGGACGGGCAGCTGACCCGCGGTGGCCACCTGCAACGCCTCCTGCCAGGCGGTCACCGCCCGGCCCTGATCGCCGAGGGTCTCCTGGGCCTGCCCGGCCAGCAGCAGGGCGTTGACCCGAGTGATCTCGTCGCCCGCGTTCGCGGCAATCTTCTCGCTGTACGCCAGCGCGTCGGCGACGCGACCCACCTGCAACAACGCCCGTGCGTGCACCACCCGGTCGGCTGCCGGCACGCCGTCCCGAGCCAACTCGGTGGCGCGCTCGGCGTACTCGACGGCCAGCACCGGTTCGCCGGCGGACAGCGACCGGCGGGCGGCCCGGCCGAGCGCGGCGACGCCGAGCGGAACCACCGCCCGGGCCGGCGCGTCCGGACGCAGCTTGACCGCGTCGGCGAGCGTGGCGGCCCGCTCGACGTGGGTGGCCACGAAGTCGTCCCGGCCTCGTCGGTGAACCCGCCCACCGTGCTGACCGCGGTCTCGTCCGGCGGTGCCGCCCAGCGGGCCAGCGCGGCGTGCCGCTCGGCCAGTTCCGCCTTGCTCACCCCGGCGTACGCGGCCTCCCGCATGAGCGGCGTCGCGAACGAGTAGCCGGTACGCGTGCGGTGCAGCATCCGGCGTTGCAGCAGCTCCTCGACAGCCCGGTCGAGTTCGACGGCGACCACGGCCGAGGGCCGTCCGTCGCGGCCGGAGCGCTGCTCGCGCATCGCCTCCAGCGCGCCGGCCGGCACCGCGTCACCGATCACCGCGGCGTCGCGCAGCACCGACCGGGCGTCCGGCGGCAGTGCGTCGATCCGGGCGGCGAGCACGGCGGCGAGGTCCCGCGAGAGCAGTCGGCTGCCCAGCGAGCCCGGCACCAGCCGCCAGCCGACCGACGGGCTCTGCTCCCGCTCGCCGGAGCCGGGCCGTTCCAGCGCGACGCCGCGCGCCGGTGCGGCCCGGACACCGCGCGCCGACTCGGTCGTGAGCGCTCCGCGCTCGATCAGCAGGGTGACCAGCTCGGCCAGGTAGAAGGGTTGCCCTGCGCGGTGGCGAGCAGGCGGTCCGCGTCGGCCGGTGGCAACTTGCCGCCACCGAGGTAACTGGTGAGCAGCCGCGCCGCGTCGGCACCGCGCAGCGGTGGCAGGAGTGCACCTCGGCGTCCGCGACCCGGGTCAGCGTGCCTGCGGTACGCACCAGCTCGGGACGGCCGAGCAGCAGCACCAGCACCGGGCCGGTGAGCCGGGACAGGGCGAGCCCGAGGGCTCTTATCGTCTCGGCGGTGGCGTCGTGCAGGTCGTCCACCACGATCACCAACGGCGCTTCCGAGGCGAGCCCGCTGAGCAGGTCGGCGACCGCGTTCGGCACCGCCTCGGCGTCCGCGGTCGGAGTGCCCGACCCACCCCACTCGCCGCTGTCGGTGCCAGCGTGCGCCGGGAGTTCGGCGTAGCCGAGCAGGGCGAGCAGCTGCTCCGTGGCGATCGGCGCGGTCGCGCTGGCGGACCGGGCGAGCCGCTGCTCAAGTCGTCGCAGCCTCTCCTCCACGGCCGGTCGGGTCAGCGCGGTGGAGGCGTCACTGGGCAGGCCGACGGCGGCACGCACCAGGTCGGCCAGGGCGCGAGCCGCCGCCGCTCACCGAACGCGGCACAGCGCACCGAGAGCACCCGGGCACCGGTGTGCGCCGCGTACCGGCCGGCACCCACGTCGTAGCCGGCGGCGAGTCGCTCCACCTCGGCGGCGAAACGGGACTTGCCGATGCCCGCCTCGGCGGTCATCAGCAGCACCCGTGGATCGCCCTGGTCGATGACCTCGGCGAGCCGGCCGGCGACCCGGCCGATCTCCGTCTCCCGCCCGACGTACGGTGCCTCGTCGCCCAGCCCCGAACGGGTGCCCGGCGCGTCCAGGAGACCCAGCAGCTCGTACGCCTCGACCGGCTCCCGCTTGCCCTTCAGCCGCAGCGGGCGCAGCGCCCGCCAGGAGGAGACGTGCCTGGTCGTCGCGGCGGTACGCCCACCGGCGTAGACGGCACCGACCGCGGCGGCGTCGGCCAGCCGGGCGGCGGTGTTCACAGTGTCGCCGATGACCGTGTACTCGATGGCGGCCTGGATGCCCGCGATGACGTCGCCGGTGTTCAGCCCGACCCGCAGCCCGAGCGGCGCGCCGCCACCGCGCTCGTCGTCGAGCACCCGGCGCACGGCCCGCTGCATCGACAGGGCGGCCCGCACGGCGCGTTCGGCGTCGTCCTCGTGTGCCACCGGGGCACCGAAGACCGCCATGATCCCGTCACCGGTCAGCTTGTCGACGTGGCCGCCGAAGGTCTTCACCGCACCGGCGAGGGCGGCGAGCACCCGGTCGGTGACCGCGCCGACGCGCTCCGGGTCGAGGTCCTCCGACCAGGAGGTGAACTCGGAAAGGTCGCCGAAGAGCACGGTGACCACCCGGCGCTCGGCCGCCGGCAACGTGGCGGCGGCCGGCAGGGCGGCACCGCAGTTGTGGCAGAACCGCGCGCCGGGAACGGCGACGGTTCCACACACGGGCAGGTCACATGTGCTCCAACCCACTGACCCCGGCGCGGATTCCCCGGTGCCGACACCGAGATATTCCATCTGCGCGCGGACCGACCACTCCGCTGCCCACCAGAGCGAGCGGTCCACGTCCGCGTAGACCGCCGCCACCACGTCCGCGGGGTGCGGGCACCGGCGGCGACCGCCGCCCGGACCTGGTCGAGCCGCGCCCGGCGGTGGGCGAGATAGAAGTCGGCGGCGGCGGCGCAGTCGGCCAGCGCCGGGCCGTGTCCGGGCAGCGCGGCAATCCCCGGTACGCGGACAGCAGCTCAAGACTGGCCAGGTAGTCACCGAGGTGCCCGTCGGGATGGGCGACCACGGTGGTGCCCCGACCGAGGATGGTGTCCCCGGTGAGCACCACCCGCTCGTCGCCGTGCTCGACCAGGAAGCAGACCGAGTCGGCGGTGTGCCCGGGCGTACGCAGCGGACGGATCTCCAGGCCGAAGCCGCCGAGGTGCTCGCCCGACTCGGTCAGCGGCGTACCACCGATGGTGTGCGCCGGGTCGACGGCGAGGACGTGCACGCCGTCGAGCAGCTCACTCAGCCGGGCCGCGCCCTCGGTGTGGTCAGGGTGGCCGTGGGTGATCAGGATCAGCCCGATCGGGCCCTGCTCGGCGATCCGGGTCAGGTGCCCCTCGTCCGCCGCCCCGGGTCGACAACGACGGCGTGCTCGGCCGCCGGGGCGCGCAGCACCCAGGTGTTGGTGCCGTCGAGGGTCATCGGCCCCGGGTTCGGCGCGCGTACCAGCGATACCCAGCGGGGCAACTCGTCGGCAAGCGCCGCCACCGCCCCGTCACGTGCCCGCTCATGGCTGCGATCGTACGACCCGCCACCACACCCACGATCTTGCACTTGCGGCCCCTGATTCATCCCCGTTCAGGGCTTTCGTCCGAGCGGAAAGTGCAAGATCGCGGGGTAGGTCAGGCGACCTCGACGATCAGTTCGATCTCCACCGGCGCGTCCAGGGGCAGTTCGGCCACCCCGACCGCGCTGCGGGCGTGACGGCCGGCCTCCCCGAAGACGGTGCCGAAGGGTCGGAGGCGCCGTTGATCACCGCGGGCTGACCGGTGAAGCCGGGCGCGGAGGCCACGAAACCGGTCACCTTGACGACCTTGACCACGTTCTCCAGGCCGACCAGCGAGTCGACAGCGGCCAACGCGTTGAGCGCGCAGCGCTGGGCCAGATCCTTCGCCTGCTCGGCGGAGATCCCGGCACCGACCTTGCCGGTGGCGAGCAGCTTGCCCTCGGCGATCGGCAGCTGGCCGGAGACGTACACGTGCTGCCCGGACTGCACGGCCGGGACGTAGCTGGCCACCGGCGGCACCACCTCGGGCAGGTCGAGCCCCAGCTCGGCGAGCTTCGCGTGCGGACCGTTGCTCACTGCGCCACCTCGTTGTTCGCGACTGCGGGCTCCGCTTCGCTGCACTCCTCGCGCTCACCCTTGGGCCGCTTCAGGTAGGCGACCAGCTGGTCCGGATTCGGGCCGGGGATCACGGCGACGAGCTCCCACCCGTCCTCGCCCCAGTTGTCGAGGATCTGCTTGGTCGCGTGGACCAGCAGCGGGACCGTGGAGTATTCCCACTTCTGCATCGCTGAAGGGCTCCCTCTCGGTGCGGAATTGTTCGAGGGACAGCCTACGGTCCGCTGGCCGGACGAGGTACGGGACGCTGCTCCGGCGCGACCGGCAGCTCACCGCAGAGCCCCTCGTGCTCGTACCCTGGGGGCAGCGGGACCGATCGGGCAGCAGCAGGTCGCAGAAGACCCGGTGCCTGTTGTTCTGGTCGTCGGCGTTGGACACGGTGGTCTCGCCGGCGTCCAGCTCGGGCAGGAAGCCCAGGGACACCGCGACACGACCGGCCAGCACTGTCGCCGCCGCCAACGTCGGCACCCGGATCGGCAGGTGGATGACGAAGCCTGGCTCGTCGTCGTCGCGGGCCCGTTCGGCGGGAGGCTGGGCGTCCGGGCCACCTCCGCCTGGTCCGGCATCCGGCGGTACGACCGTTCGTTGATTGGCTGGCTGCCGACCTGCCCGCCGACCTCGACCACGGACCCGGCCGGCGCGGCCGGTCGTTCGTCGGGAACTGGGTGCGAGGGATGTTGTCCGCGTCGCGCATGTACTGCCTCCGGTCGTACCTCTCGGATGATGCTTCCGGTCCGGACCCATTCGTCCGTTCCGGCCCCGCGCCGGGACGAAGGTAGGTCTGCGGTCACCGTTCCGCCAACAGGACGCGCACAAGCATCACCAACAGTCACATATGCGACACACCGCAGGTCGGGAGGCTGACAACGCATCGTCTACGGGTCCCCGCCACGAGATCGGTGGAGCCTGCGGCACGGCCGGGGCGACACCGATCCGGTCATCGACCGCTACCCTTCCGGTCGGACGGTCGCGCAGCTCGGCCGCCCGCTCGATCACGCTCGACGCCAGGTGGCGGCGGGCGCCGCACCCGGGGAAAGACATGACCCAACCGCCCAGCGGCGACCAGGCCGGCACACCCGCTCAGCCGCCGACCCTCCCGGATCCCGCCGCGCCGGCCGTTCCCGACCAGCCGGCCCCGCCGCGCCGCCCGGGCAGCTCGCCCTTCCCGCGCCCCCGCCCAACCGGCGCTCCCGCCCAACCGGCCGCCCCAGCCAGCCGACCTACCCGGGCAACCCGCCGGCGCTGGCAACGCCGGGCAGCCGACCTACCCCAGGCAACCCGCCGGCGCAGGCAGCGCCGGGCAGCCGGAGGGCCGGGCGACCCACCTCGGCTCTGACCCCGACGCCGCCGGGCGGTCCGAACCCGTCGACGATCCCGCCACCCCCACCGGCGTACCCGCCCTATCAGGCCGCCGCAGCCGAGCCGAAGAAAAAGCGCGGCCTCCTGATCGCGGTGATCGCACTGGTCGTGATCATGGTGCTCTGCGTGGGCGGCGGCGTGGTGGCGTTCCTGACCCTGCGCGACGCCGAGAGCGGCGAGGGCGCCAAGGAGCCGGCGGTCGCCGTCGACGAGTTCCTCACCGCGGTCTACAGGACCGCGACGCCACCAAGGCGGCCAGTCGCGTCTGCGCCGCCGCCCGCGACGACGACAAGATCACGGCGAAGGTGGCCGAGGTGCAGAAGTACGCCGCCACCTACCAGAATCCGCGTTTCCGGTGGACCACCCGAAGGTGGACAACCAGACCGGAGACCGCGCCAGTGTCTCCACCCGGCTCACCATGACCACCTCCGACGAGAAGGTGGCCGACCAGGAGCTGCGTTTCACTGTGGTGCAGAAGACGGGTTGGTGGGTCTGCGAGGTCGCCTGACCGCCGAGGCTGGATAGGCTCGACGGGTGTGTGCAGCTGAGCGGCCGATCGACGCGGCCGGTACCGGATGGTCCGCCCGTCTCCACGTGGTGACCGGCAAGGGCGGCACCGGCAAGACCAGCGTGGCGGCGGCCCTGGCCCTCGCGCTCGCCGCCGGTGGCCGGCGCACCCTGCTGGTCGAGGTCGAGGGACGGCAGGGCATCGCCCAGCTGTTCGGCATCGACCCGCTCCCCTACGAGGAGCGGCACCTGGCCGACGCGCCGGACGGCGGTGAGGTGCGCGCGCTGGCGGTGGACGCCGAGGAGGCGTTGCTCGAGTACCTCGACATGTTCTACAAGCTGGGCGCTGCGGGTCGGGCGCTGCGCAAGCTCGGCGCCATCGACTTCGCCACCACCATCGCGCCGGGCCTGCGCGACGTGCTGCTCACCGGCAAGGTGAAGGAGGCCACCACCCGCACCTCCGGGCAGCGGCGCGCGTACGACGCGGTGGTGCTGGACGCCCGCCGACCGGGCGGATCGGCCGGTTCCTCAACGTGACGGCGGAGACGGCCCGACTGGCCAAGGTGGGCCCGATCAAGACCCAGAGCGAGGGGTCGCCGCGTTGTTGCGGTCCCCGATGACCGCGGTGCACGTGGTCACGCTGTTGGAGGAGATGCCGGTCCAGGAGACGGTGGACGCGATCGCCGACCTGACCGCGCTCGGCTTCGGCATCGGCAAGGTGCTCGTCAACGGCACCCGCTCGCCGCTGCCGGCCGGTCGGGCGGTCACCGCTGCGGAGTTGAGGCGCGGGCTGGTCGCCGCCGGCTTGCCGGCCGATCGGGACATCGTGGCCGGGTTGCACGATGAGGCACGTGACCAGGTCATCCGGCGCGAACTGGAAGATTCCCTCCGCGCCGACCTGGTGGAGTTGGGGCTGCCGATGACCGAGCTGCCGTTGCTGCCCGACGGGGTGGACCGGGCGGGCCTCGCGACGCTGGCCCAGGCCCTCGTCCGCGCCGATTGACTCACACCTGAGCGCAGCACGGGCGCGCGGACCCACCAGCCCGATACGCTCGATTGGTGCCTTCCGAAGACGCGGCGCCGCTGCTGGACGTCGACCAGATTCTCGCCGACCCCGGCGTACGGATCGTCGTGTGCTGCGGTGCCGGCGGGGTGGGCAAGACGACCACGGCTGCGGCGTTGGCGCTGCGGGCCGCCGAGCACCACGGCCGGCGCACTGTGGTGCTCACCATCGACCCGGCCGCCGACTGGCCCAGTCGCTGGGCCTGACCGAGCTGGACAACACCCCCGCCAGGTCAAGGGGATCGACGTCGAGAGCAGCGGCGGCGAGTTGCACGCCATGATGCTGGACATGAAGCGCACTTTCGACGACGTGGTGCTGCAGCACACCGATCCGACGAAGGCCGCCGAGATCTTCGCGAACCCGTTCTACCAGGCGATGAGTTCGACCTTCGCTGGCACGCAGGAATACATGGCGATGGAGAAGTTGGGCCAGCTGCACGCCCGGGGCGAATGGGACCTGATCGTGGTGGACACGCCACCGTCCCGCTCCGCGCTGGATTTCCTGGACGCGCCGGCCCGGCTCTCCCGTTTCTGGACGGCCGGATGCTGCGCCTGCTGCTGGCCCCGCGCGCAGCGGCGGCCGGAGCATGTTCAGCCTGGTCACGGCCTCTTTCGGGATGTTCTCGAAGGTCGTGCAGAAGGTGCTCGGCGCGCAGCTGCTCACCGACCTGTCCGGCTTCGTGGCCGCACTGGATTCGATGTTCGGCGGCTTCCGGCAGCGGGCCGAGCAGACGTACCGCATCCTGCAGGCGGGGAGACGGCCTTTTGCTGGTCGCGACACCGGAGCCGGACGCGGTCCGGGAGGCCGCGTACTTCGCGGGACGCCTGCGGGACGAGCGGATGCCGCTCGCCGGTCTGGTGCTCAACCGGGTGCACCGCCTGGCTGCTCCGGAGTTGGACGCCGAGCAGAGTCGGGTCGCCGCCGAGCGGCTGACCGAGCTGGGTGGGCATGAGGCCACCGCCGACGTGCTGCGGGCACACGCGGCGCTGGCACGTCAGGCGGTACGCGAGCAGCGGGTCGCCGCGCGGTTCACCGAGGCGTTCCCGGCAGTGCCGGCTGTTTCGGTGACGGCGCAGCCCGCCGACGTGCACGACGTCGACGGGCTGCGGGCGATCGGCGCGGCGATCAGCCGGCCGTGACCGGCGTCAGTTGACAGCGCTGACGAGAATCTTGTCCTTGCCGGCCTTGTCCTTGCTGTTCTTCTTCATCGCGGCCTCGAACATCTTGCGCCAGCTCGTCACCTGCGGGTGACGACGGAGCAGGCCCGCCGTTCGCGTTCGGTCATGCCGCCCCACACACCGAACTCGATCCGGTTGTCCAGCGCGTCGGCCAGGCACTCGTACCGAACTGGGCAGCTCCGGCAGATCCGCTTCGCCACGTTCTGTTCGGCGCCCTGTACGAACAACGCGTCCGGGTCCCCGTTCTGACATGCCGCAAGCGACGGCCAGTCAGTGATCATGCCCATGTGTACACGTCCCCCTTGCAGTACCTACCGACCTCGTCGATGCACGTCAGCCGGCAATTCCCCGATCGCCCGGCCTGCCTTCCCCAAGGCGGCACGGACGACATGTGGCGCTGTCGCCGCCCCATCATGCTCTGTAGTCGACTGATTACGCAACGTTGTCGGCGAAATCCATCATTCCGGACACTCCCGGCTTCCCGGGCCTTCGACCGCCGGTTACCCCGCCGAGGTCAGCGATAACGCTGCGCCCCTCCTCGAATCGGAGGAGACTCACGCCAGGTCACACGCAACCAAGCACCGGGGTCGTGCGTTTAGCACAACGAGGCCAGCGCACGCAGGAAATGGGGAAAGAACGCCCCAGCGCTCCTCGTTCCCTACTCGCGTACCCTGTCGAGGTGACCTGGATGCGGAAACGTGACCACAATGTGCTGACCAACGCCGCATCGCTACTCGTGTGTGGCCTGCTGGCCGGCGTGGTGGTCGCTGCGGCGGCCTTCCCCGCGGTAGCGATGTCCGGCCTGGCCGCGAAGGCCGGTGCCGAGACATTCGGCGCCCTGCCCACGGAGCTGACGGTGGCCCGCGCGCCGCAGATCAGCTATCTGCTGGCGTCGGACGGCAAGACACCGCTCGCGACGATGTACGACGAGAACCGACGGGACGCGAAGCTCCCCGACATCTCGCCGTACATGCAGAAGGCCATCATCGCGGCCGAGGACCACGACTTCTACAAGCACAACGGCGTCGACGTCAACGGTGTCGCCCGAGCGTTCGTCAACAACCAGGCCGAGGGCTCCGGCCAGCAGGGCGCCTCGACGCTGACCATGCAGTACGTCCGGTTGGCCATCGCCTACTCGGCCACCCACCCGGCCGACGTGGTCGCGGCGACCGAGGACACCAGCGCCCGCAAGCTCCGCGAGATGCGGCTGGCCCTCCAGGTCGACAAGGAGTTCTCCAAGGACGAGATCCTCACCCGCTACCTCAACCTCGCCTCGTTCGGCAACGGCGCGTGCGGCATCTACGCCGCCAGCCAGGTCTACTTTGGCAAGCCGCCGAGCAAGCTCAAGATCGAGGAGGCGGCGCTGCTGGCCGGCATGGTCAAGGCGCCCACCACGAACGACCCGACCACCGAGGCCGGCTACCCGCTCGCCAAGGACCGTCGCGACTACGTCATCCAGAACATGGTCGACATCAAGGCCATCACCCAGCAGGAGGCGGACGTCGCCAAGGCGACCAAGCTGGTGGTGAAGGACAAGCGCACCCCGAACGGCTGCGTGGCCGCCAACGTCAACGAGTGGGGCTTCTTCTGCGACTACTTCTACCGCTGGTGGATGGATCAGGAGACGTTCGGCAAGACCACGTACGACCGGGAGCGCCGACTGAAGAGCGGCGGCTACACCGTCGTGACCTCGATCGACGTTCAGGCACAGCGCGGTGCGGACAAGGCGGTCCGTAAGGCCAGAGCGTGAACAGCAAGGAAGCGGCAATGGTCGCGGTCGTCGAGCCGGGCACCGGCCGGGTCCGGCGCTCGCGGTCAACCGGCAGTTCAAGCTCGACGACCCGAAGAACCCCAAGAACAAGATCTCCAGCGATCCCGCGAAGAGCAAGAAGAAGATCCGGGGCAACTACCCGGCGACGGTCAACCCGTTGCTGACCGGCGGCAACGGCATCACCGGCTATCAGGCCGGCTCGACCTTCAAGATCTTCAGTATCCTCGCGGCGCTGGAGAAGGGCATCCCGCTCAGCTACAGCATGAACGCCCCGCAGCAGTTCAAGTCGGAATACATCATCGACAGCAGCAGCCCGGCGGCCTGCCCGGGCACCACTTCTACTGCCCGACCAACTCCGGCCTGAAGGCCGGTGGCGTGCAGACCATGTGGAGCGCCTTCAGCGCGTCGATCAACACCTACTTCGTCCCACTTCAGCAGCAGGTGGGCGCGGAGAACGTGGTCGACGCCGCCCGGCGGCCGGCATCCAGTTCCGGGCCAGCAAGGACGCCGAGTTCGCCGGGACCAAGGACGCCGCCCACCAGTGGGGTGCCTTCACCCTGGGCGTCTCCTCCACCACCCCGCTCGACCTGGCCAACGCGTACGCGACTCTCGCGGCCGACGGCAGTACTGCGAGCCGATCCCGGTGCAGGAAATCCGGGACCCGGAGGGCAACAAGCTGGACATCGCCAACCCGCGTTGCGAGAAGCGGTTCAGCACCGAGGTGGCCCGTGCCGCCGTGGATGCCGCGCGGTGCCCGGTCGGTGACAACTCCAGGACCAGCAAGTGCGGCGGCAGCCGCACGGCCCGCGTGGTGAAGGACATCGTCGACGCGCCGGTGGCCGGCAAGTCCGGCACCACCGACTCGGAGAAGACCGCGGCACTGGTCGCCATGACCAAGCAGTACTCGGTGGCGGGCATCATGGCCGACCCGGACTGGCCGCAGACCAACGTGAAGATGAAGCACGCCGAGAAGGACGGCATCAACCCACCGGTCTACGAGACCCTGCGGGACGCCATGAAGGGCAAACCGCGGGTCCAGTTCGAGAGCCGGGCCAGAAGATCTCCGAGGGTGACCAGCGGAGCATCCCCGACGTGAAGTGCGTTTCGGTGGATCAGGCGAAGTCCCGGCTCAAGGGCGCCGGCTTCGAGCCGGTCGTCTCCAGCGCGAAGGTGCCGTCCTCCTGCAAGGCGGGCGACGCGGCCGGCACCAGCCCGGACGGCCGCACGATCAAGAATGGCGTGGTCACCATCCAGGTCAGCAGCGGCGGCGGCACGCCGGCAACACCAACGGCACCCGGGCGGGCAACCCGGCAACACGCCCAACCGACCCGGCGGTCGTCCGGGCGGCTGAGCCGACGAGCAGGACACACAACGGGCGGGCACCCTCCTCGGGTGCCCGCCCGTTCGTCTGTCCGGCCTACCGATCC
Organism: Micromonospora sp. M12; assembly: GCA_038070435.1. GTDB lineage: Bacteria > Actinomycetota > Actinomycetes > Mycobacteriales > Micromonosporaceae > Micromonospora. Next base: position 5,354,608 of record JAMYWG010000001.1, on the reverse strand, counting down.
GAGGATCCGTCGGTCAGTGCCGTTGGTCAGAGACCGAGCTGTCGGCGTACCTCGGAGGCCACCCGACCACCCTCGGCCTGGCCCGCCACCGCGGTCTGGGCCGCCTTCATCGCCGGGCCCATCTGGGACTTGCCGGTGAAGCCGCCGGCGGCGAGTGCCCCGACACCAGCTCGATCAGCTCGGCGTCCGAGAGTTGCTGGGGCAGATAGCGGTCCAACACCTCGCCCTCGGCGGTCTCCTTCGCGGCCTGCTCGGCGCGACCGGCGTCGGCGAAGGCGGTGGCCGCCTCCCGGCGCTTCTTGGCCTCCTTGGTCAGCACCGCGAGCACCTCGTCATCGGTGAGCTCGCGCTTGGCCTGCCGGCGACCTCGGCGGTGCCGACGGCAGCCAGGGCCATCCGCAGCGTGGAGGTGGTCAGCTCGTCGCGCGCCTTGAGCGCGGAACGCATGTCGGCAGTGAGGCGGTCCTTCAGCGTGCTCATGGACGGTCAAACTACCCTGAACGCCATGCGAAAGCGCACACTATTCCGGCTCGCCGCCGGAACCGCCACGATCGGCGCGGCCACCCTCGCGTACGCGTCGCTCGTCGAGCGCAACATGTTCACAGTGCGGCGGTACGACGTGCCGGTGCTGCCGGCCGACGCGGAGCCGCTGCGTGTGCTGCACCTGTCGGACCTGCACATGATGCCCGACCAGGCACGCAAGCAGCGGTGGGTGGCCTCGCTGGCCGCCCTCGACCCCGACCTGGTGGTGGTGACCGGCGACAACATGGCGCACCGGGCGCGGTGCCCGGCGTGCTGCGGGCCCTGCAGCCGCTGTTGGACTACCCGGGCGCGTTCGTGTTCGGCTCCAACGACTACACCGGGCCGGTGTTGAAGAACCCGTTCACCTACTTCCTGCCCGACCGGGAGTACACGGAGGGCGTCGAGCTGCCCTACGAGGAGCTGCGCCACGTCTTCACCGGCGCCGGCTGGGTCGACCTCAACAACGCCCGGACCACCCTGAAGGCCGGCGGTCGACAGCTCGACCTGGTCGGCGTGGACGACCCGCACATCGACCGGGACGACTACCCCAGCGTGGCCGGGGCGGTCTCGTCCTCGGCCGACCTGTCCATCGCGCTGGCGCACTCACCCGAGCCGCGGGTGCTCGACCAGATGGCCGCGGACGGCTTCGGGCTGCTGCTGGCCGGGCACACCCACGGTGGTCAGGTCTGCGTACCGGGCTTCGGGGCGCTGGTGACCAACTGCGGCCTGCCCCGCTCGATGGCGCGCGGTCTGCATCGGTGGCCGGGCTCGGACTCCTGGCTGCACGTCTCCGCCGGCCTGGGCACCCACCCGACCGCCCCGATCCGCTTCTCCTGCCCCCGGAGGCCAGCATCCTGACCCTCATCCCCGCTGACGCTCCGGCGGCGGGCCCCAGGACGGGTCCTGGCGGCGGGTCCTGGCGGCGGCGCTTGATCGACTCGGGCTCCTGGAAATCGGGGTGTCCTGGCCGCCTCGACACCCCGACTTCCTTGAACCCGAGTCGATCAAGGCCCGGTCGAGCCCGGCGGGGTACCGAGTTTGACCATCGGGGCGGGTGGGCTACTATTTGTCGGCACGCCTCGGGGTGTGGCGCAGCTTGGTAGCGCGCTTCGTTCGGGACGAAGAGGTCGTCGGTTCGAATCCGGCCACCCCGACCAGAGGTAAGGCCAGCTCAGGGCCGGTTTCCCGCAAAGGAGACCGGCCCTGAGCTGTCTCCCGAGAGTGCCCTGGGAGAAATCTGGGAGAAAATCTTGAAGAACGCGTCTCCCAGGAACCTCTAAGCAGGCACCTTCAACAGCCGGTCGAGCGCGCCCACAGGTGAGTTGGGCGACATCTCTCGGCGGGCCGCAAGCGACGCTTCCCACAGGCCAGTGAGCGCGACCACGAGGCGTTGCCGCATGTCCTGCGTGACGTGCGAATAGCGAGCCTGTACCGACCCATCCTCGTGCCCCATCCGGTCATCCATCAGCTTCGAAGGAATGCTTGCGCCGACCATGACCGTCTTGTGCGTGTGCCGAAGTCCGTGCGGCGTCAGACCGGGCGCGATCGGCAGCCAACACGATTCAGCTCGTGCGGCACCGTTCCGGCCACGCGCGGGCACACCTGGCCATGGGTCAGCCAGCAGCGGCACCGGTCGCGCCTCCTGCGGGGCTTTCTTCGGATACCAGCCAGTGGCCGACGGGTGGAAAAGCCACGTAGCAAAGCTGTTGCGTCGCCAATGAGCCGCAAGCTCTCCCGACGATCCAGCGCCACGGACGTATCCGAGGTCTTCGGCCGCAGCCAGCACCTTGACGCGCGTCGCCTCCCGCACGACCTCTGAGTGATTCATGGCCGCAGAGACGGTACCGGTCGATACGCCCGCGCGTCGGGCTACGTCGACTAGCTTCGGCCCTGGTCGTTGTGCCGCCCATTGGCGGCCCGATAGCCGCCAAAGACGTATTTAAGTCCGTGGCAAGAGCACGGCTTAGGTTGCGTACTCGCGATGTGATCGGACACTAGCCCGAATAGCCACGGCGGCAGATCGATCGTACGGTGGGAGTCATCCTTAGGCGGGCAGCGGTGAAGTTCGCCGGTGTCGAGTTCATATAGCTGCCACTCCACTCTCAGACTGGTCGAACGCACGTACTGTGTCTCCAGCCCGACCAGTTCGCCCCACCGAATTCCCGTGTACCCCTTGAGCACAACGGCCGTGAATTCGTCGTCGCGACCGGACAAGAGCGCAGCGCGCTCGGCAAGTAGCAAGATGCCAAGCGGGTCCGTGACGGCCTTCTCCGGGCCACGGTTCCGTGAACGGCCTGCGCTTACCTCGTCCACGGCGGCGGGTGGCGGGTTGGAATCTCGTAGTCCCTCTTCGACGGCGTCGGCAAGGATGAGGTGAAGGGTGGCGCGCCATGTCTTGATACTCGACTCGGCATAGCCGAGAGCCCTTTCCTTCTTTTCCCAAGCGGCCACATCCGTGGCTGTCATGTCGGCAATCGCTGCGTGCTCGAACGCGGGCAGCAGATGTTCTTCGATGTGCCGCCTGTAGTTCTGCAACGTCGATGCGGCCAGGTCTTGAGCGGCGTACCACCCGCTGACGTACTGCCCGAAGGTAATCCGGGTCGCCGCAGGGTCGCGAACGCGGCCGGCGCGTACCTTGGCTTCCTCGTCGTTGGCGGCACGTTCGGCCTCACGCTTGGTGCGGAAGCGGACGGTTCCGCCGGTCGCGTCACTGACGGTGCCGTAGCTGCCGGACGTTGTTTTGTAACGGCCGCGCCAGTAGTTCCCACGATTCTCGGCGTATCCCAAACCGGTCACCTCTCCCATAAGAGTGCCGCCCGACAGGAAGGTCGGGCGGCACGGAACGGATTACCTAGGCAGCGATAGGTGGTTGCGCGGCCACGGAACGCGTGCGGCGGGGCGGTCGCGCCTTGAGTTGGACCGTCGAATCGATGTTTCTTGAACGACTACGGCGCGGGGCGGGAGTCGTGGTTTTCCGATAGCGGATCGACAGCAGGTCGGCGTTCGAACAGTCGGACAATCTCCACCACGTGCCCTTCAGTAAACCGGTAGCTCCTCCGATCCAGCTATAGGGATTCGATCGTTCCGGGCCTGCTCTTTACCCACCACTCAGAACAGCGGAGGATTTTGGCGACCTCGGCGGGCGGTACAGCGTTCCCGGGAACCGTGCTTTTCTTGGTGAAGCTTTGGGGTGTCCGGCTTCACGCGCGAGCCTCCTTAGTGGTGAGTCGTGGGTCGTGGGCGGCTGAGGCGCATCGTGAGGGCTTTCCGGTCGACTTGGGTCGGATGTGGAGGGATGGGGAGGCAGCACCTCAGAACGGCACAGGGCGGCCCGCTGGGAGCCACGTACAGCCAAGATCCGCGATGGGTTGGGGTTAGGCCATGCACGAATCTGGCTGTGTGGCTCTCAGCGGGTCGCGGTCGTGGTTCGGCGGCGGCGGGTGGCCGGTTGTCCTGCGTGAGAACGGCTGAACCATCTCCGCATCTCCGCATCTCCGCAAACATGGCTGTGAGCTGCGCAAATGCTTGCGGAGATGGTCGGAGTTGGTGAGGGTCATCTCCGCAACGAGCGGTCATCTCCGCAGTTGGCTGCGGAGATGCGGAGATTGATGATTCTCTCTGGTCTGATCTCCGCAGGGTGTTTTACCTGGTGGTAGGGGTCGATGCGGAGTTGCGGAGATGCGGAGATGGTTCAGCGGGTTTCACCCCTCGTGCTGCTCGACCCAGAACACGGCCCGGTCCCCGGTCGTTGCGGCCGGCACGGACGACGTGCTCGCCGCGCCACCGCCCGGCTTGCCCGGTGAGCAGGCGACCGAGTTGCAGCGCGTTCGGTAGCCGCCCGTTGTGGGTGGTGATGAACTGCCCATCCCACGGGTCGTGAGCGTCGCTGCCGAGGTGCATCGGCTCGCCGTCTTGCCGCAGTTCGGCGGCGGTCATCGCACGGCCGCCGTGGCGGTCGTGCCAGCAGGTGAGGAACGCGCGCCAGCGCGTTTCGTCTTCATCGATCTCACGAATGTCGGCGGCGTTGGTCAAGAACCCGCCGATCCCGTGATGCGCCAGGAACCCGCCCAGGGCTTGCGCCCACGGGGTGAACTGCCGCATCGACAACCCCGACACCCGAGGTGCTCCCTGGCGCGTCCAGTCGAGCACCAGCACGAGCAGGTGCCACAGCACGGTCAGTTGGTTCGCCGGGTCGGTGATCCACTGGTCAAGGTGCGGGATACCGAACCCGCGCTGGTCGCGCAGCTCGGGGCGTGGCATATCCGGGTCGAGGCGCACCCGCACCGTGCGGGAGGCCATGTCCCCACCGACCTGGAGGTTGTTCCCGGTGGCCATCCACAACCGGTCGTTGACGGTGGCGACGTTGCGCGACGCCCCTAGCTGCCGGTCAGACCACACACCGGAGGTGACGAGCTGCGCGAGGACGGCGGAGTCGATGACGGTGCCCTCAGCCAGGTTGTCCCAGATGACCACGCCGACCTGCTCGGCTAGCACCGCTGTGATGGACTTGCGCAGTTCCTCATCGGAGTACGACCAGGTCATGACCCGCTGGCCGTAGAGCATTCCCGGTCCGGCGGTGAGGATCGTCTTACCGGATGAGGGCATGGTGGCGTCGATCAGCGCGAACGGCGTCAGGGAGCGGGTGAAGTGCCGCAGGATCGGCGTGGCCAGCAGCGCCACGTAGTTGGCCCTGTCGGCCAGGCTGGCCCATGGGAAGTCCCGCAGGAACCGATCGAGCAGGAACGTGCGCGCCTCGTCGACCTGCTCCGGGTCGGTTCGTCCGGCACCGGAGGCAGTGCCACCTGGATGCCAGGTAGAGGCCGGTCGCCGGGTCGTAGCCCGGTTGCTGCAACAGGGTGCCGTCACGGCGCAGCACCGGGGCACCGATGATCCCGCGCAGCGGCGGCACGCCGGCCACGTCTTTCCGGCCAGCACCGACGACAGGATGTCCCGAGGTGGCGTCACCTCGTCTTCGAACATCTCCGGGTCTCCGGTGTCGCTCTTGCGGGTCTTGAGCCGGTACACGTAGGCGTGCTCGGCCAGTAGCCCGGCCAGCCCGGCGGGGTTGACCATGCTTGCCGACACCGGCAGTGGGGAGTCCTCGTCAGCGGCGGTGGCCATCCCGCCGGATACGGCTTCCATGTGCACGAGTGCTCCGGCGGACACGTAGGTGTTGGGGAGCAGCCCGTCGACCAGCGCCGCTTTGAGCACGCGGATCGTTTCGGGGCCGGAGCCGATCTGCAACCGGGTCGTCATGCCGCCGCCCTGCCCACTCCGGCGATGGTGCGCGGGTTGTTCGCCCGGTCCGCAGCCCGGACGCGATCGTGCGCGCGACCTCCCCACCCGGCAGACCGAGCGACAGCGCGGCAGGTTCCAACACGGCCCTCACGTCAGCGTCAGTGAGCGCGCCCCGGCCACGAGCTGCCCGAGCGCCACCGCCGAGGCGAACAGGGCGTGATTGCGCTGCCCTCCGGGACGCCGGTGAGGTGAGCGACCTGGCGGCGGATCGCGGCTGCCAGGTACGCGCCGCGCCGGTCCGGCGGCAGCGCCACCGGGGCAGGCCGGTGAGCGGGTTGCGGGCGGGGTGAGCAGCGCGGCCACCCATGCGGGCAGCGGTGCCGGGTCGCAGTTCAGCGCGATCTCGTAGGGGCGACCGGCGGTGGTGCTGCCGGCGGCGACGACGTAGCCGCCGTGGGCGCGGGTGTCGACCTTCCAGCCCAGGCCGCCCCGGTCGCCGGTGGTGTTGCGCAGCTGCGGCCCGGCGGTGGGTGGCGGTAGTAGAGGTGACTGCCACCGCTGGCCGTGGTCACGGTGTACGTGGCGTCGATGCCTCTGCGCGGCGCGTCGGGGCCGAACCCGTCGAACGGGTCGAGCGGGGTGCCGTGCCGGGCGGCGAGGGTGGCGAACACGTCGAGGCCGTCACACGCCCCGGCCCACTGCGGCGGCGGGGTGTCGTCGGCGTGCTTGGCAGGTCGAGGTCGACCACGACCAGCCCGGACGGGCCGCAGGCAATGCCGATGCCGTATGGGCGGGTCGACCACGCCCGGTGGATGCGCTGCGGGTTGGTGGTGGCGCGTTTCTCCCAGCCGACGTGACGGCGGCGGCGCGGCAGCGCGGGTCGGTGCGGGGCAGTGCTCGGCGGTGCAGCGGTTGGGAAACGCGGGCCGCTTGGCGTGGTCCGGGTCGTCGGGCCGGTTGTCGGGACGTAGGGGAACACGTGCCAGCCGCGCGCCGCGCAGGCGAGCGCGGCGGCCAGCAATGACGAAACCTCGGGCATGACGGTCCTTCCTGGCAGCGGCGGGCCGGTGGCCAGCGGCGCGCGGGCGCTGGCCACCGGAAGGCGACGCGCGGAGCGCGCCGATCAGGCTTTCGGGTTAGCCGGCGTGCTGTCGCCGGTCGGGGAACGGGAGCACCGTCGCGCCCTCATCGGTGTCGGGTCGGGCGGGACGGTTCGTCCGCCGGGTCGGAGTGACGCTCAGCCGCACATACATCCGGGCGCGGCCGGCATCAGGGCCGGTCATCGCCCGGCGCGGTCCCTGCCAGGCGAAACGCCCGGCGACGGTCAGGGCACGGACGGCAGCGTCGAGTTCGGCCGGGTGCCGGCGAGCCAGATTTCCAGCCCGGACAGCGGCGCGTCGCGCACCGAGGGCCGGTCACCGTAAGAGCCGCTCATCACGCGACCCGCCTCGGCCGGGGACGCCCGGCGATGGCGGCGCGGGTCACAGCCTGGCGCAGGTCGCCGAGTAGTCCGACCAACTGACGGCGCGCGGCCACCTCGCCCGGAGCGAGCGCGATCCTGACGCGGACCTCGGCGTGCTCCCGCCCGGCAGCGGTACGCACCCGCACCAGCACGGCGCGGGAGCGACCGGCGACGTCGACCACGATCTCTTCGGACCGGTGCTCACCGAGTCCGCAGCGATGATCCATGCCGCACCACTCGGTATGCCCGGCCGCGCGGCGGTTCACTGCTGGCCAGCCCGGTATTCGGTGCGGATGTGCTCGATCAGTCGTCGGCCAACGCGGACGCGTTTGCCGGTGGCGGCGCAGCGGCGGCACTCGCGGGTGAGTCGGCGGATGATCAGCCCGGGCCGTTGGCCGGCTCCCTGCAGCGCGGCAGCGGCCGAACGGGGACGCGTAGCAGATGATCAGGTAGAACGCTGCGTAACCGAGGATGGTCAGGCTAGCTAGCGCGGCGATGGTCAGCACGGAACGCCTCCACAGGCCGTTTTGAGGGTGCGAGGGCCGACGCCGCTAGGTGCTAGGGCGCTGGCCAGGAAATGTTTGTGTCGCTAGCGGTGCCGCTAGGTCTAGCGGTGCTGGCCGCCAGACCTAGCGGCGGATCGTGGGCTACGCGCTCTTGCCGTTACCCGCTTCGCGGTCACGCTTGGTGATCGCGGTGAGGATGTCGGCGCGGTGGAAGCCCTTGCGGTTGCCGGACTCGCCGGTGTCGGTGTCCTCGCCCCAGCACTGCTTCGTGCTCAGGCCGTGGACCTTGAGCGCTTCGCGGAGCTGGTCGGCGGTGAACCCGGCGTACACGTCGGGCCGCAGCGCGGCGAGGCGCTTGACGATCACGGTTGACCACAGCTTCGGCTCGGCCTCGGCCATGACCCCGGCGACGTCCTCAGGATCGTGTCGCGTCGGACGGCGGTGGTGTCGAGCTTGACCCCGGCGGCGTGGCCGGTGACGTTGCCGTAGCGCTCCCGCGCCTTGCGGGCGCGGGCGACTATGACCTCAGCGGCCGGGCCGTCGATCTCGAAGGTCTTGACGATGACCGGCTCGTCACCCTCACCGGCCAGGTAGCCGATGCCTTTGTCCCGGCGGGAGAACATCGTGGCCCGGATGCCGTTGCGGTACATCGACGTGCCCAACACCATGTCGTTCTCGGTCTGTCCCATGACCTTGAGGCAGAACCGCAGCACCGCGTTCGCGGAGATGCCGGTCGGCAAGCTCTTGGCGTCCGGGCGCTGGGTGGCCAGCATGAGCATGATCCTACCGCCGGACCGCGCCGAACGAGGTCTTCGCAGATTTCCTCGATCTCCGCGCCGTACTTCGGGTGCTCGAACGCCCGCTGGCACTCGTCAATCCCGATGCCGATCGGGTGCAACCCGAACTTGCGCTTGCTGGCCAACTCGTCGGTGACCTTGTTCTCCGGGCACAGGTCACGCGGCAGATCCCGAATCACCTTCGTGCGGCGGCGCATCTCCGTGTGGACCTCGCGCAACGCGGTGACCAGGTACACGATGTCGTCCTCGTCGTCACCGGCCCGGTAGGCGTGGCAGACCGGCTCCAACGGGCTGAGGTCGCCGGTGCCCTTGAGGTCGAACGCCAGCACCGACGACCGGGGTCGAGGGCGACCAGCAGCAGCGCCAACCGCAGCGCGAACGTCTTACCGAACCGGGGCAGCGCACCAATGATCATCGAGGCGTACATCAGGGTGAGGGTGACCAGCGCGCCGCGCGGGTCGGTGCCGAACGGTTGGGCCTTGAACAGGTTCACCGTTCCGGAGGTGAGCAGCGGGAACGGCTTCTGCTTGGCGCGGGACATGTCCTTGTCCGCGACGAACAGCACCAGCCGGCCCGGGTGCACGTCCGCGTTGGCGGTCGGCCACACGCACCCGAGCGGCCGGGTCAGCGCACCCGCCAACTCCTCGCGCTTCTCGACCACGGCCGAGGCGACCACGCCCGGGTAGCTCCACCTCGGCGCGCCAGCCGACGCCGTTCTCTCGCGCGATCGGCGCGGGGAACCACCGCTTGCCGTTGTCGCCCCGGCGGATCGCGGCGTCGATCCCCGGAATGCGCAGCGACGCCAGGGCGGTGAACACCTCCGTCGAGGTCAGCGGCATAGCGTCGGTACGCACCACCGCCGTGTCGAGCAGCGGCCGATCCGCCGGAGCACCGAGTACCCCGAACACCACCACCGCCACCGCGAGCGCGGCCACCTGAACGGTGGTGGTCGCGAGCAGGAGCGCCCCGAGGCCAGCGACCAGCAGCACGAACAGCACCACGGCGGTAAGGCCGCGCCAGCGCCCGCCGATCCCGGCGCCGCGATAGCGTCTCGTACGTCTTGGCCTCTTCCGGCTTCGTGACGGCCGCGCGGACCACGGCCTGCCGGACCGGTTCGCCTTCCAGGTCGAACAGCCACCGCACATACCCGCCGACCACCCGGCCGAGGCCAGACGGGGCACGCCAGGCCAACTTCGCGCCGTACTTCGGCACCCGCAGACCGTGGTACAGCACCCCGTGCCCGGCCAGGCCGGTAGCCCACGTCAGGTTCCCGGCCAACTCGGAACGGGAGCGCAACCAGCCCGGCAGGACCGGTCGGCGCTGCGCGTCGCGGAACCCGCGAGGGTGAACCGCGGCCGGCGCTGCGCGTCGATGCTGTCCACCAACACCGGGCCAGCCTCGCCCGCCTCGGCGTCGGTGTCGTCCGGGTCGTCGGGGTGCGGGCGGCACGGACCGCATCGAGGTCAACCACCTCGGCGTCCGGGCCGTCCGGGTCGGTCAGGTCCGCCTCGGCGGCCTGCCAGTCGAAACGGTTCTCATCAGGGGCAGTCATGATGGGGTTCCTCAACGGTCGGGGAGATCGGTAGGGGCCGGTGGCGCGGCCGGGTTGTCGAGGCCGTGAGGCCGCGCCGCCGGGCAGGGCTAGCTGTCGGTCGCGCCGCAGCAGCGGCACGTCTTGCCACGGTTGACCGGGGCGCAAGCGCAGCCGCAGGAGAGGCAGCCGCGTCCGGGGATGCCGCCGGAGTAGGCGTGTAGGCATCCGCAGCGAGGGCAGCGGGCGGGCATCAGCGGCCCTTCTTGCCCTTGCGGCCGATCGCGGTCGCGCCGTTGCCGATCGCGGACTGACCCTTGACCTTGACGCTGCCGGTCTTGATCGATCCGTTGTCGGAGCGGCTACCGGCGTCGAAGTTGTAGTGACCGGCGGTGCAGATCGCGAGGGTGCCGGTGCTGTCGACGGAAACGCTTTTGAAGCCCTTGCCGCAGGTGGAGCAGGACGACATCGCCACGGGGATTCCTCCTTGCCGTGCTGCCAGCGGGTCTGGCAACCTCCGCACCCACCGGACCGATTGAGCGGCTGGGCCGGTGAGGGCGGGGTGGTCAGGCCGCGATGAGCAGCGCGGAGACGAACAGAAACGCGACGTGCCAGGACTGATCCAGGGCGTACGCGCCGGTGCCGAGTGAGGGTTGTCGTCGTGACCGGGCCGGGGATGCCGAGCGCGTGGAAGCGGCCCGATCCGAGCGCGTCAGCGATGCGCTTGAGCGGGTGCGCCGGTCGGCGATGTAGTGCGATACGGCCGAGACGGTCAGTCCTACGCCGACGGCCCACGGGTCGAGCCGCAGCCCGGTACCGGCGATCAGGAACACCAACGCGAGCAGGGCCGTGAGGGTGTAGGTGGCGACGTGCGCGGCGCAGGCGATGCGGCCGGGCCAGCCGGGCTGGCCCTTGCAGTCGGCTTGATGTTGCGTCTGGATCCAGTGGTCGCCCACCTGGTGAGCGACGTAGAGGGCGACGAACACGGCGGCGAACGCTGCGACCCGCGCGCCGGTGGGGTCTGCGAACATGGGTGTCTCTCCGAGGTCCGAAGGGGTTGAGGGGTCAGGGGCGGCGGCGCGGCCGGGTTGTCGAGGCCGTGAGGCCGCGCCGCCGGCGGGGTTACCAGCGGATGGTGAAGTCGCCCGGATCTCGTCGACCTGCCGGCCCACCGTGGCGTTGCCGGAGCGGATGTTCTCGGTCCGGCCCGGGTGGTGTCGGCCGGCGGGTGTCCTTCGGGCCTTGCCGGTGTCGCGTCGGCCGGTGACCTGGCCGACCTGCACGTCAACGCGGTCGTTGCCGGATGCGACGTTGCGCTTGCTGCCCATGACGGGTGTTCCCTTCCGGCGGCCAGCGGGTCTGGCTGCCTCCGCGCGCCACCGGGTGATGAGCCGGTGGCGACGGGGCGGTCAGCGCCCGCTACGGGCCGGGGCGAGCAGTCGGCGCAGGCGGTGGGCCGGGGCGCGTTGCCCCACAACGTGGCGTAGTGCCTTCCGCAGGACAGAAGGACGGTTCGGGAGTGCGCGGCAGCCGCGCGGCGGGGATCATGGATGTTCTCTCCTGATGTCTGCAAGACGGATGGGGTGAGACCGGCGGCACGGCACAGGTTGCGAGCCAGGGGCCGTGCCGCCGGGCGGCGCTACCTGCGGATGTTGGCGGCGATCCGCCCGCCCAGCTCCACCAGGCAGATGGAGGCGACGACCACGAGGCCGTCGACGGACAGCGGGAGCAGGTACTGGGCTCCGTTGGTTTCGCCGTAGCGGGCGGCGACGGCGGCCATGTGCCAGTAGGAGACCCACGCGGCGATGCCGGCGATGAGGGCGGTTGCGGCCCACCGGCCGATCGCGAGGCGGCGGGAGTGCACCGGGACTCGGGAGATGAGTTCGATGGTCAGCAGCAGCGCGAGCGGGACCACGCGGAGATGACCTGACTGATGAGGCTGTCTCGGGCGTGCAGCACGTTGCCGGCGATGGAAGCGGCCACACCGAGGGCGAGCACGAGGCGAACCGCCCACCTGATCCGCTTGAGCGACTTGAGTTGTGCGGCGTCGGCCGGGGCCGGCGCGGGCGTGATCTTCGGACCCGGGTGTCCGTCCGCCGGGACCTGCGGCGACTTCTCGGCAGCCGGGCGGCGGCGGAACCACCTGCGGCGCGGCCGGTCCTGCTCATCGTCCTCAGCCTGACCCGGGTGTCCGTTTACGTGTACCTGAGCTGCGGCTACCGCCTCCCGCATCTCCTCGTCGGTGATGACCGGCTGCGGTCCGATCGGATCGGCGTAGTCCATCGGGACCACCGGCGGCGCGGTGGTGTCCACCTCGGTCGGGCGGTCGGTACCAGCGATCAGCCGCTCACGAAGCTCGATCGCCTTCGGGACACCGATCTTGAATTCCTTCATCAGCCGGTTCCGGCTGGGCACCTCACCGAGCTGGTCGGTCAGGGCCAACGCGCCGGGGTACAGGTCGTCGATGCTGCGGGGTGGATGCTGGCGGGGCAGTCATGTCGGTTGACCTCCTGGTCAGTGGTCGAGGACGTCGGCGAGCAGGTCGCGGTGCGCGGCGAACACGTCGCCGTCGAGGTAGTGGCGCAGGTACTCGATGAGGCCCTGATAGGAATCGGCCCGGACCCAGGCGGCGCGGCGAGCGTCGTCGCTGCCGGTCACGTCGGGCAGGCCGCGCCACCCGTGGCCGAGGTTGATGCGGACCGGGTGGTGACCATCCATGCCTCGTCGGAGGCGCGGGGTCGGGCACGTAGCGGGCCGGCAGCGTCTTCACCCATGGGGCCTTGGGGTCGGCGGTCAGGCCGGTTTCCTCGGTCAGCTCGCGGAACGCGGCGGCGGTGGGGTCTTCGCCGGGGTCGACGTGACCGCCGGGCAGCGCCCATCCGTGGTTGTCGTCGCGTTCGATCATCAGTAGCCAGCGGCCACCGTCGGCGTCGGTGGCGATGACGATCGCGTCGGCGCACTGCGCCTCGCCCCAGTGGCCCAGCTCGTTGCGGCCGTACCGGATGCCGGTCGGCGCGTACGGGTTGACGGGTCGGCCGTCGATCAGCGGGAACGGAATCGCGGAGGCGGCCCGGCGGGCCGTCCAGTCGATGTCGGCGGGGTTCATGGTCGGGTCGGCCCACGCCGCCCGGCGGCGATGCCGGCCAGGACGCTGGGATGGGTGTAGGTGCGGGTCATGCGGCTGCCTCCATGGGGTCGGCGCAGGTCAGGCACTCACCGAGTGAGCGCGGGATGTAGTAGGGCGGACCGTGCCGCAGGTCGGGCAGGTTCGCCGGGCCAGCAGAGCGGCGCGGACGGCGCGCATCTGGGCGGGGTCGCGGTGCGCTTCGGCGCGGCCAGGTCGACCCGGTAGAGGCAGGCGGTGCGAGTGCCACCGACGCCGCGCCAGAGCACCTGAGCGGCGACGGGTTGACCACCGGGGCGCAGGCCAGCGGCGGTCAGTTGACGGCGGGTGGCGTAGCCGGGCGGTGCACCCTTCCACCAGTACGTAGGGATGCCGAACCGCGTGCCGTCCGGATCGTGAAAGGCGGCGCGGATGCGGGCATCAGGCCACCCGCGCACCACGGCCGGTCGACGCACGAGCGGCCAGCAACGACCGCGCTTCCCGCATCACCTGCCGCCGCGCTCGGCGTATCCGCTGCCAGTCCAGATCAGACGGAGCAGGGTCGGCGCACAGGATCGTGATCTGCGCGTCGAGCAACAGCACCTCGGCGTCGATCAGCGGCATTTCCCGCTCGATCGCGGCCAGGTCATCGAGGCTCGGACCCTGCGGGTCCGTGTGAAGGTCGTGGCTCACTTGGAGTTCCTTCCGGAACGGCGCTTGCCGGCCACCGGGCGGCGGCGGGCGGTGGTGGTGGACTGTCCGCACGAGCGGCAGCAGTCCTGGTCAGGGGCCAGCGGGGCGAGGAGCCGCACACGCGGCAGTCGCGCCACACGGCGCTGCTCTTGGTCGTAATCCGCACGGCGGCGGCGATGCTGACGGACATGAACGGCTCACCTCTTCCAGCTCGAATGAAGGTCGGAAAGCCGGGAAGCGCGGCGCAGTCGGCGGCGCTCCCGGGCGAAACATCACGGCCGTGCCACGTAGGCACGTCTGGCGACCCTTGGTTGAGCGAGCGAGCGGACACGTCTTGCAGCCGGACACGTCAACGGCTGACACCCGCAGCTACCCCTAGGTCGCATGCATCGGGACCAATGAGGGAGACGGATCTCCCTGCGTCCCGGACCTCTGTGAAGTTCTCAAGTGGAGCCATGCGCCACGGCGGTCCACAGGTTCACGAGCGGTGCAGCCGAAGCCGCCTCCGCCGGCTGTGAAGTTCGCCAGCTTGCCGATCCTGGCTAGCCAGTTCGACAAGCCAAACGCTAGGGCGTCCTGGCTAGTCAAGTCAAGAGTCAAGCGGCAACTTCCCCAACTTGGCTAGCCAGAGCTAGAGTGGCCGGGTGAGTGAGAACCTTGACTTCCTTGGAGAACTCGACCCAGACGACCCCAAGCAGGCGTCGCACCAGATCGCGAACAAGCTGCGGGCTGCGATCCTCACGAGGCGGCTAGCCCGGGCGACAAGCTGCCGTCGCAACCCGATCTCGCCGCCCGCTACGGCGTGGCAAGGAGACCGTCAAGCGGGCGCTTGAGCTGCTACGTGCCGAGCGACTGATCATTTCCAGGCAGGGAGCGGCGCGTTCGTGCGCGCGCAGACGCAGCGGGCGGTGGAGCTACGACCGCACATTGAAGCCGCGTTCGAACGCCCTCACGTCACCATCGACTTCGCCGGGTTCTCGGGAGAGACGCTGCGCGACGCGCTCGCCGAGGCACTGGACAAGGTGCGGGCTGGCCGGCTCGCGCCAGAAACGATCGCGGTGCGGGTGCTGATCTCCGACATGGCTGCGCCCATGGCGTTGCCGGCGCGCGCTGAGACGCAGGCCGACGACCCAGCGGTGCGCGAGCGGGCCGAGCGCATTACGCGCCGGGCGGCGGACGGAATCATTGACCAGGTGGCCGAGCTGGGCGACCTTGGCCTAGTCCGATCGGCCACGGTAGAGGTGCGGATGCATCGTGCGTCGCCCCTGTTCAAGCTCTACATGCTGAACGGGGAAGAGGTCTTCTTCGGCTTCTATCCGGCCGTCGAGCGCACGGTCACTATCAAGGGTGAGCCGATGGCGATCTATGACCTGATGGGCAAGGACGTGCCGCTCTTCCACTACGCGGTGACCGACGACGACACATCCGACGGCACTCAGTTCGTAGAGGCTTCCCGCCAGTGGTTCGACTCGGTGTGGTCGACCATCGCCTACCGGTACGACGGATGAGCGCCGACCTTGGCCGGCTGCTCGGCGGGGTCGGCGCGGTGCTGCTCGACTTCGACGGGCCGGTGTGCAGTATCTTCGCCGGTTACCCGGCACCGCAGGTTGCCGCCGAGCTGGTCGACGTGCTGCGGCGCCACGGTGTCGACGTGCCGCCGGACCTCGTCGGCGAGCCGGACCCGCTGGCGGTGCTGCGCCGAACCGGTGCAGCCGGCAACCGCAGCAACACGCGGGCTGTGGAGGAAGCACTCTGCGCGGCCGAGCGTCAAGCCGTGGAGACCGCAGCGCCTACGCCGTATGGGCGGGAAGTCATCGTGGCGGCTCGCCAAACTGGGCTACCTCTAGCAATGGTTAGCAACAACTCTGCCGGGGCGGTGCGCGCGTACCTAGTAGCGCACCGGCTCGCGCAATACGTCTCGGCGATCGTCGGCCGGGAGTATGCCGACCCCGACCGGATGAAGCCCAACCCGGCACCCATCCTCTCGGCGAGCCGTGACCTCGGCATTGAGCCCGCTCGCTGCCTACTGGTAGGCGACTCCTGACGGACATTGAGGAGCGCAAGCAGCCGGAACGCGAGTGGTCGGTTACGCCAACCGCTCATGGAAGGTTGAGACTTTCCGGTCGGCCGGGGCTGACGCGGTCATCACGAGCATGGGTGAGTTGGCCGCAGCTTTGATTTGAGCGAGACCTCGACGAGGCCGGATCCTTCATACGTTGCCGGAGGTGGCGATGAAGGTACGAGTAGCCCTCAGCCGAAACCGCTAAGCGGGCATCGGCCGGCTCAAGAGACCCGCCGGAATCGCCCGCAAAACTGGCGGAGTGCCGCATAGGGCATAGGGTCCTGTCATTAATCCGACTCGTAGCATTCGATTTGGGTGGAGGGCGTGACAGGATCATCACTCAAGGCGACGCCGGGCGCATATTGACTAAAGTAGGTCGTTGTGGTAGCGCCACGGTCCTTGACTGAGATGGCCCTCAACCCTCAAGGAGTCCGATGATCGACATGTCTACCTGGGAACAGTTGGAGGTCGACGTCGTGGAGGGCGTAAGGCTCGATCCTCGAAACATACGGTTGGACATACCCGAGGGCGTTCCCGAAGTAGATATAATCCAGGATCTATTTCATAACGAAAAAGCCCTATCCCTGGTCGAGAATATCGCGAAGCTCGGCCTGCTCACGCATGAGCTACCGATCGTCGTAATGCGGGATGAGGTTCCGTACGTTGTCGAAGGAAATCGTCGGCTAGCGGCGCTGAAAGCGATTCAAAACCCGTATCTGGCGCCTGAGTTCCAAGCGCGCATCAGAAAGTTCGCCGACGACATTCCTAACCGTGATGCGCTTCGGAAGATACGTGTACTCAAGGCTCCCACTCAGGATGATGCAGATCAGCTAATCGCTGCACTTCACACAGGTAGTCAGCGAGTGGCATGGACGCCCACCCGGCAAGCGGCGTTCTTTCAGGCTCAGATCGACAACGGAAAGAGCGTTGATTACTTGATCGCGCGCTATCCGACGATCGATGTAAAGAAGTTTGTTATTCGAAGTCAAATTTTGAGCCTCTTCAGGAGCGTGGAATACAGCGATCCCTCGCTCAAAGACTTCGTGATGAAGCGGCGATTTCCGGTCTCTATCCTTGCGAGACTGTACTCGCACGGGGACTTTCTGACTCTTGCGGGCATCGAAGTAGACGAGCAGGTGCCTTGTGTCACCTTGCGTCTTAAACCTAAGGTCTTCGCGCGGCTCGCGGAAAAATAATCCGGGATATCGCGGACAGCGACAGCGAAACGCACATCAACACTCGCAGGCTGAATAAGACAGGTGGCCTCTTCTTCGTCGATTACATTAAGGCGTTAAGGGAGGTCGTCGATGAGGCCAAGGCGGACCCGGAGTTAAGTGCCGGCGACGACGATGAGAACGCCTTTGTGGGGAGCCGGACCAGAGGAAATGGGAGCCGGTCAGGTGGCGGGGCAAGTGGGGGCGGCGCAAGCGACAACGCGGGCGGTAACGCCAGCGCGGGTACGTTTGGCGGTGACCAGGAAGAGGCGGATTCGGGTCAAAGTGCTGGGGAGGCGGTTGCGGGTCATACCGGTTCTAAGCCACCGAAGACCAAAGGCGCTTACCTCTGGACTGAGGATTTATCCGCGCCTGCTGACTACCCCGGCTATCGGCATGATCCTGACTGAACTTAGTCGAATCAACATCGACAGATTTCCAAACGCAAGCCTGGATCTTATCCGTACCTTCCTTGAGAAGCTTACGAAGGCTTACGCTGTCCGGCTCGGCGTTGAGTTAAAGAGTTATACAGGCAAAGATGGGGATTTGTTTACTTGAGCACGTGCATGAAGTGGTTAGAGCAGCACGTCAAGGATATTGGCGAGACTGCGCTGATTCAGGTCGTTCTCAAGGTACGGAGTGGGAAGCTCAGCGGCTACGTTCCATCCATGGACCACCTGAATGCCATCAACCATAACCACCAGGTATTCGCCACCTCGAACGAGGCAAGAGAGTGCTGGCAGATGATCCATGGTCTCATTAGATTGATGCTGAAGCCGTGAGTTCAATAACGTATCTTGCGAATCCGGGGAACCTCAAGAAGCCCTATATCTCTGCTGCGCTATCCCGGTGGAAAGAGTTCGTTGTACGGGCGCCTCCGCACTCTCATACGTCTAAACGGGTTGAGCAACGGAACCTACGTTGAGCCTTACGCCGGAGGCGCGGGAGCAGCCCTTGCACTGTTGGTGACGGGGCAGGTTAGAGAAATTGTGATTAACGATTTAGATCCCGCTGTGTATGCCTTCTGGCGAGCGGTAGTGACTGAGCGGGAAGCGTTCTCCGACCTCCTCGTAAATGCGGTGCTAACGGTCGAAGAATGGACAAAGCAAAAGAGGCCTACCTGACAGCGCCACGCGATGACTATCTGAAGTTGGGATTCGCGACTTTCTACCTAAACCGCACCAACCGGTCGGGCGTCTTGAATGGTGGCCCGATTGGGGTAAAGATCAAAGCGGCAATTACAAGATCGACGCACGTTTCAATAAGCAAGCCCTATTAGAGCGACTCAGACTGCTTTCACTCTACGCTAATAGAATTTCTGTCAGAAACCAGGATGGCCTTCAGGTAATCAAAGAATTTGCGGCGTCTTCGTCGGTTTTTCTATACGCCGATCCGCCTTACGTGGAGAAAGCTGGATCGCTCTACCTCAACTCGTTTACGAAGTCCGCTCACGAGTCTCTTGCTGATTGCATCAATGGCTTGTCCGAGGCAAAATGGCTCTTGACTTATGATGACGTGCCGTTGGTGCATGAGCTGTATAGCGACCGGAGGCGAGAGTTGTTCTCGCTCAACTACTCCGCCCACAGAGTTACTAAGGCGAATGAGGTCATGATTTACTCCGATGCGCTCATAACCGAGACGGGTGAAGATCGCTTATTCTAACGCAGGCCGTTGCGGCTAACGTGGTCTCAGTTGTGGTCTCATTCGCTGTCGTTCAGCGAGGTACGCCTCTGTGGGTTGCTCCAGGACCGGCCATGGCCGGCTCATCCCGGACTCAGGTTCACAGACCTCGAAAGCGTGTGAGGGTCTACCCTTCCGGGTCCGCATGCCTAGTCCGCAACAAGGCGGCGCGGCTGCTCGCTCTCGGTGCGGGTCCAACGAAGGCCGACAGCGTCCGTGAAGACGACGCAGGGAACGAACAGCTTTCTGGGCGCGTCGTAAGCCGCCGCGTCCATGCCGTCCCTGGGTGCCGGAGGCTGATGGGGTGGAACCAGCCTAAATTCGGTTGATCTACCGGCATCAATCACTGACTGCGGTAGCCCTCTGCGGTCTCCCAAAGGTCGGCGCTTGGCGGTCGATCTCCCCGGCTCATGAGCTGGACCCGCACGTCAGTAATCGGGGACGGGGAGTCGTTCCGCACGGTGACCCGGGCTGCGTACCCTCTGGACGGCCCGTACTCCCACGCTGCCCGTGACGCGACAAGGCGTGCCTGAGATGCCTCTCGGTCCCGCGCCTCGTCCACCCTCCGCTGTTCCTCCGCGCGGTGGCGGCGCTCTCGTTGCGTAGTTGGATCCCGAAAAGCGAGAGTGCCTACGGTGCCGATCCCGGCCAACCAGTCAGGCACTGAGCCCCAGTCGATGGAGTAGTTGCACAGCACTTGCTCATGATGACGTCCCCGTCGAACGGGTGCCTCTGCCGCGCCGCCACGAGCGCCGCGCAGGCAGGCACAGCAGGGGACCAGCCATGGCATCCGACGTGACGCTCCAGCTTGCAAGACTTTTACGGTGCGGGAGAGATTTGGGAGATGATCTAGGAAGACGTGGCGTCTGCGTCGCGTCTAGACCGACGCACCCCAACGGCTTGACCTGCACATACTGCGAGAACCCGAGGTCCATCGAGTGACCGGACGTAATTCGGGACGAAGAGGTCGTCGGTTCGAATCCGGCCACCCCGACCAGAGGTATGAGGGCGCATCCGATCCATGGATGTGCCCTCACGTGTTCCTGGGTGACCACACGGTTGTGGCAGCAGCGGGTCAGTACGGTTGCCCGTCAAGCCGACACCCGGCGCAATCGCCTCTGGTACGGCCTGCGGGACCGGTTCGCCCACGCCGAGGTCAGACGTCGAGGAGAGTCTCGTCGAACCAGACATCCTCGTAGCCGGGTGCCAGCACCACGCCCCAACCTGGCGGAAGTGCAAGGTACGGCCCAAGCTCCGGGGCATATTCGTCCAAGTGACCGACGTGCAAGGGTGCGAAGAACGTGTCCTCTCCCGGGGATCTCCGGGCCGCGCCACACGAACCACCCGTTGCTGCTGCCGGCGATCGGGTGCCGTAGGGCGTTGAGCGGCTCCAGCTCGCGTGGACGCGACAGTGCGAAACCGACCCTCGTCTGCTGGCCGGGCGGCGATGGTTCGACCGCGAAGCGTCGACACACGCCGCGTTGCGTCGCCGAAAGGCGGAAGTCCGGTGGACGTCGACGCCAACTGATCATGTCGCCATCATGTGGATTCAAACCGTCACGAGCAACAGGAGTACGACAGGTAGCCGTCTGCCGGCCGGTACGAACTTTCCAACCGTCTTCAAGACGGCCCGCGACGGGCCGCATACGCCGCCGCCTGAGCGCGTCCGTCGCTCCGACTTCGGTGACGCAGAACGCCCGGCGGCTGGTGGCTGGCGCCGAGAGTGAGAAGCCCGAGGCGATCGTCTGCTGCCGGCCTTCAACCTTTCGACCCTCGTTGGAGTCGTGAGGGGTAACCAAGACAGGGCGGGGGCTTATGGCAGTGGACGACGAGCATTTTCGGGAGTTCGTCGAGACGCGCTACATGGATCTCCTACGCGTGGCCTACCACCTCACCGGGTCGGCGCAGGATGCCGAGGATCTGGTGCAGGCGGCACTGGTGAAGGTGATGCGTCGGTGGCGACGGATCGACGATCCGATGGCCTACCTGCGGCGAGTCATGATCAATCAACACATCAGCATCTGGCGCCGGCACCGGCTGCACGAGGTGGTGACGGCGGTTCTGCCGGACCGGTCGACCCGGGACATGACAGAAGCGGTGACGGAACGGCACGCCCTGTACGAGGCGATGCGAGCGCTGACGCCCCGTACCCGGGCCGTGATCGTGCTCCGGTACGTGGTCGACCTGCCGGAGGCGGAGGTGGCGGCCGCCCTGGGCTGTTCCCTCGGGTCAGTCAAGAGCCGCGCGTCGAGAGGTCTCGCTCGACTGCGGCTGACGCTCGCGTCGGACGCACTGCCGTCGACCCAGTCGCCGACATCGGCTGATCCAGCACCAACCGGGACGACCATGACGGGGTAACACGATGACTGTCGATGAGGAGCTGGGCCGGGCCCTGACCGAGCTGACCAGGACACTGACCCGGAGCCGGACCCGTACGGTCGGGTCCGGGCGCGGTACCGGCGAACGCGGCAGCGA
Source organism: Micromonospora sp. M12 (assembly GCA_038070435.1). GTDB lineage: Bacteria > Actinomycetota > Actinomycetes > Mycobacteriales > Micromonosporaceae > Micromonospora. Next base: position 5,333,325 of record JAMYWG010000001.1, on the reverse strand, counting down.
CGTCTCGGTGGCCTGGGCCTGGCGCTGGTGGTCGCCCTGGGCGGCACGGCCTTCGCGGTCGCCGGGCCGGGCCGGACCACGCAGCCGCCACCAACCGACTCGACCGATCCCATCACGCCAGTGGTGGAGTGGTCGAACAAGCTCCTCCAGTCGCCGCCGCGCGGTGCCGTGGCCCGGACGGCCAGTATGTCCGCCAGGTCTCCGACGCCCTGTTGGCGGCCCAGCGTCGTGGGGACTTCCCGCGTCTGTCGCTGCCGCTCAGCGAGAGTTTTCCCCGTCGCCGGTGCCGCTGACCGGGGTGAAGGTCCTCTTCGTCGACGACATCGCCGGCAAGAGGATCGCGCTCGCCGCCCTCGTCCGCGAGGAACCCGATCGGGTCACCGGCTGGCCGAGCGCCGCGGTGTGGCTGGTTGCCGACGAGGGTGCCAGTGCCTCGGAGCTGGCCAGCACCGCCTCCATCCAACGTGTCAGCGACGCTCTGGAACCCTACGAGAGCCTGGCTGTGGACATCGCGTCCGCTCCGGGCACGACAATCCACCTGGCGATCGCACCCGCCGACTGCGTCTTCCTCAGCTCACCGTTGCCCGACGGCGGCACGTTCCGGTGGACCCCGGAGCCGACCGGGTCCTACCTGATCCGTTCGCCGCAGGACCAGCGACCCGAGTGGTGGCGGGTCGACTGCGGCGAGGTGACCCGCGTGATGACCGCCGGGCCGGGTTCACTGGTGTCCAGCCGATCACCGACAGCCAGCTCGCGACCGCGCTGTCCCGTGCCCGCGGCATCGTCAAGAAACCGCGCGCCCGAGAGCTGATGTACCAGTGGGCCCAGTCGACGGGCTACCACCTGACCGCCCTTCCGAGCGTGGTGTGGGGCGGGAGGATGTTGGCGTTCCCACCGGAACGACGAGCGCGCCGCCGAGCGCTGGGGAGCCGTCGGTGGAGAGCGCCCGGGTGACGGTCCTGGCAGCTCCCGCCGTCGGCGGGGGTGGGTCGGCGAGGTGACGATCGAACCCGCTCAACCGAGGCCCGATGGGGTGCTCAGTACCGGAGCGTCCTTCACGGTGAGGACGGATCCGACCGACCCCGGCAGCCTGCTGGCCGTCCAGGTCGACGATGACGGGGTCGACGAAGAGCAACAGCAGTCCCTGCTCGTGGTGGCGCCGACCGCCGCCAGCACGGTACGGCCCTGCGGGACGGACGGGAGGTGGCGAGGGCGGCGGTCGTCCACTCCGGGCGATGGTGACCGTGCCCGGTCCCGCGGCGGGCCTCGTCGTGGAGGCACTCGACGCATCCGGCGGCACGCTCGCCAGCGGGCCGGTTGCCGACCGGGCGCGCAGTCGGCACCCACGGTGGATGCCTGGAATCAGGACTGACCACGAGGGAGCGGCCCGGTCCGGACAACCGGGCCGCCTCCCGAGGTGTCTGAGACAGCCGGCCCCGACACCGTCGAGCGGTGCCGAGGCCGGGAACGGTGCTCAGGACGCGGCGGCGATGAAGTAACCGGCCTGGTCCACGATCACGTCGGTGCTGCCCGAGCTGGCGTTGAACAGCGACGCGGCAGCTGGGCTGGTCCCGATGACGGCCAGGTTGGAGGCCGTCCTCCGGCGACGAAGTTGACGTTCGACGCCGTCGGCCGGGGCTTGTCGTACGGGTGACCGATGAGGACGCCGACCCTGGTCGGCCTGGTGACGGTCAGGTTGGCCACCACCGCCGTCGGACACTGGTTTTGTGGGCCGGCGCAGGGGTGTTCGGCACGTTGGCCGGGATGAAGCTGATCGACGAGTTCGGCTCGACCGGCCCCACCGGGCGGTACGACAGGCCGGTGCCGTCCCGGTGTCGGCGACCCGGCGCGGGCCGTACGGCACGTAGGTCTGGTCCGCCCCGGAGGACGAGGACCCGAAGTAACCGGCCAGGTCGGCGAGAACGTGCACGGTGCCGGAACTCTGGTTGTAGATGTTCACCTTGCGGTCGACGACCGGCACCATCACCAGGTTGGGGATCGTCTGTCCCGCCACGAAGTTCAGGTTGGACGCGACCGGCACCAGGGAACCGCCCGGAACACCTTCAACACGCCCGTTGCGGTCGACCCGGTGGCCGTCACGTTCAGGATCACGGCGGTCGTGTCGGCCGGCACCTTCGACGACAGGTCCAGCTGCCGCGACGTGTCCGGGAGGTACGGGCCGCCGGTGCCCTCACGGCTGTCCGCGACCCGCACGGGGTGAGCGGCTTGAACCCGGACCCGGAAGCGCCAAACCAACCCTGCAGGTCAGCGATGACGTGCACGGTGCCGCTGCCGCTGTTGCGGAAACGGATCCCCCGTTCGTCAACGGCACGGTGACCAGGTTCGGCACCGTCTCCTTGGCAACGTAGTTGATGTTCGACACCGTTGGCGCCGGGGTGCCGTTCGGGTAGACGGTGAGGAAGCCGGTCGCCGTCGGTTGGGTGACTGTCACGTTCACCACCACCGCGTCGATGGTCGCCGCCGGCACCCCGCCGATGCTCGCGACCGGCAGCAACACCTCGGAGTTGGGCCCGACCGGCACGGAGGTGCCGACCCCGATCCCGGAGCGGGTGTCCAGCAGACGGGTCGGGGTGACCGGGTTGTACCGGGCACCGACCATGGTGCAACCACCCCTGGGCAGGTCGAAGTCGGGGATGACCCGATAGCCGTCCGGGCTCACGAAGATCCGGACGCAGGCCTGCCCGGCCCGCCGTACCGTCTGCTCGTGCACAGGGCCGCTCGCGATCTCGATGAAGCGTTCGCCGAGCACCTGGTAGCCGAAGGTGGTGGCGACCGTCTCCACCGGCCATGCGGCGGTCCAGGGCAGCCGGGTCACGATGTCGTACGCGCCGCCGCCCACCTTCCGGCTGACGGTGGCGGTGCCGCTGGTCCACGGGCTGGCGATCTCCACCGCACCCCGGTCGCGGTAACCCGAGCCGGTGCCGGTGTTCGGCACCTCCGGCACGTCGGCACGGGAGTTGCCGAGCAGGTCGACCGGACCGGATCCGGTGGCGCCCGCGTCCGCCGAGTCGACGGCCGGCGACGTGCGGTCGAGGGCGATCCACGGCCGCTCGGTGCCCTGCTGCGGCTTGAGCTTCGGATCAGCGGCGATGTCGTGTGCGCCCTGGCCGGTCGCCGTCCGGAACGCCGCGAGGTCGGCGTAGTCGGTGTCACCCCAGGCGTACAGGGCGCCACCGCTCATCGGGTCGACCAGGTTGTAGTCGGCGACGCTCTGCCCGACCGATCCGGCCGAGAGCTATCGCGGTGGCCGCCGCCGGGTCCGCGCACGCCGTGGGCCGCTGCCGGACACGTCGGCGGTCTGCACGATGTTGTTGCGGATCTGCACTCCCGGCGAGGCGCCGGTCACGGTGATGCCGGACGTACAACTGGTCACCAGCGTGTTCCCGGTGATCGCCGTGCCCGGCGCGTCGGTGACCGTGAGGCCGCCCCGGAACTGGTTGCCACTGACGACGGCACCGGCGACACCCGCGCCGATCGCGACCCGGGCGCACCGGAGGCGCCGAACCAGCCCCGACTGACTGTCACGTCGCTCGACGCTCCCGTGACGCGTACCCCGGCCACACCGGCCGGCGGACGGACCGTGAGCACGTCCACTGTCACCCGGGTCGCACCGTCGATCAGGACCGGCTCGGCGGAGCCGTACGACCGCAGCGAGAAGCCTCGACCCGGACGTCGTGCACCCCGACGAGCGAGAACGCGTTGGCCCCGGAGGGCGCGCCCACCGTGACGAAGCCGTTCGGACCGTTCACCGCCCGGAAGGTGATCGGCGCGCCGCTGGTGCCCGAGCGGGTGACCACCACCTTCTCCGGATAGGAGCCGGTCTGCACGAGAACGGTCTGGCCCGGCTGGGCCACCGCAGCGGCGGCCGAGATCGTGCAGTACGGGCGATCGACCGAGCCGTCCGCCGAGCTGGCGGGAGACGCACAGCCGGTCCTGCTGACGTACAGCTCGGACCCGGTCGCGGCCTGCGTGGCGGCCGGCGTGGCGGCCTGCGTGGCGGCCGGCGCGGCTCCCGCCGGCGTCGTCGGCCCGACCAGGCCGACCCCGCCAACCACCGGTACGACCAGAAGTGACCACAGTCTTCTCCGCATCAACAGCCCCCGCTGAATATCGACAACCTTCGCGCTGGGCAGCCTATAACGGGTTCGGCCATGCGGCTCCCGTCGACGGACGGTGCGGAACGGGTACAGCGTTCGGCAGCAGCGGGTCAGTCGTGCAGTTCGGTGCGCTCGATCTCGGCGAACGCCGTGCTCAGGTAGCCGTCGAGCGGTCGGCCGGTCACCGCCAGCAGGTCGGCCACGAGCAGTGGGCGTGCCGGGCGAGCGCGGCCGGGTCGGGTGCGGAGTCGTCCTCGCCGGGGTCGTACACACCGAGCGCTCCGGCCAGCAGGACCAGCACGACGTGCGGGTCGACGTCCGGTCGCCAGGGAGCCGCCGCACGGACGCACCGCTCCAGCACCTGGCGTACGTCGTCGCCGTCCAGCCCGTCCGGATGGGTCGCCTCCAGCAGCAGTCGCACCACCGCACCGAGGACCAGTCCGGAGCGTTCGGCCAGGGCGAGCCGGCCGGCTGCCACCTCGTACGCCTCGGTGTCCTGGTCCTTCGCGGCCTCGGCCGCGTCGGTGGCGGCGCCGGCGATCTCGCGGGCGGATGCGGGCAGGTGTCGCCAGGTCACGCTCACCGGGCCAGCATGGCAGAGCGCACCGAGCGTCGCCGCTTCGGTAAACGATTCGCGCCATGTCACACCTGGCGAACAGAATGCCGGTCATGTTGCGTCGCGCCCTGCCCCGCCGTTCGGAAGCTCGCCGGCTCCTCGTCGGCACCCTACTGTCGGCGATCGGGCGCGGCCTGACGCTGCCGTTCCTCTTCATCTACCTGACCGACGTCCGCGGTCTCACCGACACCCGAGCCGGCCTGGTGATCGGCTGGTACGGCGCTGTCACCCTGGCCCTGTCGCCGCTGGGCGGGACCCTGATCGACAGGTTCGGCGCCCGTTGGGTGGTGGTGCCGTGCCTGCTGATCGAGGCGGTGGGCACCGGCTCGCTGGCCCTGGTCGATTCGAGCGCCTCCGCGTTCGTGGTGATGACGGTGATCGCCGTCGGCAGCTCGGCGATCTGGTCCGGACAGAACACGATCCTCGCGTCGTTGACCGACGCCGACGAGCGGCAACGCGTCTTCGGGCTGAACTTCGCCCTGCTCAACCTCGGTATCGGCATCGGTGGCATGACCTCCGGCGCGATCGTCGACACCGCCCGACCGGGCACCTTCCAGACGGTCTACCTGCTGGACGCGGTGAGTTACCTGATGCCGGCCCTGATCCTGCTCACCCTGCCCGGCGTGGGCCACCGACTCGGCAAGGACCGGGGCGTCGACGAGCCGTCGGCCGGCGGCTACCTGACCGTGCTCCGCGACCGTCCGTTCCGACGGTTGGTGATCTTCGGCCTGATCCTCACCACCTGCGGGTACGCGCAGATCGAGGTCGGCTTCGCGGCGTACGCGGTGCGGGTGGTCGAGGTGAACCCCGGGTGGTGGCCTGGGCACTCGCCGCCAACACGGTGATGATCGTGCTCGCACAACTGCTGGTGATCCGCCGCATCGAGGGGCGCAGCCGGACCCGAGCGCTGGCCGTGGTGGGTGCGGTGTTCGCCTTCGCCTGGCTGGTCCTCGGCGCGGCCGGCCTGGTCAGTGGTGAGAGCGCCGCGCTGGCCGCCCTGTGCGTGGTGGCCTGCTCGGCGATCTTCGGCTTCGGCGAGACGATGCTGTCGCCGGTGATGCCGGCGCTGACCAACGCGCTGGCCACCGACGAGCTGCGCGGCCGGTACAACGCGATGAGTTCGATGATCTTCGGGATCAGCGGTGTGATCGGCCCGGTGACCGCCGGCCCGCTCTCGGCGCCGCCAACGGCGCGGTCTGGGTGGCGACAGTGGTCGGCGGCTGCCTGGTCGCCTCGCTGGTAGCGCTCTCCCTACGCCGACTCCTCACCCCGCCCAGGACGGCCAGGAGACCTCAACCCCACCTCCTCGAACACTCACCGACCCCGGCCTGACCGCGCACCGCACCGCACCAAGATCCGCGCAACTTCGCTGATGTTGCTGTCTCCGGCGTGCGGGAGGCAGCAACATCCCTGATGTTGCGCGGACTCACACCCGCCTGACCCGCGCGGGCGAGCGCGACGACGCGACGTGACGGACGGGTCGGGCCCGGAGCATCGCTCCGGGGCCCGACGTCGCGAGGGTCGGCCGTCAGGCGGCGGGGACCTCGGTGGTGGTACGGATCCGGTCCAGCGTCGGTGCGGAGACCGGCGACTGGGCGGTGAGGTGGTTCACGAAGGCGTCCAGGTCGATCTGGCCGGTGACCAGGTTCGTTCCGCCGGTGAGGGCGCTGAAGCCGTCACCGCCGCCGGCCAGGAAGTTGTTCACCGTCACCCGGTAGGTGGCGGCGGTGTCGACAGCGGTGCCGCCGAGGGTGAAGCTGCCCCGGACCACGCGGGTGCCGGCGCACGGGTCGGCCGCCGTGCCGGTGGTGCCGTTCGGGTCGACCACGTAGCCCACCGTGGCCGACGGGTACAGCGTCCGGCCGGTGACAAACTGCTGCTCCAGGACGCAGTAGAGCTGTGCGCCGGTCAGGTCCAGTGTCACCAGGTTGTTGGCGAACGGCTGCACCGTGAACGCCTCCTCGTAGGTGACCGGACCGGCGTCCAGGTCGGCTCGGACCCCGCCCGGGTTCATGAAGGCGGCGACGGCGCCCTGTTCGTCGTCGGTGGCGGCGAGCTGCGCGTCGGCGATCAGGTTGCCCAGCGGCGATTCACCCAGACTCGTACCGAAGAGGGTTTCCTGGTCTTGGTGATCGCCTGGTTGGTCACGCCGACCTGGCGGCCGGCGACCGGGCCGAGCACGGTCTTGTACCTGTCGATCAGGGCGGTCTGCCGCGGGTCCTGGCCACGTCCCGGCTGACCACGACGTTGTTCGCGGCGGCGGAGATCACGTCGCCGCTCCGGCGATCGATCTTGAGATCGATGTCGGTGACCAGGCGACCGAACGAGCTGGCGCTGGTGACCAGCTTGCCGTTGATGTCGCAGTTGTACGCCTGGTGGGTGTGCCCGCTGACCACCACGTCGATCGACGGGTCCATCCGGTTGGTGATGTCCACGATGGGCCCGGTCATGCCGACGCAGTCGTTGATCCCGCCGGTCGCCGCCTGGGTGCCACCCTCGTGCAGCAGAACGACGATCGCCTGTACGCCCTGCGGCGCAGCTCGCGAGCGTACCGGTTGGCGGTGTCCGCCTCGTCGGCGAAGCTGAGGCCGGCGACGCCCTGCTGGCTGACGATCTGCGGGTGCCCTCCAGGGTCATCCCGATGAAACCGACCTTGACGCCCTGCACCTTGTGGATCGCGTACGGCGCCATCAGCGGCTTGCCCGTCGCGGTCTTGAAGGCGTTCGCGGACAGGTACTGGAAGCCGCCCCCGGTACGGGTGCCGTCGGCGCAGCCGTCCACCGGTGGCAGCCGCCGTTCTGGATCCGCAGCAGCTCGGCGGCGCCCTCGTCGAACTCGTGGTTGCCGACGCTGGCGTAGTCCAGCCCGGCCATGCTCAGCGCCTCGATGGTCGGCTCGTCGTGGAACGCCGCGGACAGCAGCGGAGACGCGCCGATCAGGTCACCCGCGGCGACCGTGATGGTGTTCTTCTTCTTGGCGGCTGCGCGCAGCTCGGCAAGGTGGGTGGCCAGGAACTCGATGCCGCCCGCGGGCTGCCCGGCGATGGTGCCGCTGGACCCGCTCGGCGGTTCGAGGTTGCCGTGGAAGTCGTTGAGGGCCAGCAGCGTGACGTCGACCGGCTTCGGCCGCGCGTCGGCTTGCTCGGGCTGGTGGCGACCGCGCCGAAAGCGGCCACCGCGAGCGCGGTCAGGCCGACAGCGGCCCGACGCATCCCGGTATGAACATGGAACTCCTCGTGAGAATCGACGCGTACGGTGCCCGGCCTGTGGGTCGACCGGCCGCCGACCGACGCCGTCGGAATGGTCGCGTTTGGCGGCGGTTGGGGATCCCCGCCTGCCCCGACAGCCTCTCACCCGGACGCCGGCCGGTCGACCCGAGCGCGTGGTCCGCCAGACAATGTCCGGCCGAGGGTCTAGAAAGGACGGGACGATCAACACAGACGGAGGCGGCATCGTGAGCGGAACGACACCGGTGGTGGAGCAGGTGCGGTCGGCGGATGGCACGCCGATCGCGTTCGAGCGGGCGGGGACCGGGCCCGCGATCATCCTGGTGGGCGGCGCGTTCGCCGACCGCAACGCGACCCGCGACCTGGGTACGGCGCTGGCCCCGGACTTCACCGTGTTCGGCTACGACCGCAGAGGGCGGGGCCAGAGCGGCGACACCGCACCGTACGAGATCGGTCGGGAGATCGACGACCTGGCCGCCCTGATCGCGGCGGCCGGTGGCTCCGCCGCCGTCTACGGCATCTCCTCCGGCGCGATCCTGGCCGCCCTCGCCACCGCGCAGGACCTGCCGGTGACCGGGCTGGTCCTCTTCGAGCCACCGTTCCAGGTCGGCCCGCACGTGGGCGTCCGGAAGGACATCACCCCGCAAATCATCGAGCTGATCGCCGTCGACGACCGGGACGGCGCGGTGCAGACCTTCCTCAGCGACTCGGTGGAGCTGCCGCCGGCGCAGATCAGCGGGATGCGGTCGCAACCGATGTGGGGCGGGTTGACCGCAATCGCGCACACCCTGGTGTACGACTCGATCGTCACCGCCGGAGGGCGGCTGCCCGCCGACCAGCTGGCGACCATCACCGTGCCGACCTCGCGGTGGACAGCACCGGCAGTCCACAGTGGCTGCGGGACGCGAGCCGGGCCGCGGCCGAGGCGGTCCCGGGCGGCCGATCCATCAGCCTCGACGGTGGTTTCCACGACGTGCCGCCCGCGACGCTGGCTCCCGCGCTGCGGGAGTTCCTGCTGCTCTGACCACCACCGACGCGGCGGCGGCTCGATCGGCGACCAGGGCAATGCGGCTCACCAGCACCTCGGCCACCAGGCCGTGCGGCTCAAACGTCGACCAGCACCTCGGCGACCAGGGCCGCGACGGCCTCCGGTAACCAGCCGTCCAGCACGCCGGGCCGGGCCGCCAGATAGGTGGCGATCCGCTCGACCGGCCAGCCGTGCGACTCGCGCAGACCGCGCGCGATCATGCCAGGTAGATCGGCGCCGGCGGCCGGCTCGGCACGGCCGACGCCCCTCAGGCGCGGTGAAGGTGAGCATCGGGAAGCCGCCACGGCTGCCGGGGCAGACCAGCGTCTCGTACCGCCCGGGGCCGAGCGTGGCCCGTCCGTTGGCGATGGCCGCGTCGACGGCCGCGCCGGTCGCCGGGATCAGGTCGGCGGTGTCATCCGGTGGGCGGTACATCTCCTGTGCCGCGATGTCGGTGAACTGCTCCAGGGTGACCAGGTAGGCCCGGGCCGCGGCCTCGCCCGGCAGGTGCGGATCGTAGAAGGCCATCCCCCGGTCCAGGCACGGGACTCGCCGGCGAAGTAGATGCCGCCGGGCAGCGACGCCGGCACCGACCGGCTCGGCGGGCGTCGGTCCCGGCAACCGGGTACGTGCGCTGCCCGCCGGGTGGACAGCCCCAGAGATGTACCAGGCCAGCCGTGCGGCGTGCATGTTCGAGCCGTACGCGACATACCAGACCAGCACGACGGCACCCTCAGAAGCCGCAGGTCTGCCCGCCGGAGTGGCTCACCTGCACGGTGTGGGTGACACAGCCGCCCGCCTCGACCAGGTGCAGCAGGAAGGCGGTCGGCTCGTGGACCCACCCGATCCGTTCGTCGGCGCTCATGGTGAGCGTGCTCTGCTTCCACGTGCTGGGGCCACGGTGAGCACCGTGCCCGCGTACGCCGTGGTGACCGGTCGGTGCAGGTGGCCGGCGGCGACCCGGACGACGTGCCGGTGCCGGCCGATCACCTCGGCGAGCGCGTCCCCGTCGGCGAGCCGGATGGAGTCGGCCGCGGGATGCCGACCGCCACCGGCGGGTGGTGCAGGAAGAGTAGGGCGGGCACCTCGGGCGTCCGCCCAGCACCCCGTCCAGCCAGCCGAGTTGCTCCTCGCCGAGCTGGCCGGCGTCGCTGCCGTGGACGAGTGAGTCGAGCACCACGATCGACGCCGCCTCGTGGTCGACGTGGTAGTAGGCCGAGAAGCCGCCGCCGAGCCACGGCGTACCTCCGAACGCGTCGAGCAGCGACTCCCGGTCGTCGTGGTTGCCGGGGCCAGGTGCACCGGCAGCGGGAAGCGGCCGATCAGCTCGCGCAGTGCCGCGTACTCGTCGGGTTGCCCATGGTCGACCAGGTCGCCGGTGATCACCACGCAGTCCGGTCGCGGCTGCAACGCCAGCACCCGGCCGAGCGCTCGGTGCAGCCCGGCGGCCGGCTCGGCGGCGAGCAGGCCGGTGGTCAGGTGCGGGTCACTGATCTGGGCGATGAGCACGAGCTCGCCTCCTCGGCGCCGGGATGCTCCACGCTATCGCCGGGCGCGGCGTCCGGGGCACCTGTCCACAGGCTGCGTCCACAGCCTGTGGATAGCACGTGTGTACGAGGCCCGGTCGACTCCCGCGCGGTGAGTACGCTTGATCGCGCGGCTCGGCGCAGGCCGGGTCCCTCCCCTACCTGGAACGACGTGCGAGTGGATCATCAGCGAGTCATCCGTGACGTCACCGTCCGCCTGCCGATGGCGTCGAACGCGCTGGAGGCGTGCCGGTGGACGGTCACCGCGTTGTCCCGGCACACGCCGGCGACCATCTCCGTGCTGCTCGCGGTGCACGATCGCCTGCGCTGCGTCGCGGCGACCGGGGCCTGGCAGGTCTTCGCCACCGTGCCCGCACGGACCGGCATCGTCGGCCGGGTGTACGCCAGCAGCACTCCCGCCGTCGTCCCGGACGTCACCGTCGACCCGGACTACCTACCGGTACGCCCGGACGTGACCGCAGAGCTGTGCGTACCGGTGCTGGACCCGGCGGGGCAGGCGATCGGCGTCCTCGACCTGCAGTGGAGTGAACCGACCGACCTGGAGCCGTGGCGGGAGACCGCGCAGCGGCTGGCCGGCCGGCTCGGCTCGCGGATCGCTGCCCTCGGCGGCCCACCCGCGGAGAGCCGCAGCGAGAAGCTGCTCCGGCACGCCGCCGCCCTCTCCTCCGCGCCGACCGAGGGGAGGTGCTGGCCGTGGCAGCCTGTGCCGCCCGGGAGGTCTCCACCTCTCCACCGCGACACTGCTGCTCGGCGGTCAGCTCGGCCCGTCCCCGGCGACGCCCAGCGACCTGGACACCCGGATCCGTGCCGAGCTGAGCACCGCAGGTCCGGCGGCGCTGGACCGGATGGTCGACCGGGCACACCGCTACGGCGCCGGCTACACGCTGGGCGAGGCGGGGCACCCCCGACCGAGGACTATCAACCGCTGACCCGGGCAGGGGTACGCACCCTGGTCGCCGTCCCGGTCGGGCCTGCGGATGCCGGAGGCGTGCTGCTCGTCGCCGACGAACGCGCACTGCGTCCGGATCCGACCACGGTCAGCCTGATGGAACTGCTCGCCGGGCAGGCCTGGGCGAGCGTCGAGCGGCTCCGCACCCTGGCCCGACTACGGGAGCAGGCCAGCTCCGACCCCTGACCGGGTTGCGGCACACCGGCCCCTTCGGCCAGCGGATCGCCGCGGCCACCCCGGGCGTACGGCCCTGCTGGCGATCGACGTGGACGGCTTCAAGAACGTCAACGACACGTACGGCCACCAGGCCGGTGACCGGGTGCTGGTCGGGTTGGCGCGGGCCCTGGAGGGTGCGCTGCGTCACGGCGACGAGCTGTACCGGATCGGTGGTGACGAGTTCGTCGCCGTGATCGAGGTGAGCCGCCCGGAGGAGGCGGTCCGGATCGCCGAGCGGCTGACCGAGGCGGCCCGACGCATCGGCCGGACGATCAGCGTGGGCGTCGCACTGCCCCGCCCCGGCGAGTCCCCGACGGCGCCCTGAAGAGAGCCGACCAGGCCCTGTACGCGGTAAAACGCCAAGGCCGAGACGGAGTCCTACTCTCCGCCGCCTAACCCGCACCCCGCGCCGCCCGCCCCGCCCCGCCGGGTCGATCATGGAGTTGTGGTGGGCGAAATGGGATCGAACGAGGGTTATGTGCGGCACCACAACTCCATGATCGACCCGGCTGGTGCGAGGAGCCGCTCGGGGTGGTGGGAGCAGGTCACGGATTGCAGAGTTCCAGCAAGGAGTTCGGCGATCTGGGCCGCGTCGAGGGCCGCGCCTTTACGCCCCGCGCCCGCGCCCGCGCCCGCGCCCCGCGCCCGCGCCCGCGCCCCGCGCCCCGCGCCGATCTTGCACTTTCGGTCGTCGTTTTGCGGCTCTGATCCCTTATGTCGGGACAGAAACTGCAAGATCGCCGCAGCGGGATGGCGAGGGTAGGCGCAGGTAGATCGTTGCAGCGGGGTGACGTAGGAGATCGCCGCGCGGGGTGGAGCCAGGTAGATCGCCGCAGCGGGGTGAAGCGCACGGGAACTCGCCGCAGCGAGGTGGGGCGCGTGGGAGCGCCGCTGTGCGGGAGCCGCCGGGGAAGCGCCGCACAGGGGCGGGCGGAAGCCCGGCAGCGCGGGAGCCACCTGGGAAGCCCGCAGCGCGCGGAGCCCACCCGGGGCTGTGGAGCGGACTACGAGTTTCGGAGTTCTTTGGCTAGCAGTTCGGCGATCTGGGCCGTGTTGAGGGCCGCGCCCTTGCGGAGGTTGTCGCCGGTGACGAAGAAGTCGAGGGCGCGGGGTCGTCCAGGGCTCGGCGGATCCGGCCGACCCAGGACGGGTCGGTGCCGACGGCGTCGATCGGCATCGGGAACTCCCCGGCCGCGGGTCGTCGACCAGGATGACCCGGGAGCGTTGCGCAGCGCCTCGCGGGCGCCCTCGGCGTCGACCTCGGTGGCGAAGACCGCGTGCACGGCCACCGAGTGGGCGGTGACCACCGGCACCCGGACGCAGGTGGCGGACACCTTGAGGTCGGGGAGGCCGAGGATCTTCCGCGACTCGTTGCGGATCTTCATTCCTCCGAGGACCAGCCGGCGTCTGCCAGGGAGCCGGCCCAGGGCACCACGTTGAGCGCCAGCGGGCCGGAAACGGGCCCAGGTCGTCGCCGACCGCCTGGCGGACGTCGCCGGTACGCGAGCCGAGCGCCCGGTCCCCGGCGACCTTGGCGAGCTGGTCGTGCAGGATGTCGGCGCCGGCCTTACCGGCTCCGGAGACCGCCTGGTAGGAGGCGAGCACCAGCTCGCGCAGGCCGAACTCGCGGTGCAGGGCGCGACCGCGACGATCATCGCGAGGGTGGTGCAGTTGGCGTTGGCGATGATGCCGCGGGGTCGGTTGCGGACCTGCTCGGGGTTGATCTCCGGAACGACGAGCGGGACGTCCCGGTCCATCCGGAACGCGCCGGAGTTGTCGACCGCGATGGCGCCCCGGGTGACGGCGATCGGCGCCCATTCGGCGGAGACCTCGTCGGGCACGTCGAACATGGCCACGTCGACCCCGTCGAACGCCTCGGGGTCAGCGCCTGGACGACCATCTCCTCGCCCGGCAGCGCACCCGACGCCCGACGGAGCGCTCGGAGGCGAGCAGGCGAATCTCACCCCAGACGTTGCGCCGCCCGGTGAGCAGCTCACACATCACGGTGCCGACGGCACCGGTTGCTCGACCACAGCGAGGGTGGGCAGCGCCGTCATCGGCGCTACCTACCTGTCCCCGCGTAGACCACGGCTTCGCTGTCGCCGCCCAGCTCGAACGCGTCGTGGATGGCGCGGACGGCGGCGTCGAGGTCGGTGTCCCGGCAGACCACGGAGACCCGGATCTCGGAGGTGGAGATCATTTCGATGTTGACCCCGGCCGTGCCGAGCGCGGCGAAGAACCCGGCCGCCACGCCGGGGTGCGAGCGCATGCCGGCACCGATCAGGAGACCTTGCCCACGTGGTCGTCGTAGAGCAGGCCCTTGAACTTGACCGGCTCCTGGATCTTGCTGAGCGCGGCCATCGCGGTCGGGCCGTCGGCCTTGGGCAGGGTGAACGAGATGTCCGTCCGGCCGGTGCCCTCGGTAGAGACGTTCTGCACGATCATGTCGATGTTGATCTCGGCGCCGGCGACGGTGTCGAAGATCCGCGCGGCGGCACCCGGCTCGTCGGGCACCCCGACGATCGTGATCTTGGCCTCGCTGCGGTCGTGCGCGACCCGGTGATCAGTGCCTGCTCCACGGAAAGGTCCTCCATCGATCCGGTGACCATCGTGCCGGTGTTGGTCGAGTATGACGAACGGACGTGGATCGGCAACCCCGCCCGTCGGGCGTACTCCACGCTACGCAGGTGCAGAACCTTCGCGCCGCACGCGGCCAGCTCCAGCATCTCCTCGTAGGTGATGTCTCGGATGTGCCGGGCGTTGGGCACGATTCGCGGGTCGGCGGTGAAGACGCCGTCCACGTCGGTGTAGATCTCGCAGACGTCGGCGTGCAGGGCGGCGGCGAGCGCCACGGCGGTGGTGTCCGAACCACCGCGGCCCAGCGTGGTGACGTCCTTGGTGTCCTGCGATACGCCCTGGAAGCCGGCCACGATGACGACCGACCCTCGTCGAGCGCGCCCTTGAGCCGCCCGGGGTGACGTCGATGATCCGTGCGCGGCCGTGCACCGAGGTGGTGATCACGCCTGCCTGCGAACCGGTGAACGAGCGGGCTTCGTACCCCAGGTTGTGGATCGCCATGGCGAGCAGCGCCATCGAGATCCGCTCCCCGCGGTGAGCAGCATGTCCAGCTCGCGGCCCGGCGGCAACGGGCTGACCTGGTTGGCCAGTTCGAGCAGTTCGTCGGTGGTGTCCCCATCGCGGAGACCACCACCACCACGTCGTCGCCGGCCTTGCGGGCGTCGACGATGCGCTCGGCCACCCGCTTGATCCGCTCGGCGTTGGCGACGGAGGACCCGCCGTATTTCTGCACCACGAGTGCCACGACGGTGCACTCCTCCCAGTGACCCTGAGCGTGCCGGCGCCGCCGGAACCGGAGCCGGCGGCGCGTGTCAGACCCCTTGAGGATATCCGGCGGATAACGACGCCGGCTCAGGTGATCCCACCATCCGGCCCGCCCGGGGCCGGCCGAGGCGGTCCCACCAGGCCCGACGGTACGCGGACACGCCCACCCGACACGCCGGAACGAGCCCGGTACCCGTCGGCCCCCACCGACCGCCCGCACCCACCAGAATGGGTCGGTGCCCGTCCTCATCCGCTCGGCCGGCCGTGTCTCGGGCCGCTCGTGCTCGCCCTGCCGGTGCTCCTGGTCGCCTGCACCGGTACGCAGCCTCCGACCCGCCGCCCGCCGATCCGGGGCCGGTCGAGGTGGACGCCGCGCGGGACGAGTTGGCCGCGCTGGCCGCCGCCGCCCAGGATCGCCACCTGGTGGCGCAGTACGTCTACAGCCAGGCGGACCAGCCGGACCGCACCGTCGTGTTCACCAGCGCCAACGACGGCAGTTGGCGCGTCGATGTGCCGGGGGCGCGCTGGGCGGCACCGTCGACGTCTCGATGGCCAGCACCGCCGACGGGCTGTTCCAGTGCGCCCTGCCCTCGGCCGGCCGTCCGGAGTCGGCGAGCTGCGTACGCCTGGGCGAGCGCGACGACGCGATCCCGCGCCGGTCGGATCCACGGGTCCAGCATCCGCTCACCGACTGGCTGGACGTGCTCACCGACCGACGCGCCCCGTTGGCGGTGGCCCCGGCCACCGCGCCCGAGGGTCTCACCGGCACCTGCTACTCGGTGGACTCCACCTCGGCGTCACTCAACGCGCCGCTGGATGTGGGCATCTACTGCTACGACCGGGACGGCACGCCGACCGGGGTCCGAACCGGGGCCGGGACGCTGCGACTGGCCGCTCCACCTGGCCCGCCGCCGGGCACCGTGCAGCTGGCCGGCCCGGTGGTGGTCGACCGCGAGCCGCTCGACACGGCGGCACCACCGACGCCGGACCCGTCGGGCAGCCCGGACGCGGGAACGCCCTGACTCTCCTCCCGTTACGGGTGGTCTTGCCCACATTTGAGCACCCTGGGCTGGAGGACGAACCGCCCATACAGCACGATTCTCGGCATGGCTGACCTCACTCCGCTGCTCGCCTTCCGCTGGAGCCCTCGTGCCTTCGACCCCGGCGCCGCACTGACCCCGGACGAGGCGGCCTCGCTGCTGGAGGCCGCGCGGTGGGCACCGTCGGCGGACAACCGGCAGCCCTGGCGGTTCGCCCTCGGCCACCGGGACGACGAGAACTGGAAGCGGATCCTGATCAACCTCCCGGCCGGCGACCAGGCGTGGGCCCGGTACGCCGCGACCCTGGTGGTCGGCGCGCACCGGCGGCGACGCCGAGCGGGCCGCGTACGACCTTGGGCAGGCGATGGCTCACCTGACGTTGCAGGCCACCGCGCTGGGCCTGCACGTGCGCCAGGTCAGCCGCTTCGACCAGGCCGGGCTCGCCACCGAACTCGACCTGCCCGGCGGTGTCCGACCCTGGTGGTCGCCGCCGTCGGCCGGCTCGGAGACCCGTTCGCCCTTCCGGCCGACCTGCGCGCCCGGGAGACCGGCCTGCGTCACCGTCGTCCGGTCGCCGACCTGCTGCTCACCTGAGCGTCACCCGCCCCGGCTGGCCCGGAGCAGGACGCGTGCGGCGTCGGTGTTGCCGTAGAGGACGTGCCGACCCTGCCGGGACCGGGAGACCAGGCCGGCGGCGTGCAGCGCGGTCAGGTGCTGCGAGACGTTTCCGGCGGACATCCCGGTGAGTCGCGCCAGGTCGGTGGTGGTGGCCGCGGTGTCGAGCAGTTGCAGCAGGGCGGCCCGACCGGGGCCGATCACCCGTGCCAGCGGGTCGCCGGGTGGTGGCCCGGCCGTCTCCCAGAGCGTCCCGAGGGCACGAACCGGGTACGCGCCGGCCGGCAGCGAATCCTCCAGCAGGTTCCACAGCACGTGCCGCTCGGTGAACACTGTCGGGTTCAACGCCAGCCCACGGTCGCGGAGGTCGAAGTCCCGCTCGAACGTGTCGTCGCTGATCACCCGGTCGCCGTGCCAGCGCAGGCTCGGGTGGAGCTGCTCAAAGAACTGACCGGCGCCGTTCTCGGCGAGCTGAGCGGCCCGGTACGCCACGTCGGCGTCGAGCAGCGCCCGCATCCGCGGCCAGTCCGGGGCGATCGCCTCGTCGTGCCAGACCCGCACCGCGTCGACGACCTGCGGCAGCAGCCCGCCGGGGTCGGCGAGCAGCGCCTGCCCGAACGGGCTCAGCGGTCGTTGCCAGGTGGTCGACAGCAGGTCCTGGACCACCACGGCCGGCGGCGTCGCGGCGATCTGGTCGAGCTGCTCGGCCAACTCCACGTGCGGTCGGGCCGCCGGAGTGAGGAAGTCGGGCAGCCAGCGACCCGGCACGACCAACCCCACCAGAGGGCGGACCCGGTCGGCCACTTCGGGACGACGTAACGTCACCCGGCCCGGTCGATCCAGGGCAGGTGCACCGCGTAGCGGACCGGTTTGGCCAGCGCCCACATGCTCATGACCGTCTCGTTGACCGGTGACACGGCGAGCCGCACCCCGCGACGTCGGCCAGACTGAACCGCAACTCGGACACTCGTCCCCGGAAGCAGGATTCGGTCCAGCCTAAAGACTCGACCGACCCGATGGGGCACGGTTCACTCCCGTCCATGGGGACCAGAGAGACCATCCGCACCGCCGTTCGAGACGTCGTACCGCCGGCCGGGCTCACCCGTGCCCTGGCCGTGCAGGCGATGGTCTACGCCGTCGGCAGCGGCCTGTTCCACGCCGGCAGCGCCGTCTTCTTCACCCGGGCGCTCGGCTCAGCGCCGCCCAGGTCGGGCTGGGGTTGTCCGTTGCGGCGGGGTGTCGCTGCTGGGGACGGTACCGCTGGGTGGGCTCACCGACCGGTACGGACCGCAGCGGGTCTGGGTGGTGGGGCTGGTGCTGAACGCGGCGCTGTTCGCGACCTACCCTTCGTGGGCGGCTTCGCCGGCTTCCTCGCCGTGGTGATGGCGCTGGCCGCCGTGGACGCCTCGACCGGCGTGGCCCGCCAGGTCTACTCGATCAACGCGCTCCCCGGCCGAACGGGTCACGGCGATGGCGTACCAGCGTTCCCTGCTGAACGTCGGCTTCGGGCTCGGAGCGGTGATCAGCGGTGTGGTGCTGGCGGTGGACACGATCGAGGCGTACCGGGCAATGGTCTGGTTCATCACGACGGTCTTCCTGGTCACGGCCCTCTTCGTGCGGCGACTGCCCCGCCTGCCCGAGGCGACCCGGCGGGTGGAGCCGATGAGCCGGCTCGCCGTGCTCCGGGACCGCCCGTTCCTGGTGGTGGCCGTGCTGTCCGGGCTGCTCACCGCGCACCAGACGCTCTACCTGACGGTGATGCCGCTCTGGATCCTCACCCACACCGACGCCCCAAAGACGGTGATCGCCGGGCTGGTGCTGCTCAACACGGTCCTGATCGTGCTGCTCCAGGTACGTGCCAGCCGGGGCGCCGACACCGCTCCGGACGCGGCGAGGGCCTCTCGCCGGGGTGGCCTGCTGATCGCCCTGTTCTGCCTGGTCCTGCCGATCTCCGGGGTCACCCGGGGCGTACTCACCCCAGTCGTGCTGGTGGCCGCCGCGACGGTACTGATCCTGGCCGAGTTGATCGAGTCGGCGGGTGCCTGGGGACTCACCGCCACCCTGCCGCCGGACGCCCAGCGCGGCGCGTACGTGGGGCGTTCCAACTCGGTACGCAGGTGCAGTACCTGATCGCCCCGGCGGCACTGACAGCGCTCGGCGTGAGCACCGGCGGGTGGGGCTGGTTACCGCTGGCGGCGATCTTCGTGCTGGTCGGGCTGGCGATCGTACCGGCGGTGGCCTGGGCCGGACGGACGCCTCGGCTGGGAGCCGCGCCGGAGCCGACCATGACGGCGGTCCCATAGTCCGGACCGACCTTCCCACCCCCGTTTCATCACGTAGTGTGACCTGGTCATGTGGCAGGCGCTCGCTCTCCTTAGCCGCCGCGACGAGGCCTGACCGGCCGGCACCTCGTCGCGGAGTCGCATCGCGCCGTCCAGCACATCCGAGTTTCTTCTCGGCATCGCCGCGCACTGTTGCCCGGCACCTCGCCGACACCTTCCGATCTGCTGACGCCACATGTTCCAGGGAGCACTCTGAGATGGCTCAACCTGTCACCGACGCCGAGACCGATCCGTTCGCCCGGCAACGCCCGAGCCGGATGCCGCACCACCGCTACCAGCCGTACCGGGAGCAGTTCCGGGTCGAGCTGCCGGACCGCACCTGGCCCACCCGCACCGTCGAGGCCGCCCCACGCTGGTGCGCGGTGGATCTCCGCGACGGCAACCAGGCTCTGATCGACCCGATGTCGCCGGAGCGGAAGCGCCGGATGTTCCAGCTGCTCGTGCAGATGGGCTACAAGGAGATCGAGGTCGGCTTCCCGTCGGCCAGCCAGACCGACTTCGACTTCGTCCGGCAGCTCATCGAACAGGACATGATCCCGGACGACGTGACCATCCAGGTGCTCACGCAGTGCCGGGAGCACCTGATCGAGCGGACGTTCGAGTCGCTGCGCGGCGCGAGGCGGGCCATCGTGCACTTCTACAACTCGACCTCCACGCTCCAGCGGAGGGTGGTCTTCGGCCTGGACCGGGACGGCATCGCCGACATCGCCACCACCGGGGCGCGGCTCTGCCAGAAGTACGCGGAGATCCACACCCCGGACACGGACATCTACTACGAGTACTCGCCGGAGTCGTACACGGGCACCGAGCTGGAGTACGCGCTGGAGGTCTGCTCCCGGGTGATCGACGTGATCGACCCGACGCCGGACCGACCGCTGATCATCAACCTGCCGGCCACCGTCGAGATGGCCACCCCAACATCTACGCCGACTCGATCGAGTGGATGCACCGGCACCTGCCGCGCCGCGACAGCGTGGTGCTGAGCCTGCACCCGCACAACGACCGGGGCACCGGCGTGGCCGCCGCCGAGCTGGGCCTGCTCGCCGGTGCGGACCGCATCGAGGGCTGCCTGTTCGGCAACGGTGAGCGCACCGGCAACGTCGACCTGGTGACGCTGGGGCTCAACCTCTTCTCCCAGGGCATCGACCCGATGATCGACTTCTCGGACATCGACGAGGTTCGGCGGGCCGTCGAGTACTGCAACCAACTGCCGGTGCACGAGCGCCACCCCTACGCGGGTGACCTGGTCTACACCGCCTTCTCCGGCTCCCACCAGGACGCCATCAAGAAGGGCCTCGACGCCCTCGCCGCCGACGCGAAGGCGGCCGGCGTACCGGTGGACGGGCACACCTGGGCCGTTCCATATTTGCCGATCGACCCGAAGGACCTGGGACGCACCTACGAGGCGGTCATCCGGGTCAACTCGCAGTCCGGCAAGGGCGGCGTCGCGTACATCATGAAGAGCGAGCACCAACTGGACCTGCCGCGCCGGCTCCAGATCGAGTTCTCCGGGGTGGTCCAGCAGGTCACCGACCACGACGGCGGCGAGGTCGACCCGGCCGCGATGTGGGAGATCTTCGCGACGCACTACCTGCTCGATCACCAGCCCGACCCGGCGGTCCGGTTGACCGACTACGCGATCGGCACCGCGGACGGCAAGGTCGAGATCGAGGCCCAGGTCGCCATGGGGCCGAGCAGCGGTCGCTCACCGCGGTCGGCAACGGCCCGATCGACGCGTACGTCAACGCGCTCGGGTCCATCGGCGTGGGCGTACGGGTGCTCGACTACCACGAGCACGCGCTCTCCTCCGGTGGCGACGCGCACGCTGCCGCATACGTGGAGTGCGAGGTGGACGGCAAGACGGTCTGGGGTGTCGGCACCGACGCCAACATCGTCACCGCCTCGATCAGGGCGGTCACCAGCGCCGTCAACCGCGCCCGCCGCTGACCGACGCGCGACGCCCCGAGGTGGCTACCTACTTCGGGGTGTCGCGGCGGGCATCGAGTGGCAGGGCTGGGACGGCGGGGCCTCCCGGGCGGTCGGTGGACCAGCACGAGGGCCAGCAGCGCACCGGCCACGAGCAGCCCCGCGCACCACTCCATCGCGCCCCGGAACGCCTCGGTCAGCTCGGCCTTCTGCTCGTAACCGCCGCCGGACAGACCGACCAGCAGCGGCAGCGCCGCCACGGCGAGCAGACCGCCGGCACGGGACGCGGCGTTGTTGAAGCCGCTGGCCACCCGGAGAACCGGTCCTGCACCGCGGCCAGCACCGACGCGGTCAGCGGCGCCACGACCAGGGTCAACCCGATACCGAAGAGCAGCACCCGGGCAGCACGTCGGTCCAGTAGGACGCGCCCGGTCCGACGCCGCGCAGCAGCAGCAGACCGACCGCCGCGACCACCGGTCCGATGGCGAGCGGCAGCCGCGGGCCGATCCGCGCCGACAACGCGCCGGCCCGGGCCGAGCCGACCAACAGCAGCAGGGTCATCGGCAGCAAGGCGATGCCGGTGCGGAAGGCCGACCACCCGACCACGTTCTGCAGGTAGACGGCGAAGAAGAAGGTAAAGCCGCCGAGCGCCGCGTAGACGACAACGGTGAAGAGATTCAGCACCGAGAAGAGTCGGCTGCCGAACAGCCCGGTGGGCAGCATGGCCGTGTCCCCGCGGCGTCGTTCCAGCAGGACGAAGGCCACCGCGGACAGCACCCGACCAGAGCGGCGACCAGCACCTCGACCGAGTCGAAGCGCGCGCCGGCGCGTCGATCAGGGCGTAGGTGACACCGGCGAGCGCGAGTGCTCCGAGCAGGGCTCCCGCGACGTCGAACCGCCGGTGGGCCCGTCCCCGCCCTTCGGTCCGGGAGGCGCTCTCGTCCCGACTCTCCGGCACCCAGCGCAGCGCGGCCAGCACCACCAGCACGGCGATCGGCAGGTTGAGGAAGAAGATCCAGCGCCAGGAGAGCGAGTCGATCAGCCAGCCCCCGATGAACGGGCCCAGGGCGGTGGACACCCCGGACAGTCCGGCCCAGGCGCCGATCGCCCGGCCCCGGTCGTCGGGATGGAAACTGGCCTGGAGCACCGACAGCGATCCGGGCGTGAGCAACGCGCCACCGGCGCCCTGGAGGAACCGCGCCGCGATCAGCATTCCGGTGTCCTGGGCCAGCCCGCACAGCACCGAGGCGGCGGTGAACCAGACCACGCCGATGAGGAAGACGCGTCGCCGTCCGAAGCGATCCCCGAGGGCACCGCCGAGCAGCACGAACGCCGCCAGCATCAGCAGATAGCCATTGATCGTCCACTGGAGATCTGCCACGTTCGCGCCGAGATCCTGCCCGAGCTTCGGCAGCGCCACGTTGACGACAGTGCTGTCGAGGAACACCACGCCAGAGGCGAGTACGGCGGCGAGCAGCGTGCCCCGGCCGGCGGTAGTGCCCATCCGGAGGGTGGTCGCCGGTACGGGTGCGCTCATTCCACCAATCTGCCTTGCATCATGTGGGAGACGCCACGAAACGCCGAAACCATGCCCGGGTACTGTGCGCAATCGCCGGGAGCCCCAAGCTGGAGAGGTGTCGTCTGTGCGTACCAGATCAGGACCGCGAGCGGCGGTGGCCGCGCTTGCCGCGGCGCTGGCGCTCGGCGTGGCCGGTTGCGTCCCGCAGGATGAGCCGGACACTACGCCGCCGAGCGACGGCGGCAACGCCATGGAACAACTCAACGAACTCACCGTCGCGACCGCCGGATCGATGAAGGGCTACAGCCGGGAGCGCTTCCCGCACTGGCGGGACACCGGCAAGAACTGCGACGTCCGGGACAGCATCCTCCAGCGCGACGGCAAGGACGTGAAGCTCTCCGGCTGCAACGTGGTCGGTGGGCGCTGGGAGAGCGTGTACGACGGTCGCAGCTTCTCGGATCCCTCCGACGTGGACATCGACCACATGGTGCCGCTGGCCAACGCGTGGCGCTCCGGTGCCGACGAGTGGGACAACGCGAAGCGCGGTGACTTCGCCAACGACACCACCCGTCCGCAGCTCTTCGCGGTTTCCGCGTCGTCGAACCGGGCAAAGGGTGACCAGGACCCGTCCCAGTGGAAACCGGCAAACCGATCGTACTGGTGCAAATATGCCGAAGACTGGGTGACGGTCAAGCACCACTGGCGGCTGACGGTGACGAGTGCCGAGAAGACCGCCCTGACCGACATGCTGGAGGGCTGTTCAGTGGGAAGCGAGTCGTGACCGCCGCCGGGGAGAGCGGCCCGCCGCCGCCGGCATGACCGCCGACGGCACCGCCGAGACTGCCGCCGCCGTGCCCGGGGCCGGGATGGTCGCGGATTCGGGCGGCGCGGCCGGCCCGCAGAGCCGCACCACCGACATCGTGCCCGGCCCCGGCGGCGTGATGACCGACGAGGTCGGCGTCGTCACCGGCGACCTGACCCTGCGCACCGAGTACGCGGACGGCAAGGTCACCCTGCGGGTGCAGTACAAGGACGCGGACGAGTGGTACGCGGTGACCGGCGCGTCGGTGGCGCTGGCCGACCCGGCGGGACTCGACGCGGTACACGGCGTCGCGGTCGGGTTGCTGCACCGACCCGAGGGCTGAGCCGCTCGGCTGGCTGATCCGCCCGCACCAGGCACCGGTCAGGGCCGTCCTGGACGGGACGGCCCTGGCGGCGTCACGGGTCGGGATCAGCTCGCCCGGCGGGTCGAGAGGGCCGATGCCCTCCACCGGGCGGACCAACTCCACCTCGACCTTGTGCGGTCGGATCTGGCCGGCGGCGATGTCCTCGGCGAAGTGGCAGGCAACCCGATGCCCGCCGACCACGTCCCGCAGCTCCGGCCGCTCGTCGGCGCACCGGGTCGGCTGCGCCCACGGGCACCGGGTGTGGAACCGGCAACCGGACGGCGGATTGGTCGGCGAGGGCAGGTCGCCGGCGAGCAGGATCCGTTCCCGACGGTCCTCCACCAGCGGGTCCGGCACCGGCACCGCGGACATGAGGGCACGGGTGTACGGGTGCATCGGCTCGCGATAGAGGTCGTCGCTGGACGCCTCCTCCACCAACCCACCCAGGTACATCACACCCACCGTGTCGGCGATGTGCCGGACCACCGCCAGGTCGTGCGCGATGATCAGGTACGTCAGGCCGCGCTCGTTCTGGAGGTCCTCCAGCAGGTTGAGCACCTGGGCCTGGATCGACACGTCCAGCGCGGAGACCGGCTCGTCGGCGACGATCAGGTCCGGTTGAGCACCAGCGCCCGGGCGATGCCGATCCGCTGGCGCTGGCCGCCGGAGAACTCGTGCGGGTACTTGCCGAGGGCCGACGCGGGCAGGCCGACCGCCTCCAGCGTCTCGCGCAGCCGTCGGTTGACCTCCGCCTTGTCGCCGGCCAACCCGTGCGCCTTGAGCCCCTCCACCAACAGCGACTCCACCGACTGTCGGGGTCGAGGCTGGAGAGCGGGTCCTGGAAGATCATCTGCATGCGGCGGCGGGCGCGCCGCATGTCCTCACCCTTGAGCGCACGGACGTCGGTGCCCTCGAAAATGATCTCACCTTCGGTGGGCTCGACGAGCCGCAACAGCCCTCGACCCAACGTCGACTTGCCACAGCCCGACTCGCCGACCAGCCCGTAGGTCTCGCCCTTGCGGATGCTCAGCGACACACCGTCCACGGCGTAGACGTAGCCGACGGTCCGGTCGAAGAGCAGACCACTCTTGATCGGAAAGTGGACCTTGATGTCGCGCAGTTCGATCAGGGTTCGGTCTGTTCGGTCATCGGACCGCCACCTCCTCGGAGACGGGTTGTTGCAGCGGAGGTCGCCGCCGTCGGCGGTGGGTTCGAGCGGCGGAGGCCCTTCCAGGCACGCGTCCACGACGTTGTCGCAGCGCGGCGCGAACGCACACCCCTCGGGCCAGGGGATGTTGTCGGAGACCGACCCACGGATCGCGTGCAGCCGCTCACCACGGGTGAGTCGAGCCGCGGCACCGAGCTGAGCAGCCCGTGCGTGTACGGGTGTCGGGCGTGCGCGAACAGCTGGTGCCGTCGCTGCCGCTCGACGACCTTGCCGCCGTAGAGCACGTTGACGGTGTCACAGAGCCCGGCCACCACGCCCAGGTCGTGGGTGATCATGACGAGCGCCGTGCCGGTGTCGTCCACCAACTGCTTGAGCAGGGTGAGGATCTGCGCCTGGATGGTCACGTCCAGCGCGGTGGTCGGCTCGTCGGCGATCAGCAGTCGCGGCTTGCAGGCCAGCGCGATGGCGATAAGCGCGCGCTGACGCATCCCGCCGGAGATCTGGTGCGGGTACTCGGAGAGCCGCCGCTGCGGGTCGGGGATACCGACGGCGTCGAGGAGGTCCCGAGACTCCCGCAGCGCCTGCTTGCGGTCCCGGCCCTGGTGCCGCTCCAACACCTCGGCGACCTGGACGCCGATCGGGATGACCGGGTTCAGCGAGGAGAGCGGGTCCTGGAAGATCATGCTGATCTCCCGACCACGCCGGTCGCGCATGTCGTCGGGCCGCAGCTTCAGCAGGTCGGTGCCCTCGAAGAGCACCTCCCCGGTGACCTTGTTGCCCCGCTTGGGCAGCAGCCCCATGATGGCCAGGCTGGTCACGCTCTTGCCGCAGCCGGACTCGCCGACCAGGCCGACGGTCTGCCCCGGTTCCACTGTGAAGCTGACCTTGTCGACGGCCGTGAAGGGCCGCTCGCCGCGCCGCTGGAACACGACGCTCAGGTCACGGACGTCGAGCAGGCTCATCGGGTCACTTCCTCACTGCTGTGGTCCCTCACTCGCGACCCTGGGGCTCGCAAGCTCACTCCTCGCGCTCGCCGAAGGCGGGTGCCGGACGTGCTGGTCGCGCGCATCGCGGTCACCGCCGGTTCTTCGGGTCGATCGCCTCGCGCATCGCCTCACCCAGCAGGGTGAAGCCGAGCGCGACCACGATGATCGCGAGCGCCGGGTAGTACGCCAACTCCGGGCGGACCTCGAAGTAGCGCTGGCCGTCCACGCCGAGCATCAGGCCCCACTCGGCCCGGTTGATGTCCGGGTCACCGAGACCCAGGAAGGACAGCGCCGCCGCGTCCAGGATGGCCACCGCGAACGTCAGGGTGGCCTGCACGATCACCGCGGTCAGCGAGTTGGGCAGCATGTGCCGTAGCACGATGTTGCGCTCCTTGACGCCGAGCGCGCGGGCGGCGAGCACGTGATCGCTCTCCCGCTGGGCCAGCATCGAGCCGCGCAGCAGCCGGGCGAAGATCGGCACACTCACGATGGCCACCGCGAAGATGACCGTCCACTGGCTCGACCGGCTCGCCATCGCGACCAGGGTGATCGCGAGCAGCAGGCTCGGCAGGGCCAGCATCACGTCGGTGAGACGCATCAGGACCACGTCGACCCAGCCACCGAAGGCACCGGCGATCGCGCCGATCAGCACGCCGAGCGCGAGGCCGATGAGGGTGGCGAGCACGCC
The DNA here is from genome assembly GCA_038070435.1 of Micromonospora sp. M12. GTDB lineage: Bacteria > Actinomycetota > Actinomycetes > Mycobacteriales > Micromonosporaceae > Micromonospora. Next base: position 5,306,834 of record JAMYWG010000001.1, on the reverse strand, counting down.
CACGAAGAGCGTCTGCCGGGCGCCGTAGATCATGCGGGACAGGAAGTCCCGGCCGAGTGGGTCGGAGCCGAACGGGAAGTCACCGCTGGCACCCGGAATGGTGTCCACGGTGAGGTCCTTGGTCAGCTCGTCGAAGCGCTGCACCGGATCGTGCGGCGCGATCAGCGGAGCGAAGATCGCCACCAGGACGAACAGCCCCACGATGACGGCACCGACGATGGCGACCGGGTTGCGCCGCAACCGGCGTACGGCGTCGCGGACGAGGCTGATCCCGCCCCGGTCGGACGCACTGGCCTGGGCCAACTCGTCCAGCCGTGCCTTCTTGCGGTCGCCGAGCAGGCCGATGCTGCGCTCGCTCATGCCGGGGCGTGGCTTGTCGTCCCGGGACGGGAGCCGGCACGCCGGCCTGGGTGATGGGGTCACTCATCGCACACGCACCCTCGGGTCGATGAAGGCGTAGGAGAGGTCGACCAGCAGGTTGACCACCACGAAGACCAGCGCGGCGAGCAGGATGATCGCCTGGAGCACCGGGTAGTCCCGGCCGCCGCTGATCGAGTCGGTGATCAGCGTGCCGATGCCGCCCCAGTTGTAGACCTTCTCGGTGAGCACCGCGCCGGAGAGCAGCGCACCGGTCTGCAGACCGATGGTGGTAACCACCGGCAGCAGCGCGTTGCGCAGGATGTGCCGACCACGGATGGTGCGGTGCCGCAGGCCCTTCGCCTCGGCCGTCCGCACGTAGTCCTCGTTGAGGACGTCGAGCACGCTGGCCCGGGTGATCCGCACGATCACCGCCAGCGGGATGGTGGCGAGCGTGATCGCCGGCAGGATCAGGTGCCACAGGGCGTCCGCGCTGGCGTCGAACTCGCGCGTGAGCAGACCGTCGAGCACGAAGAAGCCGGTGACGCTCGTGTTGTCCAGACCCGTGGTGAGCCGCCCGGACGGCGGGAACCAGTGGATGTTCTGGGTGAAGACGTCCTTGAGCAGGTAGCCCAGGAAGAAGATCGGGATGGAGATGCCGAGCAGGGTGCCGGCGATGGTGAGGTTGTCCGGCCACCGTCCACGCCAGCGGGCGGCGAGGTAGCCGAGCGGCACCCCGAGGCCAATGGCGATGATCATCGCGGCGAGGGCCAACTCGATGGTGGCCGGGAACGCGCGGCTGATGACCTCGGTGACCGGGTCACCGGTCCGGATCGAGTTGCCGAAGTCGCCGGTCAGCACGCGCTGCATGAACTTGCCGTACTGCACCAGGATCGGCTGGTCGTAGCCGAGCGCCTTGGTCAGCAGTACGCGACGCTCGGGGTGGCCCGCTCACCGAGCAGCGCCTCGACCGGGCCTCCAGGCAGGTTCCGCAGCCAGATGAAGATCAGCGCCGACAGCGCTATGAGGGTCACCACCAACTGCAGCAGGCGGCGGACTATGACTCGCAACATCTCACACCAGACTCTCGATGATCGCGGAATCGGCCCGGACCGGGGACAGGAGCCCCGGACCGGGCCGATTCACGCCTACGGCGTCAGCCGACGGACGTCACTTGCTGATGCTGACCGTGTTGAACCGCTCGTCGGTCAGCGGGCTGGCCACGAGCCCCTTGACATCCTTGGTGACGACGATGGCCGGCGGGCGTGCCAAACCGGCACGGCCGGCAGCCACTTGGCGGCGATGTCCCGGTTGACCTGCTCCAGGCCGCCTTCTTGCCCGCGTCGTCGACCGTGGCGTCGGCCTTCTCGATGGCGCTGAACATCTCGGTCATCGCCTGGTCGCCGAACTCGGCCTTGCCGCGGCCGAAGAACGTGCCGACGAAGTTGCCGGGTCGTTGTAGTCACCGGTCCAGCCGAGGATGTGCAGGTCGTGCTTGCCGAACTGCTGCACGTCGTCCTTGAAGCCACCGTTCCACGGGCGAGGCACACCGTTGACCTTGATGCCCACGGCCTGCAGGTCGTTGGCGAGGACGGTGAAGATCTCCTGCGGGTTCGGCATGTACGGCCGGGAGACGTCCGGCGGGTAGTAGAAGTTCAGCGTCAGACCCTCGGCGCCGGCGTCCTTGAGCAGCTGCTTGGCCTTCTCCGGGTTGTACTCGTACTTCTGCACGTCCGGGGCGTAGCCGAGCACGGTGTCCGGCAGGAACTCGTCGGCGACCTTGGCGCCACCCGGCCCTTGGTCTGCACCAGCTGCTGACGGTTGAGCGCGTAGGCGATCGCCTGACGCACCCGCAGGTCCTTCAGCTTCGGGTTCTTCTGGTTGAGACCCAGGTAGAGGATGTTGAAGGCCGGGCGGTTGACGACCTGGAAGCCCTCACCCTCGAGCGCCTTGCGGTCGGCCGGAGCCGGGAAGTCGATGCCCTGGACGGTGCCGGCACGGAGCTCCTGCTTGCGGGTGCTCTCGTCCTTGATGACCTTGATGATCATCTTGTCCAGCTTGGCCTTCTCGCCAAAGTAGTCCGGGTTCCGGTTCAGGGTGATCTCGTTCTTGGCCTTGTCCCAGCCGCCGAACGTGAACGGGCCGGTGCCCACCGGGTTGGTGGTCGCGAAGGCGCTGTACTCGAACGAGTCGCCGTTCTGCTTCACCGTGTTGGCGTCGTACTTCTTCAGCGCGTCCGGGCTGGCGATCGAGAGCGACGTCAGCGCGAAGGCACCCGGAAGGCACCCTTGTACTGGTTGAGGGTGACGATGGCGGTGCCGTCGTCCTTCGCCTCGCACTTGTTGTAGACCGGCTTGCCGGCGTCCGGGTTCTCGTTGTTGGCGAAGCCCCGAAGACGTCCATGTAGTAGATCATCTGGGACTGGGCGGCAGCGCCCTTCATGTTGTACCAGCGGTCGAAGTTGAAGCAGACCGCTGCGGCGTTGAACGGCGTGCCGTCGTGGAACTTCACGCCCTGACGGAGCTTGAACGTCCAGACCTTGCCGGCCGGGTCGTGCTCCCAGCTCTCCGCCAGACCGCCCTGAAGCTCCGCGGTGCCCGGCTTGTGGCTCACCAGGGTGTCGAACATCTGCCGAACCGGCCGGAACGACTCACCGTCATCGTTGAAGATCGGATCGAAGTTCTTCGGGTCGCCGGCACCCGCGAAGATAAAGGTGCCGCCAGTCTTGGCCTCGCCAGTGTCACTCTCGCGATCGCTCTCCGCGCAGCCGGCCGCGCCGACCGCCAGAGCGGCAACGGCCGCGATGGCCACAGCCGTTTTAGCCTTCTCGCCTGCATCTCTCACCTCTGTCATGCGGATGACCACACCGGGTTGTGGCTCGGTCCGTGTGCGGGAGGCTATGACATGTCACACGTGCAGCGGAACGGGCGTTAGGCAATCGCTATCAAGCCGACACCTTGCGCGGGGTCTGACAGCCGACGGCACGGCGAACACCTGAGGCGACACATCGATCGTTGCCGGGCCGGGCACCTGACGGGGTGGCATCGTCACTGACGACACCACCCCGGGGTACGAATCAGACGGCCCGGCGGCCCTCGAAGGCGCGGCCCAGCGTGATCTCGTCCGCGTACTCCAGATCGCCGCCGACCGGCAGCCCGCTGGCCAACCGGGTCACCGAGATGCCCATCGGCTTCACCAGCAGCGCCAGGTACGTGGCGGTCGCCTCGCCCTCGGTGTTCGGGTCCGTGGCCAGGATCAGCTCCCGCACCCGCCGCCGCCGAGCCGGATCATCAACTCCCGAATGCGCAGATTGTCCGGGCCGATCCCTCCAGCGGATTGATCGCGCCACCCAGCACGTGGTAGCGACCGCGGAACTCACCCGTCCGCTCGATGGCCACCACGTCCTGGGTTCCTCCACCACGCACAGCACCTCGTCGCCGCGGCGCGGATCGCGGCAGATCCGGCACTGCTCGGACTCGGCCACGTTGTAGCAGGTCGTGCAGAACCGCACCAGCTCCTTGACCTTGCGCAGCGCGCCGGCCAGCCGGTTGACGTCGGCCGGATCCGCCGAGAGGACGTGGAACGCGATCCGCTGAGCGCTCTTCGGGCCCACGCCCGGCAGCCGACCCAGCTCGTCGATCAGATCCTGGATGGCACCTTCGTACATCTGCCGGCTCAGAAACCGGGCAGGCCGAGGCCGCCCATGCCGCCGGCAACCGGACCCATCTTGCGCTCGGTCAGTTCCCGGGCCGCCTCGGCGGCGTTGTGCACGGCCGCGACGACCAGGTCCTCCAGCGTCTCCACGTCGTCCGGGTCGACGGCCTTCGGGTCGATCTTGATGGCCTTGAGCTCACCGGAGCCGGAGACGGTCGCGGTGACCAGCCCACCACCGGCGGTGCCGGTCAGCTCGGCCTCGGCCAGCTCGGCCTGCGCGGCGGCGATCTGCTGCTGCATCTTCTGCGCCTGCTTCAGCATCTGCTGCATGTTCGGCTGTCCACCTGGGCGCACGGGATGGCTCCTTCTCGCACTCGTCTGCTCGACCGCCGACCAGCCTAACCGCTGGGACCGACCTCGCCCCGCCCGGTGCGTCCGCCCGCGCCGAGCCTTCCGGGTACGGCTACCCTACCCCGAACCGGGCATCTGCTGGTAGTGCGCCCGGGATGGTCGCACTGGTCTGCTCGTGGCATGAACCTCAACCACACCGGCCGGCTCGGCGCGCTGTGCTGGGTCGCGGCCGCACCCGTCTTCCTCGTCGCCAGCCTGATCACCGGCCTGCGGTGGCGCGAGCCGACCTACAGCTGGGCCATCCACAACATCAGCGACCTCGGCAACGTCCACTGCGGCATCTGGGACACCACCCGTCCCCGCTACGTGTGCTCGCCGTGGCATCCCCTGATGAACGCCGCGACACTGGCCACCGCCGTGCTGCTCGCCGCCGGGCTCCTGCTGACCTGGCGGGCCCTCGGCCGCGGCGCGGTGGTGCGCACGGCCCAGACACTCCTGCTGCTGGCCAGCGTTGGGTACGCCCTGGCCGCTGCGTACCCGGCCGACATCGACGAGAACCTGCACGTCCTCGGCGCATTCCTGATCATGGGTCTGGGCAACGTCGGCCTACTCGTCGCCGGCTTCGCGCCGCGCACCACCACGCTCGGCCGATGGCGGGGCTCACCGTCACCGCCGGCCTCGTCGCGCTGATCGGAACGGTGCTGTTCTTCGCCCAACAGGGCGTCGGGATCGGCGTCGGCGGCATGGAACGCGTAGCCGTACTGCCCTTCCCCTCTGGGCCTGCTGCCTAGGAGTCCTGCTAGCCGAAACCCCGGCCCGCGCCCCGGCCCCGCGTCGGCCCCGGCCCCGCCCGGCCCTGGCCCCCGCCCCGCCCGCGTCGATCAAGGAGTTGTGGTGCCTGAATAGACCAGCAACGAGCGCTTTGTCACCCACCACAACTCCATGATCGGCGGGGTGAGGTGGGTCAGGGCGGTGGGCTTTAGCGGGCGTCGACTTCGTTGATCTTTTCGGCGCCGAAGGTCTCCCGGAGCAGCCGTACCGCCTGTTCCTCGCTGGACTCCCGCGCGGTCTTCTCGTCGATGACCTCGTCCAACGGCTCGTCGCCCGGGTCGAACCCCTCCAGGGCCGGCGTCGCCGCTGGCGCAGCGCCACCCGGCCGGCCACCGCGCGACGGGCCGTCGAAGTCCGGGTCGTAGGGCGGTTCGCCGGCCCACTCGGCGTCCGCGATGGGCCGGGCTGCCACTCCGGTACGCGCACCGCGCCGCCGCCGCCGCGCGAGCCGCGGCGATGGCGCTGCTCACCGGCGCACCACCGGCTGCCGCCGGCTGCCGGGCCGCCGGTGTCGGGTTGCCCGCACGCCCGGCTTACCGCCAGCGGCCGCTGCCCGGGGCCACCCGAACCGCCTGGTCCGGTGCCGTTCGTGCCGTTGCCGTTCGTGGTGCCGCCGTTCGTGGCGTTGCCGCTCGCGCCGTTCGGTGCGGATGCGGAGCCGGAGCCACCGGGGCTCGACTCGTTTCCGGCCAACGCGCCGCCGGGCGGGCGGCCTCCGGCCAGTCCTCGTCATCCGTCGCAACGGTGGCGGTGGCGGGAGCACCGCCGCCGGGGCACCGCCGCCGGGGCGCGCCGCCTCGGGCCAGTCGTCCTCGTCGTCCGCAGCCGCCACCTGCCCAGCGCCCTGCCGGCCCGTGCCGTGAGCGTCAGCTCCGGCGGGCTGACCGCCGCCTTGCCGACCCCACCGTGACCAGCCACTGCGGCGGTCTGACCTACGCCCGGCCGGCCGGTGCCATGGCCGTCTACTGCTCCAGGCTGGCCAGCGCCCGGCCGGCCGGTGCCCTGACTGTCTACTGCTCCGGGCTGGCCTGCGCCCGGCCGGCCGGTGCCATGGCCACCAGACCCGTTTCGCCCGCGCCGAACCCGCCACGCGCTCCCGGATCGGCAGCGCCCATCGGACTCGCCGCAGTGGGCGGCCCGCTCGTCTGACGGCCGGGAGAGGCGTTCGAGCCGGTCATGGCATTAGCGGTCGGCGCGGAATCCGATCCGGCCCCGCGGTCGAGCTTGGCCCGGCGGTCGAGCTTGGCCGGAATCCGATCCGGCCCCTGCGGTCGAGCTTGGCCCGGCGGTCGAGCCGGACACAGCGTTCGAGCCGGACGCAGCGTTCGAACCAGGCGCAGCGTTCGAGCCGGACACCGCGTTCGAGCTTGGCACGGCGTTCGGGCCGGGTGGCGCGCTCGTCGGCGGGCGGCGGCGGTCGCGGGCGGCGCGTCCGGTACGGAGGGCGGTGCGGCTGGTCGGGTCGGCGCGGCGGTCTGCGAGCGCTGCGAGCCGGACAGCGACACCCGCCGCGCTCGCCGGCCACCTCGCACCGGATCTGCCAGCGCCCGCCCAACTCCTCGTAGAGCGCGTCGGTGAGCACAGCCGCATGATCGGCCATCATCTTGGCCAGCACCGTCGACTTCACCGTCAGTACCAGCATGTCGCCGTCGAGTTCGCGTACGACCGCGTCGCGCATCAGGGCTGCGATCCGCTTGTTGGTCCGGTTGACCTTGCCGACCACGTCGGGCCAGACGCGGCGGACCGCGACGGCGTCCAGCGCAGCGGCCGGTGCACCCGGTCGGGGCGGTGCCGGCGTGGCCGGGTCGGGGAGCACCGCCGACGGTGGCACCGCGCGGCGCGGGGCGGCGAGCCGGTGCCCGGCCCGGCGGGCGAGACGGGTACGGAGTCGGGTGCCGAACCGGTCGACGCACCGGGTGACGCCGGGATCGGCGAGTCGGCGGTCGAGACGGACGAGGCCGGTCCACCGGAGGCCGGAGCGCCCGAGACGGGAGCGTGCGAGGCAGGTGCCCCGGCGGCCGGTGCGGCCGAGGCGGAAGTGCTCGGGGACGCCGCCGGGTCGACCGCCCACGGCGGTGCGGAGGTGGGGCGTTGGCCGGTGTCGGGTGGGCGGCAGCCGGTGCCGGAGGGGCGTGCTGTGGGCGTACCCCTGGGGTGGTGGCGTCGGTGCCGCTCAGGGTGAGCCGGTGTTCCATCCGTTCGAGGCGCTGGAGCAGGCCGCCGGTGGTGTCGTCCGCGCCGGGCAGCAGCATCCGGGCGCAGATCAGCTCCAGCAGCAGGCGGGGCGCGGTGGTGCCGCGCATCTCCACCAGGCCGTCGTGAACAATGTCGGCGCAGCGGGAGAGCGTGCCGGGGCCAGTTGCGAGGCCTGGGCGGCCATCCGTTCGATCTGGTCGGCCGGGGCGTCGATCAGGCCCTTCGCGGCGGCGTCCGGCACCTGCTGGAGAACGATCAGGTCGCGCAGCCGCTCCAGCAGGTCCGCTGCGAACCGGCGCATGTCGTGCCCGGCCTCGGCCACCGGTCGACGGTGGCGTACGCGGCGGCGCCGTCACCGGCGGCCAGCGCGTCGCACATCTCGTCGATCAGCGCCGAGTCGGTGACCCCGAGCAGCGCGGCGGCCCGGGCGTAGCTGACCCTCCGGGCCAGCACCGGCGATGAGCTGGTCGAGCACGGAGAGGCTGTCCGCATGCTGCCGCCACCGGCACGCACCACCAGCGGAAAGGCCGCCGGCTCGACGGTGACCCTCCGCCTCGCAGAGCTGCTCCAGATAGGGCGGACCACCTTCGGCGGAAACAGCCGGAACGGGTAGTGGTGGGTCCGCGAACGGATCGTGCCGAGGACCTTCTCCGGCTCGGTGGTGGCGAAGATGAACTTGACGTACTCCGGAGGCTCCTCGACCAGCTTGAGTAGGGCGTTGAAGCCCTGGGTCGAGACCATGTGCGCCTCGTCGATGATGTAGATCTTGAAGCGGCTGTTGGCAGGCGCGAAGAAGGCACGCTCGCGCAGCTCGCGGGCGTCGTCGACACCGCCGTGGCTGGCCGCGTCGATCTCGATCACGTCGATCGAACCGGTGCCGTCGGTGGCCAGCGAGCGGCAGGACGCGCACTTGCCGCACGGCTCGGGTGGGGCCCTGCTCACAGTTGAGCGAGCGGGCCATGATCCGGGCGCTGGTGGTCTTGCCACAGCCACGCGGGCCGGAGAAGAGGTAGGCATGGTTGAGCCGCCCACTGCGCAGCGCCTGCGACAGCGGCTCGGTCACGTGCTCCTGACCGAGGACCTCAGCGAAGGTACGCGGCCGGTACTTGCGGTAGAGCGCCAGCGTCACTCGTCCCGCCTCCTCTCGACCGAGCCATTCTGCGCCGGTCGGGCGCGGGTGACCACCCACCACCCCGGGCGCCTGGGTCTTCGGGCTCGACTTCCAAGCCGCCGGCTTGATCGACTCGGCTTCCTGGAAACCGCGGTGTCCGTGTGGCTGGGACACCGCGACATCACGGATGTCGAGTGGATCAACCGGCCCGCAGACGAAAAGGCCTCCCGTGCACCCGGCAGAGCTCGCTTATCCTTGCTGCCTTCCGGCCCTGGGGAGGTTCACGAGATACCGCCGCACGGGAGGTGCCGCCCAGCCTACCCGACCGCCCGACGATCTTCGGGGTGGTGGGTGGCCCGGCCGACGCGGCCCTGTATCCTGGCTCGCGGAGGATTCGCCTAGAGGCCTAGGGCGCACGCTTGGAAAGCGTGTTGGGTTTACACCCTCACGAGTTCGAATCTCGTATCCTCCGCTCGCCTGAGCAGCACGAACGACAGGGCCGGCCCTCACGGGGACCGGTCCTGACTCGTCTGCGGTGGGGTCAGCCCACCACCCCGTACGCACCGCTCTGTGGTCTGATCGACGTCATGTGGGAGTGGGACGAGACCCTGTACGAGGGCAGCGCGCACCACTACAGCGTCGGTCGTCTGCCCTATCCGCCCAGCCTTGCCGAGGCGATCGGCACCGCGCTCGACCTCGACGGCACCGGCCGACTCTCGACGTCGGCTGTGGGCCCGGTTCGGTGACGCTGCTGCTCGCACCCTGTTCGAGGCGGCGGTGGGCGTCGACGCCGACCGGGACATGCTCGCCGAGGGCCAGCAAAGAGCTGCCGAGGTCGGGGTCACGAACGTCGAGTGGCGGCAGTTGCGGGCCGAGGCCCTGCCAGCCGACCTGGGTACGTTCCGGGTGGTCACCTTCGCCCAGTCGTTCCACTGGATGGATCGGCCGCTCGTTGCTGGTCGTGTCCGCGAAATGCTCACACCCGACGGGGCCTGGGTCCACGTCGGCGCCAACACGCATCAGGGCGTGGCCGGGGACGACCCGCTGCCGTACCCCGACCGCCCTGGCAGCAGATCAACGAGTTGGTCGCGAGCTACCTGGGACCGGTCCGCCGGGCTGGGCAGGGCTGCTGCCGACGGGCACGCCCTCCGGCGAGGGCGAGATCATGCGCGAGGCGGGCTTCACCGGCCCGCCCGAATCACGGTCGAGCAGGGAATGGTCGTGGAACGTTCCGTGGACGAGATCGCCTCGGCGGTGTTCTCGCTGTCCAGTTCGGCACCGCACCTGTTCGCCGACCGGCTTGCGGCCTTCTCGGCGGATCTACGTCAGCTCCTGACGACGGCGGCACGGAACGGTCGCTTCGCCGAGCGCCGGCGCGACATCGACGTGGCCATCTGGCGACCCTGACGCTCGGCCCGGCGTGACGCGGGCCCGACGAAAGCTCGGCCGGACGCGGGCGCGGCCCAGGACACTTAGTCGCGCAAGCGGTATACCTGTGAGTCATATTTATGCCCCTGAGGTATACCGCTTACCAGAGCGACATGCCCGCAGCCGGACGCCCTCCATCGAGGTCTTCGTGCAGGGCACCGCCAGCGGCCGGGTTCCGCGTCATCGGCGTACTCCAACGGGCCCGGCTCGGTCAGGCACGGGCGCGGCCCAGGAGAGGAAGCGTTCGGTCAGGCGAGCCGGGTCGACCTCGGCGAGATGCGCGCTGGCCTCGGTCTGGAGCGTCGCCAGGTAGACGGTCAATGCCAGCCGGTCGTGCCGGTACTCGCCGAGCAACCGCAACTTCGCCGCCGAGCAGGGCCAGGCGATGCCGCACGCCGCGCAGCGCCAGGTGGGTCGGGTCGGCAGGTGTTCCCGGTAGCGACGGCGGGCATTGGAATGGCCTCCTCTGAGCGCTGGAAGGGTGCCGCCCCGCCTCTCCGTCGAGGCGGCACCCGGACTGACGCCGACCGCCGGGCTGCTGCGCCTCCACCGGTCACGCCGTCTTCTGTGAAAGACCCTTCAGCGCGTCACCGGACAGGTACACCGCGTAGCGATATGGTTCTCAGATATTCGAGACATCCGATGGAGGAGCCGTGAACGACGCGCTTCGGGTGGCGCTCAGCGACACCGGGCACACCACCGAATCCCTTGCCGAGACCGTGGGCGTCGATCCGAAGACGGTGGGGCGCTGGTTGACCGAGGGCCGCATTCCGCATCCACGGCATCGACTGGCCGCAGCGGAGGCTCTACACAAGGACGTGTCGGACATCTGGCCGGACACTTCGAGACGTCGTGACCCCATCTGGTTCCGTCCGTGGCAGGAGATCGAGCGCGAGGCGGTGTCGCTGCGGTCGTACGAGTCGACAGTCCTGCCCGGGTTGTTGCAGACCGAGGCGTACGCCCGGGCGGTGCTGAGCGGCGCGGGCCTGATCCCCGGAACGACATCGAGCGGCTTCTCACGGTCCGGCTCGGCCGACAGGGCGTGCTCAAACGCGACGATCCGCCGCAGTTCACGGCGGTCGTCGACGAGGGTCATCCGCCGCCCGGTGGGCGGCGGGTCGACCATGCGTGAGCAACTGTTGGCCGTGGCGGAGGCGTGCGCCGAGCCGCACATCCGGGTGCACGTCGTGCCCAGCACGGTCGGCGCCTACGCCGGCCTCAACGGGCCGTTCGTGATCGCGCACAGCCATGACCACCGGGTCGCCGGCTACCTCGACAACCAACTCGAAGGACAAGTCGCTAGCGACCCGAGGACATCGCCGCCATGATGGCGGCATGGGAGAACGTGCGCGGAGAGGCACTGTCCCACTGGCAGTCGGTCGATCTCATCACGGAAGTGGCGGACTCATGGAGCTGAACGGCGCCCGGTGGCGCAAGAGCAGCCGCAGCAGCGGCAACGGTGGCAACTGTGTCGAGGTCGCCGACAACCTGCCCGGGTCATCGGCGTACGCGATTCCAGGACCCGAGCGGCCCGGCGCTCGCCTTCGCGCCGGCGACCTGGCGGGCGTTCGTCACACAACTCACCCGACGCGCCTGACGGGCCACCGCGACGGGTACGTCAGGAGCCGTCGCGGAGGTCGTCGAGGCGCTCGGCTCGGAAGCTGATCTCGCCGAAGGTCACGCCGCACCCTCGCCGGTCGGGGACTGGCCCGCGAAGCCGATCCGGTCGCGAGACGTGTCGTGGTCGAGGAGGAAGACGCGGATCAGCTGCCAGGTCTCACCGTCGACCGAGGCGTGGTACGCGTAGACCCGGTCGACCCGGGAGACCCGCAGCCACACCGTCCGGTCGGGTACGACGAAGGCGTTCGCGTCGTCGGCGACGCCTCGGCAGATGACAGACACGATCATCGGCTCGCCGGCCGGCGAGAACTCGAAGCACAACTTGCCCCAGTGCCGCTCGTCGAGCCAGAGCAGGAGCACCCCGGCATCGAAGGTGGCGGCGAAGTCCACGGTGACCCGGGCGCTGAACTGGAAGTCCCCGCCGGCAGGTCCCCAGCAGCGTCGCCGCGTTGAGCGTCGACTCGGCGCTGACCGTGGTGGTCTCGGCCGCGTCGGCGGAGCCGGTGCTGGGGTCGATGAAGATGTCCGTGTGCGGCTGCGCCTCGACCGCCACGGTGCCGGCCGCCTCGTCGACCCGCCACAGCTCGGCGGACGAGGGCACGAGCGGGAACGGCACACCGGAAACGCTCAGTTGATTGGCCATGGCCAGGACCGTACAACCGTCGCCCTGCTCGCCGATGCCCCGCCCGTGGGGCGAGACCCGGGTACCGTGCCAGGCACCGACGGGCCGAAAATCCGTCGTACACATGTTCTATCCACAGGCTGTGGACGACCGGAGGTTCGATGGGTTACCAGCTCAGCGCGGTGGTCGCGGATATCGAACTGCTCCGCGAGCAGACCGCCGAGCTGGATCACGCGGTCCTGGGCGAGCTGCGTCAGGATTTCGGGCTGGTGCCGGTCACACCTCAGTTGGTGGTCGAGCTGACCGGCACGCTGCCGGATTACGCGACGGACGACCGCAACGCCGAGCACCCGTTCGGCCTGGTGTTGACGCCGACGCTGGTCGATGTCCTGACCCGCTGGTCCAGGCGGGGCCGGTGGCGTACCTGGAGGCGGAGTTCGGTGGTGGAGCCGGCTACCAGTCGGCGGCGGTGTGGCTGGGTGGGTCGCTGTCCTGGGGCCGCGCTTCGACGACGAGTTGGATGCGCCGCGCGAGCGGTGGCCGATCAACGGTGCGCTGACCCAACTCGGTGTCGAGCCCGGCACGTGGATTGACCCGTTCGCCGAACTGGGGTTGCACCTGGAGCGGAACACCGACGGTTGGCTGGCGCACGGGCGGCGTCGGCTCAGCGCCGACTACTGGGATGAGCTGGTCGAAGACTGGGAAAACCAGTAATCCGGCCCGTGCCAGCAACCTGAACGCCCTCGTTGCGTTGGGGACTGGGGATTCCATGAAATTGCGACAATTTGCGTTTATAGCCTTGCTGATGACGGCTGCCTCGATCGCTGGCAGCGGCGTACCGCCAACCGGGCCGATTCCGGAGGGTCGACCCGCCGGCAACGTCGAGATCATCGACCTGAACGGCCTGCGCAACATCGAGTTCGGTGCCACCGAGGATGAGCTGACTCGACGCGGCATCCTGCGTACCAGCCTGGACGCGTGCGGGCCGATGCTCGCTGGCCACGACACGGTCAGCCCGGTCTTCATGGAGGACAGACTGGTGCTGCTCTGGGTCGGCGACCCGATGCGGACGCCGGAGGGCATCACGGCCGGCTCACCGATCGACGAGGTCTGGGACCGCTATCCGGAGGTCAGTCGGCTACGCGCTCCACAGGGGACGCACCGCCTCGACGGGCTGCTCGCCCGCAGCGGCGACCGCGCGTACCTCTTCCTGCACGACGGGCACACGGTCCAAAACCATCGCCGGGTACGCGGACTGGGCCCGCCGCCTCTTCGACGAGGGAGCGGGCCCATGCTGACCAGCACGGACTGATCAGGACGACCCGCTGCCCACGCATTCAAGGTCGTTGGCGGGCAACTGGCCGTCGGTGAGATAGGCGACAACCACCCCGTCCACGCACGCGTTGCCGTAGTTGCCGAAGACGCTGTGGATTCGCGCATCGCGCAGGGTGAGCAGCCGGGAGTTGGTGGGCAGCCGGTGCATCGCCGGGTCGCCGCCGTGCTCACCTTCCTGAAGGATCCAGGCCGGTGAGCGGGCCGACCCGTCGTGGCGTCGGCCCACTCGTCGCGCCCGTTCCCGCGCTGCCGTCAGCGGCGGAACGACCGCCAGAAGTCGTACGAGTGGGCTGCCGCGAAATCGGTCGTGCCCGACCCGCTGCCACCGGCGAACACTCGCACGTAGGGGCGTCAGCGCGCAGTCGAGGCCAGGCGGCTCGACCCGTCCGGGCGAACTCGCTCCAGGTGCGGACCATGTCGTCGGAGAGCCGCCGCTGGGTCGGCGTGAGCGCCTCGGCGTAGTCGACCGTGAACAGGTACGGCAGTTCGGCGCAGTGGTACGCGCCAACAGGAAGGTCGGCTCGGGGCCCTCGGTGAAGAACGGCGCGTCCTCGTCGGCGAACTCGTACACGAACGTCGGCACCCGCCGAGCCAACGTCAACGCGGCAGAGTAGACCGGCTCGGCGTAGTCGTGATCGGTCAGCACGGCACCCAGCGTCACGCTGGCGGGTGCGCCGCGTCGCGCCGGTAGTGGGCCAACACCTCGTCGGCCCGGTCGCCGAACATGGCGCGCACCTGGTCGCGGTACTGGTCATCGGTAAGCGGGCACGACTCGGGCGAGGGCTCCGGGCAGTTCATTCCGGTGCGTTCCATCCCCACACCGTGAGTCGGGACTCGTCCCGGTTCATCCCCGTCAACACGGGCACCGGATGCAGCCTCTCGGTGGCCAACGCGTCGGCCGGATCCACCGGCAGCGTGCCGCCGTCGACGACCGGGCCGAGGTCGACACCCGCGCCGGGATAACCGGCCGCCTCGATCAGCCGGGCGGGGTCACGTCCGCGCAGGCAGGCCGCGACCACAGCCGGGTCGGTGCAGTCGACCCTCCGGGCAAACTCCTCGGCCGCCTCGACCGCCTCGGCCCGACTCTGGACGGGGTGGGCGCACGAGTTGCTCTGGATGATCGCGCGGTGGAACAGGCCGGCCGAGGCGGGTGCGGCGAGCTGCGCGCAGACGCTTGTCGCCCCGGCGGACTGACCGAATACTGTGACGTTGCCCGAGTCGCCGCCGAAGGCGGCAGCGTTACGGCTCACCCAGCGCAGCGCGGCCTGCTGATCCTGCAGACCGAAGTTGCCGGTGATGCCGTCCGCGCCGGCCAGCGCTGGATGTGCCAGGAAGCCGAGCGCGCCGAGCCGGTAGTTCACAGTGACGACGATGACGTCACCGTCGGCCGCCAGACGCTGTCCGCCAGTTGCGGCCCCGCTACCGAACCGGAAGTCCCCGCCGTGCAACCACACCATGACCGGCCGGGGCTTTCGTGTGGTGGAGCGCGGGTGGTGACGTTCAGATAGAGGCAGTCCTCGGATTCCGAGGGCGCGTCCATCGGCAGCCCCTGCAGTTGCGCGCAGGCGGCGCCGGGTCGGGTCGCGTCGCGTACACCGGTCCACGTCGGACCGGGCTGCGGCGGGCCCAGCGCAGCGTGCCCAGCGGCGGGCGCGCGTACGGGATGCCCTGGAACGACCGGTGGTGTGCCGCGACACTGCCGCGCAGCGTGCCCTGGTCGGTCCGGACGACGGCCGCGCTCCGGCGGTCGTCGTCGGCCACGGCCGGACCGACGGCCATGGTCGGGGCAAGGAGCGCGACAGCTCCCAACGCGACGGCCCATCGGGGGTACGGAATGCGGGTCATGGTCTCCCCATCTCGTCGAAGCCGGTACGGCGTACGCACCGTGCTGCGCCGAGCATGTCGAGCTGGCAACCACCCGACCAGAGAGCTCTAGTACCCCGAGCAGCAGAGGCACGGGTATCGACGGGGCATCCGGCCGGCGCTCTAGTGCGCTACGGTCGCCCGAGACCGGTGGGAGGGCCAACCGTGGCGGAGATCGACGAGTCCACCCTCCCTATCTGCGCATCGTCGCGGAGTTGCGGCGTCGCATCACGGCAGGCGAGTTGACCCCGGCGACCGGGTGCCGTCCACCCGGCAGATCGTCCGTGAGTGGGGAGTCGCCATGGCGACCGCCAGTCGGGCCCTCACCGAGCTGCGGCAGGCCAGCCTGGTGCGGTCGATACCGGGAGTGGGCATGGTGGTGACCGGTGCGGAGCCGACCACCGCCGGCCGAAGTGCGCGGGCCGAAGCCCGACGCGAGTCCACCCGGGGCTGACCCGCGATCGGGTGGTGCGGACCGCCACGGAGATCGCCGACGCCGAGGGGTTACCGGCGCTGAGCATGCGGCGCATCGCGACCGAGCTGGACATCCCCACCATGTCGCTGTACCGGCAGATTCGGGGCAAGGAGCAGCTTCTGCTGCTGATGGCGGACGCAGCCTTCGCCGCGCATCGACTGCCGCACGTTTCCGCCCGGATGGCGAGCCCAACTGGAGTTGCTTTGCCGGCTCCAGTGGGCGATCTATCGACGGCATCCCTGGCTGGCCCAGGTCATCTCACTGACCCGCCCGCTGATGGCACCGCACGCCGTCGCGCACACCGAATGGCGCTGCGCGCCCTCTCCGGGCATGGCCTGGATCAGCACACCCAGCTCCACCTGGTCGCCGCACTCGCCAACCACGTGCGCGGTACGGCGGTGAGCCTGGAGCGGGAGGCCGAGGCGGAACAGGACACCGGCCTGACCGACGACGAGTGGATGACGGCTCAGCCGACGTGTTGATGGGGCTGCTCGCGGCGGGCGAGTTCCCACACCTGTCCCGGCTCACCCGTTCGACTGTCGATCTCAACGTCGAGAGCCTCTTCGAATTCGGCCTGCAACGGCTGCTCGACGGGTGGAACCACTACTCCAGCAGTGACCGATTCAGGACCCTTCATGCCTATCTGTGCCACTATGGGTCGCTGAAGGGGTTGCTACCCGTCGAGCTTGCCGAGGAGACCATGGCGATCTTTGCCCGCACGGGCGCATCCAGCAAGATCACCAGGATGGCCCGAGCAGCCACCGCCCTGACCCTGGTGGGTGCGACCACCGTCCTGTTCCTCGTGGCCGGGCCGCGCAGTGCCAGCGCGGCCGAGCTGCCGGTGCCGCTGGGTACGGCGGCGAACTTCGCGGTCCTCGCCGGCACGACCGTCACCAACACCGGGCTCAGCGTGGTCAACGGCGACCTCGGCGTGAGCCCGGCACCGCCGTGACCGGATTCCCACCCGGGCAACTGAACGGGGCGATCCACTCCAACGATGGCCCTGCCGTGCAGGGCATGAGCGACCTGGTCGTTGCGTACAACGACGCCGTTTCGCGAACGACGACGGACATCGTCTCGGATCAACTCGGTGGCACCACCAAGAACACCGGCGTGTACGAATCCGTTGCGGGCACATTCGACATCACTGGAGACCTGACCCTCGACGCGGAGGGTGACCCGAACGCGGTCTTCATCTTCAAGACCACCACCACACTCATCACCGGCGCATCGAGCACGGTGAACCTGATCAACGGCGCCCAGTCGTGCAACGTCTTCTGGCAGGTGGGAAGCTCGGCCACGCTGGCGCCAACTCCACGCTTCGCGGCAACCTCCTCGCCTTCACCTCGATCACCGTCGGTGCGGCGCTGGCGGTCGACGGCCGGACGTTGGCGATCAACGGCGCGGTCACCATAGACACGTCCACGATCACCAGGTCGACCTGCGCGGTGCCGGAGAGTTGTCGATCAGCGCGCCGGAGACGGCCGATCTGGGCAGCGCCAATCTAGGCGGAGTGGTGTCGGGCAATTTGGGACCGGTCACGGTGACGGACGAGCGCCTGCTGTCGGCGCCCAACTGGATCGCGACCGTCGTCGCGTCGAACTTCGTCACCAGCGGCCTTCCGGTTCGCACCATCTCCAACGCCAACGCCTCCTACTGGTCTGGCCCAGCCACCGCAACCAGCGGTATCGGCACCTTCAGCTCAGGCCAACCCACCGCGGGAGACGCAGAAATCATCAATGTCGAATGCACGGCGTTCACCCTGACCGACGGCATCGGCAACAACTCGGCCACCTGGGATCCCGTTGTCTCGGTCCAGATTCCGCGCACGGCCGTCGCGGGCGTCTACACCGGAACGATCACGTTCTCGGTCGCCTGACGACCGCCGCAGGCGCTGGTCGACGTTGGGCGGCGCTGCTCCAACGGTGAGCGCTCAGACAGGGTCGACGGCCTGCTCGGGCAGCCGCGCCCCGGACGCAGCGGCGAAGCCGGCGAGGGCGATCTCCGCCGCCTGTCGCAGGTCCTCCCGACTGACTCCGGCGGCGGCATGCACCGCCTGCCCTCGGTCACGATCATGACGAAGCGGGCGAGACCAACCGGGTCGGCGTGAGCGGGTAGGTCGCCCTCGGCGACGGCGCGGGCCAACCGGTCGGCGAGCGCGCCTTCGCCGGTCAGGCGGCTGGTGGCGAGGAATCCGGCGACGGTTGCGTTCTCGGTGGAGCAGGCGACGCCGCCCTGGATCGACAGGCAACCGGCTGGCCGATCGGGTCGGGTCACGGCGAGCACGTTCTCGCGCAGCAGGGTGGCGACCACCTCGTACGCGGTCGGTTGCGCGAAAGCGTCCCGCGCGTACTCCATGTCCTTTCGGCGTAGCGGGCCACGGCCTTGCGGAACAGCTCCTCCTTGCCGCCGTACGCGGCGTAGAGGCTCGGCTTGTTGATCCCCATCGCTTCGGTGAGGTCGCTCACCGAGGCGCCCTCGTATCCCTGACGCCAGAACACCTCGACTGCCCGCTCCAGCGCCTCGTCGGCGTCGAAGCCCCGTGGTCGCCCTCGTTGCGGCACGACTCACCACCTCCAGCCGCCCATCCTACCCGCGGCGCAACCGATCGGTACAGAAATTTGCGGGCCAGGTCGGCGGTTGCTACGGTCGTATCCGTACCGCTCGGTACACAATTCTGCTGGAGGAGATTCATCGTGGGACAGCTCGACGGCAAGACCGCTTCGTCACCGGGGCACCACGGGCATCGGCCTGGCCGCCGCCCGCCGCTTCGCCGCCGAAGGCGCGTACGTCTTCGTCACCGGCCGCCGCAAGGGCCCGCTGGACGAGGCCGTGGCCATCATCGGCGCCAACGCCACAGGCATCGCCAGCGACGTCGGCAAGCTCGACGACCTGGACCGGGTGATGCGGGCGATCGAGGCCCGGGCGCGGGCTGGACGTGGTGTTCGCCAACGCCGGCGGCGGCGAGTTCCGTCCGCTCGACTCGATCACGGTCGAGCACGTCGCCAGCACGTTCGACACCAACGTCTACGGCACCATCTTCACAGTGCAGAAGGCCCTGCCCCTGCTCAACGAGGGCGCGTCGATCGTGCTCACCGGCTCGACGGCAGCCAGCAACGGCACCCCGGCGTTCAGCGTCTACGCCGCGTCCAAGGCGGCCATCCGCTCCTTCGGCCGCACCTGGGCCGCCGAGCTGATCGGCCGGAAGATCCGGGTCAACACCCTGGTGCCCGGCTCGACCGAGACCCCGGGCTCGCCGGCCTCGCACCCAGCCCCGCGGAGGCCCCGGGTTGCTCCAGGCCATCGCCTCGGGCGTACCCATGGGCCGGATGGCACACCCGGACGAGATCGCCAACGCCGCGCTCTTCCTCGCGTCCGACCAGAGCAGTTTCATGACCGGCGGCGAGATCTTCGTCGACGGCGGCGAGCAGCAGCTCTGAACTCAGAACGCCCGGCCGGTCCTCGCGGACCGACCGGGCGTTTCTGCACTACGGAGCGGTGGCGGAGGGATTTGAACCCTCGGAGGGCGTTAACCCTCACACGCTTTCGAGGCGTGCTCCTTAGGCCGCTCGGACACGCCACCGCCGACGAGGGTACAGGACCGCGGGTTCCGACGCCGAACCGGTATCGCCCAGGTGGGCCTGGCAGGATCTTTGCCATGAGTACGCACATCGGCGCGAAGCCGGGCGAGATCGCCGAGCGGGTCCTGATGCCGGGCGACCCGCTGCGGGCCAAGTGGATCGCAGAGACCTACCTCGATGGTGCCACCTGCTACTCGACGGTTCGGGGCATGCTGGGCTTCACCGGCCGCTGGAACGGCGTCGAGGTTTCCGTCCAGGGCTCCGGCATGGGCATGCCGTCGGCCTCCATCTACGCCCACGAGCTGATCAACGAGTACGGCGTGAAGACGCTGATCCGGGTCGGCTCCTGTGGTGCCCTCAGCACTGACCTGCAACTGCGGGACGTGGTGGCGGCCATCGGGTCGTCCACCGACTCCAACATGAACCGGATGCGCTTCGACGGGCTGATCGACTACGCCCCGGTGGCCGACTTCGGGCTGCTGCGTACGTCGGTCGAGGTGGCCGAGCGGCGCGGCATCAGCATGCGCGTCGGGCCGATCCTGGCCGCGGACGCCTTCTACACCGATCGGCCGGACCTCTACGACACGCTCGCCGACTACGGGTGCTGGCGGTGGAGATGGAGTCGGCGGCGCTCTACACGATCGCCGCCCGGTTCAAGGCCCGTGCGCTGACGGTGCTGACCGTGAGCGACCACATCAAGACCGGCGAGAAGACCACCTCGGAGGAGCGCGAGCAGACCTTCAGCCAGATGGTCGAGATCGCCCTGGACACGATCATCGCCTGACCCGTTACGGCTGGCGGCGTCACCGCCGAGAGCGGTATGACTCAGAGGTATAAATATGCCGCAGAGTCATACCGCTCTTAGCAACAGGCCGTCCGACCGCAGGAGCAGCCGCAGAGGTCAGACGGCGGCCAGCGCCTCCGTCGGCGCGAGGCGGGCGGCACGCACCGCCGGATAGAGGCCCGCGAAGCCACCGATGACCACTGTGGCGCCCACCCCGCCGAGCATCGCCCAGGCCGGCACCACGGTCGGCCAGGACTGCGACAGCGCGTAGCCCGAGGTGACCACGATGCCCAGCAGCACCCCGCCGATCCCGCCGAGCGCGGAGAGCAGCAGGGATTCGGCGAGGAACTGGGTCCGTACCTGACCGCGGGTGGCACCGAGGGACCGGCGCAGACCGATCTCGGCCCGCCGTTCCAGCACCGAGATCACCATGGTGTTCGCCACGCCGACCCCGCCGACCAGCAGTGCGACCGCGCCCAGGCCCAGCAGCAGGCCGGTGAACGCGTCGTCGGTCGCCTCGGCGGCGGCCAGCGCGTCCGAGGGTCGGGAGACCTCGACCTCGTTCGCTGCCTCCGGGTTGGTGGTCGCGCCGAGCACCGAGCGGACCGCCTCGACCTGCGACTCCTGCGCCCGGGTGTAGACGGTGGTCGGGTGGCCGTCGAAGCCCAGATATTCGGTCGCCGCCGGCCAGCCGACCAACGCCGACGTGTCCAGTTCCGGGCGAGTGGTGCGGCGGCGAGGGTGCCGACCACGGTGAACGGCCGCCCACCCAGCCACACCTGCACCCGCGGGTCCGCCGCGGTGATCCCGAGCCGCCGCGCGGCGGTGGCGCCGAGCACGACTGCCGGATAGCGGGCGGTCGCCTCGTTGAGCCAGGTGCCGGTGGCCAGCTCCGCCCCGACGGTGCCGAGCAGGTCCAGTCGGGCCGCCCGGGTGGCGATGCCCCGGTCTCGGCCGCCGGGATGTCCTCCGAGCGGTAGACCTTGGCGTCGGAGACCTGCCCGGTCGCGGACACCTCGGTCACCGGGCCGATCCGCCCGATCATCGCGATCGACTCCTCGGGCAGTTGCGCGTCCGCGCCGAACAGGGTGTTGCCCGGCTCGACGGTGAGCAGGTTGGTGCCGAGTGCGTCGAGCGCCCGGTCCAGCTCGGCCCGGGACGACGAGGAGATGCCGACGACCGCGATCATCGCGGCGATGCCGATCGCGATGCCCAACGCGGAGAGGAACGCCCGTAGCGGACGGGTCCGCAGCCCCACCCCGCCAACCCGCAGGACGTCCGCCGCCCCAGCCGGGCCGGGTCAGCGTCGCCATCAGCCGACCCCGCCCGATGCGAACGCCGAGTCGTACCGCACCGCGCCGTCGCGCATCCGCACCTGCCGGGGCAGGCTCTCCGCGATCTCCCGGTCATGGGTGATCACCACGACGGTGGTGCCCGCTCGGTGCAGGTCGTGCAGCAGCTCCAACACGCCGGCTCCGGAGCTGGAGTCGAGGTTGCCGGTCGGTTCGTCGGCGAGCAGCACCGCCGGCTCGCCCACCACCGCGCGGGCCACGGCCACCCGCTGCCGTTCACCGCCGGACAACTCGTGCGGCCGGTGCCCCAACCGGTGGCCCAGACCAACCCGGACCAGCGCGGCCTCCGCGCGGTCGCGCCGCCGTCTGAGGGGTACGCCGGAGTAGAGCAGGCCGTCGGCCACGTTGTCCACGACCGGCACGCCGGGGCCAGGTGGAACTGCTGGAAGACGAAGCCGATCCGGGTGGCCCGTAGAGCGGACAGCTCCCGATCGGTCAGCTTCGCCGCGTCGTACCCGTCGATGAGCACGCTGCCCGACGACGGCCGGTCCAGGGTGCCGATCAGGTGCAGCATCGTCGACTTGCCCGAACCGGACGGGCCGACGATCGCGAGCAGCTCGCCGTGGCCGATCCGCAGCGACACGTCGTCCAACGCGACGACCCCGCCCGCGTACCGCTTGCTGACCCGGTCGAGCACGATCACCTCGCCGCTCACGTCGGCACCACCACCGTCATCGCCTCGGTGACGCCCGTGCCGGTGACCTCCACCCGGCCGTCGGCGAACAGGCCGGTGGTCACCGCGACGATCCGACTCGCGCCAACCTCGGCGACCTGGACGCCGTAACCGCCCTCGGCGAGCGCCAGCAACGCCGCCACCGGCACGGTGAGCACGTCGCGGCGCTCCGAGACGGTGAACGTGACGTCGGCGCTGGCCTGGTCGAAGTCGGCGAGGGCCGTCGGGTCGGTCACCGCGACGGTGACCTCGATCGTCGTCTCGGCGTCGCCGGACTGCCCGTCGGCACCGGCCGTACCGGCCTGGACGACCGTCTCGACCGTGCTGATCGTGCCCGCCACCGCCCGGCCGTTCGGCAGCCCCACGGTGACCTTCGCGTCGCGCTTGGCCAGCCGCTGGTCGTCCACGTCCAACTCGACGGCGACCACCCGGTTGGTGCCGGTGTAGGTGAGCACCGCCTGACCGGGTTGCGTGAGATCGCCGACATCGGCCTGGTGGCCGTCCACCCGACCTCCCGGTCGGCGTACACGATGCGCCCCGGCTCGACCCGGCCGGTCTCGGTGAGGCCGAGGTCCTCCTGCCAGTCCCGGACGGCGTCGGCGGTGGAGCCGGTGTACTCGTCGTCGACAGTGAAGCCGCTGTAGCCCAGCGCCTTCAGGTTCCGCTCGAACTGCCGGACGTCGGCACCCTCCACCCCGGGGCGAGCGTCCGGTACGCGGGCAGCCCGCCGTACAGGAGCACCACCTCCTCGTTGTCGACCAGGTAGAGCGCCTTGCCCCGCCGCACCGTCGACCCGGTCGCCGCCAGTCCGGTGACGGTGCCGCTGAGCTTCGCCGTGGCGGTACGCGTCGTGCCGTACCCCAGCTCACCGTCGACGGTCTCCGCGTCCGCGAGGGTCTGCCGGGTGACCCGGGCGGTGGCCGCCGGGGCACTGGCCTCGGCGGCGTCCCCGTCGGTGTCGCCGCCGAAGCCCACCGCGGCGGTCACGCCCACGGCGGCCACCAGCAGGACGACGCCCCCGATGACGGCGGCGCGCAACCGCGAGCGTCGGGTGGCGCCGGTCACCGGCCACCTCCGAACTCCGGCGCGAGCTGCCGGCACTTCTCCAGCGCCGCCTTCATGGCCGGATCGCTGATGTCGAGCGCCTTGCCCCCACCCCGATCTGGATCCGCCCGTCGGCGTCCGGGTCCGGGAAGTCCGGCACCCCGTTCTCCCGCATGCACCTGGCCAGCGCGCGCATCTGCTCCGCCTGCTCGGGGTTGAGCTGCGGCCCCTGCCCACCGTTGGGCAGCTTGTCCTGGCACCTCTCCATGGCCGCCTGGACCTTCAGCCGATCCACGTTCGCGCCGAACCGGAAGTTTGGACGGCCACCCGCCTCCGGGTCGGGCATGTCCACACCGTTCTCCCGCATGCAGCGGGCGAAGGCGAGCTGCTGGTCCAGATCACTGACCGGCGTGCTGCTCGCCGAGGCGCCGGCCTTCGCCCCACCGGCGGTCGCGACCCCGCCGCCGTCGTCGTCGCCTCCCGCGCCGCACCCGGACAGCGCCAGGGCGACCAGGACGGGGATCACGAGCATCTGTCGTCGCATGGTGTCCGCCTCCGCTCAGGCCCGGCGCGGTTCGCCGGACATGGCACCCAGTGCACGCCAGCGGGCGTATCTGCGGCGTTACCGTCGGCGGTTATGCCGCCGTTACGGCACCCCGAGGACGATGGAGGGTGAGAGTGCTGGTGGTCGAGGACGAGACCGTGTTGGCGGACGCCATCGCCGAGTGGCTGCGCCGGGAGTCGTTCGCTGTAGACGTGGCGTACGACGGGGACGCCGCGTTGGAACGGCTCGGCGTCAACGAGTACGCCGTGGTGGTCCTGGACCGGGACCTGCCGGTGGTGCACGGCGACGACGTGTGCCGGGCGATCGTGGACGCGGGCGGGGAGACCCGGTGCTGATGCTGACCGCGTCGGCAGCGGTCCGGGAGCGGGTGGCGGGTTGGCGCTCGGTGCCGACGACTACCTGACCAAGCCGTTCGCCCTGGTCGAGCTGTCGGCTCGGGTGCACGCGCTGACCCGCCGGGCTCGTCCGGCGGCCCCACCGACGCTGCGCCGCGGCGGCATCCAGCTCGACCCGGCCCGGCACGAGGTACGCCGGGACGACCGGCACGTGGCGCTGTCCCGCAAGGAGTTCGCGGTGCTGGCCGAGCTGCTGCGCGCCGACGGCGCTGTGGTCTCCGCCGAGGACCTGCTGGAACGCGCCTGGGACGAGCACATCGACCCGTTCACCAACGTCGTCCGGGTGACGGTGATGAAGCTGCGCCGCAAGCTCGGCGACCCACCGGTGATCGAGACGGTCCCCGGAGCGGGGTACCAGATCCGATGAAACGACTGACGATCCGCGCTCGGCTCACCCTCATCTACGGAGGGCTCTTCCTGCTGGCCGGCATGGTCCTGCTCGCCGTCACGTACGTGCTGGTGGATCAGCGGATGCCGCAGCCGTTCGGGGTGAAACTGAGCGATCTGCCGAAGGCCGCCCCACGACGCCCAGCGGGCAGAACGTCGACAACCTGCGCGCCCTCATGCAGGAGGTGCAGGACGAGGCGAAGCGCAACGCGTTGGAATCGCTGCTCACCCAGGGCGGCATCGCGTTGATCGTGGTGTCGGCGGCGGCGATCGCGTTCGGCTGGCTGCTCGCCGGTCGGGCGTTGCAGCCCTGCACCAGATCACCGACACGGCCCGCCGGATTGCCGGCGCGGACACCGCCGGCCGGGTCTGCACGAGCGGATCGCGCTGACCGGCCCTCCCGACGAGGTACGCAGACTCGCCGACACGTTCGACGAGATGCTGGGGCGGTTGGACCGCTCCTTCGACGGGCAGCGCCGCTTCGTGGCGAACGCCTCACACGAGCTGCGTACCCGCTGGCGCTCAACCGCGCCCTGGTGGAGCTGGCGGTCACCCGCACCGACGCGTCGGAGGAGACCCGGCGGCTGGGCGAGTCGCTGCTGGCCGTCAACGAACGGCACGAGCGGCTGATCGACGGCCTGCTGACCCTGGCCGACTCGGAGAACGAGCTGACCGAGCGGATGCCTGTCGACCTGGCGGAGGTCTGCGCGTACACGACCGATCAGGC
Source organism: Micromonospora sp. M12 (assembly GCA_038070435.1). Classification (GTDB taxonomy): domain Bacteria; phylum Actinomycetota; class Actinomycetes; order Mycobacteriales; family Micromonosporaceae; genus Micromonospora. The sequence goes on along the minus strand of JAMYWG010000001.1, from coordinate 5,281,483 downwards.
CGGAAAGCAGGCACCCGGCGTGCGGGTACGGCGGGCCCTGACCCCGGCGCCGACCAGCGGCGACCCGGTGCTCCTGGAGCGGCTGACGTTCAACCTGGTGGAGAACGCGCTGCGGCACAACCTGCCGGCGGACGGCTGGGTGGAGGTGCGCACCGGAATGGTCGACGGCCGGCCCACCCTCACGGTGACCAACACCGGCCCGGTCATCCCCGGTTACGACGTCGAGACGATGTTCCAGCCCTTCCGACGGCTGTCGCGGGAGCGGGTCACCGGTGCACGGGGTTCGGGCTGGGTTGTCCATCGTCCGCGCGGTCGCCCGGGCCCATGGCGGCACCGCCGAGGCGCAGCCCCGCCCGGACGGTGGCATGGTCGTCACTGTCACCCTTCCGCCGGCCTGACCGGCGGCCGGGCTCAGCGGAAGAACGCGCGTAGGACGGCGGCGGTCTCGGCCTCCAGCACCCCGCCGTAGACCTCGGGGCGGTGGTTGAGCCGACGGTCCCGCAGCACGTCCCAGAGCGACCCGGCCGCACCGGTCTTGGGCTCCCACGCGCCGAACACGACAGTGGAGACCCGGCCAGCACCAGCGCCCCGCGCACATGGTGCACGGTTCGAGGGTGACCACCAGGGTGCAGTCGTCCAGCCGCCACCGGCCGGTCCGCTCGGCGCCTCGGCGCAGGGCCAGCACCTCGGCGTGTGCGGTGGGTCGCCGGTCAGCTCCCGCTCGTTGCGGCCGATGGCCAGCTCGGTCCCGTCCGGCGCGTAGAGCACCGCTCCCACCGGCACGTCGTCCACGTCGGTGCCGCCCGCGTCGTCGACGGACGGACCGGTGACGGCGACCTCCAGGGCCCGGCGCATCCACAGCTCGTGCCGCTGCCGCCTGCCGATGGCGCCCAGGTCGGCCAGGCCCTCGTGGGCGCCGGCCCGGCACGGCCCACCGCGCCGGGGTCGGCTGGCCCGGCCGGAGTGACTCCAACGAAGGATCGGTGGCGTCGGCCGGCTCAGACCTCACGCAGCTCCTCGACCTCGTCGGCGCACCCGAGCACCTGGCAGATCTCGACGGTGACGTCCGCCGGCATCATCCCCTCGTGCGAGCAGAGGGTCAGCAGCTTCTGCGCGGAGATGCCCAGGTTGGCCAGCAGGTCAGCCTCCCCGACCGGGTCGGCCTCCGGGTCGACGACGGGCTGCTCGCTCTCCTCGTCACCGGTGGCCACCGGGCGGGGCCTCGTCGCCGTCGAGCCCGGTGACCGAGGTCTTCAGGTCACCGACCAGCAGCGAGCCCAGCGGGGACTCCTCGGCGTACGCCGAGTCCGACCCGAACACCCGCAGGTCCTCGCCCTCGTCGAGGCGCAGGATCACCAGATAGGCGTCGTCGGCCTCGACGAAGAGCAGCGACACGTCGGCCTCCAGGTCGACGTCCCGCAGCCGGTCCGCGACCTCGTCGAGATCGGCGGCGCCACGCAGGCTGACCTCGGCGGCGGTCCAGCCACTGTCGTCGCGCACCACGGCCGCAGCGAAGTACGACACGGTCCCCCAATAGCCCTCGACACAGCGTCGACTCGTTACGCGTGCACGTTAGCCGGTCGGGTCGGCAGGCGACTCGTCAACGCCCCGAAGGGCGGGTCATTCATGACAAAATCGGCTCAGCCGGCGACCCGACGGCGAGTGGCGATGAGCTGGCGCAGACGCTCGGTGCGCTGCCGTTGCGGTCGGCTGCGCTGGCGGATCGCACGCGCGCCCGCCAGCTCCGCCAGCAACTGCAGGCGGCGGCGGTTGCGATCGGGGTCCTGCCGCGGAGTGGTCCAGGCCATAGTCCCGAGGGTGCCCAGTCTCGGCGGCCACGTCAAGACGGCGTTCGCTACGCAGCCAACCGGGCACAGGGTGCAGTCGTTGATAACGGTTTCGGGAGTGTTTCCGTCCTGGTCACCAGAGCGGCCAGTCACCACCGGTAACCCAGCGGACCGCCACCACGGCGGCGGCGATGCTCCAGCCACCCGCCGTGACGATGGCGACGCCGGTGGCAACCCCCGGTCACCGGAGCGGACCAGCACCAGGGCGGTCAGCCAGGCCAGCAGACCGGCCAGCACCGTCCACCACGCGTAGCTGGCCACATCGGTGCCGAGCAGGCCGAACAGCAGCATCCAACCGGCCGCCGCGCCGCCACCCGAGGCGACGCCACCGCCGGTGACCGGGTGCGGTTCGCGGTACGTGGGCGGGTCGCCGGCCCGGCCGGAAAGAGCCCCGACGGGGCACGCGGCACGGGCCGGGCGACACCGGAATCAGGGCCAGGCTCGGGTCGGGCGATGGTCACCGTCACTGCCCTCCCTCACGCGTGCCGCTCGTGCCCACGGTACCGGCTCTGCCAGGATGACCGGATGTCCTCGCCGACGATCAGCCGCCGCGCGCGTCTGGCGTACCCGATCCTGCTGTTGCTCGCCCCGGTGCTGTCCGCCGGCTGCGCGACCACCCGGCCGGGGCGCCGCCCGACGGTGCCGCGCCGACGCCACCGGCGGTCTGGGCGACCGGCGAGCAACCGGCGTCGCAGTCGCCCACGCCGCCGCCGTCGCCGTCGGCGACCGGCCCGAGCAGCCGGCGCCGTCGTCGGCCCGGCCGTCGGCGACGGCACCCGCGCCGGGCTGCGGCACGTCTTTCCGGTACGCGCCGACAACGTGGACTACCACCCGACGCACGGGGCGTACCCGGCGACGGACCTGTTCGCGGACTGCGGTGAGCCGTTCGTGGCGGTGACCGACGGGACGGTGCTGGAGGTGAGCCGCGTCGACCGGTACAGCAAGCGTGGACCGCAGGGCCCGGAGAACGGCGGGCTGTCGGTGTCCCTGCTCGGCGACGACGGGTGCGCTACTACGGCTCGCACCTGAGCGTCGTGACCAGCGGCGTCGACGCCGGGAAGCGAGTGCGCGCCGGGCAGCAGCTCGGCAAGGTGGGGCGCACCGGCAACGCGAACAACGTCTGCCACGTGCACTTCGGCATCTCGCCGCCGTGCGCGGGCAAGGACGGCTGGTGGATCCGGCGCGGGGTGCTCTGGCCGGCGCGTTACCTGGACTCCTGGCGGCGCGGCGGCAATCGGGAGCCGGCCGCCGAGGTCACCGCCTGGCAGCGCAAAACGGCTGCCCGAAGGCGCCCTGACGTGGCGAGCGCGAGATCCCATCGCCGACCTGCGCCGGATCGCGTTCCTGTTGGAGCGGGCCAACGAGGCCACCTACCGGGTACGCGCGTTCCGCTCGGCGGCGAAGACGTTGGCTGGCCTGCCCACGGCCGAGGTGACGGAGCGGGCCGGCAACGGCACGCTCACCGAACTGGCCGGCGTCGGTGACGTCACGGCCCGGTGCGTGGCGGAGTCGCTCGCCGGTGAGGAGCCGGTCTACCTGCGCCGACTGGCGGCGACCGAGGGCACCGATCTGGACGCCGAGGCCACGGCGCTCCGCGCCGCCCTGCGCGGCGACTGTCACACCCACTCGGACTGGTCCGACGGCGGCTCGCCGATCGAGGAGATGGCGCTCGCCGCGGTGGAGTTGGGTCACGAGTACCTGGTGCTGACCGACCACTCGCCCCGGCTGACGGTGGCCCGGGGCTGACCGCCGACCGGCTGCGCCGACAGCTCGACCACGTGGCCCAGGTCAACGCCGCGCTGCCCGAGGGGTTCCGCATCCTCACCGGGATCGAGGTGGACATCCTCGCCGACGGCTCACTGGACCAGGACGAGGAGTTGCTGGCCCGGCTGGACGTGGTGGTCGGGTCGGTGCACAGCGGCCTCAAGGACGAACGGTCGAAGATGACCCGACGCATGCTGAAGGCTGTCGCCAACCCGCACCTGGACATCCTCGGCCACATCACCGGCCGGATGGTGTCGTCCCGGCCGGCCGGGGTGACGGGGCCGGGCGACCGGGGCACCGCGCCCGGACCCGGGCGGAGAGCGACTTCGACGCGGACGCGGTCTTCGCCGCCTGCGCCGAACACGACACCGCCGTCGAGATCAACTCTCGCCCGGAACGCCAGGACCCGCCGAAACGCCTGATCCGCCGCGCGTTGGAAGCCGGCTGCCGGTTCGCCATCGACACGGACGCACACGCGCCCGGCCAACTGGACTGGCAGCGGTTCGGTTGCGAGCGCGCCGCCCTCTGCGGCGTCCCGGCCGACCGCGTGATCAACACCTGGTCGGCCGAGCAGCTGGTCGCCTGGACGCACAACCGCACCTGACCACGTCCGCGCAGCCGCCGTCGGCCGCTTGGCCCCGGCCGTGTCGCGCCGGCCCCGGCGGGTCGGCCCCAGGAGTCGGCGCCGCGGCCGGCGCCGTCGATCATGGAGTTGTGGTGCCTGAATAGGCCAGCAAGGGGCGGTTTGTCACCCACCACAACTCCATGATCGACGGCCCGGGCCGCCACGGCGTTGCCCCTCGACGTTGATCGGACTCCTCTCGGGAAACCGCGGTATCCGGATCGCGGGACACCCCGACTTTAAGGAAGACGAGTCGATCAAGCTCGAGGCGACCAGCGCTCGCCCGGGACCCCGCCGACCGTCGTCCGGCGCGGCGGACCCTCAGCGCCGGACGGGCTCGGCGGCCAGTGCGGCGGCGGGCTCGACAGCAGGCTCGGCGGCCGGTGCATCGACGCCGGCCGCCGGGCTGCTCTGGCGGCGGCCGAACACCCCTGCGAGACCGCGACGCCGAGCAGCACTATGAGCGCGCCGACCGGTTGGTGCCAGTTGAGTCGCTCGTCGAGCGCCACCGCGCCGATCAGCACCGCAAAGATCGGGATCAGGTACGTGACGGTGGACGCCGTGCTCGCGCCGGCCACCCGGATGTTGCGCATGTTGATCACGAACGCGAGCCCGTGCCGAGCGCTCCCAGGGTCAGCACGCTTGCCACCACCCCGGCGACAGTTCGGTGGGCAGCGGCGGAAGGCCGGCGACGAACGGTGTGACGATGGCCAGTTGGACGGCGGCGAGCAGCAGCTGCGCCGCGGAGAGCGACAGACCGGAGTGAGCGCTGCCAGCGACGAACCGCTTCTGGTACGGGATGGAGACGCCGTAGCAGGCGGCGGCCCGAGGCACATCAGTTGCCCGGTGAAGTGCGCCCCGCCGATGCCCTCCCAGACGCCGAGCACCACCAGCACCCGAGGAAGCCCAGCCCGAGCCCGACGGCACGGCGGACGGTCAACCGCTCGGTGCGGAAGACCAGCACCGCCAGCGGCAGCACGATCAGCGGCGTGGTGGCGTTCCAGATGCCGGCCAGCATCGACTCGACCCGCTGCTCGCCGTAGCCGAAGAGGGTGAACGGCACGGCCACACCGAACGCGGCGACGACGGTCAGGTGCGCCCAGACCCGGGGCTCGCGGGCAGCCGGTCGCGCAGCACGGCGAGGACCACCAGGAGGTCAACGCGCCGGCGACGACCCGGTAGAGGGTGAGTTGGACCGGGTGCAGCTCGGCGACCCCGACCTTGATGAAGAGGAAGCTGGCACCCCAGATCGCGGCGAGGGCGAGGAAGCCCGGCAGCCAGGTGCGGACCGGTGCTTTGTCAGGAGTGGTATCGGTACTCACCCTGACACTCTGCCGCAACCGTCCGACAAAGTCGCGCGCCTTTCAGACGTCGCGCTGTGCCGAATCTGTGGCTTGAACACGCCAAACGTCATCGACAGCGGGGTGGGGGTCACGTAGGGTCGCAGCGTGGGACGAATTGATGAACTCGCCAACCGCTACGTGGCCGAGTGGGCGCCGTTGAGCCCCACCGGCGCGACCTTCGTCGGCATCGCCGGCCATGACGATCAGCTCGACGATCTTTCGCCGGACGGCTACCACGCGCGGGCGGACCTCACCCGCCGGACGCTCGCCGAGTTGGAGGTGGTCGAGCCGGAGACCGAATCGGAACGGACCGCCAAGGAGGCCATGCAGGAGCGGCTCGGTCTGGACCTGGCCCGGTACGACACCGGCGAGACGACGAGCGAAGTCAGTGTGATCGAGAGCGGGTTGCACGAGATCCGCATGGTGTTCGACCTGATGCCAACCGCTACGAGCGACGAGCAGGCCAACATCGCCGCCCGGCTCAACGGCTTCGCCGGTGCGCTGGAGGGCTACAAGACCACCCTGCGCGAGGCGCTCGCCGCCGGCCGGGTCAGCTCGAAGGTGCAGCTGGTCGAGGTCGCCAAGCAGTGCGACATCTGGACGGACCCGACCGGGGACAACTTCTTCCACGGGCTGGTCGAGCGGCTGGGCGCGGAGGGCACTCTCGGCTCGGAGCTGCGTCGGGCGCGGCTGCGGCCACCGCGGCGACCGCCGAGTTCGGCCAGTTCCTGCGTGCCGAGCTGGCCCGCACGGGCGGGACAAGCAGGCCGCCGGCCGGGAACGCTACGAGCTCGCCTCGCAGTACTTCCTCGGCGCCAAGGTCGACCTGGACGAGACGTACGCCTGGGGTTTCGCCGAGCTGGCCCGCCTGGAGGCGGAGATGCGGGTCGTGGCCGGGCGCATCGCCGGTTCCGGTGCGACGGTGGACGAGGCAGTGGCCACGTTGGACGCCGATCCGGCCCGGACCATCCGGGGCAAGGAGGCCTTCCGGGACTGGATGCAGGCGCTCGCCGACAAGGCGATCACCGAGCTGAACGGCACCCACTTCGACATCCCCGAGCAGGTACGCCGCATCGAGTGCTGCCTCGCGCCGACCAGCGACGGTGCCATCTACTACACCGGCCCCAGTGAGGATTTCTCCCGCCCGGGTCGGATGTGGTGGGCGGTGCCGCAGGGCATCAGCGACTTCTCCACCTGGCGAGAGGTCACCACGGTCTACCACGAGGGCGTGCCGGGTCACCATCTCCAGGTGGCGCAGACCGCCGTCCGGGCCGATCTCCTCAACCGCTGGCAGCGGCTACTCTGCTGGGTTTCCGGGCACGGCGAGGGCTGGGCGCTCTACTCGGAGCGGCTGATGGACGAGCTGGGCTACCTGGAGGACCCGGGCGACAAGCTGGGCATGCTCGACGGTCAGGCGATGCGCGCGGCGCGGGTAATCGTGGACATCGGCATGCACCTGGAGCTGGAGATCCCGAAGGACAATCCCTTCGGTTTCCACCCGGGCGAGCGGTGGACGCCCGAGCTGGGCTGGGAGTTCATGCGGGCGCACTGCCGGGTGCCGGACGAGAATCTGCGCTTCGAGCTGAACCGCTACCTGGGCTGGCCTGGGCAGGCGCCGTCGTACAAGGTGGGTGAGCGGATCTGGCTCCAGGCCCGCGAGGACGCCAAGGCCCGCAAGGGCGCGGACTTCGATCTTCGGGATTTCCACCGGCAGGCGTTGGACCTGGGCGCGCTGGGTCTCGACCCGCTGCGCCGGGCGCTGGCCCGGCTCTGACCGGGTCACGGTCGCACGCGTCGGCGGTACGACATGTCCGCCGCCGCGTGCGACCGTGCGCCGATCCAGAGAGGTGTACGCAGTCCGCGCTCAGCCCAGGGTGAGCGCCAACGCCGGCCGGGCGGTCAGCGAGTCGCTGGTGACGTACGCCAGGTCAATGGTCGGATCGGTGAACGTGATCGGGATGGGTGAGGTGATCGGAATACCCTCCGGCAGGGGCAGATCCGGAGTCAGCGTGATCTTGATGCCGAGCAGCCGACCGACGAACCGGGTCGCGTAGAAGGCCACGTTTCCGCTGACGGTGAGCTGGTCGGTCGCGTACCGCTGGTTGCGTCCCTCCGGGCCGTCCGCGCGCAGCAGGAAGTCCGCGGTGACCGCCTCCCGCATGCTGAACTTCAGCACCTTGAGGTCGCCCTGCACGGTGTGCAGGTCAGTGATTCCGTCGAACCGCAACCCGGTCATCCGGACCGACGACCCGGTGAGCTTCGACGGCGTCTTCGCCACCGTCGGTAGGGCCGGATCAGCGGCGATGCGCGGCAGCAGCTTGCCCGGTTGCACAGTTCCCGGCCGAGCGGGTGCCGTCGCGCCCGGCTGGTCGGGTGCCGTCGCGCCCGGCTGGTCGGGGCGGTCGCGCCCGCTTGCCGGGGTCGACTCGCCGGGGTCGACTCGCCCGGTGTCGGCTTGCCTGGCGTCGGCTTGCCCGGCGTCGATGACGGGCAGGTTGTCGCCGTGCCGGTCGGCCGCGCTGACGGTGTCGCGGTCGGGCCCGCCGTGGGCGCGGCGGTCGCACCGTCGTCCACCGTTGAGCAGGTCGCCGATTCCGTCCAGGATGTCGGTGATCACGTTGCCGCCCCGCCCCGGGTTGCGGTGGGTGTCGGCGTGGCCGCGCTACGGCTGGGCGACGGGGTGGGGCAGGCGGTCGTCCCCACTCGGCTCGGTGCGGCCTGTACCGCACGGGGTTGACCGGCCAGGCCGATGGCCGTCAGGCCGAGCACCACGAGAGCGATGGCGAAGGCTCGCGGATCGACCAGGCGTCCCGGCCCCTCGGGCGGCGCGCCCGCGCCGCCCGCCCGGCCTGCTGAATCGTCGGCCCGCGCACCGACAGGCCCCGCCTCCTCGGCCCGCGCACCGACAGGCCCCGCCACCTCGGCCTCGGCACCGACAAGCCCCGCACCCTCGGCCTGCGCCACCTCGGCCTCCTGGTCTGTGGATGGTGCAGGGTCGGTCGGCGTCCAGGCGAAGGCGAGGGCGCTGCCGACGATGCCGAGCAGCAGGCCGACGAAGAAGCCGCCGAGGTTGAGCCCGATCAGCGAGTAGACAGCGGTGACCGCGGCGACGACCGAGTAGAACAGCCGCTGCGCCGGGGTGAACCAGAGCAGCAGGCCACAGGTCACCAGGATGACCGGGATCAGCAGCGAGAGCAGACCCGTCGCACCACTGTGGAAGCTGAGGCCGTCGAGGGTCATCCGGGTGGATGCGAACATCTCCAGTCCGGCCAGGGCGACGAGCAGTCCGCCCCAGAACGGCCGGCTGCGTTGCCAACGGCGGAAGAGCCGCCACACCTGAGCCGGACCGCCGGGCCGGGCGTGGGATGGGTTCGCGGTTGTCACGTACTCCTCCTGGCCGAGCGGGAACGGGGACCTGGACCGGGCCCGCGGTGTTGAGCACCGCGGGCCGCGACTCAGCTCAGAAGCACTCCTTGCCCTTGGCGTCGTCACCCACGTTGACCTTGAGCCGCAGTCCGACCAGGTTGAACGTGGCCGCCGTGGTGTAGCGGGACACCTGCTGCAGGTTGGTGATGGTGACGTGGTCGGAGTTCTGGCCGAACGAGCCGGCCTGCGCCGTCGGGTTCAGGTCGGTGGCGTCCCGGCCGATCCTGATGTTGGTGAAGGTCGCGTTGCCGTTCAACGAGTCCATCGCGATCAGCAGGTCCTTGGCGCGGGCGGGTTCCTTGCCCTCACCGGCGTTGATGGTGAGCACCACCGGCAGTCCCGGCAGGTCGGCACGCACGGACTGGCAGAGGCTGTACAGCTCGGCGCTGCTGATCTCGGAGAGGGCGATCGGGTGGACCTGTCCGGCCTTGCCGTCCTTGCCCTTCTCCCGGACGATGCCGCCGTACTGCTTGAAGCCGTCGCCCTCGAGGCGATCGGCCCCGATCTTGAACGTCTGCCCGGAGACCGTGATGTCGGACGCGATCGCGCCCGTCGACATTCCGAACAGGATGGCGCCGGCGGCGGCCGTGGCGGGCACCATCATGGCGGCGAACCGCCGCCACCGGGTACGACCCTGACTGTCAAACCGATGCTGCACGGGTGCCTCCTCGGGTCGATGCGCACGAGTGGCCGGTCTGAAACGGGCGACCCGGTCGGGCCCTGCCGCTGTTACCGGCTGGTAACCATCGCGCTTGATGGTGCACCCGTTGCGACGCAGCTCACAACCCCCAGCTACTTGGCGGTAACACGGGGCGACCGTGCGGCAGTGCCACATCACGAAGCGTCTATGCAGCTGCGGTCGGCGTCGCCGAAACATCCGCAAAGCGGGCATTGCATCGCCACCTCTACAACAGGCAGTGACGTTACATTGACCAATTACAATTAGATAACGAATGTAAAGTACGCAGGTCGTACGGGTCGACACGACGAGGGTGGACCGCATCGCGCGGTCCACCCTCGGTCACACCTGCGTCAGCGCTGCTCCACCTCGCCGGGAGCCGGACGCTGGGTCGGCACTGTCGGGTCCTCCGACTTCCAGTTCGTCGACGCCGGCGGGATCTCGTCGCTCAGTGGCCCACCGACCGGCTGAGGCCTGGGCTGCCGGACGGTTTCCTCGTCACGTACCGGCTCCTGGTCCACGCGGGTCGGAGTCGGATCGACCTCCGCCGGCTCGGCGCGGTGCCGGGCCGAGCCACCGTTGGGGCGCGTCACCAACCACACGCCGGCGACGACGGCGATCAGACCGAGGACACCGGCGGCGATCGGGCCCCAGAAACTGATCAGGCCGATCTTGGAGCGGTTGTCCTCGACCGTCGCGACACTGCGGCTGACCGTGTCGTCGGTGTAGTTGAAGTCCGCGTCCAACAGCACCGTGGGCGTGCCGGTGTCGGGCCGCAACTCCTTGTGCTGCTGCTCCCGGACGTTCACGTAGGAACCGGTGACCGGGTCGACCCAGAGCGTCCGGATGTTGCTGTAGACGATCTGGCCGCTGGTGGCACCCGGCGCGAACGTGCCGAGCAGCGGCTTGATGCTGCTCTCCGGGGTGGCCAGCGCCTCGTTCTCGATCCGCTGCTCGAAGCGGTACGCGTCGACGCCCTTGATCTTCTCGGTGCCGGTGAACTTCGCCGGGATCGCCCGCTTCAGGTCACGGTCGAAGACCTGGTAGTCGCGCTTGCCGGTGCCGAACGGGAACTTGTAGAGCTGGCCTGAGTACTTCACGTTGCCGACCGGGGTCTGGTCCGCTCCGCTCTCGTTGAGCCACTGGTCCTTCCACGGGCGGCAGCGCCGGAGATCCGGTAGAGAGCGAACTCGGTGCTGTACTGGCTGACCACCACCTCGCTGTCGGTACGCCGGACCGTCTGGTAAACGTCCCAGATGACCGCGTCGCCCTTGAGGTCCTTGGGGAGCCGGTCCCTCGTGTCGTCGGGCTGTGGGATCACCTCGACATTGGACGTCAGGTCGCCCTGCAGAATCTCGATGGTCGCCGAGTCACCGACGCGGGTGATCTTCAGGAACGTGGCGTTCTTCGCCTGGGCGACGGACGTCGTTGGCTCAAGATCGTAGGGGAGCTTGGTCACGGCTGGGGCCACATAGAACGGCAGCCCGGCCGCGAAGACCAGCAATAAGACGCCAAGCCCGAAGAGCGCGGCGCCCACGCGAAGCTTCACTCATCCTCCTGTAACCTGCCGCCCTACGACCTGTTGTCCGGGGCACCCGATCCTTAACATGGCGGGAGGTTACTCCCCGGTCACCTTCAAAGCGACCCCTGGATGTCCAGATGTCCACAGCCGCCGCGCCAACAGTTTCGGAGCCTTCGGTAACCGGCCGACTCCCCGCCCTCGACGCGCTGCGAGCAATCGGCGCGGTGGCGGTCGTCGGTCACCACGTCGGGTTCCAGACCGCCGTCACCATGAACACCACCTGGGGCGGCTGGCTGGCGCGACTGGACGTCGGCGTCGCGATCTTCTTCGTACTCTCCGGGTTTCTGCTGTTCCGGCCCTGGGCCCTCAGCGCCGCGACGGGCCGGGCCCGGCCGAGTGCGGAGCGCTACCTCTGGCGGCGGGCGTTCCGAATCCTGCCCGCGTACTGGTTGGCGGTCGTCGTCTGCCTGGTCGTCCTGCCGCAGAATCGGCCGGCGTCCGCTGGTGACTGGATCCGCCACCTCACCTTCACGCAGATCTACCAGCCGGCCCAGCTGCGCTACGGACTCAGCCAGACCTGGAGTCTCGCCACCGAGGTCGCGTTCTACCTGATCCTGCCGCTGGTCGCCGTGCTCGCCGTCGGCCGGTCGTGGCGTCCGGTCCGGACCATCGTGATCCTCGGCGGCAGCCTGCTGCTGACCGCGGGGTGGCTCGTCCTGATGGGGATCGGCTGGCTCGACAGCGCCCTGCACACCATGTGGCTCCCCTCGTACGCGGCCTGGTTCGGCGCGGGCATGGCGCTGGCGGCCGCACACGTCGCCCTGCGTACCGGGACGGCGCCGGCCGCCTTCCGCGTACTCGACGACCTGGCCTCGACGCCGGCCGCCTGCTGGGCCACAGCGGTCGGCCTGATGGCGATCGCGACGACACCCGTCGCGGGCCCCGCGACCTCGCCGGGCCGACGGCCGCCGAGTTCGGCGTCAAACTGGCCCTGTACCTGGCAATCGCGTCGCTGATCCTGATCCCGGTGGCCTTCGGCGGGCCGACCCGGATCAAGGAGGTCTTCGGCAGCGGGTCCGCGCGGTGGCTCGGCGCCGTCTCGTACGGACTGTTCCTGTGGCACCCACTGGTCATCGAACTCATCTACCTGGTCGAGGACCGGCCGCTGTTCTCCGGCGGGCTGCTCAGCACGTTCGTCCTGACCATGGCCTTCGGCCTGGTGTACGCCACGGTCAGCTACTACGGCGTCGAGCGGCCCCTGCAACGGCTCGGGTCGCAGCGCCGGCGAGCCGGGCGCGGGCGGAAATCCGGCCCGCCCGCCACCGACGTGGCCGCACCGGTCACCACGCCGCCGACCGTCGCGGCGGGCACGCCGGTGCCCACTGTCGGCGCATAGCGCTCCGCCGATCAGGGCTGGCCCATCGGGGCATTGCCGGCCGGCACACCAGCCCCTAGTGTGACGCGGGTCGCTAAATTACTTGAGAGTAGGGTTCGCGTGGAGCGTCGCTTCGGCATGCCCGGACACGTGCTGTTCCTCAACTGGCGAGACACCCGTAACCCCGAGGGCGGCGGTTCCGAGGTGTACGTGGAACGGATCGCCGCCGAGCTGGTGGCGCGCGGTTTCCAAACGACTCTCTTCTGCGCCGCCCACAGCCATTCCCCGCCGACGAGGTCAACGAGGCCGGCGTACGGCTGGTTCGGCGCGGCGGCCGACACACCGTCTACCTCTGGGCGGCGCTCTGCTACGTCGCCGGTGCGCTGGGCATCGGCCCACTGTCGCACCGCCGAGGCGGCCGGCCCGACATCCTGGTCGACGTCTGCAACGGGCTGCCGTTCCTCGCCCCGCTGTGGGCACGGCGTCCGGTGGTCAAGCTGATCCACCACGTGCATCGCGAGCAGTGGCCGGTGGTCCTTCCACAGTGGGCGGCGCGGTTCGGGTGGTGGGTCGAGTCGTCGCTGGCCGTCCGCGTCTACCGGCGGTGCCGGTACGTCACCGTCTCCGAGGCCACCCGCCGCGAGCTGGCCCAGCTCGGGGTGCCGCCCGAGCAGGTCTCGGTGGTGCACAACGGCACGCCGACGCTGCCCACACCGACGCCCAGCGGGCGACGTTCCCGCTGCTCGTGACGCTGAACCGGCTGGTGCCACACAAGCGGGTGGAGGTGGCGCTGCGCGCCGTCGCGGCCCTCGCCGACGAGCTGCCCCAACTGCGCCTGGTCGTCGCCGGCCAGGGCTGGTGGGAGTCACACCTGCGGGAACTCGCCGCGGAACTCGACATCACCGAGCGGGTGGACTTCCGGGGCTTCGTCACCGAGGAGGAGAAGGCCGCCCTGCTCGCCTCGGCCTGGGTCGCCCTGACCCCGTCGCTCAAGGAGGGCTGGGGGCTGACGATCGTGGAGGCGGGTTCGGCGGGCACGCCGACGGTCGCCTTCCGGGCAGCGGGCGGGGTCGCCGAGGCGGTCGTCGACGGGCGTACCGGCCTGCTGGCCGACGACATCGACGACTACCTGGCGAAGGTGCGCACGCTGCTGCACGGGGATGAGCTGCGGCGGGAGATGGGCGCACAGGCCCGGGAGCACGCGGCGAGCTTCACCTGGCAGGCAGCGGGCGGGCGCTTCGAGACCCTGCTGAGGGTGCGGAGTCGCCCCGCCCAGTGCAGCAGCGGGCGAGCCGTCCTACCTGTCGCCGTAAACCTCGGGGCGTACGGATCCTTCTTTCCGGCTCGCTTGGCCGCATCCGAAACGAGCTTGGCCTCGCTTGCGGCCTCCTCGTCGGTGGCGGTCGCGGCGGCCGAGATCCCGCCCAGGCCAGGATCCCCAACAACGCCGCCACCAGGCCAGACACAGCCAGGGTCAGAGCTCTACGCATGCCGATCCTCCAATGGCGAGACGTGCGAGCGGACGTTACCACGCGGTAGGGCGCCGGTGTAGTGCCGAAACGGCGGCAGCGACGACCACCAGAAGGGCGGCGACGAGCGCCGAAACGACGGCCCACCGATCGCGTCCCGGCGAGGCTGGTTCGGGGATATGCCCGGATTCCGATAGAGGGTGAGGAACGGTCCCTCGTGGACGACCTCGAGGCCGAGAAGGGTCGCCGGGTCCACCTGGGTGGGCAACTGGTGCTGCACCACCACCCACCGCACACCGGTGGCCGAGATGGGCCGCCCTCGGCCAGCACCCGACGCACCTCGCGCAGCCGTCGGTTCTCCCCGGCCACCGCGACGTCGCCGACCCGGAGCGTGTCGTCGGTCAACACCGTCCCCGGCAGATAGCGGGGAGCCGGGTCCAGGACGACCCGACCGGGGTTCCACGCATAGGCCCGGTAGGCGCTCAACGGCAGCGCGAGGATCTCCCCGGCTCGCCGGCCACCCGCTCGGCCACCTCCTGCCAGTCCGCCGGATAGCTCACCGGACGAAGCCGGCCGGCACCGCCGAAGGCGAGGTCCGGCAGGACGGCCACCGGCAGCAGCAGCAGACCGACCAGGATCACGCCCGCCACCTCCCGGTCGACCCGGGCCACCAGCCGCTCGGCACCCAACGCGGCACACAGCACCAGCAGCAGGGCGTACGGGGCCAGGAACTTCTGGCCATCGCGGAGCAGTCCCGCGCCGGGCAGGTGCACCACCGCCCAGCGCAGCGCGGCGTCCCCACCCGGGAGCACCCCAACGCGGCGAGGAGACCACCGACCCCGCGAGCAACCCCAGCCGCAGCGCCGCACCCGGAGGTAGCCGACGCCGCAGCAGGCTCACGCCGACGGCGGCCAGGATCAGCAGCACCACCGTCGCCACCGGCACCAGCGGTGCGGCGCGACTGGCCGGTGTGGCCTGCGCGCTCAGATGCCGCCGGTGCCGGCGAGCGACACCAGCGGACCGGCCCAGTTCTCCGAACGCGCCACGAACGCCGCCACCCCGGCCGGGTCGGACGTACCGCCAGCCCCGGTGACCAGGGCCGCGACCACCCACGGGGCGTTGAGCATCCCGACACCGGCCACCGCCGGCACCGACCGGCGCGGATGCGCCCGATCCGACACCAGCAGCAGCACCGTGCCCAGCGCGATCAACCCGCCGGTCGGCGTGATCGCGGCGGAGCGGCGGCGAGCACCACCGGGGAAGCGCACCCGCCCGCCCGGCCCGCAGGTCCAGCGCCGCCCGCACCAACCAGGGCAGCGCGGCGTACGCGAGCAGCAGCCCCACTGCCCGATCAGCAGCCGCTCGGCGAGGTAGGGCGTCCACGCGTACGCCAACGCGGCGAACAGCCGGACCGCGCGCCGATCGGTCGGCACCAACCGGCCGGCGCCCACCGCGGCGAGGAAGACCGCCCCGGCGAGCACCAGCCGTTGCACCAGCCAGCCCGGTACGACCTGGGTGATCAGCGAGACCAGCGCGTCCATCGGCACCGCGCGGGGCAGACTCTGCGCCGGGGCGACGAGATCCCAGGTCAACGGCTGCCGGGGTACGAACACCATGTCGTACAGCAGCGCGTAGCCGGGCGCCGCCAGCGGGCCAACACCAGCACCGTGACCGCCGCCGCCACGGCGTACAGCGGCAGCGTGTCCCGTGCGCGCCGGACCGGTGGGGCGTCGACGTCGGCGGTCCGCTCAACCATTCACGGTGCCGGTACCGCCCGGCCGACGGTGATCAGTTGGGTGCACACCCGACCCCGGCGTACGCACGGTGACCTCGACGGCGTCCCCGGCACCCTCCAGCAGGAAGAACACGTCGTTCAGCCCACGCCGCAACGTGATCTCCCGCTCGGCGGTCCCAAGCCGGAACAGCGCCGTCGAGTCACCCGAGCTGAGATAGCCGAAGTGCACCACGTACGGCCACTCCACCAGGTACCCGTCCAACGGGATCCGGGTGGGCCGACCGCCCTCCGCCAGGTGACCGCAGTCGGCCACCGGGCCCGGCACGATCTTCCGTCCCTCCACCACGACCGGACGGATCCGGCCGAGTTCGTCGAACGTCGACGGTTTGGCCGCCTCCGTGACGAAGGTGGGTCGGCGCTCGGCCGGGCGGAAGAAGTGGGACTGGAGATTGTCCGGCCAGAAGTAACCGGCGACGACCCGGTCCGGGACGGCGGTGTCCAGGAAGACGGTGCCCGGCGGCGCGGCGGCAAGCTCCGCCTGCGTCGTCGCGAGGTAGTCCCGGCCGTACTTCGTACTCCAGTTGTCCCCGAAACGGGCGGTGCTCCACAGGGTGCCCACGCCGATGGTCGCCAGGATGACGATCATGGAGACCAGGCCGACCGCGAAGGCGCCCGGCTCCCGCAGCACCGTCGGGACCGGCCACGCGGAGACCTCGTCCTCGTCGGCATCCTTCGTCCCCAGCAGGGCCGCACCGACACAGATCGCGGCGACCAGCACCACGTCGGCGACGTACCGGGGACGACGCCGACCAGCGGGCCGAGCGGGCCGCCGAGCCGGGTGACCGCGAAGAGCACGGCGACCAGCCCGAGGTAGGAGGTGAGCAGCAGCCAGGCCCGGCCGGCCGACGGACGCCGCCGGACGGTGACCACGACGAGCGTCGCCAGCGCCGCCCAGGACAACCACTTCGCGATGTCGTACGGGTCGACCAGCGGAGGACCGTCACCGGCGTACGTCCAACGCCAGGGACCTCCGAGCAGACCCGGCACCATGGTCTCGCCGACCAGGTCACCGAGGAAGGTGAAGACCTGACCGACGGACGAGGTCTGGTCCAGCTCGCGGGCGGCGGGTCGAGTGAGATAGAGCGCCAGATACGCCCGGAGAGCACGGACAGCATCAGCCACGCCGGCCAGTGCCGACGAATCGCCGTCACCAGGCTGCGCCACGCGCCACCGGACGTGAAGAGGAAGACGGTCAGCAGGAACAGCAGCGGCACGATCAGCAGGGACTTGGTGTCGAAGAGCAGGCCGAACACCAGCCAGAACGCGACCGCCACGAGGTGCCGCAGGCGGCCGGTCCGCACGTACCGGACCTGGGCCGTCACCGCCATGACCAGGGCCAACTGCATCGGCAGTACGAGTAGCCCGACCAACCACAGCGAGGAGACCTCGAGCGTCAGCGGGCTGAACACGAACAGGCACAGCGGGATGAGCAGCCCCAGCCGGGCCGGAGCAGATCACGCAGCAGCCGCCAGACGGCGATCCCGGTCGCCGCCTGGCCAACGGCCAGCAGCAGCACCCACGGCCAGGTGGCGAAGCCCGCCGCCCGCACCATCGCCCACGCCACCAGCAGGCCGCCGGGCATGAGGTGGTTGTTGAACGTCCGCAGGAGGTAGTCCACGTCCAGCCCGGTGTCGAGGACCTGGGCGGCGATGACGAACTCGTCCTGCGAGAACCAGCCACGGGTGGCGAGGCCGGCGCGCCAGGCGACGGAGACAACGAGGAGGGCGACCGCCACGGCGCGGACGGGGTCGGCACGGAGCCATCGGCCGATCGGCCCCGGTCCGTCGCCGTCGGATGCGACGCCTTCCGGATGCGTCTCGGCCTCAGCTTCTGGCATTGACATGGTCGGCAGCCTGCCACACGCTTACACGCCGTGGGGACGGCCGTTCTCCCGATAACGCCACCGCAACGCCCCTGGTCGCCCGTCCGTGCCCGGTCCGGACAACGTCGCGCGACACTCGTCGCTTGTCGGTGCGCGTCCGGCCGGCGAAGACAGGAGCCGACATGCGTGCAGAGGTGGCGAGTGACGCCGCGCCGGGGTCCAGCCGTACCCGGCACGTGGCCCGACGGTTCCGACACCTGGCCATCTGCATCGCCCTCACCGCCCTCGCCTTCCAGCAGGTCCCGGGCAGGTCGTCCCGGATACCAAGGTCGACCTGAACGTCAACCCGGCGGGGTGGTTGCTCCGCTCGCTGCACCTGTGGGACCCCACCGGCACGTTCGGCCAACTTCAGAACCAGGCGTACGGATATCTGTGGCCGATGGGCCCGTTCTTCCTGCTCGGATCGGAGCTCGGCCTCGCGCCGTGGGTGGTCCAGCGGCTGTGGTGGGCACTGCTCTTCTGTGTCGCCTACCTGGGGCGGTGCGGCTGGCGGGCCGGCTCGGCATCGGGACACCCGCCGGACGCATGATCGCCGGTGTCGCCTTCGCGCTGTCGCCCCGCATCCTCACCCAACTCGGTTGGTCCTCGGTGGAGGCCTGGCCCAGCGCCGTCGCCCCTGGTGCTCATCCCGCTGGTCGGCCTCGCCGGTCGCACCTCGCTGCGCCGCGCCGTCGCCGGGTCGGCCCTCGCCGTCGCCTGCGCCGGTGGGGTCAACGCCACGGCCGTGTTCGCTGTGGTGCCCTCGCCCTGCTCTGGCTCGCCACCCTCCAGCCCGTACGCCGCCGCGTCACCGCCATCGCCGCCTGGTGTGGCGCGGTGGCCCTGGCCACCGCCTGGTGGTTGGTTCCGCTGCTGGTCCTCGGGCGGTACAGCCCGCCCTTCCTGGACTACATCGAGTCGGCCCGGAACACCACGAGCGTCACCGACGCGGTGACCACGCTGCGCGGTGCCTCCTACTGGGTCGCCTACCTGGGCTCCCCGTTCGGACCGACGATCCCGTCCGGCGCACGACTGGCCAACGACGCGGCACTCGTCGCCGCCACACTGGCGGTCGCCGCCCTCGGCGTCCTCGGACTGTCCTGCCGCGGAATGCCGCACCGCCGCTTCCTCATCACCGGCCTGGTGCTCGGCGCCGCACTCGTCGGTCTCGGGCACGTCGGCGACCTGCCGAACATCCTCGCCGAGCCGCAGCGGGACTTCCTCGACGGTGTCGGCGCTCCCCTGCGCAACGTGCACAAGTTCGACGTCCTCCTCCGCCTGCCCTGGCCCTGGGCATGGCGCACCTGATCGGCCTTGTCGTCCGGGCGGCACGCACCGCGCCCGCGCGGCTCCGACCACGAACCGTCGCGCGCGCCTGGCTCACCGCCGGCGCCGCCATGGTCGCCGTCACGGCGGTCGCCACACCCGCGCTCGCGGGTGGCCTTGCCACGCCGGGCAGCGTCAAGGAGGTGCCCGGTTACTGGCACGAGGCCGCCGACTGGCTCGACGCGAACACCGGACGCGGCCGGGTGCTCGTCGTACCCGGCGCGCGCTTCCCGTCGTACGACTGGGGCAGCACCACCGACGAGATCACCCAGCCGCTGCTCACCAGCCGGTGGGCGGTACGCAACGCGATCCCGTTCACCCCACCGGCCACGATCCGGCTGCTGGACGTGATCGAGTCGAGGCTCGCCACCGGCGCCGGGTCGACCGGCCTGGCGGATCTGCTGGCCCGCTCCGGAATCAGCCACGTCCTGTTCCGCGCCGACCTCGACCACGGCCGCTCCGACACGGCCCGCCCGGCGGTGGTCCGCCAGGCGCTGGATCGCTCACCCGGGTTGACCCGGGTCACCTCCTTCGGTCCGCTCCGCGGCGGGCCGTCGTCCTCGGACGAGTTCCGGGACCAGGGGCTCGACGTACCCGTCCGGGCGCTGGAGGTCTACCGGGTCGACCGGCCCGTCCAACCGGTGGTCGCCTACGACAGTGCCGACGTGACCACCGTGGTCGGCGGCCCGGAATCACTCCTCGACCTCGCCGCGGCGGGGCAGCTCGGCGCGGCGCCCACGGTCCTCGCCGGCGACGCGGCAACCGCCGGTGTCGCCGGGCCGGTGGCGATGACCGACGGGCTGCGCAGGCGCGACGTCTCGTTCGGCCGGCTGCGCGACAACGCCTCCCAGACGTTGACCGCCGACGACACGTTCGAGGTGACCGCACCGGCGCACGACTATCTGCCCGAGTGGGGGCGCGGCGGTCCACCGTCGCCCGTTTCGAGGGCATCAGCGCGATCCGCGCGTCGACCGCCCGCTCGCAGGTGGACTCGCCGGGCGGCACCCGCCCCGAACACCAGCCGTACGCGGCGATGGACGGCAACCCGCGACCTCCTGGCAGTCCGCGCCGTACTCGCCCAGCGACCGTCAGTGGGTCACTGTGGACCTCGCCAACCCGACCCGGGTCACCCGGGTCGAGGTGTGGTTCGACCTGAAGGCCGACGCCCTGCCCACCACTGTCACCGTCAGCGCCGGATACGAGAGCCGGACCGTCGAACAGTTCAGCGATCACATGGTCTTCGAACTGCCCGGCGTGCACGCCACCCGCGAGATCCAGGTCTCGGTCGACGGCGCGTACGACCTCCGTCCGCTCGGCAACGGATCGGTGGGCATCGCCGAGATCAAGATTCCCGGTGTCCAGACCAGCCGGACCCTCGTCCTTCCCGACGCGCCGTCCACCGACCGGCCGGCGACCGTCGTGGTGTCGGCGGCACCCACCACTCCGGCCTGCTTCACCGTCGACGGGCACCCGCGCTGCTCCACCGACGCCGTTCGTGGTTCCGAGGACGGGTCCACCATCGACCGGACCCTGACCCTGCCGGCCGCCGGGGCGTACGACGCCAGCTGTGGGCGCGGCCGACCGCCGGCCCGGAGTTGGACAAGGCCCTCGACAAGCTGGTGGCCGACGCGCAGCCGCTGCGCCTCGCCGCGCAGGTCAGCGCCTCATCGACGGCTGTGGCCGACCCGACCGGCCGGGCCGGCGCGGCGCTGGACGGCGACCCGGCCACCAGCTGGTCGCCGGCGGTCGACGACGAGGCACCGATCCTGCGCCTCAAGTGGCTCAAGCCGCAGACCATCACCGGGCTCCGCCTCTCGGTCGACGACGGGACCGCCGCCACCCGCCTCGGCAGTGTGCGCGTGGTCGGCGACGACGGTTTCCGCAGCAGCCTGCTCGGCGACGACGGTCTCCTCCGCCTGGACCCGCCGATGCGGACCGACGAGATCACCATCCAGTTCCTGGACAAGCCGTCCGCCACCAGCACCGACCCGTACAAGCTGCGGTTGCCGGAGCAGTTGCCGATCGCGGTCGGCGAGGTGACAGTGCTGCCCGGAGCGCCCACCGTCGGACCGCGCCTCGACGTACCCCTGACACTGGCCTGCGGATCAGGCCCGACGCTGCGGCTCGGCGCGGCCCGGGTGACCACCTCGCTGCGCGGCACACTCCGCGACCTGCTCGAGATGCGCGAGATGCCGGTGACGCCGTGCGGTCGGGCCACCCTCGGCAGCTCGACCTGGCCCGGGGAGCACCGCCTCGTCGCCACACCGAGCCAGCTGGCCTCGCCCACCATGGTCGCCCTGGTGCCGCGGACGCCGACGCCGGCCCCGGCGGCGACCGCCAGCGCCATCGGGATCGACTCCTGGGAGGCCACCGAGCGACGGGTACGGGTGACCGGTCACCCGTCGACCGGGTGCTCGCCGTCCGGGAGAACACCAACACCGGCTGGCAGGCGACCCTCGGCGGGCAGACGTTGAAACCGCTGGTGGTGGACGGGTGGCAGCAGGGCTGGATTCTTCCCGCCGGCGCCTCCGGGGAGGTGGTGCTGCGTTTCGCTCCGGACACGACGTACCGGGCGGGGCTTCTCCTCGGTGGCATTCTGCTCGCGGTGGTGGTCGTCCTCGCGGTGCTGCCCGCCCGACAGCCCAGCGGTCGCACCTCGGCGGGCGCGGTGCCGCGCGGCCGTCGCCGGCTCACCCGGTCCCTGCCGCTGCTGGCGGTCGGCGCCGCCGCGCTGGTGCTGTGGAGCGGCCTCATCGGCGGCCTCGTGGTCGCGGCGGGGTTCATGCTGGCGGTGCCCGGCCCACGCCGCCTTCCTGGCCGGTCGACCCCGTCGGGTCAGGACGGTCAGCCGGGCCGTCGAGACCTGGCTTCCGGGGCGTTCATCCTGCTCGCCGGGTGGCTCTACCTCGACTCGCCGCACCGCAACACAGATGCCCTGTTGCAGCTCATGATCGTCGTCGCCCTGAGCGCGCTCTGGCTCTCCACCACCGCCCGACGACGACCCGTACGCCGGGTTCCACCGACCGTGGCGACCCCGGCTGTTCCGGTGGTCGTGGCGGGACCGACGTCGGACACGGCCGACCAGACCACGCCGGAGACGGCTGGGGCGCCGGGGCCCGCCGACGGGCAGCAGCCGACCTTCTCCGAGATCACGTGAGCCCTCGACGACCCGCCCGTCCGGAGAGGACGGCCCAGACGGAGCTGACACGCGGATGGAGCACGGGCCTCGGCCTCGCGGGGTCAGCGTCACCCTGGCCGGCGTTCTCGTCAACGGACTGGCCTACCTGGTGCCGGTGCTGGCCGCCCGGCAGCTCGACCCGGCGAACCTCAGCGCGCTCGCCACCGCCCTCGGCCTGGTGGCCATCGTCAGCGTGCCAGGGCTCGGGCTGCAACTGGCCGTCGCCGTGCACAACGCCCGACACGGATCCTCGGACACCCGCCGGCTCACAGCGGTAACCGCGGCCGCGTGCGCGGGGCCCTCCTCACGGCGACGCCCCTGCTGGTGGCCGCCCTGGACCTCCCGATCGAGGTACCCGCGCTGCTGGCGGTCACCACGGCGGCGATCGTGCTCTCCTCCCGCCCCTCGGAGAGTTGCAGGGCGGCCAACGTTTCCTGCGACTCGCCAGCGGGATGGCCCTGCTCGCCGCCGGCCGCTACGGCGGCGTGATCGCCGGCCTGCTGCTCGGCGCGGGCCTGACCGGCTCGCTGGCGGCCGGCGCGCTGACCGCCGCGTTCGCTCCGGTGGTGCTGGCCCGACTGGCCCGCACGCCCGGCCGACCGGCCACCGCACCACGTCTGACCAGCGCTCAGGTGCTCGCGGGCTGCGGTGCGACACTGGCGATGCTCGTCGTCTCCTACGCCGACCTGCTCCTGGCCCGGCAACTGCTGCCCCGTCGGGCTCCGGGGCATACTCGGTCGGCACCGTCCTGAGCAAGGGCGCGCTCTGGGCCCGCAGGTCGCCGCCGTCCTCGCCCTGCCGCGCCTGGCCCGTGGTGACAGTCGCAGCCGCACGGTGGCGCTCGCGGTCACCGGCGCGTGTGGCGCTGTGCTGGTGCTCGCCTCGACGCTCGCCGGAGGGCTCGCCTTCCGCCTCGCCGGCGGGCCCGGCTACACCTACCTCGGCCGGTACGCGCCCCTCTTCGCGGCGGTCGGTGCGCTCTACGCGGTGACGTTCGTGCTGCTCAACGACCGCCTCGCAACCGGCGCGCGCTGGGCGGCGGCACCGCTGTGGCTGGGCACGGCCGGCCTGGTCGCCGTCGCGGCGGCCCTCCAGCCCCGTACCGTCCAGGGTCTCCTCCTCGCGGCCCTGGGCACGGCCCTCGTCACCACACTGGCCATGGCGGTGACGACCCGTCGGCCTCCCGGGGAGCGGACGCTCGCCGAGGAGCAGATCAGCCCTCCGCGAGCCAGGCCGCTCAGCCCTCCGCGAACCAGTCCGCCAGGAGTCGGTGGTCGATCGAGTCCACCCGACCGAGCGGACGACCCGACGCCGCCCGGTCCCGCAGCTCCGACCGGGTGAACCAGCGCGCCTCCAGCAGCTCCTCGCCGTCCACGCGTACCTCGTCGGATGTGGCGGTGGCGCGGAAGCCCACCATCAGGCCGGCGGGGAACGGCCAGGCCTGCGACCCCTGGTAGGTCACGTCGGTGACGGTCACACCCGCCTCCTCGGTCATCTCCCGACGGACCGCGTCCTCCAGACTCTCACCGACCTCGACGAAGCCGGCCAGGGTCGAGTACGCGTCCTCGGGCGCACCCGCGTGCCGGGCCAACAGGCAGCGCCCCGGCGAACCGGGCGCCTCGACCAGCACGATGATCGCGGGTTCGATCCGGGGAAACAGCAGGCGACCACACTCACCGCCGGTGCAGGTCCGCACGTGCCCGCCGCCGCCGGCCAGGGCCGCCGCACCGCACGTCCCGCAGAATCGCTGCTGCCGGTGCCAGTGCAGCAAACCCCTGGCGTACGCCTGGACCGCCGCGTCGCCCGGTTCGAGCCGCCCGACCAGTGCCCGCACGTCGACGGACCGCACCGCACCGGCCATCTCGACGGCGGACTGCTCGGGGAGTGCGGACAGGTCCACGGCGAACACGGCAGCGTCCCCGTCCAGCCCCAGGAAGACGGTCTCGCTGGCGGCCGACCGGACGAGTGACGCGCGCTCCGCGCTGAGCCGAACCGGACCGTGGCCGTCGACGAGACACCGGTCCCGCCACAGCGGCAGCACCACCGTCGTCGGCTCGGTGAGCAGCCCGCTCAACCGCGCCGGATCGGTGCGCAACGGACCCGCCCGGTCCAGCCGACCGCCCCGTACGCCAACACCCGCTCGGCAGTGTCCACCCAGCCACCGTGCCACGTCCGCGGTCTGTCGTCCGCACCGCCCCCGGAGGGCGCGACACGCGGTGGCAACGCCCGTTGGGCGCAGTCCACGAGGAAGGCCGGGCATTGGTTACCGTAGGTGCCTCCGGGAGGGACCTCCCGCGGCACCCTGGCGATCGAGGTTGCAGTGACGCTGTACGGCGAAAGAGTCCACCCGACGACCGGCCCACCGTGCAGGTCACGGCGGTCACCTGGCCGGACGACGATTCAGCGACAGCGACAGCGTCCACCACCACACCCGGCGAGCCCCGCCGCAGACGTCGGTTCCGCATGCTGCTCGCCACCGGCGTCACCGGTGGCGTACTCGCCGCCGTGGCAGGCGCCGGCGCCTGGGCGTACGCCGGGGATGTCCCCGTGGCACAAGCGTGCTCGGCACCGAGCTCGGCGGCCGGAGCCGCGCGGACGCCGACCGGGAGTTGCGGGCGGAGCTGGACAAGCGGGCGGCTGCCCTCGCCACACCGCTCAAGGTCACCGTCGACGGGCGGACCGCCGAGATCAACCCGGCCGACGTGGGGCTCGCCGTCGACGTGCCGGCGACCGTCGCGGCAGCGACCGCGGCCGAGGCGCACCCGGTCAGCCGGCTGGTCGGCTCCCGCACTGTCGACCCGGTGGTGAGCGTCGACGAGGGCCGGTTGGACGACGCGCTACGCAAGATCCTCGGCGACCAGGCCCAGGGAATGACCATGCCGGCGATCACCTATCAGGGCACCAAGCCGAAGATCGTGCAGCCCAGCCGGGCTGGCCCTCGATCCGCAACGCTCCGCCGAGGTGGTCCGCGCCGGCTGGCTGGCCGGCACCCCGGTCACCGTGCCCCTGGTGGAGAGCCACCCGGCGACCACGCCGGAGGAGTTGAACCGGCTGGTGTCCGAGCTGGCGAAGCCCGCCGTCGCCGCACCGGTCACCCTGCGCACCAACAAGGGCTCGGTGAAGGTACCGCCGGCCGCCATCGCGAAGAGCCTGCGGTTCACCGCCGACAAGACCGGCAAGTTGACCCCGTCGGTGGACGTCAAGCGCCTCCGGGCGGCGCTCGGCAACGGCCTGAACGCCATCGAGGTGCCGCCGAAGGACGCCACGATGACCATTTCCGGTGGCCGACCCACCGCCACCGAGGGCGACCCGGGCAGCAGCTGGACTCGGCCGCGCTGGGTCGGGACCTGTTGGCGGTGCTCCCGAAGACGGACGGCCGCGAGGTGACCGGCGAGCTGAAGCCGACGCCACCGGAGCTGACCAGGGAGAAGATCGCCGGCCTGGGCATCAGGGAGCGAGTGTCCTCGTTCACCACCCGTTTCACCGGCGGCATGGCCTCGTCGCGCAGCCAGAACATCGCCACTATCGCCAAGAAGGTGGACGGCACTGTCGTCCTGCCCGGGAAACGTTCTCGCTCAACGGTCACACGGGTGAGCGCGGTTACGCCCAGGGCTACCGGGACGCACCGGTCATCCTCGACGGCAAGCTGGTGCCGGGTGTCGGCGGCGGCACCTCGCAGTTCACCACCACACTGTTCAACGCGACGTACTACGCCGGCCTGGAGGACGTCGAGCACAAGCCGCACTCGTACTGGTTCGACAGGTACCCCGCGGTCATCGAGTCGACCATCTTCTGGCCCAACCTGGACTTCAAGTTCCGCAACAACACCGAGTACGGCGTACTGATCGACACCTCGTACACGTCCAGCACGATCACCGTGTCGATCTGGAGCACGAAGATCTACGACAGTGTGAAGACGGAGTACGGGCCGCGCCGCAACATCACCACCCCGAGGCAGATCCACCTGGATCCGGGTCCCACCTGCATCGAGACCAACGGCATCAACGGCTTCACCCAGGACGCCTTCCGGGTCATCAAGAAGGGCGGCGCGGTGGTCAAGCGGGAGAAGTTCACCTGGCGCTACGACGCGGAGCCCGCTACGTCTGCGGGCCGAAGCCCTCCTGAGCCTCGACCGTACGCCGCACGACTCGAACGCTGAGGACCGCCGTGACCACGACCAGCACCGTCCCGGCGGTCCACAGCGGATAGGCCACCGGCCGGGTGTCCAGCGACGTCTCGTGGTGCGCGCCGCCATCCACTGTTGCCCAGCGGTACAGCAAGCTCGTCACGTAGAGGACGACGGTGCCGAGAACGGCCACGAACCACTTCCACATCGTCCATGCTGGCGGCCACGGCACCGCGTCTCCCGGCCCCTGCGCGGTACGCCGCGCGTAGTACTGCCAGATAATGACGGCAGCGACCGCGACGAGTGAGGCGAGTATCCACAGCCGGTCCGCCGCGACCGGCACGAAGCCAAGCGGGAACGGCTCACTCAGGAGCATGTACACGAACCAGGCAGACCCCAGGTCGACGTTGCCATGGGTGGCACTCTCGATGCGGCTCTCGTAGTGCCCCATCATGAGGATGGTGCGCACCACGTCGACGACCGCCCACACGGTCAGCGCGACCACCGCCAGACGAGCCGCGCCCGCAGCCCGCGCTGCGGCCGGGCCGGCGTGCGCGACGCAATTCCAGCGTGTGGTTCGTCGGCAGGTGGCCTCATGAGTACTCCCCGTCCAGAAGGTCACCACGCGAGTATCGACCGCCGCCGACGCGAGCGCGACCCCGTGCCGCTGGGTGGTGTGGCCCTGTCCAGACAGCGCGATCCCGTCCGGGTAGTGCTGCTCCCGCGCCGCTCGGCAACGCGACCCCGTCCTGGGCGACGCGTCCCCGTTGATCGACTCGGGTTCCTGGATGTCGGGGTGTCGGACGCCCGCGGATACCCCGACATCGCTGATCGTCTCGTGGGTTCCGGGAATATCGGGTGTCCCGCACTCGGCGATACCCCGATATCCCGGAAGCCGAGTCGATCACCTCGCGGGCCGCCGGCCATCGCGCCTAAGTCTGGAACGCAGAAAGGGTCACCCGCAATGGGGTGACCCTTTCTGAAAGATTGTCCGGCGGCGTCCTACTCTCCCACACCCTCGCGAGTGCAGTACCATCGGCGCTGGAGGGCTTAGCTTCCGGGTTCGGAATGTAACCGGGCGTTTCCCTCCGCCATGACCGCCGTAACTCTATCGACATATCAAACAACACCAACACACGTGTGTGGTCTGTTGTTCGTTTATCGAGAGTTGCACAGTGGACGCGTAGCAGCTTAGTAGTCAAGTCCTCGGCCTATTAGTACCGGTCAACTGAACCCGTTACCGGGCTTACATTTCCGGCCTATCAACCCAGTCGTCTAGCTGGGGCCTTACCCCACAAAGTGGGGTGGGATACCTCATCTTGAAGCAGGCTTCCCGCTTAGATGCTTTCAGCGGTTATCCCTTCCGAACGTAGCTAACCAGCCGTGCCCTTGGCAGGACAACTGGCACACCAGAGGTTCGTCCGTCCCGGTCCTCTCGTACTAGGGACAGCCCTTCTCAAGTATCCTACGCGCACGGCGGATAGGGACCGAACTGTCTCACGACGTTCTAAACCCAGCTCGCGTACCGCTTTAATGGGCGAACAGCCCAACCCTTGGGACCTGCTACAGCCCCAGGATGCGACGAGCCGACATCGAGGTGCCAAACCATCCCGTCGATATGGACTCTTGGGGAAGATCAGCCTGTTATCCCCGGGGTACCTTTTATCCGTTGAGCGACACCGCTTCCACTCGCAAGTGCCGGATCACTAGTCCCGACTTTCGTCCCTGCTCGACCTGTCAGTCTCACAGTCAAGCTCCCTTGTGTACTTGCACTCAACACCTGATTGCCAACCAGGCTGAGGGAACCTTTGGGCGCCTCCGTTACCTTTAGGAGGCAACCGCCCCAGTTAAACTACCCACCAGACACTGTCCCTGAACCGGATAACGGTCCGAAGTTAGATACCCAAATCAACCAGAGTGGTATTTCAAGATTGCCTCCACCCATACTGGCGTATGGACTTCACCGGCTCCCACCTATCCTACACAAGCTAATTCGAGTACCAATGTCAAGCTATAGTAAAGGTCCGGGGTCTTTCCGTCCTGCCGCGCGTAACGAGCATCTTTACTCGTACTGCAATTTCGCCGGGCCTGTGGTTGAGACAGTGGGGAAGTCGTTACGCCATTCGTGCAGGTCGGAACTTACCCGACAAGGAATTTCGCTACCTTAGGATGGTTATAGTTACCACCGCCGTTTACTGGCGCTTAAGTTCTCCGCCTCGCCCCCGAAAGAGCTAACAGGTCCCCTTAACGTTCCAGCACCGGGCAGGCGTCAGTCCATATACATCGAATTACTTCTTCGCATGGACCTGTGTTTTAGTAAACAGTCGCTTCCCCTGCTCTCTGCGGCCATACAACGCTCCACCCGCGCGGGCTTCACGTCTCCGGCCCCCTTCTCCCTAAGTTACGGGGCAATTTGCCGAGTTCCTTAACCACAGTTCGCCCGATCGCCTCGGTATTCTCTACCTGACCACCTGTGTCGGTTTGGGGTACGGGCCGCTAAGAACTCGCTAGAGGCTTTCTCGGCAGCATAGGATCACTGACTTCACCTGAATCGGCTCGGCATCACGTCTCAGCCTATATGTGTTGCGGATTTGCCTACAACACGGCCTACACGCTTACCCCGGCACAACCACCGGCCGGGCTCAGCTACCTTCCTGCGTCACCCCATCGCTTGACTACTACCCATCAGGTTCCCACGCTCCCCACCATCCGTCCGAAGACATCAGGCAGTTCGGGTGGTTAGCACAACGAGGTTCATCAGGGACGCTCTTTCGCGGGTACGGGAATATCAACCCGTTGTCCATCGACTACGCCTCTCGGCCTCGCCTTAGGTCCCGACTCACCCAGGGCGGATTAGCCTGGCCCTGGAACCCTTGGTCATCCGGCGGAAGGGTTTCTCACCCTTCTTTCGCTACTCATGCCTGCATTCTCACTCGTGCCGCGTCCACAACTGGGTCACCCGCTGCTTCACTCGCGGCACGACGCTCCCTACCCATCCACACACCTGCACAAGGAATCAAGTCCAAGCGAGGATAAAATGTGAATGCCACAGCTTCGGCGGTGTGCTTGAGCCCCGCTACATTGTCGGCGCGGAACCACTTGACCAGTGAGCTATTACGCACTCTTTAAAGGGTGGCTGCTTCTAAGCCAACCTCCTGGTTGTCTATGCGACCCCACATCCTTTTCCACTTAGCACACGCTTAGGGGCCTTAGCTGGTGATCTGGGCTGTTTCCCTCTCGACTACGAAGCTTATCCCCGCAGTCTCACTGCCGCGCTCTCACTTACCGGCATTCGGGTTTGGCTGATTTCGGTAAGCTTGTGGGCCCCTAGACCATCCAGTGCTCTACCTCCGGCAAGAAACACGCGACGCTGCACCTAAATGCATTTCGGGGAGAACCAGCTATCACGGAGTTTGATTGGCCTTTCACCCCTAACCACAGGTCATCCCCAATTTTTCAACATTGGTGGGTTCGGCCCTCCACGCGGTCTTACCCGCGCTTCAGCCTGCCCATGGCTAGATCACTCCGCTTCGGGTCTAGGACACGCGACTGAATCGCCCTATTCAGACTCGCTTTCGCTACGGCTCCCCACACGGGTTAACCTCGCCACATGCCACTAACTCGCAGGCTCATTCTTCAAAGGCACGCCGTCACCCCGCAAGGCTCCGACGGATTGTAGGCGAACGGTTTCAGGTACTATTTCACTCCCCTCCCGGGTACTTTTCACCATTCCCTCACGGTACTTGTCCGCTATCGGTCACCAGGAAGTATTTAGGCTTACCAGGTGGTCCTGGCAGATTCACGGCAGATTTCAGGGGTCCGCCGCTACTCGGGAACACCCACAGAAGGTCAGCAACTTTCACCTACCGGACTCTCACCGTCTACGGTCAGCCATTCCAGACTGTTCGACTAGCCACTGACTTTGTAACTTCTCGAACAAGTGTCAGCTTGTTCAGCAGGGTCCCACAACCCCGACCACGCAACCCCTGACAGGTATCACACGCAGCCGGTTTAGCCTCGATCCGCTTTCGCTCGCCACTACTCACGGAATCACTAAATTGTTTTCTCTTCCTACGGGTACTGAGATGTTTCACTTCCCCGCGTTCCTCCACACACCCTATGTGTTCAGGTGTGGGTGACACCACATGACTGGTGCCAGGTTTCCCCATTCGGACACCCTGGGATCACAGCTTGTTGACAGCTCCCCAGGCCTATCGCGGCCTCCCACGTCCTTCATCGGCTCCTGGTGCCAAGGCATTCACCGTTCGCCCTTGACAACTTGACCACAAAGATGCTCGCGTCCACTGTGCAATTCTCAACAAACGACCAACCCACAACCCGATCCGCCCCACACCAAACCCAACCCAAACAGTCGGCGGTATGTGGGGCCAGGCCATGCCTGGCAGACTTCCAGCCCCACACGGGAGGCTGGCAAAGTCTCTGAAACAACAACCAGATGGTTGTTCCTTCAGGACCCAACAGGGTGCTCTACATTCTCCCCAGCCGCACCAGAAGCATCCGTTCCCACCACCGAAGTAGCTGTACTAGGCGCCGCCGGCGTTGCCAGGGCAAAACTTGCCAGTGTCTCCGCCATTCGAGCACCCCACCACCACAATCGGGTGATGCGGGCTCCTTACCGACTTTCGTCGGAAGGTGCTCCTTAGAAAGGAGGTGATCCAGCCGCACCTTCCGGTACGGCTACCTTGTTACGACTTCGTCCCAATCGCCAGCCCCACCTTCGACGGCTCCCTCCACAAGGGTTGGGCCACCGGCTTCGGGTGTTGCCGACTTTCGTGACGTGACGGGCGGTGTGTACAAGGCCCGGGAACGTATTCACCGCAGCGTTGCTGATCTGCGATTACTAGCGACTCCGACTTCACGGGGTCGAGTTGCAGACCCCGATCCGAACTGAGACCGGCTTTTGGGATTCGCTCCACCTCGCGGTATCGCAGCCCATTGTACCGGCCATTGTAGCATGCGTGAAGCCCTGGACATAAGGGGCATGATGACTTGACGTCATCCCCACCTTCCTCCGAGTTGACCCCGGCAGTCTTCGATGAGTCCCCGCCATAACGCGCTGGCAACATCGAACGAGGGTTGCGCTCGTTGCGGGACTTAACCCAACATCTCACGACACGAGCTGACGACAGCCATGCACCACCTGTGACCGCCCCGAAGGACCTCACATCTCTGTGAGTTTTGCGGCCATGTCAAACCCAGGTAAGGTTCTTCGCGTTGCATCGAATTAATCCGCATGCTCCGCCGCTTGTGCGGGCCCCGTCAATTCCTTTGAGTTTTAGCCTTGCGGCCGTACTCCCCAGGCGGGGCGCTTAATGCGTTAGCTGCGGCACAGGAAACCGGAGAGGTCCCCACACCTAGCGCCCAACGTTTACAGCGTGGACTACCAGGGTATCTAATCCTGTTCGCTCCCCACGCTTTCGCTCCTCAGCGTCAGTATCGGCCCAGAGACCCGCCTTCGCCACCGGTGTTCCTCCTGATATCTGCGCATTTCACCGCTACACCAGGAATTCCAGTCTCCCCTACCGAACTCTAGCCTGCCCGTATCGACCGCAGGCTTGGGGTTGAGCCCCAAGTTTTCACGGTCGACGCGACAAGCCGCCTACGAGCTCTTTACGCCCAATAAATCCGGACAACGCTCGCACCCTACGTCTTACCGCGGCTGCTGGCACGTAGTTGGCCGGTGCTTCTTCTGCAGGTACCGTCACTCTCGCTTCGTCCCTGCTGAAAGAGGTTTACAACCCGAAGGCCGTCATCCCTCACGCGGCGTCGCTGCATCAGGCTTCCGCCCATTGTGCAATATTCCCCACTGCTGCCTCCCGTAGGAGTCTGGGCCGTGTCTCAGTCCCAGTGTGGCCGGTCGCCCTCTCAGGCCGGCTACCCGTCATCGCCTTGGTAGGCCATCACCCCACCAACAAGCTGATAGGCCGCGAGCCCATCCCAAGCCGAAAAACTTTCCACCCCAGCCATGCGGCCGGAAGTCCTATTCGGTATTAGCCCCGTTTCCGAGGGTTATCCCAAAGCTTGGGGCAGGTTGCTCACGTGTTACTCACCCGTTCGCCGCTCGAGTACCCCGAAGGGCCTTTCCGCTCGACTTGCATGTGTTAAGCACGCCGCCAGCGTTCGTCCTGAGCCAGGATCAAACTCTCCAACAAAAATTAGTTGAACAGCATCCTGACAACAAACAAATGTTGCCAAAGGAATCCCAACCAGCCAGCAAAACTGACCAGTCCGGGGTATAAATCATAATTGGCACTGGCTTTACAAGCACCCTGTTGAGTTCTCAAAGAACAACCACACACCGACTCGAAGCCCCACCTCAGTGGAACCCCAACTCGGGGCTTTTCTTGCTCTGTGTCCCGTCGCTCTCGCGCCGGGCACTTTACTACGTTACCTCACCGTCTTCGCCGTGTCAAACCGTGTGTCCCGGTCTGTCGTGCTTGGTGCGGGTTGGCACCGGCGCACTCACGCAGCAGCGAACCGCTGCGTCAGGTCGTCGGATTCGGCAGAACCGGCCGCTGCGGTTTCCCGCAGTCTCGCCCGGTGCCCTGCCGGGTGAACCTTACCCGGTCGGCTTCGCCGCACCAAATCCGCCTCGCGGCCGATCTGGCGAGCCCGCCCGGACCGTGTCCCACAGGAGCGAACCCTGTCTGACCCGGTTGCCATCCCATCCCGGGGCTTCAGGACCTTCGTCCCGTTTGCCCCGTTCCGCGCTGGCAGAGAGAAGTTACGCGTCTGCGGGTTTGATCGTCAAATCCACGGCTAGCGGCGCGCGTCACATTCGCGCTTCCAAACCGTTTCCCCAGGTCAGGGCGTCCTCGACGACCGACCGGCGTCGACACTGTCTCGGGGACGAGCGCTCGACGTCCATCTCAGGGCCGCCGAGCGGGTTGATCGACTCGAGTTCCGTGATGTCGGGGCATCCCAACGGCTGCGATACCCCGACTTCGCTGAACCCGAGTCGATCAACGCCTGGAAGCCGCACGCCAGTCGCCGACGCCAGGGGCGAAAGCCAGGGGCGAAAGCCAGGGCCGACGCCAGGCGGGAAAGCCAGGCGCGAAGGTCAGGACGCCGCCCGGCGACGAGCGGCGAACCAGGCCCGGACGCCGAGGACACCGACGGTGGTGCCGATAACCAGGGACGCGGCAATCAGCAGCGCGTGCACCCACAGAAAGCTGGTGCCCCACCTTCGGCCACTGTGCCGGACGCCCAGGACCGTGGGTCCTGCCAGATCGCCACCGCGAACCTCGGCCAGATCACCCAGGTCCAAACTCCGACTCCGACCAGGAAGACAGCCCACCCGCGTGACAGCACCATGGCAGCCGAGTATGCCAGCGCGCCCTGCTCACCAGGCCGGCCACGGATGTGATCGCAAACGCTCGGGCCGGCACACAGGGACTGAGCTGACACGCCCAACAGGAGAGCTGAACCGACGCGGACCGAGCACACCCGCCCCGCAGAAACCCCAACTGTTTCCGACCCCAACGGGATGGGCACTGCGAAGGGGACAGCTGAGGACCGTCCCCGGAGGTGCCCCGTGCGACCCTCGATCTTCAACCCCTGGGCCTGGCGTGACCCGTCCGCCCTCGCTGGTGGATACACGCAGGCCACCCCTCGGTCACCCCACCGGACGGCGCGAAAGGTGATCACGACGGCCCGGACGCTCCCGGCCCCGGCACGCCGATCGACCTGGTGGGTTACCAGGTGCAGGCGAGTGACGGACGCGTCGGCAGCATCGACGAGACGAGCGACGAGGCGGACGCCGGATACCTGGTGGTGGACACCGGGCCGTGGATCTTCGGCCAGAAGGTGTTGCTGCCCGCCGGGACGGTGGATCGGGTGGATCATCAGGAACGCGTCGTACACGTCGACCGGACCCGGCAGGAGATCAAGCATGCTCCGCCGTTCGATCCGGATTCGTCCGACCCGGAGTATCGGGATCGTGTCGGCACCTACTACGCCGACAGCTACCTGTCCCTCCCGGGTCGACCGCGGGTAACCTGAGGGCGTGGTCCGGACGTGCACCTGCGCATCGGAGGCGGTCGACCTGGTCGACGGCCTCCCACTCGGTGCCGTGCCCGAGATCCCGACCAGCTCCGGCGATGGCCGTGAGCAACTTCTGAACGTCCTCCGTGCCGGTGGTCTGCGGTTCCGCGCCGGCGCGCGATGGCGGACGGCTCGCTGAGTCGATCCCGCTGACCGAGGGGCCTGATCGGCCCGCTCGGCGCGCGCCGTGCGTTACCCCACCCTCGGATACGAGAGGCGCCACCATGTCCGTCGCACGAATGCTCACCGGTGACCGGCCCACCGGCCGGCTGCACCTCGGCCACTACGTCGGCAGCATCGCCAACCGGGTGTTGCTGCATCGACGCTACGAGAGCTTCTTCATCATCGCCGACCTGCACATGCTCACCACTCGCAACCGCCGTGAGGACATCGACCAGGTCTCCGGCAATGCCCGCGAGATGGTGACCGACATCCTCGCCGCCGGCGTCGACCCGGAACGGGCCACGTTCTACCTCCAGTCGGCCATCCCGGAGGTCGGCGACCTCAACACACTCCTCCAGAATCTGGTGACCGTCCCCGGCTGGAACGGGTGCCCTCGCTCAAGGACATGGCCCGCGACGCCGGCAAGGAGGAGATGCCGTACGGGCTGCTGGGTTACCCGGTGCTCCAGGCCGCGGACATCCTCTGCGTCAAGGGGAGGTGGTGCCGGTGGGTCGGGACAATGCCGCACACGTCGAGGTGACCCGGGAGATCGCCCGGCGGTTCAACCATCTGTACGGCCCCGTCTTCCCGGTCCCCGAGCTGGTTCCGGCGGACACGCCGAGCCTGGTGGGCACCGACGGTGCCGCCAAGATGAGCAAGAGCCGGGGCAACTCGATCGCGCTCTCCGACGACGCGGCCACGGTGCGTCGCAAGGTGCTCGGCATGTACACCGACCCGAACCGGGTGCGGGCCGACGTGCCCGGCACGGTGGAGGGAAACCCGGTCTTCGCGTACCACGAGGTTTTCAATCCGGACCGCGACGAGGTCAGCGACCTGGCCCGGCGCTACCGGGCCGGGCGGGTGGGCGACGTGGAGGTCAAGGAACGGCTGGTCGTCGCGCTGGAGGGGATCCTGGCGCCGATCCGGCAGCGCCGGGCCGAAATCGAGGCTGACCGCGGTCTGGTCGACCGGCTGATCGTCGAGGGTACTGAGCGGACCCGCCTGGAGGTACGCCAGACCTTGGTCGAGGTACGCCGGGCGATGGGGCTGACCGGTGCGTACCAGCAGGTGCGGCGGCGGGCCGAGCGGAGCCGGCGCCGGACGGACGCCTCGACCTGAGGCCGGGGCGTCCGGTCGGCGGCATGACGCCGGGTCCGCTGCGGCACCGTCGGGGCCTCAGCGGATCCGGAACGTCGGCCAGATCGAGGGTGATCGGCGTCCAGGAGAGGTCCGGGGTGCGGTCCTCCTGGCGGATGTGGATCCGGCGTCGCGTCGGCACGACCAGCCCGTCGACGTCGGTCGCCCCGCTCACGTAGTGGGCGGTCGGGGAGAAGCCGTTGACCACGGGCTGGTAGTCCATCCGCCGCAGCAGCCCGCTGTCGTCGAAGTAGTACAGCTGGGTGTCGTTGTGGGTGTCCACGCTCTCGGGGAACGTGACGCGCAGCCCGCGCCACGACTCGCCGCCCTCCACCCACGGCTCGACCTCGTACGCCTCGACGCCCGACCAGGTGAACAGGAACGGCTCGACGAGGTAGTGCCAGGTGGCGTAGCCACGGAAGTAGGCGGCCTGGGCGAGCGTCCACTGGCTCTCCCGGGTGTAGCCGGTGAAGCTGGCCCGGGGTTCGTCAGCTCGTCGATGAGGCTGCCGTCGGCTGCGGTGACGGTGACCCGGTCGGTGTCGCGGTCGTACTCGGTGACCCGGCCGGTGCCCTCCTCGACGTGCCGAATCTGCTCCCGATGCAGGTCGGCCTCGACCAGCTCGGTGCCGTCGAAGTCGGGTCTGCCCTTGAACGCCCAGAATGGGCCACCGTAGGTGAGCCGGGTGGTGAGAGTCGAGGCGGCGTTCCAGCGACCGAGGCCGCCGTGTCGCTCGATCACCTTGGCGAGCAGTGCACCCATGACGTGCTCCTAGGTTAGGACTAGATGGTCCGACGTTAGCACTGTCCGGTGGACGCCGACTACGATGGCGGTGTGACTCAGCGGACCTACCAGGACGCCTGCGGGCGGCGCGCACGATGGACATCGTCGGCGAGCGCTGGGCCCTGTTGGTTGTCCGAGAGCTGGTCTTCGGCCCGAAGCGTTTCGGCGACCTGCGGGCCGGCCTGCCGAGGGCCAGCCAGAACGTGCTCAGCCAGCGACTACGGGAGTTGGAGCAGTCCGGCATCGTCCGGCGGGTGCAGCTCGGGCCACCGGCCAGCGTGCACGCGTACGAGCTGACGGAACGCGGTCAGCAACTGGAGCCGACACTGATCGAGCTGTCGCGGTGGGGCCGGCCTGCCCGCGGAGCCGGACGCCGAGATGAGCACCGACGCGTTCATGCTGCTGCTCAAGGCCCTCTATCGGCCTCCGGCCGACACGCCGGTGACCGCTCGACTCCGGTTGCAGGTGGGCACCGACGCCTTCGAGGTGGGCGTGTCTCCGAGGGGATCAGCGTGGCCCGTGGTCGGTCGGGCCAGGTCGACGTCACGGTCACCGGCACGGTGAACGCGCTGCTGGACCTGATGTTCGGCGGCACACCGCTGCGATCGGCGGTCACGGCGGGCGAGATCGAGGTGCACGGCGACAGCGCAGCGGCCGAGCGGTTCTTCCCGCTCTTCGGAGCGGGCGAGTAGCGACACCGGGCGAGCAGCGACACCGGGCGAGCAGGCACGCCGGGCGAGCAGGAACGCCGAACCAGCACGGCCGCGCCGGCCAGGAAGAATCTAACGCGTCGTGTCGATAACCCCGGCCCACGTTCGTCGTCATGCTGTACGGCGACACGCCGCACCGAGAGGAGCCGGAACGTGAAGTACATGCTGCTGTTCATGAGTCCCGCGGCCGACGGGGAGGCCGTTGGCAACGGCTGCACGCCCGAGGACTGGATCCGTTACGGCCAGGAGATGCAGGACGCCGGGGTCTGGGTCTCCGGGCACCCGTTGCAGGACCTGACCACCTGCACGACGGTGCAGGTCGGCCCGGGCGGCGAGCGCACGATCACCGACGGGCCGTTCGCCGAGACCCGTGAGCTGTTCGGCGGGTACGACATCATCGACGTGCCGGACCTCGACGCCGCGCTGGAATGGGCGGCCCGTAGTCCCGGAGCCGTCGGCACCGGGTCGGTCCAGGTCCGCCCGATCGCCGAGATCGAGATGCCGGTCTGACCGTGTGCGGCACGGGGAGCAGTCGGCTCGTCGGTGGAGGCGGTGTTCCGGGAGGAACGCGGCCGACTGCTCGCCGCACTCGTACGCCGCTTCGGTGACCTCGACCTGGCCGAGGAGGTCGCCTCCGAGGCCATCGAGGCGGCGCTGACGCACTGGCCGGTCGACGGCGTCC
Source organism: Micromonospora sp. M12 (assembly GCA_038070435.1). GTDB lineage: Bacteria > Actinomycetota > Actinomycetes > Mycobacteriales > Micromonosporaceae > Micromonospora. Next base: position 5,243,612 of record JAMYWG010000001.1, on the reverse strand, counting down.
CGAGCCGGCCGGGCGCCTGGCTGCTCACCACGGCCCGACGGCGAGCCGTGGACCGGCTGCGTCGCGACCGGGTCCTGGCGACGCGGCTCGCCGTACTCCGGGCGGAGGCCGAGCGGGCCGACCACGCGCCGCCCGCCGACGCGGACCGCGACCTACCCGACGACCGGTTGGCGCTCTTCTTCACCTGCGCGCACCCGGCCCTGGCCGCGCCGGATCGCGGCGCACTCACCCTGCGGTTCCTGGCCGGCCTCAGCACCACCGAGGTCGCGCGGGCCTTCCTGGTGCCACCGGCGACGATGGCTCAGCGGTTGGTCCGGGCCAAACGGAAGATCCGCGATGCCCGTATTCCGTTCCGGGTACCGGGCCCCGATGAGTTGCCCGGTCGTCTCCCCACGGTGCTCCAGGCCGTCTACTCGGTCTTCACCGAGGGTACGCCGCCAGCTCCGGCCCGCATCTGCAACGGACCGACCTGGCCGAGGAGGCCATCCGGCTGGGCCGGATCCTGCGTCGGCTGCTGCCCGCCGAGCGGGAGGTCGCCGGGCTGCTCGGGTTGATGCTGCTGGTCCACGCCCGACGCGACGCGCGGACCGGGCCGGACGCTGCGATGGTCCTGCTCGACGACCAGGACCGGGGACGCTGGGACCGCCAGATGATCGAGGAGGGTGCGCGCTGGTGGTGGTCGCGCTGACCGGCCGCACACCCGGGCCGTACGGCGTGCAGGCCGCCATCGCCGCGCTGCACGACGAGGCCGCCGACGTGGCCAGCACCGACTGGCCGCAGGTGGTGGCGCTCTACGACGTGCTGCTCGGGCTGACGCCCTCACCGGTCGTCGCGCTGAACCGGGCCGCTGCGGTGGCCATGCGCGACGGGCCGGAGGCGGGATCGCCCTGCTCGACGGGTTGGCCGAGGATCCTCGGCTGCGCGGCTACCACCCTATCCGGCGACGCGTGCCGACCTGCTGCGCCGGCTCGGCCGGCACGACGAGGCCGCGGCGGCGTACCGCAGCGCGTTGTCGCTGGTCGGCACCGAACCGGAGCGGGCGTACCTGCTCGGTCAGCTGAAAGTCGTCACGGGCGAGTGAAGGGCGCGCTGTACCCTTTCCCGGTGAGTCTGCCTCTGCCTCCCGGTCAGTTCGCCGCGTACCTCTTCGACTGCGACGGCACCATCGTCGACTCCATGCCGCTGCACTACCTGGCCTGGCAGCGGGCCCTGGAGGAGTGGGCTGCGAGTTCCCGGAGGACCTCTTCTACGCCTGGGGTGGGCGGCCGACCGCCGACATCATCGTCGCCCTGAACGAGCAGCAGGGTCTGGCCATGCCGGTGGCCGCCGTCGTCGAGCGGCGGGAAGGCTACTACCAGGAGTTGCTGCCGCAGCTCGCCGCCGTGCCCGACGTGCTGGCGCACATCCACGACGCGCACCGGCGGGTGCCGTTCGCCGTCGTCTCCGGCAGCACCCGCGCCTCGGTCACCGCCTCCCTGGAGGCGCTCGGCCTGCTGGACCGGTTCGACGTGCTGGTCTGCGCCGACGACTACACCGGGCCAAGCCCGACCCGGAGGCGTTCCTGCTCGCGGCGGAGCAGCTCGGCGTACCCCGGAGTCCTGCCTGGTCTTCGAGGACACCGACCTGGGCATCCAGGCCGCGACCGCGGCCGGCATGGCATCGGTACGCGTGCCGCAACAGCGCGTCGGCTGAGGTCTCAGGCCACCGTGAGCAGGAGCTTGCCGGCGTAGGACGTCTGTAGGCGCTGGTGCGCGTCCCGCACCTTGCCCAGCGGAAACGTCTCCGCGACGTGCACCACGAACGGCCCCGCCTCGATGAGTTCGTTGAGGCGCTGCAACTGCCGAGGGCTCGATTCGCCGTCGTAGGCCCGGACCGTGACACCCGGCCGCTCCTGCGGCTCCGGCTGCACCCGTGGGCGAACGCGACCACCCGCCGTCGACAAGCGTCTCGGTGAGCCGGTCCAGGGTCTTGCCGCCGGCCATGGCCAGGATGGCGTTCACCCGGCCGACGCCGCGTCCCGGATCCGGGCGAGTACGTCGGTGATGTCGCCGTGGCCGTCGAGGGACACGTCGGCACCGAGCCGCGTCACCAGCGCGACGCCATCCGATCCGGAGGCCACCGCGATCACGTTCAGCCCCTGCCGCTTGGCCAACTGCACGGCCAGGTGGCCCTGCCCACCGCTCGCACCGAAGATCAGCAACCAGGCGCCGGCCGACAGGCTGATGGTGTCCAGCCCGGCAAGCGCGGTCAGCGCGTCGGTGGGCATGGCGCCGGCGTGCTCCGCCGGTACGCCGTCGGCAGCTTCGCCACGTACTGCGCCTTGACCGACGCGTACTCGGCGTAGAAGCCGCCCTGGGACGGGTCGTGGCGGAGGCGTAGACCAGATCGCCCACCGCGAGGTCCTTCACCTTGCTGCCGGCCTTGACGATCGTCCCGGCGCCGTCGTTGCCGGGCACGATGGGAGGGACGAGCCCTCCGGCACCATCACACCCTGCCGCTCGTACACGTCCCACACCCCGACGCCGGCGCTCCAGACCTTGATCAGCACCTCGTCGTCGGCGACCGTCGGGATCGGCAGTTTCCGCAGGGTGATCACCTCCGGCCCACCGAACTCGTCCAGGGCCGCGGCCTGCATCCGCTCTGGCACATCCCCGTCAACCATGTGGATTCCCCTCTGTGCCGGCGTCACCGTCGCAGCATGCCGGCTCGGGGACTGACGTGGTCGGGGCCGAGCGCCGTTCACCCACAAGGGCGACCGCCCGCCAACGGCACGCCCCGTCGGGCGTAGCCGGGGCTGGCGTGGGAATGGCTGCGGGCCCGGAGTCAGCCGACATCGGGCGAGCGCCGCCGTCGCGCTCCGGAGGCGATCGACCGGAAGGCGCACCGTGTACGCACCGTCGACGCGGGCCACGGCCTGGCTCCTGGTGGCGCTGGCCGCGGCCTCCGGCTGTGTCGACGTGATCTGCCTGACCAGGCTCAACGGGTACTTCGCCAGCGTGGTAACCGGCAACCTGGTGCACTTCGGCCACGCGCTCGCCACGGCGGACACCCGCTCGCTGACCGGGGCCGTGGTGGCGGTTGGTGGTTACGCCGTGGGGTTGCCGCGGCCACGGTGCCGCTGCGCCACACCCGCCGGGTTGGAACCGCCGCACCGCGCTCGTGACGGCGGCCGAGGCGGTGCTGCTGCTCGGGTTCACAGTGGGCTGGTTGGCCTGCTCGGCACGGCCGACGTACGGCTTCGGGCTCGCGCTGCTGGCGATGGCGGCCGTTTCGAGCGGCGTCCAGAGCGTGATCACCGTCGGCGCCGGCGTACGGGGTGCGTCGACCACCTATCTGACCGGCTCGTTGACCGACCTGGTGCGACGTCGGGTGGCTGACCCGCACCGGTTCGCCGACCTCGGTGGCGTCGGCCGGTTGGCGGGGCTGGTGGTCGGTGCGGTGATCGGCACTGTGGTGCTGCGGACGGCCCCGACCTGGGCTTCCGTGCCGGCGGCGGTGGTGGTGATCGCCGTGATCGGGTTCGCCGTCGGGCTGACCCGTCGCGCGCGAGCCGCCGCCGGCCAAAGCCAGCCGAGGTGACCGGCGCCGCGATCAGGACGTCTGCGGCTCCGGGCCGCGGAGAGCCTGCTCGACGGCGTCGCGTACGCGGGCGTCCTCGCGCGCCTTGCGCTGCGTCTGGTTACGGCGTCGATAGAGGTACGCCCCGACGAGCACGGCGATCAGCACGACGAGAGCCAGCACCAGCATCCACGGCAGCGCCCAACCGTGCGCGGTGGCCTGGACCGGCTTGAGCGAGGTGGTGGAGCCCGAGGCGTCGGTGAGCAGGGGGTCAGGGTCGCGGTCGCGGCCAGCGAGATGGCGGGAGCCACACCGCGGACGGGCACCGTCACGTTCCAGCTCTCACCCGGCAGCAGTTCCGGTGGCGCGGCGATGTCGCCGGCCCGCACCCGCAGCAGGCCGAACGGGCCGGAGACGGTCACCGCCTGGTTTCCGGACAGGGCGGCGTTGCCGACGTTGTGGACCTTGTAGGTGATCGTGGCGTCCCCTTGCTGAACGGGTTGGCCGATCCCGCGTAGGTGACGTGCAGGTCCTCGATCGCGAGGTTCGGCTTCAGTTCGCCGCCCACCCGCATCTTGATCCGGATTCCGAGGCGCCGGTCGACGTTGATCCCCTCGGCCTGGTCGGCCTGGGTGAGCGTGGTCAGGATGCCGCCCACGTAGTCACCGGGCGTGGCGTTCTCCGGAACGCCGACCGTGAACGGAACCTGCGCGGTCTTGCCGGGCTGGATCACGACGCTGCCGGCGTTCGGCTTCACCCAGGCGCCGATCGCTGTGGACTTCTTGTCCCTGGTGAGCAGGTCCAGCTGGCCCGCGTCGGTGGTGAAGCCGTCGGCGGCGTACACGGACAGGGTCAGCGGTGCCGGGCCGCGGTTGGCGACGACCATGGCGTCCTCGACGTGACCACCGGGGTTGACGTTGTAGCTGTAGCTGGACCGGGCCTCGCCGTAGCTGTTGGAGGCCGTCCGGACCGTCCAGGCGACGTTACCGTCCGTGGCCTGGGCGGGACCGGCACCGACACCGACGGCCGCGACGGCGGCGAGCAGGGACAGCGCGGTCGTACGAACGAGTGTCTTCCAGCGCGTTACGGACGGTTGCATGTCAGTTCCTTGAGGTGATCTTGGGAGGAGTGCAATGGGTGGCGGGTAGGCACCCGAAGGTGCCTACCCCGCCCGATGAAACCGTGGGATCAGCTGCTCAGCGCGGTGATCGTCAGGGTGGTGCGGTAGCTGCCCTTCGCGATGCTGTCCGGGATCTTCAGATCCAGGTCGGCACCGAGCTTGGCGCCGCCGCGCGGTGACCCTGGGCGGCCGCGGCGAGCCCACTGGAGACCGAGAGGCCCTTGCCCTGGTCGTCGAGGGACGACAGGACCGGGCACCGGCCTCGGCGCCCGCGCCGCCGTCGAGCACGTACGGGTTCCAGCCGAGGAAGGAGCCGGAGAACGTCTTCTCGGCGTCCTGGAAGTCACCCACGTTGGCCGAGATCGACCACGGGCGAGCGAGCGGCGGCTGTCCGACACGAGGATCGGGTTGATCTTGCCGGCCGCCTGGAAGTAGGTGCCGTCGCGCTCCTGGGCGGTGCCCAGGTCGACCAGGCCGTTGTAGCCGTCGATCGTCCAGCCGAACTCGCCCGGAGCCGGGTTCGGCACGTTGACCTGGATGGCCTGGCCGTCACCGTGGAACGGGTGCACCGTCACGTTGTCGACGATCGAGCCGACCGGCTGACCGTCCGGGGTGTTGACGCAGGAGGAGCCGTTCTCGACCGACGAGTTCGGCGCAGCGCAGGTGCCGCTGCGGACGTTGGCCAGGACCAGCTTGTCGCCGCGCACCTGCACCTTGACGTAGCTGCGCACGTGCTCCTGGTTCTGCACCGAGTTGTACCAGAACTTGTCCGGATCCAGCGGGTCCGGGCCGTTACCGCGGATGCCCGTACCGGTGGCGTCCGGCTTCTTGATGTCGTAGTACTTCGAGCCGGAGGCCGAGTTGGCCGTCACGTAGATGACGCCACCCGGGCCGGGGAACACGTCGGCAGCACCGGCTCTCGGCCGGGTTCTCCTTCTGGCCGTTCTTGATCGAGTAGCTGCGGGAGTAGCTGTGGTCGTGGCCCTGCAGCACCATGTCGATGCCGAGGTTGGAGAAGGCAGTGGTGAAGTCTTCCCGCCGCTGCTTGTTGTCCGCGTCGGTCGAGTGGCTGGCCGGCGAGTAGATGGAGTGGTGGTAGACCAGCACCTTCCACTTGGCCTCGGAGCCGTGCTTGTTGACGACGTCGGTGACGTACGCGACGTGCGCGGCGTCGCCGGCGTTGCTGCCGTCGGTCGGCAGCTTGTAGCTGTTGCTGTTGATGTCGATGAACAGCACGTCCTTGTAGACGAACCAGTAGTCGCCACCGGACTTGGTGCCCGCCGGGTTCCCGTTGTCGTAGTACGGGGCCGTGCGGTCCGTGTTCGGGGTGAAGTGGTGCTGCTCGTAGGACTTGCCGCCGACGTCGTGGTTGCCGATGGTGGCGACGACGGGGTACTGCCGCAGCTGGTCGGGCGCCATGAACGAGGTCCACTGACCCTCGTCGTTGGCGGACTCGACGTGGTCGCCGCCGGAGACCAGCAGCTCGGCGTTCGGGTTGGCCGCGGTGGCCACCTTGAGGTGTCCTCCCAACCGGCCTGGTCCTTCAGCCGGTCGCCGGAGGAGCCGATCTGGGGTCGCCGAAGAACAGGAAGTCGTAGTCGCCCTCGAAGTCCTGGGTCTTGAAGGAGTACGCCGGGGACCAGTCGCCCTCGGCCCCGACCCGGTACGAGTACGCCGTCTTCTCGCGCAGGTTGCTGATCGTGGCATGCCGGTTGAAGCCGGTGGTGGAGGTGTTCGCCCCACCCACGGCGTCGAAGCTGACAGCGCTGGCCGGGAACTCGCCGTTGACGATCTCGGCGGTCGGGGCGAGCTGGATCTTCTGCGCGGTGTCGGCGGAGGTGTACCAGGTCACGATGCGCTGGGTCTCGTTGGCGCCGACGCCGAGGATGACGCTGCTGACCGTGGTGGGCTCGGCCGCGCTCGCGGTGGCCAGCAGGCCACTACCGAGGGCCGCGCCCATTCCCAGGACCCCGGCTGCGACCCCGGCGACCAGGCGCCGCCGCACGGGCCCGGAGACCCATGTCGAGGTGCTCAATGTCATCGACATTGTTCCTTTTCAAATAGAGAAGTGGATGTGTCTTCACCCGACGCTGGGGAAGCAAATCCACGCTTTCGCTGCCCGATGAACCAACCGTGAACGTGATCTTGCGAGAAACTGCACTTCACGAACTACTTAGCCTTGCTCATGATCCAGAAAGACGCTGCACAAACCAGATGAGCCCCATAATGGACACGGCTGCGGAAACAGCGCCGGTCGCCCAGAGGCCGGCTTTCGGCGCACGACGGCGCAGCACGAGCAGCAGTGGGAAGACGGCAGCGATAATCGTCAACTGAACGACCTCGATGCCGACGTTGAACACCAGTAGCGACCACAGCAGGGTCCACGACCACGCCTCGTCGATACCCAACGCACCCGCGAAGCCCAGGCCGTGCACGAGGCCGAAGCAGAACACCACTGCGAGGCGGATCCAGCCGGCCCGATCCAGGCTGAGGTGACCGTGCCCGGCCGTCTCCAGGTCGGCCGCGTGCGCACCCGGCGCCAGATGCCCACAGGTGCCAGCCGGCCACGACGGCGATCGACAATGCGATGATCGGCTCCACGATCGCCCCGGGCACCTCGACCAGGCCGAGCGCGGCGAGCATGAACGTCACCGAGTGCGCCAGGGTGAAGCTGGTGGCCGCGAGCACGATCTCGCGCGGCCGCCGCGACCCGGCGATGAGCGCCAGCAGGAACAGGATGTGGTCGATCCCGGACAGCAGATGCTCGGCACCGAGGAGGAAGAACTCCCCGAACCGCTGGTACCAGGCCTGCGCCGTGGAGAAGGACGGGTTCGCGGAGTCGAGCGCCGCGCTGCCCGAACGGCCGTCGATCTCGTAGGTGACGATCGTCTTCGTCCCCTTGACGTAGCCCTCGCCATCCGGAAGAGGACGCTGCGCACCTCGTGCTCGTCGACCCGTTCGGGGCAGGTCCAGTCCAGCAGCAGGTTCGCGTACGGCACACCCTCGCGCTCGCCGATCGTCGCGTCGCCCACCTGCGTCGGCCGGCAGGCCGCACTCCGGAGGTGACCGAGAACCGGTCCGTGACGTACCCGAGGACCGTCGACGCGTGCCCTTCAGCGCCGCGGCCTGGGCGCCGGGGTCACCGGCCTCGAAGGCGGCGGTTCCCGCCTGGAACAGCGCGTCGTCGTCAGCGGCATCCGCGGCGGACACCACCAGGAGGTCGTATTCGAGCTCCACCGCCGTGCGAATGTGACCCTCATCTCCCGCCGCAATTTTCGTGTACACAGTCGACGAGAAACCGTGCGCGGACGCCGCTCCGGCACCCAGAAACAGGACCACCGCTGCGGCGAAACCGACAGCGGCGACGATAACGGTACGGCGAATACGGCCTGACATTCGACTCCCTCGGTTGGCCAGTGCACGTTGCATGTCGCGGGTGAACACCAGCCCGCGCACCGACGAACCGCCGGAAAACAAAGCCCTCGAACGGCCGTCCACCGATTACCGGCGACCGAAACTGAGATAGGAATACGAGAAAGTACGAGCACTTTCCGCCACCATCCGGAGGACGATCCCCTTGCGCCCCCGCTCCGGGCCGTTGCCCTGCTGGCCGCGACCGCCGCACTTGTCACCGCCTGCGGTTCCAGCGACGACTGGACCGAGCCACACCCGGCGCCCGCGCCATCGGCACTCTTGCCCGGGTTTCGTCGACTCCGCCACGAAACCCGCGCCGGAGGCGACGATCACGCCGCAGCCCGGCTCGTGGGCCGGTGTCCACCCACCGAAGGACTACCGGGTGGTGTTGCTGACCGCCGGCGACGACAAACCGACGAAGGCCCTCGTGACAGCGGTCCAGGAGTGGGCCGACGACGAGCACGTCGACCTCAGGACGATCGTCGCCGGCAAGGCGCACGACGCCGTCTCCAGCATCGCCAGGGCGATGGAGATGGGGCCGGACCTGATCGTCACCGCGGGCAACGACCTCGTCGACGCGCTCGCGCTGGTCACCCCGAACCACCTGGACGAGAAGTTCCTCGTGGTGGGGGCCGAACTGGCCGAGCCCACCCACAACGTCACGGCGGTCGACTGGGACGGCGCGTCGTTCCGTGGTGAGGGCTCGGCATGTCCTCGACGTACGACCCGAACTCGTTCACCGCCGAGCGCTGTGCGGCGGCCATCCGGCGGGAACGGCGGCGGTCCTCAACGACCTGACCGGAATCGTGGTCTGGCTCTGACGCCGGCCGCCCGGACCCCGCTCAGCGTGGGGCGGGCCCGCGATCCTCGAACTCGTACGTGGTGGTCAGGCCCTCGGGCAGGTCGGGGACCAGGGCGTTGGTGCCGTCGACCACCTGGACGTAGCGCTTGCCCTGGAAGATCGAGTAGCTGCCGTCCGGCACCTGGTCGATCCGGAAGAACTGCGTCGAGGCGGCGGCGTCGCAGGCCCGGCCGCGTACGCTGCCCGGCGCGGCGTCGTGCACGACGGTCATGCAGATCGCGTCGGCACCGGACCCCAGGACGATCCGGTACCTGTCGCCCTCGGGCCGCAGCACCCACAGCGCCCGATCGTCGATGCCCTGTTCCGTGGTGGCCCGCACCTGATCGCCGTCGCGGTCGATCGCCAACGTGGCCCCGCATGCCCGGCAGCGCGATCCGGACCTGCCGCCGGCCGCCGAGGATCTCCTGCGGTCCCGCCGAGGCGGTCGCGGACGGGACCACGGGCGGTGCGACAGGGTGGCCGGGCCGACGCCGGGCGTCTCGACGTCGTTCCGCACCTGCGACAGGGCGGTGCCGGCGGCGAGGGCCACCACGGCCAGCCCGCCGCGCCGACGGCCGTCCGACGCCGCCGACGCCGGTCGCTGCGGTGGCGCAGCGTCTGCGCTCCCGGCAGGGTGGCGACTCGCCGGACCTCGTCGACGATCGCGGTGAGGTCCTCGCGCGGATCAGCCATGGGAGGTCTCCTCCTGATGCGCATCGGTCAGCAGTCCGGCCATCGTTCTCCGGCCCCGGGCGAGGTACGTCTTCACGGTCCCGAGCGGGGCCTGCATCTCGGCTGCCACCTCCGCGACGCTGAGATCGTTGAGGTGGTGCAGCACGACGGCCCGACGCTCGTTGGCGCTCAGCCGCTGCAGTGCCTGCAACAGGGCGACGTGGTCCTCGCTCAGTCCGGGTACGCCCTGGTCGACGGCGGCCCGACGATGTGCGCGTACCCGGTTGAAGGCCTTGCGCCAACTGCTCACCGCGATCCGGGAGGCCACCCGGCGAACCCACGCCTCCGGGCTGTCCGCCTCCCGCACCGTCCGCCACCGCTGCCAGGCCCGCATGAACGCCTCGGCGACGGCATCCTCGGCCTCGGCACGGTTGCCGGTGAGCGCGTAGACGTGACCCACCACCCGACCGGCACAGGCCGCGTAGAGGGCGTCGAACTCCTCGGCATCACGCATCCGACCGGTGCCCTCCGATGCCTTCTCCCTGGTCACCGCCGCATGCAACTCGCCCGGGTGAACCGATGGCGTCGGCGCGGGGAGAATGTGACCACGGTCACACCCGAGTGATCAACCTGACGACCTGGCCAGACGTCATCGTGCCGTCCCGGAGACGCCCGTGGCGGAGAGGACGATGTGCGACGACGGCAACGACGCGCCCTGACAGCCGGCGTACTCGCGACCGCGCTGGTTGCGGCGGGCCTGACCGCCCAACCGGCGAGCGCGCAGCAGAGGCCGGCGGCCACGGTGCCCGGCACCCCGGACCTTCACTCTGATCACCGGGGATCGGGTTTCGCTCGACGCGAGCGGTCACCCGACGATCCAGCGAGGGCCGGGGCGGGCCGGCATGCGGTTCGTGATTAGCCGGGAGGACGGTCACCAGTACGTCGTCCCGGTGGACGCGATGCCGCTGGTGCGGGACGGGCGGCTCGATCGACGCCTGTTCGACCTCACCACGCTCGGCCAGTTCGGCTACGACGATCGGGCGGCCGAGTTGCCGCTGCTGGTCGCGTACCCGAGAACAGGGCGGCGAAGGCGCGGACCGCGACCGCCGGGGTGACGGGCGCGTGCGGGCCGACCTCCCGGCCGCGCACGCGCTCGCCGTCCGGGCGGACCGGGACGTCCGGGCGACGCTCTGGGCGTCGCTCACCCGGGTACGCCGTCCGCGCGCACCCTCACCGCGGGGTCACCCGGATCTGGCTGGACGGCAAGCGCACTGTCTCCCTCGACCGCAGCGTGCCGCAGATCGGCGCCCCGGCGGCCTGGCAGGCCGGTTTCGACGGCAGCGGCATCACCGTCGGCGTGCTGGACACCGGGATCGACGCCAGCCACCCTGACTTCGCCGGGCACCTCGCCGAGGTCCGGGACTTCACCGGCGGCGACGACCCCAGCGACAATGTCGGCCACGGCACCCACGTGGCGTCGACGATCGTCGGCAGTGGCGCCGCCTCCGGGGCAGGTACCGAGGGTGGCACCGGGGCGAAACTGCTCGTCGGCAAGGTCTGCGCCACCACCGAATGCCAGGACTCGGACATCATCACCGGCATGCAGTGGCTCGCGCCGCAGGCCCGGGTGGTCAACCTGAGCGTGGGCGGCGACGACGCGCCCGGCCTCGATCCGCTGGAGACCGCGGTCCAGGACCTCAGCCACCGGTACGGCACCTCTTCGTGGTCGCGGCCGGCAACGAGGGAAGCCGAAGTCGGTCTCCTCACCGGCCTCGGCCGACGACGCCCTCGCCGTCGCCGCTGTCGACGCCGACGACCAGCGGGCCTACTTCTCCAGCCGGGGTCCGCGCGTCGGCGACAACCACATCAAGCCCGAGATCAGCGCGCCCGGCGTCGACATCGTGGCCGCCGCCCCGGCGGCGACTACGCCACCATGTCGGGTACGTCGATGGCCACTCCGCACGTGGCCGGCACCGCCGCGATCCTCGCCGGCCAGCACCCGGACTGGACCGGCCCGCAGCTCAAGGCCGCCCTGATGGACTCCGGCCAAGCCGACCGGCGAGGACACCATCTACGAGCAGGGCGCCGGCCGGGTGGACATCGCCCGCGCGGTCGCCCAGCCGGTCGCCGCCGACGTCGCCGCCATCGACTTCCCGGTCCAGCGCTGGCCGCACGCCGACGACAGCCCGATCACCCAGGTCGTCGGGTACCGCAACACGGGCAACGCGCCGGTCACCCTGACGCTGGCCGTCGCGCCGGCTCCGGCCGGCATGCTCACCGTCAGCCCGGCCACGCTTGTGGTGCCGGCCGGTGGCCGCGCCGAGGCGACGATCACCGTGGACACCCGGGTGGACGCCCCGGACGGCGTCTACCAGGGGCGCTGACCGCGACCAGCGCCAACGACCTGCGGGTACGCACGCCGTTCGTGCTGAACCGCGAGATCGAGAGCTATGACGTACGCCTCGACCACACCGGACGCGACGGCAAGCCGGCCACCGAGTACACGACAGTGGCGGCGAACCTGGCCACCGGCGAGTTCACCACCCTCGCCGCGACACCGGGCGGCGGCATCCTGCGGCTGCCCAAGGGTCGATACGCCCTGTACAGCACCATCCACGAGGGTGACGTGTCGACCCTGCTCGCACAGCCGGTCCTGGACGTGCGGGCCCGATCACCGAGGCGGTCGACGCCCGGAACGCCAAGCCCGTCGCGGTGACAGTGCCGCAGCGTGACGCCGCGCCGATCGCGATCAACGTGAGCGCCAACTGGGACGACGGCATGCGCTACCCCGGTGTCCAACTCAGTGGGGTGTCCTACGCGGACGTCTCTTCGGCCGCATCGGGCCGGCTGTCGCGGCGCCCGAGTTCACCGCGACGCTGGGTGTCGGGGTCGCCCGACCGGGCCGCGACCACACCTTCCGGAACAGCCCTACACCTACGACCTGGCGTACGTCCGCAAGGGCGACATGTTCACCGGCCTGACCAGGAAGCTGTCACCGAAGAACCTGGCCACGGTCAGGACGACCTACCGCAGCCAGTCCACCACGACGACGGCCACCCGGTTCCACCGCGCGTCGGCACCCGGAGGCGCGGGCCCGATCGGGTCGAACACGCCTGTCGACCTGCCGTTCACGGGCACCGAGTACTACAACACCGACGGCGGCATCGTCTGGACGTCCACGTTTGTCGAGGGAGACAACCTCACCACGCAGGAGTCGAGCTTCACGTCGGGGCGGACGTACGCCCGGACCTGGAACGCGGCACCCTTCGGGCCCACCGTTGCCCAGGCGCCGACCCTGTCGCCCCTGGGTACGCGGGCCGCGACGGTGACACCATCTCGGTGGCGTCGCTGCCGCTGTTCGGCGACGCGAACGGCCGCCCGCGACCCGCGACGACCGGCCGACGCGGATCCGGCTGCTGCGCGACGGCAGGAGATCGGCACCTCGGACAGCCGTGGGCCGACTTCACAGTGCCCGCCGGGAAGGCCACCTACCGTCTGGAGGCGACCGCCACCCGAGGCGCACCGGACACCCTGTCGACAGCGGTCTCGGTGGCCTGGACCTTCACCTCGGCGCACACGACGTCGCCGCAGCGGTTGCCCTCACGACGGCCCGGCCGACGCCCGTACTCGACGACACCAACACGGCCCGGGCGGGCCGGATCACCGCGATCCCGGTGGTGCTGGACCGGCAGGCAGGCTCGACGGCGGCACCCAACCGGACGCTCGGCGTGTCCGCGTCGTTCGACGACGGCCGGACGTGGGTCGCGGTGCCGGTGCTCCAGAACATCGCCCTGGTCAGTCATCCACGACGGGCCGGAGTCGTCTCGCTGCGACTGACGGCCACCGACACCGCCGGCAACACGGTCACGCAGACGATCCAGCGGGCCTACCGGATCGCCTGACGCACCGCCCGGTTTCGGGGCGACGGCAGTTCGCGCCGTCGCCCCGAACCAGGGGTGGGCGCTCCGCAGCTCTCCTGAGGTCGTGCCGGTGCCGGCCGGGTGCGGTGACCGAGGACACGGTGCACTGACTGCCCGGAGAGGGTGGAATCAGAGGCGTGAGCAGAACAGGCACCGGCGAGTGACGTGGTGAGGTCCACTCTCCGGCCCGCGATCCGGGTCGCGCCAGCTGACACCCACGCCGCACGGGACGACGGACCGACTCGGGTGACGGCCGCCCGGCAGCGCTGGGCGGTCGAGACCATGGCTGTCGCACCCGACGACCAGGTGCTGGAGATCGGGTGTGGTCGGGGAGCGGCCGTCTCCCTGGTCGCCGACCAACTCACCACCGGCCGGATCGTCGCCATCGACCGCGCGGCGACGATGGTGAAGATGGCGACCAACGGAACCTGAGCCACATCACCGCCGGCAGAGCCGAGATCCGACGTGCCATGTTCGAGTCGGCCGACCTGCCCGCCAACCGCTTCTCCAAGATCTACGCGGTGAACGTCAGCCTCTTCTGGTTGGGTGGCGCAACGCAGCACATCGCTCGGCTACGGAGCCTGCTGGCGCCGGAAGGGCGTCTCTACGTGTTCGGCGAGAGCCCACCGCCGCACACGCCACGGCGAACCTGACCGCTACCGAACTCCTGCTCGAATCCCACGGATTCGCCACGACCCGGTCGAGCGCCACCCGTGGTCAGGGTCAGGTGCTGACCTGCGTCACCGGCACACCCGCCGAGTGACACACGTGATGCGGGCGGGCTCGGCTAACGCCGAGCCCGCCCGTTCAGTTCTCGTCGAGCGTGATCAGACCGTGTCAGCGCTGCAGGGTCAACAGACCCGGCCGGTACGGCAGGAGACCGTAGTCGACGCCGTCGGAGCTGGGGAACGCCCTGGTAGAGCAACTGCAGGTTGCAGGCGTCGACCGTCATGGTCTGGTCGGCGTTGGTGCGCAGCAGCTCACCGTGACTGATGTCGTTGGTCCAGGTGGCACCGCTGTTGACCTTGCCGGCGAACGGGTTGCTCTGGGACGCGGCCTGCGGCGTCCACGATCCGCTCAGGCTGGTCGCCGTGAACGAGCGGAAGTAGCGGCCCGTCGAGCCGATCGCCTCGACGATCATGAGGTACTTGTTCAGACCCTGGAGCTTGTAGACCTGAACGGCCTCGAACAGGTTGTTCTGGGTGTCGCTCATGATGGTCGTGTAGCTGCTGCCGAAGTTGCCGGGGAAGTTCCCGATCGGCATGCTGGCCCGGTAGATCTTGCCGTTGTCCCCGGCGAAGAACAGGTACATGTTCGTGCCGTCACCGATGACCGTCTGGTCGATCGGCCCGGTACCGGAGCCGGTGATGCTTCCGTGAACAGCGGCTGCGCCGCGGACCAGCCGTTCGGGTTGGTCGGGTTGGTCGAGGTCCGGTACGAGAACGCCGTGCCACCCCACTGGTAGGTCAACACCCAGATGCTCTTCGGCGCGAAGTAGAAGAGCGACGGCGCGACGGTGCCGGAGTTCATGCCGGTCTGCGTGGCCGAGGCCATCTGCGAGTAGTTCGAGAAGAGGCTGAAGTTCATCGAGCCCCAACTGCTGCCGAAGTCGTGCGTGGTGGCGTAGACCAACTGCTGGCCGTTGAAGGGGCCACCGTGAAGTCCTTGAGCGAAACCCACCCCGACTTCGGGGTCGTCAACACCCGGTGGAGGACCACCGGTACGTCGAGGGAAGGTCACACGTGCCGCCCGGTGGCGGGTCGTCGGGGCGGCGTGGTGGGATCGGTCCCACCGTCGACGCGGACGAGCTGCCACTGCTGGTTGGCGCCGTTCCAGTCGTCGTACTGCACGATGTTGCCGCCGTCGGCGGTCGAGGCGCCCTGCACCTCCATCACCTTGTTGCTGTTGCGGTTGATCAGCCGGACGTAGCCGCTGTCCGAGTCGGCCAACCGGAACTGCTGGTTGGTGCCGTTGAGGTCGCTCCACTGCACGATGCTGGCGCCGTTGGCGGTGGAGAAGCCCGAGACGTCCAGCACCTTGCCGGACAGCCGTGACTTCAACCGGTAGTTGCCACTCCCGGAGTCGACGAACTGCCACTGCTGCTGGTTGCCGTTGTTGCGGGCCCACTGGGTGATCCGGGCGCCGTCATTCGTGGCCAGGTTGTAGACGTCCAGGGCCTTGCCGCTGTTGCGGTTGACCAACACGTACCACGCGTTCGTGTCGACCGTCGCCGCGGCGGCGGGCGACGACACCACTGCTGCGGCGGCGCCACCGACCAGCACCGCCGCCGCGCCCGCAGCGAGAATGCGGGGCAACCACCAACGTCGCCGTCGCGACGGCGGTGCGATCGATGGAGACCTATCGAGGGCAGACATGATCCTCCTTCAATGACCAAGAGCCGAACGGCCTGCCCGAGGATGGGCGCACCGCGACACGTACCCGGGCGCATGCGTCGGAGAGTTAGCGCTAACAAGACGCTGCATGCCCTGGCGCACGCCTGATTCGAGGTCGACGAAGCAGGGCTTGCCCGGAAAGCCAAGGTGTCGTCGTCCTTAGGCATCGACTGTGAGCGATAACATGGCGTTCGTCAAGACGTAACGTCCTGGGAACATCGACCGTTGACGAACCGCGCATCGTGGCGCGCCCGCTCCCCGGCAGATCCCCGGCACGGACGACGGCTGAGCTCTTGAGGAGGGCACAGAGTTCGCGTTAACATCGACGTTTGCCCATCACCTACGCCGGTTTCAAGGACGCACACCATCCCGGATGTTGCTGCCTCCCGTCGTCCGGAAGCCCCAATATCCCTGAGGTTGCTGCCTGCTGACCTGCCGAGTGGCCCGGGTCAGACCGCGCCTCGGTCGACCAGGCTGAACGTGGTGTCGAGCGGGGCGTCACCGAGAAACTCGACGAAGATCTGTTCCCTGGTCGGGCTCCACTGCACCGGGCCGTACTCGTCGTTGATGATGGAGTAGGAGGTGCGCCCTTGTCGTCCCTGCCCTCGCGGGATATCGCGAAGAGGGTCGCCTTGGTCGGCCGACAGTCGGCCCCCACCAGCGATTTCTCCTCCGAATCGATCTTGACTCCGAGGCACGGTCGGTGGGCGATCTCCGGGTTCACCGATTTGATCATGTAGTCGACACCGACCGGTTCGAGCACGAAGAGCGCGTCCTGCCGGTTCCGTCGCCGACCTCGACCTCACCGTGCGACGGCAGCGACAGATCCCGGTCGATCTCCACCGCGTGCAGCAGGAATCGCCGCTGACCGGCCAACATGGCCCCGGTGCGGTCCAGGCTCGCCGACGGAGACGCGGTCGGCTTGCCCGATGGGGACGTGGACGCGGTGACCGCCGGCCCGCTCGTCGCCGGACTACCGGCCGGCGTCGAGCCGGCGGGGCTCGGTTTGACTGCCCCGCAGCAGTTGCGGGCCGAAAGGAAAGCGGGCACCAGCACCGCGATCACCGCAGCCGTCGCTCCCAACGCGATGAGCCAGCCACGCCGGCGCGGGGCCCCTGACCGGCCGTGGCCAGACTCGGTGACATCGGCCCCGGCCCTGGCCATCACCATCGGCAGCGGTTGACACACGCGCCGGCGGCAGCACGCCCGCGGGTGGGTCGGCCCGCCGGCACCCCGGAGACGCCGCGGTCAACAACGCGTCGAGCAACTCCCGGCGGTGGGCCGGGCCGCGGATCCTTCTCCAACGCATGGGAGACCAACTCCCGCAACGGCCCGCCGAGCCCGGTCAGGTCCGGCGGTTGAGTGAGGATCCGCATCGCGGTGGCGGTGGCGGAGTCGCCCCGAACGGGTTGCGACCGGTCGCGGCGTGGGCGACCAGCGCACCCCAGGCGAAGATGTCGGCGGCCGGGCCCACCGAATGGCCGGACGTCGTGTCGAACCGCTCCGGCGCCATGTACGAGACGGTCCCAACCATGTGGTTGGTCCGGGTGTGCTGGCTCGTCGCCTCGAACGCTCGGGCGATGCCGAAGTCAATGACCTTGATCCCACCCGGCGCGACCAGGACGTTCGCCGGCTTCAGGTCGCGGTGGATCACCCCGGCGCCGTGAATGGCGGTGAGCGCGGTGGCCACCCCGACCGCGATGCTGTGCAGTTGCGCCGCCCCCAGCGGCCCTCGCTCCCGGAGCACCTGGGCCAGACTGGGGCCCTCGACGTACTCCACCACCAGGTACGGCGGGTCATGGTCCGGGTCGGCGTCCAGGACCTCGGCTGTGCAGAACGGTGGCACCTGGCGGGCGCGGTTCACCTCGCTGCGGAACCGACCCGGAACTCCTCGTCGTGCGACAGCTCCGAGCGGACGACTTTGACCGCCACCCGCCGTCCCTGCGGCGAGCGGGCCAGGAAGACACTGCCCATGCCACCGTCACCGAGCCGGTCGAGCACCTCGTACCCACCGAGGTTGGACGGGTCACCGGGACGCATCCCGACGCTCACGCCGGCTGCCCGCAGACCGCGACCACCGCGCGAACCGTTCCGCCTATCACCCGTTCCCCTTAGGTCACTCGGAGCCGACCGCAGCCTATCGCCCGCCCACCGAACCCCGTCGATGCCGTCCACCGGGGCTCCCGACCGGAGGCGTCGGACCGTGCCGTGCTGCGCAGGGCGCTCGCCAGCCGGGTACGGCGTCTGCCGGTTTGCGGTACGGTTCGCGGGTCAGCGGCACGTTGACGTTCCACTGCCCCAGACCCCGGCAGGCTTCGTCTGGCGAAGGGTGCGGCCATGCGCGATTGCCGTGGAACGAGCTCAGGTGCGCCCGGATACCGGTCTGCCGGCCTGCGGTGATCTGACTTGACGATGGTTCCGAAGCCGGCTGATCCGGTCGTCGCCCAGCTCTGCCGGCTCTGTGCGGGAGCGGTCAGCTCGCTGCCCGCCGCGGGTGCCGGTTTGTCGGTGGTCGCCAGCGACAGCCAGTTCAGCCTGCTCGCCGCTGCGGACAACGCCAGCGAACGCCTGGAAGAGTTGCAACTCGTACTCGGCGAAGGCCCGTGCATCGACGCCGCGGCCGCCCGCCGGCCGGTGTTGATACCCGACCTCGGGCAGGTGGGGCCCACCCGCTGGCCGATGTATGCCAACGCGGTGCTCGACGCCGGAATCGGCGCCATCTTCGCGTTCCCGCTGCAGGTCGGTGCCGCACAGCTCGGCGTGCTGGACTTGTACCGCGCCGAGCCGGGCCCGCTGTCCGGCCCCGAGTTACGCCGGGCGTTCGGCCTCGCTGACGAGGCGGTGACGATCCTGCTCGACGGCCAGGTGCGGGGTGACAGCGAGTGGTCGGGCGGTGAGGCGATGGCCGGGCCGGTCGAACTGTTCCAGGCGCAGGGCATGGTGATGATTCAAATCGGCGGGACGCTTGCCGAGGCGATGGCCCGGATCCGTGCGCACGCCTACGCGGAAGACCGTCGCCTGATCGATGTCGCTCGCGACATCGTCAGGCTTGACCTGCGGTTCGACCAAGACTGAGTGAATGACGGCAAGATGTCGAATGCCTGGGAGGCACCAATGAGTACGGTATCCGCCGAGCGGCTTTCGAAGATATTCGTCGAGGTCGCGGACACGTTGGTGGACGATTTCGACCTGCTGGACTTCCTGCACATGCTCACGGTTCGTACCGCGAGCCTGGTGGGCGCGTCCGCGGTCGGTCTGCTGCTGGCCGACCAACACGGTCGGTTGCAGTTCATGGCCGCCTCCGACGAGCAGGCCCGGATCCTGGAAATCTTCCAGGTGCAGGCCAACGAAGGCCCTTGCTTCGACGCGTTCCACACCGGAAAGCCGGTACTCAACACGGATCTCCAGGCTGCGGGCGAGCGCTGGCCCGACTTCACCCGGCACGCCCTCGCCGCCGGCTTCCGCTCCGTGCACGCGTTCCCCATGCGTGTACGCCGCGAGATCATCGGCGCGTTGAACGTCTTCGGCAGCACCGTCGGAGGCAACTTCGACGCCGCAGACGTGCAGATCGTGCAGGCGCTCACCGATGTGGCCGCGATCGGGCTGCTGCAGGAACGGGCCATCCGGCGCGGCGAGGAACTCACCGAGCAGTTGCAGGGCGCTCTCAACAGCCGGATCGTCATCGAGCAGGCCAAGGGGCAATCGCGCAGGCCCACGGCCTTTCCGTTGACGCGGCATTTGCGGCGCTGCGCGGGTACGCCCGCCGCACCAACCGCAAGCTGATCGATGCCGCCCAGGACATGCTCACCGACCCGACCAGTCTGGCCGCTCTGACGGAGCACTGACCGGCGGACGCGGTCGAAGACCGAAGGGCTCACGGTGACCGCGATACCCGCATTCGCGCTGGTAACGATGTTGCGAGGCGCTTGGCTCCCTACCCTGTTGTCCCGCCGGTCTCTGATTCACTCGCCGGCCACCGGTTCAGGCCGTTGCGGCGCGCGCCTCGATCATCGTGGCGTACAGCGGCAGGCGGTGGGCCCCGATGCGCCGCAGCCGGATGTGCAGGATGGTCGCCGTGGACAGGCACAGGGCGAGTTGGACCGGCGGCCGAAGGACGTTGGAGGCGCGCCGGGCCGCCAACCACAGCGGCAGGCTGGCTGCGTCGTCGTCTTCCATGACACGCAGGTCGATGATGATGTTGCGGGACCGAGCGGCGAAACAGTCACGCAGGGCGGCTGTCACGTCCATACCCACTCGGCGCGACCACGAGCCGCACACAGCTATCTCGGCCACATTGTCGGCGGAGACTGCGTTGGCGACGGTCAGGGACACTGCTCTGTGCGGCACCATCGCGTCTGACGAGTGTGCTGGCATGAGAAGACCTTTTCCTCGGGTCGCGCAGCTACCGCGCCGGCGACCGAACGGGGATCCGTGCAGAGCCTCATGCCGCGACCGTCGAGGGACGAGGAGTTCGGATAGCCGTACGCCGGAGCGGAACTCACGAAGGCCGGTGCGTGGCGTCTGGCCGGGCACGACGGCAGAAGAGCACATTGCTGCCCGACAAGGACGCACCTAGCGGAATCGGATGCGCTACCGGGGCCGGGGCAGCAGGTGACGGTGGACGAACCACCGTGTGCCAGCCTACGGCAGCGGTCTTCGCCCGGATCAGGCTCGTCACTTATCCGACATAACCCGATACTGGCCGGAATTGCCGCTCCCGGCCGCTACGGTCAGCCCCGGCGTGCTTTTCCCGTCCGTACCGCCGCGGGTTGTTCGGTCTGTGCTGAAGGATCGTGGGTGACGTGGAAGACCGGGTATTGGGCGGCCACGCGGTCGAAGTCGGGCAGCGGCGCTCGCGGGTCGACGGCCACGTGCGGCCGGGCGCCGGGAGCGACAGCGAGATAGCGGCGCAGGATCGGGGCGCGGGCACCGACGTCGACGTCCGTGAGCAGGACGTTCTCGCGTGTCCCGGAATGAATGACGGCGCGACCGCCGGCGGCTCGCACGTTGGCCACCCAGTTCGAGGTGGCTCCCAGCATGGACACGAGATAGCGCTCGCCCTCGTGGTCCGCGACGACGAGGGGTAAGGTCACGGGCTTGCCGCTGCGGCGTCCGGGGACCTCCAGAGTCACCCAATTGCGCGGTGCCAACTTTCCGCTCCTGAACTGAAGAGCGGAGATCCGGTTCAGGACGCGGGCCAGCCGGTTCGGGCGGCCGTGCTGGTACAACCACCGGCTGAACTGAACACGGATCGCTGTCACGGGGTCTCTCGTTTCTGGATGACCGGCGTCTCGAGTGGGTGATCCCGCGCGTCGCGTTCGAGCAGCCGCACGTGGCGACGTGCGCGATCCGTGCGGGCGGATCGCGCACGCCGTGCCGATCTACGTGAGCCAGGTGTTGCGTCGCACCATCGGGATCGCCGCCCACTGTCGGCCGAGGCCCCAGGTGTTTCCGGCGCCCAGTAGGGCGAGCAGGATGAGAACGGCGGCGTAGATGAGGTGGTCGTCCATGAACGGGTTGGTGGCCGGCGGTAGCACAGCGGTCCACATCATGACGGTCAGCAACGCCCCGATGCGGCGGCGACGCGCATGCCGATGCCGAGCAGCAGTGCCACGCCGATACCGAGCAGGGCCGCCATGAACAGCACGTCGACAACGGCATTGCCGGCGATCGCGTTGTAGACGCCGACGAACGGGCCGGCAGCGGCCTTGCCGAGGAACCCGGCGGTGGGGCTGCCGCCGTCCAGCCAGGCATTCGCGGCGGGGGTACTGCGGCCCAGGCCGAACAGTTTGTCGAGGAAGG
The DNA here is from genome assembly GCA_038070435.1 of Micromonospora sp. M12. Classification (GTDB taxonomy): domain Bacteria; phylum Actinomycetota; class Actinomycetes; order Mycobacteriales; family Micromonosporaceae; genus Micromonospora. Next base: position 5,221,892 of record JAMYWG010000001.1, on the reverse strand, counting down.
CCCACAGGAACACCCAGCCCAGCGCGAGCCGGATGCCGGCCAGCAGGTACCGGACCGCGGTGGCCGTTCTTCCGGTGATCGAGAACGCGGCATCCGGGACGACGGCGGCGCCGGAAGAGTTCCTGGCGTCTCGTTTCGGCTGTTCGGCGGTGGTCAGGGGCGGGCGGGTGCAGTCGTTCCGTGATCGTTGGCGATGACTACCATCGCACTCACATTCCTTCAAGTGGTTCATGACGCATGTTCCGTGGCACGTCGAGCGCGCTCACGAATCGTCCGGAGAGCGGTGTCACCGACTCAGGGCGGCAGCCGCGCTCCTTTGCGGACTCCGAGCGATCGGGACGCGTCATCCACAGCAGGATCCGCGATCGGTAGGAGATGTCGACGGCGACGGCGGGCTCAACGGCCACCGTGGTCCCGGGCGACACGTCGACCGTACGCTCAATCCGCCGGACCTGCCGACCGTGCTCGACGGTGCCCGGCCGGGTGACGTGAACAGGCGTAGGCTCAAGGAGTCGCCCTGGACCCCGGTGGCCTGGTAGTTGGCCGCTGTGAGTGTCTCGGCGTTTCTTCGCCCCACAGCGATCAGGTGCGTCTCGCACACACATCGTTCTCGGGCACCTGGCCGGCACCGCTCACCGTGATCGAGACGTAGTCGGCTGGGCCGACCAGTGCGACGGTCAGCCGGACGATCCGGGCGAGCAGCCCCGGCATCGCGGACGACTCGTCCGGAAGGCCGGCCAGGTCGATGAGGCTGTCCGTGAGCTCACCAGACGAGGGCTCGGGCCAGGGGAGAAAAATCGCACGTCTCTCCTTGGTCGGCAGGGGACCGGCGGGGCCGAACACCATCGCCTTCTCTTCCTGCCCCGTCGACCGAATCGGAAACGCCACCGAGGCGGTCAGTTGCGGGAGTGCCAACCGCGCGGGCGACGAGGGCCACGGCGACGTCGCGGACCTTACGGTTGGTGTCCTGGGAGATCTTCGACAACAGGGCGAACGCCTCCTCCGCCGAACAGCGCCGCTCGCCCATGATGATGCCCTTGGCCTGCTCGATCACCGCCCGGCTGCGCATCGCCTCCTGCATCTGACCCGCCAGGGTCGCGGTGGTGTCGTAGAGATGGGCATTGGCCAGGGCGACGGCGGCGTACGCGCGTAACGCTCGGCGAGGGCGACGGCCTTCGCGTCGTGAACGCCACGGTCCGCCGGTCCTCCCTCGGACCAGCGTCACCGACACGTCGCGGGTCCAGGGCACGTTCCGGTTGGCCAGGTGCGCGATGCGCTCCCGTCCCCGCTGACCGGCCTTACTCGACGGGCACGGTGCCGGCCCACGCCGTAGAACGGACGCGGGCCGGCACCACAGGCACGCTGGTTGCTACAGGGCAGCGCTGGTCTTTGCCAGGATGCCGGCGAGTGCGTCGAAGTCGACGTCCTGGCCTTCGGTGATGTCGACGGTCTTGCGCTCGCCGTTGCCCATCGCCCGGAGGAACCCTTGACCTCGGGCACGTCCGCGGCGTTGAAGACCATGAACGAGACCTGGCCTTGGCCACCGCGATGACTGCCGCGTAGTGGCCGTTCTTGAGGTAGTGCGGCTTGCCGTACTGAAGACGTTCCTCCACGCCCGGAACGGTCTGGTCGATCATCGCGCGCAGCTTCTCACAGACCTCGACCTGCCACGGCTGCGTCTTGTTGATGTACTGGGTGACCTCGTCGTTCACGGCGTTCTCCTCATCGGTGCTCACTGGTCTTCACATCGTGTCGTAGTCGAGGGTCGATGATCGCCTCGCTCCTACTCTGCACTGCCAGCCACCGCGAGCGAATCCGCCGCTAGTACCGCCGGTTGGGCGCCCTCTGGCGTGTCGCGGGTCGCGTTCCTGGAAGTCGGGGTGTCCGGGCGGCCGGATGCCCCGACTTCCAGGAAGCCGAGTGGATCAACCCAGGACCCGCCGGGTAAAGCGGTTGCGAGTCCTCTGAGCGGCCGGGATCGTGCTCTGATGCTGGCTGAGACCGGGTACCACGATGAGCTGGGCGAATTCTTCGCGCTGAACGCCAATACCAGCCCCTACAACGCGTATACCGATCGGCCTGCGATGCTGGCGCTTGCTGGTGACGTCGCGGGCGCGGACATCCTCGATGTCGGTTGCGGTGCCGGCCACTACGCAGCCGCACTGCTGGAGCGTGGCGCCCGAGTGACCGGCATCGACGCGAGCGCCACCCTGCTCCGCCATGCTCACTCACGTGCTCCTCGGGCGGAACTGCGCCTGCACGACCTGGAGCGGCCATTGACTTCGCCGCAGACGCGTCTTTCGACGGGCTGGTCTGCGCGCTGGTCATAAACCATGTGACGAACCGGCGACGGCTGCTCGCCGAGATGCGTCGTGTCCTACGTCCCGCTGGCTGGCTCGTCATCTCGACCACTCATCCGACGGCTGACTGGCGACACTTTGGTGGCTCCTACTACGACGAGGCCTGGGTCGATCTTCCCCACGGCCCTGGTGCTCTCCACTTCCAGCGCATGACGCTGGAAACATTTCTCGGTGAACTCCTGGACGCCGGATTCGTTCTGGAGAAGTTCGTCGAGCCACGGCCGTGCGTCGAACTCCGAGAGGTCAACGAAGCCGCTTACGCCCGTCTGACCGAGCGGCCATCCTTCCTCGCCGCACGGATGCGGGCTCGAGACTGAGCAGCGGCTCCTCCGGACTACCCGGAAACCGAGGCACCCGGGGACACGCGCCGAGTGGCCTGGACAGAAAGAAACCCCCACCACCGGCGGGGCTGGTAGAGGGCTTCTCGGTGCGCTCGAGGTCGTTGATCGAGTTGTGGAGCTGGCGGGTCAGTTGCTTGTGGATGCACTGGTCTCGGCGACGCGGGTGCGCGAGAGTTGGCCCGGCCGCGAAGGAGTGCGGCGGCGACGGCGAGTTGCCAGAAGACGATGGTGTAGACGGAGCCGCGTTCGATCGCACCCGAGGGCAGGCCGGCATCGAAGGTGAGGAAGAGAGCGACTACGGAGACCAGGCCGAATGCTCCGACGACGATGCTGACGAGGCCGATCAGCCGCGTCTCGGGAGCCTTTCGCCAGTGGATGCCCAGGACGAGGGCAAGGACGTTCCCGCCGACGATCGCCAGCGTTGCTCCGGTGAAGTGCAGGGCAAGCGTGCCGTTCTGCTGCGCCTGGAGGAACCGTGGAAGGTTCCGACAAGGATGTAGCCGATCATGGTCACGACTCCGTCACGGCGGTGAAACGTGACCGTTTGCTGATCGTCCGCGACAGCAGCACTGCGGCGAGCCCAAAGAGGAGGCCCTGAACGATGAATCCGGAGTTCATGACGACGTGCAGCGGCGAGGGGCGAAGCCGGTTCATGGTGTGTCCATTTCTGTCTGGATAACTGATTGGTCAGTCACACGTGAAGAGAGGTGTGTTCGGATGGCGCCCGGACGTCAACGCGACGAGCCCAGTCGTCGTTCAAACCAGAGGTGAGCCAGGACGATCAGGGCCAGGTAGACCACGAGCGTTCGGCCACTGACGGCGGTGGCGAGCAGGCCAAGCAGCAGTGGGGCCGCGATGCCTGTGGTGACCCGTGAGATCGTCCTCGGCAGGTCGGAACTGTGGCTGGCAACGCCAGTGACCACGCCGAGGGTGAAGTAGGCCGCAATCGCCCCGCACAGCAGCCAGCGACCCTGGTCGGGCAGTGGGTCGGCGCCGTGACTGACCACCAGAGAGAGCGGTACGGCGATGGTGGCGACGACGCCGGTGACCAGGCAGTGCAGACCGAGGGCGGCGCGGGTGGGAATCCGGCCGGCGCGCAGGTGCGGCAGGCCGGCGTATCCGAAGACGACCGACAAGCCGAACATGCCGGCCAGCAGAACGAAGGACGCGATTGCGGCGGCCAGCAGGCCGATGTCGTACCGCGCCTCGCTTGCGGCGGCGACGACCTGCACCACCGATTCGCCCAGCACGATGATCACGAACAGTCCCAGCCGCTCGGAGAGGTGGGCCGGATCGACCGATACTCCGTGGATGACCGGTCCCGTGCCGTCGGGGCGGACTCTGATCGTGGCCGACGCCGATCACGTTCTGGCGCGGTGAGGTACGACTGGACGCGCTGGAGGATCCTGCTGCCGGACAGGACCAGGATCAGCAGCAGGTCGAGGCCGACTCCTGCTGCCCAGAGCCAGAGTTTCCAGTGTTCGTCGACCCAGAGCGACGCGATCCAGGGCAGCAGTCCTGCCGAGTACTGCACCACTGGGAAGTCCAGCAGCACTGCGCCGCGTTGCCACGACTTGGACCCGTAGACGCGCGTGGCGATGTATGCGATGGCGAAAACGTTGAGCGGACGGATGTCACTGCCGTGCCCGAGCACTGTGTGCGCCACGCCTGGCACAGACGCGGCCATGGTCCCAACACCGAACATGCCGACCATCAGCCGCAGTACGCGGGTCTGACCGGCGGCGACGTTGCCGTACAGCATGAACGTCGTCCAGGACAGCCACAGAGCCAGGAACAGCAGTGCGTAGAGACCGAGCGCCGCGGCGTCCAGTTCAGGCCCGAGCACGTGTGCCAGGGCGGCCACGCCGGCCACCGCCACCAGATCGAAGAAGAGCTCGGCCCAGCTCGCGTGCCGCTCGACCCTGGTTTCTTTGGAATCTTCGCCGATGTTCACCATTGGCGGCCACCGGGTGATGACGTCGCGGTGATCACGGTGCGCGGGTGATGCTGCTGGTAGCGGCTTGCAGGCCGTGGTCGAGAAAGTTGATCATCCAGGTGAAGCTGTCGTCGACGGACGCGTCGATCTGGAACCCGCCGGCTGCTTCCAGGGTCGAGAACCCGTGCAGGGCGCTGCGGAGCATCCGCAGGGCGTGAATCTCCTGACTGGAGTCCAGGTGGTAGCCGCGCAGCATGGCCGCCCAGGAGGCGACCACCCGTTCGACGGCGGGGATGATCGGGTCGTCGGGCTCGGTTGGGCGGGAAGCCGCATCGCCGGCCGCGTACCGGCCGGGTGTTCCAGCACGTAGGTCCGCATCGCCTGCGCACCGGCGGCGAGGGCATCGCTGCCGGCCCGACCCTGGATGGCGTCACGAATGGCGTCAGCGAACTCGGCCATGGCCAGGACAGCGATGCGGTGGGCCAGATCGGCTTGGCTGCTGACGTGTTTGTAGAGCGCGGGAGTCTTGACTCCGAGCCGTTCCGCGACCAGGCCCATGCTGAAATTCTCGTAGCCGATCTCGTCGATCAGAGCGGCGCCGGCCTCGGTGACCGCCAGCGGGTGAGCCGGGCCCCAGGCATTCGCCAGCGTCTTGTCGAGGAAAGGCCGGGCCAGCGCGAGAACCTGATCCGGTGTCTGCACGTGCGGGTAGTGACCGGCCCCTTGATGACGGCCAGCTCACCGAGGCCCCGGGCAGATCAGCGATGATCTTCTCGCCCTCGGCGCGGGGTCGGCCCAGTCGGGGTCGAGGCTGCCCTCGATGACCAGGACCGGGCAGGTGACATTGGCCAGCTGCGCGCCGGCGTCGCTCGGGCTGGTCTTGCACATGGCCTGCAGGACCTTCATCCGGCCGGGCTCGGTCAGCTTCGCCTCGATACGTGCCAGTTCGGCGTCCCAGTCGGCCGGCTTGACCGGATACGCCACGTCGAGGTACTTGTTCCAGCTCGCCAGACTTCCTCGGACCATGACCTGCGCCATCTGGCCGTATCCGCTCCGGAAGCGCTTCACCCGCATCAGCCCGCCGAGATCGAAGGATTGTGCGCGGGTGAACGGCGCCAGCTCGATGACGCCGTTGATCACATCGGGCGCGGTGGCTGCCGCGATGGTCGCCGCGCCGCCGCTGATCGACTGGCCGATGATCACGGCGGGCCGCCGAGGTGGCGCACGACAGCGACGAGGTCGCCCGCGATGTCGGTGCGGCTGTAGCCGTCCCAGCCCAGGCTGGAGTCGCCGCAGCCGCGGATGTCGACGTTGGCGACCCGGTAGCCGGCGCCAACCAGGGCCGGAGCGAGGAAGCGGTAGGAGTGCCGGCTGTCGCCGATGCCGTGCGCCAGGACGATGAGAGGGCCTGCCCGGACACCTCATAGGCGAGGTTGTTGCCGGCGATGCTCAAGTACTCGGTCATGACGACCTCCACAGGATTGGTTAACGGCGCTAGCCCTAGGTTAACGACGTTAACCGAAAGCGTCAAGCGATACTCCTCGACGGTGCTCGCACCTCGTATGGATGCTGGAGCGTCAGCGCACGGACAGCGTGCGGCTACCGGGCGCCGCGCACGGTAGGTGAGTGGCCCTCGCTCGCCATGGCGGCGAGGACGGCGTCGAGTAGGCCGGGAAACCTGGCGTCCACGTCTTCGCACCGCAGCGAGCGCACGATCACTCGGCCGATCGACGCCAGGACCTACGCCTCCTGGCAGCTCCTGCCACGAGCTGGAGCGCAACCTCACCGACGCGCCCGCCACTCCCAGGCCATAAGCCGGGCTCGGCCGTCTTCGCGTTGGTGGCGGCGAAGCCGTTCACGCCTACTATCGACCCACGCACCGGACCTATTCGATCTCGACCTGATGTCAAGCGTCCTCGGATGCCGTTTCGTCAACCATCACGCGACACCAGGCAGCCATTGGCCGTCGTCCTGCCCCGTCGAATGCCTCGCAGGTCAGTGAGTAGAAAGCCGGTGGCTCGGCAACGGACGACCACGTTACGGTTCGCGGATGAGCATCCTGCCCGGTGCGACAAAGAAGTCGTTCGCGGGTGGCGATCTTCGGCATCGCACACTTGATGGGCACTCGTTCAAGTTGTGTGACTTTCGTGGCGTCGACCTCCGGGCGCCTCCCTCCGCGGTGTCATGTTCGCTGGCTGCGATCTGCGGGATGCCGACCTGCGTGACACCGATCTGTCCTACGCGCGGTTCAGCTATGTCGTGACGCACGATCCGGAGTACGGACGCACGGACGTTACCGGGGCCCGGTGGAACGGGGCCGACCTTCGAGGCGCTGCCGCCGAGCGCGTGATTGGGTGGCCGGACGGCCGCTCAGACTCAAGGTTATATCCGGTTGACGTGTCAGCACCCGACAAACCAGCCCCTAACGGGAACCTGTAAACGCTCGTCGCGACCCGTGCAACTGAGCAGTTGCGACCGGCATGGACGTCACGCTATGAAGGACTTGACGTAGGCGAGTGCGGCGTTCATCGATGCCCGCATTGGCGCTGAGGTTCGAAGGGTGTTGCTCAAGAGACTGCCGCCCTGCAGCGCGGTGAGCAGAGCCATTGACAACTCGTCGAGGTCAGTTTCGGGGCGCAGGTCGCCTCGCTCACGCATGACCTCTAGGCCCTTGTGCAGTAGTGTCTGCCAACGCAGGAAAGCGTTGCACAGGTCTTCGCGGGCCTGTTCGTCGGTGGGGCTCAGTTCACCCGCCAACAGCGTCAGTGCGCAGTCGCCGCGACCGTTGTTGATTTCTTGGTGCTCGATGGCCGCGTCGGCCCATGCCTGCAAGGCGTCGAAGCTGTCCAGGACGCCCATGATTGGCTGGCCGGGGACGAGAGCGCCTCGGCTGGCGAGTGATGACCGCCCTAATAAGGGCCTGCTTGCTGTCGAAGTAGTGATAAAGCTGCGACCCGCTGATGCCGGCCGCCTTGCGCACATCCTCGGTGCCGGTGCCGGCCACGCCGCGCTGGGCGATCAGCTCGGTCGCCGCCTCGAGGATGCGTTCTCTGGTCGCCTGCCCTTTGCGAGTCAATGTCACGTCCCTATCTTAGCGGAATGGGTTGCGCAACCCAAAACTCGCGGTGAAAAGGGTCTTCGAGCGCATATTGATGGTGTTTGCCGCTTTCGGGAGATACCGGCGCTGCGTCGTGGGGATCCTGACAGGACCGCGCGCATGGAGGGCCGGGGGCCGGGAGATCTCGGGCCGACTGGCACGACTACACCCGCAGAAGCGTCGGCGTCCCATGCTTAAGCCCGGCCACCGGACCGCTGACGGACCGCGCACAGCTGACAACGGGCAGGTGGGGCAGGAGAATGCCTACGTCGGTCGGCTGTCCATCTCAGCGCCGAAGATGCTTCCGTCGTGCCAGCACGGTGTTTCTCGGCTCGGCTTCTCGGCATTGTTTCCAGGACCGCGAATCCTGTGCGCCGGATTCGCCGTCTAGTCGAGGGCGGGTAGTCGATGTAGCCCCGGTCGCCGCCGCCGAAAAATGTGCCACGGTCGCCCTGGGCGAGAGGGCGCCGGTGGCGAGCCGGTGCGGCAGGTCAGGGTTGGCAATGAAGTGGGCGCCGAAGGCGAGCAGGTCGGTGGTGCCGTCCTCGATGAGCCGCAGTTCTTCCGGTCCGGTCGGCGTCGATCCCGTATCGGGGTTGAGGACGAGCGTGTACGGCCAGGCAGCGCGGATGCGCCCGGTCAGTTCACGGCCGGCGCGCTCTGCGAGGTGCAGATAGGCAAGGTCCAGGGCGGCCAGTTCCCGGACGAGTGGCAGGAACGTTGCGTCGTGGTCGGGATCGTCGTTGATGTCGTTCACGGCGGTGCCGGGAGAGATCCGGATTGCGACCTTGTCGGCGCCGATAGCCTGGGTCGGTCGTTGCGCGGGCGACCTCGACGGCGAAGCGGATCCTTCCGTTCACGCCGCTGCCCCACCGATCGTCACGCTTGTTGGTGTGTGCGGAGAGGAATTGATGGATGAGGTAGCCGTTTGCGCCGTGCAGCTCAACGCCGTCGAAACCGGCGTCGATCGCGTTGCCCGCCGCGGAGGCGTAGTCCTCGATGGTGGCGAGGATGTCAGCCTCGGTGAGCTCTCGGGGACGACGAAGTCCTGGAGTCCGGTATGGGTGAACAGCTGTCCTTCGGCTGGCACGGGCGACGGCCCTACCGGGATCATGCCGTCGGGCAGCAGGTCCGGGTGTCCGATGCGGCCAGAGTGCATGAGTTGCGCGAAGATAACGCCGTCCTCGGCATGCACGGCGTCGGTGACGGCCTTCCAGGCCTCCACTTGTTCGGGCGAGTGCAGGCCAGGGTGTTGGTGTAGCCCTGGCCCTGAACGGAGGGCTGAGTGCCTTCAGTAACAATGAGACCGGCACCGGCGCGCTGCGCGTAGTAGGTGGCCATTGACTGAGTCGGTGTGCCACCGGCAGCGCGGCTCCTGGTCATCGGCGCCATGACGATGCGGTTCTTCAGCTTCTTTCCGGCAAGCTGGTACGGCTCGAAAGCTTTGGCGGACATCGCGTTTCCTCAATTGGATTCGTGTCATATTGGTGTTCTTTGCGCCCTGGTCAGCGTTTTGCTGCGCTGGCGGCCCCGGAGGCAGGCTCAGCGGTTTCGTGACCGTGAAAGCTGCCGTGAGATCACTGACCGGACGTCCCGGCCCAGTCCGTCTGCGGTACCGGGCCGGGACCGTCCCAGCCGACATCGCCTCGCCGCCAGCGGGGAGGCAACGACGAGGGTGCCGGCCTGTCAGGTTCGGCATACCAGCTGCGATGACGCCCGTGAAACCGTTCCGTAGCTGCAGCTCCGCCAGCCAGCCTCAGCCCGTAGCGCCAACTCATCGCTGATGTCGAGGCTCTGGGCGGGGACCAGGTCGCGGGCCAGGCGTTTCTCGGCTCGGCATCCCAGCTAATCCGCGGCCGTGCCGCAACGTGGCGATCGCCGAGATTGCGTCGCCTGATTGCGTCGCTGTCTGGCCGGAGGGCTCTCAGCCGGGCAGCAGACTGCGTTCCCCGCCGTGGACACCTACGATGGTGCCGTTGACGTAGCTGCTGCGCTCCTGCACCAGGAACAGCACGACTTCGGCGGTCTCTTCCGGGTCGCCGATCCGGCCGCGCGCGGTTACCTGGTCCATCGCGTCTCCGGCAGCGGCCAGTAAATCCTTGGTCCCCGGGTGCGCACCGGCCCGGACGCCACCCCGTTGACTCGAATTCCGGCGCCACCAAACTCGGTAGCCCAGTAGCGGGTCAGCGTTTCCAGCGCCGCTTTCGAAGCGCCGTACGCAGCGCCGACTGGCGCGACCGTGGTGGCGGCGGTGGAGCTGATGTTGACGACAGTGCCGTGGCCGCGTTTGACCATGCCCGGCATCAGTGCCGCGACGAGTTGAAACGGCGCCCGGGTGTTGATCGCGAGGTGTCGGTCGAAGCTGTCCGCACTAGTGTCGAGGGTGGAAACGAGGTCATACACTCCAGCGTTGTTCACCAGGATGTCCACGTCTCCCGCGTCGGCTGCCAGCCGGTCGACGTCGGCGGTGTCCGCGAGGTCTGCGGCGACGAAACGCGCCCGGCCGCCCCGCTCGGCGATCTCGGACACCAGCTCAGCCCGCGGTCTCGTCCCGGCCGTGTACCACGACCTCGGCCCCGTTGTCCGCGAGGCGTACGGCGACGGCACGGCCGATACCGGCTGTGGCGCCGGTGACCAAGGCCCTTTGCCTGTTAAGTCAGACACGTGTTCTCCTTTTATGGGTTGACCAGCCCATTTCTATCTCGGATTTTGGGTTCTGCAACCCAGTCTCTCAGGCTGACGATGGGACGTTGAGTCCTGTCGCGCCGGGTTTCGGCTGGTCGCTGTGTGCGGCCCGCGTGCGGTCACGCCTCGGAGTCGCGATCGCCGGATGTCTCCCGCCCGATTGGCGACGCGGGCACCTCCAGCGGCCGTCCCCGGCTGCGCAGCGCGTCGAGGAGCGCGACCAGTACCAGCACTGCGGCGACCACGCTCAGCCCGACCATCGGCGCCCGGTGGGCCACCGCCGGCGTGATCAGCAGCAGGGCCACCAGGCCGATCACCCGGGATCGGGAAACCCGGCCGAAGATCTCGTACTCCAGCCGCATGCGGCCGACGAGGAAGAGCACCGGACCGCCTACCACGAACAGAAGCCAACTGGGCCGCGGCGGCCCGAACGGATGGTCGATCACCAGCTCGTAGCCGACCGAGGTGACGAGCACGCTGAACACGAGCAGCAGATGCGTCCGTCCCGACGCCGTCCCCAGTCGGCCGGGCATGCCTGCCCGACCCAACGCCTCGGTCAGCAGCAAGCCGGCGCGGTGGAAATAGATCCGCCACAGCAGCGCGCTGGTGGCGAACGCGACCGAAGGCGGCTGCTCGCTCCGCGGAGTAGTTCGTCCCGCTGAAAACCGTGCCGATGACCAAGATTGACTCGCCGAGTGCGATGAGAAAAATCTGCTGATGACGGTCGCCAAGATGCGCCCCGCGATCCGCCAGCGGCTCACCTTCGAGGCCCCGAGCCACGGCAGCGGCCAGCCCAGGCTCCAGACGAGGTAGTCGACAGCAAGAGCGGCAGCCCACAGCGGCAGGCGAAGTCGGTCGGGGCCCAACGCGCCGCCCAGCCAGAGCGGTGCGGTCGCCGAAGCCCAGATGGCAAACCGGAACCCCACCAGCCGTCGCGGATGGCCACGCAGTGCGGCGGCGAGCACCAGCGGGCGCACCACCATCACCATCACGTACGCCGCCGCGAACGGCAGCGCTCGTTCCTCCAGAGCGCGCGGAAGCGTCACCGCCATGATCAGACCGGCGAACATGGTGCCGACCACGACGGCCTGGATGATCGGCTGCTCTGGTTCGTAGCGACTCGTGATCCAGGTGGTGTGCGACCAGATCAACCAGAGCGCCAAGAAGAGCAGCAGGGTACGACCGAACCCTTCGACGAGTGCCCAGCCAGTGTCATCGTTCAGGTCGGCGAATCGTTGCGAGACCCGGGTGAGGGCCACCACGAAGGCCAGATCGAAGAAGAGCTCCAGGAACGTGGCGCGGCCCGAACTCGTCGGAGGGCGCAGCAGTGCGGCACCGCGCTCCGACGCCATCGTCCGCCTCCGTCCGCCCCTTGTCGCACCACGAGCCGGCTACCAGGGGTTGCGTCAGTCCAGGAAGGCGGTATTCACCCTCGGCGGCTGCCACCTGCAGCGAGGCCGGTGGGACGTGGTGTTGGCCGGCGTGGAGCGTAAACGTCAGCAGCGCTGCACATTTCTCGGAATTGAGGCCGCTCGAATGGACGTTTGGCCGACTTAGGTCACCAGGCACCGGCCGGCACCGGGCCGTAAGGAGGTCGGTGGTCGCGGCGTTTCAGATAAGGGCGCCCAAGGTCATCGTCCATGCAGGCGCGCCATCGGCCGGATGCGGCCTTCATTCTCCAACGCACGAAGCGTTGCCGAGGGTGGCTTCCATGGTGCTGATACCCATAGGGGCAGCGGCCCCTCGGCTTATTGCAATGAAGCGGTGCTGACAGCGGCACGTTCGATCAGCGCGGCAACGGGTTCTGGCTTCGCTATGTAGGCCGCGTGACTGCCGTCGAGCTCGAGGACCGTCGACCCCGCGCGTTCGGACATCATGCGTTGGGCTGGAGGTGGAATCATCGAGTCCTCTGTGGTGACCATGTACCAGCTAGGCTTGTTCTTCCACGCCGGCGCAGTTATCACCCCGGCGAGGGCGTCAACACCCACCCAACCTGGCTGTCGGCCATGAAGGCGGCGACATCGGCATCGACGTCCGCCGCGAAGGCCGCCGGGAACTTCGCCTTGTCCAGGAAGAGGAATCCATCCTGGGGCGGCAGGAGCGGCGGTGGTGACACTCCGGGAGGGATCCTGAGCAACGCCGAGACAGTTTCACCCTCATCGGGAGCGAACGCGCTGATGTAAACGAGCCCGGACACTTTCGGGTCGTTTCCTGCCACGGTTATCACAGCCCGCCATATGAGTGACCCACGAGTGTCACTGGGCCATCCTGATTGGCGATCACACTCTTGGTTACGGCGACATCGCCGTCGAGGGAGATCGTCGGGTTTTGTACAATGGTGACCTTGTAGCCGTCCCGCCGGAGTATCTGATATACGCCCTGCCAACCCGATCCGTCCACGAACCCTCCATGGACCAGCACAATATTTTTCCCGCCGCCACCAGATGCTCCAGCCATCAAGAACAGCCCCTCTGAGAGATGCGTGGATCGTGTTGTCCAAGCTGGCTAATGCCATGGAGTTCTTGCTGCCAACGTCTTATCGCTCGTGGACAGCCTACCGTCGGGCGCGGGGCTCGATGGTCGGTTCCGGGTGAATCCGATTTGCATAGTAAACAGATCGGGTGTCGACGCCCCGGCGGCTGCTTACTGGCCTCGGCGTCCCGGTGGGCGCCCCGGCACCGACCACACGACTGGGAGGGATGACACGCCCGATCACCGCGAGCAGGGAGATCTGCAAAGCCGATGAGTCCAGCAGCAGGACCGCGACCAGTAGCAGCGCGCCCGCCCGACGGCGGACCCCAGGTGGCTGCGGACCTCTCGGCAGGTCAGCAGGAGCAGAGTGACGTGGTCGGCGGTGGTGATGTCGGCGGTGGGCACGCGTTCGGCGATCGCGGCAGTGAGGGTCGGGCTGGCTGCGGCACCGACGATGTGCAGCAGCGCGAGGTCGTAGCCGGGTAGGTAGCTGCCGGTGTGCTCAAAGTCGATGAGGGCGCAGTGCTCGCGGTTGAGGAGCAGGTTCGCGGGTAGGGAATCGCCGTGTGCGGTGACCCGGGCCGGGCCGAGCTGGTCGACAAGGGTGTGGAGGGCGTACTGGTCGGCATCGTCGAGGAGGAGTCCGGCGGCGTGTTCGGCGTCGATCGGCCGTGGTGGTCGATCGGTTGCGACAGTGGCGGTGTCCAGTCGGCGCACACCGTGTCCGCGTGGTCATCAACGGGCTGGCGCGGCATTCGCCCGGATCGGCAATCGCAACGACGTCGGCCGCCGCCCTCACGGTGCGCGCAATGCCGCGCTGGGGCGATTCTGCGACGAGGCGAACGAGCTGATGCAAACCGCCGGCGCATCGACCGCACAACTACTCACGTCGATGGAGGTCGTGATCCACTCCGCCGCCGCCGCCCGGGATCAGACCGGACGCCAAGGGAGCCACGCGGACGCAGCGGGATGAAGGGATGCTCGTCGGACGAGCAGCCAAGCCTCCACAAGGGACAGTAAGCAAGAGAGCCTGACCCGCGTTTCAGCGAGTCAGGCTCTCTTGATCTTGTGCGCCCGAAGGGACTCGAACCCTAACCTTCTGATCCGTAGTCAGATGCTCTATCCATTGAGCTACGGGCGCTTGTGCTCAGCCAGTGTACACATCCGGCTTTCGCGCGGAGACTCCGGGATTCGAACCCGGGAGGGGCTTTAAGACCCCAACCGCATTAGCAGTGCGGCGCCATAGACCAGACTAGGCGAAGTCTCCCTTGGTGATCCTCAGACCACCGCGCCCGAGGATACAGGTCGCCACCCACCGGGAGCAAAACGACTTCCGGGTACGCCCACCGGAGCCACCCGCCACCGTGTTTCTACCCTGTGCGGCGGCGTGATCGGGACTACGCTCCATCGATATGCAGGAGCAGCCGCCCAGCGAGCCGACCCGTCGAGAGCCTGCTGAAAGAGCGCCCCGACGCTCCCCACGGGCCACCTTCACGCCGCCGCCGGCTGCCGCCGAGCAACCTGCGGAGACTGCGGCCGCTCCGGCGAGCCCACGTCCTCGGCGGCCCAAGGCGGCCCCGGCGGTGATCTTCCAGCCACCGGAGCCGGACCGCCCCTGCCCCGACAGCCCAAGCGCGCGCCGGCCGACACCACCAGCGACGTGAGCGCGCCAGGGCCCCGAACGGCGACCAACCAGGTCCGCCGAACACCGACGCGCCGACCCGCGCGCCGAAGACCAGGCCACGCCCGCTCGCCGGCCCGCCACCGGGAAGGCAGCCGAGACGACCGTCGAGGTGACGCCGACCACTCCGGCACCGAGCAAGCGCGCCGCGAGCCCGCCAAACGAGCCGCGGCCCCTCGCAAGACCACAGTGCCGAAGAAGTCCGCACCCACACCCGCACCCACAGTTGAGCAGCACACCGCACCTCGGCAGACCGAGCAGGCTCTGGGGCGTACCTCGGAATCGGACCTGCGCGCGGTGGCCGCGCGCGTGCTCGACCACCCGGGTTCGCGCCGGAGCTGTTGGCCCTGGCCGCGGTGCGGGCGCTCGGGCCCGGCGCGGCCGAGTGGGCCGCCGGGCTGCGGGCCCGGTATCCGACCGCGTCAGCGGACGGGCTGGCCGGCTGGCCACCCGGCGGTTCGTCCGTTCGGCGGGCGCGGGCGGGGCGACCGCGGCGCTGGCCGGCTACTTTGCGCCGTTGGCCGAGTTGGCCGCGGTGCTGTGGACCCACTCGGAGCTGGTGCTGCACCTGGCCGCGGCATACGGCAAGGATCCGACGCACCCGACCGGGCCGCCGACCTGCTGGTGCTGACCCAGGTTCACCCGGATGTGGCGAGCGCCACGGCAGCCCTGGCTGCCGCCCAGGCGGCGGGCGAGCCGGTCGACGGGCGTGGCCACGGGCGGCGGAGGCCGCCTGGCGTCTGGCCGCGCCGCTCACGGCCCAGGCCGGCGGTTGGGTCGCGTTGCGGCTGGTGGCCCGGCTGTTGCCGGGGCCGCGGTGCTCGCGGCGGCGCTGGGGACGCGGCGGGGCCGAGCGGCTCGCCGCCCGGACGGTGGCCGTCTACCGGCCCGGCCCGCGCTGACCGATCAGAGCCAGTCGAACCACTCGCGGGGCAGCAGCGCGTAGCCGACGAACGCGAACACGTCGAGCACCGTGTGCGCGATGATCAGCGGCAGCACCCGCCGGGTACGCAGGTAGAAGAGGCTGAACACGACGCCCATCACCGCGTTGCCGAGGAACGCGCCGAAGCCCTGGTAGAGGTGGTACGAGCCGCGCAGCAGAGCGCTGGCTCCGATGATCGCGGCCAGCCGCCACTGGAGTTGGCGTAGCCGGGTGACCAGGTAGCCGACCACGATCACCTCCTCCAGCACGGCGTTCTGCACGGCGGCGAGGATCAGCACCGGGACCGCCCACCAGACCGGCGGCAACGAGGCCGGCACCAGCGTGGCGTTGATGCCCAGTTGGGCCGCCACCCAGAACAGCGCCAGCCCGGGCAGGCCGATCAGCGCCGCCAGGCCGGCGCCACGGGCCAGGTCCGGGCCGGGCCGTCGCACGTCCAGGCCGAGGGTCCGCACCGGGTCGCCGGGGTCCCGGCTGAGCAGGTGTACGGCGAGCAGCACCGGAAGCAGCGCGAACACGATGCCGAGCAGCTGGTAGGTGAGGTCCAGCCAGGGTCGGGCCGATGCCGAGGTGTTCAGCGAGGCGGTCTGCTTGGAGAGCGGACCGTCGGCGGTCAACTTCGCGATGATCGAGACCACCGCGTAGACCGCGGACTGGCCGAGGGACAGGCCGAGGACCAGCAGCGTTTCGGTGCCCAGCAGTCGGCGGGACACCGGGCGGGTCAGCTCAACGGTCACCGCACCACTCTGCCCGACGGGCCGCACCGGTGGCATGGCCGACCGGCCAGCATGAGCTAATCGCACATTCTGTGCGACCAGTGAACACTCTCCGTGGAGATTCTATGGGCGCCCGATCCGCTGCCGACTGGAGTAGGAGCGCCCGTGGACAACCTCGCGCGGTTGCTGAAGGAGAGCTGGACCCTGGTCGAGGATGACCGGGCCCGGCTGACCGACCACTTCTACGCCCGAGTGTTCCTGCTCGACCCCACCCTGCGGCAACTCTTTCCGGTGCAGATGGCTGGCCAGGGCGACCGCCTGCTGGAAGCGATCATCACGGCGATCCACACGGTCGACGACCCGGAGAGCTTCGACGAGTTCCTCCGGGCGCTGGGCCGCGACCACCGCAAGTACCACGTCGACGATCGGCACTACGCGACGATGGGCGTCGCACTGTTGGACGCGCTACGCAGCATCGCCGGCGACGGTTGGAACCTGGAGTACGACCAGGCGTGGCGGGAGGCGTACGCAGCGATCGCCGCCCTGATGGTGGCCGGGCGATGTCCGACGACGACCCGCCGTTCTGGCACGCGGAGGTGCTGACCCACCAGCGGTACGGCCCGGACACCGCCGTGTTGACCTGTCAGGCGTTGCAGCATCCGCTGCGCTGGAAGGCCGGGCAGTACGTGAGCCTGGAGGTGCCGCGTCACCACCCCGGGTGTGGCGCAACTACTCAGTGGCGAACGCCCCGAACGACGACAGCGTGCTGGAGTTCCACGTGCGGTCGCCGGGGCCGGCTGGGTGTCCGGTGCGCTGGTGCGTCGGGTGCGGCCGGGTGAGTTGCTTCGCCTGGCGGCGCCGATGGGGTCGATGACCCTGGACCGCGCCTCGGAACGGGACATCCTCTGCGTTGCCGGTGGCGTCGGCCTGGCGCCGATCAAGGCGCTGGTGGAGGAGTTGGCCACCTACAACCGGACCCGGTGGGTGCACGTCTTCTACGGTGCCCGCCAGGCGGCTGACCTGTACGGCCTGGCCGGGTTGCAGGAGTTGGTCGCCGCACACCCGTGGTTGTCGGTCACTCCGGCGTGCAGCGAGGACCCGGACTTCGACGGCGAGCTGGGCGAGATCCCGGAGGTGGTGGCTCGGTACGGCCCGTGGACCACCCACGACTGCTACGTCTCGGGCGCGGCCCGGATGGTCCGGTCCACGCTGCGGGTGCTCGCCGCGGACGGGTGCCGCCGCCGCACATCCGCTACGACACCTTCGGCGACCTTTAGACGTTCCTCCCACACCGGGGCGCGTGCCCCTGCCCCTGGGGCACGCGCCCCGGTCCCTCGTTGGTCAGTAGCGCCAGGGGTGCCCGGTCTCGCGGTATTCCTCGACCGGCACCAACGGCACGCCGGGTGCCATCCGGTCGACGTAGAGCCGGCCCTCCAGGTGGTCGATCTCGTGTGCGACCAGCCGAGCCATGCCGAACTCGAACGAGGTGATGATCCGGCTGCCGTCCCACTGGGAGTGCTCCACGTCCAGTCGGAGTGGCCGGGGCACCAGACCCCGGTGGTCGAAGAAGGAGAGGCAGCCCTCGTACTGCTCGTCGGTGTCCGAGGCGGCGTCGACCACCCGGGGTTGAGCAGCACGACCGGCTCGGCCGACCGGTCCGGAGGCCGCACCACGGTCGCCGCCCGGCCGATGCCGAACTGCGGGGCGGCGACGCCCACCCCTTGCTGAACGGGTGCAGTTCGTCGAGCCGGGCCAGGGCCATGATGAGCCGGTCGACCACGTCCCGGGCGATCTGTTCCTCTCCGGGCAGGTCGAACGAGCGGACCGGCTGGCGGAGCAGGTCGGCACCGCGTTGCACGATGCCGAGGCCGCGCATCCGGTCGCTGGGTCGGACCCGGCGCCGCCGGGCCGCTGTCCGGTTCGGTGTCCGGGCGGGCGCGGAAACGCCACTGCATCCGGTATCGGGCGTTCAGCGGCGGATCGTCGGTCTGCCAGTCGTAGATCGCCCGGTCACCCTCGTCGTGCCGCTGCGGAGCCGTTCGCAGCGGGCCTCCTCCGCGGAGAGCGAGGTTTCCACGCCCCAGACCTGCGGGTCGAGCGACGCCGGCAGGTCGAGGCGTACGGCGAGCTGCCGGGTGGGCAGCCGGACGGCTCGTTGGAACCAGGGGCCCCACTTCCGTGCCCGACGCTGTACGCGTACTCGATGATGGCCCGGTCTCCCGGGTAGAGCGGAAAGCGTCGCTCCCCGTTCTCGAAGAGCAGCCAGATCTCCTTGAACGCGTCCCGATCGTGTTTGGCTCGCCAGTGCATCGGCTCCGGATCGCCGCTGCCGTCGTCCCGGTGGGCCTGTAGTTGCAGCTCGGCGAATGTGAGGGGTGTTCCCGGTGGTGTCGGTTGGAGCGGCCGGGGTCGTTCGGGAAGCGGTCGACTGCGACCCGGGCCAGGTAGCGGGTGACCGGTTCGGTGCCGGCGTTGTACAACTCGCGGTGGATGACGCAGCGGTAGCCGCCCTCGGCGTGGGTGAGGGTGGCCAGCTCGCGTTCCACGACCAGCCCGGTGCCGGGTGGCAGCCACTGTCCGGGCAGGTGCGGCTCGCGGTGCTGCTGGCTTCCTCGGGCGTGCCGTAGGTCGTCGTACTCCCGGAAGCGCTGCCAGATCGCGCCGCTGGCCTCCAGGACCGCCTCGGCGCGGCGGGCGAAGTCCTCGGTCGGGCGGTGCCGGCGCCCCTCGACGTGACTGACGTAGGACGGGTCGAACCCCATCAGGACGGCCAGTTGTTTCTTGACAGCCCTCGCCCGGTCCGTTGCCGGGCGAGCTCGGCCGCGAAGGAGTCGGCAGCCCGTTCGAGGGGAGATCGTCATCGGCTTCCTCGTGGCCGGGGATATAAGTTTCACGTTCCGTGCCCGGGTGCACACGCATCTGGCACTTTGCCGACACTCTTCTTGACAATTTACTGACAGCCATCGATCCTGCGGCGTGTTTCTCCGCGCGGACGCCGGGTAGTACGCGGGACGCGGAGCGCCACTTCCGCCGGGATCGGGGTGACCTGGGCGTCGTGACCTGGGCCTATTTAAATGACCAAGGTGAGGCTTCCCTTACAGCAGGAGCATGGTTAGGCTAGCCTTAGCTCAGGACGGCGCTTGTCGTCCGCCGAGGTCTACCTCGGCCAGCGGACGGGGATGCTCAGGTGACAGCGGTGATGCCGAGGCGGGAGGCCCTTGCCACCCCGCTCGCCCCCGTCACCGCGGCGCTGCGGGCCATGTTCGGCACCGACGACCTCCCGGGCTCGCCCGGGGCCTGCTGGTCGACGACGAGTTCGGCTGGACGCCCGCCACCACCCTGATCGACGGCAGTCGGCTGCCCGAGCTGCTGGGCGGCGCCGCGACCCGTTGGGCGGCACTCCGCACGCCTGCGCCGCGCTGGCCTGGAAGTCGTACAGCTACTGGGCGGCGCTGCCGGTCGTGCTCGGCTGGGCCTCGGCCCGACGGGTGCCGCTGGTCGACCCGGCCGACGTGTTGATCCACTTCGAGGACCGCGGGCAACTGCTCACCATGGGCCTGCGCCGTGGCACCACCGTGGCGGTGCTCCCGAACGACCCGCTGGCGCTCGCCGGCCTGCCGGAGGTGCGCGTCGTCGCCGACGAGGCGGAGCTGCTGACCGCCCTGCGCGCGTCACTGCTCGACGCTCACCTGGCGCCGCTCATCACGGCGATCCAGTCGGAGGTCCGGGTGGGCACCCGGACACTGCTCGGGTCGGTCGCCTCCGGCATCGCGCACGGCGTCCTGCGGGCCGCCGACGCCCTGCCCGGCTCCACGGTGCAGAGCATCGACACGCTGCTCGGCGCACTCGACCTGGCCGACCTGATCGAGCTGGTGCCGGGGCCGACCGGTGAGCCGACGGTGCAGCGGCGCACCTGCTGCCTCGCCTTCACCCTGCCCCGACCGAAGGTCTGCCAGGGCTGCTGCGTCCGCTAACGAGCGGTCAGTCGGTGAGCGTTCGCACGTCCCACACCCACACACCGCCGGTGAAGACCGGCTGGATTCCGGTCAACTCGGTCATTCCCCGGCGCAGCGCGGCCTCCTGCTCGTGCGGCCCGAGGATGACCACCCCGCCCGCCAGAAACGCAGGTCGTCGACCGCGCGGACCCGAGCCTGCGGGTGATCGGCGGCACCGCTCCGGTGCGGCGGACGGTGGCGAAGAAACTGCTGGTGGGCCGGGGCGGCGCACCGAACAGCGCGACCCGCGGAGGGTCGGCGTTCGGGCGGGTGTCCGGACCGAGGAAGTAGCCCCGGGTCAGCGGCATGTCCAGCCGGGTCACCGCCGACCAGCGCAGCGGCTCCGCGTAGGTGGTGTCGGGCAACGGCAGCGTCACCACACTGCGCCCACCCGTCACGTACGGACGCCAGGCCCCACTGGTCACGAAGGTGGGGATCGGGTCGAGGCGGGCCACCGGCAGCGGCGTGGGGACGATCGGCAGCAGGGCCATCGTGAGGACGGTCGCGGTGCCGAGACGGATCTGCCCCGGGCGGCCGGGTGTGTTGCGGCCAACTCTCGGGCGCGTTCGGCACCGTAGGCGAGGAGCAGCCCGATGATCGGCGTGATCGCCAACGCCCAGCGCGTCGGCACCACCGAGTGCAGGATGGGCAGGTTCTCCAGCGCCGCCCAGGGCCCCGGCACACCCGTACCCCGGTTGTCGAAGCGGACCTCGCGGCCCAGCGAGAGCACCGCGAAGAGCAGCCGAGCGCGGCCAGCGCGAGCGCCACGACCGAGCGGCGCAACCACCAGACCAGGGCGACCACCAGCACGACCAGCGCCCAGCCGAAGAAGCTGTTCTCCTCGGTCGGGTTCTTGGCCAGGCCCGCCGCGGTGCGCGGGCTACCGGCGAGTGACTCCCGGGAGTACGCGACGAACGAGGCCAGGTCACTGGAGTAGCCGCGGATCAGCCGAGAGAGACCGGAGTACGCGTCCGGCCCGAAGAACTGGACGTACAGGGGATAGGCCAGTAGCACCCCGGCGAGCCCGGCGGCGACGGCGAGCCCGGCGAGGAAGGGCGGGTCCGTGACCGCAGGTCCGTACGACCAACGGCGAGGACGCCGATGATCACGCCGAGCCCGATCGCGGTCATCAGCAGGATCTCCAGGTTGAGGAATGCCTGCCAGACGATGACGAGCGCGAGGAGGATCCCGTTGCGCAGCCAGCGGCCCGGATCGCCGAGCCGGAGCGTGCGCCAAATGATCAACGGGACGACGAACTGCGACACGATGTTCGGATGCCCATTGGCATGCGACACCATGGCCGGCGCGAACGCGCAGAAGCCGGCGCCCAGCCAGGCCGCCCCGGCTGCCGATCAGGACCCGGGAGAGCACGAAATACCAGGCCGTGGCGGTGGCAATCATGCCGATGGTGAGAAAGATCAGGAATGCCGCTCGTGGCCCGAGCAACAGGGTGATGGGCGTCATTGGCAGCGAAATGGATAATACGGACGTATTGGCCATCAGATTGACGCCGTCCGGCACGTTCATCTGATTGGAATGGAACGGATACGCAAAGTGCGTGACGACTCGCGCACCATGCGCCATCATCCATTCGAACTGCGACTGGTCGGACTGGTTGTCCCGCACGTCGCTGCCCGGGTCCAGCCAGAGTCGGCCGGTCACCCAGAAGCCGAGCACCACGAAGCTGAGCACTGCGGCCAGATCCGCCCACTTCCCCTGCGGGAAGGCCGAGCGGCACCGGAGGCCCCTCCGCCGACGACGCGGCGGCCGGGCCGCCACTGTCGCTGGGCACGTCCGGTTCAGGAGTAGTCATGACAATTCATAGGGTAGTCAGCGCATGGCGCCGCCGTGACATGTTTCGGGGTACTGCCGTACTATGTGCCGGGTTCGCCGACCGCCGATCACGAACCCACCCCCGACCACAATTCGGCGACCCCGATGCCCCGATTCTTCTGCCGTCCCAGCGGATGATTCACTCTGTCGGTCCAGGCACGGGTCGAGTTCATATCGTGAGGAATCGACGCATGGCAGAAATCACTGGGGATCAGCGCGTGCAGTCCGAGGTGCTGGAAGGCCTGGCCACCGCTGTCAACCACCGTCGCTGGTTCATCGAACTGGCCGTGCCGTACCTGGGCGACGACCCGATCGAGATCGGCAGCGGCCTCGGTGACTACGCGCTGGAATGGTCGGAGCGGATGCCCCGCTTCACCGCCACCGAGGCCGACCCGGACCGGCTGCTGCAGCTCAAGGAGCGCCTGGCCGACCGTCCGAACATCGACGTCCGGGAGATGCTGCTTCCCCACCACGAGGGGCGACTACAGCGCCGCGGTCTCGTACAACGTCCTGGAGCACATCGAGGACCACGTGGGCGCGTTGAGCAGCATGCGCGACCTGGTCCGACCCGGCGGCGCCGTGATCATCATCGTGCCGGCGTTCCAGTTCGCGATGGGCCCGGCCGACATCGCCACCGGGCACGTCCGCCGCTACACGAAGAAGACGCTCGGTACGGCGATGACCGAGGCCGGCCTGCACGTCGAGAAGATCCACTACGCCAACGCGCTGGGGCTGATCGGCTACTTCATGGCCACCAAGGTCTTCCGGCTGATGCCGAAGGAGGGCCCGATGGTCAAGGTCTACGACACCGTCGTCCTGCCCGCCACCAAGGCCGCCGAGCAGATCGTCCGCCCGCCGTTCGGCCAGTCCGTCTTCGCCGTGGCCCGCGTCCCAGCCTGAACCGTGTCCCGCCCTGCCGTGTGACGCTCGTCGGGTCGGTGCCACCCCGGTGAGCGGTATACCTCTGAGGCATGAATATGACTCCCTGGTATACCGCTCGCCAGCAGCACGCCGCGGTCCACAGCTCGCCCAGGGGCCTTGTTGTCGAGGCAGGGGCAGACCTATCCGTCGATCATGGACTTCTGGTGCCCGTCTTGGCGTTCTTCGGGCGCTTTGTCACCCAGCACAACTCCATGATCGACGAGACCAGCTGTCTTCGCCGCAGCCTGACCACGCCCGCGATCTTGCACTTCCTGTCGTCGTTATACCTGTTATGTCAGGAATGCCGGGGCAGAAAGTGCAAGATCGCGGGAGCAGGGGCGGGGCGGGCTAGTCCTGATCTGGTACGTCGGGCGGATCACCGCTCGCGCCAGGGTGTGGAACGTCAGGTTGAAGCCGACGTAGGCGGGCTGGCGTCCGGGGTCAGGTCCAGACGGTCGACGTCCAGGGCGTGCACCGCGAAGACGTACCGGTGCGGGCGGTCGCCGGCCGGCGGAGCCGCCCGCCGTAACCCTGCTCGCCGTAGTCGTTGCGGACCGAGAACGCCCCACCGAGGTCGGTGCCCGCCGCACCACCGACGCCGGTGGGCAACTGGGTGACGCTGACCGGCACGTTCACCAGCACCCAGTGCCAGAAGCCGCTGCCGGTCGGCGCGTCGGGGTCGTAGCAGGTGACCGTGAAGCTCTTCGTCTCGGCGGGAAATCCGACCAGGCCAGCTGCGGCGAGATGTTGTCACCCCGGTGCTGCCATGCGCGTGCCGGGAGTCCATCGGCTCGCCGTTCTGCACGTCCTCACTCGTCAGCGTGAACGAGGGAAGCGTCGGCAGCAGCTCGTACGGGTCCGGGGCGATCGGTCGTTCCAGGGTCATTGGGACGCGTCCTTCCGATGTGCGGAGATACCAGCCCCTTCTTACCCCCACGGCCCCTCCGACGACCGGAAGCACGCGCTGACCCACTGTGGTTTGCCGGAGCTACGGTGGAGTTTCGGGCAACGCTCCTCAGGGGACATCGTGGCCGGCATCTGGCGGGACTTCGTGGTGGCCGTCCTCACCGCGTTCCGCCGCCGGGACGAGCAGGCCGTCGCCGACGAACGCCGACGTGCGGTGGAACGGCTGGCCGAGGAGACGATCCGCCAACACCGCCGGGCCGCAGACCCGCCGGAGTGACCGGAGCGCCGGGTGCCGGACCGGCTCCCGCCAAACGGTGAAGATGACCTGATGGGGCGGATCTTCGGGACACGGCCGGAGGCGGCCCCGGAATCACACCGTACGACGCTGTTCGAGATCTTCTTCGATCTGGTCTTCGTCTTCGGGCTCATCCGGGTCACCACGTTCATGAGCCAACGGCCCGCACCGATGACCTTGGTGCAGGGCTTCCTCGTCCTCCTGCTGCTGTGGATCTCCTGGTTGGTCTACTCCTGGTTGGGAAACCACGTCCAGATCGACGTCGGGCTGATCCGCGCCGGCGTCACCGTCGCGATGGCAGCCGTCTTCCTCGCCGCCCTGGTGATTCCGGACGCCTGGGAGACCGGACCGGGTACGACTGAACCCCGGCTGATCCTGGTCCTGGCCTACATCGCACTGCGAGTCATCGATCTGGCCCTCTTTCGCTGGGTGGCAGCCGGCAACCGGCAACTGAGCAGGACCATTCGTCTCTACGCCATCTCCACCGCGCTGTCCTGGATCCCACTCGTCCTCGGTGCCGTGTTCGGCGGCACCGCACAGATCCTGCTCTGGGCAGCGGCCCTCACCATCGACATGGGCGGCGGGGTGGTCTCCTCGGTGCTGAGCGGGTGGCCCGTCCGCAGCCCCGGCCACTTCGCCGAGCGGCACAGCCTTGTGGTGATCATTGCGCTCGGTGAGTCCCTGATCTCGGTCGCCGCTGGTGTCGGGCGCAGCGGATCGGGGACCGATCCTGCTGGCCGCGCTCCTCACCCTGGCCGTCACGGTGTGCCTGTACGGGCTGTACTCCGCGAGCGCGGCGACCGCCCGGAACGCGCTGATGACGGAGACCGGGCTCCGGCGAGCCCACGTGGGTGCCGACGCCTACAGCGTTGCCCACTTCCCGGTGCTCGCGGGGATCATCTACGTGGCGCTGGGAGTCGAGCAGGTGCTCGCCGACCTGGCGCACGAGGAGTCGCACGGCGCCTCGGCCTGGATGCCGACCATCGCCCTGTTCGGCGGGACCGCCCTGTTCCTCGCGGGTCGGGCGACGTTCCTGAGTCTCGCCGTCCGTTGCGTGCGACCGAGACGGTTCGTCCCTGCGGTCGTGGCGCTGCTGTTGCTTCCGGCCGGCCGGTACCTGCCCGACCTGGCCGCCCTCGGCCTGCTCACCGCGTTCGTCGTCGCGCTGCTGAGCTACGAGGCGTGGACCAGGCGCGGTGCCGCCGGTGACGACTGAACCACGCCAGCCCTGCTCAGTGGCGGAGGGTGTGGGATTCGAACCCACGAAGACATCGCTGCCTTACCGGTTTTCAAGACCAGCGCCATCGGCCACTAGGCGAACCCTCCTGGACCGCCACCCGCAGGTGTACGGCCACGCACAGTCTGCCATGGCACGCTCCGGGCGGCCCGCCGTCCCTCCCCGAATGCGCCGGCCAGGGCGTCCGCTCGGTCCACTGTGGGCCGGACGGTGCGCCTGCGGCACCGGTGAGATCGGGAAGACTGGGCCCATGCGAGCCATCACCATTCCGCAGCCCGGTGGACCCGACGCGCTGGTCTGGGCCGAGGTGCCCGACCCGGAGCCGGGCCCCGACGAGGTGATCGTGGACGTGCGGGCCAGCGGGGTCAACCGTGCCGACCTGCTGCAACGGCAGGGGCACTACCCGCCGCCGCCGGGCGCGCCGCGTACCCGGGTTGGAATGTTCTGGGGTGATCACCGAGGTCGGCGCGAACGTCACCGGGTGGGCGGTCGGGCAGCAGGTCTGCGCGCTGCTGGCCGGCGGCGGGTACGCGGAGCGGGTCGCGGTCCCCGCCGGGCAGTTGCTGCCGGTGCCGGCCTGCGACCCAGTCGACGCGGCGGCGCTGCCCGAGGTGGCCTGCACGGTCTGGTCGAACCTGGTCCAGGTGGGGCGGCTCGCCGCGGGCGACCGGTTGCTGGTGCACGGCGGGGCAGGGGATCGGCACCTTCGCGGTGCAGTTCGGGGCGGCCCTCGGCGCGACGGTCCTGACCACCGCGCGGGAGGTCAAGCACGACCAGCTGCGCGAGCTGGGTGCGGCACACACGATCGACTACCGGGATCAGGACTTCGTCGAGGAGGTCCAGCAACTCACCGACGGTCACGGGTGGACGTCATCCTCGACATCCTGGGCGGTTCCTACCTGGGCCGCAATGTCGCCGCGCTGCCACCGGCGGCCGGCTGGTGGTGATCGGCTTGCAGGGCGGGCGCAAGGCCGAGTTGGATCTCGGGGCCCTGTTGACCAAGCGGGCGAGCATCGCGGCCACGTCGCTGCGCTCCCGGCCCCTCGCCGAGAAGGCGGAGATCGTCCAGGGCGTACGGGACGAGGTGTGGCCGTTGATCGAGGCGGCCGGATCCGGCCGATCGTGGACCGGCGACTGCCAATGACCGAGGCGGCCGAGGCGCACCGGTTCGTCGAGTCGAGCGATCACTTCGGCAAGGTGCTGCTCACGCGCCCGGCGGGCGGTGGGGCGGCCGTCAGCTGACCGGGTCCGGCTGCCGGGGCAGCACCAGGCGAGCGCCGGGACCCTCGCCGGCGAGCGCGTCCCCGGGTTGTTGAGCGTGCAGCGTTGCAGGGAGAGGCAGCCGCAGCCGATGCAGCCGTCCAGGTCGTCGCGAAGCCTGGTGAGCAGCCGGATCCGCTCGTCCAGTCGGCTCCGCCAGCTCGCGGAGAGCCGCGCCCAGTCCTGTGGGCTGGGCGTGCGGGCCTCGGGCAGCGAGTCGAGTGCCGCGCGGATCTCGTCGAGCGAGACGCCGACCTGCTGGGAGATCCGGATGAAGGCGACCCGGCGCAACTCGGCGCGAGCGTACCGGCGTTGGTTGCCGCCGGTCCGGTCGGCGCGGATCAGCCTGAGTCGCTCGTAGTAGCGCAGCGCCGAGGGCGCCACCCGGATCGGGCGGACAGCTCACCGATCGTCAATAAATCCGGCATCCCCAGACCCTTGAGTTGAAGTGCACTTCAACTCACACAGTAGTGGCATGACCACGACACTGACCACCGACACCGGCGCTCGACTGCCCGGCCTGATCCGGCGACTCACCGGCGACGAGAAACACGCGCCCAGCGCGCACTCCACCGTCGACGTGCTCCAGGTGCTCTACGACCGGGTGCTGCGGGTCACCCCGCCACCGTCGACGACCCGGAGCGGGACCGGTTCCTGCTCTCAGGGTCACGGACCGGCGGCCTACTACGCGGTGCTCGCCGCGCACGGTTTCATCCCGGACGCCTGGCTCGACGACCTGGCCGGCCCGGAGAGCCGACTCGGCCACCACCCGGACCGACTGCTGGTGCCGGGGTCGAGATCAGCTCCGGCTCGCTCGGGCACGGGCTCGGGCTCGCCGTCGGCACCGCGCTCGGCCTACGGGCCCAGGGGCTGCACAAACCCCGGGTGTACGTGCTGCTCGGCGACGCCGAACTCGACGAGGGATCCAACCACGAGGCGATCTCGTACGCGGGAGCGACCGGCCTGGGAAGCCTCACCGCGATCGTGGTCGACAACTCGTCGGCCACCCACGGCTGGGCCGGCGGCATCGCCAGTCGGTTCACCGTCAACGGCTGGACCGCCCAAACCGTCGACGGCCGCAACCACGAGGCCCTGCACACCGCGCTGACCGGGCACCAGCCACGGCAACCGCACCTGGTGGTCGCCCGCACCGGGAAAAGGGATGACCGACATGCGTACCGCGTTCCTCGACACCACCACAGCGCTTCTCCACGACGATCCGCGTACCGCCCTGGTGCTGGCCGACATCTCGGTGAGCCAGTTCGCGCCTGTGGAACGCCGGCACCCGACCGGGTGCTCAACGTCGGCATCCGCGAGCAACTGATGATCGGTGTCGCCGGAGGGCTCGCCCTGACCGGGCTCCGACCGATCGCGCACTCGTACGCGACGTTCCTGGTGGACCGGGCGTACGAGCAGATCAAGTTGGATCTGGACCACCAGGGCGTGGGCGCGATCCTGGTCAGCATCGGCGCGTCGTACGACGGGTCGGAGGAGGGCCGCACCCACCAGTCGCCCGGAGACGTGGCGCTCTTCGACTCGCTCGGCGACGGCTGGACGGTCCGGGTGCCCGGCCACCGGACGAGGTCGCCGCACTGCTCCGCGACGCCGTAGCCACCGACGATCCGGTCTACCTGCGGCTCAGCGAGCAGTGCAACACCCAGGCGTACCCGAACGCCGACCGGCTGCGGGTGCTCCGGCGGGCGGAACGAACGCGCCCTCGTGGTGGCCGTCGGGCCGATGCTCGACCCCACCCTGGCGGCGACCGAGGGATGGACGTGACGGTCGCGTACACCCACACCCCGGCCGCTCGACACGCCCGGACTACGGGCGCTCACCGCGACCGAGGTGGTGCTGGTCGAGCCGTACCTGGCCGGAACGTCGAGCGCGGTCGTCAGCCGGGCCCTCGCGGACGTGCCGCATCGGCTGCTCGCGCTGGGGTGGGTCAGACCGACCTACGACGGTACGGCGATCCGGCCGACCACGCCCGGTGGCACGGCCTGGACGCCGACGGTCTGCGCCTGTCGATCAGCGCGTTCCTGGGATCAGTTGGCAGCTGAGGCGATGGGGCGGCGGCGAGCGCGCTCGCGTCCGAGGATCCAGATCGCCTCGACGCCGTCCTTCCAGGTGATCTTCTTGCCCTCTTCGCGGCCACGCGCCCGGTAGCTGATCGGCACCTCGTACGGCCGGATCCGGCGACGCAGCAGCTTGCCGGTCACCTCGGCCTCCATGCCGAACCCACGCGAGCGCACCTCGAGCGACCGGTAGAGCGCCACCGGCATCAGCTTGAAGCAGGTCTCCAGATCGCCGATGTACGAGTTGAACAGCACATTGGCCGCCATCGTGACGCCCTTGTTGCCCATCACGTACCAGAAGCTGTAGGCGCTGTGGCTGCCGAAGGTGCGGTTGCCATAGACCACAGTGGCCCGCCCGTCGAGCACCGGGTCGAGCAGCTTGGGGATGTCCTGCGGGTCGTACTCCAGGTCGGCGTCGAGGATGACCATGTAGTCACCCTCGGCACTGTCGACCGCCGTCTTGATGGCGGCACCCTTGCCGGCATTGCGCTGGTGCGTGATGACGCGCAGGCGTGCGTCATCGGCGCGACCGAGGATCTCGCCGGTGCCGTCCCGGCTGCCGTCGTCGACGACGACCAGCTCAATCTCACACGGATAGTCCACAGCCAATGCCTGCTTGAGGGCATCCGCGATGCGTTCTTCCTCGTTGTAGACCGGCATGAGGATCGAGAGCTTCACGGGAATCTCCACGGTGGCGGGCAACACGTCGGCCATAGCCTAGCCTGGTTGGTTCGTCCGCCGCGTACCCCTTCGCCGGGCCGTCGGCGCGGCGGTCCCAGACCGATGGTGTTTACTTCCGCCATGTCGGCTGCCGGCTCCCTGCTCGCGGCGGTTCCCGCCGCCGCAGTGCTCCTGCTCACCGTCGCGGCGAGGCCGCGTTCGGCTGACGCGGTGGCACCGCTGCGGCTGGCCGTGGTGCGCGCCGTCCTGCTCGGCGGGCGTACGCGGTACTCGTCGTCGAGGTGCTCGGCGCGATGCACGCGCTGACCCGGCCGGCGTTCGCCGTCGCCTGGCTGTTCTTCCTCGCCGCCGCCGCGACCGCGGCAGGCCTGCGGCGGCGAGCGACCGCCCGCCCGCGCAGCAGCCCAGCACTGCCGCACCGCGACCGGTGCCGGTCGGCGCGGTGGTGTCCGGTGGCAGCCCCGAGTCGTCCGCCCCGGCCGCCGACAGCGGCGTGGTCCAACCCGATCCCGCGCCGACCCGGGCCGACCGCGGCCCCGCCAGCCTGCTCACCGTGGCGGTCGACGCCTGGCGTACGGCGGGACGGGCGACGGCTGCTCGCCGGCACGGTTGGTGGGCTGGTCCTGCTGGAGCTGCTGGTCGCGCTGCTGGCCGAGCCGAACAACTTCGACTCGCAGACGTACCACCTGCCGAAGGTGGAGCACTGGGTGGCCCAGGGCGACCTGGACTTCTGGCCCACCGCGATCCACCGCCAGGTGACCATCCCGCCCGGAGCCGAGTACCTGCTGCTGCACCTGCGCCTGCTCACCGGCGGGGACCACCTGTACAACCTGGTGCAGTGGGCGGCCGGAGTGGTCTGCGTCCCGGTGGCCGCACGGATCACCGCGCAACTCGGCGGCGGCCGGAGGGCCCAGTTGCTCACCGCGTTCGTGCTGGCGAGCACGCCGATGGTGGTGCTCCAGGCCACCAGTACGCAGACCGACCTGATCTGCGCGGCGTGGGTGGCCTGCGTGGCAACAGTGGTGCTGGACGGCCTGCGGCGGCGTACCGGGTGGGGCACAGTGCTCGCGTTGGGCGCGGCCACGGGGCTGACCGCACTGACCAAGACCAGTGGCCTGATCGCGGTCGGCCCACTGCTGGTGCTCTGGGGTCTGGCCCAGCTCAGGCTGGCCGAGCCGCGAGCGCGGCACCGACCGATGGGGCTCGGCGCTCGCGGCCGGCCGGAGGGCTGGCACGCACGGTTGGCGGCTCGGTGCTGATCCTGCTGGTGGCGGCCGTGGTGGTCGGCCCGCTCCTGGCCGGGTGACAGTCGAGTTCGGGCACCCGTTGGGGCCACCCGGCTCCGCGAGTCCATCCCGATGGAACGGCACGACCCGGCGTCGATCCTGGTCAACGCGGCGCGGATCGGGCACACCGCGTTCGACACGCCACTGGCACCCTGCGCCGGGCCGGGGCCGAGGCGATCATCAGCGGCGCGGAGGCGATCGGGTCGACCCGCAGGGCCGGGCGATCACCTTCGGGCGGAGCTCTTCCCGAGCCCGCCTGGTATCCGGACGAGGACCGGGTGGCATTTCCGCTGGCCGGTGCGCTGGCGCTGATCGGTGCGGTGATCGCCCTCGCCCGTCCACGGCGGATCGATTCCGGGCAGGTCGGGCCGCTGCGGGCGTACGCCGTGGTGGTGCTGACCACAGTGCTGCTGCACGCCTCGATGATCAAGTGGCAGCCGTGGGGCAACCGACTGCTGCTCTACGCAGTGGTGCTCGCCGTGCCACTCGCCGGGCTCTGGCTGGACGCGCTCTTCCGCCGCAGGGCGGACGACACCACACCGGCAGCGGCTGGCACCGCGCTGGCAGCGGGTGGTCGTGGACGTCGATCGGTGGCCACCCTGGCGGCCGTCACCGTGCTGGGCACCTCGGCGCTGGCCGGGTACTCGCGCTGTCGTACGGCTTCCCGCGCCGGTTGGTCGGCTCCGGCTCGGTCTTCACCACCTCGGACTGGGACACCCGGTTCCTGCGCCGCCCACAGTGGGCCGACGAGTTCCGCTGGGCCGCGGAGGCGGTCCAGGACAGCGGCGCGCGCCGGATCGGGCTGGCGCAGCAGAACGACAACTGGGAGTACCCGTGGTGGTTGCTGCTGCGGCAGCCCGACGGGGCTCTCCGGACCTGGTGGCACTGCAGTCGGTGCTCCCGGAACGACCGCCCGCCGATCCCGCCTCGGTCGACGCGATCGTCTGCACGGGTAGCCAGGCGGCCTGCGCCAAACTCGTCCCGGCGGGCTGGCGGCTCGAATTCCACGGCTACGTCGGCTACGCACTCCCGCCGAGCCGCTGAAGCACCCCGAGCCGCTGAAGCACTCCCGAGCCGCTGAAGCACGCACGCCGGCCGCTGGCGCCCGCGAGCTGGCGTAACAGAACCGAACAGAACCGACCGGATAGTCCGATCCGAGCGGTTCTGCATCCCGCGCGCAAGGATCCGAAGCGCATTCACATCTATTGATTCGCACGTTACCGTCTGGTAACTCGATCGACGTCCCGCGATCGAGCCGAAAGGAGTGCGTCGATGCCTGCTATCCCCGCCAGGCCCGAACGCGCGACCCGACGACGGGCCATCACCGTCGCCGTCGCCGCTCTCGTCCTACCGATGCTCGCCGGCCCGGCCACCCCGCCAGCGCCGCCGACCGGCCGACCGTCCAACCACTCCCCGCCAATCTCGAGGCCGTCCGGGCCGCCGAGGCGACCGCTCTCTACGGCAGCCCGGCGATCCGCCCGATCGAACAACGCCGCACCTCGTTGATCACCATGGGCGACAGCGAGATCTCCGGTGAGGGGTCGGCAACTACGTCCCCGGCACCCACCAGGACGGCAACTGGTGCGACCGCTCGTACGACCAGGCGGTGTTCCGCACCGGCATCACGTCGGACGCGCAGTACAACATCGCCTGCTCCGGTGCCACCCCGTGGAACCTGATCGCCGGCGGCCCGACCCAGCACAACGAGCTGAACCAGGGCGACTACCTGGGCATCAAGGCGCGCAACACGCACGTGAAGCTGATCTGGGTGGTGGTCGGCGCCAACGGTGACGGCACCATCCAGTTCGGTCCGGTGGCCACCGACTGCGCCATCCGCCGGGTCACCTTCCAGGGCGCCTGCTACCCCACCTACACCGACCAGTGGACGATCCGCACCGACGGCAGCCGGCAGGCCGTGGAATCGGCACTCACCGACATCCGGCAGACCATGACGAACGCCGGCTACCTGCGGTCGGACTACGAGCTGGTGCTGATGTCGTACCCGAGCCCCGGCAGCCCGACGCGGAGGACAACCCGGACTTTCCCGGCTGGTACTCCGGTGGTTGTCTGCTCTACCTGGCCGACGCGGCGTTCGCCCGGAACAAGGCGGTGCCGATGTTCGAGACGGCACTGCGGTCGGCCGCGACGAACACCGGTACCCGCTACCTGGACGCCAGCCGGCTCTTCCACGGGCACGAGGTGTGCACCGACAACACCTCGGTGCGAGGCCTCTTCATCGAGGTCGGGATCTGGAACGAGAACGCCGCTCGACAGTCCTTCCACCCCAACGCCCGTGGGCACGGCATGTTCGCCCAGTGCATCACCAGTTCTGGAACTCCGGTCAGGACCGGGCCAGCTGCGTCGACCCGGCCAGCACCGGCGGCGGGTGCTCTACCCGGGCTGCTGGAGTTCAAGCAGCTGCGCAACCTGGCCACCGGCAGCTGCGTCGACGGCAGGGGCTACGACTCCCGCAACGGCACCGTGCAGCAGCCACACGCCTGCCACGGTGGGCGTAACCAGGGCTTCTGGTACGACTCGGCCCGGCGGTCGCTGCACTCGGAGCTGTCCCACGACCGCTGCCTGGACGTCTCGAACAGCTCGATGACCGCCGGTACGGCTGTCAACATCTACGACTGCAACGGCACCGGCGCGCAGCAGTTCGTATTCGTCGGCAACCAGATCAAACCGGCGAGCGCCACCAACCTCTGCGTGGCGTTCGACAACCCGTTGCTGGGCAATTCCCGGCTGCGGTTGGCGAACTGTTCCAGCAGCACCCGGCAACAGTGGTCGTTCGAGGCCCGTACCGCCGCCAACCCGGTCGGTTACGGTCACGACGACTTCATCGGCTCCCGCGTCTACTGACGAGGGCAGGGCCCTGGCGTCGGCCAGGGCCCTTCGCTCACTGGCGCGGGAATGAGGACGAGCCGGGCCACACCCTTGTCGCCGTCCTTCGCGCCGGCGACGCCGACTGTCGCGCCGACCTTCACCTCGCTCGGCTGCACGGTGTCCCGATGCTCGACGACTCGCAGGTCATCGCCGAAGGTCCAGGTCATGGTGAACCCGTCGGTGGACTTGACAGTCACCGAGTCGCCGTCGATCGCGGTCACCTCGCCGCGCTGCACGGCGACTGCCTGCGTACCCGTCCTTCGCCTTCACCACCGCCTCGCCGTGCAGGGTGTTGCGGCGCAGCAGCACGCGGGCCTGGCGGCGCTTGCGCCACTCCTCGCCGCGCTTCTCCCGGGCCTTGTCCTTGGCGGTGGGGAGGCACCCGGCGTCGGGGTGGCCGGCGCGGCGACGGTTCGCACGTCCAGGTCGGCGGGGTCGAAACCCATCGCGGCCAGCGCCTGACCCTCCACACCCAGAGCGGCGGCGACCTCGACGGCGGCGTCCGGGCCGGCTGGCCGGCCACCTCGGCGGCACCGCAGCCGCTGACGCCGAGCGCGACCGCCGCGAGCAGTGCTGTGGTGCCGGTGGCGAAACCCCAACGTGACATGACTGTCCCTCTCGTCCGTGGAGCCCTCAGCCTTCCCGGAACGACGAGCGGAGCGTCAGGCCGATGTTCGGGCCAGGTAAGGATCACCGGGCAGCCGAACCGTGAAGGCGGCACCGCCCTCCGGTGCGTGCCCGCGACGATGTCCCCGCCCAGCCGGCGGACCAGGCCGGCGGCCAGCGCCAACCCAGGCCGCTGCCCACCTTGCGCACTCCCGGTACCGCTCGTGCAGCGCACCGCGTTCGAACGCCACCGCCAGGTCGTCGTCGGTGAAGCCGGGCCCGCCGTCCCGGACCTCCAGCACACCGCCGGAGGCCGGTCGCGCCGACCGGCCGGACCGCGAGCACCACGGGCGACCCGGGGTACGACCCGCAGCGCGTTCTCCAGCAGCCCGTCCAGGACCTGCCGGATCCTTCCCGGATCGGTGTACGCGGGCACCGGCCGACCTGTCGTCTCCACCCGGAACGGCACACCCACCGCCGCACACCGGGCGGACCAGGTCGGCTCCGCATCCACGGCCAGTTGGGTCAGGTCCACCGGCACCGGTTCGAGGGGAAGTCGGCGGCCTCCAGTCGGGCCAGCGCCAGCAGATCACCGATCAGCCGGTCCAGGTGTTGGGCCTCGGCCAGCACCGTCCGGCCGGTGTCCACCGTGTCGTCGGGGCCGAGCACCCCGTCGGCGAGCGCCTCGGCGTACCCCGGATCGCGGTCAGCGGGGTGCGTAGCTCGTGCGAGACGGAGAGCAGGAACTCGCGCTGTCGGCCCTCGCTCGTGGCCAGGGCGGCGGCCAGCCCGTTCAGCGCCTCGGCCAGGTCGGCGACCTCGT
Organism: Micromonospora sp. M12; assembly: GCA_038070435.1. GTDB lineage: Bacteria > Actinomycetota > Actinomycetes > Mycobacteriales > Micromonosporaceae > Micromonospora. The sequence goes on along the minus strand of JAMYWG010000001.1, from coordinate 5,186,863 downwards.
CCGGTGGTTCGACCGGCACCCGGACGGCGCGGTCACCGGCGCGCAGCCGGCGGCGGCGGTGGCCGCGACACGGATCGGCCGGGCCAGCCGACGGGCCAGCAGCAGCCCGGCCACCACACCCGCGGTCAGGCCGGCGAGCAGCGGCAGCCACAGGCCGAGCAGCACCCGGCCCACAGCCCGTTCGACGTGGGGCGGGTGAGCACCACCCGTTGCCGTTCGGCAGCGCGCGGCCCTCGACCAGGGCACGCCTGCCGTCGACCGGGCGGCGGGCCGACACGTTGCGGCCCTGTTCGATCCGCTGCACCACCCGGGGTGGCAGGCCCGGCCGGTCGACCGCTCCGCGCCGGATCAGGTACGCGTTGATGCCCTGGTCGCGGAGCTGCTGGATGAGCCGTTCCTCGTCGGCCGTGCGACCCCGGTCCAGGCGGGTCCGCAGCACCTCGGCGGCGAGCCGGGCCTGGGCGGCGAGTGCCTCCTGGTCCCGTTGCTCCGCGCCACGAATCGCCAACGGCACCGCGACGATGGCGGTGACCAGCACCGACACCAGCGCCACCGCGCAGGTGACGAGCACCGCTCGGGCGGTCAGCGTACGGCCGAATCGGCCACGTCGAGGCGCGGCCGGCGGGCTGGTGACGACCAGCGGCAGGGCCATGGTCGGCGACTCGACACGCCGAGGGTGGTCAGGCATCAACCGCGTACCCCACGCCCCGATGGGTCCGGATCACGCCGGCCGGGCCGAGCTTCGCCCGCACCTGGGCGACGTGCACGTCCACCGTCCGGGTGCCGGCGTGCGCCGCGTAACCCCAGACGCCGGCCAGCAGCTCCTCCGGGTGAAGACCCGGCCGGGCCGGGCCATCAGGTGGGCCAGCAGGTCGAACTCGGTGGAGGTGAGCTGCACCGGGGCGCCCGCGACGGTGACAGTGCGGCGGCCCGGGTCGAGCGTCACCGGGCCGACGACACGAGGCCGGTCCGCGCCCTCCGGGCCCCGGCAGCCCGGCGCAGCACCGCGCGCACCCGGGCCACCAACTCGCGTGGGCTGAACGGCTTGGTGACGTAGTCGTCGGCGCCCAACTCCAGGCCGACGATCCGGTCCACCTCGTCGTCCCGGGCCGTCAGGAAGATGACCGGCGTCCAGTCACCGGCCTCGCGCAGCTGACGGCAGATCTCGGTGCCGGGCAGACCCGGCAGCGCGATGTCCAGGACACAGGCCACCGGGCGCAGCCGGCGGGCCGCGCTCAGGCCGGACAGACCGTCCCGTTCCAGGTGTACGCCGAACCCGTCCCGGGTCAGGTAGAGCCGGACCAGGTCGGCGATGGCCGGCTCGTCCTCGACCACGAGGACGAGCCCGCGGTGCGGCGGTTCGACGGTCACCGGCCCATGATTGCCGACCCGGTGGGCCTGGCGCGATCGTTGCGTGTTCGAGTTCGGTAAAGGCGACGCGCTGCCCGAGGTGGCGTCAGCTCACCACGGCGGGACGGAAGGCGCTGGGCCGCACGGCGGTCGGCGCGTCACCGATGGTGGCGAGGATCCGCTCACGGGGCCGGCGCAGGCGGGTCCGGAAGGCGTGGTTCAGCAACGCGTCCAGTTGCCACACCCGCTTCGGGTGACTGGTGTGGATCAGGAACCGCTCACGGATGCCGTCGATCGCGGTGGCCGCCAACTCGACCGACTGCAGCCGCGGGTCGGGGCTCCAGGTGACGTTGCTCAGCTCGCGTAGCTCGGTGTTGAGGTGCAGGCGCAGGCGGTGCAGCAGGCGGGTCTGCTGGGTCACCACCAGGCTGCGATGGGTGAGCAGCAGCAGGTAGTCGCCGGTGACCGGGCGATCGGGGCGGCTGCAACGGGTGACCAGGATGGTGGCGTCACCGGAGCCGACGCAGCGGCGGAAGACCGGCATGTGCCGGCTCACGGTCTGCACGGCCAGGCCAGCCTCGGCGGCGGCCGGGAGGAACGTTCGGGAGAAGACGTCCATGACGTGCCCAACGACCTCCCAGCTGGGGTGACGTGGGTCACGCGCGTTTTTGGAAGTTCCACGCGGCCTGTCGCACTGCCTGTCCGACTTCCGACTCGGACGGATCATGGTCAGGCGTTGGGCTGAATCGGGCTGGCGGCGAACAGCTCCTCCAGCCACCCGGGGACCGCGTCCGCGTACTCGGAGCGGGACTCCTCGTCGGTGTCCAGTGCTCGACGCCAGGAGAGCGACCGGCACACCGGGCCGAGGGTGATCGCGAGGTCGGCGGCCTCGACGAGCGTCCGGCGGTCGTACCGGTCGGTCCACGCCTCCAGGTAGGCGTCGCGCAACCGAGCCAGCTGGGCGTCGTCGGTGGCGAGCCTCTTGTCGTGCCCGATGGAGCGCAGGGTGACCAGCAGCGTGCCGAACGGATGCGCCACCGAGGCGTCGCCCCAGTCGAAGTAGCGGTAACCGTTCCGGCCCGCGAAGACGTTGCCGTCGTGCAGGTCGTCATGTTGCACGGCGGCCGGAATGCCGATGTCGGCGAGCCGGCGGCACCGCTCGGCGTACGACGGCAGCTCGGCCCGGAGCCGCTCGTGCATCTCCGGAGCGAGCCCACCCTCGGCGCCGATCAGCAGTGACTCGTGATCGTCGAGCAGCTCGCCGAACAACTCGGCCAGCACCTCGGGGCGGTGGTCCGGCACGCCTCGGGCGACCAGTTCGTCGGCCCGCGGCACGCTGGCCAGTTGCAGCGCCGCGTACCCGGGCAGTGCCCGCTCCCAGTGCGCCAGATCACTGTCGCGCCCCAGCACGTCGCGCAACGACTCGCCACCGTCGGGCAGCAGCGACCAGCCCTGCGCCGGGTCCACCGCGATCGGTGTCAGCACCCGCTCGGGCGTCAGGTCCGCGAGAATGGCGATCAGGACGGCCTCGTGCACCGTGCCCCGGTTGTTGGCCTTGAACCAGACCGGACCGTCGTCGGTGGGCACCCGCCAGACCAGCGACCAGGGACGCACCCGAGGCTCCACCAGCCCGGTCACCCGACGGCCGGCCCGGCTCAGCTGCGCGTCGACCCAGGACCGGGCCCGCACCTGCCACTGCTCACTGGACCAGCCGGGGCCGCGCTCACCGTCGATCGTCGTCACGCTGGCACCCTAGGCGGCTCTTCCGGGTCGGGGCGAGGTGTTTTCGCAGACCGCGCGGTCAGACCAGCTCGACGATGGTGGCGTTGGCCATGCCGCCGCCCTCGCACATCGTCTGCAGGCCGTAGCGGATGCCGTTGTCCCGCATGTGCTGGAGCATGGTGGTCATGATCCGGGCACCGGAGCCGCCGAGCGGGTGACCGAGGGCGATCGCGCCGCCGCGCGGGTTGAGCCGCTCCGGGTCCGCCTCGGTCTCCGCCAGCCAGGCCAGGGGCACCGGGGCGAACGCCTCGTTCACCTCGTACACCCCGATCTCCTCGATGCCCAGCCCCGCGCGGCGCAGCGCCTTCGCGGTGGCCGGGATGGGCGCGGTGAGCATGGTGACCGGGTCGTCGGCGGCGACCACGGCGGTGTGGATCCGGGCCAGTGGCCGCAGGCCGTGCCGGCTGGCCCAGTCCGAGGTGGTCACCGCGAGGGCGGCGGCGCCGTCGGAGATCTGGGACGCGGAGCCGGCGGTCACGACGCCGTCGGCGCGGAACGGGTGGCCAGCTCGCCGAGTTTGTCCAGCGAGGTCTCCCGGCGGATGCCCTCGTCGGCGGCGAACTTGCCACCGTCGGCGAGCGGCACCGGAGTCAGCTCCGGATCGAACGCTCCGGCGTCCTGCGCCGCGGCCGCCTTCTCGTGGCTGGCCAGCGCGAACTCGTCGAGCTGCGTACGCGAGAGACGCCACCGCTGGGCGATCAGCTCGGCCCCGACGCCCTGGTTGAACGGCAGCGGCGCGTCGTCGGCGAAGCCCTCGACGCCCCGGTAGCGGGCGCGCAGCTGGTCGCTGAACGGCATGCCGCCGGCCACACTTGAGCCCATCGGCACCCGGGTCATCGACTCGACCCCACCGGCGACCACCAGGTCCGCCTGACCGGAGAGCACCGTCGCGGCGGCGAAGTGCAGTGCCTGCTGACTGGAGCCGCACTGCCGGTCCACTGTGGTGCCGGGCACCGTCTCGGCCAGCCGGCGGCGAGCACGCCGTTGCGGGCGATGTTCCACGACTGCTCGCCGACCTGGGACACGCAGCCCCAGAAGACGTCGTCGACCTGGGCCGGGTCGAGCCCGGTGCGCTCGGCGAGGGCACGCAGCACGTGCGCCGAGAGATCGACCGGGTGGACGCCGGCGAGGCTGCCCTTGCGCCGCCCGACCGGGGTACGTACCGCACCGACGATGACCGCGTCACTCATGTTTACTCCCCGGTAACCTGGGCTGCCCCGATCCTACGTCCTCCATCGACCGGTCGTCCGCTCGGACGTCGAGGTGGCGGCACTCCGCTGCCCGGCGCCCGCTGGCATGCTGGGCGGATGGATGAGAACACCCCGGTGCGGCAGTGGCGGGTGCCGGCGAGCCTGCCGGCGGCGAAGCTGGCCGGCGCCGTCCTACTCGTCGCGCTCGGGCTGCTTTCGCCGACGGCGACCCGGTCCGCCTGGCCCTGGCCGCCCTGGCCGCCGCCGCCTGGCCGGCTGGGCGGTACGCGACCTGGTCGCGCCGGTCCGGTTGGCTGTGGATTCCGCCGGGCTCACCGTCGTGCACGGGTTCGCGGGCCGGCGGCTGCTGCCCTGGTCGACGGTCGAGGCGATCGCCGTCGACCGGCGGCCACGGTTGGGGCTGACCAGCGAGACCCTGGAGATCGACGCGGGCAACTCGCTGCACCTGTTCGGCAGGTACGACCTGGGGCCACCCCGGAGGAGGTGGCCGCCGCGCTGCGGGCCGCCCGCTCGAACCCCTGACCGGTCAGCTCAACAGGGAGACGGTGCGGAAGAGGGTCAGGCCGAGCAGGACCAGCAGGATGATCCCGCCACCGGTGGCCTGCACCAGCGTGCGCCGGCCGCGTGGCGCGTACGCGAGCACCAACGCCATCAGCCCGCCGATCGCCAGCCCGCCCAGGTGCCCGGGGATCGAGATGCCCGGCACGGCGAAGGTGAAGACCAGGTTGATGACCAGAATCGGCACGATCGACGAGGTGTTGTGGCCGAGACGTCGCATGATCACGAAGATCGCGGCGAAGAGCCCGAAGGTGGCCGTCGACGCGCCGGCGGTTGACTGGTTGGCGGCACTGAACAGGAAGACCGCGACGTTGCCGCCAAGGCCCGCGATCAGGTAGAGGGCGAGGAAACGCACCCGGCCCAGCGCGGCCTCCAACTCCCGGCCCAGCACCCACAGCGCCCACATGTTCAGCAGCAGGTGGAGCAACCCGTAGTGCAGGAACATGGCGCTGAACAGTCGGTACCACTCGCCGGCCGCGACCCGTGTACCGGGCCGAAGGGCACGTACGAGGCGTAGCCAAGCACGCCGCCCCAGCGGGTGAGCGGTGTCTCGCCGCCGGCCAGCCCGCCGAAGCCGGAACCGCCCGCTGCCGCGTCCCCACCCCGATCGGAGGCGATGGACAACACCATGAGCAGCACGTTTACGGCGATCAGCGCCTTGGTGACATAGCCGTGCCGGCCGGCCGTACCGCCGCCGAAGGCGGTACGTGCCGGCCGGACACTGCGACGTCCCTCGTTGACGCACTCCGGGCACTGGTGCCCGACCGACGCCTCTCGCATGCAGTCCGGGCAGATCGGCCGGTCGCAACGGCTACACCGGACGTAGGTCTCCCTGCCGGGGTGCCGGTAGCAGACCGGGGCGGTCGGCGGTGACTCGCTCACCGGGCCGACCATCCGTCCACCGCCGCGCGAACCACCGGCGCCGGCCGGTCGGGTGCTCCGGAGCGCTCAATCATGCGAGCAAAGGTACCTCGTTGATCGCTCAGGAAGCAGACCGCTCGATCTCGACCCGCTCGATGACGACGTCCTGGAGCGGACGGTCGCTCGGGCCGGTCGGGTGCTCGCGATCGAGTCCACGATCTTCACCGACGCCTCGTCGGCGACCTGGCCGAAGATGGTGTGCCGGTTGTTGAGGTGCGGCGTCGGGGACACGGTGATGAAGAACTGCGAACCGTTGGTGCCCGGTCCGGCGTTCGCCATCGCCAGCAGGTAGGGACGGTCGAACCGCAGCTCCGGGTGGAACTCGTCGGCGAACTTGTGGCCCGCCCCGCCCGGTGCCGGTCGGGTCGCCCATCTGGACCATGAAACCGCTGATCACGCGGTGCGAGATGGTGCCGTCGTAGTACGGACCACTGCCCGGCTGACCGGTGCGCGGGTCGGTGTACTCCCGGTTCCCCTCGGCCAGGTCGACGAAGTTACGGACGGTCTTCGGCGCGTGGTTGGGGAAGAGCTCCAGCCGGATCGGGCCAGCGTTGGTGTGCAGGGTGGCGTAGACAGCCTCGGCCACGGGTACTCCTCACTTGTTGGTCAGTTCCATGCGGATCCTCCCATGTGCCCGATCTGGCATCGCGGAGGCATCCGAAGGTGGAGGATGACGAAGGAACAACTCCCAGGAGGTAGGACCGTGTTTGGATTCGGGCGGCGTAAGTCCAGAGGCAGCAGGCCTTGGCCGAGCTGAACCAAGGCATCAGCCACCTGATGCAGGCAGCCAACCACGCCGCGATGGGCGCCGGAGCGACCGTCGGCCCGCGGGTCCAGGTGGCCCGGAGCTACGTCGCGCCGACCGCGGCGAAGGTACGCGACCGCGCGTCGACCGGCTGGGGACGACTCTCACCACGCTGGCACCGCTGGCGGCGGCAGCCCGTGACGGCGCCGCGCAGGCCGGGCCGCTGACCAGGAAGGCCAAGTCGAAGACCATGCGGATCACCGGGAAGAAGAAGCAGCCGCGCCGTCGCGGTTCGATGATGACCGGCCTGTTGGCGGCAGGTGCCATCGCCGGCCTGGCCGGCGCGGTCGCCCTGCGTCGCCGTCGGGAGCAGCAGGAGTGGGCCGAGTACGACCCGACCCGCACGCTGGAGCCGATGCGCGACGAGGTCGACTCGATCGAGGTACGCACGCCGTCCGCCACCAGGGGACCGACGGTTCCGCCATGAGCGGCGCGGCGGGAATGACCGGTGCGGGCAGCTCGACGGGATGACCGGTGCGGGCAGCTCGGCGGTCGCCGGCGGCAGCAGCGCCAGCACCACCGCCCCGGCCAAGCAGACCGGGATCCGCCCCAACGACAAGGTCCCCTCGGTCGCCGAGGGTGCCACGGACGTCACCGGTCGGCCGACCGACGACCTCACCAAGGCGCTGGGCAAGGACACCGCCCGCACCAACGGGCGTCGCTGACCCAGCGGCAGCGCATCCGGCGCCGGCGAGCGGGCTGCCCCGCTCGCCGGCGCTTGCGTCTTCATGTGAGCGGCGCTTTTGCAAGATCCGGGGCGCTACCGTCGCGCGGTCAGAGCCATCCGTTGCGGCGGAACCAGCGGTAGAGGGCCAGTGAGACGCCGAGCATGAGGGCCAGCACCACCGGGTAGCCGTACGTCATCTTCAGCTCGGGCATGTTGTCGAAGTTCATCCCGTAGATGCCGGCGATGGCGGTCCACACCGCGGCGATGCCGGCCCAGGCCGCGATCTTGCGCATGTCGTTGTTCTGGTCGACGGTGACCTGGGCCAACCGCGCCTGGAGGATCGAGTTCAGCAGGTCGTCGTAGGAGTTCACCTGCTCCACGGTGCGGCTCAGGTGGTCCTGCACGTCCCGGAAGTACTTGCGGATCTCCTTGGGCACGTCCCGGTTGACCTGCGAGGTCAGCGTCATCAGCGGTCGTTGCAGCGGCACCACCGCCCGCTTGAACTCCACCAGCTCCCGCTTCATCTGGTAGATCCGCTGGATCCGACCGTGGCCGTTGCGGTCGAAGACCTCGGCCTCCAGCATGTCCAGGTCGTCCTCGATCTGGTCGGCGACCTCCAGGTACAGGTCGACGACCCGGTCGGTCACCCGTACGCCACCGCCCACGGACCGTGCAGCAGCAACTCCTGCTTGGTCTCCAGGTCGGCGCGGATCGGGGCGAGCCGGCAGGCATCCCGTGCCGGACGCTGATCACGAAGTTCGGGCCGATGAAGAGCATCACCTGCCCGGTCTCCACGACCTCGGAGTTCTCGGTCAGCTCGGTGTGCTCGCAGTACCGGGCGGTACGCAGCACCAGGAAGACGACGTCACCGAACCGCTCCAGCTGGGCCGCTGCTCGGCCTTGACCGCGTCCTCGACGGCGAGCTCGTGCAGGCCGTAGGTCTCCGCGATGGCGGTCATCTCGGCCAGCTCCGGCTGGTGCAGGCCGAGCCAGACGAAGCCGTGCTCCTCGCGGCGGGCCGCGGCCAGCGCGTCCGCGTACGTCCAGTCGCCGGGCTGGCGCTTGCCGTCGACGTAGAGGGCGCAGTCGACGACCGCGCTGCGGCCGGTGCCCGTCGGGGCCGGGACGGGCGGCGAGCCGTCGGCGTTGAGGATCCGGGTCATCGCCCGGACCGGGGAGGGCCACGCACGAGGTCGCAGCACCCGACCGGTGGTCGACGGTGCCGTCCGGTCCCGCTCTGTCCGATCCGTCATCGCGTCACCTCCCGCGCTCGGCTGCGGCTTGCAGGCTACGCCGACTGCGGCCGAGGACAGGTGTGACGGCGGTCGCGTGGGCGGCGCCGGGCGGGCCGGGCCGCATCGGGGTGTGCGGGGACGACACGGCCCACCCGGCACCTGTGGGGCGGGAGGTTGTGCTGCCGCGTCACCCGGGCGCGGCCGGCCCGGAGGCCGGGCGGTGCTCTCCGCGTCCGACGGGTGATGCTCGCAGCATTGTGGCCCGCCGGCCGCCCGGAGGGAGCCCCGAGGCGGCCGGCATCGTCGTTCTGTCAGGAACCCGACAGTTGAGGTCAGCTCCGAACGGCCTCGACGGCCTCGGCGAGCCGCCGGACGCCCTCGTCGATCCGGTCGGCAGTCACCGCCGAGAAGGCCAGCCGAAGAGCGTGCTGCCCGCCGTCCATCACAAAGTCGCTGCCCTTGACCACAGCGACCCCGCGCTCGGCCGCCGCCGGGGCGAGCCGGTCGACCAGCACGTCCTCCGGCAACTCGACCCAGAGGAAGTAGCCGCCGTCGGGCTCCACGAACCGCGCCTGCGGCAGGTGCCGGCGCAGCGACTCGGCGAGCACCTGGGCCCGCTCACCGAGCGCCGCGCTTACCGTCTCGATCGAGCGGTCGATGTCACCGGAGACGCAGAACTGGTGCACGATCGCCTGGGACACCATTCCGGGCGAGATGTAGAGGCTTGTCGCGTTCTTCGCGATGGCGGCGATCAGGTCGGCCGGGCCGACCAGGTAACCCACCCGCACACCAGGGCAGACCGTCTTGGTGAAGCTCGACGCGTGCACCACCACGTTGCGGGTGTCCAGCGAGAGCATCGACGGCAACGCCTCACCCCGGAAGCGGATGTCCGCGTACGGGTCGTCCTCGAAGATCGTGAACTCGTACTCGGCGGCCAGGTCGAGCAGCTCCCGGCGCTTCTCCAGCGACAGCGTCATGCCGGCCGGGTTCTGGTAGTTCGGGATGACGTGCGCGAGCCGGGTCGGACCCCGGACTCCAGCAGCTTGCGCAGCTCGGCGGTGTCCAGGCCATCCGGCTGGACCGCGACGCTGTGCAGCTCGCTGCCCATCCGCTGCAGGTTGAGCAGCGTCCGGTCGTACGTCGGGCGTTCCACCACCACGGCGTCGCCGGGACGGACCAGGTGGTCGAAGAGGAACGCGTCGGCCTGAAGTGACCCGTTGGTGACCAGCACCTGGTCGGCCTCGACTCCGTGCTTCTCGGCGATCCACCGTCGAAGCGGAAGGTATCCGACGGAGGTGCCGTACGCCGTTACCCCGCGGGGTCGGCGTCGAAGGCGCGGACGGCTGCGGCCTTGAGCCCCTCGACATCGACGATGTCCAGCGAGGAGCCCCACGGGCGAAGGAGATCAACTGCTCGGCGGTCATGGATGTTGAGCGTACGGGCGGCGGTGGGGAACGCGCGGACGGCACGGCGATGTCCGCATCCTGAGCCACCGGGTCGGGTGACCCCGCTTCCCCGGGTCGCCGACAGATCAGACCGGAAGGGCTAGCGCGTCGTGGTGCGCCGCACGGGAAAGTCCTGCCAGCTGAACGCCGAGCGCGTCGAGGAGCTGGCTCCAGTCGAAGTAGGAACGCCAGGCGGTGATCCGGCCCTGCGGGCCCGGACCACATCGGCCACCTCCCAGCTCACCAGGCGACCGGTGGGAGCGACGGTGCCGTACGGCGAATGCAACGTGCCGGTGTGGGTGCCGGTCAGACGCAGCTCGACCGCGGCACCACCCGCCGTGCGCACCGCGCCCATCGGATCGACCCGCAGGTCGGGGAACGCGCCCGTCCAGGTCCGCAGAAGCGCGGGCAACTCGATCGGACGCACCGTCAGCCCCGGCATGGCGTAGAACGCCTCCGGGCGTAGAGATCCGGCAGGCGGGCCACATCCCGGCGCAGGAGCATGGCGTACTGCTGCTCGACCAGCCGCTCCACGTCGCGCATCGGGACCTCCCCACGGGCCACGGCATCTCCGCGCCCGCAGGGATTCCTACCCGTCAATCCGCCCCGGCACACCTGCGACCGTCGAGATTCGGCCGCCCCTTCCGGTCGAACCCGCCGGTCAGGTCGTGGCGGTGGCGGCCTGACTCTCCGCCCAGACCCGCATGAGGTCCCGAACGGAGATCACCCGGCCACCTCCCGGCCGTCCAGCACCACCAGGTGCCGGAAGCCGCCCGGGCCATCGCGGCGGCGGCCTCGTCGACCGTCCACTCCGGCGCCGCGTAGACGACATCCCAGGTCAGGTGGGCACCGGTGCGTTCCACGTCGCAATCCAGGCCGGCGCCGATGGCCTTCAACACGTCGCGTTCGGTCATGATCCCGACACCCTCGGAATCCGGGTCGATCACGACCGCCGACCCGACACCGCGGGCCGACATCATCCGGGCCGCCTGGCGAAGCGTGTGCTCCGGACCGACGACGAGGACCTGGCTGGACATCGCATCCCGTACCTGCATCACGCATCACCCTTTGGGACGGTGGCATTCGGTACGGCCATCGTGCTCCGTGGATGTTTCCGGGACAAGGCCGGCATCGCCGATGCGGCACGCCCTGGCTACTGTCGGATGGTGTCCACCGAGCCCCTGCGCTGCGCCGGCGCGCTGATCGTCGACCACGACGACCGCATCTTCTTCCAGCGCCGCTCACCACACCGACGACTCTTTCCCGACTGTTGGGACATTGTCGGCGGGCACCTGGAGCCGGGCGAGGAGATCGACGAGGCGCTCCGCCGGGAGGTCACCGAGGAGACCGGCTGGTTCCTCTCGGACGTCCTCGGTCAGGTCGGTGAGTACCGCTACGTGGGCGACGACGGCCTGACCCGGATCGAGTACGACTTCCTGGTCCGCGTCGACGGCGACCTCGAACACCCGACGTTGGAGGCCGGCAAGCACACCGAGCACCGCTGGCTGGCCGAGCACGAGGTGACAGTGCTGGACGAGCACCGCCACATCAACGACGGGTTGATCCGGCGGATCGCGGAGGAGGGCTTCGCCGCCCTCCGGTCGATCGGCCGGTGAACGTCGATCGGTCGGTGCACACCGTCGCGCTGGCGCCGCACCGGATCGCCGGGTTGCTCGCCCCGGCCGTGGACCGGACCTTCCTCGCCGGCATGCTGGCCGGCCGGGACGGTGGAGGCGCCGAGCTGTCCCAGCGCTACGGAGGCGTGGCGGCGACCGGCTTCCTGGTCGACCTGCGCACCCGCCTGGCCGCACCCGGCGGCACTGTCGACGGGCCGGGGTTCACCGCGATCACCCGCTACCAGGACCCGACCACCTGCCGGCGGATCGTCGACAAGCAGGTCGCCCACGGGATGATCCACCGCAGCCCCGCCGGAGCGCTCTCCGCCACCGAACGTGGCGCGGCCTTCTCACCGAGCTGTACCAGGTGCACGCCGAGGTCACCGAGGAACTGTGGGCCGGGCACGACGAGCGGGTGGCCCGGCTGGTGGCGGTGCTCGGCCGACTCCTGGCGTACGCCCTGGTGCTGGCCGACGAGGAGGGCGACCCGGGCGGTTCGGCCTTCGCCGCGATGGCGCCCCGTACGAGCCGGACGGCACCACGTCGGGCGTCCTGCTGCTCAACCGGCTCGGCACCCTGCGGTACCACCGGGCCGACGCGCACGCCGCCGCCTGGGCTGCCGCCGGGCACACCGCGTCGAGCATCGCCGCCCTGCCGGCCGGTCCCGAACGGCTCGCCATCGAGTTGGAGACCGACCGTCGGGCCGCCGGCCCGTACGCCGCGCTCGGCGCGGAGGAGCGCCTGACCATGCTCGCCGACCTGGCGGCGTTGCCCGGCTGACCGGTTGACCGGAGCGGCGCGGCCAGCCGGCGCTATCCTCCAGCGATGACGGGGAGCCGGACGACGGAGGATGTCGCGATGATCGGAATGGTGCTCGCGGCCGGAGCGGACGACGGCTGCGCCCGTACACCGACACCCTGCCCAAGGCCCTGGTGCCGGTGGACGGTGACACGACGATCCTGGACATCGCGCTGGGCAACCTCGCCGAGGTGGGGCTCACCGACATCGTGATCGTGGTCGGCTACGCCGCGGACGCGGTCCGCGAGCGGCAGGCCGACCTGGAGAAGCGGTACGGGGTGACGCTGACCCTCGTGCACAACGACAAGGCCGAGGAGTGGAACAACGCGTACTCGCTGTGGCTGGCCCGGGAGTACTTCGCGCGTGGCGTGCTGCTGGTCAACGGGGACACCGTGCACCCGGTGAGCATCGAGAAGACCCTGCTCGCCGAGCGCGGGCCGGGCATCCTGCTCGCCGTGGACACGCTCAAGCCGCTGGCCGAGGAGGAGATGAAGACGACCTTCGACGCCGCCGGCCAGCTCACCCGGATCACCAAGCTGATGGATCCGGGCGAGGCGTACGGGGAGTACATCGGCGCCACGCTGATCGAGCCGCAGGTCGCCGACGCCCTCGCCGACGCCCTGGAGGCGACCTGGCGACGGGACCCGAACCTCTACTACGAGGACGGCTACCAGGAGTTCTCCGACCGGGGCGGGGAGGTGCGGGCGGCGCCGATCGGTGACGTCCCCTGGGTCGAGGTCGACAACCACGCCGACCTGGCCCGCGCGCGGGAGATCGCGTGCCGCTACTAGCCCGGAGCGTCCTCACCCCGCTGCACATCGACGTGCGGCGCGGGGCGGTCGCCGACCTGGGCGCGATCCTGGCGGACGGACGGATCTCCTCCGGCGGCGACGTCGCGGTGGTGGTCGGCCCGGGCCAGGGCGCCCAGATCGCGGAGCTGATCCGACCCTCGCTGCGCTCGGCGGACGTGTTCACCGTCGCCGGGGCACCCTGGACGCCGCCGACGACCTGGGCGGCAAACTCCGCGCCCGCTCGTACGACGCGGTCGTCGGCATCGGCGGCGGCAAGACCATCGACGTCGCCAAGTACGCTGCCACCCGACGCGGGCTGCCGATGGTCTCGGTGGCGACCAGCCTCGCCAACGACGGGATCGCCTCCCCGGTGGCCAGCCTGATCACCGACGGGATCAAGGGCTCCTACGGGTGCACATCCCGATCGGGGTGATCGTCGACCTCGACTTCGTGGAGAGCGGCCCGGACCGCCACAACCGCGCCGGCATCGGCGACGTGATCAGCAACATCAGCGCGCTGGCCGACTGGGACCTGTCCCGACAGGTACGCGGTGAACCGGTCGACGGACTGGCCGCCTCGCTCGCGTGCGGGTGCCGAGGCGGTCCTCAACCATCCGGGCGACATGAGCGACGACGCGTTCGTCATCGTGCTCGCCGAGGCGCTGATCTCCAGCGGCCTGGCGATGGCGGTCGACGGCACCAGTCGGCCGTGCAGCGGCGGCTGCCACGAGATCATGCACGCGGTCGACTCGCTCTTTCCCGGCACCGCCTCGCACGGCGAGCTGGCCGGGCTGGGTGCGCTGTTCTGCACCTGGCTGCGCGGGGACCTCCGCCGCTTCCGGGAGATGTCGGCCTGCCTCACCCGGCACGGTCTGCCCCGACTCCCCGCCGAGGTGGCCCTCACCGACGACCAGTTCGTGGAGGCGGTGCAGTTCGCGCCCGTACCCGTCCGGACCGCTACACGATCCTCGAACACCTGGCACTGTCGCCTACCGAGACCCGGGAGCGGCTGGCAGACTACGCCGGTGCAATCCGCGACCAGCTTGGCTGACCCCGTCCCACCATCGCCGACTTCCACCGGGTGAACCGGGGCGGCGGCCTGTTCAGTGAGTCGATCAGCCAGTGGCTGGGCGCCGTCTTCGCGCTCGTCGCACAGCGTCTCGGGCTGCGACCCACCGCGTTGACCATCACCAACCTGGTGCTCGGGCTCGCCACCTCGATCACCGTGGTGGCGCTCGCCGGCCCGGTCGCCGCCGGAGACACACCGGCCTGGGCTGTCGGTCTGCTCGCCCTGGTCGGCTGGCAGGTGGCGTACTCCCTGGACTGCGCGGACGGACAGCTCGCCCGGGTAACCGGCCAGGGCAGCGCGGCCGGGGCCCGCGCCGACGTGCTCTGCGACGTGGCCGCGCAGATCGCCCTGGTGGCCGCGCTGGCCGCCACCGCCGTGGCGCAGGAGCCGTCGACGCCGACCTGGCTGGTGGCGACCTTCGCCGGCACCTGGATGGTCAACCTGGTGACGTCGGTGATGCAGGCCGGCCCGAACGCCGCCAGCATGGTCACCTCGACCTCGTTCCCGGTGCGCCTGGTGAAGCTGATCCGCGACTACGGCGCGGTGATCTTCGTGGCGGCAGTGGTGCTGGCCGTGGCCCCGGCACTGGTCCTCTGGGTGATGGTCGCCTTCACGATCGTCAACGGCGGTTTCCTGCTGGCGAGCATCGCCTTCTCAGCCCGCGCCTCCATGCGCTGACCCCTGTCTCGCCTCGCCCCGCCGCGCCCCGCCCCCGCCCCGCCCGCAAGATCCGCGCAATATCCGGGATGTTGCTGCCTCCCCGCCGTCGGAGGCAGCAACATCCCTGATGTTGCGCATCATCCGGCCGTTCCGCCCGTTCCAGGGCTGGACCAGCGAGGCCCTTGCGACAGCGCGGGCGGCTCAGGTGCGGGTGGGGTGCGGGACGACAGGCCCGCGTAGATGTCGATGAGCTGCTTGGTGACCACATCCGGGTGGAAGGTGCGCTCGTAGCGCGCGCGGGCCGCCGGGGCCAGCTCGGACGCACCGGCCCGGGCGACCGGCAGAGCGGCTGCCAGCGCGGCCGGTTCCGGGCGACCACCAACCGGCCTCGCCAAGACCGATCCCTGCCGGCATGGGTGAACCGCCACCTCCGGCGACCGCGGAGGCGGTCTCGGCGGGCCGGTGCCGGCGGGCTCGTGCGGGGCGTCGGCTCCGACCAGGTACGGGATGCCGCCCAACGCCGTGCCGAGCACCGGCCGGCCGCTCGCCAACGCCTCGATGATCACGGTCGGCAGGACGTCGTGCCACATGGCGGCGACGATGACCACGGCGCTCGCCTCGATCGCCGCCTGCACCCCGGCCCGGTCGAGCTGACCGAGGTAGACCACGTCGGGTCGCTCGGCGGCGGCCGCCTCGACCAGCGGGCGCAGCTCGCCGTCACCGGCCACGCGCAGCGTGCCCAGCGAGCCCACCGGGTGCCGGCGCCAGGCGTCCAGCAGCAGGTCGACGCCCTTCTCCGGGGAAAGCCGGGCCATGTAGAGGAACCCGTCACCGAGCGGCGTCGGCCGGCCCGGTCGGGTACGGAGTTCGGCTTCACCACGATGCGTTCGTCCGGAATGCCGTAGTCGCGCAGGTGGTCGGCGATTGCCGAGGTGAGCGCGACGTACCGATCGACCGACCGCCAGGTGCCCCGGTGCACGGCCAGGGTGGTCGCCATCAGCGCGCTCTGCACCGCCGAGTCGCGGTAGCAGCGGTGCTTGATCGCCGGCACCCCAGCGCCCGCCCCTTGCAGTCCTGACAGATCACGCCGTCGCGGAAGTAGATCCCCGAGGAGCAGACCTGCCGGTAGTTGTGCACCGTCTGCACCACCGGCACGCCGTGCCGGTGGGCGGTCCGCACCACCCAGGGCGAGATCAGGGGTACGGGTTGTGCAGGTGCAGAACGTCCGGTCGGTGCTCGGTGAGCAGCCGGCTCAGGTCGTGCTGGGCACGCGGCGCCCAGATCGGCGAGATCGGCAGCAGCGCCTTGGCGCCCTTCGACATCGACGGGATCTCGTCCGAACTCCGGATGAAGGGCAGCACCTCGACGCCGGCGGCGGTGAGCTGGGCGATCTCCGAGTCGACGATCGTGTTCTCGCCGGAGGGCTGGGCTTCCCGGTACCGGTTGTGGGCCACCACGATTTTCACGGAGCTCGCCTTTCGTTCGCGGCTGTGCCGACTCGCGCGCTCATTCCTCACGCTCACCGGAAAGAAGGCTACCGTTGTGTGGTGCCCGAACTACCGGAGGTTGAGGCGCTCGCGGGTTACCTGCGACAGCGCGCGGTGGGGCGGCGCGTCGACCGGCTCGAGGTCGCCGCGATCAGCGCCCTGAAGACGTACGAGCCGGCTCCGACCGAGGTCGCCGGTCGGGCGGTGGTCGACGCCAGCCGGCACGGCAAGTTCCTCGACGTGCTGTTCGAGGGTGACCTGCACCTGGTGGTGCACCTGGCGCGGGCGGGCTGGCTGCACTACCGGGAGGCGTTCCTCCACCACCCGCTGCGACCTGGCAAGGGCCCGATCGCGGTGCGCGTCCGCCTGGATGACGGTTCCGGCTTCGACCTCACCGAGGCGGGCACCCAGAAGAGCTGGCCGCCTACCTGGTCACCGACCTCGCGGCGGTCCCGGGGTGGCCAAGCTGGGTCCGGATGCGCTCGCCGCGGACCTGCCCACGTTTGCCGAGCGGCTGCGGAGCCGACGGGGCAGGTCAGGGTGTTGACCGACCAGTCGGTGCTGTCCGGGGTGGGCAACGCGTACTCCGACGAGATCCTGCACGCGGCGAAGCTGTCCCCGTTCGCGATCACCGACCGGCTCACCGACGCCCAGCTCGCGACAGTGCATGCCGCCACCCGGCAGGTCCTCGGCGACGCGGTGGAGCGGTCCCTCGGGCAGCGGGCTGCGGAGCTGAAGGGCGAGAAGCGCTCCGGTTTGAAGGTGCACGCCCGCACCGGGCTGCCCTGCCCGGTGTGTGGGACACCGTGCGGGAGGTGTCGTTCGCTGACTCCAGCCTCCAGTACTGCCCGACCTGCCAGACCGGCGGCAAGCCGCTCGCTGACCGTCGGTTGTCCCGTCTCGTACGGTGAGTAATTCCACTCGGCGACTACGGAGCGGAATCGCCCGCGCTGAGCGGAGCTCCGGTCCGCCACTCTGGCCAGGCGCGCATCCATCGGTATAGTGGCCCCGGTCCCCGGCTTCTGGAATGGTGCGAAGCCGGCCAGATCCCGCCGGCACCATCGGTCGCCAATCTCCTTCGGGGCGACGACCGGTCGGAGCCCGCGTGGGAGACTGGGACGGTGGGCGACCGGGCCCTCACGCCGAGTGAGCGGCCCGCGTCATGCGGGAGGACATGGGTGAGGTGACGGCAAGCCTCCAGCGCCCGGTAACCAACGAAGGCCGGAGCAGACTCGTGCGGCACGTCGACAGCTTCGAGATCCAGCCGCCGACGCCGCCGTCACACAACGGCGTCCCCGGTCGGCATGGACCCGGGCGCGCCGTCGTGTCTCCCGCTGGCACCGCCCGTACATCGCGACCCTGCTGCTGCTCGACTTCGGCGCGGCGGCGTTCGCCAGCTGGATCGCGATCCAGCTCTTCGACCAGGCCGCCTCCGGTTTCTCCGGCACCAAGCAGGACCCGGCCTGGTTCCACACCATCTCCTACCTGCTGCTCCCCTCGGCTGGGTGGTCATCCTCTGGAGCAACCGGGCCTACGACCGGCGCTATCTGGGGCTCGGGCCCGACGAGTTCAAGCGGGTGATCCGGGCTTCGGTGACGGTCGCCGCGAGTGTCTCGTTCCTCGCCTTCTCGACGGTGACCCAGCTCTCCCGGTTCACCGTGGGCACCGCGCTGGTCGGTGCGACGCTGCTGATCCTCTGGGGTCGTTTCGTGGCCCGCTGGGCTCTGCACTACATCCGGCGGCGGGCCGGTCAGGCTGCCCACCGGATGGTGCTGGTCGGCACCCTGCCCGAGTGCCTGGAGGTCTACGCGGCGGTCACCCGCAGCCCGGCCGCCGGGCTGATGCCCGTCGCCATCCACATCACCGACGGGTACGCGGCGGCCCGAGGCATGCCGACCCCGGTTCCGGTGTACGCCGGACGCGACGTCCTGGCGCTGGTCCGTGAGGTCGGTGGGGACACCATCGCCGTCTGCGGGTCGGCCAGCGCCGAGCCGGGCGAGCTGCGCCGGTTGGCCTGGCAGCTGGAGGGCTCCGGCGTCGACCTGGTGGTCGCCCCGCAGTTGACCGACATCGCCGGTCCCCGGTGCACATCCGGCCGATCGAGGGTCTGCCGCTGCTGTACGTCGAGGAGCCGACCCTGTCCGGGCCGGCGCTGCTGGCCAAGAACCTGATGGACCGGGTGGCCGCCGGCCTCGGCCTGCTGCTGCTGATCCCGCTCTTCCTGGCCATCGCCGTGGCGATCCGGATCTCCGACAACGGGCCGGTCTTCTTCCGCCAGCCCCGGGTGGGGCACGAGGGCGCACGTTCCGGGTGTGGAAGTTCCGGACCATGTACGTCGACGCCGAGGACCGGCTGGCCAGCCTGGTCGACCGGAACGAGACCGACGGCATGCTGTTCAAGATGAAGGAGGACCCGCGGGTCTTCCCGGTCGGTCGCTTCCTGCGGGCCACCTCGCTGGACGAGCTGCCACAGTTGATCAACGTGCTCTGGGGCGAGATGTCGCTGGTCGGGCCCCGGCCGCTGCCGGCCGACGACGGCGACTTCCTGGGGACGTCCGCCGCCGCCTGCTGGTTCGCCCCGGGATGACGGGTCTGTGGCAGGTCTCCGGCCGCTCCGACCTGTCCTGGGACGAGTCGGTCCGACTGGACCTCTACTACGTCGACAACTGGTCGCTCGCGTACGACCTGAGCATCCTCTGGCGCACCGTCGGAGTGGTCCTCGCTCGCAAGGGCGCGTACTAGGGGTTGGCTCGCCGGCCCGCAGGGGCAAGGATCGCTGCGTGGCTGCCAACCTCTCCGCCGTGGTCGGCGTCGTCTCCCTCGTCACCGCGCTGACCGCAGCCCTGTTGGCGGTGCTGCGGCTGCGGGCCCGCCGAGGCATCGCCACCGCCACCCAGCGGGCCACCTACGAGGTGCTGCACACCGCCGGCCTGGCCGCCGAGCCGCTGCGTACGGGGCTGAGTGAGGCAGGCGCGGCGAAAGCCGTACGCCATCTCCGGGCTCTGGTGGGCGCGGCCGGGCTGGCACTCACCGACGCCGAACGGCTGTTGGCCCTCGACGGGCGCGGCACGCACCACGGCCCGCAACTGCTCGCGGCGGCCCAGCGGACGGTGGAGACCGGCCGCTCGACAGTGCTCGGTGAGCAGGAGCTGCACTGCGACCGGGTCGACTGCCCGGTCCGTGGGGCGGTGGTCGCACCTTTGCAGGGGCGGACCGCCGGGTGGTCGGCGCGCTGGTGGCGATCGCGGACAGCCCACCACCCCGGGTTGGTGCAGGCCACCCTCGAGACGGCGCACTG
This sequence comes from Micromonospora sp. M12, assembly GCA_038070435.1. Taxonomy (GTDB): domain Bacteria; phylum Actinomycetota; class Actinomycetes; order Mycobacteriales; family Micromonosporaceae; genus Micromonospora. Next base: position 5,167,172 of record JAMYWG010000001.1, on the reverse strand, counting down.
GGCCGGCAACCAGCTCGCGCTGGCCGAGCTGGACTCGTCGCGGGAGCGGCTGGCTCGCGCCGAGATCCGGGCGTTGCGGGCGCAGATCAGCCCGCACTTCATCTACAACGCGTTGACCGCGATCGGCTCGTTCGTGCGTACCGATCCGGAACGGGCCCGGAGTTGATCCTGGAGTTCGCGGAGTTCACCAGGTACTCGTTCCGGGCGCACGGGGAGTTCACCACCCTCGCGGAGGAGCTGCGGTCGATCGATCGCTACCTGACCATCGAGCGGGCCCGGTTCGGTGACCGGTTGCAGGTGCGGTTGCAGATCGCCCGGAGGTGCTGCCGGTGACGCTGCCGTTCCTCTGCCTCCAACCGCTGGTGGAGAACGCGGTTCGCCACGGGTTGTCCCGTAAGCCGGGCACGGGCATGGTGAGCATCGAGGCCCGGGACGCGGGAGCCGAGTGCCACATCACGGTGGAGGACGACGGAGTGGGTATGGACCCGATCACGCTGACCGCCGGCATCGCCGAGCTGGCCCGCGGCACCGGTGACCCGGGCGACGACACCGGGCAGCACGTCGGCCTCTCCAACGTCGACGAGCGGCTGCGGTCGGTCTTCGGGGACCGGTTCGGCCTGGTCGTGGAGACCGGGTTGGGCTCCGGCACGAAGGTGAGCATGCGGGTGCCGAAGTTCCATCCGGGTGTACGGGCCGGGTCGTGAGCGAGCGAACCGGGACGGGCGCGGTGAACGCGTCCGGATTTCTCCGGGTGCTGGCGGTGGACGACGAGCCGCCCGCGCTCGACGAGTTGGCGTACCACCTGCGGGCGGATCCCGGGTGGCCCGGCTGCCACGGCCGGGGACGCCACCGAGGCGCTGCGGCTGCTGCGCGACGGCGACGTGGACGTGGTCTTCCTGGACATCCGGATGCCCGGCCTGGACGGCATGGAGCTGGCCGGGTGCTGCGCCGCTTCGCCCGACCGCCGGCGATCGTGTTCGTCACCGCGTACGACGACGGCGCGGTGGACGCCTTCGATCTGGGTGCCACCGACTACGTGCGCAAGCCGGTGCGCGCCGACCGGCTGGCCGAGTCGTTGCGCCGGGTGATGGGCTCGCGGGTGGTGCCGTCGCATCCGGCGGCGATGGCCCGCGCCGAGGAGGACCCGACCATTCCCATCGAGTTGGCCGGCACCACCCGGATGCTGCCCCGTTCGTCGGTGCGGTGGGTGGAGGCGCAGGGGACTACGCCCGGCTGCACACCGCGGAGGGTCGCACCTGGTGCGGGTCTCGCTGGCCACGCTGGCGGAGCGCTGGGCGGATGCCGGTTTCGTCCGGGTGCACCGGTCGTACCTGGTGCAGCTGAAGTTGATCGCGGAACTGCGGCTGGTCAACTCCGGCTACGTGGTGGTGATCGACTCCACCGAGCTGCCGGTGAGTCGCCGACATACCCGAGAGCTGAAGGACAAGCTGGTCAGGGCCGCGAAGCAGGATTGGAGTCGCTGAGTCGGGAATGAGAGCAACCCTGTCGTACGTTGTACGCTAGACCGTACGACTTCCGGGAGGCCGCCGTGACCGAAACTCCGTTCGACGCCGAGACCGAATTCGACAGTCAACTCGACCGACTGGTGCAGCTCGGCTACCCTGCCCTCGCCGGGCTGACCGAGAGCGCCTTCCGCGAGCTGGTCGCCCGCTGCGCGCCAGGGCGGTCGAGGGCACCGCCGGCCTGCCCTGCCCCACCGACGCCCGGGTGCCGTTCCTGCTGGTCGTCACCCGGGACCTGATCGGGGTACGGGAACGAGTGGAGGTCACCACGCTGGCCGGCAAGAGCAAGCCCGGCGTCGTCGACCGGAACTACGCCGAGGACGACCTGCCCGCTTCGACCCGATCAAGGAGCTGGAGGTCCCGGCCGGTCCGGCGTACCTGCTCTTCGACGTCGACCGGGGCGAGGAGTACCGCAACCTGGCGCCCGTCACGGCCATGGAGGGATCACCGCCCAGGGTCGACTGCCGCTCAGCATCGACGAGGGTCTCGCGTTCGTCACGCTGCATCCGGCCGCCCTGGCGAGCAACCGTTGCTTCTCGCTCGTCGGCTCGCGGTGCGGCGACAAGCGGGTGCCGGCGCTGTGGATCAGCCAGGGCGCACCAAGTTGGGCTGGTGCTGGTACGGCAATCCGCACACCTGGCTCGGCTCCGCCTCGGCCCGAACGGAGCGCGTCGGGCTGGAGTGACCGCGAGCGGGCCGGTCAGAAGATGTCGGCCAGCGGCAGCGTGAGGAAACGGCTGCTCGGTGCGGTAGACCTCGCCGGCCGGGAGGAGAACCTGCTCGCGGTAACCGCCCGCGCCGTTCACCAGCACGGTCAGGGTCTGCTTGCGCGGCTCCACCAGCCAGTAGAGGGGATGCCGGCGGCGGCCGACTCGTGCCGTTTGAGCACCAGGTCACGCCCGGTCGTCCACCGTCCAGGCGTCGCCCCGACCGGGCCGGGCAGGATTGGTCACCGTCACACCCTCTCTACCGGACCACCCTGACAGCTCGATCGGTCGTCCACAACGCGCCTCGGAAGTTCACACAGGCCAGCCTGCGCCGCGATCGGGTTATCCACAGGCATGAGCAGTTGTCCACAGGTTATGCACACCGCCGCCGGGTCGGCCCTGCTTGACAATCCCGTACGGCGGGCGAGACTGCCGGGGTGGCCGAGCAACTCCCGGATGTGGGGTCGGGCGGTGCGGTGCCGCCGCCCGCCGGGCCCGTATCGTGCTGGCCGACATCACCCGGCAGGACACCCGTGCCGAGCGCACCCGTGCCGAGTTGGCCGAGCAGACCCAGATCGGCGAGGCGCTGGTCCGGGCCTGGTCCGCGCCCAACTCGCGCTGGCGCTGCGGCTCTCCCTGGTGGTGGCCATCGGCCTGGGCGGGCTGCCCTGGCTGTTCGCGATCGCACCCTCACTCGGCCGGACCACCGTCGCCGGCGTCAACCTGCCGTGGCTGCTGCTCGGGGTGGCCTCCTTCCCGTTCCTGATCGCAGTGGGCTGGGCGTACGTGCGGTTGGCCGAGCGCAACGAGCAGGACTTCACCGACCTGGTGCAACGGCCGGAGCACTGAGGTGGGCAACGACTTCGTGGTCCCGGCCATCGTCGCGGTCACCCTGGTCACCGTCGGGATCGGCTTCTACGGGCTGCGGTTGGCCCGGACCACGTCCGACTTCCTGGTGGCGTCCCGGGCGATCAGTCCGACCTGGAACGCCGCCGCCATCGGCGGGAGTACCTGTCGGCGGCGAGCTTCCTCGGCATCGCCGGGCTGGTTCTCAAGTACGGCGTGGACGTGCTCTGGTACCCGGTCGGGTTTGCCGCCGGCTATCTGGCCCTGCTGCTCTTCGTGGCGGCACCGCTGCGCCGCTCCGGCGCGTTCACCCTGCCCGACTTCTGCGAGCTGCGGCTGGGGTCCCGGCGGCTCCGCATCCTGGCCACCGCCTTCGTGATCTTCATCGGGTGGCTCTACCTGGTGCCGCAGCTCCAGGGAGCCGGGCTGACCCTGGCCACGGTGGCCGGCTCCCCGTACCCGGTCGGTGCCCTGCTGGTGGCCATCGTGGTCACCGCGAACGTGGCGCTGGGTGGGATGCGTGCGATCACCTTCGTGCAGGCATTCCAGTACTGGCTCAAGTTGACAGCACTCGCCGTACCGGTGATCTTCCTGGCGCTGCAGTGGCAGGCCGACGGCCGCCCGGCGGTGACCCCACCCGACGGGCCGACGTTCCGGGCCGCGACCACCGTCGTGGTCGAGCACCGCGCGACCCTCACCCTGCCCGACGGTGAGATCCGAGAGGTACGCCCCGGCGACGAGTTGACCTTCGCCGCGGGCGACCCGGTGCCGGGCGTGTCCGGCGTGGCCACCGACGCCAGCGACTGGTTGCTGCCCAGCGCGGCGGGCAACGACGACCGAGGGCTGTTCGCCACGTACTCGCTGATCCTGGCCACGTTCCTGGGCACCATGGGCCTGCCGCACGTGCTGGTGCGCTTCTACACCAACCCGGACGGCGCGGCGGCACGCCGGACCACCCTGGTCGTGCTGGCCCTGGTCGGTGCCTTCTACCTGCTACCCACCCTGTACGGGGTGCTCGGCCGGATCTACACCCCGCAACTGCTGGTCAGCGGGCAGACCGACGCGGTGGTGGTGTTGCTGCCCGGCGCGGCTCTCGGTGACGGGACGGTCGGGCGACTGCTCGCCGCCCTGGTGTCGGCGGGCGCGTTCGCGGCCTTCCTCTCCACCTCGTCCGGGCTGCTGACCAGCGTCGCCGGGGTGATCTCGACGGATGTGCTCGGCCGGGGTTCGGTACGCGGCTTCCGGCTGGCCACGGTGATCGCCGGGGCGGTGCCGACGGTCCTGGCGCTGCACGTCTCCGGACTGGACGTGTCGCAGGTGGTCGGGCTCGCCTTCGCGGTCGCCGCGTCGAGCTTCTGCCCACTGCTGGTGCTGGGCATCTGGTGGCGCGGGCTGACCGATCTGGGTGCCGCCGCCGGGGTGCTGGTCGGTGGCGGGGCGGCGATCGGCGCGGTACTGGTCACGGTGCTCGGCCCACCGCTGTCCGGCTGGCCGGCCACGCTGACCACGCAGCCGGCCGCCTGGACGGTGCCGCTGGCCTTCACCGTGATGGTCGCGGTGTCGATGGCCACCCGCCGTCGTGCCCCGCCGACGTCGCGGCGACCATGCTCCGCCTGCACACCCGGAAGCTCTGCGGATGTAGGCCTTCTACCATGATCACTTGATGAGAAGTAGCTCCCGGACCGCTGTCGAGCTTTTCCTCATCAAGTGATCACTACGGGCTGTCCGCCTCAGGGATGACCACCGGTCCGTCCGCCGCCGGAGGGCGGAACTGGCGATCGGCGGATAACGTCGGCGCATGACTGTTGAGCATCCGGCGCTTGCCCTGCGTGGCCTGGCCAAGCGGTTCGACGGGACGATCGCGGTGGCCGGCGTCGACCTGGACGTCCCCGCCGGCTCCTTCTATGGCCTGCTCGGCCCGAACGGCGCCGGCAAGACCACCACCCTGTCGATGGCGGTCGGCCTGTTGCGGCCGGACGCCGGCTCGGCCTGGGTGCTCGGGCACGACGTCTGGCAGGACCCGATCACCGCCAAGCGGCTGCTCGGCGTGATGCCCGACGGGTTCGGCTGTTCGACCGGCTGACCGGGGCTGAGCTGCTGGCGTACAACGGGTTGTTGCGGGGATGGACCCGGCGGTCGTCGACCAGCGGGCCGCGGAGCTGCTCGACGTGCTGGCGCTCGGCGACGCCGGTCGGACGCTGGTGGTGGACTACTCGGCCGGCATGAAGAAGAAGATGGGCCTGGCCTGCGCGCTGCTGCACGGCCCCGGGTGCTGGTGCTGGACGAGCCGTTCGAGGCGGTCGACCCGGTCTCCGCCGCGTTGATCCGGGACATCCTCACCCGCTACGCGGCGGGGGCGGCACTGTGGTGTTCTCCAGCCACGTGATGGAGGTCGTCGAGCGGCTCTGCTCGCACGTGGCGATCCTGGCCGGTGGCACCATCAAGCGGGTCGGGACGATCGGCGAGGTTCGCGGCGACCGCTCGTTGGAGCAGGTCTTCGTCGAGGTGGTCGGCGGACGCACCGCGACCGGCGAGGAGCTGTCGTGGCTCTCCGGTGAGCGCGGACGCCACGCCCGAAGCGCCGGTGCGTGCGGTCTCCGCCCGGCACTTCGTGCGGCTCAAGCTCCGGGTGATGGGCAACGGCTTTCGGGGCCAGGGTTGGCGGATCGCCCTGTTCGTCGGCGGTGCGGTGCTCGGGCTCTGGTTCGCCGCCAGTGGCTTCTTCCTCTTCGCCGCGCCCGGCCTGAGCGGCAACGGAAAGTACGCGGTGCTGGTCGCGGCGGCCGGCGGCGGGTGCTGGTGCTCGGTTGGCTGTTCCTGCCACTCGTCTTCTTCGGCGTGGACGAGACACTCGACCCGGCCCGGTTCGCGCTGCTGCCGCTGCCCCGACGCACGTTGGTGACCGGCCTGTTCGCCGCGGCCCTGGTCAGCGTGCCGGTGCTGGCGGTGTTCATCGCGACGTCGGGGCTGGTGCTGACCGCCGTGTCGTTGGGCGGCTGGTCGGCGGGGCTGGTCGCCGTCGTCGGCGTGATCGCCGGGCTGCTGCTCTGTGTGGCCGCCAGCCGGGCGGTGACCAGCGCCTTCGCCACCATGTTGCGGTCCCGACGGGTCCGCGACCTGGCCGCCGTGCTGTTGGCGGTGACCGCCGCGCTGATCGGCCCATTGCAGGTCTTCGGCATCGCCGCGCTGCGCGAGGCGGACTGGACCCGGCTGGCCGGGTGGCGACCGTGATCGGCTGGACCCCGCTCGGCGCTCCGTGGACCGTCGGCATCGACGTCGCACAGGGCCGGGTCTGGGCCGCGCCGGTGAAGTTGTTGATCACGCTGGTGACGTTGGGCGCCCTGCTGCTCTGGTGGTCCCGGTCGCTCGAGTCGGCGATGGTCGGTGCGGCGAGCGCCGGTAAGGCCCCGGTGCGACGCGGGGCCACCGGCGGCGCGGTCGCCCAACTGTTCCCCGGGTCGTCGGCTGGGCCCGCCGGGACCGGTTCGGTGCGCTGGTCGCCCGGGAGGCCCGTTACTGGTGGCGGGACGCTCGCCGCCGGGCCAACCTGATCACGATCGCTGTGGTCGGCATCTTCGTGCCGGTGGTGATCAACGTTACCGGCGGGGACTTCGCGTTCGAGGACGGTGCCGGGATGACCGCGGCTGTCAGCGACAGCTCGCCGGTCTTGGTCACCATCTCCATGCTCCTCGTGGGCGTGCTCGCCGCCGTCACCCTGGCCAACCAGTTCGGCTTCGACGGCAGCGCGTACGCCGCGAACGTGGTGGCCGGCGTGCCCGGTCGGGTCGAGCTGCGGGCCCGGATGACCGCCTTCTCGCTGTACGTGCTGCCGATGCTGGGCTTCGTCGCCGTGGTGCTGTCGCTGGTGCTCGGCCGACCGAGCTGGATCGGGCTCACCATCGGCGGCCTGGTCGCCACCTACGGCGCTGGGCTGGCGGTGAACAGCCTGGTCTCGGTGCTCGGGGCGTACGCGCTGCCGGAAACCAGCAACCCGTTCGCCATGAACAGCGGTGCGGGCCTGGCGAAGGGTCTGCTCACCCTGCTGGCCATGCTCGCCTCGGTGATCGTCGCGGTGCCGATGGTGGTGGCCGCCGCGCTGCTCGGTGACGCGTGGCTCTGGCTGGCCCTACCGGTCGGCGCGGCGTACGGCTGGGCTCGGCGCTGCTGGCGCGTACCTGGCCGGTGACGTGCTGGACCGACGCCAACCGGAGCTGCTGGCCACTGTCACCCCGCGTCGTTAGCCGGCCTGGCGGCCGGGGTCCTGCCGGCGACGAAACCACGCCAGGCGGCCGGAGCGAAGGTGAGGGTCGGGCCGGAGCGATCCTTGCTGTCCCGGACCAGCACGACGCCGGGCAGATTGCCCGCCACCTCGACGCAGTTGCCGCCGGAGTCGGTCGACCGGGTGGACGTGCGCCAGCGTGGCCCGTTCATCGTCATGGCGTCACCTTTAGCTTCCGGATCAGGTCCAAAGAGGCGCCTGTGGAGAGCGCTTCGCCGAGCAGACTATCCCATTTGCGATCAATCAATCGGATCATCTCGGGGTCGTCCATGACGTGTCCGCGAGCCGCATTCTCCAGGTAGAGCACCCTGTCCCCGTCCGGCAAGTCGGCGAACACGAACCCACCGCCAAGGCCGACATGCTCACCGACGCTCAGTGGGATGACGTGCAGGCGGACGAACGGCAGGTCTGCCACCTCAAGCAATCGGCCAAGCTGGGCATTGAGCACGGCGGGCCGCCCACCGGCCGGCGCAGACCCATCTCGTCCACCAGGAAAACGCAATACGGCGGCATATCGCGGGACAGCAGCAGTTGGCGTTCCAATCGAACCGCAACAAGCTCGTCGACCATGTCCGGCGAATGCAGTCCACCAGCCGAGATAACAGCGCGGGCGTATTCCTCGGTCTGAAGGAGGCCGGGCACGAGGCATGCCTCGAAGGCACGTAGGCGCGTCGCCTGCTGCTCGTATCCGCGCCACGGGACGAACCAGGATGGACCGCGCTCCTGGTCCGCAGCCTGAGGAGTTCGGCCAGGAGGCCGCCGGTGGCCAGGGCCTCGTCGGCGGCGACCGCGAACTCCATTGTCGGTCGACGCCGGCCGGTCTCGATGGCGGCCACCGTGGAGGGACTCCACTTGATCAGGGCCGCCAGTGCTTCCTGGGACGTCTCGGCGCCGGCCCGGGCGGCCTTCAACGCCCGTACCCACATCTCGATGTTCATCCTTACCTCTCCGGTAAGTACGTGATCGCGCTGCGTAGTAAGCCCTGGCATCCTCCCCGTTCGTCTCGCCGTCCAGGGTGGAGGACACGCGGCCCGGCCGGTGGAGGCAACGTCCCGGCGTCCGGTCCTGCGTTCGGGCCGCCCGGTCATCCCCGATCGGGGCGGCCCTCGTCGACGGGAAGGAGATCAGCCATGGTCGGGTTCGTCCGCAGCAGGAACGGGGCGGGTGGTCGTACCGGAAAGGGAAGCCGGCGGCCCGGCGCGGAGAGGGCGTCGAGGACGGAGCTCACGCGGCGGCCCGTCTGGGCGGACGGGCCGTCGGTGGCCGCGCCGCGACCGGGCCGGCTGACCCCGGCGCAGACCTGGCGCGCGAACGGCGGCCGCTGGTGACGTGCGCCGTTCGGGAGCTTCGTGAGACCCGCGCGGCCGCCCGCGTCGACTACTCGGCGCCAAGATCCGCGCAACATCAGGTTGTTGGTGCCTCCCAGGTGTGGGAGGCAGCAACAACCGGAAGTGCTCGGATCTTGGCTGGGCGTAGGGCCCGACTGGTGAGCCGGCCGCACCTGCCGATGCGCCCGCTCTGGCGGTGTCGCGGCTGCGGCGCGCTCTGGCCGTGCCAGCCGGCGCGGCTGGCGCTGCTCGCCGAGTACCGGCACGACCACGTGGGGTTGTCGATCTACCTGGGCGCCCTGATGACGGAGGCGGGTGATCAGCTCGCCCGGCTCGGCGGACGACCCGCCGATCTGCACGAGCGCTTCCTGGGTTGGGCGCGGGGCCGAGGCGGCACAATGTTTCACGTGAATCATGAGCCGGGCGCCGAGATCCACCACACCGATCCGTTCGCGGTGCCGAGCGGGCAACGCTCACCGGTACGCCGCCTGCGGGGCCGCCTCGCCGCACCGGTGACCCTCTGGACGGCACCCGGCCCGGCCGGGCTGACGGTCTCGTCCACCCTGGTCGCCGAGGGGAACCGGACCGGTTGCTCGGGCTGATCGACCCGGAGTCCGATCTCTGGGCCGCGGTGGAGGCGTCGGCTCGCTTCGCGGTCACGCCGCTCGGCCCGCCACACCGGCAACTCGCCGACCGGTTCGCCGGCCTCTTTCCCGCCCGGGTGGGCTCTTCGCCACCGGCGCGTGGACCGAGACGCCGTACGGTCCGGTCCCTGCGGACGCCGGCGGCTGGGCGGGATGCCGACTGGACACCGCCCGGGAGTACGGCTGGGGCCTGCTGGTGGAGGCCACCATCGAGGCGGTGGACCTGGCCGAGGAGAGTGCTCCGCTGCTGCACTACCGCGGTCGTTATCACGAGCTGCCGACCTGAGCGGACGACGCATCGCACCGACCGATCACCGCAGTGATCTGAGTCACCTGGCGCAGCCAGCCAACCGCTCGGCGCACTCGCCGACCGGCATCGATCTCGGCCTTCCCTGGCAGGGAGTGCGCTCTTTACGGTGCGCGAAACTCCTCTGACGCCTGTGAAGGTGGTGATCCACAGATGTCCACGGACACACCCGCTCCGGCCGCTTCCCAGTCGGACAAGTACCTGGCCGTACAACGGTCGGACGAGTTCGCCGGACTGCGGCGTGCGCTGCGGCTTCGTCTTTCCGATGACCGTCGCTTTCTTCCTGTGGTACGCGCTCTACGTCATTCTCTCCGCATATGCCCGGGACTTCATGGGCACGAAGCTGTTCGGCAGCAACATCAACGTCGCGCTGGTCTTCGGCCTGCTCCAGTTCGTCTCCACGTTCCTGATCGCCTGGCTCTACTCCCGGTACGCGGACCGGAAGATCGACCCATCGCCGACCGCATCCGCGCCGAGATCGGGGAGGTGACCCGTGAAGACGGTTCACGCGGTTGAGACGTTCCTCGCGGCGGAGGCGGGCAACCACACCGCCCGCAACCTGACCATCACGCTGTTCCTGGTCTTCGTGGCGGTGACCCTGGCCATCACGATCTGGGCCAGCCGGCAGACCAAGACGGCAACCGACTTCTACGCGGGCGGCCGGTCCTTCTCCGGCTTCCAGAACGGCATGGCGATCGGCGGCGACTACATGTCGGCCGCGTCGTTCCTCGGCATCGCCGGCATCATCGCGCTCTACGGCTACGACGGCTTCCTCTACTCGATCGGCTTCCTGGTCGCCTGGCTGGTGGCTCTCCTGCTGGTCGCGGAGCTGCTGCGCAACTCGGGCCGGTACACGATGGCGGACGTGCTGGCCTTCCGGATGCGTCAGCGTCCGGTGCGTACGGCAGCGGCGGTCTCCACCATCACGGTGTCGATCTTCTACCTGCTGGCGCAGATGGTGGGCGCCGGCGCGCTGGTGGCGCTGCTGCTCGGCATCAAGCCGGGGACGACCTTCCTCGGCATGGACGCGTCCACCGCGAAGATCGCCACCATCGTCATGGTCGGCGCGCTGATGATCGTCTACGTCACCGTGGGCGGTATGAAGGGCACCACCTACGTGCAGATCGTCAAGGCGTTCCTGCTCATGGGCGGCGCGCTGCTGATGACGATCCTGGTGCTGGCGAAGTTCAACTTCAACCTGTCGGCACTCCTGGGCCAGGCGGCCGAGGCGTCCGGCAAGGGCAGCGCGTTCCTGGAACCCGGGTTGCGGTACGGCGTCGAGGTCGCCGGCAACTCGACGCAGACCTTCTACAACAAGGTGGATCTGCTGTCCCTGGGCATCGCCCTGGTGCTCGGCACCGCCGGTCTGCCGCACATCCTGATCCGCTTCTACACGGTGCCGACCGCCAAGGCGGCCCGTAAGAGCGTGCTCTGGGCGATCGGCATCATCGGCACCTTCTACCTGCTCACCCTGGCCCTCGGCTTCGGTGCGGCAGCGTTGGTGGGCAGCCAGGCGATCACCGCCCAGGACAAGGCCGGCAACACCGCCGCGCCGCAGTTGGCCGAGGCGCTCGGCATCGAGTTCTTCGGCGGCGACCTGGGTGGTGCGGCCCTGCTGGCGATCATCGCGGCGGTTGCCTTCGCCACCATCCTCGCCGTGGTCGCCGGGCTGACGCTGGCGTCCTCGTCCAGCCTCGCGCACGACTTCTACGCGAACGTGCTGAAGAAGGGTGAGACGTCGGAGCGGCAGGAGGTGCGGGTCGCCCGGATCTCCGCCCTGGTGATCGGCGCGGTGTCGATCGCCCTGTCGATCTACGCGCAGAACCTCAACGTGGCGTTCCTGGTGGCGCTGGCCTTCGCGGTCGCCGCCTCGGGCAACCTGCCGGCGATCCTCTACAGCCTCTTCTGGCGGCGGTTCAACACCTCCGGCGCGGTGTGGGCGATCTACGGCGGTCTGGTCTCGGCCGTACTGCTGGTGTTCTTCTCGCCGGTGGTCTCCGGCGCGGCGACCTCGATGTTCCCGGACCACGACTGGCAGTGGTTCCCGCTGTCCAACCCGGGCATCCTGTCCATCCCGTTCGGTTTCCTCTGCGGGTGGATCGGCACCGTCATCTCCAGGAGCACGACGAGGACAAGTACGCCGAGCTGGAGGTGCGCGCCCTCACCGGCTCCGGCGCCCACTGATCCGAGCACTTCCTGAGTGCGGGACCCCTGTCGACGCGAGGCGTCGACAGGTCCTTCGTGCATATCGGGGCTCGGTAGGCTGACCGGTATGAAGGTTGCTGAGCGCTTTGGTTCCGGTCACCGCGTCCTCGTCACCGGTGGAGCCGGCTTCGTGCCGTCGCACCTGGTCGACGTCCTGATCGCCCGCGGTTGCACGGTGGTGGCTCTGGACAACTTCGTGACCGGCTCCAAGGAGAACGTCGCCCACCTGCTGGACCGGCCGACCTTCACCCTCGTCGAGGCGGACATCTCCGAGGGCCTGCCGACCCATCACCCGGCCCTGGCGGAGCGGTTCGACGCGATCCTGCACATGGCCTCGCCGGCCAGCCCACCGACTTCGCCCAACTGCCGGTCGAGATCCTCCGGGTCGGCTCGGTGGGCACCCTGCACCTGCTGGAGCGCGCGGTCGCCGACGGTGCCCGGTTCCTGATGGCCTCCACCTCCGAGGCGTACGGGGACCCGAAGGAGCACCCGCAGCGCGAGACCTACTGGGGCAACGTCAACCCGATCGGGGTTCGCAGCGTCTACGACGAGGCGAAGCGCTTCTCCGAGGCCGCGACGATGGCGTACCACCGCTACCGCGGGCTCGACGGGGCGATCGTCCGCATCTTCAACACGTACGGCCCGCGGATGCGCCGGACGACGGGCGTGCCATCCCCACCTTCATCTCGCAGGCGCTGCGCGGCGAGCCGATCACGGTGCACGGCTCCGGCAACCAGACCCGGTCCATCTGCTTCGTCGAGGATCTGGTGCGGGGCATCCTGCTGTTGCTCGACTCGACCGAGACGGGCCCGATCAACTGCGGCACCGAGCACGAGTTGTCGATGCGGCAACTCGCTGAGTTGATCGTGTCGCTGTCCGACAGCAGCTCCGAGGTGACCTATGTCACTCGCAGCTCGGACGACCCGGAGATGCGTCGCCCGGATCTCACGCTCGCTCGTGAACTGCTCGGATACGAGCCGACGGTGGCGCCGAAGACGGCCTGCGACGCACGATCGAGTATTTCCGGGCACGGCTGGGGTGACCGGATCGTCGCGCATCACCTGCCGCTGAGTGTCGCCTGAAGGCGGCGGTGGCTTGCGCTACGTACCCTGAGTTACATGTCCGCGACCTCGTCTGCCGGCGTCCCGCATCCGCATCTGCACCGCAGCTCCGGGCGCGCGTCGGTGCCCGGCCCCGACCAGGGTGCCTCAAGCGTGTCCGTCCCGCCGAGCGCGCTTCTACCCGTCGTACGGCGAGGAGCAGCCCGGCCGGGCGGCCGGTGGGGCCGACGGGGCCGGACGGTCCGGTGGCGCCGGCGGGCCGGGGCGGCGTGGCCCGCGACCGCGCTGGGGACGGATCGCCATGGTGGCCGGGATCGCGGTGGTGGTGCTGGCGCTGCTCGGCGGCGTGGGCGCCTGGCTGTACGCCCGCAACCTCAACAGTGACCTGGCCCGCACCGACCCGTTCGCGGAGATCACCGGTGGCCGACCGGCCAAGACCGTCGACGGTGCGCTCAACATCCTGATGGTCGGCAGCGACTCGCGGGACCCGGACGCGCCGGTCGACAGCAAGAGCCAGTGGCGTGCCGACACGATCATCGTCATGCACATCCCGGCCGATCACCAGGAGGCGTACCTGGTCTCCATCCCGCGTGACCTCTACGTGCCGATCCCGGAGAGCGCCGGCGCTGACTGCGGCTCCGGCCAGCGCGCGAAGATCAACGCGGCCTTCGCGTTCGGCGGGCTGCCGCTGGCGGTACGCACCGTGGAGTGCTTCACCGACGTCCGGATCGACCACGTCATGGCGATCGACTTCGGCGGCTTCAAGGAGGTCACCGATGCCCTGGGCGGGGTGGACCTGAAGGTCGAACGGACCGTCACCTCGATCCACAAGCCGTACCGGACGTTCACCAAGGGCACCAACCACATGGACGGCGCGGAGGCGCTGGACTGGATCCGGCAGCGCAAGCAGTTCCCGGACGGGGACTTCGCCCGGATGCGGCACCAGCAGGAGTTCCTTCGGGCTCTGATGGACAAGGCGGCCAGCACGGGCACGCTGGCGAACCGAAGAAGCTCAACGATTTCCTCCAGTCGGTCACCGCGGCCGTAACCGTCGACCAGACTTTCTCGGTTACAGACATGGCGCTGCAGTTCCGCAACCTGCGCGGCCAGAACCTCACCTTTGTGACCAGCCCGAACTCGGGCAGCGACACGATCAACGGCGAGTCGGTGGTGGTCTCGGACCGGGAGAGGGCCCTCGCGATGTACCAGGCCATGTCGGCGGACACCATGGCCGACTGGGTCAAGGCCAACCCGCCGAAGGGCAACAACGGCGGCTGACCGCACCGGAAGGGCGGCCGACCGGTACGGCCGACGGCCGCCCCACACCCGACCGTTCTGGTCATCGAACGGCGACGATCGACCAGACCCGAGAAAGTCGTCGTCCGGATTGACCGGGATGAACTCGCCAAGTCGATTTCATGTACGTACAGTGGGGCCGCCCCTCCTGATCACGAGCTGGAGCACGCATGCCGGTTCAGGCCAGTCGTCGCCCTTCGTCTCCCGGCTCCGCCGCGCCAAGCGGTCGAGTCGGCGCAGCCATACCAGCGCAACAGCGCCCCTCGGGCGGCGGGCCAGGTGCTCGCCCGCCCGGCAGCGGTGGCGGTGGCGGTCGCTCGGGTGGCGGTGGGTCGAAGAAGCGGACCAAGCGCAAGGACCCGCTCTGGGCCCGACTGACAGTGGTCTTCGGCGCCGTGCTGATGCTGAGCAGCGGCGTGGCCATCGTCGGCAGCAAGGCGCTCATCGGGCAGGCGACCGGCGGCATCGCGAAGGGCAACCTGCTGGGTGATGCCGGCAAGTCCGACGCCGAGGGCGGTGCGAGCCTGGACGGGCCGATCGACATGCTGCTGCTCGGCGTGGACGCGCGGAGCGCTGGGCTGCCGACGACGTCCGCTCGGACAGCATCATCGTCCTGCACATCCCGGCCACGCACGACCAGGCCTACCTGATCTCGATCCCCGGGACACCGAGGCGCAGATCCCGGCGTTCAAGAAGAGCGGTTACGGCGGTGGCAGCGGGAAGATCAATGCCGCGTTCCAGGCCGGCGCCGCCAACGGTGGTGGCTGGGAGGGTGGCGCCCAGCTGATGGCGCAGACGATCAAGCGGCTCACCGGGATCAGCTTCGACGGCGCGGCGATCATCAACTTCGGTGGCTTCAAGAACGTCATCGACACCCTGGGCACGGTGCGCATCTGCGTGAGCCAGCAGGTCGAGTCGCTGCACATGTCGTACGTCGACGGCAAGCCGATGTGGAACGCGGACGCCAAGAAGACCGGCAAGGAGCGGACCCTGTGGTGCACAAGAAGGGCTGCCAGGAGATGGAGGGTTGGGCCGCGCTCGACTACTCCCGCCAGCGCAAGACCCTGAAGAACGGCGACTACGACCGGCAGGCCAACCAGCAGCAGCTGATCAAGGCGATGGCCAAGAAGGCCACCGAGGGCGGGATGTTGAGCAACCCGGCCAAGATGAACAACCTGATCAAGGCGGCGGGCAAGGCGTTCGTGCTGGACACCGGCGGCGTGCCGATCGAGGACTTCATCTTCACCATGCGCGGGGTGACCGGCAACGAGCTGACCATGCTCAAGACCAACAACGGCACCTTCCACGCCAACGGCAACAACACCGAGGGCTTGAGCGAAGAGACAATGGAGATGTTCCGGGCGGTCAAGCAGGACAAGCTCGCCGAGTTCGTCTTCACCCACCCGAGGTGATCTCCACCCGCAAGTGAGACCGGGAGTCGCGGAAAGCCAGCGACGACCTCTTGACCGCCCGTAGCCTTACGTGAGCAGGTTTCACGTATCGGCTGCGGGGAGGCTGTCACGTCCAGGTGGGGACGGAACGCGGCGGGCCGGGCTGGAAAGACGCCGCCCGCTCGATCACGCAGCGCCCGTGGGTCACGGATCCTGCTCGGCATCGGCCTGGTCCTCGTACTGCTGGCCGGGCTCGCCGTGGCGGGGCTCAAGACGCTCAGCAACCGGTACGACCGCACGGTGACCAAGGAGCAGCTGCTCGACGCCGAGGCCCGCACCGACCGCACCGACCTGGACGGGCCGCTCAACTACCTCCTGGTCGGCTCCGACCGGCGCCCGGCGGCAGCGGACCGGAAGAACGCTCGGACACCATCCTCATCGTGCACGTTCCCGCCGGGCAGCGGGAGGCGTACCTGGTCTCCATCCCCGGGACCTGCTGGTCGCGATCCCACCCGCGAACGGCTTCGGTGGCGGTCAGGACAAGATCAATGCGGCGTACGAGCACGGCGGCGGCGGCCAGGCCGGTGCCCAACTGCTCTCCGCCACCCTGCACCGGCTCACCGGAATCCGGTTCGACGGTGCCGCGCTCATCGACTTCTCCGGCTTCCGGAAGGTCATCGACCTGCTCGGCGGAGTGGAGATGTGCGTGGACACCGAGGTCCGCTCGATCCACACGAACCGGCTCTTTCCCATCGGATGCCACCGGATGGACGGGGCGCAGGCGCTGGACTACGTCCGACAGCGCTACGACCTGCCCGGCGGTGACTACGACCGGCAGCACCACCAGCAGCAGTTGCTCCGGGCGATGCTGGACAGCGCCGGCAGGGCCGACCTGCGGAGCAACCCGTCAAGCTGGACCAGGTGCTCCGGGCGGTCGGCGGCTCGTTGACCGTGGACACCAACGGCGTACCCCTGGAGGACCTGCTCCTCGCGCTTCGCGCGCTGCCGCCGACGGGATGCGCGGCGTCCAGGTGCCGTCTGCCCGCAGACCATCGACGAGGTCTCGTACGTGGTGCTGGACAACGGGGGCAACGGGCTCTTCGAGGCACTTCGAGGCACGCAGGTGCCCGCCTGGGCGCAGGCCAACCCGCGGTGGGTGACCCGGTTGTGATGGTGCCGACGGCCGGGTCGGTGCCGAACCGGCCGACGAGGATCTAGTGTTGCTTCCTGTGTTCGGACCCCAGGTTCCCACCGTGCCCGTGACCGAGATCGCCGACGAGACCTACCTGCTGGATGTGCGGGAGGACGACGAGTGGGCGGCGGGCCACGCCCGACCGCACACCACCTGCCGATGATGGAGCTGCCAGCGCGACTGGCCGAGGTGCCCACCGACCGGGAGGTGGCTGTCGTCTGCCGATCCGGCGGGCGCTCCGCCCAGGTCGTCGCCTATCTGCTCAACAACGGCTGGGAGCAGGTGCGTAACGCCGACGGCGGGATGCGCCAGTGGGCCGCTGTCGGCCGACCGGTGGTCGACGCGAACGGGCAGCCCGGCCAGGTCATCTGAGGCCGGCGCAATGGGCGGGCCACTGGTCTTCGCGCACCGCGGCGCCTCGTTCGACCTTCCTGAGCACACCCTCGCCGCGTACCTGCGCGCCCTCGACGAGGGGCCGACGGGCTGGAGTGCGACGTCCGGCTGACCCGGGACGGGCACCTGGTCTGCGTACACGACCGGCGACTGGACCGGACCAGCAACGGTCGCGGTCTGGTCAGCGCGCGGACGCTCGCCGAGCTGGACGCCCTGGACTTCGGTTCCTGGCATCCGGGCGGCGCGCCCAGCGGGATCTGCCGCCGGACGAGTCGCACACCCGGCTGTTGACCCTGGCCCGGCTGCTGGACGCGGTGCTCGCCGCCGGTCGGCCCGTCCGGCTGCTGGTCGAGACGAAGCACCCGTCCCGCTACGGCTCGAACGTGGAACGTCGACTGGTCAGCCTGCTGCGCCGGTACGGGCTTGCCGATCCCGCGCCGGACGACCCGGTGCAGGTCACCGTCATGTCGTTCTCCCGCTGGCCGTCCGGCGGGTACGCGAGCTGGCGCCGACACTGCCCACGGTGCTGCTGCTGGAGGTGTTGCCGCGCCTGCTGCCGGTGGGTCGGCTGCCGTTCGGCACCGGATCGCCGGGCCGGGCATCGGCCTGGTCCGGCCCGCCCGCACCTGCTGCCCGCACTGCGCGCAGCCGGCAACCAGGTGTACGTCTGGACGGTCAACGAGCCGCCCGACCTGGAGCTGGTGCTGGCTACCGGGGTGGACGGCATCATCACCGATCGACCGGCGTACGCCCTCGCCCGGCTGGACCGCTGACCCCATCGGTCGGGCGGGGTGCCCAAATCCGGGTCGGCGGGGCAGACTCGGCACATGCCGGAGCGTATCGATTTCCCCGCTCTCCTCGCCGGCCACACCGTCGTGATCGAGATGATCAATTCGGGCGACGCGGGCCTGCCGGTCCTCACCCAGCTACTCCGGGTCGCCCAACCGGCACTCGGCGCGACCGGGATGGCGTTCGTCGAGTTCGGTCCGACCGGCGGTCGCGTGATCGCCGCGACCGGCGCGGCGGAGTGGGCCCTCGGCCGACCGCTGACGGTCGACGACCCGGACACCGTCTGCCTGCTCTCCGGGCCACGGGTGCGCCAGGTGCGGGTGGGCGACCTCAACGGCAAGCTGGCCGGTGAGCTGGCCGGCAGTGGCCTGCGACGGATGGTGGTGTCCCGGGCCGAGATCGGCGGGCACACCGTCGGCAGCCTGCACGCGCTCTATCCCGGCGACGACGAGCCGGGCTCCGAACAGCAGGGAGTGGTCGCCTACCTCGCGTCCTGCATCGCCCACATGTACGGCGACCAGAGCGGCCTGCCGGTGCACGGCGACGGCCCGGTGGTGGCGGCCCTCGCCGACGGGCTGGCCGTCGTCGACCGGGACGGGCACGTCCGACTCTGGAACCCGGCCGCCGCCCAGGTCACCGGTCGGTCCGTCGAGCAGGCGCTGAGCAGACCGCTGCCGCTCCGCTGCCGCCCTCCGGGCAGGTTCGGGACCACCGGATGCCGGACGGGCGCTGGCTGCGGATCACCTCCGGCGACCTGCCCGGCCCGGGCACGTTGCGGGTGGTCACCTTCCGCGACATCACCGACCAGCAGCGCCGCGACCACGACCGGGAGCTGTTCGTCGCGGTGACCAGCCACGAGCTGCGTACGCCGGTCACCGTCATCAAGGGGTACGCGGACACCCTCACCGACCACTGGGAGTCGCTGACGGACGTGGACCGACGGCAGGCCGCCCGGGTGATCGGGCAACGCGCCAACGAGTTGGCCCGGCTGGTCGACCGTCTCCTCAGCTCGGCGGCCGAGGTGGGGCCGGGGACGAACCACCCACCCCGTTCGACCTCGGCGAGGCGCTGCGCTCCGCAGTCGTCGACCTGCCGGCGGAGCTGCGTCGCCGACTGGCGCTCCTCCTCCCGGACGACCTGCCGAAGGCGCTCGGCCACCGACCCAGCCTGGCCACCGTGCTCACCGAGTTGACGACGAACGCCGGCAAATATTCGGCACCCGGTTCGCCGATCGAGATCACCGCGTCGGTCGACGGTCAACTGGTGGCGTTCCGGGTCAGTGACCAGGGCATCGGCATCCGACCCGAGCATGTGGAGCGGGCCTTCGACCGCTTCTGGCAGGGCGAGTCCGGCGACCGTCGCGGCTACCCGGGGCAGGGCTCGGCCTCTATCTCGTCCGCCGGATCGTTGAACAACAGAATGGATGGGTATCCCTACGTCCAGGACCGGCGGCGGTACGGTCGCAGAGGTGCGGCTACCACGCGGTTGACCGAGGGTGGCGCGACGTGGAGGCGACGGTGGCAGCGGCAACGGGGACGAGGATCGAGCCTGGTGCGTGGTGGTTCCCCACCATCCGGGCGGAGCACGGTTGGCCCGACACCGGCTCGCCGCCGAGCTGACGGACGTCGTACCCCGACTCTTCTCGCGGATCTGATCGCGGTGCTCGCGGAGCTGGTGGGCAACGCGGTCCGGCATGCCAGACCTCTGCCCGGTGGCGTGATCCGAGTCGCCTGGCGACTGCGGCCCTCGGCCGAGCTCGCCGAGGAGCAGGTCGGTGCGGTGATCCAGTTGCGGGTCACCGACGGCGGCGCGAGCACCGGTCCACGGCTCCGGACGACCAGCCCGACGCCGCCGACGGTCGGGGCTGCACATCGTGGCCGGTCTGGCCAGTCGCTGGGGCGTCGAGCGGGATGGCATGGGCCAGCGCGTCTGGGCCGAGTTCGACAGGGTGCGGGCACCCGGCCAGACCTGGTGTCGGCGGGCTGAGCACTGCTCGGGCGGGTCCCGCCGACGGCGAGCCGGCCGGGGCTCTAGGCTGTGACGCCGTGAGCAAGCGTCGAAAGAGCCGCGCACCGCCGCCGACACCGCGCCCGCCGAGAAGGTGCGGGACGTCTTCGTGCCGCGTCCGTTCGACGGGCTGATCGACGAGTCGGAATGGATCGCGCTGCGGGAGCTGGTGCCCGCCGCCTCCGCGCCGCTGCGACTGGCACCCGCCCTGGTCGAGGAGTTCGGTGACCGGGCGGCGACGCTCGCCACGGTGCTGCCGATGGCCGCCCCGGCGATCACCAAGCCGGACGGTCGGGTGCTCATCGGCCTCCAGCGCCACCAGCAGTCCGGTGACGTCTCCGGGATCTGGCCGACGCGCTGCTCTCCGCACTGCGGGCCGAGCCGGGCGGCCAGGTGGCCGTGTCGCCGCTGCCCGGCCCCGGCCCTCGCCTCCAGGACATCCTCGTGGACGGCCCGCTGGACATCACCATGCACGGGGCTTCGACTTCTGGCTCGACCCGGTGCCGCCGACGATCCGACCGTCCAGGCGTCCCTGGAACGGGCGAACGCGGCCATCTACCCGACCGTGCGGCTGACCGCGGCGAAGGCCGCGTACTGGTGCCAGGTCCGGAGAAGGCACACGTGCGCTGGGTGCTGCCGGACGACGAGGACCCGCCCTGGACGCCCTGGCGCGGCTCGGGCAGCCGGCACGCTGACGCTCGGCGAGCAGACCAAGTTCGCCGGCATGTTCCGCGCGCACGGCCGGCTGGTGCCGGTGTGGGACCTGCCGGAGGACGCCCCGGCGGCCGAGTGGGAGGAGCCGGTGGCGCAGTTCGCCAAGCGGTACGCCGAGGCGCTCACCGTCACCGACCCACTCGACGCCGCCGGCCGCCAGGCCCGCCAGGGGCTGCTCGGCCGTCAGCTCACCCTGCGCTGAGCCTGGCTGGCCCGCTCACCCGGTGCTGAGCCTGGCCGGCGCGCTCAGCCGGCGCTGAGCCTGGCCGGCCTGCCTACCCGGCGACGGGCAGCGGGTCGCGGGTGATCGGGCAGGACATGCAGCGCGGCCCGCCCGGCCGGAGCCCAGCTCGGAGCCGGCGATCGGGATCACCTCGATGCCGGCCCGCTCCAGTTGGGCGTTGGTCTCGGTGTTGCGCTCGTAGCCGACGCAGAGCCGGGGCGCCAGCGCGAGGGTGTTGTTGCCGTCGTCCCACTGCTCGCGTTCCGCGGTCACCGGGTCCAGCCCGGTGTCGATGACCGGAGCAGGTCGAGGTCCATCGCGTCGGCGGCGGCCCGCAGGAACGGCGCGGGCCCGTCCACGCGCGGGTCGGCACCGTCCGCGCCGGCGATCACCGTGTACGCGGACAGCGTGCTCGCGATGTTGGGATACATCAGGACGGCGTCCACGTCGACCATCGTGCACACGGTGTCGAGGTGCATGGTGGCGCGTTTCTGGGCAATCGGCACCACCAGGATGGTGTGGGCCGGCCGGCGGCGAACACCTGCCGGCCGAGGCGCTCGGCACCGGCCGGTGTCGTCCGCTCGCCCACACCGACCGCCAGCACCCGGGGGCGAGCAACAGCACGTCCCCGCCCTCCAGGTGTTCGAGGTTCGGGCGGTAGACGAACTCGGTGCCGGCGAACCGTGGGTGGTGCCGGTAGATGGCGTCGGTCAGGGTGGTCTCGCGGCGGCGGGCCGGCATGGCCAGGCTGGTGACACCGACCCGATCGCCGATCCAGAGCGACGAGTCGCGGGTGAACAGCAGGTTGGGCAGCGGATCGATGACGAAGTCGTGGCGGTCCATCAGCGTGTAGACCAGCCCACCCGGCCGCTCGGAGCTGATCCGCAGTTCCTCGTGGGCCAGCCCGGCGGTGAGCACGTCCGCCAGGGCGGCCGGGTCCAGGTAGGAGAGGTGGTCGGCGACGCGCGCCGGAGGGTGTCGCCGAGCCGGCGGGAGCGCAGCACCTCCTCGGTGAGTTCGGCACGGGCGTCCGCCACGGTGAGTGTCTCGGCCAGCAGGGTGGCCAGGTAGAGCACCTCGACGCCCCGCTCACGCAGGGCGGCGGCGAGCGCGTCGTGCTCCTCCTGGGCGCGCCCACCCACGGGATCGCGTCGAACAGGAGCGAGTCGTTGTTGCGGGGGTGAGCCGGGCCAGTTCCGGGCCGGGCCGGTGCAGCAGCACGGTGCCGAGCCGGCCGACTTCACTGTCGACGTAGTGGGTCACTCCCGCAGCGTAGGGCAGGGTTTAGCGGCATCCGACAAAGAACTGTGGATGAATATGGCATTCATCCACAGTCACTCCGGCGCTTCGGCTTGCCGAACACCGGTAGTAGCAACGTAGGGTAGTGAGGACATAACTTCGAGGGACCTTTTGCCGGAGGTCGCGATGACTGTCTTTCCCGCACGACGAGCCGTACCGTCCGCTCGGGCACTGCCGCCCGTCGCGGTGCCACACCCGCGTCGAGTCGCCGGGGTTCTCGAACCGGTCCGTCCGACACCTCTCGAATGGGCCCGGCGTCGTCGGGCCGAGCGGGTGCACGCCGCCTGGAGGCGGCCGGGGCACGGGCCCTGGGTCAACTCGACCACCTCGGGCCCGCCTGGCACGTCATCGAGTGGCCACGCACCGACGTCACAGACGTCCTCGACCGTGGTCAGGACGATCGGGCCGGGTTCCTCGCCATCGGGCCGAGCGGCCTCTTCGCGGTGACCATCGCCGACCACGGCCGGGCCAGGGTGCTGGTCGCCGGAGACGTGGTGCAGATCAACGGCAAGCGGCCGCCGTACGTGGCCGAGTCCCGCCGAGACGCCAAGCGGGCCAGCAAGGCCCTCTCCGCCGCGGTGGGGCTACCCGTTCCGGTGACGCCGGTGCTGACCTTCGTCGGCTCCGGCGTGATCAGTGTCTACGGGCTTCCGAAGGACTGCCTGATGGCCACCCACCGCGAACTGGACCGGCTCCTCGTGGCCGGTGGCAGCCGGATCAGCCCGGCCACCGCCGAGAAGCTTTCCGGGTCGCACAGCACCCCGGCACCTGGCTGAACGGCACGTACCGTCCAACAGCCGACTACCGGTGGTACGACGAGGGCCGAATGGCCGCTGACAAGCCGGCCCACCACCGGTAACGTCACCGGCGACGCCACGCGGCTCCGGTCCCCCGAACCTCACCGGTTTCCGCGCCGTCACCGGCCGCCCGGTTCACGCTGCGCGGCCCGGTGACCCGGTGCGCTCGGTGATTCCGTCGGCGACCCGCTAGCGTGGACAGTCGATCGGTGCACATAGGAGGCGCGGTGGCCCACGTCGAACTTTCGCTCTCGGAAGCGTTCGTGCCGACGGCGCGGGCCTCGACAGAGCCGGAGTCCGACAACGTCGGCCAATGGTCCTCGACAGTCTCCCGTGCCGACGAGCCGTGTCTGCTGATCGACGCCGACACCCGGGTGGTGGCGATCTCCACGACCGGCTGCGAGCTGCTCTGTCTGGGCGAGCCGGACGGCCTGATCGGGCGACCGCTGCTCGACGGCGGTCTGCGCCTCCTCGACTTCACGGCCAACCGGGGCGAGCTGACCGAGGCCGAGATCGACAAGATCCCACCCCTGTTGGCGCTCAGCTCCGGGCGACTCGCCCGCGGGCTGCTCCGGTGCAGGCCGCCTCGGCGAACAGCTCCGACGCGACCGTCGATGCGATCTCCACGCCGCTGCTCACCGACGGCACCGTCGCCGGCTCGCTCACCTTCTTCTCCGAGGTCTGACCTGCGGCGGGTGTGTCCTGCGCCGCACGCGCCGTTGCGGGGCGAGCCCCACGCAGGCCGTAGGGTGCCCTCATGCTCGATATCGCACTGCTGCCGGGGAATACGTGGTGTGTCGGCTACCGGCCGGCACCACCCTGCCGTACGCGCTGTCGAGCGGACTGCGTGGCAGTGACGTGGTGACGGTCAGCTGGACCTCCGACGGGATCTCCGTGATCTGTCCGATCGAACGGGCTCCGGCGCAGGCCGTGGTCGAGACCGCCTGGCGTTGTCTACGGTCACCTCGCCGGCGGAGGTGGCCGGCAGTCTGGCCGCGCTCGTCGACCCACTCGCCGAGGCTCGGGTCAGCGCCGTCACCTTCTCCACCTTCGACACCGACTACCTGCTGGTGCCAGCCGTCCGGCTGACCGAGGGCACAGCCGCGCTCCAGCACGCCGGGCATCGCGTCACCGGCTGAGCTTCACCCGAACGGCCGCTCACCCTACGATGGGCTCGGCCACCCCGGCCACGACGAATTCTCCGATGTCCCGAGGATCGGCCCGTGCCGTTCACCCGCCCCGCCCGCGTCTCCCCACCGCGGACGACGATCCACCTCCCACCGGCGACTCACGGTCGGGCAGCACCCGCGTTTCCGGGCGGGTCGCCGCCCGGGTCCTGCCGATGGCGCTCGCGTCGCTCGCCGTCGTGGCGCTGTCCGGCTGTGGCACCCACCGGGGCTGGACGAGCCGACCGGCGCGCCCAGCCACCGCCTGCCCCGACGACCCCGGCCCGAGCCTCGTACCCACCACCCCGCCGGCCAGCCCACCGCCTCTCGCCACGGTTACGCCCACCCAGGACGCCGGGCTGGTCGCGACGGCCTGCCGCAACGGGCCGACCGGGCAGCGGGTGGTGCAACTGCTGCGCGGCCGTGCAGGGTGCTCCCGGCCAACGTCCGGGTCCAGGTCCGCACCGGGCCGCTCTGCGCCGCTGACTGGCAGTTCACCGTGCTGGAGGTGACCGGCCACGAGGAACTCAGGTGGTCACCCGTGGTCAGCCCAGCGCACCGACCCTGGTCACCGCCGGCACGGACGTCTGCACCGTCGAGGTACGCGCCACGGGCCCGGCCGGGATCCGCACCCTCGCCTGCGACGCCGCGTCGGGCGTCCGGCCGGGTGCGTAGGCTGATCGGCATGCCGGGAACACCGCCGACACGTTACGTCTACCTCGGGCCGGAGGGCACCTTCGCCGAGCAGGCGCTCCGCTCCGTGCCCGCCGCCGAGCGCGGCACCCGTACGCCCGCCCGCAGCGTCGGGGAGGCGCTGGACAGCGTCCGCACCGGCGACGCCGACGCCGCGCTGGTGCCGCTGGAAAACTCGATCGGTGGCGCGGTGGGCGTCACGCTGGACGAGATGGCCGAGGGTCAGCCGCTGGTGATCACACGGGAGGTGATCCTGTCGGTGGAGTTCGTGCTCGCCGCACGGCCGGGCACCTCGCCGACGTCGATCCGCACCGTGGCGGCTCATCCGCAGGCGTCCACCCAGTGCCGGGGCTGGCTGCGCGACCACCTGCCGGACGCCGTGGTGGTCGACGTGCTCTCAACGGCGCGGCGCCGCCGGCGCCGGGACGGGCGAGTACGACGCGGCGATCTGCGCACCGATCGGGGCAGCCCGGCACCGGCTCACCACACTCGCCGACAAGATCGCCGACCATCCCGACGCGGTGACCCGGTTCGCGCTGGTGTCCCGCCCGGGCCGCCACCGCCGCCGACGGGCGACGACCTGACCTCGCTCGCGGTCTACATCGCCCACGACCGGGTTGGTGCGCTGCTGTCCGTGCTGATGGAGCTGGCCGTCCGTGGCGTCAACCTGACCCGGATCGAGTCCCGACCGACCGGCGAGGCGCTGGGCCGCTACGTGTTCTTCCTGGACTGCACCGGCCACGTTGCCGACGTCCGACTCGGCGAGGCGTTGCAGGGGCTCCGTCGAGTCTGTGCCGACGTCCGTTTCCTCGGCTCGTATCCGCGACACCGGTGGACCGACACGCTGGGCGAGCGGCCGGTGCCCCCGCCGGCTGGCCTCGCCGACGTCGACTACACCGACGCGGCGGCCTGGCTCGCCCGACTACGTGCCGGTGAGTTGACCTGACCGGGCGGGGCGCCCTCGGCGCCCCGCCCGGTGACGATCAGCTCAACAGCCCGCCGAGCAGACCGCCCTCCTGCTGTTGCTGGCCGCTGCCCAGGACCGGTGGCTCCTCGGACGGCTGCACCACCACGAAGCCCTGACCGGCGAAGCTCATCGTGAACGACTCACCGGTGCGACGGCCGAGCAGTGTGCCGAGGCCGAGCTGCTCGGCGCGGTGGTAGCCGGTCTGGAGATTGGCCGACCAGCAGACCGCGGCCTGCGGGTCGA
Organism: Micromonospora sp. M12; assembly: GCA_038070435.1. Taxonomy (GTDB): domain Bacteria; phylum Actinomycetota; class Actinomycetes; order Mycobacteriales; family Micromonosporaceae; genus Micromonospora. The sequence goes on along the minus strand of JAMYWG010000001.1, from coordinate 5,141,102 downwards.
CGTACGTCGGGGCGTCCACGTTGAGCACGACCGGGGTGCCCCTGGTGGTGATGGCGATCCGGCCGTAGCCGCTGAACACACAGTTGAACAGGCCGGACGAGGAGGCCATCCCGGCGCCGCCGACCATCCGGATGTCGTACTGGAGGGTGGAGTCGAAGGCGAGCACGCTGGAGCCGTTGATGGAGAGGGCGTCGCCCGGCTCCAGGTCGATGATGTGTACGTCCTTCGCCAGCTCGGCGAGGAAGACGTCACCCTGACCGGAGACCTTCATCAGCGGGACGCCCTCGCCGGTGAGCTTCTGCTTGAGGAACTTGCCGAGCCCGCCCGAGCCGAGCGCCTGGAACTGCACATTGCCCTGGTAGGCGACCATCGACCCGACCCGGGCCATCGCCTCGCCGTTGAGCTCGATCTTCAACATCTTCGAGTTCTGCAGCCGCATGCCGGGCTGCGCGGACTCCTTCTCCAGATTCTCCGCGGAGAACAGCTCGCTGCGCATGAAAAAGCCTCCTGAATAGGGTCGGGTTCGCTGCACCGACGGTAGGCGACCTCGGCAACCACGGGCGGCGAGCGGCGGGTTCAGCCCCAGCCGAGTGCGTGCAGTCGCTCGTCGTCGATGCCGAAGTGGTGGGCGATCTCGTGCACCACTGTCACCGCCACCTCGTCGATGACGTCCTCGTCGTCGTCGCAGATCCGCAGGATCGGGTGGCGGTAGATGAAGATCCGGTCCGGCAGCACACCCGAGTAGTCCCAGCCGCGTTGGGTGAGCGCGTGCCCTCGTAGAGGCCGAGCAGATTCGACTCTCCCGGTGGTGGGTCGTCCTCGACCAGGATCACCACGTTGTTCATCAGGCCAAGCAGTTCCTCGGGCACCTCGTCGAGGGCTTCGCCGACCAACTCCTCGAAGCGCTCACGGCTCATCTCCACCGGCACCTCGCCCATTGTGCCCGACGTGGAGGCAGCCGGCCCGGTCCTGAGGGACGACAGTGGCTGGATCGGCACGTCACGGAAGAAGCGGCCGCCCAGAACGGGCGGGAGCTTCTTCCGCGCACTGCCGCAGGTTGGGTTGCTCAGGCAGCCAGGCGGGCGCTGAGGGTGATCTCGGCGCCCGGCGAGAGCAGGCGGGAGATCGGGCAGTTGGCCTTCGCGGCCTCTGCGAGCTTCTGGAACTCGGCGTCGTCGATCCCGGGGACCTGGCCGACGGTCTCCAGGTCGATCCGGGTGACGGTCATGCCGGCGTCGGTCTTGTCCAGGTGGACCTTGGCGGTGGTCTCGACGGAGGTGGCCGTCGAGCCAGCGTCGGCAAGCGCCTTCGAGAAGGCCATCGAGAAGCAGCCGGCGTGCGCGGCGGCGATCAGCTCCTCGGGGTTGGTGCCCTCACCCTCCTCGAAGCGCGACTTGAAGGAGTAGTTGCCGGACAGGCCGCCCTTACCGGTGCGGACGGTGCCCGCGCCCTCGGTGAGATTGCCCTGCCACTGTGCTGAAGCGGTACGGATAGGCATGGGGCAACGCTAGCGGAAAGGTGCCGGCCGAGCGACCGAGCGGCGCGGCCTCCAGCCCTGCGATCCCCGTCACGACCAGCCGACTGTGCCATGATGCGACCCAGGTCCGTGACCGGCGGAAGGATGGCCGATGTCCGAGGAGCTTCCGATCCCACGGCAGGGCGACCGCTCGGACGGCCCAGCCGTGATCGAGTGGGATGCCGATGCCGTCGACACTGCCCCTCGGCGTCGGTTCGATTGGTCTCTGGCCGACTTCACGCAGGACCCTCGACTGCCCCTGGTGCTCGCCGGCCTCGGCGCGGTGGCCGGGGTCGCCTCGCTCATCGGCGAGTGGCTGGTGCTGAGCCTGCCGAATGGCAGCCCTGACCCGGAGGAAACGGCACGCTGGAGGTGCCCGCCGGGGTGTCCGAGGTCGGCGGCTTCGGGGTCGGCTACCTGGTCGGGCTCTCGGCCTCCTCTGCGCCGTGGCGCTGGCCCTGCGGGCACGTCGGCCGTACGCCCGAACGCTCGGCTCGCCGGGCTCACCCTGGCCGGTGGCTGCTGGCGTTGCTGGTCGCCGCCACGGCCACCCTCGACGATCCCGGTCAGCGAAACCTCCTCTACTCGCCCCAGGAGGGCTTCCAGGTCGAGTACGGTCGCGGCCTGGCGATGGCGTTCGTCGCCTGCGTGCTGTTCGCGGCTGCCCTTCGGTTCGCGCCGGCCGCACTCCCCACCGCAGTAGCCGTACCCCAAGTGACGACCGGCCGGCCGACGCACCAGCCCTCCGAGCCTGGCGCCGCCGCCGAGACCACGACCCGATCGAGGACGGCCTCCCCGGCCCAGCCGACCTGACAGTCACCCCAGCCGCCCCTTCACAAACCCAGACCCCCGCACTAACCCACCCCACCCCGGAACCCCACCCCACCCGGAACCCCACCCACCGGGTCGATCATGGAGTTGTGGTGGTGGACGTAAGTCGCGGAAGCGAACAAATTGGGCACCACAACTCCATGATCGACCGGGGAAGGGTGCACGTCGCCGGCGGCGGTTGTTGGCGTCCGATTCGCCTGGAAGCCATGGATGCGACCCGTTCCGCGAGGTACGGTTGCTGCCCGCCGTCACGCCGGGACCGCACGGTTGGGCGCGACGGCGGCGGGCGAAGGAGGAACGATGACCCGCCCGGACTGCCAAGCTGATCGCGACCGACCTCGACGGGACGTTGGTCCGCAGCGATGACACTGTCTCCGCGTACACCCATGGGGTGCTCGACCGGGTGCGGGCCGCCGGCATTCCGGTGGTCGGCGCGACCGGCCGCGGCCCTCGACTGACCGAGCTGACCCGCAACGACATCCGCGCCGCCGACTTCCTGGTGATGGCCGGCGGCGGGCGGGTGGTCGACCAGAGCGACCCGGCGGGCCCGGTGGTGCTGCGGGACGAGCGCCTGCCCGCCGAGGTGCTGGCTCGGCTGCTCGCCGACCTGGAGGCCGAGGTCGGCCCGCTGACCGTCATGGTCGAGGCGTCCGACGAGAACGACGCCCCGCTCTGGGGTGACTACCACGAGCTGGCCCTACCAGGACCGGTTCGAGGCACGCACCCGCGACGAGTGCCTCTCCTGCGACGTGATCAAGGCGTTCGCCAGGACCGCCGACCACCACGTGGACGAACTGTTGGCGGTGGCCCGCCGGATCATTCAGCCAGAGGTCGCCACGCTCACCCAGGCGGGCTCGGCTTCGTCGAGATCTGCCCGCCCGGCGTGGACAAGGCGACCGGGCTGAGCGTGGTGGCGCAGACGCTCGGGGTCGACCCGGCCGACGTGCTGGTGTTCGGCGACATGCCGAACGACCTACCGATGTTCGAGTGGGCCGGCTGGTCGCGGGTGGCGGTGGCCAACGCACACCCGCCCTGCGCGCGGTCGCCGACGAGGTGACCCTGCGCAACGACGACGACGGGTGGCGGTGTATCTGGACCGGCTACTGTCCCGATGATGGGAGACACACCCGCCTCATCGCCACCGACATCGACGGCACGCTGATCCGCGACGACCACACCGTCAGCCCGCGCACCGCCGACGTGCTCGCGCGGATCTCCGCGCGGGCACGCCGGTCGTCCTGGTCACCGGCCGTCCGGTCCGTTGGCTCAAGATGGTGTACGACCAGCTCGCCGAGCCGCTGCCGGCAGTCTGCGCCAACGGTGCCGTGGTCTACGACCCGTTCGAGGACGAGGTCGTACGCGCCGACCCGCTCGCACCGCACCACCTGGCCGAGGTGGCCCGGCGGCTACGGGCCGAGGTGCCCGGGATCAGCTTCGCGGTGGAAATCCTGGACAGCCGGGAGATGCGACACGAGGCGCACTACCCGCTGCGCTGGGACGTCGACCCCGACGGCATCCGGCGGGTCGAGACGCCGGAGGAGTTGCTCTCGGTGCCGGCGGTGAAGCTCCTCGCCCGGGCCGGTGAACAGGACCCGGATGCCTTCGTCGAGCTGATCGCGGCGGCGGTGGCGGGGCTGGCCGAGGCCACCCACTCGTCGTCCTCCGGGCTGGTGGAGATCTCCGCGGCGGGGGTGACGAAGGCTGCCGGGCTGGCCTGGTACTGCGATCAGCTCGGGGTGGCCGCCGAGGACGTGCTGGCCTTCGGTGACATGCCCAACGACGTGCCGATGCTGAGCTGGGCCGGGCGTGGCGTGGCGGTGGCCAACGCACCGCGCCGTCCTGGCGGTCGCCGACGACGTGACGACGGCGAACACCGAGGACGGCGTGGCGGCGTACCTGGAGAAGATCTTCGGGGTGGACTGAGGTCAGAGGTACTGACCGGTGTTGGGGGCCTCGCCAGTGCCTGGCTGGCCGATCCCCGGAATCCGGGGGCCATTCCGGCGGGGCCGCTGGGCAGGGCCTGCCGGCCGCGCATCTGCTCCAGCTGCACCCGGGCGGCCATCTGCTGGGCCACCAGGGCCGCCTGGATGCCGTGGAACAGGCCCTCCAGCCAGCCGACGAGCTGTGCGTGCGCGATCCGCAGCTCGCCCTCGCTGGGGCCTTGTCCTCGGCGAAGGGCAGCGAGATGCGCTCCAGCTCGTCGCGCAGCTCGGGGCGAGGCCCTCCCTGAGCTCGACGATCGAGCGCTCGTGGATCTCCCGCATCCGGTTGCGGCTGGCGTCGTCGAGAGGTGCGGCCTTCACCTCCTCCAGCAGCTGCTTGATCATGCTGCCGATCCGCATCACCTTGGCCGGCTGTTCGACCAGGCGGGTCGGGTCCTCGCCCTGGCCCTCGTCGGTCTGCATGGTGCCGATCGGCCGGCCGTCCGGGCCCACCACCACCACCGTGCCGGAGTGGCCGGAGTCGTCGGAGCCGGGCTGGTCGTTGTCTCCAGCGGAGCGCGCTTCGGTCATGGGGTCCATCTTTACCCAGTGAGCGCGAGCCATGCCGCCCGGGACCGACTACCGGGGCCGAAACATCCTGGCGGGGCACGCTACCGTCGCGCCATGCCTGCCGATCCACGCGCCGTCCTGACCCGGCCCGCGCCGGAGCCCGACCACACCGTGGCGTACGGCGACGACCCGAACCAGGTGGCCGACCTGCGGCACCCGGCGGGCGCCGGCCCGGCGCGGCCGCTGGTCATCGTGGTGCACGGCGGCTTCTGGCGGGCCGAGTACGACCGGCGGCACACCGACCCGCTGGCTGCGGCCTCGCCGCCGACGGCTACCCGGTGGCGCAGCTGGAGTACCGCCGGACCGGGCAGCCGGGAGGCGGCTGGCCGGGCACGTTGACCGACGTGCTCACCGGGGTGGCCGAGCTGCCCGCGCTGGCCGCCAAGGCGCTGCCCGGCCGGGTGAGCGGGGCGTCCCGATCCTGGTCGGGCACTCCGCCGGTGGCCATCTGGCGCTGTACGTGGCGGCGGCCGCTCCGGCGACGGTGAGCGGTGTGCTCGCCCTGGCCCCGGTGGCCGACCTGGGCGAGGCGTACCGTCGAGACCTGGACTCGGGCGCGGTCACCGCGCTGCTGGGGCGGCCCGACGGAGGTGCCGGACCGGTACGCGGCCGCGGATCCACGAATGTTGGTACCGATACTGACACGGACAGTAGTCATGCATGGCACGGAGGATCAACAGGTTCCGGCGGAGATGAGCCGGGAGTTCGTCGCGGTGAGTCGTGCCGCTGGATCCGATATCTCCCTTGTCGAACTGCCTGAATGCGAACATTTCGGGCTGATCGATCCGGAGTCTGCCGCCTGGCCCCGGTCCTTGCCGCGATGCGGTCCCTGCACGATGATCATTAACCATTGACGCAGCGTCGCGGACCAGGTAGAACGCCGGAGGGCGGAGTTCGGCCCTGTATCGCTCCTTGGAAGGAACTCGGTGTCGCAGATGAATCGCAGGCGGGCGCTCCAACTGTTGGCCGCGCTCGGTACCACCGGGTTCGTCGCCGGGTGTGGCTCTGACTCTGACGCCCAGCCGACCGTCGACCGGGGCCCGATCAAGATCGGGTTGATCACGCCGCAGGCCGGTGGTTTCAAGAGCATCGGCGACGACATCACCAACGGCTTCCAGCTCTTCCTCGATCTGCACGATCAGCGGCTGGGCGGCCACCCCGTCGACCTGCTGACCGCCGACGAGGGCGACACCGCGAAGACCGGCAAGGCCGCCGTCGAGGGCCTGCTCAAGCAGGGTGTGCTGGCACTCACCGGAGTGGTCAACTCGGCGGTGATGGTCGGCATCCGGGACACCGTGGAGCAGGCCCGGGTCCCGCTGATCGGCTCCAACGCCTCACCGAGCAGCCTGCAGAGCGTCTTCTACATCTGGCGGACGTCGTACGTGCTGGACGAGGCGGGCCGGGCACTGGGCCGCTACCTGCGCGACCAGCTGCCGGCGAACGGCCGGGTCGCGATCATCATGCCGGAGAACGTCGGCAGCCCGGACGTGGTGCGCGGCTTCCGGCAGGATTTCGGCGCGACCGACCCGCGGATCGGCGACCCGGTGATCTACACCAGCGCCACCCCAGCCCCGGCAAGACCACCTACTCCTCGGACATCAGCAGGGCCCTGGCCAAGAACCCCACGGCCGTCTTCTGCTTCTTCGCCGGGGCGGCGGCGGTGGAGTTCATCAAGCAGCTGCGCGAAGTTCCGCGGCCCGGTCTACGCACCCGGCTTTCTCACCGAGGGCACCGTGTTGGAGGACGTGAAGGACAGCGCGCTGGGCATCCAGACCGCGCTGAACTACTCCGCCGACCTGAACAACACGTCGAACCGGGTCTTCGCCTCGGCGTACCGCAAGAAGTACCAGGTCACGCCCACCACCTACGCGATGGCGTCGTACGACGCCGCGCAGGTGCTCGACCAGGCCATCCAGCTGACCGGCGGCAAGCCCACGCCGCAGCTGGTCAACTCGGCGCTGGGCAAGATCGGCCAGATCGACAGCCCGCGCGGCACCTGGCAGTTCAACCAGCCGCGCACCCGCAGCAGAAGTGGTACCTGCGCGAGGTGCAGCGCGACGGTCAGGTCATGTCGAACGTGCTGATCAACGAGCTGGCCACGCTGGGCTGAACGCCCACCCGCAGCACGATCAGGGGCGGCCTCCCATCGGGAGGCCGGCCGCTACGCGAGTCAGTGCCGGAGCTCGGCGATGCAGCACTTCACGCTGCCGCCGCCTTCTTCAGCTCGGCCAACTCCACCGGAACCGGGGCGTACCCGGCCGCCTTGAGCTTGCCGGCCAGCCGGGTGGCCTCACTGTTGAGCACCACGTTCGCGCCGTCGCTGACCAGGTTGAGCCCGAAGGTCATCGCGTCCTCGTCGTCGGCGATCACCGCGTCCGGAAAGAGCTGGGTGAGCACCCGCTGGCTGGCCGCGGAGAACGCGCCGGGAAGTAGACGACGTTCGAGTCGTCGATCGCGGCGAGCGCCACGTCCAGGTGGTAGAAGCGGGGTCGATCAGGCGCAGCGACACCACCGGACGGCCCAGCGCCTCCTGCGCCTCGGCGTGCGCGGGATCTCGGTACGGAAGCCGTGCCCCGCCAGGATGAGCCCACCGTGCGCCTCCGGCACGTACGCGAAGTCACCCTCACCCTCGTTGGTCTCGCCGGGTGCGATGAACCGCCAGCCCTGCCCTCGTAGAAGGCGTGGTGGACGCCAGCCTCGGCGGCCCGCTGCTCGTGTTTGAACCGGGCGCCGTAGACCGTGCCGTCCACCACGAAGCCACCGTTGGCGGCGTAGACCATGTCGGGCAGGCCCTGCTCGGGGTGAGCAGGTGCACCTCGTGGCCGAGACCGACAAGCGCCTCGCGCAGCCCGTCCCACTGCTTGACCGCCAGATCCCGGTCGACCGGGGTGGTCACGTCCATCCACGGGTTGATCGCGTACTCGACCGCGAAGTACTCAGGCGAGCACATGAGATATGTCCGCTTTCGCGGCGATCGCTGCTGGTTCACGGTCACCAAGAGTAGGTACCGTAGAACTTTGAAAACAGCCACAACCGTTGCTTCCCAGAGGCGGAACGTTGCAGATAGACGCGGTAGACCAGCGGATCATTGCGTTACTCGTCGCCGACGCCCGCGCGTCGTACGCCGACATCGGCACTCGGGTGTCACTCTCCGCCCCGGCGGTCAAGCGTCGCGTCGACCGACTGCGCGCCACCGGCGTGATCAGGGATTCACGGCTGTGGTTGATCCGGCCGCCGTCGGCTGGACCACTGAGGCCTTCGTCGAGCTGTTCTGCGCCGGCCGGACCACCCCGGCGCAGATCGGCGTGGCCACCCGTCGGCATCCCGAGGTCGTCGGCGCGTACACCGTCTCCGGGGAGGCGGACGCGCTCGTGCACCTGCGCGCAGCCGACATCGGCCACCTGGAGGCAGCGCTGGAGCGGCTGCGTGGCGAGTCGTTTGTGACCTCCACCCGCAGCACCATCGTGCTGTCCCGGCTGGTCGAATCCCGGGCGTCGGCCCGTCCGCCAGACCGGGGTCCTAGACCTGTGCTGTTGAGCGGTATACCTCAGAGGCATATTTATGCCTGAGAGGTATACCGCTCTACCGCATCCGCCCCGACGGAGGTGACCGACGGTCACCTCCGGCAGCCGGTTGCGCACAGGGCTCAGAGGTACATGCCGGTGCGGTGCTCCGACTCGTCGCGTCGGACCGGCTTGTCGCCCTCACCGAAGAACCGCTTGCCGCCGAACTCGCCGTGCAGACGGTCGTCCAACTCGTCGGCCAGACCGGTCATCACCTGTACCGCCAGCATCAGATGTGTCGCCTGGAAGTTGCGACCGAACACCGGGATGGACGCCCAGACCGTGTCGTCGGCGCAGTAGAGCCGGCCGATCGGCATCCGGTTGGTCAGCTCGGAGAGCTTGACGTAGAGCCGCTCGGTCGGCTCCACCTCGGTGAGCACCGGGAGAAGACGTCCACCAGGGGCGGGTTGTCCCGCACCCGCACGAAGACCATCGCCGAGCCGGCACGGATGGTGATGTCGCCGTCGGAGTCGATCTGCAACCGGTCGGTGTCCGACTTGAGCATCGTGGAGACCACGGTACGAACCCGGTCGGCCAGGTCGAGCACATCGTCCCGGTCGACCTGTGCCGCGGCCGCCTCGGCGAGCGCCTCCTCCAGGTCGGCCTCGACGTCGGCGTCCGGACCGAACTCGCTGCGCGCGGTGCCCAGCGGGTCCACGGCCAGCGGTTCGCCCTCGGTGTCCTGCACCAGGTAGACGAGGAAGGCCGGGTGCGGGGCACCGTAGACGTCACGCAGCGTCCGGGACAGCAGCGCGGCGATCCGGGTCGACTCGGCCGTCGTACCGTCCAGGCCGAAGGAACCGCCGGAGCCCGCGACCACGCCGGGCGGGGACCACCCGAGCGCGATCATGTCCGCCACCGCGCCCCGGTCCAGTCGGTAGCCCGCCGGAAGGGTGGCGTTGCCGACCGCCCGAGCGGACAGCACACCGTCGGCGTGCACGTCGACGGCGATCGAATAGACGGCGTCTCCGGTGCCGGAGGCGGTGGGGTCCAGGGTCACGTCGAGGTGCGCGTCAACGGGAAGTTCCCGCAGCCGTACGGCGAGCGCGCGGGCGAACTCCTGCCACGCCTCGGTCACCTTCGCCCGCAGGTCGGTGGTGCTGGGGTCGTCGAGCAGGATCGATTCCGCCGGCTCGGCCGAAGCGCCGGGCAGCTCACCGTGCGGCGCCGAGGGGTGGTCAGCCGTCATGATCGCCTCCGTCCGTCACGATCACCCTACCCACGCCGCCTGTTGGTCGAATCAGCCCGGACCAGGATCGGACAGCGGCGGTCAGGGGCCGTTGGGTTCGCGGGGTCGGCACCCAACTCGACCGGCCAGGTGCCGGCCAGCGCGCTGAGCCGGGCCGCGGCGTCCGCCGGGTCGGCACCCCGGCCAACCGCCAACCCAACAGGTACGCGGTGACCGGCGCCCCGGGCCGCAGCACCTGATGGGCGACGTCCGGCCAGATCCAGCACCGCCGGCACGGGCACCCCGGCCGGGTCCAGATCCAACTCGGCGCACGCCGCCACGACCCAGTCGTCCATCACCGTCATCGCGCCCACTCTCCGCCCGGCGTACGTCCTCGTCAGTGTCGCAGTCGAACCAGGGCGGCGGGCCGTCGCCGGACCAGGGCACCTCTCGCACGACCAGCCCGGCGAGCAGCGCCCGGACCGGGGCACCGGACAGGCTCCCGCCCGCTCGACCGTCAGCGGGCCCAGCGCGGTCCGCAGCGCGGCGACCCGCCAGACGCCGCAGAGCGACTGACGACGCCCGTCCCCGTCGACGAAGCACGCCCCGTCGGGCCGCCGCTCGCCGCCGGGGTCTCCCCGTCGAGGTGGTTCAGCAGGTCGCCGATCGCGGACCGGGTGAGCAGCGGCAGGTCGGCGGCGAGCAGCGCGACCAGGACGGTGTCGGGGTCGAGCAGCGCCAGCCCGGCGGCCGCCGCGGCGACCGGACCCCGCCGGGCGGATCCTCCCGGACGACCAGCACGTCCGTCGGAACGCCGTCAGCCGAACCCACCACCACCCGTGGCGTCGCGTCGACGACGGCGGCCAGCACCCGGTCGCGCATCGGCCGGCCACCGACCGGAAGCGCGGGCTTGTCGACCCCACCCATCCGTCGGGCGGCCCCACCGGCGAGCACCACTGCGGCGTACGTCCCCATCCGGCCACGGTAGCCGTGCCGGCGCCCGACTGAGCCACCCGACCCCTCGCCCCGGTGATCATGAAGTTATCGCTCGACACGCCGACGACACGCGCGGACAACTTCATGATCAACGCGCGGGCTGGGGGTGGGTGGGGTGGGTGGGTGGAGGATGGCGGGATGGGACGGGCAACTGATCGACGGGGCGTACTCCGAATCGACCTGGACGCGGCGACCGCCGGGCGCGTAGCCGTCCGACGGCCGGACACGCTCGCCGTGGAGGAGCCGCTGGAGATCCGGGTCGGGGCGGCCGGCCCGGGCGACGCCGGCCGCTCGCCGTCACCATGCGTACCCCGGGCGACGATCTGGATCTGGCCATCGGGTTCCTGCTGACCGAGGGGCTGATCAGGTCGACCGACGACGTGTTGACCGCGCAGCTGTGTGCCGGCACGGAGACGCCGAACACGTACAACGTGGTGGACGTGGTCCTCGCGCCCGACGTGCCGGAACCGACTACCGACCCGTCCCGGAACTTCTACACGACCAGCTCCTGCGGGTCTGCGGCAAGGCCAGCATCGACGCGGTACGCACCCGGTCGCTGTTCCCGGTCTCGGCGGACCCGCTCACCGTGCCGGCCACGCTCCTCGCCGAACTGCCCGACCGGCTGCGAGCCGCCCAGCGTGGCTTCGACCGGACCGGCGGACTCCACGCGGCGGGCCTGTTCACCCCGGACGGTGAGCTGGTGGTGCTCCGCGAGGACGTGGGCCGGCACAACGCCGTGGACAAGGTGATCGGCTGGGCGGTACGCGAACGCCGGCTGCCACTTGCCGGGCACCTGCTGCTGGTCTCCGGCCGGGCCAGCTTCGAGTTGACGCAGAAGGCGTGGATGGCCGGGTTGCCGCTGCTGGCCGCGGTGTCCGCCCCGAGCACCCTCGCCGCCGAACTGGCCGACGAGGCGGGATGACCTCGTCGGCTTCTGCGGGCCGGACCATGAACGTCTACGCCGGCCCGCACCGGATCACCGTGGAGCAGCCGGGCTGAGGCTCAGCGGCCGATCCGGTCGATCAGGTCGAACAGGGCCAGCCGTGCGGCGGCGTCACGGGCGATCAGGAAGCCGGCGATGCCGAGGATCCAGCCCAGGGCGCTGCCCGCCTTCGTGACGATCCAGGTGTTCAGTCGGGCCAGCACCGGCTCGACGAGTGTGGGCGGGCCACCCGGGCACCCAGCAGGAGCAGCGCCGGCACCACCATGACCAGGCAGTATCCGGCGAGCAACGCCACCACGGCCGCCGGCCCGACCCCGAGGTGGCCAGGAGCCCCACCGCACCGAGGTACGGGAGCATGGTCGCCACCTCGGCGAGCGCGGCCAGCAGCGCGAGCCCGACCAGCCAGCGGGCCGAGGAGTCCCCGGCCGTGGCCCGGTCCCGCCAGCGCAGCACACCACCGGTTCGGGGGCGTCGTTTGCCGTCGTAGCGGAAGCTGAGCGCCAGCATCGCAACGCCCAGGACGAGCTGCGCCCAGAGGACCCCCGGTTGTCCAGGGCACCGCCCAGCGCATCGCCCAGCCTGCTGCCACCCCAGACCAGCAGCAACCCCACCGCGAGGTAGAACACCGCGATCGTGGCGAGGTAGCCCAGAATCCGACGGGCGTTGACCGGGCCGGGGCGAGCAGCAGCCAGACCGGGATGAAGAGCGTGCCGATGCTGGTGCTGTCGATCAACGCCAGCCCGGCCAGCGACAGCAGCAGTTCGGGGGTCATGTCGTACCAGTGCGGAGAGCGGACACGAGATCATTGTCGACTCGTGCGCGCCCCGCCGAGTCGGCCACAGACAGGAGAAGCGCCTACATCGTTCGACGGAGGGGCGTCGGAGGGCGTCGGAGGGTGATCGACTCGGGTTTGTTGATACCGCTGGGTCCCGGCACCACGGACACCCCGGTTTCCAGGAAGCCGCGTGAATTCGAACATCGTCGCCGCGTACTGCCCGACTCGGGAGGCTAGGCGAGGGCCAGGACAAGACCCACCAACGTGGCGACGATCGTGAGCCCGCCGACCAGATAGACCCAGCCGGCGTTGAGCCCGGCCCCTTGCCATCAAGCTTGTCCATCCGACTGGCCAGCGCGGCTATTTGGCCGGCGTGGCTGTCCCGCACCACCTCGAACTCGACCCTGGCGATGAACGTCTTGGTTTGGTCGGAGAGAGTCTGCCGGAACTCGTTGACGCTCTCGAAGCGCTTCTCGGTGGCTACGTCCGACTTCGCCACCGCCTTGTCGGCCGCCGAGAGGGCCACCATAACTTCCTTGGCCTGTGCGTCGATCTTGGTGTGTAGGTTCGCCAGCTTGGCGTCGAACAGCCGTTCGAGGGCGTTGAAGCGTTGCTCCATCCGCCGATCCGACGCATGACCCAGGTCATCGGCAGGGTCGAGGTTCCTTGGGGTTGGCTGATCGCTGTTCACGGTCACGGCTCCTTCCCATCCGGCTTCGTCACGGCGTGTACCCGCCGGTCAAGACCGCCGACGGAAAGCAAGCAGTAGCAGACTCATCGGTGCAGCGACGCCCGGAAGATGCGCTCTCGCTCAGGTCAGCGGGGAACGAGGAACAACATCCACGCCACGGCGCTGAGGCAAACCCACCATAGGTCGGACAGCGAACAAAAGGCCAGGTCAGAGCCCATATGCGACACCGAATGACCTACACCGCGTGCGTCGCGAGGCGAGCTTCCCACCAGGATCGGACCGTTGCTAACGAACGTGCGACCGCGCAGTGAGCGCATCGTGCTGAGGGCTGGAGCTGGTCGCATCGACAGCCGCGGCGACACTGACCGGATACGGATTTTGGCCTATCTCCGGCATCCGGCTGGTCAGCGGCGACCACGTCGGCTCCGTTTCCGGGGCCGGACCACCCGGCATGCCGACCGACGGCCAACCGTCCAGCTCGGACGGCGGCACACCGCACCGGAGCAGGTCGTCCAGGAGCACGGCCAGCGGATAGTCGGGGTGCAGGCTCAGCGTGCGCTCCAGGGCGACCGCCGCCAACGCCCCTGCCCGCACGCCAGGCCGCGAACGCCAGTAGCGCACCCGGAGCGGCGGCCACCTGCGGCTCGGCCCGGCGCAGCACGTCGGTCCAGAGGGCGATGTCCCGGTCTTGACCGTCGGTGCGTTCCCAGGCGTGGTCACGGACCGGCAGCCGGGTCATCAGCAGGCTCAACCAGGCCACCTCGTCGTCGTCGAGCCGCTCACCACGCCGCTGCCGCCGCTGGGCCTCGCGGACCGCCGCGACCCCGGCGGAACGCAGCGCTTCATCGCCGAGCGGGTCACTCTCGGGTGCCTGCTCGACCAGCTCGGCCAGTCGCAGCTCGGCGCGGACGGTGGCCGCGCGCGCCGCGTCCCGGGCCGGGCCGTCCACCGGTGACACCTGCGCGACCAGAGCGGCCCGGTCGGGAGCGCGACCTGGCCGGCGAAGACCGCCGAGGCGGTCAGCGGATTGGCGGTCGGGTCGTAGCGCCGGCCCTCGGGCGGGCAGCACTCGGGCTCGGTGCACAGGTAGGACCACCACCGGCCGTCGGTCACCCGTAGTGCGTCGAGCACCTCCATCCCGGTCGCGCTCAGCGCGGCGCGTACCGCGTCCACGGTGGGGGTGACCCGGTCGGGTCGCCCGTAACCGACCACCGTGGCGGCCTCCGCGCCCTGCCGCCGGATCACGCCGGCCAGGTGCCGGGCCAGCGGGATCGGATCGGTCGACGGCTCGGGCAGGTCGGCGCGGGCCGCGAAGGTGATCTGTCGACCGAGCAGCGCCACGGCGACCACGCTGTCGGCGGGATGAAAGCCGAGCAGGTACGGCACAGCGGCGATCAGGTCGGCGGGTGAGCGGACGGCGAGCTGGGGGCGTTCGGTCGAGGTCATGTCGGAAGCCTGCGACCGGCCCGCCCGGCTCGACAGGCCCTGTGGACGACACGCGACTTATCCACAGTTACGGAACGTGTTTACCCTGCTCAGCCGGCACCCACGGGTGCGGAAAGGGAGCGGATGTCTTCGGGCGAGACCGTGGTGTCATGGGGAGCGGTTACCGTGCGCTGATGGACCTGGCGTACCTGCGCGCGCACCCGGCACACCTGCCGACCTTCCGGACCCATCAGCGGCTCCGGGAGACGCCGGTCGCCGGTGGAGACATCTGCGCCGCCGCCCGGCTGACCCTGGAGGACGGCCACTCCGTCTTCGCCAAGTCCTGGCCCGAGGGGCCGACCGACCGGTGCCGGAGGGCTTCTTCGCCGCCGAGGCGGCTGGTCTGCGGTGGCTGCGGGAGGCCGGCGCGGTGGCCGTACCCGAGGTGTTCGTGGTCCTGCCGGACCTGCTGGCGCTCGACTGGGTGGAGCCCGGCGAGCCGACGCCGGAGGCCGCGGAACGCTTCGGCCGCGAGTTGGCCGGGCTGCACCGGGCGGGCGCGACCACCTTCGGTGCGACCTGGCCCGGTTTCATCGGGTCGCTTCCGCAGGACAACACGCCCACCGACGGGCACTGGTCGACGTGGTTCGCCGAGCGGCGTCTCACCCCACCTGCGGCGCTCGGTCGACGGGGGCGCACTGACCAGCGACGACGCCACTCTTATCGAGCGGGTGGTCGGTCAGGTCGACGGGCTCGGCGGCGACGAGCCGCCCGCACGCATCCACGGCGACCTGTGGCCGGGCAACGTGCTGTGGGGTCCGACGATCGGGCCTGGCTCGTCGACCCGGCCGCGCACGGCGGGCACCGCGAGACGGATCTGGCCCAGCTCGCGCTCTTCGGCGGCATCCCCTACCTGGATCGGGTGCTGGCCGCCTACCAGGAGGTCTGGCCGCTGGCGGCGGCTGGCGCGACCGGGTGCCCCTGCACCAACTGCATCTGCTGCTCGTGCACACCGCGCTCTTCGGTGGCAGTTACCGCGATGTGGTCGTCCAGACCGCCCGGGCCGTCCTGGGCCGGGCCGAGCGCGCTACGGTCGACAGGTGAGCGTCACCCGGGGCCGTCGGCGTCCTCGTCGACCGGTACGGGCGCGTCGCCCGGGACCTCCGTGTGTCCCTCACCGACAAGTGCAATCTGCGCTGCACCTACTGCATGCCGGCGGAGGGGCTGCCCTGGTTGGCCGGCCCCGAGTTGTTGACCGACGAGGAGATCGTCCGGCTGGTCCGGGTGGCCGTCGAGCGGCTCGGTGTGACCGAGGTGCGGTTCACCGGCGGCGAGCCGTTGATCCGACCCGGGCTTGTCGACATCGTCTCGGCGGTCGCCGCCCTGGAGCCCCGCCCCGGATCTCGCTGACCACCAACGGCATCGGCCTGGACCGGCTGGCCCCGGCGTTGCGCACCGCCGGCCTTGATCGGGTGAACGTCTCCCTGGACACCCTGGACCCGGCCCGGTTCACCAGTCTCACCCGCCGCCCACGCCTCGACGCGGTGCTCGCCGGGCTCGCCGGCGCGGCAGCCGCCGGGCTCAGTCCCGTGAAAATCAATTCAGTGCTGATGCGCGGTGTCAACGAGGACGAGGCGCCGGCGCTGCTCCGCTTCGCCCTCGACCACGACTACCAGCTGCGGATCATCGAGCAGATGCCGCTGGACGCCCAGCACGGTTGGGCTCGGGACACGATGGTCACCGCGGAGGAGATCCTGGCGTCCCTGCGTACCGTCTTCGATCTCAGCCCGGACCCGGCCGAGCGCGGCGCGGCACCGGCGGAGACCTGGCTGGTCGACGGCGGCCCCGCCCGGGTCGGTGTGATCGCCAGCGTCACCCGCCCGTTCTGCGGTGACTGCGACCGCACCCGGCTGACCGCGGACGGCCAGGTCCGCGCCTGTCTCTTCGCGACCGAGGAGTCAGATCTCCGCGCCGCGCTCCGCACCGGGCGGACGACGACGAGGTTGCCCGTCGCTGGCGTACCGCGATGGGGCAAGCGCGCCGGCCACGGCATCGACGACCCGCGTTCCTTCAGCCGACCCGCCCGATGTCCGCGATCGGGGGTTGAGGCGTGGAGTCGACGCCGCTGACCGTCCGCTACTTCGCGGGTGCCCGCTCCGCCGCCGGGCGTGCCGAGGAGGCACTGCCCCCGGGCGGTCGCTCGACGACCTCACCGCCGAGCTGACCCAGCGACACGGCGACCGACTCGCCGCCGTGCTGCGGGTGGCGAGTTTCCTCGTGAACGGCGTCAGCTGTCATGATCGTCAGGCACCCTACCGGCCGGGGCCACGATCGATGTCCTGCCCCCGTTCGCGGGCGGCTGAGGAGGCTGCACACATGATGGCGGTTCTGGGGTTCGTGGCTGTCCTGGCGCTGGTCACCGGCCTCATCCACCTCTACCTGTGGAAGCGGCTCATTCGGGACACCACCACGCCGGGTCGCTGGCGGCGTGCCGGTGGGTCGCCGCGGTGGTGCTGGCGCTCCTCGTGCCGGTCACCCTCGCCGGCACACAGGCCGGGCTCTACTGGCTCGCCTGGCCGGGCTACCTGTGGCTCGCGCTGATGTTCTATCTGCTCGTCGTGCTCGTCGTGCTGGAAGTGCCGATGCTGGTCACCCGGCTGGTGCTGCGCCGCCGAGTGGTCGCCGCGGAGCCGACCACCGCCGCGCCGAGCCGGTGCTGGTCGGCGCCGCCGGCCGACCGAGCCGCCGGCCACCGGCGCCGTCGCGGCACCGGACCACGACCCGCCCGCCGGTTGCTGCTCGCCCGTGGGCGGCCATCTTCGCCGGCCTCACCGCCACCGGCATCACGGGGTACGGCATCCGCACGGCTCTCGGTCCACCCCACCTCGACCGGGTACGCATTCCGCTCGCCAAACTCCCCGCAGCATGGACGGCCTGCGCATCGCCACCGTCTCCGACATCCACCTCGGCCGCTGCGCGGTCGGGCACACACCGAACGGATCGTCGCCGCGATCAACCGGCTCGACGCGGACCTGGTCGCAGTGGTGGGTGACCTGGTCGACGGCTCGGTGACCGAGTTGGGGTCGGCGGCGAGCCGCTGCGTGGTCTGCGTTCCCGCTACGGCAGCTTCTTCGTCACCGGCAACCACGAGTACTACTCCGGCGTCGAGGAGTGGGTGCAGGAGGTCGACCGGCTCGGCCTGCGGGTGCTGCAGAACCAGCGGCAGGAGATCCAGGCCGGGGCGGTGTGCTCGACCTGGCCGGCGTCAACGACCTGACCGCGGCGGGCACCGGCCTGGCCGCGCCGCCGGACTTCGCGGCCGCGCTCGGCGACCGCGATCCGAGCCGTCCCGTGGTCCTGCTCGCCCACCAGCCGTTGGCGGCGAAGGAGGCGGCCCGGTACGGCGTCGACCTGCAACTGTCCGGGCACACCCACGGCGGGCAGATGGTGCCGTTCAACCTGGCCGTCGGGCTGGAGCAACCGGTGGTCAGCGGCCTCGGCGAGGTCGACGGCACCAAGGTCTACGTGACCAACGGCGCCGGCTTCTGGGGCCCACCGGTCCGGGTCGGGGCCGAGCCGCAGATCAGTCTGGTCGAACTGCGCCCGGCATAGCGGAGGTCACGTCCGCGCGTGGCGGCAGGCGGCCGGCGCGGCGGGCGTGACAGGATGCGGCGTGCCCCCGTTCAGCGCCGTACCCTCCGGTGGCCTCCCGCCCTTCGTCGCGGACCTGCACATCCACTCGAAATACTCGCGCGCGTGCAGCCGTGACCTGACCCTGCCGAACCTCGCGTGGTGGGCTCGACGTAAGGGCATCGGCCTGCTCGGCACCGGCGACTTCACCCACCCCGCCTGGTACGACCACCTGCGGGAGACGTTGCGCCCGGCCGAGCCAGGGCTCTACCGGCTCGACGCCGAGGCGGAACGGGACATCGCCCGGCGGTTGCCACCCGGCTCGCCGCTGGGGCGGAGGCGGATCCGGTCCGTTTCATGCTGAGCGTGGAGATCTCCACCATCTACAAGCGGGACGACCGGACCCGCAAGGTGCACCACCTGATCTACCTGCCCGATCTGGACTCGGTGGCCCGGTTCAACACCGCGCTCGGCCGGATCGGCAACCTCGGCTCCGACGGCCGGCCGATCCTCGGACTGGACTCCCGCGACCTGCTGGAGATCACTCTGGACGCCAGCCCGGACGGCTACCTGGTGCCGGCGCACATCTGGACGCCGTGGTTCTCCGCGCTGGGCTCGAAGTCCGGCTTCGACGCGATCGCGGACTGTTACGCCGACCTTGCCGAGCACATCTTCGCCGTGGAGACCGGCCTCTCCTCCGACCCGGCGATGAACTGGCGGGTCGGCAGCCTGGACGGCTACCAACTGGTGTCCACTTCGGACGCACACTCGCCCCGGCGCTCGGCCGGAGGCGACAGTGCTGACCTCCGATCGGGACTACTTCGCCGTTCGGGAGGCGCTGCGCACGGGTGACGGCCTGGCCGGGACGATCGAGTTCTTTCCGGAGGAGGGCAAGTACCACGCGGACGGGCACCGGCTGTGTGGGGTCAACTGGACTCCGGAGCGCACCCGCGCGGCCGACGGACGCTGCTCCGAGTGCGGCAAGCCGCTCACCGTCGGGGTGCTCAGCCGGATCGAGGAGTTGGCCGACCGTCCGGAGGGACACCGCCCGCGCACGCCGGGACGTCACCCACCTGGTGCCGCTGGCCGAGATCCTCGGTGAGATCAACAAGGTGGGTGCCCGGTCCAAGAAGGTCGAGGGGCGGCTCAACGAGCTGCTGGCCGCGCTCGGCCCCGAGCTGGAGATCCTGACCACGACACCGCTGGCCGACATCGCGCAGTCCGGTGGTGAGCTGCTCGCCGAGGGGATCGGACGGCTGCGACGCGGCGACGTCCGTCGGGTGCCCGGCTACGACGGCGAGTACGGAGTGATCACGCTCTTCGATCCAGCCGAGCTGGGCGCTCAGGAGACGCTGTTCGACGTACCGGTGCCGGCACAGCGACGGCCCACGGAGCCGGCTCCCCGGGTCGCGACCAAGCGCCCGGCGGCGGCCAAGGCGGAACCGAAGCGCAAGCCGATCCCGGCTCCCGCGCCGCCGATCGCGTCGCCGCCGTCACCGCACGAACCGTTCGAGCCGATGCTCTCCGGCATGGAGGAGGTCGGCACCGGCCTGCTGGACCGGCTGGACGCCATGCAGCGGGTGGCCGCCTCCGCGCCTGGCGGCCCGCTGCTCATCGTGGCCGGTCCGGGCACCGGCAAGACCAGGACGCTGACCCACCGGATCGCGTACCTCTGCGCGGAGCTGAACGTCTTTCCCGAGCACTGCCTCGCGATCACGTTCACCCGCCGGGCCGCCGAGGAGCTGCGGCACCGCCTCGACAGCCTGCTCGGCCCGGTCGCCGAGGACGTCACAGTGGGTACGTTCCACGCGCTGGGGTTGACCATCCTGCGGGAGAACGCCGGCGCGGCAGGCCTTCCGGCCGGTTTCCGGATCGCCGACGATGCCGAGCGGGCGGCGGCCCGGTCGGAGGCCGGCGACGACAGCGCCGCCTACACGTCGCTGCTCCGCAAGCAGGACCTGGTCGACCTGGACGAACTGGTCAGCCTGCCGGTTGAACTGCTGCGGGCCGACCGGAAGTTGGTCGAGCGGTACCGGAACCGCTGGCGGTGGATCTTCGTCGACGAGTACCAGGACGTCGACGAGGTGCAGTACGAGCTGCTGCGCCTGCTCAGCCCCGCCGACGGCAACCTCTGCGCGATCGGCGACCCCGACCAGGCGATCTACTCGTTCCGGGTGCCGACGTCGGCTACTTCCTGCGCTTCTCCGAGGACTTCACCGACGCCCGTCTGGTCCGGCTCAACCGCAACTACCGCTCGTCGGCTCCGATCCTGGCCACCGCCGTGCAGGCCATCGCGCCGTCGTCGCTGGTCCGGGGCCGACGACTGGACCCGGCCCGACTCGACCCGGAGGCCCCACTGGTCGGGCGTTACCCGGCAGCGTCCGTCGTCGAGGAGGCCGACTTCGTGGTGCGTACCGTCGACGACCTGGTCGGCGGTTTGTCGCACCGCTCGCTGGACTCGGGCCGCATCGACGGGCGGTCCACCTCGCTGTCGTTCTCCGACATCGCCGTGCTGTACCGCACCGACGCCCAGGCCGCCCCGATCGTGGACGCCCTGACCCGGGCCAACATCCCGGTGCAGAAGCGTTCCCACGACCGGCTCCGGATCGGCCCGGCGTGACGGCCATCGCCCGCGAGCTGCGGCACGCCGACGGGCTGGCCGGTTCGCTGGCCGCCCGGTTGCGGCTGGCCGGCCAGGTGGTCGCGGAGCGGTTCGCCGTACCCACCCTGGACGGTGCCGGCAGCACGGTCCGTCCCGACGACGTCCGCTCGGCGGTGGACCTGCTGACGCCGCTGGCCCGACGCTGCGGCGACGACCTGGAGACCTTCCTTTCGCAGTTGGCCACCGGCGCGGAGGTGGATGCGCTCGATCCGCGCGCCGAGGCGGTCACGCTGCTCACCCTGCACGCCGCGAAGGGCCTGGAGTTCCCGGTGGTCTTCCTGGTCGGCGTCGAGGACGGCCTGCTGCCGCTGCGCTGGCCCGGCTCGACACCCGACGAGGACGCGGTCGCCGAGGAACGACGGCTCTTCTTCGTCGGCCTGACCAGGGCCCAGGACCGGCTGTACGTCAGCCACGCCGCCCGCCGCACCCGGCACGGCGCGGAGCGCGACTGCGCCCCTCGCCGTTCCTCGGTGCGATCGACCCCGGCCTGTTCGAACGGTTCGGCGAGGCCGAACCACGCCGCCCCAGGGACCGCCAGCTCCGCCTGATCTGACCCGTCCTCGCTGCCCTCGCGCCGCTCCGGGATCAGCCGAGGAGGACGCCGAGCCAGGCGCCGGCCAGCAGGGCCGGGCCGAGGGCAGCAGAGTTTTCCGGTCCACCCGCCGAGCGGCGAGCAGACCGAGGACCACGCCGCCGTGCAGCACATGCGCCAGGACCAGCCCGCCAGCAGGGCGTCCCACCCAGCCAGCCGAGCGGCAGGCCGAGGACGGCGGCGAGTTTCACGTCCCCGAAACCCAGCCGGGAGCCGGGCAGCAGGGCCAGCAGCACGTGCGCCGCGCCCGCGACCGCCGCACCTCAACGCGCCGAGCAGCCGGCCCGGAGTGCCGGACAGCAGCGCCGCAGCGGTCAGACCTCCGAGGGCCAGCAGCCCGGCAACGAGGACCAGTTGGTCGGGCAGCCGTAGGCACGCCAGGTCGACCCCGGCCAGCACCAACCCCACCGCCGCCACCGCGAGGAAGACCGGCAGCGCCGGATCGTCACCCTGCGCGGCGGCGAGCCCGACCAACACCACGGCCGCCACCGGTGGGCTCAGCCAGGCGCCACGCCGCAGCCTGGTCGGCGTGGTGGCGAGGCGCCGGGGCGGTGTGGTCGCGAAGTGCCGGGGCTGCGCGGTCGCGAAGCGCCGGGCCAACCGGGTACGACGAGGCCGACCAGCGCGCCGAGCAACGCGATCGACACCAGCGCAGCGGCCGACATGGGCCGGACGTTACCGGCGGTCACCCACCAGCGGGGCCCCGATCGTGATCCCGCGTCCGCCCGGCGAGGCCGTTCGGTGCTGACCACCAGGGCGACCCCGGCGACGATGACGGCACCCCGAACACCACCTGCGGGGTGATCGGCTCGGCCACCAGCAGCGCACCGAGTGCCACCGCGACCGCCGGGTTGACGTAGGCGTACGTCGACACCAGTGAGATGGGCGCGTTGTGCAGCAGCCAGACGTACGCGGTGAAGGCCACCAGCGAGCCGGCCACCATGAGGTAGGCAAGCGCCAGCCAGGAACGCGTGCTGACCGCCGCCGGGTGGAGGTCGCCCAGCTCGCCTCGACCGGCGGCGATGACGGCCAGCACCAGTGCTCCGGCCACCATCTCGTACACCGTGGCCACGAAGGGGTCGGCGGGCATCCTGATCCGTCCGGACAGGAACGACCCGACCGACCAGGAGGTCGCCGCCGCCACCACGGTCAACGCCCCGATCAGCGGTACCGGTGCCGAGTCGCCGGCGGGCAGCACCAGCAGCACGAGGCCGACAAAGCCCAGGGTGACCCCGGCGAACGTCCAGATCGGCGGCCGGTCCCCGGTGGCGGAGCGCAACAGCACCACGAGCAGCGGCACCGTGGCCACCAGCAGCGCGGCGATCCCGGACGGCACCGCCACTCCGGTAGGACCGGATTCGGCGAGCACCACCAGACCGTTGCCACCGGCGAGCAGAAGCACCCGACCAGCGCGGCGGAGCCGAGTTGGCGCCGGTCCACCCGCAGTGCGCCGCGGCCCGGCGCAGCCGCAGCACCACCGCCAGGATCAGGCCGGCGGACGCGAACCGGAGAGCAGCCGACGTCAGTGGAGGCAGCGTCTCCACGGCGATCCGGATGGCCAGGTAGGTGGAACCCCAGAGCAGGTAGACCACGATCAACGCGGTCCAGATCAGGGTCGGCGTGGCGCCGGCGCGACGGCCGGAAAGGGCCGCGGTGCTCGGTAGAGGTGAGCTCATCAGTGGACCACGCTACGGTGACCTCGGAGTCGGCGTCGCTCATTGGTGGCCGGCCTCACCACTCGTGCAGGAGGGCGGCATGACGAACTACGGACCACCGGGGCGCGGGAACCCGGGACCGTGGCGTGGGCAACAACCCGACGAGACGCCCGGGCGCCCGGTGCAGCAGCCCTATCCCTCAGCACCCGAGCCCTACCCCCGGCAGTCCCGTCGTACCCGCCGCAGGGACGACCGGGCCGTACGACGGGCCGCCCGGCCCGTCCTACGGAGGCGGTTCGGGGACGCCCTACGGCCGCGAACCCGATGCGCCCTACGGCGGCCCGTACCAGCCGAGCGGCCCGTACCAGCCGAGCGGCCCGTACCAGCCGAACGATCCGTACCAGCCGAACGTGCCGAGCCCGGCGTACGGCGGGCAGCCGTACCGGCCCGGCGACGATCCGTACGGCGGTGATCCGGCACCGAGCCGGCGCAGTCGGGGCCGCTGATCGCGGTACTGGCCGTCGTACTGCTGGTGGTGGCTGTCGGCGGTGCGTTCTGGCTCCGTCGTGGGCAGGGCGAACCGACGCCGGTAGCCGCGCCGACCACCTCCTCCGCCGCCGCCGACGAGCCCAGCGCGGACCCGGTCGAGCCCTCGCCGAGCGCTGCCGCACCCGAGTCGTCGGCGGATCCCCGGTTCGCGAAGGTCGGCCAGTGCGTCCGCAACGACGGCGCGGCCGGCGGCAAACCCAAGCTCCTGATCAGCGGATGTGCCGCGAAGTCGTACGAGGTGCTGAGCCGGGTCGACGGCCCGACCAGCGGTGAGCGGGACGCCGAGGCCAAGTGCGCCAAGGTCGAGGGTTACACCAACTGGTACTTCTTCGACAGCGAGCTGGACACTCTCGACTTCGTTCTCTGCCTCAAGCAGCGCTGAGACCACCCACCCCGGGGATGACATGACGACCTACGGATCAGCGGGATCCGATCAGCCGGACGACCCGTACCAGCGCCCGCCGACCGGGCCCGAGGGCTCGCCACCGGTCGACCCGACAGTGCCCCAGTGGAGCACCCGCCGGGCGCGGAGGACCCGACCCGGCAGCAGTGGGGTCCGCCGCCTGGCGACGCGGAGCCGCCGACCACACCGATGTGGGCACCGCCGCCCACCAACCCGGAGCCGCCGACCGAACCGATGTGGGCACCGCCACCAACGTCGGGCCGGGCTATCCGCCACCGCCGCCCACCTCGGGCCCGGGTATCCGCCGCCGCCCACGTCCGGCCCGGGTATCCGCCACCGCCGCCCACCTCGGGCCCGGGTATCCGCCACCCGGGCCGTTTCCGCCGGCTGGGCCGATGCCAGGTCAGCCCCCGCGCCGTGGGCGCACCGCCTCCCGGTTACGGGATGCCGCCCGGCGCGCCGGTGCAGAAGAAGACCGGCCGCAAGGTCGGCCTCATCATCGCGCTGGTGGTGCTGATCGTGCTCTGTCCGTGCCTGGGCCTGGCGGGTTGGGCGGTCTGGAAGGTCGCGGACGTCAGCAACGACGTCGAACCCCGCCGTCGACGAGTGCGCCGGTCCTTCCGCCCGCTCTGCCCAGCGACGTGCCGACGCCGGCCGTGCCGACGCCGGCCACGCCGAGCCCGGACGAGGAGTTCGCGAGGGGCGACTGCGTGGTGAACGACGGCAGCGAGGACGACGCGGAGTTGCGCAAGGTGCCGTGTGGCCCGAACACCTACCAGGTGCTGTTGCGGATCCCGGCGACGACCGACGGCGATCGGTGCGAGACGCTCGCGCCGCAGGCGACCGCGAACTATGTGCACGACAACTCGATCGATCTGTTCGACTACGTGCTCTGTCTGAAGAAGCGGTAGCCCGATTGCCTAACTAGGGCTGTCTAGCGTGGACGCTAGACAGCCCTAGTTTATTGTCGACGACCTCGACACGCCGGTAGCCCCATCTACGCATGTCTAGCCTCCCAGCTAGATGGCCCGATACTCTGCGATGCGTGGATCCGGTCCGCAACCCGTACGCGCCGGGCGCCGGCCAGCGTCCGCCCGAACTCGCCGGGCGGGGCGGGAGCTGGACGTCTTCGACATCGTGCTGGAGCGCATCGCCCGGGGCCGACCCGAACGCAGCCTGATGCTCACCGGGCTGCGGGGCGTCGGCAAGACGGTCCTGCTCAACACCCTCCGGTCACAGGCGATCAATCGTCTCTGGGGCAGCGGCAAAATCGAGGCTCGACCGGACCAGTCGTTGCGTCGCCCGGTCGCCGCAGCGCTGCACATGGCGGTCCGGGAGCTCGCCCCCGACACCGCGCCCCCGACCGGATCGACGCGTTCCTCGGCGTCCTCAAGGCGTTCGCCCAACGGTCCGCCCCGACCGGCCGGGCCGGTGCCGCCCGAAGCTCCGCGATCGGTGGCAACCCGGCATCGACGTGCCGGCGGCCAGTGGCCGGGCCGACTCCGGGGACATCGAGATCGACCTGGTCGAGTTGTTCAGCGACGCCGCCGCCGTGGCCAGTGACGTCGGCACCGGCATCGCCATCTTCATCGACGAGATGCAGGATCTCGGCCCGGAGGACGTGTCGGCGCTCTGCGCCGCCTGCCACGAGCTGTCCCAGCTCGGTGCGCCGTTGATCGTCGTCGGCGCCGGGCTCCCCACCTGCCGGCGGTGCTCAGCGCCGCCAAGTCGTACTCCGAACGATTGTTCCGCTACCAGCGCATCGACCGGCTCGACCGGATCGCCGCCGACCAGGCGCTCTGCGCGCCCGCCGAGCGCGAGGAGGTCGAGTACGAGCAGAAGGCGCTCGACCTGCTCTACGAGAAGTCCGGTGGCTACCCTACTTCGTCCAGGCGTACGGCAAGGCCACCTGGGATCACGCGCCGCGCTCGCCGATCACCGCCGCCGACGTGCGGGTCGCCGCACCGGAGGCGGAAGCCGAGCTGGCCGTCGGGTTCTTCGGATCCCGCTTCGAACGGGCCACTCCCGCCGAACGCGAGTACATGCGGGCGATGGCCATGATGTCCGCGATCGAGGGCGAACCCGGTGCGGTGGTCCGCGACGACATGGACGCGGCGGTGCCCACTGCGGAGATCGCGCGTGCCCTCGGCCGCAAACCGGCCAGCCTCTCACCGGCGCGGGACGCGCTCATCAGAAGGGCCTGATCTATTCCGGTGAGCGCGGCACTGTCGCCTTCACGGTCCCGCACTTCGGCCGATACCTGCGTACGCAGCCGGCCTGACCACCAACCACCCGCGTCGACAGGGTCAGACCTTCGACCAGGGCACCGGAAAGAGCACCTCGCCGCGGGGCGGGGCCCTCCTCGCTGGTGGACGGCGGCAGCACCAGTGCCTGCCAGGGCTCACCGAGACCGGCCCAGGGGCTGGTCAGGCCCAGCTCGGTCGCCGGGCCGAACCCGAACCGACGGTAGAAGACCGGATCACCGAGCACGACGACGAGTCGCTCGCCCAGCTCGGTGGAGGCGTCCAGGGCGGCCTGCACGACCGCCGTGCCGTGCCCGACGCGCTGTCGGTGCGGCGCGACCGCCACCGGACCGAGTGCCAGGGCGGGCACGTCCGCGCCTCGCTCCGGTCGCAGACGCACCCGGGTGAGCAGTGCGTAGCCGACGATCTCTCCGCCGTACTCGGCGACCATGGCCAGCGACGGCAGCCAGGCAGCGGTGCCGCGCAACTCGTCGACCAGGCTCACCTCCGGCGGCGTCGCCACGTCCGGGCGGGCGAAGGCGGTGGCCAACACGCGGCGGACCGGGCCGGCGTCGGCCGGGTCCTCGGGTCGTAGCCGCAGCGTGGTCACCCGCGCGACGTTACCCGTCACGGCCCGTCCATCCGTGACTGTCGCTCGAATCGGCGTGGCGCACGTGTACGAGCACCGATCCGATCCGGCTGTTGCCGGGTAGCGGACGTCGGGACGGGGTATGACTGATCCATGACGCCCGTACGCTCCTCGCCCGCGCCATGTTGAGCGGCATCTTCGTGGTCAGCGGGTATCGAAACCTTCGCAATCCTGGCCGGCTCACGGAGGCCGCCCGACCGGTGACCGACAAGGTCGCACCGATCCTGAAGAAGGCTCACCCAAGCTTTCCCACCGAGACCGAGACGCTGGTCCGGCTCAACGCGGCGGTGCAGGTCAGCGCCGGTCTGATGCTGGCCACCGGACGGTTCAGCCGACCCGCCGCGCTGGTCCTCGCCGGCACGCTGCTGCCGGTGACCATCGCCGGGCATCCCTTCTGGAACAACGACGACCCGATCGCCAAGAACAACAACCAGATCCACGCACTGAAGAACCTCGGTCTCCTCGGCGGTCTGCTGCTGGCCGCGGCCGACACCGGCGGCAAGCCCGGTCTGCGGTGGCGGACCGGTCATCGCATCGGCCACTCTCGACGTTCCATGCAACGTGCCGTCCGTACCGCCCGACGGGAGGCCCGGATCGCCGTCCGATCCGCGTCCACCACACGTCGACTCCCCGGCTGACCTGCGTCGATCCGTCTCCGTCTCACCCCACCCCGCTAAGGCCGCGAATTACCTGAACCACCCGGTAGGCGTTAACGCGGTGGAAATGTCAAAACTTGTGTGGGATCGGACACGGTCGCATAACGCGGGAGGCACTGACGTGAGGCGCCGTTCTAGGCTCCGTGCAGGACCTGGACGGGTAGGACGACCTTGGTACGGGGTGGCCACGCCATGCCGACGGCTGTCGGTAGACGGGCGGACCGCCTCGCCCCAATCCAACGTGTGACACGCGGGCTCGACCGCGTGACGCGCGGATCGATCGCAGGAACGTCGTACGGGGCGCCATTGTGGCCGCCGTCGCCTATGCCGCATGGCTTGCCATCGGTGCCTTCGGGCGGCCGTACAACTTCTTCGACGTGAAGATCTACCACGGTGCCGTGGTGTGGTGGGCGAGCGGTCACGAGCTCTACGAGTTCATCGCGCCCGGAACCACGCTCGGGTTCACCTACCCACCCTTCGCCGGGCTACTCATGCTGCCGATGACGCAGATCCCGGTCGGCGCCGCCGGCGTGCTCAACGCCGCCGCGAGCATCGCCGCGTTGGCGCTGGTGCTGGCCGGGTTGCTGCGTCCCATCGTGGACCGGCTGGGGTGGCCACTGTGGTTCACGGTGGCCGTGGCGGTGCCGCTCGCGGTCGCCATCGAGCCAGGTCGGGAGACCCTCGGCTACGGCCAGGTCAACATCCTGCTGTTCGCCCTGATCATGGCGGACCTGATCGGTCTTCGGTGGCGCTCCCGTCGGGGCACCCACTACGCCGCGACCGACGGCCCCTGCTGCGCTTCGTCTACGGCGGGGCCTGGGCCGGTGCGGGCATCGGCCTGGCCACCGCGGTCAAGCTCACCCCGGCTCTGTTCATCGCCTACCTGGTGATCACCCGCCAGTGGCGGGTGGCGGCCACCGCCATCGGCACCACGATCGGCGTGACGATGCTCAGCTTCGCCATCGTCGGTGACGAGTCGCGGACGTACTTCGGCAGCGTGCTCTGGCAGACCGAACGGGTCGGCGCGGCGGACATGACGCCCAACCAGTCCCTCGCGGGCCTGCTCGCCCGGCTGTACGACTCGATCGAGACCCCGGGCCTGCTCTGGCTCGCCTTCTCGGTGCTGATCCTGGCGCTGGGGCTGTCCCGGGCGGCCAGTTCCCGCGCCGACGGTGACGAGCTGACCGCGTTCACGCTCGTCGGCCTGACCGCGAACGTGATCAGCCCAATCTCCTGGACACACCACCTGGTCTGGGTGATCCCCGCGATCATCGTGCTGGCCGATGCCGCCGTGCGCCGCCGAGAGGCGAGCCGGGGATGCCGCAGCGCACCGGTCAGGGGCCGATGTTCGGTGGGCTTCCGGGTTGAACGGGCTCCGCCCGCCGATCTGGTATCCCACGTTGACCGGGCTCCGCCACGGCGTTGCCGCGATCGGGTTGTACCTGCTCTTCCTGATCTCGCCGATCTGGCCGTACGAACACCAGCTGCCGGAGATGTCGCACTACCAGGACGGTCTGTTCGGGGCGCTGATGGAGAACTCGCTGGCGCTCGCGCTGATCGTGCTGGTCGCCGCACTGCCCTGGCGCCCGGGTGCCGAGCCGGCGTTCTACGGTGACCGGCTCGCCCGGGCCGTGGTGGTCAACGGCCGCCGCTGAGGAGCGGTCAGGGCAGTTGACCCATTCCTCGGTGCCGTCGGTGAAGACCTGCCGCTTCCAGATCGGCAGGCGCGCCTTGACCTCGTCGACCAGTCGAGCGCAGGCCGCGAAGGCCGCCGCCCGGTGTGCGGTGCTCACCGCGGCGACCAGCGCCACGTCACCGATCGCCAGGGCGCCGACCCGATGCGAGACCGCCACGGCGTAGACGTCGGGCTCTGCGGCGATCTCGGCGGCCACCTCACGAAGCACCTCGGCGGCGCTCGGGTGTCCCTCGTACTCCAGGCTCGTGACCTGACGGCCGTGGTCGTGATCGCGCACCACGCCCTGGAAGGAGACCACCGCGCCGGCCCGGCGGTCGGCGACCGCCGCCTCGTGCGCGGCCAGGTCCAGAGGCTGGTCGGTGACCTCGCCAAAGGTGATCGTCGGTGCGGTCACGACGCACGCTCCCGGGAAACAGTGGCAACGGCACGATCGGCACCCGGTCGCCC
The DNA here is from genome assembly GCA_038070435.1 of Micromonospora sp. M12. GTDB lineage: Bacteria > Actinomycetota > Actinomycetes > Mycobacteriales > Micromonosporaceae > Micromonospora. The sequence goes on along the minus strand of JAMYWG010000001.1, from coordinate 5,111,460 downwards.
GGCTCGCCGCTGGTGCCGGGCCGGATGACGGCGAACCCGTCCGCGCCGGCCAGGCCGCGCAGCATCGCCGAGCCGACGTGTCGGACCGGGGACGCCGTGCCGGCGGCCCGGTCCAGTCGGACCAGCGCGAGGTGGGTGTGGTCGCCGCGGCCGGGCACCGCCTCGGCCAGGGTGGCACGTGGCAGCACCGGCATCGAGCGGCCCTGGAGGCCGGCGAGCAGCGGGGCGACAAGCGACACCAGCGCGACGATCGCGGACTGCGGGTTGCCCGGCAGCCCGGCGACGAACCGGACCCGGCCGTCGTGGCCGGTCAGCCGGGCCAGCAGCATCGGGAAGCCCGGACGGACCGCCACCGTGTTGACGACGTAGTCGGCGCCGAGCGCCTCAGGGTCGGGTGCAGGTGGTCGACCGGGCCGTTCATCGTGCCGCCGGTGGTGCAGACCAGGTCGGCGTTGGTCAGCGCCGAGCGCAGGGCGGCCACGTGCGCGGGCAGCGTGTCGGCCACCGGGCCGACCACGTCGGACGGGCGGACCTGGCAGCCGTACCGCCGCAACCACCCCGGCACAGCGGGGCCCAGCGCGTCGCGGACGCGACCGGCCGCGGAGGGCCCGCCGTCAGCAACTCGTCGCCGAAGACCAGCAGCGCGGCGCGGGCGCCCGCCGGACCCGCAGCGTGTCGTGCCCGCAGGAAGCCGCCAAGCCGATCACCGCCGGGTCCACCGGCGTGCCGGCCGGCAGCAACTCCTCATCGGCGTACGCCTCCTCGCCGGGCATGCGCCACTCCGGCGCCTCCCGGGAACGCCGCTGACCAGGCCGTCGGCTGTCGTCGACTCCTCCACGCGCAGCACGGCGGTGGCGCCCTCGGGGACCATGGCCCCGGTCGCGATCTCGACTGTCGTGTCGTCCTCGGTAAGCGGCGCGGGGTGCTGCCCGCCAGCACCCGGCCAACGACGCGCCACGGGCCACGACCCGCACCGCCCAGCCGTCCACGCTGGAGGTCGGGAAGGCGGGCAGGTCGGTGCGGGTGGTCAACGGCTCGGCCAGGGTCGACCCGTCGGTGTCGGCCAGCGGGCGGGCGACGGCGGGCAGCGCGGCGGCCAGACCGACCGCGTAGACCCGCGAACGCGCCTCCTCCCACCCTGCTGGCGGCGGTGCGACGACCCGATCCGCGGTAGGTGCGGTTTCCGTGCTCACCGACCGAGCCTATCGGCACGGACCGACACCCGTCCGGGCCTGGCGTGGACCGGTCGTGGTCTCCACCGCGAAGCGGTCAATGGGTCTCCACCGCGAAGCGGTCAGTGGTCTCCACCGCGAAGCTGGTCGACGGTGTGCCCGAGGATCGGCCCGAGAACGGCCAGGCCGTCCCGAGCCCCGCCGGTCGAGCCGGGCAGGTTGACCACCAGCATCCGGCCGGCGACCCCGGCCAGGCCCGGAGAGCACCGAGGTGGGCACCCGCTCGCGGCTGTGTGCGCGGATTGCCTCGGCGATGCCGGGGATCTCGTAGTCCAGCAGGGCCCGGGTCACATCCGGTGTCCGATCCGTCGGGGTCACCCGGTGCCGCCGCTGGTCACCACCACGTCGACACCGTCGGCGCGGGCGGCCGCAGGGCGGCGCCGACCGGCTCACCATCAGGCACCACCACCGGCTCGTCGACCTGACACCCCAGCTCACGCAGCCCGGCGACGAGCAGCGGCCCGCTGGTGTCGGCGTAGACACCTGCGGCGGCCCGGTTGGAAGCGACGATCACCCGAGCCCGGATCACGGCCGGTCCTCCGGACGGACCCACTCGCCGGTCTTGCCGCCCTCCTTGCGCAGCACCCGGACCGCATCCACCGAGGCCGCCGGGTCGACCGCCTTGACCATGTCGACCAAGGCGAGCCCAGCGACGGCGACCGCGGTGAGTGCCTCCATCTCCACCCCGTCCGGTCCGCCGTGCGGGCGGTGGCCGTGATCTCCACGGAGTCGGCGGTCAGCCGCAGGTCGACGGTGACGCCGTGCAGGGCGATGGGGTGGCAGAGCGGGATCAGGTCCGGAGTGCGCTTGGCCCCATGATCCCGGCCAGCCGACCGACCGCCAACGCGTCACCCTTGGGCAACCCGTCGCGGTGCAGCAGGTCGATCACCTCGGGCGTGGTCCGCAAACGGCCCGCGGCGACGGCCAGCCGACCCGTCACCGCCTTGCCGGAGACGTCGACCATGCGGGCCGCACCAGCCCGGTCGACGTGGCTGAGCTGCGCTGGTTCGGTCACGGTCGTGAGCCTATCGCTGCGGTGAGACGGCGCTCGGAAGGAGCGGCGTCACGCTGACCACCGCGCCGGGTGCTGACGGCGCAGGGCGGGACGCCGCTCCTCCTCACCACCCGCCGTCAGGTCACCGGGGAGACCCAGCAGCGGGTGCGTCTCGACAGTCCGGTTCTGCCCGCTGGGCAGAACCTCCCCGTTTGCCGATCCGGCGGACAGGCTATCGAGCGCGGCGATAAGAAATCGATAAGAGCCGTTCGAGCAGGTCAGCGCTCCGCGTTCACGGCCTGGTCGGACAGCTCGGCGAGACGACGCTCGGCCTCGAAGCGCTCCGGCACACCCATTCGCCGGAAGATCGCCAGCGCCCGCTCCCAGTGCCGCCGGGCCTCGACCGGATCGACCCGGTCGAAGTGTTCGGCAAGCCCGGCCAGGGCGCGTCCCTGCTCGTGCGGGTTGGAGACGCGTTCGGCAAGCTGCAAACCCTGGCGGTGAGCCGCAGGGCTGCTGGCCCGTCCCCGCTAGCCAGGAGAGTCGAGCCAAGATCATTAAGGGCGATGCACTGTGCGTGCCGCTCGCCCGACTCGACGGCCAACTCGAAGGCGGCCAGATGCTGTCGTCGGGCGAGGTCCAGCTTGTTGAGACCTCGATACGCGACTCCCAGGACGTTACGGGCCTCGGCCTCGCCGTACCGGTGACCCGTGCGGCGGAACAATGACAGCGAGGATTCCAGCAACGCCACGCCCTGCCTGTACTGCCCGAGGCGAACGCGCACCGCCGCTAGATGGCTCAGAGCATTTGCCAAGTGGTAGTAGTCCTGATTGAGCCGCGCCTGGAAGAGGTGCTGCCGGTGAATCTTGAGTGCTTCGTCCCATCGGCCCAGCAACGCCAGCGCGATACCCAGATTCGGCAGGGCCAACGGCACGCGGTTGTCGTAGAGGCGCTCGGCCAGGCCCTGCCGTCCCATCGCGACAGCCAGCTCAAGGTTCCCGCTGAGCAGGTGGACGACGCTCAGATTCGTGCGGAGTCGGGCCAACTGCCGCCAGTCGCCAGACTCACGGCAGAGCGCTATGGCCGCGTCGAGATGAGTTGACGCAAGACGGTGAGAACCTGTCTTCACCAGGGCTGATGCAAGATAGTTGTGCATCGAGACGATGGCGGACTGGTGTTGGAGCGCCGTCGCCGAGGCGAGACCCTCGCGATGGGTGGCAAGAATATCGTCGAAATGTCCCCGCACGTGCAGAAAGCGCCAAAGCGCCCTGGCGAGCTTCCACACCTGGTGGTGGAGTCCGTGCTCGGCACCGAGGCTCACCAACATGCCTAGATTCGTGCGCTCCCGCTCAAGCCAGTCGACGCCGGACGCCGTCTCTGGGCCGATCAGGTCGGGACGCTCTGGCGGACCGACACCGATCTCTTTGTAGACGTCGACGGACTGGTGCAGCTCCGCGGCGGCCTGCAGAGTGGCGTGCAGAGCGAAGTCCAGTAGGCGCGCCACGGCCGACGTCACGGCTTCGGACGTCTCAGAAACCGAGCACTGTGCTCGCGAGTACTGCCGCAGGAGGTCATGGAGTCGGTACCGACCTCCCTCAACCTCGTCGACCAGGTGCAGGTCCACCAGATCATCGAGCAGCATGGCGACGACATCGAGCGGAAGGTCGAGCAGGGCCGCCACCATCTCCACGCTGTGCTCACCGCGATGAAGACTCAACATCCGGAAGGCCCGTTTGGCGGGGACCTGCAAGGGCCCGTACGACGTGGCGAAGGCCCGTGCCAGAGTCCGGTCACCAACCTTGAGCTGGTTCAGCGCAGGAGAATCCGCCGCCAGGAGAGCCGCCAGATCCGCGACCCTGCGTGCAGGTCGATGGGCAAGACGTGACCCAGCGAGCCGGATCGCCAACGGGAGGTGCCCGCAGCGACGCACGACCTCTGCGGCCGCCGCCGGCTCCTCGGCGATTCGCTCGACGCCGGCAGTCTGCGCGAGCAGTTTCAGCCCTTCGTCGAGAGTCATCAGGGGCAACGACTCCGGTGGGCCGACGTCCAGGTCAGCCAATCGTCGACGAGAAGTCACCAGGACGACCGCGCCCGGCGACGCGGGCAGGAGAGGAGGACTTGGTCACTACCCGCCGCGTTGTCGAAGACGACGACCGACCTCCGGCTTTCGAGTTCGCGGCGCCACAGCTCCGTCTTGGCGTCGAACTCGACCGGTATCCGCTCCGCGGAACTCCCAACTGTCGGAGCAGAGTGACCAGTGCCGCTGACGGCTCGATGGGAGTCGCCTCGCCGTCGCCGCACAGGTCGATGAACAACTTTGCGTCCGGGTATCGCTCCGACAGGCGGCGAGCCAGGTGCACGGCCAGGGTCGTCTTTCCGCTGCCTGCCATGCCGTCAATCAAATGCACTGCTGAGACTCGTTCCTCGACTCGGCGGGTCTCTGCCAGCAGCCGCGATACCACCCCTCCCGACCAACGAAGTCGGTCACCGCTCGAGGAGGTGATCAACAGGCGCACGCCCATGCCGTTCATCGATTGGGGCGGTCGCGTCTGCAGCGAGCCAACGCGCTGGGATCGGACGGGGTGAAACGCTGATCGCCGACTCGTCCGCTGGAGTCTCGGTGATGATCTTCAGGTACAGGCCTTGGATGTCTGGTCCCGGTTCGACGCCTAGCTCCTTGGTGAACGTCCTCCGGACCGCGTCGTGCACGCCAAGAGCTCCTGCTTGATCGCCACGCTCGTACAAGGCCCGCATGAGGAGGACGTACGCCGGCTCCCGGAGGGATGACGAACAATGACCTCCCGTAGCAGCGGTATCACCGAGTCGTTTCGCCCAGACCTCAGCTGGACGTCGGCGAGTAGCTCCACGGCCAACAGCCGCTCCTCTTCGGCAGCGACGGTTCGCGAGGTGAGGACCGGCCCGAGCGGGATGCCGGCGAGCATCGGGCCCTGCCACCGAGCCAGGGCGCGCTCCAGTAGCTCCGGGCACGATCCAGCTCGTCAGCCGCCAGCGCTTCCCGACCCGCGTTCCGCTCCGACTCGAAGCAAAAGACGTCGACCAGTTCGGGGTCCACAACGAGTCGATAGCCGTTGCCTTGGCGCGCGATGACCCCTCGGCCAGCCGGAAAAGCCTCAAAGACCGGCGCAGATTGGCGGCATAGGTCCGCACATTAGCTATGGCCGATCGCGGTGGGCGATCGGCCCATAACTCATCGACGAGGTTGTCTACTGTCACCAGTCGCCCTGGCTGAACGGTGAGCATCGCGAAGATTGCCTGCTGTTTGGGTGTGCCAGGGGCAAGGTGCGGGTAGACAGTTGCACCGAAAGGCCGCCCAGAACCTGAATCTCCACCCGTCCCCTGCCAGCTGTGCCAGGTATTCAGTCGATCACGCAACGAAGTCTACGACCCGCCTGGGTTGCGTGTCGCTCACGTAGCGGAGCGGAGGACCCTCGGGCGTCTCAGGAATGTTGCGAGGAGCTGCTCGAATGCCAGCCCAGGACCACACCATGCCGGTCGCAAGTTGCATCACTACCTGCCGAAACGCGATTATCGACCTGTCCTCGCCGTCGACCGGGCACCATTACCCGTCCCACCGGACACCTCCAGCGCGACAACTCTGCCCATGCCGCTTCTACGCCTGACCAAACTTCGGATGAGGTAGCTCCGCAAGAGCCCCCAGACTCAGGAATAACGTGACGACATCTCGGCCGTATACCGTCCGCAGTTGCACGGTGTCGCGTGAATCAGAACCGGCAAGCTCGACCGCACTCCGTTCAGTACCGATGGACAGAACGTAATAAACGGTCTCCAACTTGACTAATATTGCGCATACCGACATATATTACTTCTAAGCCGCCCTTCTTCCTCTTAGGCTGCCTTTCGGAAGGAAGACCTCCCGAACCCGGGACAGGTACTCCAATCGACAGAGCGAGAGAAGGGGCATTGCGATGCGCGGCACCGACTGGAACTGACACGTTCGACCCAGGACTTCTGAGGGCCCGAGCAGTAGGCTGCGAGAACGCGCAGGCAGTCCCTCCGGGAGCGGCATGACCCTTCCTCAGCGACGGAGATTGAGACCGAACGGCGGCTGATGCTGCTTGTCGGTCTCGTCGTCGTTGGTGCCACGGTCATCGTCGCCACCTCACTTCCGGCCGCGCTGAGGTTGGCGACGTCGGCGACGGTGAACGACGCCGCGGCCCTCGTCATGCTCACCCTCATGATCGCCCTGGGGACGCTGGTCAAGGCCGGGTACGAATCCGGTCGACGACCCAGTCGATCAGCTGGAACGAGACAGCGATCATCGTGGGCGCGGCCATCGCTCCGACCTCCGTTGTCGTGCTGTGCACGGCCATCGGAATCGCCCTCGCCTCGCTTCGCCTCACCCCGATGAAGTTGGCCTTCGGCATCGGCAAGAACGTCATCGTGGCCTGGGGCGCCGGCACGGCGCTCGCGATGACGACCTGGACCTGGCCGCCCACCGGAACAGCCTCGGTGATGCTGCTGGTGCCGTTGGCGTTGGCCTACGTGGTCGCTGCGCTCCTGGACGATCTGCTTGCCATTCCCGTCATCGCACTCGCCTCTCGTACCAGGATCGCGAAGCAGTTCCGCAGCAATCTCGACCTGCGGCTCGCCGGCTTCGCCGTGCGGTTCGCCGTCACGGCCTGCACGTTGTTGATCATCCGGCTGGATCCCCGACTACTGCTCGCGGTCCGCCCTGGTCCTGAGCCTGCACCTGGCCTACTCCGCCCGCATCCGGGGCCGCACCGAACAGCAGGCGTGGCAGCGGCTCGCCCGCACCACCGACGCACTCAACGTGGTCGACCTGGACAACGTCCTCACCACCGCCGTCACCCAGGCCGCCGAGCTGTTCTCCGCCGACGAGGTCGAGATCGAGCTGCGCGGCGGCGGCCGCACCGTACGCGGTGGCACCGGCGGTATCACCTTCGACGGCCCGACCGGCACGCCCACCGACGTGGACGGCACCATCGTCCCCGCGCCGCTGGAAGGCCACGACCGCACCGTCGACGTCGGCATGCTCCGACTGCGCTTCCGCGGCCGGTGCAGCTCTCCGAGCGGGAGCAGTACACCCTGCGTACCTTCGCCTCCGCGCTCTGCACGGCCGTCCGCAACGCCCAGGCGTACGCCGAGCTGGCCGGGTCGCCGACGAACACGCGTACGCGGCCGCGCACGACGCGCTGACCGGCCTGGCCAACCGCCGGCACCTCCTCGACGAGGGCACCACCCACCTGAGTGCCCGCCACGCCGACGGGGTCACCGCGCTGGTGCTGATCGACCTCAACCACTTCAAGGAGGTCAACGACACCCTCGGGCATGCCGCGGGTGACCAGGTGCTGGTGCAGGTGGCCAACCGGTTGCAGGGCGCGGCACAGGCGAGTGACCTGGTGGCCCGCCTCGGCGGCGACGAGTTCGCCGTACTCCTGCGGGTCTCCCGGCCCCGGCGGTGGCCGCGCACCGGGCCGAGACGCTGCTCGCCGCCCTGCATGAGCCGTTCGAGGTGGACGGCATGCGGATCAGCGTCGAGGCCAGCGGCGGCATCTCCGTCGCCCCGTCCAGCGGTGGCATGGCCGAGCTGCTGCGCCGCGCCGACGTCGCCATGTACCAGGCGAAGAGAGCCGGGCAGCGCACCTCCACGTACGCCCCGACCCGGGACACCGCCGACCTGGGCCGCCTCACCCTCGGCGGTGACCTGCCCCGCGCGGTCGCCGACCACGAGTTCGTCGTCAACTTCCAACCGATCGTCGACCTGGGCACCGGCACGGTGACCAGCGCGGAGGCACTGGCCCGCTGGCACCACCCGCCCACGGCATGATCGACCCTGCGCTTCCTGGAGGCGGTGGAGCGGTCCGGCCTGCTCCCGGCCTTCGCCGAAGCGATCCTCGACCAGGCACTCATCGCGGCGGCCACCTGGCGCGACGCCGGCTTCGACGTACCCGTCGCGGTCAACGTGTCCCCACGCAGCCTGCTCGACGCGCGGTTCCCGGGCTCGGTGCTGGCCCGCCTACGCGCCCACGACCTACCACCGAACCGGCTGGTCCTGGAGCTGACCGAAACGCTGACGCTCAGTCAGCTCGACGTTGTCGACCGGGTGCTCAGCCGGTTGCGCGACGAAGGTGTCCGGTTGGCGTTGGACGACTTCGGCACCGGCTACTCCTCGCTCTCCCTCCTCTCCCGGATCCCGGTCCACGAGTTGAAGATCGACCGGAGCTTCGTGACGACGATGGAAAGTTCGGCCGAGGCCGCCGCCGTCATCCGTTCCACCCTCGACCTGGGCCGCAGCCTCAACCTGGACGTGGTCGCCGAGGGCGTGGAGAGCGAGCCACAGCGGCGGGCCCTCTGGGAGTTGGGCTGCGTCGCCGGCCAGGGGCACCTGTTCGCCCGACCCATGCCGTCCGGCACCCTGCTCGCGGCGATGCAACGTGGCTCGGGCGGCCGACCGGTGCCCTGGCCGCTCCGCTGCACGACGCCGGAGCGGTCATCCGGTTGAGCCAGACCCGCCGCCAGTCCGGCCGCTCCAACCCCGACCGCCTCCCACACCTGCCCGCCTGACACCGCATCGATCCGCGTGACAACGCGTCGGCGCAACCGGCCCACCTGCCCGCACAGCGGCCGCCGCGCAGCCAGCCCGGTCTGCCAGACTGTCGCGCGTGATCGTCGACGCCCGACCGCCCGCCGCCGTCGCCGGCACTGGCGGACGCTCGACACCGCCGCCGGCGGACTCGCCCTCGACCTCGGCCTCTACGCCGCCTCGGCCATCTTCGCCGCGATCACCGCGGTCACGTCCACCCTGCTGCCGCACCGCGCCTGGGGCACTGTCGCCGCCGTCGGGTACCTGCTCGCGACGCTCGCGGTGATCGCCCAACTCCTGCTGCGACGGCGCTCCCCGACCTCCCGGCTGGTCGGTCTACCAGCCCGGTGGGCGGTCACCGGCCTCGCCTGGGTGGGCACCGCACTGGTGCCCCTGGTCTGGCAGAGCATCGACCGGGCCGGCGGACGCACCGACCGCGCCCAGGAGGAGGTGCTGGTCGTCGAGCACGCCGGCATCCGCCTCCTGGAACACGGCACCCCGTACCTCGGACCCGACGCGATCGCCGCCCTGCCACCCGGCGAACAACTGATGGGCTACACCCGTACCAGCCCGGCATGGCGATGTTCGGCCTGCCCAGAGCACTTGTCGACACCTGGTGGACCGACTCCCGGGTCTGGTTCGCGGTGGGCACCGCGCTGGCGCTCGCCCTGGCCGTGGCCGCCCTGCGCGGAACACCGGGCACCACCGACACGACCCACCGACGGGACGCCGCCCTCCTGCGCGGCGTGCAGGCCGCCACCGTACTGCCGATCTGCGCCCTCACCCTCGCCACCGGCGGCGACGACCTACCCGTACTCGCGCTCTGCCTGCTGGCCCTCGCGTTCGCCGCCGCCGACCGACCCGGCCGGGCCGGCCTCGCGGTCGGGCTCGCCGGCGCGCTGAAGCTGTTCGCCTGGCCGGCCGCCCTGGTCCTGATCGTGTGGGGCCTCACCCGACGGGCCGGCACCCGGGTCGCCGTCGGCGCGATCGGCCTGCCCATCGTCGCGCTACTGCCGGCGATGCTGGTGGACCGTGACGCGCTGATCGAGAACGTCCTGCGCTTCCCCTCGGCCACGGCCTGGTCACCAGCCCCGCACAGTCCCCGTTCCCCGGTCACCTGATCGCCACCGGCCTGCCCGCCGGCCGACTGATCGCCGCCGCGCTGCTGGTCGCCGCCGGCGTGGCTATCGCCGTCCGGCTCGTCCGCCGCCCGCCCCGAACCGCCGTCGCCACCACGATCATCTGCGGGTACGGGCTGCTCGCCGCCATCGCGCTGATGCCCTCGACCCGCTTCGGCTACCTGCTCTACCCGCTGGCTCTGCTCACCTGGGCACCCGCCCTGCACCGCCCGATCGACACGCCGACCGCACCGCTTCCGGTGAGCGGTCCGGTCGGACCACTTCGGCGTAACTCCTGGGCGGAACGCGCGTCAGGGCGTAGACCTGAGGGCATGACGACGTACCGCGACCGGGCCGACGCGGGCCGGGTGCTCTCCGAACGGCTCACCGCACTCATCGGCGAACCGGACGTCGTCGTCCTCGGCCTCGTCCGGGTGGCGTACCCGTCGCCCGGATCGTCGCCGAACGGCTCGGCGCACCACTGGACGTGCTGGTCGTCCGCAAGCTCGGCATGCCATGGGCCGGGAGGTCGCCTTCGGCGCACTCGGGCCGGGCGGTGTCCAGGTGCTCAACGACGCGGTGGCCAGCCGGCTCAGCAGCGACGACATCGCCGAGGTCCGCCACCGGGAGCAGGCCGAACTGGAACGCCGGGAACGGCTCTACCGGGGCGATCGCCCACAGGTGGACCTCACCGGACGCACCGCCGTGATCGTCGACGACGGCCTCGCCACCGGCGCGACCGCCCGCGTCGCCGTGGAGGTCGTCCGCCGCCTCGGGGCACACCGGGTCGTGGTCGCGGTTCCGGTCGGCGCCCAGGAAGCGTACGAACTGCTCTCCGCCGAGGCCGACCAGGTCATCTGCGCCCAACGCCCGGAGGACTTCGGCGCGGTGAGCGTCTACTACGACGACTTCCACGAGGTGTCCGACGAAGAAGTCACCGAGGCGCTCACAGCAACTGCATAGGTGCACCGGGTACCGTCGGGCGATGAGTAGTCTCACCTGTCCCAAGTGTCGCGGAGAAATGCGCCAGTACGAGCGCAGCGGCGTCGTCATCGACCAGTGCGGGGAGTGCCGGGGCATCTTCCTGGACCGCGGCGAGCTGGAGAAGCTGTTCGAGGCCGAGGCCAACTGGAGCCGCCAACAGGCCGGCGGCGCGCCGGGGCAGCCCAGCCACCAGCCGGCCGGCTACCCGCCCCGCCGCCTCCGGCGCAGCACCAGCCCGGTTACGGTGCCGTCCCGCCGCCGCCCCGCCGGCCCACGGCTACCCGCCGCAGCCCGCCTACGGTCACCAGCAGCAGCACCAGGGTTACCACGGGCACTACCGGCAGAAGAAGCGCAAGGGCTTCCTCGACGACATGTTCGGCTGAGTCCAGGCCACATCCGCCCGGGTCGATCCGTACGTCGGCCGGGCATCGCTCGCTCGCCGGGCGAGCCGGTTCGTGCGAGGCTGAATCGCATGACCGTGACCCGACCGGGCGAGGCGCTGGCCCAGGCGTACGACGGAATCACCGCGGTGGTCGGCGGCCTGGACGACACCGGCCTGCAACGGGCCACCCGATGCCAGGGCTGGCTCATCGCCGACCTGCTCCTGCACGTGCTCGGTGACGCCCAGCGGGCACTTGTCGCCCTGGCCAGCCCCGTCGACGGTCCCGCCGACGCCGACCACGTGAGCTACTGGCGCGACTTTGCCGGTGACGACGACAAGGCCGCCGCCCGGCACGCCTGGTGGGTCCGCCGATCGGCTGCCGCCTTCGACCGTCCGACCGGGATCGTCCAACTCTGGCGGGACACCGCCCCGGCGGCGGTCCGCGCCGCCGCGTCAGCCGACCCCGAGGGTCACGTGACCACCCAGGGGCACGTGCTGCGCGTACCCGATCTCCTCGCCACCCTGACCACCGAGGCCGTCATCCATCACCTGGACCTGACCCCGGAACTGCCCGGCGCGCCGGCTCCCGGCCCCTGGCGGTACGCGTCGCGGTGGCCACCCTGGACGGCCTGCTCAGCGACGACACGGTCCGCCCACGGCGTGGGACGACCACGACTTCCTGCTGAAGGCAACCGGGCGCCTTCCTCTGACGGACCGGGACCGACTGGAGTTGGGCGAGTCGGCGGGCTGGTTCCACTGCTCGGCTGACCGACGACAGGGTGCCGTGCCGGTCAGCCGATGGCCATGTCCACGAAACGCGACAGGTGCAGCTGCGCCGCGACGGTCACCGTGTCGGTGGGTCCATTTCGATGCTTGGCAATAATAAAATCCGCCTCGCCGGCTCGCGGCGACTCTTTGTCGTAGTAGTCGTCGCGGTGCAGAAGGATGACAACGTCGGCATCTTGCTCAATTGACCCAGATTCGCGCAAGTCGGACAACTGAGGGCGCTTGTCGGTGCGCTGTTCGGGGCCACGGTTCAGCTGGCTGACCGCGATCACCGGGCACTCGACCTCCTTGGCCAGAAGCTTCAGGCCACGGGAGAGATCGGCGACCTCCTGCTGCCGACTCTCGGTGCGTTTTGGCGAGGTCATCAGCTGCAGATAGTCGACCACGATCATCTTGAGGTCGTGTCGCTGCTTGAGCCGCCGAGCCTTGGCCCGGATCTCCATCAGGTTCATGCTCGGCGTGTCGTCGACGAAGAGCGGGGCCTCGCTGATCTCACCCATGCATCGGGCCAGCTTGGTCCAGTCGTCGTCGGAGAGCTGCCCGCTCCGCAACACGTGCAGGGGCACCCGCGCCTCGGCGGAGAGCAGTCGCATGACGATCTCGACCTTGCTCATTTCCAGCGAGAAGATCGCGGCCGCCTGGTTGGCGCGAATAGCAGCATGCCGGGCAAAGTCCATGCTTGCCGTGCTGTTGTGTGTCGGAATCATGGCCTGGCTGGCCAGGTACAGATGCTCGTCGTTGTCGACTGTCACACATCGCACCGGCACACTGGGCGCCGGCCGGACATCCACGATGAGCCGCGAGGTCGTCCGGACGTCGGAAGTCGTTCGGCGGCGTTCGGCGTGCGCATCCCGCTTCCGCTTGAGTCGGAAGACGACATCCGGGGTGGAGAAGTTCAACGTGTACGCGATTGACGAATCGAGGGTGCGGCCGCGGACTGGCTTCGCGTTCACCGTGCAGCGGTAGCCAAGGCTGACGATGAGCTCGCGCACGTCCTCTGCCAACCGCTTCGAGGTCGACGTGTACTGCAGGTTGCCCGCAGGGGCGACGGTGCCGTCGGTGTCCATCAGTCCAGCCAGCAACGCCCGCCGCTGGGCCTCCGAGGCGCGCAGATAGAGGCCGGGGATGTGCTTGTCCGCTGCTACTTCGATCTGACGCAGCAGCCCGAGCAAGGAACCGTTTCGGTGGCGGCAGTCGGCACACTTCCGGGTTGCTGGATTTTCGCGCAACGCCCGCGTGGAAACGCCACAGTCCACGCAGACGCCGCTGGCCGGGGAGGTGAGCTCCGAGCGCAAGAGGATGGTGTAGACCATTGGCCCGCTGGGTCGGACGGTAAAACCGTCCTCCTCGACCAGCCTGATCATTTCCGGATCTGCGGTGGTGAAGCGGCTGGCTCCGGTATGACCGTCACCGAGCCACGCCCCCAGGGTGTAGGGCGGGACCAACAGCTCCCGCCCGGGAGGTCAAGGGGAGGTGTTTCGTACGGCGTGGTTGAGCCGTCGCTCGGCGGCGCCAGTACGCAGCGTGGCAGCGATCTCAGCGGTAGTGAGAACACCGTCGTGGTGGGCGCGGTTGTCGGCATTGACCTCCGCTCGGCCCGCTCAGAAGCGCGGTCAGAAGAGGGCCGGCCGGATAGCCGGGGCACTCCAGTTCCGCGTCTTGCCGCCGCGGACGACTGGGCGGCTGACCCGACCGACCGACCCGACCTCGGCGGCGACGGTGTGCAGGACATGCCGGAACTCCGGCCCGACGTGCGCGATCGTGTCGAAGAGTGTGATCGGCTGGTTCTGCCGGGCGCCGAACGTCTCGTGTGCCACACGTACGTTGGCCAGCGACGACTCGGACCAGTGCCGCCTCTGCCGCGCTGGCCTGCCGCCGACTCGCTCGACTCGTCGTCTTCCACAGGTGCCCGCGTCCGCCACGATGACCGTGCCGTCGGAGAACTCCACCTCGTAACAGGGACGGTCGTGCATCACGTCGAAGGCGTGCGTGACGGTGGTCGGGGAGCCATCCGCCGCCAGCAGTTGATCACCCGCCTTGACCTCACCCATCGTGGTCCAGCCGTCCGGCGTCGGCAGTGGGGTGTCGAGCGCGAGCGCCTTTCAAGACCCGGCCTTCCGGCCACGATGATCAACTGTCCCGCGTGCAGGCCGTTGAGAAGCCGGTCCAGATCACTGAAGCCGGTCGGCACGCCGGTCATCATGCCGCCCGACGCGCCGACCGCCTCGATCTCGTCGAGCGTCGGCTGAAGCATGTCGGCCAGGACCGCGAAGTCCTCGCTGACCCGGCGTTCGGTGACGTCGTAGACCGCCTGCTGGGCGAGGTCCACGACATCGTCGACGTCGCGGGCGCCGCCGCTGGCGGTGCCGTAGCCCAGCTGCACGATCTTGGTGCCGGCCTCGACCAGCCGACGTAGCACCGCCCGCTCGCTGACGATGCGCGCGTAGTACGCCGCGTTCGCTGCGGTGGGCACGCTGGCGATCAGGGTGTGCAGGTAGGGCGCGCCGCCGATGCGCACCAGGTCCCCGGAGTCGGCGAGCGCCGCCGCGACCGTGATCGAGTCGGCCGGCTCACCTCGGCCGTAGATGTCCAGGATGATGTCGAAGATGGTGGCGTGCACCGGCCGATAGAAGTCGTTGGTCTTGAGGATCTCGACGACGTCGGCGATGGCGTCCTTGGAGAGCAGCATGCCGCCAAGGACGCACTGCTCGGCGGCCACGTCCTGGGGCGGGTCTTGTCGAACTGGCCGTCCCGCTGCGCGGGTGACTGGCCTCCGTTGGAGCGTGGCTCTGCCCGCATGTCGTCGGTGACCGACACGGGTCCCCCTCCACTGCACCGGATCCGTTCCCAGCTCTACGGCTGGGGTACGACACTTCCGTCCGACCGGGCCGGTCGATCGGGGCCATCGCCGGCGGTCGAGGGCCAACCATACGGACCCCGAGGTCAGAGACTCAACAACGCCGGTGGACGAGCCTCGGGACAACCTGTGGATGCCGGGGCGCAGCATGTGCGCAGCGTGTGCACAGCCTGTGGATAACCATTGGGGAATTCTTGGCTACAGGCCACTGACCTGCGGATACATGCTCCCCAGCCTGTGGAGGAGAATATTTCGGTCGGGCCTGTGCCACGATCGTCCCGTACTATCTCCAGCGAACGGCTACACCTGGACAGCGGATTCCGCTTTCGGTTCAGAAGGGTCACACTCCGGCCGTGAGTTACCGGGACTGGGGACGCGGGAGGGCAGCCCGCGCGAGCGCCAGCCAACCGCCTCGTGGGGCGATCGCGAGGCGCCCGTTCCGGTCGATCCGCACGACGAGGACGGGCGCTACCGCACCTCCAGTCGACGGCGTGCGCTGGACCGTGGTCAGGACGAGCCCGTCGACGCCTACCTGCCTCGCTGGGCGCTGGAGTCGGGCGTCCGGCATGCCGATGGTGGCGGTCGCCACGCCGCACCGGACGAGGACGAGCAGGAGCCTGAGCGGCCGACGTCCGGTGCCGGTCGACGGTCCGCCGAGCCGTCGAGCAGTCGGCGGCGGGGCAGCGGGACGGGTCGACGGGAGCAGGCGGCGATCGGGGCCGGGCCCGACTCGGACCACACCCGGAGTGGACGCTCGACCGTCCGCAGGAGCAGGGCTACGCCGGTCGCCGGCGCGCCAACGCCGGTGAGGACGAGCCGGTTTCCGGCGCTGTCCCGGACCGACGTCCTCGCCGCGCACCAGCTGGTCGTCCACAGGTGATCTGGTCGGGCGGGGATCTGGAGCCCGCCCCGGCCGAGCAGGCGCCGGTCCAGGAGCCGAGTCGTCCCAGCCGGCGCAGCCGCCGTGCGGCGGAGGAGTCGTGGTCCCGTCCGGCAGCCGATCCGTGGACTCGCGGTGCGGATCGGGTGGTTGAGCCCGAACCGTCGTATCCGCCAGCGGTGGATCCGTGGGACGCCTCGGGCGTGCAGGCGTGCCGCCGGCGGCTGGCGCGGACGGCGGAGACCTGAGCGGGCAGTGGTCGGCGGTGGAGAGCGTCGGCGGCTGGGAACGGTCGGACCGCACCGGGCAGTGGGAGCGGTCCGCGATCGAGGACGACCAGTGGGACCGTACGCTGCCGCCGAGCTCGGCCCGGCCGGCGAGCGCGGAGGGTGGCCGAGCCGGGAGGACGGGTTCTGGTCCGGGACCAGGCTGGCCGATGACGACCCTCGTTGGATGGATCCGTCGACCACGGCGCCCCGGTCTCCGGTGGTGGGTTACACGGCGCCACGCCCGCGCAGCACGCCGGTGCCGCGTGGGGCGCGCCACGGCGTCGGGCGGACCGGCCGGCGGTGGGGACGGCCTCGGTGCGTCGGCGGGTCGAGTCGGCGGCCACGGGTGCCTGGGCGCGGCGTCTGGAGGACGACCTGCTCGACCCGGATCCGGGTGGGTCCTTCCGTCCTTTGCTGTACACGACTGCCTGTTATCTGGTGCCGGCGCTGCTGATCTTCGTGTGGCTGTTGACGTTGGACAGCCAGGCACCGGCCGGTTGCGTAACCGATATCAGCGGGGCGGGTGCGATTCGGCTCGGTCACGTGCGTTGGAGTCGCTGCTCGCCGGCTCGCCGCGCTTCGGGCTGGCGTTGCTGAGCAGTCTGGTGGTGGCGGCGCTGCTGCGTCGGGTAGGCACGACGTGGCGTTCGGCGACCATCGCGTTCGCCGCCGCCGTGGTGGGCGGCGGCCTCAGCACTGTGCTGATCAGCGCGGTGACGGGCCAGCCGATCGGGTGACCGACCCGGGCGGGCGTCCGTGACAGCCTGGCCCTGGTCGGGCGGAACGAGGTACGCACGAGGGCCCGCACCGATCGCTCGGTGCGGGCCCTCGTGGTGGTGTTGCGGACGTCAGCCCTGAACGACGTTCAGGTTGAACGTCGCGGCCACCTCGGGGTGCAACTTGATCTTCACCGGGTAGGTGCCGATCGACTTGATGTGACCGGCCACCTCCAGCCGCCGCCGGTCGAGGACCGGGCCGCTGGCCGCCTTGACGGCGTCGACGATCTCGGCCGGCGTGACCGAGCCGAAGAGCCGTCCGCCGTCGCCGGCGCGGACCTTCAGGTTGACCTTGAGACCCTCGAGCTGAGCCTTGACCTCGTTGGCGTGGTCGAGGTCGCGGATCTCGCGGGCCCCACGGGCCCGCTTGATGACCGTGACCTGCTTTTCCGCGCCCTTGGTCCAGGCGATCGCGAAGCCCTGCGGCAGCAGGTAGTTACGGCCGAAGCCGTCCTTGACCTCGACGATGTCGCCCGGGGCACCGAGGCCGGACACTTCCTGAGTCAGGATGATCTTCATATCGGTGCCTCCTCTCAGCGGGTGGTGGCCGTGTACGGCAGGAGCGCCATCTCACGGGCGTTCTTGACCGCACGGGCGATCTGCCGCTGCTGCTGCGAGGTCACGCCGGTCACCCGCCGAGCGCGGATCTTGCCGCGATCGGAGATGAACTGCGCAGCAGCGCGGTGTCCTTGTAGTCGATGTAGGCGATCCCGTCCTTGTCGAGCGGGTTCACCTTCTTCTTGGGCTTGCGCAGTGCCGCAGCCTTGGCCGTTGCACGTGCTCCTGGTTTGCGATCGCGGGCGCTCGGCGCCATTAGAACGGTGGCTCCTCGTCAAAATTGGCACCCGAACCGGCACGCGCGGGAGAGGAGCAGCCGAAGCCCAGGGGTCGTCGAAGTTGCCTCCGCCGCCACCCTGGCCACCACCGCCACCGCCACCGCTGCCGCCGCCACCGAAACCGCCGCCAGCCCCGCCGGAGCGGGACATCTTCTGCACCTTCGCCGTGGCGTAGCGCAGCGACGGGCCGATCTCGTCGACCTCGAGCTCGATGACTGTGCGCTTCTCACCCTCGCGGGTCTCGTAAGACCGCTGACGCAGCCGGCCCGACACGATCACCCGAGCGCCACGCTGCAGCGACTCGGCGACGTGCTCGGCGGCCTGCCGCCACACGGTGCATGCGAGGAACAGCGGCTCGCCGTCCTTCCATTCGTTCGACGCCTTGTCCATGAAACGGGGCGTCGAAGCGACTCGGAACTTGGCGACCGCGGCCCCGGAGGGTGAACCGCAACTCGGGGTCATCGGTCAGATTGCCGATGACCGTGATGGTGGTGTCTCCTGCCATGACCATCTCCTCGCGCACTCAGCGTCTCGTCGTACAGGCTCGCAGAGCCGTACGACAGAGTCGCGGAGGCTGATCCGGGCGAACCGGGTTGATTGCCGGACTGAAATGCTTAGCGCATCTCCGGCCGGATGACCTGGTGCGCAGCACGGACTCGTTCAGCCGGAGCTGACGGTCCAGCTCGGCCACGGCAGCAGGCGTAGCCTGCAGGTCGACGACGGCGTAGATGCCCTCGGCCTTTTGTCGATCTCGTACGCGAGGCGCCGGCGGCCCCACATCGGTCTTCTCAACCGAGCCACCCGCGGTCCGAATCACGTTCAGGTACGTGTCGAGCGACGGGGCGACGGTGCGTTCCTCGAGGCTGGGATCAAGGATCACCATGATCTCGTAATGACGCAAGACGTGCTCACCTCCTGTGGGCTAGGCGGCCACGGTCCTTCCGTGGCAGGAGGTCGTGCGTCGCTGCCCGCACGTGCCGGGGAACCCGACCGGACGCGGACAACCTGGCCAGGATACCCGGTCCCAACGATCATGCCCGGGTGGTCTGGTCGGCACCGGAACAGCTGACGGGGTCCACCGTCCGACCGTCTATCGGTCAGTGGTGAACCCCGTCTTACGAGGCCGCGGGCGTCCGGTCCGCATTCCTTGGGTGGGACCTGGGGAGGAACGACCACACCGATGAGGTTGGACCGAAGACGCCCGCGGAGCTTTATCGTGTTGTTATCTGACGATACAACAGCACTCGTACCTTGTCGGAGGAAAAAGCACAAATTTCCGAGATTCTCGACCGGTCGGCACGCGCTGCGCAACGGGCCGCCCCCACCGCGCCGGGCCGCGCGGCGGGATGACCTCGCCATCGGCCGTCGACCACGGATCGCCGTGCGCTGCGCTTGAGCCGCCGGCGCCACCGGACGCTGGTCGCCGGTTCAATCCCATCAACGAACGTCGGTTCGTCCGGTGACGCGACACCGCCCCGGCCGTCGCCTCGGCCGTCGGGGTCGCGACGTAGGCTCGCTCGCATGCGTATCGGAGCCCACGTCGACTCGACCGACCCGCTGGCGGAGGCGGCCGCCCGGGCCGCCGACACCGTGCAGTTCTTCCTCTCCGACCCTCAGGGGTGGAAGGCGCCCAAGCCCGGGAGGACGCCGAGCGGCTCCGCGCGGCCGAGGTCGACCTCTACGTGCACGCGCCGTACGTCATCAACGTGGCCACCCTCAACAACCGCATCCGGATCCCGAGCCGGAAGCTGCTGCTCGGGCACGCCACCGCGGCCGCCGCCATCGGCGCCAAGGGCCTGATCGTTCACGGTGGGCACGTCAACGCCGGCGACGACCTGGCCGTGGGTTTCGACAACTGGCGCAAGACCTTCGCGTACGCGGCCGACTCCGGTGGCTTCGGCGTGCCGGTCCTGATCGAGAACACCGCCGGCGGCGACAACGCGTGCGCCCGACGCCTGGACGCCCTCGCCCGACTGTGGGACGCGATCGGCGACCACGAGGTCGGCTTCTGCCTGGACACCTGCCACGCGTACGCGGGCGGCGAGGAACTGCTGGGCCTCGTCGACCGGGTCAAGGCGATCACCGGAAGGATCGACCTGGTGCACGCCAACAACTCCAAGGGCGCGTTCAACTCCGGTCAGGACCGACACGACAACCTCGACGGAGGGACGATCGATCCGGAGCTGGTGGTGGCGCTGATCCGGGCGGCCGGTGCGCCGGTGGTCGTCGAGACGCCCGGCGGCGTGACCGGCCAGGCCGCCGACATCGACTTCCTCCGTCAGCAGCTCGGGACGGCGAGCCCCGCGGCATGACGACCGGACAGCCCGGGACCGGCAACGCCCGGCCCACCCCCAGCGACGCGGACGCCGAGATCCGACCCTCCACCACGGCCGGCGCCCCGCTCAGCCGGCTCGCACCTCCGACCGGGCCCCACGGACACCGCCGCGGCCCAGGCGCCATCGAATGACGGTGAAACGACCGGAGCCGCCACGACCGCAGCCCCGGAGGCCGACGCCCCGAAGAGCATCGCCACGGAGGACGCGGCCAAGAAGGGCGACGCCAACGGGAGCGGCGCCGAGGGCAACAGTCCAAGCAGCACCAAGGACAGCGCGGCCAAGGACAGCGAGACGCAGCCTGGCCCGGC
This sequence comes from Micromonospora sp. M12, assembly GCA_038070435.1. GTDB lineage: Bacteria > Actinomycetota > Actinomycetes > Mycobacteriales > Micromonosporaceae > Micromonospora. Next base: position 5,091,116 of record JAMYWG010000001.1, on the reverse strand, counting down.
CAAAGACGGCGACGCCAAGGCCGGTCTGGCCAAGGACGGCGCGAAGAAGGACGGCAAGGCGGGGACGCCGACGGTCCGGAGAAGGCTGACGGCGAGGCGAAGGCGGTGACCCGGAGCGTTGGGAGGCGTTCGCCTCCGCTCCCGAGCCTCGGCCGTCGATCGTCAGCCGGGCGAGCCGAGCAGTCGGCCGGTTCCTGGTCCACGAGTGGACTCTGGCCGCCCTCGGTGCGCTGGCACTGGCCGTACTGATGACCTGGCCGACGCTGCGCTACCCCGTTACACGCTGCCGCAGGACTACTGGGACCCGAGCCTCCAGGCCTGGCAGATGGCCTGGTCCGGGCACATCCTGCTGGCCGAGCCGGCGCGCCTGTGGCAGTCCAACACGTTCTTCCCCGAGCTGTGGAGCTTCGCGTTCTCCGACACCCTGCTCGGGTACGCCCCGGCCGGGATGCTCGGCAGCGGCCCCGAGGACGCGGTGCTGCGCTACAACATCATGTTCGTGCTGGCGCACGCGATGGCCACCCTCGGAGCGTACGCGCTGGCCCGACAGCTCGGGTCTGGCCGAATCGGTGCCGCCGTCGCTGGCGTCGCCTACACCTACGCGCCGTGGTTGCTGGCCCAGGCCGGGCACCTGCACGTGCTTTCCAACGGCGGGATTCCGCTGGCTCTGGCGATGTTGGCGCGTGGGCACGGCTGGTCTCTCCGACACGGTTACCGACCGGAGCGCCGGCACGACGGTTGGGTCTACGCCGGTTGGCTGGTGGCGGCCTGGCAGCTCAGCCTCGGTTTCGGCATCGGGCTGCCGTTCGCGTACTTCCTGGCCGGCGCGGTGCTGGTCGCGGCCGTCCTTCTCGTGCGGCGGCTGCGCACCGGCCAGGCCGTACCGTTCGGTCGCCGAGTTGCTCGCCGCCGACGTGCTCGGCGGGTGTTGTTCGCGGGTGTGGGCCTGCTGATGGCGTTCCCGTTCTTCAAGGTGACCGAGCTGCACCCTTACGCCGAGCGCACCATCGGCGACATCAGCCTGTTCTCGCCGCCGGCGTCGGGCTTCGTGACCGCGCCCGCCGAGTCGCGGATCTGGGGTGGGTTGCACGAGGGGCGCGCGCCGCGCTGCCGTGGCACCCGGAGATGACCCTGCTGCCGGGCTTCGTGCTCTACGCGCTCGCCGCTGGTGGGCTGTTCTTCTCGGTCTGGCGGCTGCGGCACCGGCTGCTGCTGCTGGCCGGGGTGCTGGTGACGATGGCCTTCGCGATGGGCACCCGTTTCTTCGACGGCACCGTCACCTACGTGCCGCTCTTCGATCACGTGCCGGGGTGGAGCGCGCTGCGTACCCCGGGCGGTTGATGCTGTGGACCACGTTGTTGCTCGCCCTGCTCGCGGCGGGCGCGGTCACCGCGCTCACCGACCGGGTCCGCGAGTTGACCGCGCAACGGATTCCGTCGTGGCCGGGCCCGTGGCTGCGGATGGCCACCCTGTTGCCGCTGCTGCTGGTCACCGTGGAGGGTCTGAACACCACCCCGCATCCGGTGGTGCCGACGCAACCGACAGCGATGCGTTCGGTGGAGGGGCCCATGCTGGTGCTGCCCAGCAACCAGAGTCTGGACCAGCACGTGATGCTCTGGTCGACCAGCGGGTTCCCCGACGTGGTCAACGGCGGCAGCGGCTTCACCCGCGCCAACTCGACGACGTCCGTCGGGTGAGCCAGTCGTTCCCCGACCAGACCAGCGTCGACTACCTGCGGACCCTCGGCGTCCGCACGGTGGTGCTGTTGCGCGGTCAGGTGGTGGGTACCCCGTGGGAGATCTCGATCGACGCTCCGGTGGAGTCGCTCGGCATCACCCGGCAGGACGTCGGCGACGGCGTCGTCTATCGGCTCTGAGGTCGTCTTCAGGGCGGCTTTCGGGGAGCCCACCCGGCTCCGGGCGGTCAGGCTTGATCCCTGCGCCGGGCGGGCTCCCCGAAACCCCGACTGGTCCCGGCCGCGTTGGGCCCTGGGGTCAGGTGCTGGGTGCCGGTACGGGTGCCGGTTCGCTGGTTGTCTCTTTGCGACGCCAGCGGTCCAGCCAGGGCGCGTCTGGTGCACCGTCGAGTACGCCGCCGTCCGGATCGTCGGGGTAGGTGTCGCGTACGGCGTCCCGCTCGGGGTGCAGGATCTCCTTGACGACCAGCACGCAGAGCACCACCACGGTGGCCAGCCGCAGCGTCGAGGCCAGCACGAACACGCCCTCCGGGAAGACCGGACGGCTGGTTGCCGCCCCGAGCAACTCCCCGTAGAAGGCGACGAAGTAGCAGACCTCGGCGATCTGCCAGGCCAGGAAGGCACCCCACTTGGGTCGGGCCAGCACCACCAGTGGGAGCAGCCAGAGCACGAACTGCTGCGACCAGACCTTGCTGAAGATGAGGAACGCCGCGACCACCAGGAAGGCGAGTTGGCCGCCGCGGCCGGCGCGGTGCCCGCAGCGCCAGCACCGCCACGCCGGCGCACGCCAGCCCGAACAGCAGGTACGAGAGAGTGTTGAGGGTGGGGATGTTGGCGTTCAGCCACTCGAACGGGCCGAGCTGGCCGGGGTCGTTGCCGACCTTGCCGTCCAGGTAACGCCCGATGTACCAGAGCGTGCCCCAGTCGATCGGCCGGGTGGTGTTCAGCTCGAAGAACCGGTCCCAGTTCTCCGGGTAGGCCCGGGCAGCCGGCAGGTTCACCAGCACCACCGCGGCGATCGCCGTCCCGATGGCGATCAGCGCGGCGCGGATCCGGTTGGCCCGCAGCGCCAGGATGAGGATCGGCCCGAGCAGGAACAGCGGCCAGAGCTTTGCCGCACCGGCCAACCCGAGCAGTACGCCGGCCACCGCCGGTCGTCTTCGGCCCAGGCCAGCAGGCCGAAGGCGGCCAGCCCGATGGCGAGCAGGTCCCAGTTGACGGTGGCGGTGAGCACCAGCGCGGGGCGAGGGCGAACATCGCCGCGTCCCAGGGTCGTCGGCGACGCAGCGACAGGATCACCGCCACGGTGGCCACCGCGAGCGCGCCCAGCACCAGCGCGTTGAGGTTGTAGAACCACTGGCCCTGGTTGATGCTCGGGTCGTCCTCACCGATGGCGTGCACCGGCAGGCCCAGCGCTCCCATGAAGTAGCCGGTCAGCACCGGGTACTCGACCGGGTGGTCGCGGTAGGGCACCTTGCCCTCGTTGAGCCCCTCGGCGTAGTAGAGGGCGAGGACGTCGGTGTAGCAGAACCGGGTGTACTGGACGTTGTTCTGCCAGGCGCCGTTCTGGCAGGGCGACTTTGCACCCAGTGCAGTGCGAGCGTGAGGCAGACCAACGCCAGCACGATCCGGACGGCGGTCCAGAAGCGACGCTCCCGCCCGACCGGCCGGTCCAGCACTGTCGCGTGGTCTCCCAGCGGGCCGCCGATGACGCTGGAGAGGCCGCGGACGAACCCGTCGGAGCGTGACGGGTGATCGGTGGTTCCGGCGTCGTCGATGCCGGGCGTCGACTGGGTGCTCATGAAGAGGCATCCTGCCGTACGACAGGGTGCCCGTCCCGTCCCGGCGCGGAGATCCGGTACGAAACGCCGACGCCGGCCGGGACGTGTCGTCCGGCCGGCGTCGGCGTCGTGCGGTGGTGCTTGTCAGTCCCGATTGGGCGGCAGGCCGGGTAGCAGCCCGCCGCCGGCACCGCCGTTACCACCGCCGGGGCCTCCAGGGCCGCCAGGGCCGCCGGGGCCGCCGGGGTCGTTCGGTTCGTGCCGGGTTGCCCTGGTTGTTGCCCGGGTTGATATTGCAGAACGGGTCGGTCAGCGGGTTACAGGGTGGGTTCGGGTTGCCCGGGTCCCCGGGCGGCGGCGGCGGGGCGGCGGCGCCTCACCGTTTCCGGCGTCCTTGTCACCGACGTTCGCCGCCGGCGGAAGTCGAGCTTCGGCTTGCCCTTCAGCGCCTCGTCCATGAACCGCTCCCAGATGTCACCGGGGAGGTTTCCACCGCTGACCTTCCGGTCGTCCTTGAGCAGGAGTGGCTTTCGGGCATTCACGTTGCCCACCCACACCGCGGTGGCCAACTGCGGGGTGTAACCGACCATCCAGGCGTCGCCGTTGTCCTTGCTGTCGCCCTTGAGCTCCCAGGTGCCGGTCTTGGAGGCCGCCTTGCGACCGTCCTCGAGCCGGTGGTTGACCGCGGCCGGGTAGTCCTTCAGCACCGACGTCACGTCGTCCACGACGCCCTTCTCGATCTTCCGGGTCGAGTTGAGCTTCTCGCTGTACTTCTTGTCCCACTTGCCGGTGGTCGGGTTCTGCTTCTCCACCGAGTACAGGAAGTGCGCCTTGTTGTAGACACCCCGTTGGCGAAGGTGGCCACACCGTTGGCGTGGTCCAGCACCGTGATCGGGTACTGGCCGTAGCCGACCACGTTGAAGAACGGATCCGGCGTGATGTCCTTCGGGTCGGTCTTGGTGAGGTCGTAGGACTTCGCCGGGTTGGTGTCGGTGCGCCACATGGTGGTGACGCCGGCCTGCTTGGCCATGTCGATCACCTTGTCCGCGCCGATCTCCTCCGTGACGTAGTAGAACGGCACGTTCAGGGATTTGAGGGTGGACACCCGCAGCGTGCAGGAGTTGCCGCAGTCGGGGTTGTCGTCGCCCGCGTTGCTGACCTTGAACTCGACATCCTTCGGGGTGAAGCCCTTGCCCTTCCACCGTGACTCGAGCGACTTCTTCTCCTTGAGCGCGGCGGCCAAGGTGTAGATCTTGAAGCTGGAGCCGGGCGAGTGTCCGCCGCTGATCGCCCCGGTCGAGTCGGTGTTCTTGCCGGCGTAGTCGGTGCCGGTGCCGTTGTCACCGCCGTAGTACGCGACCACCCGACCGTTCGTGGGGTCGATGGAGACCACCGCCGCCATCAGGTTCTTCGGCTGGTCGGCCAACTCGGAGCCCTTGGACTTGCGTTGGGCCGTCTCGACCGCCGCCGCCTGCATCTTGGTGTCGATGGTGGTGCGGATCCGGTAACCGCCAGCCATCAACGCCTGGGAGCACAGCGGCTTCTCGTCCGTCACCTGCGCTTCCTTGTCGACGCAGATGCCCCGGTCCCGCATCTCCTCACGGACGTAGTTGATCACGTTGCCGTACGGCGTGTCGACGCCGAAGTCGACGCCGATGCCGCCCTTCTTCGGGGCCTTGAGGGTCTTCGTCGGGTACGCCGTAGGCCGCGGCTGCTTACCGGGCACCCGAGCCAGCCCTCCTTGACCATGCCGTCGATCACGTAGTTCCAGCGATCCTGGGCGTCGGTCGGGTTGATCGCCGGGTCGAACCCCTGGTGGGAGGAGCTGGGCTCCGGCTGCTGATCAGGGCCGCGAGCACCGCGCCCTCGGCCGGATCGAGCTTGCTCACCGACTTGCCGAAGTAGGTCTGCGCCGCCGCCTCGATGCCGTAGGCGCCTCGGCCGAAGTAGATCACGTTGAGGTAGTGCTGCATGATCTGCGGCTTCGTGTACTCGTCGGTGAGCTTGAGGCGAGAATCGCCTCCTTCACCTTCCGGGCGTAGGTGTCGTCCTTCAGGTTGTCGTAGGCGTTACGCGCGTACTGCTGGGTGATGGTCGAGGCGCCCTGCTTGTCGCCGCCGGAGAGGTTGTTCCAGCCGGCACGGGCGATGCCCTTGTAGTCCACACCGGAGTGCCGGTAGAAGTTCCGGTCCTCGGCTGCGGCCACGGCGTTCTGCACGTACTCCGGGATCTGGTCGATCGTGACCAGGGTCCGGTTCTGGTCGCCCACCTTCGCGATGATCGTCTTGTTGTCGAAGGCGTACAGGGTGGTCGCCTGCGGCGGGTGATCTCGTCCGGCAGCACCACGTTCGTCGAGTAGTAGGTGAACCCGACCACGCCGACACCGGCGAGCATGATGAAGATCGCGAACCCGGCAATCAGCAGGTTCATCCGCTTGCGCTTCTGGCCCGCGCCGCGGCGCCCGAGTCACCCGCACCGCGACCGCCCCGACCGGGACCGTTGGGGCCACCCGGCCCACCCGGCCCGCCCGGACCACCTGGCCCGCCGGAGACCGGTGAGACGCTCGCCCGGGCGACCGCCGCACGGCCACCGACCGATGCCGAGCCGACCGACGCGGAGCCGACACTGGCCCGACCCGCCGAGGCGGCACCGACCGAGGCGGCGCCGACGACGGCCCGACCTGCCGGTGCGCCCGGTGCCGGAGAGACGGGCACCGAGGCCCGGCCCGGGACCGCACGACCGGCGGCCACACCCGGCGCCGGCGACACCGGCACCGAGGCCCGGCCGGCCCGGCCCGGCGATGCCGAGCCCACCGAGGCGGACCCGGCGGCCGCACCACGCGCGGCGGCACCGAGGCCGAACCGCCAACCGTGGCCGCCCGCCGGCGGCCCGTGGTGTCACCGAGGCGCGGCCCGGGTTGCCGTGCCGCCGTCCGGGGCCGACCAGCCGCTCCCGCCGGAGCCACCGATGGGTCGGCGGTGCGCGTCGTCCGCGCCCGGTCCGGGGTCGCCGTCCGGACCCGAATACTGGGCCCGGCCGCGCGCAGAACTGGGATCGCCGTACGAGTTCATTCCTCACACCCTGCCGGTCGCGGTGGGACGCGGCTGCGCCACCACCGGGTTGCCGTGAGTTGCTTCACCCGGGACACCCGCACGGGGTGCCGCTTCAACGGGTTCATTGCCGTATCAATCGGGCCAATCGGACCTACAAGCGGTCGGCCGTCCGGGTCTCGTCTACGGCCCCGGGGCCGGTACAACCAGCTGTGATCACCGTTGCGCCTCTCGCCTCCGCCGGCCGGTGCCTTCGGCGCCAGCCGCGTCCTGCCCGCCGGTGCCCTCGATGTCGCCGGTCAAACCGTCCCGGCCGAGCAGGTACTGCTCGACAAGATGGTTCCAATCACAGCCGAGGCACACCTCCACCACAAAGACCTGGAACTCACGCAGCGTCATCGCGAGCACGGGAAGCTCGGTCAGCGTCCGGCCTGGCCGGCGGACTGCTTGAGTTCGTCGCCGTAAATGTAGTGGACGAGGGTCAGATTCTCGCTGCGGCAGATCGGGCAGCGCCGGTCGGTCGGCTCTCCGTGGAACCGGGCGGCGTTCTTCAGGTACGGCGACGCGTCGCACACGTCGTACGTGCCCACCCGGCCGGCCAGGAGTTCACGCAGCACTGCTCGCTTCTGAAGCGAGTAGTCCACGACCTGGCGCTGCGTACGCATGCGGAGAAGGGTACGCGGTCCGGCCCGAGCAGGCGACCACGCTCACGATCCGTGACGACGACACCCCGGAACGGGGTTTGCCCTGGCCCGCGCGACCCGCTAACGTGCGATGTATCGGTCCGATACATCGCGGCGGTTACCACTCGACGCCGGAGGGTGAAGAAAGGGTGGCCAGTGCTCGAGTTCGCCATCCTCGGCCTCCTGCAAGAGTCTCCGATGCACGGCTACGAGCTGCGCAAGGAGCTGACCGCCAAACTCGGCGCGATCCGGGCGGCGATCAGCTACGGCTCGCTCTACCCCACGCTACGCAGGCTCCAGGCGGCGGGATGGATCACCGAAGCTGCTGAGACGCCCGCCACTGCCGAGGAGGTTCCCGCGCTGACCAGCCGACGAGGTCGGGTGGTCTACAAAATCACCGCGGAAGGCAAGGAACGCTTCGCCCAGCTGATCGCACAGGCGGGGCCCGAGACGTACGACGACACGGGCTTCGGGTGCACTTCGCGTTCTTCGCCCGGACCGATCAGGCGACCCGACTGCGCATTCTGGAGGGTCGCCGCCGCAAGATCGAGGAGCGTCGCGAAGGGCTTCGTGACGTGCTGGGCCGGGCGGCCGAGCGCCTCGACGCTTACACGCTGGAACTGCAGCGCCACGGCCTTGATGCCTGTGAGCGCGAGGTCCGCTGGCTGGAGGAGCTCATCGCCAACGAGCGCTCCGGCCGAGCCCCGACGGTCCCGAACACCGGGACAGCCGGCGGCCGACGAGAAGACAACAGCCCGCCTCCGCCTGGAGAGACCAGGAATGAGCGGCCGTGACAGAAAAGAAGGAGGCAGACGCTATGGGCTCCGTCCGCGTCGCCATCGTCGGTGTGGGTAACTGCGCCTCGTCCCTGGTTCAGGGCGTTGAGTACTACCGGAACGCCAACCCGAACGACCGCGTTCCGGGTCTCATGCACGTTGCCTTCGGCGACTACCACGTCTCTGCCGTGGAGTTCGTCGCGCGTTCGACGTGGACGCCAAGAAGGTGGGCATGGACCTCGCGGAGGCGATTGTCGCCAGCGAGAACAACACCATCAAGCTCTGCGACGTGCCGCCGACCGGCATCAGCGTCCAGCGCGGTCCGACCTTCGATGGTCTGGGCGAGTACTACCGCGAGATCGTCGAGGAGTCGGACGCCACCCCGGTGGACGTGGCGCAGGCGCTGCGCGACGCGCAGGTCGACGTTGTCGTCTGCTACCTCCCGGTCGGCTCCGAGCAGGCCGCCAAGTTCTACGCCCAGGCCGCGATCGACGCCGGCTGCGCGTTCGTCAACGCCCTGCCGGTCTTCATCGCCTCCGACCCCGAGTGGGCCCAGAAGTTCACCGACGCGGGCCTGCCGATCGTCGGTGACGACATCAAGAGCCAGGTCGGCGCCACCATCGTGCACCGCGCTCTGGCGAAGCTCTTCGAGGACCGCGGCGTCGAACTGCTGCGCACGTACCAGCTCAACTTCGGCGGCAACATGGACTTCATGAACATGCTGGAGCGCAAGCGGCTGGTCTCGAAGAAGATCTCGAAGACCCAGTCGGTCACCTCGCAGATCCCGCACGAGATGAGCAAGAGCGACGTGCACATCGGCCCGTCGGACCACGTGCCGTGGCTGGACGACCGCAAGTGGGCGTACATCCGCCTGGAGGGTCGCTCGTTCGGTGACACCCCGCTGAACGCCGAGCTCAAGCTCGAGGTGTGGGATTCTCCGAACTCCGCCGGCGTGATCATCGACGCTGTCCGGGCCGCGAAGATCGCCCTGGACCGGAAGATCGGCGGCCCGATCCTGTCGGCCTCGTCGTACTTCATGAAGTCCCCGCCGGTGCAGTACGCCGACCACGACGCCCACCAGGCCGTCGAGGAGTTCATCGCCGGTGAGGTCACGCGCTGACCCGCTGAACGTCACACGGCCGAGGGCCGGGTCCGAAACGGACCCGGCCCTCGCCGCGTTCAGTGCCTCGCCGATGGGTACGGCGACCGGATCACTTCCAGCTCGGCGACTCCTGCTTCGCCTTGAGGGCCCGCCGCGCCGTACGGTCGGCGAGCGACTCAGGCCCGCGCCCCCGAGTTGGCCGAGAACGGCAGGTACGCCGGGTTGACCCGCCGACACCGATCACGAACGCCACCACGTCGAGGATGATGTGGGTGGTCTTGTTCGCGTAGACGGAGATGTAGTCCGCGTCAAAGCCGATGCCGGTCATGAACGAGTTCGACAGCGACTGGTTGGCCTGGAAGTTGATCGTCGAGACGCTGGACGCAGGGGCACCGTACGGAACGACCCGCGCGAAGCCCGGGGCGGAGGTGGTCGTGACGGTGATATTGCCGAACACCGCGTCACCCAGGAAGACGAACTCAGCCAGATCGAGGTGGATGGTCTGCCCCGCGCAGGCGGCCCGTGCTGTCCAGGGTGGTCGACGAGCCGTTGATGATCCACTGACGCCCGGCGGCCGAGCGGGTGTCGACGACCCGCTGCGGCGTGATCGGCACGATCCGGTTCGAGTTGCCGGTGGTGTGCACGAACTCGACGATGGCCTCGTCGGCGTACTGCCCGGCGACTACCTGGAGGTTGCCGAAGGTGTCCATGCCGATGGAGCCGGTCTCAGAATCCTGGTGCAGGTAGTTGCCGCTCGGCGTCAACTGCAGCGACGGCCGGGCAAGGGCCAGGTCGCCCTCGTTGGTGATGGCCGGGTTCGCCAGTCGCAGCGTCGGCCCTGCCGCAGTGCTGGTGAGGGCCGTGGTGGCGTTGCCGGCGCTGTTGATGTTGCTGCCCAGAATCACGGGGTCACCGGGTGCGGCCTGGGCCGGCCCGGCGACGGCAGCGCCGACCACTGTGCTACCGGCCACGCCTGCGGCGACGGTGCCCGCTCGGCGCAGCAGACGGCGGCGGTCGACGGTCTTGTCCTGGTTCTCGGTCACTGGTCCCCGAAGCTGTTGGTGATTGACGATCGATCGTCGCGGTTGTGGCGGATCATCCACATCGACCGATCGGCCGAATTCATGCCTCGACAGCCTCCGGGAGCGGTGCGGCCGGCGTACGGCCACCATGGTCAGGACCAGGCATCTCGCAACGCGACGCCGGCCTCCAACTCCAGCAGCTTCACCTTGCGGTCCAGGCCACCACCGAAGCCGACCAACTTTCCGCCCGCGCCGACGATCCGATGGCAGGGCACGATCACCGGGACCGGGTTGCGGTTGCAGGCCACCCCGACCGCCCGAGCTGCTCCCGGATCACCGACGATCTTCGCCACCTCGCCGTAGGTCAGCGTCTCCCCGTACGGGATCTGGGTCATCTCCCGCCAGACCGCCCGCTCGAACTCCGACCCCGGGCGCCGACACGGGCACGGTGAACGCTGTCACCTCACCGGCGAAGTAGGCCCGCAGCTCGGCCACGGCCAGCCGGGCGGTGTCGTCACCGGGCTCGTCGGAGGCCGACTCGATCCGACCGAAGTGGGCGCCACGGACCGCGTCGCCGTCGGTGCCGACGGAGAACTCGCCGATCGGAGAGTCGAGCACTGTCCACCGCATGCCGACCATTATCGCGCCCCTCCTCCGTAACCCGAGCCACCGGGAACCGGTCCGCCCCCGCTGCCGAAACAGCCGGTCGAGCCGGCCGTGCGGGTGGCTCGCGCTGACGTTCGGCAGGAGGTCAGCGTTGCGCCACATCGATACCGTGCAGGTCGTGGCAGCGGGGACGCTCATTTTTCTGATCATCGGTGGGGCGGGCATCGGCGTGCTCGCGCTCGCTCTGCTCGGCACGGAGCTGTTCCACCTCGGGCACGCCGACGTGGACGGCCCGATCTCGGTCGAGACGGTCGCCGGCTTCGCCGGGGCGTTCGGATTCGGCGCGGCCATCGTCAACGAACTGCTCGGTGCGCGTACCCCGGCCATGATCGTCGGGGCGGCGGCCGGCGGCTTGCTCGCGGCCGTGCCCACCGGCTGGTTGGCGTCCCGATTGAGCCGGGCGGCCCGGAACATGCGCACCGACCCCACCCCACCCGTGACGACCTGGTCGGCGCCCTCGGCCTGGTCGTCACGCCGGTGCCGGTCAACGGCTACGGCGAGGTTCGGGTACGCCTCGCCGGCCAACCGGTCAAGCTCAACGCCCGCGCGGACCAGCCGATGCCGATCGGCACCCAGGTCTTCGTCGTGCAGGCACTCAGTGACACCAGCGTGCACGTCGAGACCTACTGACCTCCCCTCGTAGACGGGACTCCTCATGGCCCTGTTAATCGCCATCGGTGGCGCGATCCTCCTCGTGCTCATCCTGGTGCTCTTCGTGCTCTCCCGGATCAAGGTGGCCGGACCCAACGAGGCGTTCATCGTCACCGGCCGCAAGGGCCGCACCACGCAGACCGCCGACGGTGGGCGGTCGACCGACAACTCCGGGCAGAAGGTCGTGCTCGGCGCGTCGGTCTTCGTGCTGCCGGTGGTGCAGAAGCTCCAGTCGCTCGACCTGTCAAGCCGGCGGATCGACGTCGGCATCCGGGGCGCGGTGAGCAAGCAGGGCATCCGCGCCGATCTGCACGGCGTCGCGATCGTCAAGGTCGGCGGCACCGAGGACGCGATCCGGGCCGCCGCCCAGCGGTTCCTGCACCAGCAGGACGAGATCGACAACTTCACCCGGGAGGTGCTCGCCGGTGCGCTGCGCTCGATCGTCGGCCGGCTCACGGTCGAGGAGGTCATCCGGGACCGGGCGGCGTTCGCCAGCGCCGTGGCCGAGGAGGCCGAGCACTCGATGACCAACCAGGGTCTGGTGCTGGACACCTTCCAGCTCCAGGACATCCTCGCCGAAGGGTCCTACCTGCAGGACCTGGGCCGACCCGAGGCCGCCCGGGTGCTCAAGGACGCGGCCATCGCCGAGGCGCGGGCCCGGCAGCAGGCCGAGCAGGAACGGCTGCTCGCCGAGGAGGCCATCGCGGAGGCGAACCGGAACCTGGCCCTCAAGCAGGCCGGCATCCAGGCCGAGATCGACGCGGCGAAGGCGAGGTCCGCCGCGGCCGGCCCGCTCGCCCAGGCCGAGCGGGACCAGCTGATCCTCTCCGAGCAGCAGAAGGTCGCCGAGCGCAACGCCGAACTCAAGCAGCGCCAACTGGACACCGAGGTACGCAAGCCCGCCGACGCGGCGCGCTACAGGTGGAGCAGGAGGCCGAGGCGTCCCGTGCCGCGGCGGTGCTGCACGCGGACGCGCAGCGCCAGTCGGTCATCGCCGCCGCGCAGGCCTCCGCCGAACAGGCGCGGCTCACCGGTGAGGGCGAGCGGGCCTGGCGTGCCGCGCTCGCCGAGGCGAACGCGATCGAGGGCGCCAAGGAGGGTGAGGCCGAGCAGCGTCGTCGGTCCGCCATCGCCGAGGCGGTGGAACGGGAGGGCCAGGCCGAGGCGGCGGCCATCCTGGCCAGGGTGGGGCCGAGGCCGACGCGATGGCGCGCAAGGCTGAGGCGTTCGCCGCGTACGGGGAGGCCGCGGTGCTGGATCTGCTGGTCAAGGTGCTGCCGCAGGTGGTGGAGGCGGCCAGCGCACCGATCGGGGCGATCGACAAGATGACTGTCATCTCCACCGATGGCGCGTCGTCGCTGACGAAATCGGTGGCCGGCAACGTCGCCCAGGGCCTCCAGCTCGGCAGCGACCTCACCGGCATCGACCTGGCTGGTCTTCTGAGCCGGCTCGGATCCGCGTCGGCCCCGAGCGGCAACGGCACGGCGGCCGGCACTGGCGCTTCCGTGGACGGACGGCCGTCGAGACCCGCTGACGGTGTACGACGACGGCGCCGCTCCCAGGTCGGGGGTGGCGCCGTTGGCGTCGTATCGCGCGGCTCGCAGCGCTAGGTGATCAGGCCCTCGGCGCGGGCCCAGCGCAGCAGTTCCACCTCGGCGGCGTCACGGTCCAGTGGACCGTGCTCCAGTCGCTGCTCCTGAGGTGCTTCCAGGCCCGACCCACCACCGGCCCCGGCGGTACGCCGAGCAACTCCATGATCGCGTTGCCGTCCAGGTCGGGGCGGACCCGGCCAGGTCCTCCTCGGCCTCGATCCGGGCGATCCGGTCCTCCAACGCGTCGTAGTCGGCGGCGAGTTGGGCCGCCTTGCGCCGGTTGCGGGTCGTGCAGTCGGATCGGGTCAACTTGTGCAGTCGGGGCAGCAGGTCACCGGCATCGGCGACATAGCGGCGCACCGCCGAATCGGTCCACTCGCCCCGCCCGTACCCGTAGAAACGCAGGTGCAGCGCGACGAGCGCGGTCACCTTCGCGATGATCTCCTTCGGGTACCGCATCGCCTTCATCCGGGCCTTGGTCAGCCGGGCCCCGACCACCTCGTGGTGGTGGAAGCTGACCCGACCGTCGGATCCGACGGCCTTCGTCGCCGGCTTGCCCGCGTCGTGCAGGAGGGCGGCCATCCGCAGGATGAAGTCGCAGCCCTCCTCCTCGTAGGAGACCGCGTTCTCGACGACAGTCAACGTGTGCTCATAGACGTCCTTGTGCTGGGCGTGCTCGTCGATCTCCAGCTTCAGCCCGGTCAACTCCGGCAGGAACCGCTCGGCCAGCCCGGTGTCGACGAGCAGCCGGAGCCCGGTGATCGGGTCGGTGCCGCAGAGCAGCTTGGTGAACTCGTCGCGGATCCGTTCGGCGGTGATCCGGTCCAGGTCGGCAGCCATCTCGGTCATCGCCGTGTGCGCGTCCGGGTGGACGGCGAAGCGCAGCTGCGCGGCGAACCGGCGGCCCGCAGCATCCGCAACGGGTCGTCGCCGAACGACTCACCCGGGGTGCTCGGAGTGCGGATCATCTTGGCCGAGAGGTCGTCCAGCCCGCCGTGCGGATCGGTGAACCGGTGGTCCGGCAGGCTGACCGCCATCGCGTTGATGGTGAAGTCGCGCCGCTTCAGGTCCTCGTCGAGGCTGGTGCCGTAGACGACGATCGGGTTGCGGCTGACCTGGTCGTACGACTCCGCGCGGAACGTGGTGATCTCCAGCCGGAGGCCGTCGCGCTGGGCACCGATGGTGCCGAACTCCCGACCGGTCTCCCAGATCGACTCGGCCCAGCCCTTGATGACCCGCAGGGTCTCGTCGGGTGCGCGTCGGTGCAGAAGTCGAGGTCGTCCCCGAGTCGGCCGAGCAGGGCGTCCCGCACCGAACCGCCCACCAGGTGCAACTCATGCCCGGCGCGGACGAAGCGGCGGCCCAACTCGTCGGCGACCGGCGAGACCCGGAGTAGTTCGGCGACGGCGTTGCGCTGCGCTGCGGTGAGTTCGCGGCGGTCGGCGGCGTGAGGAGCAGAGGCTTCGGACATGGGATCGCCAGCTTATCGGGCCGGGGTGTGATCCGATCCGCCGGGCGCGGGGTAACGGGTGGGGGTTGACTATGGTCTGTGGCGTGCGGGTCGGTTCCCGGTCCGACGTACCCTGGGAGGCTGGAGATGAGCGGCGGGCTCTACCGCAGCGCCAACGCCACGCCGGACGGTAACGTGCCGCCGGCGGACGGGCGATCTTCATCTCCGCGGAGCCGCTGAACCAGCCTGCGGTGGAGGCGACGGCACCCCGCCCGAGGTCGTCGGCGAAACCAGCGCCGCCGCGAACAGCGCGGTCATGGCGGTCGGCAGTCTGGTGAGCCGGGGCACCGGCTTCATCCGGAACCTGATGATCGGGGCCGCACTCGGCAACCTGATCGGCAACGCCTACACGACAGCCATCTTCCTCCCCAACCAGGTGTACGAGTTCCTGCTCGGCGGGGTGCTGACCAGCGTGCTGATCCCGGTGCTGGTTCGTCGGCGCAAGAGCGACGCGGACCGGGTGAGGCGTACGCCCAACGGCTTCTCAGCCTCGCGGTGCTGGCGCTGGCGGTGGCGGCCCTGATCGCCGTGGCGTCGGCGTCCTGGCTGACCGCCATCTATGCCAGCGGCAAGGACGAGGCCTACACCACCCTGATCACCCGCCTGTCGTGGCTGATCCTGCCGATGCTGTTCTTCACCGGCGTCAGCGCGTTGATCGCCGCGGTGCTGAACACCCGGGGCCACTTCGCCGCGCCGATGTGGGCGCCCATCCTCAACAACCTCGTGGTGATCGGCGTCTTCGGTCTCTACATCCTGGTCTACGGGGCGAAGGGGCTACAGCCGTCGGAGGTGGGCACCGGCCGGATCCTGCTGGTCGGTGGTGGCACCCTGCTCGGTGTGGCGGTGCAGACCGCCGGGCTGCTGCCCGCGCTGCGCAAGGTCGGCTTCCGGTGGCGGTGGCGCTTCGACTTCCGCGAGCTGGGGCTGCGCGAGTTGGCCCAGCTCGGTGCCTGGATGTTCTGCTACGTGGCCGTCAACCAGCTCGGCCTCTTCGTGGTGGTCAACCTCCTCACCCGGGCCGCGGGCACGGACCAGGCCGGCATCCTGATCTACAACAACGTCTTCCTGCTGCTGATGATGGCCCACGGCATCATCGCCGTCTCGATCATCACCGCGCTGATGCCCCGGATGGCCGCCGCCGCGGCTGATGGCCGGTTCCACGACGTCACCGCCGACCTCTCGCGGGCATCCGGATGGTCACGGCGGTGCTCGCGCCGATCGCGGTCTGCTACGCCGTGCTGTCCACCCCGATCTCGGTGGTGGTCTTCCGGTACGGCGCGTTCAGCGCCGAGAACGCGACGGCCACGTCCACCGTTCTGCTGGCCGCCGCGCTCGCCCTGGTTCCGTTCGCCATCAGCCAGCTCTTCACCTTCGCCTTCTACGCGCTGCCGGACACCCGTACCCCCGCCCTGATCAACATCCCGGTGGTGGCGCTGCGGGTCGGCGTACAGATCGTGCTGTTCGCCGCCTTCGCCGCGCACTTCGCGGCGGCCGGCATGATGATCGGCAACGCGGTCTCCTACGTGGCGGCGGCGGTCGCCTCCGCCTGGTTACTCCGGCCCCGGTCGGCCGGATCGGCCTGGTGCCATCATGCGCACCCTCGGCCGGGTTGTGGTCGCCGCACTCGGCGCGGCGCTGGTCGGCTGGTTGGTGATCACCCTGCTACCCGGCGACGACCAGCCGAGCTGGATCGAGTCGGCGATCCAGCTCGTGGTCGGTGGCGCCGTGATCGGCGGGACCTACCTGGGCCTGGCCACGCTGCTGCGGATCGGGGAGATCACCGAGGTGGTCGGCATGGTCCGCCGCCGCCTCGGTCGCTGAAAGTCGGGCTCCGATCACAACAAGTTGACACTCATACGGACCGTCACCGCGGATCACCAGGCTGGGGACGCTCCTGTGGATAACTCCGCGATTCGCCGGTCAGCCACCGGATCAGCCTGTGGATAACCAACCGTACGGCTGAGGGTGGCAACCCGATCGGGGGAACACGCCAGGCAGCGGAAGCGCCACGCCGGCCCGGCCCCGACGTCGGTCACTTGCGGTGAAGCCGTAGATTAGCTAGTACATGTGCCAGCAACGTGGCTGACAACGGTCGTAACCGGACCAGTTCGCCGACACCGGAACCCCGCCAGGTACGGCGGGAAGATGACATGTCGGGGAGACGGGCAACACGGGTAAGGTCGCTCTCGACGGGTACGGCAGGGGCCGACGCTGGGCGTCGTCACCGGTCGGCCGGTTCCTTCAACGGCAGAGCGGGAAGCCACATGCCCAGCAGTTCGGGTTCATCGATCGACACGATCACCGAGGGAGGACGGGTGACCCAGGTCGGCGAGGGTCAGGAGGCGGACGAAAGCGCTCCTCCGGTCATGACCTTCGGTGCTCCCACTGCCGGTGAAGTCCTCGCCGAGCGCTACGAGCTGGTTGAGCACATCAACAACGACAGCGCGGGTCGACTGGTCTGGCGCGGGTCGACGTCATCCTGCGACGTCCCGTCGCGGTGGTGCTGCGTTACCCGGGTGGCGACTCCGCCACCGAGATGCTTCAGGCCGCCGTCGCGGCCAGCCGGGTCATCCACCCCAACCTGGTCGGCGTCTACGACGCGATCGACGAGGCCGACCGGGCGTACGTGGTGCGCGAGTGGGTCGACGGGCAGTCCCTGCGCGACCTGGCGAGCGACGCCCCTCGACCCGGCCCGGGCCACCGCGATCGGCAACGCCGTCGCGAGCGCCCTCGCCGCGGTGCACGCCACCGGCATGGTGCACGGCAACGTCCACCCCGGCACCGTCATGATCAGCGACGAGGGCCGAGTGGTCCTGGCCGACGCCCGCACCGACGGCGCCGACAGCCAGGAGAACGACATCCGGGCGGTCGGCGGTGTCCTCTACTTCGCACTGACCGGCTCATGGCCGCACACCGAGGCTCCGCTGCACGGCGCCACCGCCGGCCACGGTCGCGCCGCCATTCCGGACGCTGTCCGGGACGCCGGGGCGGCATCGCGGCGCCCCGCCAGGTCCGGGCGGGTGTTCCGGCGTACCTGGACGACCTGACCATGGATCTGCTCGACGCCGAGATCGCGCCGCCGTCCTCCGACGTGCTCGCCGCCGAGCTGGCGCGACTCGACGTGCCGGCCGAGGAGGAGCACTACCTCGACAACAGTGGGCCGCTGCGCTTCGCCGCCGACACCGAGGAAGAGCCGTCGCCGCTGGCCGCGGCCGGAGGCCGCAAGGTCGCCGTCGGCATCGCCGGCCTCCTGGCCGTCGCCCTGGTCGGTCTGCTGATCGGGATCGTCGCGCTGGGCGGCGACGACAAGGACCCGCAGTCCAACCCGGTCGCCGCGCCCACCTCCAGTGCCCCGTCCGGCGCCGCCACCCGGCCGCCGCGACGGCGCGAGGGTTGACAGTGAAGAACGTCCGGATCATCGACCCGGACAGCAAGAACCGCAGTGAGGTCGACGGCGCCGAAAAGGTCATCGACGGTGACGAGGACAAGGGCTGGGAGACCGAGACCTACCGGGACCGGCCCAACTTCGGCAACCTGAAGAAGGGCATGGGCGTCTGGATCGACCTCGGCGAGCCGCACACCGTCAAGTCGGTGCGGGCAGTGCTGTCGGCCACCGGCGCGTCCGCCCAACTCCTCGCCGGCAAGACCAACCACGCGTCCAACTCCGATGGTGACAAGCAACTGGTCGCGAGCTACAAGACCGCCATCGGCCAGCCGTTCGAGGACCACGACGGCACCACGATGACCTTCAACGGCTTCGACGCCGACCAGAAATACCAGTACCTGCTTTTCTGGATCACCGAGCTGGCGCCGTCCGAGGGTGGGTTCAGCTCGGGGTGCAGGAGATTACGGTTCAGGGTTGTGAGCCGGGCACCACGATCCGGGCACCGCATCCGCTGGACGTGGTGATGGACGGGCACGCCGCCGCTACCGATCTGGAGCTGCTGCGCGCCCACGTCAACGGCGACCAGCAGGCCTTCGCCGAGTTGTTCCATCGGCACCGCGATCGACTCTGGGCGGTCGCCCTACGGACGCTCGGTGAGCGCGAGGAGGCCGCCGACGCGCTCCAGGACGCCTTGCTCTCCGCCCATCGGGCGGCGGCCCGTTTCCGCGGCGACTCGGCCGTCACCACCTGGCTCCACCGGATCGTGGTGAACGCCTGCCTGGACCGGATCCGACGCCGTCAGGCGCACCCACCGTGCCGTTGCCGGACGGCAACCGGACCGAGGACGGATCGGGCACAGGCGGGTTGGAGCCAGCCGCCCCGGCAGTGGACCACGACACCGCGCTCGTGGTCCGCGAGGCGCTCGCGGCGCTGCCCATCGAGCAACGGGCCGCGCTGGTGCTGGTGGACGTGCAGGGCTATCCGGTCGCCGAGGTGGCCCGCATCCTCGGGATCGCCGAGGGACGGTGAAGAGCCGGTGCGCTCGGGGCCGTGCCCGGCTGGCCGTGCTGCTCGGTCATCTCCGCCCGGCCGTCGCCGCAACGCCGGCGTCCGGGCCGGACCAGACCGCCCCGAGCAGGGACGTGCCGGGCGTCACGCCGGGGAACCTCGGCCCGGCGGAGGGCGTCGGATCGGGTCGGGCCGATACCGGCGGGACGCCAATCAGGAGGACACGTGACGACCGAGGGGTTCCGGGAGGTCGACGACGACCTCCTCGCTGACTACCTCGGCGGGGCGTTGGACGGCACCCCGCAGCACGAGGAGGTCGCCCGACTGGTGTCCGCGGACCCGGCCTGGGCCGAGGCGTACGCGCTGCTGGCTCCCGCCGTGACGAAGGTCCGGGAGGGCCTGGCCCGCTGGGCCGAGCCGTCTCCGGAGATGCCGCAGGCGATCGCCGACCGTCTCCTGGCCTCGCTGGCCGCCGCGAGTTCGACGAACGACACCTCGACCGGGCTCGACTCGGACGAGGACACCGCGGCGCCGCTCGTCGTACCGGTGCAGGGCGGGCCGGTCGCCGGCCGACCGTACCCCACCAGCCGGATCGGGCGCTGGGCGCCCACCGGCCAGCCGCCGCCGGCGTGGCTGGGCCCGCCGCAGCGCTCCGGTGGCCGCCGTCACGATCGCCGTTCTCGGTGTCGCACTCGGCCTCAACCAGCTGTCGATGCGGACGTCGGACGACTCCGGCGCCCCCGCCCTGAACAACCCGGTCATCGCGACCGAGGGCGCTGCGGGGCCGGGGCGGTCCGCACCACCGGGCCAGCACTGCGCAGCGGTACGAACTACACCCCGCAGACCGTCGACGACGTCTACCGCACGGAAGCGTCCGGCGCACCGGTGCCAGCCGGGCGACCAGCGACGCGCCCAGCACCCAACCCGAGGTGGATGCCGAGGAGGGCGACGTCCTCGCCCGACGGGCTGGACCAGCTGGCGCGGCTGACCGACGAGGTCGCGCTGAGCAGCTGCCTGGCCACCGTCGCGGCGGAGCACGGCTCCGGGCCACTGGTGGTCGAGGTGATCGACTACGCGCGGTTCCAGGGCGAGCAGACGCTCGTCATCCGGTTCACCGACTCGACCGGGGCCCGGTGGGCCTGGGTGAGCGGCCCGGAGTGCGGAGTGCCCGGGTCCGGCTCGGACAGCCGGTATTCGGCGCGGGTAGGGTGAATCCACGGTCAACGGCACGATGACCGCCCACGTGACCTGACCCACCGGATGCCCGGCTCGGGAATCCCCGGTTCGTACGATGACGTTCTGGAAGTCAGCTGCCGCCCCACCCAGGCGTCGGCAACTCGGATCAGCATCGGTGCTCGCGCCGACGCCGACACACACAACTCGGGAGACGGCAGTGGACGAGGTCCGCAACCTGATCATCATCGGCTCCGGGCCGGCTGGCTACACGGCGGCGGTCTACGCCGCACGCGCCAACCTGAAGCCGCTGATCATTGAGGGCGTGCAGTCCGGTGGCGCGCTGATGACCACGACCGAGGTGGAAAACTTCCCCGGCTTCGCTGACGGCATCCTCGGCCCCGAGCTCATGGACAACATGCGCAAGCAGGCCGAACGGTTCGGTGCCGAGTTCCTCACCGATGACGTGACCCGGGTCGAGCTGGTGGACACCGGCGACGCCGGCTCCGGTGCGGTGAGCACCGTCTGGGTCGGTGAGACCGCCTACCGTGCGCGTTCCATCATCCTCTCCACCGGTTCCGCCTGGCGGCCGCTGGGCGTGCCCGGCGAGCAGGAATACCTGGGCCACGGCGTCTCCTCCTGCGCCACCTGCGACGGCTTCTTCTTCCGCAAGCAGCACATCGTGGTCGTCGGCGGCGGCGACTCGGCGATGGAGGAGGCCAGCTTCCTCACCCGCTTCGCCGAGTCGGTCACCATCATCCACCGGCGTGACTCGTTCCGGGCCAGCAAGATCATGGCTGACCGGGCGCTGAACAACGAGAAGATCAAGGTCGAGTGGAACAGCACCGTCGAGGAGATCCTCGGCGACGACGGCAAGGTCACCGGCGTACGGGTCCGCAACGTGCACACCGGTGAGACCAAGGTGCTGGACGTGACAGGTGTGTTCGTGGCCATCGGTCACGACCCCGCAGCGAACTCTTCCGTGGTCAGGTCGAGATGGACGACGAGGGCTACGTCAAGGTCCACGCCCCGGCACCAGCACCAACGTGCCCGGCGTCTCGCCGCCGGCGACGTGGTCGACCACACCTACCGTCAGGCGATCACCGCGGCCGGCACCGGCTGTGCCGCCGCGCTCGACGCCGAACGGTTCATCGCGACGCTCAGCTGAAGCAAGGAAACACATCCCGGAGGAGGGGCATAGTGGGAAATACCAAGGCGGTCACCGACAAGAGCTTCGTCGCTGACGTGCTGCAGTCCGACAAGCCGGTTCTGGTGGACTTCTGGGCCGAGTGGTGCGGGCCGTGCCGCAAGGTGTCGCCACTGCTCGAGGAGATCGCCGGCGAGATGGGCGACCGGGTCAGCATCGTCAAGCTCAACATCGACGAGAACCCGGAGACCGCCCGGGCCTACCGGGTGATGTCGGTGCCGACGCTCACCGTCTTCAAGAACGGTCAGCCGGTGCAGTCGATCGCGGGTGCCAAGCCGAAGGGCGAGCTGGTCCGGCTCATCGAATCGGCCCTCTGACCTGCAGAAACATCAACCGAACCCCGTACCCGCTCGTCGGGTGCGGGTTCGGTCTTCCCGGCCGCGTTTTTCCCGGCCAAGCCACCTCGTCGCCCCGGAGCGCATAGCCTCAAGCCTGGGCCGCCCGGCCAGCCAGCGTCGTGCAGAGGGGTCGTGCGTGCGTCCGATCCGACCCGGTGACCGGGGACCCGCGGTCACGGAGATCCGTACCATCCTGACCGGCCTCGACCTGCTCGCCGCCGCCGGCCCGCACACCGACGAGTTCGACCTCGACACCGAGCGAGCGGTCCGCGCGTTCCAGCAGTCCCGGGGCTCAGCGTGGATGGCCGGGTCGGGCGGAGACCTGGCGCGCCCTGGATGCCGCCCGCTGGCGGCTCGGCGCCCGCACCCTACCACTCGGTGCCCGAGCCGCTCAGCGGCGAGGATGTCCGGTCGCTGCAGGAGCGGCTGCTGGAGATGGGGTACGACGTGGGCCGAGCGGACGCCATCTACGGCATACGGACGTCCCGTGCGGTGGCCCAGTTCCAGCGCGAGGTCGGCCTCGCCCCGACGGCTCCTGCGGCCCGCACACGATGAACGCGCTCCGTCGAATCGGCCGCAAGGTGGTCGGTGGCCGCCCGCAGTGGCTGCGCGAATCGGACGCGATCCGGCAGTCCGGGCCGGCTCTGGTCGGCAAGACGGTCGTCGTCGACCCGGGACACGGGGCACCGACCCGGGTGGTGGTGCCCGACGGTTCGCTGCGCTGGACCGAGGCGGACCTGATGCACGACCTGGCCAGCCGACTGGAGGGGCGTCTCGCCGCCTCCGGGTGCGGGTGCAGCTCACCCGGGGCCGTCGCCCGACAGTTGCCTACCGGACGCCGACCGGGCCCTGCTGGCCAACTCGCTCGGCGCCGACGTGTTCATCTCACTGCACCTGGACGGCCACGCCAACCCGAGTGCGGAGGGCGTCGCGACCTACCACTACGGCACCGACAACGGGGTGACCTCGGCGACCGGTGAACGCCTGGCCGGGCTCGTGCAGCGCGAGATCGTCGCCCGGACCGGGCTGCGGGACTGCCGCACCCACGCCAAGACCTGGGAGCTGCTGCGGTTGACACGGATGCCCGCCGTCCGGGTCGAGGTGGGCTACCTCACCTCACCGACGGATCGCGCCCAACTGGTCGACCCGCGCTTCCGGGACCGGGTGGTGGAGGCGATCGTCGCCGCCGTGCAGCGGATGTACTACCCGATCGAACGGGACGTCCCGACCGGATCTCTCGACGTCAGCGAACTGCGCGCCGTCGTGGCCGCCGGCACGGTCGTCGACTGACCCGCTCTGGGGAGTCAGCCGTTGGTGGAGCGGGTGGCCGGGGCGGGACGTACCGGTCGGAGCAGGGTCTCCGGGCTCATCGAGCCGAGCAGCTTCTCCAGCGCGTACTCGACGTCGGACTTCCAGCTCAACGCCGTACGCAGCTCAAGGCGCAGCCGGGGAAACGCGGATGCGGACGTACGGTCTTGAAGCCCACGGAGAGGAAGAAGTCGACGGGCGCCACGCAGCCGCCCGCGGGTCGTCCGCGTCGCCGAACTTGGCGTCGCCGAACGCCTCGATCGCCTTGATCCCCGCTTGGTCAGGTCCCGGGCGACACCCTGCACGAGCATCCGGCCCAGCCCGCCGCCCGAGAACGCGGCAACCACGTTGGCGGTCATCAGGAGTGCGGCGTCGGCGGAGACCGGCGAGGTGGGGAACGCCATCGAGCGGGGCACGTAGGCGGGCGGGGCATACATCACGAAGCCCGCCGGCATGCCGTCGACGTACGCGAGTTTGCCGCAGGAACCCCACTCCAGCAGCGTCTGGGAGACCCACGCCTCCTTCTCCAGGCCCGGGTCACCGGCAGCGCAGGCCCGGTCCGCGGAGACGGGATCGAGCTCCCAGTAGACGCACTGCCGGCACGGGCGAGGAACGTCTTCCAACGTGTCGAGGGTCAGGCTGACCAGACGTCGCGACATATGGAGCATCCCACAATAGGCTCGGTGGTGAGACCGGCATGGAACGACAGCGCCGCCTTCCTGCCCCGACGAGCGATCGTACGCCGCCGATCGTCGATCCGGGAGGGACGCGCAGATGCCCACCCCAGCGGGGACACCGACGACGGTCCGCCATGTGGTCGATCCGCTTCGGTACGGCGACGGTGCGACGCCGGCGGATTAGGATCGACAATCGGTGTCCCTTGCGCCATGGTCAGCGGTGTGTGGGGTACCCGGGGCGGGAGCCACCCGAGCAGCGATCGAGGTGAGGTCATGACCGGCACGACACTCGACGACTACACCGACCGGTACGCCCGGCGGGTCCGCGGGATGACCGCCTCCGAGATCCGAGCACTGTTCGCGGTGGCCAGTCGTCCGGAGGTCGTCTCGCTCGCCGGTGGCGCACCCTACATCGCCGCCCTTCCGCTGGACGCGGTCGGCGAGATGCTCGGCCGGCTCGGCTCCGAGCACGGCGTGACCACCCTCCAGTACGGCATCGGTCAGGGCACCCTCGAGCTGCGCGAGCGGATCTGCGAGGTGATGTCGCTCTCCGGGATCGACGCCGCGTGCGGCGCCTCCCCGAGGACGTCGTGGTCACCGTGGGCGGGCAGCAGGCACTGGACCTGGTGGCCCGACTCTTCCTGGACCCGGGTGACGTGGTCCTCGCCGAGGGCCGACCTACGTGGGTGCGCTCGGCGTGTTCCAGGCCGCCCAGGCGCAGGTCGTCCACGTCCCGATGGATGCGGACGGGCTGATCCCGGAGGCACTGGAGACGGCGATCGCCGACCTGTCCCGTGCCGGCCGTCGGGTCAAGTTCCTCTACACGATCCCCACCTACCAGAACCCGACCGGCGTAACGCTCAGCGAGGAGCGCCGGGAACGGGTCCTCGACATCTGCGAACGCGCCGGCCTGCTCGTCGTCGAGGACGACCCGTACGGTCAGCTGGGGTTCGAGGGTGACGCGCCGCTACCGTTGCGGGCCCGCCGCCGGGATGGCGTCTTCTACCTCAGCACCTTCTCCAAGACCTTCGCGCCCGGGCTGCGGGTCGGCTGGATCCTGGCGCCGCACGCGGTCCGCGACAAACTGGTCATCGCCAGCGAGGCGCAGATCCTCTGCCCCAGCGGTTACGCCCAGGCCGCGGTGGCCACCTACCTGAGCACCATGCCGTGGCGGCAGCAGCTCAAGGTCTACCGCGAGGTCTACCGGGAACGCCGGGACGCGCTGCTCGACGCGATGGCCGACCTGATGCCCGAAGGCACCACCTGGACCACACCGGCAGGCGGTCTCTTCGTGTGGGCCACCCTGCCCGAGGGGCTCGACTCGAAGGCCATGATGCCGCGAGCGATCGCCGCCCGGGTCGCCTACGTGCCCGGCACCGGTTTCTACGCCGACGGCACCGGCACCGGCACCATGCGGCTCAATTTCAGCTTCCCGCCGCCGGAGCGGATCCGCGAGGCGTCCGCCGGCTGGCCGGTGTGATGGAGCAGGAGATGGCGATGCGCCGGGTCTTCGGTGCCGTGGGTGGGGCAGCCGGCCGGCGCGGCCAGGCCGGCTCCGACGTGCCCGGCCCGACTTGGCATGATGCCGGCATGGGTACGACCGCCGAGCGCCTCCTCGTGACCGAATCCGCCGCCTCGGCAGACCTGCGCGTCGTGGTCCTCGCGGGTGGGCTCTCCTACGAACGCGACGTCTCACTGCGCTCCGGTCGCCGGGTGCTCGACGGCTGCGCGCCGTCGGGGTGGAGGCCGAGTTGCGGGACGCGGACGTGGCGCTGCTGCCAGCGCTCGCGGCCGACCCGCCGGACGCCGTGGTGATCGCACTGCACGGCGCCACCGGCGAGGACGGTTCGCTGCGCGGGTGCTCGACCTCTGCGACATCCCGTACGTCGGCTGCGACGCCCGCGCATCCCGCGTCGCATGGGACAAGCCCTCGGCCAAGGCGGTGCTCCGCGAGGCCGGCATCCCCACCCCGGACTGGGTGGCCTCCCGCACGATCGCTTCTCCGAGCTTGGCGCGGTCGCCGTACTGGACCGGATCGTCGACCGCCTGGGCCTGCCCCTGATGGTCAAGCCGGCGCAGGGCGGGTCCGGGCTGGGCGGGCGGTGGTCCGGGACGCGGCGGCGCTGCCCGCCGCGATGGTCGGCTGCTTCGCGTACGACTCCACGGCCCTGGTGGAGCGGTACGTGCCCGGCATGGACGTGGCGGTGTCCGTGGTCGACCTCGGCGACGGGCCGCAGGCGCTGCCACCGGTGGAGATCGTGCCCCGCAACGGCGTGTACGACTACGCCGCCCGCTACACGGCGGGACGGACCACCTGGCACGCTCCGGCCCGGCTCGACCCGGAGGTGGCCGCCACGGTCGCCGACGTGGCCTCGCCGCGCACGGCGCGCTCGGTCTGCGGGATCTCTCGCGCGTCGACGTGATCGTGGACGCGGCCGGCCAGCCGCACGTGCTGGAGGTCAACGTCTCGCCGGGCATGACGGAGACGTCACTGCTCCCGCTCGCGGTGCAGGCGGCCGGGCTCGACTTCGGTCGCCTCTCGGCACCCTGGTCGCCCGAGCAGCGGTTCGCGTCACCGCTCCCTGATCCACCGCGCCAGACCGCGCGCCGCCTCGACAGTTGGACCATGAGGTTGGCGTAGGTGTCGCACGCCGGGGACGCGCCGCCAACCTCATGGCCGGTCCCGCCTCAGCGGGACGTACGGATGTCGGGTGCGTCGCGGCCGTCGGTGTTCACGGTCGCGGCAGACGACGATCCGGCGCGCGGGTGGCATCGCCGTCGCGGCCCGGGTGGCCTCGGCGTCGGTCTCGTCGGTGCCTTCGTTGGCGGTGTCGCTGGTGCCTTCGTTGGCGGTGTCGCTCGCCGGGTCGTCTAGGACTCGGGGTCCGTTGGCGGGCGTTCCCACCACGCCGGCTCCGCTGGCCGTTGGGGAGCTCGGCGCTGGGGTGCCGGTCGTGCTGCCGGCCGGGTCGGTAGCGGAGTTCGAGCGAGGCGGTCCGGCGGTTGGGCCGGCGGTGGTCGCCGTCGAGCCGTCGTCGTCGTCGGTGTCGGCAGCGGTGTCGGCGACGGGTGATTCGACGGGGGTGCCTTGTCGGCGTCCGTCGGATCCGCGCCGGACGTCGACTCGGACGCTGGTTCCGGAATCTCCTCCGCTGCCTCGATGACCGAGACCATCTCGGCCGCGGCAGCCTCCGCGGCGGCAGCGGCGTCGGCCGCGGCGGACTGGGCCAGCAGGCTGGACGGCGCCTGCCACTGGATGCGGGCGGCTCGGCGAGCGGACGGCCACCGAACTCGGCGAGCCAGGCGGCGACGAGGGCAAGGTTCTCCCGCCACTGCGCCTCGGAGATCGGCGGCAGGATCGAGTCCCACAGGGACAGGAACGTCCCCGCAGCTGGAGGCGGCCGTACGGGCGGGCGAGGAACCACATGTGCAGGTGGGCTGAGCCGTCGCCCCACCTGTTGACGTGCACCCGAGCCACGCCGTCGAGGGACCGGATGGCCCGCTCCAGACGCACGGTCATCACACCGAGTTCGGCCGCCAGCAGGTTCGGCAGGTCACCGAGATCGAGGTGGGTCCGCGATTCCAGGATCAGCACCATCGGCAGCCCGGTGGGTCGGTCCATGGCGCGGACCCGCCACCGCTCGCCCACCCAGATGTACGCGTCGTCGGGTGCATTGCAGGCGGTGCATTCCCGGAGACCCTCGCCCTTCCGGGGCGGCTCGACCGGGACCGGATCATCGAGTTGCTTCACGTGGAGGTCACCCTCGAAGGGAAATGACGGCCACTGGGTGAAGTCCGGGACTGAGGGAGGGTGTCGTGCACGACGCTGACCCTAACCGAGTCTGGCACCGCTGTCCCTACCCGTTCGATCGGTCCCGGGCTGCCGGATCAGTGCCCTTTGTCGACCGGGCTACCCGCGTCACGCGGGCCGGGCGTGACGGCTCCCACGCCACCGCGAAGCGATATCCACAGGCTGCCGAGATCCTCAACACAGGCCGTCATCCACAGGCTCACACCCGCTCTCACGCGCTGTTTCACGTGAAACGGGGTGCCTGTGGACAAAGGGTGTGGATAACTTTTGGCTGGTCGGTCGTTGTCAGCGAGCCGCTAAATCCGGGCAGTGGGCTCTCGACGGCCGTTGCTTCCGGCGCCCAACTCACTGTCGCGACGGACGGCGAGATCGGTGCGGTGCCAACTGCGCCAGCCTGGGCGCTCGGGTGCCCGACGGGTCCACCCTGCCAAGGGCGTTGCCCGTCCCTCTGGAGGCGAGACACCAAGACTCTCGCGCACGGCCGGTCGAGCCTCGGAGCCCAGCGGCCGGTCGCCGAGGTGCTGGATACCTCGCGCTGGCCGCACGATTAGGCGCAGGTCGAGCCACCGTCTCGGCCCGACGAGCCACGCGCCGCGCCTGCACGACTCTGAGAGGTCTTGGAATGGTCCACTCGGCCGCAACTACCCCCAGCGTCGGTGGAAGCGTCAGGGAGCCGCTGAGCGAGCGCAGCGGCCTTCCGTGATCCTTCTCGGGTGAACCTCGTCGCTCAGTGCCGCTGGGCGGTCTTGTTTCACGTGAAACGAGAGCGCGGAGAGCGCGGAGAGCGCGGTCAGAGGAAACGAATCGGCGAGGCGAACTGCTCGGGAAGCTCTCCCTGCCCACATGGCCGAGAGCAAGACCCCCGGCCGTTTCACGTGAAACGCGGCGGCTCGGACGCAGAACGACCGCGCACCCTGTGGGTGGCGCGGCCGTCGACGGGCGGGCGGGAGGTCAGTCCCCGCTCCTCCTGCTGAACTCCGATGATCCCGACGATCCGCTCCAGGTCGTCCACCGTCGCGAACTCGATCGTGATCTTGCCCTTGCTCCGGCCGATGTCCACCTTCACTCGGGTGTCGAACCGGTCGGACAGCCGATCGGCGAGATCGGTCAGAGCGGGCGCGTGCGCTTGGGCGCCGCTTCGCGGCCTGACCCTTCGCCGGCCCATCGTTCAGCGCCAAGGCCACGATCTCCTCGGTCGCCCGAACCGACAGGCCCTCGGCCACGATCCGCAGAGCCAGTTGTTCCTGTGCCTCCGCCGCGTCGAGGCTCAGCAGCGCGCGGGCATGACCCGCGGACAGGATGCCGGCGGCGACCCGGCGCTGCACCTGAGCGGGCAGGTTCAGCAGTCGGATCGTGTTGGAGATCTGCGGGCGGCTCCGCCCGATCCGGCGGGCCAACTCCTCGTGGGTGGCACCGAACTCCTCCAGCAACTGCTGGTAGGCGGCAGCCTCCTCCAGAGGGTTGAGGTTGGCCCGGTGGATGTTCTCCAGGAGGGCGTCGCGGAGCATGGCGTCGTCGCGGGTCTCCCGGATGATCGCCGGGATGCTCTCCCGCCCCACCGCCTGGGCGGCCCGCCAGCGGCGCTCACCCATCACCAGTTCGTACTCTCGTCGTCGAGCTGCCGAACGACGATGGGCTGAAGGAAGCCGACCTCCTGGATGGAGGTCTTGAGCTCCTCCAGTGCCTCCTCGTCGAAGACCTGGCGGGCTGCTTCGGGTTGGGCAGGATCGCGTCGACCGGGATCTCAGCGAACCGGGCGCCGGGCACCGGGGCGAGCGCGGGCTCCGGCTCGTGGGCCGGCGAACCGGTGGACACCGTGGGGACCGCTGCGGTGCCGGCGTCGTCCACGTACTCGTACTCCGGCTCGGCGGTTGCGGTGCCGGCGGCACCGGCGCCGGCCCGGTCGGGATCAGTGCCCCAGGCCCCTACCCAGACCGCCCCGAGGACGGTTCTTCATGCCACGCCTCCCAGCGACTCGTCCGCACTACGCATTCCGGCCCACCGGCTCCTTGACGCCCCGCTCGGCAATTTCCTGCGCGGCCTCGAAGTAGCTCGTGGCCCTCGCGAACCGGGATCGTAGGTCATCACCGACTGGCCGTAGCTGGGTGCCTCGGAGACCCGGACGTTGCGGGGATCACCGCCTGGAGAACCTTGTCGCCGAAGTGGTTCCGGACGTCCTGCTCGACGGCGTCGGCCAACCGGGTACGCCGGTCGTACATGGTCAGCAGGATGGTGGAGACGTCGAGCTTCGGGTTGAGGTGTTGGCGCACCAGGTTGATGTTGTTGATCAGCTGGTTGAGCCCCTCCAGTGCGTAGTACTCACACTGGATCGGGATCAGCACCTCCTGCGCGGCAACCAGAGCGTTGACCGTGAGCAGACCGAGCGAGGGCGGGCAGTCGATGAAGACGTAGTCGAACTCGCCGGGGTAGGCGGCGATTGCCCGGTCCAGGCGCGTCTCCCGCGCCACCACCGACACCAGCTCGATCTCCGCGCCGGCGAGGTCGATGGTCGCGGGTACGCACCACAGGTTGGGGATGCCCTCCACCGCCTGGGCCACCTCGGCCAGCGGCATGCTGTTGATCAGGCAGTCGTACACGTCGGGGATGCCGTGTGGTGCGGGACGTTGAGCCCGGTGGAGGCATTGCCCTGCGGGTCGAGGTCCACCACGAGCACCCGGTTGCCATGCAGGGCTAGCGCCACCGCAAGGTTGACGGTGGTCGTGGTCTTACCCACGCCGCCCTTCTGGTTGGCGACGCACATGACCCGGGCCCGGTCCGGCCGAGGCATGGTCACCTCGCCACTGGGATTCAGGATCTGCACGGCGCGCATCGCCTCCATAGCCAAGGGTGGGTCATCCTCTTCGCGCGTCGAAGTTTCACGTGAAACGTACGTGGGGTCGGCCGCCACGGCGGCCAGCGACTCGGTCGAAGCGACCGGCCCGTCGGCGATCACCGGCGCGGAGTCCCGGACGACGGCCGCAGTGGGTTGATGCGGTACCGCCGGCTCGAAGCGAACTGCCGCAGCGGTATTGCGGCGGCCCGAGGTCGACCGCACCTCGGCGGCGTTGACTGGGCGGCTCACCCTCCGACGTCCGACGAACGCTCGTCGGTTCCGGATGGCCGCGCTCTCCGGCCGTGCCGAGCCCGGAGGCTGGTCCTGTGCTGCCGGCGGATCGCTGTCCGCAGGTCGAGTCGATGGCCCGGTCGCGCCGGGCGACCAGCTCGGGTAGTCGGTTTCACGTGAAACGGGATCGTCTGTCGACCCGGTCACGCGTGGATCGTCGTACCTGCCGTCGTCATGCACCTGTCATCCCTGCCCGCTTCGGATGGTCGGTCCGCGCCCCGGTCAACTTGGCCGCATCCACGTCCGCAACCCGGAGCGTACGGCCCTCGGGAGCGGTCGGAGACCCGCGACGTCCGTCACCCGCTCCACACTATCGACGCGCGGTCAGCCTACGGCGGACGGGCGCGGCCGGTCCACGTCGGGTTCTCATCCCTCATCCATCCGTACCGGTACAACGAGGCAACCCACCGGCCGGAAGCCCGATGGCGCGAACTGTCAGCCTCGGCGGGAGCGCCCGCCCGGGAGCGCTTCTGGCCGCCGGGCGCGCAGGGCCGATCATCCGCTCGCGCACGATCTCCACCACAGTGGTGGGCGGGTCGATCACACCGACGCCGCAGAGGTGCACGGCCGGCTCCCCACCACCGAGTCGCGCCACCATCTCGGCGTGCTCTTCGATCTCCGCAGCGGCGGACGACCCTTCAGTGCCAACAGGCGGCCGCCGCGAACTGCGAGGGCAGACTCCAGCCCGCCAGCCGATCCAGTGGCGCGACCGCTCGCGCGGTCACCACGTCTCCGCTGATCGGCTCCCGGCCGCTCGACCCGGAGGCCGCCTCGTCGGCCCGGCCCGGAACACCCGCACCGATCTGGCCAGACCGAGTCTCTCGACGACCTCGATCAGGAACGACGTCCGTCGGGCGAGCGGCTCGATCAAAGTCACCGTGAGATCAGGGCGCGCGATGGCCAGGACCAGGCCCGGCAGACCGGCGCCGGAGCCGACGTCGAGCACTGTCGCACCGGACGGGATCCGCTCGGCGACCGCGGCACAGTTGAGCAGGTGCCGATCCCAGATGCGGGCGCCTCCCGGGGACCGATCAGGCCACGGACCACCCGTCGGTCGCCAACAGCTCGGCGTACGCGGCGGCCAGGTCGAGTCGGTCGCCGAAGAGGGTCAGCGCGGCCGGGGCGAGTTCGGGCGGCAACGCCGCGTCGGCCGGTGACGGGCGGTGTCACGCCCGGTCGATTCAGCATCGGCGTCGGACGTGGCGGGACAGCGGACGGCCCGGGCGGCGTACCACCGGGCCGGTCACGGCATCGGCCGTGGTGTCGTCGTGGGTCACCCGGTCAGTCCGCCGGCCGTACGACGATGCGCCGGTTCGGCTCCACACCCTCGGACTCGCTCTCCACACCGGACAGGGCGTTGACGACGTCGTGCACGCACTTGCGCTCGAACGCGGACATCGCCTCCAGCCGGACCGGCTCGCCGTACTCCTTGACCTTCTCGACGGCGTTCTTGGCGACCGCGGCGAGTTCCTTGCGGCGGTTGGCCCGGTAGCCGCCGACGTCGAGCAGCAGGCGGCTCGGCGTCCCGGTCTGCCGGAAGACGGCGAGGCGGGTCAGCTCCTGGAGTGCCTCCAGGGTGGCCCCGCGCTGACCGACGAGGTTCTGCAGCCGCTCGCCGACCACCTCGACCATCGGACGGCCGGCGGCGACCAACTCGTCGATGTCGCCGTCGTAGTCGAGGATGTCGAGCAGGCCCTCGACGTAGTCGGCGGCGATCTCGCTCTGCCGGAACAGGTCGCCCTCGCCCACGGCCTTCTTCACCCGGGTGCCAGCGACGGTTTCGGTGTCGGTGTCGTCGTCGGCCTCGGTGTCATCAGCCTCGGTGTCGTCGCCGTCCACCGCGAGCGTCGCGGTCTCCTCCTCGTCCAGGGGCTGCTCAGCGCGGGGATGCTGGTCTCGGTCACGGTCTCATCTCCGTACTCGCTCGGCCGGACCGTCGGGTCCGACTGGTTTCCGGGGCCGGCGGAGGTCGCCGGTGCCCACGGGCACGTCTGTACGGGCAGTGTCGCCCGTGGTCGCGCGATGCGCGGTCAGTTCCGCCCGGCGCCGACCGTACGGCGGCTGCACGCTGCGGAACGGGCCGCCGCCAGTTGCCCGGCGGCGGCCCTCCTGACGGATCAGCCCTGCCGTTTGGCGGGGCGGCTCTTCTTCGGGTTGTTCGTCGGCTTGGCACCCGGCTTCGGCCCGGCCACCTTGGGCGCGGTCGCCTTCACCGGCGCCGGCGGGCCGCCTTGCCGCGACCGAACAGACCCCGGACTTGGCGGGCTGCACCGGACTACGGGTGGCGGCGGGGCGACGGCCTTCTTGGCGGTCACCGGCGGCGGGAACTTCCGCAGCACCCACTGCTGCTGGCCGAGGGTGAAGAGGTTGTTGGTGACCCAGTAGATGATGACGCCGATCGGGAAGATCGCCCCGGAGATCAGCAGCGACGCGGGGATGCCGTAGAGCATGAGTCGCTGGATCATCCGCTGCTGCGGGTCCTCGGCCCAGCCGGTCTTGAGGATCATCTGGCGGCTGGTCAGGTAGGTCGTCGCGATCATGACCAGCACCAGGACACCGGCGATGATCTTCACCGTGGAGCCGTTCGCGCCGAGGCTGGCCAGCTCGTCGGCGGTGGAGCCGAACTTGCCGGCGATCGGGGCGGTGAAGAGCTTCGCCTGCGAGGCGCTCTGGAACTGGTCGACGGTCCAGCCGTACAGGGTCTTGTTCTGCTTGTCCGGGTCCAGTCGACGCAGTACGTGGAAGAGGCCGAGGAAGACCGGGATCTGAAGGAACATCGGAAGGCAACCCATCAGCGGGTTGGCCTTCTCCTTCTTGTACAGCTCCATCATTTCTTTCTGGAGCGTCTCCCGGTCACCCTTGTGCTTCTCCTGAAGCTCCTTGACCTTGGGCTGGAGCGCCTGCATCGCCCGCTGCGACTTGATCTGCTTGACGAAGACCGGGAACAGGATCACCCGGACGGTGACCACCAGGAAGATGATGGACAGGATCCAGGCGAAGTTGGTGCCGATCACCGCGCCGACGGGCACCCCGATGGCGTCCCAGGCAGAGTGCCAGGTCAGCAGGATCCACGAAATCGCGTAGTAGATCCAGTCGAGACTCAGACTCAATTCGGGGCTCCAGTCACATCAGCACGACGGCGGCCGCCCGGCTCCGGCACCGGGTCATGTCCACCAGGGTGAAAGGGGTGGCAACGCAACAGCCGCCGGACCGCCAGCACGGCTCCGGAGCGCGCCGTGCCGAGCGACCGCCTCCTGGGCGTACGCACTGCACGACGGGTAGAACCGACAGCGGGCCGGCAGTGCCGGACTTATCCACCGACGGTACGCGATGATGGGCGCGATCAGCACCTTGGCACCTGTTGTCAGGGGCGTGGCCTGCTCTGGTCGCTGCCGCTCATCGGGACCGCCGCTCGCGGGTGACCTGGCTACCGCGATGGCGGCGTCCAGGTCGGCGGCGAGCCGAGGGTACGACGTCTGGGCCGCGGCGGGAGCGCCCGGACGACCAGGGTGCTGCCGGGCGGCAGGGCGGTCATCCGGTCCCGGACCAACGCCCGCAGTCGGCGCCGGACCTGGTTACGGATCACCGCGTTGCCGACGGCCTTGGACACGACGAAGCCGGCACGGGACGGCACGGATGGGTGCTCCGCACTGTCGTCCCGCACCGGCTCCGGCGAGGTCGGTGTGCTGGGGTCGATGGTCGCCGGCACGGTCAGGTGGACCACGACGGAACCACGTCCGGCGCGTCGGCCACCGCGAACCGCTGCGGCGAAGTCAGTGCTGCGCCGCAGTCGTTGCGCGGCGGCCAGCACGACTGCCCACGTCCCTGGACCGGCCCGGTCGGCTCAGGCCGACAGGGTGGTGCGACCCTGGCGCGACGGCTCGAGAGGATGGCACGGCCGGCACGGGTGCGCATGCGCAGCCGGAAGCCGTGGGTCTTCGCGCGCCGGCGGTTGTTCGGCTGGTAGGTGCGCTTGCTCACGTCAGGCTCTCCGTTTTCGTACGCGCCCCGCGCGACGGGATCGCCGGGGTCGTGGTGGTCCAGGCCACCTCGACGGTGGCCCACGATCGGTGCTGTCCGGCGGAACGGGACCTCGGCGATGCGGGGATGCGACCGCGGACAGCAAGCACCCATCACCCTAGCAGAGGGCGAGAAAGCAACCGTTCCAGCCTACGCAGGGGCAATGACCGTCAAACACCCCGAGCTGCCCACAAGGGGACGCGCCCGAGACCGAAGGGCGGTTTTCGCTGATGCCGTCAAGGGCGCCGCCGCGTCGCCGGTTGATGGCGCAGGGACAACGCTGTTACCGTGCCCGATTGCGGTGAGCGTCGGAAGCTCCGGTCGTCGCAGAGGCAAGACCGGACCAGGCAGTGAATCGTTCGGCACGGTGAACCCGCTTCAGTGCCCGTCCAGGCAGGGGCAGGTGCCACCCGCATCCGGCGGCGGCCACAATCGGTCGGTACACAGGCTGTGGATAACTTGTGGATGAC
This sequence comes from Micromonospora sp. M12, assembly GCA_038070435.1. GTDB lineage: Bacteria > Actinomycetota > Actinomycetes > Mycobacteriales > Micromonosporaceae > Micromonospora. The sequence goes on along the minus strand of JAMYWG010000001.1, from coordinate 5,056,066 downwards.
CACCGGTCGATCGTCCGGGTGGGTGTTGTTCCACCCCGCGAACGCGGCGGGCCGGACGGCCGGCTGGCAGACAGCGGCGGCCGGGAGCAGAGGCGAGGGTGGCACGACGGTGGCCGGTACGACCGACCTTGCCGCAGTGTGGTTAGCGGCGACCGACGAGCTCGCCGACGAGATCATCTCCGCTCAGCAGCGTGCCTATCTTCGGCTGACCCGGCTGCGGGCGATCGTGGAGGACACCGCACTGCTGTCCGTCCCGGACGCGTTCACCCGCGACGTGATCGAGTCACGGCTGCGCCCGGCGATCACCGAGGCGCTCACCCGCCGGCTCGGCCGACCGATCCAGGTCGCGGTCACCGTCCGGGTGGCCGAGGACGCCACCGGCCGACCGGCTGGCACCGTCTATCGCAGCGCACCGGAGATCGGGCCACTCGACATCGAGGGCCCGAACGCCGCGCCGCTCGACGACCACGGCGCCCGACCGGCGGCCGACGCGATGATCCCCGAGCAACCGCACCCGCGTACGTCTGATCTGGGCGCACCACCCGCACCGGCGGGTCCGCCGCTCGCGCAGACCGTCGACGGTCATCGTCCGGGGATGATCCCGGCCAGCAGGGACGGGCAGGAGGCGTTGTTCAGCGCCTCCTTCGCGGAGCCCACGCGGTCGCCCCGACCGGGGCCGGAACGGCGTGGCTACGACGACCAGTCCGCCCGCCTGGACCCGCCCGGCCCGGACACCCGGCCCTACGAACCCCGCTACCGGGACGACTCGGCGTCGCCGCGCGACCAGCACGTGATCCGCTCGCTCCCCGGGACAGCGGAACGGACAGCGGCCCGGGCCGCAGCGCGGTGGACCACCGGACGGGTGGCCGTGACGACCGTCGGCTGCCCGGCGCCGACACCGGCGGCAACCGGCTCAACCCGAAGTACATGTTCGAGACGTTCGTCATCGGCTCGTCCAACCGGTTCGCCCACGCGGCGAGCGTGGCGGTGGCGGAGTCGCCGGCGAAGGCGTACAACCCGCTCTTCATCTACGGGCACTCCGGTCTGGGCAAGACCCACCTGCTGCACGCCATCGGGCACTACGCCACGACGCTCGGCAACGCCCGCTCGGTCCGGTACGTCTCGACCGAGGAATTCACCAACGACTTCATCAACTCGCTCCGGGACGACAAGACCAGCGCGTTCCAGCGCCGCTACCGCGACGTCGACATCCTGTTGATCGACGACATCCAGTTCCTGGAGAACCGCGAGCGCACCCAGGAGGAGTTCTTCCACACCTTCAACACCCTGCACAACGCCAACAAGCAGATCGTGATCACCTCCGACCGGTCGCCGCGTCAGCTGGCCACCCTCGAGGACCGGATGCGCACCCGGTTCGAGTGGGGCTGCTGGCCGACATCCAGCCACCGGACCTGGAGACCCGGATCGCGATCCTGCAGAAGAAGGCGGCGCAGGAGCGGATGTACGCCCCGCCGGACGTGTTGGAGTTCATCGCCTCCCGGGTGTCGAACTCGATCCGGGAGCTGGAGGGCGCTGATCCGGGTCACCGCGTTCGCGAGCCTGACCCGGTCGACCGTCGAGCTGTCGCTGGCCGAGGAGGTGCTTCGGGACTTCATGCCCGACGGTGCCGGTCCGGAGATCAACGCCGACCAGATCATGGCGTCGACCGCCGACTACTTCGGGGTGAGCCTGGAGGACCTGCGCGGCCAGTCCAGGTCCCGGGTGCTCGTCAACGCCCGGCAGGTGGCCATGTACCTGTGCCGGGAGCTGACGGAGCTGTCGTTGCCCCGGATCGGGCAGGCGTTCGGTGGCCGGGACCACACCACTGTGATGCACGCCGACCGGAAGATTCGTCAGCAGATGGCGGAGCGCCGCTCGCTCTACAACCAGATCGCCGAGCTGACCAACCGGATCAAGCAGAACAGCTGAGCCGTACGCCCGCCGTCGAGGCGGTACACAGCCAGGACACGCCCGGCCGGATCTCCGGCCGGGCGTTCTTTCGTCCCACAGCTGGACTCTCGACATGGTGGAGACCACAGGATCGAGGCCGTGACCGCCTCGACTCCCACTCGTTGTCCACAGCTCGTTATCCACCGTCGGTGGATAACTACGGTCCGTCCTTCGCCGGTTACCCACAGGCTGTGGAGAAACCCTGTGGACGAGGCTGTGGACGCCTGGGGACGACGCCGGAGTTTTCCACCGATGACGATCTACCTGTGTACGAGCTGTTGAAGGTTCTGGGGATGACGGCAATGGTGATCTTCCCCGTCGTCCACAGGCTTGGGGAGAAAGTCGGTGGATTACCGGTGGATAACCGGTGGACAACGGTGGACAACCGGCCGACGAGATCGGGCTGTGGACACAGAGGCCGGTTGTACCCCGGTTCTCCACAGCTAAATCACCGGTGGATAACGTGTCTGAGCTGGGAAAACCTCGGTTTCCACAGTTTGCACAGGTGCGATGAAGACGATGGGTTATCTCTTCTAAGAGAACAAAACCAATCATCACCGTTGGGCTTTCTGTGGATCGTGCCGAACGCTGCCGGATCAGCCGGTCAGCATCGACACGATCCATGGGTCGGCGCACAGCCGATGTCCCCGCGCCCTAAGGTGCGATGGACACCCGCACGGTTGGCGGGACGGTAGGCAGCGGTCGGCATGAGAGAGTTGTCGCTGACGTCGACGCGGAGGCATTGATGAAATTCCGAGTAGAGCGCGACGCGCTCGCCGAGGCCGTGGCGTGGACCGCGAAGAGCCTGCCCAACCGGCCATCCGTTCCGGTGCTCGCCGGGGTGATGCTTCGCGTCACCGACGGCAACCTGCGGGTCTCCGGGTTCGACTACGAGGTCTCCAGCCAGGTGACCGTCGAGGTGCAGGGTGACGCCGACGGCGCCGCGCTCGTCTCCGGCCGCCTGCTCGCCGAGATCACCAAGGCGTTGCCCGCCAAGCCGGTCGACATCGCCGCGGTCGGCGCCCACCTCGAGCTGGTCTGCGGCAGTGCCCGGTTCACCCTGCCCACCATGCCGGTGGAGGACTACCCCGCGCTGCCCGAGATGCCGCAGAGCGCCGGCACCGTCGACGCCGCGGCGTTCGCCACAGCGGTTTCCCAGGTGGCCATCGCGGCGGGCCGTGACGAGACGCTGCCGATGATGACCGGAGTCCGCGTCGAGCTCTCCGGCACCACGCTGTCGATGCTGGCGACCGACCGCTACCGGTTGGCGCTGCGCGAGATCCAGTGGCGCCCGGACGACCCGAGGTGAGCATCAACGCCCTCGTGCCGGCCCGCACCCTGAACGACACCGCCAAGGCCCTCGGCCCGATCGGCGGAGAGGTCACGCTCGCCCTCGCCCAGGGCGCTGCGGGTGAGGGCATGGTCGGCCTGGCCGGCGGCACCCGGCGCACCACCAGCCGCCTGCTCGACGGTGCCAACTACCCGCCGGTGCGTTCGCTCTTCCCGGCCACGCACAACGCCGCGGCCCGGGTGCCGGTCAGCACGTTGATCGAGGTGGTCAAGCGGGTCGCGCTGGTCGCCGAACGGACCACCCGGTGCTGCTCAGCTTCAGCGCTGACGGCCTGGTGGTCGAGGCCGGCGGTTCCGAGGAGGCACGGGCCAGTGAGGCGATGGAGGCCACCTTCACCGGTGACGCGCTGACCATCGGCTTCAACCCGCAGTACCTCATCGACGGCCTGGCCAACCTGGGCTCCCAGACGGCAGTGCTCTCGTTCGTCGACGCCTTCAAGCCCGCGGTGATCTCTCCCGCCGACGAGGATGGCGAGGTCATTCCGGGTACCGGTACCTCATCATGCCGATCCGCGTCTCGCGCTGATCGCGCCCAGCAACACCCAGATCCACGGAGGTAGAAACACATGCAGCTCGGCCTTGTAGGACTCGGCCGTATGGGCGGCAACATGCGGGAGCGGTTGCGTACCGCTGGTCACGAAGTTGTCGGCTTCGACCACAACGCACACCTGAGCGACGTTCCGACCATCGCGGGCCTGGCGGAGAAGCTCGAGTCCCCGCGCGCGGTCTGGGTCATGGTGCCCGCCGGCGTCACCGACGCCACCATCGACGAGCTCGCCACGGTGCTCGGCGAGGGCGACATCATCATCGACGGCGGCAATTCGCGCTTCAGCGACGACGCTCCCGGGCGGAACGCCTCAACGAGCGGGCATCGGCTACATCGACGTCGGCGTCTCGGGGGCGTCTGGGGCGGCAGAACGGCTACGGGCTGATGGTCGGCGGCGCCCAGGAGCACGTGGACCGGCTGATGCCGATCTTCGACGCTCTCAGCCGGAGGGTGAGTTCGGCTTCGTGCACGCCGGTCCGGTGGGAGCCGGCCACTACTCGAAGATGGTGCACAACGGCATCGAGTACGGCCTGATGCACGCCTACGCCGAGGGCTACGAGCTGCTGACCGCCTCCGAGCTGGTCACCAACGTGCCCGGGTGTTCAAGTCGTGGCGGGAGGGCACCGTCGTCCGTTCCTGGCTGCTCGACCTGCTGGACCGGGCACTCGACGAGGACCCGGAGCTGGCCGACCTGAGCGGCTACACCGAGGACACCGGCGAGGGCCGGTGGACCGTCGACGAGGCGGTCCGGCTGGGCGTGCCGCTGAACGTCATCACCGCCTCGCTGTTCGCCCGGTTCGCCTCGCGTCAGGACGACTCACCCGCCATGAAGGCCGTCTCCGCGCTGCGTCAGCAGTTCGGCGGACACGCCGTCCACAAGCGCTGAGCGGTATCCACAACCTGTGTACGTTCACCGGCTGGAACTGGTCGACTTCCGCTCGTACGAGCGGGTCGCCGTCGACCTCCAGCCGGGGGCGAACGTCCTGATCGGCGCCAACGGCGTCGGCAAGACGAACCTCGTCGAGGCGCTGGGCTACGTGGCGACCCTGGACTCACACCGGGTCGCCACCGACGCACCTCTGGTCCGGATGGGCGCCACGTCCGCGGTGATCCGCTGCGCGGTGGTGCACGACGGACGGGAGCTGCTGGTCGAGCTGGAGATCGTGCCCGGCAAGGCCAACCGTGCCCGTCTGGGCCGGTCACCGGCGCGGCGGGCGCGGGACGTGCTGGGGCACTCCGGCTCGTGCTCTTCGCCCCGGAGGACCTTGAGTTGGTGCGGGGCGACCCGGCCGAACGTCGCCGCTACCTGGACGACCTGCTGGTCAATCGACAGCCCCGGTACGCCGGCGTGCGGGCCGACTACGAGCGGGTGGTCAAGCAGCGCAACGCCCTGCTGCGCACCGCGTACCTGGCCCGCAAGACCGGTGGGTCCCGGGCGGCGACCTCGGCACCCTCGCCGTCTGGGACACCCACCTGGCCCAGCACGGCGCGGAGTTGCTCGCCGGGCGACTGGAGCTGGTGGCCGCGCTCACCCCGCACGTCGCCAAGGCGTACGACGCGGTGGCCGCCGGTCGGGGCGCCGCGAGCATCGCGTACCGGCCCTCGATCGAGCTGACCGACCCGACCATCGACCGGGCGGCGCTGGCCGAGGCCCTGACCGCGGCCCTGGCCGCGTCCCGCACCGCCGAGATCGAACGGGGCACCACCCTGGTCGGCCCGCACCGCGACGAGTTGGCGCTGAGTCTCGGGCCGCTGCCCGCCAAGGGTACGCCAGCCACGGCGAGTCGTGGTCGTTCGCGCTCGCGTTGCGGCTGGCCGGGTACGACCTGTTGCGCGCCGACGGCATCGAACCGGTGCTGGTGCTCGACGACGTCTTCGCGGAGTTGGACACCGGCCGCCGGCAACGGCTGGCGGAGCTGGTCGGTGGGGCGAGTCAGCTGCTGGTCACCTGCGCCGTGGACGACGACGTACCGGCCGCTCTGCGCGGCACCCGCTATCAGGTCGGCGAAGGGACGGTACGCCGTGTCGGATGAGCCACGCACCAGTCGACGAGCGGCAGGCGAGGGCGCGGCCGCGCGTACCCGAAGGCGGCGGCGGAACCGACGGGCGGTGAGCGGCGGCGGCCGCCAGCGGGCCGGAGCTGGCCCGGCGGTGCTCGACGCGGCGCTGTCCCGGCGGCAGGCGGCGGCCCGAGCCCGACGTACCCCGGTGCTGGCGACGCTGCCGGCGGCTCGGGCGGCGGTTGCGGGCTACTCCGGCCCCGGCCCCGACCCGCGCGATCCGCAGCCGCTGAGTGCGGTGCTGAACCGGCTGGTGAAGGCTCGCGGCTGGCAGCAGCCGGCGGCCGAGGCCACCGTGTTCGGTGCCTGGGAGCGGGTCGTCGGCGCGGAGGTCGCGCAGAACAGTCGGCCGGTGAAGCTGGAGAACGGCGAGCTGACCGTGGAGGCGCGCTCGACCGCCTGGGCCACCCAGCTGCGGCTGCTCGCCGGCTCGCTGCTCAAGCAGATCGCCAGCGAGGTCGGCCACAACGTGGTGCGCAAGCTGCACATCCACGGCCCCGCCGCACCCTCGTGGGGCAGGGCCGCGCCGGTCCGCGGCCGGGGCCCGCGCGACACGTACGGCTGAGCCGGCTGCTCAGCCGCGCCGGTCGCTCTCGCGGGCGGCGCGCTTGCGTTCGCGCTGCTCCCGGGTATAGCGCTTGCGTTCGGCCAGGTCGCGTTTCCACGCCTCGCGGGCCTCGGCCGAGCCACCCTGCACCGCGCCCTGCACACCGTCGGCCGGGCCGGCGAGGTGCCGGAAGGCCCAGCGCAGCAGTCGGCCGCCCTCGCCCGATCCCCTGGTGACCACGCCGTCCTCGCTCATCTGCCGCCCTCTCCCCGTTGAGCCGCCACCATCCGGGCCGCCGCCGGATGGTTGGTGTACCAATGGTTGGTACACCAATGATCGGTACGATAGTCACCTTGCGGAGAGGAGGCAACCGATGAGCGAACGACCGGACGGCGTCGACCCGCTGGCCCTGGAACAACAGGTCTGCTTCGCCCTCTCGGTGGCCGCCCGGAGCGTGGTGGCCGTCTACCGGCCGCTCCTGGAGCCGATGGGCCTGACCCACCCGCAGTACCTGGTGATGCTGGCACTCTGGCAGCACGCGCCGTTGTCCGGCCGCGACCTCAGTCGCCTGCTCCAGCTCGATCCGGGCACGCTGTCACCCCTGCTCAAGCGGCTGGAGGCCGCCGGCTACCTGCGCCGGGAACGCGACCCGAGCGACGAGCGCAGCCTTGCCATCACCCTCACCGCCAGCGGTGTCGCGCTGCGGAATCAGGCCGAGCTGATTCCGGCCGCGATCGTGCAGCGACTCGGGCTGCCCGTCGAGGACCTGCACCACCTGCACGCGGTGCTGACCCGGGTGATCGCGGCAGCGAACCAGCCGGGCGGCGAGCAGGGTGCTCCTCCGGGGCCAGGGCCCGCCGCCCAGGCTTCGGCGTAGACCGCTCAGACGTCCGCGTAGACGGCGAAACCGCGCTCGGCGCAGCGCCGGTAGAACGCGGCCAGCACGCCCAGCTCGGCACAGGTGAAGTTCCACTGCGGCGGGTCGCCGCTCTCGTCGCGCAGGGCGTCGAGGCGGCTCTCCAGCCACCGCAGCTGCTGCTCGGGCAACCTGCCGTCGCCGAGCAGAGAGCGCAGCACGGTGCTCACCGACTCGAAGGTGACCGCCTCGCCGTACGCGCGGTGCCCGGCCACGAATCTTCGATCCCACTCGCGATCCAGGAGCAGCCATCCGGATCGATCACCGGGTCCTCGTCCTCGGCGGCGGCGTCTGTGGCGTACAACACACCTTCCAGGCCGAGGAGAAGATCCACCAACTCGGTGTACGCGGTCGCCCGGATGGTGCCGGTCTTCGCGATGAGCTCGGCCAGCGCCGCGGTCGGCGCGGAGATTCGCGGCAGGTCGACGATCTCGCCGAAGTCGACGAACTCGGCCGGCGCGACCGGATCATAGAAGCGGCCGGTCCGCGGCCAGTGCACCGCGACGTTGTCCAGCCCCATCTGTCACCTCTTCGAGAGCACGTGTCGGGTCGATCGGGTCGATCGTCCGGTTCCAGCCGGTAAAGATCAAGGCTGGTTCCGGGGCGCCGCAAACGTACGGCACGGACGCTCCGGCCGCGACCCCGACCCGCCCGGGCGCGGGTCAACCCGTTTCGGGCGGCGCGTGCGATGGAAGCCTGGCGTGTGGGGAGTCGTGGGCGACGGGGTTCTGCCGGCTATGGACTTCTCAGCCGCCTCTCTGAGGGTGCCGAGTGGTGGTTCTGTCCTCCGCGCACAGTAGGATTGACAGCGAGACGAAGACCCGGTGCGGGAGTGGGACGGGGCCGGTGGCCCCAGGTTCATTCTCCACGTCGGGTCGAGCCGATCGCGATCCGCGGGCAACCGCGGCGACCGGCGCGTTCGACCCGCTGTCCGGAGGTCTCCGGCGCCGGTCCGCGCGCCGACGTCGCGTCCTGTCCGCCGAACCCGCGCCCGACGCGCCCTACCGGCGCGGCTGACGCGAGAAAGTGGCCGAGGGTGGCAGCGCAGGACAAGCAGGAGTACGGCGCAGAGTCGATCACCGTTCTCGAGGGGCTGGAGGCCGTTCGCAAGCGGCCCGGTATGTACATCGGGTCCACCGGCGAGCGCGGTCTGCACCACCTCGTCTGGGAGGTCGTCGACAACGCGGTCGACGAGGCGCTGGCCGGATACTGCGACACCATCGACGTGGTGCTGCTCGCCGACGGCGGCGTCCAGGTCACCGACAACGGCCGTGGTTTCCCGGTCGACCTCCACCCGAAGCTCAGAAGCCGGGTGTCGAGGTCGCGCTGACGGTGCTGCACGCGGGCGGCAAGTTCGACGGCAAGGCGTACGCGGTCTCCGGCGGTCTGCACGGCGTCGGCGTCTCGGTGGTGAACGCCCTCTCCACCCGGATGGCTGTGGAGATCCACAAGTCCGGCTTCGTCTGGCGGCAGCAGTACAACTACTCCAAGCCCGGCCCGTTGGACAAGGGCGAGACCACCGACCGCACCGGCTCGGCGGTCACCTTCTGGCCCGACCCCGACATTTTCGAGACTGTCGACTTCGACTTCCAGACCATCTATCGGCGCCTGCAGGAGATGGCCTTCTCAACCGAGCGCTGCGCATCCACCTGCTCGACGAGCGGGTGGCCGAGGAGGAGGACGGTCGCCAGCGCGAGGTGACGTTCTACTACGAGGGCGGCATCGCCGACTTCGTCCGGCACCTCAACGCCTCCAAGAGCCCGATCCACAAGACCGTGGTCGAGTTCGAGGCCGAAGAGGAGGGCATGTCGCTCGAGATCGCCATGCAGTGGAACGAGTCGTACGGCGAATCGGTCTACACCTTCGCCAACACGATCAACACCCACGAGGGCGGCACCCACGAGGAGGGCTTCCGGTCCGCGCTGACCAGCGTGGTCAACCGGTACGGCACCGACAAGAAGCTACTCAAGGGCGACGAGAAGCTCTCCGGCGAGGACATCCGCGAAGGGCTCGCGGCGATCATCTCGGTCAAGCTGGCCAACCCGCAGTTCGAGGGCCAGACCAAGACCAAGCTGGGCAACACCCCGGTGAAGAGCTTCGTGCAGCGGGTCTGCAACGACCGGCTGGTCGACTGGTTCGACCGCAACCCGGCCGAGGCCAAGATGATCATCACGAAGGCGTCCCAGGCCGCTCGGGCCCGGATCGCCGCGCAGCAGGCGCGCAAGCTGGCCCGGCGCAAGTCGCTGCTGGAGTCCGGCTCGATGCCGGGCAAGCTGGCCGACTGCCAGTCGACCGACCCGCGCGAGTCCGAGGTGTTCATCGTCGAGGGTGACTCGGCCGGCGGCTCGGCCAAGCAGGGTCGCGACCCGCGTACCCAGGCGATCCTGCCGATCCGCGGCAAGATCCTCAACGTGGAGAAGGCCCGGATCGACCGGGTGCTGAAGAACAACGAGGTCCAGGCGCTGATCACCGCGCTGGGCACCGGCATCCACGACGACTTCGACATGGAGAAGCTGCGGTACCACAAGGTGGTGCTGATGGCCGACGCCGACGTCGACGGCCAGCACATCCAGACGCTCCTGCTCACCCTGCTGTTCCGCTTCATGCGTCCGCTTGTCGAGATGGGCAACGTCTACCTGGCCGCCCCACCTCTACAAGATCAAGTGGAACAAGAAGGGCGACGACGCGCAGTACGCGTACTCCGACCGCGAGCGGGACGGGCTGATCGCGCTGCGCCAGCAGAAGAAGCCGAACGCCAAGCCGGACGACATTCAGCGCTTCAAGGGCCTCGGCGAGATGAACTATCCCGAGCTGTGGGAAACCACGATGAACCCGGCGACGCGTACCCTGCGGCAGGTCACTCTCGACGACGCGGCAACCGCCGACGAGTTGTTCAGCGTGTTGATGGGTGAGGACGTCGAGGCGCGCCGGTCGTTCATTCAGCGCAACGCCAAGGACGTGCGGTTCCTGGACATCTGACGGGCTGCGGTGGACCGGCCGGGCACTGCCCGGCCGGTCCACCGGTCCACAGAGTTATCCACAGCTTGGCCGGTATCCACAGCGGTTATCCACAGCACGAAAACGACTCTGAGTCTGATAAGGGTATACAGTGACCGATTCTCCCGAGTCCACACCGAACGAGCCCGAGGCTCCCACCGAGGCCATCGCCGCGGTGGTCGCGCACGACCGGATCGAACCGGTCGGGCTCGAGGTGGAGATGCAGCGCTCCTACCTCGACTACGCGATGAGCGTCATCGTCGGTCGCGCGCTGCCGGACGTCCGGGACGGCCTCAAGCCGGTCCACCGCAAGATCCTCTACGCGATGTTCGACTCCGGCTACCGTCCGGACCGCGGCTACGTGAAGTGCTCCCGCGTCGTCGGTGACGTGATGGGTCAGTTCCACCCGCACGGCGACTCGTCGATCTACGACGCGCTGGTCCGGATGGCGCAGCCCTGGTCGCTGCGCTACCCGCTGGTCGACGGCAACGGCAACTTCGGCTCGCCGGGTAATGATCCGGCTGCGGCCATGAGATACACGGAGTGCAAGCTCGACCCGCTCGCCATGGAGATGCTGCGGGACATCGACGAGGACACCGTCGAACTGCAGAACAACTACGACGGTCGGGCCAAGGAGCCCACGATCCTGCCGTCGCGGATCCCCAACCTGCTGCTGAACGGCTCCGAGGGCATCGCGGTCGGGATGGCCACAAGATCCCGCCGCACAACCTGCGGGAGATCGGCGCGGCGGTGCAGTGGTGCCTGGAGCACCCGGAGGAGGACGAGGAAGCCACCCTCGAGGCGTTGCTCGGCATCGTCAAGGGGCCGGACTTCCCGACCCACGGCCTGATCGTCGGCACGACCGCAATCCAGGACGCGTACCGCACGGGTCGTGGCTCGATCCGGATGCGCGCCGTGGTGGAGGTCGAGGAGGACAAGCGGGGCCGACCCTGCCTGGTCGTCAGCGAGCTGCCCTACCAGGTCAACCCGGACAACCTCGCGGAGCGGATCGCCGAGCTGATCAAGGAGGGCAAGCTCGCCGGGATCGCCGACATCCGCGACGAGTCCTCCGGCGTACCGGCATGCGGATCGTGCTGGTGCTCAAGCGCGACGCGGTCGCGAAGGTCGTGCTGAACAACCTCTACAAGCACACCCAGCTCCAGGAGACCTTCGGCGCCAACATGCTGGCCCTGGTCGACGGGGTGCCGCGCACGCTCAACCTGGCGCAGTTCATCCGCTACTACGTCGAGCACCAGATCGACGTGATCCGCCGGCGCACCGCGTTCCGGCTGCGCAAGGCCGAGGCGGGCGCACATCCTGCGCGGTCTCGGCAAGGCGCTGGACGCGTTGGACGAGGTCATCGCGCTGATCCGGCGCTCGCCGACGGTGGACGACGCCGGCAGGGCCTGATCCGGCTGCTGGAGATCGACGAGATCCAGGCGACCGCGATCCTCGACATGCAGCTGCGCCGGCTCGCCGCGTTGGAGCGGCAGCGGATCGTGGACGACCTGGCCAAGCTCGAGATCGAGATCGCCGACCTCAAGGACATTCTCGCCAAGCCGGAGCGCCAGCGGAGGATCATCTCGGAGGAGCTTGGCGAGATCGTCACCAAGTGGGGCGACGAACGGCGGACGCAGATCATCCCGTTCGACGGCGAGGTCTCGATGGAGGACCTCATCGCCCGCGAGGACGTGGTCGTCACGATCACCCGGACCGGGTACGCCAAGCGGACCAAGGTCGATCTCTACCGCTCGCAGCGGCGCGGCGGCAAGGGCGTCAGTGGCGCTACCCTGCGGCAGGACGACATCGTCAGCCACTTCTTCGTCTGCTCGACCCACGACTGGATCCTGTTCCTGACGAACAAGGGCCGTGTCTACCGGGCCAAGACGTACGAGTTGCCGGAGGCCAGTAGGGTAGCCAAGGGCCAGCACGTGGCCAACCTGCTCGCCTTCCAACCCGACGAGCAGATCGCGCAGATCATCGAAATTCCGAACTACCAGGTAGCCCCTATCTGGTACTGGCCACGAAGAACGGCCTGGTGAAGAAGACGCGGCTCGAGGAGTTCGACTCCAACCGTTCCGGCGGCGTCATCGCGATCAACCTGCGCGATGAGGACGAGCTGGTCGGTGCTGCGTTGGTTGCGCCGGAAAACGACCTGCTGCTGGTCTCCAAGAAGGCACAGGCGATCCGGTTCAACGCCTCGGACGAGGCGTTGCGGCCGATGGGCCGGGCCACCTCGGGCGTGATCGGCATGCGCTTCACGGACGACGACGTCCTGCTGGCCATGGAGGTCGTTCGAGAAGGTTTGGACGTTCTGGTGGCCACGAACGGGGCTTCGCGAAGCGGACCCCGATCGAGGAATACCCGGTGCAGGGCCGGGGAGGTAAGGGCGTGTTGACTGCGAAGATCACCGAACGGCGCGGTGGTCTGGTTGGCGCGGTGGTGATCGATCCGGACGACGAGCTCTTCGCGATCACCAGCAACGGTGGTGTCATTCGACTCCGGTGAAGCCTGTACGCCGTACGCGTGACCGGAACACAATGGGGTCAAGCTGATGGACCTCCCGGACGGCGTGACTATCGTGGCGATTGCTCGCAATGCCGACGAGCCTGACGAACAGGACTAGTTGAATGACGGAGACACAGGCGAAGTCGGGGAACATGGGGACCTCGGCCAACCCGGTCGACGAGGAGGCCGCCAAGGGCGGCACACCAGCGACCGGCCGCGCGGCCGTGGGCCGGGCAACGGTCCCCGCCGACGCGCCTGCCCCGAAGTTCACAAGGGCTCCCGGTATGACACCCCGCCGGAGCAATCCGGTGAGAACGCCGGGTCGGACGACAAGGCCGAGGCGTCCGGTGCCGAGGCACCGACGTCGGCCGCCGCCACACCTTCGGGTTCGGCGGCGGCACCCTCGGCCCGTCCGGCGACCACGCAGCCGATCGGTGTCCGACCCGGCCAGGCGACGTCGGCCGGGTCCACCGGCACCCAGCCGCGGATCACGCCGGGCATGACCCAGCCGCAGCCGGACTCGGCGCGTACCGGTGCCAATGCCGGCCGTCCGGCGAGCGGTGGCGGCCTGCCACCGGGGATCGGCAACGCGTCCGCCGTGGGGCCGCCCGCGTCGGTGACGCCGTACGTGCGGCGCGTACGTCGGTCAGCTCGGCCGCTTCCCGCGGACCGCGCCGGGCCCGACTGAACCTGAAGCGGATCGACCCGTGGTCGGTGATGAAGTTCGCGTTCGCCGTCTCGGTGGTGCTCTTCATCGTCGTGGTGGTCGCCACCTCGGTGCTCTACCTGGCGCTGGACGCGATGGGCGTCTTCCAGAGCGTCAACGAGAGCCTGAGCGACCTGGTCAACGCCGGCGGTGGGCAGAGCACCAGCGGCTTCCAGATCACCGCCAAGGGCGTGATCCTCAGCTCGGCGCTGATCGGCCTGGTCAACGTGGTGTTGTTCACCGCGCTGGCCACGCTGGGAGCGTTCGTCTACAACGTCTGTGCCGACCTGGTCGGCGGGATCGAGCTGACCCTCGCCGAGCGGGACTGAGCGACCGGGACGCCGGGGCACCGCGGAATGCGGTCGCTCCGGCGTCCCGTACTCAGGTAGGTTTTGCAGGCGGCGACGGCCCGGCTCGTAGGCTCGGACCCCGATTTGGGGCTGACACAGCGGATGGGTTAATCTTGCTCGTCGCAACGCGGGGCTATAGCTCAGTCGGTTAGAGCGCAGAGCTGATAACTCTGAGGTCGATGGTTCGATTCCATCTAGCCCCACCGCATGTCGTCCGACGGTAGTCGAGCTTGAGGGGTTGCCCCATGTTCAAGAAGCTGCTGATTCTGGCTGGCGTCGTCGGCGTTGCCGCCGTCGTGTTCAACAAGGTCAAGGCCGCGAACGACGAGCGTGCCCTGTGGCACGAGGCGACGACCGCGCCCGACCTGCGCTGACGTCCCGGCCGGGCGGCGAGATCGATGCCACGGCCACCCACGGGGCCCTAGCTCAACTGGCAGAGCACTGCCTTTGCAAGGCAGGGGTTAGGGGTTCGAGTCCCCTGGGCTCCACCAGCACTTTCCCTGGTTGATCTCGGTTCCGAGTGCAGCCAAGCTTTCACGCGGCCGTGGCTGCGATGTACCTGTGGAACGCCGCTGCCTGTTCATCCGTGACAACCGGTTCGAAGTCCAGGTGCTCGCTCGGGACGATGCTGGTACCCGTGCCGGTGACTGTCACGAACCACGCGCCTTCGTGGCCGAACCAGTGCGCCTGCGCCAGGACGCCGATGTCGGCGGTCTCTGCGGGTCATCCGGGTTCTCGACGGCGATGATGCGAACCCACTGCCCGTCCTGGCCGTAGGGCGGCTGCGGGACGTGCAGGGTGAGGTTGTCCGCGCCAAGGCTTTCACCGAACAGACGAGCTGCACCGGCCTGGGCCAGGGCCCAGAGATTCGCTGTCCTACCCGTGCGGTCCACCTCCACCTCGCCGTCCGGACCCTCGACGAGTACGGCGTACGAGCGGTCAGGCTCGTGCCGCACCCGTGCTCGCACCTGCATCCCGGGTCGCTCATTCGTTGATGATGACGGCTTCGGCGGAGCGAAGCGACCGCCTGAGGTCACCGGCGGCGGACACCCCGGAGAGCCTTATGACTCAGAGGTATAAATATGCCTCACAGGTATAACGCTGAAGAGGGCAAGAGGCCTGGCGGGCCCGCTCAATGGGCCCCCGCAGCGCTCTCCGTACGACACACGGACGCGGTACCGCCCCGGCTTCACTGCCAGCGCCTGCGCCGGGTCTCGGGGCTCCGAGCACATCCCAACCGTTCCAACCCTGGCGGCCATTGTGGTGCGAACTCGTCAATATGACCCTCAGGTCGCGACGGCCTGTCCGCTGACGCAGAACTCGTTGCCATCCGGGTCGGCCAGCATGACGACGCCGTCCGCACCGATCTCGACCCGGGTCGCCCCGAGGGCGAGCAGCCGGTCGACCTCCGCCTGCTGATCGCCGCCGGGCGGGCGAGGTCGAAGCGTTGCCGGTTCCTCGCCTTTCGGGGCCAGGGGCGGGCCTCCCCACGCGACCTTCGTTCCCCGCGTGGTGACTGGATCGCGGTCTCCTCGTCCTGGTCCCACACCAGCGGCCAGCCCAGCGCCTCGCTCCAGAAGAGGCCGACGTCCCGGGTGCCGTCACAGGCCAACTCCCCGAGCAGGCCGCACCCGGCGAGGAAGCCGTTGCCCGCCTCGATCACGCAGAACTCGTTGCCCTCTGGATCGGCCAGGACAATGTGCTCCTCCTCAGGGAGTTGCCCGACGTCGAGGTGGCTACCGCCGAGCTTCAGCGCCGTCGCCACCCGGTGCTGCTGATCGGCGCTGCTGGCGCTGGTCAGGTGCAGGTGGACGCGGTTCGGCCCGAGCTTCGTGGCAACGCTCGGGACGAACCGGAGGCTGACCTGGTGTCATCGCCGAGCAGGAGCGCGCTGCCGGAATCCTCGACGACCTCCCGGCCGAGCATTCCGGCCCAGAACCGCGCCAGGCTGGCCGGATCGTACGCATCGAAGGTCAGCGTCAGCATTCGCGAAGGCATGTCGGCACCGTAGACACCGGCCGGCGCGACGACAAAGCGATTAACGCTTCCGGTACGGCACCGGACGAGTGATGATCCATCGATGGCTGAACAGCCGGCACCGGTGGTGCTGCACCTGTACTGCCGCGTCACCGTCGTTGTTGCCGATCCCGCTGCCGTGATCGGTCGTGCCGTCTCCGATCTGCGCACCGCCCAGATCGACTGGTCCACCGAGGAGGACGACCTCGACACGGCGGCCGAGGAGTTGGGCGCAGATCTGACCGCCTCGTTGGCCAGCGTCGCGGACATCAGCCGACTCGTCGACGACATCCCGGGAGTCGAGTTTCGGGGCGGTCACTGCTGGGCGGAATCCGGGCCAGCGCGGTAAGCCGTCGTCGGCGGACGGTGAAGATCGAGCGCCCGTCCCGTGGTCGGGGCGGGCGCTCTCGCGCTACGAGGGTCAGTCAGGCGCGCTCGGCGACCTGGCCGACGAATGCCCGCCACGAGGCCGGAGCGAAGTTCAGCGTTCCGCCGTCGCGGTCTTTGGTGTCGCGGACCAGGACGACGCCGGAAGGTTGTCGGCGACCTCGACGCACGATCCGCCGTTGTTCCCGCTCTTCGTGCTCTTGCGCCAACGCGCGCCGGTCATGTCCATGATCCCACTGCTTTCCTGATCAGGTCTAGGGACTGAAGACGGGACAGGGCCTCACTCCTGATGCGCTCCCATCTGCGATTCAGCGTAACAACCTCCGCAGTTCCATTTACGATCTGCGCCCGCGCTTGGCTGTCGATGTGTGCTACGTGTTCGCCGTCGGGCAACTCGGCCACGATGAAGCCGCCGCCGAGGCCTGGATACATGCCGACGTCTCGCGGAACGATGAGCACCTGAACCGACGGGAACTCGGCACACTCGGCAAGATGGGCCACCTGCTCGCGCATCAACGACCGGTTGCCGTACGCCGACTGGTACAGCACCAGCTCATGCACCACCGCGACGAGTAGCGGCGGGCGTTCGCGACGCAAGATGGCTTGGCGATCGATGCGTGAAGCTACGACGTTGGCGACCTCGTCCGCCGTCAGCGCCTCGCCCGCGAGCGTTGCCCGCGCGTAAGCCTCAGTTTGTAGAAGGCCGGGCACCCATGTGTGTTCGAACCAGCGAATCGCAACGGCCTCGCGCTCCCAGTCGACCCACTCGCGCAGCCATTGAGGCTCGCGCCGCTTCAGGACATCGGGCCAAAGGTCCTCAACGTCCCGCCCGAGGAGCGCAGCCAGCGTTGCGCGCCGACGTGGCTGCGGTACACGTCCGGGCTTATCCACCGGGCTGCCGTCTTTGGGTCAACACCCGTTTGAGCAGCCAAACTCTCGGCCGTCTCGCCAGCCTCGGCCATGGCCGCCTGAAGCGCATGATTCATCCCGCCTCCACGTGGGACGTCCCGAATATCTCTGAACAGTAGGCCAACGTCGTGTACTGATCCCATCACGCTCGGCAATCTGTCCCGTAGGCGGCGCGGCTGGTAGGGACCCCGAGACCCGGCGGACGCGTTCGTAACCGGGGCCGCCCTGACGGCGGGGCGGCCCCTTCCCAGAGCTACGAGCAGGGGAGCGCGCGTGCCGGACTGGCCACCCGAACCGAAGCCTGACCTGAAGCCTGACCTGAAGCCCGAGCCGCAGCCCGAGCCGCAGCCCGAGCCGCAGCCTGATCCGACACTGCTGCTCATACCGTGGCCGCCGGGGATCATCGCCTCGATGTGGCAGTCATACCGCCTTAACCGTGTCCCTGACAGCCGCTGGGTGGCGGTCGCGTGACGGGCCCCTGCGGAAGGTGGCAACGGGCGATGCCTTGCACCCGACCCGCGCCGCGAGTGTGCAGTTCATTCGCCCGATTTTCGTCCGCGTGATTCGCGTTCTCGACTGGCCGACGTACGACGGTTGGCTCTGGCTGGACGTGTACGAGCTGGCCGCGAGCGGGGACGCGGTCGCACGCCGCTCGGTGTTCGTCATGCCCGGCGGCCTGATCTGGCAGGACCAGCCGCCCCGGACCGCGCCCGCCCGAAAGACTGCCCGCGGTCCGGTCGTCCGTACGCCTCTGCGGGTCGGCTGATGCCGGGCCGCCCACACCTACCTATGCGCCCGGCGTGGCTGTGCCGTAACTGTGCCGCCGCGTGGCCGTGCGGTCCGGCGCAACTCGACCTCGTGGCCGAGTTCTACGGCCATTCGATCGCCCTGGCGTTCTATCTGGCCGCGAACATGCACGACGCGATCGACGACCTGTACGGCCTGGGCGCGCGCCCGGACCTGCCGACCCTTCACGCTCGTTTCCTCGGCTGGGTGTCCTTATCCCGTCGCCCGCGCCGCGCCGAGCCTCTTTGACCGCTGGCCCCTGATAGGCCCGCGTGCGAACCGGTGCCGAAATCCAAAGGACGCGGCGAAGACCCGCCGCCCCTCAACCCGTGGCGCTGTCCGCCGGAGGCCGCGGAGGTCGGTGGGCTGGCCGGCACCTGAATCGGTGCGGTGGGGCGGGCTTCCGGGAGGTGTTCCATCAGCCTGGTGAGCGCGCCGTTGGCGAAGGTTGCGCCGAGCGCCGACCCGGCCCCGATGGTCCAGCCGACCGGCCCGAGCGGGTGCAGCCGAAGAACTGGCTGACCCCTGGCGTCTGCACCACCACGACGAGCACTCCCAGTGATGCCGCGGTGGACGCCAGCACTGCCGGGCTGGTGCCACCGGCCAGGACGGTCTGCCCGAGTTGGGTGCCGACCAGGAGACCAGGGCGACGGTGCCGGCCCGCTGACGGCGTCCGGTGTAGCGGGCCAACGTCCAGCCCACTGTCGCGCCCAGCGTGGTAGCCGCCGCCCGGAGCCCGATCTCCCGGGTGAGGGTCTCGCCGAGCGCCGCGTCCGGGCCCTCCGGAGCAGCGCGTCGGTGCGGTCCGAGGCGGGTGGCCGAACCGCGATGGCCAGTGCGGGTGCCAGGTCGGTGAGCAGGTTGACCAGCAGCAGTTGTCGCCCGGTGAGCGCGGAGCGGCCGGTCGCCGCGGCGGTGAGCACACTGAACGCGATCTCACCGAGGTTGCCGCCGACCAGGATGCTGAGCGCGTGCCGCACCGACGACCACATCGCCCGCCCCTCGATCAGGGTCGCGATGATGGTTTCCAGCCGGTCGTCGGTGACCACCAGGTCGGCGGCGGCGCGGGCGGCCGGGTGCCTCGCTGGCCGAGGGCGATGCCGACATCGGCCAGCCGGATCGCCGGGGCGTCGTTGGCGCCGTCGCCGGTCATCGCCACGGTCCGCCCGCACTTCTGCAACGCCTGGATGATCCGCACCTTGTGTGCCGGGGTGCAGCGGGCCACCACGTCGGTGTTGGCCAGCCGCTCGGCGAGCGCTTCGTCGTCCAGTTGGTCCAGCTCGCCGGCGGTGACCACCCGCTGTACGTCGTGCTCGCTGATGGTGGCGGCGATCGCTTCGGCGGTGGCCGGATGATCGCCGGTGATCATGATGGTGTGTACGCCGGCCTGCCGGATCCGGCGGACCGCCGGGGCGGCGCTCTCCCGGACGCCGTCCGCGAGGCCAGGAACCCACGAAGGTCAGCCCTCGGACGTCAGCGTCGGTCACCTTCGGGTGGTCCACCGGGCACTCCGCCACGGCCAGGATCCGGTTTCCCGCCCGGCCCGGTCGGCGAGCATCCGCTCCAGCTCCGCGCGGCCGGCGTCGTCCAGCGGCTCCTGACGACCGTCGGTGCGCCGGGCCGAACAGCGCGGCAACACCGTCTCCGGGGCGCCCTTGACGCTCAACAGCAGGTGACCATCGGTCTCGCCGATGCTCGCGTGGTAACCGCGGGACGGCTCGAACGGCAGCCCTCCGGCAGCACGCCAGCCATCAGCGCCGGTCTGCTCCACGACGCCGGCCTCCCCGGCGCCCCGCCGGACCGCCCGGTCGGTCTGCAACGCCAACTCCTCCAGCTTGGCAGCGGCGGGGTGGCTCGCAGCGCCGCGGCCAGTGTCAAGCGGAGTCGGCCGTCCAGCCGGTCCACCGGGGCGTACCGGTCGCCGACGCCGTCGCCGACCCCGGCGAGCAGCAACTTGCCCTCGGTGAGGGTGCCGGTCTTGTCGAAGCAGAGCACGTCCACCCGGCCCAGCGCCTCGATCGTGCGCGGGTTGCGGACCAACGCGCCGTGCTCGGCCAACCGCCGTGCGGCGGCCAGCTGCGCCGCGCTGACCAGGAACGGCAGCCCCTCCGGCACCGACGCCACGGCGAGGTTCGCGGCGGTCGCGGCCGTCTCGGCCAGCGGTACGCCCGAAGTAGGCCCGCGCCGGCCACCGCTACCGCGGAGCCGGCCGCCAACGGGATGGCGGCGCTGGTCAACGCGCCGAGTCGGGCCTCCACCCCACTGGTCGGGGGTGCCTGCCGAACCATCGCCAGGCTGCGCCCGGCCTCGGTGTCGTTGCCGGTCGCCACCACCACTGCGGTGCCGTGCCCGGCGGCGACGGTGGTGCCCTCGTAGAGCATCGAGTGTCGGTCGGCGATGGCGGCGGCCACCACCGGTCGGTTGGACTTGGCGACCGGCAGCGACTCGCCGGTCAGGGACGATTCGTCCGCTTCCAGGCCGACCGCTTCGAGCACCCGACAGTCGGCGGGTACCGAGTCACCCGACTCCAGGGTGATGACGTCCCGAGGACCAGGTCCTCGGCCGCGAGAACCTGGTCCGCGCCGTCCCGGCGGGCCCGCGCGGTCACCGCCGAACGGGACAGCAACTCCGCCAGCGACCGTTCCGTGTTGCGTTCGTGTACCGCCCCGATCAGGGCGGACCCGCCGACCACGCTGCCCACCAGCGCGGCGTCGACAAGGAGCCGAACGACGCGGAGAGCACCGCCCCGGCGGCCAGCACCGGAGTCAGCGGGTTGGACAGCTCGTCCACGAAGGCGCGCAGCAGCCCACCACGTCCGGGTGTGGCGTCGCCGTTTCCCCGCCGCCGTGCTGCCGGCGCTGTGCCTCCGCGCTGGCCAAACCGTCCGGGGTGGACCGTAGATGGTCCAGCACGGTGCCGACCGGCATCAGGTGCCAGGCGGTCACCACGGGTGCCGGGGTGTCCGACGTGTCGTGCAACCGGCGGGCCTGGAATACCCCGTTCGCGAAGGCCAGACCGGCCGCGCCGTTGACCGCGACGAGCGCCTTGTGTGGCAGTTGGGTCGGCGGGGCGGTGAACGCGCCCAACGCCCCGAGACCGGTGCCGGCCATGGCCAGCCGGATGTTCTGCTGGGCGGTTCGGCGGGCCACCCCGGTCGCCTCGATCACCAGGGCCACCACCCGCAGGTCGGCACCGACCAGCAGGTGCGCACCCACGGTGGCAGTTCCTCCGGCGCGGCGAACCCGAGACCGCAGTCGGACGCGCCGAGCGCCTTCCGGTCCGCGGAAACCACCATCACCACCGCACCGTCACGCTGCAAACCGCGTACCGACTCGGCCAACTGGTCCCCGCCGGGCAGCATCGCGTCGGCGAAGCCGTACCGCTGCTCGTCACCGCCGGCCACGATCAGCCGCAGGCCGGCCTGTCGGGCGGCGGCCGGTAGTCCGTCGACGCCGGGCGCGGGTTCCGGCTCGACCCGCAGCAGTGCGGCGAGCCGGTCGCCGTGGGCGAGGCCGAGCAACTGGCCGCCGGCGGCGCAACCGAGCGGCGTCCGGGATGCCGTCCGAGTCGTTCGTGGGCAGCTGGTCCAGCGGCCCGAGCCGCCAGCCGTCCGCCGTCCGGGACGTGTTCGGGTCGTCCGGGTCGAACAGGGCGAAGGCCCGCTCCGCCACCTGGTCGACGTCCGCGCCCGACGCCGGGGCCAGATCGGCGAGTACGCCCGGTCCGAACCGAGCACCGCCGCGTCGAGGACGAGCGTGTCGATCCGATCCAGCTCCCGCAACACACTGCGGTCCATCGCGATCACCCCACGGCGGGCCAGCATCCGGCCGAGCTGGGCGGCGTACCCTCACGGCCGCTGCCGGGCGCCTGGGCAGCGCGGACAGGCCCACCGCGGCGGCCCGCTTGGGACCGGCGAACGGCACCGCGGCGGCGCCGGCCGCGGTACCCGCGGCGAGCATGCGGTTGATGTACCGCTCGACCGGGCCGTCCGGCTTCGGCTGGGGACGGTCGATCACCGGCCACCGCGCGCCGGCACGGTCCGCGTCGCCGGTCAGCCGTGGCTCCGCCCGCTCCCAGGCCGCCAGTTGGGCCCGCGCCTCGCCCCACTGCACCACCCGCTGGGCGCCGTCCAGGACGATCCCGGTCCAGCGGCCGGTCAACCCTGCACCACCGCCTCGGCCAGCGGAAACAGGATGTCGGCGCGCGGGTCGGAGCGCAGTTTCTTACCGATGAACTGATGCAGCTTCGGTTGCAGATCCACAGCGGAGAGCAGGCCGGCGACCTCGCCGGGCAGAGGCGCGAACGGCAGGACCCGGGTGGCCGCCGAAATGGTCAGACCCAGCGCGTCGGAGGCGAGCGCGCCCAGGGTGCGCGGGTTCGCGGCCCTCCTCCGGCGGATGCGGCGGTGGGATCTCGGGGTCGGGTTCGTGGTCACAGGTTCCCTCGACCCGGCTGATCGTGTCCATCAGGTCGCGCAGCGTCGGCTCGGGGCCCGGACGGCAATCACCACCCGGCCGGATGGCGCGTTGACCCGGGCCCAGGCGACGCCGGGCATCCGCTCCAGCGCGGCCTCCACCTGACGTGCCAGGCGGTTCCCGCCCTCCTGGCAGACGCCGTGTACCTCGATGTGGTGCCGGCCCGGCCGGGACCAGACCCGACGTCGCGTCAGCCCGGCCGTCCGGGCCAGCCGCGTCGCGGCCGAGCTGACAGTCCGGGACGCCTCGCCGACCAGGTGCGGCACGCCAAAGGACGGCAGGATACGGCCGGCAGCGCGACCCGCCGCCGTCATCGAGGCGTACGGCTGGACGGACGCCGGCCCGGCTCCCTGTTGCCGCTGGTCCTGACCTTGCCCATGTCGTCCTCCCACCGCACTCACGTCCGGCGGCCTGGCTTCCCGACCTGCCATCCGTTATGCCCCGTGGGTGGCGGAATTTTCCACCACCGCCGGCGCATGGACGAGGTGGGCCGTGGAATCCGACGACTTCACCGGACATGGGGAGGCCCGGCATGAGCACGTTGACACGACACCTGAACGGTTCGCACGAGAACGTCAAGATGTACAGCCGGCGGATCGAGCTGCCGATGCTGGGTGAGGTGGCGGTGCCGCCGCCGGACAAGATCGCCTACTACGCCGGGCTCGGGGTGCTGGCCGCCCTCCAGGTCATCGAGTGGCCGATCGCCCTGGTGATCACCGCCGGCCACGTGCTGGCAGACCAACATTTTCCGGACTGGTACGCGGGGTCGGGGAGTCGTTGCAGAACGCCTGACGAGAGCCGGGTCACCGACGATTGACCTGAATCAAGGTTGAAGTCGCATGCTCGGTCCATGCCGAGCACAGTCGTCACGCCCGTACCGACCGCACCGGGACTCTTCGCACCTCGACTGCGAGCGATGACGGTGGGCAGCGTCGCGCTGATCTCGCTCCTCGCGTTCGAGGCGTTGGCGGTCGGTACGGCGATGCCGACCGTCGCGCGCAGCCTGGACGGGCTGGCGCTGTACGGGATCGCGTTCGGCGGCCCGTTCGCCACCGGTGTGCTGGCCATGGTGGTGTCGGGTATCTGGTGCGACGCCCGAGGTCCCCGTGGGCCGATGTGGCACGGGGTCGCCTGGTTCGTGGTCGGGTTGCTGATCGCCGGGACCGCTCCCGTGATGAGTGCGCTGGTCGTCGGGCGGTTCGTGCAGGGTTTCGGCTCCGGACTGCTCTCGGTGGCGCTCTACGTGATCGTCGGGCACGCGTACCCGCAGGAGTTGCACCGGCGGATCTTCGCGGCGTTCGCGGCGGCGTGGGTCGTACCGTCGCTGGTCGGGCCGGCGCTGGCCGGTCTGATCGTGGAGCACCTGGGCTGGCGGTGGGTCTTCCTGGCGGTACCGGCGGTGGCCGTACCGGCGGTGTTGTTGATCCATCCCGGCCTGCGGTCGCTGGGCCGGAGTGCGGTGACCAGCCCGCCGGCCGGCGCGGCGGCGCGGATCGGCTGGGCGTGCGGGGCGGCGGTGAGTGCCGCACTGCTGCACATCGGGGACAGCAGCGCGGCCCCACCGCCCTGATCCTGATCGCGGTCGCCGTGGCCGGCCTGCTGGTCTGCGCCCGCGCCTGCTGCCGGACGGGTTCCTCCGGGCGGCCCGAGGGTTGCCCACCGTCGTCGGGCTGCGCGGTCTGGCGTCGGCGGCCTTCGTCGGCGCGGAGGTGGTCATCCCGTTGATGCTCTCCCGGGAGCGGGTCTCTCACCGACCGCGGCCGGGCTGGTCCTCACCGTCGGCGCGCTGGCGTGGTCGGTGGGCTCCTGGTTGCAGGGCCGGATCCCGGTGCCGGCCTCCCGGGCCAGCCTGCCGCGCGTCGGGCTGATCTGCATCACGGTTGGTACCGCGACGGTGGCACTGGCCGTTCGGCCCGAGCTGCCGGTGGCCGTCGCCGTGGCCGGTTGGGCGGTGGCCGGCCTGGGCATGGGGTTGCTCTACCCGTCGTTGTCGGTGCTGACCCTGGAGTTGTCCGCCCCGGTGAGCAGGGCCGCAACAGCTCGTCGCTGCAACTTGGTGACTCCTCTTCGCGGCGACCGTGCTAGCGCTGACCGGGGCCGTGCTGGCCACCGGGAGTGCACCGGGCCCGGCCAGCTACGCGACGACCCTCGTGGTGACCGCGGGCCTGGCGCTGCTCGGGGCGCTGCTGGCCGGTCGTGTGGTGGTGGGCGGGAGTACGCGACCGGGCGGGTGACCGTTCGGGGTGAACCTCCGCACATGCCGTCACGGGCAGCCGCATCGATCCGTCGACGCTAGGTTGATCGATACCGATGCTGCGGAGGACGAGATGAAGGTTCTGCTGACCGGCGCGAGCGGCAACCTGGGCCGCCGGTGCTGGCCCGTCTGCTCGACGACGGGATCACCGTCCGGGCCACCAGCCGGCGGCCGCAGAGCGGCTCGGACGTGGAGTGGGTGGTGGCCGACCTGGCGACCGGGGACGGGGTGGCCGAGGCGGTGACCGGCGTGGACGCTGTGCTGCACCTGGCGTCCGCGCCTCGGGGTCGGCAGACCCACCAGGTGGACGTGGTGGGCACCCGGCGACTGGTCGCGGCCGCCGGAGCGGCAGGTGTCGGCCACCTCGTCTACATCTCGATCGTCGGGGTGGATCGGGTGCCGTTCTCGTACTACCAGCAGAAGCTCGCCGCCGAGCAGGAGATCACGGCCGGTCCGGTGCCGTGGTCGGTGCTGCGGGCCACCCAGTTCCCCAGTTCCTGGAAAAGCTGCTGACGATCAGCTCCCGACTGGGCCCGGTGCTCGCGGACGGCGCGATCCTCGGTCAACCGGTTCACCCGGACGAAGTAGCGGCGCGGTTGGTGGCGCGGCTGGTCGCCGGTCCGTTGGGTGGCATCGAGGAGTTCGGTGGGCCGGAGGTGCTCCGCCTCGACGAGGCCGCTCGGGCCTGGCTGAAGGCCCGCGGATCGCGCCGCCCTGCTGCCGGTGCGGGTCCCCGGCCGACTCGGTCGCGAGTTGCGCGCCGGTGGCCTGGTCACCGAGGCGCTGCCCGGGCGTCCGCACCTTCGCCGACTACCTCGCCGACACGTACGGGGAACCGGGCGGAAATGAGAGCAACAACGGTTCACGTTCGTCTTACGGTGACGCCATGTTCGCTGTCGTCACCACGGTGATCCTCTACGTCTTCGGCTTCGTCTTCCTCTACGGCGTGATCCGGCTGGGTGTCCGGCACGCGTTCGAGGACCTGGAGCTGCAACGGGCCAAGGCCCAACGCGAAGAGGAGTTGGCGGCCGCCCGCGACCGCTCCTTCCTGCGCGACAACGCTTTCCTCGCCGGCAGTTGAGCACCGGATCCGTTCGTCCCGGGCCGGTGGCGCCGCCCGGCGGCCGGGTCGCTGGGCGGTTCGGCGTGCCGGATGCGAGGATCGCACCCGTGATGGGAACGCTGAAGACCGAACCAGCCCGCGCCCGCCTGGATCTGCTCGCCCCGCCGGTGGCGGAGGCCGTCGCGCAGTGGCCCGCCGAGGCACCGGTGGACATCGACGACGTACTGGTCGCGCCGATCGACGCCGACCTCGCCGACACCGCGGCGTTCTGTGCGGCGTACGAGGTGGGATTGGACGTGTCGGCCAACTGTGTCGTGGTGGCGGGCAAGCGCGAGGGCGTGGTCCGCTACGCGGCCTGCATCGTCCTGGCCACCACGCGGGTGGACGTGAACGGGGTTGCCCGCCGTGCGCTGGACGTCCGCAAGGCGAGCTTCGCCCCGATGGCGGACGCGGTCGAGTTGACCGGCATGGAGTACGGCGGCATCACCCCGATCGGGTTGCCGGCGCAGTGGCCGATCCTGGTGGACGCGCGGGTCATCGCCACACCGCACGTGATCGTCGGGTCCGGCGTACGACACAGCAAGATCGCGCTGCCGGGGCGGCATTGGCGCGCTGCCCGGCGCGCAGGTGGTCGAAGGCCTGGCCAGGCCCGCCTGACCAACCATCGGCATCGATGTGGTTACACGTGAAACATTATGATCATCGATGCCGGAGACTCCGGGCGGCTCAGTGTGCCGCGGCCTCGCGCTGCTCGACCTCGTTGAGTGCGGCGAGCAACGTCTCCGCCTCCTGTGCACCGGAGACCGCGTACTTCCCGGCCAGGACGAAGGTCGGCACGCTGCTGATGCCGAGGTCCGGGCGGCGGCCAGGCCGGCGGCGATGTCGCTGACGCGCTCGTCGGAGTCGAGGAACCGGCGCGCGTCGGCCACGTCCAGGCCGATTCCGCCGGCCAGGGCGGCCAGCGCCTCCGGGAGCCGACGTCCACCCCGTCGTTGAAGTGCGCCTGGTAGAGCGCCTCCACCATTTCGGCGGCCCGACCGTGGTCGGTGGCGTAGGAGACCAACCGGTGCGCGTCGAAGGTGTTGGCGATCACCGCGTGGTCGTAGTCCAGCCGCAGCCCGTCGGCCGCCGCGACCTGGGTCACGTGGGCGACCATCTGCCGAGCGCGCTCCGGGCCGCCGAACTTGGCGGCCAGCGCCTCCACCAGCGGGAGAGGCTCGGGCACCGGCGACGGGTCGAGCTGGAACGGCCGGTAGCGGACCGTCACCTCGCCCGGGTAGCTGGCGAGGGCCTCATCCAGGCGGCGCTTGCCGATGTAGCACCACGGGCAGATGACGTCCGCGTAGATCTCGATCTCCATGATCGGTGGCAACCTCGGGGTCAGCCGAGTTGTTCCCGCACCTGACGCTTGAGCCGACCCAGGATCGCCGTCCCGCCGCGGACCCGCAGAGGGCTGATCGCCTGCGCGAGGCCCATCCGCTGGTAGAGGTCGTCCGGCACACCCAGCACCTGGTCGGCGCTCGCGCCCGCCAACCCTCGGCGAGGATCCCGGCGAACGCCCGGGTGGTGGTGCCTCCGGCGGGCAGTCGAAGAGCGTCTCCACGGTGCCCTCCGGGGTCACCCGGGCGCGCAGGAAGAACGCCGTCTGACACTCGGGCACCTGTTCCATGCCCTCGCGCTCGGCGGCGCCCTCCGGCAACGCCGGGATGATGTCGGCGTACTCAGGAGCATCTCCAGCACCAGGTCGCGCGGCGCGGCGGCGAACTCGTCGACGATCTCGGCCAGTCGGGCCGGCATGTCAGCCATGCGTCGAGGCTACCGCCGTCGGGTCGGGCCTCCGATCACACCGTCGGCGACTGCTCGCTGATCTCGCTGAGCGCGCTGGTGGGGTCGAGCTGCATGGCCAGGTCGCCGAGCGAGACGATGCCGACCAGCTTGCGATCACTGTCACAGACCAGCACCCGCCGGATGCCTCGGTCCCGCATGAGCGCCGCCGCCTCACCCGCCGTGCAGTGTTGCTCGATCATGACCACCTCCGGGTGACGATCGAGCCGATGGTGGTGGCCGCGGGGAGCTGTTCTCCGCCACGGCCCGCACCACGATGTCCCGGTCGGTGAGCATGCCAGCGAGGCTCGCGCCGTCGGTGACCACCACGTCACCGATGTCGGCCTCCTTCATCACCCTGGCCGCCTCGTCCAGGGTGGTCTCCGCCGGCAGGTAGACCACCTGCTTGGTCATCACGTCACTGACCCGGTAACCGGTCATGAGAGCCCTCCGAAGACGTTTTCAGCGATCCGACTGCACTACCCCGTGACGTGGCAGCTACACCAGGTTTCCACGTTCCTGGCGTACCTGGTAGACAAGTCGGTCGACCAGACCGTCCAGCGGCAACTCCTCGCGCCCGTCGCCGGCCCGCTCGCGCAGCTCGACGTACCCGTCGGCCAGTCGGCGGCCGACCACGACGGCCCGGGGATGCCGATCAGCTCGGCGTCGGTGAACTTGACCCGGCCGAGACGTGCGTGCGGTCGTCGACGAGCACCCGCAGGCCGGCGGCGGCGAGCTGCCCGCCGAGCTCCAGCGCCGCGTCCAGCTGCGGGCCCTTGCCCGCCACCACCAGGTGTACGTCCAGGGGCGCGATCGCCGCCGGCCAACTCAGCCCTCGGTCGTCGTGGTGCTGCTCGGCGACGGCCGCCACCGCCCGGGAGACCCCGATTCCGTAGGAGCCCATGGTCGGCCGCACCGGCTTGCCGTCCGGCCCGAGCACGTCGACCGCGAAGGCGTCGGTGAAGCGGCGGCCGAGTTGGAAGATGTGCCCGATCTCGATGCCCCGCCGGATGGTCAGCTCACCGGCCTCGCAGTCGGGGCAGGGTCACCGGCGCGTACGTCGGCGGCCTCGATGGTGCCGTCCGGCGTGAAGTCGCGCCCGCAGACCACGTCGGTGGCGTGCCGGCCCGGCTCGTTCGCCCGGTCAACCAGGCCGACCCGGTCACGACCCGCGGATCGACCAGGTAGCGGATGCCGAGCTTGTCGAGCAGTTGCGGGCCGATGTACCCGCGAACCAGCTCCGGATGGTCGGCCCAGTCCTCGAAGACGGTCACCTGTGCGGGGTGCAGTACGGCACCGACCCGTTTCAGGTCGACCTCCCGGTCACCCGGAAGCCCGACGACCAGGGGCTCGGCCCGGTCGGCACCCGGCCGACGAACGGACAGCACGACGTTCTTCAGGGTGTCGGCGGCCGTCCAGCCGTCCCGACCGCCCAACCGGCGGGCGTTGGCCAGGTCCACCAGACTCGCGATGGTCGAGGTCTCCGGAGTGTCGTGCACCTCGACGGCCGGTTGCGTGCCCAGCTCGCCGGCTGCCGGCGCCCGCGTGACCACCGCCTCGGTGTTGGCCGCGTAGTCGCAGGCGGTGCAGCCGACGAAGGTGTCCTCTCCGACCGGCGTCGTCGCCAGGAACTCCTCCGACGCCGAGCCACCCATCGCGCCGGACATCGCCCGTACGACCGCGTAGTCCAGACCCAGTCGGTCGAAGATCCGCCGGTACGCGGCGCGATGCCGCGCGTACGCGTCCCGCAGCCCCGCCTCGTCCAGGTCGAAGGAGTACGCGTCCTTCATCAGGAACTCCCGGCCACGCAGCAGCCCGGCGCGCGGACGCGTCTCGTCGCGGAACTTCGTCTGCACCTGGAACAGCGTCACCGGAAAGTCCCGGTACGAGGTGAACACGTCCTTGACCAGCAGCGCCGCCATCTCCTCGTGGGTGGGCGCCAGCAGGTGCTCGGCGCCGCGCCGGTCGGCGAGGGTGAAGATGTCGTCGCCGTACTCGGTCCACCTGCCGCTCGTCCGGTAGGGTCGGCCGGCAACAGCGCCGGGAAGTGCACCTCCTGGTCGCCGATCGCCATCAGCTCGCCACGCACCACCTCGGTGATCCGGTCCAGCACCAGCTTGCCCAGCGGCAACCAGGTGTAGCCGCCCGGTGCGGCGCGACGGATGTAGCCGGCGCGCAGCAGCAGCCGGTGGCTCGGCACCTCCGCGTCGGCCGGGTCCTCGCGAAGGGTCCGCAGCAACAGGGTCGACATGCGTAGCAGCATGGGGCGAAGCGTAGGACCGGTCGGTGGGATGAGCGACCCAATTCGGACGCCGTGTCGCGGGGTGCCGCCGCGCATGTGGGCGTCGCCACGTCGTCCGGGCACCGCGCGCCGAGCGTCCGGTGAAAGACTTGTCGCCGCAGGCAACGAATGGCGTGAGGGGGCGCGGGTGCGCTGGCGCAGTTATGTCGCGGTCGGGGACAGCTTCACCGAGGGCATGGACGACGCATACCCGGACGGCACCTTCCGGGGCTGGGCCGACCTGGTGGCGACCCGGCTCGCCGCCGAGGCGGGGCCCGATTTCCGGTACGCGAACCTGGCCATCCGGGGTCGACTCTTTCCCGGGTGGTTGCCGAACAGGTGCCGGCGGCGGTGGCGATGAAGCCCGACCTGATCAGTTTCGCGGCCGGTGGCAACGACGTGCTGCGTCGTACCTTCGACCCGGACCGGCTGGTGGCCCGCTTCGACGAGGTGGTTCGGCAGCTGCGCTCGGGTGGCGCGGACGTCCTGCTCTTCCGGTTCGCCGACGTGATGGCCCGGCTGCCCGGCCAGCGCCTCGTCGCTCCCCGCGTGCAGTTGCTCAACCAGGCGGTCGGCGAGACCGCCGAGCGGCACGGCGCCATCATGGTCGACCTGTACGCCGACGACACGTTCCTCAACCCGATGCTCTGGAGCACCGACCGGTTGCACCTCTCCCCGGCCGGTCACCGACGGGTCGCCGGTCAGGTGTTGAACGCGCTCGGGGTCGGTTGCGACGAGGTGGTTGATGGTCCCGCCGCATCCGGCACCGTCGCCGTGGCTGGCCGCCCGTGCCGCCGACGTGCGCTGGGCGGGTCAGTACCTCGCCCCTGGGTGAGGCGACGGCTGACCGGCCGGTCGTCCGGCGACACGGTGACCGCGAAGCGTCCGCTGCTCGGGCCGATCGTCGACTGAGCGTGCGTACCCTGCACACCGCGCCGCTGCTCCGACGCGACCGGAACGGCGAGCCGGTGCCGGAGCACGCCGTGCTGGTCGGCGGTGACCGGATCGAGGCGGTCGGTCCGTTGGCCGAGCTGACCGAGGCGTACGCGGGTGTGCGGGTCCGCCGTTGGCCCGGCACGCTGGGCCCGGGTCTGCTGCACGACGGCACGCTGCCGGTGGCGCCCACCCACGGGAGCGGGTGCACGCGCTGCTGCGCAACGGCGTGACGGCGGTGCTGGCGGAGCACCTGGCCGACCCGGCGTTGCGGGCCGCGGTCGACCGGAGCGACCTTCTGGTGCTGGGCACGGCCGTGGCGCCGACGCTGCACCCGGGCGGAAGGGCCGACCTCGCGGTGCACGGCGTCGACGACGCCTGTCTGGTGACCGTGGTCGCCGGTCGGATCGCCCACCGCCGCGCCTGATCCCGGATCCCTTTGGAGCGGCCCGATCGAATCGGGGTCGCCCGATGTCCGCCGTCCTCGATAGCATCCGCTGCCCCCGCTGATCGGAGGGCGGGGACATCGGGGAAAGGTGGATGAGGGATGACCCTCATGCCTGGTACGACGGCATCCGCGAGACCGGTTCGAGCTCTGCTGGCCACGGCGCTGTCCGTGGCGGTCGCCGCCGGGACGCTCACGCTCACGACCGCGCCGGCCGCGGCGAACAGCGTGCGGTACGAACAGAACAACTCCTGGGCCTACACCGACGCACACCGGCCCACGAAGGTCACCATCGGCCAGGCCGGCGATGTTCCGGTCGGGTCCTGGAAGGACGACCGGGGCGTTCGCACACCGCCCGGGCGTACTTCACCTTCGACATCTCCCGCTACCGGGGAGCCGAGATCGAGTCGGCGGTCTTCTCCGCCAAGGAGACCTCCGTCGTCGACTGCGCCAAGCGTCCGGGTGTGGAGCTGTGGCGCACCGCGGCGTACACCGCCAGGTCGAGTTGGGCGAAGCCGCCCGCCGAGTTGGCCAAGCTGCACACGACCACGCTGCCGGAGAACGCCGGCTGCCCCAGCCGTACGTGGAGTGGAGCGCGGTCGAGGGCCTGCGCCAGGCGCTCGCCGAGGGTGCCTCGACTCTGACCCTCGCGCTCCGGCTGCCGGCCGGGTCGAGGCGGACCCGACGCTGGGCCGGCGCTACGCCAGCACGGTCGGGATCTCCGTCGACTACAACTACCCGCCGGGAGTGCCGACGGAGCTGCAGACCTCCGGCAAGCCGTGCACAGTGGCCGAGCCGTACCAGCTCCAGCTTCGCGGTGACGTGGGACTCTCCGCCGTCCTGCGCGACCAGGATCGCAACGAGACCGGCGCAACCGACCTGCTGACCGCCACCGTCGCGCTGTGGCCGGTCGACGAGCCGGCGGCTCGGATCGAGCGGACCGGCATCGGTCGCGACGGCGAGCGGGAGAGCGTCCTCTTCGACGGCGACTCGCTGATCCACGACCGGGTGTACGCCTGGCAGGTGCGAGCTGCGGACAGCCGGGCGACCGGTGAGTGGAGCGCTGTCTGCTACTTCCGGACCGACTTCCAGGGCCCGACGGTCGCGCCGGTGGTCACCTCCCCGGACTTTCCCGTCGAGGGCTGGCACCCGGCGCTGCCGGGTCGGTTCACGTTCGACGCCACGGCGACGCCGGACGCTGTCGGCTTCCGTTACCAGCTCAACGGCCAGGGCTACCAGACGGTGGCGGCGGACCGGCCCGGTGGCTCGGCCACTGTCACGCTCACCCGCGGGCCGGTCTCAACACCATCAGCGTGATGAGTGTGGACGCGGCCGGAAACTGGTCACCCGAGGCTCGGTACGAGTTCCGGGCCAGCGACGTCGCACCGGTCGTCACCGGCAGACTCACCGAGATCGGCGTACCGACCACGTTCACCGTCGCGCCCCAGATGGCAGGGGTGGTCCGCTACCGGTTCCAGCTGGACGGAGACCCGGAGCAGTCGGTCGAGGCGGCGGCCGACGGCACCGCGACGTTCACCGTCACGGCCACCCGGGCCGGTAGCCGGACGCTCTCCGTGACCAGCGTGACCGCCGACGGCGTGACCGCTACCGCAGTAAGGACGTTCGCCCTGACCACCGCGCCGAAGATCGCCGCGACGGTCTATCAGCAGGGTGCCACCGGTGGCGGCCAGGGCGTACCGGCGTCTTCACCTTCACCCCGCGCCAGCCCGACGTGGTCAGCTACCGCTACCGCTTCGGCACGGTCACCAGCACCGTGGCCGCGGCGGCCGACGGCAGCGCGTCGGTGACCTGGGCGCCGACGAAGCCGGGCTTCACCCGCTCACCGTCTGGAGCGTCGACCGGGACGGCACCCAGTCGGACCCGGCGAACTTCACCTTCCTCGTACGCGACCTGCTGCCGGTGATCCAGGGCTTCTCTACGACCCCAGCTACCCGCCGGTGGCCGGGTCAGCCGGGTGACTTCTGGATCAGCTCGGAGGTGCCCGGCACCACCGAGTTCCGTTACCGCTTCGACGACGGCCCCGAGCAGGGGATCGGCGCCGACGTCAACGGCAGCGCGATCGTCACCTGGACCCCGGAGCAGGCCGGTACGCACGCCCTGACCGTCCGGACCGTCCTCGCCGACGGGACGGTGTCCCCGGAACGGACGTACACCTTCCTGGTCGCCGAGGCCGAACCGGTCGATCCGGGGCAGTAACCGAGGCGCCGCACGAGACGCACATCTCATTGGCCGGCCCACCATCCCGTACGGGTGGTGGGCCGGTCCTAACAGCGGTCGCGGGCGGTGATCCGGCGTACCTTGGGGATCATGTCTGTGCCGAACGATCCCGATCCCCGTCTCCAGTCGTACGCGGACCCACAGCGCCTGGTCACCACCGAGTGGCTGGCCGAGCACCTGGGCGACGAGGGCCTCGTCGTTGTCGAATCCGACGAGGACGTGCTGCTCTACGAGTCCGGTCACATCCCCGGTGCCGTCAAGGTCGACTGGCACCTGGAGCTGAACGACCAGGTGACCCGGGACTACCTGGACGCCAAGAGCTTCGCCGAGCTGTGTGCCGCGAAGGGCATCGGCCGGGGCGACACCGTCGTCTTCTACGGTGACAACTTCAACTGGTGGGCCGCGTACGCCCTCTGGGTGTTCTCGCTCTTCGGCCACGCCGACGTGCGACTGCTCGACGGCGGCCGACAGAAGTGGATCGCCGAGGGCCGCGAGGTGACCCGCGACAAGCCGGCTCGCCCGCGCGCCGACTACCCGTGCCGACGCGGGACGACGCGCCGCT
The DNA here is from genome assembly GCA_038070435.1 of Micromonospora sp. M12. GTDB lineage: Bacteria > Actinomycetota > Actinomycetes > Mycobacteriales > Micromonosporaceae > Micromonospora. The sequence continues at coordinate 5,021,962 of JAMYWG010000001.1, read as the reverse complement.
GCGTGCCTACCGCGAGCAGGTCATGGCGCACGTCGCCGCCGGCCGGCCGCTTGTCGACGTCCGGTCCCCTGGTGAGTACACGGGCGAGATGCTGCACATGCCGGACTACCCGCAGGAGGGCGCGCTGCGCGGCGGGCACATCCCGGGTGCGGTCAGCAAGCCGTGGAAGTCCGCCGCCAACGAGGACGGCACGTTCAAGTCCGCCGACGAGCTGAAGGCGATCTACGCCGACCAGCTGGGGCTCAGCCCGGACGACGACGTGATCGCGTACTGCCGGATCGGGGAGCGGTCCAGCCACACCTGGTTCGTGCTGCGACACCTGCTCGGCTACCCGCAGGTGCGCAACTACGACGGCTCGTGGACCGAGTGGGGCAACCTGGTCCGGGCACCCGTGGTGAAGGGTGACCAGCCGGGCGGCCTCGGCAACTGAGGCGCGGCTCTACCGCTCGGCCTCAGGGCTGATCGCCGTTTGATCGACTCGGGTTCACCAAGCTCGGGCGTCCCGCCGACCTGGACACCCGATCTCAATGAACCCGAGTCGATCAACCCCTCAGCCGGCCAGCGCGATCACACCGCGCAGGTCACGGATGATGCCGGTGATCTCGCCGGTCTCCGGGTGCCAGCGGGCCAGGGCAGCCGGTTCGAGCCGGAGCAGCACCGCACCCTTGTTGTCCCAGCCGAGCACCTCGCAGCAGCCCTTGCCACGGTCGCGACCCAGGTCGAGCACGTGGAGCACGGCGCCCGTCCGTGCGTCCAGCACGGCAGCCCCTCGGCACCGTCGATCTCGCCGTTGGTGATCCAGGCCGCGCGGGCCAGTCGCTCGCCGTGCAGCCAGCCCTGGCCGTAGAACTCGTTGACCTGGTAGGGCAGGGGCAGCGCCGAGTCGTTGACCGGCTGTTCGGAACGCAGCGTGCCCTCCCGGGCGGTCTTGTTGAGCAGTTTCAGGCCATCCCGCTCGCCGAACGTCTGGATCAGCGGGGCCTCCTGCCGGCGGCCGGGTCGGGTGCGATCAACTCCCAGGTCGACACGTCGATCGTGCTGGCCGCCCCGGTGGTCCGGTCCACCGCGTACGTCCGGTCGTCGCCCCCGACCAGCACCCGGTCGTGCGCCCACACCACCAGCTGCACGTAGCCGCTGAGAGGTATCCGGCGCACCGCCGCGGTGGTGAGGTCGACCATGACCAGTTCGCCGGCCTGCGGGAACGCCGCCGAGCGGCCGTCCGGTGACAGCACTCCGGGCTTCACGGCGGACGTCTCGTTGCCGCTCGCGTCCCGGTGGGTGCCAGCGTCACCACGTCGAGGTTTCGCACCACGCCGTCGTTGCCGAGCACCCGGACCGGGCCGTCCGCGCGGGCCTCCTCGGTCAACGGCTGGAACAGCGCCAGTGCCCGCTGGACCGGTCGTTGTGAGAGCGGCACGGTCGCCGGGTTGCCAAGCCGGGACAGCGGATCGGGCGGGTACGTCAGTTCGTCGGGAGGCCGCTGCACCGGGCCCCGTGGGTGGAGTCGATGGTGGGGCCACCGTCGGACCCACCGGGGAGCCGGCGGGAGTCAGCGGGCGGTCGCAGAGCGGCCACCATGCCACCACCGACAAGTGCCACGGCGATGGCGGCCAGTCCGACGGCCCGCCGGGTACGCCGGGTACGGCGAGCCCGCTCCCATCCGGCGATGGCCGGTTGACTGGGCAGCACGTCCTCGACGCTGATGGTCAGCAGTTGGCGCAGGTCCTGCTCGTTCACGGGTTCACCTCCAGACCGCTGGCAAGATCGGCCGAGCCCCGGCTCGATCGGGCCTCGCGGGCGAGGTCCGGGCGACCTCGCGGAGTCGACGCAGCGCGGCGTGACACTGGCTCTTCACGGTGCCGACGGTCACCCCGAGCGCCTCGGCGGTGGCGACCTCGGTCAGATCCTCGTAGTAGCGCAGCACCAGCACGGCCCGCTGCCGTGGTGGCAGCTGGCCCAGCGCGTCGTGCATCGTCAGCCGTAACGCGCCGTCACGGTCGTGGACCACCCGGTCCGGCGGTGCGGCGCTGAGCCATTCCCGTCGCCGACGACGCCACCACGACACCGAGTCGCGGTAGAGGATCGCCCGCACGTACGCGGAGGGTCGCCGCTCCGGACCGATGTCCAGCGCAGCGCCAGCTTCAGCAGCGCGTCCTGGAGGAGGTCTTCGGCCTGGTGCTGGTTGCCGCAGATCAGGTAGGCCGCGCGGAGCAGTCGGTGCTGGTGAGTCTCCACAAAGGCGAGGTAGCCGTCGCGTCCGTCATTTCTCGCCGGTGCCATCGTCCCCTCCCGGCCGTCGCGTTGCGCGTCACCTGGCAGACGCACGGGAGGTGGCAAAGGTTGGGTCAGTCCCGCGGCGTTCCGGTCAGATAGCGCTGGAGGGTCGGTGCGACCCAGGAGACCAGTTCCTCGGGTGTGGTGTCCGCCATGGGTGGCAGGCGGATGATGTACCGGGTGAAGGCCAGGCCGAGGATCTGACTGGCCACCAGGCCGGCGCGTTGGGCGGTCGTCGCCGGGTCGATGGTGGACGTGGCCACGGCGGCGGTGAGCTGGTCGGCGAAGATGCCGCGCATGCGCTCGGCCGCGCCGGGATTGGTGCTGGCGGCCCGCAGCAGCGCCACGAGGGTCTCGTCACCCTCCCAGCGGGCGAGGAAGTGCCGGACCAGCACCTCGCCGAGGCGCGTGGGCGGCACCGAGCTCAGATCGGGCAGGCGCAGGTCGAACTCGGCAGCCGCCGCGAAGAGCCCTTCCTTGCTGCCGTAGTAGCGCATGACCATCGACGGGTCGATCTGGGCGTCGGCGGCGATGGCCCGGATCGTGGCGCGCTCGTATCCGTCCGCCGCGAAGCGTTCCGGCCGCGCGCAGGATCGTCGCCCGGGTGACGTCCGAGCGGCGGGGTTGGGTCGGCTGAGCGGAGGTGGGCACGCCAACGACCGTATGCCAACACCTGTTGACATGCAATCGACACAGCTCTAGCGTTGCCAACAAGTGTTGGCAAACAAGTGTTGGCACTCGTCGTCTGGAGGTGGCCATGCTGCCCAGGAGTACCGACGTCCTGGTGGTGGGTGCCGGCCCCACCGGTCTCGCCACCGCACTGACGCTGGCCCGGCGCGGGGTCGAGGTGACAGTGCTGGACCGATCGGCCGAGCCGCCGACGACCTCCCGCGCCGCCGTCGTGCACGCGTACACCCTGGAGGTGCTGGACCGGATCGACGCCGCGGCGCCGCTGATCGCCCAGGCGGTGCGGGCGCCGCGCTTCACCGTGCGCGACCGGGACCGGGTGCTGCTGTCGGTGCCGTTTCACGAGCTGCCGTCCCGCTTCCCCTACGCGCTGCTGGTCTCGCAGTCGGTCACCGAGGCCGCGCTGACCGGGAAGTTGGCCGACCTCGGGATCCAGGTACGACGGCCGTGCCAGCTCACCGGGCTGAGCCGTGCCGGTGACGGCATGCTCGCCCAGGTCGGCGGGGAGGAGTTGCGTGCCCGGTTCGTGGTCGGTGCGGACGGCCTGCACAGCACGGTCCGGCAGTTGGCCGGCATCGGCTTCACCGGCGGCAGTGACGAGGAGTCCTTCGTGCTCGCCGACGTACGGGTGCGCAGCGTGCTGCCCCGCGACGAGGCGGCGCTCTTCCTCGCCCGCTCCGGGCCGCTGGTCTGGGCACCACTCCCCGACGGGTGGTCCGTTTGGTCGCCGCCGTCGAGACCGCCCCGGCCGAACCGGATGCGGCCTACCTACAGGCGCTGCTCGACGAGCGCGGCCCGGCGCGACGACCCGACCGGGTGACCGAGGTGCTGTGGGGCTCCCGGTTCCGGGTGCACCACCGGATCGCCGACACCTTCCGAGCCGGGCCGGTGCTGCTCGCCGGCGACGCCGGGCACGTGCACAGCCCGGCCGGCGGGCAGGGCATGAACCTCGGCATCTGCGACGCGGTCGCGCTCGGCACCGCCGTGGCGGACGTGCTCGACGGTGGCCCGGAGACGCTGCTCGACGACTACACCGCCCGGCAGCGGCCGATGGCCGAGGACGTGCTGAGCTTCGCCGCCGGGCTGACCAGGTTGGCCGGCGTCTCCCCGGCCCGTCGACCGGCCCGGGACGTGCTGTTCCGGCTGCTCGGTGCCGTGCCACCGGTTCGCCGGCGGATCGCGCTGCGCCTGTCCGGGTTGTCCCATCGCGAACGGACGCCGGTCTAGGCCGTGGTCAGCACGTCAGACGTGGTCGACCGCAGGGTCCGCCACGCGGCCAGCGTGACGAGCGCGAACGTGCCCGCCGCCGCGCCCGTCACCGGCACCGTGCCGTACGCCGAGGCGGCCAGCCCGGCGAGCACCGCCCGAGCGGTGCGGTGAGCAGACCGACCATCCTTTGGGCCGCACCGACCCGACCGAGCAGTTCGCTCGGCACGTGCCGCTGCCCGTACGACGCACACAGGCTGTTCCACACCACAGTGCCAGCGGCGAAGAAAGCCAGCGCGATCCCGCCCGGCACCGGATGCCGAGCCAGCGCGAAGCCGGTCAGCGCCAGGGTCTCCACGGCCAGCACCGCGCGCAGCGCCGACACCGTACCGAGCCAGGCGGCGAGGCGCCCTCCGAGAGCCCCGCCACGCCACCAAGGATGGCGGCGGCGGCGAACAGCCCGTACCCGGCCGGCGGTACCCGCAACACGTCCAGCGCGTAGAGCACCAGCACCGCCATGACCCCGCTGATCGCCAGGTTGCTCCCGGCGGCGAGCACTGTGACCCGCCACAGGGTCCGGTGTGCCCGCAACCAGCGCACCCCTCGCCGATCTCGCTCCACACCGACCCGCGCCGTGCTCCGGGCCGCGCGTTCGCGTTCCCGACCGGGGTGAGGGCCAGCACGAGCAGGGCGGCCGCGACGAAGGTGACCGCGTCGAGGGCGAACGGGAGGGCCGGGGCGACGGCGAACAGGACACCGGCGGCGGGCGCCCGAGGAAACCGCCAGCCACCGCTGCCCCGCCTGAAGTCGACCGTTCGCCCGGGGCAGCGCCTCCGAGGCACCAGCGCGGGCAGCAGCGCGAACGAGGCGGAGTCGAAGAGGGTGCCCAACGCGGCGAGCAGAAAGGCTGCCACCAGCAGCACCGGAACACTGATCCGGTCGAACGCCACCACCACGGCCAGCGCCGCCACCACGGCGGCGCGTACACCGTCGACCAGGGCCATCGTCCGACGACGATCCCAGCGGTCCGCGTACACGCCGCCGAGCAGGCCGAAGAGCAGCGGGGCACCTGACCGGCCACGGTGACCGCCGCGATGATCCGCGGGTCACGGGTCACGGTCGCGGCCAACAGGGCCAGTGCCGGCGTACGCAGTGCGTCCCCGAACCGCGACGAGACGGCGGCGGACCAGAGCAACCGGAAGTCCCGGCCGAGGGGAAGGGGTCATCCGGTGACCGTGCGGGCTCGACCGGGTCGAGGGTCAAGCCACCACAGTGCGGAACGACAGTCGGCCGACGCTCCACCGTAGGCAACTCGCGGTCTACGCTTGCCCGGTGACGGTGGATCAGCAGGCACGGGGTGCGGCGGGCGCGGGCCGACGCAGGTCCCGCAAGGACGAGATCCTGGAGATCGCGGTCGGTCTGTTCGCCGCCCGGGCTACCACGGCGTGTCGATGGACGACATCGGCGCGGCCGCCGGGGTCACCGGTCCGGCGCTCTACCACCACTTCGCCGGCAAGGAGGCGATGCTGGCCGCCGCGCTGATTCCGGTCAGCGAGGGGTTGCTGGCCGGCGGGCGGGAACGCGCCGTCGGGCGTCCGGACGACCCGCGCGGGTGCTGGAGTCGCTCATCGACTTCCACGTCGAGTTCGCGTTGGCCAACCCCGCGGTGATCGCGTTGCACCTGCACGAGTTGGACCGGCTGCCGGAGGAGCCTCGCCGGCGGATTCGTCGCCTGCAGCGGCTCTACGTCGAGGAGTGGGTGACGGTGCTCACCGCGCTGCACCCGGGCATGCCCGACGGTGAGGCGCGGGTGCTGGCCCATGCCGCGTTCGGCCTGATGAACTCGACGCCGTTCCTCGGTGGTGAGGTGGACCGGCGACGTCGTGCCGAGCTGCTGCGCGGCGCGGCCCTTGCCGCACTGCTCGCCTGAGCCGACTCGTCAGAAGCATGCTGGTCATGATTCCCTGACATCGTCCCAACATCCGGACGCCGGGAGGAATCATGATCGAGTCACTGCTGGTCGCCAACCGAGGCGAGATCGCCCGCCGGGTCATCCGGACCACCAGGCGGCTCGGCATCCGCGCGATCGCGGTTCACTCGGAGGCCGACGCCGACCTGCCGTTCGTCGCCGAGGCCGACGAGGCCGTCCTCATCGGGCCGCCGAATCCGGCGCAGAGCTACCGCAACACCGAGGCGATCCTCGCCGCCGCCAAGGCCACCGGTGCGCAGGCCATCCATCCCGGGTACGGGTTCCTGTCGGAGAACGCCGACTTCGCCCGTACCGTCGAGGCCAGTGGCCTGATCTGGGTCGGACCCGACGCGGACGCGATCACCGCGATGGGCGACAAGATCAACGCACGGAACCTGATGGCGGCGGCCGGTGTTCCGGTCGCACCCGGCACCACCGACCCGGCCGCCGACCTGGACGCGGCGGTGATCGCCGCCGCCGAGATCGGTTACCCGGTGATGGTCAAGGCCGCAGCCGGCGGTGGCGGCATGGGAATGGGTGTGGCCGTCGACGAGGCCGTGCTGCGCACCGAGTACGACAAGGTGCGCGCGTTCGCCGAGCGGATGTTCGGCGACGGCTCGGTGCTGATCGAGCGGTATTTTCCGAGGGTGCGGCACGTCGAGGTGCAGATCCTCGGCCTGGCCGACGGTCGGGTGGTGGCGCTCGGCGAGCGGGAGTGCTCGGTGCAGCGGCGCAACCAGAAGCTGGTCGAGGAGTCTCCGTCGCCGGCGGTGTCGCCGGAGCTGCGGGCCCGTCTCCTGGCGGCGGCGGTACGCGCCGGTGAGGCGGTCGGTTATCGCAATGCCGGCACGGTGGAATGCCTGCTCGACCCAACCTCGGGCGAGTTCTTCTTCCTGGAGATGAACACGCGGCTGCAGGTGGAGCATCCGGTGACCGAGTACGTCTACGGCGTCGACCTGGTCGAGGAGCAGTTGCGGGTGGCGTCCGGGCTGGCGCCGACGTTCGACCCGGACGCGTTGACCCCGCGTGGTCACGCCATCGAGATGCGGATCAACGCGGAGGACCCGAAGCGCTTCCTGCCCGGCCCCGGCGTGATCAGGACCTGGGTGGAGCCGACGGGCGAGGGCGTCCGGGTGGACTCCGGTTACACCGAGGGCAACACGGTCACCCCGTTCTACGACAGCCTGCTGGCCAAGCTGATCGTCAGCGGAGACACCCGCGAGCAGGCGATCGAGCGCGCGAGGGCGGCGGTCGCGGCCTTCCAGATCGAGGGCCCGAAGAACAACGTCCCCTTCCACGCCGAGCTGCTGGACAACGAGGAGTTCCGCTCCGGCGCCTACGACACCGGCATCGTAGGACGAATGCGCTAACCCGGGCTTAACCCTCGGGACAGTAAGTGCACGATCGCGGCGTGACGGTCCGTCGATCATGGAGTTGTGGTGCCTGAATTGGTGTCATGCGGGCACTTTGTCACCCACCACAACTCCATGATCGACGAGGCAGTGCGGGCGGTGCGGCTGTACCGCCGTCGAGCGCGGTCGGGTTACCGGCGGTGGCGCAGGTCGTTGGAGCCGTCAATCTTCGGCCGCTGGCTGTGCCAGGGCTGGTCGACCAGACGCGGCGGCTCCCTCTGCTCTGCTCGGGTAGCGCGACGAAGCTGGTGTCCAGCCGTGGTGCCCCGATAGTGGCCCTGCGTTGGACCGCCCATTCGCGTCTGGCTGGTCGGGAAGTGCCTCGTGTTGGGAGTCCCGGTAGGCGGGCCTTTCAACGGCTCGCGCTGTCGGGGCAGGTCGTCCGGCCTCGGCCCGTGGCTGAGCGGCTGGCCGACCTGTTCACCCCTCAACTCGCTGACCACCACCATGAGGGCCAACTCACGCCGTTCCAACTCGGCGATCCTCTGGCGTAGCCGTTGTTCGAGATCCTGGCCGCCCTGCGCCCTGGTCGACTCCTCGGAGCGTTCGTCGCGAGTGCCGATCGGTGGCTTCTCCCCGCGCGCCTGCTCGTACAGGTCGGCGAGCTGGGCCAGCTTCTCCGCCGGAGCTCTGCCGGTAGTGCGTGATCCACCACCAGCACCACCGTCTGCCAGGGCGGGCCCTTGCTTTCGGCCGTGAAGTGGCGCGACAGTTTCTTGCGCAGTCGGGTCAGTTTCTTGGTCCGACTGGCTCGGTCACGATCGGGTCGGGGTGGGCAGCTCCGGTCGGCCAACTTCTGCCAGGTGTCGATCGGCCCGATCTCGGGGCAGGCCTCCACGATCTCGCGAACCGCCAGCGCGTACGCCGACACGGCGGGATTGTGATAGCGCTTGCGGTATTGCGCTTCGAGTATGGCTCGCGGGACGAGTCGGTGTCTCTGGGTGCGTTCCTCGGCTGGGAACGGTGGATCGGCTTCGGTGGTCATGTCGGTCCCCTCAATGCGGTGGTCATGCGGGTCCTTCCAAGAGCTCACATGACTCGGACCAGTATTTGTACCGCCTCCGATCAACCATCCGGGCATTGCGGGCTGTGTCGCCAGTCAGATTCTGGCCGGGTCGCTGGCCGGGGCTGAACCCTTGTATCGAAACAGTTCTGGCTCGGTCCTTGTTGGACTGGCGCTGCTCCCGGTGCTTGGCCGGGTGGCCTGGCAAGAACCCGGTCAGAAGATCGTCATGTCCGTCGGATCACGTCGTTGTCGTAGCGGATGGAAAACGACCCGCGCTCAATCCGGATCGCGGGAACAGTCGTGGAAGTTCCAGCGACTGATAATCCCATCGCAATTGTCGACTGACGCCGGGGAGGCAGACGGATGAACGGTAATGGTGGGCGGCCGCCGAGCACGGAACGACGTATGGTCGGAACCTTGCGGAAAGCGTCGCTCGGCACCGATGGTGCCATGGTGATGGCCCTGATCGTGGGTCGGGAGGACGCCGCCGCATGCGCCAGCGCCCTCTCGACCGCACTCCGATGCGCTGCGGAGCTCTTGGAAGGACCGACGCAGCGCTGACCACCGGAGGCGTCCTGACGATGGGGTCGAGCCGATGGCCCGGCCCTGTCGTCACGCCGGCACCAACGTAGCCACCCGGCCGCCCGCACATCCATGGCGCTGCCGGTGATGACATCCTTCTGACCTGATTCATCCGCCAAAGGGTGGTCGGGTGCTGGCCAAAGGGCCATCCGAGCGGGTGGCCATCGCGCATCGTGTCGTGCAGCCCTCGGTGCTTCCGACTACGCGTGCCGGTGTCGCTACCGTTGCCGCAACAGAGCAGACAGTGAGGTGACCCGTGACGGACCTGCCGAACTCCGTGTCGATTCGTGAAGTTGGCCCACGGGACGGGTTGCAGAACGAGGACCCGATCCCGGTCGACGCCAAGGTGCGACTGCTCGATGCCCTCTCCGGCACCGGCGTCCGCCGGATCGAGGCGGTGTCGTTCGTGCACCCGAAGGCGATCCCGCAGATGGCCGACGCCGACGAGGTGTGGCGGCGGGCGGCGAAGGTCGACGGGGTGCGGTACTCGGCGCTGGTGCCCAACACCCGGGCGCCCAGCGCGCCCTCGCCGCCGGGTTCACCGAGATCGAGGTGGTGGTCTCCGCCAGCGACACGCACAACCGGCGCAACGTCAACCGGTCGACCGACGAGTCGTTGGACGACATCGCCGAGCTGATCGACCTGCTGCACGGCGCGTCCGCGCAGGTGGAGGTGATCGTGGCGACCAGCTTCGGCTGCCCGTACGAGGGGACATCGACCCGGGCGGGTGGCCGGGATCGTGGACCGGGTCGTGCGCGACGGCGCGGACCGGGTCGCGTTCGGCGACACCACCGGCATGGGCACCCGCGCCGGGTCCGCGAGCTGCTGACCGCGGTACGCGACCGCAACGCCCACGTGCCGGTGCTGCTGCACTTCCACAACACCGGGGTACGGCGCTGGCCAACCTGTTGACCGCGCTGGAGCTGGGGTGACCGAGTTCGACGCCAGCGTCGGTGGGCTGGGCGGCTGCCCGTACGCGCCGGGGCGAGCGGCAACCTGGCCACCGAGGAGTCGGTGCACATGCTGCATGACATGGGCATCGACACCGGCATCGACCTGGCGGCTCTCATCGAGGCGGCGGAGCTGGCCGAGGAGTTGCTCGGCAAGAAGCTGCCGTCCGGCGTGCTGCGGGCGGGTCCGCGTACCGGCTGACGCCGCTGCCGAACTGAGGACGCGACGAAGGGCGGCGCGTGCGCCGGCCTTCCACCTGCCAGGTCGATCAGCTCACGGGGTGAGCACGCTCGGCCAGCTGTCGCGGAAGATGTCCGCGCTGCGGTCGGTGGCGCTGAACGTACCGGCGAAGAGGTTGCTCACCCGGTTCGCCTCGGCGGTGCTCGGGTACGGGTTGGTGCAGCTGGTGCCGGCGCTGCCACCGGACATCAGCAGCGAGCAGTTGCCGTTGTAGTTGTCCGGCAGACCGAGGATGTGCCCGATCTCGTGCGTCATGATCCGCAGCGGGCTGTACTGCGCAGCCTGCTGGGTGTCGATGTAGACCCGGCCGTTGCCGAGGCTGGTCCGCTGGGCGTACGAGCCACCGCCGGTGATCTGGTAGATCCGCAGGTTGGAGCCGCAGTTGGCGGAGAGCGTCAGGTTGACTGTGGCGTTGTTCCAGATCGAGGCGGCCTGGCCGGCGATGCCGGCGTAGCTGCCCGCCTGGCTGGTGTTGTAGCAGATGGTCATGGCGGCGGACGCGGGCGCGGGGTTGGCGACCGTGACGCCGAGGGTGGCAGCTGCCGTCGCCACCAGGGCAACCGCGAGCCGACTGAGTCGTGAGGTCATCGCTGACTCCAATCCGGGAGGAGGGGTGCCAGGAGCCTAGCGACAAGTATTCATGTTATTCAATGTCTTGCTTCTCGACCCCACTGTCTGATTCGCTCGTGGGTCGCCGACAGTGGTGCGAGTGCGCTAGCCTAACGATCGTTCAGGTCAGTATGGCGAGGAGTCGGCGTGACGCTCGACGGTGAGGCACTGGAGCAGCTGCGCAAGCGGGCCGGTCCGGCGGCGCGGACAAGTACCACGCGGCCAACGCGGCCAAGGGCAAGCTGTTCGCCCGTGAGCGGGTCGCGCTCCTGGTCGACGAGGGCTCGTTCGTCGAGGACGGCCTCTACGCCAACACGCTCGCCGAAGGGCTGCCTGCCGACGGCGTCGTCACCGGCACCGCCACGATCGACGGCCGACAGGTCTGCCTGATGGCCAACGACTCCACCGTCAAGGCCGGCAGCTGGGGCGCACGCACCGTCGAGAAGATCATCCGGATCATCGAGCGGGCGTACTCGACAAGCGTCCCGATGGTCTACCTGGTCGACTCCGCCGGTGCCCGGATCACCGACCAGGTCGACCTCTTCCCCGGCCGACGCGGTGCCGGAAAGATCTTCTGGAACCAGGTCCGCGCCTCCGGCTCGATCCCGCAGGTCTGCGCGCTGTTCGGCCCGAGCGCCGCCGGTGGGGCGTATATTCCGGCGTTCTGCGACGTGGTGGCGCTGGTCGACGGCAACGCGAGCATGTATCTCGGCTCGGACCGGATGGTCGAGATGGTCACCGGCGAGAAGACCACCCTGGAGGCCATGGGCGGGGCCAAGGTGCACACCGCCGAATCCGGCGTCGGGCACTTCCTCTGCAAGACCGAGGCCGACGCGCTCGACGTCGTGAAGACCTACCTGTCGTACCTGCCGGCGAACTGGACGCAGGCACCGCCCACCGCCCGGCGGTCGCGGCGCCCGCGAAGGCCGACCTGGCCGCGCTGGTGCCGGCCAGTGAGCGGCAGGCGTTCGACATGCGACGGTACGTCAAGGGCCTGCTCGACGAGGGTTCGTTCTTCGAGATCCAGGCGCTCTGGGCCAAGGAGTTGACCATCGGCTTCGGCCGTCTGGACGGTCAGGTCGTCGGCGTGGTCGGCAACAACTCGATGTTCAAGGGCGGCGTGCTCTTCGTCGACTCGGCCGACAAGGCCACCCGGTTCGTGCAGCTCTGCGACGCGTTCAACGTGCCGCTGCTGTTCCTCAGCGACGTACCCGGCTTCATGGTCGGCAGCGTGGTGGAGAAGCAGGGCATCATCCGGCACGGCGCCAAGATGATCACCGCCATCTCCGAGGCGACAGTTCCGAAGATCTGCGTGGTGGTCCGCAAGGCGTACGGCGCCGGCCTCTACGCGATGGCCGGCCCGGGTTCGAGCCGGACGCCACGATCGCGCTGCCGAGCGCGAAGATCGCCGTGATGGGGCCGAGGCCGCCGTGAACGCCGTCTACGCCAACAAGATCGCCGCCATTCCGGACGAGGACGAGCGGGCCGCCTTCGTCGCCGCCAAGCGAGCCGAGTACGAGCAGGACATCGACGTCGTCCGGCTCGCCAGTGAGTTGGTGGTGGACGCCATCGTCGAGCCGCACGACCTGCGCGCCGAGCTGGTCCGTCGGTTCGCGGCGGCGCGTACGAAGGATCGGCAGTTCTCCGCCGCCGGCACGGCGTCACCCCGGTCTGACCCTCGGCTCGGGCCCGCACAGCGACCCGTCCCGGCGTCACGAGCGCCGCGGCGGACCGTCCTTACAGGAGGATGAGATGGACTTCCGGCTCACCGACGAGCAAGCGGCGCTGCGGGAGAGCGTGCGGGAATTCGCGCGTGAGGTGGTCGCCCCGGTCATCGCCGAACACTACGAGCAGCACACGTTCCCGTACGAGGTGATCCGGCAGATGGGCAAGATGGGCCTGTTCGGCCTGCCCTTCGACGAGGAGCACGGCGGCATGGGCGGTGACTACTTCGCGCTCTGCCTGGCCCTGGAGGAGTTGGCCGGGTCGACTCCAGCGTCGCCATCACGCTGGAGGCGGCGGTCTCGCTGGGCGCGATGCCGATCTACCGCTTCGGCACCGAGGAGCAGAAGGCGACCTGGCTGCCCCGGCTGCTCAGCGGCGAGGCGCTCGCCGGTTTCGGTCTCACCGAGCCGGGCACCGGCTCGGACGCCGCCGGCACCCAGACGCGCGCGGTGCTGGACGGCGACGAATGGGTGATCAACGGATCGAAGGCGTTCATCACCAACTCGGGGACCGACATCACCGCCATGGTCACGGTCACCGCCGTGACCGGCACGAACCCGGACGGCTCCAAGGAGTTGTCGACGATCATCGTGCCGACCGGCACGCCCGGTTCACCGTGGCTCCCGGCTACTCAAGGTCGGGTGGACCGCCTCGGACACCCACGAGCTGACCTTCGACGACTGCCGGGTGCCGGCGGCCAACCTGCTCGGCGCCCGGGGTCGGGGTTTCGCCCAGTTCCTGCGGATCCTCGACGAGGGCCGGATCGCCATCGCCGCGCTGGCCGTCGGCCTCGCCCAGGGCTGCGTCGACGAGTCCATCAAGTACGCGAAGGAGCGGCACGCCTTCGGTCGGCCGATCGGCGCCAACCAGGCCGTCCAGTTCAAGATCGCCGACATGGAGCTGAAGGCGCACACCGCGCGGTTGGCCTACTACGACGCCGCCGCCCGGATGCTGGCCGGCGAGCCGTTCAAGCGACAGGCCGCCATCGCCAAACTGCACGCCAGCACGATCGCTGTGGACAACGCCCGGGAGGCCACCCAGATCCACGGCGGGTACGGCTTCATGAACGAGTATCCGGTTGCCCGGTTCTGGAGGGACTCCAAGATCCTGGAGATCGGCGAGGGCACCAGCGAGGTGCAACGCATGATCATCGCTCGGGATCTGGGTCTCTGAGTGGTCCAGACAGCCTGATCGACCAGCCGCCCCGGAAGGGCTGTCGGATATCGGCGAGGGAACGTCAGTAGCCCGACGTTCGACTGCCGACGGTCGGAGCCCATCCGTACTCTTCGTGCCCATGACTCCGGATCATGACCGGTCGCGGAGCCCGGCTGGCCGTACCACTCTGCCGGAGCTGCTCCGCGGACATCGACGTGCCGCCGGCCTGACCCAGGCCGAGCTGGCGTCCCGGGCCGGGTGGGTGTGCGGACGGTGCGCGACCTGGAACGTGGCCGGGCGGTCCGGCCACAGCGCACCACAGTCGAGTTGCTCGCGGCCGCGTTGGCGCTGACCGGCACCAGCCGGGCGGTGTTCCTGGCCACGGCCCGTGGCGCCGGTGCCGAGCCCACCGCACCGGACGCCATCTCGACGACGTTCGCGATCGGTGGCACCGGCACGTCGGCGGACGCGCCCGCCGACCCGCCGGTCGCCCTCCCGCCGCCGGTCGCCCTGATCGGCCGGGAGCACGACCTCACCGAGCTGGCCGGGATGCTGACGGCGGAGCTGGGACCCCGGTTGGTGAGCCTCGTCGGCCTGGCCGGGGTCGGTAAGACCGCGCTGGCGACGTCGGTGGCGCACCTGGTGGCCTCGGCCCACCCGGCCGGGGTGGCCGGGGTGCTGGTCGGCGAGGGTTCGGACGGGCCGGACGTGCTCGCCGCCTCGATGTCCGTGCTCGGTGTGGCGCGGCTGCCGGACCTCGTGGCCCGGCTCGCCGGGCGGCCGGCACTGCTGGTGATGGACGCTGTGGAACGCTCCCGGGCCCGGTGGCCGCCACCGTGCACCGGCTGATCGGCGCCCTGCCCTCGCTGCGGGTGCTGGTCACCGGGCGACACCGGTCGGGCTACCCGGCGAGCGGGTCTGGCCGGTCGCGCCGCTCGACGTGCCACCGGCGGACGCCGAACACTCCGAACCAGCCACGCTCGGATCGTGGCCGGCGGTCGCGTTGTTCACCGCCCGGCTCGCGCAGGTCCGCCGGGAGCCGCCGACCCCGCCGAGCTGCCCGCGCTTGCCGCACTGGTCCGCCGGTTGGGAGGGCTGCCGCTGGCCATCGAGCTGATGGCCGCCCGAGGCCGACTCCTCGACCTCACCGAACTGCTCGATCGGTACGGCGACCGGGTGCTCGACCTGGCCACTCCCGCCGACGCGCCGGTCCACCCCGGCTGGGACGCACCGGATGCGCTCTCCGCCGATCGGATCGCCCGGACACCCGGGCGGCTGTCGCGGTCACCCTGCGCGACGCTGTGGCGTTCAGCTATCGCCTGCTCGCGCCGGACGAGCAGGCGGCGCTGCGGCAGCTCGCGGTGTTCGGCAACCGCTGGTCGGTGGAGTTGGCCGAGGAGATGCTCACCCACGAGGCCGACCGGGACGGCACTGTCGCGATCGACCCCGTTCCGCTGCTGGACCGGTTCGTCGAGCTGGGGCTGCTGAGCGTACGCGGCACCGGCTCGTTCCGGTTCCGGCTGCTCGACGCGGTCCGTGACTACGCCGTCGAGCAGGCGGCCGGCGGCGGCGAGTTGACCGGCATCCGTCGTCGGCACGCGGAGGTGATAGCACGCCTGGTGGCACGGATCGCGACCGACCTGGTCGGTCCACGGGTGCCCGACGCGGTTCACCGGCTGGACGAGATGAGCAGTGACATCAGCTCGGCGCTGTCCCACGCGGCCACCGACGATCCGTTGACCGCGCTACGGCTGGCCGCCTGCCTGACCCGCTGGTGGCGCTTCCGTGGGCGCGACATCGCGGGCGGCAGTGGTTGCGGCGGCTGCTGGCGGACCCGCGAACCGCGAACGCCGACCTCTCCTGCGGGGCTGGGCCACCTCGGGGTCGCCCGGCTCGCGGCCGAGCACGGCGCGGGCGCCGAGGAACTGCCGACCGCGCGTACGGCGTTGGACACCTTCCGGCAGGCCGGCGACGTCACCGGGGAGTTGGAGGCGCGGATCGTGCTCGACACCCTGCTGATCTCCGTCGGGCGGCAGGACGAGGCTCGCGAGCAGGCAGAGGCGGTGCTGCGGTTGGCGGCTCGCAACGGACGTACCGGGACCTGGCGGTGGCCCAGAACAGCCTCGCCTGGCACGAGATCCGGGCCGGCGACCTGGCTGCCGCGCGTCGCCGACTCGCCGCGGTGGACCGACTCGCCGCCGAGAGCGGTGAGCAGCGACTCCGGGTGCTGGGCTGGGCAAATCGGGCCGAGGTCGCCCGCCTGGAAGGCTGGTACGCCGACGCCGTCGACCATGGCCGACGGGCGGTCGCGGCCCTGGCCGAGCTCGGTGACCCCGGGCGTCGCCGTCGGGTGCTCGGGACCATCGGGTTGGCGCTCGCCCAGGACGGGCGTGCCGCCGAGGCGACCGAGATACTTGCCGAGCTGCGGGCGGGGATCGTCGAGGCCCGGCTACCGCCCGGTACGGGTACCGGCCCAGCGGACCATGCCGCCCCGACCGCCCTCGGACGACGCGGCACTGGCCTGGAACGGACCCGAGGCGGGGCTCTGCGCGTTGATCGAGGAAATCTGGCGCTACACCGCGGGGACCGGGAAGTGGCCGCCGAGTGGTTCGCCGCAGCCGCCGAGGATGCGGGTCAGGATCGCCGAGACCTGGTGGAGGCGCTGGTGGGGCTGGCCGCGAGCACTGCGGAGCCGGCGGTGCTCGACCGGCTGGACCGGGTCTGCAGGAAAGTGGCATCCGGTTACTGCCGCAGGAGTCGGGACTGCTCTACGCGCTGATCGCTGATCGGGGCGGACCGGCGGCTCAGTAGCAGCGACATATCCGCTGCCGGTCGCGGCCGGAGCGGATCGGGACGGGAGAGTGGCGCGGGCGAAGAGCCCCTTTGGTGCTACCCTCGCTGATCGCCCGCGCCGTCACCCCGGTGATCCCCGGAGCACGAAGCCTGCCACCGGCGCGGTGACAGAAAGCCCGGATTGCACCCAATCCTCCGGGTTGGCGGGATCAGTTCTGCCGGTCTTTCTGCCGGTGCCGCCCGGTCCTCACTGCCGGACGGCGCCGGGGCGGCGGTCTGCTCCGGGCTGACGTCGTCGCTGCCCGCTGTCGCACACGGATGCGCGGCGTCGCGGACCGGCGCAACCCGTCGAGAAGAGCCGCCAGTGCCTCCGGGTCGAGTTGACCGGTGAACCACTGCTCGATCATCTGCAGGTGCCCGGGCAGCGTCTCGTTCAGGCGTTGCATGCCGGCGGCGGTCACGACCGCGTACGAACTGCGTCGGTCGTTCGGACAGGCGCGCCGGGTGAGCAGCCCGTCGCGTTCCATCCGATCCACCACGCGGGTCACTCCGCTGGTCGACAGGAGGTCTGCGCGGCGAGATCGGTCATGCGTAGTTGGTTGCCCGGTGAACGGGCCAGTCGCGTGATGACCTCGAACTCGACCGCGGAGAGGCCGTGCTCCTCGAGTTGGGCGGTGAACCGGGCGGACAGCCCGGCGTGTGCCTCGAAGAGCAGGCCGACGGCGGTGATCCGGGGATCGTCGAAGACGTTGGTCACCCGCCTATCGTACCAGTACTTGACACGGGGAATGTTGTTGCGGCTATAGTTGCTCAAGCAGTCGTTGGGCTACTAAACAATCTCCTGGAGGACAGCAGCATGACCAGCAGCATCGATGCGGTTACCCGCGACTGGGACGGCCTCACCATCCCGGCGGCCGGCACCTACGCGCTCGACGTGGCGCACAAGCGGGTTGGCTTCGTTGCCCGGCACATGATGGTCAGCAAGGTGCGCGGTGAGTTCAGCGAGGCGACCGCGACCATCACCGTCGCCGAGGACCCGCTGCAGTCGTCCGTCGTCGCGACCATCCAGGCCGCCAGCGTCGACACCACCCAGACCGACCGGGACGGGCACCTGCGCAGCCCTGAGTTCCTGGACGTCGAGAAGTTCCCGACGATCGAGTTCCGCAGCACCGGGGTCAAGTCCCGCAGCGGCAACGACTTCGTGCTGGCCGGCGAGCTGACCATCAAGGACGTCACCCGCCCGGTCGAGCTGGCGGTGGAGTTCGAGGGTGTCGGCCGCAGCCCGTTCGGCCAGGACATCTTCGGCTTCTCTGCGAGCACCGAGATCGACCGCGAGGAGTTCGGCCTGACCTGGAACGTCGCCCTGGAAACCGGTGGCGTGCTGGTCAGCCGCAAGATCAAGATCGAGATCGAGGGCGAGGCCGTCCGCCAGGCCTGATCCGGAGGATCACCGGAGGGCCAGGGGAATCCTCCAGATGGTCCGGCACGCAGGGCCCGCGCCGTACGTCGGCGCGGGCCCTGCGTTCTTCGCAGCCAGCCGTCAACGCCGTGGTAATTGTCACGAGTTGTTCGCACCGCCATCGGGTCCGGCTGGTCGACGACGGGGTACAGATGGCGCCACGAGTGCGTCCGCTTCGGCCGGTATCGGATCACCACCGTGGGCCTCTGGCCCCGGTCAGGTGGGCGCTCTTACCGTTGATGCTTCACAATGCGCTTTCCGGGACGGCAGGATCCCGACCGCGCCGGCCGTCGGGAGGACACATGGGCAGGGACGTCTCAGGAGGCGCCTTCACCCGGGATGATCGCGTCCGCTATCGGCAGAAGGTACGGCGTTGTCTGGACGTCTTCGCCCTGATGCTCGACGACTTCGGCTTCGACGCCGACCGGCCGATGACCGGCCTGGAGATCGAGCTCAACCTGGTCGACTCGGCGGCCGAGCCGGCGATGCGCAACGAGGAGATCCTCGCCGACATCGCCGACCCGCTCTTCCAGACCGAGCTGGGGCAGTTCAACCTGGAACTCAACGCCGAGCCCCGACTCATCGAGGGCACCGGCTTCGCCGACTACGAGCATGACCTGCGCGGCAGCCTCTCCCGAGCCGACGAGCGGGCGGCCAGGTCGGACGCGAAGATCGTCCTGGTCGGCATTCTGCCCACCCTCACCGAGGGGCACCTGGTCGAGGACAATCTCTCCACCAACGAGCGCTACCGGGTGCTCAACGACCAGATCGTCGGTGCCCGGGCGAGGACATCGAGCTGGACATCCGTGGCGTCGAACAGTTGCGGACGCACACCGACTCGATCGCCCCCGAGGCGGCCTGCACGAGCCTCCAGTTCCACCTCCAGGTGGCACCGGACAGCTTCGCCGACTACTGGAACGCGTCCCAGGCCATCGCCGGGGTGCAGGTGGCGGTCGGGCGAACAGCCCTTCCTGTACGGCCGCCAACTGTGGGCCGAGACGCGGATCGCGCTGTTCCAGCAGGCCACCGACACGCGTCCGGACGAGCTCAAGGCCCAGGGGTACGGCCGCGAGTGTGGTTCGGCGAGCGGTGGATCACCTCGATCTTCGACCTGTTCGAGGAGAACGTCAGGTACTTCCCACCGCTGCTCCCGATCTGCGAGGACGAGGACCCGGTGGAGGTGCTGCACGCCGGCGGTGTGCCGAAGCTCGGGGAGCTGAGGCTGCACAACGGCACGGTCTACCGGTGGAACCGCCCGGTCTACGACATCATGAACGGCCGTCCGCACCTGCGGGTGGAGAACCGGGTGCTGCCGGCCGGTCCGACGGTGGTGGACATGCTGGCCAACGCGGCCCTCTACTTCGGGCTCGTACGCGGTCTGGCCGAGGCGGATCGTCCGGTCTGGAGCCAGCTCACCTTCAGCTCCGCCGAGGAGAACTTCCACGCCGCCGCCCGACGTGGCCTCGACGCCGTGCTGCACTGGCCCGGTCTTGGCGACGTGCCGGTCGCCAAGCTGGTCCTGGAACAGCTCCTACCCATCGCCGCGACCGGCCTGGACGGGTTCGGTGTCGCCGCAGCCGAGCGGGACCGGCTGCTCGGCATCATCGAGCAGCGCTGCCGGACCGGCCGCAACGGTGCCGTCTGGCAGACCGAGGCGGTCTGGGCGGCGGAGCGCCACCACGGCATGGATCGGGCGGCCGCGCTGCACCACATGGTCCAGCGCTACGCGGAACTCCAACAAACCAACGAACCCATCCACACCTGGCCAACGACCTACCCACCCCACCCACCACACCCCACCCCGCGCGCCAGGCGCGTTGATCATGAAGTTATTGCCACGACACGCCGGTCCGGATGGCAATAACTTCATGATCACCGGAGTCGGGGGTGGGGTTGGGGTTGTCCGGTTTTGTGCGTGGTGCGGGTACGCGGGGCGTCGGCGCCGCTGTCCGGGAGGACGCCCGTTCCGGTCTTTCGGGGTGCGGGTTGGCTCTGCCGCGCCGGGCTCTGGTGTTGATCGGCGGACCGGGGATCGGCGACTCGGCGTTCTCATGGGCTGGCGGAGTGGTGGGGTTGGGCCGGGCGGTCGGTATCGGCCCGCCGGTGCCGACCGAGGTCGGCTCGGGCTCAATAGCCGGGGTCCGCCTGGGTTGGACCGCCGGGGTCCGCTCGGTTGGACCGCCGGGGTCCGCTCGGGTTGGACCGCCGGGTTCCGCTCGGGCTCAACCGTCCCGGTCGGATCGCTCGCCGGGCTCTGTGTTGCCGAACTCCGGGCGGTCGCCCGGTGCCGGTCGGCCCGCTGGGCGAGGACGGCGGCCAGCACTGAGCCGCCGATACCGGCGATCACCGCGTACGGGGCGATCAGCTGGGTGGACAACTGCGCGGGGCCCAGCGTCGACCAGTACGGCAGGGTGGTCAGGTAGGCGAGCGCGACGAGTATCGGGCCGGCGGCGCCGGAGGCGGCCGCACCGACGCGGTGCCCGCCCGAGCGTGCGGCCCGCCGGGCGGCCAGCATGCCGATCAGCAGCGCGGGCACCAGTGCCAGCAGCGCACCGGGCCAGTAGAGCTGGCCCCGATCCAGTACCGCGAGTGGTCCGGGTCGAGCTGCCAGGTGCCGAGTTGAGCGCCGGTCAGCCCTCGTCCGACGCGTACCCCGTCGATCACCGAGACCACCGCGAGCAGCCAGAGCCAGGCGGCCGTCGCGGTCACGTTGACCGCGGCGGCTCGGAACGAAGCGCCCACAGCGCAACGAGGACGCCGATCAGGATGCCCAGCGTCGCCTGCACGGCGGCCGTGCGCTGCGGTGCGCCGGTGTCCGCGCCGGTCGCGACCCGCGCGGGTACGGCGATCAGCAGCACCGTGACCAGCCCGCCGATCCCGGCACCGAGTGCCAGGGCCACCCGCCGCAGCAGACCGCCCCGCCGTCGCGGGCCGGAGTCTGGGCCACCTGCGGCGGTGTGCCCGTCGGCTCGGATTCGGTGGTGTCGGCGGAGGAGGGCGCTCGCCATCCGCTATCGCGTGCTTCGGCCTGCTGGCGGGTCGGCGGAGCCCGTGGCCGGGGCGTTCCGTTGGTGGAGCCGCTGCGCAGACCGCGCCGAGGACCGTCGAACTGGCGGCGAGCCAGGTGGCCCAGGCGAGACCGTCCGCCCAGGCGGTGTCGGTCGCCCCGGCATCGGTGGGCGTCCAGGTGATGACGCCGAGCCCGTAGCCGAAGCCCAGCTGTGCGGCACCCGCGCCGGCAGCGACCCCGATCGCCGTTGCGATCGACACTCCCCAGCCCTGTCTGGCCATGCCGGGCAGCGTAACGTCCGTCGTCGGCGCGGCGAGTCGCAACGACCCGCCGGTAGGACCGCCGGTGCGGGCGGATTGGGCGGCGGGCGGTACGGTCGCCGGTGATGAGGCGGTGGGCGTTGTGACGGACACGAACACGGGTCGGCAGGATGCCGCTGGCGGCCGCGACGGTGGTGGCGCGGGCCGGGCCAGCGTCGTGCTCGGTGGTGGGTTGGCCGCTGTGCTGCTCGTCGCGATCGGCGCGACAGGTGGCTGGCTGCTGGCCGGCGAGGACGACGCACCCTCCGGTGATCCGTTGGCGGTCGCGACCACGGCCGGGACGCCGACCGGCCGGTCCACCGCACCCCGACCGAGCACCGGCCGTGCCACGCCGTCAGCTGTCCGGACCTCCACCAGCCCGACCAAGGGCGCCGGCCTGACCGTGCCGCCGGTGATCGGCACCGACTTCGTGCAAGCCCGTGACCTGTTGCGCAGGCAGAAGCTGGGGTGGCGGTTGGTCTTCGGTGGCGGCGTCGGCCGCACGGTCGAGAACACCGTGCCGGACGTGGGCGCCGAGGTCACCCGGGTACGACGGTGCAGCTGCAGGTCGCCGGGCCGGCACCAGCCGCCGAGGTGCCGGACGTGGTCGGAAAGAGCTGAGCCGACGCGGTCGACGAGTTGATCGACGAGGGCCTCTACCCGCGTTACGTCACCGGACGCACCGGCAGGTCAGCCGGCAGGAGCCGGCCGAGGACGGCCCGGCCCGGTGGAACGACGAGGTCGGCATCTGGTGCGGCTCGGGTTCCGTCGATCAGCCGACGGCGAGACCGACTCTCTGACCTCCGGTCGGCACGTCGACGCTCGGGCCGCGTACCCGTCTCGCCGGGCCGGCGGCCGGCGCGGCTCGGCACGTTGATCCCGCCGATGACGCCGTGGACGACTAGGTTGGCGGTCGAGGGCCATGACGCCCGTCCGGTTCGGGAAAGGACGTGCGATGAGCGACGACCGCCAGGAGCCTCCCACCGGCGAGCGCGACGACGACCTGACCCGCCCTCTGCCACCCGCTGCCGACCGGTCCGAGCCGCCGCAACCAGCCCGGCCCGCCGCTCAACCGACGTCTGAGCCGCCGCAACCGACCCGGCCCGCAGGTCCGGACGAGACGGCGCCGATCGAGCGGACTGTCCCGGCTCGTCCCGATCTGCCGATCGACCAGACCATGCCGATCGACCGCTCCGCCGGTGCCCAGCCCGGCACGCCGGCCGACCGGACGGCACAGATACCGCCGGCCTGGTCCGGCCGAGCCGAGGTGCGATCGCCCCAGCCGGCTGATCCGTCCGCGGACTGGTACGTCGAGGACCAGGGTTCTCGGCGGTGGTGGCTGCCGATCCTCTGGGGCATCCTCGCGCTGCTGCTCGTCGGCCTGCTCGGGGTGCGCTCTGGCTGGTGCTCTCCGAGCGGGATGACGACCGGGGTGACCCGGGTCGACCCGTCGGCAAGCGCCTCCAGCGCACCGACCAGCGCCGCACCGACCAGCGCCTCACCCAGCTCGGCGGCGCCGACCAGTGAGACACCGAGCAGCCCGGCGACCACCAGCGCCGGTCGAGGTGCCGGTGCCGCCGCTCACCGGCCTGCCGCAGGCCACCGCCGAGGGCCTGCTGGATCGGCTCGGCCTGACCTACCGGGTGGTGTACGGCCTGTCGGAGCTGCCTCCGGGGACCGTGGTGAGCACCGAGCCGGGTGCGGGCACGCTGGTGTCGACCGACGACGAGGTGTTGGTGGTCGTCTCCGGGGCCCGGCCGTCGAGCGGGCGACCCGAGCACGCCGAGCCCGACGGTGACGAGCACGCCGTAGTCGGGTCGTCACCACATCCGGCGGCGGGTGCCGACGAGACCGACGCCGGCCAGTGAGATGGCGAGGCCGAAGATCCCGGACCAGAACAGTGACCGGTGCATGTCGCTGGCGGTGTGCCCGCTCGGGGCTGCTTCGGTGATCCCCTGCTGACCGTTGGACTGGTCGCCGGCACCGAGGCCGGACGCTGGCCGGTCGGGTCGAGGACGCCGGCGCGGTCGCCGAGGGTGTCGGTGCCGATCGAGCTGGGTCTGTCGTCGGCCAATCGGCCGACGTCCGTCGACGGGTCGGCATTGGCCACGGTGATCTCCGGTGCGGGCACCGGTACGGTCAGCCGGGTGGACGACATCGCCGGGTCGTGGACGAGGACCAGGAGAGTCGCCATCGCCCCGAGGAGGGCGAGTAGTCCGAGGGCACAGGCGATACGGGAGCGGTGGTGCCGCCGCAGGGCGGGCTGATTGACCATGACCATCCCAGGGTCAGGGTCCTGGACGAGCGGGTGGAACGGTGCCGGGGTGGGCGTACCGATTCTATGGCGGCGGCACGCCACCGGCGGCGGTTCCGGCCGGTCAGCCCACCCGAGTGGGGTACGCGCGACCGGCGGCGGCTCGCACGGTGTGCGGGCGAGGTTCGGGGCGGCCTGCAGCTGCTGCAGTCCTGCCCGCTGGACGAAGATCGACCGTCGGGTAACCGCGTCGCCCGCGGCGTTCAACTCGTAGCCGTCGAGCCAGAGCCAGCCGTCATAGGTGGGCCAGTCGAGCACCCGGATCACCCGGAACTGATCGGCCTGAGGAACTGGACACTCGCCGCGCGAGTCACGTGCAGTACGTCACCGGTGCGGGGAAGCACATGGGCTCCTGGAGGATCGGCCGGCGGTCGCGCCGGCGGTGCCTGAACGGGGACGTCTCGGCCGGTGACGGGGTCGTGCCTCGTGGACCGGTGGTGCGGGATGGCGATGGTCGGGCCGTACTCCGCTGGTGGCGTGCCGCCACCCGACCACCACCCGGTTGCTTCCGGAGCCGCGCTCGCCGCCACAGCTTGCCGGCTTGCAGCGACGAGGTCTTTACCCCGGAGCAGGTTCTGTTGTCGGCTGGATCCGTGTCGTGGCAGGCTGCCCCGGATCGGTGGGGTCACCACTCCGAGGGAGCAGACGGAGACGCTGAGTGATCCGTGCCATACGGACAGAGTGCATCAGGGACGTGCTTCATGCAAGTTGCACGTCGACTTTGCCGATACGTGAGTGTGTCGCGCGAAAGGGCTATTGAAGCCATCGGCGTCCGGGCGGCACACTGATGGCGGTTTCGCCCGTCGCGGCCGGCCGAGGACCGGCACCACCCTTTGTCGCGAACGCTCGCCGGTCGACGGTCGCGCCCGGCGGTGCCACCCAGTGGCGCGTGACGGAGGTAGCCCGAGTGGGGTCGAGCAGCCAGCGGCGGGGACCAGTGACTCACGGGTGGCGCGATGAGTGAGCGGCGCAGTCCCACCATCAGACGGCGGCGGCTCGGTGCCGAGCTGCGCCGCCAGCGGAGTCCGCCGGGATCACCATCGAGGTCGTCGCCGAACAGTTGGAGTGCTCGGCGTCGAAGGTCTCCCGGATCGAGACCGGCACACCACGGCCACCTCGCGACGTGCGGGACATGCTGCGGATCTACGGCGTGGTCGGCGCCGAGAGCGACGAGCTCGTGCAGATCGCGCGGAGGCCCGCCAAAGGTTGGTGGCACCCGTACAGCACGGTGCTCGTCGGCGCGTACGTCGGGCTGGAGGCGGCCGCGAGTTCGATCCGGGCGTACGAACAGCAGGTCGTGCCGGGTCTTCTGGAGACCGAGGAGTACGCCAGTGCCATGATCCGCGCCGCCCGGCCGGACTTCACCGCCGACCAGGTACACCAAAGGGTGCGTGTCCGTCTGGGCCGTCAGTCGTTATTGACCCAGGACGATCCGGTCGATCTGTGGGTGGTGCTCGATGAGGCGGTGGTAAGTCGGCCGGTGGGCGGGGACGAGGTGATGCGCGGCCAACTCAAGCGGTTGGTCGAGGTGGCCGAGTTGCCGAACGTGACGCTGCAGATCCTGCCCTTCGAGGTGGGTGCGCACGCCGGCATGGACGGCACGTTCACGATCCTCAGTTTCCCTGAGCCCGGTGATCCGGATGTTGTGTACGCGGAGAACGCCACGGGTGGGCTTTTCCTCGAGAAGAGCGACGAACTGCAGAAGTACAGCTTCATCTTCGATCACATCCGCGCTGCGGCCATACGTCCGGAGGAGTCCGTCGCACACATCGCAAAACTGGCAGAGGAGCCGTTGTGGAAATGGCGACCAAGGGTTCCCGTGGACCTGACGCAGGCAGCATGGTTCAAGAGCTCGAAGAGCGGGCCGAACTGTGACAACTGCGTGGAGGTGGCATACGTGACGGGGCCGTCGGAGTGCGGGACTCGAAGGACAAGTCAGGCCCGGCCCTGGTCTTCGCGCCGGGTGACTGGCATGCCTTCGTCGCCGGCACACGTGGCGGTGTGTTGGGCGCGGTCTGACCGAGTGGTCAACGGAGTCCCCGTCCGGTTCGCCGGGCGGGGACTCCGCCCTGTCCGCGGACGGTTGTGTCGACGGTGGTCGGCGATGTTCCGTCGGGAATCCCGTCGCCAGAGCGCGCCCGTCTCGTTGAACCGGTCGGTACGGCGCCGGTCGACGACCCGCCGCACCGACCCGCAACCGAGCGAGTAGGCGAGACGGATGACGACGATCGGCTCAGAAAACCTCACCAACGGTCCGGGCAAGCCGGAGCGGTTCGGTGGCAAGTACCGCGGCGCTCGTCGGGACACTGTTCTGACCGAGGTGGTCTCGACCGATCAGGAGCTGAGCGGGCGGGAGGGCGCCTCCGAGGCGACGGACCCGCCGCCTCGCTGCCCTCGCTGGACCCGAACCCGCTGATCGAACCGTCGTTCCCGCCGGCCGGATGGCCGATGGAGCGCGCCGAGTCCCTGGCCGACCATCCGTTGCTCCGTGGCCTGCTGATGGAGCTGCCCCGAAGGGCACGGTGCCCTCGCAGGACTGGCTGGACCGCTGGTTCGAGGCGACCAGGTCGATCCTGGAGTTGCTATACGTGCAGGGGTCCAACCGTCCGCGTTGACGGTGCACCGGCGGGCTGGGCCCGCTCGGCGAAGCGGCTGTGACGGAGCGCGTGCCGGACCCCGATGGCGATCACCGCGAGCGCGCCCACTGTGATCGCGGGCCCGGTGACACCGGGTCGGCACCGAGGTCGGTGCCGGCCGCCGCGATCACCCCGGCGCCATGGCCAGCGCGGTCACCTGCAGTGGCAGCCCGACGAGTGGGTGGGCAGCGGCGGCGCAGCCCGTGCGGCGCGGGTGTGCCGGGGCGCTGACGAACGCGCCCGCCCGGCCCGCAGCCGGCGGATCCGCCGTACGGAGCAGACCGTCGCCACCAGTGCCGGGCCGGCGGCCAGCGTGAGCCCGGCGGCGGCCTGGTCGACAGGCGTGGTGCCGGCGCTGAACAGCGCACCGCCGAGCACGGCAGCGGTGAGCGTCACGCCGGTGAGGGCCAGCACCAGCAACCATCCGGTGCGCCGGCGCAGCATGCAGGTGTTACGCAGCCGAGGAAGCCTGTCGGCG
This sequence comes from Micromonospora sp. M12, assembly GCA_038070435.1. Lineage (GTDB taxonomy): Bacteria > Actinomycetota > Actinomycetes > Mycobacteriales > Micromonosporaceae > Micromonospora. The sequence goes on along the minus strand of JAMYWG010000001.1, from coordinate 4,995,157 downwards.
ACGACGCCGGCGGCCAACCAGGCGGCGGCGACCGGGAGCAGGATGGTGAGCTGACTCTCCATGTTCGAGAGTCTTTCCCGGATCGCGGCGAGGCGAATCCGGGCCGATCCCCGTTCACCCGGACGCCGGGCCCGTAGGGGTCATCACTCGAAGGTATGGCCGTTTCGACATGTTCAACTGCCCGACGGCTGACTTACCCTCAGCTAGATCGGCAATGGTCGATTGATGTTGGGACCGGTGGTCACGTTCCGCCGCCGGTCAGAGGGAGGTAGGAAATGGGTCTTCCACGAAGGTCCGTACTGGTCGGGGTGGCCATGGCGACCGTGCTGGCCGTCGGCACCCAGCCCTGGCCGCCGAACCCGTCGGCGTGGTCCAGCCGCCGGCGGAGTCACCGCCGTGCCGGACAGCTACATCGTCGTACTCAAGGACAGCGCGGTGGCCCGGGACCGGGTCGGCGACGCCGCGAAGCGGCTCTCCGGGCGCCACGGCGGCACGGTGGCCCGCACCTACGGCGCGGCGCTGCGCGGCTTCGAGGTCAAGGTGGGCGCGAAGGCGGCGGCACGGATCGCGGCCGACCCGGCGGTGGCGTACGTCGAGCAGAACCACACCGTGTCGATCTCCGGAACGCAGGCCAATCCGCCCTCCTGGGGCCTCGACCGGATCGACCAGCGCAACCTGCCGTTGGACAGCTCCTACACCTACCCGAACACGGCGAGCAACGTGCACGCCTACATCATCGACACCGGCATCCGGTTCGCCCACAACGACTTCGGCGGTCGGGCTACCTCCGGCTACGACGCGGTGGACGGCGGGTCGGCCGACGACTGCAACGGGCACGGCACGCACGTGGCCGGCACCGTCGGTGGATCCGCGTACGGGGTGGCCAAGGGCGTCCAGTTGGTCGGCGTACGGGTGCTGAACTGCTCCGGCAGTGGCACCAACGCCGGTGTGATCGGCGGCGTCGACTGGGTCACCGCGAACGCGATCAAGCCGGCGGTGGCGAACATGAGCCTCGGCGGCGGCGCCAACAGCTCGCTGGACAACGCCGTCCGCAACTCGATCGCCTCCGGTGTGACGTACGGCCTGGCGGCCGGCAACGACAACGGCGCGAACGCGTGCAACACCTCGCCGGCGCGGACCACGGAGGCCATCACGGTGGGCTCGACGACCAGCTCGGATGCCCGCTCGTCGTTCTCCAACGTCGGCACCTGCCTGGACATCTTCGCGCCCGGCTCGTCGATCACCTCGGCCTGGTACACCAGCAACACCGCGACCAACACGATCAGCGGCACCTCGATGGCCACGCCGCACGTGGTCGGAGCGGCGGCCCTGGTGGCCAGCGCCAACCCGAGCTTCACCCCGGCTCAGGTCCGCAACCAACTGGTGGCCAACGCGACCCCGAACGTGGTCGGCAACCCCGGCTCGGGCTCACCGAACCTGCTGCTCTACGTGGGCACCGGTAGCACCCGCCGCCGCCCACCGGCTGCACCGGCACCAACGCCGCCGACGTGTCGATCCCGGACGCCGGCTCGGCGGTCACCAGCTCGATCACCATCTCCGGCTGCGGCCGCAACGCCTCGTCGGCCTCGACGGTGGCGGTGAACATCGTGCACACCTACCGTGGCGACCTGGTCATCGACCTGCTCGCCCCGGACGGCAGCGCGTACCGGCTGAAGAACAGCAGCACCTCGGACAGCGCCGACAACGTGAACGCCACGTACACGGTGAACGTGTCCGGTGAGGCCGCCGACGGCATCTGGCGGCTCCAGGTGCGGGACACCTACTCGGCCGACATCGGCTACATCAACACCTGGACCCTGACCGTCTGACCGCCCTCACGACCGAGGCCCCATCCGGACACACCGGGTGGGGCCTCGCGTCGTACGGATCCGGTCAGACCGAGAAGGTGGCCGGTCGCTCGGTGGCCGGGGCCGGTGGGCGGGCCTTCCAGAGACCGAGCTTCTGCGCGGCGAGCCGGGTCAGGTAGGCCGGGTTGAGGATGACGTAGCGGCGCCAGAGCCTCTTCGGCTCCAGACCGAGACGCCAGAACCACTCCAGACCGGCCCGCTGCATCCACGGCGGGGCTGGCGCAGCAGCCGGCGTGGTAGTCGAAGGCCGCGCCGACCGCCATCATCGGCATGTCGAGCAGCGGCCGCATGGCGTACGTGAAGACCTCCTGGCGCGGACAGCCGAGCCCGACCAGGACCAGCCGGGCACCGCTGGACCGGATCCGGTCGGCGATCTCGGCATCCTCGCCGGGCTGCACGGCACGGAACTTGGACGGCTCCACCCGGCGATCTTCAGCGCGGGGAACATCCGCTCCAGGGCCGGGAGCAACCGGGCGAGGGTCTCCTCGGTCGAGCCGTACAGGTAGACCGGCAGCCCTTCGTCGGCGAACCGCGACAGCACGTGCAGGGTCAGGGTCGGCCCGTAGACCCGGTCGGTGAGCCCGGCGTGGTGCAGCAGGTTGAGCGCCCACCGCACCGGCTGCCCGTCCGGCGTGACCAGGTCGAAGGAGTTGAGCCGCGCGTTGTGCGCCGGGTCCAGCACACCGGTCATCACACCGTGCACGGCCAACGCGGTCAGCGCGAGCGGACGCCGATCGTGTGCCGCGGTCACCACCGCGTCGGTCGCCGTGGCGTAGTCGGTGGCGTCGACCAGGACACCGAGCACGTTGCGCTTGGTTCGCGAGGTCATGCTTTGGCCACCCACTTGTCCACGTTGGCGTCGTAGATCTCCCGCAGGATCATCGGTACGTCGTACGTGATCTTCCAGTCCGGGTACTGCGCCTCGAACCGGGCCATGCTGCTGACGTACCACTGGTGGTCGCCGGTGCGGGCTTGCTCGACGTAGTTGATCCGTGCCTCGCGGCCGGTGATCTCCTCGGCGATCCGGAATGCCTCAATGTGGGAGGTGTTGGAGTGCCGGCCACCGCCGAGGTTGTAGACCTCCCGGATCGCGGCGCCCGGAAGAACGCCTCGAACGCGGTCAGCACGTCGTGCGAGTGGATCGCGTCGCGGACCATCTTGCCCTTGTAGCCGAACAGGTTGTACGTCCGGCCCTCCATCACGCACCGCATCAGGTACGCCAGGAACCCGTGCAGCTCGGCTGCCGAGTGCGCCGGGCCGGTCAGCGTGCCGCCTCGGAAGCAGGCGGTCTTCAGGTCGAAGTAGCGCCCGTACTCCTGGACCATCACGTCGGCGGCGACCTGGAGGCGCCGAAGACCGAGTGCAGCGAGTTGTCGATCGACATCTCTTCGGTGATGCCCTGGTACCAGCGATGGTCCTCGGGCAGCTCGTACCGTGTCTCCAGCTCGATCAGCGGCAGGCTGTTGGGCCGGTCGCCGTAGACCTTGTTGGTCGAGCAGTGGATGAACGGTGCGTCGATCGCGTGCCGGCGGGTGTTCTCCAGCATGTTGAGCGTGCCGCCGGCGTTGACGTCGAAGTCCGTCAACGGCTCCTTGGCCGCCCAGTCGTGGCTCGGCTGCGCGGCGCTGTGGATCACCACGGCGATGTCCGAGCCGTACTTCTTGAACACCTGCTCCAGACCGTCCCGGTCCCGGATGTCCACCGCGAAGTGGGTGTACGCGTTACCCAGGTCACGGCCGAGCCGTTCCAGGCTCCACGAGGTGGAACCGTCCTCGCCGAAGAAGTACCGGCGCATGTCGTTGTCGATGCCGACGACGTCCAGACCCAGCCCGGCGAAGTGCCGGACCGCCTCGGAGCCGATCAGACCACCCGACCCTGTCACCAACGCGACACTCACACGCCACTCCTGGTCCATCGGAGGCAGAATCCATCGGAGCATAGCGTGACGTCCGGCACGCCCCGATAGACGGAAGGGCCCGCAGTATGCGGAGCCCTCGTCGTTGGTGGGGATGGGGAGTTGAACCCCACGCCCTTTCGGGCACACGGACCTGAACCGTGCGCGTCTGCCATTCCGCCACATCCCCGTGGCACAACCCGGAACACTCTAGCCGCCCGGTCCCGCTGTCTCCAACGGGCCTCGGGAATACTACGCTGTCCCTGACGCTCGCCACGAGCGATTACCGTTCGTGGCGGACGAAAGATTAGCACGACATTCCCGGCCCTTCCGAACGGGTCGAGAGCAGGCGGCCGAGCGGCGTGTGAGCTGCGCGCGCGCCGGCCGGATACCATCATGTCCTCGGGACCCGAGGAGGAGCCGGTGAGCGTGCTGCAACGCTTCGAGAAGCGTCTGGAAGGCCTGGTCGAAGGGCCTTCGCCAAGGTCTTCAAAGGGTGGTCCACCCCGTGGAGATCCTCAACGCCATGCAGCGGGAGGCCGAGGCGCACAAGGCGATCCTGGCCGGTGGGCGCACGTTGGTGCCCAACCGCTACGTGATCGATCTTCGCCGTTCGACCACAGTCGGCTGGCGCCGTACGCCGCCGCGCTGGCCCAGGAACTGGCCCAGTCGCAGGCGGAGTTCATCGGCGAGCAGGCGTGGACGGTCTACGGCGACGTGATCGTCGAGATCGAGCGAGGCGAGGGCCTGGACACGGGCATGTTCCGTGTCACGGCCGAGGTCTACACCGGTGGCGAGGTCGCCCCGGTGTCGGCACCCGGCTACGACGCCGGCCCGCCCGCCTATCCCGCGTACGACCAGGGTGGTGGCTACGGTCCGCCACCCGGGCACGGCGGCGGTCGCAACGTGCGGCTGGTCTCCGGCGACGGTCGTACCTACCCTCCAGATGGGGTCGACGGTGATCGGTCGCGGCGACCAGGCGAACCTGCGTCTGCCCGACGTCGGCATCTCCCGGCGACACGCCCGGCTGGATTTCGACGGGGCCAGGTCGTGCTGACCGACCTCGGCTCGACCAACGGCACCATGGTGAACGGGCAGCGGGTTTCCGCCGTCGCCCTCAACCCCGGTGACATGGTCCAGCTCGGCACGACGACGCTGACCTTCCGCGTGGACGGCTGACCCGCCTTGCCGGAGCTGGTCATCACAGTTGCCCGGTTCGGGTTCCTGATCCTGCTGTGGATCTTCGTGTTCACGGTGGTCGGCGTGATCCGCCGGGACCTCTTCGCGGGTGCCCGGTCCGGTCGCCTGGTGGCCGCGCGCGCGCGGTGGGCGCCTCGACGGGGCAGGCGGCCAAGCCAGCGAAGGTGAAACGGGGCAGAGCGGCACACCAGTTGGTGGTGACAGCCGGTCAGCTGGCCGGCACCAGGATCACTCTCGGTGAAGCGCAGATCACCATTGGTCGGGCTGAGGACTCCACCCTGGTCATCACCGACGACTACGCCTCCGCGCGACACGCCCGGCTCGTGCCGCGCGAGGGGCAGTGGTACGTCGAGGACCTCGGCTCGACTAACGGCACGTACCTCGATCGCGCTAAGGTCACCGGACCAACCCCGTCCCCTCGGCGTGCCGATCCGGATCGGCCGCACTTCCTCGAATTACGGCCATGACTCTGACCCTGCGCTATGCGGCCCACAGCGACCGCGGTCTGATCCGAGACGGCAATCAAGACTCCGTCTACGCCGGGCCGCGGTTACTCGCCGTTGCCGACGGCATGGGCGGTATGGCCGCCGGTGACGTCGCCAGCAACATCGTCATCGGTGCCATGGCGCCGCTCGACGAGGACGTCCCGGGGACGCCCTCGTCGATGCGTTGCGTTCGGCCGTGGGCACCGCCAACCAACAACTCCGCGACACGGTGGACGCCAACCCGCAGTTGGAGGGATGGGCACCACACTGACGGCGACCCTCTTCACCGGCAGCAAGCTGGGGATGGTCCACATCGGTGACTCGCGGGCCTATCTGCTGCGCAGCGGCGAGTTCGCGCAGATCACCAGGACGACACCTACGTCCAGATGCTCGTCGACGAGGGCCGGATCAGCGCCGAGGAGGCGAGCAGCCACCCGCAGCGGTCGCTGCTCACCCGAGCCCTCGACGGTCGCGACATCGACCCGGAATACTCGGTGCGCCAGGTTCTGCCCGGCGACCGGTACCTGATCTGCAGTGACGGCCTCTCGGTGTGGTCAGCGCCGAAACCATCGGCGAGACCATGCGGGAATACACCGATCCGCAGCAGTGCGTCGAGCGGCTGGTGCAGCTCGCGCTGCGTGGCGGTGGACCGGACAACATCACGGTGATCATCGCCGATGCCACGGATCAGGACATCGTCGAGGCGACCCCGATCGTCGGCGGCGCCGCCGCCCGGACCGGGCATGGCGACCTCCGCGGACGACTCCACGCCGGCCGCCCGAGCATCGGCGCTCTCCGCGCCGCGCCCGGCCGCGCCCGAGGAGCCGACTCCCTCGGACGACGAATCGGACCGGCCGAAGCGACGCCCGGTACGGACCGCCGCCATGGCGCTGGCCCTGCTGGTGGTCGTCGGCGGTGCAGCCTTCGGCGGCTGGACGTACACCCAGCGGCAGTACTACGTGGGAGCCACCGAGGAGGGCAGGTCGCCGTCTTCCGTGGTGTCCAGGGTCAGATCGCTGGAATGGACCTCTCCAGCGTGCACCGCCGCAGCGGCACCCGGCTCGATGACCTCACGGTCGCCGCGCAGGACACCGTCAAGGTCGGCATCCGGGCCAAGAGTGAGCCGGACGCCGAGCGTCAGCTCACCGAGCTGACCAGCGACACCCCGAGCAACCCCAACCTGAAGCCGCTCTGCCCGCTCGACCCGCCCGGGACGGTGGGCGGCACGCCGTCACCCACGCCGTCGCCGGTCGGTGCCACGCCGACCCCGAACGGCAGCCCGAGCCCAGGCGTCGGCGACCCCGAACGGGTCGCAAGCGCCAGTCCGACCGTCGGTGCCACCACCACCGTCGGTGGGACCGGCTCGACCACCACGCCCGACCTCACGCCCTCCGACTCGGCCCCACCGGCGCTCGACCCGGCCGGTTGCCGGTCTCCTGAGTGAGCGTCGGCTGAGATCCCAGGACTCCACCCGTGACCGTAGCGGCCACACCGGCACCCTCGCCCGCCACCGCGGGCGAGCAATCCGGCGTACGCCTGGCGCGGTCGCGCCGCAACGCCGAGCTGTCCCTGTTACTGCTCGCGATGGTGTTGGTGGCCGCGTACGGGCGACCGTCGAGGCGAACCTGCTGGACACGGTCACCTCGGACTTCTGGATGCCCGCCGCCGCGCTCGGCGCTGTCTTCCTCGGGCTGCATTTGGTCATCCGGTTCCTCGCCCGTTCTCCGACCCGGCGCTGCTGCCGGCGGTGGCCCTGCTCAACGGGCTCGGGTGGGCTTCCTGCGCCGGATCGACCTGGGCGACACCCCGGTGGCCGAGCGGGAGAGCCTGGCCATCTTCGCGGGCAGGGCGGGCGTCAGCTGGCCTGGACGCTCGGTGCGGTGATCCTCGCCGCCGCCCTGCTCGCCATCATGCGCGACCACCGGTCGATCTCGCGGTACGCGTACACCCTGGGGTTGGCGGGCATCGTGCTGGTGATGATCCCGGCGGTGCTGCCGTCGAGCATCTCCGAGATCAACGGCGCGAAGCTGTGGATCCGGGTGGGCAGCTTCTCCATCCAGCCGGGTGAGTTCGCCAAGTTGGCCCTGTTGGTCTTCTTCGCCTACTACCTGGTGCGCAAGCGCGAGGTGCTGTCGCTGGCCAGTCGGCGCTTCCTCGGCATCGACTTCCCGCGCGGTCGTGACCTCGGTCCGGTGGTCGGTGTCTGGCTGATCAGCGTCCTGGTGCTCGTGTTCGAGAAGGACCTGGGCACCTCGCTGCTCTACTTCGGCATGTTCGTGGTGACCCTCTACATCGCCACCGAACGCGTCAGTTGGCTGCTGATCGGCCTGGTCCTCTTCTTCGGCGGCGCGTACCTGGCGTACGTCCTCGGCTCGACTGTCGGTGGGCCGTTCGCCAACTTCTACGTGCGGGCGGAGATCTGGCTCGACCCGTTCGCCGACCCGACCGACAAGGGCTACCAACTCGTGCAGGGCCTGCTCGCCCTGGGCACGGGCGGGCTCTTCGGTGCCGGGCCGGGCGGCGGTCAGCCGGAAATCCTGCCCGAGGTGCAGAACGACTTCATCTTCGCCGGCATCGGTGAGGAGATCGGCCTCTTCGGCCTCTCCGCGCTGCTGGTCGTCTACCTGCTGATCGTGGAGCGCGGCTGCGCGCCGCGCTCGCGGTTCGGGACTCGTTCGGCAAGCTGCTCGCCGGCGGTCTGGCGTTCACCCTCGGCCTACAGGTCTTCGTGATCGTCGGTGGGATCAGCAAGCTCATCCCGCTGACCGGTCAGACCACCCGTTCCTGTCCGCCGGTGGCTCGTCGCTGATGGCCAACTGGCTGCTCATCGCGGTGCTGCTGCGGGTCTCCGACGGAGCCCGCCGACCGGTGACCGGAGGTGGCGGCAAGGCTGCCCGTCCCACCGGTGGCCCGCCCGAGCAGCTGCACGGTGCTCCCACGGAGGTGATCAAGCCGTGAACGCACCCTGCGCCGCGTCGGCGTCGTCGTCATGGTCCTGTTCGGTCTGCTCTTCGCGAACCTCAACTGGATCCAGGCCTACAAGGCGGACGAATACCGCACCAGCGACTACAACGGTCGGGTCCAGGTCGCCGAGTACGACCGCAAGCGCGGCAACATCGAGGCTGGCGGCACGGCCCTGGCCACCAGCAAGGAAACCACCGGCAGCCTGAAGTTCCTGCGCACCTACCCGAGCGGCGCCAAGTACGCCCACGTGCTCGGCTACAAGCCGGTCAACCTGGCGGACCAGGGCATCGAGCGGGTGGAGAACGACTTCCTGGCCGGCACCAGCGACCAGTTGATCGGCGACCGGTTGAAGGACATGTTCACCGGCGACGACACCGGTGGCGGCAACGTGCTGCTCACGCTCTCGAAGCGGGCCCAGGACGTGGCGTACGACCAGCTGCGCAATAACAAGGTGGACGCGAAGAGGGGCGCGGCGATCGCCATCGACCCGCGTACCGGTGCCGTGCAGGCGCTGGTCTCCATGCCCAGCTTCGACCCGAACCCGCTGGCCAGCCACACCGGCACCGAGGCAGCCGCGGCCTTCGGCAAGTTGGAGCAGGACCCGGACGAACCGCTGAAGAACCGGGCGCTCTCCGAGACGCTGCCACCGGGCTCCACCTTCAAGATCGTGGTGGCCGCGGCGGCGCTGGAGAACGGCATCACCAAGTCCACCCAGATCCCGGCCGGTCCCAGCTACACCGCGCCCACCTCGGGCACGCCGATCCGGAACGCCGTCCCTCGATCTGCCCGGAACCGAAGGTCACCCTGCTGGACGCCGTCACCGAGTCGTGCAACACCGGCTTTGCGCAGCTCGGCGTGCAGGCTCGGCGCCGACACCATCAAGGAGAAGGCCCGCCAGTTCGGCTTCGAGCAGGACGACCTCACCGTCGGCCAGCTCGGTGAGGACGGCCTGCCCACGGCGGCCAGTCGCACCGGCACCATGCAGAACGCGGACGGCAGCACGGACCCGGCCGCACTGGCCCAGTCCTCGATCGGCCAGAACAACGTCCGGATGACCCCGCTCGAAGGGGCCATGATCGCTGGTGCGATCGCCAACAACGGCACCCAGATGCGGCCGTACCTGGTGCGGCAGTTGCTCGCCCGGACCGGACCACCAGCTACTACACCGCCAAGGCGCGGGAGCTGCGTCAACCGGTCCAACCCCAGGTCGCCGCCGACCTGCGCGAGATGATGGCCAGCGTGGTCGAGAACGGCACCGGCAGGAGTGCCGCGATCAACGGCTACACGGTCGGCGGCAAGACCGGCACAGCTCAGTCCGCCCGGACCGGCCCGACCACGGCTGGTTCATCGGCTTCGCCATGGACAAGAACGGCAACCCGGTCTCCGCGGTCTGCGTGATGCTGGAGCAGGCCGGCTCCGGCGGCAGCAGCGAGGCGGCCCGGATCGCCGGCCAGATCATGAAGGCCGCCATCGCCGATCCAGGGGTCGCTGACATGCTCAGCCCCGGCGTCCAGCTCGGCAACCGCTACCGCCTCGACGAGCGGATCGCCAGCGGCGGCATGGGCGACGTCTGGCGCGGCACCGACCAGGTGCTCGGCCGGACGGTCGCGGTGAAGAGCCTGCTCCCCGCGTTGCTCGACGATCCCGACTTCGGCGAGCGCTTCCGCGGCGAGGCCCGCACCATGGCCACCATCAACCACCCGGGCGTGGTGGACGTCTACGACTTCGGCAACGACCAGCAGATCGCGTTCCTGGTCATGGAGTACGTCGAGGGCGACGCCCTGTCGTCCACGCTGAGCCGGGTCGGTCGTCTCACCCCGGCCCGGACGATGGCCCTTGTCGCACAGGCCGCCGACGCGCTGCACGCGGCGCACGAGAAGGGCATCGTGCACCGCGACGTCAAGCCGGGCAACCTGCTGGTCCGGCCGAACGGCACGCTGGTGCTCACCGACTTCGGCATCGCCCGCTCCGACATGGTCGGCCAGCTCACCGCCGCCGGATCGGTGCTCGGCACCGCCTCCACATCTCGCCGGAGCAGGCCACCGGTGGTGTGGCCACCCCGGCCTCCGACGTCTACGCACTGGGCGTGGTCGCCTACCAGTGCCTGGCCGGCCGGCGGCCGTTCGAGGGCGACAACCCCTCGACATCGCGATGCGGCACGTCCGGGAGACGCCCCGGCCGCTGCCCTCCGACATCCCGCCGCAGGTGCGCGCCGTGGTGGAGCGGGCGTTGGCCAGGACCCGGCCGCCCGCTGGCCGAGCGCCGCCGCCCTCGCCGTGGTCGCCCGTCAACTCAAGGCCACTCTCTCCCAGCAGGCCAGGGCCGGTGGCAACTCCGGCCCGGTCTCGGTGGCGCCAGCCTCACCCGCCGCGCCCGGCCGGGCCAGGTGCCGCAGGCGCACCAGATGCGCCCGCCGGTGCCCGCCCGCAGGCGACCGGGCCGAGGCCGACCGCTGTCGTGCCCGCCCAGCAGCCACGCCCCACCGCCGTCGCGCCGGCCGTTCCGCCCGCCCGGCCGCAGGCCGCACCGAACGGCTACCCGCGCGGTGCCGCAGCGGTGCCGTCCGGGCCGCCCGGCAGGAACACCCGCCGGCGTACGTCCGGCAGGCCGGTCCGGCGGCGCCGTCGCCCGGACCCCAGCGGTCCCGGCCTGGAATGGTGCTTCTCGCCATCCTGCTCGCTGTGCTGGTCCTGCTCTGCTCCGGCGTGATTTCCTACAACCTACGGAAGCAGTCGCAGGCCGGTGGACCCGCCGGGCTGACGTCGCGCACCGTAGCGTCCGGCGCGCTACGACTCGACGGGCGCGACGATCCGACCCGGACGTCGTACCGTCGAGAGGTACGACTCCAGCCGGGCGACGGCCGGACGACGACGAGCGAAGGACGACAGACGCGATGACAGCGCAGGCCCGCCTGCTCGGTGGCAGGTACCAGGTCGGCGAGCTGCTCGGCTACGGCGGCATGGCCGAGGTGCACCGCGGTCGCGACCTCCGGCTCGGTCGGGACGTCGCGATCAAGATGCTCCGCACCGACCTAGCCCGGGACGCGACGTTCCAGATGCGATTCCGTCGGGAGGCGCAGAACGCCGCCTCGCTCAACCACCCGGCGATCGTGGCGGTCTACGACACCGGCGAGGAGACCGCGCCGACCGGCGAGACACTGCCGTTCATCGTCATGGAGTTCGTCAACGGGCGGACCTTGAAGGAGGTCCTCGGCGCCGAGGGCCGGCTGCAGCCGCGTCGGGCGCTGGAGATCTGCGCGGACATGTGCGCCGCGCTGGAGTTCAGCCACCGGCACGGCATCATCCACCGGGACATCAAGCCCGGAAACGTGATGCTCACCCAGACCGGCCAGGTCAAGGTGATGGACTTCGGCATCGCCCGCGCTCTGGCCAGCGGTGCGACCACCATGACGCAGACCAGCGCGGTGATCGGCACAGCACAATATCTTTCCCCGGAGCAGGCACGCGGCGAGGCCGTCGATGCGCGCTCCGACGTGTACGCAGGCGGCTGCGTGCTCTTCGAGCTGGTCTGCGGGCACCCGCCGTTCGTCGGGGACAGCCCGGTCAGCGTCGCGTACCAGCACGTGCGGGAGACGCCGCCCACGCCGAGCGACATTAACCCGGACGTCACCCCGGCGATCGACGCGATCGTGCTCAAGGCGCTGTCGAAGAACCCGCTCAACCGTTACCAGAGCGCCGGCGAGATGCGGGCCGACCTGCTCCGCGCCGCCGCCGGCCGTCCCGTGCTGGCCACCCGGTGCTGCGCGAGGCGGAGACGGTCGCGATGGCCCCGGCCGGTGGTGGGGCGGCTACCCGCTGCCGCCGGCGGGCAGCAGACCCGGCAGATCCCGGCCCGGGTTGGCGACCCCGTCAGCGCAAGGCGTCCTCCTGGCTGATCGCGATGTTCAGCGCGGTCGGCGTGCTGGCAGTGATCGCCCTGGTCGCCGCCCTGCTGTGGAACCAGCAGGACAAGGACCTGAAGGCGGTGCCGACCCTCACCGGCAAAATCAGGCCGCCGCAATCACCGAGATCAACAACCTCGGGTTCAAGCCGCAGGTGGGCGAGGCGGTCCTGGAGAAAGACTGCACCAAGGACACCGTTGCCAAGCAGAGTCCCGAGCCCGGCACCGAGCTGAAGCCGGCGAGCATCGTCACCCTCCAGATGTGCGGCGGCAAGCCGGACGTGAAGATCCCCGGGCCTGGTCAACTCTCAGCTGGATAACGTGAAGCCCCAACTCGATGCCCTGGAGTTGAACGTCGAGGTGAAGAAGGTCGACAACCCCGCGCAGGAGGGGACCGTCACCAAGGTGACTCCGCCGTCGGGGTCGACCGTCCAGCCGGACAGCAAGGTGGTCGTCGAGGTCTCCCGGGCAACGTCACCAGGTGCCCAACGTGCTCAACTCCACCCGGGACGAGGCCGCTGAGGAGCTTCGCGAGGCCGGTTACAAGGTCTCGTTCCGCGACGGTGAAGAGGTGCCGGCCGACCAGGCCGGGCGGGTTCAGAAGCAGAACCCGGAAGGGGCACCGCACTGGCCAGGACAGGACGGTCACCATCGAGATCGGCATCCCGGAGAAGGTCGTCGACCCGACGCCCACCGTGACGCCGACTGGCACGCCGACTGGCACGCCGACCACTCCCGGCAACGGGGCGGCGTCGGTCTACCGTTCCCGCCCCGCCGGGTCGGCCCGTCCAGGACTAGGCCCCTCGGCGAGCATCGGCATGACTGCTGCGGCGACGTCTGCTGTCGGACCGGTACGGCGGTGGCCTCGCCGCCTCCGCCGCCTGGCCGTTCTGGGCGTCGCCGTACTGCTGCTCGCCAGCGTTCCGTGGCTGTGGACGACGCTCTCGGCACGCGGGCACGTGTACGACGAAGCCGACGCTCCCGCCGCCGACGTGGTGATCGTCCTCGGCACCGCCGTGGCGACCGACGGACAGCGGCCGGGAGAACGGCTCACCGGCCGGCTGGACACCGCTGCCGCGTTGGTGCGCCGCGGGAAGGCCAAGGTCGTTCTCGTGTCCGGCGACGGCGGTGGCGCGTCCGGTGACGAGCCCACGGTGATGACGACGTACCTGGCAACGATCGGTGTCGAGCCGCGTCGGGTGGTGGCCGACCCGTTCGGCCTGGACACCTACGACAGTTGCGCCCGGGCACGCGAGGTGTACGGCGTCGAGCGGGCCCTGATCGTGACCCAGTCCTACCACCTGTCCCGCGCGGTGACGCTGTGCCGGCATCTCGGCCTCGACGTGGACGGGGTGGTCGCCCGCTGCGACGGGTGCGGCACCGCCCTGCTCGCCGAGAAGTCGGTTCGCGACTACTTCGCCAGTGGCAAGGCGGCGTGGGACGCGGTTCGCGGCCGCTCGCCAGCGGTGCGCTCGCCCGCCGATCCGGCGATCGAGAGGGCCCTACGGGCTGAGCCGGGTCCTCCTGGACCGGTGACCGGGCCCCGACGGCCGACCTCAGGTGGTGACGAAGGCAGCCCGACGACGGGCGTCGACCTCGGCGGCCAGTGCGGGTGCGCGCTCCAACGCCTCCTGGTGACCGCAACCGGCCAGCCAGTTGGCCAGCATCAGGTGGCCGCCCTCGGTGAGCACCGATTCCGGTGGAACTGGACGCCCTCGATGGGCAGCGTCCGGTGCCGCATCGCCATCACCACGCCGGATTCGGTCCAGCCGGTCACCTCCAGCTCGTCCGGAAGTGTCTCGGGCAGCACGGCGAGCGAGTGGTACCGGGTGGCGGTAAACGGGTCCGGCAGGCCGGCGAGGACGCCGACCGAGTGGTGCCGTACCTCGGAGGTCTTGCCGTGCAGCAGCTCGGGGCACGTGTCACGGTCGCGCCGAATGCCTCACCGATGGCCTGGTGGCCGAGGCAGACACCGAAGATCGGCAGCTTGCCCGCGTACTCCCGGATGACGTCCAGGCAGATCCCGGCCCGGTCGGGGTGCCCGGCCCGGTGAGAGCAGGATGCCGTCGGCACCGACCGTGCCCACCGTGGCGACGTCGATCTCGTCGTTGCGCCGGACCTCGCAGTCCACCCCGAGTTGGCCCAGGTACTGCACGAGGTTGAAGACGAACGAGTCGTAGTTGTCGATTACCAGGATGCGCATGGTCACCTGCTCGGGGAGGGCGGCGCGGAGTTGTTCTGGTCGGTGTCGTACGGGAGTTCGTGCTCGTCAGCGGCCGGGGTGTCCACGGTGACCGGTTCGCCGCCGCCCGTCTCGCTGGGTACGCCGGACTCGACCTGCACGTCGTCGAAGGGCAGCAGGGTTCGGCCCAGGGAAGGCGACATACCACAGCAGGGCCACCGTGGCGGCCAGGAGCAGCACCGAGCCGGTGAGCTTTCCGGCCAGGCCGAACGGGAGCTTTCGCCAGATGAACGCGTACATCGGTCAGCCTCCCAGCTCCGCCGGGCGGCCTGCGGACTTGGGTTGGGTGCGGTCCAGTTCGGCGTGGATGATCAGGCGCTGGTAGTTGTCGAACTTCGGGTTGCACGTGGTCAGCGTGAGCATCCGCTTGGTCGCCTTCTTGTCCGGCTCGCCGGGCACGGGCGCCACCACCTCGACCTGGGTCGGCTTGACGATCCGCGACTGCGACACCCGGTAGACGTACCAGTCGGTCTTGCTCTCGACCACGATCGGGTCGCCCTCGTCCAGTTCGTCGAGCCGCCAGAAGGTGGCCCGGTTGCGGTGGCCGGCGACCGAGAAGTTGCCCACCTGGCCGGGCAGCGCGCTGGTCGGGTAGTGACCCGGGGCGTAGCGGATGTCTTCCTGGGTGACGCCCTCGACGACCACCCAGTTCTTCTCGAGCGTGGGGATGTAGAGGCCCGCGAGCGGCTTGCCGCGTACCGGCGGGGACGGCTTGACGCTCGGTCCCGCCGACGGAGCGACAGTCGGGTCGTCCGTCGGGCCCCACTCCCGGGTCAACTGGTTGTTGAGATCGTTCTGGTGGGCGTCGACGATGGCCGACTTGCCCCAGACCTCATAGCCGGCGAAGAGCAGCACCACCAGGCCGAAGGTGATCAGGATTTCGCCGGTGACGCGTACGCCGGTGCGCACCCGCGAGCCGAGTGACGGCCGGGTGAGTTCGGAGTAGACGCTCTTGTAACCCTCACCGGTCTGATGCGGCCGGAGTTGGATCACCCGCTCGCCGCGCCGGGGTTGGGGAGGGTCGGCGGGCTGTCGCCGGCCGACCCTCGGGGACCGGCGTGCGGGGACGGCACCCATCAGCGCTGTCGAATCCATTGTCGGCGGCCTGGTGGCGGGTGTGGTCGGCACGGCCGGAATCAACGCGGTGGCGGCAGGGTCCGCGCCGCGATCCGGCCCGGCGGAGGAACGCGACCCGGCCCGGCGGAAGGAACGCGACCCGGCCCGGCGGAGGAACGCGACCCGGCCCGGCGGGAGGAACGCGATCTGGCCGGTGGGCGGGACGCGACCCGGCCCGGCGGAAGGAACGCGAACCGGACCGGTCGGCGGGACAGGCCTGGCCCGGCCGCTGAGGCGCGGTCGGGGCGGCCGGTGAGACCGGAGCGGCCGGTGAACCGGTCGGGCGCGTGGGCCGGGCGGCGACCTGCGGAATGATCGCGGTCGGCGAGTCGGCCACCGGCGGAGTCGGCGGACCGGTGGGGTCGGCCAGCTCGGAGCGCCGGAACTCGTCGGCCGGGGTGGCACGGCGCCGCGCCCGGCGTACCGGGCGGGTTGGACCGGCTCCCGGCGCACCGCCGGCTCCCGGCGCACCGCCAGTGCCCGGCGCACCGCCAGTGCCCGGCGGTCGCTCGGTCGCGGCCGGTCGGGTGGGCGCCGCACTGGGCGGCGCGGCAGGTCGGGTCGGGTGTTGCCGGGGGCGGCGGGCCGAACCGGGCCCTGGTTGGCGGCGCTGGGCCGGCCGGGCACGGGGAACGTCGGAACCTGCTTGCGGGCCCCGCCCGAGCTGCGCCGCCCGGCCAGGGTGGTGGAGGGTCGACGCCCGGGCGCCCGGAGTCTGAGTCGGCTCGGGTCGGCCGGGGCTCGGCCGTGGGGGCTGCTCGGCACGTGGTGGGTGCAGCACCGGCTCGGGCCAGTTACCGGCCGAGGTTGGTTGGCCAGGTGTCGGCTCGGGCCGGTCGACCTGGGCAGGAACGCGGTGGGCTCGTCGGTCTGGTCCCGGTGACGCCCGTCGCGACGCTCGTCCGGCCCGGTCATTCAGGCACCGTAGCCGAACGCAGGGCGGTCGAGTCCTCGAATGCGGGAACGCGCACCGTGGAGGCCGTCTCCTTGTAGCCGAGCTGGTAGTCGTCGACCGCGTCCTTGAACCACTGGACTCCCTCAGAGCTGGCGAGGGCCTGCTGGAGGGCAGCGGGATCGCCGATCGCCACGATCTTGAACGGGGAGTACACCCGGCCGTGGAGCAGCAGGGTGTTACCGACGCAGCGTACCGCGCTGGTCGCGAGCACGCGGACGTTCATGATTGACATGGCCTCCGCCCCGCCCGCCCAGAGCGCGTTGACCACCGCCTGTACGTCCCCTGATGCACCACCAGGTCGTCGTTGCTGGCGTCCGACTGGGTCTGGTCGAGCTGCGGAGCGTCGTTCAGCTCCACCGTGACCCCAGGGCCGGTGAGAGCGGTGAACCCGGCGGCCTGGAGGCTGCCCTGGGCGCGGTTCTGCTGATCCTTGATGGGGGCGTCCGAGCCGGCCAGCGTGTTGGTGCGCTGCTCGACCTCGCCGCGCAGCGTGGCGGCACGGCGCTCGCTCGCCGCGACCTGCTCGCGCCGGTCCTCGATGAGCTGGTTGAGCTGGGGTCGCCGGTCCTCGCGCAGAGCTGTGCCGTCGGCGGTGGTCGCGGATGTGGTGAAGAGCAGCCCGCCGCGGCGGCGATCAGGGCACCCGATCGACCAGCCCGGACGCCGTTGACGCGGTCGCCGGGGCAGCAGCCCGGCGGCGGCCCGGCGGAGGACCTTCTGCCAGGAGGTTGCGCCGGATGTGTACTCCACCGAGCGTTCCTTCCGCGTCTCGGGGATCGGTCCGCTCCGGCCGGGCCGGTGATGCGAACAGTCCCGCCTCTTTCGGTCACTCCGTGCACCGGCCTGACCCCATTCGTGGTCCGGACGGCCAATCGGGACTACGCTAGCTCTCGAACATTATTGGCCATGGACCGTCGCCCCGCGCCCGGTTGTCAGGCCGGACGAGGTCGTCACCCCTCTGGAGAGCGCCGTGCCCAAGTCTCAGGTCCGTAAGAAGAAGGTGTACACCCGCCGACGGACGTCCGTCCGACGACGACGGCGTCGTCGCGCAAGCCTAGCCCGGTGTGGTTGCCGGTCACCGCTGTCGCTTTGATCGTCGTCGGGATCGGCTGGCTGGTGCTCTACTACCTGTCCGAGCAGGAGTACCCGGTCATGGCGTGGGTTACTGGAACCTCGCGGTGGGCTTCGGAGCGATGGTCGCCTCACTGGCGTTGCTGTCCCGCTGGCGCTGAGCCGATCACGGCCGCTGCGTGGGCGGTCGCACGTCACCCACGGCACCCTGCCCCGCAGGATCGGGCAGGGGCCCCTATGGTGTCCGCAGGCAGCGTGGCCTACTGCGAGATGTCTCACGTTACCGTTGGGTAACCTTCGCGTAGGCTGCACTGCATGACCGAGCAGAGCGAGGTCATCAGGCAGCAGACCGGGAGGCCTATCGATGGGCAGCGTCCAGATCGTCACCACGATCCTCGCGGCCGCCATCACCGCGGTTGCGGTGTGGCTTGCGGCTCGTGCGGTCCTGAAGATGGTGGCAGTCATCCGGCTGGGGCAGCCCGCGCCGGAGCGGTTCACCGACAAGGTCGCCCGCACCAGGACCATGCTGGTGGAGACGGCCGGCCACACCCGGATGCTCAAGTGGGGCGTGGTGGGCGCCGCGCACTGGTTCGTGATGGTCGGCTTCGTCGTGCTGTCGCTGCTGGTGCTCGAGGCGTACTTCGAGGTGGTCACCACGGACGGTGGCCTGCCGATCATCGGGCATTGGACGATCTTCGGTCTGGTCACCGAGATCATCGGCGCGCTGGGCGTTGTCGGCATCCTGGTGCTGATGGCGATCCGGCTGCGCAATCGCCGAGCCGCCCGGGTGGGCGGTCCCGGTTCACCGGTTCGACCATGTGGCAGGGCTACTTCGTCGAGTGGATCGTGCTGCTGGTCCTGATCTTCGGGTTCCTGATCCGGGGCTTCAAGGTCGCCACCGACCACTTCGAGTTCCCCTTCTGGGCCACTCCGGTCAGCCACGCCGTCGGTGCGGTGCTGCCCGACTGGACGGACGGCGTCAGCGTCGCCGCGGGCATCAAGATCATCATCTCGATGACGTGGCTGATCGTCATCTCTCTGAACGTCACCATGGGCGTCGCCTGGCACCGCTTCCTGGCGTTCCCGAACATCTTCTTCAAGCGCGAGCCGGCCCGGCCGGCCGTCCGGCCTCGGCGCGCTGCGCCCGATGACGAGCCAGGGCAAGCCGCTCGACTTCGAGGAGGCCGACCCGGAGAAGGACCAGTTCGGCGTCGCCCAGGTCGAGCAGTTCAGCTGGAAGGGTCTTCTGGACTTCAGCACCTGCACCGAGTGCGGTCGCTGCCAGTCGCAGTGCCCGGCCTGGAACACCGGTAAGCCCCTGTCGCCCAAGCTGCTCATCCTGAGCCTGCGCGACCACGCGTACGCCAAGGCGCCCTACCTGTTGGCCGGCGGCGGCGGGACCTGACCGGCGAGGAGAGGCCCCAGGCGCAGCTCGCCCACCTGGACGTGCTGTCCCTGGCCGAGGCCGACAAGCCGTTGATCGGCACCGCCGAGGAGGGCGGTGTCATCGATCCGGACGTCCTCTGGTCCTGCACCACCTGCGGTGCCTGCGTGGAGCAGTGCCCGGTGGACATCGAGCACGTGGACCACATCGTCGACATGCGCCGCTACCAGGTGCTGATCGAGTCGAACTTCCCGTCCGAGGCCGGCGTGATGCTGCGCAACCTGGAGAACAAGGGCAACCCGTGGGGCGCCCGCAGAACACCCGCGAGGACTGGACCAGGGCCTGGACTTCGCGGTGCCCCGGGTCGGCGAGGTGGACGACTTCGAGTACCTGTTCTGGGTCGGCTGCGCCGGTGCGTTCGAGGACCGGGCCAAGAAGACCACGCGCGCGGTGGCCACCCTGCTCAACGAGGCGGGCGTGTCGTTCGCGATCCTCGGCGAGGGCGAGACCTGCTCCGGCGACCCGGCGCGGCGGATCGGCAACGAGTTCGTCTTCCAGATGCTCGCGCAGCAGAACGTCGAGACGCTGAACGAGGCGTTCGAGGGCCGGGAGAAGGCCAAGCGCAAGATCGTCGCGACCTGCCCGCACTGCTTCAACACCCTGGGCAACGAGTACGGGCAGCTCGGCGGCGAGTTCGAGGTGGTCCACCACACGCAGCTGCTCGCACACCTGGTCGCCACCGGCAAGCTCACGCCGGTGCAGCCGGTCGACGGTGGCGTCACCTACCACGACCCCTGCTACCTGGGTCGGCACAACCGGGTCTTCGCGGCCCCGCGTGAGGTCCTCGGCGACGCCATCGCGGGCGACCTCACCGAGATGCCGCGAAACAGCGAGCGTTCCTTCTGCTGCGGTGCCGGCGGTGCCCGGATGTGGATGGAAGAAAAGATCGGCAAGCGGATCAACGTGGACCGGGTCGAGGAGGCCATGGCCACCGGCGCGAAGACGGTAGCGGTCGGCTGCCCGTTCTGCTCGACGATGCTCAGCGACGGCGTCAACGGCAAGGGTGCCGGCGAGCAGGTCGAGGTGATCGACGTGGCCACGGTGCTGCTCCGCTCGGTCAAGCCGGAGCAGCAGCCGCAGGCCGAAAGGAGACCGCCCCGATCGGCGGCTGAGACGCGTACACCCGGTCCTGACCATCGACGGCGGCGGCCCGTGCGGCCGCCGCCGTCGTCAAGCATCTCGCCGAGGTGAGGCGACATCGACGGCCTGCTCTTGACGACGCTGTTGCCCCTGGTCGGCTTCGTAGCGCTGACCGCGGGCAACGCGTTCTTCGTCGCAGCCGAATTCGCCCTGGTCACGGTCGACCGGTCGGAGATCGACAGGCGGGCCGCCGCGGGCGACCCGGCGGCCCTGACGGTACGCACGGCGCTGCGCGAACTCTCCTTCCAGCTCTCCGGGGCGCAGCTCGGCATCACCATCACCGCGTTACTCACCGGCTACCTCGCCGAGCCGGCGCTGGCCCGGCTCTTCCCTCCGCTGCTGCGTCCGCTGGTCGGGGACGGCACCGAGCGGTACACCCGTTCCTCGCGTTGGCCCTGGCCACGCTGATCTCCATGCTCTTCGGTGAGTTGGTGCCGAAGAACGCCGCGCTGGCCCGGCCCATGCCGGCGGCGTTGGCCACGGCCGGTCCGATGCACACCTTCTCCCGGACGTTCGGCTGGCTGATCCGGGGCTGAACGGCTCGGCGAACCGGCTGGTCCGAGCGCTCGGTGTGGAACCGCAGGAGGAGTTGGCCAGCGCCCGCTCGCCCGAGGAACTGGGCCTGCTGGCGGCGATCTCGGCCCGCGCCGGTGCGCTTCCCACGGACACGGCGATGCTGCTGCGCCGCACCATCCGCTTCGGTGACAAGCGGGCCGCGGAGGCGATGACCCCGGGTGGACGTGGTCGCGCTGCGGCCACGGCCACCGTGGCCGAGCTGCTCGAGGAGTCGCGGCGCACCGGCCGCACCCGCTTCCCGGTGTACGAGGAGACCCTGGACCTGGTGACCGGCGTGGCCGGGGTGCCCGACGCGCTGGGCGTGCCGCTGGCCGACCGGGGTCGACAGTGGTCGGCTCGGTGGCCCGCGAGCCGGTGTACGTCCCGGAGAGCCTGAACCTGGACCGCGTCCTGGCCGCGCTGAAGGCGGCCGGGGCCGACCTGGCCATCGTGGTCGACGAGTACGGCGGCACGGACGGCGTGGTGACGGTCGAGGACCTCGTGGAGGAGTTGGTCGGTGAGATCGCCGACGAGTTCGACCCGGCGAGCGTGGACGACACCGGGCCGGTCGAGCTGACGGTGCCCGGCGGTGAGCGCACAGTGCTCGTCGACGGGGTGCTCCGCTCCGACGAGGTGTCCGAGCAGACCGGCTTCCGGCTGCCCGAGGGGCCGTACGAGACGCTGGCCGGGTTCCTGATGGCCCGGCTCGGCCACATCCCGCTGGCCGGCGAGACGGTCGAGGCGGACGGCTGGGAGTTCACTGTGGTGGAGGTGGAGCGGCACCGGATCGAGCAGGTCCGGGTGTTGCGCCCGGCGGATCCGGACGACGATGACTGAGCTGCTGGTGACCGTGCTGTTGCTGCTGGGCAACGGGTTCTTCGTGGGCAGCGAGTTCGCGCTCATCGCGTCCCGCCGGACGGTGATCGAGCCGCTGGCGGCCGGTCGAAGCGCGCCCGTTGGGCGTTGTCGGCGATGAACCAGATCCCGTTGATGATCGCCGGCGCGCAGCTCGGCATCACGGTCTGCTCGTTGGGTCTGGGTGCGATCGCCGAGCCCGCGCTGGCGCACCTGATGGAGCCGCCGTTCCACGCGGCCGGGCTGCCCGAGGGGCGGTGCACCCGGTGGCGTTCGTGCTGGCCCTGGGCGTGGTGGTGTTCCTGCACACGGTCGTCGGTGAGATGGTGCCGAAGAACATCACGCTGGCCGGTCCGGAGGTCTCCGCACTCTGGCTCGGCCCGGCGATGCTGGCGTTCTGTGTGGCCACCAAACCGCTGTTGCTGGCGATGAAGTGGGCGGCCCGGCGGGTGCTCGCGCTCTGGCGGATCGAGGCGTCCGAGGCGGTGAAGACGGTCTTCACCGCCGAGGAGTTGGCCGGGTTGGTCTCCCAGGCGCGTACCGAGGGCCTGCTCGACGCGGAGCAGCACGCGCGGATCACCGGAGCGCTGGCTCTGCACGCCCGGACGGCGGCGGACGCGCTGCAACAGTGGTCGACGGTGGTGACGGTGGCCGAGGACGTCTCGCCGGCCTCGTTGGAGGTGCTGGCGACCCGGACCGGCCGGTCCCGCTTCCCGGTGGTGCAGCGGTCGACCCGCCGGGTGCTCGGCTTCGTGCACGTCAAGGACGTGCTCGGGTACGCCGGACAGGCTCGCCGCTCGCCGGTGCCGGCCGACGTCTACCGGCCGCTGGCGGTGGTGCCGCCGGAGCGTACGTTGGCCGATCTGCTGCTGGCCATGCGCCGCGAGCGGCGGCACATGGTGCTGGTCAGCGACGGTCGCCGGCCCCTCGGTGTGGTCACGCTCGACGATGTATTGACTGCAATCGTTGGATAACTGACCAATACCCTTGGTGTGCAAGCGGTTGCACGACAGTAATGGTTACGGCGCTCACCTTGATTACCGCTGCGAGCTTGCCTAATGTGAGGCACCGACCGCTGTGGGTCGTCTGCCTCGGCCCTTCCTCACGCGAGGCGCCCGGCGGTCGGTTGCAAAGGAGTCGGTGCCGGTGGCAACCATGCCCCTCATCGTCACGACCTGAATGCGTCTGCTCGGTCCGGTGGCCTGCGCCGTGTCGCCCACCGTCTGCTTGTCCTGGTCGCCGCTGCGGCGTCGGTGCCGGTCTGCTGACCGCGCCCGCGCAGGCGGAGCCCACGGTCGACGAGATCGAGGCACAGATCGACAAGAAGTGGGAGCAGTTGGAGCCCACCATCGAGCAGTACAACAAGGTTCGGGCGCAGTTGAAGGTCAACCGGCAGAAGTCGGCGAACCTGCAGAAGAAGATCGAGCCGCTGGCGCTGCAGAGCGAGCTGGCGCTCAACCGGGTCGGCGACCTCGCCTCCCGCTACTACATCTCCGGCCCGTCGTACGACATCGGCTCGCTGCTGGTCAGCGCCAAGCCGGACACTCTCACCGAGCAGCTCACGCTCCTGGACCGGCTTGCCTCGCAGGAGCGCAAGGAGGTCGAGGTGTGCTGGCCGTACGGGCCAAGTACGACGGCGAAGCAGAAGCTGGACGCGCTGATCGTCACCCAGACCAAGCAGCAGAACGAGCTGGCGGCCAAGAAGAAGCAGATCGACGCCGAGATCAAGCAGCTCGAAGCGTCGATGCCCAAGACCACTGTCAAGACCGCGGCCTGCCCGACCATCAACGGGGTGGTCAGCGCGGCGGCCCGCACCGCGATCAGGACCGCCTGCGGCAAGGTCGGCAAGCCGTACGTCTGGGGCGCCACCGGCCCGAACTCGTTCGACTGCTCGGGGCTGACCCAGTACGCGTACAAGGCGGCCGGGATCTACCTGACCCACCACACCGGTGACCAGTGGAACGAGGGCAAGGCCGTTTCGCGAGCCGACGCTCGTCCCGGTGACCTGGTGTTCTTCTTCTCCGGCCTGACTCATGTCGGGCTTTATCTGGGCAACAACCAGATGGTGCACTCGCCCGTGCCGGGAAACCGGTGCAGGTGTCCAGCATCAACACCATGCCTGTGGCCGGGTTCCGTAGACCTGGCTGATCCACCTGACGCGACACGACGGCCCCGGTCACCGACCGGGGCGTCGTCGTTCTCAGCGGGTGCGCCCAACGGGGACGGCACCAGCTGCACGTCGGCGAGATCGACGTACATGATCCGGTGACCGAACTGGATCTGCGCGTAACGGTTCTTGCCGCGAATCACCGTCCAGTCACCGGGTGAGGACCCGTCGACAGTGCTGGCCCGGTAGTACTCGCCGGCCAGCACCGCGCCGACGGCGTACCGCTGGCCGGCGGCCAGGGTGTACTGCAACGGCGAGATCGCCTGGTAGGGCACCCGTCCGGGTACGCCGCCTGCTCGGGGTACGCCCGTCCGTACACCGGGATGGTGGTCCGTCCGGGCTTCGGCGTGGCCACGACGCCCACGGTCCAGCTGGCGGTCGGCGCGGACGCCGGGTTGTGGAACCAGGCCTGCTGCCCGAGGTACCAGATCGCCGTCCAGTCGCCCTGCCGCCCGGCGAGCGCGTACGTCTGCCCGGCGGACGCCCGGGCCCCGTGGTCCGACACAGCCATGGTGTTCGGGGTGCCGTCCGGCCGGAGCGCGACGTCGTTGACCAGCGGCGCGTCCGCGGACGGTGCGCTGCGCAGCACCACCGAGGAGGAGCCGCGGGCACGCACGGTACGCCCGCGGTGACGCAGCCGGTGAACGCCGGCTGGTTGGTGGCGTAGTCCGGTCGATCCGGACCAGTCCGGTGGCCGGGTGCCGGTGTCCAGCCGAGGTGCGTGCAGCAGGTCGAAATAGTGCGTCCAGTCCCAGTACGGGCCCGGATCCCAGTGCATGCCGCGCACGGTCGAGGCGATGGTCCCGGGCACGTTGTCGTGGCCGATGATGTGCTGACGGTCCAGCGGGATGCCCAGCCGCAGCGCCAGGTGCCGGACCAGCTTCGCCGAGGTCCGGTACATCGCCTCGGTGTACCAGGTGCCCTGCGCCGCGAAGCCCTCGTGTTCCAGACCGATCGCCTTGGCGTTGACGAACCAGTTGCCGGCGTGCCAGGCGACGTCCTTGGTCTTCACGTGCTGGGCGACGTGCCCGTCCACCGAGCGCAGCGAGTAGTGCCAGCTCACGTAGGTGGGGTCCTGGACGAGCTGCAGGGTCGTCGCCCAACTCGCCTCGGTGTCGTGGATGACGATGTACTCGATCTTCTGCCGCGCGGGTCGGTCGGACAGGTCGTGGTTGCCGTAGTCCCCGTCGCCGAACGCCTCGTAGGGCGCCGGAATCCACTCGCAGGAGATGGTGCGGGGCATTCCAACCCGTCCGGGCGGGCCAGCCGGCGCAGGCCCAGCCGGTCCAGCCAGGAACGCTCGGGCCGCACCGCACGGGCCGGCAGGGTGATCCGCTGGCCGTCGTCGGTCACGCGGGACTCGCCCGCGCCGATGGTCGTGAAGACCTCGTCGGCGAAGGCCGCGGCGGCGTCGGCGCTGTCCGCGCCGGAGTAGCGGGCCACCGCGCCGTACCAGGCCGCCGGGTCGGTGTCGCGCCGACCGGCGCGCCAGATCCTGTTGGTACGCCCCGAGCAACGCGGCCCCACCCGGATGTTGACGCCCGCGTCGGTACGCAGTGTCTCGGGCGCGACGCCGGTCAGGGTGGCGGCGGCGTCCACGGTCTGCAAGGCGGCGACGGTCGGCGCGGGAGCCTCGGCCGGCCGAGGCGCGGGTCCCGGGCGGGCCGGGAGTCGTCGCCGCGTGGGTCCTCGGCACCGGTGTCGTGGTGGCCGCCCCGGGCAGGGCGGCCACGTGCCGGGCGTCGGTCAGGTGCATCGGGCCGTAGCCGCCGCTGGTGCTCGGTGTGCCGGCGTTGCTGTCCCAGCGGGACTCCAGGTAGGAGACCGCGAGCAGGACGTCGGTCGGTACGCCGTACTCGCTCGCCGCGGCGGCGTACTGCTGCTGGCGGTCGGTGGTGGGCGCGGCGGATGCCGGGCCGACGGTTGGTGGCAGCGCGGTCGCGGCGGCGACCACGGTGGCGGCGAGCAGTGCGCGACCGCCGGTCGACAGGGTCGGACGGTGCATCGAACCCCTAGATTCTTGTGGATGGAGTCAGGTCACCATCGCGCCGCTCGCGAGTTCACGTCAATACCTTTCTATCTATCGAGTTATGTGGAAGAAATTTTCACGTACGGTCGGTCACCTCATCCGATCGGTACGGAGTGTCACGGCCGCACGGGTTGCGGATCGGTAACAGGCGTCTCTACTCTGGTCATTCGTCGGCCCGACAGCAGCTCCGCCCAGCCCGGGCGGTAACGGACCGACACCGCCGAGTCGTTTCCGAGCGAACCGGGGACCCAGGTCCCTCGGGGTGAATCCGCAACCACTGCGGTAGGGCGCCGACTTCCCGCCCGAACCCGTCAGCTAACCCGGTAGGCGGTCAGGAAGAAGGAGTACGGAACCCGGTGGCACTCCATGCCCGCGGCCGTCGTCCGAGCGGTCGGCAGCAGCCGACCCGACGTCGATCGTGCCGCGTTCACGCTGGTCCCGCTTCACCACTCTTCTCGCCGCGCTGGCCGGCGTCGCCGTCGTCCTGACCGGCAGCGCACGACGGCGCACGCCGACCCGTCGGTCGCCGAGATCGAGCGCCAGATCGACGCCGACTGGAACAAGCTCGAACCGATCATCGAACGGCACAACGCCACCCGGGCCGACCTCGCCGTGAAGCGCCGGCAGGCCGACGCGCTGGCCGCCGGATCGCCCGCTGGAGCGTCAGGTCGACGCCGCGATGGACAAGGTCAGCGCCCTGGCCGTCCGCGCGTACAAGGGTGAGAACGTCTCCACCGTCAACGCGATGCTGGGCAGTCGGTCACCGAGCGAGGTGGTCGTCCAGCTCGAAATGCTCGACCGGTTCGCGCAGAACCAGGAGAAGGACGTCCGCCAGGTGGCCGACCTGCGCGACGAACTGGCCGCGCAGAAGGGCCGCTGGACGAGATGGTGGTCCAGCTGACCCGCACCGAGACTCAGTTGGCGGCGAAGAAGAAGCAGATCAACGACGAAATCGACCGCCTGCAGAAGCTGCGCCTCAAGGTGTACGGCAACGGTGGCGGTGGCCCGCTGCGCCCCGCGCCCTGCCGGGCAGCTATCCCGGCGGCGCCGCCGGCACGGCGGTCAAGTTCGCCTGCGCGCAGATCGGCAAGCCCTACGTGTGGGGTGCCGAGGGTCCGAACTCGTACGACTGCTCCGGTCTGATGCTGGCCGCCTGGGCGAAGGCCGGCGTGTCGCTGCCGCACAACGCCGCCGCGCAGAGCCGCGTCACCAAGAACGTGAGCAAGGGTGACCTGCGCCCCGGCGACCTGGTCTTCTACTACAGCGACATCCACCACGTCGGCATGTACGTCGGCGGCGGCTGGGTGGTGCACGCCTCGCAGGCCGGTCAACCGGTCAAGATGAAGAAGGTCGACGACGGTCCGATCCACAGCTACGGCCGCCCTGGCTGATCCCGGGTGACCGAGAGGGCCCGTCGCGATTCGTCGCGGCGGGCCCTCGTCGTCGTGGTTCTAGGGGTCGTGGTCCTATCGGGTGGGCCAGGTACGCCAGTGCTGCCAGGCGCGGCTGGGCGTCGGCCCTCTCTGGCCCTGGTAGCGCGAGCCGTAGACCACGGAGCCGTACGGGTGCTCGGCCGGCGAGGACAGCCGGAAGATGCAGAGCTGCCCGATCTTCATGCCCGGCCAGAGGGTGATCGGCAGGTTCGCCACGTTCGAGAGTTCCAGCGTGACGTGACCGGAGAAGCCCGGGTCGATGAAGCCGGCGGTGGAGTGCGTGAGCAACCCGAGCCGGCCCAGTGAGCTCTTGCCCTCCAGCCGGCCGGCGAGCTGGTCACCCAGCGAGATGACCTCCAGCGTCGAGGCGAGCACGAACTCCCCGGGTGCAGCACGAACGGCTCGCCGTCGGGCACCTCGACCACCGAGGTCAGATCGTCCTGCTGCATGGCGGGATCGATGTGGGTGTAGAGGTGGTTGTTGAAGACCCGGAACAATCGGTCGAGTCGGACGTCGATGCTGGACGGTTGGACCAGGGTGGGCTCGAACGGCTCCAGGCCCAGCGTGCCGGCCTTGATCTCGGAGACCAGGTCGCGGTCGGAGAGCAGCATCGGACCACCATAGCGGCGCTGCCGCAAGCAGCCGGATTCGGTGCCGGTGACCAGCGCGTCGAGGTCGCCGCTCGTACATTTGTTCGATAGAATGCCCGCATGGCTTCCTGGTCCGAATTCGCCGCCGACGAGCCCCGCCTCGCCGACGGGATCCGCGTTCTCCTTCAGCAGTACGGGCCAGGCTTCGGCTACCTGGCAACGGTCCGTGCCGACGGCGGGCCCCGCGTCCATCCGGTCTCCCCGGTGATCACCGATGAGGGGCTGTTCTGCTTCGTCATCGACTCCCCGAAGCGCCGCGACCTGGAGCGTGACGGCCGTTACGCGCTGCACTCGTTCCCCGGAGAGAGCGACGACGAGGCTTACGTGGCGGGGCGCGCCCGTCCGGTCACCGACCCGCGCGGCTCGCACGGTTGGCCCAGGGCGCCCGGGCGGAGCCGCAGGCCGACTGGCGGCTGTTCGAGTTCACGGTCGACGTGGCGATGCTCACCCGCCGTGAGCAGCACATCGCGGGCATTCCGGGTCTCCCGCCGAGCCGGCCGGCCGTTCGGGTCTGGCTCGACCCACGCGCCGACGGCGGCAGCCGCGCCACTCGCCGTACCGCAGGCACGCCCGCCCGCCGCAACCGCGACGTCCACTGCACGGCCGCCTGACCACGGCCGAGAACACCGGGTGCCGGCTCCGTCGTGACGGAGCCGGCACCCGCGGTACGCCGACCCGCGCGCGGCGCTGCCCTGTCCGCGCGGCGCTGCCCTGTCCGCGCGGCGCTGCCCTGTCCGCGCGGCGCTGCCCTGTCCGCGCGGCGCTGCCCTGTCCGCGCGGCGCTGCCCTGTCCGCGCGGCGCTGCTCGGCTCACGCGGCGCCCGGCGCGCATGATCGACTCGGTTTCCTTGATATCGCGGTGTCCTGGCGTGCGGATGCCCCGACTTCCAGGAAGCCGAGTGGATCAACCGTGCCGACCCGGGCGAGCGGGGTACCTGGGTGCACAGGCTCGACGGCTCGGGTACAGTGGTGCCGCTTGCGGGTGTAGTTCAATGGCAGAACATCAGCTTCCCAAGCTGACAGTGCGGGTTCGATTCCCGTCACCCGCTCCACGCGAAAGGCCCTGGTCAGGACGAGAGTCCCGACCAGGGCCTTTCGACGTTCACGGTCAACTGGCGAGTTCTCGCAGAAATCTTGTGGGGTTGCCGCCCCAGATTTGGATCGAGCAGTGCAGACCCAAACCGGCGAGGACGGCACCGAGCTCATCCACGCGGGACGGCTCAACGACGCCACTGAAAGAGACGCTCATCAGATGACGAATCGACCAGTTGGATGCACCCACTCGTGCTCGACCTCGAAGTGCCCGCGCACGCCACGGCGGCGTCAATCCTCGCCTCAGGTCGGAAGGCTCTTCACGATCGCCGCCGCCAGGGTCATCGCCTTCTCCTGAGCCGTGGCGGTGGTCTCGGCTGCGGATTTCAGCTTGCGGGCCAGAGCGTGAGCGCCTCGACGCTGATCAGCAGTGGTCCGTGCGCGAAGACCAGCCGGGCATCACCGGGCAGATACTCCCCTGCGCCGATTTCCGGGCTCACCCTTTCACCGTCGCCGTGGTCAGCCGCGCGCTCGTCGATTCGATCGCCACCGCACGTGACCCCGTCGGGCAGTCACCAGGCCGATGTTGAGGCGGAACTTGTCGCTCGGGCAGCGCGCGGATCGCCCCTTGGCTGCGGCGCCGACGGCCGCGGACGCATCGGGCAGATGAACCACCTGGACGTCCAGGAGGGTCGTCGGGCGCTGGACGTCCTGGAAACTCTGCACGGGGTTGGCCTCAAGGCCGGCGGCCCACAGTGCGTCGAGCTGCATCGCGGCTCCCGCCGACCGATCCGGATCGGCGACGAGCAAGCCGCAGGGTTCGTACCGCACGGGCCGGTCTCGATCTCGCCCTGCCGGATGTCGTCGCCGACGCCGGCCTGCTCGACCAGCCCGCGAATGGTCCCCATCAGGGCCTGCGGGTCGTTGGGCAGAGCCGAGCGCGTGGGGCTCACCGACGGCGGCGGCGGTGTCGGTGTCGGCGGGGCAGGCTGTTCCACGCAGCCGGCGAGTCCCGCCAACACCAGTACGCCTGCGGCGAGCGGCCCTCCGCGCATTCGATCACCCACAGTCATCGATCCCGCACTACTATTCGGCCGCACCATACTGGTCTTCGCCCGCGGCGGCTGTCCGTGCCGTTGGCGCGGCGACTGCGGCGAAGCGGGTCCACCCGTGACGGCGACACCGGCCACCCGCCGAGGGCTGATCCGCCGATGAGAAGGGGCCACCCACCAAGGCCTGATCGTCGTACTGTTTTCGGATGGTGTCGGACCTGGTGCGCTACTACGACGACTTCCTGGCCGACCGGGAGTGGCTCGCCGAGGGGCTGAGTTGGACGGTGGTTCAGCCGGCGAGTGCCGAGGCCACTGTCGACGGAGTCATCGAACGCCTGCGGGCCACGCGACTCGCGCCGGGCGACGAGCAGTCCGGCGACATCGCCGACCTGGCCCGGATCGGCCCTCATGTGGTGGTGTTTCAGGACAACGGCTGCGCGCTGAGTCGGCCCGAGGTCCTGCGCTGGCTCAGCGACGGGACGCGGGTGCACACCGTCGAGTGGACCATCAACGGCAACGGCGGTGTCACGTACGCGGTGTACGGCAAGGTGCTCGCCTGGATGGACATGAACGATCCCGACCGGCGGCATGGCGATGATCCGTCCGCTTTCGTCGACGACCTGGACGACGTGCGCGCCGCGCAGGGACCGAGTTTGTGCGGCCCGCGGTGATGGCGTTCGTCGAGCGGCGGACCGGTGTGCGGCTGCCGGCAGAGTGGATGAGTGACGAGGGGTCGACCCGGAGGCCGGGCCGTGGTGACGGTGCGGCTCGGTCGTTTCCGGCCGACCCGAGGCCGCCCTCGAACTTCGGTCACTACGAGCCCGATCTCGACGCGCGACTGCGGGCCGCGCCGGAGCCGGTGCGGCGGGCGGCACTGGCGCTTGCCGTGCGAGCGGTGACAACGCGGTTCAGTTTCAGCGATGACGACCTGGTCAGGCGGGCGGTGGAGGCCGTCGAGGAGGGCCTGAGCCTGGACGAGGAGACCCGGTCGAGGATCGTCCGCCTCAGGGCGCACGGCGCCGACGTCCGGGCATGTTCGTCTGCCGTCCACGCCCTGCACGCGGCGATCGGCGCGGGCGGCCGCCGCCGATGCGGTGGGTGCCGCCCGGTACGCGGTCGTCGACGAATGGCCGGCCCTGCGCCGGGACCTGTACCGCCTGGTCCGGGATCTGCCACCCCGGTGACCTGCTGGTTCCTGCGCTGACCGTGCCCGCTGAACCTCTGGTCACCGACCGCCTGACGGCGCATTCTGGACACGCTTCAGGAGAACCACGGGGATCTCCGTCTGCTGTGCCGCTGGTAGTCCGCGTACTCCGACCGGGCCGAGACCATCAACCGCCACAGGTACGGACGCTCTTCGGCGGTGGCGATCCGCGCGCAGGCGGTGAAGGTCTCCGTACCGATCTGCACCGTGACGTACGGGTCGGCGAGCAGGTTGAGAAACCACGCCGGGTGGTGGTCCGAGCCGCGGTTGGAGGCGGCCAGGACGTAGCGGTCGGCGTCGTGTTCGTAGACGAGCGCGGTGCGGCGCAGTTCGCCGGTCCTGCGGCCCCTCGTCGTCAGAAGCAGGTCGTTCACGCCGGGGCGTGGTCGGCCGCCGGTCTCCTCGAAACGGCGGATGTGCTCGGCGACCCAGGCGTTCGGGCTGTCGTGGACCTCGGGCATCACACCTCCCGGATGCTCGCGGCAGCGCGGTGGTGGCGGGCGCCTCGATGTCGTCGAGCAGTGCGACGGCAAAGTCCGCGTAACTGATCCGACTGGCCGGATCGCCGTGTTCGGCGATCCGGTAGGCGCCGGTGCGCCCGCCGTCGTGGTCGAAGTCGCCGGCCGGGGCCAGGTAGGCCCAGTCGAGATCGCAGGTCTGAAGCTCCGCAAGGCCTGCCGCGTGCCCGAGGTAGAAGGACCGGTACTCGTTCGGGTAGCCGGGCTCGTCCATCAGGGCCGCACCGGACGCCCCGGCAGGACCGACGCGAGGCCGACCACCACCAGACGGCGTACGCCGGCCTCGGTCAGGCCGGTGGTCAGGGCGCGGGACGAGGCGGTGAAGAAGTCGTGCGGTGGCACGGACAGGTCCACGGCGGCGCTGATGGCGGCGTCATGCCCGGCTGCTGCCTGCGCGACGCTCGCGGCGTCGGTGACATCACCGGCCACCACCTGTACGTCGGTCCGGCCGCTGTGGCCTGCGGGATTGCGTACCACGGCGGTGACCTGGTGGCCACGTCGATGCGCCTCGGCAACGGCCTGCCGTCCGGCCCGTCCGCCCGCGCCGAAGACCACGATGTTCATGAGTAACGCCTCTCACCAGGGCCGGAGCCCATGCGCTCGGCCGGTTCGTCGACGCTATCGAGAGACGTGGTTACCTCTCGGATACCAGATATCGTCGGGTCATGAGGCAACCCCTGCCCGCCGACATGTTCGACGAGCTGTGCCCGTCCTCGCTCAACCCCATCCGATTCGGCGACAAGTGGGCGGGGCTGATCATCCGCTGCCTTGAGCACGGGCCCCGCCGGTTCTCGGAGCTGCGCGTGCCGCTGCGCCGCGTCACCCCAAGGTCCTCACCCAGTCGCTGCGCTCGCTCGAACGGGACGGGCTGGTCAAGCGCACGGTCTTCGCCGAGGTCACCCCCATGTCGAGTACGAGCTGACGCCGGTCGGCCGCAGCATGCTTGAACCCATCGCGGTTGCCTGTGCCTGGGCCGAACAGCATTGGGACGAGCTGCTCGACGCCCGCGAGTCGTACGACGACGCCACAGGCCTCGACCACGCCGGTTGACCTCCGGCGCTGCGGCATCGACGCCGCGAGCACGTCCCAGCCCTCGGTGGAGCAACCGGCACCGGCAACATGGATCTGCCTCATCTCCATGGCAGGATCTGCCACGTGCAGGTCGGGATGCTTGGTCCATTCGAGGTTCGCACGGACGACGGCACCCTCACCGACGTGCCGGGCGCGCGGCTGCGGGCTGTTGACCGCTCTCGCGCTCAACCCGGGTCACGTGGTTCCGAAGGCCACTCGTCGGCTGGATCTGGGGCGAACACCCGCCCTCCGACGCGGCGAACGCCCTGCACCGCCTGGTGTCCCGGCTGCGAAAGGTGCTGCCGGAGGGGCTGATCGAGGGGCAGACGGACGGCTACCGGTTGCTGGTGGAACCCGACGTCGTCGACGCCGTACGGTTCGAACGCCTTGTCGGCCGGGCGCGCGACGACGAGGGCAGGCAGCGGGTACGGCGCCTGCGTGAGGCCCTCGACCTGTGGCGCGGTGCGGCGATGCAGGACGTCGGCCTGGCCGACAGTGCGGCGCTCGACGCGGCGGTCACCCGGCTGGAGAGGCTGCGCCTCACCGCCACGGAGGATCGCTTCGACGTGGAGATCAGCCTGGGTCACGGTCCGGAGCTGGTCGCGGAGTTGACCGACCTGGTGGCCGCGCATCCGGTGCGGGAACGGCTCGTCAGCGCGTTGATGCGCGCGCTCGCCGCGACCGGTCGGGACAACGAGGCGCTGCTGGTCTATCAGCGTACGAGCGAGGCCCTGGCCGACGCGCTGGGCGTCGACCCTCGCCGGAGTTGTCGGCGTTGCACGTCGCGCTGCTGCGGGCGAGTTGGGGCGGCGGGAGGAGACCCGCAAGACCAACCTGCGTGCCGAGCTGAGCAGCTTCATCGGCAAGGACGAGGCTGTCGCCGAGGTCGCCGCACTCGTCTCCGCACACCGGCTCACGACCCTGATCGGGCCGGGTGGCTCGGGAAAGACCCGGCTCGCCACCGAGACCGCGCGCAGGATGCTCGACGACCTGCCGGACGGCGTCTGGCTGGTGGAGCTGGCTGCCATCGGCGCGGACGGTGACGTGGTGCAGGCGACGCTCGCGGGCCTCGGGCTCCGGGATGCTCTGCTCGGCGAGGCACCGAAGATGGAGGTGATCGATCGGCTCGTCGCCGCGATCCGCGAGCGGAGACGCTGCTGATCCTGGACAACTGCGAGCACGTGATCGAGTCGGCGGCGGTGCTCGCGGACCGGCTGCTCGGGGAGTGTCGGCGACTGCGGATCCTCGCGACGAGCAGGGAACCTCGGCATCACCGGTGAGGCGCTCTGGCCGGTCGCGCCGCTGGCCTGCCGGACGCCGATGCCGGCCCGAGGAGATCGACGGCTCTCCCGCTGTCCGCCTGCTGCGGGACCGGGCGGGCGCGGTCCGCAGGGATCTGGCGATCGACGCCCACACGTTGTCGACGATGGCGCGGGTCTGTCGGGCGTTGGACGGGATGCCACTGGCGATCGAACTGGCCGCCGCCAGGCTGCGCACCATGTCCATCGACCAGCTCGCCAGGCGACTCGACGACCGGTTTCGCCTGCTGACCGGCGGCAGCCGTACGGCGTTGCCCGGCACCGGACGCTGCGCGCCGTGGTCGACTGGAGCTGGGAGTTGCTGACCGACGCCGAACGGCGGTCCTGCGCCGGCTCTCGGTGTTCTCCGGCGGGGTGAGCCTGGAAGCGGCCGAACGCGTCTGCGCCGGCGACGAGGTCAAGCAGGAGGACGTGCTCGAGTTGGTCACCGCGCTGGCCGAGAAGTCGCTGTTGGTCGCCGAGGGCGACGAGGCCCCGCGCTACCGCATGCTCGGCACCATCAAGGAGTACGCCGCGTACCGGCTCGTCGAGGCGGGGAATCAACCTGGCGCGGCAGGCGCACCTGGCGTACTTCACCGAACTCGCCGAGATCGCGGAGCCGCAGCTTCGCCGCGCGGACCAGGTGAAGTGGCTCGCCGTTCTCGAACGCGAGCACGACAACATCGGCTCCGCGATGCGCGGTGCCCTCGCGGCCGGCGAGGCGCACGCGGCCATGCGGCTGGCCGCGGGTGCCGGCTGGTACTGGTGGCTCGGCGGCCACCGGACCGAGGGCATGGAGCTGATCACGGCGGCCACCGAGACGCCGGGCGAGGTCACCGACGAGATCCGGGCCACGGTGTACGCGCTCGTCGTGCTCTTCATCAACTCCGGGCCGGGCGACGAACACCAGGCGGCGGAGTGGATCCACCGGGCGTACGAGTTCAGTCAGCGCAGTCACGGCAGCCACCCGGGGATGGCGCTCGTCGTCCCGCTGGAACGCATGGTGCAGGCCCCGGACGCGATCCTGCCCGCCTGGGAACCGCTGCTGAACGACCAGGATCCCTGGGTACGCGCGTTGGCCCGGCTGCAACTCGGCAAGATGCGGATCCTCCTCGGCCAGGACGGTCCGGAGGTGGACGCCTATCTCGTGGCGGCACTGGCCGAGTTCCGGGCACTCGGCGAGCGGTTCGGCATCTCGTTCGCCCTGACCGAGCTGGCGGAGCTGATCGCCGTACGCGGTGAGTTCGCCGGTGCGTGCGAGCACTACGAGGAGGCGATCGCGGTCGTCACCGAGGTCGGCACCGTCGAGGACATCATCCGGATGCGATCCCGGCAGGCTCAGCTGTACTGGTTGCTCGGCGACGAGGAGTCCAGCGCGGCCGCCGTGGCCGAGGCGCGGCGATGGGCGGCGCGGGTCACCTGGCCGGCCGCGTTGGCCGTGCTGGCCCTGTCGCAGGCGGAACTCGCTCGCTGGCGCGGCGACGCGGAGGAGGTGGCCCGGCAGATCGGTGTCGCGACGACCCTGTTGCGCGACGAGGCCGAGCAGGCGCACATCCGCGCGGTGACCCATGACCTACTCGGCTATGTCGCCGACGATCTCGACGAGGCCCGCAAGCACCATTCCGCGGCCTGCGAGGCGGCAGCCGAGACGGGCACGCGCCCTCGATCGCACGGGTGCTCGTCGGAGTCGCGGACCTGGCCCTGCGCCGTGACCAGGACGAGCAGGCCGCGCGGCTGCTCGCCACGAGCACCGCGGTACGCGGACGGCAGGATCATTCCCAGCCGGATGTGGCCCGGATCGAGCAGACAGTGCGGCGCCGCCTCGGCGACGTGAGATTCGCGGAGGCGGCGCTGCAGGGCACTCGGACGAGCTGGGGTCAGGTGGTCGCGGTCACGCTCGCTTCGTGAAGGTGGAACGCGCCCACAGGTAGCCGACGAGAGCGATGGCGACGCACCAGGCGAGGGCGGGGACCACGTCACCGGCGGACGGCGTGCCGGTGAGGAACCCGCGCAGGGTCTCGATGATCGGCGTGAAGGGCTGGTACTCCGCGAACTCCCGGAGCCCGGGTCCCATCTTGTCCGCCGGCACGATCGCGCTGCTGAAGAACGGCAGCATGACCAGGGGTACGGAGGCCAGGCCCGCCGTCTCCGGAGACTTCGCCGACAGGCCCAGGGCGACCGTGAGCCAGCCGGCGGCGACACCGAGCAGCACGATGATCCCGATCGCGCCGAGCCAGCCGAGGAAACTCGCCGAGGGGCTGAATCCGAGCAGGAAGGCCACCCGACGAGGGCCGCGATGGCGACCAGGTTGGTCAGCACGCTGGCGACGACGTGACCGGTCAGCACCGCACCGCGGGAGACGTGCATGACCTGAAGCGGTTGATGATGCCCTTCGTCATGTCGGAGTTCACCGCGGTCGCGGTGGCCCCGAGCCCGTAGCAGACCGCCAGCAGCATCAGCCCCGGAGTCGCGTAGTCGATGTAGTCGACACCGACGTCGAAGGCGTCACCGAACATGTACACGAACATCAGCATGATGACGATCGGCATCAGGACCGCGTTGAACACCGAGGTGGGATTCCGGGCGATGTGCTTGAAGTTGCGACGCAGCATGACGATCGAGTGGTTCCTGGTGCTCATTTCGCGGAAACCTCCTGGGTGCGGTTGCCCGTCAGGGCGAGGAAGACGTCATCGAGGTCCGGCGTCTGCACGGAGAACCCTTCGGCGCTGATCGCGTACTCGTCGAGCCGGTCCAGCAGGGCCCGCAGCGAGGCCGTCCCGCCGTCACTGGGAACCCGCAGGGCCAGTGCCTCGTCGTCCCGCGTGGAATCACCGAGCACCCGGGCGGCCGTGTCGAGTTCGGCGACGGTGGTGAACCGGAGCCGGACATGCGTGCCGGGAATCTGGCGCTTCAGCTCGTCGGGCGTGCCCTGGGCGACCAGCCGTCCCTGGTCGAGGACGGCGATCCGGTCGGCGAGCTGATCGGCTTCCTCGAGGTACTGGGTGGTGAGGAAGATCGTCACACCGTCGGCCACCAGGTCACGGATGATCGACCACATCGTGCGGCGGCTTCGTGGGTCCAGGCCCGTCGTCGGCTCGTCGAGGAAGATGATGCGCGGGTCGCCGACCAGCGTCATGGCCAGATCCAGCTTGCGGCGCATGCCGCCGGAGTACGTCGACACCGGCTTCTGCGCCGACTCCACCAGATCGAACCGCTCCAGCAGCTCCGTGACGACCCGTCTGCCGTCCTTGGTCGGCACCGGGCTCAGATCCACCATCAGCTGGAGGTTCTCCCGGCCGGTCAGCAACTCGTCCACCGCCGCGAACTGGCCGGTGACCCCGATCGCCGCGCGTACCGCCTTGGCCTGGGTGGCGACATCGTGCCCGGCGATACGTACGGTCCCACCGTCCGCCTTCACCAACGTGGTCAGCACGTTCACCGTCGTCGTCTTACCCGCCCCGTTCGGGCCGAGTAGGAGAAGATCGTGCCCGCCTGGACGTCCAGATCGATGCCGTCGAGCACGACCCTGTCCTGTAGGCCTTTCGCAGCCCGGAGACTGCAATCGCTGAACTCGTCATGCAGCAACCATCGGCGGCCGGCCTGTCACCGCCCTGACGCGGCCATGACACGGCCACTGACACGGTGTTCACCGCGCCACCTCGCCGTCAGGTGGAGGCCCGGAACTCCTGGTGGCGTCGGAGGAGTTCCCGCAGCGCGTTGATTTCGGCGGTCAAGGCGGCCTGCCCCTGCTGGGTGATCCTGATCCAGGTCTTGGGCCTGCGCCCGTGGTAGCCCCGCTCGATCTGAATCAGTTCCGCCTCCTCCAGCACGGCGAGGTGTCGGGAGAGGTTGCCGGCGGTCAGTTCGAGTGCGTCGCGGAGGTAGGCGACCTCCACACGTTCGGCCTCGGCCGCGATGGTGAGGATGCCGAGCCGGTTGCGCTGGTGGACGGTGTCGCTGAGCCCGTTCGTCGGGTGCCCGCCGTTGCCGGTGGCCCTTCCGGGCGCCCTCTGCGCTGCTCACGCCGACCTCTTCCGGGTGGTGAAGAGGCGATGCCGCCGCCGACGAGCAGGATCGGTGCTGGCAGCAGGGCCGCCAACAGGAAGCTGTAGCGGGTCACGTCCCCGGCTCGAAGGTGGCGGTCTGAAAGTAGATGTTCACCAGGGCGACCGCAGCGACGTAGGCCACGGTCACGACCGTCAGGCCACGACTGCGTTCCAGTCGGGCCAGGACCAGCAGTCCCACCGCGATGACCAGGTGCGGAAACATTCCACGATCGGATACGCCCAACAGCGGCATGGTCAGCCAGCTGGTCCCGTTCGAGATCACCGTCGCCATGTTGAGGAACAGGTACCGCAGCACGATCGGCAGCACGAGCCCGACCAGGGTGCCCACGATGCCGGCGGTGACGTAGGGCCGGGCCGGGTCTGGACGCCCACCCGCACACCGTGCCACCGGTACCACCAGAGGCTGAGCAGGTAGCCGCCGATGAGCGCCGCCAGCCAGTACCAGCCCAGGGCCGCCGAGCGTTCGAGGAAGTCCCCGCCGAGGCCGGTCAGTGCGGGGTTGTCCTGCGCTGCGCGCATCTCGGGTGAGTCGACCGACTCGACGTACAGGGCGCGGCCATCGCGATCAGGAGACCGAACAGCAGGAGCGGCAACCAGTAGGCGTTTCGGGCGGTCCGGGTTCGTCGCTGAAGGGCGGCCACCGAAGCGAGGAGCTCTTCCGGTGTGGTGCTGCTGCTCGATCGCTCCGACACGGTGACCTCCAGGCCGCTCGACTGATGCTGCACTACCAATAGGTTTGCATTGCAAATCAATCTGCGCAAGGGTTTAGGCGAGATCGTGACACGTGCTCGGATTGACCGTGGTAGTTCTTCCGAACCCTCGGCACCGGCTAGTGTCCGGCGGGGAGGTGGTCCGTGTTCACCGAAGCTTTTCCGATCGTGACGACACTTGACCTGCCACGACTGATCGCGTTCTACCGGGACGTGGTCGGTTTCGAGCTGACCTACCGGTTTCCGGAGGAGGGCGACCCGGAGTTCGTCGCACTCCGACTGGGCAGCAGCGAACTCGGCCTGGCCGCCAACCCGGAAGCTGGCGACCCGGCCGATTCGCACCGCTGGGAGCTCTGCGTCTACGCCGACGACTGCGACGCGGCCGTGGGTGCCCTGCGCTCGGGCGGGGCCACGGTCACCGAGGAGCCGGTCGACCAGCCCTGGGGTGAGCGGTCCGCCCGGGTCAGGGACCCCGACGGCAACCGCCTGCTGGTGCTGTCCCGCCTGTAGGCGGCCGTGCTGCGGTCATCGCCTCCAGAACAGGAGGTGGGTGACCCCACTGGAGGTGGGCACCGAATCGAGGTGGAAGCGGTCGAGGAGATCGGTGGGGCTGTCCCACAGGCGCTCGCCCCGTTCGAGGTCGATGGGCGCGACGGCGATGTGCATCGTGTCGACCAGGTCCGCCTCGAGGAACTCGCGGATGACCGCCACCCCACCACCCAGGCGTACGTCCCGACCGGCGGCCGCCTGCTTCGCCTGGGCCAGTGCCTCGGCCGGACTGGCGTCGAGGAAGTGGAACGTGGTGTCGGACAGGGTGAACGACGGCCGTACGTGGTGGGTGAGCACGAAGACCGGTGTGTGGAACGGAGGGTTGTCCCCACCAGCCCTGCCACTCGTGGTCCTTCCAGGGGCCGCGCTGGGGACCGAACTTGTTCCGACCCATGATCTCCGCGCCGATGTTGCACTCGGCGTCGCGGGTCAGATAGTCGTCCAGCCCGCGGGTGCCG
Organism: Micromonospora sp. M12; assembly: GCA_038070435.1. Taxonomy (GTDB): domain Bacteria; phylum Actinomycetota; class Actinomycetes; order Mycobacteriales; family Micromonosporaceae; genus Micromonospora. The sequence goes on along the minus strand of JAMYWG010000001.1, from coordinate 4,955,230 downwards.
CCCGGCTCGGTGCGGTACACGAAGCTGGCGGTGGCGGAACGCCAGGCGAGCAGCGGGCCGGGGTCCGCGTGGCCGAAGGGTCGTTCCAGGCTCTGCCCTCTCCGCTGCCGAACCCGTCGCGCGAAACGGCGAAGCTCTGCACCCGCAACAACTGCGGCATGGTGTCTCCTCTTGAATTCGATGGGTAAAGATTCAGTTCGTGGTCACCGTCGGGCCGCCGCCGCTGCCCCGGTCGTCGAGCACGAGCGGGCGCGACCGCGCACCGCGTACCGGATGTGGGTGACCTGCGGTGTGTGGACGAACCGGATGGGCGCCAGCTCGATGGCTTCCTTGTCGCCCAGGTCGAGGTCCGCGTTGAACAGTCGCAGGCCGGTGCCGAGCACGACCGGTACGACGTGCAGCTCCAACTCGTCGAGCAGGCCAGCCTTGAGCACCTGCCGCACGAGGCTGCCACCACCGGCCACGGCGACGTCCTTGCCACCGGCTGCGGCACGCGCCTGCTCGACGGCGCTGGCCACGCCATCCGTGACGTAGGTGAAGCTGGTGCCCCACCCTTCGCGAGCCGCTGGCGGGGCGGTGGGTGACGACGAAGACCGGTGCGCGGAACGGGGCTCCTCGCCCCAGGGCACCTCACCCCGTCGGCCATCCGGCGTCCCATCACGTACGCGCCGGCCGCTCCGAACGACTCGGCGATCACCTCGGAGTTGGCGTCCTGTTCCCCGCCGGCGAATCCCTGTCGTTCGCGCCAGGCCGTCGCCTCGGTCGCCCAGCGGGTGACCCGGAAGAACCCGCGCTCTCCGCCGAGTCCATCCAGTCGCCGTCGCCGTCGAACCGTGGGCCGGCGTAGAAGCCGTCCACCGACACCGACAGCTGTGCGGTCACCTTCGTCATCGCGCTGGTCCTCTCCTCGGCACACCCCACCGGGTGTGGCTCGCCAAGGGTCGGAGCCGAACGGGGTCGCCCTACCGGGGAACAGTGTGACGTGCGTCACCTGTCAGGTCGGTCAGGTGCCAGGTCCCGGCGTGTTCCGGGTCGCGTGACCAGCGCATCCGGGGCACCTCCTCCGGGGCCTCCAGTCCCGACAGGGCGCGACAGCCACAAGCCGCGGTCGACGGCAGTGGGCGTCTGCCCGGCTAGGCTGGCGATCATGCGGATTGGCATCGTGATCCTGCCGGACCAGCGTTGGTCGGAGTCGCAGCACCGCTGGCGGCAGGTCGACGAGTGGGGCTTCGACCATGCCTGGACGTACGACCATCTGGGTTGGCGGGACCTGGTCGACGGCCCGTGGTTCGACTCGATGGCCACGCTGACCGCCGCCGCCACGGTGACGTCCCGGATCCGGCTGGGCACCCTCGTGGCGTCACCGAACTTCCGGCACCCGGCCGCGTTCGCCCGGCAGATCACCACGGTGGACGACGTCTCCGCCGGCCGGTTGTTGCTCGGCCTGGGCGCGGGCGGCATCGGCTTCGACTCCGCGGTGCTGGGCGGCGAGACGCTGCCACCCGTCAGCGGGTCGATCGGTTCGCCGAGTTCACCGAGCTGCTGGACCTGATCCTGCGGAAGGACGGCACCACCTGGCGTGGGAGTGGTTCGCCGCCGTGGACGCCCGCAACAACCCCGGCTGCGTGCAGCTGCCCGGGTGCCGTTCGTGGTGGCCGCCAACGGGCCGCGGTCGATGCGGCTGGTGGCCCGCTTCGGGCAGGGTGGGTGACCACCGGCACGGGCGACGACAACGACCTGGCGGGTTGGTGGGCCAGCGTGTCGGCGTTGTCTGCTCGAATGGACCGGACCCTGGACGAGGCCGGCCGCGATCCGGCCAGCCTTGATCGTTACCTCTCGCTGGATGCGGCACCGGTTTTCTCGCTCAGCAGCGCGCAGTTCTTCGCCGATCAGGTTGGCCGTGCCGCCGATCTCGGCTTCACCGACGTGGTGACGCACTGGCCGCGTGCCAGCAGTTGGTACGCCGGCGACGAGGCCGTCCTGGTGGACGTGGCGACGCGGCTGCTGCCGCAACTACGCGGCTGAGAGCCACCGCACCTGACCCGGCTGAAGCCTCGGCACCTGACCCGGCTGAAAGCCACCGGGTCAGGTGCCGAGGTCACCGCTGGCCACACCGCCCTCGCCGCCGGAGACCAGCCGGAAGCGGAGGCAGACGATCGAGCTGTCGTCGTCGACCGGAGTGCCGAGCCGCGCCCAGTAGGCCGAGTGCCCGGCCCGCCACTCCTCGATCGAGCGGTCTCCCTCACCCTCGGCGCGGGCGAAGTCCCACGGCACCTCCGCGAAGCGGACCACCTCGGCCCCGGTGATCTCCACGACGCCGGCCAGCGCGTTGTCGTCGTCAACCAGGGCCAGTCGCTCGCCGACGTGCTCCAACTCCTCGCCCTCCTCCGCGTACTCGGCCAGCCGGCCGGCTGTCGCGGTCTTCACGCCGGCCAGCACCAGGGTGTTGAGCGTTGCCCGCAGCTCGCCGGGGTGCCGAGGGCGAGGGCGCGCAGTTCACCGATCCGAGGCCACATCCTGCCGAGGCTAGGCCAGCACGGCCCGGACCGCCGCCGCAATCCGCGTGGCCCCGCTCAGATCAGCTGGCCGGCGTAGCCGGGGCGGTGAGCAACCGGTCATCGCCGCTGGTGGCATGGGCGTCGAGCACCGCGTCGGCCAGCTTCACCACGTGTTCGTCGCCGTGCCGGGCCGCGCGGGCGAACACCTCCGCCGGGGCGCGGGGTCACGGTCGGTGGCGCGATGCCGTCCGCCGGGGCGTACACCGAGGTCATGGCCGCCGTCGCGGCCCAGGCCGCGGCGAAGCTCGGCGCCCACAACCCACGGTCCAGTGCCGGCAGGGTACGCAGCACTGCGGTCGGCGCGGTGACCGCGTGCACCAGCATGACCGGCGCGGCGTGCCCGAAGCGCAGGTAGTCCAGGCTGGCCCGGTGCACGAGGGTGGTGAGCCCGCGCTCCGCCTCGGCCGGGCTCGCGCGGGCGCACCGTCGTGAGCGCGGGCTGCCATCGGGTACGCCGGGCAGCTGGTCCAACCGATCCCGGACGCCCCGCTCTGGTCGTCGATCCGGGCAGGTCGGCCAGCGCGGCCGCCACGTCGATGTCGTCGCTGCCCGGCCGGTCCCGGTCGCCGGTGAGCAGCCGGTCGGTGCCGGGGATCGGCTGCCAGCGGGCCGCCCAGTAGCCGAGGGCCTGGCCCAGCTCGGTGAGCCGTTGCCAGTTCTCGCCGTCCCCGTCGAGCGCCCGGACGGCGTGCCCGACCCGGATCACACCGTGCGTGGCGCCGGCGGCGATGCCCGGGAGCAGTCGGGGCCACCAGGTGCCGAGCACCGCACGCCACTGGTGTTCGCGCAGTTGCCTGTCGAAGTAGGCCAGCCAGTCGCCGGCGCGCTTCGGATCGCCCAGCGCCGACTGCCAGTCGTCGATCGGGTGCAGCCCTCGCGGCAGCTCGTCGAGCCGACCGAGGTAGCCGTCGAGCCAGCGGTGCACCCGTGCCTGGTGCCCGTGTCGGACCAACGCCTCGACGGCCATCGGCCCGTGGTTGGACAGCCAGCCCTGGTATTCGGGGCCGGTGCGGTGCAGCCGCTCGTACGCCTCGTCGAGAGTCCCGTCACTCATTCACCGATCGTCGATGCTCAACCTCGGTTGAAGTCAAGCCGGCAGATCCGCCGCGTTGATCAGGCCGGTGATCCGGAGGTCGGCCGCGACCTCGGGCGGGCAGTCCACGGCCACCACGGCGGTGCCCAGCACCTCCGCTCCCCGCGCCGCACAGATCTCGTAGAGGGCCCGCAGTTGCGCGCCGGTACGCACCAGTCGTCCACCACCAGCACCCGGTCGTTGGGGCCGATGTGCTGGTCGCGTACGGCGAGGTCGACCTGCCGCCCCGGTAGTCCGGTGGACTCTGCGCCCAGGTGAGCGCCCCGGTCGGCAGCCGCCCGTCGCCGGGTTTGTGGGCGGCCACGAAGCCGACCCCGAGGGCGGTGGCGGCCAGCGGCCCGAGCAGCAGCCCGGTGACGGCCGGGGCGAGCACCACCGTCGGCCGCGCGGCCCGGTACGGCGCCACCAGGGCTGGTCCCAGCTCGGCCAGCACCGACGGGTCCCGCCACCAGCCGGAGATGTCGCTGACCAGGTGAGTGGTGCCCGGGCCGGGGTCGATCCACCGGAACAGGGCGGCCAGGCGTTCGGTCAGCTCAGCGGGCATCCGTTCATCCTGCGGCATGGGCGGTCGCCGTGTCGGCACCCGGGCCACCCGGCCCACCCCGGGTCGGATGATCGGCTACACGTACCAGTGCAAATACGGGCATAACACCATGATCACGTTGACGTCGGAAGTGCTTCTCCGTTACGGTCCGACCGGTTTGTTCAGACGACGAAAGGACCGGGCCGGTGGCAGGCAAGCACTCCCGTACCCGCATCTTCTCCTCCCCGGCGGGCATCGTGGCCACCGCGGCGGTCGGCGTCGCCCTCGCCGTCGGGGCACGTTCGGTGCCGTGCAGCTCACCTCCGGCTCCGGCCACTCCGAGCAGGCGGCCCTGGACTTCACCCCGACCACCGCCGCGAGCAGCCTCGCGCCCAGCTCCCCGGCCGTCTCCCCGAGCCCCAGCGCCAGCGCCTCGCCGAGCGTGACCGCCAGCCCGTCGGCCACCCGGTCGCCGCAGGCCGCCTCCCGGGCCAAGGCCCGCACCGCGCCGCCGAAGCCGCGCCCGACCGCAAAGAAGACCACGGCCGCGGCGAAGGTGCTGGAGAGCGGTTCGTGCGGTGCCTCGTTCTACTCCGACGGGCAGCTGACCGCCAACGGCGAGTCGTTCAATCCCGACGCGCTGACCGCCGCGCACAAGACGCTGCCGTTCAACACCAAGGTCCGGGTGACCAACCCGGCCAACGGCAAGTCTGTGACGGTGCGGATCAACGACCGGGGCCCGTTCATCGACGGCCGGTGCCTGGACCTCTCCGGGCCGCCTTCGCCACCATCGCCTCGGTCGACGTGGGCGCGCTCACCGTCCGCTACGAGGTCCTCGGCTGACCGGGTCGGGCGACAGCGATTCGGCGGATCGACTGGGCCGGCCGGACAGAACCTCCTCGGACGACGGGTCAGGTTCATTCACCGGTTCACGTGGATCAGGCAAACTGTCCCTCGTACCCACGCGACTCCTCCAGTCGGGCCGTCGCCCGCTGAGCCCGGATCCCGCGCCGGCCTCGGCGCGGCCCTCGTTCTGCTCGCGATCGTGTCGGCGGTGGAGGCGGCGGACGGCCGTCCGGCGCACTACATCGCGCTGCTGGCGGCCGCACCATTCTGGCCGCCGCCCTGGCCTCCTGGCTGGTGGTCCTGGGCGTGGGCGTCGCGGCGACAGTGGTCGCGGCCGGCTTCGCGCTGGTCGCGCCGAAGATGTTCCTGGTCACCTCGGTCAACGTGGTCGCGGTCGCGCTCGCCACCGGGTTGGCGACGGCGGTGGCCTGGGTCCGGCAGCGGCAGGCCGAGCGGATCGTCGAGTTGACCAAACTCGCCTCGGTGGCCCAGCAGGCGGTGTTGCGTCCGCTCGGGCCGCAGGTCGGCATGCTCGCGGTCGCCGGTCGCTACATCTCGTCCACCGCGACCGCCGAGATCGGCGGCGACCTGTACGAAGCGATCGACACGCCCTACGGCGTACGCATGATCATCGGCGACGTACGCGGCAAGGGCCTGGACGCGGTCCGGCTGGCCAGCATCGTCCTCGGTTCCTACCGGCACGTGGCGTACGAGCGGGCCGACCTGCGTGCCGTCGTCGCCGACCTGGACCGCGCGGTGGCCCGCAACGTCGGCGACGAGGACTTCGTCACCGCGGCACTGGTCGAGGAGCGTGGCGGCACCCTCACGATCGTCAACTGCGGGCACCCGCCGCCGCTGCTGTTGCGCCGGGGGCGGTGATCCCGTTGGAGCCGCCAGCACCGGCACCGCCGCTCGGGTTCATGCCGGTGGTCCGCCCTCGGGTCGAGCGCCTGGAACCCGGCGACCGGCTGCTGCTGTTCACCGACGGCCTCGGCGAGGCGCGGCGGGACGGCGAGTTCTTCCCCACCGCCGACCGTGCCTGGCGACTGCTCGGCCACGGCACTGTCGCCGACGGTCTGGCCTCGCTGGAGACCGCCCTGGTCGAGTGGGTCCACGGTCGGCTCGACGACGACATCGCGCTGGTCCTGATGGAGTACCTCGGTACCCGCAGCGGCGCGGCGGTGGCCGTCCCAGCTGGGAGGTCGGCGCCACCGAGAGCTGATCGGTGGCCGCTCGCCGGAGGTGTGTAATCGCCGTCACTTGGGTGATCCGCTTGTCGGTGTCTACCCGCGAGTAATACAGTCGGGGTTACTGATCGGTAACACCTGTCCGGAAGCGGGCCAGCGACCATGACCCACTACAAGAGCAACCTCCGGGATCTCGAGTTCAATCTGTTCGAGGTCTTCGGGGCGGACCGGGCGTTCGGCCAGGAGCCGTACTCGGATCTCGACACCGACACCGCCCGCAGCTTCCTCGCTGAGGTCGACCGCCTCGCCCGCGAGGACCTGGCCGCCAGCTACACGGACAGTGACCGCAATCCGCCGGTCTTCGACCCGGCCACGCACACCGCGCCGCTACCGGAGTCGTTCAAGAAGTCCTACCAGGCATTCATGGACTCCGAGTTCTGGCGCCTGGACCTGCCCCGGCGCTGGGCGGCACCAACGCGCCGCGCGCCCTCTGGTGGGCGCTCGCCGAGCTGGTGCTCGGCGCGAACGCGCCGGTCTGGATGTACGCCTCCGGCCCGTCCTTCGCGCACGTGCTGCACGTCGAGGGCACCGAGCGGCAGAAGAAGTGGGCCAAGCTCTTCATCGACAAGCAGTGGGGCTCCACGATGGTGCTCACCGAGCCGGATGCCGGCTCGGACGTGGCGCGGGTCGCGCCGGGCGGTCCAGCAGCCCGACGGCACCTGGCACATCGAGGGCGTCAAGCGCTTCATCACCTCGGGTGAGCACGACCTGAGCGACAACATCGTGCACTACGTGCTGGCTCGCCCGGTCGGCGTGGAGGGCGTGGGTGGCCCCGGCACCAAGGGCTTGTCGCTCTTCGTGGTGCCGAAGTTCCACTTCGACGAGACCACCGGTGAGCTGGGCGAACGCAACGGCGTCTACGCCACGAACGTCGAGCACAAGATGGGTCTGAAGGTCTCCAACACCTGCGAGGTGACCTTCGGCGAGCACGGCGTACCGGCCAAGGGCTGGCTGCTGGGCGACCGGCACGACGGCATCCGGCAGATGTTCATGATCATCGAGTACGCCCGGATGATGGTCGGCACCAAGGCGATCGCCACCCTGTCCACCGGCTACCTCAACGCCCTGGAGTACGCGAAGAACCGGGTGCAGGGCGCCGACCTGATCCAGCAGGCGGACAAGACCGCGCCCGGGTCACCATCACCCACCACCCGGACGTGCGCCGCTCGCTGTTGCTGCAGAAGTCGTACGCCGAGGGTCTTCGGGCCCTGGTCCTCTACACCGCCACCTGGCAGGACAAGATCGCGCTCGCCGAGGCGGCCGGCGACGAGAAGACCACCAGGCTGGCCAAGCGGGTCAACGACCTGTTGCTGCCGCTGGTCAAGGGTGTCGGTTCCGAGCGGGCGTACGAGATGCTCGGGCACGAGGCCCTGCAGACCTTCGGCGGTTCCGGGTTCCTCCAGGACTACCCGCTGGAGCAGTACGTCCGCGACGCCAAGATCGACACCCTGTACGAGGGCACCACCGCCATCCAGAGCCTGGACCTGATCTTCCGCAAGATCGTTCGGGACAACGGCAAGGCGCTGCTGGCGGTCTCCGGCGAGATCCAGGAGTTCATCTCGTCCGAGGCGGGCAACGGCCAGCTCAAGGAGGAGCGGCAGGCGCTCGGCCGGGCGCTGGGCGAGATCCAGAACATCCTCGGCGTGCTGACCGGCTGGCTGGGCGAGGCGCAGGCCGGCGACACCCGCGCGCTCTACAAGGTCGGGCTGAGCAGCCGGCGGTTCCTGCTGGCGGTCGGCGACCTGGTGGTCGGCTGGCTGCTCCAGCGGCAGGCCGACGTGGCGCTGAAGGCGCTCGCCGGCGAGGTCTCCGCCACCGACAAGGCGTTCTACACCGGCAAGGTGGCCGCCGCCCGGTTCTTCGCCCGTGAGGTGCTGCCCGCATCGGCGCCGATCGGCGCATCATCGAGGGCGCCGACCTCGACATCATGGACCTCCCGGAGGAGGCCTTCTGACCGTGTCACGGCACACCTGACGGTTCCGGGTCGCACCACCCGGCGCCGGCGGCCGGCGGGCGAGTCTGCCCCGCCGGCCGTCGCCGTTCGCAGGGCACGTCGCGCCCGGGTGGTGGCGTCCTGCCAGGGCACCCGTGCCGGGTGGCGAAGTTCCGTCCGTCCCTGCCGGGTGCGCCCTTGTCCCCTTTGCTCTGCTTCAACCCACGCAACGGTTTGACGTCGTATTTGTTGCGCCGGTTGAAGCAGAGCAAAGGTGGCGCACCAGCAGGTGGGACCCTGCCGGTGACCGGCGCACCGCATTGGCCATGCCCGGCCGGGTATGCCGCTGGCGTGGCGGGTAACCGTCGCGTGACCTCGAAAGGGAACGCCCAGAGCCACCGCACGGGGAGTGCAGCGCACATGGGTGTAGGAAGCGGCATTTTTCTCATCGCGATCGGCGCGATTCTGACCTTCGCGCTGAGAGCCAACGTCTGGTGGATCGACGTACGGGCGGTCGGCTGGGTGTTCATCCTGGCCGGGCTGGCCGTACTGCTGACCACTGTCTGGTTCTGGCAGGACCGGCGCAAGAGGGCCCGCACCCTCATCGTGGAGGAGAACCGGCTGTCTCATCCGACGGCGATGATGCCGCCGCCGCCGGACCCGCCACCACCAACCGCGCCGCCGTCCTGATCCCCGCCTGACGCGTACCCTGAGCCGCCCGCCGTTCGTCGACGGGTGGCTCAGCCGCGTCGACGTGCCGGGCCGTGAGCGGTGCCCCGGCCCGAGCCAGCTCCATCCAGCCGCGCGGGCAGCTGTGCACCGTCAGCTCGGCCGTGCGCAGGCCTCTCGTCCGCCGCCCCGCCGGGTCGAGGAGCGCGGACAACAGGGATACGCCGGGATTGTGGGCGATGAGCAGCGCCGTGCGAGCCGTCGGGTCCACCGTGCGGACCAGCGACAACAACTCCTCGGGATGGGCGTCGTACGCACCGGGCTCGTAACGGACGGTCGGACGGGGACCGGTCGGACCACCCTCGGGCGGCGAACCAGTCATCCCCATCGCCACCCCGTGCCAGGTCTGCCGGGTACGTCTGGCCGTCGAGCAGATCACCACGTCGGGCAGTAACCCGTGGTGCGCCAGCCAGGCTCCAGCCGACGCGGCGTCGGCGTCTCCGCGTGCGCTGAGTGGCCGCTCGGCGTCGTCCGCCGCGTCGCTGCCCTGCTCGGCCTTCGCGTGCCGCAGCAACACCAGTGTCCGGGTCTCGTGGTCGGAGTCCGTCATGTCCTCAGCTTGCCCGATTGGCGATCTCCGTGCCGGGGTAAGTCGATGGATGCCGCACCCTACCGACGGCCGCGGCGCGACGTACGCCAGGTTAGAGCCGAGGAGCGAGACATGGGCATTGGTGGCAGCATCTTCTTGATCGCGCTCGGCGCGATCTTCGCGTTCGCAGTGGAGGCAGACCTGGGCTGGCTGGACCTGGCCGTGGTCGGCTGGGTTCTGATGCTGGCCGGGGTCGCCGGCCTGATCACCACCCTCTATTTCTGGAACAGTCGACGCCGCACGGTGGTCGCCGCGCCAGTGCGCGAGGAGCGCGTGGTGGCTGACCGGGTCGTGCCGGTCCAGGACGACCAGGTCATGCGGGAGTACCGCGAGGTGCGTCGGCCGGGCCGGCCGGTCTGACCCTCGCGCACACTCCGGGCCCCGCAGCGTCGCGGGCCCCGGCTCGCGTCCGTCCCGGATGTGGTCGTGCGGTCAGGCGAACAGGGCGAAGTAGATCGCGATGTGGTGGCAGAGCGCCGCCACCAGGGTGCAGGCGTGGAAGAACTCGTGGTGACCGAAGACGGTCGGCCACGGATTGGGCCGCCGTAACGCGTAGAAGACCGCGCCGACGCTGTAGATCGCGCCACCTGCGATCAGCAGGACCAGTGCCGCGACGCCGCCTCCGCGCAGGATCTCCGGCAGCATGGCCACCGCCACCCAGCCCAGCGCCAGGTAGAGCGGCGCGGACACCAGCGTGGCGCGTGCGGCCAGGCCACCTTGACCGCCACGCCGGCCAGTGCGCCACCCCAGACCAGGGCCAGCATCACGGTCGCCGGCCGAGGCGCGAGCAGCATCGCGCAGAGCGGTGTGTACGTGCCGGCGATGAACACGAAGATCATCGAGTGGTCCATCCGGCGCATCACCTGGTAGCCACGCTCTGACCACCACGACGGTGGTAGAGCGCGCTGGTGCCGAAGAGCCCACAGACCGTCAGGCTGTAGATCAGGCAGCTGACCAGGGGCGCCCACCGGGCCGGGTGGCGGCGACCGAGCAGAGCACGATGCCGCAGACCAGGGCGACGAAGAAGGCGTACGTGTGTAGCCAGCCGCGCATCCGGGGCTTTCCGATGTCGACCGGCTTCAGGCGAAGCGGGGCGGAGGTGGTCACCCAGTCAGGTTACGGCACCGTAGGTTACTTGGAAGTAGTGGCGTTGGTGACACCCGGCACCGGCACCGTGAACACCGGATCGGCACAACATCGGCGAGGATGAACGTATGCGGATCCGACCCGTCGGGCGCACGCCCTGCTCCTCGACTGCACCGCCCCCACCGACGTCTCCGAGGCCGTACTGGTCGAGGCGTGGCGGGCCGAGCTGTGGCGGCGTCGGGAGCGGGTGACCTGGTCGCCGTCGAGATCGTCCCGGCGGCCCGGACGGTCCTGCTCGACGGCCTACCCGACCCGACCGCCACGGCCGAGCAGTTGACCCGATGGGCTCCCGTCGTGGCCGCCACCGGCAGCGAGGCCGCCACCGACGAGGGCGACAGCGCCACCGGGAACGTGGTCGTACCCGTCGACTTCGACGGGCCGGACCTGCCGGTGGTGGCCGAGCACTGGGGCGTTGACGTGTCCGCCGTGCCGCACCGGCTGACCAGCACCCGCTTCCGGGTCGCGTTCTGCGGCTTCGCCCCGGGTTCCCTACCTGACCGGGCTGCCCGCCGAGTTGGCGCTGCCCCGGCTGGCCACCCCGCCCCGGGTGCCGGTCGGCTCGGTCGCGCTGGCCGGCCCGTACGCCGGCATCTACCCGAGCGCGTCTCCCGGCGGCTGGTTGCTGGTCGGGCGGACCGACCTGGTCCTCTTCGACGTGGCCGCCGACCCGCCGGCGCGACTCGGCCCGGGCACCACGGTCCGGATGGTGGCGGCGTGATCCACCCGGCGACCATCGAGGTGCTCCGCGCCGGCGCGCTCACCACAGTGCAGGACCTGGGCCGGCCCGGCTGGGCGCACCTGGGCGTGCCCCGGTCCGGTGCTCTCGACCCGCTGCTCTCCGGCTGGCCAACCGGCTGGTCGGCAACCCGGAGCACGCCGCCGGCCTGGAGATCACACTGACCGGCTGCACCCTGCGGCTGACCCGGGCCACCACGGTCGCGGTGACCGGTGCCGACGTGACGGTCACCGCCGGCGTTCGGCCCGGTGACACCGGCCGCCCACTCACCGTGCCGGCCGGGACGGTGCTGCGGATCGGTCCGGCCCGACGAGGCGTACGGAGTTGGCTGGCGGTGGCGGGCGGCGTCGACGTGCCATCGGTGCTCGGCAGTCGGTCCACCGACACCCTCTCCGGGCTCGGTCCGCCTCCGCTGCGCGACGGCGATCGGCTACCGCTCGGCGAGCCGTTCGGCGCACCCGCACCGGTGGACCTGACCCTCTGCCCCACGCCCCGCCGGAACTGCGGCTGACGCTGGGCCCCGGCCCCGCGACGACTGGTTCACGCCGACCGCGTTCGACCGGCTGTTCCGCACCGCGTACACGGTGAGCCCGGTGAGCAACCGGGTCGGCGCGCGGCTCGCCGGCGCGGCGCTGCCCGCGCGGTCGCCGGCGAACTTCCCAGCGAGGGCATCGTGCTCGGCGCGGTACAGGTGCCGGCGGACGGGCAACCCTGATCTTCCTCGCGGACCATCCGACCACCGGCGGATACCCCGTCATCGGGGTGGTCACCGACGTGACCCGCTCGCGCAGGCCCGGCCAGGGACTACCGTCAGATTCCATGGACCTCAACGCTGACCTGGGCGAGGGATTCGGCATCTGGCGACTCGGTGACGACGACGCGCTGCTGAGCCTCGTCACCTCCGCCAACGTCGCCTGCGGCTTCCACGGCGGCGACCCGTCCACCATGCGGCGGGTCTGCGAGGGCGCGGCACGACGCGGGTCGCGGTGGGCGCGCAGGTCGGCTACCGGGACCTGGCCGGCTTCGGCCGGCGACACATCGCGTACGACTTCGCCGAGCTGCGCGACGAGGTGACCTACCAGTTGGGGCGCTGGACGCGTTCTGCCGGCTGTTCCGCACCCGGGTCCGCTACCTCAAGCCGCACGGCGCGCTCTACCACGCTGCCAGCATCGACGAATCCCAGGCGGCCGCGGTGGTCGCCGCGGTCACCGGTTACGACCCGGAACTGCCCGTGCTCTGCCTACCCGGTTCGACGCTCGCCCAACTCGCCGTCGGCGCGGGCCTGCCGGTCGTCGCCGAGGCCTTCGCCGACCGCGCCTACCTGCCCAACGGGGCACTGGTGCCACGCGGGACCGCGGGGCGGTCATCACCGATCCCGAGCAGGTGGCCGAACGGGCGGCGCGAATGGCCACCGAACGCATCGTGGTGGCGGTCGACGGCACCGCCATCCCCTGCTCGGTCGACTCGATCTGCGTGCACGGCGACACCCGGGCGCGGTCTCCGCCGCCGAACTCGTCCGCGCCACCCTGATCGACGCCAAGGTCCCGCTGGCCCCGTTCGCGTGAGGCCGGAGGGGCCCACCGGGCCCTCCGGACACGTCAGGCGTCCAGGCCGCGGAGCACCAGCGGCAGCCGGGTCACCGCGCCGTCGACCACCCGCACCGGTACGCCCCAGTCCTGCCGGGTCAGGTGGCACGCCGCGTGCTCGACGTCCGCGTCACAGGTCGCCGCCTGGGCGGTCACCTGAAGCACTCCGGCGGTGATCTCGCCGTTGAGCACCAGCCGACGGGACAGCTCGGTGCCCGTGCCGCCCCGTCCACCAGCAGCTCCGGCGGGGACGCGGAGACCACCAACCGGGTCGACGGCCCGTACGTCTCGTCCAGCTTCTGCCCCGGCGCCGGGGTGAAGACGATGTCCAGGGTGACAGCACCGGCCGCGACGTCGGTCGGCTTGCGTTCGGTGCGGTGCCGGGGCCCGTCCACGGTGCTGGCACCCGCCGCCGACAGGGCACCCGGAGCGAGCCGGGTCAGCCGGTGCGCGGCGGACTCCACCACCAGCACCTCGCCGGACGGGGTGAGCACCAGGTCGCTCGGCTCCGCCAACCCGTCGGCGACCGTGGAAACCTGGTTGCTGGCCGGGTCGAAGCGGCGCACCGCGCCGTTGTAGGTGTCCGCGATCAGCACCGAGCCGTCCGGCAGCGCGCACGCCCAGCGGGTGCTGGAGCAACGCCGTCTCCGCCGGGCCGTCCACGTGCCCGAAGTCGAACAGGCCCTGCCCGACGGCGGTGCCCAGCACACCGTTCTCGACGTACCGGATCGAGCTGGTCTCGCTGTCGGCGACCCAGAGCCGGGTGCCGTCGGCGGAGACCGAGAGCCCGGACGGCTGTGCCATCCACGCCTCGGCCAGCGGGCCGTCGCGCAGCGCCTCCACTGTGGTGCCGGCGTACATGCCGGCGGTCCGCTTGATCGGGTCGAACCACCAGAGCTGGTGGATGCCGGCCATCGCGATGATCAGTTTGTCGTCGTACCAGGCCAGGTCCCACGGAGGGACAGGTCCACGGCCAGCGCGTCGTGGGCGTGGTCGTCGACCGAGGCACGCCACTGCCGCCCACTGCCGGCGACGGTCACCACCTCGCCGGACTCCAGCCGTACGCCGCGCAGGAGGTGGTTGACAGTGTCGGCCACCACCAGGTCGTAGCCGGCGACCTCGGCGACGTGCGTGGGCAGCAGGCACACGCCCTGTGGCTCGGAGAACGTGGCTGCCGCGCCCGGCCCGTCGACCCGGCCCCGCTCACCCGAGCCGATCCGGCGCACCGGCGTCTCGCCGTCCGGAGCCACCTCGACCAGGGAGTGCCGGGCCGAGTCCGAGACCAGCAGGTTGCCGTTCGGCAGCAGCATCGCCTTACCCGGGAAGCGCAGCGCGGTCTCCGGTGCCGGCGGCGGGACGTACGGGCCATCGCCCCGGTGCAGGGTGCCCTTGGCCTCGTGGGTGGCGATCAGCTCGTCGATCAGTCGGGCCAGCCCTTCGGCGTGCCCTCGCCGGCCATGGTGGCCACCACGTAGCCCTCCGGGTCGATCACCGACAGGGTCGGCCAGGCCCGGGCCGCGTACTGCTGCCACATGTCCATTTCGGGTCGTCGAGGACGGGTGGTGCACCCGTACCGCTCGACGGCGGCGGCCAGCGCGTCCGCGTCCTTCTCGTGCTCGAACTTCGGCGAGTGCACGCCGATCACGACGAGCACATCGCCGTACTTCTCCTCCAGCGGACGCAGCTCGTCGAGCACGTGCAGGCAGTTGATACAGCAGAACGTCCAAAATCCGCGATGACGATCTTGCCGCGAAGGTCGGCGAGCTTGAGATCGCGTCCACCGGTGTTCAGCCAGCCTCGGCCGTGCAGCTCAGGAGCCCGTACTCGTGCAGTCGTTCCCATGCCTGCCAGCCTGCCACGCCCGTAGCGCTCACCGCCGCGTCCGCGCGATCTTGCACTTTCTGCCCCGGCCTAAGGGGCATTCAGCGCAAAATGACGACCGGAACTGCAAGATCGACGGCAGTGGGGAGCGGGACGGGCGGGTACGACGACGGCGGAGTCACGGTTGTCCGTGACCCCGCCGTCGGTGCAGCTACTTTGCGGCCGGCTTGAGGCAGAGCACCCGGTTGGTGCCCTCACCCGGCAGCACCACGTGCGGCTGCGTCGGGTCGGCGCACTTGTCCTGGCGTCCACCTTCGAGACGATCGTGAACGCGCCAGACTCGCCACAGTCCGCCGCCGAGGCGCCGCCCTCTCCGGACCGCTTCACGCAGGTGCCGACCGCAGGGTTGAAGGCCGGCGAGTCGTCGCCGCCGACCTTGCCGAGCAGCAGCAGCAGGCCGAGCGGCACGGCCAGGATGAGCACGGCGGCGATCAGCACCGCCGCCAGCACCCGGCCGTTGCGCACCTTGGGCGTCGGTGCCTCGACCTTCGGCTCCTCGGCGTCCGGCTTGAACGCGTCGAAGCGGCCCTGGTCCGACTGGCTGGTCTCCTGCTGGCCCCAGGACGGCGCGGGTGCTGCGGTGGCGGGAACGACGGCGGGAAGCCGCCGCCCGGCACCGGCTCGGTCGCCGGCCCGGCACCGAAGCCCGACCCGCCGGCGCCGGGGCCGCCGAAGCTGGACCCACCGAAGGGCGAGGTCCCGTTCACAGTGGCCGTGCCGGCAGCAGACGCACCGGGGCCGCCGAACTGGTCGACCGGCGGCTCGGCAGCGGCGTGCGGCCGGGTGCCGTTCACCGGCCTGTTGTTGCCCGGCGTGTCGACGAAGGACGGCACACCGGGGAACGCCGGCGGCGCCGACGGAGCCTCGTTGAAGGCGTTCGGTGCGGGCTGCCGGTCGTCGAAACGCGGATCGGCTGCGGGCTCGCCGCCCCAGCCGGGGCCGACCTGCCGCTGCGGCTCGTTCTGCCAGTCGGGCGCGATCTGCCGCTGCGGCTCGTTCGGCCAGTCCGGGCGGCCTGCCGCTGCGGCTCGTTCGGCCACTCCGGAGCGGCCTGCCGCTGCGAGTCGTTCTGCCACTCCGGGGCACCCTGGCGCTCGGCAGCCGGGTCGGCCTGGAACACCTCCGGCTCCGGCTCGGCCTCCGGCTCCGGTCGAGCCGGTCGGCCGTACACCCGGGATTGCGGTGTGGCCGCGCTCGTCGGTCGAATGGCCTGGTCGGTCGGGGCATGACCCGGCTGGCCAACGGCACCGACGCGCTCGCCGTGGCGCGGGCCGCCGCGCCGGCTGCCGAGTCGGCCTCCGCCACCGGTACGACCGCACGGCCCGCCCGGCCTCCGGAGAGGTACGCGGAGCAGGCACCACGGCGCCGCTCACGGGAGCGTCCTCGGCGCGGCCCAACCTGCCGGCTCCGCCTCGTGCTGCACGGCGGCGTCCGGGGTGTTCCGTTCGGGGTAGGCGGGCTGCTCGGGGATCGGAGCGAACTGGGCCTGGGCGCGTAGTCGGCCGGCGGCAAGGCGGCCAGGCTGGCACCCGGCACGCGCTGCTCCTGGGGAGGCAGTGGCACCGCGTTGGCCGGGGAGATGCCCGGGCGGGCCGGGCTGGTAGACCGGTGCCTCGTCGCCCCGGTCGGCCTCGCGGCCACCACGGGACTGGGCGGCAGCCTCCGCCTCGGCGCGACCCCACACTCACCGGGTGCCCACGGCTCGGCCGCCGGCACGCCGGAGTTGCCCTGGCCGGCACTGTCGGTGCCGGGCACGCTGAGCTGGCGCGGGCGGGGAGGCTCTGCTCGGCAGGGGTCCACCCCGCCTGCTCCGGCCGGTCGGTCGGCTGGTCCTGCGGCGAGAGCACCCAGTCGGGCTGCTGCGGACGGCTCTCGGCACCGCCCCAGGCGGTCGGCTGGGCGGGCTGGTCCTGCCGACCGTCGCCGCCGTCGTTCCACAGTGCGGGCTGTGCCTGCTGCTGCTGCGCGGCCCACCCGCCGGAGCGGGCCGGGTCGTCCTGCCCGGCCAGTTCGTCGCTGGCGCCGGCACCTGGGCCGCGCCACGGGCCGCGTTCGGCTGGGCGGCCTGACCCCAACCGGGGCGGGCTGCTCGGTCGGTTCGGCGGGCTGACCCCAGGCCGGTGGCGACTGCTCCGCCGGCGTCCACACCGGCTGGTCGTCGCGCGGCGGCGGGCCAGCCGCCGTTGCCGGCTGCCTGGTCCTGCTGGGCGCCACCGGACCAGCCGGTGGCCTGTGGCGGGTCGGGCTGCTGCGACTCTGCCCGCGCCAGTCGGCGGAGGGCGGGTTGGCCTGTGCCGCACCGCCTCAACCGCCGGCCTGGGCCGGGTCTTCCTGGGCGGGCCAGGCGGTGGTGGCAGGCGGCACCTGCGCGGCACCCGGGCGGCCGGCTGGGCCTGCACCCAGTCCGGCTGCTCAGGGGTGTTTGGAGTCCAGGTGGGGCGGGTGCGCTCTGCTCGGCCGGTGTCCAGCCCTGCTGCTGAGCGGCCCAGGGTCGGGCTGGGCCGGAGCTGACGCGCCATCGTTGCCGGGCCACGAGCCGGGCTGCTGCTGCGGCGGCTCGCTCGTGCCACCGCCAGCGGCCCAGGCGGGCTGCGCCGGGTCGTTCGGCTGCGGGCGGCGGCACCACGCGGGGCGGGCGGCTGCTCGGGTTGGGTCGCCCAGGCCGGCGCCGACGGGTTGGACCGCGTCGGGGCGGGGCGCCCAGCCCAGGTCGGGGCCGTTGGCGTTCTGGCCGTTGTCCGGCTGCGCCGGGCGGTCGCCATACGGCGCCGGTCCGCCGGCGCCCGGTGACACCTCGTCCGGCTCCTGGCCGGTGCGGTGCGGGCCCTCGGACGTCATGGGTGCGCCTCCTCCATCACATGTCGGCTCGCCGGTGCCGATCGGACCCTCGGCGTGGCTGCCGGCGTCACCGGCGTACCGCTGTGCCGGCTCCCGCACGGTATCGGGTGGTGGCACGGCACGTCCAAGGAGCACTGGCCGTCACTCGCCGTGACCGGTTGGTGTCGAGCAGCTTATGTCGGCTCGGCCTCTGCCGGGTCGGCGGGCGGCGACCGAAGCCCACCGTACCGGGCGCTGCGGAAGGGCGGAATCCCGGTGGCGGGTGGCGGAAAACGCCGGTGGCCCACCCGGTGGGCCGGGTGGGCCATCGATCTGGAGGAGGTGCGGAATGTCGTGGAGCGTCAGCTCATGTGACGCTGGGCGATGACGAGGATCTCCTCGCGAACTGCCGGCGTGTTCGCCGAGCGCAGCGCGTGCTGGATGGCACGGGCGCGGCGGGTGGCGTCGCGGTGGTTGCGGATTCGCTCGATCATGCTCACTGGTGGGTCCCCTAGCTATTCGGTTGTCAGCCCCTGATGTGTCTATTCAACAGCAGAAGCCGGGGAACTTCCATCGATTATTAGGTGAGCTGAGACACCTGCCTAACAATCGAAGGTCAACAGGCCCTCTGACCAACTGTTACGTCGCCCAACGGACACGGCCGGTGTGCCGGGCGTTAACCCGTGGCACACCGGCCGTGGCTGGCGTCTCGAACGATCAGGTCCAGGCGAGCAGCGCCGCCTCCGGGTCGGCGAGGAAGTCCCCGATGTCCCGCAGGAACTTCGAGCCCAACTCGCCGTCGACGATCCGGTGGTCGAAGCTGAGCCCCAGCGTGGTGACCTGGCGAACCTTGACCTTGCCCTTGTGCACCCAGGGCATCTCGCGCACCGCGCCGAAGGCCAGGATCGCCGACTCACCCGGCGGCAGGATCGGTGTGCCGGTGTCCACCCCGAACACGCCGACGTTGGTGATGGTCAGGGTGCCGCCGGACATGGCCGCCGGCGACGTGCGGCCGGACTTGGCCGTCTGCACCAGGTCCGTCATCGCGTCCGCCAACTCCCGCAGCGAGAGTCGGCCGGCGTCCTTGATGTTCGGCACGATCAGACCGCGCTCGGTGGCCGCCGCGATGCCGAGGTTGACGTACTCCTTGACCACGATCTCGTCGCCGGCCCAGGTCGAGTTGACCATCGGGTGCCGCTGCACCGCCAGCAGCACCGCCTTCGCCACCAGCAGCAGCGGCGAGACCCGTACGTCGCGCCACTCCCGCCGCCCGCGCAGCCGGTCCAGCGCCTTCATCGCCCGGGTCACGTCGACGGTCAGGAACTCCGTCACGTGCGGGGCGGTGAACGCCGAGCGGGACATGTTCTCGGCGGTCAGCTTGCGGACCCCTTGACCGGGATGCGCTGCTCCCGATCCGTACCGAAACTCGCGGCGCTCGTCGCCACCGACGACACCGCGATCGGCTCGGCGACGGCCGGGCTCGCCGCCTGTCGTACGTCCTCCCGGGTGATCGAGCCCAGCGGCCCCGACCCGGTCAACGTGCTCAGGTCGATCCCCAGATCCTTGGCGAGCTTCCGCACCGGAGGCTTGGCCAGAACAAGGCCGCCGCCGCTCGCCCGCCGCCGCTCGTCCCATTGCGTTGATCATGGACTGGTGGTGCCGGAATCACGGGGTGGCAGCGGGTTTGTCACCCAGCACAACTCCATGATCGACCCAGCAGGGGCGGGTGCCGCGGCGTTCTTGCGGGGCGGCGTTTCGCGGCTGTCGTCCGGGGCCGTAGCCGACCAGCACCGCGGTGCGCCCTCCCGGGCAGCGCCGCCGATCAGGCCGGGCTCGACCATGCCCTCGGCCGGTGCCACCTGCACCGCCGCCAGCGAGGCCGCCGACGGGGTGGGCAGGTCACCGCTGGGAGTGGCAGTGGTCGACGTCGCCTCCAGCGGGCCGGCGCCCGGGTCGGTGTCGATCGAGATGATCGGCGTACCGACCTCGACCGTGGTGCCCTGGGGTGGAAGATCGCCTGCACCTGCCCGGCCCACTTCGCCGGGATCTCCACGGCCGCCTTGGCCGTCTCCACCTCGACGATCGGCTGGTTCAGCTCGATGGTGTCGCCGACCTCGACCAGCCAGGCCAGGATCTCGCCCTCGGTCAGCCCTTCGCCGAGGTCGGGCAGGTTGAACGTCTTGATCCGGGACATGTCGCTCACCAGCCGAAGGTGCGGTCGACGGCGTCGAGCACCCGGTCGAGATCGGGCAGGTACTCCTCCTCCACCGGGACGCCGGGTAGGAGTGTCGAAGCCGGTCACCCGCAGCACGGGCGACTCCAGGAGTAGAAGCACTCCTCGGTGATCCGGGCGGCCAACTCGGCGCCGAGGCCGATGTTGGACGGCGCCTCGTGCACGACGACCGCGCGGCCGGTGCGCTTCACCGACTCGTACGCCGCGCCCAGGTCCAGCGGCGAGCGAGCGCAGGTCGATGACCTCCAGCTCCCGGCCGTCCTCCGCGGCGGCGGTCGCCGCCTCCAGGCAGGTCCGCACCATCGGGCCGTACGCCAGCACCGTCGCATCGGTGCCGGGCCGCACGACCCGGGCCGAGTGCAGGGGTACGCCTCGGACAGCGGCGCGTCCAGGTCGACCTGACCCTTCTCCCAGTAGCGCCGCTTGGGCTCCAGGAAGACGATCGGGTCGTCCGAGGCGATGGCCTGCTGGATCATCACGTACGCGTCCTGCGGGTTGGAGCAGGTCACGACCTTCAGGCCGGCGGTGTGCGCGAAGTACGCCTCCGGCGACTCGGAGTGGTGCTCGACCGCGCCGATGCCGCCGCCGAACGGAATCCGGATCACCATGGGGATGCTGAGCCGGCCGCCCGAGCGGTAGTGCATCTTCGCCACCTGCGACACGATCTGGTCGTACGCGGGGTAGACGAAACCGTCGAACTGGATCTCGCAGACCGGCCGGTAGCCACGAATGGCCAGACCGACAGCGGTGCCGATGATGCCGGACTCGGCCAACGGGGTGTCGATCACCCGCTGGTCGCCGAAGTCCTTCTGGAGCCCGTCGGTGATCCGGAAGACGCCGCCGAGCTTGCCGACGTCCTCGCCCATGATGATGACCTGGGGTCGGTCTCCAGGGCGCGGCGCAGACCGGTGTTGAGGGCCTTGCCGAGGGTGAGCGTCTCCGTGGCCATCAGTGGGCGCTCCCTTCGAAGGACTCCATGTAGCGGCTGAACGTCGCGCGCTGCTCGTCGAGCAGCGGGGACCCGTTGGGGTAGACGTTGTCGAACATCGTCACCGGCTCCGGGTCGGGCATGTCGAGCACCCGCTCGCGCAGGTGCACCGACTCGCGGCGGGCCTGCTCGTCGACCTCGGCGAAGAAGGTCGCGTCGGCGATCTGCTGCTTCTCCAGGAAGGCCCGGACCCGGCTGATCGGGTCCTGGCCTGCCACGACTCGACCTCGCTGGCGATCCGGTAGCGGGTCGGGTCGTCGGAGGTGGTGGGCGCCCATCCGGTAGGTGTACGCCTCGATCAGCGTCGGGCCCTGCCCGTGCCGCGCGGTGTCCAGCGCGGTGCGGGTGACCGCGTACGAGGCCAGCACGTCGTTGCCGTCCACCCGTACGCCGGGAAGCCGAAGCCGGCGGCCCGCTGGTAGAGCGGGACGCGGGTCTGCCGCTCCAGTGGCTCGGAGATCGCGTACTGGTTGTTCTGGCAGAAGAAGACCAGCGGCGCGTTGAACACGCTGGCCCAGACGAACGCCTCGTTCACGTCGCCCTGGCTGGTGGCCCCGTCGCCGAAGTAGGCGATCGCCGCCTCGCCGTCGTCGGTGCCGACCTTCCCGTCCATGGTGATCCCCATGGCGTAGCCGGTCGCGTGCAGGGTCTGCGCACCGATGACGATCGTGTACATGTTGAACTTGAACTCGTTCGGGTCCCAGCCGCCCTGGTCGACACCGCGGAACAGGCCGAGCGGCATGATCGGGTCGATGCCCCGGCAGTAGAGGACGCCGTGCTCCCGATAGGTCGGGAAGGCCATGTCCTGGGTACGCAGCGCGCGCCGGAGCCGACCTGGGCGGCTTCCTGGCCGAGCAGAGAGGCCCAGAGGCCCAGCTCGCCCTGGCGCTGGAGGGCGGTCGCCTCGGCGTCCAGCTTTCGAACGAGCACCAGATCGCGGTAGAGCCCGCGGTATTCCTCGTCGGTGAAGTCGACGCGGTACTCGGTGCCGTCCGGCCCGAAGGCGCTGTCGATCCGCTCGCCGTCGGGGTGAGCAGCTGCACCAGCTCCGGATTACCGGCCGCGTTCTTCTTGGGGCGGGTGCAGCCCGCCTGCTGCGGGTGGTGCCCCGGGGTCGCCCTTTGCCATCGGTCTCTCCCTGTCGTGTCTGCGTCGGCAACGGGGTCACCCGGCCGCGCAACTCGTGCGCCTGCCCGGCTGCTGCCGGACCGGTTCCTGGCGGCCGCGCCTAGCCCCGGTGGGGTTGCCGCACGGCGTGACCCGGGTTCTGGCCGAACCCGGATCGGGAGCGCCGGCGCCCAACCGCGCCCGCCGCGAGGGTGCGCGGAGGTCACGGCTGCGTTGCCGTCGTGCTCCATATTCGCAGAGCAGGTGAGCGCGCCCACAGTACGCCTGCCCGCATTCCGACCGCCCCCGTTTTGCGATTGTTTGTCGCCATCATGCCGGCCTACGTTTCCGATGCTTTCCGGCGCGATTCGTCACCGTTCGGTCAGCACCGCGTGTCGACACGCGGTGGAGACTGGATAACGGAGGGTGACTAGGCAAGGCTGATTACCGCACGATCGTACCTATCGGGTCATTTGTCGGGTTTTCGGCGGTGGCGTCCATTCATGTTCTTCGACGGCCGACGGGCAAGGGTGTGCGGTGTACGAGCCAGGTGACGGTCCCGGCCCACCAGCGCTCGGTCGACACCGGTCGCCCGGTGGCTACGGCCGGATGGTCGGCGTCCACCGGGCCCCCGGCAGCGGCGGACCCACCCGGGTTACCTGCTCACCGTCGCACTGCTGGCCGGCACCGCGTCGATGCCGATCCTCGCCGCGATCAGCGCCGGCTCGGCCACCCGGGCAGCACCGCCCTACCGGACAGCAGCACCCCGTTCATCCCGACCCGTCCGTCGGGCCGGTGGTGATCCCACTGCCGATGACCAGTCAACCGGCGCTTCCCCGCCGGGCACACCCAGCGTCGGCCCGACCAGTGGTTGGCTGCCCGCCGCACCTCGACGTCCCCTGGAAGGGGCGGTCGAGGCCGATCCGGCCCGCTCTGCGGGCTCCCGCCCGCCGCCGCCCCGAAACCCACCCGGGGCACCGTGCCGGTCGTACCCCGCTCCCGCCCACCGGTTCTCCGACCAACCCCGACCCCACCGGCCCTGACCCCACCGACTCGCCGGACCCCACCGACTCGCCGGACCCCGACCAGTCCGGCCCCGACCCGACCGGTTCGGCAGACCCGGAACCGGACCCGACCGGCTCCACCGATCCCGAGCCGACCCTGGACCCGACGCCCACGCTCGACCCGACGTCCACGCCGACGGACGGTTCGACAGCGACCGCCGTGCCGACCAGCACCCGGTCGGTGCCCGCCCCACACCCGCGCCGCCCACCACCACTACCGTGCCGACCAGCCCGCGGCTCAGCCGTCGCCGACCGTTCCTCCGGCGCCCACCATCACTCCGGCGCCGCTGGCCGGACCGACGCACCCGCGGTGTCACCGGCGGTACGGTGACGATCAGGCGCGGCCCGTCCGGCGCCGGCGGTGTTCGACGGTAGGGGCGTACCGGAGGGTGGCGTGGGCGGCGGTGCGGAACCCGCCCGGTCCCCACCCGACCCGGTCCGGGGCTGCGGATCGCCCGACTGGTCACCGAGGTGACCGCGCCGGCGGTGCTGGTGTCGCTGCTGATCCTCACGGTGAGCTGGCACAGCGCACGTCGCCCCGGTGAGGGCCTGGTCTGGGGCCTGATCGCCACACTGTTCGTCACCGGCCTGCCGTTCGCCTACATCGTCAGCGGCGTACGCCGGGGACGCCTCACCGACCACCACGTCGGCCGGCGGGAGCAGCGTCGGGCACCGCTGCTGGTCGGCCTCGGCTCGGTGGCGGGAGGCCTCGCCCTACTCGCCGTGCTCGGCGGCCCCGGCCGGTGCTGGCGCTGGCGGCGGCCGGTTTGGTCGGGCTCGTCGTCGCCGTGTCGGTGAGCCACTGGTGGAAGATGTCGATCCACTCGGCGGTGGCAGCCGGCACGCTGGTCATCCTGATGCTGACCTTCGGAACCCGGCTGGTCGTCGCCGCACCGTTGCTGGCTCTGGTCGGCTGGTCCGGGTGCGGCTGCGGGACCACACGGTGCCGCAGGTGCTGGCCGGCGGAGTGCTCGGCGCGCTGATCGCCGCTGTGGTCTTCGGCCCGCTGCGCTGAGCGGCGCGGCCGAGGGCGGCGGCGCGGAGCCGCCCACCCTCGAAGGCCGTCAGGCGCCGTCGTCGGCGAGGCGGTGCCGGTTCGCCTCGATCCACGCGTCCAGCGCGGCCGGGTCGTCCGGGTCCACACCGTCGGCCATCAGCTGCGCCACCGCGGCGGTGCCGCGCTGCGCCGCTCACCTGTCGAGTAGAGGCGGGCGAACTCCGGCACCATCTCCTCGATCGCCTCGTCGGTGCGCGTCGCCGCCGCCTCGGGCAGGCCGCGCTGGCGCGACGCGTACCGCGCCCAGGCCCGCAGCACCCGGGGCAGCATGGCCGCGTCGTCCATGTCCAGCACGGCGCGGCGGTGCACCCAGTCGAGCAGGAAGAGCCCGGACACCGCGGGGCTCCACCGCATCGGATCGGCGTCCGGGAAGCTCGCCGAGTGGTCCAGCAGGAGACTCAGACAGAAGTGCAGGGACGCCAACTCGGGGCCGTCAACGGCGTCCAACCCGAACCGGGCGGCCTCCGGCGACGCGAGGAACTGCCGAACCAGGTCGGTGCGCTCGGCGGCGGAGAGCGGTTCGACCTCCGCCGGGCCGGTCGGGGCGGCTCCGGCGGGCAGCAACGCCAGCCGGGCACCGACCAGCGCCCGGTCGGTGGCGAGACCCTCGCCGGGCAACTCACTGAGGTCGTCGGTCACCGTGAGATGGCGGGCCACCTCGCCCCGGAGATGGGCCGGATCCTCGGTGCGGAACCAGGTCAACTCGTCGTCCGCGCACATCTGCCGGACCTGGTCCAGGATCCGTTCCGCCGGCCCACCGACGAAGATGTCCTGGTGATGCCGATGTTGTGGTCCACCAGGGCCACCAGCGCGTGCTCCGAGCCGCCGGACGCGTCGTCGTAGGCGAAGGTGGCGAGGTAGGAGGTCTGGTCGCCGTACACGTCGCCGTACGCCCAGGTGCCGGTGAGGTGCACCCGGCCGAGCTGGGTGGTCCAGGAGGGCGCCTGGCTGCCCGGACGCACCCGCTCGGTGCCCTCGGCGGTGGGGACGAGCGCGGCGAAGACCTGCCGGATGGTGGTCGCCGCCGCGATCCGGCGACGGGCTGTGGCGGCGAGGAAGCCGGTGACGAAATCCCGTACGGCGGCGTCGCGGTCGGTTTCCGCGATCGCGTAGACACTGCCCAGCAGCGCGCTGCCGAGCATCTCGGCGTCGAGGGCGGACTCCAGCTTGGTCACGTCGCGTGCGGCGTGCAGCACCGCGTCGTAGGGGTCTGAGGCGTGGCCATGCTCCGACCCTACGCCGCTGTGGGCGTACGGATAGTGGTAGCGAGCCGGGCGGGGCGTCAGCGGCGTGCGGCGTCCCGCAGCGCGTCGCGTGCCTGCTCGTACGAGCTGAGCACGATCCGTACCGGTGCCAGCACGTACTCCTCGCCCACCAGGGCGACCTTCGCCGTCAGCCGCTGCTCGGCGCGGGCCCGAGCGCCGCGCGGCCAGCGCACCACCGGCCGGGTCAGCGCCGCCACCAGCAGCCCGGCCAGCAGGCCGCCGAGCAGCAGCAGGGTCGGCAGCGGCACCTGGCCCACCATCGGGTTGTCCAGTGCCGGCAGGCCGAGCGCCCGTAGCGCGTAGCCGAGCACCAACCAGCCCAACCCGACCACGGCCGCGAGCGTGACCAACCACTGCACACCGCCGACGATCCGCCACCACAGCGGTCGATGGCCGAGGCCGAGGTCGGTGCCGGCGATCGTGCGGTCCAGCGCGTCCGGCAGGTCGCCGAGCCGGGACCGGGCGGCGGAGGTCACCGTGCCGGGCCAGGCGGCGGGCAGGCCCGCGCCGGCCCGATCGGCAACCGCGCGGATCGCGAGGCCGAGAGCCGAGCGTTGGGCGGCCGTCGGGTCCGGTACCGAGGTGGCCGCGACCAGGCTCTCGGCCTGGTCGCCGGCGGTGTCGGGCAGGTGCAGCCGCCGCAGTGGGTCGGGTCGCAACCGCCGCCAGCCCGGACCACGGGCCAGCCGGTGGCCGCGCCGGCCCGGTGCCGGTACGCCTGCTGCACGGCCTCGGTCACCGCGGGCACGCCGGCCGACCCGGCCAACGCCCGGTTCAGCCCGGCTATGGCCGCGTCGTCCGGCCACCCGCCGGCCGGGCCGAGCCGACCAGCTTGTCCAGGCCGGCGACGACAGTGTCGACGTCACCCGCGAGCCGACGCAGCGCGGCCTGCCGCTCGGCGACAGTCCGCTCCAGGGCGCTCCGCAGCCCGACCATGCCGGCCGGATCGATGGCGGTGGTGGACAGCAGGGGCACACCGGTCAGCCCGTCCGCGTCGAGCAGTCGACGCAGGTCGTCCAGGACCCGGGGCAGCTCGGCCGGGGGCAGCCGGTCGGCCTGGTTGAGCACGACCACTGTGACCTCGCGGTGCCGGTGGAACTCGCGCAGGTAGCTGTCGTGGATGACCCGGTCGGCGTACTTCTGCGGGTCGACGACCCAGACCACCTGGTCGACCAGGCCGAGAAGGCGGTCCACCTCGAGCCGGTGGGACCGCTGCACCGAGTCGAAGTCGGGCAGATCGAGCAGGATCAGCCCGTGCAGCGCCGTCTCGTCGTCGCCGTCCAGGGCGCTCTCCCGGACGAAGCGGTGTCGGGGCAGGACGCCGGTCCAGTCGAGCAGACGGTTGGCACCCTCCAGTTGCCCCCACACGCAGGCGTGGGTGACGCCGGTGGTCGGCCGGCGGACCCCGACCGGCGACAGCTCCAGCTGGGCCAACGCGTTGAACAGGCTGGACTTGCCACTGCCGGTGGCACCGGCCAGGGCGACCACCGTGTGGTCCCGGGACAGCGCGAGCCGGTGCCGGCCCGCTCGACCAGGGTGTGCGCGGGCACCAGGTCGGCGTCCGGCAGGAGGCCGTCCACGGCGGTCAGGAACCGGCGTACCGCGTCCAGCCGGGTGATCAACGCGTCGGCGTCGACCCGCTGGTCGCCGCGGAACGCCTCGCGTACCCGACCGGCGATGTTGGTCACCGGGAACCCTCCTCGTCGGCGGACAGGCCGCTGCGGTGCCGGGCCAGCTCGACCCGGCCGGCGGCCCGGCGCAGCCGTCGCCGGCGCCCGCGGCGGGCGGGCCTCGGCGGTGCGGGTCAGAAAGCGGTCGGCCTCCGCGTCGAGCAGCGTCCGCACCCGGTCCAGCAGGTCGGCGCGGGCCTTGGCGGCGAGGGTACGCACCGCCTGGTCACCGAAGATCGCCTGGAGGACGGCCTGCGCGGCGACAGTGGTGCCGCCCCGGTGGCCAACTCCAGCCCGGTCGGGATGAACGCGGTGGACGCGAAAACGGCGATCATCACGGCCAGACCGGTGGCGTTGACCGCGTACGCGGCGGTGCGGGCGACGAACCTCTTGTCGCCGCCCTCGACCCGGACCAGCTCCAGCACGCCGCGCTGCCAGTCGCGGACCAGGCGCTCGGCGCGCTCGGCGAAGTCGTCACTCGGGTGGGCGAGCGCCGCGTCGAGCAGCCCGGCACCGGCCGGGTGCGCCTTCCACCCGGTGTACGCGGATTCGGCGGCCTCCGAGGCCACCCGCGCAGCAGTGTCACCAGCTGTGACTCGATGGCGTTGCGCAGCTCGACGGCGGGTGCCGGCCGGCCGGTGACGGCGGCCACGACCCGGTCCCGTAGCCGGCCGATCCGTGCCTCCAGCGTGCGGAACAGCTCGCCGGTGCCGACGAACTCCTGCCAGCGGGCGAGCACCTCACCCGGAGCAGCCGGCCGTCCTGAAGCCCCTGCTCGACGGTGCGCTCCGCACCTCGGTACGCGCCCGGACCCGGTCATCCAGCCCGTCGGCGGCGTCGACCTGCTCATCAGCGGCGTCGGCCAGCGCCTCGACGCTCGGGTGGAGCGCGGCCAGTGCCCGTCGAGCGTCTGGCGGACCACCGCGGCCCGCGCGTCCACGTCGGCGGCCAGTCGGGCGAACCAGTCGGCCAGCGGTGCGGTGACCCCTCGGGCAGCAGCCCTGACCGTCGACCCAGGTCTCCGGCAGCACGAACAGCGGCGCCCGGCCGAGATCCTGCTCGGCGAGCATCTCGGTCAGGTGCGCGGCGATCTCGTCGCTGGCCTCGGCGGGCACCCGGTCCAGCACCATGGCGATCACCGCGCCGCGCGTCCGGGCACTGCGCAGCAGTCCCAGAGCACCGCGTCGGCGTACCGGGCGGCGGTGGTGACGAAGAGCCACAGGTCGGCGGCGGCCAGCAGTTGGGTGGCGAGCGCCCGGTTGGCGTCGACGACCGAGTCGATGTCGGGCGCGTCGAGGAAGGCCAGCCCGGGAGGCAGGGCCGGGGCGGTGACCAGGTGCAGGGCACGCGGGTCTTCGCTCGGCTCGGTGGTGCGGGTCAGCCCGGGCAGCAGGTCACCCTGCCGGAACCAGGCCGCGTCGGCCGGATTGCAGACCAGCACCGGGGAGCGGGTGGTCGGCCGGAGCACGCCGGCGGCGCTGACCCGGGCCTTGACCAGGCTGTTGACCAGGGTCGACTTGCCCGCGCCGGTGGAGCCGCCGACCACCACGAGCAGTGGGGCGTCCAGCCGGGCGAGTCGGGGCAGGAGGTAGTCGTCGAGCTGGTCGGTGAGGGCGGTGGCGGTGTGTCGGGCGGAGCTGGCAGAGGGCAGGGCTGAGTGGGTAGCGGGTAGCGCCGATCGCCTCCCGGAGACCCGACAGCGCGCCGGGGAGGCCGTCGTCCCCGGTGGTGGCGGGCGGCTCCTCCGCGGCGTCCGGCGGGCCGGTGCGGGCTGCGACGGCGGGCGCGCCGGAACGGGTGGCAGGATCGCCGTGCGTCGTCACCGCTAAAGCGTGCCCGACCGATGCAAGGGAAGACAACCGGACGGTAATAACGGGTGGGTTGCGTCGGGTTGACTCAAGTCGACTTGACGATTCGCCAACGCGTGGCACTATTGAGCCCGGTTCACTCAACTTGTGGTGGCCCGCCGTGGGCGGTGCGCGCCAGGCAGCCCACGGGCGATGCCCGTCACCTGCACAACCTTATGAAGCGAGGAAGCGAACATGGCACGTGCGGTCGGTATCGACCTCGGCACCACGAACTCCTGCGTCAGCGTTCTCGAGGGCGGTGAACCCACCGTCATCGCCAACGCTGAGGGTCGCGGACGACTCCGTCGATCGTCGCGTTCGCCCGTAACGGCGAGGTGCTCGTCGGTGAGGTCGCCAAGCGCCAGGCGGTGACCAACCCGGACCGGACGATCCGGTCGGTCAAGCGCGAGGTCGGCACGAACTGGTCCGTCGACATCGACGGCAAGAAGTACACCCGCAGGAGATCTCGGCCCGGACGCTGATGAAGCTCAAGCGGGACGCCGAGGCGTACCTGGGCGAGCAGATCACCGACGCGGTGATCACCGTTCCGGCCTACTTCAACGACAGCCAGCGCCAGGCCACCAAGGAGGCCGGTGAGATCGCCGGCTTCAACGTGCTGCGGATCGTCAACGAGCCGACCGCGGCCGCCCTGGCGTACGGGCTGGACAAGGGCTCCAAGGAGCAGACCGTCCTGGTCTTCGACCTCGGTGGCGGCACCTTCGACGTCTCGCTGCTGGAGCTGGCCGAGGGTGTCGTGGAGGTCAAGTCGACCAGCGGTGACAACCAGCTCGGCGGCGACGACTGGGACCAGCGGATCATCGACCACCTGGTCAAGACGTTCCGTGGTGAGCACG
Source organism: Micromonospora sp. M12 (assembly GCA_038070435.1). GTDB lineage: Bacteria > Actinomycetota > Actinomycetes > Mycobacteriales > Micromonosporaceae > Micromonospora. The sequence continues at coordinate 4,925,461 of JAMYWG010000001.1, read as the reverse complement.
GCATCGACCTCGGTCAGGACAAGATGGCCCTCCAGCGGCTCCGTGAGGCCGCCGAGAAGGCCAAGATCGAGCTGTCCGCCGCCACCACCACCAACATCAACCTGCCGTACATCACCGCAGGCGCCGCCGGCCGCTGCACCTCGACGTGTCGCTCAGCCGCGCCGAGTTCCAGCGGATGACGCAGGACCTGCTGGACCGCTGCAAGGGCCCGTTCGAGCAGGCCGTGAAGGACGCCGGGATCAAGATCTCCGACGTCGAGCACGTCATCCTGGTCGGTGGATCGACCCGGATGCCCGCCGTGACCGACCTGGTCAAGCAGCTCACCGGTCGCGACCCCAACAAGGGCGTCAACCCGGACGAGGTCGTCGCCGTCGGCGCAGCCCTGCAGGCCGGTGTGCTCAAGGGTGAGGTCAAGGACGTCCTGCTGCTCGACGTGACCCCGCTGAGCCTGGGCATCGAGACCAAGGGCGGCATCTTCACCAAGCTGATCGAGCGCAACACCACCATCCCGACCAAGCGCTCCGAGGTCTTCACCACGGCGGACGACAACCAGCCGTCGGTGCTGATCCAGGTCTTCCAGGGCGAGCGGGAGATCGCGGCCTACAACAAGAAGCTCGGCACCTTCGAGCTGACCGGCCTCCCGCCGGCGCCGCGCGGCGTGCCGCAGATCGAGGTCGCCTTCGACATCGACGCCAACGGCATCGTCAACGTGCACGCCAAGGACCTGGGCACCGGCAAGGAACAGAAGATGACGATCACCGGCGGCTCGTCGCTGCCGAAGGACGACATCGAGCGCATGCGCCAGGACGCCGAGGAGCACGCGGAGGAGGACAAGCGTCGCCGCGACGACGCCGAGACCCGCAACGTGGCCGAGGCGCTGCAGTGGCAGACCGAGAAGTTCCTCGCCGAGAGCGGCGACAAGCTGCCCAGCGAAACCGTGAGCAGCTCAACGAGGCGCTCGGTGAGCTGCGTGGCGCACTCGGTGGGCAGGACATCGAGAAGATCAAGTCTGCCCACGAGAAGCTGGCGCAGGTCTCCCAGCAGGCTGGTTCGCTGCTCTACTCGCAGCAGGCCGAGCAGGGTCAGCAGCCGGGCGGCGAGCCCGGCCGGTGCGGCCGGCGCGACCGGCCCGCAGGCCGGCGGCCCCGACGACGTGGTCGACGCGGAGATCGTGGACGAGGACGGCAAGAAGTGACCGTCGGTCTCGGACACGTATCCACTGCGAAGGGGATGAGGTAGCCGCATGACGCAGAAGCCACGAGCCGCCGACCCGGGCGGCACCGGGTCGACGCCGGGTGGCTCCGCGCCCACGGAGCCGACCACCGGCGACAAGGAGCGAGTCGTCATCCGTAACAACCGCAAGCTCGTCGACACCGCCGAGCCGGAGGGCACCGCCGCCGACGCGGAGACCGGAGTGCCGGCTGAGGGCCTCGTCGAGGACGCCGAGGTCGTGGTCGACGAGATCGAGGTCGAGGTCAACTCCACCGACGGTCCGGAGCCGTCCGGCCCGCCGGTGGTGGATGCCCGGCGCAGCCGGCGGACGGCGGCGGCACGGGCACCTCGCTCGGTGCCGAGTTGGAGGCGCTCCGCGCCGAGCTGGACGAGCGGACCAGGGATCTGCAGCGGGTGTCGGCGGAGTACGCCAACTACCGCAAGCGGGTCGACCGCGACCGCAGCCTGGTGCAGGAGCAGGCCACCGGCTCGGTGTTGGCAGCGCTGCTGCCGATCCTGGACGACCTGGACCGGGCCGGGAACATGGCGACCTGGTCGGGCCGTTCGGCACTGTGGCGGAACAGCTCACCACAGCGCTCGGCAAGTTCGGCCTGAACGCCTTCGGCGAGCAGGGCGACCCGTTCGACCCGACCCGGCACGAGGCGGTCGCGCACCAGACCTCGGCCGACGTCAGCGAGCCGACCTGCGTACAGGTCATGCGGCGCGGCTACCAGCTCGGTGAACGGCTGCTGCGCCCGCGCTGGTCGCGGTCGCGGATCCGGAATAGTGCCAGGCAGTGACCGGGTCGTCCCGTCCATCGCGCAGCGGTGGGCGGGACGACCGGCCACCAGGGTCGGAAGGAGGTGGACCGGTGAGTTCGAAGGACTGGATCGAGAAGGACTTCTACGCCGTGCTCGGCGTGGACAAGGCCGCCTCCGCGGACGATGTCAAGAAGGCGTACCGCAAGGTGGCCCGCGAGTCGCACCCGGACCACAACCCGGGTGACCCGAAGGCCGAGGAGCGGTTCAAGGCCGCGTCCGAGGCGTACAACGTGCTGTCGGACAGCGGCCGCCGTCGTGAGTACGACGAGATGCGCTCGCTGTTCGGCTCGGGCGCGTTCCGGCGCAACGCCGGGGCGGAGGCCAGCCCGGTGGCATGCCGTTCGACGTCTCCGACATGTTCGGCGGTGGCGGAGGCGGCGACCGTCGCTTCGGAGGCACCGGCTTCCAGGACCTGTTCAGCTCGATCTTCACCGGTGGTCAGGCAGGTGGGCAGGCCGCGCCGCTCGGTCCGGCCCGTGGTCGTGACGTGGAGACCGAGGTGGCGCTGGACTTCGGTGACGCGGTGCGCGGGGTGACACTGCCCCTGACGCTGCGCGCGCCGGGCGTCTGCGACACCTGTCACGGCAACGGGGCCAAGCCCGGCACCCAACCGCGGACCTGCCCGGTCTGCCACGGCGCCGGGTGACCACCCGCGACCAGGGGTCGTTCAGCTTCTCCGAGCCGTGCCGCAACTGTCAGGGTGTCGGCACCGTGGTCGAGGAGAAGTGCCCGGAGTGCCACGGCAGCGGCGGTGTCACCAAGACCCGCACCATGAACGTGCGCTTCCGGCCGGTGTGGCCGACGGCCAGCGCATCCGGCTGGCCGGGCGCGGTGAGCCGGGCGAGCGCGGCGGTCCGGCTGGTGACCTCTTCGTGCACGTCAAGGTTCGGCCGGACGAGCTGTTCGGGCGTACCGGAGACGACCTGACGCTGGCCGTGCCGGTCACCTTCGCGGAGGCCGTGCTCGGCACGGACCTGCGGGTGCCCACGCTCGACGGCGCGGTGACGCTGCGGGTTCCGCCGGGGACGCCGAGCGGGCGGGTGCTTCGGGCCCGCGGCAAGGGTGTGGTACGCCGTGACGGACAGGCCGGTGACCTGCTGGTCACGCTGGACGTGGTGGTGCCGGCCCGGTTGTCCGACGAGGCGCGTACGGCGCTGGAGGCGTTCGCCGAGCAGAGCCCGCCCGCGGCCGGAACATCTCGACGCACGGGTGCGTCGGGTCGGTTAGTCCGCTGGAATGGACGCGGAGGTGAGCGGGATGTCGGGCGAGTTCCTCGGTTCGGGTGACCCTGCCTACGAGGCCAAGGTGCTGATGATCTCGGTTGCGGCCCGGATGGCGGGCATGCACCCGCAGACCCTGCGCCAGTACGACCGACTGGGGCTGGTGCAGCCCGGTCGGGCCGCTGGTGGCGGGCGTCGATACAGCGTTCGCGACGTGGTGCTGCTGCGCGAGGTGCAGCGCCTCAGCCAGGACGACGGGATCAACCTGGCCGGCGTCAAGCGGATCATCGGGTTGGAGCGGTTGCTGGAACAGGCGCAGCAGCGGGTGGCCCGGCTGGAGGCGGAGCTGGACGCCGCGTACCGCCGCGTTGCCGAGCTGGAGTCGCTGGCCCGCTTCCCGGGTCGTGATCTGGTGCCGACCAACCGCACGTCCACGGCGCTGGTGGTGTGGCGGCCCCGCCGTACCCCCGATCGCTGACCTACCGCTCACCCGGATCTGTTTCCTCGGCCCGGATCGCGCTGGATTCCCGGCGCGGTCCGGCCGCTTCGGTTAGCCTGTCGATAAGGTCGAATCGCACTAATAGCGACCTACCGGCATGGCGAGGGGAGCGATGGCGGAGTCGGCGGAGAAGGTCGCCCAGCAGACGGAGGAGCGGCTGGAGCACCTGGCCGAAACCGTCCGCGAGAGTTCGACAAGGTGACCGAGGGGACCTACCGGGACCGGATCGTCGCGGGCCGGTTCGCCGAAAGAGCGACGACGGCCGAGCCGAGACGGAACGCAAGCAGGACTGACCGGTGACCGACGTGCGGGCCGGGACCACGGGGTCCCGGCCCGTTCGCCGCAAGAGCGTGCGGGCCGGAACGCGGTGATGCCAGGGCGGGGTCCCGGCCCGTTCGCCGCAAGAGCGTGCGGGCCGGAACGCGGTGATGCCAGGGCGGGGTCCCGGCCCGTTCGCCGCAAGAGCGTGCGGGCCGGAACGCGACGGCGGCCAGACCGATCCGCGGGCCCTCTGGAGCTGAATCGTCTACGACATCAGCTCGAGAGGCCGCGACACCACCACCACCACCCTGCCGGCGCCGGCGGGTGGGTGCGCCTCAGCCGAGGCGGCGGTTCTCGCGGACCAGGCCGCCCTCGCACCAGTCGCGGTAGACGAAGAGATCCGGTCGGGCCAGCAGCACCCGGCCGTTGTGCGCCCAGATCTTCATCAGCTCGTCGCCGTCCCGCTCGGCCTGTTCGACGAGCTTGCGGAAGCGGCGCTTGGGGTGAGCGCGGAAGTTCGTCCGGATGCCGTCGGCCGCGTAGATGTAGAGGCAGTGCAGCGCGAAGCGCCGGGCCGGGCAGGTCGGATCCATGGCCAGCTCGAAGAGCGTCAACACCAGTCGGTCGCCGGAGACCAGCAGGTCCCAGTCGGGTGGCATCGAGGCCAACGGCACCGAATCAGGTTGGTACGCCCAGGATCGCAACTCCGCCGGAGTCGGATCGACGGGGTTGGCGAAGCCGTGGAAAGTCGACTCCTGCACGCTCACCGGCCAACCTTCCGCTCTCGCCCGCGGGTGGCAACGCTGCCTGCGGACCCTGGCTGCTGCGGCGAAACGGTAACCCGCCGCCGGGTGCTGCGGTAGTCCCCGTGCGGAGCAATTCCGCAACCGTTGGCACGGGCGGGTCGACTGCATCGACGGAGCGGCCGATCATGTTCCTATGACAATCCACGTTCGACGGTTCCAGTCAGGCGGCGAGGCCCAGTTCGTCACGGGGCTGGAGTGGCTTTTCGCCCCTCCCGGTAGCCGTCCCGTGGATTGGGACCGCGAACGCGCCGTCGAGCGGACCGCGCAATTGCTGGCCCGCGAAGACGTCGCACTCTTCGGGGCGCGATCGGATGACGATCAGTTGATCGGTGTGGCAAGCGTCTACCTGGACATCCTCTCGGTGCGCTTCGGCCGTCGGGCCTCGATCGAGGATCTCGCCGTTCACCCCGACTGGCGCTCCCGGGGTCGGCTCCGACCTCCTGGCGACGGCCAGGGCGTGGGCCCACGAGCAGGGCGCCGACTACGTCTTCCTGGAGTCCGGCCTGGCCCGCACCGAGGCGCACCGCTTCTACGTCCGCGAGGGTGCGACCCATGCAGCCGCGGCTTTCAGGTGGACCTCAGTGCACTGAGTCGGCGACCGGGGTCGACTCCCGCCGCTGGGCCGCCGCGCGGTTGCGCAGCCACCGCTTGAACCACGGAAGTCCGGCAGTCGGGCCAGGATCGGCCCGGTCACCACCGTGATCAGTACGTACGTCGCGGCCAGCGCCGCCAACTGCGGCTCGACGCTTCCGGCGGCCACCGCGAGCCCGGCGATGACGATGGAGAACTCACCACGGGGTACGAGTGCCAGGCCGGCTCGCCACCGGCCGGGCTCCGCGATGCCGACCCGGCGGGCCGCGAGGTAACCGGTCAGCGTCTTCGTCGCCATGGTGACCACTGCCAACCCCAGCGCCGGCAACAGCACCGGCGGAATGTCCCACGGGTCGGTGACCAGGCCGAAAAGACGAAGAACACCGCAGCGAACAGGTCCCGCAGCGGGGAGAGCAACTCGGTCGCGTGGTGCGCCACCGGGCCGGAGAGCGCGATGCCGACCAGGAACGCGCCGACCGCCGCCGACACCTGGAGCTTCGCCGCGATGCCCGCGATCAGCACCGTCAGACCGAGCACGCCGAGCAGCAGCGCCTCCGGGTCCTTCGCCGACAGCGCGGCGGAGATCAGGTGGCCGTACCGGATGGCGACCACCAGCACGATCAGCACCGTACCCACCGCGACGGTGAGCGCGATGGCACCGCCGAGCAGGCCGCTGCCGAGCAGCACGGCGGTGACCAGCGGCAGGTAGAGCGCCATCGCCAGGTCCTCGATCACCAGGACCGAGAGAATCACCGGGTTTCCCGGTTACCGAGTCGTCCCAGGTCGGCGAGGACCTTCGCGATCACGCCCGAGGATGAGACCCAGGTGATGCCGCCGAGCACCAGGGCGGCCACCCAGTCCCAGCCGAGCAGCAGGGCGAACGCCGCGCCGGGCAGCGCGTTGAGCAAACCGTCGATCAGGCCGGCCGGTGCCGCCGAGCGGAGGTTGCCGACGAGTTCGTTTGCCGAGTACTCCAGGCCGAGCATCACCAGCAGCAGGATGACGCCGATCTCGGCGCCGACAGCGAAGAACTCCTCGCTGGCGTCGAGCGGCAGCAGGCCGCCGTGCCCGAACGCCAGCCCGGCGAGCAGGTAGAGGGGATGGGTGAGAGGCCGAAGCGGCGGCTGAGCCGGCCGAGGAGCCCGAGCAGCAGCAGCAGCGCGCCGACTTCGACGAGCAGCGTGGTGAAATCGTGCATCCGCCTCAGCCGTCCGGGTCACTGTCGGCGAGGATGGCGGAGACGCCGTCGAGACCTGCGGGTCCCGACAACGACCACCACGTCGCCGGCTGCGAAGCGGAAGGAGGAGTGGCGAGACGATGACTTCGCCTTCGCGCAGCACCGCCACGATGGAGGCGCTGGTGCGGGTACGCGCCTTGGTGTCGCCGAGCTTCCGATTGACGTACGGCGACCCGGCCGAGATGGCGATCTGCTCGGTGAGCAGACCGGCGGCCTGCTCCCGGAGCCCGGAGAGCTGGCCGAGCATCAGCGACGCGCCGAGGATGTCGGCCAGAGCCTCAGCCTCGTCGTCGGTCAGCGGGATGTCCGACTGGCAGGAGTCGGGATCGTCCGGGTCGTAGAGGACGAGGTCACGGCGACCATTGCGGTGGGAGACAACGCCCAGCCGGCGTCCGGACTCCGTCACCAGATCGTGACGTACCCCGATCCCGGGTAGGGCGGTCTGCTCGACACGTACTCGCACCCGCCAAGGCTACCGCTTCGTGAACAGAAGGCAGATCTTGGAGTGACAGCACTCTTCGGCCGGCCTCGGCACGCCTCAGCGGGCTTGATCGACTCGGGTTCATTGACCTCGGGTATCAGCCCGCCAGGACACCCCGACTTCAATGATCCCGTGTCGATCTTTACGACTTCTCCGCCACGAACACCCCGACGCCTTCCAACGTCTCGGTCAGCCCGGTCGCGCGGAGGATCATCATGGCCTTGCCGACCACGGTGTCCGACACGCCGTACTCGTTGCAGAGCTGCGACCGGCTCGGCAGTTTCGTGCCGGGCGGCCACTCGCCTGATTCGATTTTCTCCCGCAGCTCGTCTGCGAGCACCTGGTACTGCTGCTTGGGCATGCACACTCCCCGGATGGCACGCCCATTCGATCACGTGACCACCTCCAACCTCAAGCAATCGGAGCTTCGGTCATTGACCTACAACCGCCACCGATTGTAGGTTCGAGGGAACGCTCCCGGATGGCACTGGGGCGCTCAGCGGGCCGGGACGAGCCTCCCCGTGGTTCGTCCCGGCCCTGTCCTCCATGCATCGGACCGCCACATCGCACCGGACCGCCACATCGCTTCGCACCGCCGGGCGGACCGCCCGCGAGGCACCGTCGAGAGGAGCACTTGTGATGTTCGACCAAGGGTGGTGTTGATGACCGGGCGGTTTGTCATTCACCTGCCGATCTCCGCGCCCGACCTGGCGCGCGCGAAGATGATGGGCCGCACCGCCGGCCGGTCGTTGGCCTTCCTCGCCCGGGTCGACCTGGGCGGGATCACCGTGTCGACAGAGGACGACCAGCGCGTACGGCACTGGGTCTTCTGCGATAGACGGCTGGACGGCGGCCGGCGTTGCGTGCTGCGGGCCGACCATGAGACCCCTGCACCGCCCGCCTCCCCGGTGAGCCGCCTCCGGGCCGATCAGGCCCGCGGACCGGTCAGCGGAGGCTGGCGAAGAACTCGCGGACGTCGGTGACCAGGACATCGGTGGCCTGGTGGGCGGCGTAGTGGCCGCCGACGTCACCGCGACCTTCGACGTCGGTCTCGTACGCCGTCCACCGGACGATGTTCGCGTGGTCCCGCTCCGCGAAGCGGCGGATGGACTGGAAGTCGCCGGGGAACATGGCCAGCGCGGTCGGAGCGGTGGTCGGCTCGGTGGGCGGCTGGCCGGCGTGCGCGTCCTCCCAGTAGAACCGGATCGCCGAGGCGGCGGTGCCGGTGAACCAGTAGAGCGCCACGTTGGCCAGGACGAAGTCGGCGTCCAGGCTCTCGTCGAAGAGTTGGGCGTTCCAGGCGAGCAGCCCCACCGGCGAGTCGGCCAACCCGAACGCCAGGGTCTGTGGCTGCTGACTGTGCACCTGGTTGAAGGCGAACTTGTTCTCGTGGAACCACTGGAGGTGCCCGAGCGCCGCCTGATCCGCCTCGGAGAGCCCGCGAACTCGGTCGGGTCACCCGAGGGGAACGAGAAGAGCTGGGTCACGTGTACGCCGAGCACGCGTTCCGGGTCGATCCGACCCAGTTCCGGCGCGATCATCGAGCCGGCGTCGTTGCCGACCGCGCCGTAGCTGGCGTACCCCAGTCGGTTCATCAGCTCGGCCCAGGCGCGGGCGGTGCGGTACCGGTTCCAGCCGGCGCTGCGGGTCGGGCCGGAGAAGCCGAAGCCGGGCAGCGACGGGATGACCAGGTGGAAGGCCGGCGCGTCCGGGTCGGTCGGCTCGGTGAGCGGGGTGATCACGTCGAGGTACTCCAGCACCGAGCCGGGCCAGCCGTGGGTGAGCACCAGCGCCGTGGCGTCCGGCCGGGGAGACCGGACGTGCAGGAAGTGGATCTGCTCCCCGTCGATCTCGGTGACGAACTGCGGGTGGGCGTTCAGTCGGGCCTCGACGACTCGCCAGTCAAACCCGTCCCGCCACCAATTGGCAAGGACGCGCACCCGGTCGTTGCTCATTCCGTACGCGTCGCCGGCCCCGGGCAGGTCGGCCGGCCAGACGGTGCGGCCCAGCCGGGCGGCCAGGTCGTCGAGAGCGGTCTGCGGGATCTCGACGCGGTACGGGCGGATCGCGGTGCCGGTCATCTCGGAACTCCTTCGGAACGGAATGTTTCGTTCTGCAAGAACAGTAGCAGACCGGAACGGTCCGTTCCACTGCTAGCATGGAGGCATGCCGACTTCCGGAAAGGCGCTGGCCGGCCGCCGCGCCCAGGCCGCCCGCAACGACGAGGTCATCCTCGAAGCCGCCCGCGCGGTCTTCCTGGACGACCCGAAGGCGCCCATCGCCGCCGTCGCCGAACGTGCGGGTGTCGGCATCAGCGCGCTCTATCGGCGGTACGCGGGCAAGGAGGACCTGCTGCGCCAGCTCTGCCACGACGGTCTGCGCCGCTATGTCTCCGAGGCCGAGAGTGCGCTGGCCGAGGCGGACGACTGGCAGGCGTTCGCTGGCTTCCTGGCCCGGGTGGTCGACGCCGACGTGCACTCGCTCACCGTCCACCTGGCCGGCACGTTCACCCCGACCGAGGAGATGGCTCGGGACGCGATGCGCGCCGGCGAGCTGGCGACAGCCCTGTTCGAGCGGGCCCGCGCCAGCGGACGGCTGCGCCCGACGCGGTCGTCCAGGATCTGGGGTTGCTGTTGGAGGCGTGCGCCGCGGTCCGCGTACCCGATCCGGAGCGGACCCGTCAGCTGCGCCGCCGGCAGCTCGCGGTGCTGTTGGGCGGTCTGTCGACGGTGCCGGACGCGGACCCGCTGCCCGGCCGCCTCCGGCGGCCGGCGAGTTCGACTGGCGGTGGCGACGCCGGGAGTGATGGGCATCACGCGCTAAGGTTGAGCGGAATACGCTCAACTCTGGTTGTGTCCAATCCAGTGGACAACGCCGATCCGGGGAGCCCATGAACACCGAAAACTCACCACCAAGAGCCGCGAAACAATCACGGGCGCTGTCGCGCTGGCCAACCAGCGTGGTCACGCCACCGTGGAGCCCTGGCACCTGCTCCTGTCCCTCCTGGACACCGACGGCTCGACCGCCACGGGTCTGCTGCGCGCCGTCGGGGCCGACCCGGCCGAGCTGCGCCAGGCCGCCCGGCGCGCGGTCGACGCCCTTCCGGCCGCACGTGGCTCCAGCATCGCCGAGCCGACGTTGGCTCGGGAGTTCGTCAACGCCATCGGCGCCGGCGAGCAGATCGCCCGGCCGCTGGGCGACGAGTACACCTCCACCGAGCACCTGCTCGCCGGCCTGGCCGGGTGGGCGGCGCGGTGTCCGGCGCGCTGAAGACCGCCGGCGCCACCGAGGAGGCCCTGGTCGCCGCCTTCCCGACCGTGCGCGGTGGGGACCGTCGGGTCACCACCGCCGATCCCGAGCAGACCTATCAGGCCCTGACCAAGTACGGCGTCGACCTCACCGCCAGCGCCCGGGACGGCAAGATCGACCCGGTGATCGGCCGCGACTCCGAGATCCGTCGTGTCATCCAGGTTCTCTCCCGGCGTACGAAGAACAACCCGGTGCTGATCGGCGAGCCGGGCGTCGGCAAGACCGCCATCGTCGAAGGCCTGGCCCAGCGGATCGTCACCGGCGACGTGCCCGAGTCGCTGCGGGACAAGAAGCTGATCTCGTTGGACCTCGGCGCGATGGTCGCCGGAGCGCAGTACCGCGGCCAGTTCGAGGAGCGACTGAAGTCCGTCCTGGAGGAGATCAAGAACTCCAACGGGCAGGTCATCACGTTCCTCGACGAGCTGCACACCGTCGTCGGCGCCGGCAAGGGCGAGGGCTCGATGGACGCCGGCAACATGCTCAAGCCGATGCTGGCCCGTGGTGAGCTGCGGATGGTGGGCGCCACCACGCTGGACGAGTACCGCGAGCACATCGAGAAGGACCCGGCGCTGGAGCGCCGTTTCCAGCCGGTGCTGGTCGGCGAGCCGACGATCGAGGACACCATCGGCATCCTGCGCGGGCTCAAGGAGCGCTACGAGGTGCACCACGGCGTACGGATCACCGACGCCGCACTCGTCGCCGCCGCGACTCTGTCGGACCGCTACATCACCGAGCGGTTCCTGCCGGACAAGGCGATCGACCTGGTCGACGAGTCCGCGTCCCGGCTCCGGATGGAGATCGACTCCCGCCCGGTCGAGGTGGACGAGATCGAGCGGGCGGTCCGTCGGCTGGAGATCGAGGAGATGGCGCTGGCCAGGAGCCGGACGCCGCCTCGGCCGAGCGGTTGGAGCGGCTGCGGAAGGAATTGGCCGACAAGCGCGAGCAGCTCACCGTGCTCTCCGAGCGCTGGCAGACGGAGAAGAGCCACATCACCAAGCTCTCCACCGCCAAGGAGGAGCTGGAGCGCCTCGGCGGCGAGGCCGAGCGGGCCGAACGGGACGGGGAGTTGGAGCGTGCCGCCGAGCTGCGCTACGGCCGGATCCCCGCGCTGGAGGTCGAGCTGAAGCAGGCTGCGGAGGAACTGGCCCAGCTCCAGGCCGGTGGCGCGATGCTCAGGAGGAGGTCGGCGCGGACGACATCGCCGCGGTGGTCGCCTCCTGGACCGGCATCCCCGCCGGCCGCCTACTCGAAGGTGAGACGGCCAAGCTGCTGCGGATGGAGGAGTCGCTGGGCGGCCGGGTGGTCGGCCAGGCCGAGGCGGTTGGTGCGGTCTCCGACGCGGTACGCCGTGCCCGTGCCGGTATCGCCGACCCGGATCGCCCGACCGGCAGCTTCCTGTTCCTCGGCCCCACCGGCGTCGGCAAGACGGAGCTGGCGAAGGCTCTCGCCGAGTTCCTCTTCGACGACGAGCGGGCCATGGTCCGCATCGACATGAGCGAGTACGGCGAGAAGCACTCGGTCGCCCGACTGCTGGGTGCGCCTCCCGGTTACGTCGGCTACACCGAGGGCGGTCAGCTCACCGAGGCGGTGCGCCGCCGTCCGTACTCGGTGATTCTGCTGGACGAGGTGGAGAAGGCCCACCGGACGTCTTCGACGTGCTGCTCCAGGTGCTCGACGACGGTCGACTCACCGACGGCCAGGGCCGCACGGTGGACTTCCGCAACGCGATCCTGGTCCTCACGTCCAACCTCGGGTCGTCGGTGATCGGTGACCTGACGCTGGCCGAGGAGCAGCGCCGGGAGGGCGTCCTGGCCGTGGTCCGGTCGCACTTCAAGCCGGAGTTCCTCAACCGGCTGGACGACATCGTGGTCTTCGCCTCGCTGCGGGGAGGATCTGCGCTCGATCGTCGACATCCAGCTGAACCGGATGCGGCGGAGGTTGGCCGACCGCCGGCTCGGCCTGGAGATCACCGATGCCGCCCGGGACTGGCTCGCCGAGCACGGCTACGACCCGATCTACGGCGCCCGCCCGCTGCGCCGCCTGGTCCAGACCGCGATCGGCGACCAGCTGGCGAAGGCGCTCCTGTCCGGCCAGATCCGAGACGGCCAAACGGTAAAGGTAGACCGCGCCCCGAAGAGAACACCCTGTCGGTAACCCCAGCCTGACCGAGTCCCACCCGTCCCACCCCTCCCATCGACGGTGATCATGAAGTTATTGCCCGCCGCGTCGGCGTGTCGTGGCAATAACTTCATGATCAACGGGTCGGAGTGTGGTCGGCGGGGAAAGAGTAGGGCATGTTCGGTATGCGTAAGGCGTGGGAGCGGGAACTCGGTGCGGCTGTCGACACGTTGGTGACCGCTGACACGCTCGCGTTCGGTGGGGTGGGGATCGCCGGTACGACGTTGCCGGTGACCACGGCGTACGAGCGGGTTTCGGCCGCTCTCGACGAGCACCCGAGGAGGTACGCCGGCAGCTCGACCGGGTGCTGGCCGAGGGCACCCCGCCGGCCGGGCGTACGCGGCCACACTGCTGGAACGCATCGACCCGGCGGCGGCCCGAACGGCCTGGACGTCGCTGCGGGACGACCCGAGCGAGTTCACCACCTTCGTCGGCTGCGTCATGGACCGGGAGACCCTCGGCAACTACGCCACCCAGCGGCTCGCCGCAGCTTGAGCCAGCCACCGGCAACGCCCCACGCCCGTCTCCGGCCTGGCCGTGCACACCCGGCGACGCCACCCGTGCCGTCGGTAGCTGAGCCGTCGGTCACGGTACAGCTCCCGATGGTGCCGAAGGTTGTTACCGTTCGCGCCGACGAACCTGGGGAGGTGGTCGGGTGGACGCGCTGGTGACGTACCTGGTGGCAGCCCTTGCCGTACTCGTGGTGGCCGTGGTTTTGATCGTCGTCGTGCGGGCCCGGCGGCGGACGACGACCAGCCCAGACGGCGTGCCGCCGCCCGGACGGCCCGTGCGTGGTCCGCTGCGCCTGACCCCGGCGACCGCGTGCGGATCCGCGAGCAGGAGTACGCGGTGAGCGCCACGATCCGACTCGTCGAGGGCGACTGGAGCTGGGTGCAGCACGTGCTCGACGACGGCTCCGGCACCCTCACCGGCTCTCCGTGGAGGACGGCCTCGAACTCGAGCTGGTGCTCTGGACGGCCGAGCCCGGCGCCACCGTCACCCCGGGCGCCCCGACCATCGAACTCGGCGGCCGGCGCTACACCTGGGCCGAGACCGGGCAGGCGCGCTACACCGCCACCGGAGCGACCGAGCTGCCGTCGACCGGGACCATGCGTTACCACGACTACCAGTTCGGTGGCACCGCCCGGCTCTCCTTCGAGGCGTACGGCGAGGAGGGCTGGAGGGTTGCCCGCGGCGAGTTGCTCGATCCGGCCGACCTGACGATCCGCCCCACGCCCGAGGATCGCTGAACCAGAACCGGTCGACGCGCGGGCCCGCCACGGCATGCCGAACCGGTCCGTTGTCGATACGGTGTGGTCGCGATCTTAGGGAAGGGAGAATCGTGGTCGATTCCCAGAGCACGCCGGCCCGTCAGCGGCCATCCATTGTGTCGATTTCCAGCTACCTGCTCTTCCTGTTCCTGGCATGCCAGGTGATCAGTCTGATCGTCACGCTCAGCACCATCGGCAAGACGCGTGACGCGTTCCGCGACGCGTACGCGGGCAGCACCGTCGAGAATGCCGACCAGATCGCGGATATCGCCGTCGCGTTCGGCGTCGGCAGCACCATCGTGCTGTTGCTGCTCACGATCACGCTGGCCGTGCTGGCCCTGTTCAACAACCAAGGCCGTAACGGCGCTCGGATCACCACCTGGATCGTCGGCGGCATCATGGTCTGCTGCTTGGGCGGTGGCCTGGTCAGCAATGCGGCCGGCGGCTTCACCAACGGTGGGGGCACCGGCGGCGACGGGCCGAGCACCGAGGAGGTCCAGCGCCGGGTCGAGGAGGCCCTGCCCTCCTGGGTCACCCGGTCAGCCTCCTGCTCGGCATCATCAGCCTGATCGCGCTGGTCACGGCGCTGATCCTGCTGGCACTGCCGAAGGCCAACCCGTTCTTCCGCAAGGCCACCGCGGCCTGGGAGCCGCCGACGCCGGGTGCCAGCTACCGGGGCACCCGCAGGCACCGGGCCAGCCCGGCTACCCGCAGTCGTCCGGTGAGCCCGGCTACCCGCAGTCGTCCGGTGAGCCGGGCTATCCGCAGTCGAGCGGGGAGCCCAGCTACCCGCCGCCGCCGGCCTCGAACCCGCCGGGCGACACGCCGCCCACGGACCGGCCCGGGTCAACCCGCCGTCGACGAGTTGACCGCTCGATAAGCACGACGCCGACGATCCCTCCGAGTAGGTTGCAACCCGACGCCTACCGGAGGATTCGTCGTGTCGTACCCGGAATCGGCACCGGCCCGTCGGCCCGCCGCCGTCCTGTCGGCCGCCACCGTGCTGTTGGTGATGGCGGTCGCCGCGCTCGCGTACGCCGTGGTCGACCTGGTGGTGCTGGGCGGAACTGTGGACGCGTTCCGCTCCGCCGCCCGTGACACCTCGGCCAGCTCGCAGCAGATCGACGAGGTGGTGACCCTGCTCCGCGCGTCCGGGGTGCTGTCGGCGGTGGTGGCGGTGCTGTCCGCGCCGGTGCTCGCCGGTCTGGCCCTCGGGCTGCTGAGCGGTCGGAACGGCGTCCGGGTGGCCACCTGGGTGGTCAGTGGGCTGGGCCTGCTCGCGGGTGCTGCAGCGTGGCGGTGGTCGTCGGCGAGCGGGCCGCGCCGCTGCGACTGGGTGCGGGCGACAGGTCCCGCGCCGAACTGCTGGGCCTGATCGGCGACGCGTACCCGTCCTGGTGGATCCCGCTCAACGCCGGGCTTTCCGTCGCGCAGGTGCTCGGTTACCTTGTAGTAGCTTCGCTGCTGGCGCTTCCGGCCGCGAACATCTGGTTCGGTCGGCACCGCTCGGCCGTGCGATCGGCACCGCCCGCGTTCACGCCCGCCCGCCCCAGCCTCCGTCGCCCCCGTACAGGTAGGACCGCCCGTGACGCTCGACCCCACCACTGCCGAGCGCCGAGCCTGATCACCGGGGCCACCGCCGGGATCGGCGCGGCGTTCACCCGTCGGCTGGCCGCCGACGGCTGGCACCTGGTCCTGGTCGCCCGCGACGCGGCCCGGTTGACCGGGTTGGCCACCGAGCTGGGTTCGACGTACGGCCGCGAGGTGGAGACGATTCCGGCGGATCTGTCCACCGACGACGGCTGCGCCACCGTGGAGCAGCGGCTCGCCGACGGCAGTCCCGTGCACCTACTGGTCAACAATGCCGGGATCAGCCTGAACAAGCCGTTCCTGCGGTCCACCGTCGAGGACGAGGCACGCCTGTTGCGGCTCAACGTGCACGCGGTGATGCGGCTGACCCTGGCGGCGCTGCAACCGATGACGGAACGGCGGAATGGGGCAGTGATAAATGTCTCTTCGGTCGCCGGTTTTGGTGCGACGATGCCCGGCTCGACGTACTCCGCCAGTAAGGCCTGGGTCACCAACTTCAGCGAGTCCGTCGGCCAGTCGGCGCGACCATTCGGAGTCCGGGTGATGGCCCTCTGCCCCGGCTACACCCGCACCGAATTCCACCAGCGGGCCGGCATCAACATGTCGAAAACGCCGGAGTGGCTGTGGCTGCGGGCCGAGGATGTCGTCGACGAAGCCCTGCGTGACCTGCGCAAAGGCAAGATGGTCAGCATTCCGGCCTGGAAGTACAAGCTGGCCGTCGCCGGCATGCGGCACGTGCCGCGGCGGCTGCTCGAGGCGGTCGCGCGCGACACCCGCGGCCGGATCGGTCGCGAGGAGCGCTGAGCCCCGACCGGCTCGCCCGGCCCGGTCGACAGTCGAGACGGCGTTGGCGCCCCGCTGTCAGACCAGTCGCTCACCGTAGTCGAACATCGCCAACCATCGGTCCCTCCCCAGGCTGATCAGGGTGGACCCCACACACGGCGTTCAGACTTGCGCAGTAACCTCTATCGCCATGGGGACCACGACGACCTGCGTAAATTCATTACCGACCTGGCTGTGGTCCACGGCCGGGTCGTGCTCTCGTCGGGGCGCGAGGCAGACTGGTACGTGGATCTGCGGCGCGTCACGCTCCATCACCAGGCCGCTCCTCTGGTCGGCCGGGTGTTGCTCGACCTCACCACCGACTGGGAGTTCGACGCTGTCGGCGGCCTCACCCTGGGCGCGGATCCGGTCGCGCTCTCGATGCTGCACGCCGCCGCTCCGACCGGCCGAGCCCTGGACGCCTTTGTGGTGCGCAAGGCGGGCAAGGCTCACGGTCTGCAACGGCGGATCGAGGGACCGGAGGTGGCCGGCCGGCGGGTGTTGGCGGTGGAGGACACGTCCACGACCGGCGGAAGTGTTTTGACCGCTGTCGAGGGCTTCGCGAGGCCGGGGCGGAAGTCGTGGGCGTGGTGGTTATTGTTGATCGAGGCGCCGGCGACGCGGTGCGAGCCGCCGGATTGCCGTACCGGGCGGCCTATACGTTGGCTGACCTCGGCCTTGTGGCGTAAAAGTTTGCCGATTCGGATCTGCTGATATGCAGGCGGATCGATGCTGCTGGTGGAAGGATGGAATACGTGGAACTGCGTTGGCCGAAATGACTATGCCTCAGATCTCGCCGCTAAACGGCGAGCCGATCGAACGTGCCGATGCCGAGCGTCTGGCCGGGGTCCTCAAGGCCCTTGCTGATCCTGCTCGGTTGCGGCTGCTCAGCCTGATCCAGTCGGCCCCGAGGGCGAGGCGTGCGTCTGTGACCTGACGGCGCCGCTCGGCCTCTCTCAGCCGACGGTCAGTCATCACCTGCGTATCCTCACCGAGGCCGGCTTGTTGCAGCGGGAGAAGCGCGGTGTCTGGGCGTACTACAGCCTGGTCCCGAGTGCGATCGCGACGATCGCCGACCTGCTGACCCCGCCGCGTAAGCGAGCCACCAAGAAGGCTCGCTGACCTGGGCAATGCACGTCGTCCCGCGCCGGGACGGCGTCCGGTGGCGAGCCAGGGTGGCGCCATCGGTGAGTGACACCTGCTCGTCTTCGGTCGCACCGCCGGAGGTCGGGCCCGACATGCCGACGGCCGACCCCTCACCAGGGGCGGCCGTCGTCGTACCCGTCAGCGGTCCTGGCCGTGCTCCGGGCGGTGACGGTCCTGCTGGTGCCGGTCGTGGTCGAACGCCTCGCGGGCCGCCTCCACCGCACCAGCCGCACTGGCCGCCGCGACCACCGCGACCGCTTCGCCGCGCTTACGAGCCCGCCGGTCGCGCAGGAACTCGAAGAAGATCGGCAGCACCGAGATCAGGATGATCAGGGCCACCACCGGCAGGATGTAGTGGTCGATCTTGTCGCCGATGGCCTGGTAGATCTGCTCGGCCAGCAGGTAGCCGATCAGCAGGATGCCGTCCACCCAGAGCACCGCGCCGACGATGTTCCAGAGCAGGAACTTCCGGGCCGGCATGCCGAGCGCGCCCGCTACCGGGTTGAGGAACGTCCGGACGATCGGGATGAAGCGCGCCAACACCACGGCCTTCGCCGGCCCGAACTTCTGGAAGTAGTACTCGGCCTTCTCCACGTACTCCTTCTTGAAGAGCCGAGAGTTGGGTCGCTCGAACATCGGCCGGCCGTAGCGCGCGCCGAGCCAGTGCCCGAGCTGGGCGCCGGCGATCGCGCAGATCGGCCCACCGATCAGCAGGCCGGCAAGGGAGAGGCGGGTGCCGTCGCCGAAGATCGCGTCCGCCACCGGTGACGAGGCCACCCCGGCGAGGAACAACAGCGAGTCGCCGGGGAAGAAGAAGCCCACCAGGAGGCCGGTCTCGGCGAAGAGGATCACCCACACGCCGATCAGCCCGAAGGTCTGCAACAGATCCTGGGATCGAGCGGGTTCAGGGCGACGCTCTCCACGAGAGCGCGAGTCGTCTCAGCTGTGTCCACGGCCACAAAGGGTACCGAAGCCCGGGGCACCGGCCGCGCCGGACCGGCCCGCGCCACCCGCCCGCGTCGCGGGATCAACGACGTGCCCCGCCGACCGTGGTGGTCGGCGGGGCACCGGTGGTGCGGGTGGATCAGGCGACGAAGCGGGTCCGGCGGCGCTTGGCCACCAGGTAGCCGCCGCCACCGGCGGCCAGCAGCAGCGCGCCGAGGCCGGCGATCAGGCCGGTGGACTGACCGGTGATCGGCAGCGAGGGTCGTCACCGTCCCCGCCGCCGTTGCCGCCGTTGCCGCCGCCGTTCACCAGGATCTGCGCGGTGTCGTTGGCCGGGTTCAGGTCCTGATCTCGGTCTCCTCGCGCCCGGTGCGCAGCGTGACCTCACCGGCCTGGCTGCCGGCCTGGTCGATCCGCAGCTGGAACTCGTAGTCGACCTTCTCGCCTTTCTTGTTCGAGCCATCTACATAGCAGTAGTAGACCCGTGCGCCGGGCTTGCCCGGCTCCCAATCGTCGTCCTCGGAGTCGAAGCAGTTCTCCGGAGCGCGGACGGCGGTGACACCCTTCGGCAACGTGACGGTGGTGCCGATCCAGGGCGACTCGCCGCCACCCGTGTTGACGGTCGCCGGCCCGTTGTTGACGTAGCCGACCGTGAGCGCGACGGTGGCGCCGACGCCACCGGTCACCTTCGCGCCGCGCGCTGCCACATCGGCCCGCTGGTTGCCGGTCACCCGAAGGTGGATCCAGGTCGAGTTGTCCAACGGGTTGACGTCGGTCTGCCGGGAGCGCAGGTTCGTGACCGGCTCGAGCTTCAGCTCACCCTCGGTGCCGTTCGGCCCGAGCTTGGCCGGGAGTTCGGCCTCGGACCTGTACTCGTCCCAGTCGGCAGGCGTGAACCAGGTGGAATACCCGCCGAAGTCGTTCGGCGCCCAGCTGTCGGCGGGCACGGTGAACCCGAAGCTGTCGTCGAGGCGGAAGCTACTGTTCTTGCCGATAGTGGCGTCCAACCGGCAGGCGAACGCGAAGTCGTGCAGCGGGCCCTCGGTGTACTCGCAGTTCTCGTAGCGCTTCGACGGCTGAAGACCGTCCGCGCCGACGACGTAGAGAACCACGTCCTTCGCGGGCACCTCGCCCCGGTTCGTCACCTGGAACGGGGCCTTCAGCGTGGTGCCGGGCGCGCCCTCGAGCTCCAGGGACTCGTTGGTGGTGAGGTCGACGCCCTCGCCGATTTCGACTGTCGAGCTGTAGGAGACGGATCCGGACTTGTCGTCCGGCGTGACCGTGAAACTCAGCTCGCCCTTCTGATCGGGCTTGGCGTCGGCCTTTGCGCGAACGATGAGGGAGACGAGGTTCAGGTACGAGCCGTCGTCCTCCTGGTCCTCGACCTTGCACGTCAGGATCGCACCGGACTCGGTGCAGCTCCCTCGCTGTTCTCGACGTCGGCGAAACCGTCGACTTTGCTCCGGTCCACCTTGATCGTGTAGTCAACGGGCTGCCGCTCCGTGGTGAGCGAGAAGAGGGTGATCCACTTCTCGGTGCCGCCGGGCGCGACGATCACGTTGGCGGCGTACAGGTCGAGATTCTCTGCCGCTGCGGCGGCGGCTGCCGGTGCGGCGGAGGCGGGTGTGGCGGAGGCGGCGACGAGCGCGCCTGCGACGCCCAGCCCGGCGAGCCAGCGCCGGGTGGAGTGCTTGAGCATGGGTTCCCTCGTGTCGGGGACGAAAGGTAAGGCCTGCGGATCTTAAGGAACCGCTAAGGCTGACTGCAGCCCTCAATGGCGCCCATTGGTCAAGACCAGCCGAAAGGTTGATCAGACTCGCCGCAACGTTCCGTCGGTCCGCTTCCGTCATCTGAGGCAGGAACCCCGGGAGGTGCAGTGACGTACGAGGAGTTCGCGGCCACGCGGCTGGCCCCGCTACTGCGGTACGCGGTGATGCTCACCGGTGATCCGCACCAGGCTCAGGATCTGGTTCAGGAGACCATGGTCCGGGTCCAGCTCAACTGGCGTCGGGTCACCCAGACGGACGCGCCGGAGCGGTACGTGCGCCGGATGCTCACCAACCAGTACGTCGACTGGCGGCGCGGCTCCTGGGTTCGCCGGGTGCTGCTGCGCGGTGAGCCCGACGCGACGGTGCCGGTGCCCACCGACCACGCCCAGTCGGCCGTGGACCGGGACCAGATCTGGTCCTGGCTGTCCCGGCTGCCGCGTCGACAACGCGCGGCCCTGGTGCTGCGCTACTACGAGGACCTGCCCGATGCCGAGATCGCCGAGATTCTCGACTGTGCCGTCGGGACCGTTCGTTCGTCCATCTCCGGGCCCTGGCCACGCTCCGGACCGAGTACGTGGAGGCGTGAACATGATCGAGGATGACCTGCGTGCCGCGTTCGCCCGGCACGAGCCGTTGACCCGCCGACCGGCCCGCTGCGGGCCGCGATCGATCGGATTGCCGCTACCCGCCGTCGTCGCCGGCAGCGGTTCCAGGCCGCCGGCGTCACGCTGGCCCTGCTCGCCGCGCTCGGCGTCGGCGTGCCGCAGTTGCGCCCCGACCAGCCAGCATCGGACTCGTTCCAGTCGGGCTCGTCGAACGAGTCGCTGAACGTCCTGCTGGTCGGCGTGGACGGCTTCGGCGAGGAACCGTCGTACCGGTTGGCGGACTCCGTCCTGCTGGTACACATCCCGGCCGACCGGAGCCGGCCGTACCTCGTCTCGTTGCCGCGCGACCTGGAGGTGTCGGTCCCCGGACGGGGACCGACAAGCTCAACAGCGCGTTCTTCACCGGTGCCACCGAGTCCCAGCCCGACCTGGACGCCGGCTACGACCTCACCCGCCGGGTAGTCGCGGACCTGACCGGGTACGCGTCGACGCCGGCGCGGTGCTGACCTTCGCGGGGCTGCGCCGGATCACCGACGCGGTCGACGGGGTGAAAATCTGCCTCCCGAAGGAGGTGAAGTCCTGGCACACCCGCCGGACCTTCCGGCCGGCTGCCAGCAGCTCGACGGAGCAGCCTCGGTCGACCTGCTGCGGCAACGGCGGAACCTGCCCTCCGGTGCGCTCGACCGGGACCGTAACGCCCAGCGCTATGTCGCCGGGCTGATCCGGCGGGCGGTCGCGCAGGACGTGCTGACCAACCCGGCCCGGCTCGCCGCGCTGCTGTCCGCCGCCGGTAAGGGGATGACGGTCGACGACGACGGCCTGCCACTGACCAAACTGATGACGGTGCTACCCGAGCTGAAGAGTGTGGACCCGGTGGGGCTCAGCCTCCCGGTTGGCCCGCCGGTGCACCCTCGACACGGCTGCCGCTGGATCCGCAGCAGGGCCCGGCGTTCCTCGCCGCGCTGAGCGAGGATCGGTTGGCGCAGTGGGTGGCGCAACACCGGACCAGGTCAACCCACCAACTGACGTGGGCCGCAGGGACGCGACAGCGCCCGCCGCCCTGGTACGGGACGGCGGGGCGCTGGTCAGACGGGTGGGTCAGACGCCGAAGCGGGTGGTTCGGCGCCGGGCGAACAGGTAGGCGCCCACACCGGCGACGAGCAGCAGGCCGCCGAGGCCGGCGATCAACCCGGTGGGGTGCCGGTGATGGGCAGCGAACCACCGCCACCACCGCTGCCTCCACCGTTGCCACCGCCGCCCGGGGCCGCGTTGACCACGATGGCGGCGCGGTCGTTGGCCGGCTTGGTGTCGTCCTCGAAGTTGCCGCCGCTCGGGCATTCGCACGGCGCGTTGACCCACACCGTGCCCCGGGCGTTGCTGATGACCTTGTCGATGCGCAGCCGGAACTCCATGGCGTAGGTCTCACCGGCCACCAGGAGCATCTCCGAGGCGCACTGGTAGGTGCGGGTGCCCGGCCGCAACTGGCAGCTGTCGGGGATCTCGACGGCGGTGGTGCCCGGTGGCAACTCGACGACGGTGTGGGTGGCGGCCTCGTAGTCCCCGTTTGTCTTGTCGAGGGTCGCCGGCCCGTTGTTCCGGAAGCCGACTGTCGCCGTGAGGACGGCACCGGCCCTGCCGCTGAGCGTGTCGCCGATCGCCGCGAGGTCGGTGCCGTTCTTTCCGGTGGCCTTGATGCCCCATCCGGTGTAGTCGTAGCCCGGGCCGACGTCGGTCTGGGCGGCCTTCCGCATCCGGCTGGGCGCCTCGGCCAGTGTCAGTTTCGGGCCGCTGCCGGGCGTGGCCGCCCGGCTCCGGCGGCTTCCCGCACCCGGGTCAGGTCCTCGAAGTCGGCAGTCGTCAGGAACTGCGCGTAGCCGGACTGGTTGGTCGGTGCGTAGGTGTCCTTGTCGAGTTCGAGGTTCAGCGTGGTGGCGAGCCCTCGCCCACCGGGATCTCCTCGTCGAACTGGCAGGACTCCAGGTGGTCGCCGGAGTAGAGGCAGTTGCTGAACCGGTCCCTGGCCCGGATCGAGTAGCTGAGGTTGAAGACCGCGGCGAATCCGGTGATGGTCTTGTCGCCCGCGTTGGTGACGGCCAGCGGCACCGTGAACTTCCCGCCCGGCCTGGAGGTGTGCTCGGTGAACGGACCGCCGGCCAGGTCGACGCCCTCGCCGATGCGGATCCGCGAGGTGTAGCTGCCCGCCGCCCGCCGGCCGCCTCGAAGCTGACCGCGACGTCGCCGGAGTCGCCGAGCTGCGCGTCCGCGGTGGCGCTGACGCTCACTCGCTTGGCAATGCCGCGGTAGATCCCGCTGTCGAGAGAGGCCGCCCCACTGAGGGTGACGCTGTCGGGTTCCGTGCACACGAGAACGCCCGGCTCCGGTGCGGTGCATTCCTGACCGCCGGCAGGGGTCACGGTGATCGTGTCGGCCAGGGAGCGGTAGTCGTACCGCAGGGAGACGTCGGTGAGAGTCGTCGGCTCGTCGGCGTACAGGAACAGTTGGCGGCTGACTGGCGCCGCGCCGACGGCCAGCGTGGAGTCCTGGAAGTAGGGCTCGACGGTGGGCGCGGCGGCGGCCATGGCCGGGTGACGGAGGCGGCGACCAGCGCGCCTGCGGCGCCGAGGCCTGCCAGCCAGCGGATGGAGTGCGTGAGCATGGGGGTCCTCCCGTTGGGATACAGGTGGCGCTCGTACAACCTAGGGAGGTCCCGGCGCTTCCGGTGGCCCTGGGAGATCGATGACCGTCCAACGATCCGAACGGCTGAGCAGCTCTGCCGCAATGGTCAGCCGGTCTAGCGGTAGTCGTCCTCGTCCCCGGTGACCACCCGGGCCTGCTCCATCGCGTCCCAGTCGCCGACCTCCAGGCCGCGGTGCGGCTCACTGTCGACGTCGGCGGGCCGACCATCGCGGCCTGCTCGACCGCGTCGGCCGGCTCGGCCTCGGGATCGCGCTCGTCCGGGGCGAGGTGGTCGCCGGGGTGAAGTCCTCGTCGGGCTGACCCATCGTCCCTCCCGGGGGTCTCGGGGCACGGTTCCCACCCACCGTACGGGCTGGGCCGGCGTGTCGCCCGGAGGCGGAGTAGGCCGAATCAGCCCTCGGTGGTGCGAGCCGGTGCCAGGATGGTGCCGTGGGCTTCCTCATTCGACTGGCGATCACCGCTGTCGCGTTGTGGATAACCACGCTGATCGTGCCCGGGTGGACGTGCACGGCCGCTCGGGTGGCAACACCGTCCTCACCCTCATCGTGGTGGCGCTGATCTTCGGCGTGATCAACGCGGTGCTCAAGCCGGTGATCCGGGTCGTCGGGTGCGTGTTCTACCTGCTGACCCTGGGCCTGTTCGCGCTCGTGGTCAACGCGTTGCTGTTCCTGCTCACCGACCGGATCGCCCGCGGGCTCGACCTGCCGTTCCAGGTGGACGGTTTCTGGCCGGCGTTCTGGGGAGCCATCGTGATGACAGTGGTCACCTGGCTGATCAGCGTCATCGTGCCGGACAACCGGGACCGCCGGTGAACGGCCAGCACCGGGTCGGTTGTTCCGGCGCACCTCACCTACGGGATACTTCGGGGCGGAGGACAGCGCGGTCCGGCGCACACCCGAAGAACAGCGGCCAGCACGGCCGAGAGTGGTAAGTAAGGAGCGCATCACATGCCCATCGCTTCCCCGAGGCTTACGCGGAGATGCTGGACCGCGCCAAGGCTGGCCGGTACGCGTACCCGCGATCAACGTGACCTCCTCCCAGACGCTGAACGCGGCGCTCAAGGGTTCGCCGACGCGGAGAGCGACGGCATCATCCAGGTCTCCACCGGTGGCGCCGAGTACCTGTCCGGCCCCTCGATCAGGACATGGTCACCGGCGCGGTGGCGTTCGCCGCGTACGCGCACGAGGTTGCCAAGAAGTACTCGGTCAACGTCGCGCTGCACACCGACCACTGCCCGAAGGACAAGCTGGACGGGTTCGTCCGTCCGCTGATGGCCATCTCGCAGGAGCGGGTGAAGCGCGGCGAGGAGCCGCTGTACCAGTCGCACATGTGGGACGGCTCGGCCGTGCCGGTCGCGGAGAACCTGCAGATCGCCGCCCAGCTCCTCGACGAGGCCGCCAAGGGCAAGATCGTCCTCGAGATCGAGGTCGGCGTCGTCGGTGGCGAGGAGGACGGCGTCGAGAACGCCATCAACGACAAGCTCTACACCACCACCGATGACGGTCTGGCCATGGTCGAGGCGCTCGGCCTCGGCGAGAAGGGCCGCTACATGGCGGCGCTGACCTTCGGCAACGTGCACGGCGTCTACAAGCCGGGCAACGTCAAGCTGCGTCCGGAGATCCTCAACCAGATCCAGGAGGCGGTCGGCGCCAAGTACGGCAAGGACAAGCCGCTCAGCCTGGTCTTCCACGGCGGCTCGGGCTCCTGCTCAGCGAGATCCGTGAGGCTCTGGACTACGGCGTGGTGAAGATGAACATCGACACCGACACCCAGTACGCCTTCACCCGCCCCGTCGCGGACCACATGCTCCGCAACTACGACGGCGTGCTGAAGATCGACGGCGAGGTCGGCAACAAGAAGCTGTACGACCCGCGCGCCTGGGGCAAGGCCGCCGAGGCCGGCCTGGCCGCCCGCGTCGTCCAGGCCTGCGAGGATCTGCGCTCCACCGGCACCACGATGACCAAGTAACGACGGACCACCAACGGCCGGCTTCCCGCACGGGGAGCCGGCCGTCGTCGTCACGCCGTCAGCAGGCGTACGGCCTCGCGGACGTCGTCGGTGAGGTGGATCGTCGAGGACAGGTCACCGAACGGGGACGCGGCCAGCAACGGACGCAGCAACGCCTCCACCGGCAGCTCCGTCGTCCAGTAGGCGCGGTCCAGGAAGATGTACGCGCCGCTGGTCCCGTCGGTGCCGTAGTAGGTCTTGGTGGCCGCCTGGAACACCTCCTGCACGGTGCCCGCCCGCCCTGGCGCGAAGACGATGCCACCTCGGGCGAGCCGCAGGATGGTGTCCTCCCGGATCGCGTTCGAGAAGTACTTCGCGATCCGCCCGGCGAACAGGTTCGCCGGCTCGTGCCCGTACAGCCAGGTCGGGATGGCCAGGCCACCGGCCCGCGCCCAGTCCAGATCGTCGCCACGCTGCCGGGGCACGCCCGCGTACCGCTGCCGGACCGTCAGCGCCGTCGCCGTGTACCGGTCGTGGTCGGTGAAGTCGGGGCGGTGGCCAGCAGGTCGATCGCCGCCGTGACGTCGGTCGCCGGCCGGTCCGCCAGGTAGGCGCCGAGGTTCGCCGCCTCCATCACCCGGGACCGCCGCCGGTCACCACCAGCCGGTCGGCCCGCGCCAGCTCCCAGCCCAGCACGGCAGCCATCCGGTACGCGGGACTGCCGCGTCGCACCGCGTGCCCACCCATGATGCCCACCACCGACTGCGGCCCGTACCCGGCCAACCAGACCCGGGTGGCGTCGGCCAACGCGTTGTCCACGCCATGGTCGTGCAGTCGCTGACCCAGCGCCTCCCGGACGTCCGGCAACGCGCCGCCGTGCGCCCGGTAGTGGTCGTACACCCGGGTGTCGTACATCCCGGTGAACCCGCCCTCGGCGAACCCGGCGGCCAGGTCGTCCGGGGTGTAGAGGTGCGTCGGCTGGGTCGGGTACGGCAGCCCCGAGAACGGCGGCACCACGTTCGCGCCGCGCCGGACCAGGTCGGCGCCCACGTCCCGGGACGCGAACCGGCAGCCGACGAAGAGGGTCCCGGCGACCTCGATGCCGGTCAGGTCGGGCACCGGCGCGAGGTCGAGGCGGAGGCCCTGCACGGTCAGCCCGGTCAGTCGGCCGGTGGCCAGCTGTTGATCGAACTCGGCCCGGGTCTGGATCTCACCGGCGTGCAGGTGCGGCTCGATGACGTCCGTGGGAGGTGGGGTCGGCACCCGGCCATCCTGCCCGTCCACCGGGGCAGGCCAAACCTCGGGCCGGGATGCGAACGACAGGAGCCCGATGGCCGTGGCCGTCGGGCTCCTGCGTTACCGGTTCCTGGGGAGGCTCCGGACCATTAGTTGTAATGGAAAACACCTGGCAGCGGCATAGGCCGCAGGCGTGACCAACTCCTCAGCCGTTCAGCGGAACGCGTCGGCCGACCCGCTCGCGTGTCGCCCCGTCCAGCGGGTTGAATGGGGCGATGCAGAACCTTTGCCAGAGCCCCCGGCCACCCGCCTGCCCGCGAACGACGAGGCCGACGCCGCCCTGGCTGCCGCCAGCGAGGCCGGCACCGACGAGGCGTACGCCAAGGTGGCGGCCGGCTTCCCGACCTACAGTGCGGCCTGGGCGGAGCTCGCGGCCCGGGCGTTCGCGCAGGACCAGGTGGTGGCGGCGTACGCGTACGCGCGCACCGGCTACCACCGAGGGCTCGACCAGCTGCGCCGCAGTGGTTGGAAGGGCACGGCCCGGTGCCGTGGTCCAACGAGCCCAACCGGGGCTTCCTCCGCTGCCTCTACGTCCTGTCCCGCGCCGCCGACGAGATCGGCGAGGCCGACGAGGCGGCCCGCTGTGCCCAGTTCCTGCGTGACTGCGACCCGGAAGCGGCGGACGCGCTGGCGAGCAACTGACTCGCCCGACGGCCGGCCCGGCATCGGGCCGGCCGTCGGTGGGTTACAGCCCCTCGGCGACCGCGGCGGCGATCTTCAGCCAGGCGTCCCGGGTGGCCGAGGACAGCCCGCCGTACCGGATCGGCTCGCCGCTGTCGATGAGCCTCTCATACGGGGCCAGCAGCACCGCCCGGGTGCGAGCCGCGAAGTGCTCCTGGATGGCCGGCAGGTCGATCTCCTTGCGGGACGGTGGCATCGACACCACTGTCACCGCTTGCCGGACCAGCCGTTGCCGGCCGCTCTGCTCCAGGTGGTCGAGCATCCGGGCGGCCGTCTCCGCGGAGTCGTTACGGGCCGACATGGTGACCACCAACTGGTCCGTGGCGTCCATCGAGGCCTGCCAGTTCTGCGCCCGGACGTTGTTCCCGGTGTCCACGAAGATCAGCTTGTAGAACCGGCTGACCACCTCGCGGATCTCCGCGAACGCGGCCGCGGTCAACATCTCGCCACCGGTGGCCGACTCGTCCGAGGCCAGTACGTCGAACATCCCTCGCCCTGCGAGCGGACGTACTGCGACAGGTCACCGACCCGCCCGTGCGCTCCCTGGAACTGCCCGAGGTCACGCAGCATGTCCCGCACGGTCCGGGAGTGGAAGTCCTGCTGGGCGCGCATCCCGAGGGTGCCCTGGGTCTCGTTGTTGTCCCAGGCCAACACGTACCCGCCGCGCTTCTGGCCGAACGTCATCGCGAGCAGCAGGATGGCCACCGTTTTACCGGCGCCGCCCTTCGGGTTGACGACCGTCACCTGCCGCAGACCGCCGAAGTTGCGGCGTACCGTCTCGATGTCGCGCTTGAGTTCCTGCTCGTGCCGTCCCGGAGCGAGCCGGAGCAGCCCCATCTTGTTGACCACCGCGCGTACGCCCATGGTCGCCGCCGGCTCGGCCGGCCGGACCTGGCGGCGTCGGGCGAAGTCCTCGGCGGTCGGTGCGGCGGTGGCATCGGGCGTCCAACTCGCGTCCGGGTAACCGGTCGCGTCCGGGTACCGGGTGGCGTCCGGGTATCCGGGAGCGGGCATCCGGGTCACCCCGTCGGCCTCCGGGTACGGCTGCCCAGGCGTGGCACCGGGTGTGCCCTGCTGCCACGGCGGCGGGTACCAACCTGGCGAGGGTGGGAACGGTCCGGGCGGTGGGGTAGGTGGCCCGGCCTGCTGAGGGGCTGGCTGCGGTACGGGGTGGCCGAGCGCCGGGTTGCCGAACTGCGTCGGGTCGGGCAGCGGCGGAATCTGCGCCGGACCCGGGATTGCCGGGGTGAACGGCGGCGTGGGGTTCGTCTGCGCGGGCTGCGCCTGTCCGGGTTGTGCCTGTCCGGGGCGGGCGTGCGGGACGACTGGCGGCTGCGGCGGAGGCGCTGCGACGGTGGCCTCGTCCTGGGCGGGTCCGCCGCCGGCACCGGCCGGACGCTGGGGCGGATACGCCCACGGCGATTCGGCAGTCGGCCGTGGCGGTCCGCTGGCGGACCCGTCCTCCCGGTCCCGCCGGCCTGAGTCGCTGGCCCGGTCACCTGCGGGTCGGCTGCCGTGGGGCCTGTCGGTGTGGGGCCGGCTGCCGTTGGGTTCGCCGCCATGGGGCCGGCCGTGGTCGGGCCTGCCGGCGTGGGGTTGGCTGCTGTCGGGCCCGTCGGCCTCGGGTTGGCTGCTGTCGGGCCTGTCGGCGTGGGGCTGACTGTCGGCGTTGGGCCGGCATTCGGCGGACTGTCGCTGGATCCGGCGGCGGTCGGGCGGTCGGCCGACGCGGTCGGGCGGTCGGTTGGTGCGGCGGCGGTGGCGCGGTCCAGGGTGAAGGGCAGGTTCAGGTCGACGCCGCCCGGGCGATCGGCGCGGCGGGCACGGAGGTCGAGCCCTGGTCACCGGCCCGTGCCGCTCCACCTGCCGTGCTCGCCAAGTCGGTCCTGGTGCTGGCCGCGTCGGGGCGGCTGTCGGGCGGCGTGGAGGCGGGTTTTGGCCCAGCGGTGGCTGGGGTTCCGGGACTGCCTGGCAGACCGCTGCCCGGCGCCACGGTTGTCGCCGGCGACGGTTGCGCGCCGCCGCCGGCGGTGCCGGTTGAGCGCTCGGTGCCGTTGCCGGTGCGGTGGTTTGGTCGGTCGGCGGCGGCCAACTCGGCTGCGCGGGCGCCCAGCCCGAACCGGCGCCGGACGGGCCGCTGACTCCCCAGCCTCCGGGCGCGGGAACAGCACCGGTGAGCGACGGGTAGTCCGACGGCGAGGGCGGCGGCAGGGCCGCAGCGCCGGGCTGCCGGGGACCGGCGGTCGCCCGATCGGCGGCGCGGCCACCGGCGGTGTCACCGGCTGCGCGGCCGACGACGGCGCACCACGCTGCTCGGCGACCGCCGCCCAGGGCGGCACGGCGCCACCTGCGCCCGGTCGCCTGGATCCGGTGGCCAGAGTGGTTCGATGTCCCGCTCCGGCACCGGCTGCTGGCCGGGCACCTGTGCCCGGTCGGCGTTCTCGTCCATTACGGCCCTCCCCAGTCCTCCTGCGAGGATAGGCCCATCCACCCAGGAGGGCCGGTCGGCGCAGCTCGGTCGGCAGGTCGGCGCAGCGTCAGATCGACCAGACCGCCCATGCGCCCGGCTCGATCCACCAGGACCGCTTCCGGGTCAGCTCGCCCTCGACGCCATCGTCGAGGTACGGCACCTTCTCGTCCCTGGGCAGCACCGACACGGCCCGTCCGCGGGCCCGCCGGACTTCGAGGCGTACCCGCTTGCGTCCCCACGCCGAGCGGACGACCACCGGCACGGCCACCGCGACCTCGACCTGGCCGTCGGCCGGGTCCGGCGCGGTCAGCAGCGTCACGTCGTCGAGCGTCGCGTACCCGCCGGCGTTGCCGACCGCGCAGGCCAGCAGCGGTTCGTCGCCGTTGCTGAGGATGGTGTCGTCCACCTCCACCCGGGCCCGCCAGTGCAGCGGCCGACCGGCGTCGTCGGCGGCGCCGAGCAGCGCGCCGTCCAGGGTCACCGAACCGGCGTCGTTGCGCAGCAGATCCAGTCGGCGCGGCGTGCCGTCCAGCACCGCAGCTGCCACGACCGCCGGGTCACGGGCAACCCGAGCTGCGCGGCCAGGTCCCGGTTGGTGCCACCACGGGCCGGATCGAGCGGGAGTACGGCCAACGGTGGCAGGTCGGGCAGTGTCCGGTTGCCAGGGAGGTCCGCCGGGCGGCGGCTCGGCGCCGGGGCGTACCGCCGGACCAGCCGGCGCAGCACGGCCCGCAACTGCCCGTCGCTGGCCGTGGCGACGACCAGCCGGGTCTTGCCGTCCGGGTCCGGCCAGGTGAGGCCGTCCGGGCGGGGCGGACCGTCGAACCGGGCCAACACCGCGTCGATCTCCGCGTCGGAACGGGCGGTGACCGTCTCCACCCGGGCGCCCGGGCGGTCAGCGCATCGGCGCAGGCCAGCACCGGGACCCGCGGACGCTCCGTTGCGCACCGCTCGGCGTCACCGCTGCCCCGGTCCGAGTCGGGCTGGCTGGTCGGGTCGGTCTGGCTGGTCGGGTCGGTCTGGCTCGTCGGGTCGGTGTCGGCCTCGGCCGCGCCGCCGCAGCAGGCCCCTCCGCTGCCACAGCCCCGGGAGCGTCCCGCTCCGAACCGAGGGTGAGCAGCACCACGTCGTACACGGAAGGAGCCTCCTGCCTCTCGACGCGACCCCTGCCGGCCGCGCCGTCACTACTTGTTAACCTGACACCCCGGGCTCGCCGCGCGGTCGCCACCTGGCACCCGAGCCTTCTGGAGGCGGAAAAGATGCCAGCGATCGTGCTCATCGGCGCTCAGTGGGGCGACGAGGGCAAGGGCAAGGTTACCGACCTGCTGGGTGAGCGGGTCGACTACGTCGTGCGCTACTCCGGTGGCAACAACGCCGGCCACACCGTGATCACCCCGGACGGCCAGAAGTACGCGTTGCACCTGATGCCCTCCGGTGCGCTCTCACCCAGCGCAATGATCATCATCGGCAACGGTGTCGTGGTCGACCCGAAGGTGCTGCTCGCCGAGATCGACGGCCTGGCCGAGCGCGGCGTCGACGTGTCCCGGCTGCGGATCTCCGGTGACGCGCACCTGATCATGCCGCACCACCGGGCACTGGACCGGGTCATCGAGCGCTACCTCGGCTCGTCCCGGATCGGCACCACCGGCCGGGGCATCGGCCCGGCGTACGGGGACAAGGTCGCTCGGATCGGCATCCGCCTCCAAGACCTGCTCGACCCGGGCATCCTGCGCAAGAAGCTGGAACTCGCGCTGCGCGAGAAGAACCAGATCCTGTTCAAGGTCTACAACCGCAAGGCGATCGATCTCGAGGCGACCGTCGAGGAGTACCTGGAGTACGCGGAGCGGCTCAAGCCGTACATCGCGGAGACCCGGGCGATGCTCTGGGACGCCCTGGACCGGGGCGAGACGGTGCTGCTGGAGGGTGCCCAGGCCACCATGCTCGACATGGACCACGGCACGTACCCTTCGTGACCTCGTCCAACCCGACCGCCGGCGGTGCCTGCGTGGGTGCCGGCATCCCGCCGACCGCGATCAGCAGGGTGATCGCGGTGAGCAAGGCGTACACCACCCGGGTCGGTGCCGGACCGTTCCCGACGGAGCTGTTCGACGCCAACGGCGACCACCTGCGCAAGATCGGCGTGGAGTACGGCACCACCACCGGGCGGGAGCGCCGGTGCGGCTGGTTCGACGCGGTCGTCGCCCGGTACGCCTGCCGCCTCAACGGAGTGACCGACCTGGTCATCACCAAGCTCGACGTACTCACCGGCATGCCCAAGGTGCCGATCTGCGTCGGCTACGAGATCAACGGCGTCCGGGTCGACGACATGCCGATGAGCCAGACGGACTTTCATCACGCCAAGCCCGTCTACGAGGAACTCGACGGCTGGTGGGAGGACATCACCAAGGCGAGGACGGCCGAAGACCTGCCGGAGAACGCCCGCCGCTACATCGCGCGCGTAGAGGAACTCTGCAACACCCGCGTGAGCGTGGTGGGCGTAGGCCCAGGCCGAGAAGAAAACGTCCTCCTCCACCCCTCCTCCCTAACCCCACGCCACCCCGGCCGCGCGTGCCCCGTGCCGGCTTGCCCCGGTGCCGGCTTGCCCCGGTGCCGGCTTGCCCCGGTGATCATGAGGTTGACGGGATCTTCGATCTCCACAGGTCCCGTCAACCTCATGATCACGCGCAGCAGGTGGATGCTGTTTTCCACAGGGTTATCCACAGGGGTGGTGGCCGGTTGGATGGGCGTCCAGCGTGGTTCTTGTGGATCGCGCAGACCTTGTGTTCGCTCGATTGCGGCCGCTCAGGATGGCTTGATCACTCGAGCGCAGGCACAAAAGCCGGATTCAACCGGCATGACATAGATCATCTGGTGGCCGTAGGTCGTTGGTGGCCGCTCGCTCGAGCGGTCTATCTGACGCATGGCCGCTGCGGTGCATCGCCTGCTCGCCGGTGTCGAATTCGTGCCGCACTGCTCTCGCTGGGCCCGCACGCTCACGCGGTGTTCGGCACTGCGGCTGAGCTGCACGGCATCGCCGGACTGCCGCGTCGGGACGAGATCCATGTGGGGCTGCCGGGCCGGGCGGCAAAGCTGGCGCGGGTGTCAGATCCCGCGATCGTGTTGCATCAGCTCGAACGCACTTCAGGTGCGGTGATGCGGGTGAACGGAGTCGCGACTACCGAGCCCCGGCTGACCGTTGCCGAGATCATCTTGCGGGAACGTCGCTATGCGGCGGTCTCGGTGCTCGACTCCGCGCTCAACCAAGGGCTACTCACGGCCGAATGCCTGGCAGCCATCCCAGCGCTGATCCGAGGCCGGCGAGGTGCGGTCGCAGCACGCCTCTATCTCGCTGAGGCCGATGGTCGGGCGCAGTCGCCATTGGAGACCCGCTCTCGGCTGCGATGCGTCGACGGGCGGGTTCCGCCAGACACTCTCCATTGGAAGTGCGCGACGACGACGGATATCTGCTCGGCATTGGCGACCTGGGCTGGCGCGGCTCAAGGGTGATCGCTGAAGCGGACGGCCGAGACGCACACGGCACACCTGAGGCCGTCTTCGCCGACCGCCGCCGCCAGAACCGTCTGGTCAACGCCGGCTGGGCCATCCTCCGTTTCACCTGGCAGGACACTCTCCGCCCCGACTACATCCCCACACGGTCCGGCAGGCGATCGCAGCAGCTCATTCCCGTCGATCATGAGGTTAACGGATTAGTTGATCACCATAAGGCCCGCCAACCTCATGATCATCGGCGTTGGGTTGGGGACAGTAGGATCTGAGTTGTGCGGGTTCTTTGGTTGGTGGTGGTGGGCGGGAGCATGCTCTCGCGCTCGGGATGACGGCGGATTCGGCTGTTTCGGCGCTCTTTGTCGCGCCGGGCAACCCGGGATCGGCTCGGTGGCTGAGCTGCGGACCGTGACTCCGACGGACCCGGCCTCGGTCGCCGCGCTGGCCGTGGAGACCGCAGCCGACCTGGTGGTGATCGGGCCCGAGGCGCCGCTGGTCGCCGGGGTCGCCGACGCGGTACGCGCCAAGGGCATTCCGTCTTCGGCCCATCCGGTGCGGCCGCCCAGCTGGAGGGCTCCAAGGCGTTCGCCAAGGACGTGATGACCGCCGCCGGCGTGCCGACCGCGCGGGCGTACGTCTGCACGGACGAGGAGAGCACCGCTCGGGCGCTCGACGAGTTCGGCGCACCGTACGTGGTGAAGGACGACGAGCTCGCCGCCGGCAAGGGCGTGGTGGTGACCGACGACCGGTCCGCGGCGCTGGCGCACGCCGGCGAGTGTGGACGTGTCGTGGTCGAGGAGTTCCTCGACGGTCCGGAGGTCAGCCTCTTCGTGGTCACCGACGGCGAGGCGGCGTTGCCGCTGCTGCCGGCTCAGGACTTCAAGCGCCTCGGCGACGGCGACACCGGGCCGAACACCGGGGCATGGGGGCGTACGCACCGCTGGCCTGGGCCCCGTCTGGTCTGGTCGACGACGTCATGCGTGACGTGGTCCACCCGACGCTCGCGGAGATGCGCCGTCGGGGCACTCCGTTCGCCGGCCTGCTCTACGTCGGGCTCGCGATCACGGCGGCCGGCCCTCGGGTGATCGAGTTCAACGCGCGTTTCGGTGACCCGGAGACCCAGGTGGTGCTCGCGCTGCTGGAGACCCCGCTGGCAGGGCTGCTGCACGCGGCGGCCACCGGCACGCTGGCCGAGCACCCGCCGCTGCAATGGCGGGACGGCAGCGCCGTCACCGTGGTGCTCGCCTCGCAGGGCTATCCGGCCGCGCCGCGTACCGGCGACGTGATCACCGGCGCGGACCGGCCGGGCATCATCCACGCCGGCACCGCCCGCCGGGCCAGCGACGGCGCGTTGCTCTCCGCCGGCGGCGGGTCCTCTGCGGTACGGCCACCGGCCCCGACCTGCCGCGGCGCGGGACGGGGCGTACGCGCTGGTGGACGGCGTGGAGTTGGCCGGCTCGCAGCACCGCACCGACATCGCCAACGCCGCGATCGAGAATCGGATCACGATCCCGAGCTGAGCCTGCCATCGGCGGGCTGAAGCCTCGACCGACGAACATCCGCGGCGTGAGCG
Organism: Micromonospora sp. M12; assembly: GCA_038070435.1. Taxonomy (GTDB): domain Bacteria; phylum Actinomycetota; class Actinomycetes; order Mycobacteriales; family Micromonosporaceae; genus Micromonospora. The sequence continues at coordinate 4,890,530 of JAMYWG010000001.1, read as the reverse complement.
CACCCGCGTCGTCGCCGCACTCCCGCGTCGCCGAATGGCACCCTGAAGCTGGCCGTCGTAGCCGCACCCGTGCGCCACCACCACGGCCGGGCGGCCACGTCATCGCTCCGCCCACCGGCCTCACGGCGCGTGAACCGTCACCGTGCCGGCCGAACGGCTGGGGCTGTGCGTGCGGGAGATGAGCCAGTCTGGTGAGGTTGTCGCCCTGCGGGCAACCCGGCGTTGCTCCGGCCACGACTTAGCGGTGTCGGAGGCACAGCGACGGGAGGAGTGGAGATGCGGGTTTGCGGACGATCACCGTGCTGTTGGTGGCCGGTGGGAGGACAGGTCCGAGGATGCCGCTGAGCCGGAGATCGGTGGAGCGGTCCGCGTCCGACGCCGAGTACACCGAGTGTGTTCGCGCTGGTCTGCCGCAGTGGCGCCGGACGGCGTACCTGATGTGCGGTGACTGGCATCAGGGCGACGACATCGTGCAGCGGGTGCTCACCGAGCTGTACCGCAACTGGTCCCGGCACGGCGGGCCGGCAACCTGAATGCACTGGTCCGGACGATGTTGATGCGACGGTTGATCGACGAGCGACGACGCGGCTGGGCTCGGGTGCTGATCACCGACCTGCTACCGGAGCGGCCCGCACCGACCGCCCGGATGCCACGGAGCGACTCGATCTGGTGGCGGCGCTGCGCCAGGTCGCGCCGCGGCAGCGGCCGTCCTGGTGCTGCGGTTCTTTCAGGACCTGACGGTGGAGGAGACGGCACAGGCGCTGGGCTGTGCGCCGGGCACCGTCAAGAGCCAGACCGCCAAGGGGCTGGCGACGCTGCGAGACTGCTCGCCCCGCCCGAAACGACGTGCCGACCACCATGCAGACCGGCAAGGCGAGTGGCACGCCGCCAACGTGTTGGCCCACGGGAGTTGGCAATGATCGATGACATGGATGTGGCGCGGTTGATGCGCGCCGAGGTCGAGGCGGCCGAGACGCCGTCCGCCGTGGTGAACATCGAACGGGCGATGACCGCCGGGCGGCGGCAGCGCTGGTACGCGCGCAGTGCGGGCGCCGCACTGGCGGTGGTCGCGGTGGTTGTCGGCGCTGTCACGGTGCCGGGCCTGGTCGCGCCGCCGGACGGGTCGTCGCCGCCGTCACTGAACCTGTTCGGCGCCCTGGCTCCGCTGGAGCCGTACACCGGGAAGGTGCCGACGCCCGACACGTCCCGGATCCCGGCCGCGTTGGAGACGATCGACCCGACCGTTCAGTACATGCGGTTCGGTTGGTTGCCGTCGGGCCTGGCCGATCTGAGTTACTCGGCGGGTGTGTCGCCTCTTGGCCTGGGTGTCTCTCTGAGCGGGGATGCCGGCGATCCGCAGAACTGGGCGGGGTTTCGGTCGATCTCTACCCGAAGGGGTGACGCCGCAGGCGCCGCAGGTCATGGGCATCGACCAACGGGCACCCGTCGTGAGCACGGTGCCCGCGCCCGATGTGCGGGCGCGGCGGCGACCTTCACCCAGTACGACGTCGACGGCACTGACCGGCTCTCCCTCCGCTGGCAGTACGCCCCGGACGGCTGGGCCGAGGTCGATGTCTCACCCTGGGCGGAGGGCAGGATGCCCGCGAGATCGCCCTGCACGTGGCCCAGAAGCTCAGGTTCAGTACGACCGAGCGGGTGCGGATGCCGGCCCAGGTCATGGGGTGCCGCAGAACCTGCGGCTGATCTATGTCACCGTCAACGGGCCACTGACCCCGGACGGCTGGCGGTGGTACACCAACGTCTTGTACAGCGCCTTACCCCACCGCGAACCCCGGTACGCAGCGGTCGAAGACGCTGGACGTCAGCTTCTCCCGTACGTCGTGATGACCGACAAGATCCGGGCCGAGTTGAACGGGAAGATGCTGTACGAGCCGCCGAACACCACCATCGACGGTCATCAGGCGGCCTTCTACGCTGCCGCCGATCCGGGCTGGTTGGAGAGGCTGGATGTGATTGACGTGCGGGGATGGTGGTCCGCATCGACGCGCACCGCGGCACGCTCGATGAGCAGGGCACGAAGGGCCTGTTCCAGCACCTCGACCTCGCCGGGGCAAGCCGGACTGGCGGCCCTCGCTGATGGTCGACTGACGGCGCGGTCACCGCCCCGGAAGTCGCCGGTTCTCGCCGACGGTCCCGGGCGGTCAGCCGTAGTAGCGGCGTAGCTCTCGGGTGAGCACCTTGCCGGTAGCGTTGCGGGGCAGGTACTTCACGAAGATCACATCGCGGGGCACGCTGAACCGGGCCAGGTAGTGCCGGACGTACTCGCGTACCGCCTCGGGGTCGAGCGTCTCGCCGGGATGCAGGGCGAGGAACGCGGACAGGCGCTGGCCGTACTCGGTGTCGGGTACGCCGATCACGGCCGCCTCGCGGACCTGCGGTAGTTGGGCGACGAGATCCTCCACCTCGGACGGAAAGACGTTCTCACCACCGGACACGATCATGTCATCGGCTCGACCGTCGACGAAGAGCAGCCCGTCGGCGTTGAGCCGGCCGAGGTCACCGGTGTCGAGCAGGCCGTCGTGGGTTTCCGGCTGGCGCCCGAGGTGTAGCCCTCGAAGAGCATCTCGTTGCCGACGAGGATCCGCCCGACCCGCCCGTCCGGCACCGGCTGGCCTTCGTCGTCGAGGATCTCCAGCCGGGTCCCGTGCGGCGGACGACCAGCCGTGGTGGGCGCCTGGCGCAGATCCTGCGGGCCGGCGATGGAAGCCCAGGAGACCTCGGTGGAGCCGTAGAGGTTGTACAGGACGTCTCCGTAGACGTCCATGAACTTCGGTGCCAGCCCGCCGGGCAGGGCGGATCCGCTGACCGCGACGACAGTGAGTGTGGGGCGCGGGTCCGGCGGGGAACTTCCAGCAGCCGTTGCACCATCACCGGTACGGCGAACAGCGCGTCGCAGCGGTGTGCGGTCAGGGCGGCGAGCGTGGCGGTCGGGTCGAAGCGGCGGTGCAGCACGATGGTGGCCCGCAGTGCCAGGCAGACCTGGAGGGCGGCGAATCCCCAGGTGTGGAAGATCGGTGCTGCGATCATCACCCGGTCCCGGCGTGCAGGGGATGCGGTCGATGATGGACACCAGTGGGCCGAAGCCGCCGGGCGTCGGCCGGCGAGCGCCCTTGGGCGTACCGGTGGTGCCGGAGGTGAGCACGATGATCCGGCCGTCGTGCTCGGGCGGGTGCAGGTCACCCGGCAGTGCCCCGGCCACCAACTCCGTACGGGCGCGTTCGTCGAGTCGCGGCAGGTCGGCGGGAGGCCGAGGACACGCTCGGTGAACTCGTCGTCGTGCACCAGCAGCCGCAGTCGCTGCTCCTCGGCGACGGTGCCCAGTTGGGCGGCGGAGAGCCCGGTGTTGACCAGCACCGCGTCCACGCCGAGCAGGGTGGCGGCGACGATCGTCTCGATCAGCCCGTGGTGGTTGCGGCAGAGCACGCCAATCCGGTCACCGGCCTGTACGCCCAGCCCGGCCCGCATCGACCGGGCCATCCGTTCGGCCCGGTCGAGCAGGTCGTGGTAGGTCAGCTCGACGCCGTCCTCGTCGATGACGGCCGTCCGACCGGGATCGCGGGCGGCTGCCTGACGCAGCTCACCTGCCAGGCTCCATCCCCATGTCCGCAACGCGTTGAGCTGCGAGGCGACCCGGACCGGGCTGCCGGGAGTGAGCAGCCCGCGACGGGTCAGCGTGCCGACGATGAACGGCAGGTCCATGCCGCAGACCTCCTCGGGTGGTGCGCGGGCGGGGTGACGCGGCTCCCCGCCCATCAGGGCTTCTTCCTTGATCATGCACCGGGCGCGGCCCGGGCCCAGTTGGCGTCGGCATGGGGTGACGAAGACGGCACGGATGGTGGGTTCGGCAGCCCAGCGGCCCGGCTCGACCGCGCCAAGCGAGGCGAGGCGAGACCGGGCCGCTGGGTCAGCGGATCTGCATCCCGGAGATCGCGCGGGAGATGACCAGTCGCTGGATCTCCGAGGTGCCCTCGAAGATGGTGTAGATCTTGGCGTCCCGGTACCAGCGTTCGACCGGGTGGTCGCGCAGGAAACCGGCCCCGCCGAGCAGTTGCACCGCCTCTCGGTGACCGACACCGCCACCTCGCCGGCCTTGAGCTTGGACATCGATCCCTCGCCCGCGGTGAACGGGCGGTTGTTGCGGCCCATCCACGAGGCACGCCAGACCAGCAGCCGGGCCGCGTCGATCTCCATCCGCATGTCGGCCAGCGCGAACGCGACCGCCTGGTTCTCGATGATCGGGCGTCCGAACTGGACCCGGTCCTTCGCGTAGTCCAGGGCGTACTCGTAGGCGGCCCGGGCCACGCCGAGCGCCTGGGCGCCGACCGTGGGCCGGACAGCTCGAAGGTGCGCATCGCGGCCTGCCCGGTGGCCCGCTGACCGGAGCGGGCCCGGTCGAGGCGTTCCAGCAGGGCGTCCCGTCCGCCGAGCAGGCAGCGGCCGGGTACGCGTACCCCGTCGAGGAAGACGTCGGCGGTGTGGGACGCGCGGAGGCCGAGTTTGCGCAGCTTGCGGGTGGCGGCCAGGCCGGGCGTGCCGGGCGGTACGACGAAGGCCGCCTGCCCCGGGAGCCGAGCGCGGGGTCGACGGAGGCGGTGACCACGTGCACTCCGGCGATGCCGCCGTTGGTGGCGTAGGCCTTCTGCCCGGTGAGCACCCACTCGTCGGTGGCCTCGTCGTAGACGGCCCGGGTGCGCATGGCGCCGACGTCCGAGCCGGCTTCCGGCTCGCTGCTGCAGAACGCGGCGACGGCCGGCGAGTCGGCGTCACCGAAGCACTGCGGCACCCACTCGATCATCTGGTCCGGGGTGCCGGCCCGTAGATGGCGGCGACGGCGAGCGAGGTGCCGAAGATGCTCAGACCGATGCCGGCGTCACCCCAGAAGAGTTCCTCGCTGGCTATCGGTAGGGAGAGCCCGGTCGGGTCGGCCCAGCAGGTGGCGAGGAACTCGAAGCCGTAGAGGCCGACCTTGGCGGCTTCCTGGATCACCGGCCACGGGTGTCCTCGCGTTCGTCCCACTCGGCGGCGGCCGGGCGCACGACCTCGGCGGCGAAGCCGTGCACCCAGTCGCGTAGATCCCGCTGTTCCTCGTTCAGGTCGAGCGAGAATTCAGCCATGTCAGGCCTTGGGGATGTCGAACAGGTTGGCGATGTTGGCGGCGAGACCGAGGTCGCCCTTCGCCTTCAGCTTGCCGGTCATGAACATCATCACCGGGTTGGAGCCACCGGAGACGATCTTCAGGAACTCGACCGGGCCCATGGTCAGGCTCAGCTTCGGGTCGTGCTGCGGGGTCTCGTTCACGACGCACTTGCCGTCCGCGACGACCACCTCGTACGTGTCGCTGCCGCCGTCCGGGCGACCGGTGATGACCCAGTGGATGACCGCGTTGGTGGAGCCGGCCCGGTCCGCGCGGAACAGCGACGGCATCCGGCCGAACACCTCGCCCAGGACCTTGCCGCGCAGGTCACCGGACATCACCTGGGCGATCTTCTCGTCCGGAGTGGACTTGACCAGCTGGGCGAACTCCTTGGGGCCGACGTTGGCGAAGGTGGCCGGGTCGAAGTCAGTCATCAGGTGCGCCTTCCGAAAGTTTGGCTACTCGCGCGTAACCCTACGCACGAGTAGGTATGCTCGCAAGGTGTCCACCGTTCCCGCGTTCAAGCGCCTGCCACGCGCCGTCCGCGAGCAGCAGATGCTCGACGCGGCCGTCAAGGTCTTCTCCCGGCGCGGCTTCCACGCCGCCAGCATGGACGAGATCGCGGAGGACGCCGGCATCTCAAGCCGATGGTGTACGCGTACCTCGGCACCAAGGAGGAGCTGTTCGTCGCCTGCCTGCACCGGGAGGGCACCCGGATGATGCAGGCCATCGCCGCGCGGCAGCACCCGAGTTGCCGGCCGACGAGCGGCTCTGGCGCGGGCTACGGGCGTTCTTCGGCTTCGTCGGCGCACACCGGGACGGCTGGGCGGTGCTCTATCGGCAGGCCCGGGCGAGCAGCCGTTCGCCGGCGAGCTGGCCGCCATGCGCGCCCAGCTGATCGAGGTGGTCGCCGGGATGTTCGACCACGCGCTGCGCGCCGAGGGCCGCGAGGTGGCCGCCATCGACCTGGAGGTCGTCGCGTACGCCCTGGTCGGCGCGACCGAGTCGCTGGCCGACTGGCTCGCCGACCACCCGGAGGCCGACCCGGAGAAGACGGCCACCCGGATGATGAACGTGGCCTGGCTCGGTGCCGCCCAGCTCCTGCACGGAGCGATCTGGCGTTCACCGGCCGACTGACACCCCGACGTCCGGCTCGGTCACCGGTGCCGACCGCGCCGACCGGCGGCGGTTGTGGAGCCACCGAACCACCTCGACGACCAGCGTCACCGTCAGCGCGAGGCCCAGACCGAGCAGCAGACCGCGCAGTGGGTCCTGCTCGAAGGCCAGCCCGCCGACGTAGCCGACCAGCGCCGAGTAGAGCCCCCACGAGCCGGCAGCGAGCGCGTCGAAGGCCAGGAAGCGTCGCCGGGGATAGTGCACCGCACCCATGGTGAGGGTGACAGCGGTCCGCCCGCCCGGCACGTAGCGGGCCACGGTGAGGATCAGCCCACCGCGCGTCGCGATGCCCGCCGGGCCGGTCGATGGCCGCCCGGCGTCGACCGTCGGGCGGCAGCCGGTCCAGCAGGCGCGCCCCACCACCCCGCCCGATGGCGTACGAGACGTGGTCGCCGACCAGCGCGCCGGCGGCGGCCACCAGGATCACCGCGGGCAGGTACGGCGCGCCGGAGGCTGCGAAGACCCCGGCGGTGATCACCGCCGTCTCGCTCGGCACCACGGGAAAGAAGCCGTCGAGCACGGCGATCGCGAAGATCGCCAGGTATACCCAGGGCGAGGACATCGTGTCGTGCAGCAGGTCGAGTAGATCCATGATCCTGATGCTGGTGGGGCGGCGGCTCCGGCCATCGGCCAGTGGTCGGGCGGGCACCACTACTTAGGTAGTGCACGGCCCGGACGGCGGGTAAGGGTCTTCCCCAGCTCACCCCGGTCCGCCGGCGCGGGCGGGCCGATCCGTCGGCGAAGCCCTACGCTCGCTGCGTGGCCTCCAGCGCCGCCGCCGTGCGTACGGTGGCCGCCGGAAACGCGATGCTCGCCCCGACGGTGACCCGACGCCTGATCAGCTCGTTCGCCGAGCGTGGTCCGGCCCGTCGGGACGCGGCGCGGCGGCGGCTCGCCCCGCTCACCGGGCGTGAGCTGGAGATCGTGCGGGAGGTGGCGCGCGGGCTCGGCAACGCGGAGATCGCCCGGCGGCTGACGATGAGCGAGGCCACCGTGAAGGCCCACGTCAGTCGGGCGCTGGCGAAACTGCAGGCGGGCAACCGCGTACAGCTGGCGATCCTGGTGCACGACGCCGACCTGCTGTGACGGGGTGTCCGGGTGATCCAGCCCGGTCAGTGCCGGGCGGCGGCGCGGCGGTGCGCCCGGTGGCGCAGCCACCGGATGCCCTCGATGCCCAGCGTGACGATCACCGACAGGCCGATCCCGGCGAGGACGCCCTTGACGGGGTGCCGCTCGAAGGCCAGCCCGCCGAAGTAGCCGAGCAGCCCGCAGTACAGGGCCCAGGTGACCGTCGCGATCGCGTCGTACAGCAGGAACGACCGGCGGGGTAGCGCACCGCGCCCATGGTGAGGGTGACGGCCGTCCGGCCGCCCGGCAGGTACCGGGAGGTGGTCAGGATCAGCCCGCCGCGCCGGTCCAGCGCGCGTTGGGCCCACTCCGAGCTGGCCCGTCGGCGACTCCCGTCGGGAAACCTGGCGAGCCGGTTCGCCCCACCGCCGCGCCCGATGGCGTACGAGATGTGGTCGCCGGCGCAGGCGCCCAGCGCGGCCGCCACGATCACCGCCGCCAGGTTCGGGCTCCCGCTGGTGGAGAGCACAGCGGCGCTGATGACGGCCGCCTCGCCGGGTACGGCGGGAAAGAACGCGTCGACCGCCGTGAGCCCGAGGATCAGCAGGTACACCCATGGCGAGGTGACCAGCTGTCGGAGCAGGTCGAGCGCGGAGTCCATGCCCCATGCTCGGCGGCTCGACGACGGTCGGTGGCGCTTCGCCGACATTGCGTCGACTGGTCAGCTGTTCATCGCTTCTCGCCAGTAGCCTCCGGATAGTGGGCGCCGTTGAAGGTGACTCGCAGCGTGTACACCGAGGTGCCGGCGGTGATGAAGAGGTGGTTGCGCTTCGGACCGCCGAACGTGAGGTTGGCGACCGGTTCGGGCAGCAGCAGCTTGCCGATGAGGGTGCCGTCGGGGTCGAAGCAGTGCACACCGTCCCAGGCCGCGACCCACACTCGCCCGGCGCCGTCGAGTCGGATGCCGTCGAAACGGCCGAAGTCACACTCGGCGAAGATCCTTCCGTTGTCGAGGGTGCCGTCGGCCATGACGTCGAAGACGCGGACGTGACTGGGATCCTGCCGAGTGTCCACGATGTAGAGCTGCTGCTCGTCGGCGGAGAACGCCAGGCCGTTGGGGCGGCGGAAGTCGGTCGCCGCGATGCGTACATCGCCTGTGGCGGGGTCCAGGCGGAACACGTAACAGGCGCCGCCGAACTCGCTGTCGCCCTTGTTGCCCTCGTAGTCACCCTGGATGCCGTAGATCGGGTCGGTGAACCAGATCGTCCCATCGGCGCGGACGACCACGTCGTTGGGACTGTTGAGCCGCTTGCCGTCGAAGCGGTCGGCGAGCACGGTGATCGTGCCGTCGTGCTCGGTGCGGGTGACCCGCCGGTTGCCCTGCTCGCACGTGACGAGCCGGCCCTGGCGGTCCACCGTGTTGCCATTGGCGTAGCCCGAGCCGTGGCGGAAGACGCCGACGGCGCCGGTGGTCTCGTCCCAGCGCAGCAGCCGGTCGTTGGGGATGTCGCTCCAGACCAGGTAGCGGCCAGCCGGGAAATACGCCGGCCCTTCGGTCTTACGTGCGCCGGTGTGCAGCCGTTCGACCACGAAGTCGCCGTCGCAGTTGCGGAACCGCTCGTCCAGCAGGTGGAACTCAGCGGGAACAGTGTCGACCACCGCGTGCCTCCAGTCTCGGATCGAAGTTCGGCAGAAGCATATGTTTACCGAACCTGGTACGGTCAACCCGTAAACAGTTAAATCACATTCGAGGATGCGCGAGTGGTGGACGACATCGACCGGGCGCTGCTGGCACACCTGCAGCACGACGCCACCCAGTCCTACGCGACGCTGGGCAAGGCGGTGGGCCTGTCTGCCGGCTCGGCCCATGACCGGGTGCGCAAGCTGCGCGAACGCGGCGTGATCCGCAGGACCACCATCGACGTCGATCCGGCCGCCGTGGACCGCGGCGTCTCGGCCTTCGTGATGGTCAACGCCAACTCGTGGATGGGGACGCCCCTACCCGTGACCTGCTTGCGGCCACACCCGAGATCCAGGAAGCGCACATCATCGCTGGCGCGGCATCACTGTTGGTGAAAATCCGTACCGCGACCACCCAAGACCTGCAGGCGGCGCTGCGCCGCATCTTCGGCATCGACGGGGTGACCGGCACCCAGGCCATCGTCGTGCTGGAGACGTTCTTCGAACGCCCGGTGAGCGTGCTCGACCAGGACAGCGAACCGCGTCAGGCGGATGTCGACGCGTCACCACGGTAGGACCGCAGGAGTCAGGCCGAGCCGACCAGCGCCGGTGGGGCGAGCAGTGGGCCGTGCGTCCTCTTGTTGTCGGCGGTGGGGCCGTGCGAGGTCAGCACCACCGGGTGTTCAGCTCTGTGCTCACCGCCTCTGCCCAGTCCGCCGGTGGGTCGTCGTAAACCGGCCGGGAGCGCAGCAGGCGGGCGGTGAGCGCGGCCTGTTGGTCCAGGTTGCCGGGCGGGCCCGGGGTGAGCCGGTCGGTGGTGTCGTAGCGGCGGCAGATCCGTAGGGCCGGGCCGGCCAGGTCGAGGTGGGTCAGCGCCAGGCCGTCGACGCCACCGGCCGCCGCGAGCGCGTACCGGTGGGCGACCGCGTCGAAGTGGCCGAACCGGAACCGGCCCTGCCACGGGTTCGTGGCGTTGTGCGGGTCGGTGAACGGCAGGCTGGCGTCCTCGGTCACCAGCGGGCCGGCCCCGTGCCGGGTGGTGACCACGCGGAGCACCCCGAGCCGGGTCACCTCGCCGGACCGGCCCGCCTCGGCGAGCAGACTGTCGGCGTTGGCGAACGTGGTGGTGCTCCAGGTGGTGTACGGGTGAAAGCCGTGCCACTCGTCGAGCAGCACCCCTGCGCGCCCTCGAAGACGCAGGTCCCGGCGCGCAGCGCCCCGGCGAGCCAGCCCCGGTCGACGATCGCGACCCGCCCGGCGAACCCGGTGAACGCGGGCAGGCAGTCGTCGACCGGTGGGGCGTCCAGCGGGCCGAGTTCGGCGGTCAGCCGGTCCCGCACTGTGGTCAGCCGGCGGTGCAGCAGTGCCGGGGTGCGGCAGTCGGCGACCCGCGGCGCGTCGTCGGGGTGGGCGAGACCGTACGCGACGGCCTCGCCCACCCCGAGCCCGCAGGAGCCGTGCCGGTCGGCTCCCGGGCGATCTCCCGGCCCGGTTGGCGGCCCGGTGGTAGGGTGGCCAGCAGCGCTTCGCCGTCGACGGTCAGTCGGTCGAGCGCGTCGGTCACCCCACCGTGGCGAGATGGTCGGCCTCGGCGGCCAGCGCCAGCGGGTCCACCACCACGTGCCGCGACAGGTGCGTACCGACGCCGGGGTGGAACGTGCCGCCCCGAACTGCGCGAACGTGTGATGCCGCCCGTCGCGCAGCACGACGTTGTGTGCCGCCTGCGCGCCCCGTTGAAGCGGATCACCGTGTGCACGGGACGGGTGGCGCAGAGCCAGTCCACCACCGTGCCCTTGCCGGCGTCGCCGTAGCCGAGGTCGACCACCGCCACGTGCCTCACAGCCGGGTCACCCCACCGGCGGTGTCGGTGAAGGCGGGCAGCGTCGACACTTCGGCGCGCCGTTCCCGGCCGAGGCGGGCCAGGGCCTTCGAAACGGTGCCGGTGGCGCGGGAGCCGGCATGGTCCAGGTGGCGCAGGCCCTCGTCCAGGTCGATGGCCTGCTCGCCGAGGCCGATGGTGAGCGCGATGGTCTCGCAGACCGCGTCGAGGTCGTCGAGGACGACGGCGTTCTGCCCGAGCAGGTCCCGCCAGAAGTCGAGCACAGTGGCGTTGCCGGCATAGTGGCTGCCGGCGGGCAGCAGGTAGTAGGTGTCCCAACGACGGGTCACCTCGTCGACGACCTGCCGCAGCGGCACGTCCTCGGTCAGGTCGTCACCGATCAGGCGGGCCACCTCGCGGGCCTTCACCTGCTGGTACGCCAACTCGTCGCCGATGATGAACAGGTAGCCGCGCCGACCGCGCTTCTCCCAGTTGTCGGTGGCCGTGTGCCGGGCCATGAAGTACATGGCCAGCTCGTACGACTCGCTCATCTGCCCGCCGCCACCACCCTCCAGCACGATCCGGCCGAGGTCGTCGTCCATCCGGTTGTCCGACTCGAACTGGCCCACCTGCAACGGCACCCGGTCGCAGGTGGCGTCCCCGATCGCGCCGAACATGATCTGCGGGTCGCTGGCGTACCCCTGCCGTTGCAGCAGCCCGAGCAGCTGCGGCAGCTTGGTCTGCAGCACCCGCGGCACCGTACGCATCGAGCCGGTCACGTCGAAGAGCACCGCGACGGGCGTCGACCGCGGGTGCTCGTCCGAGTCGCGGCTCTCCCGCATGGTGTCGCGGGGTCGAGCGCGGGTGCACGGTGCGCGCCCCGCTGTCGCTGTGGAGAAGGCGCTCCTGCCGGTGGACCGGCGGTAGCGGTCGGCGGCGTCGTACACGTCGGTGGACCAGATTCCACTGCCCATGACAGCTCCTTACGGGGTGAGGGTGAAGGGTCGGAAGGTGCGTGGCCCGTAGAGCCGTTCCAGCACCTGGTCGAGTTCGCGAAGCAGCTGCCAGGCGTCGTCCGGCCGGGCGTCCAGGGACCGCTGCCGGCAGCCCGCGCGAAGGCGTGCAGCTCGCGGGCGCGCGCGGCCCCAGCAACCAGCTCATGCACTGGCTGGCCATCGCGATGTCGGTGCCCGGCCCGCAGGGCTGCTTCGCGGCGACCTCGGGCGGGTACCAGTCCGAATGGCCCGGCACCAGCGCCGGGACCGTGCTGCCGACGGCCGCCGAGAAGCACCAGTCGACGAGCACCACGCCGTGGGCGTCCGGCTCGATCAGCACGTGTCGCGGCAGGACCGCGCCGTGCACCAGGCCCGCCCGGTGGGCCAGGCCGAGCACCACCAGCAGCCGCCGCCACATCCAGGCCACGTCCCGGGCGTCCAGCCCGTCGGGTACGCGCGCCGCACCTCGTCGAGGTCGTGCAGGCCGGGCGCGGTGGCGAGCACTGTGATCCGCCGTTCGGCGCCGGTCGCGGCATCCCGGTGCCGGAACTCGTCGACGAGCCGGGGCACGTACGGCAGGTAGCGCGGGTCGCCGCGCTCGGCGATGGTGCGCAGGGCGTGTGCCTCGCGGGCCATCAGGTCGTTGTCGGTCGGCCGGCGGGGAGCTTGAGCAGCCGGTCGTCACCGACGTCGTAGAGGTCGGCCAGGTCGCCCGAGTGGGCCGGCGCGCCGAGTCGGTAGTCGCCGAGGACGGTGACCTGCCGGGCGTGCCACCGGGTCGTGACGTGGATGAACGCGTCGAGGGCTTCGGCGCGTACCGTCGGGTCGGCCGGCAGTCGGTCGGGTGCAGGGCCGCGACCAGCTCGCGGTAGCGCCGGGCCGGCTGGTCCGCGCCGAACAGGTCGGTGTCGGTGCGAGCCGCCGCGACCAGGCGGACGGCCTCGGCGGCCCTCACCGCACCGTCTCCTCGCGGGCGGCGCAGCAGCGCCGGGTGCAGCAGTCGGGCGTCGCCGCCCCGGTAGAGCCGGGCGCGGGCCCGCCCGGGAACCACCGCGCTCGGTGCTGGCGCCGGTGCTCTCCACGAAGCCCGGCACCGAGAGCACCTTGCGGTGGAAGTTGCCGGCGTGCAGCGGGTGACCCCAGACCGTCTCGTAGACGGCCCGCAGCTCGCTGATCGTGAACTCGGTGGCGAGGAAGCGGGTGGCGAGCGGGTGTATTCCAGCTTGGACCGGGCCCGCTCCAGCGCGTCGTCGATGATCCGGCCGTGGTCGAAGGCGAGCTGCCGGCTGGTCAACGCGGTCACCGGCAGCCAGATCGCCTCGTCGGCGTCGCTGCCGGCGGCCGGGTCGGGCAGGTCGGGGGCGAACGCGAGGTGGGCGATCGAGACGACACGCATCCGCGGGTCCCGGTCGGGAGCGCCATAGCTGCCCAACTGCTCCAGGTGTACGCGGCGCAGCTCCTCGCCGCCGAGCCCGGTCTCCTCGGCCAGCTCCCGTCGAGCGCCGGCGGTCAGGTCCTCGTCGGGGCGGACGAAGCCGCCGGGCAGCGCCCAGTGCCCGCGAAGGGCGCCTCGCCGCGCCGGATCAGCAGCAGGTGCAGTGCGTCGTCGCGGATGGTCAGCGCCACCACGTCGACGGTCACCGCGACCGACGGATACGCCCGGGGTCGTACGCGGCCAGGAACTCCTGCTCGTTCATCACATCTCTCTCACTCTGAGAATATCTCGTTGTGAGAACAACTTAGCGCGCGAGGGCGCTCCTGACAAGCACGGAATCCCTCAGCGCAGCTGACCAGCCAGGTGCGGTCGGCCACGCGAGTCGTGCAGGGTGAACCCGCCGTCCGGCAGGAGCGCGAAGTTCACAGTGCTCGGCAGCGGTACGGGCAGCTGAACGCGACCTCGACGGTGTAGGCGTCCGGCAGCCGGGCCTCCAGCGCCGCCAGGCACCGCGCCTTGCTCCACATGCCGTGCGCGATCGGCCGCCGGAAACCGAACAGCCGCGCACCGAGCCGGGACGTGTGGATCGGGTTGTGGTCGCCGGAGACCCGCGCGTACTCCGTCCCGACGCGCGGTTCCACCCGCCAGCGGGCCGTGGCCGCCGGTGCCGCGGGTCGTTCGCCCCGGTCGCGGCCGCCGGGCGTGCGCTCCCGACCGAGGTACGTCGAGACGCCGCGCCACACCTCCTCCCCGTCGACCGAGCCGACCAGCACCACGTCGACCTGTCGTCCCCGGTCGTGCGGGCGCAGGTTCTGCGCGTAGGTCACGAAGTCGAGGGTCTCGTCGGCGGTGATCGGGCGGTGCGTGGTGATCCGGTTGCCGACGTGCACCAGGCCGATCAGCGGGAGCGGAAAGCCCGGCGCCGTCATCAGCCGCAGGGCCAACGGGAAGCCCAGCACGTGCGGAAACGTCGCGGGCAGCCGGTCGCCGAGCCGAAAACCGCACACCCGGTCGTAGTCGGCCAGGAGGGCCCGGTCGACGGTCACCCCGGCCACTGTCATCTCGACCGCCGGCAGGTCGGGCCCGCGCCGCCCGCCGCCGAGGCCCGGCAGTGCACCGAGCAACGCCCGCCGGTAGAGCGCACCGGCCGCCGGCATCCGGGGCAGGTCGACAGGGCGGCGACTGCCCGACTCCGACGACATCACGCCCCCAGCAGGCTCTGGCCGCAGACCCGGATCACGTTGCCGCTGACCGCGCCGGTGGCCGGCCAGGCCAACCAGCCGATCGTCTCGGCGACGTCCACCGGCAGACCGCCCTGGGCCAGGCTGTTCATCCGTCGGCCCGCCTCGCGGACCACGAGCGGAATGCGCGCGGTGAGCCGGGTCTCGATGAAGCCGGGGCCACCGCGTTGACGCTGATCCCGCGCTCCCGCAGGCCGGCGCGAGCGAGTCGACCAGCCCGATCACGCCGGCCTTGCTGGTCGCGTAGTTGGTCTGGCCCCGGTTGCCGGCGATCCCGGCGATCGAGGAGACCGAGACGATCCGCCCGCCGGCCGGGATCAGATCCCGTTCCAGCAGTACGTCGTTGATCCGCTCCTGGCTGGACAGGTTGACGTCGATCACCTGGTCCCACCGGTCGGCGTCCATCCGGCCGAGCGTCTTGTCCCGGGTGATGCCGGCGTTGTGCACCACCACGTCGACCCGGCCGTGCCGACTGGCCAGGTGCTCGGCGAGTCGGGTCGGCGCGTCCGGCGCGGTCAGGTCGAGTTGGACGGCGGTGCCGCCGATGTCGTTCGCCACCGCGGCGAGCGCGTCGCCGGCAGCCGGAATGTCCAGTGCCACCACCTGCGCGCCGTCCCGGGCCAGCACCTTCGCCAGCGCCGCACCGATTCCCGCGCGGCACCGGTGACCAGCACGACCTGCCCGTCCAGCGGGCGGTCCCAGTCGGCCGGGCGCTCGCCGTGCCGCCGCCGACCCGGATGACCTGCCCGAGACGTACGCGGACCGGCCGGACAGCAGGAACCGCACTGTCGACTCCAGGCTGGTACGGATGTCGCTCTCGCTCCGGGTGACGTAGACGAGTTGCGCGGTGGCGCCCCGACCGAACTCCTTGCCGATGCTGCGGACCAGCCCTTCGAGGGCGCGTTGGGCGGTCGCCTCGCGGGCGTCCGGCACTCCTGCGGCGGGTGCCCAGCACGATCACCCGGCCGCTGGGCAGCACGGCCCGGCCCGCGGGTGGAAGAAGTCGTACAGCTGGCGCAGCTCGGTCGAGTCGGTGATCCCGGTGGCGTCGAAGAGCAGTGCGCCGTACCGCTGCGGGTTGTCACCCGGCTCGGTCGCTGCCGGGTCGGCCAGCTCGACCCCGGCGCTGGTCAGGATGGTGGCGATCCGCTCGGCGAGGCGGCCGCCGGTGGCCGCGCCGAGCAGGGCCGGGCCGGCCAGCAGCGGGTCGCCGGGTGGTGCCGGCGCAGCCGGGGCGGGTCGGGCAGCCCGAGGCGCTTGACCAGCGCGCGGCCGGCGGCCGATTGGACGAAGCTCGCGTACCTGTCGGTCATGGGCGTAGCCTACTGGCGAGTAGGGTTCGAGCAACACATGTCGAGGAGGCGGATCGTGCAGAGCACCAGGCGGGTCGCGGTCATCGGGGCAACCGCATCCCCTTCGCCCGTTCCAACTCCCGCTACGCGGACGCGTCGAACGCCGACCTGCTCGGCGCGGCGCTCGACGGCCTGATCGCCCGGTACGGGCTGGCCGGCAGCGGGTCGGCGAGGTGGTGACCGGGCGGTGCTCAAGCACTCCCGCGACTTCAACCTCACCCGCGAGGTGGTCCTCGGCTCCCGACTCGATCCGCACACCCCGGCGTACGACATCCAGCAGGCCTGCGGCACCGGCCTGGAGGCGGCGATCCTGGTCGCCAACAAGATCGCCCTCGGTCAGCTGGACGTGGGCATCGCCGGTGGAGTCGACACCACCTCCGACGCCCCGCTCGCGGTCAACGAGGAGATGCGTCGCACGCTACTCAAGCTCAACTCGGCCCGTACGCTCGGCGAACGGCTCAGGATCGCCGCGAAGCTGCGCCCGCTCCAGCCGTTCAGCCGGAGATCCCCGCAACGCCGAGCCGCGGACCGGCCTGTCCATGGGTGACCACGCCGCCCGCACCGCGCTGCAGTGGCAGATCGACAGGCGATCCCAGGACGAGCTGGCCCTGCGCTCACACCAACGGCTGGCCGCCGCGTACGACAGGGGTTTCTTCGACGACCTGATGACCCCGTACCTCGGGTTGACCCGCGACCAGAACCTGCGCCCGGACAGCAGCCTGGAGAAGCTCGGCTCACTGCGGCCGGTCTTCGGCACCCGCGGCTCGGACGCCGAGCGGGCCACGATGACCGCCGGCAACTCGTCGCCGCTCACCGACGGCGCGTCGACCGTGCTGCTGGCCAGCGAGGAGTGGGCGGCCGCACACCACCTGCCGGTGCTGGCCTGGTTCAGCTGGTCGGAGACGGCGGCGGTGGACTTCGTACACGGCGACGAGGGGCTGCTGATGGCTCCCGCGTACGCGGTGCCCGGATGCTGGCCCGGGCCGGGCTGACGTTGCAGGACTTCGACTACTACGAGATCCACGAGGCGTTCGCGTCGCAGGTGCTGGCGACCCTCGCCGCCTGGGAGTCGCCGGAGTTCTGCAAGGACCGGCTCGGCCTGGACGCCCCATTGGGCGCGATCGACACCGACCGGCTCAACGTCAACGGCTCGTCGCTGGCCGCCGGGCACCCGTTCGCGGCCACTGGTGGACGGATCGTGGCGACGCTGGCCAAGCTGCTGGCCGAGCGGGGCAGCGGGCGCGGACTGATCTCGATCTGCGCGGCCGGCGGCCAGGGCGTGACCGCCATCCTGGAGCGCTGACCGCGCGGACTGCCCCTTCCCGGATCTTGCACTTCCTATCGCGATATAAGGGGTCATTAGGTGCATGTCGACAACCGACACTGCAAGATCGGCGTGGGCGTAAGGGTGTCGATGTCCATCCCAGCGCCGGTGCGTTGGCGGAGGCTGTTCGTCAACCCGCACTGCCTCGTCGATCAAGGAGTTGTGGTGGGTGACAAAGTGCCTGTATCACGCCAAGTCAGGCACCACAACTCCATGATCGACAAGATCGGCGCGGGTGGGGCGTTCCCGGAGTGATCGCTAAACGCAACTGTCTCGACGTCCGCGCCTGGGCTCGATCACCGTGGCGGAGCCGGGCCCAGCCGAGGAAGCGGGCGTGCAGCCTGTCGGCGGAAAGGTTCGGCAGGTCGGCTGCTGCGTCAGCTAGGCGCAGACCCAGGTAGAACGCTAGCTCAAGGAGGAGGGGTATCTCCACAGTCGGGTGGGCAAGGGGTCTACGTACGGGATCGCCAGCCGTTGGTCATGGAGGTTGACGCCTACGTCTCGCCCTCCCCGGTGGGTACACCTACGAGTTGCTCGACGTGGCCGAGGTTCAACCGCCCGCCGACGTGGCGCTGGCACTCGGTATCGCAGACGACGAGCCCGCCATCCTCCGCCATCGCCTGCTCTCCTCTGACGGCGAACCGGTGGAGCTGTCGTGGTCGTACTACCCGGTTTCGATCGGCCGAGGTACCGCGATTGCCTCTCGCCAGAAGCTCGCCGGGGCGCCCCTCGGGCACTGGCCGAGCTGGGCCATCCTCAGCGAGACCTCGTCGACCGACTGTCCGTCCGTATGCCGACCACCCAAGAGCTGGAGATCCTGTCGCTGCCGCCACAGGTGCCGGTGATCCGCCAGTTTCGGGTGATCCGCTCGGTGCACGGGCAGCCAGTTGAGGTGTCAGTCCTGATCAAGGGTGGTCACCTGCATGAGCTGCGGTACTCCCAGCAGATCCGGCCTGAAAGCGGATAGCTCGCACAGCGTGACCGCCATCCTGGAGCGCTGAACGTCCCTTGCGGGAATGCTCGCCAGCGGGCGTTAACGGAGCGTTCAGGAGCCGGCCCGCTGGTGGAGGGTTTACCACGCGATGGTGATCCCGCCGCACCCTCGGCGCGGTTCGATCACTCCTGCGTGCGGAACGGGGCCGAATCACCATGGAGTCCGTCGTTCCACGGACGGCCACCCTCTCGGTGGTCATCCCGATGTTCAACGAGACCGCGGTCATCCCGGCCCTGGTGGCCCGGCTGCGCCCGGTGCTCGACGCGCTCGGCGTCGACTACGAGGTGGTCGCCGTCGACGACGGCAGCCGGGACGACACCGTGTCGGTGCTCTTCGACCACGCTCGGGAGTGGCCGCAGCTGCGGGTGGTCCGGCTGCGCCGCAACAGCGGCCACCAGGCGGCGTTGACCGCCGGTCTGCACCGTGCCGTCGGCCGGTGGGTGGTCAGTCTCGACGCCGATCTTCAGGACCCGCCGGAGACGATCGCCGAGATGCTCCGCGTGGCCCGCGAGGACGGGTGGACGTCGTCTACGGCGTTCGCGCCGACCGCAGCACCGACACCGTCTTCAAGCGCAGCACCGCCCGTGGCTACTACTGGATGATGCGCCGGCTCGTCGGCGCCGACCTGCCCGCCCAGGCCGGCGACTTCCGGCTGCTCAGCCGGGATGTGATCGAGGTGCTGCGCCGGCTGCCCGAACGCGCCCCGGTCTACCGGCTGCTGGTGCCGTCGCTCGGTTTCCCCAGTGCCGAGGTGCGCTACGACCGCGAGGCACGAGCCGCCGGTCAGACGAAGTATCCGCTGCGCCGGATGGTGGCCCTGGCCTGGGAGAGCACGGCGAACTTCTCCGCCGCGCCACTGCGGCTGGCCACCTGGTTGGGCATGTCGAGCTTCCTGCTCTGCCTCGGGCTGATCGTGTTCGGCATGCTGGCCCACGTCTCCGGCGCCACCATCCCCGGCTGGACCTCGATGTTCGTCGCGGTGCTGCTGCTCAGTGGGGTGCAGTTGGTGTGCCTGGGCCTCCTCGGCGAGTACGTCGGCCGGATCTACGCCGCCGTGCAGAACCGGCCCGCGTTCCACATCGGGTTCGACTCCGGGACGAGGTCCCCGGCGCGGAGCCGGTCGCACGGGTGACGACGCCTCCCGTACGCCGAGCTTCGATTCGGCGGTCGGCGTTCGTGGCTGATCTCCTGCTGGCCGAGCGGATCGACACCCCGACCCCGGCGGCCCGTCGGAACGCCCTCCGACCGGTCCTCTCCACGCTCCCTGGGCGCTCGTGATCGCCGCGCTGCTGGTGGTCTGGTCCCGCGGCAGCGTGCCGGGCCCGGACCTCGCGCGGTTCTCCGCGTACTGGGTCTTCGCGCTGGTGCTCCCCGGCACCCTGGTGCACCGCGCACTACGTGGCAGTCGGGGCAACCTCCCGGAGGATCTCGGCTACGGCGCGGCCACCGGCCTGCTGCTGGAGATCGTCGCCTGGGCGTCGACCGCGGCGACCGGGCAGCAGGCTCTGCTGCGGTGGTGGCCGCTGCCCGTACTCGTCGCCTTCGCCGCCGTACCCGGACTGCGCCGGCACTGGCGGGTCGGCGAGCGCCGCCCCTGCCGGTCGCCTGGCACTGGGGATGGGCGCGGCACTGCTGGTGGTGCTGGCCTGGGGGTACACCGAGTGGCGGATGGTTCCGCTGCCGCCGGTGAACGGCGACTACTACCCGGACGTGCTCTACCACCTGGGGCTGGTGCAGGAGCTGACCCGGGCGATGCCGTTCGAGTTGCCACACGTCGCCGGGGAGGACCTGCGCTACCACTACCTCTCCGACGCGCACATCGCCAGCGGCAGCATGATCACGGGCATCGCGCCGACGACGGTGCTGCTGCGACTCTGGCTGGTGCCGGTGGTCGGAACGGCTGTGGTGGTCGCGGCCGGGCTCGTCCGGGACCTGAGTGGAGCGGTGTGGGCCGGGCCGGTGGTCGCCCTCGCCGCCTGCACCGGAGGCGCGGTCACGCTCGGCTCGGCGGTGGGTGCGTCCGGCGAGATGCCGCTGTCGTACGCCAGTCCGTCCCAGACGTACGTGCTGGTGCCGTTGCTGCTGCTCGCCGGGCTCTGTGTCGACGTGGTCCGGGGCGTTCCCTCGGGCCGGCCTGGCCGCTGGTCCCGGTGCTCGGGCTGGTCTGCGCCGGGTCGAAGTCCAGTGCGCTGCCGCCGCTGATCGCCGGCCTGGGACTCACCGCCGTCGTGGTCTGGTGGCGGAAGCGGCAGATCCCGCGACCTGCCCTGGTGGCGCTGGCCTGCCTCGTGGCGGCGATGGCGATCGGTTTCCGGCTCTTCGCCGGTGGCGGGCCTCCACCCTGCGCGTGCAGGCGTTGGCGATGTTGCACTTCATCGCCCCGTACGCCGAGACCCTCGGTCCCGGTGACGGAATCTGGCCGAGTGCGCCGCTGCCGCCGGGCATCAACGACGGCGGCGCCCTCGGGTGGCTGCTGGCGTTCGCCGTGGTCGCCTGGTGGGTGCTGGGTCAGTCGCCACGGTGGGTGGGCATGAGTCTCCTCGCCGAGCGGGGCACCGGGCCGACCCGGCCGTCTGGCTGCTGGCCGGCACGGTGCTGGCCGGGGCCGCCACGACCTGGGTGTTCCAGCACCCGTCGATCAGTCAGATCTACTTCTGGATGGGTGTGATCCCGCTCGGCGTCGTGCTGACCACCTGGTCGCTCGCCGAGGCCCGGCACCCTGGGCGGTGCTGGTGGTGCCCGCCGTGGCCGGCGCGTTGACCGGGCTCGCCACGGCCGGCACGGTGGTGGGCTTCGCCGTGCCGAGCATCGACCGTCCCGGCACCCCCGCCACCTCGACGATCGAGGGGTGGCTGCGGGTGCTGGGTCTCGGCGGCCCGGTACGCGCTCTTCGTGGTGGTGGCCGCCGCGCTCGCCGTCGGGGTCGCCGCCCTGTGGCGACGCCGCGTCCCGTCACCGGTCCCGACGCCGGCGGTCTCGATGCCGGCGGCCTCTGGAGGCCGTCGGCGGGCGGCGGCGATCGCCCTGGCCGGGTCACCGCGGCGCTGCTCGGTGCCAGCGTGGCCGTCGTCGTGGGCGGGACCATCCGCTCGGTGCTGAGCGAGCCGGTGCCGGCGACCGGGCCGCAGCCGTACGCGCTGACCGTCGACGAGATGCGTGCGGCGCTGTGGCTGGACGACAACGCCGCCGACGACGACGTGGTCGCCACCAACGTGCACTGCCGGCCGGTGCGGACCACCCGCACTGCGACGCCCGGGCGTTCTGGGTGACCGGCCTGGGCGGGCACCGCACGGTGGTGGAGAGCTGGGGCTACACCGACGCGGTCCTGGCCGCGCACGGCGTCGACAACCTCGGGTACGCCCGGCAGAACTTCCCCGATCAGGAGTTGCTCGCGCTCAACGACCGGGTGTTCAGCGCGCCGACCGTGGCCGACCTCGACCGGCTCAAGGCGCGGCACGAGGTCCGGTGGCTGTTCGCCGACACCAGGGCGGGTGTGGTGTCGGCGGAGCTGGCCGGGCTGGCCGGGTTCGTCTGGTCGCCGGGTCGGTCACCGTCTACGAGCTGAACCGCCCTGACCGGCCCGGTGCCGGTGTCGGCCCCGGCCCGGTCCCGGTGTCGACCAGCGGGTGCGGGACAATGAGGTACGTGACGACGATCCCCAACGTGCTGGCCAACCGGTACGCCTCGCCCGAACTGGTCGCCCTCTGGTCTCCGGAGGAGAAGGTCCGGATGGAGCGGCGACTGTGGCTCGCCGTGCTCCGCGCTCAGCGCGACCTGGGCGTGCCCGTGCCGGACGGTGTGGTCGAGGCGTACGAGCGGGTGCTCGACCAGGTCGACCTCGCCTCGATCGCGGAGCGGGAGCGGGTCACCCGGCACGACGTGAAGGCCCGGATCGAGGAGTTCAGCGCGCTCGCCGGGCACGAGCACGTGCACAAGGGGATGACCTCCCGGACCTCACCGAAAACGTCGAGCAACTCCAGGTCCGTGCCTCGCTGGAGCTGATCCGCGACCGGGTGGTGGCCACCCTCGCCCGGTTGGCCTGGCTGGCCTACGAGCACTCCGAGCTGGTCATGACCGGCCGTTCGCACAACGTGGCGGCGCAGGCCACCACGCTGGGCAAGCGCTTCGCGTCGGCCGCGGAGGAGCTGCTGATCGCGTACGAGCGGTTGGAGGAGTTGATCGCCCGCTACCCGCTGCGGGGATCAAGGGACCGGTCGGTACGGCCGCCGACCAGCTCGACCTCTTCGACGGCGACGCCGACAAGGTGGCCGAGTTGGAGCGGCGGGTCGCCGAGCACCTGGGCTTCTCCCGGGTTCTGGACAGCGTCGGGCAGGTCTACCCGCGCTCGCTGGACTTCGACGTGCTGGCCGCGCTGGCCCAGACCGCCGCCGCGCCGTCGTCGCTGGCCACCACGATCCGTCTGATGGTCGGCCAGGAGTTGGCGACGGAGGGCTTCAGCCGGGCCAGGTCGGTTCCAGCGCGATGCCGCACAAGATGAACACCCGGTCGTCGGAGCGGGTGAACGGCTTCGCCGTGATCATCCGGGGCTACCTGTCGATGATCGGCGAGCTGGCCGGTGACCAGTGGAACGAGGGGACGTGTCCTGCTCGGTGGTCCGCCGGGTGGCCCTGCCGGACGCGTTCTTCGCCGCCGACGGGCTGTTCCAGACGTTCCTCACCGTGCTGGACGAGTTCGGCGCGTACCCGGCGGTGATCAATCGCGAGCTGGAGCGGTTCCTGCCGTTCCTGGCCACCACGAAGATCCTGGTGGCGGCGGTGCGACGGGGCGTCGGCCGGGAGGTCGCCCACGAGGTGATCAAGGAGCACGCGGTCGCGGTGGCCCTGGCGATGCGCGAGAAGGGCTCCCCGGAGAACGACCTCTTCGACAGGTTGGCGGTGGACGGTCGACTCGGCCTGTCCCGCGCCGACATCGACACCCTGGTAGCCGACCGCAGCGCCTTCGTAGGCGCCGCCCAGGCACAGGTAGCAGCGATCACAGCCCGCATCACCAAGGTGGTCCAAAACCACCCAGAAGCCGCAACCTACACCCCACCCCCATCCTCTAACCCCCGGCCCTGACCCTCCCCACCCACGGCCCCCACTACCCTGGTTGATCATGAAGTTATTGCCACGACACGCCGACGTGGCGGGCAATAACTTCATGATCAACGAGGTGAGGCGGGCGGGCGGTGGGCGCGGGTCGGGTGGGTGGGTGGGTGGGCCCGGGGTTAATCGCCGGTTGGGGTTTCGGCGGCGGTTCTCAGGTTGGGGGCGCTGGCCGGTTCGGCGATGCCGCCGGGCGCCTCCGTGATGCCCGCGACCTCCGCGGTTTCGGCGGCCACCGCCGGCTGGTCGGCCGGCATGACCTCGGGCATCTTGGCTACGACGACCACGGCCGTCCCGTACGCGCAGATCTCCATCCACATCTCACCGCAGTCCCGGCTGTCGAAGCGCATGCCGATCACCGCGTTCGCGCCGAGCCGCAGCGCCTCCGCCCAGGCGCGCCACCGAGTCGGTGCGCCACCGGGTCAGGTTGTCCGGGGCCATCGGGTCGTACGCGCCGCCGCGCAGGTTCTTGACACCCTCGCGGTACGGGTTGCGCGTCCTGGCCATCGATGACACCACCTCACCGAGAATCTGGCGGATCTCGTAGCCGGGCAGTTGCTCTGTCGTCACGACCAGCACGTTTCCGATGCTGTCAGGAGTGCGGCGACCCGATCGTGTGCATTGTTCACCTGATCGGATGCTGCAAACAACGCGGCGCGGACGGCCGGCACGCTGCCGACCATCCGCGCCGAGCCGGGCGCTAACCGTCAGACACCGGCCACCGAGGTGATCCAGGCCCGGTTGTACGCAACGCTGCCGTAGTTCTGGATGCTCTGCCCGTCGGCGGTGGAGGCGACGCCGACCTGCTGGCCGTTGTAGAACTGCGGGCCACCCGAGTCACCCCGCCAGGCGTTGCCGTTGATCCGGGTGCTGCGGATCGCCTGGCCGCCGTACGCGTCGGTCACGCTGTTGCTGGTCACCCGGACGGTGGCGGTCTTCAGCTGGGTGGACGCCGAGCAGCCGCTGTAGCAGGTCATGCCCCAGCCGTAGATCGAGTTCGTCGAGTTGATCGGCGGGTTGCTGCTGGCCAGGCTCACCGCCGAGGTGCTGACCGTGCTGGAGAGCCGCATCAGCGCGAGGTCGTTGCGGGTGTAGCTGGCGCTGACCGTGCGGGTGACCCCACCGGAGGTGCGGTTCACGCTGCCGATCCGGACCGACATGGTGCCGCTGATGCAATGCCGGGCGGTGAGCACCACTGCGGGCAATGACACTTCCGGAGCAGGTGAACGAGCCGTTGCTGAGCACCGCGGCGGCCCAGGGCGCGGACGAGACGGTGCCGCCGCCGATGATCGGTTGCGGCCCGGACGGGCGGCGGACGCGGCGGACGCGACGCCGAGGGCGCCGACCAGTGCGGTGCTGAGCACGGCGAGCAGGGGACGGATGCGCATCGGGTGGACTCCTTGGACGGGGCGGGCCGGGGTCGCCGGGTGCGGAGGGGCGGCAGCGGGGTATCCGCCATCGCCTGAATCGACTTACGTCGATGTACAGTAGGGCCCGAGGTGATCCTTATCAAGGGCCTGATCGAATGTGATCTATGTAACGATTCGGCCTCCCATCGCGCCGCATAAGCCCTGCTGAGAGCACCTGTCCCGCCTGGTGGACCACAGTGAGCGTCAGTAATGTCGATCACTGCCTGAACTGCACCCGGCCGGTGCGTCCGTGGCGATATCTGCCAGGTAGGCTGGCTGCGCTCGCCCGTTGTGGGTCGGCACCCAACTGCGTACACAGTCAGGAGTGCCCAGTGCCTCGCGTCGTCGTCGACGTCATGCTCAAGCCCGAGATCCTCGATCCGCAGGGCCAGGCCGTCGCAAACGCGCTGCCCCGGCTCGGCGTCGGTGACGTCGCCTCGGTTCGGATCGGCAGGCGGATCGAGATCGAGTTCACCGGTGAACCGGACCTGGACCGCGCTCGGGAGATTGCCGACAAACTGCTCGCCAACCCGGTCATCGAGGACTTCACCGTCCGCGTGGTCGAGGCCGACGAGACCGCGGACGCCCTTCGTGACCGCCCGGGTCGGTGTGGTCACCTTCCCGGCTCGCTCGACGACGGGGACGCGGCCCGGCCGTCCGGATCGCCGGCGCGAGCCGGTCCGGCTCTGGCACGGCGACCCGCAGTTGCACGGCGTGGACGCGGTCGTCCTGCCCGGCGGGTTCTCCTACGGTGACTACCTGCGGTGCGGTGCCATCGCCCGGTTCGCCCCGGTGATGGAGACGATCGTGAACGCCGCTCAGGGTGGTCTGCCGGTGCTCGGCATCTGCAACGGCTTCCAGATCCTGTGCGAGGCGCACCTGCTGCCCGGCGCGCTTACCCGCAACCAGCACCTGCACTTCCGCAACCGGGACCAGGTGCTGCGCATCGAGTCGGCCGGCACGGCGTGGACCAACGCGTTCCAGCCCGGCCAGGAGGTGCTCATCCCGGTCAAGAACGGCGAGGGCTGCTACGTCGCGGACACCGCGACGCTGGACCAGCTCGAAGCCGAGGGCCGGTCGTCGCCCGCTACGTCGGCGGCAACCCCAACGGGTCCCTGCGCGACATCGCCGCGATCACCAACGCCGCCGGCAACGTGGTCGGCATCATGCCGCACCCCGAGCACGCGGTGGAGGCGCTCACCGGCCCTTCGCTGGACGGTCTCGGCTTCTTCACGTCGGTCCTCAAGCACCTGGTCGGGGCACCAGCGTGAGCGCGAGAGTGAGCCGGGTCCGCGAGCCCGCGGTCGCGGACAACGACGGGGCGATGACCGGCGACACGATCATCGGTCTGCTCAACCGCCGTTCCGGCGGGCACGAGCGCAGCGAGGAGAGGTCATGACCACCCATCCGGACCCGGTACGGGACACACCGGAGGCGTACTCCGCCCGGCGCAGCCGGCCGAGCCGAGCCTGGCGCCGCCGGCGCACCGGCGACCGCCCCGCCCAGCCGGCCGCCGCCGTCTGGACCGAGGGCGTCGACACCGTGCCGCGTGCCGGTGGCACCCCGGCGAGCTCCAGCCGTACACCGAGCTGGGTCTGCGCGACGACGAGTACGACCGGATCCGGCAGATCCTCGGCCGCCGTCCCACGCAGTCCGAGCTCGCGATGTATTCGATCATGTGGAGCGAGCACTGCTCCTACAAGTCGAGCAAGGTGCACCTGCGCCAGTTCGGCGAGAAGGCCCGCACAGCGACCGGCTGCTCGCCGGCATCGGCGAGAACGCCGGTGTCGTGCAGATCTCCGACGAGCTGGCGGTGACCTTCAAGGTCGAGTCGCACAACCACCCGAGCTTCGTCGAGCCGTACCAGGGTGCGGCGACCGGCGTCGGCGGCATCGTCCGGACATCCTCGCCATGGGCGCCCGCCCGGTCGCGGTGATGGACCCGCTGCGTTTCGGCGCTGCGGACCACCCGGACACCGCCGGGTGCTCACCGGTGTGGTCGCCGGCGTGGGCGGCTACGGCAACTGCCTCGGCCTGCCCAACATCGGTGGTGAGCTGGTCTTCGACCCTCCTACCAGGGCAACCCGCTGCTCAACGCGCTCTGCCTGGGCGTGCTGCCGGTCAACCGGCTGCAGAACAAGCCGCCGCCGGCCCGGGCAACGTTGTCGTGCTGATGGGCGCGAAGACCGGCCGGGACGGCATCGGCGGTGTCTCGGTGCTGGCCAGCGCCACCTTCGACGAGGGCAGCGAGGCGCGCCGACCCGCCGTGCAGGTCGGCGACCCGTTCACCGAAGCTGCTGATCGAGGCGTGCCTCGAGCTGTACGACGGCCAACTGGTCGTCGGCATCCAGGATCTCGGTGGCGCCGGTCTGACCTGCGCGCTCACCGAGACCGCCGCCGCTGCCGGCACCGGCATGCGGGTCTGGCTGGAGCAGGTGCCGCTGCGGGAGCCTTCGATGGACCCGCACGAGATCCTGGCCAGCGAGTCGCAGGAGCGGATGCTGCTGGTCGTCGAGCCGGCGAAGCTCGAAGCGGTGCTCAAGACCTGCGAGAAGTGGGGCGTCCTCGCCACCGCGATCGGTGAGGTCACCGCACCGGAGCCGGACGGCCGCCCGGGTCGACTGCTGATCACCTGGCAGGACCACCTCGTCGTCGACGTGCCGCCGGGTTCGCTGGTCGACGACGGCCCGGTCTACGCCCGGCCGATGCGCGAGCCGGCCGACCTGATCCTGCTCCAGGCCGACCGCGCCGAGACGCTGCCCCGCCCGGCCGACCCGCAGGCGCTGCGGGAGACCGTGCTGCGCATGATCGCGTCGCCGAACCTGGCCGACAAGACCTGGGTCACCGAGCAGTACGACCGCTACGTGCTGGGCAACACCGTGCTCGCCCAGCCGGAGGACGGCGGCGTGATCCGGATCGACGAGCGCACCGGGCTGGGCGTGGCGCTGTCGGTGGACGGCAACGGCCGGTACGCCCGACTGGACCCGTACAACGGCACCAAGCTGGCCCTGGCCGAGGCGTACCGGAACGTGGCGGTGACCGGCGCGAAGCCGATCGCCGTGACCAACTGCCTCAACTTCGGCTCTCCGGAGGACCCGGGCGTCATGTGGCAGTTCGCCGAGGCCGTGCGCGGCCTGGCGGACGGCTGCCTGGAGCTGGGCATCCCGGTGACCGGCGGCAACGTCAGCTTCTACAACCAGACCGGCGCGGCGGCCATCCACCCGACCCCGGTGGTCGGTGTGCTGGGCGTGCTGGACAACGTCGCCGACCGGGTGCCGATGGGCTTCGTGCCGCGCCCGGTGGCGACCACGACCAGCTCTACCTGCTCGGCGAGACGAACGTGGAACTCTCCGGTTCGGAGTGGGCCTGGGTGACGCACGAGCACCTCGGTGGCATCCCGCCGCAGGTCGAGCTCTCGGGAGAAGGCGCTCGCCGAGCTGCTGGCCGAGGCGGCCCGCGTCGGTCACCTCAGCTCGGCACACGACCTCTCCGACGGTGGCCTCGCCCAGAGCCTGGTCGAGTCCTGCCTGCGCCGCGGCGTCGGTGCCCGCATCGCGGTGCCGGAGCAGTTCGCCGAGGGCTCGATGCCGTTCGTCTACCTGTTCAGCGAGTCCGCCACGCGTGCGCTGGTGTCGGTGCCCCGTGGCCACGACAAGGCGTTCGCGGCGCTCTGCGCCGAGCGGGAGTGCCGTTCGAGCTGATCGGCGTCACCGACCCGTCCGGCGGGGCGCTGGAGGTGCACGGCCAGTTCCGGATCGGCCTGGACGAGCTGCGCGTCGCGCACACCGAGACGTTGCCGCGCCTCTTCGGGGCTCGGCGGCCGTCGAGGTGCCCGCACCGGCAGCCGGTGTGGCGGGCGCGGTCGAGGCCGTTCCGCTTCCGGTCGCACCGGCCGAGCCGGTCGATCCTGCCGAGGTGGTCTCCGAGCCGATCGCCTCGTTCGGGCCGACCCCGCAGACCGGAGCCGTCGAGCCGATCGGGTCGGAGCAGCCGGTCAGGTCGGAGCAGCCGGTCGGGTCCGGGCAGCCGGTCGGGTCGGATCAGCCGGCCGCCGCCGAGTCTGACAGCGGTGTCACCGAGCCGTCGCCTGACGAGCGCTGAGGCGTTGGCGGCCGCCGTCCACGGCCAACCCGGTTCCGGTGCCCGGTTCGACTGGGGCTGACCGGGGCGGCCGAGCTCGGGCGGGTCTGCGCGGTGCTGGTGGTGGTGGACGTCCTGTCGTTCACCACCGCCGTGGAGGTGGCTGTCGCCCGCGGCATGCGGGTGCACCCGTTCCCCTGGGGTGAACAGGCCGCCGAGTACGCGCTGCGCGTCGGCGCGGTGGCTGCCGTCGGTCGCCGGCAGGTGACTCCGACCACCCGTGGTCGCTCTCGCCCGCCGCGCTGAGCACCGCACCCGTGGTGGCGGACCTGGTGCTGCCGTCGCCGAACGGCTCGGCCATCAGCGCCGCAGCCAGCGCCACCGGCCTCCCGGTGGTCGCGGCGTGTCTGCGCAACGCACGCGCCGTCGGGCGTTGGCTGCGCCGCCAGGGTACGGGACGGTGGCAGCCCCGATCGGCGTGATCGCCTCGGGCGAGCAGTGGCCGGACGGGTCGCTGCGCCCGTCGGTGGAGGATCAGCTCGGCGCCGCCTCCGTGCTGGACGCCCTCTCCGGTGTGCCGGGTGGGCTCTCCGTGGAGGCGGCCATGGCGCTCGCCGCGCTGGCGAGCACTCCGGATGTGCCCGCGGCTGTTCGGGGCAGCGTCTCCGGGCGCGAGTTGACCGAGGCGGCTTCGCCGAGGACGTACATGTCGCTGTCCGGATCGGCGTGTCGGATGTCGTGCCGGTGCTGCGCCACGGCGTCTTCTCCGCAGCCTGACCAGCTCGCGCCGGCCCGCGTCGGCCCGCAGCCCCGCGTCGGCCCGCGCCCTGTGATCGACTCGGCTTCCCGGAAGTCGCGGTGTTCAGGTCTTCGAGATGGCCCGACTTCACTGATCGCGAGTGGTCTTGCAGCGAAACGGCCACCCGGATCACCGGGTGGCCGTTTCCGTGCGTTGTCGTCGAGGGTCAGTCGTCCAGCCAGTCGAGGCGGCGGCCGCCACGATCGGTCGGCGGCGGCGGCGGGTGTCCGGTCGGTTCCGGCCGGTCTGCTGGCCGTAGCCGCCCTGGTCGTAACCCGGTCGTCGTAGCCGCCGCCGCGCTGCGGTGGAGGCTCCTGACCGTAGTTGCCACCCTGCTCGTAGCCGCCGGTCTGCTGGCCGTAGCCGCCCTGGTCGTAACCCCGGTCGTCGTAGCCGCCGCCGCGCTGCGGTGGAGGCTCCTGACCGTAGTTGCCACCCTGCTCGTAGCCGCCGGCCGGTTGGCCGTAGCCGCCCTGGTCGTATCCACCAGCATCCGCGCCGCCGTACCCTGCGGTCGGCTCCGCAGCGCGACCGCCGTACGGGGCGGTCGGCTCCGGTTGGCCGTAGCCCTGCCCTGCTCCGGCTGGTAGACGCCGGTCGCGTACGGGTCGGCCGGAGCCGGGTACTGGGTGTCGCCGGTGTACCGGCCGGTCGGCTCGTCGTACCGCTCGCCGTAGCCGGTCCGCCGGCGGGAGCCGGCGGGTACGCGGCGAGTCCCGGCAGGGCCGCGTAGTCACGGCCGCCGTAGCCACCACCGGAGGCCGGAGCGTTGCCGTAGTCACCGCCGGAGCTGGTGCGCCGTAGCCGGCGCCGGAGTTGGGCGCGGCACCGTAGCCGTCACCGGCCGCACCAGCGCCGTAGCCGCCCTCGGGGCGGCCGGAGCGCCGTAGCCGCCACCCGAGGCGGGTGCGTTGCCGTAGCCACCGGCACCGTAGCCGCCGGGCGCTGGCTCCTCGCCGTAACCGGCGCCGCCCCAGCCCTGCTGAGCCGCGCCACCGTACGCCTGAGCCGGCGCAGCGTAGGGTCCGGCGGGACGTCGTCGACCACCGGGCGGTGCATCATCGTGGGTGCCTCGCTCAGCGCCGCGCCGCCGACCATGGTCGGGTCCGGTCCGCCGCCGGGCCGACCGCCGACCACCGGGTCTGGTCGTCCGCGCCGCGGAAGCCACCCGCGCCGGCGGCACACACCGCCGCCACCGGCCGCGGCCGGGGCGTCGTCGTCATCGCCGTTCTCCCGGCGCCTCATCCAGAGCAGCACGATCGTGCCGACACCGGCGGCCACCAGCAGACCACCGAGCAGGATGATCAGGTACGAGCCGATGCTGCTGCCCTCGTCCTCGTTGTTCGAGGCGTTGGCCGGAGCGCCCGCGCTGGCCTCCTCGGACGCCTCGTCTCCGGCGCCCTCCTCGGTCGCCTCGTCCGTGGGTGTGGCGTCGGGGTGGCGGAAGGGTCGCGCTGGGCGACGCCTCGACCTTCAGCGCGAGGCTGATCCGCTGGCCGCTGACGGCCTGGCCGGCGGCGGCGTTGATGGTCTTGGTGTTCACCACGCTGTCGAAGGACGCGCCCAGGGCGATCCGCCCCGGTGCGATCGGCTTGTCGCTGGTCCCGGTGAATCGGAAATCGCCGTTGCCGTTGCTCGTGGTGTCGAACTGCCGGCCGGTGGGGTCCCGCAGCATGACCACCGCGTTCGCGACCGCCTTGCTGTCGGCCTGCGAGATCACCTTGCCGGAGATCGAACGTACGGTCTGGTTCTGCGGCGGCGGCGGCGGAGCTGCCTTGCCCTTCACGGTCAGCGAGACGGTGGCGGTGTCGGGGCCGGACTCGGCCTCGACTGCCACCGTGATGGTCGCCGTCGCGTCGCCGGCGTTGTCGTTGGCCGCGATCCGGACCAGTACCGACTTCGTCGAGTTGCCCAGGCCGCCGTTGAAATTGAATTCACCGCAACCACTGGCACAGCTGACGCCGGACGGTAGGCCGGACAGGCCGATCGTCCCCTCTCGTCGCCGTTACCAGATGTCACGCGCACGGTGATCGTGGCGTCACTGCCGGCGTTCACGGAGACGGAGCCGGGAGAGACCTCGACCTCTGCGGCCATTGCGGGTGTGGCGGGGACGGCGAGCAGAGCGCCGGCAACCAGCGCTGCGACCACACCGGCCCGCTGCTTCCAGGCACGTCGGTGTGTTGACACGTCCACCGCCTTCCGGGCTGACTTCCCTCTGACCGGCGGGGCGCCGGTCCGGGGATCATCACGGTACGAATACGCCGTCGGCAACTATGCCTTGTCCGACTGCATGAGCGCGACCCAGGGCCAGCGTCGCGTGTTCGGCCCGAGGGTCGTATCGTCCCGTCGTGTCCTCTCCGCACAGTAAGTCCGCTGCCGTTACGGCGGCGTTGTCGGCGCTTGACGAGGGGCGTACGCCCGAACGGCTGGTGTTCCGAGAGGCGGTCCGGTCGTTGTTGGCCGTCCTCGCGGAGCGCGCCCCGGCCGATCGGTGGAGGTGCGTGTCCCACCATACGGTGCGATCCAATGCGTACCGGGGCCTCGACACACCAGAGGAAACCCGCCAAATGTGGTCGAGATGGCGCCGGATACCTGGTTGCAGGTGGCCACCGGAAGGGTCACCTGGGTCGAGGCGGTCACGGAGGGTCGCGTACAGGTGAGTGGTAATCGGGCGGACCTCTCGACGTACCTGCCCTTTAGTCACTTCCATGCCTTACTCGCCGTAACGCTCAGCATGGAAGCCGTGACTTTCTGTATTGACGGTGATTCGCGTACACTGTCAGGCGACGACAGTGGTCCCGGCAGAGGAAATGTGGATCCGCCCGTGATCCCGCCCGGCCGGTCCAGACCAGCATGAGGGAGCGGTAGGTGCCCCGAGGCGACGGCCGGCTGAGCCACGACCTTGACCCCAACGACCTGGCCCCCAGGATGCCTGTGGCGTCTTCGGCGTCTGGGCCCCCGGCGAAGAGGTTGCCAATCTGACCTACTTCGGCCTCTACGCCCTCCAGCACCGCGGCCAGGAGGCTGCGGGCATCGCGGTGAGCGATGGATCCGGCGTGGTGGTCTCAAGGATCTGGGCCTGGTGGCCCAGGTCTTCGACGAGCCCACTCTGGCGAGCCTGCGCGGCCACGTGGCGATCGGGCACGCCCGATACTCCACGACCGGCGCGTCCAACTGGGAGAACGCCCAGCCGACGATCCGGTCGACCACCTCTGGCACGACCATCGCGCTGGCTCACAACGGCAACCTGGTCAACACGGCCGAGCTGGAGAAGGAGGTCGCCGAGCGCGGCCTCATCGCGGACGGCTCGACCAACGACACCTCCCTGGTGACGATGCTGCTGGCCAGCCGACCGGACCTGTCGGTCGAGGCGGCCGCCATGGAGGTGCTGCCGCAGCTGCGCGGCGCGTTCAGCTTCGTCTTCATGGACGAGACGACCCTGTACGCGGCCCGCGATCCGCACGGCGTCCGCCCGCTGGTGCTCGGCCGCCTGGAGCGCGGCTGGGTCGTCGCCAGCGAGACGGCAGCCCTGGACATCGTCGGTGCCAGCGTGGTGCGCGAGGTCGAGCCGGGCGAGCTGATCGCGATCGACGAGAATGGTCTGCGCTCCACCCGCTTCGCCGCCCCGGAGCCGAAGGGCTGCCTCTTCGAGTACGTCTACATCGCCCGCCCGGATGCCACGATCGCCGGGCGCAACGTCCACTCGGCGCGGGTGCAGATCGGCCGGCAGCTGGCCAAGGAGCACCCGGTCGAGGCCGACCTGGTGATCCCGGTGCCCGAGTCGGGCACTCCGGCCGCCATCGGCTACGCGGAGGCGTCCGGCATCACGTACGGCGCCGGCCTGATGAAGAACCCGTACGTGGGGCGCACCTTCATCCAGCCGTCGCAGACCCTGCGTCAGCTCGGCATCCGGCTCAAGCTCAACCCGCTGCGGGAGAACGTGCGCGGCAAGCGGCTGGTGGTCGTGGACGACTCGATCGTGCGCGGCAACACCCAGCGCGCCATCGTGCGGATGCTGCGGGAGGCGGGGCGCTGGAGGTGCACGTCCGGATCTCCTCCCCGCCGGTCAGCTGGCCGTGCTTCTACGGCATCGACTTCGCCACCCGGGCGGAGCTGCTGGCCAACGGGTTGGACAACGACGGCATCCGGCGCTCCATCGGCGCCGACACGCTGGGCTTCGTTTCCTTCCTGGCCTGATCGCCGCGACCGAGCAGCCGAAGACCCGGCTGTGTCGGGCGTGTTTCGATGGGGAGTACCCGATCGAGTTGCCGGCCGGCAACCTGATCGGCAAGCACGTGCTCGAAGGGTGGGTCGACGGGTAGCCAACTCGGCGCCGGACGCCCGCACACCAACGGCTCGTCCGTCGCCACTCCGGGTGGCGTTACCGCAAACCGCCCGTAGCACCAACCGGCGCGGCCCGGCCACCGCCGGCGCGGCACCGAGAACCAAAGGGGAGAACCGTGACGCACGTGTCCGAGCGCAACGGCGCAGGAAGCAGCCCGACCGGCGCCGGCGGCGACCGTCAGCAGCCGTGGACGGGCGGTGCCGGCCGTCAGTCGCGCAAACGCTCGGTCTCGTACGCCGACGCCGGCGTCTCCATCGACGCGGGCGACCGCGCGGTGGAGCTGCTCAAGTCGAAGGTGCGGCAGACCCGCCGCCCCGAGGTGATGGGTGACCTCGGTGGCTTCGCCGGCCTCTTCCGGCTGGACACGAAGAAGTACAAGAGCCCGATCCTGGCGTCCTCCACCGACGGGTGGGCACCAAGCTGGTGATCGCCCAGCAGATGGACATCCACGACACGGTCGGCATCGACCTGGTCGCGATGGTCGTGGACGACCTGGTGGCCTGTGGTGCCGAGCCGCTGTTCCTGCTCGACTACATCGCCACCGGTGAGGTCGTTCCGGACAAGGTCGCCGAGATCGGTGCGGGCATCGCCGACGGTTGCCGGTACGCCGGCTGCGCGCTGCTGGGCGGGAGACCGCCGAGCACCCCGGCGTGCTGCGTCCGGACGAGTACGACATCTCCGCGACCGGTGTCGGTGTGGTCGAGGAGGCCGACATCCTCAGCCCCGAGCGGGTCGAGGTGGGCGACGTGGTGATCGCCATGCGTTCGTCCGGCCTGCACTCCAACGGCTACTCGCTGGTCCGGCACGTGCTGCTCGGCGCGGCCCGGATGCGTCTGGACATCGTGATCGACGACTTCGGTCGGCAGCGGACCCTCGGTGAGGAGCTGCTCACCCCGACCAAGATCTACGCCAAGGACTGCCTCAAGCTCATCGCCGAGGCCGACGTGCGGGTGCTGTCCCACATCACCGGCGGTGGCATCCCCGGCAACCTGGTCCGGGTGCTGCCGGAGCACGTCGACGCGGTGGTCAACCGGTCCACCTGGAAGCCGCAGCCGATCTTCGACCTGATTCAGACGAAGGGTCGGGTCGACGACCATGACATGGAGTCGACCTTCAACATGGGCGTAGGCATGTTCGCGATCGTGTCGGCCGAGGACGCTGACCGGGCGCTGGCCACCCTGACCGGCCGTGGCGTCGAGGCGTGGCAGGCTGGCGAGATCATCGAGGGCACCGGCAACGTGCAGATGGTCGGCCAGCACACCCGGGGATGATCACATTCTGGTGATCGTACGGGCACCTGATCAGGGCTTCACCCGAGTGGCCAAGGCCGCCTAGCCTGAAGGGCACCCTTCGGAGACGGTCGTGAGCCGCCTCGCGGTTTTCCGACCCCTCTCCGGCTAGGCGGAGGAGGGCGATGGCTGCTCGGGGACGGTCGTTCAGCGGGATGCGCGGTCTGGCCGCCGTCCCGTCGTACGTCGTCATGCAGCCGACGACCCTCTGCAACCTCGACTGCGCATACTGCTACCTGCCGTTTCGGGCCGCCGACCGGCGGATGTCGGTGCCGGTGGCCGAGGCGGTCGCGGCTGCGGTCAGTCCCTGGGCGGCGACCGGTCGGTTCTCGGTGGTGTGGCATGGCGGTGAGCCGTTGGCGGCCGGCCGGGAGCACCTGGCCGACCTGATCGCGCCCTTCGGGCCCGAGGTCGAGCACCACGTGCAGACCAACGCCACCCTCATCGACGACGACTGGTGCGACTTCTTCGTCCGGCACGAGATGCGGGTCAGCGTGAGCGTGGACGGGCCCCGGCGCGCAACGGCGACCGGGTCAACCGGGCGGTCAGCCGGCGTACGACCGGATTCTGCGCGGCATTTCGGCGCTGCGCCGCCGTGGTCTGCCCTTCTCCGCGCTGGCCGTGGTGTCCCGGCCGGAGCCGGGGCTCGCCACCGAGCTGTACGACTACTTCCTCGAGCTGGGCTGCGACGTGTTGGGCATCAACATCGAGGAGACCGAGGGTCAACACCCGCGACAACCGTCATGACCCGTCCGCGGTGAGCGGGTTCTGGGCGGAGTTGGTCGCGGCGTGGCGCCGGGAGCCTCGGATTCACCTCCGCGAGATCGAGTGGTCGTTGCGGTACGCCGCGGCGGTGCTCGACAACGCGGCGGACGGGTGCTGCCCGCCAACTGGACCCGATCCCGACGATCGGTCACGACGGCTCGGTGGTCGTGCTCTCCCGGAGTTGGCCGGTTTCACCGACCCCACTACGGCGATTTCAGCAGCGGCAACGTGCTGACGACCCCACTGGCGGAGATCCTCGGCGGCGCGGCGGCGACGCCGTGGGTGGGGAGTTCCTGGCCGGGGTGGAGGCGTGTCGGGTGTCCTGCCCGTACTTCGGCTTCTGTGGCGGTGGTCATGCCGCCAACCGTTACTTCGAGCTGGGGCGTTTTGACGGCACGGAGACCGAGCACTGCCGCAACAGCAAGATCCGCCTATTGGAGGGAGTGTTGGAGCATGCCCGAGACCACGAGTCACCGGCTGTCTGAACGCGAAGCGGACGACGGAGTCACCGAGCGGGTGCGGGAGGCAGCTCCGGCACTCGTCGCGCTGCTCCAGGAGGCCGAGAACGCGCGGCGGCTGCGCTCGGAGGTGTCGGGCGACGGCACCAGTGCGGTCTGCGCCTGGAACCACTTCGAGAACATCCCGACGTTCTACAACTGGAACAATCGGCCGCGCTGAGGGAGCCGAGGTCAGGGCCTGCCGAGCGGCCGGAGTGGTTCCGGTCGGGCCAGGCCCCTGAGCGTCGGCGACTGCACCCGCACGGGACGTGCGTGAGCACGCGGGGTTACCGCGTGCTCAGTTGCGTCGAGAGGTCAGCGGGTCGGACGGACCCAGGGATCCGGATCGTCGTCCGCGTGATCCTCATCATCGTCGTCGACGAACTCTTTAGAGTCGTCGTTGAAGTGGTGCTCAGACTTACCAGCACCCGCCAGTTCGCGCTGCAAGGCGGTGAGGTCGGTGTTCGGGGAGTGGTACTTCAACTCCCGCGCCACCTTAGTCTGCTTGGCCTTAGCACGGCCGCGCCCCATGGCTCGACCCCTCGCACAGAATGCGGGGCAGCCCGAAGGCGGGCCCCGATGACGTCAGGCATCTCTCGTGGCTCTTACGGTACATGGGGATGCCATCGTTCGGCACCTCGGGTTACCCGAGGCCGGCTCTGCGCGTCGCGTCGATCCGGCCGTCACCCAGTGTACCGGGTAAGGAGCGGAACGGTTAGCACCCGTGACACCGGACAAACCACATCAAAAATTTGACTCGGCCTCAGCTTAGCGAGCTGTGCCGGCCAGGAGGCCCGGAGGCGGATCCCGTCGATCCGCCCCGGGAAGGCTCAGCGGAGGTGGATCGCGCGGAGTCGGCCGACGTCCGTCATCCGCCGCTCCGCCAGCCGATCGGCGGCCACGGCCGGCGGCACGCCCTCGGCGTCGGCCAGGCGCAGGATCTCGCGGGTGGTGTCGTAGATCCGGGTCGCCCGCAGCTTGGCCCGGTCGAAGTTGAAGCCCTCGATCTCGTCGGCGACCTGGATCACGCCGCCCGCGTTGACCACGTAGTCCGGCGCGTAGAGGATGCCCCGATCGGCCAGCAGCTTCTCGATGCCCGGGTGGGCGAGCTGGTTGTTCGCCGCCCCGGCCACCACCTTGGCCCGCAGCGCGGTCACCGTGTCGTCGTTCAGGGCGCCGCCCAGCGCACGGCGCGTACACGTCGATGTCGGCGCCGACCAGCGCGCTGGCGTCGTCGACGAGGGTGACCTGCGGGTGGTTGGTGCGCACCCACGCCAGAGCCTTCGGGTTGACGTCGGTGGCGACCACCTCGGCGCCGTCGTCCAGGAGGTGCCCGGTGAGGTACTTGCCGACCTTGCCCAGGCCGGCCACGCCCACCCGCCGGCCCGCAGGCTCGGCGTGCCCCACACGTGCTCGGCAGCGGCCCGCATCCCCTGGAAGACACCCCAGGCGGTGAGGATCGACGAGTCGCCGGCGCCGCCGTGCTCCACGCTGCGCCCGGTCACGTAGCGGGTCTCCCGGGCCACGACGTCCATGTCCGCCACGTACGTGCCGACGTCACAGGCGGTGTAGTAGCGGCCGCCCAGCGACTCCACGAAGCGACCGTACGCGCGCAGCAACGCCTCGCTCTTGATCTGCTCGGGGTCACCCCAGATGACGGCCTTGCCACCACCGAGGTCCAGCCCGGCGAGCGCGTTCTTGTACGCCATCCCGCGCGACAGGTCGAGCACGTCGGCGAGGGCCTCGTCCTCGCTGGCGTATGGGTAGAAGCGGGTGCCGCCGAGCGCCGCCCCAGCGCGGTCGAGTAGATCCCGATGATCGCCTTCAGGCCGCTCTGCTTGTCCTGGCAGAAAACGACCTGTTCGTGACCTGTCGATACCGGGTCGTCGGTGCTCGCGAATACGCCCATGGCTGGCTCCTACGGTGGTGTGCGTCTTTGTGGGACGTGGACCTGGTGAACCCCGGCGGGATGCTGCCGGTGTGATCGAGCCTAGTATCGGTCGCCGAACTGGCGCTCGACGCGCCGCCGCCGTCCCACGGTGCGGCGCGCGTGCCCGGCCGCTGGCCGCGTACCGGCGTGGTTCGTGGAGGATCGCGCGGTGCCGTCGCTCTTCGCTTCTTACCTGCGCGTGTACGAACCGTTGGCCGCCTTCGATCGAGACCGGCAGAGCTACTGGCGCCGCTATGTCTCGGAGGGGCGTGCGGTCGCTCCGTCGAGGGCCCCGGCCGGCAGCGGACGGCGGTGATCGAGGCGCTGGGCGCTGGCTGGACCCGGCTGCCGGACCTGCCCGAGGAGGCGTACGTCCTGGAGACGGACGACAGCCTGCTGGTCTGCCCCTGGAACCTGCGGATCCGGGTCGCTGAGGCGGCGCTCAGCGCCCGGGACGGGTGCCCTCGGTGCTCGCCGACGCCTTCGTGCCGCCGGTGCTCGCCGGTCAGGCCAGGGCGGTGGTGGATGACTGGCGTAGTGGCGCCCGGGTGCTGGAGCACGGTGTGCCCCGGGTGCACGAGCAGATCGCCACCTGGGGCGTACCGCTTCGGTGGTTCGTGCTCTTCGACCCGGCGGAACGGGACCTGGTCACCGAGCCGGGCCGACGGGCGCTGCGCTACCGCACCGAGATCTCCAAGACCCGCCGTCGCTCGTCACGGGCGCTGTCGGTGCTGCGGAAGTCGGTGGGCGAGGCGCCGATCACCGAGGCGGTGGAGGAGGCGGCGCGCTGGTTGGAGGAGTTCCATCCGCGGTCCGTGGTCGAGCTGGACTACGGCGGCCTGGTCGACCTGCTCTCCGACGAGACCCTCACCGCGGACGACTCGCCTGAACTGGTTGCCGCCGGCCTCGCGGGACTGTCGCGCGGCGAGGCCGAGGAGGCGTCCGCCGCGTACGACAAGTTGGTGGCACGGTGGCGCGCGGTGCAGCTGTTGGAGCGGTGCAACTAGGGCATATCACCCTTGGAGCGCTCCCAAGGTGAGGTGTGCTCGTAGTTGACGCATCACGAACCGTGATCATGAGTCCGAATAAGGTACTTTCTGCCGTGTAAAAGTCGTAAAAATCGGGCATGGTTCATCCGTCCGTCTAGGGACCTTCATCCGTTCGGCCCATGTCGGACATCGGGGACTAGCCGGACCATGGGAGACGCGTCGGCCGGCGGGACCCCGGCCGATGTCTATACATGTGGAGGAGTGACCGATGGCATCGCGAACGCACGAACCAGAGCCGCTACTCACGCCGGCCGAGGTGGCGTCGATGTTCCGTGTCGACCCGAAGACGGTGACCCGGTGGGCCAAGGCTGGCAAGCTCAGCGCCATCCGCACCCTGGGTGGCACCGCCGCTAC
This sequence comes from Micromonospora sp. M12, assembly GCA_038070435.1. Classification (GTDB taxonomy): domain Bacteria; phylum Actinomycetota; class Actinomycetes; order Mycobacteriales; family Micromonosporaceae; genus Micromonospora. The sequence goes on along the minus strand of JAMYWG010000001.1, from coordinate 4,850,670 downwards.
CGCGAGTCGGAGGTCAGGGCGCTCTTGCAGGGCCAGATCCCGCAGCAGCGGCAGGGCGACTGAGCGGCACGATTTTTTCCGGTCAGGGCGGTGGATCTCGATCCGCCGCCCTTTCCATGCCCCGGCCCGACCTCGGCCCGGTGTCAGCGCTGCGCCTCGGCCCGGTGTCAGCGCTGCGCCTCGGCCAACGTCAGTCGGATGCCGACGGTGCCGCCCGCGCCGCGGCGCAGCCGGCTGCCCAGCAGGCTCAGTCGACCGATGAGCCGGTATTTGTGCTTGAGCAGGTCGCGGACCCGACCGGTGTCGCCGCTCCCGTAGATCGTCGCGTGCGCGGGCACCTCCGCCCCGTGCGGCCGGCCTCGCACGTCGCAGGGCGCCACGGTCACCGTGCCGTTGTGGCGGATTCGCTTCACCTTGCCCGAGTCGGCCCCGGTCCAGACCGCCAACGCCTCGCCGTCGCGCACGGCCCAGACCGGGTCGGCACCGCCCGACCGTCCTTACGGAAGGTCGTGAGCAGGATGTACTTCTCAGCCGACAGCCGGTCCAGCGTGGTCACGCCGCCAGGATACGGCCGCTAAGGGCCACTGAATGGCCGGATAGCGTGAACGCCGTGACGGTGGAGCCCCAAATCGGTGACGTGATCGGCGAACTACTGCGGGACACGCTCGCCGTGGCCACCGGTGGGTCCCCGACCGCTGGTCGGCGGTCGGCTACCCCGGCCGGTCATCGAGATCATCGAACGGGACGACGGGCTGATCAACGGTGCGCCGGCCGCGCACTACCTGGACGGGCCGGACGACTGGCAGCCGTACGACCACCGCGCGGTGGACCGGACCCGTGGGGAGACGCTGGACATCGGCACCGGTGCCGGGCGGATCGCGCTGCTGCTCCAGGAGCGCGGCGTACCGGTCACCGGGCTGGACACCTCGGCGGGCGCGCTGGCGGTGAGCCGGCTTCGCGGCGTCCGGCGGCTGGTGCACGGCACCGTCGACACGCACGTCGCCGACGGCCCGCGGTACGACACATTTCTGCTGCTCGGCAACAACCTCGGCCTGTTCGAGGGGCGTACGCGTGCCCCGAGTTCCTGACCGCGCTCGCCGCGCTGGCCCGGCCGGGGCGCAGATCATCGCGCACGGCACCGACCCGTACGGCACCCGCGATCCCCTGCACACCGGCTACCACGAGCGCAACCGTCGGCGGGGCCGGCTCGGTGGCCAGCTGCGGCTGCGGCTGCGCTACCGGGAGCTGAGCACCGAGTGGTTCGACTACCTCGTCTGCTCGGCCGACGAGTTCGCCAGCCTGGTGCACGGCAGCGGCTGGCGGTTGACCGATGTGGACGACCGGGACGCCCCTACTACCTGGCCACCCTGCGCCTCGGGGACTGAGCGAGGCCCCGCCCTCCAGCGGGCGGAGAGCGGGGCCGTCGTACGTCTCAGACCTGAACGGTCGGGGAAGCTGCTCGGGCGGGAGGCCGCCGTCGCCGTCGACCACCTCGTCCGGCTGACCGTCCTCGTCGATGTCGACCATGGTGATGTCCACCTTGCCGTCACCGTCGGTGTCGAACTGGAACAGGTCGGCCTTGCCGTCGCCGTCGGTGTCCACCACCCACACGTCGGTCTTGCCGTCGTTGTTGGTGTCGGCGCGCAGAAGCTCGACCCGCTCGTCGCCTCGGGTCTCCACGGTCTCCCCGGTGACGCTCTCCGGTGCCTGGCTCATGTCGGTGTGGTCCTTCCCTCGGTTGACGGGCGGTCATTACCCGATCCCGCGCTCCCCAAGCCTGGGCCGGGTCGTCGCGCTGTCTAGGGTCGCACCATGAGCGAGCGGAGCGGGCGGAAGGCCCGGCCGGTGCGGCGGGACCCAGGCGCCGGCGGGCGGGACAGGGAGGCGCGATGAGCGATCGTTTCGTGGTCGTCGGTGCCGGCACGATGGGGCTCGGCATCGCGTACGTGGCGGCCGGCGCCGGGCATGCCGTCGAGGTGGTCGAGGTGGACCCCGGGCGGGTGCTGCCGCGCTGAACCGGCTCGCCGAGCTGTGGGAGCGGGCGGTGCAGCGCGGGAAGCTGAGCGCCGACGAGGCCGCCACCAACCGGCAGCGGGTGACGCTGCGTCCGACCCTCGCCGAGGTCGCTCCCGCCCCGAGGTGATCGTGGAGGCGGTGCCGGAGCGCCTCGACCTCAAGCGCGCGGTGCTGCGTGACGCCGCCGCGCTGCGTCCGGCGCTGCTGGGCAGCAACACCTCCAGCATCGCCATCGGTGCCCTGGCCGCCGAGCTGGACGCACCCGAGCGCTTCCTCGGCCTGCACTTCTTCAATCCGGTCTGGGCGATGGCGCTGCTGGAGATCGTGGTCGGCCCGGCCACCGCCCAGGAGACCACCGCCGCGGCCGTCGCGCTCGCCGGCCGGCTGGGCAAGGACCCCGTCGTCGTACGCGACATGCCCGGCTTCGCCACTTCCCGGCTCGGGGTCACCCTCGGACTGGAGGCGATCCGGATGGTCGCCGACGGGTGGCCAGCCCGGCGGACATCGACAAGGCCATGGTGCTGGGTTACCGGCATCCCATCGGGCCGTTGGAGCTCACCGACCTGGTCGGCCTCGACGTGCGGCTGGACATCGCGCGCACCCTCCAGGCCGCGTACGGGGACCGGTTCGCGCCGCCGCCCCTGCTGGAGGAGATGGTGGCCGCGGGCGGCTGGGTAAGAAGTCCGGGCAGGGCTTCTACCGCTGGGAAGCCGGTGTGAGGCAGTGAGCGGGTTGCGGATCGAGGAACGGCCGGACCGGCTGGTGGTGACCCTGGACCGGCCGGAGAAGCGCAACGCCATCGACGCCGACCTGATCGCCGAGCTGCACCAGGTCTGTACCGAGTTGGAGGCGCGTCCCCGCCTCCTGCTGCTCACCGGCGGCACGGCGGGCATCTTCGCCGGTGGTGCCGACATCGGCCAGCTTCGCGAACGGGGCCGCACGGACGCCTCGCCGCGATCAACTCCGCGGCCTTCGCGCGCATCCGGGCGTTGCCGATGCCGACCGTGGCCGCCGTCGACGGTCCGGCGCTGGGCGGTGGCGCGGAGCTGGCGTACGCCTGCGATCTTCGGGTGTGCACGGCACGGGCGGTCTTCGGTCAGCCGGAGGTGCGGTTGGGTATCCTGGCCGGCGCCGGCGCGACTCATCGACTGCCCGCGTTGATCGGTGAGGGCCGGGCCAAGGAACTGCTCTTCACCGGCCGGCGGGTCGACGCCGCGGAGGCGTTGCGGATCGGCCTGGTGAACCGGGTCGTGGACGAGCCCGACGACCTGCTGGCGGTGGCGGACGCCCTGCTGGACGAGATCGCCCTGGGTCGCCGTTGGCGGTGCGGCTGACCAAGCTGGCGGTGGACGCGCCCGCCGCCGCACACCCGCACCTCGACCTGGTCAGCCAGGCGGTGCTCTTCGAGGACGACGAGAAGCACCGCCGGATGACCGAGTTCCTGAGCGTCGCCGGCCGCGTTGACCACGACCCCGCCCACCCGCCTTGTCGATCAAGGAGTTGTGGTGGGTGACAAAACCCCACGAGGGCATGAGACGGGCACCAGAAGTCCATGATCGACGAGGCGGTGGCGGCCCCATCCCTCAGCGGGCTGGGGCGTCGGAAACCGCAACGGCCGGACCGGCGGAATGCCGGTGCGGCCGTCGTGCGTCGGTGCCGGTGCCTACTGCCGGATCTGCACCCCGGCGTCGGCCAGGCCACGGATCACCTGGGCGGACTCGCCGAACCCGATGATCAGTACGGCGTCCGCGCCGAAGTCCTGATCTCCTTCGCGCCGCCGCTGAAGTCGACCGCCGGCGCCTTGGCGTCGGCCGGCGGCTCGTAGGTCATCAGCTTGAGCCGGTCGCCGGCAACACCGGCTTTCTCCAGCTCGTCACGGACGGTGCCCTGGAGGCCCTCGCCGTAGGAGTCCTTGCGAGCGACGATCACGATCTTCTGCGACCCGTCGCGGAGGATGACGTCGGCCAGCGCGCGGCCCTGGAGGCTGTCCGGCGGGCGGTGCGGAAGTAGAGACCACCGTCGTCCACGTCGGTCAGGCTGCTGTCGGTGTTGGACGGCGAGAAGAGGATCTTCCCGGCCTGCACCACGTCCGGCAGCACCGCCCGGGAGATGCCCGAACCACCCGCGCCGATGATGACGCTGACGCCGTCCGTCACGTGCTTGGCAACCGTCGCCTTGGCCACCGTCGGGCTGGTGCCGTCGTCGCCGTCCAGCCACGTCACCGGCTTGCCCAGCGCGCCACCAGCGGCGTTGATCTCCTTGATCGCCAGCGCAGCGCCAGCGGCCATCGGCGGGTAGGCGATCGACAGGTCACCGGTCTTCGGCAGCAGGCCGCCCAGGATCAGCGGCTCCTGGTCGGGGTTGGCACCCGGCGCTGCTTCTTCGGCTTCGGCGGCGTCTTGGTGCTCGCCGCCGACTCGATGCCCGCGCCGACGAACTCGGTCTTGCCGTCGTTGATCTGCTGCCCGTCGAAGGTCAGCGTCGCGTAGCTCGCGGTGGCCGGCTCACCCTTGTCCGTGAAACCAGCCCGGGTCAGCGAGACACCGCGGTACTCGATGTCCTGCCCGTTCCGGGCCAACGCGAGGCAGCTGGCCGGGTCCTCACAGCGCTGCCCGTCGTTGGTCACCGCGACGATCTGCTTCGCGATGGCAGCCGGGGCGGTGGTGCCGGCCAACTGAGCGGCGAGTACGGCGACCACCACCGCGTCGTACGTCTCCGCGGAGTACACGTAGTCCGTCAGCGCCGGGTTGACGGCCCGCAGTCGGCCCTTGAAGTCCTCGGGCAGCGGGACGAGGGGCGTGGTGCCCTTCATGCCGTCGACCAGGCTCGCCCGTTCCTTCAACTCCGCAGGATAGCTGTTGAGCATGTTGCCATCTGTGCCATAGAGGCGCACCTGTTGGGCGCTTGCCTCCTTGGTCTTGTCATCCCCGCAAGCGCTCGTGGCGAGCAGGATCGTCGCGCAGGCAGCCAGTGATGCTACCCGCGAACGGCGTGATACGAACATGGTCGTCCTTCCTCCGGCGAAGGTCCGCTGCGCACATTAGCGTGCCGGGGCGCGCGGCGGGACCGTGGAGGTGGCGTAATGCGCAGGTAGCTCGCGTTGAACACGGACAGTGAGCGCCGCCGGGGACTTGACCACCCGTCCTACTGTGCGCTGCGTGACGGACCTACCACAGCAGACGTTCGACGACGCGGCCGCCGTGCTCCGCTCGGCGCTGGCCGGCGATGGGGACGCGGTGGTGGGAGCGTTCGACGAGGTCGTCGACCGGGCCGGCCTCAGCGGCGCGTACGGGGTCGCCTGGTGCCTGGCCGCGACGATGCTCGGTGACGCGCCAACGGCCAGCGGAGCCGCGCTGGACTTCCGGGGATCGACGAGGCCGGGTACGACACCCGGTGGGTGGCCCGCTTCGTCAGCGCGTACGCCAACCGGGACGAACCGACCGGGGAGGCGCTGTTCGGGGCTGCGGCGGCCGACGGGCAGCTCCCCGAATGCCTGCTCACGCTGGCCGGTTCGACGATCGCCACCCTGCGCAGTCGTGCCGGGTGACCTGCCGCCAGGTCGCGGCGTCCGTCGGGGGCGGACGCCGCGACCTGCGGGCACTCAGAACGCGTGGTACGCGATGAGGGGCTCGTACTCGTACCGCAGGTTTTCGAAGCGGACCCGGAAGTTGACCCCGTCTCGAACATTCGTCGCGATGGTGATCCACCCCGAGTTGGCCGGCAGGTACGTCCAGTAGTTGCAGGCACTGGTCTTGTCGACGAAGATCACGCAGGCGTCGGTGGCGTACACGCTCGCGTTGCGGACGTTGATGTCGCGACAGCGGGTCGTGGTGCGGTACTGGCCGGCCGAGCCGCCGTAGCGGCCGGTCTCGAAGTACGACCGGACCGCCCCGCCATAGCAGGTGGCGAGCGGAGCGAACGCGTTCGGCCCGGAACTGACCGGTGCGGTCGGTGTTATCGGCTCCGCCTGGGCGGGCGTGCCGACGGCGAGCAGTGCGGTGACCGTGGCGACGGCGAGCAGGCGAGCGGTGGGGATGGCATTCGTTCGTTCCTCCGGAACCGGTTGACTGACCGTCCGTATTGGACTGATCGTCTGACCGTGACGATGATACTGATCGATCAATAGCGGCGCGCCCCCTGGTTGTCCGGCCCATGTGATAGCTCTGTAGGCATGTCCGAGGCCATGCTCAGCAAGGTTCGCAAGCTGCTGGCCCAGGCCGAGGACCCGGCCTGCACGCCGGCCGAGTCGGCCGCCTTCACCGCCAAGGCGACCGATCTGATCGCCCGCTACGGCGTGGACCGGGCGCTGCTCGCCGCACGGGACCCGACCACCGACCCGGTCGGCGACCGGGTTCTGGACATCGTCGCCCCGTACGCCCGCGACAAGGTCGGCCTGCTCGCCGCGGTCGCCGAGCCCCTGCGCTGCCGCTGCGTACGCCGTCGGCAGGGCAACGGCTTCGCCCTGCACCTGTTCGGTTTCGCCAGCGACCTGGAACGGGTCGACCTGCTCTTCACCTCACTGCTCGTGCAGGCGGCGCACGGCCTGGCCGCCACCGAGGTCCCGGCGGACGACCACCCCGCCGCCTTCCGCCGATCCTGGCTGGCCGGTTTCGCGGAGGTCATCGGCGGCCGGCTCTGGGCGGCCGAGACGACGGCAGCCAGCGAGTCGGGCACGCCGTCGGTGGCGCTGGTGCTGGCCGACCGGTCCGACCGGGTGCAGCGACGGCTCACCGAGGAATACCCGCGCCTCCGCACCGCACCACCACGCCGGTTGGGCGGCACCGGCTTCGGCTCGGGAGCGGAGGCGGGCCAACGCGCCAACCTGGGTGGTCGAGACCTCGGCGGCGGCTCCGCAGCCGCTCGGCTGCTCGGCCGGTGAGGCGGCGGTTCCGCCGCTGCTCGGCCGGTGAGCTGGCGGTTCCGTCAGGCGGAAGTGGTGGGTGCCGCGACACCGTGGCGACGTACCGGGTGAGCAACTCGTGCCAACCGGCGGTGAGCGCCTTGCGATATCCCTCGGCAGCCTCACCGTGCCTGTCGAAATGCCGGTGCTCCAACTCCACCCGGGTGCGCTCCGGCCCCTCGGGATGGAACAGCACTCGACCTCGCTGGCGCGAGCCGGATCCGGCACCGGTGCCCGGTCGGGGCCGATCTGCCAGACGAAGACCAGCCGCCGCGGTGGGTCCCAGGTGAGCACCCGGCCCCAGTCGGCGCGAAAGCCGTACGGGCCGATCTCGTAGAGCATGCCGCCGGCCTGTGGCTCCATGCCCAGCTCGGCGAGAGCGTCCGGGCCGGACCAGGTGTATTCGGTGACCCACCAGTCGGTCAGCTCGTCGGTGAAGACCGCGAACGCGTGCTCGGCGGCGCCCGGACCAGGAGGCTGCACCGTAAGGAGAACCGGTCGACGTCCTGCCGGATGTCGGCCGGATCAGTCATGTCCTGTCCCATAGGCCCGGACCATACCGGCTGATGCCCGGGTGTGCAGCTTCACATTGTGCCCTGTTCCAGACAGAGGGTCGCCGACTCGTCACGGACGGGATGCCCCGCTGGAAAGCGGGTAACCGCGCCCGACGGCCCGGACGACCGGGACGGTGTGCAGGCGGGGCGGGAGAGCATGAGCGAGAGCGCGCAGCAGCGAGGACCGGACCGGAACGTCGATGGCGCGGACCCCGACGTCCTGCTCGACATTCCGAAGGTCTCGGTCGACTCGATCCGCCTGGCGGTCGACGGCCTGGACGCCGACCTGTCGCTGCGAGCCCGAGTGGCCAACCTGCTCCAGGTCGACGCCGGCGTACGGGTGCACCTGAGCGGCGGGGAGCTGGACGTCAACGGGTGCACGCCGAGGCGCAGCTGCGGGTACGGCTGGAGCAGCTGACCAGGATCCTGGGGCGAGCGCTCGACACCCTCGACAACAACCCCACATCATCGAGGCGCTCGCTGGGACAGCCGGTGCAGGCCTGGACGACGTGAACCGCGGCGCCGCCCAGCAATCGGCCGCAGGTGCCGCCGAGGTTCGGGCGTCGACCCAGCGCTCCGACAGACAGCAGGTGGGAGCGGTCGCCGCCGACCGTGACCGGCCTGGTCCTGGTCCTGGTCCTGGTCCTGGTCCTGGTCCTGGTCCTGGTCCTGGTCCTGGTCCCGGTTCTGGGTCTGGGTCCGGGTCTGGTTCTGGTTCTGGTTCTGGTCGACCAGGGTTCAGTCGGCCGGGTGTGGGTCGACCGGGTTCGGCTCGGCCAGGTCCCGCCGATGCGGAATCGAACGCCGGCGGGTTCGGCTCTCCGGCCAGCGGGTCCCAGGTCGGCGGTCACGGATCTCAGGTCGGCGGGTCTGGGTCTCAGGTCGGCAGGTCTGGGTCTCAGGCGGGCGGGCCGGGGCCCCTGCCGGTGGGCCCGGGTCGCAAGCTGGCGGTCCTGGGGCCACTGATCACGCTCGACCGGAGGGCCGCCATCCGCAGGGCGGCCGGGCGGGGTCGGTGAGTCGGAGGGCCGGCGTCCGGAGGGTTGGCATCCGGGAGGCGGTGAGCCACTGGGTAGGCACCCGGAGGGTCGCGGTTCGGAGGGCGCTGGGTCAGGGGCGGTGGGTCGGACGGCGGCGGGCCGGGGGTCGTGGGCCGGAGGGCGCTGGGGCGGCGAGTCGTGGGCCGGACGGCCGCGGCTCGGAGAGTGGCGGGTCGAAGGAGCACGGTCTGCCAGGGACGGCGCAGGCTACGGCCCAGAGCGCTGCCCAGAGCGCAGCTCAGCTCGCTGAGCAGGCGGGGAGACGTTGCTACAGGCCGGGCGCAGCGTGTGGGAGGCAATCCAGGGCAGCGTTGGGCAGCACCGTCCGCAGGGTCGCCGCGACCACTGACGCCGTGCACCCGCGACCCGAGGCGCACCCATGCACCCGCGACCCGAGGCGCACCCATGCACCCGCGTCCTCGCGCCCTCGGCACGCCCGCGCCCCGGCGCCCGCTTGATCGACTCGGTTTTGGTGGTAACGCGGTAACGCAGGCGCTGGGATACCGCGACATCAAGGAAGGCGAGTCGATCACGGGCGGCCCGGCAGCCCGGCAGCCCGCCGGACGGCGGCCCGGCCAGCGCGGGCCGCGCTCAAGCGGAGCGCCGGCTTCGCCTGCGATCGTCCAGCAGGGTCTACACAGCAAGATCCCCACCTGCGTTTCCGCTGGTGGGGACCTCTGTAGCCCGGCGAAAGGCTATGTGGCCAGGGGCGGGGTCGAACCGCCGACCTTCCGATTTTCAGTCTGCCACAGCTAGTGATCTTGACCTGCGGCTGTCCGATTCTGTCCCGATTCACCATGTGCGATGCGTACGGTAGGTGACGAGTTTTCACCGCTCCGGACCTTGCCGCTGTCCCCATGGGGACATAGGTTCACCGGCATGGCCTCCGCTCCCGAACGACACGGCCCATCATGGCGAATCGTTTGGCGCTACCAGGGCAAGAAGCAGCAGCCGACGTTCGCCACCGAAGAGCTCGCGCTGGAGGCCAAGCGGATCGTCGAGGGCTTCCGCGGCAATCGCACCCGCGACCAGGTCTACATCGACATGGGCATCCTCGACCCCGAACCCGGCCCCACCGTGCCGACCTTCGAGGAGTACGCCCCGGAGTGGCTCGCGGCCAAGACCGGCATCACCCGGGCACCCGCGCCGGCTACAAGAGTCAGCTCGAGAACCGCATCTTCCCGGCCTTCGGCAAGAAGCCGATGGACAAGGTCACCGCCACCCACATCGGCACCCTGCTCAACCAGCTGCACGACCCCGATGAAGACGACGAGCCCGGCCTCAAGAACACCACGGTTACCAGGTACTTCACCTTGATCAACCAGATATTCGAGGCCGCCGTCAGGACAAGGTCCTCGTCGACAACCCGGCCGAGGCTGTGAAGTACAAGCGCGACCAGATCGAACACGACGACACTGGCGAGCCCACCCAGGTCCGGCTCACCCCGACCGAGTACAAGATCCTGCTCACCGCCTTCCAACCCGAGGACCGGCCCTCGTCGAGGTGCTCGCGGCGACCGGCGCCCGATGGTCCGAAGCGACCGCGCTGAGCGTCGGGCACATCCAACCCGCCACCGAGCCAGGCGAGAAAGACCGGGTGCGGATCTGGCGGGCGTGGAAGCGCGACGGTAAGGGCGGGTGGTACCTCGGCACGACCAGGGCCGCCGCCGGCGTCATCCACCTGTGCGTGCCAGCCTGATGACCACCCTCAAGCCCTGCCTGGCCGACCGGCCCGATGACGCTTTCCTCCTCACCGCGCCCAACGGCGGGCCAATCCACTACTCCAACTTCTTGCAGCGTCGCTGGAATCCCGCCCTCGACGCTGCCGGCCGCTGCGCCGAGCACCCGCCGCCCAACCGCGGGGAGCCTCGCCCTGACGGCGGGCCGGTCCGGCCCGGTGCCGGGACTACGGCGGCACCAACGATCGGGGCAAGCCGTGCGGTGCGCTCGCGTCCGCCGGGTGGACACGCTGCCGTGACCACCTCGGCCCCGAGCCGGGCGTGATGTCCACCTGTAGCTGCCCGGGGTGCTCCGCCGTCGGCCGACCCCGCACGACCTGCGCCACACGCACGCGGCGTGGCTGTTCAGTGATCGGCGAATGACGCCGCTGGCGATCAGTCGCAGGCTCGGTCACGCCCAGCTGTCGACGACGTCGGAGATTTACGGCGACCTCATGCCCGAGGCTGAGGAGGCGGCGGTCGATGCGCTCGACGACCTCCTCAACGACGACCAGGGCCAAGAGCCGCAGAGCTAGTCCGCGCGGTTGGTGCTGGCGAACAGGTCGTGTAATCGGAGCATGGCGTCGCGTTGCTCGTCGTTGTAGAGCGGTTCGCGCAGGATCGCCGCTCTCGCGTCGGCGGCCTCGGTGTCGGGCTGCTCGTCATCCGCCGGGACGAGGCCGGCCAGCTTGTGGGCCTCTTCCTGGGGATCTCCAGGGCGTCGGCGATGGCGTTGACCGTGTCCGCCGCTACCCGCTTGCGGGTCTTGAGGCCGTTGATCGTGTTACGTGTGACGCCTGATCGGCGGAAGAGTTCGGAGTCCGTCCATCCCGGGTGGCCTGTTCGGCTTTCACCCGCGCCCAGAAGTTGTACGCAGGGCCCCGTTCGAACTGCTCCGCCATGTAGCAGGTTGTAGCACGACGCCCCGTATCGGACATAGCAACGTGAGGCAACTTAAGCCATCGCACAACTTCTCGCTCTTCATCTGCTTCATGTTGCTTCGTGTTGCGTCGTAAGTTAGCGTAGGCATCGCACATCACGAAGCAAGACGAAGCAGCGCGGAGGCGTCGAGTGGCTGAGGAATTTCTGACGATCGATGAAGTGGCCGAGCGTCTGCGGGTCTCCCGCTGGAGCGTCTCCCGCTACATCAAGTCGGAAGCCCTCCACGCGATCAAGGGCGACGGCCGCAACGGCCCCGTCCGCATCTCTCTCAGCAGCTACGTCGCGTTCATCGAGGCCCACACCCAGCCTCGAACTGTCACCGCGGAAGAGAGGACGCGATGACCATCCCCTCAGCGCCCTGCCGAACCTCACCCCTGGAGGAGGTAGCGGCCAAGCTCCGGATCCCGCCCGCCGGCTGCGCGACAGGAAGAAGCAGTTCACCCACGTCGCAATCGGCAAGGAGATCTACCTGACCGACGAGCAGCTGGCCGAGTTCTTCGCCAGCCACACCCGCTCGCCGGAGCCCACGCCGACGAGCGATCGCGACGCCGCGATCGAGCAGACCCGTGAGCGGGTCACCCGCCAGCGCGCACGCCGCGCCCCGCGCGGGCCTGAACGAACGAAGCCCCCGGCCGCAGCCACGGCACGAGGGCTTCTCCCACCCGGACACCCACCTACCAGCTAGGAGTCCCGATGCAAACCAAGACCCTACCCGACCAGCAGGCCGGCACGATTCGAGTCGCGTTCAACGAGCTGGCCGGCATCCCGCAGCTCGCCGAGGGCGGTGCGACCCGATGACGCAGCCGTCCACCCCGCACATCCCGCCGGGCGGCTCCGAACACCGGCGGCACCGGCCCCTGCGTCGAGCGGCCCGTGTTCCCGGCCCAGACGCTCAACATCGCCGACCCGCTGTGCGGGCACCTTCCGGCGAGCCCCACGACGGCGCGTGCGACTACTGGCGCGGCGTGGCCCTCGGCGAGTACCCGTCGCCGGACGGGCAGCCGGGACCGTACGGGCTGGCCGGTTCGGTCGAGCTGCCGCCGCACCTGCCCGGCCTGCTGCCGCTGCTCGACCCCGCCCTCCGAGGTGCCGCATGACCGCGCTGCTATCCATCGCCGTCGCCGTGCTCCTGACGCTCAGCATCTGCCTGACGTGGGTCCTCGTGATCTGCGACCGGGCGCTCAAGTCCCGGGCCGTCCGACTCCACCACCAGGCCAACCGGATCCGCGACTACCGCGGCGAACTGGCCGACAAGACCGCCGAAAACAAGCTGCTCGGTGAGGCCCTCGACCGACTTACCGCGCAGGCCTCCACCGCCCAGGCCGCGCTCACCCCGACGCCGAAAGCCCTGGCCGCGCTGGGGCTACCGCATCCTCCGCGACATCCACACCGCCATCAGCCCCGCCGACTTCGACCGAAAGGACAACGACCGGTGAGCACCGAGCTGGACCTCAACAACCCCGGTCGGGCCGGTGCCTGGCCGACCGCCGCCGCTGCCGAGCAGCCGGCCCACGGTGGCCGGCACCGCTGAGCCAAGGGCGGCCCGGTCACCAACGGCCGCAAGCAGATCACCAACCCGGTCAGCCCGGCGTACAACCCGCTGCACTCCGCCGTCCGGGTCAACCTCGCCCCGCACCACTGGGCCGACCCGGACCGGCACCTCCCGGCACCCGAGGCGGAACTCACCGGCCGCATGGACACCGACGCCGTGCTCCAGCAGGCGTCCCCGCCGCGCCGACCGGCTACCGGGACGACGTGCTGGCCGGCCTGCGAGCCGAGCTGGGCGACCCGGAGCAGGTCGTCGCAGACATCTTCACCGCCGCCCACCGGCCCAACTCCAAGACGACCGAGACGAAGGACAACCAGCAGTGACCGCCGCCCTGCGTACCCGCCAGCCCACCGGCCGCGTGCCGTGGCCGCTCATCCTCATCGAAGGCGGCGAAAAGTCCGGCAAGAGCTGGGCCTGCGCCCAGTTCAGCACCTCCAAGCGGATCGGCCAGATGTACTGGCTCGACCTCGGCGAGGGATCCGCCGACGAGTACGGCGCGATCCCCGGCGCGAACTACCTCGTCATCGAGCATGACGGCACCTGGGCGCAGATCCAGGGCGCGGTCGACGCCGTCAAGGCCGAAGCCGCCCGCGCGGCCGACGCCGGGGAGCCCCGGTCGTGCTCGTCATCGACTCGATGACCGCCGAGTGGGAAATGCTCAAGGACTTGGCGTCCGACAAGGCTCTCCGCCGTCACGAGATCAAGGTCCGGAAGTACAACGCGAAGCCCTGGCGGCGGACGAAGAGCCGAAGATCTCGATGGACCTGTGGAACGACATCAACTCCCGACACCGGAAGCTGATGACCGCGTTGATGACCTTTCCGGGCGTCGTGTTGGTGACGGCCAGGGGTAAGGAGGTTGCCGCCCTCGACGACGGCGGCAAGCCGATCGCCAACACCAAGGACTACAGGGTCGAGGGTCACAAGACGCTCGGCTACGACGTGTCCTGCTGGATCCGCCTCGACCGGACCAAGCCCGGCACGGTGATCGGTGTCCGCTCGGTGCGCACCGGCGTACGGCCCGGCTACGACGACTCGATCGAGCTGGCGAAGGACTGGACGATCGAGAACATCGTCTTCGAGACGCTCGGTTGTGCGCCGGCTGAGGCGCACGTCCGGGACCTGGTCGCGTTGCAGCCGGCCGAGCCGGACGAGGACCGCCCGGTGTCGGGGCCGCCCGCAGCGGACCGTCCGGTCTCGAGCCCGCCGGCCGCGCTGTCCGCCGCCGCGACCGGCCTCCTCATCGACCTGCAGAAGACCACCGACGAGACCGGGCTACGCCGGGTGTGGAACGCCGCTGGAGAGACCGCCAGGACGGCCGGATCAGCCCCGCCGAGCTGGAGCACGTCCGCGCGCAGTGGCGGGCCCGCAAGGAGCACCTGATCCCGTCGAACCCAGCCAGCGAGGGTCAGCACAAGAAGATCCACGTTCTGTGCAAGGAGGCCGGCCTCGACGACCGGGACACCCGGCTCCTGTTCCTGTCGGACGTCACCGGTCGCGAGATCGACACCCAGAACCGGCTGAGCCTCGACGAGGCCAGAAAGGTCATCGACCGGCTGGAGTCGGCTGCTGCGCAGAACACCCCGCCCGCCGAGCAGGAAGGGCAGGCCGCAGCATGAGCTACGACCCGACCCCGGAGCAGCAGGCCATCATCGACGCGGCCCGCACCGGCGATGACCTGACCATCATGGCCGGTGCTGGTACCGGCAAGACCAGCACCTTGAAGATGCTCGCCCGCGACGCCGCCGCCGCCGCGGCGCGTACCTGGCCTACAACAAGAGCATCGCGACCGACGCGGCCCGGGAGTTCCCGTCGTCCGTCACCTGCAGGACCGCGCACTCCTTCGCCTACGGGCGGTCGGTCGCAGCTTCGCCCACCGCCTCAACGGGCCCCGGGTGCCCGCCCGGCAGACCGCGATGCTGCTCGGCCTGAACGAGCCGGTGAAGGTCGGCGAGACGATGCTCGCGCCGCAGCAGCTCGCCCGGATCGTCTCGGAGACGATCCAGCGGTTCTGCTACTCCGACGATCGGCAGGTCCAGCGGATGCACGTCCCGCTGGTCAACGGCCTTGACCGGCCCGGCCAGGCCGAACTGGCGAAGTACCTCGTACCGATTGCCCAGAAGGCGTGGGACACCGACCTGACCCAGCGCGACGGTCAGCTCCGCTTCACCCACGACTACTACCTGAAGATGTGGGTCCTCACTGACCCGCAGATCCACGCCGATTACGTCCTGTTGGACGAGGCCCAGGACTCCAACCCCGCGGTGGCTGGTCTGGTGTCCCGGCAGCCGGCGCAGCGGATCCTGGTCGGTGACAGTTCCCAGGCCATCTACGGGTGGCGGGGCGCGACGGATGCGATGGCCTCGTTCGGCGGGCGCCGCTTCCACCTCGCAGTCGTTCCGGTTCGGCCCGGCGGTCGCCGCTGAGGCCAACAAGTGGCTCGACGTGCTCGACGCGCCGCTGCGGCTGACCGGGTACGAGCAGATCCCGTCGCGAGTGGCGTACGTGCCCGAGCCGGACGCGGTGCTGTGCCGGTCCAACGGTGGCGCGATCGTCCGCGTCATCGACGCCCTGGGGCAGGGTCGCCGGGCGGCGCTGGTCGGTGGGGTTCGGACATCCGGCGGATGGCCGAGGCCGCCAGCGGTTGCAGGCCGGCATGCCCACCGACCACCCGGAGCTGTTCGCATTCCGCACCTGGCGTGAGGTTCAGGAGTACGTCGAGATGGACTCGACCGGCTCCGACCTGCGGGTGTTCGTCCGGCTGATCGACCGGCACGGCTCACACGAGGTGATGCGGGTCTGTGACGCCCTGGTCGAGGAGCGGACCGCCGACGTGATCGTGTCGACGGCGCACAAGGCGAAGGGCCGCGAGTGGGGCACGGTGCTGATCGCCGACGACTTCCGGAGCCGCGGGCCGAGGAAGGCGAGGAGGTTCAGGTCGTCCGCGACGAGGCCATGCTGGCGTACGTCGCGGTGACCCGGCGCAGCGCGTGCTGGACCGGTCGGGGCTGGCGTGGATCGACCGGTACGTGACGAGCGCGCCGCAGCCGGTGGTGGCGAAGGTGCACCCGCCGGAGGCGATCCTCCCGGACGCACCTGACCCGCTCGCTGCCGAGGTGTCGCACTCCGGGTGCTCGGGCCGGCGGTCGTGCTTCCTGTGCGACCCGGCCGTCATCGACACCTGGCCCGCCCCGGTCACCGCCGGAGCGAGCCGTGGCTGACGTCATCCAGTTCCCCGGGTCGGCCGCGCGCCGCCTGGCCGGCCCACTCCCCATGCCCGACCGGGACGCGATGGGGAGCGGTACGTGGCGTACTGCGAGGCCCGCGACAGCGGCCGGACCCGCCAGGCCGCGCTCCTGGCCGTGACCGTCGCCGACGACGTCGAGCAGTGGCGCAACGAGGTCGACCGCCTCGACGCCCTGTGCGTCGAGCTGGTCGGCGCCATCAACCGGCTCACCGGAGGTGCCTCGTGAGCGCCCGATCCCTGCCCAACCTGGCCCGGCAGCGGGTCGTCCTGCCAACGGTCATCGGCCGCTGCAAGATCGAAGGCGACCCGATCCGGACCGGCGACTCCACTGTGTGGCTGGCCGACCCGATGGGCCTGTCCCACACGGAGTGCAAGGCCCGAGCCGACGCCGCGGCGGCACGTCCGGCCGGTGGGGCGGTGGCGTGATGGCCGCCCGCCGCCGGTCGGTCCGGCCGCATCCGTACAGCGCGTCGACCACCATTCCGGCCGACCACAACGGTCACCGGCCGTGCATCTGCGGTCGGGCCAGAGCGAACGCGGCGCATGACCGCGTCGCCGTGGCCCAGGTCTCGGCCGCGGTTGATGCCGCCCAGACCGAGCATCTCCGCCGGATCGGAGACGACCGGTGAACCACATCTACCAGCACGTCTGGCCGATCGCCGACCCGACGTACACCCGGGAAGAGCTGAGGGCCGAGGCACTCGACGAGCTCGAGCAACTGGTCGACGAGGCCGGGGCCATCCTCACCGGCCCGCCTCTCTGGCTGGTCTACCGGGCCCGTCCGTGCCCGGCTGGACCTCGTACCCGGCGACGTACTCATCGCCCGCGTGCCGGTCGAGCTGGTCGACGACTTCACCGCCTGGCGGGCCCGCCGCGACGTCGACGCCATCCGCATCGAGCGTGCCCTCGCCGGCGAGCTGACCGCCGGGACCTCGGCACCGCCGAGCGCCGCTACCTGGTCGAGCAGCTCATGGGCGAGGGCCTGGACGACACCGAGATCGGTGTCCGGCTCCGCTGGTCGGACACCCCGAAGAAGGCCGGAACTGCGTGCTGCGGTTCCGCAGCTTCCACCACATCCCCGCGAGCCCGCCCGCACGAAGGAGACACGAGTCGCATGACCACCACCACCGACACGAAGACCTGCGTTCCCGGCTGCTCCCGGCCAGCCACCGGCACGGGCGACTACCCGTACCTGTGCTGGGGCACACCCCGAAGAGCAGGACTCCTACCCGGTCATCGTCGAGTACACCCACCGCCACGTCGTGTGGATCGCTGCCGAGGACCAGGAGTCGGCGGTCCGCTACGTCGAGCCCGAGGCGTACGAGCACACCAAGGACGGCGAGACCCTGTTCGACGCCGGTTGGAAGGTCACCGCGCCCACGGACAGCTGGGACTGGCGGGACGTCTACCAGGGCGGCTACTCCTTCCCGTACGGCGACCAGGGCTGCAACGCGCACGTCGAGACCCACCGCGAGCACCTGCGTAAGCAGGCCCGCGAGCTGCTGGACGCGTACGTCGAGAACGAGGACCGCGACCAGGCCGCCGGCCGACTCGCACCCGCCGAGCGCCGGACCTGCGCCGTCTGCCCGGCCTGGCTGGAGTCGGGCCACACCGAGACGACCTTCCACGTCACCTCGCAGCGCATGGCCGATAACAGGGCCCGCCGCGAGGCCGAGGTCCTGGCCTCCGTCTGACCGCGCACCACCGCCCAGCCCGATCGACAGAGCAGGAGCCGCCCCAGTGGGTGCACGCCTCGTCTCCCTGGTCCTCGCCAGGTGGACCCACCTCTCCGACCGCGCCTTCCGCGTGGTCGTGAAGATGGCGCACACCGCCCTGGACGACGCGCACGACAACACCCCCGCCGCGATCTACTTCGCCGGCCGTGACCCTCGTCGACGTCCTCCGCAACGAACGCGGCGGAGACCGCGCCACCGCCTACCGCACCGTCAAGCGCGCCATCGCCGAACTACTCGCCGACGCCGCCATCGAACGGGTCTCCGCAGGCCGCGCGGGAAAGAACGCCGTCTATCGCCTCACCCTCCAGAAAGCACCCAAGTCGATCGACGTCGGCCACTGCACCGTCGACATTCAGGGGACACCCACAGTCCCCTGAGGGGACACCGACAGTCCCCTCAGGGGACACCAGCGGCCAGTTTGGGGACACCCGGTGTCCCCCTAGGAACCACGACGAACCAAGAGAGGAACCACGACAGGAACTAAGGCGACCTGTCCTCCCGGTCGAACCTGCCGTGGATACCACTGGGGCACGCTGCCCCAGACCCCTGCGACCCCAGACCCGACTACGTCGGGTCCTGGGACTGGGGATGAAAGCTCACTCTCTGAGGGCGGAGATCAACCACCTCAGCCCGAGACCGCAACTCACGACCGCGCACGCGAAGCAACCGTCCCGGCGCCCGCACTCCGCCTCGTCCCCGGCAATCCCGACGCAACACGCACCGACACCACCGCCAGCCTCTTCCCCGCCGCCGTACCAGACACCACCCCGGCCAACCACGGCCGCGGCTTCGGCTTCTGCCTCGCCTGCTACGCCGACGGAGCCACCACCCTCGCCGCCGACCCAGTCACCGGCGACGCATGCGCCTTCCACCTCCGGAGCGCGTCGTGACCGCCACCCCGTACCGGCACCGCACCGCAGGAGCGACGCGCCCAGGCCTCCGCCAAGCCGCCATCGCCCGCGCCCAAGCCCACACCACCCACCGCCGGACTCAGACGCCGACGAAGAGCTGGGCCGGCAGTTCCCTTCGTCACCCCGCCCGAGCACGCCAGATCCGCCACGAAATCGAGGCAGGCGCCGCACCCGTCATCCACCTGCCCCGCCGAACCGCCTGAGGAGCACGCCGCCATGGCCACCACGACCAAAGCCCGCACCGCCCGCGTCGCCCACCGCTGCGAAGGCTGCCGCCAGCGAGCGATCGCCCCGGCCACCGCTACCTGCGGCACGTCATGTTCCCCGGCGACATCAACACATCCGGCAAGCCGTGGACGTCAATCGAGTGCGTGGCCTGCGCCGCCGAGCGCGACGACTCCGCGCCGATGCTGCTCGCCAACGCCTGCGGCACCTACTGCCACGGCGTGACCCCTTGTGCCCGCCCGTTCCGCCACGAGGGCGACCACGAGTGCCAGCAGTGCCTCGCCGAGGCACGTACCGCCGACCCTCTGGACACCGTGCCGTGCCGCCGCCACGTCGACGAGCCCAACCTCCACCGCCGCATCACCACCGTGCACCTCCCGCCGCCAACGTCCCCGCCTGAGGAAGGACCGCCATGACCGACCAGACCCGCATCCCGCTCAAGCACCCGACCAAGCCGACCCCACCCCCGGCGGATGGCCCACCGGCGGCACCCAGGTCGCCGGGTGGCACCTGTGCACGCCGTGCGGCGACAGCATCTACCGGGCGAGCACGTCTACGACAACGGCGACGGCACCGTCCGCTGCGCTGTCTGCGAGATCAAGCACCGGGCCGCGCCCCGCCGGTGCCCACCACCGCCGACCGGATCCAGGAGGCCGCCCTCGACAGCGGCACCCGCGCACTCGACCTCGAAACCGACCTCGCGCACGTCACCCGCCAGCGAGACGAAGCCCTCGAAGCCCGCGACGTGCTCCGCGCCGACCGCGACCGGCTCCGCGCCGAACTCGACACCGCCAACCAGGTCGCCACGTTCCGGCAAGGCGTCATCGACCAGATGCACCACGACATCGCCCGTCAGATTGCTTTGCTCGCCTCCGACCCGCGCTGTTCCGCGACTGGCTCACCACCTGCGAGCCCCTGCCGATCAGCTACGCCGAGCTGCTCCAGGCGCTCGCCGAGAAGATTGGCCGAGCCGACCAGCCCAACCAGTGGCGACACCACCCCTGCGGCCTCGTCACCACGCTCCCCACCGGCGACATGCCCACCGGCGGATGGTGCAGCCGCTGCAAGAACGACTTCGGCACCGACTCCTGGGTAGCCGTCGCGCCGGCCCTCGGTTCCCCGTCGCCTCGCGCGCAGGACGACGGCGATCCCCGCCAGCCCGCCTACGACGCCGTCTTCGCCCAGATCCGCCGGGAGCCGCCCCGCGCCGGGAGCGACTACCAGCAGGCCGCCGAGAACGCCCGTGTGTGGCGCTGCGTCACGGCCGCTCTCGACGCGATCGAGGAGGCATCGTGATCCGGCTCATGGCCGCCGTCGGCGCCGCCTTCGTCCTCGCCATCGCCATCCTGCTCACCGCCGCCGCTGCCCACGTCGTCCGCTTCAACGCCGCCGACGCTGTCGTCCTCGCCGTCGTCGCCATCTGGCTCACCAGTCCCTGCTCTCGCCCACCTGCTCAGCCGAAGGGCCGTCCGTGACCACTACGCACCACCTGCACGCCACCGCCGCCACATGGTCACTCGCCGCCGCCCTGAACACCCTCGACGCCACCGCCGCCATCGAGGCCCGCGCCATCCGCGCCCAGGTCGCCACCGCAGCCGAACCCTCCGCTCCCCAGCTTCGGCCGACGCCACGCCTCGGCGGCCACGGCGACCCACCGGCGACGCCATCCTCACCGCTGGCATCGCCCGCGCCCGACCCAACCAGTACGCGCAGCTGCACGCCGACGTCCAGGAGCAGCTGCTCACCGTCGCCCGACTCCTGCCCCACCCCGAACACGCCAACCCGCTCAGCCGGATCAGGGCCTCAATCCCGGGATGCAGCCCGGCACCGCAGCTGCCACCACCCGACTCCTCGACCGCCTCGACGAGCGGGTACGGCGGACCCTCAAGGTCGGCCCGGCCCGGCAGCTCCTGCCCAAGGTCACCTGCCCGGCCTGCCGTCGCCGCCTGGTCTACGTCCAGACCGCCGCGCCGCTCGACGAGCAGACGGTGATCTGCGCCGCCGACTGCCGCTGCACCGGCGTTGGCGGTGACGGGCCGGGTGTCTGTGTGGGACGGCGTACCGGGTCGAGGGCGTGGCGCACATCTGGCTCCGGAGCGACGTACTCGGCGCGGTCGCGGGGCCGCACCAACCCAACCCGCCTGACCGAAGGAGAGCGCCATGCCCGAGACCCAGACCGTCTACATCAGCATCGGCAACAGCGACGACAAGCTCACCCAGAGGGAGTGGGCGGCCTTCCTGCTGCGCACACACCTCGCGATCGACGACACCGCCCAGGAGGTCCACGGATCGTGGTACTCCGGTCCGGGGTCGAATGGCAGAACGCCTGCTGGTGCGCGGAGATCCGGACAGAGCGAATCGCGATCCTGAAGGACAAGCTCCGGCTGCTGGCCCGCGAGTTCCGCCAGGACTCCATCGCCTGGGCGGTCGCCCCGACCACCGAGTTCCTCGGCGCGACGTCGTGAAGATGCTCAAGGCCTGGCGTAAGCGCCGCGCCTGCTTCCACCACGACACCCGCTCCGGCACGTCGTGGATCGCGAGCCAGATCGTCGACGCCGGCCGGGCCAAGCACCACTGGTGCACTCGATGTGGTCGGTACTGGACGTGACGCCCGGCGACCCGGAACGCGACCTCGACTCGCGTTCCGGGTCGCACAAGGTCAACGATTCACAGAAAACCCCAAGCTTTGTGTAGCAATAATCGCCGTTATGGTGTTCCACCTAGGGAATCAGCCTAGGAAGGTGCCCGTGAGGGAGAATCGAGCCATGACGTCGAGCGCCGACATCCCCGATCGCCCCGCTCAGCCAATCGCTCGCTACGGAGTCACCGGTGAGCAGCTCGCCGACCATATCCACGCCGTCCTCGACCAAGCCGAAGTTGTTCGCGTCCGCGACATGATTCCGGTGGAGGACGGCGGACCGTTCGCGGAGTACGAGCCGGGGCCCTGGCGGTCGGCATGATCTGGGCCGCCGGCCGGGAGTACGGCACCGCCGTCGAGATCGCCGCTGCGCTCGGCACCGACGTCACCGAGCGCATGATCGTCAACTGGCGACGCCGCGACGGCCTCGAATGCCAACAGGTCGGCCGGAAGGTCTACTCGCCCCTCGACCAGGCGGCCCAGATCGAGGCGCAGAAGCGGCTCAGCGGGCGCGGCCGGCCACGTCAGCTTGACGATCCGCTGGTACCGGCCGCATGATTTGATCACTCACCGCCACAGGCGGAGTGTGCCCACAACCCGGTAGAGCCCCTGGCTCCCGGGTTGTTGTGCGTCTACGGATCCCGGTCACCTCGTGGCGAGGGGACATGGGACCAACCATCCGGAAGGCGCGAGGGCGGGAACGCGGGCAGGCCGGTGCGGCGCTGGCCTGCCCGCAACCCACCACCGTTCCACCTCACCCCATCCGACCCCTGACCGGACAAGGTGCCGGGAAGAGGTGACCCATGCCCGGACGCCCCGTCACCCAGGACGACTACGACCAGGTCCGCGAGCTGCACGGCCAGAACCTCAGCCGCAACGCCATTGCCCGCCAGCTCGGCCGCTCCGGGAAGACCATCAGCCACATCGCCGACCAGCTGGGCCTCGACTTCGCCGGCCGCGAACGCACCAAGGCCGCCACCGCGGCGAAGGTCGCCGACGCCCGGCAGAAGCGGGCCCTACTCGCCAACGCCCTGCTCGACGACGCCGCCCGCCTGCGCTTGCAGCTCTGGAAGCCGGCGGACTATGTCGACCACGGCGGCAAGGAGTACGACCGCGTCGATTGGACGCTCGATGAGCCGACCTTCGCCGACAAGCTGAAGATCATGCAGGCCACGGGGATCGCGATCGACAAGGCGGTCCGCCTCGACGAGTACGACGCCGACCCGGGCATCGACGCCGCGAAGAGCATGCTCGGCGCGCTCGCCGCAGGCCTCGGAGCCGCCTACGACCAACTCACCAGGTCGAGCCCACGGATGCCTGACCTGGACACCCTGGGCCGCACCCTCGCCCCGATCCACCTCCGCAGCCTCGTCGAATCCACAGCCCGCCTCAACATCTGGCAGGGCAGCGTCCGATCCGGCAAGACCGTCGCGTCGCTGCTGCGGCTGCTGATCGCCATCGCCAACGCGCCGACCAGTGGCAGAGTGCTCCTGTTCGGGAAGACGCGGGAGTCAGTCCACCGGAACGTGTTCTCGGTGCTGAACGACCCGGCCCTCTTCGGCCCCTCGCACGGCTGGTCAGAGTACAACCCTGGCGCACCCACCGGCACGATCCTCGGCCGCGAGGTCGACGTCCTGGGCGCCAACGACTCCAAGGCCGAACCCAAGGTGCGGGGCATGACGCTGTGCTTGGCGTACGGCGACGAGCTGACCACCATCCCGGAGCCCTTCTTCACCCAGATCCTCGCCCGCCTCTCGGTCCCTGGTGCGCAGCTGTTCGGCACCACCAACCCGGACAGCCCGAACCACTGGCTGCGGAAGAAGTACCTCCTCCGGGTCGGTGAGCTGAACCTCCGCACCTGGCACTCCACCCTCGACGACAACCCGCACCTGGATCCGACGTACGTAGCCGACCTCAGGTCGAGTACGTCGGGCTTTGGTACAAGCGGTTCATCGAGGGCCGCTGGGTTCAGGCTGAGGGCGCCGTCTTCGACATGTTCGACGAGGACCGCCACGTCGTCGCCGAGCTGCCCCGGATCGACCGCTGGGTGAGCCTGGGCATCGACTACGGCACCCGCAACGCCACCGCCGCCTTGATCTTGGGTGTGGGCGATGACGGCCGGCTGTACCTCACCCACGAGTGGCGGCACGACCCCGCGGTTGCCCGACGGCAGCTCACCGACTCCAGCCTCTCCCGGGAGCTGCGCGCCTGGCTGGCCGGCGTCCAGGTTCCCGGGGCGACCGGGTTGCAGGGTGTTCGGCCGGAGTGGACCGTCGTCGACCCCGCCGCGGCATCGCTGCGGTTGCAGCTGCACGAGGACGGCATGACCCCGGCCCTGGCCGACAACGCCGTCCTGGACGGCATCCGCCTCGTCTCGTCGCTGTTTGGCAACGACCAGCTGCGCGTCCACCAGTCGTGCAAGGGGCTGATCGACGAGATCCCCGGCTACTCCTGGGACGACAAGGCCGCCGAGCGCGGCGAAGACACCCGATCAAGGCCGATGATCACTCGATCGACGCCGCCCGGTACGCGATCAAGACCCCTGAGGTGCTGTGGCGGCCGTTGCTGCGCAGCGCCCACGCCCTCGCAGCCTGACCCGAAAGGAAGACCATGAAGCCGACCCTTGGCCGCATCGTTCTCTACAAGTCGAAGATCGACAACGGAGCGGGCAACGACGTCCTCTCACCGGCCATAGTGATCCGCACCTGCGACACCACCGTCGCCGCCGTGACCGAGCGATGGGGCCCGGAGCCCCGCACTGTTGCAAGCGCGAGCGACCCGAGCGTTACGCACGAGACGACCGGCCGCCCGGCAGACTTCGTGGCCGAGCTGCCCGACGACAACACCGTGGACCTGCTGGTGTTCGGCCTCGGCAAGAGCTACCGCGAGTACGCCGTCCCGATGGGCGAGGACCGGGGCAGCTGGCACTGGCCGCCGCGCGTCTGATGCGCCCCACACCGATCCCCGACAACGAGGTGTGGCCCGGCTCCTTCCGGGCCGTCCTCTCCGGCCCTTCCGGAGACCTCACCGACACCGACGTCGCCCCCGTCGAGGTCCTGATGGATCGCGGCGAGAGCACCGGCATGGCCCGCGCGTGCGTGCGCTTCGAGCTGGAACCCGGTGACCTGGAGAAGCTGACCGCCGGCGGAACCATCTGGCTCGGCGTGTACGGCCCGCTGCCCGTCTTCACCGTCGACGTCAAAGCACCCGGCGAGTAGAGCCCGAGGAGGGTCCGGTGCCGATCCCCACTGACGGCGCCTGGCCGCCGCCGCACGTCCAGCCCGCCTACGACGCCTACCGCGACTGGGACGCCTGGTACGCCGGGGACTCCGACCGCCTGCGCGAGGTGTACGCCAACCGGACCACCGCCAACCCCAAAGTCCGGCCCAGCCAACGCGCAGGCGGCCTGTACGGTCTCGTGTCCCGCTGGCTCTGGGGTGCCCCGACACCGGTCGGCCAGCGCGACGGACGCCTCCACGTGCCGCTGCCCGCAGACCTCGCGGCCACCTCCGCGAACCTGCTGTTCAGCGAGCCGCCCGCGCTCGACCACGAAGACGAAGCGGTCATGGCCCGCCTGGAGCAGCTCGTCGAGGACGGCTTCGCCACCATGCTCCTGCACGCCGCAGAGGCAGGATCCGCGCTAGGCGACGTATATCTCCGGCCCGTCATCGACCTGGACGTCCAGCCGGACCGGGCGTTCCTGGCGGCCGTGCACGCCGACGGTGCGATCCCCTGATCCGCTGGGGCCGCCTGATCGAGGTCACGTTCTGGAGCACCCTGCACGTCGACGGGGACCAGCACCTTCGGCTGCTGGAACACCACGAGGTCGTCAAAGGCGTCGGCCGGATCGTGTACGCCCTGTACGAGGGCACCCGCGACAAGCTCGGCCGGGCCGTGCCGCTTACCGACCACACCGCATCGGCGTACCTCGCCGACCTGGTCGACGCCGACAGCGCCCAGCCGACCGGCCTGGCCCGGCTCGACGTGGTCCGGGTGCCGAACGCAGGCCCGCAGCGCACCTGGCGCACCGAGCCCGGCCTGAAGTACCTCGGGCGCAGCGACTTCTGCGGCAACGAGCAGTGGTTCGACGCGTTGGACGACACCTGGACGAGCTGGATGCGGGACCTGCGGCTGGCCCGCTCCCGGATCCTCGTCCCCGAGTACATGCTCACCTCCCTCGGCCCCGGCAAGGGAGCCACCTGGGACGCCGAGCAGGAAGTGTTCACCTCCCTGAACGCGCTCCCCGGGCAGCAGGGCGGGTCGGAGATCACGCAGTCGCAGTTTGCGATCCGGCACGCCGAGCACAAGGCGACCGCTGACGCGATCGTTGAGACCGCGCTCCGGCACGCCGGCCTGTCCTCGCAGACCCTGGGTGAAGAGGGCGAGGTCGCGGTCACCGCCACCGAGGTCCAGGCCCGGGAGCGGCAGAGCTTCACCACGCGCGGCAACCGGATCCAGACGTGGCGGCCGGCGATCGCCGACGCCATCGAGCTGCTCCTGGAGCTGGAGTACGTGCGCCGCGCCGACCTGAAGGGCGACCACCCGGAGCCCGTCAAGCCGAACGTCGAGTTCGGCGACAGCGTCAGCGAAGCACCGGAGACCACGGCACGAACGCTCCAACTCCTCGCCGCGGCCGAGGCGGTCAGCACCGAGACGAAGGTCCGCATGGTCCACCCCGACTGGGACGACACCAAGTCGACGAGGAGGTCGCCCGGATCAAGGGCGACGCCCGCCGGTCGTCGACGTCGGTGGCTCCCTCGGCGCGCTCGCCGGCAACGAACCGGCGCCGGTCGACGACGGACCGCCCGACCAGGAGTAGCCCGTGGCCCTCACCGGCGAGCAGATCGAGGCCATCACCCGCAGCACCGTCGACCTCTACCGGACCGCCGAGCAGGCCATCCTCCGCGAGGTCACCCGGCAGCTCCTCGCCGGCATCGACGCCCAGGACTGGGCGGTCAACCGCCTCGGCGCACTGGCCACCCTCCGGCGCACCGTCGAGCGGGTCCTCCAGGTCGTTGAGGCGGACGGTACAGAGCAGATCCGCGAGGCCCTGGCGAAGGCGTACCGGTCGGGGCAGGCAGCGGCCACCACCGGCCTGCCCGCGCAGCTGCTCCCACGCGACCCGGACGTGGTCCGGGCGGCTGCGGTCGTCGCCGACGTGGTCACCCGCGCGGGAGTCATCGAGAACCTCGCCAGCGCCCTGGTCCAAGACGTCGGCGAACGGCACTCCAACGTCCTGCGGCACGTCCTCGACGTGTACCGCACGGTCATCCAGCAGGCGACCGCGGTGAGCGTGGCCGGTGGGCAGACCCGCCGACAGGCCAGCCAGCACGCCTACCGCCGATTCATCGACCAAGGCCTCAGCTCGTTCACTGACTCCCGGGGCCGGGTGTGGCGGCTGTCCAGCTACGTCGAGATGGCCGTCCGCACCGTCACCCAACGCGCCGCCGTCCAGGGCCAAACCGACCGGCTCCAGACGCTGGGCCTGGACCTGGTCATCGTGTCCAACTCCCCGCGCGAGTGCGAACGGTGCCGACCCTGGGAGGGCAAGGTGCTCTCCATCTCCGGCCGGCAGCGAGGGCGTACCCAGATGGCCAGCCGGGTCGGTGGCGGCACGGTGACGGTGGACATCGCCGGCACCGTCGACGAGGCACGGGCGGACGGGTTGCAGCACCCCAACTGCACCCATGCCCTCCGCGCTTTCATCCCTGGCGCGACCAAGCCACCGACCGGGGACCTGGCCAACCCCAAGGGCTACGAGGCCAAGCAGCGGCAGCGAGAGATCGAGCGGCAGATCCGCCACTGGAAAGAGCGGGAGATCGGCGCTCTCGACGACGTGGACAGGGCATACGCCGTCGACAAGATCCGCTGGTGGCAGGCCGAGATGCGCGGCCACCTGGCCACCCACCCGGAGCTGAAGCGGCTCCGCTACCGGGAGACGATCGGCGCGGGAATCTGCCCGGTTAGTAGGTCGGGCAGATGTGCTTGCGCACCGCCTCGTTGATCTTCTTCGCCTTGGTGTCACCGAAACCGTTCGGGTGCTCCGGCGAGGTGAACCGGGTGTTGGCGAACTTCAGCACCGTCGCCTGATCGTTCGGCCACTCCTGATGCTGGTGCACTGGTCCCGCCCCGGTTGACCAGCCGGTCGGGGTCCTTGTCGCCGACGATCTCGGGTCGATCTTCCGCAGCGCGGCCAGGTACGCGTCCACAGTGGCCTGATTCGGCTTCGGCGGGATCCCAGCCGACTCGGCCGCCTTCGATATCGGCCTCGCTGAGGCCCGCCGGCGGAGGCTTGACCGGCTCCCGGTCGTCGCCGTTCGCCGTAGCGAAGCCGATAGCCGCGCCGATCACTGTCAGTGGCACCAGGGCGAGCGCCACAAAACCAGCTGTCCGTGTCTGCATCCGTACCTCCTGTAGGTGACGCGGGCACGGTACCGGCCACCGGCAAGTGCTGGCGGTCACCAACACGACACGACCGCCTCAAGGAGGCACCTCCGTGGACCCGATCACCCTGCCGAACCTTGGCTTCGCCAACCCGCTCACCGGCCGCTACGTCACCCCGGGAGATCCTGGGCTACCGGCGCGACGGCCGACCGATCCGCGTGGTCGCGGGCGGCTCCGGCGAAGGCGACACCGGCGAGGGTGGAGACGCCAACGGCGACCAGACCGGCGACACCGGCCAGGACGACGACGGCACCAGAAGCCCAGCTACGAGGGCGACGTCGACAAGGAACGCCACGAGCGCGCCCTGGCCGCTGCCCGCGAGGGCGAGAAGAAGGCCAAGGCCGAGAAGAAGGCGGCCGACGAACGTGTCGCCGCGGTCCTCAAGGCAGCCGGCCTCACACCGGACGGCAAGACCGACCCCGCCGAGCAGCTCAAGGCAGCCGCCGCCGAGCGGGACAAAGCAGACCAGAAGTACCGCGACAAGAGCCTCCGGCTCTCCGTGCGTGAGAACGCCGACAAGGCCGGCGTCGACTCCACCGCCACCCTCGACTCGTCGGCCTTCCGGCAGTCCGTCGCCGAGCTGGACCCGGACGCTGCCGACTACGACGACCAGGTCGTGGCCGCCATGAAGAAGGCACTCAAGGCCAACCCGAGGCTCGCCGCCACCGCCGCCCAAGGGCCGGCAAGCAGGGCGCCGACCACAACGGCGGGGGCAGCCAGAAGAGCAAGCCGAAGAACCTCACCGAAGCCATCACCGCCCGCCTGGGCGGTTGACCCGGAGTAGACCATGCCCGTTTCCCTCGCCCAGGCGAAGCTGCTCGCCACGGACGACATCGACGTCAACGTGATCGACGAGTTCCAGAAGTCCGGGTACCTGCTGGACAAGCTGACCTTCGACGACGTCGTCAACCAGGCCGGCAACGGCGCGACCCTGACGTACGGCTACACCCGACTCAACAGCCAGGCGACCGCCGCGTACCGCGCGATCAACACCGAGTACACCCCGGCCGAGGTCACCAAGGTCCGCGCCAGCGTGGACCTCAGCCGCTCGGCGGATCGTTCCAGATCGACCGCGTGCTCAACGGAATCGCGGCCGCTGCCGAGACCGCCCTCCAGATGTCGCAGAAGATCAAGGCATCGCAGGCGTTCTTCGCCGACCAGACCATCAACGCCGACAGCGCGGTCGACGCGAACGGCTTCGATGGCCTGAACAAAATGCTCACCGGCACCACCACCGAGTACCTGCCGTTGGCCAACGGTGTGACCACCGGTTACATCGACCTGACCACGATCGACACCAAGCAGAAGGCGTTGCAGTTCATGCTGCACGTCAACAGCTGGCTGGGGAAGCTCGACGGCAAGCCGGACGCCCTGTTCATGAACTCCCTGACCAAGGCGTACTTCCTGTTCGTGGCGTCGTGGTCGGGGCAGCTGGACCAGACCACCAACTCCCTCGGCGATCCGATCGAGAAGTACCGGGGCATCGAGCTCGTCGACCTGGGCGCGAAGGCCGGCAGCAACAACGACGTCATCGGCACCGCGAGCAAGGACACCGACGCTGGCGGCGCGGGCGGCACCATCACCGGCCTGAGCGACATCTACGCGGTCCGGTTCGGCCTGGACGGCTTCCACGGCGTGAGCATGGCCGGCCGTCCGTTGGTCCAGAACTGGATGCCGGACTTCAGCACGGCCGGTGCGGTCAAGACCGGTGAGGTCGAGATGGGCCCGGTCGCGGTCGTGCTCAAGCGCAGCAAGGCGGCCGGCGTGCTCCGCAACCTGAAGGTCGCCGCCTGATGGCGCGCATCGAGGCTCCGAACAAGGAGTACAACGGCCAGATCGGCGACGCCGTCTTCAAGGACGGCGTCGCGGAGACCGACGACCCGGCAGTGATCCAGTACTGCCAGGGCGCCGGGTACAAGGTGTCCGGGAAGACCCTCAACCCCGTTGAGGCCGCCCGGAGCCGGAGGACCCGCGCTACGTGACCGAGGAAGCCCTCGGCACCCGGCTGCGGGACGCGGCCGTGGACCCGCGCGAGGGCGACTTCCTGCCTCCAGTCAACGCCGGCAAGGCCAACCCGCACGGCCCCGAGGTCGTCGCACCCGGCATCCACGCCGTGTCCGGTCCGGGGCCGATCGTGCCCGGCCCGGTCGGCCGCCTGGAGCAGACCGAGGACGGCGGCCAGGTCGTCATCACCGACACCGCCGAGCAGCAGCGACGGGAGACCACCGCAGCCGAGCAGGTGTTCATCGAGCGCCGTTCGGTGCCGGAGGTGACGGCCGAGCTGGCCGACGCCGTCGACCAGCCGGCAGGCGAGCAGCGGCCGGAGCCGCCGGCCGGCAACGCCTCGCAGGCGGAATGGGCGGACTGGGTCATCGCCACCCACCGGGAGCTGGAACCGGATTCGGTGCGGGCGATCAAGCGCGACGACCTGCGCACGTCGTACGGCCCGAAGGCCGAGTGAGACCGGGGCCCGGCCGTGCACGGCGGCCGGGCCCCACTACCGCCAGGGAGGCACGGGTGGCGTACGCGACCGTCGAGCAGCTCGTCGATCACCTCGGCCGGACACCGGTCAACGCGGAGCAGCTGCTCGACCGCGCATCCCGGACGTAGACCGGGCGCTGTTGTGCACCGTGTATGACGGCACCGACGAGGTGGTGGTCGAAGCCCTGCGGATGGCCACGCTGGAGCAGGTCGCGGCGAACCTCGACCACGGCAACGTCACCGGCAACGGCGGCAACCGGCGGGGTGGCTTCTCCATCGGGCGGATCACTGTCCAGGCCGCGAGCGCCGAGGACGCACCCGTGAAGGTCGGCGGCCTGTGGGAGCAGGCGTGGGCGATCCTCCAGGCGGCCGGGCTGACCGGCCACGGCCCGCAGAGCAGGTGACCGGTGAACTGGGCCGAGTTCATCGAGCTGCACGTCCGGAGCCGAAGACCGTGCGGGTGTCCGCGCTGACTGGGTCGGGCGCGTACGGCGACGTGCACGCGGACCCCGTCGACGTGGGCCCGTGCGTCGTCGACGACACATCCCGACGCGTCGCCGTGCAAACCCAGGACGCGGAGGGCAGCGAGGCGGTCAGCTCCACCACGGTGCTGGTCCGCCGGACACCGTCGCCCACCGGGGTCGCTGGTCACCCTGCCCTGGTCCGGTCGCAGCGCGAAGGTGCTCGCCGCATCGTTTCTTGACGACCACGGCTTGGGCCTGCCCGAGCACATCGAACTCTCCCTGGAGTAGCCGTGGCGCTGGAGCTGGAGTGGAACGGCCCGCAGATCCTGGCCCGCCTGCGCGGCGCCGGAATGGACGGCATCGAGCTGGCAGCTGAGCACCTGCTCCAGGTGTCCAGTGACCTGGCCCCGCACGAGGAGGGCGACCTGGAGCGCTCCGGCGAGGTGTCCAAGGACGCCGGAGCCGGTGCGGTCGCGGTGTCCTTCGATCGGCCGTACGCGGTCCGCCAGCACGAGGAGCTGACCTGGCGGCACGACTCCGGGAAGCAGGCCAAGTACCTGGAGCAGCCGATGCTGACCGAGCGGGACAGCATGCTCGCCCTCGCGGCCGGGCCCCTGCGCGACACCCTGGACGGCTGACGTGGCCACCGGGGACGGCTGGACCTCCCGACTGATCACGGGCCTCGCCGAGCACCTCGCCGCCGCGGGCATCGGCACCTGGCGAGCGTCCGGCATCTACCAGGCCGCCGAGACCGCGATCGTCATCCGCGCGGTGCCGCCGAGCCCGGATCGGCTCATCACGCTCGCCGCGTACGTCGTCGGCGGCGGCCACGGCAACGCGTCCACGACCCAGGGCGTCCAGATCCGCCTGCGGGGCGGGAAGGACCCCGCGACGTGGACGACCTGGCTGACGCCATCTTCGACCTGCTCGACTCCGCCGGACCGCTGACCATCGGCGGCGTCGGGGTCAGCCAGGCGTACCGCCAGTCCTACTCGTCCCTCGGCCAAGACGGCAACAGCCGGTGGGAACGCAGCGAGAACTACTACCTGGATGCGGAGCGCCCCACGGTGCACCGCCCGTACTGATCGCAAGGAGAGCACCGTGGCTGATTCCACCGCCTTGGCCCGCCGATTCCGGCTCCAGGTCAACACCGGCACGACCGTGGCCCCGGTCTGGACGACCGTCACCGGCATGACGGACTTCAAGCCCAACATCAACCCCACCCTTCAGGACGATGCGGACTACGAGACTGACGGGTGGGCGTCGTCGGAAGACCGCCCAGGGCTGGCAGGTCGAGGCGACCATCCTCCTCAAGGAGGACGCGGGTCTCTTCAACAGCGCGGTCGAGAAGATGCGCCTGGCCAGCGACAAGTTCGGGGACGCCTCCGGGTCGAGGTCCGTTGGTTCGACAAGCAGGGCAAGCCCGAGGCTTACCAAGGCGTCGGCCTGGTCACCTGGGAGCGGGCCAACAGCGGCGTCACTGACCTGGACGCCGCGAAGGTCACCCTCACCGGCCGCGGTGCCCGGACCGAGATCGTCAACCCGCTGATCTCCGACCCGCTGGCTGACCCGCTGTCACCTCCGTGGCCCCCGGCACCGGTCCGGCCGCCGGCGGCACGCTGGTCACCATCTCCGGCATCAACTTCAGCGGCGCCACCCTGGTCACCTTCGGCGGGACCAACGCGACGAGTTTCCGGGTCATCTCGCCGAGCGTCATCTCGGCGGTCACCCGGCGAAGACGGCTGGCGTGCACGACGTGGTCGTGACCACCCCGAACGGTGCCAGCGCCAACACCACCGCCGACAACTACACGTACGTCTGATCCTGATGGCTTTTCAGCTTGGTCAGATCGACGGCGTCTTCGACCCGGCGCTCATCCTGCCTATCGGCGGGCGCGAGTACCGGGTCGAGGACGTCCCCGCCCTCCTCGGGCTCTACTGCCAGCGCGTGTGGGCGTCCGGGATCTCCATCGCCCAGGCCGTGCGGGTCGGCCAGGACGGCGACACGGCAGCCGCTCAGCGGGCCGTGGACGGACTCAACCGGATCCCGCTACCACCGGGGTCACCGAGGGCACACCGCTGCACGTGGCGGTCCTCGGCGACACCTACCAGCAGATGATCGCCGACGGGGTGTCCGGCCGATGGATCCAGCACGCCGGCATGACCACCATCACCTGGCTCGCCGCCGGTGACGAGACCGCCGAAATGTACTGGGCGTCGGCCGGCCGCCCGGAAGCACCAGCCCCGAACCGAGCGCAGCGCCGGGGCGGGGCATCGACCAGTACGGGCGCGGCGAACAAGACCCGGTCACCGGCCTCTACGAGTGGTACGAGCTCCCGCAGGAGAGGCAACCGGGGCAAGGCCAGTCGATCGGGTGGGACGACCTCCTGACCCGCTGGGACCTCATCGAGGCCGACCTGCAAGACCGGCACGTCGACGTCGGCGACCCGGTCCTGATGGGCGCCCGGCCGTGGCGGTGGCTGCGGGTACGCATCGTCGGCCTACTCAGCGCGGACACCCGCATCGGGCGTGCCCTGACCCCGGACAATCCAAGGAGGTGACCGCGCGTGCCGCTGAAACTCGGTGAACTGTCGACGGTCCTCAAGCTGGACGACCGACCGATGGAGCAGGGTCTCGACCAGGCTGAATCGAAGTTCCAGCGGTTCGGCAGCAGGCTCGAACCGATGGCCATGGGCATCGGCGCTGCCGCTGCTCTGGCCCTGCTGCCGGCCTGGCCGGGGCGATGGAGCTGGACGCCGCCCAGACCAAGCTCCAAGCCCAGCTCGGGGAACGCCGAGTACGCCGAGGAGATGGGCGCAATCGCCGGCCGGGTGTACGCCCGCGGCTTCGGTGAGTCGGCGCAGCAGATCGGCGACACCCTCCGGGCGGTCCTCAACTCGGGGCTCGTGTCGGAGGACGACTCCGACGAGCTGATCGAGGCGCTGACCGTCAAGGTCCAGGCCCTCGCAACGACCTTCGACGTGGACGTCACCGCGGGCGCCCGGGCGGCCGGGCAGATGATCCGCAACGGCCTCGCCAGGACGGCGGAGAGGCCCTGGACATCCTCACCCGGGCGTTCCAGGAGACCGGCGACCAGGCTGGGGACCTCCTCGACACCTACTCCGAGTACTCCGTCCAGTTCGCCAAGCTGGGCCTGGATGGCAAGGAGGCCACGGGTCTGCTCATCCAGGGTCTGAAGGCCGGTGCCCGGGACGTCGACACCGTCGCGGACAGCATCAAGGAGTTCTCGATCCGGGCGATCGACGGCTCCGAGTCCAGTGCGGACGGTTTCAAGGCCCTCGGGCTCAACGCCAAGACGATGACCGCGCAGATCGCCTCCGGTGGGGCGGGCGCGCAGAAGGGCCTCGACGTCGTCCTGGACCGGCTCCGGGCCATGAAAGATCCCGTGGAGAGGGACGCCGCCGCCGTCGCCTTGTTCGGCACCAAAGCGGAGGACATGGGTCAGGCGCTCTGGCGCTGGACACTGACACCGCCGCCGCTCGGCTCGGGAACGTCGCCGGGGCCGCCGACAAGATGGGTGACGCCCTGGAGGAGTCGTCCAGCCAGAAGCTGGAGGCCTTCAAGCGGTCCGCGCAGGCCGCCCTGGTGGAGCAGGTCGCGAAGGCCATCCCGTACCTGGAGGGATGGCCCGGTGGCTGGGTGAGAACCGGGCCATCGTCGAGCCCCTGGCCATCACTCTCGGCGTCCTCGCCGGGGTGATCATGCTGATCGTCGGGGTGACGAAGGTGTGGACCGCTGTCCAGACCGCCCTGAACGTGGTCATGATGCTCAACCCCTCGGTCTGTTCGTCCTGGCCATCCTTGCGATCGTCGTTGGCATCACCCTGCTCTGGACGCACAGCGAAAGTTCCGCAACTTCTGGATCATGGTCTGGAACGGGATCGTGGCCGGGCTGCGCTGGGCCGCCGAGGCGATCGTCTCGTACTGGATGAACATGATCAACCTGGTCGTGGGCGGGGCCCGGCTCTGGTGGTCCGTCTTCTCCTCCGTCTACAAGGCCATCGGCAACGGCGCGACCGCCGCGTTCACCTGGATCATCACCAAGGCGACAGCGTTCATCGGCTGGATCCGCGGCATGAACGGCAAGATCGCCGGGGCGGCCCGGGGCATGTTCAACGGCATCCGCGAGGCCTTCCGATCCGCTGTGAACTGGATCGTCGGTCGCTGGAACGGGCTCAGCTTCCGCATCCCTGGGGTCAGCGTGCCCGGCATCGGCCAGGTGTGGGCGGGGCGACCCTCTCCACCCCGACCTGCCGTACCTGGCCGGTGGTGGCACCGCCCGCAAGGCCGGCATGGCGTACATCGCCGAACGGGGCAAGGAGGCCGTCTACCTGCCGCAGGGCGCGAGCGTAAAGCCCCTCGGCCCCGGCGACAACGGCGGCGGGCAAGGCGGAGATTCACGGCACTGGGTGACGCTGGCGTGGCCCGACGGCCGAGTCATCCGAGAGCTCCTCATCGACCATGCGAGCCGGATCGGCATGTCTCCGGCCGCGCTGCTGCCCAGCACCAGATAGGAGACCGGTGGCAGACCTCTACCCCACCTTCGCCGACCTGGCCGCCGCACGGACGCTCGGCGTCGACTACTCGATCACCGCCCAGCAGGAGCCGTCCTCGACGCTCGCCTCCATCGCCATCCACGGCGGCGGCATCGAGGGCGGCTCCGGTGAGATGGCCCGCTACATCGCGACCAGCGCGAACTGCTCGCACTACGAGTTCGCAGGCCTCCTGGTCAGCGGAAACAGCGACCTCCACATCACCAGCACGAACTTCGACGAACCCTGGCCCTCGCCCTGGTCACGGCGAGCCGCCGCACCCTCAGCTTCCACGGCTTCACCGGCACCGTCGGCGTGCCCGAGACGTGGATCGGCGGCCTGGACACCCGGCTGCGAGACCGCATCCAGGAGGCGCTGCTCCGGGCCGGCTTCAACGTCACCGTCGCCTTTTCGGAGATCGCCGGGGTCGACCCGCTCAACATCTGCAACAAGAACGCACGAGGTGCCGGCGTCCAGCTGGAGATGAGCCGATCGCAGCGGGAAGCCTTCTTCCCCGGTGAGACGACCTCCCGCGCAGTCCGGGACTCCGGCGCCCGCACCAGCGCCTTCCATTCCTACGCGGCAGCCATCCTCAGCGCGGTGGCCGGCCCGGAACCCGACATCAGCCTCCGGGTGGCGCTCCTCGACCCGCCCACCGTGGACCTCTTCAGCCGCACCGTGAGCGGCGGTTGGGTGGCGCGTGGACCAACTCCGGCGGGTCGAGCGGCGACTACTCAGTAGCTTCCGGCACTGCCCGGATGAGCCTTGCCAGCGCGAACGTCAGCCGCCGCACCTACCAGGCGGGTGTCTCCCTCGCCGACGTGCGCCGCAGCGTGCGAATCCGCGCCGCGGCCCTCGCCGCCGGCGCACCCACCCAGGCAGGGCACATGCTGCGGCACCTCGACAGCAGCAACTACTACATGGCCGAGTTGCAGCTCAACACCAACCAGAGCATCGACCTGCGGCTACGGCGCAACGTCGCCGGCACCCTGACCACCCTCGCCACCGTGCCCACCTCGCTGACGCACGGCACCAGCAGCTGGTACGGCATCACGGCGGAGGTGGTCGGCGACCAGTTCCGTGCCCGCGCCTGGGACACAAGCGCAGGCAGTGAGGGCACCACCTGGATGGCGCAGGTCACCGACACGTCGCTGCCCGGCGCCGGGAACCCGGACTGCGGGCCACCGCGGCGACCGGCGCGACGGTCCCCACCGTCGTCGAGTTCGACATCGACACCACCACGCCGTACTGGACCGACCTGACGCACCGGCTGCACTACGGGGATGGTGGCGGCCCGCTCACGATCGACGTGGGTCGGCAGTCCGAGCTCCAGGACGTGGAACCCACCCGCATCGCCGGCACCCTGAAGAACGGCGACGGCTGGCTGAACCCCGCAACCCGTCATCCCCGTACTACGGGACCTGGGAGCAGGGCCGGCAGGTCCAGGTGACCGAGACCGTCGACGGGGAGGAGATCGACCTCGCCGTCGGGTTCCTGGAGATTCCCGACGTGCAGGTCAACTCCCCGAACCTCGACCAACCGTGCTCGATCAGCGCGGTGGACCGGCTCGGCCGCCTCGACGGTGCGCCTCCCTTCGCGGGCACCCTGGCCGAGCACGTCCGGACGTACGGCGGCACGCCGGTTCTGCACTTCCCCTGGACGACGCGTACCCGCACATGTCCAGCGACACGGTGAGCACGCTGACGCGCGTGGTCGTCGGCTTCGACACCTCCGTGGCCGCCGAACCCGCCGACCTGATCGAGGCCAACGGAGTCTCCGGGCCACCCGGCGATGACCGTTCCTACATCAAGTTCGCGCCGATTGTGTCCGGCAGCGTCTACCTCGCCCGCGCCCGCCTCGAGACCCCGGTCAGCATCCCCGTGACCACCGCCGACACCATCACCGTGTCTGTGTGGCTGTACCCCACCCACGCCGAGGGCAGCACGACGCTGCGCAGCAGCGTGGTGCAGTTGCTCGCCGGTTCCGGCGCCGGGTTGTCGATCACCAACGACAGCACGGATGGCCTGGAATTCAGGTGGAACGACACGGTGGCGACCACGGTCAGCGCCGGCCGCCAGCTGGAGCGGGAGAGCTGGCGGCTGGTGACGGCACGGATCAACCTCGCGACGTGGGCGATGGAGCTGTGGTGCGGCTCGTCCCCGGCCGTGGCCGGTATCGCCCTGACCACACCGAGCGCGACCACGCTGACCCGGCTCGCGATCAACAGCCTGTGGGAGGGTGGCGTCGCCCAGCTACAGGTGCGCGTGGGGACGGGGTCGGCCACCTTGACCCGCGCCCAGCACCTGGCCCAGTACGCGCACGGGTACCGGGGTCTACATCGGCAAACCGTCGCCGAGCGGATTGCCTCCCTCGCCGCGTTCGCCGGGGTGCCAGCGGTCGAGCTGGACCTGCCCGCCGAGGCGTCTACCCCATGCAGGTCGCGAAGCTGGCCGGCGTCACCCCGTCGTCGGCCATGCAGGACGCGGCGACCACCGGCCAGGACATCCTCATGACCACCCGCAGGGTCGGATCACCCTGGTGCCGCGCGCCCGCCGGTACAACCAGCCCGTGTCCATGAGCATCCCCTTCGGGTGGATCATGCGAGGTGGCATCCGCTACCGGCCGGACAAGCCCGCCACCGACGCGGTCGCTTCCCGGGTCGACGGCGGCACCGCCCGGCGCGTCAGCGAGCGCTGCGCGCCCGCTACGGGTGCTGGCCCGAACGGTCACCCTCGATACCGACGTCGACGCGGACCCCGCCAACTGGGTGTCGTGGACGTTGGCTGCGTTCGGTGAGCCGCGAACCCGATGCCCACTGCTGAGGATCAACCTCCTCAACCGCACCGTGGCCGACCGTAAGGCGCTGCTCAAGCTGCGCGTCGGCGACCGGATCCAGCTCACGGACATGCCGGCGGGCAGCCGGAGGACGTCCCGCACCTGATCGTCCAGGGATTCCGGCACATCATCGGCCCCCACCGACGCCGGCTGATCGAGTTCGACACCTCGCCGCTGCTCGGCCTCACCCCGGGTGTTCCGCCGGCCTGCCCGGTCGTCGGGGACCTGGTCTCCAACACCGCGATCATCGCCTACTGAGGGAGGAGGGTCTGTGCCTGTCGTACCCGAGACCAAGACCGCGTGGACCAACGGCGTTGACGCGCTGAACAGCACGAATCTCAACGCCTACATCCGCGACCCGCTCAAGTTTCTGATGTCCCCGCCGCGGGCGAAGCTGCGGCAGACCTCCGTGCAGACCCTCACGACGGGTGTGGCCGCCGCGTTGCTCTTCCAGGCGGAGACGGTTGACACCGACGTTGATGGGATCGGCGGGCACTCGACCAGCAGCAACACGAGCCGCTACACCGCCCGTTACCCGGGCTGGTACCAGGTCAGCGGAGGCTGCTCGTTCGCCACCAACGTGACCGGTCTCCGGCTGCTCCGGTGGGCTGTCAACGGCGCCACGATAACCGGCAATGACGTCTCCCTCGTCCCTGTCACCGGCAGCTCCACCCGGATGCCGGCCCGCACCGAGCTGGTGCTGCTCGACATCGGCGACTACGTCGAGCTGCTGGCCCAGCAAACGTCCGGAGGCAACCTCAACACCGCGGTCTCCACCGAAGAGCAATCAACCATGAACGTGATCTGGAAGGGGCTTCCATGACCCGCGCCCCAGCCAATCTCCTGGCCGTCCGAAGCCTGCTCATCACGCACCTCGACAACGCGCCCGGCCCGGACGACCTGGACCCGGACGAGGTCGGCATCGTCGGTGACCCGGCCCACCGGGGCGGCTACCACTGCGGGTCGGACCGGGTGGTCAACGGTGACTACTCGGTGGTCGAGTCGCCCCGGGATCGGGCCGGGCTGACCCTCGACGCCGCGGCGCTGGACGCCGGCCAGTTCGAGGTGCGATCCGGTGGCCGGACTCACAACCTGCCCAGCTTCAGCGTCTGGTGCGTCGCCCAGTGCGCTGCGAACGCGGCCGACACCCGCGACATCCGCGAGATCATCTACAGCCCCGACGGGCGGACCGTGAAGCGGTGGGATCGCCTCGGGCGCCGCTCGACCGGTGACTCGTCGCACCGCTGGCACACCCACTTCAGCTTCTTTCGCGACGCGATCAGGGCGGGCCGTGATCAGCGGCCGTTGTTCCGCCGCTACCTCAGCTCCATCGGACTCCTGGAGGACGACGACATGACCCCGAAGAGCACCAGTGGCTCAAGACCGTGCACCAGTTCACCCAGACCACTGGGTGGGCGGACTCCGTCGCGCGCTGGCCATGCTCAACCTTGAACCGGCGCGGTACACGCTGCCGGGCGACAAGCAGCAGCGGAACGAGCCGAACAAGATCGCCGAGACGTTGACCGCGCTGAAGACGCAGCTGACCCTGTTGTCGGGGCGCGACTTCGTCGACGAGCCGGCGATCGCTCGTGATCTGCTCGCCGTTCTGACGCCGGAGAAGATCGCCGCCGCGATCCCGACCACCATGGCGCGTCAGGTCGCCGACGAGCTGGCCCGCCGCCTGGTCGTCGACGAGCCGGCGACCTGACGTGCCTGCTCGGCCCAGACGGTGGTCCCGGGTGGCCGGGTACGCCATGATGGCCGCCGCCGGCGTTGGCGCGGCAGTCGTGCCGACACCCAGCGTTGAGAAGGCCACCGGGCCGCTGGTCTACCTGTGGGCCGGATTCCTCGTCGTCGGCGGCCTGCTGTCCGCGTACGGGGCGGCAACCGACAGGTGGATCGGGGAGCACACCGGATTGCCGTTGCTGTGGGCCGCGTTCGGCGTGTACTCCATCATCCTCGCCTCGGTGCTCGCGCCCGCGTCCGTGGTGGCCAGCCTGGCCATCGGCGCGTTCGGGCTGCTGCTGTTCGGCCGCTGGCGGGACATCGCGGCGGTTCGGCAGGCAGCGACGCGCCAGGCCGGACAGCAGTAGGGAGCCGCCTGTGAAGACTTCCGAGGTGATCACCACCGTGATCGCCGCGCTGCTGGGTGGCGGTGGCCTCGCGTTCATCCAGGCTCTGTTCTCCGGCGTTGGCAGTCTCCGGCGAGGCGCTCGGGCGCACGAGCGGGAATCGGTACAGGACCTGGCGCGGGCCCGCGACAAGGCCGACGAGCGGGCCGCCAGCGCGGAGCGCGACCAGGACTACTGGCGGCGGACCGCCGGCGGCTACGCCTACCAGCTGACCCGCGGTGGCCTTGAGCCGATCCCGGCGGATCCGGTACCGCCGTCTGAGCGGCCGGTCACCTCGTAGTCCGATGCTCGTGGTCGTGCTGGGTGACACCCGGACAGCGGGTGCACCGCCACTGACGGCCCATCTCCCAGCACCCTCAACCGTGCACGAACCCCATCCCGGGTTCGTCTCAGCGTGCCAGCGGGGCACGGCCTCGGACCTCGGCGATGCCCTCGGGCGTCCGCTCGTACAGCTGCACACCTCAACCCTAGGAGCCCTGATGCTTCAGACCTACGGCAAGGCACTGGCCTCGACGTTCTTCGCTGGCCTGATCGTCGTCTACGTGTCGGTGTCCGGTGACAACTCGATCGACTCCACCGAGTGGGTGGCCGTCGCCATCGCCGGCACCGGCGCCGCTGGCACCTACCTGGTGCCGCTCGCCCGCAGTACCGGTGGAGCAAGACGGCCGTGAACACGCTGCTCGCCGTGCTCCAGGTCGCCGCGACGCTGATCCTCGGTGGCCTCGACGGCAACGAGTGGATCCTGCTGGTGCTGACGGCCGGGCAGGTGCTGGGTGTGGCGGCGGCGCCGGCTGCGTCCGACAACGGCATCCGGAGCAAGACGCCGGCCGTCACCGGCTGAGGCCTCCCGCACGACGAAGCGCCCTACTCGGCTGAGGCCGGGTGGGGCGCTTCTGTGCGTCCAGGGCAGGAGAGGAAAGCGCTTTCCTGCGTCAGCGGGGAGCCGGTTGCCCGGCCCGCCGGCGGGTCAGCCCGCACCACCACTCGGCGGCCGAACCGGTTGGCGACCACCCGCCGGGGAGGCGGAGCCCTCGGGCGTCGGCCACCTCGGCGCGGATGGCCACCGGCGCCGGGAGGTACCGGCCGTAGCGGTCGATCTGGCGGGGCGAGTAGGAGAGCATCCGCTCGAATCCATAGGTCAGGCGGGCGATCTTGATCTGAAGCTCTTCGTGCTGGGCCTTGGTGCGGATCATTTTCTGTCTCCCTATCTCGTTTCCCTGTACCAATAGTCTAACCCATAGAGTGGACGATCGTCCAGTGCCGGAATGGAATTCTTGACTATTTCTTCAGGCTATCTCAGGTAAGCGCTTTCCTATGGACGTTTGTCCAGTCCGTGTGTACTGTGGTCCGCATGGCCGACCCCGTACGTGACCCCGAGATCCCCGACCTGTACTCCCTGCAAGAGGCCGCCACCCGGCTCGGCTACGCCAGCAAGCAGTCCCTGCTCAACCGCGTCGCGCGGGGCGAGGTGGCCTGCGCGAGGGTCGGCACCGGGTACGCCTTCCGGGCCGCCCTCATCGACGAACTCGCGACAGCCGAGCAGCCTGCCGGCTGACCCCGGACGCACTGCGGCCCCGCACTCCATCCGGAGGCGGGGCCGCTTCGTCGTCCCGGTCACCCAGATGCTGCCGCGATTCGTTCCGCCCGCACGTCCCGGATCCGCCGCTTGGCGGTCGCCTCCGATATCCGAAAATCCGCCATCAGCCGACGCACGATTTCGGCGTACTGGACGTCGCCGTCGAGCATCCGGGTGACGGCGTCCTCCTCCGTCTCCGGCTCGATCACGTCGAGCTCCTCCTCCGCCTCGTCGACGTTCTCGGCCGCCGCGTGGGTCCTCGCCCGGCGGCCGTCCGGCAGGGTGATGAGGCGCCCCACCAACCGGTGTCAGGCTTGGTGTCATCGGTGTCGAGACACCGAGTTGACCTGCGGCTGACCCCGACACCAGGGCCGTCCTCGTCGGTGGGGAGTGGGGGCCCAGGAAGCGGTCGTGGAGAGTCACCCCGGCGATGTAGACGGCAGCGACGAGGGCCAGGGCGATGGGCCCGCCCCAGCCACGAGACGCCTCTTGAGCAGCGGCGAGCATCAACATCAGGCAGCTCAAACAGCCAGGCGGGCAACGGAGAGACCACGTCGGTGAGCAGCTCGACGGACCAATCGGTGATACCGCCAACGGCACCGCCTGGAAGGTCCGACAGAAGGCCCAGGAGGATGGCGCAGATCCACAGGCGGGTATTAAGCCGGTAGAGCGGGGACTGCGGAAACGTCAACGTCGCGAATCTGCCCAATTTCTTGCTGGCCTTGACCGGCAATAGGCACCCGACTGTGTAAATGACCAGCAGCCCGACAGCGGCCCCAGTACGGCGTTGACGCTGGCGCCCGCGATGTACGCGCCACCGGTCGTGTCAAGTAGCTTCTCGATGGCACCGGTCGCTGCGCCGACCGTCCATTTGTCCAGCGGGCTGTCGTTGAAGCCCTCGCGGACGGCTGGCACGGCCAACAAGAACGCTAACCGATCACGCAGGCTGTTCGGACCGACCGACATGTAGTCGACGACCAGCGCGAGCAGCAGCAGGACCGCCACCGCCGTGGGCGACATGGTGTGCAAGATCAGATCGGCCCCGTTGCCCGAGCCGGGGTTCCGCTGGGGCTCGGAGGCAGAGGTCCGCTTGGGCTCGGCGACGGGGCCGCCGCCAGGATCAGGGTCAGCATCAGGCCCCGTCCAGTCGAGCATTTTGGCGCCGGTGCGGGCGTCGCGGACTTCCAGCCGCGGGGAGTCCATCGGCTCGTTCGCCGCGCGGGCCTCCCGGGTGAGCGCCTGGAGCTGCCGGTCGAGCAGCCCGTCGACGCCCGGCCCGTCCAGGTCGACGTTGAGGGTGTACGTGCGCTTGTGCAGCACCTCGTAGTCGCCGTCGTAGATGTGCAGGCGGTAGATCGTCACGTGCCCATCTCCATCTCGGCGTGGGTCAGGACCGGGAAGATCGCGATGCCGAGCAGCACCATGGCGCCCGCTGCGGTCCAGGCGACGGTGGGGTTGTCGCTGAGGATCGCGTGCAGAGCGGCGACCAGCTCGGCGAGCACGGCACCGGTGAGGGCCAGCGCGATGCCCGTCAGGGCATGGGCCGGGGCACGGGAGGACGATCGGGTTGGCGCCGGCGGCGCGTAGCTCGCGGACTCGGTCAGCCAGCTCGGGCAGGCTGCCCGCCGGGTACGTGACGGTGCGACCGGCGAGGTGGCGCAACGGCGAGTCCGGGGGACGTACCCGCGGATCAGGTGAGTGGTCGTCATGATGGTGGTCCTTCCTTTCGTGGGGAGGGCCGGGGCGCGGCGCTCTCTTGGTCGGGTTGAGCCGCGCCCGGGGTGCTACTTCCTGAGACCGCCGTTCTCGGCGATCGCGAGGGTGATCAGGCAGATCCCCAGACCGAGCACGCCGACGGCCTGTGCGCGTGGGCCGTGGCCGAGCAGGAGAAGCGCCCGCACCACCCGATGCCGATCAGGGCGAAACGGTGGGCCATGTCAGTTCTCCTTCGTGGTCGGGGCGTTGTCGCGCTTCCAGCCGTTGGCGTAGGACCGGCTGACGCCGGCTGCCGTGGCCAGTTCGCTGCCAGTCGGTAGCCGGTGGAGGGTGGCCACAAGGTCGGCGTACGCGGTGGCCGTGCGTTGGGCTTCGGTGCCCTTGGTGGCCGGCTTCCGGCCCCGCTGGTGGCCGGCTTCGTGGCCGTCTTGGTAGTGACCACGGACGACTGCTTCGTGGCCGTCGCGGGCAACGTCGTGGCCGGGCTCGCGGGCAGTTCGGTGGCCACCGGTGGCGCGTCAAGGCTGGCGGCGGAGACGAGGCGATCTGCGCCGCGAGGTGAGCCGGCACCCGGATCGCGCCTAGCTCAACCATCGGCTCAGCTGACAGCGCAGGCTGGTCGGCCAGCGCCCACCGCTTCGCTCCTACAGCCAGGCGATCCCGCGCACCGGCCAGCAGGAGCTTGAGCCGGCGGCACTCCTGGACGCCCGGGTCGCTCTCGTCGACCAGCGCGACGCGGATGGGCTTCCCTTCGCCGCACGCTGCGCGGCACGCTCAGCGTTGTAGCCCTCCACGCGCGACGGGGGTCGCGCTCGTTGTGGTCGATCGACCAGCGGCGCGCGTGCCACGTCCGGAGCAGGAAGGCCC
This sequence comes from Micromonospora sp. M12, assembly GCA_038070435.1. Taxonomy (GTDB): domain Bacteria; phylum Actinomycetota; class Actinomycetes; order Mycobacteriales; family Micromonosporaceae; genus Micromonospora. Next base: position 4,806,130 of record JAMYWG010000001.1, on the reverse strand, counting down.
GGCGTCGTGCCGGGTCGAAGACGGCGCCGGTCTCGTCGACCAGGTCCTCGCGGATCAGCTGAACGTGCTGGGCGCGGCGGGTGTGCAGACCCACAGCCAGGGTGAAGCAGCGACAACATGCCGAGGCCCACGGCCAGCGCGGTGGGCATCCAGCCCTCGGAGAAGTGGGAGTACATCAGCGCTGCCACGACCCAGCGATGGAGTAAGACGCGCGCCGGAGTCGAGCGGCGGTGGCGTAGGCCTGGCCAACAGGGCGTCGTGGGCGTGCCAGCCGACATAGAGCGCGATGCTCTCCACGCTTACCGCGTAGACAACGGCGGTGGCAGCACGGACTGGGGTTGGCCACTCGGCAGGGGACTGGCTGTAGCCGTAGACGACCTGACCGCCGACCGTGGCGGTGTTGACGATGAGCAGCGGCCCGACGGTGCGTGCCGTGACCGCGAAGCGCGAGAGGTTTGCGCGGCGCCGCGCCTTGGCCTTGGCGCGTTCCTTGCGGCGCTTCTTCTCTTCGCGCTCGCGGTCACGCTCGACCTGCCGGCGGGTGGCCCGGTCGGCAACGTCTTGGTCGTGTTGGAACTTGGCGGCCAGGCGGCGACGCTCGTCATCGAGGCGGAGGCGTTCGCGCTCCAGCTCGGCGAGCTCGGCCGGGGTGAGCCGCGGCGTCCGACTGATCAGCTTCATGCCGGCCAGTATGACACACTAGGCACGGTAGACACATTAGGTCTGGGGAGGGAGGGTAGGTGTCGATCACCGCCGAGCGCGACACGCCCGCTACGATCGGCACGATGGCCAGGACGGTGGAAGAGCTTGAGCGCGCGGTGCGTGCCGGCGAGTGGCTGCGCCCTGGCGACGTCGCACTGCTCCTGGTCGTCTCGAAGAGCACCGTGGTTCGGATGCTCAACGCGGACCCGCCGGAGATCCGCTACCGGCGCATCTCCGGCACAGGCCGCCACCGCGAATGCCACCCCGAGGACGTGCTGAACAAGCTGGCCGACCGGCGCCGGGTCCACGGCGGGCAGTAGCTCAGACACACAGCACCCGCCACCTATCCGGTGAGCGGGGCGTGTGCTGTTCAGGGCTACTTAGGGCGGCCCTTGCCGCGATGGAAACGCTCGGTGAGAGACGGCGTGGAAGGCCAGACGCCCTGTTGCCGTTGGCGACACTCCGGCTCGGGGCAGACGCACCACCAGTCCAGGCCCTCGAGGTAAATCTTGTCGCCGCCGCATTCGTGCTTCGACCCCGGAAAGGCCCGGGTCATGCAGCCCATGCAGCGGGACGGGCCGGTCTGGATGGGCCGACCGGCTGAGGTGTCGATCGGCCCATCCATCATCGGATCAGAAGTCCTGCCCGGTGCGGATGCTGTCGACGAACGTCGCCCACGCGAGCCTGCCAACGACGATCGTCACCTCCAGGCGCTCCGCGCCGTGAGCTTCCCGGACTTCTGGACTCGGGCGGTTCGTCATGGCGACCCCTCACGCACCGGCCGCAGGACCATGGAGTCGTGGGCCACGAGTTGCCCGAAGGCCTCCGCCCACTCCCAGCACCGGGCAGCGGTGTGGCAGCGCGGACAACGGCCGTTCACGCCCTGGTGCTCCGCGAGGGTGCGGTTCCAGCGATCCACCAGCCTGGCCAGCGCCCCGGCCTTCACCGACGCTCACCCGCAGCCGCCGCGGTCAACACGTCGACCTTGACGAGCATCTCCCAGCAGAACGGGGCGGTGCAGTCGGCGGTCTCCCACGAGCACTCCGGGCCGTGGCCGTACACCCAGGCATACGCGGGGTCGTGGGAGTCGTGGACGCTGACGATCACGATGTCGTGGGACGTGTGGGCGTTGAACCCGGGCGCGGTCTGCCAGTCGCCAGCCCGCACCGACAGTCGGGTGCCGGGGCCGGGCATCGTCCGGGCGGTCACCGCATGTCCCCGCAGGTGCGAGTCTTCTGGCCCTCGGTGAGGAGCGGGGCGACGGAGGTGGTGATGAGCGTCGGCCCATCCCAGGCATGCTGGGTGGGGCGCACGCGCGGACGCTGCGGGCTACACGGGGTCTGGTCGTCGGGTGGCGCGGGCCGGCGGCGCCGGCGGAACGGGAGTCTCCACATCGCGGTGCCCTCTCGCCTCAGGGACCGAGGCGGCCGGCTCGCTCGGCACGGCCGCCCCTGCCCTTCCTGGGTGGGGCGCGGCGGCGGTGGTCGCACACATCGCGTCGGGTTCGGATGTTCACCGCCGCCGCTACCCCGGGCGCGGTGCTCGCGGACGGGGACCGTCGCTCACGCCGTGCCCGGCTGGTGGATGCGACCGCGGCCGAGCTGGGTGCTGATGAGGGTTCGTGCTGCCGCATCCTCTGTGCCGGCATAATTCGCTCCGGCATTCATCACACTGACAGCATGCGCTCAAGGTCACAAGGGCAACACGGCCAGCGATAGATGAGGGCCGGCACCAAACGGTGCCGGCCCTCTCGTCGATCAGTGTCAGATGTGGTCGAACGCCCCGAACGTGCGCCGGACAGGAAGGCGGTCCACGACTGCCGCGGAACCACCTGGATTGGCGCATCCGGGCCGGCGGCGCTCTCGACCAGGGCCACGTCACCGGAGCCGTCCGTCGCGGTCGAGACGTACAGGCAGCCCTCGTTCGGCCCCGAGTCTGGGCTCTTCATCCACTGTGTGAACCGAGGGTCAGAGGTGTTCGTGAATTGCGGGTCGGACATGGGGTCTCCTCAGATCGTGATGGCCAGCGTGTCGGCCACCTCGCGGATAAGCGCCGCACTGTCCGCGTCAGACAGTGCGGCACGACGCAACCGCAGGTGCAGCTGCGCATACCCGTCACCTCGGCCTCGTCGGTGACGAGGGCAACGCGGACTGCCGCGTTGTCCACTCCCACGATCGGCGGATCCAACGGGTCGGGGTAGGTCACATGGGTGAACGGCGCCCGGGCGCGTAGCCATCATCGAGACAGGCGTCGACCGGCACAACGCGAATGCTGACGCCGGCGCCGATCAGCGAGAGCAGGTGATCGAGCTGCTCCCGCATCACGGGCGGCGGGACCGGATGGCGGCGGATCGCCTGCTCCTCCAGGACCAGGCTGTACTCCGTCGACCCAGCGGCAACGACCCTCCGTTGCCGCTCCAGGCGGCCGGCGACGATTCGCTCTGGGTGTCCGGCCATACCATCGCCCGCCACGGCGAGGATCCGGTGGCGGGCGTACGCCGCTGTCTGCACGACGCCGGGCAGAAGCAGGCCCGCGTAGTCCCGGACCGTGGCTGCGCCTGCCTCGATCAGCGCCGAGATGCGCTGTCCGTCGCCCATTCGCGAGTACGGGGACGCGTCCCACCAGCGGGCGGCTGAGGCGTCCTCGGTGTAGCTCTCGATCGCGGCCCACTCCTGGCTACCGCGCGGCACGTCGAGTGCGTCGAGGAGCCGGCGGACGGTCAGCAAGTTGGCGCGGCGCAGGTCGTTGACCGGGTTCTCGATGCGGCTGATCACTGACGCGCTCACACCGGACTTGCGGCCGAGTTCGGCGTGGTTGTAGCCCTGGCTGGTGCGTAGGTCGTACAGGGCTGCGGCGAGTCGTCTCATCTTGGCCAACGGGTTGGGGTCAACCTGGTGCCCTCCTTGCCGGGTCGAATCATGCCGGTCGGCATCGAGGGTACTCAACCCTGGCGTCCTGGGGCAGTGACCGTCGTCGGTGCGTCCCGATACCCTGGGGCTGCCCTCGACGCGGGTCGGGCGCGGCGGGGTCCGGTACGCGTCACCGGGCCCTCCGTCACGTGCCGGGGATCCCCGGTCCCCGGATCCCCGGGTCCCTTGTGGATAGCCACTCCGTACCGTGCGCGTTGTGGTCGACTTTGGGTCGGAGCGGGCTGTCTACCAGCAGCTTGCCGACGTGCTGCGCGCGTTGATCACGTCCGGCGCGATCCGCCCGGGCCAACTACTGCCGTCGAGCAAGGTGCTGGAGCAGACCCACGGGGTGAGTCGGGAGACGGTCCGCCGGTCCCTGGCAGTGCTGCGCGCGGAGGGCCTGGTGGTCACCGAGCCGAGCTACGGTACGCGGGTGCGGGTACCGGAGCAGCGCAGGCAGGTTGCCGTGGCCCGGGGTCGAAGGTCATCAGCCGCCCGGCAACGGCTGAGGAGCGCGCGGAGCTCGGGCTGACGGTCGGTGACTACGTCCAGGTGATCTCGCTCGGTGGCCGGGTAGTGGGTGTGCACCCGGCGAGCGGCGTGGAGCTGACGATCCGGTGAGTTGATCGTCGATCTTGCGAATCGGTCCGCAACGAATCATGCCCGGATGACTGATCTGTCCAGCACGCGTGACAGGGTGCAATTTGCAGATGACGCAATTCACCGTCCGTTACGTGCGTATTTGGGTGTCTCCACTGTCGCATCACTGACGTGAATCGATCTCACTGGTAGTGCGCTAACTGGCCATTTACGTCACGATGGCTGCTCTTGCTAGTCCCGGTCACGGGATCAGGCAACCCGCCACCGGGGAGGCAGCTTGCGCACACCGCCAGTCATCGCCCGCGCCGCCCTCCTTTGCGGCCTCGCCGGAGCTGCCTGGTGCGCGCTCGCCACCCTCAACCCCGACACCGCCCGCGCCGACGACCGGCCCGCGACAACCACCGAGCAGCCGCAGGGTTTGCTCGGCACCGTCCGCGACGTCGTCGACCAGGTCCTGCCCACGCCGCGCACCGCCCCGAGCCGGACCGCGACGAGCCCGAGCCTTCGGACGAGACACCCGCCACCGACGACACCGGCGGGCAAGCCGACGAGCAGGACGAGGCGGCCGACGCCTCGTCCCCGGCCGAAGAGGCCAATCCGCAACCGCAGGACCCCGCCGGCCAGCGAGCCGCGTGATAACCCGCCGCCCAGCCGGCCAGTGGTTCAGCTGCCGTCGATCGAGCTGCCCGTCGACCTGCCCGTGGTCCCACCGATCACCGTGGTCACCCCGCCGATCGTCATTGAGGTGCCCGACCCGCGCCCTGCAGCGCCGACCACGGACCCCGCGCCCAGCCAGCTGCCCGCACCCATCGTCGTCACCCTGCCGATCATCGGCCCGACCGCGCAGCCAGCAGCCACCCAGACACCAGCCGCGCAGGTCGACACGGACACGTCGACGACAGACGAGGCCGCCGATGGTGACACCTCACCGGCAGTGGCCACCGGGACGGATGCGTCGGACGAAGTAACAGAGCTGGCACCGGACGGTCTGCCGGTCCCCATCGGGCCGGTCCTCGGCCGCACCCTCGATGACGGGATCCGCCCCAGCGAGCCGGTCCAGCCGGTAAGGGTGGGCGAGTGCAGCCGGCATGAACGGACTCTCGAAGAGGTTCGCCAGGCGCTGCGCGACATGATCGCCAAGCCCGATCGCGGCAAGGCCAAGGCAGTGGACCGGACGACACGGCCCTGCCCCGGTGCGCCCCTCGGACCCGACACGGACGCCGCGACCTTGGCCGCCGTACAGAGCCCGGGGCGTCCAGCACCGAGCAGCTGCACGGTGACACCCCTGGTTCACTGATCTGGCCTGTCCTGGACCGGCTGGCCGCGCTGCTCGCCCGGTCGGCCATCCCGGCAGGCTGGTCGACCCACCTGGATCCGCGACCCGCGTGATCATGCCCACCCGCCAGTACCACGGCGGGTGCCGGTTGCTGGCCCCTCAGCGGCCAGCTGGAGGCGTCCCCGACCTCCTCCCTCCCCACAGCACATCGGCAACGAGGAGCTGACCATGCACCACCACCGCAAGATGCTGATCGCCGGCTACGTCACCGCGGCGGCCTCCGCATCTCTGCTCACCTTCCTGGCCGTCATCGCCTGGACCGCACCGCACCCGCCGATCACGGCACGCTTCGTGGTCCTCGCGGTGGTGGTCCTACTGCTCGGCGCAATCTCGCTGCGGTTGATCGAGAACGCCAGCGCGCGTGCGAGAGGCCACGTCGAGGGTGTCCGGGAGACGGTGGACCGGCTCGCTGCGGCCCTTCCGAAGGATGGCCGGTAGCCGCTGGTGTCCCCAAGGTGTCCCCACACGTGAGAAACGCCCCACCGGAGTTAACCTCGGTGGGGCGTTTCCGGATAGCCCGGCGAAGGCTATGTGGCCAGGGGCGGGGTCGAACCGCCGACCTTCCGATTTTCAGTCGGACGCT